>NZ_JAPMLT010000002.1 GCF_026410385.1 Tumebacillus lacus
GATACAGTGGCACATCATTCAGAGGCGTCCTTTTCCTTTTCTAGGATATGTACGGTGGTCATTATATCCGTCAATCTTTGGACAGGCAATAGCGTCAGCTTTTGGGCATTTAGCATCGGCCGCAACACCAAACGTATAAGCGAAGATATAAATGTATCAAGTGAAGCATTTCAAAATGTTGCAAGCGTCCTTTCTAGCCTCGCATCCCAACTAGATCAAGTCAACCAACTTCGTCAACAAGCTATGCAACTGGAAAATCGTATCCACTCTCTACAATCAGAACTTTGGGGCGCCGATGAGATCAGAAAAGACGCCATTCGAGATCAAATTGCATCTCTTCGTTATCGCATGAATGACTTTGATCGGAATGCAGATTATCTGGAGAATAACTCCAATAAAGCCGCTGAAAATGCTTTCGAAGGAATTTCCGCTATGACCAATCGTCTGCATTTTGGTGATGCAGCATCGGTACCGGATAAAATGGCCGACTTTTTCGGTGATTTTTGGAGCAACGTTCAGGATAAGGCTCGTGAGATTCGTGATGAGGTTGAAGAAGCATACGGAGATGTAACAGATTTCTTCGAGGAGAAATATTTAGAGGCTCAGGAAGGAGGAGCATTCGGGGCATTCTTAGGGTTACTTGAAGGTCTTGGTAAGTATGTGTACGAGACGTTGGAGGTATTAGCTAAGCAAACTCCAAGCTACATGCTATCTCACCCCGGAGAGACTTTTGAGCGAGCCTCTGCGATTTTCAAAGCAGTTTCACACCCCAATGAAACCAAGGAGACCATTGTCAAAGAACTGAAAGGTATCCCATATGACCTAAAAGTTTATTGGGAACGAGACTTGGTGAATGGAACTTCGTACACACGAATGAAAGCAGTTGGTACGGGCCTCGGCGTACTAATTGAATTCTTTGGAACGGAAGGATTAGGACGACTCGCGAGGGTAGAAAAATCATTAGACGATGGATTACGACTCGTAGATACGGATCAAGACCCAGTAAAAAATACCACCTCTAATAAAGTCGATAAAGTCGAAGATCAGACGGACCTTTCAAACTCCTATACGATAAGTGATTCCATTTCAATTCGTACAATCAGTCCAGTAGCAGACTCACATATCTATGATCGTGTGATTTCTCTAAGACAGCAACTTCCAAGCGATTTAAAACGATCAGGAAACTTCGGCTACGCACAGGTCAGCATAGAAAATATAAAGGACGAATTCTTCGCCCACAGTGGTATCAATGAAATCGGAGAGAGAGGTTATGACAGCCTCATTGGAATAACATTAAAACCTGATCCAGCGACATTTATTGCCATCGAAACCCCTGATAGACTGGGGAAAAATTATCTCAGGGATCGGGATACCGAATATAAAATTTTAAACGAAATCGCTTTACAACTTGGCGAAAAAACAACTGCATCGGGTTCTATAAAATTGTATACTGATAGAAAGCCATGCGACAGTTGTTCGATCATCATTCAACAGTTCAAAGACAAGTACAAAAATGTAGACGTTGAGATTCTATATAACAGTGTTGAAAAACCACTGTTTAAACGAACTGAAAATAATCAATAACACGGGGGCGTTATGATGGAGTGGGAGTTTGACGAATTACATGAAGCAGTAAAGTATAGATTTCTTAATACTATCAATAGTGGACGAAATGGATTGGTTGCAGCTGCAGTCTGTTTCTACGAGTTTGACAATGTCATTGAAGAAGGCAAAGCAGAAAGCTTGATTTTCCACACGACACTTGGAAAACTATGCCTTGACTACGGCAAAATCCCGGATACATACCTTGAAGAGATTCTGAAAGTAATAGACACATTCGAACCCAATGAGCTTCAAGGCGAATTAACGAATGAGGAAATCACCCGCCTGGGTAATGATGTTACTTTGTTAAAGAAAGAACTAGTTACTATCGAAGTTATCCACGACAATGATATCGAGAAATATTAACCGACGTATATGAATCAAAAAGCCCCCGGCCTGAGCCGAGGGCTTGGTTTTATTTCGGGAAACCAGACGCTTCACGCAGCGCGCTGGCCATGTAGCTGTTGACGTGACGGACATCCGGCGCTCGACTACGGTTTGCTAGATTTGGTCGTGAAAGCTCGCCAGCACATCAAATACTCACGAACATGCACCTTATGCGCCGCTAACAAAGCTTGAACCCCCGCAGCATCAGATGTGCTCGAATCGATCACTACTAGCCTCGGCCTGAAGTAATACAAAAGGGATACACGGATTCGCGTGTATCCCTTTTTTTGGTGTGTTCGTGTTGACTGGCACGCCGTATTTCTCAGACAGAGCCTTCGGGCCCTCGCCCACTTTGTAATCCTGCTCGATCTTGGCATCTACATCAGCCATTACATGATCACCTCCGCCGCTTTTTGTATGATCATACAGGGGCAAGCCTATCACATTGCCACCAACCGAGTACGTCGATTCACTTCCCCAACATCCGCTCCAACTCCCGCACCCGCCGTTCCAGTTCTGCGATCTGCCGGGTGTGGAGGTGGACCGTGTGTTGGAGGGTCAGCGTGCGCTCCAGCCGGGCCAGTTGCTCCTTCACCTGTTGCAACTCCCGCAGGTGATTCCCCGTCGCGTGGGAGCGATGCACCGCCCCCACCGGCGGTACCAGCCGTTGCGGGGTGATCGGGCGCACTTCGAACCGCCTCGGGTCAAAGAAATTGTTCGGCTGCATCACCGCCAACACCGGCACCCCAAATCTCGCCGCAATCGACGCCAGATGTTCTGAAGCCCGTACATACGTCATGACTGATCCTCCCTCTCGCAGATCTCGATTTACTAGATGATATGCATCTGCCAGAGCAGTCATGATTTAAAAAGAACGGTATAATATGGTAAAAACACTCATCAGGAGGATTATCATGGCCCACCGTATCACCGGCCTCACCTTTCTCTTCATCGCCGCCATGCTCTACTGCGGCCGCTACATCACCGCCGCGCTTCTAAGCGATAACCCTAGCACCCACGAATGGTTCGCTCAGACCCTCAAAGACATCATCGGAGGCGGCTACACCACATGGAATGTACTCGCCCTCCTCGTCGGCATCGGGTACCTGATCTATGCTGAGATGGCGAACCACGAACAGAAAGCGACCAAAGAATCCGCCCAAGACACCACCCAAGACACAGAATCACTCTGATCCCCACCGCCCCCACACCCACACAAAAAAGAGCCGAGTCCCGCGACACGGCTCTTTCCCTCCTACAAAGACCCTACTAAGACTCAAACGCCGTTCGTTCTGGAAAAATCCCACCTTCTCGAACTAGACAAACTGCCAACCTCTGTGCCGCTCTGTCAAAATAGAACTTTGATGGCAGACTTGGGTCAGGTATACCTTCTAACTCAGAAAATTTTCTGGTTATTTTGTTTAACTCGATTTTCCCCATTACATTTTCATTGGGTCCAAATTTGTAGATCACAGATTCATCGCTTTCATATTCTTTAAGTAACAGTACATACGCAGCCAAAATTACTCCTCCTCTGGCAGCTATGATTGAGGGAACATCTCCAAATATGTTTCGTACCAATCGGGGCGTTGCGTTTTGATTAAGGAAAGCACCTCTGTCAAAGCAATACCGTTTAGATAAGTTAACTTGTCATAACTTATCTGCTGTGTTGAAAGCCAAATTTGACCTATAGACTCCCCACAACTTGCCTTAATCATCTCATCGCAGTTATTATCGTTTGAAACTTTAATTAAAATATCCACAGTCTCAGCATCTTGGAAGTTCTCTCCTAGTTCAATCACTGCGTCATCTTTTTCTGCATCTGACGCTGTTGGGTCTGTTAATATTTCCAATAACCTTTCCCTCTTCATACACTTCACTCCCCTAATGGAATATGAGTTCCAACACTCCTACCGCCCGTTTCTCCTGTAAACGGATTGATATATGTTCCCTTATCGTCTAGTCTAGCATCGAATCGAGGTTGATTACTCCCTGCTCCTAGTCCTTCCCTTGTACTAGCTTCGGGCTTCAACTTCAGCCTCCAACTAAACGTTCCATCGGCGTTCTTTACTCCCCATTGCTCGACACCACCAGCAGTATCTTGTCTCACCCAACCATTCTTTTCTGCCCAAGCCCTTAAGTTCGCAGTGTTCGTGGAAATGCTACCAATGTCTTTAACTATAGCAGTACCCAACCCCTCGAAATAGGACAGGATCTCCTCATTGGACTGAATCACTCGCTCGGACACTCGAATCACGGTGCCATCAGATCCGCAAGCCTATATCACATTGCCACCAACCGAAAGAGCCGAGTCCCCCGACTCGGCTCTTTCCCTACTACTTCGTCTCCCACATATAAAAAGGTTTTGTTTCCTCCACCATATAAGAAGCAACACCGTTCGGCTGATCCTGACGAATCTCAAAAAAATCGACCAATGCCTCCTCGCCAATCGCCGCTCGAACCACTTGATCCAGTTCGGGCAGAGCACTTAGAAAAGGTGCGCTGCCTGCCTTCAACTCGATCCCCACCACCGGATGCGGCGGCTCGTCTTGATCTGGAAGATAAACCTGAGCGAGATACGCCTTTTCCACAGATCCGCTGCGCTTAAAATAGGCGCTCAACGCCTGCACCAGCGCCTCCGGGTATTCGGCGGGCTGTCCGATAGCCACTTTCTGCCCAGCAGACAAGGGTTGCGGTTGCAAATCTTGGAACAAAACGCCCGTGCACAATGCCTCGATCTCATCGGGCAAAAACTCCTTCCCGACGTTGGTCGCCGGATTCAGGATCGCCGTCACATCAGCAGGCACGCTCGGAAACAGATGCTGCCCTTCCAACACCACGTAGGGTTGCCCCTCCGGGATCACCCGCTCCATCAGCTCCATCGAGGAAAAAAGCGGCAACGTCTTGCGCCCTTCTATATCGAAGAAGGACAGCAACAACTCCTCCCCTTCCACACGCCCCGTCACATACAGATCCGATTCCCACAGCAACTGATAAAAGGCCGGACGCTTCAGCGGGTCTTGCTTACCTTCTACCAGCAATTCCACCAACAGATCGGTCTTTGACTTCTCTTTTTTCCAAAACATCGGTATCCCCCTCCTACTTTCGTTCCGCTTCCTTCAACAATTGCTCAACTAAACTGCTGACCTCACTCAAAACGTCAAAAATCGGATCGTCCCATCCGTGAATCGCACCACTGCTTCCATCAGCCACCATACGCATAATGTTCGAAACCGGAAGATCAAGGCGGGTCAATTCCGAGATCGCTTTTGTCTGGATTCGTTCCTCCGCTTTCCGGTACCTTTTCAATACGTCCTCCAAAGTACCGTCCGGCTCGATACGGATATATTCCTCCAGCATCGTGATCCCTTTTTTTAGCTGTAGCAACAATTGATTTTTTATTTCAGTGCTCAAAAAAACTCCTCCCACACTCATCGACTTGGCACAACTCTTATTTTTTGTATCCATTCCATCGGGAAGTTTTGAGGCAACACGATTTGGTCGATACCACCCGTTAATATAGTACCTGTATCTTCAATCACCTGAGGTGCAACCTTGCCGATTTGTAGTTGCGTTCCTTTTGGGACATGAATCGTCGCTTCATACATTCGGGAATTCTTCCATTCTGGTAAGAGCGCCAAATCGATCTTGACCTGAATACGGTTAGCTGCAGGCGCCGTCGTCGTAAACGAACCCTTTGCCTCTGCCTCCCAGCCAAACGTGCGGTAGACATAGATGTCTTCCTTTGTAACGACCGTCCGGTATTCGCCGTCGAGAAAAGTGTCTTTCAGCCACTGCTTGACTTCCACCTGTCCGATCACTTCCACCTTCTCATCAATCGCCGTCGCGTACTTCCCGAAATCGGCCGCATCGTCCGCCTTGCCAGCCACCCTCGCCGCATGAGACATCTCATCCGAGACCTGACCGGCTGCCTTGGCAACAGATGCCCCCTTTGACACGGTGACCGTTTCCTCGACGACTGTCGCTCCTTTGAACATCGACGCACCCTTCTGTACCACTCCGGAAGCCTTCACTGCTTTGACCGCTTTGTCAGCCCCTTTGGTGCCGACCAAGGACAGCGCGATCTGCCCGACCGCATTGCCAAACCAACGCGCCCTCGTATTCGCATCGCCATTGACGACATCCTGTTCCCACGAATCGCAGATCGCTTTCCAGATCGCCTTCCCCGTCTCCACCGGATGAGAAAGCGCAGCGGCAAGGTTCTCAATAGTTTGAATCGGATGCGTCACCACATCCCAAAGACCCTCCGCCGTATCCACAACCGCATCGCCCACGCCCTTGAAGAAACTGCCGACCACACCGGCCCCTTCCTTCACGCCGCCGACAAAGCGATCCCACCAAGAAGGATCGGCAAAGTTTCGCAAAAAGGGCGACTCTGCCAATTCATCAAAACCTCGCGCGGCCTGTTGATCAGCGACACGCGCCTCATACTCCGCACGATTTTGCAGATCATGCATCCTGTGCCGCAAGTCACTTGCTTCATGCCGCCCCTCCGGTGTCGACGTATCAATGTGCCACAATTGCCGCTCCAACCTCTCCGCTTGCTCTCGAAGTTGATTGACCTGCTCCATCCGATACCCGAACATCTGCATCACTGAAGCCGCTCTTTGCAACACCTCGCTCGCCTGATCCATTTCACGGCGCAATTGCTCACCGATCTGTTCAAACGCCTGTGCTCCTTGGCCTGTCCACCCATACTGCCCGCTCAAGGCATTCTGAGTGATCTCCTCCAATCGCCTTCCCTTGCTTCGCAACTCCTGCGAACCCGCTGCAAAACGATTGGCTCCGTATTTCAATTTTTGTGGATCTGCCTGCACACTCATTCAGCGTCTCCTCCACTCCAGTCGTCTCTATGATTTCCAGTATACGGTATCTGAACTTTGAGAAAAAGCCCTACCCCTCCCCCACGATCTCCACCAGCCGCACCGCCTCGTCCACGTGCTCGCGATCCCACGTCACGCGCACGCGACCTTTGCGGCGTTGTTCGCGCCAGATGGCGACATGTGCGTCCTCCGACAGCCGCAGTTCGGCGACCTGCCCGGCTCGGTCCAGCAGGTATGACGAGGTGAGCAGACACCGCTGCACCCCATGTCCCCCCGGCACGATCACTCGGCTTCGCTCTTCCCACGCCTCGATCTCGAACCGCACATACAACAGGCTCTCCGTCCCCGATCTGGCCGGGATCTCCGTGATCAGCGAGCGGGGCACCACCGTCCAACTCTTGATCCGCCCCGTATACCGGATACCGGCATCCTTGCCAAACGCATCGCGGTGCTGATAGATCCCGATCCGGCGCAGCTCCGTCAGACCCTCCTGCTTCGTCACATTCTTCAGCGGCATGTGATAAAAATTCCGCTCCAGACTGACCGCGAGCTGCTCCCGGCTGCGCACCGACCCGATCAACACATCCAGCCCGCCGAGCTGCTCTGCAAAATAAGCCCCAGACCCTGCCGGCAACGTCGTCCGCTCAAACGCCTTCTCCGGGGAGTCGAGGATCAGCTCGTCCAAAAACGCCTCCACCAGCGTCGTCGCCCCCGGCAGAAACGGCAACGCGCCCACGTTGACCTTGGCGATGCTCCGGTAAAACGGATGCTCCCGATACCGCTCTTCCTCCCCATACGGAAACAGCACATACGCCCCAAACATCGTCCGCGCATACGCCCCGTCGCCATCCTCCGCATGCACGATCGCATCCCGGTAGCGGTGCATCGTATTGATATCGCCCTCCTGCGGCCCAGGCCCGCGATACTGCTCGGCATACGCTGACCCCGCCTCCGCCGGATCGATCCGATACTTCGCGTCAAATACATAGCTGTACGCCACATCGGAGTCCTGCTTTTGCAGCCGCAACACATGGTCCGGCCGCTGTCCGACCGTCGGCGATCCGGTCATCTTCGGATTGAAAGCCAGCGTAAACCGCTCCCCCGTCCGCGGATGTGCATATTCGACCTTCGCCGCCTTCCGCTGATCCAGCGTCACAAACAGTCCGCCGCGATCCACCCGGATCAGATCCTGACTCACCAGCCGATACTTTTTCGCCAGCAGACTGTGCAGTTTCAGGAAGCACCAGTACTCATACAACTGCGCCACATCCTTCAACGACAGCCGAAACAGATCCCCCTGCAACTCCAAGCCTTTGAGCAGCATCAGATAGAGCCGGTACACCTCCCGATACCCCGGTGCCATCTGCAACACCAGCGTCACCGACATCTGCCGCATCTCGCCGACCCCTTGCAGAAAATCAGCCCGGAGCAGCCGCGCCAGATGCCCCTGCATCCGCTCGATGCGCGCCACGCGGTCCTGTTGCTCGGCATCCCCACGCCGCCACCGCTTCCGGCCCGAGAGCAGGTGCTGCTTCATCCGCTTCAACTTCGCGTCGATCCGCAGCAACGCCCATCGCAAAAATCGATTTTCCACCGTGTCCGTATCGACCCGCCGACGCGACTCGATCAGATGCGTCGGGCGATACCCCTGCCCCGCGATCTCGATCACGCCGTGCCGGTCATCCTGTACGAGCAGATGCGGTCGCTTGGCGAGATAGGACACATTGTCCCGTCCCGCCCGCTTGACCCGATCCGCCACCGTCACCCGATCCTCCCGCACGAGCCGATGATGTGGCATCTTCTCGATCCGCTCCACCGCTCGGACCAGATCGTCAAAGATCGCCCGCAGGATCGAGAAAAACTCCGTCAGACTCTGCGACGACGTCTCTTTCAACCCCGTCATCTGGTACGTGCGGCGCAGGAAATCGAACGCGAGATTGTGCACCTGCTCATTCACGTCCCGCAGGATCTCCCGGTAGTCCTTTTGATAATCGAGCTTTGACGGAAAGACCTCCAGCCGCACCTCCAGCACCGTCTCGCCCTTTTGGTGCACCGCATGTCATCGAGATCACCTATTAATCGGTATTAATTCATGTAACTGCATTGACTAGCATTCTACGAAAGACTAATATTAGACTTGCAAACTACGTACGTAAAAAGAGGAGTTGCTAATGATGGATGCAACGTTCAGCTATAACTTCCCGGCCATCCGAGGCGTACAGGCAGGCGAAGACTACTATGTGGTGATGTGCCCGCTTCGGCTGATTCCGAAGATTTTTTTATTTGATGAAGAAGAAATCGCACCGGAACACCGTGCGCAACGGACTTTGAATCGCTCTAGAATCCCTGACATTGCAAACTACATCTTAGACAATCCAGGTGACTATGTGTTCTCATCCCTGACCGCGTCTATTGATGGCGATGTCTCATTCACTCCCTTTTCCATCGAGCCGCAGTTCAAGGATATCGGTAAACTTTCCGTATCACTGGACTCTCGTTTCCTAATAAATGATGGTCAGCATCGTCGTGCTGCAATCGAAGAAGCCTTGAGAACCCAACCTGACATGGGAAATGAGACGATATCCGTTGTCTTCTTCCGGGATGTAGGCTTGGTCAAGAGTCAGCAAATCTTTGCGGATTTGAACCGGCATGCTGTCAATACCACTTCTTCGCTGGGTATCTTGTATGACCACAGAGATCAACTTGCAACGCTGACCAAAGAGATCGTCTCGTCGATCCCGTTGCTCGACCGGTACACAGATCGGGAAAAACAATCACTTCCAAAGATGTCCGCAAAACTATTTGCCCTTAGCAGTATCCACCGTGCGAACTCCCGCATCCTCAACAAGAAAAAAGGCGAGTTTATTTCGGATCAAGAGAAACAGTTCCTCAAAGATTTTTGGGAACAACTATGCAACTCCATGACTGAGTGGCAACAGGTCTTCAAAAAAGAACTCACCCCGACAGAAGTCAGAACCAACTTCATCAACACTCACGGTGTTTTCTTAGAAGCAATCGGCCTCGTCGCAAACTACCTGTTCCACAATCATCCTACCGACTGGAACGAGTACATTCGTACACTCTCAGGAGTTGATTGGAGCCGTAGTAATACGTCCGACTGGATGGGACGTGCGTACAGCCCGAGCGGTCGAATCAACAAGAATAAAGACACCATTCAGTTGACTGCCAATCTGATTAAGATCAAATTGGGACTGCCGCTGTTTGAGCAAGAACTCGCAGCAGAAGAAAAGATAAAAGTAGGTGAAACCGATGATGCTCGACTTGTTAGATCGTAAGAAAATAGCAGATCGGATCAAACAGATCCAAGATATGTACCTCGAAGACTCGCGACCTTGGGTAGTCGGGTACAGCGGCGGGAAAGACTCGACCGTTATCGTGCAGTTGGTTTTTCACGCTTTGTCCGAACTTCCGAAAGAAAAGCTCACGAAAAAGGTCTATGTCATCTCTTCCGATACTCTCGTAGAAACACCTTTGATTATCTCTTCGATTAGTCTCACTCTAAAGCGAATACAAGAAAAAGCACTCGAACTCGGCATGCCCTTTGAAACACATAAAGTACGACCAGATGCAGAGAAAACGTTCTGGGCCTCCTTGATCGGCAAAGGATATCCATCTCCCCGTCAAAAATTTCGTTGGTGCACAGACCGGATGAAGATTGACCCGGCGAACAAATTCATTTTAGACAGGGTATCCGAGTACGGGGAAGTTATCATGGTACTCGGCGTTCGCGATGATGAGAGTGCTACACGTGCTCAAGTTATGAGCTCCCACACGGTAGAAGGAAAGACACTCATGCGTCACTCTACATTAAATAACGCATATGTCTACGCTCCAATTCGCGATTTCACACTGGATGATGTTTGGAGCTACCTGCTGAACGAACCGTCTCCCTGGGGTAACGACAATCACGAACTGATGGCACTTTATCAGAACTCTCAGAGTGGTGAGTGCCCGTTGATCGTCGACAAAGAGATCAAAGAGAGTGCCGGTTCCTGCGGGAACAGCCGCTTTGGTTGCTGGGTGTGTACGGTGGTCGTACAGGATAAAGCCCTGATCGGTTTCATTGAAAACGGCGAAGAATGGTTGATCCCCCTCCTCGAATTCAGAAACTGGTTGTCCGATATTCGAGACGTTCGTGAATACCGGCAAAAACATCGCATCGATGGCACCATCTACTTCGTCGGCCAAGACGAAGATCGGAAACTCGGCCTCGGTCCGTTCACGCTGGAAGCCAGAAAGATGATTTTGCGCCGCCTGCTTGAAGTTCAAAAAGAAGTTCAAAACCCTTACGATCCAAACTACACACTGATCTTGGAGGAAGAACTTCGGGTCATTCGTAAGATCTGGAGCGATAACGGTGACTGGGAGGACTCCGTACCTCAAATCTACCGCGAAGTGATGGGAGAGGATCTGGATTGGGAATACGATGATCGTTCTCTCTTCGAAGACGATCAAATGACCGATCTTGAAACTCTCTGCAAAGAGTTCGATGTCGATATTCAACTGATCAAAAGATTGATCAATATCGAGAAGAAATACAGCGGCTACAAAGTGCGTCGAGGACTCTTCCAAGAGTTTGAAAGAATCCTAAACCAAGACTGGCTACACTACGGGAAAGTTGAAGGGTACAAAGAATGAAGTTCACAAGATTAAGACTAACCAATATCGGCGCGTTCTACGGAAGCTACGACTTCAATCTCACAACCAAGTATCAAGATAAGAATGTCGTCTTGTTCGGTGGACAAAACGGTTCAGGTAAGACAACCATTCTCGAAGGATTCCGCCTTGCGTTGTTTGGACCGCTCTCGTTCGGATATAAAACGGACACTTCGTCGTACTACGAAAAAATCGATGCGAAACTTAACACGATCGCGAAGAAGAATCAGGAAAGAAACTACCAGATCATGCTCGACATTGAACTCGTTGAGAACTTCCAGCGTGTACAGTACACCATCAAAAGAAGTTGGGATCGCAGCAAGAAATCGATCCGCGAAAACCTGAACATACAAAAAAATGGAGCATTCATGTCTGAAAAAGAGATGGAGATTTTCCAAACCAAGTTGCGAGAAGAAACACCTCCGCAACTCTTCGAGTTCTGTCTTTTCGATGGTGAGCGGATCACCCAAATCATCTCTGATGAAACTCTCCCGGCTTACTTGAAGGACACGGCAAAAGTTATGTTCAATCTCGACCTCTTCGAAAACCTAGAAACCGATATTAACAGTCTGCTGCGTCAGGATTCGATCTACGGTAGCTTAACAACCGAAGAGAAACAATTGCACGAGGTTGGACAAACCTTGGAGGATTTGCGCCAAAGACAGAAAGGACTCCTTGATAAACAGGTGACTTTGGAAGTCGAAACAGAGGACAAGAAAGCGCTATTGACCGATCTCTCGAAACAGTTTGAAGTCCACGGTGGTTTGGTGAAAGAAAAGCGAGATGCTCTGCTGTCCGAGATGAGTCATCTTGAAAAGCAACGCGGTGCAATGATGGAGCGAACCAAAGATGCAATAACCTCGATCTTGCCATTTGTTTTGGTACGTGGTCTCGTAGAAAAAACAGCCGAACAATTGAAATCAGAGTCTGTACTAGATGTTCGAAACAACGTTCAAAACATGATTTCAGCCCATGATGTTCAAGGTCTGCTAGAATCTCTAAAGATCACGACTCAAGACTCCAAGGAATCTGCATCCGAACAGATCTATAGGGGCATCCTTGATCTTCTATCTTCTGATACCTCTGACATGTTTCACCACGCCTCTTCTCAACAGAGGGCAGAGGTGGAAAGCCTGCTCGAACAGGTAAAGAAGTTCAGCAAAAACGAAATACTCGATAACTACAAGAAGAATGCTGAAATGCTCACCACCGTTCAAAAGATTCGTAAACAGATTGACGAGAACGATTCTGCAACAGATCTGAAGAAACTCATGGATACGATGCATGACCTTCGAAATGAGATCGAATCCATGCAACTCACAATGGAGCAGCACCAAATAACTCTCGGTGATCTTACAGAAGAAATCACCCAAAAAGAGCATGAGTATGATGCATTGAAACAAAAGATCGTTCGTGCGAAAAAAGCAGAAAACGTCTTTGCCATATCGAATCGTGTATTAGATGTCAGCCGTGCCTTCCGCGATATCCAGCTCAAGAAAAAATTGCAACAAGTAGAGTGGGAAACCACGAAGATGTTGCAAGCTTTGTTTAGAAAAGAGCTATTCATCTACAAGATTTCTCTTGATCCAGAAACCTTCCACCTAAAATTGTACAATTCGTCAAACGAGGAGATTAACAAGCATGTTCTCTCCGCAGGTGAGAAACAAATCCTCCTGTTGGCAACAGTGTGGGCAATGGTGAAGTGCTCTCATAAACGTATTCCTTTCGTATTTGATACACTGCTCGGTCGCCTTGATCAATCGCATAGGAAGAGTTTGATTAAACACCTAATTCCGCAATGCGGAGATCAGGTCATCATCTTGTCCACGGACTCTGAAATCAACGAAGAGTTGTACAAAGAAATCTATCCTACTGTGGCTAAATCCTACACGATCGATTTCAACACCAAAAAATCAACGGTAGAAGTAGGTCATCACTACTTCATGTTTGATCCTCGGGAGGTGACAGCCCAATGAACTTCCGTCTAAGAACATCCAAGAAAACCGCAGAACAGTTGAAAACTCTTCAAAGTTCTACGGGCTTAACCCCCAACTTGTTGGTCCGGTTTGCAGTCAGTTTGTCGTTAAGAGACGAGCAGCCTGTCAGTCAACTGGTCAAAGATGTGAGCGGTATCGAGTTCAATCGAAACACCCTCACCGGACAGTACGACTATGTATTCAAAGCCTTGATCACACAACATGCAAAACGTGAGATCAGCGATGACGAGTACTTCCCGGATCTTTTCAATGCACACCTCGAACGTGGAGTGCGTTTGTTAGCAAACGAGTACAACTACGCGGGCAACTATGAAAAGATGATCACGAACCTGCTGGCTAAAGTCTAAGGAGGTGCCGTCATGATCTACTTTGACAACAGCGCCACTACGCCCATCCATCCCGAAGTTCGGGATGCGATGTGGCCATATCTTTTCGAGATCTACGGGAACCCCTCTAGCAAGTATTACACTCAGGCAAACAAAGCAAGAGATGCAGTCGAAGAATCCCGCGATCATGTAGCCCGACTTCTCGGATGTCAACCGGAGGAAGTCATCTTTACCAGTGGGGCAACTGAAAGTAACAATATGGTCTTGAAAGGTGTTGCCGACCAATACTCATCCAAGGGCAATCACATCGTGACCACGAAGACGGAACATCCCTCCATCCTTGAGACCGCGAAATACCTTGAAACCAAGGGCTATCGAGTCACCTACTTAGATGTGGATCGTTTCGCTCGCGCTGATCTTGATCAACTTTCTCGAATCGTCTTAGATACACCGTCAAAACCGATCTTGGTTAGTGTCATCTGGGGCAACAATGAAGTCGGATCTCTCAACGACCTAGAGTCGATTGCCAAACTGTGCAATGAGCATCAAATCTTTCTGCACACAGATGCCACCCAGGTACTCGGAAAGATCCAAGTCGATATGACCGCATTAGGGATCAACTTTTTATCCTGCTCTTCTCATAAACTCCACGGACCAAAAGGTATTGGGGCAACGGCGATCAAGAAACACCGCTTAGGCTTCAAAACCAAAATGACCCCCTTGCTCCACGGTGGAGAACAAGAGGGTGGGTATCGAAGTGGAACATTAAGTGTCCACAATATCGTAGGGTTTGGCAAGGCTGCCGAAATTGCTTATCGCGACCTGAAAGAGTCCCAACTGAAAATGTCTCAACTCGAAGGTTATCTGATGAGCCGACTGAGTGAAGCATTTGCTTCTTCCATACAATTCAACTCAGATGTCGAAGCCAAGATACCCGGCATTGTAAATGTTCGATTCGAAAGCGTCAACAACGAACTTTTGCTGAAAAAACTTTCGGACCATGTTGCCTTGTCAACAGGATCGGCATGTAGTTCTGGAAAACCCTCACATGTTCTCTCTAGTATGGGAATCAACGTAGATGGGATTCGTTCCTCGGTTCGTATTTCCTTATCGAAACTCAACACAATAGAAGAGATCGATCAGTTTTTGATCGAACTCAAAAAATAAAGAAGGCGGGCTGAGCCGCCTTCTTTTTATAATTTCGAGATATCCAGCGTGAAGATATCCACTGCGCGAGCTGCCATTTCTGCCTGACGTTCATCAATCTCATCTACTGTCCACTTATCGTAATTCGCCAGTTGGGCAGTCATGATCATGTCCGTATGCTGCTCATATACTCGTCTCTTCTCTGCGAACTTTTTATTCCCGGCCTTCCCTTGGGCAGATGGTCCAAGCAGCGTTAAGTTCCCAAGTCGATTCAAGTACATGTCATGCTGTTCCTTCGTGAAGAGAGCCCCCCACTCCCCCTCTTCAATCTTTGTGAAGTCCACTGTTTGAGGGAGAATATGCTCTACCGTAACGTAAGTGCGGCCGGGAGCAATCCATCTTTCAGCGTGCACAACTCTTTCAAATTCAGTAAGGATAAAGTAAGTGGGGTATGTCGTCTCATTGACGATAAGCGACATAAACTTCGCCTTAAACTCACTATCCCCCGCATTCGAAAGGAACTTCTCTGCCAGTGCACTAATTCCAAGACCGAGGCTTCTTGCGAAATCGCTAATTTCTTTTTCTATCGTTGCCGGTTTCTCTCGCATAACCGTTATGAATCGAATCATAAAGTTTAAGCACAACCTTGCAACTTTGTAGATTTTATCTTCGTCATCCGAGAAACGCTTAAAAGCAGCCAGCAGAATCGGGTGAGTCAGATCGAAGTTCAACGATTTGATCTCTTCTAAAACCACTCTCAGCGGTCCCGGATTTAATGTATGCGGGTTCTCTAGGATTCCATAGTAAGGTGCCATATGGTAGAGATCCGAGATCAACGCCTTGGATGTTTCATAACTGGTCGCGACTTCACGTACAGACTTAAAAAGACTTTGGTGAGAGGTATGTCCATAATTTGCGATCCAATAATGACGCAGGTATTTCTTTACGACTGTGCTGTCCAGTCTGCGAATCATATCCAGCCACTTGTCTTTAACTTCGTTAAAGTCTGGGCTATTTGCACAAAACTTGAACAATCTGTTCTTGATCA
Organism: Tumebacillus lacus; assembly: GCF_026410385.1. Taxonomy (GTDB): domain Bacteria; phylum Bacillota; class Bacilli; order Tumebacillales; family Tumebacillaceae; genus Tumebacillus; species Tumebacillus lacus. The sequence goes on from NZ_JAPMLT010000002.1 coordinate 16,028, forward strand.
GATCCACTGAGGACAACTCAAGACCACGATCATTCAACGTTTCGAAGATAAGGAATGCATCCGCATCCTGTTCCACGACAATCTCAACTACTTCAAACTTAGTCAACAACACATCTTGTAACTTTTTGATTCGCCCTAATGCAACTGTGTCATCATTGGCATCAGCAATGTATTCGTTAATGCGAGAGTAGATGTTATCGAATGCATCTTTGATCGATTTCGAGGAGTTATACTCATTTCCCCGCTTGAAGCGATCTACGATCTCACGCCGGAATCCAGCATCCTTATTCCAACCGTTGACGACATATTGCTCAAAGAAGTTTCGGTTAACTTCACCTAACTTAAACTTAGATCCAACAGTCTGACCATCGTCATCTAGAAATTCGAGATATTCTTTTAACTTATTTCTCCGATGCTCTACACCTTCCAGATCTCTAAATCTGGGCTCTTGGTAGAGCCCTCGAAGCACATAGAGGAAAATGGCCACTGTTGTCAACCGCTGCTGGCCATCGATTACTTCAATTGCATCGTCAGATTTCTTCCGCTCCTCGTTGAACACAAATGCACCAAAATAGTGATTTGACTCAGTGAGAATAGTTGCTTCGAGGTCATTAAAAAGATCAGTTAACTCATTTTTGGTCCATGAATACGGGCGTTGATAGTCGGGGATTTCATAAGTGACTTTTTCAGTTAGTATTCTAACCAAATCTTTACCATTTGCAGAAATTTTCACTTGTTTGTCTCCTCAAGCATTAGATATGTATACTTTCTAAGTATAGCAGATTTCCGTCCTGTAACATGAATATCTTTTGTCTGACATACTACTTAATTACACTTCTATTCCGTACTTGTGCTCCTTACAAAGCGAACTTCCCTTACGGGGTCATTCTCCTCTAGACAGGAGTAACAGACGGTGAGTAGATTATCATAAGTATATAATGTTTTCTTTTGGACAGGCATGATCGTTAGACTGCTAACATTTTCCCCTTTGCATAATACGCACGATCTATCCCTATTCAATACTCTATAAAACAACCTGAAAGGAAAAAAATTCTTGTCTGCCTTGGTTGATCCAGTAACGTAGTTCCTCTCAGACTCCACAAACTCATTATATCTCTCTATTTCTACTCTTTCACTGAATGTATTCATCTTATCAACTGATGCAAATAGATCTGACTTTCCAGAATTACAAACAAAACAAAGTACTTGAAGATTTCCAGCAGAACCAGTCCCTAATTTACTTATCGGGGAAATATGGTCTATTTGAATATCATTATTTTTATCTATATTCGAAAAGTATGTTCCAGGATTAAGCACATCCATTATATTATTGCGTTCGAGACCGATATGTCCAGTTGAAAAACTAACACTACAAGAATTACAGAAATTATTGTGCTCAATCCTGTCAATCTTTCGATCTCTATTGTGATAATTAATAGATTGAACAACAAGATACGAAATGAACTGCTGATTATTCGCTAACTCACTCCCCTGAACTTCCCCCACTAAACATTTAATGTATTTACTCAATCTTACTACATCAGTGGTTGGAAGGCGGTTTGGGATATATGTCGCAATTAGTCTCTTTAACATGAAGTCCTTGAACTCCTCTTCGAAAGAAGATAAAAAGCCCCCATCAGGAGCTTTTGGAAATGCACTCATTATTTCTTCAATACTAAACGGAAGCATATGTTTACCTCCCGCTGAATAGCCCGTGCCGTTTTGATTGTACAGTGCCGAACGCAGCATTAATCGCCTCGTACTTGTCTGGCTCTCTTCTAAATTTGGAGAGTCCTTTCCAAGGTGACTCAAAGAAGTCATGACCCTTCCCATGCTGGTGTATCCACTGCTTAAAAACACTTCTCAAGGCAGAGTAATCTACATCCCCATTTACAAAGGTTATTTCGTGGCCGGGAATTTGTTTCAGAAGACTATAGGAATTGTTTATATAGTTAATAAAGTGATCTTGAATAAACAGCATCGAAACTTTGAGACTTAGGTGTGTTCCATTTTCTCTATTACCATTATCATCAACTTTTAGTGGTAAGTACTTCAACTCTTCATCGCTAGTGAATGCTTCCTCGATCAGATGCCATAGGTATACAAAGAATTTGAACCAACTGTCATGTTGCCAAGCCTCTTCACTTAATCCAAATTCATTTAAGACGAGGTTTCTATAGGTTTCGTATGGCCTGCCAAATGCAGCTGAAGTGGTACCTTTAAACTCTCGAAGACGTCGGACTAACGATGTTACTGTAGTATATCGAATTGCGGTCTCAGATTCTCCAGGGACACGATGCTCGATATTATTATAAAACGGATTAATTTGAACTCCATCCACTTCGACCATTGATGAATTTAATTTATTGACTATTAGAGCTTCTGTAACAGGTGCTCCAGATCTCTCTAATTGGTTTCGAAAGCTCACCAATTCATCATCTGTCAAGGATGTAGAAATAATCGAACTTAAAAACTTATTATCTATTTTCTGCGAAGTTTGGTTTATTATAACAAACTGAAACACTGACTCCTTCCAATCCGCATTGATTACTGCGCTGATTGGCATTAAAATTTCATATCCCGCATTTCCATTTGCGTACTCATCATAAATTTTACGTAATGCACCATGGGTACGATGCTGTCCATCCACTAAAAATGCAGGCTTAAGGTAGTCTTCGCAAAATGTCTCTATCTCCTCTCTCTCCTGCTCTGAAACTTCCCCTCCAGTTTCAATTCTGGCTCGGAACTCCCTCAGAAAAGTAAGAGTATCACTCAAGTAGGACTTATAATCAACAATTAACTCCTCATCAGTATCGGTTAGTTCAATTTCCGACTCCTCATCTATTTCCTCATGAGGATTATTTCCAAGCCTAATATTTAAAGATTCGATGACACTGTCAATGTCTTGAACAATATTCCGATCAACATCACTAACCCGAACCTGCAATTGTCCAAAATATGTGTTTTGAGCTAATAAACCGTCTTGAATTTCACCTAGATTTGTTATAGATCCTTCTTTGAATGTCACTAACAAAGAGTTTGGCGTGACACAACTAGAATAATGTGATTTGATTTTATCTAATCTAGAGTCATCAATCGGTCTTTGGAACAGTATTTTCTCAGTATCGCTATACTTCTTTCTTGGTACACCAGCCCAGTTTACAAGATCAGATACCCCCACCACAAAAGTTGCTAGAATAAGATTGTTATTTCCCGGCTGTTTAAAAAAAATCGCATCATAGGAATTAATCCGCACAATAATATACTCCTTTCTTTTTTAGACAATCAGTTCATATTATACTCTTCCTTATTTAATAGTAAACATTTGGAGGGTAATGGAATGCTCACCTCCAAAAACATCACAACGTCGTAAATCCTTTTTGCCTGTCATCGATGGTATGAGTACTCATTTATGGAATATACGAAATCAAATGAGGGCCAGGCCCCATTTCCTGAGCATATGCCGTTTGAGTGGTGATAAATCCTATATACAGAATCGTGATCATAAATGTGACTACCACTTTTCTCATCTCTTACTTCCTCCCCTCGTAACGTAATAACTCATTAATCATTAAGGATACCTCTAAAGCTTCTCGATAGTTCCCCTGCTGTTTATAGACCTGTACAATTAGGTCTAGGGCTTTAGACTTATCTGTTTTCATTCCCATTTTACCATAAAGCATGCTAGCTTTTTCAGCACTTTGTAAACATTGATCGTAACTTTGTCTTGAGAAGTTATATTTTGCTCTAGCAAAATAGTAATAGGGAGTATATTGTCCTGTCTCATTTCCTATCTCGTGGAATTTCCGTGTAGCCAAAGTAAAGGCGTCCGTGGCCCGTATCGAATCATCATTATCTACACATAAAAGAACAGTTCGAGAATATGTAAACAGAGCACGTTCATGTTCATTTAACTTTTCAAATTCACAACCAATATCCAATAGCGTATCAACCGCCGACAAATAACTATCCTTTACATCAAAATGGTATGCCTGAAATTGACGTACTACCTGTAACATAGAGAAACATTCCAAACTTTCATATATATTCTTAGCTTTCAATAAAAATTCTGAGTCATGGGTTGCGATAGCAGATGAGAAGTAAACATCTGCTAGTTTTCTTAGGTCAGAAACAGATTCGTAATACTTACTAGCCATTTCTAAATACTGCCTCGCCTCATCATTTATACCTAACTCATTACATGTGATGGCCAAATTATATGTAACAGATGCAGCCGTCATATCAAACGTACTCAACCGCAAAGAAGATTGATATCCTCGCATATATGCAGCATAGGCTTTTGTAAAATCCCTCATAGAGAAATAGGATGTTCCTAGCTGGTTATACGCTTTACATCTAAATTCATCATCAGCGTTTTTTCTGATTTCTAATGTATCAATTAAACCATCCAGTAAATCACAAGCCTCCTGTGCTTTTCCAATCTTATTATACAATTCTCCTTGCAATAATGCGTGAAATTGCCTCTCAATTTCTACCAAGTCGTCACGATCATCTAATTGACTTAGCGCTAATTGCGCAGCCTCATACTCCCCACGCTTCATATACGCCTCTACCAACTGCAACTTCACCCGATTGGGAAACTCGTCCTCGTCCGGCTGGTAGATCTCCTTCAGCGGGACATTCAGCCGATCCGCGATCATCTCCAAGGTTTTGACCCTGGGGTTGTTTGTGCCGCGTTCGATGGCGGAGATCAGTTGCACGGAGCAGAGGCCGTCGGCGAGTTCTTGCTGGCTCAGGCCGCGTTGGAGGCGGTGGTAGCGGACTTTCTCGCCGACTTGGACCGATTTGAGGCCGGTGGCTTTGGTGCCGCCTTTGTAGAGGGTCTTTGGTTTTTCGATGGTCAACATGGTCACCTCTTTCACGTATCCGGTCGAGTGATTCTAAAGTAGATTTTACCACCTCTGTGGGGAATTTCAAATAAAATCAGATGATTGATTCAGTTTTTCTCCCATCATGATTATAATCAGATAAAATAACGTGATTTTTATTCATACAAAAGTTCACGCAGTACTGCCAAAGGAGGGCACAGCATGAAGGTGGCAGAGCTGATCCGAAACGTTTACTTCCATGACAGCAGCATCCTCCATGTCACACGTGATGAGCGTGCGCGTGAGGTGCGTGTTGAGATCGAACTTTGCAATTGGATGCAAGCGGGTTACACGAGCGAACAGCCGGAGATCGTTGTCGGTATTTTAACTCTGCAACATGTTCAAAAATTCAGGATGCAACCGGAGCTTGAACTCTCAGCAGACGGCCATGAGATCCTGACCACGGAAGTTACGCCATCCGTACATGGGGACTATGAGACGCTGACGTTTGTGGCCCGTGGTGGAGAAGGTGTGATCGTGTTTGAGATAACTTGCCAGTCCGTCTCCTTCCACTTCCAAAACATGTAATTTTTGATTAAACAGCGAGCAGTGCCTTTGAGAGCGTCGCCCAGACGCTCATCCGGTTTGCGATGCGCATGGAGCAGGTGCTGGAACTTCGCCGCCGTGCCGACCGCTTGGACCAACAAGCGTTCGAGTACGGGGATGACACGCTCGACAGCATCCACACAAGGCAACACCTCCATCACCAAGCAGCCCAGATCCGGCATCAAGCCGATGCCGAAGCGAGCCATGCGGACGCGCAGGCATCGTCCGAGTTTCAGACGATCGCCCGGATGATCCCGCCGTCCTTGATCCCCGGTGCGGAGGCGGACGCTCCCGACGCTCTTCTCGCAGGTCTCCCGAAGCACTGGCAGGACTACTACAGCCGACACCCGGAACTGCTCGCAGAAGAAAAAGTCGCTCCCCCGCTGACGGCCGACCAGATCGAGGCCCACCGGCGAGCGGATGCGATGACGATCCTGATCCTGTATCACAAACAGACCCAGTCCCCCTGGCTCCCCGACGAAGATCGCACCGAGGCAGCCCGCGTCTACTGTGAGCAAGCCTATGGCAAGCTGAGCGCGGATGACTTGGAGAACGAGATCGAACTGATCCGGGCCGAGGAGGAAAGAAACTACCTCTGGCAAGAACGCATCCAAAACGGTGCCCCCGGGAAAGAACTGATCGAGCAAGAAGGATACACGGAGTACGCGCTTAAACAGTACTATCAGGATGGTGCCTTCCTCGGCATGGCAGCCGCGATCGCGGCTGCCGGTGGGTTCAAGCGGTCGAAGGGTCAGGGGGAGATTCCCTCAATACCTCAACCCAAGGGGCATGATGGATCGTCTCATCCCCCTAGTACTCACACAACGGTAAACTATGGTGATCACTATACGAGAGATGGTAGAAAAAAAGTATTGAAACCAAATGTGGAGTATACAACTCCATCCGGTCATACTTACAGAACCGACGATCAGGGAAGGATCATCAAAGCCGAAGGGAAACTAAGTTTAGGGTTTGGCAAAAGAAACAACCATGCCCAAAAGGTTGCTGGACGAGAAGACAGATTGCCTGATGACGATGGTGGACACCTGATTGCAAGTATTTTTGAAGGGTCGGGCAGTCTTGACAATCTTGTATCTATGAATGGTAACCTGAACAAAGGTGAATGGAAAAAGCTTGAGAACATGTGGGCGAAGCAACTTGACAATGGGAGAACCGTGGAGGTGCAAGTGATACCGAAATACTTCGGTGACTCCCAAAGGCCTGATCGTTTTGAAATAAAGTATAAAATTGGCGGAGGTAGATGGAGTAAGGTAGACTTCGAAAATGTACCGGGAGGGAAAAACAAATGAATGAGTCTCGTTTAAGTTCTCTCTATCAAGGAATTGCCGAAACAGTCGTTGCAGCCATTCCAGAGGAGTGGTCAAAGGTTTATCTGTATGGCGAGATCGCAGATGGGGTACGAAAAGCGTTTTTCTTCTATTACCCCAAAGACATTGATGCACCCGTGTATGTCCACGATATTCCTGAACTTTTCCAAGTCGATGAAGAAGAGCATGACACGTACTGGTATCGATTGCTGGATCATGTCCAGGAACTCTGGCAAGAGTTCCTGCAGGACGGAAAAGCTTGGACAAACTTTACGATGTTTTTCGATCATACGGGCACATTTAACATTGATTACGGGTATGAAGATTTATCTGACGCAGATGATCATGAACGAGCGATTCTTTGGGAGCATACGTACCTGGGTCTTGCACCAACGGATGAAACTGATCGACGGTTTTTAGAAGAACATCTGAACCGTGCCAAACCAGATCATCAATGATCGTAGATTGATCGTTCAAGTGCCAGCAAAAAAAGCGGTGGAAGCGCCATACGAGCGCCTTCCACCGCTTTTTAACTCCCCCTGACCTCACCACTTCCAAATCATGTAATTCTGCATTAAAATGGAGCCTATCCCCTATCTTCTCAGATAAAGGAGACTCTCCTATTTGATAACAGCCGACCCGAATGTTTTACTAGAACATAATCTCAAAGAGAAGAAGTTAGGAGACTGATGGCATGGCTGAACGTAACCACGAGCTGTTCGGAAAGATCTCGTACGATTACTATTGGAGTGGACAGCAGACGATAAAGATTTTTGGCAAAGAACACAACGTAATTTTGAGCATCGACGGCAATGAAGAAGGCGAGTTTCAAGATGCTCAAAAAGAAGCGTACACCAATCTGGTTCATGATATGGAGTCGATCATGGCGAAGGCTGAGGCGGCTCTTTTTGACTATTATCAAGAAGTGTACATGGAATACAGAGAGATGGTGGGTGATGACGAAGCCGACAAGATCGCGCCTAGTATCGAAAAAATGGACGAGTTGAGTGACTTGGTTGAGCCTACTCAATTGATCATTCGACGAGTGCGAAAAAATGGTGTTCGTAGAGTTGGGCTCCTTTTCGAGTGTACGTGGGAAGAGGAACATGGACTCGGTGTGAAGATTGAAAACGAAGAAGTCGTTGAGGTCGGATTCCAAGATATAGTCCTGTAAGGTGATGCTTGCGTAACAGCATCCCTGTGATCGTGCCGGAGGACGTTATGAAACTACATGGAACAATCTGTGCCAGTATCACCGATGGGTATGAACGTCTGATTCATTTAGACGTCAGTGCTCCCAAAAGAAAACTCTGGTGTCACTTGGTTAAACATGAGGAATATTTGGAAGCCGGGGAGAAGTCTGCGTATCTTTCGGTTGGTCAACGTGTGACTGTAGAGGTTGGAATTGATCTGGTGAATGAATACTCGGTTCTTGCAGCCCCGTCGTCGGTACCCCATACATTCATACAGCCGATCAGCGAATCTTCTCATGTTCTAGTCGAAGTGACTGTGACGGAAGTGGAAGATGAGTACACGCTGCTCTGTGAAGTCGAGGATTTAGGAGGAACCATCTTCGTCGAATTTGAAGAAAAGGTGGATGTGAAAACAGGAGTGACGCTCAGAGTAACGGGTAATTTGAAAGCGGAACTTTGCGGGTAATCGGTTGCCCCCACCCATACACGAAAGGAATGAGGGTACATCCTTGTGTTACAGGATTTTGCGTTACATCAGAGGGCACCGGCATCCGTTATCGAAACATATACCGGGAAAATCCCCGATGAAATGATCGCGATCTTGCAGCAGTTCGGCTTTGGCAGTGTCTTACAGGGTTATCTGAAGATCGTCCATCCTGATCGGTGGCAAGAACTGCTGAGCGACGTATATGTGCGGCATCAAGATGCGATTCCCTTGTTTGCGACCGCGATGGGCGATCTTATCGTTTGGGAAAAAGGCAGGTACTTGAATCTCTTGAACTTCCGCAAGGGTCATGTATCCGTGCTTGCATCCGGATTTGATTTTTTCTTGGATGATCTGATGGATGATGATTTTTTACGCGAGGAAGTAGATGGGGCTCCGTATCCTCAGGCCATTGAAAGGTATGGTCTGCCAACCTTCGATGAGTGTTTCGGCTACGTTCCCCTTCTCGGATTAGGTGGAGCGGAGCAAGTCGAGAACTTGAAAAAGGTCAAACTCATAGAGCACATCTATTTGATCACTCAATTCATGGGGGCTATGGAGTAATAATGAAAAACGCGGTGGAAGTGCCACGAAGGCTGCCTTCCACCGCGTTTTTATTCTCCTGATCACCGAGACTTTCCAAATCATGTGATCTCAGACGGCACAATATTTATTTGATTTTTGAAATAAACTCACTAAAAGTATCTGATACAAAATATGTTATTGGTTCTAGCTCAGCAGATTTTTCATTATCCCACACGCACACACTAGGATTTTTTCTGTCTTTTGTAAAATCCAGGCATACAAAATCACCCGCAAACAATACTACAATCGGTAAAATATCAACACCAATTAGATCTTCATGATCAGTCAATCGATCCTCAATTTGAGTCAGTGTCACATCAATATCATACATGCCTAACACATTTTCTCTAGGTGCATTCAATAAACATAGAAAACGGTCGATCGCATACTCACGACCATTACATTCAAAAGCCCCATCTTTCGTTCTGGCTCCATTATTTTCTTTTAAAAAACCCACATAATCCATTGGGAGATCAACTCTCCAATATTTCTCCTTTCTTTCGAATAACTCATCCGTTGGTAATGGATAAATGATGCTGGCTTTATCAATTAACATAATCATTTCCTCCTCCTTTTATTTTACCTTGGAGCATCTGCCCACATACCAGTTGACCTGCCACCATTATGGAGTGTAATTACGCGCTTAAACAATACTACCAAGACGGTGCCGTCCTCGGCATGGCAGCCGCGATCACGGCTGCAGGTGGGTGCAAGCGGTCGAAGGGTCAGGGGGAGGTTCCAAGCGTGCCCGAGGTGACAGGCAATCTTGATCGCGACTTAACAAAGTCATATGTACGAGATATCGAGGCGAAAACGGGACTCAAAGTTCATCATGAAAGGAAACAAGATCTACGAGGTACTCGACGAAGATATTTCAAAAGCCGAGAACAGAATGGGTATCCGTGTGCCAAATGACCTGAGACAACTGTATTCAGAGGTTTTTCATTTCCAGTTCACCACAAAATTAGTTCGGCAATTTCTCTTCAATATAGGGATGGTCAAGCAAACTGAGTCGATCTGCGGTGAAGTACTTTATCTGGTATTGGTCCAAATCATTACTGACAATTAACTGGCCATTCTCCTTTCTAAGTAATTGATCTGAACCATTTTCTAAAAATAACAGATTGCCACAACACCCCTTCATAATCTTCCCCATGATTTTAAACAAATACTCAAGTCCTTGATAAAAAGTGTTGCCGTATAATTGAACTCTAATGCAAACGTTAACATATAAGTTATAGTGATTTCTTACAAAATCTATGCCGGAAATATCTTCAATTTCAAAAGCCAATGAAAAGTATTCAGTTCCGATAACTATTTCTTCTTCATCATAGTGAACAGATATCTTTTCGTTCAAAGCGTCGTTTATCTTTTTTTGAATAACTTCTGCCAATGATTTGCAACTCAAATTAGATTCTAAAAACAATTCGAAATCCATACATATCTGTCCTCCAAATACCCGTGTGCGTCCAGCCGTCTTGACCTTGCCGAGCATGGCTTGTCACTTGTTCAAGCTGAATCGCCTGTCTCTTCATCTCCTGCGCGGCTGCCGCAAATCGATTGGCACCGTAACGCAACGTATTTGGGTCGGCTGTAATCAAATTTTGCTGTCCCCTTCGCCTAGCAATAATTTCCACACGTATCATTTTAATAGAAAGTTACATCATCCGTCCAGATCGAAAAAAGCGGTGGAAGCGCCATACAGGCACTTCCACCGCTTTTTCGTTTACCCCTGATGGATCGAGATGAGGTTGCCGCAGGTGTCGTCGAACACGGCGAGGACACCCCACTCCGTTTCGGAGGGCAGTGTGGGGAACACCACACCCAGTTTGGACATGCGGTCGTACTCGGCTTGGACGTCGTCGACGAAGAAGGAGGTCGTCGGGATGCCTTGGGTGTAGAGCGACTCTTGGTATGCCTGGGCAGCCGGGTTGATGTTTGGCTCAAGGAGCAGTTCCAGATCGTCCGGTCCTTCCGGCGAGACGACGGTCAGCCACTTGTAGTTGCCGGCCGGCATGTCCTGCTTGACTACGAAGCCCAAGACTTCGGTGTAGAACGTGCGGGCTTTTTCCTGATCGTTGACGAAGATGCTGGTGAGTTTGATCTTCATTGATGGTCCTCCCCCATGCGATGGGCTCGTGCGTGTGGCGAGCTGTACGTATTTGAATTGGATCTGTCAATTGGATGTCTGTGTCTGAGGAGAAGGTCTATCTTGTGATTTCGACGGATTGGAAGTGAGTTCCTTTCTATCGAGAGGAAAGATCTTTATTCAATTGTGTCAGGTTCTGTCGGGAGTTGGAAGCCCCAGATCGGAGTGCGCTCTTCCCACATTTTTTCGAGCTCGCTGCGATCCACTTCTTTTTCGTATTCGAATCGGTCCACCATGTTAAAGCCCAGTTCCTCCGCTTGGAGGCTCGGACCACTGTGATAGAGGAGGACTCGATCCCCTGTAGTTTTTGTAACTTGGAACTGGGTTCCTTGGTAGAGGGCGTACGATGTGACGCTGTAGGCAGATTCGATCTCACTTGGAGCTACCTCTTTGTAGTAACAGCCCTTTGTAAATTCCACGAAACCTGATTGAAGGTCCGCAGAATCAGTTGATATCAATTCAATGTTGGTTTGCCGATATGGACGGTGAGCACTGTATTCTTTGCCTTTGTATCGTGCGTTCGTACTATTTCGTGCTGCTTGCATGATGTCCCTCACCTCTCGTCATCGTTTACCAACTTCCGTAAGGCTTGGCATTTTACTACTCCGTCACGATTTCCACGAAGACGGGGTCCCTCTCTCCTCTTTGGAAGTGGGTGATCATGTAGGTTTCGTGTGTGGACATGGTGGACCAGATGTCGGGGTCTTTCACTTGGACTCGGATTTCTTTCCTTTGCGCGGTGTTGGGGTTGTAGCCTTGTATCCACAGTTTGTTGTCTTGTTCGTATTTGCTGACGATAGTGAATTGTGAGGTGGTGCTCGTTCTCCTTTCATAGGGAGCGATCCAGATCACAAGGAGGACGACAGCGATGGTGAGGAGGCTGTATCGAATGAGTTTGCTCATCCTTCTATTTTATTCCAGATTATAAAAATTTGCATCCGTCTATGATGGGTCTCTAAAATTTTGGATTTCATTTGGTATTTTCTAGAGGTGTGTTGTTTTCTAGAATCAGGGGTGTAAGAGGCGCGCTATACATGGTAAACAATTATTTATTACATAGAAGGATGGTGTTGTTTAATGGAGATGTTTTCTTTAGGGCAGCGTATCCGCGAGTTGCGGTTGAAAAAAGGGTTGACGCAGGTCGACCTTGGCAAGGGGATCTGCACGGCGAGCATGATCTCGCAGATCGAGTCGGATCGGGCGCGGCCTTCTTATAAGATGTTGTTTGCCATCGGCGAGCGGCTCGGGGTGACGTTGGATCGGCTGTTGCTCGATGTGGAGATGAATCTGGAAGCGGTCAGCCTCTTTCGGATGGCGCGGGCGATGGTGGCCGGCAAGGAGTATGCGACGGCGATCCCCCTGCTGCGGGAGTTGATCGAGATGCCGCGGGCGCAGGTGTCGCAGATGGATCTGCTGCTCGATCTCGGGGAGTGTCTGCTGCACACGGGGTCGTATGCGGAGGCGGAGCAAGCGTTGTTGCAGGTGCAAGAAGTGGCGGTGGTACGGCGGGATGCGCGGGTGGCGGCGTTGGTGCTTCGGCTTCTGGGGCAGTTGGAGTATGCGCGCAAACGCTATTCGTTGGCGGTGTATCTCTGGACGAAGGGGCTCCAGGAGGCGGACAAAATGGAGGAGCCGGACGCGTATCTGCGGGCCGGGCTGCTCTACTTACTGGGGGAGGCGCACACGAGGGTCGGGCAACGGGAGCAGGCGCTGACTTCGCTGGAGGAAGCGGCGCGGATGTATGAGGGGTTGGACAGCCTGTATGAGATGGGACATGCGTATCTGGGCCTTGGAATCTCGTATCAAAAGGCGGCCGATCTGGAGCGGTCGGTGGAGTATTCCAATCGGGCGATCGGGATCTTTGAGGGGTTGGACAATCTGCTGATGACGTTGGAGCATCAGGTGACGTGCGCGACGTTGTACGGACAGACGGGTCGCGTGGACGAGGCGAAGCAGATGTTTACCGGGGCGATCCGGCAGTTGCGCGAGTTGGGTCGGACGGAGGAGCTGGGACGTGCGTTGGTGGAGCATGCGGCGTTTTGTCAGACGCAAGGGCGGCTCGGGGAGGCGGAGACGGCGTGCTTGGAGGCGCGTGGGTTGTTGCCGGAGCAGCACGTATATCAGGCGCGGCTCAGTCGCGTGCTGGCCCGCGTCGATCTGGAACGCGACGAGCAGGCGCAGGCGATCCGGCGATATCAGGCGGCCGCCGATGCGTTTGCCCAGGCGGAGGAGGTCGGTGAATGGGGCGACACGTTGCATGAGCTGTCGTTGCTGTATGCGCGGCAGAATGAGTATGCGGAGGCGTTGCGGATCTTGGACCACGTGCGGACGGAGACACAGGTGGCGATGGAGCAGAGAGGGGTCGCGTTGTGAGGGAAGAGAAAAAGCGGTGGAAGGCGCGAAGGGGGCGCTTCCACCGCTTTTTTGTGTAAGGGACTGTTAGAGACCTTTCGCTTTTACGTCCTCGATCCGTTGCATTTCCAGTTGGTAGATGGATGGCGGGATGGGCATGTTCATGCCGAGGATGGAGATGTCCGGGTCTTGGGTATGGACCTCTCGTTCGTCGTTCTCATTGATCGACATGTATGCGACGATCTTGTTGCCACGGTAGATGTTGATCTGGATGTGCTCGGCACCGACGTCTTTCTTGTATTCTTTCTTATGGCTGTACACTTCGGCGATGACGTTGCCGTATTTTTCGTTTGCTTCGGTGCTGGTTTTGTACGTTGCATCGATCACCAGCGTCGGTTGGGGGTCTTGCTGCGTTTGGACGGCTACGACTTCGGTATATCCCTTTGCATGCAGTTTGTCTTTTACGGCATCTGCGGGGTCGGAGGACCGGGCCGTGGTTGCAAGGAAGACGAAAACAAGCAAGGCGAGCGTGCCAAACAGGATTTTTTTATTCAAGTCGTTCACTCCTTCCCTCTTCGCCAGTCGTACTGCTCGTTTCGTACGTCTAAGACTCGGCCGTTGATGGTTACGGTGTGGGAGTCGAGCCACTCTGTGCGTACGTCCTGCTCGCGGTAAGCCCAGTAGATGTTTTTCCTTTCGGAGGTGTGGTGGTTTACCAGTTCGCCTCGGATGCTGTAGGCCGTGGTGGCTCCGCCGTTTGTGAGGTAGAAGTGGATCGTGTAGGTCTCCTCCGGTGACGTCGTGCTGGTCAGCCACTCTCCCTCGGGCAGTCGGCTCATGGAGAAGAACAGCGTGTAGACGATGTAGGCTAGCAGTCCGCCCACAAGGAGCAGCATCGTCGCGCAGCCCAGCAGCCATTTTTTCAAACAGGTCCCCCTCCTTCCCTTCTATATATAGAAGAGCCCGCTCTCCTTATGAGAGAGCGGGCTTTCGCTATGTGTTTTCCTATGCTTGGTGCTGTTGGACGGAGTTTTTGTCGCCGGTCATTTTCTTCGCCAGGAAGAAGCCGGCGATGATGATGATCGGGTAGATGACGACCCAGCCAACAAACGGGAAGACAGCAGCGGTCAGCAGGAAGGACAGCCAAGAGATGGCGACGCCGCCTTTGGTGTCTTTCAGGAGCTTGATGCCCGCTGCGCAACCGCCGAGGTACACCAGCAGGAAGGTCGCGTTCGGGAACTGGATGATCGTCTTCAGCGGGACGAGGCCCGACCAGTAGACGGAGATGACGATCACGAAGCAGCAGGTCAGGAAGCCAAGACCGCCCAGCGGGGTCTGGTACTTCTTGCTCAGGATGCCGAGGATCTTCGGTGCGTCACCGCTGGATGCCAGCGAGTACGCGAGACGGGATGCAGCACCCACGTAAGCGATGATCGTCGCGAGGCAGATGAAGACGGCGGTGATCCCGATGACGATGGCGCCGCCGGTGCCGAGGATCTTGTCGACGACGAGAACGAGCGAGACTTCGGAGCCGGAGCCGCCGTAGGACTTGGTGCCGACGGTCGCCAGCGCGGTCAGGAAGTACAGACCGCCGACGAGGAACGCGGAGTAGGTGACGCCGCGAACCGCTTCACGCTTCGGATCTTTGAACTCAGCCGAGAGATGGGAGATCGCTTCCCAGCCGATGAAGCACCAGTACAGGATCGCGGCCGCTTGGCCGATGGAGACCCAGTCACCGGTCATGAACGGCTGGAAGTTCGCCGCTTCGATGTTCGGAATCGAGCCAAAGCCGGTCAGGAGCAGAACGCAGACAATCGCTGCGACGACGGCGACTTGGATCGCGCCGGCGACTTTCATACCGAGAAGGTTGACGATGAGACCGATAAGCAACATGCCGATGCAAATGAACATGCGTACGTTTTGTTCCCAGCCAAACGCCGAAGCGAGGTAGCCGGAGCCGGTGATCGCGATGACCGGTGCCCCGATCGGGACGGACATCAGGAAGAACCAGCCGATCAACGAGCCGGCCTTCGGGCCGAACGCGTTGGTCACGAAGGTGGAGACGCCGCCTGCGCTCGGGAACTTGGCAGCCAAGAGGCCCATGACGAGCGCCATCGGCAGCACGAGCAGGGCCATCAGCCCCCACGCGATCAGGGATGCCGGACCGGCGATGTCGGCAGCCAGGCCCGGGACGAGCAGGACCCCGGAGCCGAGGACCGCACCGATGTTCAGCGCGATGACCTGCGGCAAGCCGATGGTCTTTTTAAATTCTGCTTTTTCCATGTTGTTTGTACTCCTTTGTTCACTTATTTGGACAGGTAGCCCACTGCGTGCGGTTGGTCAAAGGTGCGAACAAACTCTTCCGCAAAGTTGCCGCTGGAGACGGCCGCGACCGGTCCGATCATCTCGATGCCGTAGTCGTCGCCGATCTTGATCTGCAAGGTGCCGCCCGCCATATGGACGGTGACCTGCTCGTCGACGAGGCCGAGCTTTCTGGCAGCAGCCGCCGCTGCGCAAGAAGAGCTGCCCGATGCGAGGGTATAGCCTGCCCCCCGCTCCCAGATCTCGATCTGGATGTTTTGACGGTCGAGAACTTTCAGGATCTGCATGTTGGTGCGGTTCGGGAACAGCGAATGGTTTTCGATCTGCGGCCCGATCTGTTTGGCCAGTTCCGCCGTCACGTCGTCGACCGGGATGACGCAGTGCGGGTTGCCCATCGAGACGCAGGTGGTCTGATAGGTGACGCCGTCCACCTCAATCGCCGGTGCCATCGGGAAGGTGGCGGTGCCCATCTCGATCTGCAGGTGCGTTTCCTTGTCGATGACGAGGCATCGCACGACGCCGCCTTTGGTGACGATCTCAAACGGTTCGCCGATCTTGCGGTAGCCCGCGTCGATCAGATACCGGGTGAAGATGCGCACGCCGTTGCCGCTCTTTTCCGCTTCCCCGCCGTCGGGGTTGTAGATGTGGAACGTCAGCGTGCCGTCCGATTCAAACGGTCCGTAGAGGATGCCGTCCGACCCTTCGCCAAAGTGGGCGGTGCAGATCGCCCGGATCGCATCCGGTGTCAGGTTGATCTGTGTCTTGTTCGGGTCCATGACCAGGTAGTCGTTGCCAAGACCGTGGTAGCGATAGAAATCCATGAAGATGAACGAGGGGCTTAGTACAGCCCCCCGACCTCCTTTTTCAACAGCAGGCTGTCCGGCACGTGACCGTCGAGGATGCGGATGTTCCCTTTATACAGTTCGACCTTCAGGGTGCCAGTTACCTTCATTTGCCAAGGCATAACTTCCGATTCGATCTGCAGACGCTCCGGAGAGTTCCAGTCGCCGTGGTACATCATCTCGCCCCAACGCTTGTCGAGGATCGCTTTGCGGTCGCGCTCGTACTTGTTCATGACGATCGACTCGATGAAGGCGTGGGTTTTGAGGATGATCTCCGCACCCGGCGCTTCGTAGATCGAGCGGATCTTGTCGCCAAACGCGGTGTCTTCCACGTTGATGATCCGGCCCAGCGCATGGACGCGGCCGATGTCGTTGAGACGGCGGATCACGTCGGAGAGCTTCATCGGCTCACCGTTGACTGCGACCGGCAGACCGTCCTGGAAGGTCAGCTCGATGATCTCCGGGGTGTCGACCGCGTCATGCAGGTCCACGGTGAGTTGGAACCAGCGCGGGTCCATCTCGGTCAGGTTGATCTTGTTGATCTCGTGCGACTCGGTGCAGCGGGACCAGAGGTTCTCGTCGGTGGAGAAGTTGTCTGCGATGCCGACCGGGAAGTCGTAGTCTTTGAGCAGTTCGACTTTTTCACCGCGGGAGAGGACTTGGTCTGCCAGCGGAGCGTAGACTTTGATGTTCGGAACGTGGTTCAAAACGCGGATCGCACGGAGGCGGGTGTTTTGGCAACGGGTCGAGCCGAGCGACAGCAGTTTGTCGCCTTCGCCTTTCAGCGCGCGGATCGCGATGTCAAACGCCATCGCACGTGCCAGCGGGGTGCCGAGCGGGAAGCCCTGGTAGTCGGCGTTCATCTGGATCGCCGACGCGATGTACACATCGCAAAACTCGTCGATGCCGTCATACATCAGGTGGTCAAAGCCGATCAGCTTGGCGCGTTCCACCGACTTTTTAATCTCTTCTTCGCCGATGCCTGTGTCGAGGGTCAGCAGGAGGACTTTGCCCCCGTTGACGCGCTCTTTGGTTTTCATCGCGGTGACGGTCGAGTCTGTGCCGCCGGAGAACAGGCAGACCGCGTCGTACCCTGCGATTTTTTCAGACAGGTTGGTGAAGGTTTGGGATGCAGAAGTCGACATGTGTTTTTCTCCCCCTTGGGTCAACGCTTATGCGTTGACCAGTTCTTTATTTTCGGTGAAGCGCTTGTACAGACGGTCTGCATAGTCGAGGGAGGTGTGCAGGCGATAGAACGCGCCTTTGATGATCTCCCAACGGATGTCTTTGTCTGCTGCCACGAACGGAACGACCGCGTTGCGCAGCCAGCCGTTGCCGTGACGGGTATCGATCGCAACGTGCAGGGAATGGTACATCGCCGCTTGCTCAGACAGGCCGAGGCGTTTGTAGCCGCCGACGAGTCGGTCGAAGCGCTTCGGAGACATCATCTCCAGTGCACCGAGGGAGCCGAGCGCTTTGTAGACGTTTTTGCGATAGAGGACGTTGTTCAGCAGGGCGTTGCCGCATGCCAGCGCTTCCCACGATGCGCCTTCCATCAGGTTGAGCAGGGTGTCTTGGTTGGTCAGGTTGAGCTCTTCCAGCAGGTGGTTGAACATGACGGTGTGGACTTCTTCCATTTTGCCGTTGCCCATCTCGTCCCAGTAGTTCTCTGCCAGCTCCATCTTGATCGTGCCGTCGGTGCCGACTTGGGCAAAGGCGACCAGATCGTCGAAGCGGGTGTCGACGGTGATCTCTTCGGACATGAATTCGCGCATCTCTTCGAAGGTCGCGTCGTTTTCCAGGTATTCGTAGAGCGGGTGATCCGCTACGTAGTGGTTGAGGACGAAGTGACGCAGCCAGCGCTCAAACTCTTTCGGATCTTCCGGCACGTCGTTCAGCTCCGGCATACGGGCTTCTTCAAACGCTTCCCACGCCGCTTCCAGCTCGCGTTGGATCTCGACGAGGATCGGGTCGTTTTGGTTGTAGACCGGCTTTTTGTCCGGGATGTACAGGGAGGTCTCATAGATGTAGCTCAGGGAGCGATGCAGGGTGTAGCGAGCATCTGCGTCACCTGCGTTGTACGCGTCGACGGTGCGTTGCACGTGAGCGAGGACCGCGTCGCGGCGTGCGCTGTTGTTGCGGAAGAAGCTGTAGAGGTCTTCGAAGACGATCAGTTCTTTAACCAGTTCGTGCAGGGCGATGGTTTCATTGGACAGCAACTGTTCGATTTTGGTAGCGGACATGTTTGGAACCTCCAATTTTAGGTAAGGTGGTGTATTGTGAAGATTTCGATATTTTTTAGAAAGCTTTCGTCATTCCGTTGACGTTGTTGACGGAGAAGACGTGTTTTCTGATCCCGCGCAGGCGGATGTCGTCGAGGACGCAGTTGACGCCCTGGTACGGCGACGTGAAGTAGCCGATGCAATGTTTGGCTTTGCAATACTCCGGCTCTTGCATCAGGATCTGGTGCGCGGCGTGCATGTTGTAATGCGGGATGCCGGCATACAGA
The DNA here is from genome assembly GCF_026410385.1 of Tumebacillus lacus. Taxonomy (GTDB): domain Bacteria; phylum Bacillota; class Bacilli; order Tumebacillales; family Tumebacillaceae; genus Tumebacillus; species Tumebacillus lacus. The sequence goes on from NZ_JAPMLT010000002.1 coordinate 35,227, forward strand.
TGGTGGATCAGGTGGAAATGGTCTTTGTGCGGGTAGAACAGCTTCAGGAACAGGATGTTGCCAAAGACGTTGCGCGTTTTAAACAGCGGGTCCGGCTCTTCCATGATGCCGGCGTGTTCCGACATCTCCGCGTAGTAGCGAATGACCTGCAGCACGGTGACGTACGGGACGACCCAGTAGAGCACGAGGTCGAGGCCGTGACCGGTCAGGACCGCTGCGGTGATGACGACCGCCCAGTAGGCCAAGCGGCCGAGTTGTTCCTTGAGCGGGATCTCCTTGGAGAAGATGAAGGAGCTCAACGTCCCGTAGATGTAGCGCGGCACATGGATGAGCGTCAGCGGCTTGATCATGTGCTTGAGGATGAACACCCATTTTTTCTGCGGCGGATTTTCCAGACCGAACAGCTTGTAGCGGATCAGGTCCGGGTCGATCTCTTCCGACAGGTGTTTGTGGTGGGTGAAGTGGGAGACTCGGTAGGCGGAGAGCGACGTGAAGATCGGAAACGACGCAAACAGCATGCCGAGCCAGTTGTTCATCGTCTTGTTTTTGAACAAGGAGTTGTGGCTGGCTTCGTGAGTCAGGTTGTCGAACGCCCGTTGGCGGGACGCGATGAGAAACACGGCGATCAGGTACGTGATCATGCCGCCGACCATTTGGGACAGCGCGATGGCGCCGATGATGACCGCCCAGTCAAACGCGATAAAGAACAAGTTGGTGGTGTTGTTTCGCGTTTGCAGTTTGCGGATGCCCTCCCGGGTCTCTTTGGAGAAGGTGGATTGACCTCCTTTTTCTTGCACAGTTGACACCTCCATAATGGAATATTGTGTAGCGGACGGAGCCGTGGTCACTCGTAGCGGAACGGGAAGAACTCCGAGGCGACGAGCACCTTTGAATCAATCTCTCGAATCAGCGGACCGTCCTGCTGCGTGATGCGCTTGCATTCGATCCACTCGGGATCGCTGGAGAAGTTCTCCCAGGAACGCTCCATCGCTTCCTCGTTTTCAAACTCGCAGATGTAGACAAACTCGCCGGTCTCATGCTGAAGGTTCTCATAGAAGGCGATCACGCGGATGTTGTGACGCCGGAACAAGTGCTTGGCGTGGCGGTCGAATCGGTCGCGCAGTTTGTCCCTGGCTCCCGGCTCGCACGTGTAGGTGCGGTGTTCATAGATCATCTCTTCGTTACTCCTTTCCCACCAGACGCGGGATGCGGGCATTGCAGTTGCCGTAGACTTCCTGCGTCGTCACTTTGACGAACTGGATGGCCGTCGGGAACCATCGCTTCCACTCCGGGTGCGTGTCGATGATCTCCGCGCGACCGTTGATGCGGATGCGGATGGCGTGTTCGAAGTTGACGAACAGCATGCCGACGTGCGGGTTTTCCAAGATGTTGCCAAGGCTCTGGAACGCGCCGTTCCCTTCGTAGTCCGGGAAGATCAAGGTCTGATCGTCCAACACGACGACGGGAGGGATGCCACCTCGGAACGAGCAATCGCACTCGCCCTTTGCGTTCGATGTGGCCAAGAAGAAAAATTGCTGGGATTCCATAAAGGATTTGAAGAACGGATGGATTCTCGTGCCGACGTGAATGCCGCTCGTCCCAAACTTTTCACGAAGGAGTTCTTCTCCAGACTGCTGAAGTTGCATCGTCTCCCCCCTCTCTTTTAACGAGTGAGCCTCGTTTTTTATTCAAACTATCAAATGCTTGTGTGTAAATGATACTATAACGAGATTTCTGGTGTCAACATGAAAATTACTGACTGGGAAATTTATTTTCTGCGTGTTATCATATAAGTAAACAAAAATCACTGAGATAGTTCTTTCGGTGAACAAAGTAGGTTGTAAAGGGGGTCTTTGGATGTATTTTTCGTCTGCCAAGCTGGAGCAATTGATCGACGGGCTGCAGCAACGAAGCGGCCGGTCGTGGACGATTCGGGAGATCTCAGGGGCTACGGGCATCTCCCCCGCCTATCTCACCCATTTACGGAAGGGAAGCCGCAAGTTCCCCAGTTTGGAGGTGATCGATCGGCTGTGCCGATTCTTTCAGATCCGGCTGTTCGATCTGATCGAGGAAGGCGACGGCGACCCGTGGCTTTCGACCCAGGACACGCCCGAGTCGGATCCGCCGATGGCGACGTGGCAAGGGCGCATCCGTCAGGCGCTCGATCTTTGCAACCGCATGATCGCCGCCCGCGACCCGCAGCATGCACTGGAACTGCTGTCGTTGCTGGGCGGCTCCCATCAGTTTTTCTCCGGCGAACGAGATCTGGAGGCGGAGATGAAACTGACGCAGGCGGCAGCGCTGATCGAACTCGGCGAGTTTGACGGGGCGGCTGAGGTGCTGGACGCGCTGTTGTCCGGCACCGTGTCGGACAAGGTCCGCACCCGCGCTCTCTGTTTACAGAGTGAAGTCTGCCTGCGCCGGGGCCGAACGGCCGAAGCCCGATCCGCTCTGCAGGCGGCCAAGACGGTGGCGATGGCCGCCGAGGATCACGAGTTGACGGTGCATGTGATGAGCTCGCTCGGTCAGTATTATGCCAAGCTCGGTGAACACGGCGCGGCTGTTTACTATTATGAAAAGGCCCGTCAGCAATCGGCCGGTCCCGGCGGTTGCCCGGAGCAGGCCCGCGTGTTGCTGAGACTTGGGATCGAGCAGATGAAGATCTTGAATTTTGACGCGGCCGAACGGACGCTGTGCACAGCCAAGGCACACAGCGCGCCGGACGACGGGGTGCGGGCCGATGCGGATCACTATCTGGGACGGCTCGCCTGTTTGCGGGGGGACATGGAACAGGCGATCCTCCATTTGAACCGGGCTCTGATCGCCCACCGCGAATCGGGCCGCTGCCGGGATGCGGGCTCCGATCTGCTGATGCTCGCGATGTGCAAACGACGGATGAACAACTGGCACGATGTCAGCGAACATGCGCTGGAGAGCGCGATCTCTTTTGAAAACGTCAACGAGCGCCGCTCGGCTGTCCGGGCCCGGCTTTTGTGGATCGAGTCGCAGATGCAGGGCGATCACCTGCAGGAGCAACTGTCGCAGTGGCTCGCCGAGATCGGCGAGGAGTTGACCGGAGTCGATTCGCCGCTCGATTCGGCCCGCTGGCTGCACTTGCAGGCCGAGATGTGCCGACGCACGGGACATGTGGAGCTCGGGCTGACGCTGAGCTTGCAAGCGCTGTCTCTTTATGAAGATCTCGCCGGTCGAACGGCATAAAAAAACTCACCCGCGCGGGTGAGTTTTTTGTTTCCTGTGAGAATTCAAACTCGCTATCCTTTGATCGGTGCGATCGGCCACGGCGGTTGAATGTCTGCCACTTTGACCTTCTCTTGCGGTGCGACCGGCCACGGCGGCTGAATGTCAGCCAGTTCGTTGACGGCATTAAAGGCGAACGGCACGACTGCAATCCCTACGATCAGCATCCATTTGACTGTCTTTTTCATTGGTTGATTCCCCCTGTTTCATTGACCCCTGCGTGTCGAGATTTGTTGGTTTTTGATTTATTTTGTTTTCTAGGCTGTATTTGTTAGCAACGTATCAGTAAACAAATAGTAACTCATAAAGTTTCCTCAGTCAACAAAAATCTTAAAATTTGTTTTGTAAAGAATCTATAAAAGTGAGAGATTCCGGGGTGCTACTCGACACAGTAAACAGATTTCTGTATAATGAAGTAAACAAACTAACTTGTACTCCGAGTTACTAGCCTACCGCATAGGAGAGATTTCTCTTGTCTACTTTTTCTGCCAAAAAACTGAACCAGTTGATCGATCATCTGAAACATATAACCGGACACCGCTGGACAATCCGTGAAATTGCTGAGAAAACAGACATTTCTCCTGCCTACCTGACATTACTGAAAAACGGCCAACGCACCAATCCCAGTATGGATATGGTACTGAAGCTCAGTGAATTTTTTAATGTGCCGCCCGATGATTTGCTGGAGGCGGAGATCGGCAGCGGAGCGGGGACGCAACGCACGGTCGAGTCGTATGAGATGACCACCCCGTCGCCGATTCGGCAAACGATCCAGATGAGTGAACAACTCATTCAATCAAACAACCCCCAGCAAGCGCTGGAGTTGCTGAAATTGATCCGCACCGATTATCTGCAAGAGGAGATGCCGGATCTCTACCAAGAGGCGGAGTTGGCACGCGCGTCCGCGTTGGTGGCATTGCGTCAGTATGAAGAGGCGGAGCCGGTATTGGCGACCGTTTCTCAAGAAGGAATGCCGGCGTCGAACCGATTGAAAGCACTGTATTTGCAGAGCCGGATGCTCTATCAACAAGAAAAATATCGACCGGCCATCTCCTCGCTGCAAGCGGCGAAAGATTTGGCGGACAGCATTCATGATTCGGAATACCTCTATAAGATTCATTACTCCTTGGGTCTGTGCTACAACCAATCGAGCGACCTCGGGGCCTCGATCTATCATTATGAGATGGCGTATCATTTCTTCCCGGAGAGCCTGCATCTGGTGCATAAAGCGCATTTGTCGATGGGCATGGGGTTGACGTATATGCGGTTGCACAGCTTGAACAAAGCGCGGGAGATCTTCCAGTACGCCTATCAGATCTACAACGACCTTGGCGAGATCAAGTACCGGGCGGACATCGAGCACAATCTCGCCTGCATCGACACGATCAACGGCGAGTATGAAGCGGCGGTCGAACAATTTCTCCATTGCCTGCCCGCCTTCCAGTCGCTGTCCGACCATGTCGGCATCGCCAACACGCTCTATCAGCTGGCGATCTGCTACAAGGAGATGAAGCGGTGGAGCGAGATGGAGGACAACGCTCTGCGCGCAGTGATCACCTACGAAAACCTGCAACAAAAAGGCCAGGCAGCGCGAGCCCACCTCCTGCTGGCCGAAGCGCAGTTTCAGCGCCATCCGCATGAGGCGGATGTGCTGCCGATGATCGACAAGGCGTACGATGTGTTTACGGAGCTCGATTGGACGGTGGATCAGGCGAAGGCGTTGTATTTGAAAGCGACGGTCTTCCAGCAGCGAGGCGAGTTGGAAACGGCTCTTGGCAACAGTTTGGATGCGCTGGCCTTATATTCGGAACATCATATGCATGTCTTGGAGCATTAAAAAAAACGGCGGCCGTGTCGAGAACACGTCCACCGTTTTTTTTCTTTTGTGTCAGGCACCGACCCATTTGCGCACGAGCTTTTGCTGGGTGCGGCCTTCGAGCGAGTTGTCGAGCGGCGTGAGCAAGCGCTCGGCGTCGTGACGTCGCAAGGCGAGACGCAGCAGGTAATCGGCAAAGTCCGGGCTCTTGGCGAGCAGCGGGCCGTGCAGGTAGGTGCCAAAGATGTTGCCTTGACGCACCCCTTCGAGGGCGTTGTCTTTTTGCGTGTAGGCGACGCTACGCAGCACGCGGGCGAGCGGCTCCGCTTGCGGGCCGAGCTCGGTGCGGCCGGAGCGGTTTTCGTAACCGATCAGCAGGGTCTTCTCCCCTTCGATCTCCATCTCGCAGACGACGTTGCCGACGACGCGGTTGTTGTCGCCGATGGTGATGATGTCGATCAGCTCAAGGCCCGGCACGCGGGTGCCGGTGTGCGTTTGATAGTAATGGCCGAGCATCTGGTATCCGGCGCAGATGCCGAGGATGACCGTGCCGGACTGGATCGCGTCGTCGAGCTGGTCGCGGCGGCGGCCGAGGTCTTCGGCGAGGATGATCTGTTCGCGGTCCATGCCGCCGCCCATAACGATCAGGTCATAATCTTTGAGCTCGGGCATCTCGCCGAGCGTGATCTTGTCGACGGTGACGTCGAGGCCGCGCCACTGGGCGCGTTTTTGCAACACGATCACGTTGCCGCGGTCGCTGTAGAGATCGAGCAGGTCAGGGTACATATGGGCAATGCGCAGCTTCAAATGGACAGCCTCCTAAGTACGGCGTTTCCCCTATTATACCGTACGCATGACGTCGCGTGCGAAACGCTCCATCTCTTCCAGTTGCGGAGAGAACTGCAACAGGAGCAAATCGAGTCCCGCTTCCTCGTATTCCCGGATTTTCTCGCGAATCTGCTCGGGGGTGCCGATCAGGTTCGGTCGCAGGCCGCGGTTGGAGACGGAGTAATCTTGCAGGGTAATTTTTTGCTCCAACTGCGATTTGCTGGTGAAGTCTTTAAATCCGGCGTATCCGCTGACGTCCGCTTTGACATCGGTGATGCGGGCCAACTCAGCCTGCGCTTCTTCTTCTGTGTCGCGGCAGATCACGTAGGCCGCCATGCCAAAGGAGGCAAACGGCGGCAGTCCTGCTGCTGCGCGACGGGCTTTCATGTCGTCGATCTTGACGCGGATCTCCTCCGGGGTGCCGCCGTGCATGACGTAGGCGTCGCAACTTTGCGCGATCAACTGTTTGCCTCGCTCCGACTCGCCGCCTGCGTAGAGGATCGGGTTGGGACGCTGCACGGGCTTTGGCGACAGGTGGGCGTTTTCGATCGTGTAGTAGCGGCCTTTGTAGGAGAAGGTGTGTTCCGTCCACAGGCCTTTGAGCACGTCGACAAACTCCTGGGTGCGCTCATAGCGCTCGTCATGCTCGGCAAAGTGACCGCCGTATTGTTTCGCCTCTTCCGCCCACCACGCCGAGACGACGTTCAAGGTGAAGCGGCCCCCCGAGATCCGGTCGATGTTGGCAGCCATTTTGGCCGCGACGGCCGGGTTGTGGTATCCGGGCCGGATCGCAGTCATGATCTCGATCTTTTCGGTGACGGCAACCAAAGCGGCTGCTGTCGACCACGCCTCCAGCACGTCTTGATCCGGGCCTTTGATGTCGTTGAGGTAAAGTTCGGCGATCAAGGTCGTGGAGTAACCCCACCGCTCTGCCGATTGGATCACGTGTTTCGCGTAGTCGTAGGTCGGCGGCATCCCCTCGTCCTCGACATTGCGCAGCCACCCCCCGAAAATGGGCAACCAAAATCCGTATCTCATCTCATCTGTCTCCTCTCTAGTGAATGCGGTCCGGGACCGCCAGCACCGCTCGCTCCGCTTTGGTGATCTCATGCACATAGCGGGTCAGCTCCGCTGTCATTTCGTAGTAATGGAACGGGGTCATCAGGTAGATGCCCCGGAAATGTTTGACCGCTTCATCGAGCAGCTCTTTGGCGATCTCGACGCCTTCCTCGCGGGCGCGCTCGCCTTCATAACGCTTGATCCGCTGCCGGATCGAGTCGGCGATCTTGATGCCGGGCACTTCGTTGTGCAGAAACTCGGCGTTGCGCGACGAGGTGATCGGCATGACGCCGATGAAGATCGGCACCTGGATGTGCTGCGTCGCTTCCCGGATGGCGATGATCGTCTCCACATCGTAGACCGGCTGGGTCATGATATAATCCGCCCCCGCCTCGACTTTCCGCTCCAGCCGCGCCACGGCTGTTTCGAGACGGCGCACATGCGGGTTGAAGGCGGCGCCGACGACAAAGCGGGCGCGGTTTTTCATCGGCTTTCCGGAGAAAGCGATGCCTTCGTTGAGCTGTTTGACCATGCGGATCAGGTCGAACGAGGAGACGTCGAACACGGAGGAGGAGCCGGGCAGATCGCCGTAGCGGGCCGGGTCGCCGGTGACGACGAGGATCTGATTGATCCCGAGCGCGTGCAGGCCCATCAAGTGCGACTGCTGACCGATCAGGTTGCGGTCGCGGCAAGCGACGTGGACGAGCGTTTCGATGCCGTACTCGCGCTTGATGATCGAGCCGAGCGCCATGTTGCTCATCCGGGTCGAGGCAAGCGAGTTGTCGGCGATGGTGACCGCGTCCGCTCCGGCGTTGTGCAACTCGATGGAGCCGGTGACGAATCGCTCGATGTCGAGGTCGCGCGGCGTGTCGTACTCGACGATGACGGTGTGGCGTTCTTTGACGATGTCGAGCACGCTCGGTTTCTCCGTGGTGACGTGGCGCAGCGGACGCAGGTCGCCGTCGATCACTTCAAGGCGCGGCCGGACCGGATCCGGGTTGGTGCGGATGATGCGCGGACGATCTGCCAGCGCGTCGGAGATCGCTTTGATATGCTCCGGCGTGGTGCCGCAACAGCCGCCGATCAGCCCGACACCCTGCTCCCACAGTTTGACGGCGCTCTCGCCAAAGTAGTTCGCCGTCGAGGTGTAGGAGAACTCGCCGTCGATCAGGCCGAGACGGCCTGCGTTCGGGAAGGCGGACAGAGCCAGCCCCTCCGGCACGACGGTGTTTTCAATCGAACGCAGGATCTCAGCCGGACCGAGTCGGCAGTTCAGTCCGACCATGTCCGCTCCTGCCGCTCTCAACTGTTCAAACGCAGTGCCCAGTTCATAGCCGTCGCGGGTGCGTCCGACCTCGACCAGCGACAGTTGCGCGATCACAGGCGTGCCGGACGACTGGGTCAGCGGTTTGAGCACGTCGAGCGCGAGCAGCAGTTCTTCGAGGTCGTAGAACGTTTCCAGGAGCAGGCCGTCCGCGCCTTCATGCAGCAAGGCGACCGCCTGTTCCTCGTAGACGTCACGGTATTCTTCCAGATCGCGGGACCGGATGCGACCGGCGAGGATCGAACCGACGGTACCGACGACAAACGCGTCTTTGTCCGCTTTTTCAATCGCCTCCCGCGCCAGTTGAACAGCGGCGCGGTTGATGCGCGTCGTTTTGGTTTCCAGTCCGTAGCGGGCCAACCCTTCGCGATTGGCCGCGTAGGTGTTGGTTTCGATCACGCGCGCTCCGGCACGCAGGTAGGCGAGGTGCACGGAGCGCACCCAGTCCGGATTGTTCAGCGTCAGTTCTTCAGTGGAAGCACCGAGCGCACTCCCCTGTTGATACAGCAAAGTGGCCATCGCACCGTCGCCGACCAACAATTCTGTTTGCAAACTTTTTTTAAATTCTACTGTTCGTGCCATTTCTGTCACCCACCTTTTCGATTGTTGGTACGGCTCGCCACTGCATCACAGAGGGAAAGGATCGAATCAAATAAAAAAGCCTCTTCTTGAATGGCATCAAGAAGAGGCGATCATACGTCATCCGAAAAAAAAAACAGAGAGTACGCGGGCTCCTCTTATCTGCCAAAACGCGTGACGTTTTGATGGAATTGGCACCTTGTACGCTGGATTTACAAAAACAGCGTACCGGTTGCCGAGGTTTCACAGGGCCAGTCCCTCCACCTCTCTGGATAAGAGCATGCATATGAAGTTTAAACTTACAGAAAAATCGTAACACCTGCGGAAGAACCTGTCAAGGAGCAGTTGGATAAAGCAAGCTGCAAGCTTTGGCGAATTTGTCAACTTCGGGCACGTAGCGGGACAGTTTGCGCAGGAAATAGCACGTCTCCGGGAAGTGATGCTCGAGGAAGCGCAGCGTCATCCGGTTCGCGACCGAATCGCGCCGGTAATAGGCGACCAACTCGCGGATGAACGGTTCAAAGGCGAGCGTCGCCAGCCCCACGTCACGCGCGTATTTGCGGATGACAGGATTGTCGTCGGGGACGCTGCGCAGGAAGTTCCGGATCGAGACCAAGGCGGCGAGCAGGCCTTGGAAGGTCTGCGAATACTCCTGCAGGCGGCGTTGGATCGCCACCTCAGCCGGATCGACGCCGTTGATCGTCAGCATGACGTGGCCGAACTGGTCGAGCAGCCACAGGTCGATCAATTGGATCAGCGACAATTCGGGAGGTGTCCGGCCTTGCTTGTAAGAGCGAAGCACGCGCAGGTACTCCCCGTTTTCGTTGAGCGTGCCGTTGAAGTAGGTCGGGGTGAGATTCAGCACGACGTCGTTGTAGAGTCGCAGGTTTTGCATCCGGTTCTCCAGTTGGTAGTACCCCGTGGCAACGCGGTCGGCCTCTGCCGCCAGCGCGATCATCTCCTTCGAGGAGGCGGGCAACTGCGGGTCGAGCCGCTCCAGCCGGTCGATCACCGCTTGAAAAGCATCGATGTACGAACTGGCATAGCGCACCCACGTCTCTTCCGCCGGCGACAGGAAGTCGCGCAAAAAGACGGCATGGTCTTGCAGCATATGCAACCAAAAATGGTGTTCTTCCCACGGCGTCATCATCGCCGCTTCTCCGCTCATTCGGTCACACCCCTCGCCTAGTCGGATCGTGTTACTATCTGTATGCAAAAAAGGGCCTCCGATGAGACCCTTTTTTGAAAAGATGTTGAATCAGTTGTGGTTGACCCACACGCTCTTGATCTGGGTGTAGTTGTCGAGTGCGTACTGCCCCATCTCGCGGCCGATGCCGGACTGTTTGTAGCCGCCAAACGGAGAGGCTGCGTCAAACATGTTGTAGCAGTTGATCCAGACGCTGCCCGCTTTGAGCTTGTTCGCGACGTGGAAGGCGGTCTTCATATTTTGCGTCCACACGCCCGCTGCGAGGCCGTAGGTGGACAGGTTGGCGCGGCGGATGATGTCGTCGATGTCATCGAACGGCATCGCGGCGACGACCGGGCCGAAGATCTCTTCTTGGGCGATCGCCATGTCGTCCGCCACGTCGTAGAAGACGGTCGGTTTCACGAAGTAGCCGCCCGCGAGGTCGCCTTCTGCGCGCGCGCCGCCGACTGCCACTTTCGCCCCTTGTTCGATGCCTTTTTCGATATAGCCGGTGACGCGGGAGAGCTGCTCGCCGGTGACCAGCGGACCCATCTGCGTTTTCGGGTCGAGGCCGTTGCCTTGGCGGACGTTGCCCGCGTAGGAGGCGAGATCGGACAGCACGTTGTCATAAGAGGACTTGTGGATGTAGAGGCGGGAACCGGCCGAGCAGACTTGACCTTGGTTGAAGAAGATCGCCTGCATCGCGCCCGGGATCGCCTGCGAGAAGTCTGCGTCCGGGAAGACGATGTTCGGGGACTTGCCGCCCAGTTCCAAGGTGACGCGCTTGAGCGACTCGGCCCCGTAGCTCATGATCAGCTTGCCGACTTCGGTGGAGCCGGTGAACGCGATCTTGTCGACGTCCGGGTGGGTCGCCAGCGCTTTGCCCGCCGTTTCGCCATATCCGGTGACGACGTTGACGACGCCTGCCGGGAAGCCTGCCTCTTGGATCAGTTTCGCCAGATAGAGAGCGGACAAGGGCGTTTGCTCCGCCGGTTTGAGCACGACGGTGCAGCCGGTCGCAAGGGCCGCGCCCAGTTTCCACGCCGCCATCAGCAGCGGGAAGTTCCACGGGATGATCTGGCCGACGACGCCGATCGGCTCGCGACGGACGTAGTTGTGCATGTTCGGCACGTTGACCGGGATCACTTCGCCGCCGATCTTGGTCGCCCAGCCCGCGTAGTAGCGGAAATGTTCAGCGGTCATCGGGACGTCGAAGCCTTTCGCTTCGGAGATCGGCTTGCCGTTGTCGAGCGTCTCGATCTCGGCAAAGACGTCTGCGTCGCGCTCGATCAGGTCGGCGAGGTGGAACATCAGGCGGGCGCGCTCCTGCGGCATCAGGCGCGACCACGGGCCGTCTTCAAACGCGTCGCGGGCGCAGGCGACCGCGCGGTTGATGTCTTCCGCGTCGCCTTCGGAGACGTAGGCGAGGATCTCGCCGGTCGCCGGGTTGTAGGTCGGGAACGTCTTACCGCTCGCCGATTCGACGAACTGGCCGCCGATGAAGAGTTTTTTCACCGTTTTCGATTTGACGAAATCGACGGTGCGCGGGTTTAATTTGTGCGTGGTGGTTTCCATAAAAAAATCCCCCTCTTGAGTATGTAGGATCGATGTCTGTCCTACTCTCAATCTATGAGGGGGATGGATGTTTTAGAAGGACTCTTTGATGACCAATTCTTCGATCGGCAGACGGCCGGTCGGATGCGCCGGTGCTGCCGCTTTGCCGAGGGTCAGACCCATGACGATGTGGAAGCGCTCCGGGATGTTGAGCAGTTTGCGCAGGCCGTTGCGGTCGATGCCGCCCATCGGGCAGGTGTCGTAGCCTTTCGCTTTGGCAGCCAGCATCAGTTGCATCGCGGCAAAACCGGAGTTGAGCACCGCTTCGTCTTGTGCCCATGCTTTGTTGTCCGGGTTGTACGCCCCTTTGATGTTGCCGATCAGGGTCTCGGCCGCTTGCTTGGGCATCAGGCCTTTGTCGACGAGCGGCAGGTAGAGGTCGTCCGCCATCTTGTCCGCTTCACGGTCGCCGAGGACGAGGATGAACACCGGCGCGTCGACCGTCTGTTGCTGGTTGTAGGTCAGCGGCAGCAGCTCTTGTTTGCGAGCCGGGTCGGTGATGACGAGGAAACGCCAGTGTTGCAGGTTCCACGCGGACGGCGCGGTCGCTGCAGCGGTCAGGATGTCGTGCAGGTCCTCAGCCGGGACCGGAGCGGACGAGTCGTATTTGCGGACGGTATGGCGAGCTGTAAACGCTTCAAACAGTTCCATGATTTCAATACACTCCCTTTGTTTGATCGTATGTAGAGTTCTAATTCTTTCTTTTCTAAAGTAATACCCGTTGGCAACGTCTGTCAACCCTTGTTTTGCACGCCGATCACCCAACCTTCGACGGAAGCCCGTCTGCGTTCGTCGTCTGTGAGGTCGGGATGGAAATAAGCATTGAGGGTGCCGGCCCGGTCCCGGTCGCGCAGGCCGACGGCGCAGGCGCGGGCGTCTTCGGCGTCGGAGCGGGTGCCGTGGTTGAAGAGGGTCGGGTAGACTTCGACGAGCACGTGGCCGTGATCCGGCGGCTCAAAGCCGTCGAAGGGCCAGAAAAACAGCGGGATCTCCCGTTCCCGGCAATAAGTGCGCAGGCGTGCCAGGCGGCCGATGCCAAACAGCGCCTGCAACCCGACCGCGCCGTTGCCGCCGATCTGGTAGAGCGGCTTCATGCGCGGGCACCGCTCTTCGACGAGGCGCCGGTTGCGCAAGGGGGTGGCGTCGTGCGGGAAGCGTGGATTTTTCAACTGAGCAAAGTTGGCACCCCAAAACGGACCGCCGCTGTCGATGCCGATCAACTCCCCGATCCGCCGATTGGCTGCCATCGCCCACTCGCGGGGTACGTCCCCGATCGGCGGCAGTCCGTGGCCGCCTTGCACCAGCAGGCTCAAGAGTTGTTCCCACGAGGTCCACTCCGACCCGCTGACCGTCTCATAAAATCCGGTCGGAAACGAGTAGGAGTGATCGAAGCCGAGCAGCACGCGCTGTCCGTTTGCAGTCGCTTCCGCCAAGAGGATCTGGACCGCTTCCAATAAAGACTCCCGGGTCAGCCCCTGCACGAGGCGCACGTTCTCGTCGCGGTGAGAAGCGACGGCGAGCACGATGTGTTTTTTCTGCTGCCGTTCGTCTTTGGCTCCGCTGTAATCGGCAAATGCGTAATAATCGTAGGTCATTTCGTATCCTTTCGCTCCATCTCTTCGATCACGGTCATCCGCTCGGCCAGATCGGAACAATGGAACTCCCATTGCACGCCGTCCGGGTCGAGGAAGTTGACCGACTGGCCGATGCCCCGCAGCACCGGCTCGCGGACGATGGGCACCTGCTGGCGGCGCAGGTGTTCGACCGCCGCTTCGAAGTCGTTCCGGCTCACGGTGAGGGCGATGTGGTGGACGCCGTTGGTTGCCGGCGCATCGTCCGGCAGCGGTTGCTCGGAGAGGCAAAACCAGGTCGTCCCGGACTCCAGATAGGCATATCCTTCCCCGGCGTGCACGACGCGCATCCGCAGGGTGTCGGTATAAAAACGGAGCGAGCGTTGCAGGTCTTTAACGAAGAGAGTGATGTGATTCAAACCGCGCGTTTCGAACAGGAGAGCCACTTCCCTTCTCTGAATGCATAAAACATCACGGGCAGATCTCACTCTCCATTATATAGCAAAAGAGTGCAAACAGCCGTTCCTGTCTGCACTCTTTCTTTCGTTCTTACACAGCCGGTTTCTCTTTTTTCTCTTCCTTGTCGTCCCCGCTCATCAAACCGCGGGTCGCCCCTTTAAACTCAGACAGGGTGCGGCCGACAGCACGGCCGAGCTCCGGTAGTTTGGACGGGCCAAAGACGATCAGGGCGATCACGAGGATCAACACCAGACCTGGGATGCCGATATTGGAAAGCATGTCTGTTCAGCCTCTTTTCCCTCTAAAATTTGAATCCGGTGATCGCGACGACAGCCGGGCGCGGCATCTTGTCACCGGCGCGATGCGGCCACATCGAGGTGAGTTCACCCATCGATTTGGACTGCTCGCCCGGGTGCTGGACCGCCAGGAACAAGGTGCGCTCGTCCGGCGTGAAGGTCGGACCGGTCAGCTCGGCGTCTTTCGGAGCGGAGGCGAACTGCAGAGCCTCCCCTTTTGCTTTGCCCGAGGTCGGGACGACGTAGAGGCCGTTGTGACCAAACGAGGTAAACACGCCTTTGTTCATCGAAGAGCCGGACATGTCGGTGACGATCCACAGGTTGCCATTGGAGTCGAACGTCAGGTTGTCCGGTGCGGAAAAACCGGACTGTCGGCCGCCCGCCGCAAAGATCTCAAAGTCAAACTCGGTCGCCGCCAGATCGCCGTCTTTTTCAAAGAAGCGGGTGACGTGGCCGTGGATGTTGCCGTGCGTGTCGTTGTTGGTGTGGGCGATGAAGACGGTGTTGTCAAACGGCGAGATCTCCACGTCTTCCGGACGGTCTGTCGGGGTCGCGCCGAGGAGCAGCGCCGCTTCGTCTGCGTGGACGAGCACGTCGCCTTGCGTTTGGAAGATCGCCAGCATCTCCTCGCGGGTGCCTTTCACGCCGAACGGAGCGGACCATTTGGCGTTGGACAGGACTTTTTGCACCGCTTCGAGGGTAAGAGCGACCCATTTGCCCGCTTTGAAATTGGCGGCGTAGAGCGTGCCGTCTTCCAGCAGTTTCGAGTTGTTGTACCCGGCTGCGGAGTCGTATTTGCCGTTGGAGATGTATTTGTAGACGCAAGCGTCTTTTTTGTCATCGCCCATGTAGACGACGACGCGGCCGTCTTTGGAGAGACCCATGCAGGTGTTTTCGTGGTGGAAACGGCCGAGGGCGGTGTGTTTGCGCACCTCCCATTTCTCCTCAAACGGCGCGATCTCCGCGACCCAGCCGTAGTGGGTTTCGTTGAGACCGGCTTCCGAGCAGGTGTCCTCATAGTTTTCTTCGCAGGTGAGGACGGTGTTCCACAGCGTCACGCCGCCGGAGCAGTTGGCAAACGTGCCGCGTACGGTCGTTGCGCCGTTGACCGCTTGCGAGCCCGCAGCCGGGCCGGTCAGTTTGAACATCGTCAGGCCGTTAATGCGACGCGCGTATTTCGATTTCGTGTCCATCTTCCAGACGCCGTTCTGGTCGCGGTAGACTTCGAGGATCGAACCGCCTTGGTTGTAGAGCATCTGCTCGGTCTGCGCCGCCGTCCAGCCGCCCGCGCCTTTCGGGCCGGTGACGAACAGTTCGCTGACGTACTCGTGGTTGACCCACAGCAGGCCGCGCTCGTTGGAGCCGTCGATGGGGAAAAAGGCGGTGTAGTCGTTGTTGAAGCCAAACGTGTCGCCACGCTCGTTGATCTTGTCGCCAAACGCTGCGATCACGTCATATTTGAAGCCCGGCGGCAGGAGCAGTTGGTCTTCGGTGGAGTGGCTGATCGGGTTGAAATAGCCGGAGACTTTGTTGGTTTTGAAACCAAACAGGTGATCGGCCGTCTTGGCCTCCGCCTTGCTGCTCAGGACGCCAAGTCCTGCCGATGCGGCGGCCAGCGTCGCAGCCCCGGTGCCCAGATAGCTCAAAAATGTGCGGCGATTCATGTTTTCCACTGCAATCCCTCCCGGAAATACGTGCGAATGAGTGCTTACGGCTCTCATTCTAGCGACCGAACGTAAAAGGGGGATCGTGATTTCCTAAAGTTCTCATTCATTTTCTGTAAACGGGGAACCTGTAGACGTACGAAGTCCTGGAAGAGTTTCTTGGAAAGGAGTCGGAGTTTATGAACCAAAACGAGATCATCGAAGCGATTCAAAACCAATCGATCCGGCTGGATCCAGAGGAGGGGCTCGACGCGCTGATCGACGCCATCGGCGAGGCACGCTATGTGCTGCTCGGCGAAGCGTCGCACGGCACATCGGAATTTTACACGCTGCGCACGGAGATCTCCAAGCGGCTGATCGAGCGGAAAGGGTTCCATTTTCTCGCAGTCGAAGGGGATTGGCCGTCGTGCTACCGGCTGAACCGCTATGTGAAGCGATACGAGGGAGCGGATGACAACGCGGCCGCCGCGATGGGCGATTTTACCCGCTGGCCGACCTGGATGTGGGCCAATCGGGAGGTGATCGCGCTCGCCGACTGGATGCGTGAACACAACGCAGGGAGAGCGGCGGCGGAGCGGGTCGGATTTTACGGGATCGATGTGTACTCGCTGTGGGAGTCGATGGAGGCGATCATCGAGTATCTGGAGCAGACGGGCGCGCCGGAGTTGGAGCAGGCCAAAGCGGCGTTTTCCTGCTTTGAACCGTTTGCTCGCAGCGAGCAGACCTACGGGATCTCGGCCGCGTTTCTGTCGGAGAGCTGCGAGAACGAGGTGGTCAAACTCCTGCGCGACCTGCAGCAAAAAAGGGGCGAGCGCCGGCACGCCGATTATCAGGACGGCGAGGAGTCGCTCAGCGCGGAGTTGAACGCGCTGGCTGCCGTCAACGCAGAGCGCTACTACCGCTCGATGGTGCGCGGGGGTCCCGATTCGTGGAATGTGCGCGACCGACACATGGTCGAGGCGTTGAACCGACTGATGAAATTTCACGGGTCTCGTGCCAAGACGATCATCTGGGAGCACAACACGCACATCGGCGACGCCAGAGCCACCGACATGGCGGGCGAAGGCATGGTCAACGTCGGTCAACTCCTGCGCGAGGCGTATGGCGACGAGGTGTACGCGGTCGGATTTGGCACCCATCGCGGGACGGTGATCGCTGGCCGCGAGTGGGGGGCACCGCTGCAGGTGATGAACGTGCCGCGAGCTGAGCCCGGCTCGTGGGAAGACCTGCTGCACCGGGCAGGCGGCTACGACAAACTGCTCCTCCTCGGCAGCGGCCACCCCCTCTTCCAAGCCACGCTCGGCCACCGCGCCATCGGCGTCGTCTACCACCCGGAGTACGAACGCCGCGGCAACTATGTGCCGACCCGCGTGGCGGAGCGGTACGACGCCTTTTTGTATGTGGAGGAGTCGAAGGCGTTGGACCCGATCAAGGTGGGGAGAGTCCTCGTCTAGCAAACGAAAAAGACCCGGATCAGCGACCGGGTCTTTTTTTGCTTTCTCAAATATCGAAGAGATTGATCTGCCCCGGAGCCTCCCCCTTATACTCGATGCAAAGCAGCCGCATCAGTTCCTTCGCGTTGGGCCCCGCATCGCCGCCGGAGTTGTTGTTGAAGATCACGCAGATCTCCTCCGTCGTCTCCTGCAAACGCAAGAGCCGCACTTTCCAGTCGATCAGTTCGTTGGTGTTGTACCGGTAGAGATAACGCACGTCGCGCCAGTTCTCTTCGCTCGGCTGGCTCCATGCCTTGGTGTTGCGCCCGTGAAACCGGACCAGCGTCAAACGGCTGTCGGTCGCCCGCAGCACCGTCGGCACCGAGCCGGGCCGCACCTGCGGCTCGTCGCAGATCGAGTGAATCCACCCTTCCCGCTCCATGAAGGAGAGCGTTTTGTCCCGCATTTCTCCGTCAAACCAGCTCTGGTGCCGAAACTCCAACGCCAGCGGCAGATCGGCCAGTTTCGCCTTCGTATACCGCAGCAGGTCGACGTTGCGACGGTTGCAGTCAAACCACGGCGGATACTGAAACAGCACCATCTTGAGCTTCCCCGCCTCCCGCACCGGTTCAATCGACCGGGCAAACGCCGCAAACATCTCCTGTGCATCGGCAAACGGGTTGTCCCCTCGCAGATGCCCGGTCATGCCCTGATACGCTTTGATCACAAAGCCAAAATCGGGCGGTGTCTCCCGGCACCATTTTTCAAAATGTCTCGCGGGCTGCACCGCGTAAAACGAGCTGTCCACCTCGACGATGGGAAACTGCGCGCTGTAGGCCGCGATCCCGCCTTTTTCCCCCAGTCCCACCGCATGATGACCGTTCCAGCCGGTCAGTCCTATTCGTATCATCGATCCTCTTCCTGTCTGTGTTCTTTCTCCTATCGTGCCTCACATGGATTCCCATCGCAAGTCCTAAAGGAAATTGATATAAGACCAGAGAACTCTTTACTCACGATAGTAAGGAAATTCTCGGAGGTCGGAATGAAACTGTTTAAGCATCGCTCAAAGAATCGACACCTGTCCCTCCTTGTCCTCTCCTCCGCACTGCTGCTGACCGCCACCCCGGTTCAGGCAGCCGATGTGGTCCAACCGCTCCAAACCTACACCTACGACCTGCTCCAGCGCGACATCGAACGATTGGCCGCCGCTTACCCCGGACTGATCACCTACAAATCGATCGGCAAGACCCCGTTCGGCCGCGAGATCTACGCGGTCAAACTCGGCAAAGGCGAACCCTCGATCACCATCAACGGCTCGCATCACGCCCGCGAGTGGCTGTCGACCAATCTCAACATGTACATGCTCGACCGCTATGCGGAAGCCTATTCCCGCGGCGGCGGCATGGACGGCTACAACGTGCGCGAACTGCTCGACAAAACGTCGATCTGGTTTGTCCCGATGGTCAACCCGGACGGCGTCACGTTGGTCCAGTACGGGTCGGACGCGTTTCCCGACTGGTACCGAGGCGAACTGGTACGGATGAACGAAGGCTCGTCCAATTTTAAACGCTGGAAAGCAAACGCCCAAGGCATCGATCTCAACAGGCAATACAACGCCGACTGGGCGAATATCCAATACAACATCCCGTGGCGCAACTGGTACAACCACAAAGGCGACGCACCGGAGCAAGCCCCGGAGACAAAGGCGATGGTCGCCTTTACCAACGAGATCAACCCGATGGCCTCGCTGGCCTACCACTCCTCGGGTCAGATCCTCTACTGGCATTTCCACAATCGCGCGGAACATCTGGCCCGCGACACCCGCATCGCGGGTCAAGTCAGCGCCTACACCGGCTATTTTCTGGTCAGACCGACCGCTTCTCCCTCCGGCGGCGGTTATACCGACTGGTTTATTCAACAGTTCGGCCGTCCCGCTCTGACGCCGGAACTGGGCAAGTTTGTCGGCGACGCCGAACTGCCCTTGTCCGTTTTCCCGGACGAGTGGAACCGCAACCGCCCGGTGGGGCTGTATATGGTGCAGGAAGGATTTAAAGTCTGGTGGAACTCCACGCCGACCGAGCCTTTCAATCAGCGGATCTATGTCGGCGTGGATGTCGGCATGTTTACAGACCCGACCTGGGATCACAACGCCGACTACCGGATCACGCCGCAGAACGTCAACGCTTTTGAGAAAAAAGGCAACTGGTACAACATCCGCACATGGGTCGGCGACCAGTGGGTGCATGTGCCGAACGCGTATCCGGCGATCACCCCGACCCCCGTTCAGAAACGCGTCGCGCTGACGGCGACCGCCTCGCTGTACTCGGCACCGTTTGAACCGTTCAAATCGGGAGCGGCGATCTCGCCGCAGACGGTCACCGTATTTGAAGAATGGAACGGCTGGTACCACATTCGCACATGGGCAGGCGACCGCTGGATCATCGCGCAGGCCGGCGGGACGGAAACACCGGTGCCGCCTCCGCCGCCCGCGACGACCGAGAAAAAAATCGCGCTCACCCAAGTCACGCCGCTCTACGAACGCCCGTCCCCCGACGCGCTCACGAAAAACGCCGTCACCCCGCAGACGGTCACCGCCTACGAAGTACGCGACGGCTGGGCACGGATCAAAACGTGGCTCGGAGATCGCTGGATACAGCTGTAAGGCTCATTGTGCAAAAAGCCGGCTCCCTTGTGGGTAGCCGGCTTTTTCTGCTCACACGTCACACAGCGGCAGTGAGACGGTCACTTCGGTGCCCACGCCCGGGGTGCTGTGATACTGCGCCTTGCCGTTCATCGACTCGATGATCCGCAGCGACACCATCGTGCCAAGGCCGGTGCCTTTGTCTTTGGTCGTGTAAAACAGCGATCCGAGCCTCGCGAGCTGATCTTTGGACATGCCTTTGCCCGTGTCGTGGATGGTGATCACCGCCATGCCCTTTTCCTCGGCGAGGCAGACCTGCACGAGGCCGCCGGTGGGCGTGGCCTCGATGGCGTTTTTTACGAGGTTGATCAACGCCTGTTTGAGCTGGTTTTTATCGGTCCGGATGTACAGCCCGTCGAGCGGACAACACTCGACTTCGACACCGTTTTTCATGCCGTAGGAGTACAGGAGCGTCACCACCTCGTTCACCACGTCGACAACATGCAGCACCGCGACTTTTTGCATCTGCGGCTTGGCAAAGTTCAGATAGTCGTTGATGATCGACTCAGCCCGCCCCAGTTCGCTCAAGATCAACTGCGTGTAGCCGCGATGCTTCTCATTTTGCTCCTCGTTCATGATCTGCAAAAATCCTTTGACCACCGTGAGCGGATTTCTCACCTCATGGGCTACCGAGGCGGCCAACTCCCCAAGGATGTTGAGCTTTTCCGCCCGCTGGATCTCTCGTCGCATCAAGTTGATCTCCCGCGTCCGTTCCGTCAGCGAGACGGCGAACCCCGCAGCGGCCGCCTGGAACAACGCAAACAGCACCAAGTTGACCGAGCCCTGCTCCATCGCACCGTTCCACCCGTGATACAAGAAGAACAGGCCAAACGGAAAGACGCAGGAAACCAACGAGATCCCCATCGCCGCGAGCACCCGTTGTCTGGGTCGCAACGTCTGGAACTTGCCGGCCAACAGAAAGTAAAATCCGGCGATCAACACCGCACCGACCATCCCGTAGGCCACCGCATCGCCGCCGAGCAACAGCCGGAACACGAGAATCACCGCCAGCACGATCCCGCTGGGCACAAGACCGCCGTACAAGAACGTCAGCAACAGCGGGACATACCGCAAATCCCAGTTAAAACCGTTCGCCTGTATCGGGAACGACATGCACAGCACCACGGCAGCCCCTTGCAGCGTGGCACATAAATACGGTCGGTACACACCGCCCCCTTCTCGCTTTTCAAAAAAGATCGTGTAGAGAAAAAGCGGACAGAGGACGATCAACGTATGCAATAGGAGCTTTTCAGCCAATTTCGCGCCTCCTAAGAATAGGGCTTCGTTTTTTTCTTGTTAATTCGACCTGAAACCTCTCAATTCCTACTTGATAGTTACACCGGAAAAGAGCGCAAGATTTGAAAAGAAAGGGAAGAGCTGAATCATTATAATGGAAAAGGAGCCTGACGCGGCTCCGGGAGAGGAGCCTTGTCGAAGATGAAAATGAAAGAACTGGGAGCCCTGGTCTTATTGGCGTCCATGTGGGGCGCTTCCTTTTTGTTTATGAAAGTGGCTGTGGCGGAACTGGGGCCCCTCGTGACCAGTGCCGTGCGCGTGTTGCTCGCAGGCCTTGCCCTGCTGGCCTATGCCCTCCTGATCGGGAGCCGGCCGGATCTTTTGAGTCGTTGGAAACAATATCTCCTGCTCGGCGCGATCAATGCCGCCCTGCCGTTTGCGCTGATCTGCGCGGCGGAGCTCCATCTGGCCGCTTCGCTGGCAGCGATCCTCAATGCGACGACGCCGCTGTTTACCGCGCTGGTGGCGCTGGGCTGGCTGCGCGAGCCGATCGGCTGGCGAAAAGGCGCAGGACTGTTGCTCGGCGTGTTCGGCGTCTCGATCCTCGTCGGCTGGCACCCCGATTCGCTGGAGTCGGGCAGTGCCTTTTACACCGCCGCCGGGCTGAGCCTGCTCGCCGCGCTCTCCTATGCGTTTGGCGGCATCTACGCGTCGCGGACGTTCACCGGCACCGCATCGCTCGACCTCGCCGTCGGCCAACAACTGGCCGCGAGCGTGTGGCTCGTGCCCGTCGCGCTGGTGACGCTGCCGGAGCACCTGCCGTCGATGGCGACGGTGTGGTCGGTGCTCGCTCTGTCGCTGCTGTGCACCGCGGTCGCGTATCTCCTGTATTTTTTCCTGCTCCAAAGCGTCGGTCCGGTCAAGACGCTCAGCGTCACGTTCTTGGTCCCGCTCTTCGGCGTGGTCTGGGGGACGATCTTCCTGAACGAGAGCCTTTCGATGAACACGCTGCTCGGGCTGATCGTCATCTTCGTGAGCATCCTGATGGTCACCCTTCAGAAAAAGAAAAAACTCCTGCCGACTGCCTAGTCAGCGGGAGTTTTTTCTTAATACACGGAATAAGAATCAGTGAAACACAGTATAAGGAGTGGTTAACTGCAATGAAAGCTTATGACGTGATTATCATCGGCAGCGGGCACAACGCCCTGATCACCGCCGCCTATTTGTCGCGTGCCGGCCGCAGCGTGCTCGTGCTGGAGAAAAATGATCGTCCGGGCGGCTTTGTCCGCACCGAGGAATTGACGTTGCCAGGATTTTTACACGACACGTATTCGGCCGCGCATCCGCTGTTTTTGACAGGCAGCGCGTATGCGGATCTCGGAGCGGAGTTGGAAGCTCGCGGGCTGACGTACGTCAACACCGACCTGCCGACCGGCGTCTCGATGGAAGACGGTCAGACGGCCGTCTTGCCGCGTTCGTTTGAAGCCCTGATGGCAGAGGCGGAACGTCTCGCACCTGGCGACGGTGCCGCGTTGGCCGGGATGTTTGAGGAGCTGAACCCGTATGTGAACGACGTGTTTGGCTTGTTCAATCTCGACCTCGCCAGCCCGGAGGCCGCCCCGGTCATCCACCGCCTGATGCGGGAAGCGGACAGCGGCCGCTACACGCCTTTTGCCGCGTCGATGTTCTCGACCGCTCGCAACGCCGTCGCCCGCTTCAAGTCCCCGGTCATGCGTGCCATGCTCGCCCCGTGGGTCACCCACCTCGGCCGCACCCCGGACGAAGTCGGCAGCGGCGTCTGGGTCCCGCTCACCGCGATGGCCCTGATGGGCGGCGGCATGCCGATCCCCGTCGGCGGCAGTGAAAGGCTGGCGAAGTCGTTGGCGCAGTTGGTCACCGACAACGGCGGCGTGATCGTGACAGGCACGGCTGTGAAGAAGATTTTGGTGGAGAATGGCCGTGCGGTGGGCGTGAAGACAGCGGGTGGCGAGAAATACAAAGCGTCGCAGGCGGTCGTGGCATCGACAGGGCCGGATCAACTGTATTTGGAATTGCTCGCCGACACCGAGATCGCGCCTCCCCTGCGCAAACAGGCGAGCGAATATCGCTACGGCCGCGGCTGCGTGCAGATCCAACTGGCATTGAGCGAACCGCCGAAATGGGGGGATGCACGATTTGACAAGATCGGGCAGCCGCATCTCACCGACGGGCTGAACGGGTTTACAATGGCCATCGCGCAAGGGATGGCCGATCTGCTCCCGGCCAAACCGACGTTTACGGTCGACTGCCCGACCAACCACGACCCGTCGCGTGCACCGGAAGGCAAGGCGATCATGCGAATTCAAGTGCTGGAGGTGCCGTGCCGCCCAGTGGGTGACGCGGCCGGGAAGATCGATGTCGGGGATGGCACGTGGACGGCCGATCTCACGGAAAGATTTACAGAGCGCGTCCTCGACATCGTGAGCCAACACATCCCGAACATCCCGAGCGCCGTGATCGGGAAACACGTCGTGACCCCGCGCACCATCGCGCAGTTCAACCCGAACGCAGGCCCCGGCGATCCCTACGGCGGCTCGCACGACCTCGCCCAGAGCTACCTCTTCCGCCCGCTCCCAGGGCAACCGAGCCATCAGACGGCGGTGCCGAATGTCTATATGCTCGGAGCGGCTACGTGGCCGGGGCATGGGATCAACGGCGGGTCGGGGTATATTGTGGCGCAGAAGTTGTTGTCCTTGTAAGACGAAAGGCTCCCTATTCAAAGGGAGCCTTTTTCTCATCCCGCCCCATACATCCCGAGCAGCACCACGCCCGCTGTCACCAGCATCGATGACACCACCCGCTTTTTCCCTTGCTGTTCGCGCAGCAGGAAAATACCGAGCAGCGTTCCAAACACCGTGCCGATCTCCCGCATCGGGGCCAATTGCGCCACTGGAGCCAGCTCCATGGCGAAGAGGAATAGCAGATACGATCCCGGAGCGAGCACGCCGCCGAGCAGGATCGTCTTCCAGTTCACCGTCCACTCCCGCCGGATCGCGCCCGAACTGACGGCTGCGTAGGTCAGGGCGAGGAGGTTGCCGACGTTGGTCGCGATGTTGAGCACGGCGGGGGTGACGTAGGCGAGCGTGACTTTGTCGAGCACGATGTAACTCGATGTGCAGAGCCCCACGGCTACGGCAAACAGCGGGGCTTTCAGGGAAGCGGAACAGCCGCGTTTGATCTCGCTGATCGAGAGGATGCCCGCCAGAATGCACAGCACCCCGAGCCAGCCGAACGCTGTCAGCGACTCGTTCAGCAACAGTACGCCGAGGATCGGCACCACCAACGGGCTCGTCCCGCGCATGATCGGGTACACCTGCGACAGATCGCCCAACGTGTACACTTTGGCGAGCATCAGCACATACACCCCGTGCAGCACCATCGTCGCCGCCAACCACGCATACCCGATGTCCGGGATGTCCGTTCGTTGGAGATCCATCACGACCCACGGCAGAAACACCACGATGGCAAACCACTGGCACCACCAGAGAAAGACGTTTTTATCCAGGCTCTTTTTCGTAAACAGGTTCCACGTCGCATGCGTGAACCCGGACAGCAAGACAAGCGTAATGGCAACGGTCATCTCACTCGGTCCATATCCGTTTAACCGTCGGTGGATTCTCGGTGAACGCAAGATGATAGACGTCCGGATTGGACAATGCGGCCCATTCTTCAAACCCGATGCGATCCTCGAAATGCTTCAGGATCAACGCCATCAAGTTCCCGTGCGTGACGATCACCACATTCCGCTCCTCGCCACGGACAACCTCATCGATCACGGCCACACCTCGCGACATGGCCACCCGGCTCGACTCTCCGCCTGGATAGCTCAGATCCAGATCACGGAACGTCTCGCGCAGCATCTCGTACCAGTCTGGATGATGGCCTTCGCACAAGACGCGTTCTGCCAATCGCTGGTCCTGAACCGTTTCCATCCCCAACCGCTGCGCCAAAGGTTGGATCGTCTGCCGGGTTCGGACAAAGGGACTTGTCCAAATCGCGGCGATCCCTTTGCCTTCTAAAAAATCAGCAAGCTTCTCCGCCTGCGCATTTCCTTCGTCTGTCAGTTTCGCCTCTGCGGACTGACCTTCTGCTTTGCAATGTCTGATCAGATAGACGTTCATGAAAATCCCCCTAAATCTGGTATTGCGCTGCTTTTCCTTATCTTAAAGGATCGACTGACTGCATGGATACCTTTTTTACGCAAAGCAAAACAGCACCCGCCCGGTAGGCAGGTGCTGTTCTCGTTTACAGGTGGAATCTCTGGATCTTCTCATCCAACTTTTCAGCCATGCGAGTGAGAGAAGCGGCCGAACTCGCGATCTCCTCCAAGGCGGCCAACAATTGCTCGGTGGACGCCGAGATCGAGTGGGTGCCGGAAGCCGATTCATTTGTGGCCTGCTCGACCTGACGGAACGCTTGGACCACCGCTCCTGTGCCGTCCGACAGACCGCGCACCGCACCGGTCACATCTTGGACTTCCGACGTGACGTCCTGAACGGTCGTCTTGATCTGATCGAACAGTTCCCCGGTATGCTGCACCGCTTCGATCCCGCTCTGCACATCGGTGAGGCTTTGCTCCATCTGCCCGACCGACTGATCGAGCGTCTGCTGCACCAGGGAGATCGACCCGGTGATCTGTTGCGCAAATCCGGACGTCTGCTCGGCCAGCTTTCGCACTTCATCCGCGACCACGGCAAATCCTTTGCCTTGCTCCCCGGCGCGGGCTGCCTCGATGGCTGCGTTTAAGGCGAGCAGATTGGTCTGCCCGGCGATGGCGGTGATCGAAGCGACCAACGCGCCGATCTGATCTGTCTGGTCGCTCAAGGTCGTCATCGACGAAGCGGATCGGTTGACGCTGGTCTGGATCGACTGCATCTGCCGGATCGAGCGCGTGACCGCTTCGAACCCTTCCTGCGACAGATCGGACGCATTCCCAGCTCGCGATGCGACAGCCTGCGCCCGTGCCGCGATCTGCCCCACATCCTTCGCCATCCGTTCGACGACCGTCTGCGTCTGAGAGACGATTCCCATCTGCAGATCGGCGCCTTGGGTCAACTGCTCCAGCGTCAGGGCCGCATGCTGCACCGCCTGCTCCGACTCCGATGTGCCGGCGGTCAGTTGTTGCGAAGCGGCTGCCAACTCACTGGACGTATGGTTCACATCGAGCAGCAACTCGCGCAAATTGCCGAGCATCAGATTGAAATGTTGGGCCAACTCCCCGATTTCATCCTGTGATCGGACCGGCACTTCCACCGAAAGATCCCCTTCCCCGACCTTCCGGGTCTGCTGCGCAATCTCCAAGATCGGACGGCTGATCGAACGGGACACATAGATCACCACCGCTGCAGCCACAAGGATCAACAGCACGTTCACGAGCGCCATCAGCGGCAATTTTTCACTCATCACTCGTTTGCTGATCTCCTCCACTCGATCTGCACCCGTATCCACGCCCAAAATGCCGATCACTTTCCCGGACCCGTCACGGATCGGAACGAACGCAGACAGATAATCCCCGTATTCCTCATCGTGCACGACCGGAGTGGTGCTCGTCCCGCCTTCCAAGACGGCGCTCACGTCTTCAAACGTCGTTGCAGTTGTCGGCGCGCCGATCTCGGAGGCCACGTCCGAGCCTTTCGGTTGCCCGTCGATCAGGATGGTCAGCTTTTTGTTTTCCGCGGCCAGGGTGTACACATACAAGGAGCCGTTCTTCTCTCTCCACTCATTCAACTGATTGCGTACTTTCCAATACCGCTCATCTTCTTGCGGATCGGCCAAGAAAGCCGTATATGCCTCCTGATCGATTGAGTTCGCGATCCGCTCCGCCACGCTCACCGTGTATTCAGAAATCGTCGACTCCACAGTATCCATCATCGTTTTGTACGTAAACAAGCCGTTGGCCACCACGACGACCAAGAGAATCAACATCATGGGGACGATGATCTTCGTCCGTATGCTTCGCTGTTTTTTCATGGTGACTGACATCGACCTCCTGTATTTCTGTGGCTGTACCAAGCTCCTTTCTACAAATATATATCCAACTTTTTGACCTGTCTATACAAATTCTATTATGATAAAAATGGTAAGTTATCTCGATTTGATAATTTGTAACTAATCGGTTTAACAGATTCTTTTTCAGATCATAACCGTGTGGAGGCTGCGACACCTGATCCTCGTCTATGCGGAACATCAGGTGGTAAACTTGCATACTGTATACAAACAAGATTCTTCAGTCCACAAAAAACATTCGGGAGGAATGAACATGACACTTCGTATTAACAAGTCCGCCTACACCATGCCCGTCTATTCCGACTACGGCATGCCGAGTTGGGGGACGAAGGTCGGGGATATCTATGTGGGGGAACTGTACACGGAACAAGGCTTTTTCAGCGAAGGGAACTCCGCGATGTCGATCAGTTTTTATTCGCCGAACGGTTGGAAGGGTGGGTATATCAAGTATGAGCACTGGTCGAGATCCGGCGCCGCAAATAAAGCGTTCTCCTCTTCCTATGACCTCGGCACCCAAGCAGACGGCTATGAGTTTAAAGTCAAACTCCGCCAGTGCCGGATCTTCTCAGGTGAAAACCATGTCGCGACGATCTATCCCGGTGACTTCATCGTGACGGACGGCTATTCCAGCAGCGGCTCCAAACACCCCTATCGACTCAGCATCAAAGGATACCGAAAAGCAGGCTCCGCTTTCACCACATCGGTCACGAACGGTTGGTGCGACACGGATATTGAACTCGGCTATTCGATGCATACGGAATGTACGCTGGAAGGCACTTGGTAACGCGCGCTCTCTGCCAGACATTGAAAAGGCGGCTGACACTTCCTGTCAGCCGCCTACACTGGATTTCAATTTAGTTCTTTTTCTCCATGACTGCGAAGTAATTTTCTTCATCATCCGCAAAGTTAAAGACTCTCCCGGACGGCAGATCGACCACTTCTCCGACTGTGATCTCTTTCTTGACTAAGTCACTGCGAAACGCATCGAGGTCTTTCGTGAAAAACATGAGCGAAGGCGTGCCCAGATGCAAGCCGGGAGACATTTTGGCGATCACTTCTTTATCGTGCAGAATGAGGCTCGTTTCTGCGCCCTCCGGAGCGATTTCGATCCATCTCATGTGATCGTTCTTCTCTTCCGAAATCACGCGGAACCCCACTTTTTCTGTCCAAAACTTCACGGCCGCATCTTGATTGTTTACATACAACATCACTTGTCCGAGCTTGCTGATCATCGACGTTTCACTCCCTGATAAAAAATAGAATTCTGCTACTTCACCATGCCTACCTTTTCAATCGCTTGTTCTTCTGTCGGCAGGAAAAAGATATCGCTCCCGCCGTTGCTTTCATAGATGAAGTCCTGGAGGGCTCGGCTTGTATACGCGGAAAAGTCACCGACAATCGCGAGCTTCACGCGATAATTGATGAACTTCTGCAGGATCTCGCCTGCAAGTCGTGTTTTCAAATCGAAAAACGCTTCGCTCAGTGCGGATTTGTGGATGACGATCCGGTCACAGTCTGCTTCATATCGCACGGTCGCCATCAGATCCAAGGCCGACTGGACATCCTGTATCAAGATCTCGCTGCTGTGTACGACGGCAATCGTTCTTCCGCCCGATTCTCTTTTTGAGATTTCCATTATCACCCTCCCCATTTACCTTATTCAAACATAAAAAGCCCCCCTTCGCAAAGGGGGACTCACATCCTGAATGTCCGATCATGCGATCTCTACTGTTCCTGTCTCACCAACCGTGCCACGCACTCGACATGAAACGTGTGCGGGAACATGTCCACGGGCTGAACCTCGACGGTCTTGTACCCGTGTTGTTCGAGGTATTGCAGGTCTCTCGCCAGTGTGGACGGGTTGCAGCTGACGTACACGACGCGGTCGAGCTGCATCGCGGCGATCGTCTCCAGCAGGCGTTCGTCGCAGCCTTTGCGGGGCGGGTCGACGACGAGCACATCGGGCTTGATGCCTTCTTCGTGCCATTTCGGGATGACGGTCTCCGCCTCGCCGACTTCGAAGCGGGCGTTGGTCAGGCCGTTCAACGCGGCGTTCTTTTTCGCGTCTTCAATCGCTTCCGGGACGATCTCGACGCCGTAGACTTCCTTCGCTTTTTTCGCGAGGAAGAGGGAGATCGTGCCGATGCCGCAATAGGCGTCGATGACCGTTTCCGCGCCGGTCAGTTCGGCGTACTCCAGCGCCTTGCCGTAGAGCACTTCCGTCTGCACCGGGTTGACCTGGAAGAACGACCGGGCCGAGATCTCAAACTTGATATCGCCGATGGTGTCGGTGATCGAGTCTTTGCCCCAGAGCGTGATCGTTTCGCGGCCGAAGATGACGTTGGTCTGCTGCGTGTTGACATTCTGCACGATGCTCACCAGATGCGGCACTTTGGCCCGCAGGCGGTCAACCAGCGCTTCGACGTTTTGGATCTTGCGGCCGTTGGTCACGAGCACGACCATCGTCTCGCCGGTGTGGAACCCGACGCGGCCGATGATGTGGCGGACGAGGCCTTTGCCGGTCTGCTCGTCATACGATTTGATCCCGAGTCCTTGCAGAATCTCCTTAGTCGTGTGCACGATGTCGTCGTTGTACGGATGCTGGATGCCGCACGACTGCATCTCAATGATGTCGTGCGTACGCGGCGCGTAGAAGCCGACGGCCAGCCGTCCGTCGATCTCGCCGAGCGGGACTTGCGCTTTGTTGCGGTACTCCCACGGGTTGTCCATGCCGAGCGTGTCGTGGACGGTGACGTCGTCCATGTTCAACTTGCCGATGCGGGTGAGAGCATCGACGACGGTCTGCTTTTTATGGCGCAGTTGCGCCTCGTAGGTCATGTGCTGGAGCTGGCAGCCGCCGCAGCGGTGGAAGATCGAGCACGGCGGTTCGGCGCGGTCGGTGCTTCCCGACAAGACGTCGATCAGCCGCCCGTTGGCGTACGTTTTCTGGGTGCGCACGATCTTGACTTTCACCCGTTCGCCGGGCAGAGCGCGCGGCACAAAGACGGTAAATCCGTCGACTTTCCCCACACCTTCGCCTTCGTGGCCGAGGCCGTGGATGTCGATCTCGTAGTATTCGTTTTTCTGTACCGGGATCGGCGTTTTGATTTTTGACATGCTCTATCTCCTTAACTATGCGAGACGATGCGGTCGCGACAGAGCGTCGCTTGGTCTCGCCAGGTATCGATGCGTGCAAGAAGTTTGTCGTCCGCGCCGCCTGCGCTGCGGATGTTGGCGAGGGCGATCTCCGTGATGCCCATGACGGCGGCGTGACCTAGGAAAGCGACGACGCGCAGGTCGCTGTGCAGATGCACCGGGACGTGCGGAGTCAACTCGTCGGTCTGCCGCAGCAGTTTCACGATGTGGCCCGCGATTTTCGCCGGGGACCCGACGTCGTGACGGACGCAGGCGGCCCGCTCGCCTTGGATGATCTTTTGCGCTTCGTAGACGTCCGCTTCGCCGTAGTCGAGCAGGGTCTGACGCAGCGCGAGGATCTCGGCCAGCCGTTGGTCCAGGTCTGCTACACCCTCCCCTTTTTTCTCCAGACGATTGCGCGTGACGCGGGTGATCAGTTCGAGGAGCGAGGCGGACAGCGCCGCACACAGCGCGACGACGGTGCCGCCTGCCGGGCTCGGCACGTCCGGGTGCGCGATCCAGTCGCACAAGCTTGGCATCGGTTCATCGACGAAGCGTCCCTGTCTGATTCGGTTCATGTTGCCTCGACTCCCTTCTCTTGGAAAAAGTATGCCCGGTTAGCGTCCGACCAACACGTTCAGGTGATGCTTGAGACAACGGAAGCTTTGCGGCAGGACGCCGCCGTACTCGCCGTCGAGGTTCAGTTCGACCGTCTCCGGGCTTTGCACGGTGAGCAGATCGGTCTGGAAATAGATCACGCGGTCGCTCTGCAGATGCTCGCCGCGCACCGCCATCGTGGCGAGGTGCACCAATTCCGGCAAGGTGCATGGCTTGACGAGGATGACGTCAAACACGCCGTCGTTCAGCGACGCTTGCGGAGCGAGCTTTTCAAAGCCGCCGACGGAGTTGCTGTTGGCGATCAGGCAGAGCATCGTCTTGCCTTCAAAGTCAAAGTCGGGCGAAGTGATGTCGAGGTGGATCGGTTTGAGCCTGGGCAGTTTCTCCAGCCCTTTTACATAGTAGGCGAGCTGGCCGAGGTGCGTTTTCAGCTTGCTCGACACTTCATAGGTGATCTCGGTCATCCGGCCGCAGCCTGCGATGTTGATAAAATACCCGCTGCCCGCCAGTCCCACGTCCATCGGGATGGCGTTGCGCTGGTTGATGATCTCGCATGATTTTTTCCAATCGCGGGGCAGGTTCAACGCGCGGGCGAGGTCGTTGGTGGTGCCGGACGGCAGGATGCCGAGGGTGGGGCGGTTCTCCATGATGGAGAGGCCGTTGATCACCTCGTTGATCGTGCCGTCGCCACCCGCCGCAAAGACGTAGTCAAACTCGTCGAGGCAGGCCTGTTTCGCCGCTTCGGTCGCTTCGTTTTGAGCGTGGGTCATGAAGGTCGAAACTTCATAGCCGCCTCTCTCCAGCGTGTCGAGGATGCTCGGCAGATTGCTTTTAAATGCTTCCCGACCTGAAGTCGGGTTGTAGATCAGACGCGCGCGCGGTCTGCGCATACGCGACACCTCCGTTGTGTGACGGGAAAAATTTCTCATGAAAAACCCCAAGCCGGGCTTGGGGTCTCATGGGTTTACCCTTGGATGCGTTCGAGGATGAGCTTGTTGACGAGGGCCGGGTTGGCCTGGCCTTTGGTCGCTTTCATGCATTGGCCGACCAATGCCCCGAGGGCTTTCTCTTTGCCCGCTTTGTAATCCTCGACCGATTTGGCGTTGTTCGCCAGCACTTCTTCGACGATCTTCGCGATCGCGCCTTCGTCGGAGATCTGCACGAGGCCTTTTTCCTTGACGATGACGGCCGGGTCGTGGCCCGTTTCCAGCATGTCTTTGAAAACAGACTTGGCGATCTTGGTCGAGATCTGACCGTCCTGGATCATCTTGATCATCGCGCCAAGGTGCTCCGGCGTGATCTGCGTCTGGTGGATCTCGAGGTTGTTGTGGTTGAGATAGGCGAGCAGGTCGCCCATGATCCAGTTGGAGACCGTTTTGGCCTCTGCGCCGCTCGCCACGGTCGCTTCAAAGAAATCGGCGACGCGCTTGGAGGCGGTGAGCACGTCCGCGTCGTAGGACGGCAGCCCGTATTGCTCGATGTAGCGGGCTCTGCGCTCGCCCGGCAGCTCCGGGATCGTGGCGCGGATCGAGGCGATCCAGTCGGCGTCGATCTCCAGTTGGACAAGGTCCGGCTCCGGGAAATAGCGATAGTCGTGCGCGTCTTCTTTGGTGCGCATGACCAGCGTCTTTTTCGCCGCATCGTCCCAGCGAAGAGTCGATTGCTGGATCTCCTGACCGGCTGCAAGGATCGCTTCTTGGGCGGCTTGCTCATATTCCAGCGCCTTTTGGACGTTGGAGAAGGAGTTCATATTTTTCAACTCGCGCTTGGTGCCGAACTGTTCCCGGCCCCACGGTCGCAAGGAGATGTTCGCGTCACAACGCAGAGAGCCCTCTTCCATCTTGCAGTCGGAGATCTCGCAGTATTGCATGATCGCTTTTAATTTTTCCAAGTACGCCTTGGCTTCTTCCGGGGTGCGGATGTCCGCTTCGGAGACGATCTCGATCAGCGGCACGCCGACGCGGTTGAAGTCGACCAGCGTGGAGGAGCCGTCTGCGGCGTGGCTCGATTTGCCCGCGTCTTCTTCGAGGTGGACGCGGTTGATGCGGATGCGCTTGGTCTCGCCGCCGACTTCGATCTCGATCCAGCCGTGTTCGCCGACCGGCTTGTCAAACTGGGAGATCTGGTACGCTTTCGGCGAGTCGGGATAAAAGTAGTTTTTGCGGTCAAATTTGGACTCGCTGTTGATCGTGCAGTTGAGCGCCAGCGAGGCTTTGATCGCTTTGTTCAACGCCTCCCGGTTGAGCACCGGCAGGACGCCCGGGTGGCCGAGGCAGATCGGACAGACGTTGGTGTTCGGAGGAGCCCCGAACTCCGTCGAGCACCCGCAAAAAATCTTCGAATGGGTGTTCATCTCGACGTGGACTTCAAGGCCGATGATCGTTTCATAGGTGGAAGTGGTCGCCGTCATGTCTGTTCCCTCCTCCTTACAGCATGGCCCGCGGCATCGCACCGCGTGCAGTTTCGTACGCGTGGGCGACGCGCAGGAGCGTCGTTTCATCAAATGCCTTGCCGATCAATTGCAGGCCGACCGGCAGCCCGTCCGCGAGACCGCACGGCACGGAGATCGCCGGGATGCCCGCGAGGTTGACCGGGATGGTGTAGATGTCGTTGAGGTACATCGTCACCGGATCTTCGACTTTGGCGCCGATTTTGAAGGCGGTGGTCGGAGCGGTCGGGGAGAGGATGACGTCGTAGGATGCAAAGACGTGGTCAAAGTCTTGTTTGATCAAGGTGCGGGTCTTCTGCGCGCGCAGGTAGTACGCGTCGTAATAGCCGGACGACAGCGCGTAGGTGCCGAGCATGATCCGGCGTTTGACTTCTTCGCCAAATCCTTGGGCGCGGGTCTGCTTGTACATCTCGACGAGCGTGTCCGCCTCGGTGCGCACGCCGTAGCGGACGCCGTCAAAGCGAGCCAGGTTGGACGACGCTTCGGCCGGGGCGATCAGGTAATAGGCGGCCAGCGCGTATTTGGTGTGCGGCAGGGAGACTTGGCCGACGGTTGCACCGAGGCTTTCGAGGACCCGAATCGCCTTTTCCACCTCGGCGCGGACGGCCGGGTCGAGACCTTCTTCAAAGTACTCGCTCGGCAGCGCGATGCGCAGACCTTTGATGTCGCCGGTCAGCGCGTCGAGGTAGCGGGGCACGGCGACGTTCGCCGACGTGGAGTCGTGCGGGTCGTGGCCTGCGATCGCCTGCAAGACGACGGCAGCGTCCTCGACGGTCTGCGTGAACGGGCCGATCTGGTCGAGCGACGACGCGTACGAGATCAGTCCGAAGCGGGAGACGAGGCCGTAGGTCGGCTTGAGGCCGACGACGCCGGTGTAGGCGGCCGGCTGACGGATCGAGCCGCCGGTGTCGGAGCCGAGCGCAAACAGCACCTGTCCCGCCGATACGGCCGCTGCGGAGCCGGACGACGAGCCGCCCGGCACGCGCTCCAGATCCCACGGGTTGTGCGTCGGGAAGTAGCCGGAGTTTTCACCGGACGAGCCCATGGCAAATTCGTCCATGTTGGTCTTGCCGACGAGCACATAGTTTTCTTTGTTGAGCCTGTCCACGGCGGTCGCGTCGTAGGCGGACGTGTAGTTCGCCAGGATCTTCGAAGCGGCGGTGGTCGGCAGGCCTTTGGTGTTCAGGTTGTCCTTGATCGCGCCGGGGATGCCGAACAGCAAATGCGAGAGGTCGCCCGTTGCGCTGCGCTGGCGGATGTCGTGGACTTGTTCATCCAGCGCTTTTGCACGTTCCATCGCTTCTTCCGCCGCGATGTGCAGGAACGCTTTTATTTTCCCGTCCGTCGCTTGGATGCGCTCCAGAGAAGCGGCGGCCAGTTCGGACGGTTTGATTTCTTTGGAGATGATCTTTGTATGTAACTCGCGGATCGAGGCGTTCAGTAAAGACATTGATTATCCCTCCATGACAGCAGGCACGCGGAATTGGCCATTCTCTTGATCGGGCGCATGGGAGAGAGCTTCCTCTTGGCTCAACCACTCGCGGGACACGTCCTCGCGCAGCACGTTCTTGAGCGGCTGCGGGTGCGTGGTCGGTGCCACGTTCTCGACGTCCAACTCTTGGAGTTCCTGAGCGAAATGCAAGATCTTGCCGAGCGTGTCGGCCATCTTCCCTTTCTCTTCCTCGGAAATCGCCAGACGGGACAGATTGGCGATATGCTCAACTTCTTTGATGGTGATGCTCATGTTGACACCTCCGTACCTGTGTGACATGCATCTTGCAATTATAGCATATAGGCATTTTTACCAGCAACTTGGGGGCGGAGATCGTCATCCCGCCCTCGTCACCTTCCACTCGCTCACCGCATCCGGCTGTTGCACCAGCTCAAAACTCAGCGGTCGCTCCGTGTCGTAGTACCCCTCGGCGAGCCACTCGTAGACCACGGCTTGCACCTTGCCCCCTTTGACCGCTCCGATCTCGTAGGAGTAGAACGTCCCCGGCGCCGCTGTGACCGCCGCTTGGTTCGCACCTTTTCCTACATATAGTTTCGCCCCTGCCGCATCCCCGATCTGCAGCGAGGACAAAAACGCTTCCACCGTCTCTTGCGGGGTATCTGCCCGTTGCAAGGTGCGCTCTTCGGCGCGGACAAACTCAAACACGGGGCTCTCTCCCGGTTTGCGGGTGTAGCGGTGCAGGCGGATCACCTCGCGAAACGGGGTGGTCGCTTTCTGCTCGATCCACGCATCGCCGCGCCCGATCCGCCGAATGCCTGTATAGCCGTGAAAGCCGGTCAGCGCATTGTCTGCCGCTTCCCAGATGTGCATGTGCGGCACGTCGTGCTCCTCCCAGAACACGAGCACTTCCGGGCGGCCGTCGCGGTTGATGTCGACCACTTCGACGCGCAGGCCGTTGTCCGGGTAGACTTCTTGGAGCAGGATCGCACCGGTGGCGGACGTCACGCGCAGGTGGCCGCACTGGTTGGTAAAATACGTCTGCACCGTATCCAGCCGACCATCATGGTCAAAGTCTGCCGTCTCCAGTTGCAGCGGCAAAGGCAGCGTCTCCGTGCACGCGCCGAGCGCGTCGACTTTGGGATAGCGAAAGAAGATCTGATGCGTCCGCCCCGATTTTCTGATGTGCAACCAGCCGTCCGGCTCGGTATCCGGCACGACGATGCGGCCGTTTTGGA
The DNA here is from genome assembly GCF_026410385.1 of Tumebacillus lacus. GTDB lineage: Bacteria > Bacillota > Bacilli > Tumebacillales > Tumebacillaceae > Tumebacillus > Tumebacillus lacus. Next base: position 71,186 of record NZ_JAPMLT010000002.1, read on the forward strand.
TCTGCACGACGCGGGCGAACGGCAGCGGGTACACGTCGCCGGTCAGATCGGTTTGCAGCGGCGTGCATTCGATCAGCATCCGCGTCCCACTGCTTCCTTCTTTCATTTGAAACGGCAACGGCGTCTCCTCCACCAACCCAAGCCACTGTCCGTTCACTCGCACCGATGCGCCGAAGAGATGATCTGGCATCACGAGAAATTCCATACCCTTGCACCTCCGATCTGTGTCTCGATATCGTATGCGAAGATTGGGCAGAAAGCGCACGGGAGAGCGGGTTTTTAAAAGGGGTTAAAATTTCAATATATCAGAATGGATCACAGATAGGAAACGTTGTTAAATATATTAAATTAATGAATTCAAGAGAGAATCAGCCGCAAACACAGAATAGTTCGATTATTGGATATTTTACAGTTTGAATGTTCAGAATTTTTCGTTGTATGATGGACTCAGGAAACAAATTCACCCACTCTCACTGAAGGAGGTGCCATCAACAAATGAAAATCACCGTGAAAAAAGTTGAGAAACTCGCTCCGCTGATGATCGTACCGCACGCTTCCTAATGTAAGTGAACAGGGGTTTCACGGGTCGTGTTGTGGTTCCCACAGCACGGCCCCTTTCCCATTAGATCCGGATGGAGGTGCGACGATGCAACCGACGTTTAAACCGATTCTGAAGCCGCTGATGCGAAACGGCGATGTCCTGCGCATCGGGTTCGAACGCGAGGTGTACGAACTCGAAGACGCGGACGGCGCGATCGAACGTTTTTTGACCGCATTGGACGGGACTCTTTCTATAGAAGAAATCGCCGCTTTACACGACTTGAGCACAGACGAGGTGCGTGACGCGCTGGCGACTTTTGACGAACTGGGATTTCTCGATGATAAGTCTGCGGTGAGCGACCGGATGACCGACCGCGACCGTGAGCGCTACCGGGCCAATCTGACCTATTACTCCAATTTCTCCAAGTTGGAGCACAGCCCCGCCGTCTACCAGCAGCGCGTGCAAGACGCGACGGTCGCCGTGCTGGGTCTTGGCGGTGCCTCGCTGATCGCCGCTGCGCTGGCGGGGCTTGGTGTCGGCAAGATCATCGGCCTCGACTGCGACCAGGTGGAGCTGAGCAATCTCAACCGCCAGTTCGTCTTTCGCGAAGACGACATCGGCAAGCTGAAAACGGACGCGGTCGCCGAGCACCTGCACCGCTTGAACCGGGACATCGAGGTGGTCACCCACAATCAACTCGTGACCTCGGCGGCGTCTCTGCTGCCGGTGCTGGAAGGGGCGGATCTCGTTGTCAACATGATCGACACGCCGAGCCTGATCTCGGCGCGCTGGGTCAACTCCGCCTGCGTGCATCTGGGCCTGCCCGTGCTGCTCGGCGGGATCGGCAATAACCGCGTGATGTACCAACGGTTTGTGCCGCATGAGCACGGATGCTACGACTGCTTCCTGATCCATTGTCTGCAACTGGATCAGACGGGCGAATTGGAACTGCGCGCGCTCTACGGGCAGGTGTTTGAAAATCGCAACACGGCGATGGCGCCGCACGTGGCGATGCTCAGCGGATTTATTTCCACGGAGGTCTCGAAACACTTTGCCGGATACGCGTCACCGATGCCGCCGTCGTCGTCGGTCGAGTTGGACTTGATCACGATGGAGTTGAAGCACAGCGGTCCGTGGCAGCGTTACGCCGAGTGCCCGACCTGCGGCGAAGCGCGTCATGCGCGGGAAGACATTGAGCCGGTCGAGTTGGATGCGCTGATCACCATCGCCAAAGAGAGGATGATGCAGCGATGAGCGATCTGGCAGTGACGTTGGACTCGAAACTGGACGTCTCCCACCTCTCGATCCAGCCCGACGGGGACGAGTACACCGTCGGCGACGTGGCGGCTGACGAATTTATCCGCATCCCGTATGAAGGGGTGGCCGCGATCCGGCTGCTCGACGGCACCCGCACGCTCGGCGAGGCGCAGGCGCATCTGCTGGCGAGTGAGGAGATCGAGGTCGATTTCCTCGACTTCGCCGAGACGCTGTTGGAGCTGAAGTTGGTGCGCAGCCTCGACGGGCAGATGCTGATCGAGGAGGCTCCGCAGGCGGCCGAGGCAAAGCTCGGATGGACGCAGCCGCTTGGAAACTTTCTATTTGGCAAAGGGGCGTTGGCTCTGTACGTGCTCTTTGCGGTCGCCAGCGTGGTGATGATCGCAGCACTCCCTTCGGTGCAGCCCCATTATCAGGACTTGTTTGTCTTCTCTTCCATCGGGGTCTCAATGCTGGTGCTGTTTGTCTGGACATGGGGGCTGTTGTTGCTCCACGAGGTCGGTCACATGTTGGCCGCGGCCGGAGCCGGTGCTCCCGTGCGGTTCAAGCTGAGCGTGCGCTGGATGTGGGTGGTCGTCGAGGCGGAGATGAACGGCCTGTGGGCGAAAAGTCGCAACGCCCGCTATGTGCCGTTCCTCGCCGGGATGTGCTGGGATACGACGGTGCTGTTCCTCTCCTTGCTGGTCCAACTGTGGCTTCCGGAGTCGGGTCTTTTGCATCGCTTGGCCGAGATGACCGCCTTGATGATGATCTATCAACTGTTTTCCCAACTGATGATCTTCCTGCGCACCGATCTGTATTTCGTGCTGATCACCGCCACCCACGCGGCCAATTTGTCCGGAGACGCGAAACTGTTCCTCAAGCGCACGTTCCTGCCCTCGACGGCGACCCGCGAGGCTTGGCAAGCACTCTCCCACGTCGAACGCCGTCACGCCACGTGGTTCGGTCTGCTCTACGGCGTCGCCGGTGCGGTCGTCGCCGGGCTGGCAGGACTGGTGATGATCCCGGCGATCCTCGACGCGGTCTCCCGCGCGTGGACGGAGGTCGCCTCGCACAGCGGTTCCTCGCTGCTGTTCTGGGACGGGATGCTGGTCTTGCTCGTGACGGCGGCCAATCTTGCGCTGTATGCGGCAGGCACTTGGTCCCGCTACAGAGGCGGACGCGTGCAACAAAAAGAAGCTGTCGAGTCCTAGGACCCGGCAGCTTTTTTATGTGCATCAGGTTTACGGCTTTGGATTGATCATCGTCCAGGAGATTCCCATATAGGCAAACACAAACACCAGCAAAAACACGTTGATAAAGATCCCCCACACGGCGTACTTTTTGCTCCGCTGCGGGATGAGCAGGCCGATCAGCCCCAGGACGATGCCGATGGGAGGGTAGCCGAACGAGTCGCCGAAGACCTGCTGGTTGACCTCCACATCGAACAGGATGCCGATCACCAGCACGAGCAGCAGCAGAAAGCCGATCCCGAGGGAGAGTCTGCTGCACAGACTTCCGATTTTACTGACCATCGCTCTCTCCTCCTTCCCTACCAGTTCCACAGGCGGACTTCGCCGATCTGGATGCCGCGCACGTTGGGATGTTGTTGCAGTTTCAAGATCTCTTTCGTCGGTCCGGTCACGGCGACCCCGTAGAGGCGGACGCCGTTTTGTTCGACGTAGGCGACGCGCTGTTCGAGATACAGTTCCTTGGCCCGCGCCACGTCTTCCGCCAGATGCGCGTGGTCAGCCAGCACGCGCAGGTCCTTTTTAAAATCATCCGGAGTCTTCGTCTGCGCCCGGTAGCCGACCGGTGTGGCGAGGGCGTATTCCTCGGCAAACTCCTTTTCCACCCCCGTGTCGACCGCATACCAGAGGTCGGTCAGCGAGGCGTCCTCGAACAGGGTCGGGACTTGGTTGGGCGAAACGAAGTCTTGGAAAGAGACGTACGCCTCCGCGACGGTGCCCTCCGGCAATTTGGCGAGTCGCTCCCAACCTTTTTTCAAATCGAGCTGCGTACCGGCCGTCGGGTAGGCAAACTCGATCGTTTTCCCCGTCGGGGTCTCCGGCGGCGGCGCGATGATCAGGTTGCGATGGGGCGTCTGCGGCTCGTTGAGGACAAATCGCATCTCAAACTCCCCGACTGGCTCCGGGTCGCGGCCGATCTGTTTGTAGAGATCCATCCGCGTGTCCAGCGTGAAGAACGGACGGGTGCGCACGTCGATCTGCTGATCGTCGACGTACAGGTTGGGCTCGGTCGTCTCGATGGCCGTGACGATCACGTCGCGGTTGTCGTTGGCGCGGTTGTCATACTGGCCGCCGGTGGCGTAAAAGATCAGGGTGACCAATTGCACCGTGGCGATGGCGAGCAGGACGAACAACACATTGAAAAATCCGCTGGTCAGCCGCGACTTCCATTTGCTGCGAAACAGGATGCGCCGCTCGGAGCGTTCATCGAGATCGTACAGGGCGGACCGGCGTTCGGACGAGGCGAGAGTCGACGGGTGCTCGCCCAATTCCGCTTCGAGGAACGTTTGGTACGTTTCCATTTTCTCCAGTTCTCGTTCGAACGCCGCTTGCTCCTCCTCCGTCATGTTGCCGTCGGCGTAGTTGCGCAGTTTTTGCTGAAACTCTTGCATGTCATCTGCCACGGTTGTCACTCCTTTCTTTATACTGCCGCAGGGCTTGGCGTGCGCGGAAGACCAAAATTTTAAAATGAGACAGGGTCACGCCCATCATCTCCGCCGCTTCTTTGTAGGCCAGTTGCTGGACATCGCACAGCAGCAGGGCCTGTTTTTGTTTGTCGGGCAGTTTGTTGATCCATTGTTGCGTTTCGGCCAGCTCCTCTTTGATCAGCAGGTCGCGCTCCGGCGAGTCGGTGCCGGGGATCGCGTTCAGCTCGGTGTCTTCGGAGGGGACGACGCGTTTGTTTTTTCGGTAATGGTCGATGAAGACGTTGCGGGCGACGCGGAACAGCCAAGCTTTCACTTTGTCAACTTCCGCTTTTTCAAAGGCGACGTACGCCCGATAAAAGGTCTCCTGCACCAGATCTTCCGCGACATGGTGGTCGCGGGTGAGGGAGAGCAGATACCGGTAGACATCATGCAAATAAAAACGATACAGATCATCCAATGTCCATTTTTCCATCGATGCCGCGGCTCGGCTCCCCCCTCTCTCATTTGGAACAACGCTCCGTGCGTTGAAAAGTTACAAGTATTTTGGCACAGAATACAAAAAACCTCCAGCGAGGCTGGAGGCCGATCTGTTTCCCGCATTTCTACGCGGTCAAGATGATATACAGTCCGAGGTACAAGCTGTAGCCCCCCGCCAAACAGCCCATCAAGAGATTGACGGCGCGCACGGAGCGGGCTTTCATAAAGCCCCAGGCCGAGATCAGCGACACGGCAGACGTCGACATCAACAGCCCGACGACAAACATCAGCAGGATGCCGACGCTCACGTACAGGTTGCCCAGTTGCGAGCTGTGACCGATGATCGTGAGCTGAGTCGGCGTTTCCGCACCGAGGCCGTGCACGATGCCGATACACAGCGCTCCGAGCACCCCGACGTGCATGGGAGACAGCGATTTTTCCGTGCTCGGGCGCTTCGTCAGCCGGTCGCGGAATCGGCGGCCGTAGGAAAAGACGAGGGCCCAGCGGCTTTGGTATTTGTAGTCAGGGCCGCTCTTGAACAGCGAACGCAAGATCATGCTGCCGAGGATCAACAAGGAGAGACCGACCAGCATTTCGGTGATGCGAAGCACCGACTCGGGCAGGCTCTTGCCAACGAGGATCGCCAGCAGCCCGATCAACAGGACGACCAGACCATGCCCGAGTGCATAGAAGATCCCCAGTTTCAAGCCGCGTTTCGCTTTTGTATCCGACCCGACCATGTCGGTGATCGCCGCCATGTGGTCCGGGTCCAACCCGTGCCGAAGTCCCAGTACGACAGACAAACCCATGATACTCATCCATTCCATTGAAGAGATCCTCCCTTAGTCGAACCAGCGGATCTGCTCCCTTACCTTGACGACGTCCCCGACCAGAATGATCGAGGGGTTGGCAATCTCTTCGCGGCGGGCGATCTCGACAATCGTCGAGAGCGTCCCGGTCACCGTCTTCTGCTCCGGCATCGTGCCCCAGTGGATGATCGCCACCGGCGTCTGCGGATCGCGGCCGTGGCGTACGAGTTGCTCGCAGATCTGCGGGAGATTTTTCACCCCGAGATAAAAGGCGAGTGTGTCGACTGCGGTCGCGATCTTTTCCCAGTTGATGCTCGACTGCTCCTTTTGCGGGCACTCATGCCCGGCGACCACCGCAAACGAGGAGGACAGCATCCGATGCGTCACCGGAATCCCGGCATACGCAGGCGCTGCGATGCCGGCCGTGATGCCCGGCACCACCTCAAAGGCGATGCCGTGCTCCGCGAGCACCATCGCTTCCTCGCCGCCGCGTCCGAACACGAACGGATCGCCGCCTTTCAGACGGGTGACGATCTTGCCCTGCTGCGCCAGTTCGACGAGCAGCGCGTTGGTGTTCTCCTGCGGAAAATGGCCGTCGGGCTTTTTGCCGACATCGATGAACTCCGCTCCAACACGTGCGTGTTCGAGCAGTTTCGGATTGGCGAGCCGGTCGTAGAGAATTACATCCGCTTCCCGGATGCATTCCACGCCGCGCAGAGTGATCAGTTTCGGGTCTCCGGGACCCGCGCCGACCAGATAGACTTTTCCTGTTGTCGTCATGATGTTCTCCCCTTCTCTCTTCTCTCTCTTCTCAGATCAACGTTTCTATCGTACAGCCGACGAGCAGCCAAAAGACCAGATACAGAGCGGTCGACGCATACAGGAGCCGGATCGTGCCGCCGATATGCTCCGGCGCGATCTCCTCCAGCGGATCGCCCATATAGGCACGCAGCGAGGTGACACCGTGATAGGTGTTGTACCCGCCGAGCCTGATCCCGAGCGCCCCTGCCACCGCTGCTTCCGCGATCCCGCTGTTGGGACTCGGATGCAGGCGAGCGTCGCGCCGAGCTATAAACCAAGTATTCCTACCATTATACCTGAGAATTGCAGAAGAGAAAACGAGAAACGGTAAGGTCAGACGTGCTGGCAGATAATTGGCCAAATCGTCGAGCCGAGCGGAAGCCCAGCCGAGGTGCAAATACTTGTCATTTTTATAACCGACCATCGAATCGAGCGTGTTGACCGCACGATATGCGAGAGCCAGCGGTGCGCCGCCGAGAAAGGCAAACAACAGCGGGGCGGTCACCGCATCCACGATATTTTCCGCCACCGTCTCGATGCCGCCGCGCGAGATCTCGCCCTCGTCGAGGTGTGCCGTGTCGCGGCCGACGATCCACGACAGCCGCTGCCGGGCGAGGGGCAGATCTTTTTTCAAGAGTGCCTCGTACACCCCGCGCCCCGCATCGGCGAGCCCCTTGACGGCGATCGTCGTCGAGATCAACCAGATCTCCACCGCCCAACCGAGCCAAGGGGAGATGCGGTGTGCGCCTTCGACCGTGAGCCAGGCGAGGACGTAGACGAATGGGACGAGCAGCAGCGGGAACAGCATGCCTTTCAGCCGCTGCGACCACTTTTTCTTTGAGCCGCGGGACAGGAGGCGGTCGAGCATCGAGATCAACTTTCCCATCCCCACCACTGGATGCGGGAGGCGGCGGGGATCGCCGACCAGAAGGTCGGTGACATAGGCGAGTGCGAGGACGAGAAGGTTAGCACTCATACGACTCTGTCCTCTTCTTCAAATGGGCGAGCGATGCCGTCAATGACTGATACACCGCATCGGCCAACGCATTGCCCAGTTCCGTCGCCACGCCCGCATATTGATGCACCCCTGAGTACTCGGGGTGTTGCGTGGCGGCGACGATCACCGTATCGGTCGTCGTGCCGGTGGCGACCTGACCCTCGGCGTCGAGGACACCGAGATCCTGCAGCGCGGCCGCCTTCGCCTCCGTGATCGTGATCAGGCAGTTGACCAGCGCGGCGTGCGTCAGCCGCCCGTCGATGGCGGCGATGATGTTGATCGTGCCGGCCACATAGCCGGGGTAGGTGCGCCGCTTGCGTCCGGCGCGGGCGGCGTTGCCGACACCGGCGGTGACATAGACGCGCAGTTGAAACTGCTCCCCGCTCCTGTCGCCCTCCACCACCTCGCCGACCTCCGCCGCCGTCATCATCGCCGTCGTCCCCTCGACGGGCAGCCCCAGATCATGCACCCGTTGCTCCATATCGAGGATCGGATCATCGGACGCATAGCCATGCGGCACCTGCAGATTGAGCAAATACCGCTTGCGCCCCAGCCCGCCGCCGATCAGACCGCTGGACAGCGTCTCAAACTCCCCGCTGCCGCTGACGATCAGCGCTCCGTCGCACATCTGTCTGTGAATCCACTCCCCGCCTGTTGCGCGGGCTCTCTTCATCCCGACCACCTGCCTGCTCGTTCCAACATCGAATACACCTTCTCCAGATCCAGATGACGCCGCAGATGAGCGGCGAGTTGACGATACGAGTTCTCCCGCCGCTCGGCTTCCGTCACCACATCGTCCTCCAGCGGCGCGAGACCTTTCGCCACGCGGATCTCATTCAAGAAATCACGGGTGAAGCTCCGGTTTTGGAACAACCCGTGCAGATACGTCCCAAACGCCCGGCCATCTCCCGAAACCGCCCCGTCATAGTCGCCCGACTCAAACTGTAAAAACGGCGACGTCCCCTCGCGCACCGTGCGCCCGAGATGGATCTCATACCCTTCCACCTTCGTCCCGCTCCACGTGCCGAGCAGTTGACCTTGATTGCGCACCGTACGCTTGTCGGCCACAAACGTCGTCTCTACCGCCAGCAGCCCGAGTCCCTCGACCTGATCATGCGTCGACTCCACATGCTCCGGGTCATACAGCACCCGACCCATCATCTGAAATCCGCCGCACAGCCCGACGACCCGTGCCCCCTGCTCCGCCCGCTCCCGGATCGCGGCTGCGAGACCCTGCCGCTCCAGCCAGAGCAGATCATCGACCGTGTTCTTGCTGCCCGGCAACAAGATCAGATCCGGTCGTCCGAGGCCCCGTGCAGACGTGACAAACCTCACCTCCACACCCGGCTCATCCAGCAGCGGCGACACATCGGTAAAATTCGAGATGCGCGGAAACTTGATCACCGCCACCTCCACATCGGCCCGCCCGCGATCCCTGGCTTTCAGCCGCAAAGCATCCAGCGCCAGCGAATCCTCCGGGTCGATGTCGATCTGCAGATGCGGCACCACCCCGAGCACCGGAATGCCCGTCCGCCGCTCCAGCCACTCCAGCCCTGGATCGAGCAACTCCTTGCGGCCCCGAAATTTGTTGATCACAAATCCCTTCACCCGCGCCCGCTCCTCCGGGTCGAGCAGATCCAGCGTCCCGACCAACGAAGCAAACACCCCGCCCCGCTCGATATCGGCCACCAAGATCACCGGACAATCCAACAACTCCGCGATCCGCATATTCGCTACATCGCGATCCTTCAAATTGATCTCCGCCGGACTCCCGGCTCCTTCCGCCACGACCAGCTCAAACTCCCGTGCCAGTTCATCGACCGCCTCCGAGATCATCGGCATCACCGTCGGCACAAACTCATTGCGATACGAAAACGCCTCCATGTCCGCATAGTGCTTGCCGCGCACGATCACCTCCGACGTCATCTCGCCCTTCGGTTTGAGCAGGATCGGATTCATCGCCGTCGTCGCCTCGATGCCGCAAGCCTCCGCCTGCACACCTTGGGCCCGCCCGATCTCCCCGCCGTCGCGCGTGATATACGAGTTGAGCGCCATATTCTGCGACTTGAACGGCGCCACACGCCAACCGTCTTCCCAAAAAATGCGGCACAGCCCTGTCACCAGCAGACTCTTCCCCGCATCCGAAGACGTCCCTTGCACCATGATCGCTTTCATCGAGTCACGACTCCTTTGACGAGATTCCATCGTCCCTCACTCCGCTCACAGACCACATGCCCGCCAGGGGGCACCCACAACTGTGGAAACAACCCCGCATCGCCAAACGCATACTTGGCCACCCACAGCCGGATCGGCCCCCCGTGCGTCACAGCGATCACCGTCTCACCGCCATGCCCGGCACACATCTCCTCCTGCCAGGCCGTCAGGCGTTCATCCAACGCCCGCAACGTCTCGCCTCCGGGCGGAGCCACCGTCCACGGATCGTCATACCACGCCCACAGCCGAGCACCGTCCCGAGCATGAGCCTGCTCATACGTCAGCCCTTCCCACGCGCCAAAGTCCAACTCCCACAACCGTTCCTCTGCCTCCAGTCGCATCCCCCCCACATTCATTCCAGCCGCCAGCAACACCGCCGTCTCACGTGTTCGCCTGCTGGGAGCGTGCACCAACCGTCCGACCGACTCTTCCGCCAACTCCCTGCCCAAGGCGGCAGCCTGCACCCGCCCATTCTCATTCAGCGGCACATCCGTCCGTCCGGTATATCGTCTCATCACATTCCCGTCCGTCTCCCCGTGCCGCACCAAAACCAACCTCATCTCTACCTCACTCCACCCAGCGTCAGCGCGACCAACACCACCGTCTCCGTCACCTCGCAGACAGCACCGTACACATCACCCGTGCATCCGCCAATCTTCTTCTGCGCCACACGCACCAGCCACACGGCCGCTCCGGCCGCCAACAGCACAGCCACCGCCACACTGCCCTGCAACCAAACGGCACAACCGGCGACAGCCACCGCCGCGAACAAAAAGGGCCACACCCTCTCCCACCGTCCGCCAAAGCGCAAACTGTTCGCCAAGCCGTTCTCCCGCGCATAAGGAGCCCCGTACAACACCGCCAGCATCGCAGTCCGCCCGACCACAGCCGCCAGCACCACCGCTGCCGCTTGCATCGATCCCGCAGGCAGCGCGGCCAGCGCCGCGACCTTGTTGCCGAGCAACAACACCGCCGCCAACACCCCCATCGCGCCGACGCGCGAGTCCTTCATGATCTCCAGCACCCGCTCGCGGCTGCGGTAGCTGCCAAATCCATCCGCCGTATCCATCACGCCGTCCAGATGCAGCCCCCCGGTCAAATACACCCACAGCGTCACCGTCAGCATCGCCGCCACCCACCCGGGAGCCACGACACCCAACGCCCACACCGCCAGTGCCACCGCTGCGCCGAGGAACAGCCCCACGACCGGATAAAACGGCGGACTCGCCTCCCACGCCTCCTCCTCCAACCGTCCCGGAACAGGAAACCGTGTCAAAAACGCCACCGCATGCCAAAACCCGCCCACCTGTTTCTTCATTAATTAGACAACCTCACCGGCCGCCCCGACACCAGCAGAACCATCTCCTCCGCCTGCCCGGCCAGCACCTGATTGACCTCACCGAGCAGATCCTGAAACGCCCGCCCGAGCGGCGACATCGCCACCCCGCCGAGTCCCGTTTCACTCGTCACCACCACGGATCGTTTCTCGCTCCCGCTCAAAACGTCAGCCAGCAGCCCAGCTTCCAAAAGTACTCGCCGCCGCGTCGACTCCGACCGCCACTCTTCCTCCGGCAGGTCCATCAACACCCGGCTGACCCACGTCGACAGACAATCCACCAACACACCGTCCCACCGTCCGCTCTCCAGAGCCTCCATCAGCGGCGCCACCAACTCGCCCTCCGCCTCCAGAAGCCCCCAATGCCCGGGCCGACGCTCCGCATGCCTCGCGATGCGCTCCCGCATCTCGTCATCCCACGCCATCCCGGTCGCCACATACAGCACTCGCTCCACCGTCGCGACCCGTTCCTCCGCATAGCGGCTCTTCCCCGAGCGCACCCCGCCTGTCACCAACACAAACGCCATCACGCACCTCCTTCTGTCGCTGCGGCCAACGCCCCGAGCAACCGCTCACTCTCCGCCCGCGTCCGCACCGCGACCCGATAAAAACCATCACCCAGCCCCGTATACGCCGCACAACTGCGGATCAAAATCCCCTGCCGTCCCAACTTCCCCTGCAGATCAGGCACCTCACACCGAAACAACACAAAATTCACTTCCCCGCCGTACACCTTCACCCCCGGCACCCGGCGCAGCCCTTCCACCAAAAATGGCCTCTCCTCCGCCAGCCACGCCAGCGACCGCCTTTCAAACTCCACATCCAACAGCCCCGCGATCCCGGCCGCCTGCGCCAGCGCATTCACACCCCACGGCGCGAGTTCCTTCTCCACCCGCTCCACCAACACTTTCTCTGCCAACAAAAATCCCAGCCGCAGACCCGGAATCGAATAAAACTTCGTCATCGACCGAAGCAACAGCACATTTGGATACTCTGCCAGCCGCTCCAACAACGACCCCACACCTGGCACAAAATCCAAAAATGCCTCATCCACCACCAGATGCCCCCCGCGACGCGCCAACATATCCGCCATCCGCGCCAGCGTCTCCAACTCCAGCACCCGACCGTTCGGATTATTCGGCTGCCCGATCACAAACAGATCCACCTGCTCACAAGCCGCCAAAAGCTCCTCCACCCGAGGCGCAAAATCCTCCTCCTCCCTCGTCACCACCGACAGCACCTCTGCGCCCACAACCTCCGCCGCCTCCGCATACTCCGAAAAACAAGGCTCCATCAACCCCACGGCCCTTGGCCGCAAGGCCCTCATCATCCCATAAAGGATCTCCGCCGCCCCGTTCCCGACCAACACCCGTTCCGTCGGCTGTCCGAACTTCGCCCCGAGCACCTCACGCAGCTCTCTCGCCTTCGCATCCGGGTACGCCGTCACAGCCGACAGGCTATCCTGAATCGCCTTCCACACCGACTCCGGCGGCCCCAGCGGATTGATATTTGCGCTCAAATCCAACAGTTGTTCCTTCGGAACGCCCAAAACCTTCTCCGCCGTCCACACATCCCCGCCGTGTCCAAACTTCTCAATCAACTCACTCACAACCATCACCCTTCCCATCTCTTCTGCCGCAACGGCGGGGGGAGGGGAGGTTCCGTTCGGTTCGCGAAGTCGCTGATGCTCCTATCTCACACTCACTGGAACCTCCCCTCCCCCCCTCTCACCTGAGTGCCTTTCCAAACGGCGGACACCCAGTGTGGTCGTAGGGGCGGGAGGATGTTCACTGGAGAGAGATAGGAGCGTTAGCGACTTCGCGAACGACAGGAACATCCTCCCGCCCCGCGCCACCCAACCTCCGTCCACCATCAAGCTAGTACTCAACCCCGAACACCGCCGGCACACCCTCCTCGTAATAATGCTTCACCACCTTCATCTCCGACACCAAATCAGCCACCTCAATCATCTCCTGCTTCGCCCCACGCCCTGTCACAACAACGTGCAGATAAGACGGCCTGCCCTGAATCATCTCCACCACCTCCCCCAAAGGCAACACATCATCAATCGGAAACCTCTCAATCCCCAACGCATTATTCAACTCATCCAAAACCACCACATCATACACCCCGCTCGCAATCTCCTCCTTCGCCATCGCGAACGCCTTCCGAAGAGCCTCCCGATGTTCCTCCGGCGTCTTCGTCCACGTAAACCCGACCCCAAGTTGCCGCACCTCCACCCCGAGCCGTTCCAGCGCGATCTTCTCCCCGTACACCCGCTGCGGTCCCTTAATAAACTGCAACACCAGCACCTTATACCCGCGCCCCACAGCCCGCAGCGTCAACCCCAGAGCAGCCGTCGTCTTCCCTTTCCCATCGCCGGTATACACCAGCACCATCCCGCGCCGTCTCGCCCGATCCACCAAACCTACACACTCCTCTCCCGCGCAAAAGCCCTTGCTTCCTCCACAAATCTCCTTGCCACCTCCGGATTCGAAGGAAAATACAAATGCGTATACCCGGCAACCAACCGCCCACCGGCATACCCCTCTTCCTTCTCCCCGCGCAGCCCTTTCACCCGATACGCGTACGCAAACTCCCCCAACTCCGTCAGAGTCGAATAGTGGAACTCATGCCCCCGCACCGTCTCCCCAACAGGCAACAGAAAATGCCCGCCAACAGCCGTCGCCTCCCGATACCCGAGAGCCGCCAACTTCCCCTGCATCTTCACCTCACCCGGCACCACGCCGCACATCTCATGCACAACGCCGTCGCGATCAGCCAACGAAGCTCCGAGATACATATACCCCCCGCACTCCGCCAACGTCGGCAACCCGCCCAAAACCCGCTCCTTCAAATCCTGCCGCGCATCGGTATACCCGGCCAGTTCCCCGGCAAACTCCTCCGGAAACCCGCCGCCGATATACAAAGCCCCCGCATCCTCCGGAACCTTCTCCCCGGCCAGGGGACTAAAAAACACCAACTCCGCCCCGAACCTCTCCAACAGTTCCAAATTCTCCGGATAATAAAAATTAAAAGCCGCATCCCTCGCCACCGCGATCTTCACCCCGGCCGCCTCTTCAACAGCCCCGCCAAACAAACCCGCCTCACACTCATCCAAATCAGGAGCACTCCGCGCGATCTCGATCACCCGATCTACATCCACAAACTCCTCCACCAAATCGGCGAGCCGGTCAAACAACGGAGCCAACTCCCCCCGCTCCACAGCCGGAACCAACCCGAGATGCCGCTCCGGGATCTGAATGCCCTCCGTCCGCACAAACCCGCCGAGCACCGGCACCTCACACTCCTGCTCAATCGCCGCCTTGCACAGCGAAATATGCCCGGCACTTCCAGCCTGATTGCACACAACGCCTGCCAAAGACACACCCTCCGACAGCGTCGCAAACCCTTTCACAATCGCCGCCGCCGACCGCGCCATGCTCGCGATCCCGACCACCAAAACAGCCGGAGCCTCCAGCAACATCGACACCTGCGCCGTGCTTCCTTGATCCGACCGAGGGTCTTTCCCGTCGTAAAACCCCATCACGCCCTCGATCACCGAGACATCCGCGCCCTCACTCCCGCGCAGAAAAATCTCCTTCATCACATCGGCCGACGCCATCCACGTATCCAGATTTCGCGACGGTCGTCCCGTCACCGCCGTATGATACGTCGGATCGATATAATCCGGCCCCACCTTAAAACCTTGCACCGTCAACCCGCGACGCCGTAACGCCGCCATCAACCCCAGCGTCAACGTCGTCTTCCCGGCTCCGCTTCCGGTGCCGCCGATCACAATCCTAGGTCTGTGCAACCTCCGCATGAACACCTGCTCCTCCCGGCACCCGCGCCATCGAAATCGTCACATTGCCCGACTTCTTCTTCTCCAAAATCCACTCCTCAGCCCCTGCCGACAACAAAGCGGCAGGCTCCGACACCCCATACGCCCCGGTGTACTTGAACACCGTCTCAGACGGATTCAACAACTCCACCCGATTCAGCTCCTCCGGCGCATACGTCACCAATTCCCAGCCATACTTCTCGCACAGCACCAGCAGCCCGGCCTCATCCTTCTTCAGATCGATCGTCGCCACATTGCGCACACTCTTCACCGACAACCGCAGTTCCGACAGCGTATCGAGCACCACCGCCTCGATCTCCTCAAAGGAAGTCCCGCGGTTGCACCCGATCCCGAGCACCAGCGACTTCGGCCGATACACCACCGTATTGCGCAGCAAAACGGCCGACTCCACCTCACTCAACTCCCGATCCGTCACGATCAGGGCCGCCTTCCACCAATCGGCGAGCTCCACCGCCTCCGCCGCACTTCCGACCACGCGGATATGCTCCGGCAACGGCTTCTCATACGTCCACCACTCGCGCTCGCCAGCTTCCTGCACCAGCACGACCGGCTCCTCATTCACCACCGACGCGGACACCGGCGTGGCATGCTCAAAACTCTCGATCACCCAGCCGAACTGCCGCCCGAACATGTCGACCGGAATCGTCTTCTGCACATCGGAGGCAGTCGTGATCACCGGCGCCGCTCCGATCAACTCCGCGACCACCCGCGTCAACTCATTGGCCCCGCCCAGATGCCCCGACAGCACCGAGATCGCAAACTGCCCGCGATCATCGACCACCACCACGCCCGGATCGGTCTTTTTATCTTTCAAAATCGGCGCGATCATCCGCACCACCGCCCCGAGCGAGATAAACTGGATGATCCCCGTATACCTCGCAAACAGATCCGGGAGAATCAATTTGACCGATCCTTCAAACAGCCGGATGCCCTTCTCTTCCTCATCGCCGCGGGCGAACTTGCTCATGTAATACAAATCCGCCCCCGGCAGTTTCTCGCACAGTTCCCTCGCCATCTCCACTCCGTGCTTGGTGATCGCGACAATCGCATACGGGTTCGACATCAGGTCGTCACCCCTTTGCGGAACTTGTGGGTAAACTCCTTGTCGTACAATTTCGAACGATGCTCATCCCGGTCCACCAGCGTCGGATCGAGCGCCCATCCGGCCAAGATCATCGCATGCGAGCGAATTCCGTTTTCCTTCATCGCCTCATCCAGCCCTTCGACCGTCGTGCGCACGATCTTCTGATCCGGCCACGACGCCCGCTGCACCACCGCCACCGGCGTCTCCGGTGCCCAGCCCGCGTCGATAAATTCCTTCATCACTTTCTTGGTCAGCGTCGCGCTCAGATACAGGGCGATCGTGCAATGATGCTTCGCCAGATCGGCCAATTTTTCGCGCTCCGGTACCGGCGTCCGTCCTTCCGCACGGGTCAAGATCACCGTTTGCGACAACTCCGGCACCGTCAATTCCGCACCCAGCGCAGCCGCCGCCGCAAACACCGACGACACCCCCGGCACATTTTCAAACGCGACGCCTTCCTTCTTCAGCAACACCATCTGCTCCAGGATCGCCCCGTACACCGCCGGATCGCCCGTATGCATTCTGGCTACGCTCTTGCCTTGGGCCACGGCCGCTTTCATCACATCGACCATCTCTTCCAGATCCATCCCCGCACTTTTCAGCACGGTCGCATCCGGCTTCGCTTTGGCGATCAGGTCCTCGTTGACCAACGAATCGGTGTACAGCACCACATCCGCCTGTTGCAAAATGGTCAGACCTTTCACGGTGATCAGATCCGGGTCGCCCGGTCCTGCGCCTACGATGTACACTTTCGGTTCCAGCACCATCATGATTTTCGCACCACCATCAGCGTGAGATAGTTGAGTTCCTGCCCGCGCAGTTCCTCGACGTTTCGCCAAACCTGTTCTTCGCCGGACGTGACCTTGGTGACGACCGACGCGTTTTCCTTCAAGCCCAGTTCTTCCAGGATGCCGATCATCTGATCGATCACTTTCGCCACCTTGATAAAGACGACCGTGTCATGCGACTCGAGCGCCTGCTTCATCGCCTCGCGATCCTCCGTCGCCGGGACGATGGCAAACAGGTCGTCGCCGTCCGCCAGATGCAGACCGAGTCGTGCCGCCGCTCCCAGTGCCGACGAGATCCCCGGCACCGACACGATCTCCACGTTCGGATGCGCCTCCTGCATGCCGCGCGCCATATGAATCCACGTCGAGTACAGATTGGGATCGCCTTCCGTCACGAACGCCACGTCCTTGCCCTGTTCCAGCAACGCATAGATGTCGCTCGTCACTTTTGCCCACGCCGTCTTCAACGTCTCCTCATCTTTCGTCATCGGAAACACCAGCCCGAGCATCTCCTTCTCACCGGGACGGACATACATCTCCGCGATCTGATGCGCATAGCTCTTGCTGCCTTGCCGCTTCTTCGGATAGGCCACCACATCGACCTCTTTCAAGATCCGAAACGCCTTGACCGTGATCAACTCCGGGTCGCCGGGACCCACTCCCAGACCGTACAGGCGGCCTGTCTTCGTCGCTGTCGTCATTCTGTCTCCTCCTCCGCCTTTGCGTTCCACGCTGTAATGATCCAGATCGGGTTCAACCCTTCAAACCGTGTCAGGTGCAAGACCGGCTTGCTCCTCGCCACCTGCAACTGCGTGACCCGCGTCTTCATGCCAAGTGCCGCAAACGTCTGCGTCGCTTCATACAGCGTCTCGATCGTCGCCGCGTTGAGCACCACGCGCCCGCCTTCCCGCAACCGCTCCGAGCAGATGCGCAACACCTCGCCCATCTCGCCGCCCGAGCCGCCGATAAACACCGCGTCCGGGTCCGGCCACTCGTCCAGCCCCGCCGGCGCCTTGCCGTGCAAAAGCGTCAAGTCGGCGCGATATCTCCGCCCGTTCTCCCGCGCATTTTCCAGATCGGCCTCGTTTTTTTCGATGCCGTACACGTGCCCTTCACTGGCCACTTTCGCCGCTTCAATCGCGACCGATCCGGTGCACGTCCCGATGTCCCACACGATGCTGTCCCGCTTGAGTTGCAACTCCGAGATCGACAGCACGCGCACTTCCCGCTTGGTGATCAGCCCTTTGTCCGGCTTGCGTTGGGCAAACTCCTCGTCGTCGATCCCGAGCGCCCATCTGCGCACCTTCGCTTCTTTCTTCCGCACCAGCACGACCACGTTGAGCGGCGAACACTCGATCTCCGCCGCTTCCTCCAACTCCAGCAAACGGCACCGCTCTTCCGCCCCGCCAAGATTTTCCGCGATGAACATCCGGTACTCGGTCATCCCGTAATGAAGCAGATAGCAGGCGATCACCGACGGCGTATTTTGATGATCGGTCAGCATCGCGACCTTCTCCCGTCCGTCGATGCGCTGGGCGAGGCCCTTGATGCTTTTGCCGTGCAAGCTGTGGATGTACGCATCCTGCCAGCCCAACCCGAGCCTCGCAAACGCGAGTTGGATCGACGACAGATGCGGGTGGATCACCACGCCTGCCACTTTCGACGCCAGATAGCTCCCGATGCCGTAAAACAGCGGATCACCCGATGCCAGCACGACCACATTGCGTCCGGTCGACCGCTCTTCGATCAGTCGCTCGGTCAGTTCGGTCAGCTTCCCGGTGATCGTCACCTTTTCCCCGGCAAACAGCGGGAAAAACTCCAGATGCCGCTCCCCCCCGACCAGCACGTTCGCCCGCTCGATCACCGCCAGCAGGTGCGGAAACAGCCCTGCCGCCCCATCATCGCCGATCCCGATGACATGGATCTCATTTTGAATCATCAACAGTCGCCCTCCCCAACAGATCGCCTTTCATCGTCGTCAGCACCGTCTCCACACAGAGCCCGCCGCCGACCTCTTGCAACGCGTGTCGGCACGCATGCAGGCTCAGCTCGACAAAAAATCGGTCCAAACCGGCTGCGGCCATGATGTCGCCCACCTGCGAAGCCGTGTTGGCCCCGCGTATTTCCTCCCGCATCTCCGGCATCGCCCCGCAGCCCGCCGCCACGTCCGCCAAAAATTCAAAATCCACCGGAGCCGATTTAGAATGCACCATCATCACGCCCTGCGCGATCTTTGAAAATTTGCCCATCATGCCGACGAGAGAGATTTTTTTCGCCCCTTGCCGCTTGCCGTGACGCAGAGAAAATCCGACAAAGTCGCCCATCTGAATAAACGCTTCCTGCGGCAGTTCCGGGAACATCCGCATCGCGTATTTCTCCGATGAGCCGCCTGTGGTCAGCACCAGATGCTCCACACCGCCTGCGCGGGCGACTTTGATCGCCTGCACGACGGACGCCTGATACGCCGCCGTTGAAAAAGGGACGACGATGCCTTTCGTGCCGAGGATCGAGATGCCGCCGATGATGCCGAGCCGCTCGTTGAGCGTCTTTTTGGCGATCTCTTCGCCGTCCGGCACGGAGATCACCACGCGCACACCCCGGTCGATGCCGTACTCGTTCAGCACGTCGGCCACCGCTTGCCGCAGCATCCGGCGCGGCACAGGGTTGATCGCCGCTTCGCCGACGGGGACGGGGAGACCTGGCTTGGTGACGCGGCCGACGCCGATGCCGCCGTCGAGCTCATATTCGCCCGACGCCGACCACGAGACCTCGGAGCGGATCAACGCCAGATGGGTCGCATCCGGGTCGTCGCCCGCGTCTTTGATCATGCCGCAAATCGTCATTTCCCGGGAAACTTCGAGCTGTTCGACAGCAAATGTCGCCACTTCGCCGATCGGCAAGCGCAGTTCGACACTCGCGACAGGCTCGCCTGTGATCAGCGCTTGGAGCGCCGCTTTCGTCGCCGCCGTTGCGACGGCGCCGGTGGTGTAGCCGTGTCGCATCTGCGACGGGTCTTTCTCCTCTTCCTTTTTGCGCATTAGCCGCGCTCGGCCATCAGCGAGATCGCATTCATCGCCGCGACCGAGACCGGGCTGCCCCCCTTGCGTCCGATGTTGGTGATAAACGGCACGTCGCCGTCGATCAGTTTCGCCAGTTCATCCTTCGACTCGGCAGCGGAGACAAAGCCGACCGGCATGCCGATCACCAGCGACGGTCTCGCTTCGCCGATTTTGATCAGACGAATCAGTTCCAGAAGGGCGGTCGGCGCGTTGCCGATGACGAAAATGCCGTCCGGCTGCTCGGCGACCGCTTTGCGGGTGGCGATGATGGCGCGGGTGAGATTGTGCTGTTTCGCTTCAGCGGCCACGTCCGCGTCGGAGATGTAGACGCGCACGTCACCGCCGAATTTTTCAATGCGCGGTTTGGAAATGCCCGACTGGATCATCTGCACGTCGGCGTAGACGTTTTTGCCGGCGCGGATCGCTTCGATGCCGGCACGCACCGCATCGCGGTGGAAGACCATGCTCAGGCCCAGGTCAAAGTCGGCCGATGCGTGGATGACGCGCTGGACGACCGGGTATTGTTCTTCGGTGAACGGGTGCGGGCCCAGTTCCTCGGTGATGATGTTGAAGCTGTAGGCTTCGATCTCCTGCGGTTGTACGGTCAACGGGATAAAATCAGTTTTGAAGTCCATGTGCCACTTCTCCTCTCAGACGTTTCAGATGTGCGAGCACCGGCTCGCTTTCGCTGTACACATCGCCGTACGCAAGGCCCGGACGGCCGATGACGATCACTTGCAGGCCCAGTTCCAGCGCAGATTCGACCTTTTCGTCGACGGCGCCGACTTTGCCGCTTTCCTTGGTGATGACGACGTCGGTGTTGTAGTTGCGGTAGAGGGCGATGTTGAGTTCTTTGGAAAACGGGCCTTGCATGGCGATGATTTGCTTTTGTTCAAGGCCGAGTTCAGCGCATTTTTCCATGTTGTCGAGGCGGGGGAGCATGCGGGCGACGAGGTGGACGCCTTCGACGCCGAGCAGCCGTTTGGTGAAGATGCCGAGCGTTTTGGAACCGGTGGTCAGCATGACCGTGCCTTTCAGTTCAGCCGCTTTGTCGGCGGCGGCCGCGTAGTCGTCGACGAAGTGGAGGTTTGGGTGGGCTTGAAATTGCAGGGCCGCGCGTTCGAACCGGATATACGGGATGCCGCAGGCTTGCGTCGCCGCCATCGCGTTTTTGTGCGCTTCTTCGGCAAACGGATGGGCTGCGTCGACCACGACTTGCACCCCTTGTTCCCGGAACAGCGCGATCATCTCCTCCAGCGTCAGCCGCCCGACGCGCACCGGCAGCCCGGCTTCTTCCAGACTCTTCGCCGCACTGTCGGTCACCACCGACGTCAACACCTCATGCCCCGCCTCGCGGACCTGCACCGCCAGCTCGCGAGCGTCGCTCGTGCCGCACAATTGAAAAATCATAACCCCCCAACCTCCAACCGCTTCGCCGCAACATGATCGTGATCGTGTTCATGTCCGTGTTCATGTCCGTGTTCATGTCCGTGTTCATGTCCGTGTTCATGTCCGTGTTCATGTCCGTGTTCATGTCCGTGTTCATGTCCGTGTTCATGTCCGTGTTCATGTCCGTGTTCATGTCCGTGCTCATGTCCGTGATCATGTCCGTGATCATGTCCGTGATCGTGCCCATGGTCGTGATCATGATCATGATCATGATCATGATGATGGTGATGCCCATCCATCGCGGCCAGCCGGAACTGGCAATTGTCGCAGTTCATCTTGGCCTCGCCGCGTGCGGCCTCTTCCACGCGGTCGCGCAGGATCTCGATCAGCGCGTCGTGGAATCCAAAATACCCGGCCAGTTGCATCGGCACCTCCCGGTACTGCTCAGAAAACTCCAGCAACATCGCTTCCATCCGCTTGATCAGTACGCCCGTGAACAGAAAATACGGCAGCACGTACACCCGCTTTGCCCCCAGGCTCACACAACGCCGCATCCCCTCTGCAAAATCAGGCTGTGTCACGCCGATATAGCACGTCTCCACATACCGCACCGGCACCTTCTCCCACAGCAGCCGCGCCACTTTCATCAGATCGCTGTTCGCATCCGGGTCACTGCTCCCGCGCCCCACGATCAAGATCGCATCCTCGCTGCGTTCCTGCCCGGTCTCCCACGCATATCCCGCCTCGCGCAACCGTGCCGCCAAGATCTCCAGCGTCAACGGATGCACCCCGATCGGCTTGCCATACGCAAACGTCACGTCCGGATACCGCACTCTCGCCTCATCGATCTCATGCGGGATGTGCAGTTTCGAATGCCCGGCTCCGAACAAAATAATCGGCACCAACGTCACCTGCGTCGCGCCCGCCGTCACACAGTTTGCGATGCCCTGTGCGATATTCGGCTTGGCAAATTCCAAAAAACACGTCTCCACCACCGGATACTCTCCGGCGAGCCGCTCCCGCACCCGCTCGGCAAAAGCGAGCAGTTCCTCATTGC
The DNA here is from genome assembly GCF_026410385.1 of Tumebacillus lacus. GTDB lineage: Bacteria > Bacillota > Bacilli > Tumebacillales > Tumebacillaceae > Tumebacillus > Tumebacillus lacus. The sequence continues at coordinate 93,534 of NZ_JAPMLT010000002.1, forward strand.
CCTGCGGATCGCGGCTGCCATGTCCGACCAGCAAAATCGCCTGTTTCATCGCGTTCGCTCCCTCCTCAATCTCCGCACACCGTATCGACTGGAATCGGTTCCGCCACTTCCTGATGGCGATATCCGGCGACCACGCCCATTCGTTTGAAAAATTTGTGGAATCGCTCATCCGGATGCCCTTTTTCTCTGTACTCCGCCACGATGCGCTCGACCGTCTCGACGATTTCGTCTGCATCCAACCCTTCGGCGACCTGCTGGGCTGCGTGGGCATTGCGGCCGATCGTCTTGCCGCCGAGGAAGAGGTCATATCGATTGCGGCGATACACCACCGCGACATCTTCCATCACCGATCCGTAGCACGCCATCGCGCACCCGGCAAAGCCGATGCGCAGCTCCTTCGGCACAGTCAGTCCGGCGAGCCGCTCGGCCAACCGTTCCGCCTCCGGGATCGAAGCCGCCTTTTCCCCTTGGCAAAAATCGCACGCTTTCATCTGCACCACATTGCCGATGCCTTGCACGTTCAAACCGGCCGCGCGGAGTTTCCGGACGACAGCGTCCGGTTCGGCGGTCGGCACGCGCAGGAGCAGATGATGATTCGGTGTATACTCCATTTCGCCGTCTTCCCCGACCACTTCGAGGATCGTCATCATCTGCCCGTTGGAGATCTTCTTCTCCCACACCCCCGGCGACACCGCCAGTTCCAAGATCGCGGTCATCGAAGCGTAGTAGGGAGACACCTGCTCCTTGCTTACCACATCCGTCTCGATCACCCCGCGCTCCACCAGCCGCGTCACAGCGTCCATCGCCAACTCCAGCGGAGAAACGGCCGCTGCCTCAGTCTCCATAACACCCTTTCCCGTCACCGGCACCGCATTCAAAACCGCAGCACCAGCACCAGCACCAGCACCAGCACCAGCACTACCTGCACTACCTGCACTACCTGCACTACCTGCACTACCTGCACTACCTGCACTACCTGCACTGCCTGCACTGCCTGCACTGCCTGCACTGCCCGCGCCTTTCCCTTCCTTGACCCCGCCGTGCAGGGCCCACGGCTCGTGTTCTTCTTGGAGTCGTTCGTTCATCCGCAGCGGCTGCTCCTCTTTCCCGAGCGTGTATTTGCGCTGATAGCCGCGCGGCGTGATCATCTTGCCGTCGTAGAAGAACGTCGACGAGTTGCCGATCACCACCGTCGTCAGCATCCCGATGTCGTGCTCCAGCATCTCCCCGAGCGTCGTCATCACGATCTGCTGCCGATCCCGGTACGCGCTTTTCACCAGCCCGACCGGCGTCTCAGCCGGGCGGTACTTCAGCAGGATCTTCTGCGTCTCCGCGATCTGCCGCGTACGCTTCCCGCTCTTCGGGTTGTACAGCGCGACGATGAAATCTCCCATCCCCGCCGCTTCCACCCGCCGCGCGATCAACTCCCACGGCGTCAGATGGTCGGACAGCGAGATGCAGCAGTAGTCGTGCATCACCGGCGCCCCGAGCAGCGACGCCACCGAGTTGACCGCCGAAATCCCCGGCACCACCTCGACCTCGACGCCCGACTCCTCACGCCAGCCCTTCTCGATCAACACCTCATACACAAGGCCCGCCATCCCGTACACCCCGGCATCCCCGGACGAGATCACCGCGACCTTCTTCCCCATCTCCGCCTGCCGCACCGCTTCGATGGCCCGCGACACTTCCTCCGTCATCCCCGTCCGCACGATCTCGTGCTTCTCCGTCAACAGCCCGCGAATCAGATCGACGTACGTGTTGTACCCGATGATCACATCCGACTCCTCAATCGCTTCCCGAGCCCGCTTCGTGATATGCTCAAAGCTCCCGGGTCCAAATCCCACGATCAACAGCTTGCCTCGCACACTCATCTCCCCTTCCAAAAAAATCCAACAAAAAAAGACGCCCTTCCCAAAGGAAAGGCGCCTCCTATCGACACGCACAACTGCCACAACTCCGGCAACCCGCACGATTTGTCCACAAAAGCAGTCACCCATCCCCTTATTCCTCGTAAGAAGGCATGGAACAAACAACCGGGCAGGTCTCCTGACTTATGGATCTCTGCTTTCTTCGCCTTCCCATGATCGATATTCTCACAGTGGCAGATGAAGAAAGCTCCCCATTTACAGTGGCGGGACCGTGCTGGACTTACACCAGCTTCCCTTTTAAGCTCTCGCGAACACCCGGTTGCGCTCATATGTATTTTTCAAAAAACAAGTGGCAAATCTTTCATCCAACTGACTAGAATTATAGGCGAACGTCGCCGCCCCTACAAGCCCATCTTGCTAAAGTCCCAGATCGGCAAACGTCGCCATCTCGGCCACCAACCGCGTCGCAGCCTCCAGCAACGGCATCGCCAACACAGCGCCCGTCCCTTCTCCCAGCCGCATATCGAGCGTCAACAACGGACTGAGCCCGATCTCCTGCAACATCACCGCATGCGCCGGCTCCTGCGACAGATGCGACGCAAACAAATAACAACCGGCGTTCGACTCGATCCGGCACGCCGCCAATGCGGCCGCACCCGCGATCACCCCGTCCACCACAACAGCCATTTTATTCGCCGCCGCGCCCAATATGACGCCAACCAGTCCCGCGATCTCCAAACCGCCCACTTTCGCCAGTACATCGAGCGGATCGGCCGGGTCCGGACGATTGACCTCAATCGCCTTTTCGATCACCGCGATCTTCCGCGGTTTCTCCTCCACCGTGATCCCCGTGCCGTAGCCGGTCAGCGCCGCCACCGGGTACCCGATCAGCACCGACGCCATCGCCGCACTCGGAGTCGTGTTGCCGATGCCCATCTCGCCGAGCGCGACCACTTCCACGCCGCGAGCTTTGAGATCGTCCGCCACCTCCACGCCGACCTGGATCGCCTGCAGCACCTCATCACGCGTCATCGCAGGTCCCTGCGCCATGTTGTCGGTGCCCGCCTTCACCTTGCGATGCAGCACCCCGTCCCATTTCTCCTCGACGCGGGAGCCGACATCGACGATCAGCACCTCCGCCCCGGCCTGCGCCGCCAGCACGTTGATCGCCGCCTTTTGCTTCAAAAAATTCTGCATCATCAGCCCTGTCACATCGGCCGGATACGCGCTGACCCCTTCCGCCGCGACCCCGTGATCGCCGCACATCACCACCACCGCCCGACGTGCCACCGACGGGTACACCGTCCCTTGAATCCCGGACAACTTCACCCCGATCTCCTCCAGCTTGCCCAGCGCACCCAGCGGTTTCGTCAATTGATCCCACCGCTCCCTCGCAGCCGTCATCGCCGCTGCATCGAGTTCTGCAATCTTCCCTTTGACCGTCATCAGCATCATCTGCACACTCGCCCCCTTCATTGCCGCATAGTATATACCAGAAGTCTGAGCCAAGGAAGACAAATCATGGTAACATCATGTCAAACAGGAGGTGTCACACAACATGAACTTCACACCCGAACAGCGCGATGCCGTCTACGAAGCGATCCGCAACCGACGCGACGTCCGCTCTTTCAAATCAGACCCGCTGGAAGACGAAAAAGTCCAGCGCATCCTGCTCGCCGGCCACCATGCGCCGTCTGTCGGCTTCATGCAGCCGTGGGATTTCATCCTCGTGCGCGACGAGCAGATCAAAGACCAACTCGCCCTCGCCGCCGACAAAGAACGCCGCGCCCTCGCGATCCATTTCGCCCAAGAAGGCCGCGACGCTCATTTCCTCACCCTCAAAGTCGAAGGCTTGCGCGAAGCCCCGCTGACTGTCTGCATCACCTGCGATCCGACGCGCGGCGGCGACCACGTCCTCGGCCGCAACTCGATCCCCGAGACGGACATCCTGTCTGTCGCCTGTGCCATCCAAAACATGTGGCTCGCCGCCTACGCGGAAGGGATCGCCATGGGCTGGGTCTCCTTTTATAAAAAACCGGACGTCCGCCGCATCCTCGGCATCCCGCCGCACATCGAACCGGTTGCACTGCTCTCGTTCGGCTACACCGACGACTATCCGAGCGCTCCGATCCTCGAACAGTCCGGCTGGCGCAAACGGGAGCACTTTGCCGACCTCCTGCACCAAGACCGCTGGGGGCAAAAATAAAAAGAGGTTCCGATCCCCTCGGAGCCTCTTTTCCTATGTGCAGCAAATGACCGCTTCCTCCTGATCCTTTTTGCGAATCTCCAGATCGCCCTTCTCTGTCACGCGCACTTCGATCCCTCGCTCCGTCAGCCGTTCCACCGCCCGGTTGCGCAGTTCAGCACCGCTCGGACCCTCGAAGGTGCCCCACGGAACCCACGCCTCGCGATCCTCACTCCACACCTTTTCAACCATATAGCCGCCCGTCACGACGACGAGAATCGTCAAAACGGACAGCACCAGCACCCAAACTTCCTTTTTCATCTCACACGATCCCTTCCAGCGGCGGGTCCATCAGATTGCGCTTGCCATGCCGCGCATGCAGGTCGGCAAACAGATCAAACAACCGCTTGGTGACATCGAGATTTCCTTTCGACAGCTCGCCGATCAGATCGAGCACCTCATCCCGCTCCGACTCGACGACATGCTTCTTGAGATACCCCCAGATGTGCGTCAACAGATTGATCATGTTGTCATCCGAGACCTCGCCCGCCAGCGAATCGTAAAAGATGCGAAACACATTTTGCTTCAACATCGGATAGGAGACCGCGCCCAGTCGATGATTGTTAAACATCGTGCGAATGCGGAAATAGCCGCTCGGATTGCTTTCGAGCACAACAAATTTGAGCCGGTGCCAGATCTCCTCCAGCGCCTTGACCTCCCGCACCTTTTCCTCCATCCGCTGTAGCTCGGCCGTCAGCCGCCGGTTGCGGCGATCGATCATCTCGTAGACTTCCGCGTCCACTCGTCCATACGTCATCTGGATGTCACCTCCCGCAGCCTGTTTCCTCTTATCCTATCGAAAGATTCCGTATGATCAGTTCATGCATCGAACCCTCGAAACATGCCGAAACCCGCTTCTTCTACATTCATTCGGTCGCACCCGCCCTGTTTCTGTCGGACACAGCTACCCTTTTCGCCAATTCCAGCCCCAGTTCCTCTGCCAAAAACGCCGTCATCCGCGAAACGGCCGGATCGGTCAGCACCCCGACATCGTCCGCCCCTGCCGCCAGCATCTCCCGCAGTCGCTCCGCTCCGGAGGCCGGATCGACCTGCAAACGCACCGCCCCTTGCCAGACAAACTGCGCCACGCACAGCAACCGGATCACCTCCGACAGCTCCACGTCTTCGTCCTCGGCGACAGTCACCTTGACGGTGCAACCGGACGCACACTCCCGGCATCGCTCCCGGATCGCATACAGCGCATCGACCCGCTCAGCCCACGTCTGCCCCGGCCGCACCGGCAGTTCGATCACCGCCGCCTCCTCCTGCAGACACCACGTCACAGCCCGCCCGAACGCACGTCGGCGAATCATCCACGACGCTTTTTTCAGATCGGCCAGCCGTCCCGCAGGCAACTCGCCCATCGCCAGAGCTTCCTCGCGGGACATCACCGTGCCGAGCGCCACTTTCGCCAACAGTTGATAGAGGGCACGCAGATCCTGCTCCGGCACCGGGCTACCCCCTTTTCATCGTCTGCACGTCAGCCGCGTACCACGTCTCCCACGCTTCCCTGTTTCCGTCCAGCACCAAAGGACGCCACGGTGCAGACACTTGCGCAAACCCTTGCCCGCCCAGCACCAGTTTGATCTTGGGAAACTCCGCCTTCAGCTCGCCGAGCATTCGTTCCGTCTCCTCGCACTGCGCCGGGTCGGTCAGCGACACGGCGACGACCTTCACCCCGTGGTTGCGGATGATCTCCCGCACGCCGAGTTGCGGCGTGTTCGGCCCGAGGTGGATCACGTCCATCCCTTTTTTGCGCAGGAACAGCAAGAACAAGAGCAGTCCGATCTGATGCTCCTCCTTCGCCGGGCAGAACGCCAGCGCTTTTGGCAACGCCGGATCGACCGGAAACACGCGGAAAAATTGATAAAAACGCTGCGACAACAGGTTCGAGGAAAAATGTTCCTGCGCCACGCTGACCTCGCCGCGCTCCCACTCATCGCCGATCCGGCACAGGATCGGCGCCATCACCCCATGAAACATCTCTTCGTAGTGAAACATCGAAAAACCCAGATCCAGCACCGCGTTTGCACGACCGGCATCGAGTTGCAGCAACGCCCGGTACAGATCGCTGCGCAGTTCCTCAAGATTGTCGGACATCACCGGCATCTGCGTTTCCGAGACCGGGAGCCTGCGCCGTTCTTCGCGCATCTTCTCCAGCATCTTCACCGCTTGCGAGATGTTGATGCCCTTTTCCTCCGTCTGCACCTTCAGCCAGCGCAGATCCTCGATGTCCTGATCGGTGTACAATCGATGCCCCGACTCCGAGCGGACCGGCGTCACGACATGATACCGTCTCTCCCACGCCCGGATCGTCACCGCCGGCATCTCCAACATCTTCGAGACCGATTTGATATTATACATAAAATGGTTCTCCATTCTTTTTCATACCTTATACAATCATTATACATCTACAGTACGCAGAAAAAAAGACCTCATTCCTGTACGGAAGAGGTCCGGTTGATTACTCACTGGGCCCGCCACTTATTTTGCCCGTAATGGGCGGCGAGATATTTGCAATACAAGATCATATTCCGCACCACATCCAGTTCCAATCGGAACAGCATCGGCTGACCGGGACGCCAGTTTACCTCATAGAGCCAGAACTTGCGATGCGGGTCGAGACCGATGTCGATCCCGAGTTCATCAAAGTTCTCCTCATACACCTCGTCCATATGAGCCGCGAGTTGCAGCGCAAACACCTCCAACTCGCGAGCGATGTCGTACGCCTCCGTCCCAAACTCATGCTCCAGGAAAAACTTCAACTCGTTCGTCGCCCCGCCGGCGCTCAAGTTCGTGATGATGCTTCCCGCCTGCCCGATGCGCGGGTAGATCGTCGTCATCACCCATTGGCCTTGCCCGCCCTTTTGCACATGGAGCCGGAAATCAAACGGTTGCCCCGCCTTCGTTCGCGACGCCACATACGGCTGGACCAGCAAGTCCTCCATCTCCAGCCACTGCTCCAACCATCGTTCAAACTCACGGCGGGTAAACAGCGAGCGCTCCGTCTGCTCGATCGTGACAAAATCATCGCCGTTCTGCTCCACATAGACCACGCCGATCCCTTTCGCGCCGGACGTCGGCTTGACGATCACCCGCTCGTACTCGTTGAGCTTGTCGAGCACGTCGTCCTCGCTGCGCACCCGGTGCGTCGGCAACAGGTACTTGGCAAACAGGCGGCCTTTGAGCAGGCGATTGTAGACCGTCACCTTGTCGCCGACCGAGTGGCTCGTGTACGGGATCTCGTCGAAGAGACGTTCGATGACTTCATCCGTCTTTTCACTGACCGAGCCGCCGCTGTTATAAATCACATCCGGAAAGGAAGTCTCGCGCTCGACCCATGCCCCGTCTTCATAAAACCAAGCCACGATTGTCCGCTTCTCCAAATCGACTCGTCCCGGCGTGAAATAAAAGAAATCGACCCCTTCCATCTTTGCCGCCGCCGCATACGCATACGCTTTGAACAGCGTACGCGGGTCGCGACGGTAATGCATCATGCCTACTGTGACCTTCAACCCTCTTCACCTCCTTTCCTCAGAACGAAGGTGAAAGGTGATCTTGCCCGCCGCATGCTTTGCCAGTTCCCTCGCCTCGTCCAGCGTGTTGCCTGTCGCGATCACATACGCATACCGATGTCCCATCGACAGCGGGGGTTGCAGCCGCGTCCCCTGCTTCGGCTTGACATACACCTCGTGTACAGACGGGTAGCTCGCCGCCTGCTGTTTGCCGGTCACGCGTTGGAGCACACCGCGCTCCTTCACCGTCACATATTGCGCAAACGCCGGCCGCACATGCCGCCGTGACAGATTCGGCGTTTCGCCAAGAAACAGCCGCAGCGTCTCATACATCAGATTGATCCCGTAGGCGGCCTCGATCAGCGAGTTCATCGCACCGCCGGAGATGCGCGGGTTGCTCTCGATCAGTTTCCATCCGCCGCGCACATCGCGCATCTCCAGATGGCACGCCCCAAGATCCATTCCCATCGCCGTCACGATCTCCTGCACGGCGCGCGGCAGACTCTCCCGCCACTCGTCCGGGATCACCGTGTGCACCGCATACCCGGTGACGATAAATCGCTCCTCCTTCGAGATCTCTTGCTCGATCACCGCGACGATCCGCGCCGTTCCCTCCCACACCAGCGCTTCCACCAGCACCTGCGGTCCGTCGAGATACTCCTCGATCAGCACCGGCTCCCCGTCGTACTTCGCCGCCAGCCGTTCAGCCGCCGCCCGCAGTTCCTCCTCATCCACCGCCTTCAGCACATCCTTGGAACCGGTCGAGCGCGGCGACTTGACCACCGCCGGCAGCGGCATCCGCTCCCGCTCGGTCCACGACTCCCACGACTCCGCTTCCGGGTCCCAACTGGCAAATTGCACGCCATACGCCGTTCCCCGCAGTTGATCGCGCGTGAGAATCTTGTCTTGCATGCGCTCCATCGCTTCACAAGAGAGAGGCGTGCCGCAGATCTCCCGCGACAGACGAGCGGCCGTGGTCACATGCGGCTCGATCATGCTGACGATCAGTTCAATCACCCTTCCCTGCCTTTGCAACATCACCAGTTGCTGACGAATCGCCTCCTCATCCGTCAGATCCACCCGGATCATTCGATGGACATCAGGAAACAGCGACCTCTGCTGCAAAAACGCATCCCGGTCTGTCAACAGCACAGTCAAATACCCGAGATTGGCCGCCGCCCGAACCGCCTCACGACTGGACCCGGACTTGTTCACCCCAAGAAACACAATCGTTCGCATGGGTTGGCCCCCTTCACGCTCTGTCTGATCGTGTTATCCTATGCCCCCCTCAAATGGAAGGAAGCGGCCTGAAAAAAATTGTGCGCATGCCTGTATCTGGCAAGGAAACAATAACCACGAACGAGCATCCATCCAAAGGAGTGTCATCAAATGGAGCACAGAAACACCCCAAATCTAACCAACGCCGAAATGGGCGAACACCCGCCGCATGATCTGCGCGCGATGCTCACCAACGCGTCCAACTTCGAAGGGCGTTTCAACCTCGACAAATCCGGCTTTGACCCGATGATGCCGGGACACGCCTCCGACCACAACATGATCCTGCGCCAACAGCCGCGCACCGTCAAACAGGTCGGCTGCGGCATCTCCCTCCCCTATGAAGTGCGCCTCGAAATGGCTTTGATGCTCGACGACCATCAGTGCGCCCTGAACGTGTTGCTGCACCAATACCAAAAGCACCACTGGTTGTCCGAAGGCGCAGAGTCGTTCCTCTCGCTGCACGAACTGCTCAACGAACACATCGAACAAACCAAAAAGCACATCGACGAGATCGGCGAGCGCGTCGCCCGCCTCGGTGGCGTCCCGACCGCACACCCGGTCACCCAACATGAACTGTCCTACGTCAAACATGAAGTCGAAGGCCGCTACAGCATGCGCGACTACCTGCGCAACGATCTCGAACACGAGCTGAAAGTCCAGCAGATGCTCCGCGCGCAGATCCGCCGCGCCGGCGAACTGGGCGACTACGGCACCGTGCAAGTCCTCGAAGAAGTGCTCGTCGACCGCGAAGACCTCGGCTACCACCTGTACAGCAACCTCGAAGACGACACCCTCGTGCGCGGCATGACCCACCTCGTCGACGGCTACCAAGACCGCGCCGGCGACCGCCCGATGGACCCTGGCACTCGTTTGCAGTAAGAGCTTGGACGGCCCTTCACAAAAGATTTACAAACTTCCACGCCAAATCTATAGACATGTGACGCCTTTTCGCATAATATGTTGGTAACAAAGTTCATACGTGTGCTCCAAAGGGGAGTAGCTGCCACGATTGAGTCGTCATTTCGAGATCGCCTGATCTCCGGCTCTTTCGGCAACGAGAGTTTTATTCAACATTCGTTGTTAGCAAGACCTTTGCCCGATTTTCCAAACGCGGCAAAGGTCTTTTTTGTCTTCGTTCATAGAAAACATCGGGAAGAGCACACACTACCCTTATGAAGGAGTGATCTCGATGGAATTTTTGTCTGCCGGATTTTTCATGGCTCTGCTCTCAATCGTCATCATCGACCTCGTGCTCGCCGGTGACAATGCGATCGTTATCGGATTGGCAGCCCGCAACCTGCCAAAAGACCAACAAAAAAAGGTGATCATCTGGGGCACCGTCGGCGCGATCGTCATCCGCGCCATCGCCACCATGCTCGTCGTCTGGTTGCTGGAGATCCCGGGACTGTTGCTGGTCGGCGGCCTGCTCTTGATCTGGATCGCCTACAAACTGCTCACCGAAGAAAAACAGCATGACGTGCAAGCCACCTCGTCCTTCTGGGCGGCCGTGCGCACGATCATCATCGCCGATGCCGTCATGGGCATCGACAACGTCCTCGCCGTCGCAGGCGCAGCACACGGCTCGTTCCTGCTGGTCATCCTCGGCCTGTTGATCTCCGTGCCGGTCGTTGTCTGGGGCAGCACCTTGGTCCTGAAATGGATCGAGAAATACCCGTGGATCATCTACATCGGCTCGGCCGTGCTCGCCTACACCGCATCGAAGATGATCGTCGAAGAGCGCTTCCTCGCCCCCGTCTTCGAAGGCAACCCGGTACTGAAATGGACGCTCACCATCGTCCTGATCGGCGGCGTGCTGGTGGCCGGTCGCATGAAAAACATGCGTCAACGCAGCACCGCAAACTAATACTGTATCGTATGACCCAGTGCCGCTTTAAGCCACTGGGTTTTTTGTATAATTTTCATTCGATCCGACACATACTAACCCGGGTTCCATACCCTTCTATCATCTCAAAGGGGGAATGTGGGGATGACGACCAACCAAAACGGCACGCAACAGGGACAACATGAAGTGATCGCCTGCTCCCGCGAAGTGTTGGACGAGCTGATGTCCGCCATGCAAGGCTACGAAGCGGAACTGGTCGGTCATCAGCACAGCGGCCACGCCCGCGCCGTCATGGGCCGCTCGTTCGGCCGCCCCGAAGGCGAGATCCGCGAGGACATCGACCGCGTCCAAGCACAGCTCCGCCAGTGCAATCCCGAGTCTTGAGATGAGACACCGCCCCGTTGCCTTCTCGGCAGCGGGGCTCGTGTGCGTTCTGAAAATTCTCCCCCCTTCCTTGAAGGAGTTCGAGACGAATGATTGAATTTTATTACATATCCAAATAACCGCCGAAGCGGAGGGATCACCTGTGACAGCACCGCCTAGCGACCAGCCGCACCTGTACATCCATTGTGAAGATGCGACGCGTGCAAGAAACTGGTACATCCGCGTCTTGGGTCTGACAGAAGACCTGAGTTGCGGCAGTCAACGCCTCCTGTTGATCGACTGGGGCAAAGACAACTACGTCCCGATCTGTAAATCCCCGCAACTCCACGTTCGAACACCTGACATTCACTCCGCCTACGCCGACTTGCAAACCCGCGGCGTTACCCCCGTCGACACCATCCATCCCTGCGAAGACGGACTCCTCGCCTTCCACATCAAAGACTCCGAAGGCAACCTGATCCGCATCCTGCACGAGTAAAAATCGCGCCTCCTCACCGGGAAGCGCGATTTTTTTCTTGACAGCCGACCTGTCCATCCACTATTTTGTAATTAGAAAACAATCTAATTATCTAATCATCTAACCAAATCCATCTCCCAAAGGAGGCACTCCCTCATGATCTCCACCACCTCCATGATCATGCAAATCTTGGCCATCCTGATATCGGTCGCCTTTCCCGTCGCCCTGATCCTCTACTTCCGCCGTCGGGGCGGCCTGTCGTGGAAAGCGGTCGCGTTTGGCGCACTGGTCTGGTTCCTCTTTTCGCAAGTGCTGGAAAAAGGGCTCCACCTCTACATGTTCCAGTTCAACGGCACCACGGCAGAATGGCTCAAACAGCCCCTGTTCTACGCGCTCTACGGCGGGCTGGCAGCCGGGATCTTCGAAGAGGTCGGCCGCTACGTCGCGTTCCGCTACTGGCTGAAAGACCGTCGCGAGCGCCTTGACGGGATCTCGTTCGGGATCGGTCACGGCGGCCTCGAAGCGATCTTGATCGCGTTGACGCTCGGCGTGTCCAACCTCGTCTACATGAACCTGCTCAACGCCGGCACGTTCGACACCACGCTCGGCAGCCAAGTGCCGGCCGAGACGGTCGCTCAGATCAAATCGTCTTTGCTCGACTCCTCGCCGCTCCTGCACCTGCTCGGCGGATTCGAGCGCATTGCCGCTCTCTTCCTGCATATCGCCTTCTCGCTGATCGTCCTGCTCGGCGTGCGCAGCGGCCGCATCTCCTATCTGTTCTGTGCGATCCTGCTCCACGCGGGCGTTGACATTGTGGCCGCCTACGCGACCGCCGCCAAATGGAACCTCTACCTGCTCGAAGCGATTCTTTTCGTCTTTGGCGCCGTCGCCTTCTGGTACATCGGCCGCACGAAACGACTGTTCCACTAAATCAAATGCCTCCCGCCTTCGGGCACTCCTGCGAACCGATCGATCCCGCCGACCATAAACTGACGGAGGGCATCTGTGCAGGATGCCCGAAAAAAGGAGGCTTTTCGCATGTACGGAACGTATTTCCTCCCCGTCACCTACCGCTCCACGAGCGAAACGCGCGCCCCGCTCCAAGCATACGCCCACATCCAGGGCGGACCGCTCGCGCCCGGTCTGCGCGGTCTCGTCTGGTTTCGCGACCTGACGTACGGCACCGAAGTCTCTGTCGAAGTGACCGGCCTGCCCGCCTACACACCCGGCGGTCCCGATCGCGACCCGATCGGCCCGCACGGATTTCACATCCATCAGTCGGGCAACTGCGCCGTCGGTGACCCGAACGATCCGTTCCAAGGGGCAGGCGGCCACTGGAATCCGACCAACCAACCGCACGGCAACCACGCCGGCGACATGCCCAACCTGTTCTCCAACAACGGCTATGCCCGCATGAGCTTTTTCACCAACAAATTCCGCGTCCAAGACATCATCGGCAAAGCGGTGATCATCCACCAAAGCCCGGACGACTATCGCACCCAACCGGCCGGAGACGCGGGCAAACGCCTGGCCTGCGGTTTGATTCGCGGCCGCTGACCGCACAACACCCACAGCAACCGCACACAAAAAAGCAGGAGGCCGCCGACGCCTCCTGCTTTTTTATTCCCCTGCCAAACGGCGCAACAGGCTCTCGCTGACCGCCACCGGATCGCTCGGCACCTTCGCCAGATCAAACGCCCCGATCATCTCCCTTGCTGTCATCCGCTCCGGCCGTTCGACCAGCCCGCCGAGCCACGCCAACTGGCCGACCACCTCTTCCGCCCCTGTGCCCGCCTCCCGGATCGCCGCCAGCGTCAGAGACTTGTCCCGCTTTGACAGCCGCTGTCCGTCCGGGCCGCAGAGCAGCGGCACATGGGCAAACTGCGGCGGCTTCAGGCCGAGTGCCGCATACAGCCACAACTGGCGAGGCGTTGAGCAGAGCAGATCATAGCCGCGCAGGACATCGGTGATCCCCATCGCCGCATCATCCAGCACCACGGCGAGCTGATACCCGAACATCCCGTCCGCCCGCTTGACCACAAAATCTCCGCCGCTGCCTGCTACCGTCTCTTGCCGCCCGGCCAAGAGGTCGACAAACCCGAGCGGCTCGTCCGGCATCGCAAATCGCATCGACGGCACCTTCACCGCCGCCTTTTCCGCCTGTTCGTCCGCGCTCAGACGGCGGCAGTTCCCCGGATACACCGGCCCCTCCGACCCGAGCCCGTGCGGGGCACTTGCGATCTTCATCAGTTCCGACCGCGAGCAATAGCACGGATACAGCCAGCCGTCTTGCAACAGCCGCCGCAGCGCGTCGTCGTACCGCTCCTCCCGCTCGCTTTGCCGGTACGGTGCACAGGGTCCTCCCCGATCCGGTCCTTCGTCCCAGTCGATGCCGAGCCAAAGCAGGTCCTCGACGAGCTGCGCGGCGTACTCCGGCTTGGAACGCGCCTTGTCGATATCCTCGATCCGCAGCACATATTCACCGCCTTCGCTGCGGATCTGCCACCATGACAGCAGCGCCGTCCACGCATTGCCCAGATGCAGGTGCCCGGATGGCGTCGGGGCAAACCGTCCGCGTTTCTTCATGTGCAAACCCTCCGTTCGTCCGTTCAGTCCATACCAGTATTATGAAAGAAAAGAGGAGAGTTTGCCAATCCGGGCAACAAAAAACCACCGAAAATGGTCGGTGGTTTTCATCCCTTTACGTATCGGCCGTGCTCCGGGATCGCCATCGTGTCAAACTCGCGGGCGAGCTTCGAAAGCCCTTGCGCCAGTTCTTCGCCTTGCATCGGCAGCCCGTGCCCGGTGACGACGACGCGAGGTTTGAGCCGCTCCAACTTTTTCACCGAGTTCCACGCCGCCTCCCAATCGGGCGTAAAATACATCGGCGGCCCGTGGATCTCCTGTTCCTGCGTCAACACGTGCCACACCGACTCCTGCTTGGTCGTGATAAACGCATCTCCTGAGATCATCGTCCGATCCGACTCCCGGAACAGCGAGATGTGCCCCTGCGTATGCCCAGGCGTGTGGATCGACTGCCAGCCCGGCAGAACAGGGATGCTGCCGTCCGTCGGCAAGGCGCGCACGCGCTCTCCAAGGTCGATCGGGTCGTTCGGGAACATCGGCGACATCATCGCCACGAGCCCGCCGCCGACCGTCGGGTCCGGCTCCGGATAGGCCATCTTTCCGGTGAGATAAGGCATTTCGAGCGCATGCGCATACACCGGCACCTGCCATTTCTCGAGCAATTCATGGAGAGCTCCGACGTGATCAAAATGCCCGTGCGTCAAAAGGATCGCCTTCGGAGGCCGCTGCCCGTACCGCTCTTCAGCCGCCTCGATGATCTTCCCCGCATAGCCGCGGACCCCGGCATCGACCAGCACATAGTCGTCGCTCCCCGGCTCCCCGACAAACACCACATTCACAATCGCCGTCCGCAAACACAACACATCGCGCAACACCGCAAGGCCGTGTACGTGACGATCCTCCTCATGAACCGATTGCGTCTCCATCCAAGGCCACCTCCTGAAAAAAGGGTTCTCCTCCGTATCGTCTGCCATTGCAGGCAAAAACATCCCCCGCTCAATCTTCATACAACTTCCCCGCCGCGTCTGATACTCGTAACGTCACGTCTTTTCCCTGATCCTCCATCGCTTCCAGCAGCGTCACATCCCAACGACCGGACTCCACATACTTCACCCCGCGAACCACTGGCACATTCCAGTCGGACGCACCGACCAGAGCGGCCGCCACCGCTTGCTCCGGCGTCAGGCGAGCCCCCGCCGGTTTCTCCTGCGGGATCACCGCGATGCTCCTCGCCGCTCCTTGGCCTGGATACGATGTGAGAATCGGACCGTCAAAATACACCTGCACCTTCTGCCCGACATGGATCGACGCGTCGGTCGTCTTCACCCAGACCGCGTTGTAAAACATCCGCTCGACCTGCTTCCCCACCGGATCGACCACCAACACCCGGTCCCCCTCCCGTTTCACGACATGTCCTGCCATGCCAAAAGGCTCCTCCTCCGCAGCACAACCTGCCAAACCGACTGCCAACACCAATGCGACCAACACAGCAAAAAAACGCTTCCACATAACAGAGCACCTCTCTCGTCTCGATCTGCTATGCATACAGTCGCCTCTGCCCTCTCCCGCGTTACAAATCGAAAAAACCCTGCCGTTTCCAGCAGGGTCCCCTCTTTTTTGCTCAATGAAGATCCTCTCGCCGATCCACATACAAACTCCCGTCCTCCTGCAACTCCACAAAGAACACATCTTCCAAACTCTCGACGCCTTCCTGCCGCAGTTTGCTCTCCAGCCATTCGCGGGTGCGATGCAACTTCGCGAGATTGCGCTCGACCAGTTGTCCGTCCACGATCAACTCCGTCGGCAAAAAGCGGCGGCGATTTTGCGGCGGCTTGACTTTTTTCAGCACGCTCAGTTCCCCGTTCGGCTCCAAAATCGCATAGTCCACCTCGCCCACGGAAAACACATCTTTATTTCGCAACAGCATGCTCAGATCGTCCATGTTCAACCGATTCGAAGCCATCGCCCGCTCCAGCACCCGTCCCTCTTTGATCACAATCGTCGGCTCGCCGTCGAGCAGCACCCGCGCCTTGGACGACTTCAAAGAGGCGAACTCCACCACCAGCGTCAAAACCGCCCACAGCACCATGCCCGTGACGCCGTCGAGCACCGTGATATCGCGATGCACCACCATGTCCCCGGCGATGTTGCCCAGCGCGATCCCCGTGATGTACGTGAAAAACGTCATCTGACTGATCTGCTTTTTCCCCAAAATGCGCGTCAACATCAGCAACACCACAAATCCCACGAGCGTCCGCAACGAAGTCACGAGCACCGATTCCATACCATCCCTCGATTCCGGCAGTACTTGCACTCTCTCCTAGCATAGACCACAATCTCGGCAATACAAACAACCCTCCGACCGTTCCAGTCAGAGGGTTGTTTGCTGTTGATTCTGCCGTTCCGCCTACAAAGCCAACGCCTCGCTGTTGACCACCGCAATCGGTTTGACCGCTCTGGCAAATCGCACCACCGTCTGCGGATACGTAATCGCCTGCAACGGGATCTCATCCGGCCCTGGGGCGGTCAGAGACACCGTCACTTCGGTGCGCCCTGCCGTCTCCGCCACGTTTGTCACCTCGATGGCATAGCCGCCCGTGTAGCGTTCGCCCGCTGTGAGGATCAGGTACATATCCTCGCCGCTGCGCTGCGTCACCGCTCCCACCTTGCCTTGCAGGGACAGCGCCGTCTCTTGCACCTCCTGCGGGAGCGTCGACAGGTCGGTGATCACCTCATAGCCGGACACCTCCGTCCCCGGCGTCGCTCCGATCCGGGCCTGCGTCCGCTGCGTGATCGTTCCGAGCTCCGCACGGGTGAGCTTCAACTCCCCGTGGAACAACTGCCCGTCCCCGAGCATGATCCCCAGTGCATACAGCGTCGAAACCGCCTGCTGCTGTACCAGCGTCATCGTGTTGAGATCCGCAAACGGAGCGGGCAGCCCTCCGGCGATCCCCATATTCATCGGCGGCAACGCGCCTGCCAAAACCACAGCCGCTTCTGCCCGCGAGATCCAATCCCCCGGCTCTCCGTCCATTTTCGCCCGCAGACCGATCTGATTCAACTCCTCCAAAAACACCATCCGGGTCACTTTCTCGTTGTTCGCGGCCATATCAAAACGCCTCCTTCTACGAGTTCACCCTTCTCTCGCCCATTGTGCTCCTCAATGTATTCACGATCAACTCGATCAATATCTTCTTTTTGACTTTACTGATTCAAAATACTGTCCTCCAAGACCCCGCTATGCTCGAACAGCGGGCTCTATTATAATAAAGAAAACTGTTTTTTCCAAGAGGAGGAAATCAAATGCCCGAAGAGTTCGTACTCGAAGAACTGACCGAGATCTCCCCGCACGATCTGGAGAGCCTCTCCCGCCTGCTGGTCGATGTGGTGGCAGACGGAGCCGCCGTCGGCTTTCTGCCCCCGATCACCCCGGACGAAGCTGCAACATACTGGCAATCTGTGCTCGCCCCCGACGCCATCCTCTGGGTCGCCCGCTGGCAAGGCGAGATCGTCGGCTCAATCCAATTGCACCTCGCCACCAAAGCAAACGGCACCCACCGCGCCGAGATCGCAAAACTCATGGTCCACCCGACCGCAAGGCGCAAAGGAATCGCCCAACACCTGATGGCCGCCGCCGAATCACGCGCCCGAAGCGAAGCCCGCACCCTGCTCATCCTCGACACCCGTGCAGGCGACCCCTCCAACACCCTCTACCGCTCCCTCGGCTACACCGAAGCAGGCCAAATCCCCCACTACGCCCGCTCCGCCGACGGCACCTTGCACACGACGGTGCTGTACTACAAGTCATTCCCTTCCGACTAGAAGAGCAAGAAACAGGACGAAATCCCACCCGGTCGCTTGCTATAGTGAGTGCGAAAGGATGGGATGAAATGAACAACATTCAGAAATTCAACGAATTGCACCACGGAGAGCGCCTCTTATTTTTAGGGAATGCCTGGGACTTACTGTCTGCATTGGCACTTGAAAAAGCGGGATTCCAAGCGATCGGCACGACCAGTTGGGGCATTGCACAGTCGCTCGGCTTTGAGGACGGAGAAAAGATGGATTTTAAGACCCATCTCGAAGTGATCAAGAGAATCGTCGACCACGTTCGCATCCCGGTTTCCGCAGACATTGAAGCCGGCTATGGAGAAGACACGCACACGATCTTGGAGCATGTACTTCGAACCGCAGACCTCGGCGTGGCAGGCATCAACATCGAAGATTCTTTGAAAAGAAGGCCGGGCCTGCGCGCTGCAAAGGAGCATGCTGAGCTGTTGTCAAAAATCAGAACTGCTCTCGACCAGCGCGGGTTTGCCGATTTCTTCCTCAACGCCAGAATCGATACGTATTTCCAACTCGACGATCCTCTGCCGGAGACGCTCACCCGAGCCGCCGTCTATGTGGAACACGGGGCCAGCGGGATCTTCGTGCCCGGACTCAAGGACGAAGACGAGATCCGAACGGTCGCCGTACAGGTGTCGGCCCCGCTGAACCTTCTCTCCTTGCCGGGGCTGACCAACTGCAAAAAGCTCGCGGAACTCGGTGTGAAACGGTTCAGTATCGGCAATGCGCTGTCCGACCAACTGGCCGCATTCGCAGAAAAAAGCGCGGTACGCCTGTTCGAAGCACAGGATACCGCTGCACTCTATCCCAATTGACCAAACACAGGAGGTGCGGCAATGGCTGCTCTTTCTCTCTCTTTTGACGAGATGTGGGAGAAGATCATCGCTTGTGACAGCTCGTACGACAATTTATTTTACACAGCCGTGAAAACTACCAAGATCTATTGCCGCCCCTCCTGTAAAGCCAGAAAACCGTTGCGGGTCAACGTCACCTTCTACCCGACTATCCCCGAAGCGGAAGCAGCCGGTTATCGCGCATGCAAGAGATGCCAACCGGACATCGCTCAAGCGCCGCAGGCGGGTCTCGTTACAAACGTCAAGGCATTTCTGGTGGAACACTACAAAGAAAAACTGGTGCTGCAAGACATCTCCCAACATGTCGGTATCAGCGCGTACTATCTGGATCGGTTGTTCAAACAGCACACGGCGGACACTCCGCGCGCCTATTTGGAAAAGATCCGAGTCGACAAAGCGGCTCATCTGTTGTCGAGCACCCACCTGACCAATCTTGAGATCTGTTATGAAGTCGGATTTCAAAGCACGTCCGCTTTCTATAGAGTGTTTCGCCGTTATAAACAGTGCTCCCCAGCTGAATATCGGCTGGCTAATGCGAATCGTCCTATTCAACCATGATCAGGTGGACATCGAATACAACTGGAATGCATCGCCCCCTGACCCTTATCCTCCCCCAACTCCAAACCTCCTGCTCCACCCACCCGCTCTTGCTCAGCTTCCACCCCCGGAATCAGCAGAAGAGATCTTTCTGAAACTTGATTTCGAGCAACTGGACACCGCCTTTGAACGGAGTTCCCAGTGAATGGGGGTACTTAAGTGAGTGCAAAGTTACAGATTTGGATCACAAATTATTTGTATAATGGAAGGTATCAATAAAATGAAATGGAGAGATTTTCATGAAGAGATTTATCATTGAAGATGATTTCTGGACGTTATTCCCTTCTGCAAAAATAGGCGTCGTGGTTTGCCAAGGGATTGATAATTCAGTGCGGGACGTAGAGAAATACGAGACGTTGCTGCAAGAAGCGCAGAAAGAAGCGCATAAGTTTATTGAACTGGAGGAATTCAGTCAGAACCCGGCAATCTCCGTATGGCGAGACGCGTTTCAGAAGTTTAAGACCAAGAAGGGGGCAAGGTCTTCCATTGAGTCTTTGTTGAAACGAGTGAAGACTGGCAATCAGATCGGAACCATCAATCCGCTGGTAGACATCTACAATTCCATATCGCTGCGTTATGGCTTTCCATGCGGCGGAGAAGACATCGACACGTTCGCAGGCGATCTGCGGCTGACTCAGGCAATTGGGGACGAGTCGTTTGTCCCGTTGGGCAAAGACGAGAACGCCTCGCCCTATGAAGGGGAGATCATCTACAAAGATGATGAAGGTGCCATCTGCAGATGCTGGAACTGGAGAGAAGCGTTGCGTACGATGCTCACCGAAAATACGAAAAACGCGTTTCTCTGCCTGGAAACTGTAGACGAAACAAGAACCGATGAGTTGAACCTGGCCCTGAAAGAATTGTCCGATTTAGTGACCCATCATCTCGGCGGTGTTGCAAAAATCGAAGTGTTGGATCGTAACAACCGGGAGATCACGATCGTCGATTAAGCAAAAAACCTCGCTGCGGCGGGGTTTTATTTTGTCCGCATCAGTTACCTTGTCCATATCTCACACATGAAAAAGGCTCTGCACCGATGCAGAGCCTTCGATTCCTTTCCCGTCACCGTTGCTGCAACGCCACTTTCACGCCCAGCCCGATGTAGATCAGGCCGACGATCTTGCCGCTCCAGCGACCGATCCACGACACGCGCCCGACCAGCCGCCCCAGCGGACGCACTGTGAGTACGATCATCGTCGTATAGATCACGCCGAGCACCGCAAAGATCGCGCCGAGCATCAAGAACTGCATGACCACCGCTCCCCGTGACGGATCGACAAACTGCGGCAAAAACGCGAGGAAGAACAGAGCGGTCTTCGGATTGAGCACCTCGGCGAGAATCGCCGACCCGTACGATTTGAGCGGTGTCACCGGCGCCACCTCCGGCAACTGCGGATCGGACGGCTTTTCCAAGATCGCACGAATGCCCAAATACACCAAGTACGCCACACCGGCAAACTTCACAAAATTGAACGCAAACGCCGACGTCAGCAAGATCGCAGACAGCCCGACCGCCGCAAACAACGTATGAATGAAATCCCCCGTCGCGATCCCAAGCCCGGCCATCAAGCCACCCCTGCGCCCGCCCTGAACCGTGCGGGTAACAGTCAACAGCACCGCTGGACCCGGAATGAGAAACAGCCCAAACACCACCGCCACAAACGTCCCCAAAGTCGCGAGATCGAACATTTGCCAGCCCTCCTCCTGCCTTCATAAAATTCCGTCAACTCCCGGTGTATGAATCAGTTCGACACGATACGACACGGCTCCTTTTAGGGAAAAGAGGAAAAAGGGATGTGTTCAGTCGTTGATTTACGTTGGGTAGGTAAGATTCAGATCTACTCGAAAATGAATCTGATCCGAGGGATCATCCACATAAGAGGACTTTTGTGGTCGGTCTTCACGATGTGCAGGTCTATTGGCACTGTTGCTTTCAGCTTTACCAAGAGCCACCACCAACCACATACGTTTCTCGCGGTCCAACATAAACAGTCCCGTATTACTCGCTCCTTCCTGCTTCCACCCCATGATTCATTCGGATCTTGGAGATGACAAGGTGAAATTTTCATAAAACCCGTCTCTTTCATAGGCTTTTGACAAATAAACAAAAAAATCAACCGTTTCCTCATCGGCCCACGGATCTAGAATGGGAGGGCCTACAGGATAATCGATGCTTATTTCCACTCCATTGTTTGAGGAGAACACAAACTTTCTGAACTCCGAATTTGTCCCAATACCTTGTACCTCAATTTTGAAATCACGTTGTTTCAGTTGATACATTTTATTATTTCTAAAAAAAATCGGCCCTGCATCAGAAGCAAACACTCCATATAGCTTTCCATCAACATTACAGTAAGAGCCTCTCCTAAGTTTATCCGCTACTGTGTTTCGCTCGACTTCCTTATATTCTCCGGTGTCTGGGTGATATTCGCATACTACTGCATGGATATCATGATTTCTAAGATAGATCGGCGTTACAGTCCGTTTTTCTTCAATAGCCATTGTTTAAACCCTCCCAATAATTTATCTACATCTGGATTTGGCCTATATGATGATTGAATAATAGCTTGATAGGCTTCTTCAGTGGATAGACCCCGTTCCATATTTTTTTCTAGTAAAGAATTGAAAGTAGGTCCGAGCGGATCACCATACCTCCCTTTATTAATTTCATAGATATATTCTCTTAAGTCCGGAGGTGTCAGATCTTTGTATTTCAAACCCAAGTCACGACGTGCTTGATGCAGTTCACCAGCAATCTCTTTATTACTTAAGCCTTGCGCTCTTAGTTCCTGCTCTTTAGTGGATAACTCTTTCACTGAGTTCTCGTATTCTTGCCTGAGAGGGTGATTCTTGATCGAGTTGCCAATGCTATCAACCATGACATCGATCTGATTCTGCGTTAACTTTCCACTGTCCCCCTCTCCTGCTCTTTTGAAGAAGGAAAGGAGTTCCTCATTGGACTGAATCACTCGATCAGACACTCGAATGACTGAGCCGTCGGACAAGACCACTTTACCGGCTGGATTGAGGATATTGCCAAACAGCTCAATGTTCGATTTGGCTACTCTTGTTGCTACTTCTGCGCCTTCTTCACCCGCCCCTGCTCCTTTTAATCCGATTACACTCCAGATCATTTCATGAAATGTCTTACTCCATCCGTAGGTGTTGCCATTCTGCCAATCGGATACAAACTCGTCTTTTTTCCGGACTAGACTCTCGATCACCACATCAGGATGGGTGACGGCATATGCGATGCCTTTTAAGGTTTCGATAGGGTGAGACACGGCGCTTATGAGTCCGATGAGCAGTTCCTTCTCCCCGTCCACGCCGCCTGCGATAAATCCTTTTATTTTTTCCAGCATGGACGGGTCTTCATGTTGATGTTCCTCTACATACTGCTTGACTCCTACTTCATCCGCGCGTTTGAATGACCCCATTGTGAGCTTAGGTGCGACCTTCTCCTCATCCAACAGTTCAGGGTGGCGACGATAGTAATCCTGCCAGTGCTTCGGGAGCCCGTCAAGCAGAGGGACGCTCGTATCTGCACCAGGTATGAGCGTTGCGGGTATCATTTTCGCGATCATTTGAAACTCAGCAGATGCTTGCGAGTCTGCGATACCGGCCTCTGAATCAGCCTGATGACGCAGTTGAGCCGCTTGATGACGAATGTGTTGCCGGGTGTGGATGCTGTCGAGCGTATCATCGCTGTATTCAAATGCTTGCTGATCGAGCCGGTCGGCACGCAGGCGGAGTTCCAGCACACGTTCCATTCTCATCGCGAATCGGCTCAACGTGTTCGCAACGCTCGAAAAGGCGTTGCTTGCTTGTTTCACGTCTGCTGCGAGACGTTCACTGCGGAGTTGAAAGGACTGTGCGCCTTCGCCTGACCAGCCCTCTTGTCCTATACGAGCGCTGTTTGTCGCCTCCATGAGCCGGTCGGCATTTCTTTGCATCTCTTGCGCGGCTGCCGCAAAACGATTGGCACCGTATCGCAGTGCATGTGGGTCGGCTGTGATCAAAAGTTGCGGTCCCCTCCCTCTTTTTCTTGGTTGCCTTTTTTTGGTAACAAGAGTAGTATACTAGCTAGTAAAACCAAATGAAAGGGGCTCGTTGAATATGGCATTAGAGATGAGACATGAATGTGAACGTTGCACGACAGCAATTGAGGAGACGATGGACGCTTTCATCTGTGTGCATGAATGCACGTTCTGCTCCCCGTGCACCGAAGAAATGAATCATGTGTGCCCGAACTGCGGCGGGGAACTGGTCAGAAGACCGAAGCGGCCGAAAAACGTCTGCACGTTATCGAACAGCCCGGCCTAAAGGCAACAGATCTTTTCATACAAGTCCAAGCAAAAAACCGCCTCCTTCGAGACGGTTTTTTGCTTGTTCTCCCCGGACCATTACCGTTTTGGCAGGATGCCCACCGCTCTTGCAGCGGCGGCACTTTTTTGGACAAAACTCACGGGGTTGTCGATCGATTCCCAGTGGATATATTTGAAGGAAGTGCTCTGGAACAGCCAATGGTTATGAACGGCCGTTACTTTGATGCCGCGTTTTCGAAGTTCGGAAATGAACGGATTGATTTCCCGTTCCAAGATCACTGTCTCCCCCAAGTTCAAGGTGCGTCCGCGAGAATCTCTCGCTTCGACAGACAGCGCAAAAGGCAGCGTCAAAGGGGAACGACTGCGGCGGCCCAAGATTCTTACATTGAGATCCCGAAGCGTTTGCACGACGCACGCGCCGTTCGTCACGCTGCCAGTCCCCCCGATGATTCGAGCCAGTCGATTGCAAAGAGTTTGATTGATCATTCATGGTTCCTCCTTTCTCTCTTTTGGTACAAGTTATGAGAAAGGAGTTTTTTCTGTTTGTATCCTTGTCCAGCCACTGCGCGGATTAAGACTGTTGGCTGGGAAAAAATAGAGATGCCTGATCAGTTACGATCACACGTTTTATTATACAAACCGTCTATTGTTTTGTATAATTTCCATCATCTGAACAAGCCCTTCAAAGGAGGCAGCGCATTCTATGAAACCGCGAATTACGGTACTTACCTTGGGTGTCGATGATCTGGAAAGATCGTTGCATTTCTATCGCGACGGACTGGGGTTCCACACACAAGGCATCATCGGGCAAGAATTTGAACATGGCGCTGTAGCCTTTTTCGATCTGCAAGCAGGACTGAGACTCGCGATTTGGAAACGGCAAGATATCGCCCACGATGCACAGATCACTCAGACCGCACCGAGTCCCACCGAATTTACCATTGGCCACAATGTAGGAAGTAAAGAGGAAGTCGATCAGGTCATGGAGCAGGCAAAAAAGGCCGGTGCTGTGATCACCGTCCCTGCCCACGACACGTTTTGGGGCGGATACGCCGGCTACTTCCAAGACCCGGACGGCCATCTGTGGGAAGTAGTCTGGAACCCGGACTGGATGTTTGCAGACTAAACGATGCGGGGAGTGCAACCTTCGATGACGATCTATCTCGCACTGCTCAGAGGGATCAATGTGGGCGGTCACAAGAAAATTAAAATGGCAGATTTGAAACAAACGCTCGAATCCATCGGGCTCTCTCGTGTTCAGACGTATATCCAAAGCGGCAACGTCCTGTTCGAATCGGCAGAAGAGCCCGTACGTTTGCAAACGAAAATCGAGGAGGAGATCCACCGGGTCTTCGGCTTTCAAGTCCCCGTGATGTTGAGAACCTCCGCGGAACTGCAACGCGTTCTCGACCATTGTCCGTACTCCCCCGACTCGCTGGCGGAAGGGGACAGCATCCACGTCTCCTTTTTAACAGCAGCACCTACGCAAGCCGAGATCGAGAAACTGCCCGATCTCTCAGACGAAACGGACGAGTACCTGCTCCTGGGGCGGGAGATCTACTATCTGTTCCATCAGAGAATGCCGGACTCCAAACTGCCGATCAAACTGCAAAAATTGGGCGCACCCGCCACGGTCCGCAACTGGAACACGGTGACGAAACTCGCTGCATTGGCGAAAGCGATGGACTCTTCGATCTCCTGATCCAAGCATCAGTACATGTCAGCGGCTCAGATCAATTTGAAACCACATCTCATCGTTTGCGATCACAATCGGACCAAGAGCACCGAGTCAAACGCCGGCTGTTGGGTCGTCTTCCGATCCCGCGACGGTGACTTTTTCACGGCTTATACTCGTCCTTCATTTTGGAGAATCTCGAGTGCTTTTTGATTTCAAACGTGCAGATCTTCGTCGAAGGAAAGTAAGCGTTGCTTGTAATCCCCGCCACTGCTCCGGTGGCGGGGATATTTTATACTCAACAGAGATACATTAGCCACGATGAGCACATCGTCCAAGGAGGTTCCCTATGTCCGCGAACCATCTCCATACAACATCCGACGCAGGATGGAACTTTGACAACAGTTACGCCCGTCTGCCGGAGATCTTTTTCTCCAGCCAAACTCCGTCCCCCGGACGCGCTCCGAAGTTGGTCGTTTTCAATGACCGGCTGGCAGCGACTCTGGGGCTGAACGCAAAAGCTTTAAAAGGGGAAGCAGGCGTCGAGGTATTTGCCGGCAACCGGGTCCCCGAAGGCGCTTCGCCGCTGGCTCAGGCGTATGCGGGGCATCAGTTCGGGCATTTTACGAGGCTCGGCGACGGCCGGGCTGTGTTGCTGGGCGAGCAGATCACGCCTTCTGGCGAGCGGTTTGATATCCAACTCAAGGGTCCGGGCCGAACGCCGTACTCCCGCGGTGGTGACGGCCGGGCAGCACTGGGGCCGATGCTGCGCGAATACATCATCAGCGAGGCGATGCATGCGCTCGGCATCCCGACCACCCGCTCTCTGGCCGTCGCGACAACCGGTGAGCTCGTATTTCGGGAAACAGGCGGCCTGCCGGGTGCCGTGCTGACCCGTGTGGCGGCGAGTCATCTGCGCGTCGGCACCTTCCAGTACGCAGCTGCATGGGGCACTGTGGAGGATCTGCGGGCTCTGGCTGATTATGCTATCGAGCGCCATGACCCGGAAGTGAAAGACGCTGACAACCGCTACCTTGCGCTGCTGCAAGAAGTGATCAAGCGTCAAGCCGCGCTGATCGCCAAATGGCAACTGGTCGGCTTTATCCACGGCGTGATGAACACCGACAACATGACGATCAGCGGCGAGACCATTGATTACGGCCCGTGCGCTTTTATGGACACCTATGACCCGAAAACGGTCTTCTCCTCCATCGACAGACAAGGCCGCTATGCGTATGGCAACCAGCCGTATATCGGCGGTTGGA
Source organism: Tumebacillus lacus (assembly GCF_026410385.1). GTDB lineage: Bacteria > Bacillota > Bacilli > Tumebacillales > Tumebacillaceae > Tumebacillus > Tumebacillus lacus. Next base: position 120,275 of record NZ_JAPMLT010000002.1, read on the forward strand.
ATCTGGCGCGTTTTGCAGAGACTCTGTTGCCGCTGTTGCATGACGAGGAAGAGAAGGCGGTTGAAATCGCGCAGGAGGCGATTGCAGAATACAGCAAGGAGCACCACCGTCACTGGCTGACCGGCATGCGAGCCAAACTGGGGCTTTTCAACGAAGAGGAACAGGATACCGCTCTAATCGAAGGTCTCCTCAACATGATGCAGCAGCACAAAGCGGACTTTACCAATACGTTCCGGGCTCTGACTCTGGATAAACTGGAAGAGACGGTCCTCTTCGGCGCACCGGAATTTGCCGACTGGATCGTGCAGTGGCAAGAGAGACGCGGCAGACAACCGGAATCGAAAGACGCCTCGTATGAACGGATGCGGAAGACCAACCCCGCCGTCATCCCCCGCAACCATCGGGTGGAAGCAGCTCTGGAAAGCGCAAACGAGGGAGACTACAGCGTGATGGAGAACCTGCTTGCCGCCCTGGCAGACCCCTACGCGCACTCCCCCGAACAAGAGGAGTACACGACGTTGCCCGGGCCTGCCGCCCTTCCCTACCGGACTTTTTGCGGGACTTAAACCAAAGACTGCAAAGACAACAAAGACCCCCGATTCTCAGAATCGGGGGTCTTTGTCTGCTTCTTTTACGCTCTCTCTTCTTCCTGCTTCTCCACAAATCGGATCAAATTCTCCAACCGGTCCACCGGCAGCGGCGGCGAGAACAGGTACCCCTGCATCTCCTGACAGCCCTGCTCCAGCAGATAGCCCAGTTGCTCCTCGGTCTCGACGCCCTCGGCGATGACTTTGAGGTTCAGCGCATGAGCCAAGGCGATGATCGAGTTGGCGATCGCGGCATCGTCCGGGTCGACGGTGATGTCACGGACGAACGATTGGTCGATCTTCAGCATGTGGATCGGGAAGTGCTTCAAATAGCTCAGCGACGAGTAGCCGGTGCCAAAGTCGTCGAGTGAGATCATCACGCCGAGGTTTTTCAGTCCGTGCAGGATCTGGATCGCCCGGTCGACGTTGTGCATCGTCATGCTCTCGGTGATCTCAAGGTCCAGCAGATGCGGCTTGAGCCCGGTGTCGCGCAACGCCCGTTCGACGACGTCGACGAGGTCATCGCGCATGAACTGGCGGGCGGAGAGGTTGACGGCGACGCGCATCTCCGGGTATCCGTCCTCCGCCCACGCTTTGACCTGCGCGCAGGCAGTGCGCAGTACCCATTCGCCAATCGGGATGATCAGGCCGGTCTCTTCGGCGAGCGGGATGAACTGCGCGGGCGAGATCATGCCGCGCGTCGGGTGGTTCCAGCGCAGCAGCGCCTCGACGCCGATCAACTCGCCTGTCGGGACACGGATCTGCGGCTGGTAGTAGACGACAAACTCGCCCTTGTCCAGCGCCTTGCGCAGATCGCTCATCAAGGACAGGCTCTGCACGGTGGGCGCGGCCATCTGCGGGTTGTAGAGCTGGTAATTGTTGCGACCGAGCTCTTTGGCCCGGTACATGGCGGTGTCGGCGTTTTTGATCAGATCGATGACGTGATGCCCGTCGTTTGGACCGATCGAGATGCCGACCGATGCGGTGACAAACAGTTCGATCTCGTCGAGCATGAACGGCTGCGCAAAGGCGGCCAGCACCTGTTCCGCGAGGACGACCGCATCGGCCGGATCGTCGAGATCGCTCAAGATGAGCGTAAATTCATCCCCGCCGACGCGGGCGACGGTGTCGCCTTCCCTCGCGCACTCCCGCAGTCGCTCGGTGACGGACTGCAGTAAAAGGTCACCCATCGTGTGCCCGAGCGTATCGTTGACGTACTTAAATCGGTCGATGTCGAGCGAGAAGACGGCGAGTGTACGATTGTTCTGCCGCGCACGGCTCAGTTCACGGCCCAACTGGTCCTCGAACAGGATGCGGTTCGGCAGATTGGTCGTGGTATCGTAGAACGCCATGTGGCGCAGACGCTTTTCGACCGTCCGGTGCACCGTGATGTCTTTGGCGATGGCGTAGACGCCTTGCACTTCACCGTTGACGAGGATCGGGACGTTGGTGACGGCCAGTTCCACCGAATGACCGTCCCGGTGGCGAGCGGTCAACTCGTAGTTTTGCGGCTCCCCTTGCAACGCTTTGAAAAAATTCTCTTGGGCCCGAAAACGCTCGTCCGGCGGTATCAGATCATTGACGGGCAACCCGTGCGTCTCCTCCGGCCCGTAGCCGGTCACTTTGACGCTGGCCGCGTTGGTGTGGATGATCGCCCCCTCCAGATTCAGGGTGTAGACGGCATCCGGATTGTGTTCAAACAGCGACTTGTAATATTGTTCTTTTTCCTCTAACTTCTTCGCGAACTGCATCCGCTCATCGAGAATGGAGATGACAAATCGCACCGCGAGGAAGGTCAATACACTTTCAATCAGCCAGTACAGATCGGTGTCCGGCCCAAAGATCGAAAACGGACTCGACAGGCTCGCCAGACTGGCAAGATAGATCTGAAAGACCGCGACGCTCCCCAGCACCGCCGACAAAAACAGCAGGCGGTAGTCGCGCAAACGCCTCAACATGGCGAAGGTATACCCTAATCCCAACAGCCGAATCATGATCGATGTGAGAAAGAATAGACTCATAATAGCTCCTCATTCCTGAAAACTCAGGTCCCTAATTTGCTCTTCAACTTCGACATGATTCGTCATATTTCCTGTTTTTCTTCTGACAAATTTGCAAATTCATGTTGAAACACTGGGGATATTGGTGAAATCTTTCAATAGGAACGAGGACCTATCCATCAATTTTATGGAAAATACCAGTCAGGGAGTTGCTCTCCCTCTTTTTTAATGCTTACATGGTAGAGTAGAGAGGGAGTGTGCGTTTGCTTTTCATTGGACGGATGTTTTATGAAGTCTTTATCATTCTGACCGTTCTGACGTATGCCATCATCATCTTTGCCGATCCGGCCGATCACCCGTTTTTGACTCCCCAATTGATCTGGAGAATCGACATCACGCTGATCTCCGTATTTGCGGTCGAGTACATCTGGGGCTTGCAACGAGCGGCGCGAAAATGGGAGTATGTAAAGAAAAATTGGTTCGACCTGCTGGCGATGATTCCGCTGGAGTCTTTTTTCCCGCTCGCCCGATTCATCCGGGTGGTGCGGTTGATCCGCATTTTTAAAGAGTCGCCGCTGCTGTGGAGTCTGATCACGTCGCGGGAGCTCGGTGTGATCTTCCTGTTTGTCTTCGTCGTCTTAATGTGGGCCTCTTCCGGGGTTTATATGTTGGAGTACGGCGTGAACGATTCGATTCAAACGTTCGGAGACGCGGTGTGGCTGGCCATCGTCACGACGACGACGGTCGGCTACGGGGATATTTCACCGAAAACAGAGGGCGGGCGGATGATCGTGGCGTTCCTGATGGTGACCGGCATCGGCATGATCTCGACGCTGACGGCCAATCTCGCCAACCACTCGATCACGTTTTTTGACTCGATCAAAATGAAATACAAACTGCAAGCGTTGGAAGACGGGTCGCTGGAGGAAGAGGAAGCGGCCGAGGACCGCCTGCATCTGCGGATCAAGGAAGATGTGATCCACCAGATCCAGCACATCGAATCGCTCAGCGACGCGGAGTATCGGACGCTGCTGCGGATGATGGCGTTGCTGCGGGATACATCCAAAGACTAGCATACAAAAGAGCGACTCCCCGGATGCGGGTGAGTCGCTCTTTCTTGTTATTTATTGACCAGCAACACGACGATTGACGCCAGTGAGAAGCAGATGCCGAGCAGATACATGAAGGACACGGTCTGCACCTGATTCATGCCGCTCTGCATCAGCGTGTGGTGCGTGTGCGATTTGTCGGCGTGGTGGATCGGGCGTTTTTCTTTGATCCGGCGGATGATGACAAACACCGTGTCAAAGATCGGCACCCCAAGTGCAAGCACTGGCACGATCACGGAGACGAACGTCGCCGATTTGAACGCGCCGTCGACCGCGATGGCCGCCAGCGTGAAGCCGAGGAACGTCGCGCCCGCGTCGCCCATGAAGATGCGCGCCGGGTGGAAGTTGTGCTTGAGAAACGCCAGGCAGACGCCGATCAGCGCCACTGCGTACAGCGCGACCGAGCCGTTGTCGGCCATCAAGGCGATGAACAGAAGCGTCGTGCCGGAGATCGAGGCGATCCCTGCTGCCAGACCGTCCACCCCGTCGAGGAAGTTGAGCATGTTGGTGATCGCGACCACCCAGAGGATCGTCACCGCGTAGGAGACCCAGCCGATGCCGTGATCGCTGAAGTTATAATACGGCGCGTCGATCCACGGAATGGTGATCGAGTTGACCCGGACGTCGAACGCCACCAGCACGACAGCCGCCGCGATGTGGGTGAGCAGTTTCGGCCAGGCCGGGAAGTCTTTGCCCCGCGTCTTGTAGTAGTCGTCGAGGACCCCGATGGCAAAGAGCAAAAAGCCGCCGATCAAGATCCCGTAGAACGTGCCGTCGATTTTTCCAAAGAAGAATTCCATCACAAAGACGGTGATGACAAATGCGAAGTACAGCGCGACCCCGCCGAGCAGCGGAATCGGTTCCTTGTGCAGTTTGCGCGGATTGGGCAAGTCCACGAATCCGTATTTCATCGCCACTTTCCTCACGTACGGAACCATAAAGTACACGAGCGCAAATGAGACGATCAACGTCGCCGTCAGCACTGAGATCAGGGATTGCATGTTCTGTGTTTCGCCTCCCTCTGCGCCACTTTGAGTTACAAGATTTGAGTTACCAGTAGTGTGCGCAAATTCCCTTATAAAAACCGTACCCATTATACCAGAGTCCCGAAGAAAAACAAAAGAGACGATTCTTGAAAAAACAGCGACGATTTGTGTTCTATCAACTCTTGGCCCTTCATAGAATCTAGCAATCGAACCAAAAATGACAGTTTAGGAGGAGTTACTCATGATCAGCGGTATTCTGTTGTTCCACTTGGTTGCTATTCCATTGGTATTCATGCTCGGCCGGATGTCGAACAAGATCGCGTTTGTTCGCGTAAAAGCGCAAGACCGCTCCACGGTGAGCGAGTTCCTGCGCGGCCGCGATTGATCGCGAAAAGGAACGCCATTCGGTGGACGGGCTGATTCGTAAACAGGAGAAGAGACGCGGCCTCCGAGGCGACGCGTCTCTTTCCATTGTGCCGGAAGTGCCAGATTACGAGAGGCCTTTCAGCTTGAGATAATCGTTCAAGATCTGTTCGACGGCGGTCAGGCGGTCGATCTTCGCCATGGTGGCGCGGGCGTTGTGGGCCGAGGTGATGTAGTTGCTCTCCCCGGTCACGATGTAGCCGGCCAGTTGGCGGGACGGATCGTAGCCTTGTTCTTTCAATGCCGGGATGACTTTTTCGATGATCTCGAGCAGGAGATCGGATTCTTGGTCAGGACGGAAAATCATGGTCTTGTCGAGGTTCGACATGTACTATTCCTCCTTTAAGTTCCGGGATCTGTGGCGCGTCTGTTGCTCTGGATGTCAAACGGTGATGCGTTCCACCTCGGCGCCGAGGGCGATAAACTTATCGACCGGACGCTCGTAGCCGCGGTCGAGGTATTGCAGACCTTCGATGGTCGTCGTGCCCTTGGCTGCGAGACCTGCGAGGATCAACGCGCCGGATGCGCGCAGGTCGCTGGCGACGACGCGGGCGCCGTGCAGGTTTTCCACACCGCTGACGATCGCGGTGTCGCCGCTGATCTTGATGTCGGCGCCCATGCGAGTCAGCTCTTGGGTAAAGCCAAAGCGAGCGTCAAAGACGGTCTCTTTGACATAGGAGATGCCGGTCGCCGTCGTCAGCAAGGTGAGCATCGGCGGCTGCAGGTCGGTGGCAAATCCCGGATACGCAAACGTGATCACGTTCGTCGAACGCAGGTCGCGGTCGCGGGCGTCGACGGTGACGCTGTCGCCGTCCAGCGTGATCTCGCAGCCCATGTCGAACAAGAGAGCCGGGAGACCGGCCAGCGTTTGCGGCGGGATGTTGGAGACGGTGACTTTGCCGCGCGTCATCGCGCCGGCGCACAGGTAGGTGCCCGACTCGATCCGGTCGGTCATCACCGAGTAGCGGACGCCTTTGAGCTCCGGCGTGCCTTCGATGGTGATGATGTCGGTGCCGACGCCGCGAATGCGCGCACCCGCTTTGTTCAGGAACATCACGAGGTCGACGATCTCCGGTTCGCGGGAGGCGTTGTAGATGACCGTCGTGCCTTTGGAGAGCGCGCCGGCCATGATCGCGGCGTTGGTTCCGCCGACGGTCGCGCCAAATCTCGTGCCGAGGTACATTGCAGCGCCTTGCAGACCGCCCGGCGGGACTTCCGCATAGACGGAGCCTTCGAGCATTTGGATCTTGGCACCCAGCGCCTGCATCGCTTTGAGATGCTGGTCGACCGGACGGGCGCCGATCACGCAACCGCCCGGCAGCGGGATCTGCGATTTGCCCGCTTTGGCCAGCAACGGACCGAGGACGGAGAAGGAAGCGCGCATTTTGCGCACGAGATCTTCCGATACCGACCAGTTGGTGACGCCGTTGTTGACGATCTTCACGGAGTTGGTATCGATCCATTCGCAGGCGAGGCCTGTTTCATTGAGGATCTGCATCAACGTGTTGACGTCAGAAAGTCTCGGGACATTATCTAAAATGGTTTCGCCGTCACAGAGCAGGACGGCGCACATGATCGCCAGGACGGAGTTTTTGCTTCCCGACGCTTGAATCTCGCCATTGAGCGGTTTCCCGCCGATCACACGAAGTAATTCCATCGTTGCACACCTCATTTAACTTGTACTGGCTCGACAGACACATTTTACCACATCTTACCGTGAGGATCATCTTAGAGTGTTCGAGGGGTCGGTCTATGGAGCGAGGGTCAGGCGGTCAAACATCGCTTTCATCTGTTCGTGGCTGAGTTGGCCGTCGTAACGGTCGATCACCCGGCCGTCGGGGCCGATGGTCACGGAGACGGGCAGCGACAGAGCCCGGTAGTCGCGCTTGACGGTGCCTTCGACGTCCATCAGGTGCGGGAAGGTGAGCGCGAGCCTGCCGACCAGCTCTTGCGCCTTCTCCACGGTGTCCTCCGATGTGGCGTTGACGCCGTAGACGACGACCTTGCCTTCATAGTCGCGGGACATCTGCTGGAGATCGGGCATCTCCTTTTTGCAAGGCGGGCACCACGACGCCCAGAAATTTAAAAAGATACGCTGCCCGCGCAACTCCGACAGCGTCACCGTCTGCCCGCTCATCGTCGTCAGGGTAAAATCGGGCGCGATCTTGCCCGGATACCCGCCGACGTTCGGATCGGTCGGGGCTGCCGGGGGCTCCTCGCTGCCGCAACCGGCGACGACGACAGCCAGTGTGAGGGCGAAAAAGAGCCCGAGCCATTTTCGGATCATAACGGGTGTTCCTCCTGCATGTTGTTCTTCGTTCAGTATAACGAATGCGGACCGCACTTGCACAGAGCGGTTGTCTGACAATCTCGTGAGCAAAAAAACAACCGGGACGCACAGTCCCGGCCGCGTTTATTTGGTCATTTCGATAAATTGCTCTTCGGTCAGCACGGTGACGCCGAGGCTTTGGGCTTTTTCCAATTTGGAGCCCGCCTCTTCGCCCGCGATGACGAAGTCGGTCTTTTTGGAGACGCTCCCCGTCACTTTCGCTCCGAACGACTCCAGTTTGGCTTTGGCGTCGTTGCGGCCCATCGTCTGCAAGGTGCCGGTCAGGACGACCGTCTTGCCGTAGAACGGGCTCTCCTCCGCCGCTTCGGCCACCTGCGGCGCTTCGAACGTCGGATCGACTCCGGCGTCGCGCATCCGCCGGATGCTCTGCTGCACCCGCTCCGTCGCAAAGAACGTCACGATGCTCTCCGCCACGATCTCGCCAAATCCGGGGATCGCCACCAGTTCTTCGAACGTCGCGTTCATCACCGCATCCAGCGAGCCAAACGTTTCGGCCAGGTCGCGTGTCATCCGTGCGCCGGTGTTCGGGATGCCGAGGGCGTGCAGGAATGCGGCCAGATCGCGCGTCTTGCTCTTTTCCAGAGCGGCGATGAGGTTTTGCGCCTTCTTCTCGCCAAAGCGCGGCAGGGACAGCAGTTGCTCCATCGTCAGCCGGTCGTAGAGATCGGCCGGGTCGCTCACCTGCAACTCTTTGAACAACTGCTGAGCCGTCTTGATCGAAAACGTCTCGATGTCCATCCCCCCGCGCGACGCAAAGTGCGAGATGCGCTCCACGACCTGCGTCTCGCAGCCAGTCACGTTCTGGCAGAACAGATGCGCGCCTTTTTCCGTCAGTTCCGTCCCGCAGCTCGGGCAGTGGGTCGGCTTTTCAATCGGTTGCGTGGTGAGGCTGTCGTCATCCAGTTTGTACAGCACTTCCGGGATGACGTCGTTCGAGCGGCGGATCGCCACCCGGCAGCCGACCTCCACGCCTTTGCGCTGGATGTCGCCCCAGTTGTTCAGAGTCGCCCGTTGCACCGTCACGCCGCCGATGTCGACCGCCTCCAACAGAGCGGTCGGCGTGATCTTCCCGGTGCGCCCGACGTCCCACACGACGTCTTCGAGGATCGTCGAATACTCTTCCGCCTCAAATTTGAACGCCACCGCCCAGCGCGGGAACTTGTCGGTGTACCCAAGCACCTCGCGGGTGCGGATGTCGTTGAGTTTGATGACCATCCCGTCGATCAGATAATCGAGCGATCCGTGCTCTTCGTTGTCAAACCGCTCGATCTCCGCCACGAGATCGTCCATGCCGGTAAACGTTTTGCTGTATGCGCTCGCCTTGATCTGATGGGCCCGCAAAAACGCCGTGATCTGCTCGTGCGTGGTAAATTCCACGCCCTCGTAATAGCCGACCGAGTAGAAATACGCATCCAGATGGCGCTTGGCCGTCACTTCGACGTTTTTTTGGCGGATCGCCCCGGATGCAGCATTGCGGGCGTTTTTCAACAATTCAGCTCCGGTTTCGATGGCTTGTTTGTTGTATGTCTCCAGCACCGACAACGGCATGATGACCTCGCCTTGCACCTCGATCAAGCCTTTGAAGCCGATCGACAGGGGCACCGAGCGGATCGTCTTCACCTGCGCCAGTACCGACTCGCCGACCACACCGCGACCGCGGGTGGCCGCTTGGACCAGCACGCCGTCCCGGTAGGTGAGATTGATCGTCAGTCCGTCAAACTTTTGCTCCAGCACAAACGTCGGCTCGGGCAACGGGTCTTCCGGGTTTTTTTTGTTAAATTCGTCGATCAATTTCCGTACGCGCTTTTCCCACTCGCGCAGTTCATCCGCATTCTGCGCTTTGTCTAGGCTCCACAGCCGCGCCAAATGTTTGTGCTCGGCGAACGAGTCGATGATCACGCCGCCGACCCGGTGCGTCGGCGAATCGGGCAGCGTGACCCCGGTCTCCGTCTCCAGCCGCACCAGTTCGTCGTACAGCCGGTCGTACTCCGCGTCGGTCACTTTCGGCTGATCCAATGTGTAGTAGGCATGGCCGTATTCATTCAGCAAATCGACCAATTCCCGCATCCGCTCTTGTTGTGTTTCCGCCACGCTCGCTCTCCTCCTCTACACTTTCACAATCGGCGCAAATCTCGCCAGCAGCTTTCTCTCGCCGATCGGCTCCGGGAATCGGATATACAACTCCAGATCGTCTCCCGAGTTTTCCGTCTGATAGATCTCGCCGATGCCCCATTTGCGGTGCTCGACCTGCTCGCCGATGTCCCACGTCTGGGACATGTCCGCCCCCATCGACGCCGGGATGCGCATGCCAAAGTTGCCGCCGACGGTCGCCGGTGCCGCATCGCGCGCCGGTCGCTCCGGCCGGTCAAAGCCGCGCCGTGCCGGCACGACCTCTTCCAGCAGATCTTTCGGGATCTCCTTTAAGAAGCGAGACGGCGGGTTGGCCTTGGTCTGGCCGTACATCGTGCGGGTCGCCGCATAGGACATGAACAATTTCTCCTCCGCCCGGGTGATGCCGACGTACATCAGACGGCGCTCTTCCTCGACCTCGCCGTATTCATCCGCCTGCATCGCCCGTGCGCTCGGAAACACGCCTTCCTCCAAACCGACGAGAAAGACGACCGGGAACTCCAGTCCCTTCGCCGCGTGCAAGGTCATCAACTTCATGCCTTCGACCGTTTCGGTGCCGCCTTCATTGGTCTGCTCGCTGTCGGCGATCAGCGCGACGTCGGTCAGGAATGCGACCAGTCGGTCCTCTTCCGTCACGTCGTGCTTGCGGTCGAACTCCGTCGTCACCGACAGAAATTCGTCCAAGTTTTCCAGTCTCGCATCCGCTTCCAGCGTCTTTTCGTTTTCCAGCTCTTTGCGGTATCCGGTCAGCTTGAGCACTTCTTCGGTCAGTTCCGTGACGGTCAGGTATTTGGCCTGTGCCGCCAGCGAGCCGATCAGCCGCACAAAGTCCTTCAGGGCTTGATTGGCCTTGCCCCGCACGCCGACCTGTTCGACCTCTTGCGCCACTGCAAACGCGGACATTTCATTGACCGCGCCGTATGCCAGCAGTTTCGCCACCGTCGTGTCGCCCACGCCGCGCTTGGGCACGTTGACCACGCGCTCAAACGAGATGTCGTCGTTCAAGTTGGCGATCAGGCGCAGATAGGCGAGGATGTCCTTGATCTCTTTGCGTTCATAAAAGCGAATGCCGCCGTAGATCGTGTACGGCAGCGTCGATTTGAGCAACGCTTCCTCGACCACGCGGGACTGGGCGTTGGTGCGGTACAGCACGGCGATGTCGCCGTATGCGCCGCCCGCTTTCACATGCTCCATCGCCTGCCCGATCACAAAATGCGCCTCGGCATGCTCGTCATACGCCTTGAACAGACGCAGCGGTTCGCCCTCCGGCTTGGTCGACCAGAGATTTTTCTCCACCCGCTCGGCGTTGTTGATGATGACCCGGTTGGCCGCTTGCAGGATCTTGCCTGTCGAGCGGTAGTTTTGCTCCAATTTGATGACTTTCGCGTCCGGGTAGTCCTTTTCAAAGCTCAAGATATTGCGGATGTCAGCACCGCGCCACGCATAGATCGACTGGTCGGAGTCGCCGACGACGCAGATGTTTTTCTTTTTTTCAGCCAGCAGTTGGACCAGTTTGTACTGCGACCGGTTGGTGTCCTGGTACTCGTCCACGTTCAGGTAGTGCCAGCGGTTTTGGTAAAACTCCAGCACGTCCGGGTGATGCTTGAACAGATCGACCGTCTTCATGATCAGGTCGTCAAAGTCAAAGGAGTTATTGGCCCGCAGTTTTTTCTGGTAGGCCACATAGACATTTACTGCCGTCTTGCCAAACACGTCGCCTTCGCGAACGGTCTTTTCGTAGCTCTCCGGCCCCATCAGGTCGTTTTTCGCGTTGGAAATCGTCGCGAGCAGGCCTTTGGGGTCAAATTTTTTCGGGTCGAGGTTGAGCTCTTTGAGCACCTGTTTGACGGCTGTCAGTTGATCCCCGCTGTCGAGGATCGTGAACGAATTGGTATACCCGAGCCGGTTCGCATCGCGGCGCAGGATGCGCACGCACATCGAGTGAAACGTCGAGATCGACACGTCGTGCGCCATCGGTCCGATCAGATCTTCGACTCGCGACTGCATCTCTTTGGCCGCTTTGTTGGTAAACGTGATCGCGAGGATCTGCCACGGGGCGACGTTTCGCTCGCGAATCAGATAGGCGATGCGGCGCGTCAACACGCTCGTCTTGCCCGAGCCCGCGCCGGCGACGATCAACAGCGGTCCGCTGCCGTGCATCGCCGCTTCTTTTTGCTGGGGGTTCAATCGTTCGAGCAGCTCTTCCGAACTTTTCGCAGAAAATAACATATGTACAACACCTCAAAAGGTCTAAGATCCCAAGATAATACACCCAGTATAGCAAACATCTGTTCTCAAAAGAAACCCAAAACGCAGGAAAAACGGACGTGTCTTCCCGCCCGTTTCCTCATTTGCCGCGATCATCGGCGAGGCGCACCCACATCAGATCGCCCGCGTACGCGCCGACTTTGTCATAAAAACTGCGCATTTCCTTCAGATCGGCCTCGTCCGGCTGACGCGGCAACAGCATGTGAAACTGAATCAGCGTCGCCACCTCCAGCGCAAAGTCGTGGTCGTAGCCGAGCCGCGTCAACACGCGGAAGGAGAGTTGAGCGCCTAGATTTTCATGTTCGTAAAAATGGCCGACGAGATTGGTGTCCACGCAGTCGCGCGGGATCTGACGTCCCCGCACGATGTAAGACTCGCCGGAGTCCCGTCCCTCGCGGATGTCCGCTCCGTTTTCGATGATCACGCGGTCTTTTTTCTTCCAGCCGTCAAAGTCCTGTGTGACCACGCCGGTGAACTGCTTGATATCGGGGTAGGCTTTGCCGATGTCGTGCAGGAGCATCGTCCAGACCATCTTCAGCGTGCTGCCCGCCATCACGTCGCTCGCTTTCAGGATATGCTCGTAGATCGTGAAGCGATGGTGCGGGTTGTGCTGATCGATGGGGATGCACCGATGCAACTCCGGGAGCCACCGTTCAAGACGGCCGTCTTGTTCCAACTCGCGGATCAACCCCGTCGGGTCTTGGATCAAACGGGCTTCCTCGTCGCGGAAAAAGTCCCGAGCCGCCTCCAAGACCGGTTCGCTCGTGCGCACTTCGATGCGGTCAAATCCTTCCGCATAGGTCGGGATGCGCAGTTGGCGCTCCCATTTTTTCAAGTCCCGCTGATGATTCGAGCCGCCGAGCAGGGCTTCCAGCGGCTCGTTCAATAAAATCGCCTCGGTCCGATAGCCGAACCGTTGCGCCATCTCCAGATAAGGTTTGCGCAGCTTGGGCGTGCGCAGGGCGTCGTCGAGCACGATCCGTTTTCCGGTCGGCAACGCTTTGCCCAGTTGCAACAAAATCGCGTTCGTCGCATCGGCCTCGCCGTCCATGCGGATGACGACGTTGCCCGACCCGGCAGCCCGTTCGCGGACGACGGGAGCCTTGTCGATGCCGGGACTTCCGATCACCATGGTGAGTACGGACATGGGACTCTCCCTCCTTCAAGGTTAGAATGCGCCATTCGACGCTTCAAAAAACAGCCCGTTTCTCTCAGATAACTTGCCTCTTATGTTATAATAACGAATATTACGTTTCTCTGGGACATAAGTATGATCGGACGCTTCCCCCTACATATTACAAATGGGAGTGATGAATCGAATGAACATCGTGATGGCCCTACTCGCACTTGGGTTCCTCATCTTCATTCACGAACTCGGACACTACTGGGCTGCACGAGCCACTGGCGTCCGCGTCGAGGAATTTGCTGTCGGCTTTGGTCCTGCGATCTTTAAGCACGAGCAAAACGGGATCATCTACCGCCTGAACTGGGTACCGCTCGGCGGGTATGTTCGCATGCTCGGAGAGGACAACCCGGAGGCGGCCGCAGCGCCTGACAACTTTAACAACCGACCGTTGGCTGCACGCGTTCTCGTCATCGCAGCCGGCGTGATCATGAACATGATCGGCGCGTTCCTGATCCTGACCCTGCTGTTCAACGTCTACGGCACGCCGGAGCCTCAACTGAACATCGCGAACGTCGTCGCCGGACAACCGGCTGAAAAAGCGGGCCTCCTGCCCGGGGACCGCGTGATGGCGATCAACGACAAGCCGATCAACGAAAACTTCAACGTGTTTAACGAAGAGATTCGCGCCCATGAAAATAAACCGGTGGAGATCGAAGTCCTGCGCGATGGCAAGACGGTCGAACTGACCGCTGTCCCGCAGAAAAACGCGCAAAACATCGTCGCCATCGGCGTGGAGATCCGTCCGGAGCGCGTCTACATCCGCTCGGGCGACTTTATGGCCAACACCGAGTACGCATTCCGCCACACCGGCGAGATCACGATGATGACGGTCGACGGATTTAAACAACTGATCACCGGCGCCGTCTCGTTCAATGACCTCGGCGGTCCGGTCGAGATCATCCGCATCACCGGCCAAGCATCGGAGACCGGGATGCAGCATTTCCTGTATATCGTCGCTCTGCTCTCCGTCAACCTCGCCGTCCTGAACATCATGCCGTTCCCGGCACTCGACGGCGGCCGCCTCGTGTTCCTCTTCTTGGAGTGGATTCGCCGCGGCAAACGAGTCAGCGTGGAGCGGGAAGCTTCGATCAACTTTATCGGCATCCTGTGCCTGCTCACGCTGATGGTGCTCGTCACGTTCAAAGACGTGTTCAAGATCTTTACCCAGTGAGCCTTGCCGAATACATCTACAGCCTATCAAAAGTCCCTTCCGTTGCGAAGGGACTTTTTGTTTTCTTGAAAATGGCACTTGCAAACTAGCGGGCGGCATGGTATCTTATTTCTTGTCACCGCGACAAACGGTCACAAACAACGTCGGAATGTAGCGCAGCTTGGTAGCGCGCACGCTTCGGGAGCGTGAGGTCCAGGGTTCGAATCCCTGCATTCCGACCATTTCCCATCTTTGTTTTCCATATCGGAATGTAGCGCAGCTTGGTAGCGCGCACGCTTCGGGAGCGTGAGGTCCAGGGTTCGAATCCCTGCATTCCGACCAACCATATCGATCAGCAAAAAACCATCGGTGATGTTCCCGATGGTTTTCTGTTTACATAGATTTTTGTTTTGATTGCGATGTCTTCGCTTCCCATTCCTCGCGCAAGATCCCCATTTTGATCGCATCGTAGTAGTCGCCGCGCACGATTCGCGCTTTGCGCATCCTTCCTTCTTCGATCATTCCGCATCTCGCTGCCAGTCTCATCATCCGTTCATTGCCTGACCACGTGGCGATGCCAAGCCGCACGATGTCGTCCATTTCGGCAAACAGATAGTCGATCCACATCTGAAACGCTTCCGTGCCGTAGCCGCCCGACCAGTTGCGGGAATCATAGAGCACGATGCCGATCTCCAGCCATTTCGTATTTTCGTCCACCCAGTAGCGGGTGACAGTTCCGCGCAGTTCGCCGTCGATCTCGATCCCGAGGCAGATACGCACCGCGTCGGCCGCCACCGCGTCGAGGTAGTGTTGATGATCCTTGCGAAACACCTCCCGCGTCCGCTCCGGGATCGGGATGTAGGGTCCGTTCCAGTTGCGATGTTCGCGGTCTTCGGCGAGATAAGTATACTCATAGAGCCTGTCCAGATCCTCGCACGTCACATCGCGCAGCACGACCCGTTTTCCTTGCATACGAACCAAAACAAAATCCCCTTCCAAGTCTCCACAAACTGAAAGCTCACAAACTCACACTTAGCACTTGCACTTCGCATTCCATGTTGCTCTGCTTATTTTACCGCTCGTACGGTTTCTCTCAGCACTTCTCGCCAGTTTTCACTGTACAGGGCGTTGCCGACGACGATGGTGTCGGCGTAGCGGCCCATTCTCTCGGCCTTTTCGTAGCTGTCGATCCCGCCCCCGTAGAAGAGGTGCGCCCGCTGGAGCACGCGACTAACCTCTGCGACCAGCTCCGGGTCGCCGTAGGTGCCGCTGTATTCCAGATAGATCGACGGCATCGAAAACAGTTGCTCGCCGGCCGCCGCGTACGCCCCCGCCTGCTCGCGGTCAAGGTCGGTGACCGCCTGGGTCAGCCCGGCGACCGCCGCCTGCCCGTTGAGGACGAGGTATCCCTCCGTCAACACGCGCGACCAGTCGACGAACGGCCGATAGCGTGCCAACGCTTTGGCATGGGCGCCGATCAACCACTCGGTCGTCCCGGCGTTGAGCACGACGGGGACCGCGTAGCCGTCGACTCCGTCGAGGATCGACTCTGCGTCGGAGATCTCCTGCCACACCGGCAACTCCGGGGCCAATCGGCGCAGTCGTCCGAACAGCCGGTTCACATTTTCATAGGTGATCCCCAGCGTGCCGCCGACAAACACCGCATCTGTGCCCGATGCCGCGAGCGAAGAGAGCAGCTCGTCCGATGTGTCGCGGTCCGGATCGAGCTTGACGACGTGCCGCCAGTCTTTCCATACGGTCACTTGCGATCCCTCCCTGATCCTGTCTTTCCGGGCACACCGCAAAAACCCCTGCTGTTTGGCTTCCTGAGCAGGGGTCTGGTGCGACTGGCTTATCGATTGAGACGTTCCAGCACCGTCTTGTACCCGTCGGTGCCGTAGTTCAAGCAACGCTTGACACGGGAGATCGTCGCCGTGCTCGCGCCCGTCTCGGCTTCGATCTGATTATACGTGTGCCCTTTGCGCAGCATCCGCGCCACTTCCAAGCGCTGAGCCAGGGACTGCACTTCATTGACCGTGCAAAGATCATCAAAAAACTGATACGCTTCTTCCAAGGTGTTCAACTGCAAAACCGCCTCGAAGAGCTGATCAACCGTTCTATCCCGAAGTTTATCGAGCTGCATGATATCCCTCCAACGCTTTCACACTTTAACGCTGATCTTTTCGACAGTGCGAATGCGGATTCCTGCCATTCCTTGCTTTCATTATCCCCCATCCGACCTTATCTCGCAAGCATTTTCAAGAGTTGATGACGTATTTATTGCGTTTAAACCCCTCACATTTCGGTAACGATTGCTAACAAAAACCTACCGAAATGCGAGGTCCTGTTCATGAAGCTCGAAAAGCTGATCGTCCGCCGATTCCGAGGCATCTGTCACCCTGTCACCCTGCGCTTCCACAACAACAACCTGATCTTTCTGAGCGGCCCGAACAACGCGGGCAAATCGACGCTGATGGAGGCGTACGATTTCTTTGTCACGGCAAAGCGAACCGCCGATCCGGACGATTTTCATAAAGGCGATGCATCGTCGCCGATTGAGATCGAGGCGTGGTTCCGTGCGGAGAGCGAGCAAGACCGCACCCATCGCGCGTTTCGATCCTGCCTTGACGAAAACGGACGCGCACGCATTCGCAAAGTCTGGACCACTCCAGGCAGTGAGGGTGCCAAACAAACCTACCATCCGGCCGAAGAAAAATGGGAGGACGGCGGTGCGGGCGGCTTTGACACGATCCTGCAAAACGGCTGCCCGACCCCGATCTGGATACGCGGCATGATGACCCCGGAGGAGGCGGTGTCAGGGCTGCAAGCGCTGGTGAAAGAGACGTTGCTCAAAACGGTTCGCGAGACCGATGCCTACCGACAGGCGAAACGGGCGCTCGAAGCCCTGCAAACGGAAATCTCCACGCTCCCCTACACAGCCGATCTCGAAGCCGGACTCAACCAACTCAACGACCGCACCTTCCCCGGCATCCGCTTCCGGCTGGACACCGAGCCGGAGCCGGACTTTGTCAACAAGCTGATGAAGGACAAGACCCGCGTCAAAGTCTGCCGCAGCGACGACGCCGACCCGGTCGAGCTCGACCTCGACTCCTTCGGACACGGAGTCCGTCGTCAATTTGTGCTCAACTCCTGCTACTCCCTTTCCGAACAGATCCTCCTCTCGAAAAAGAAATCGGCGAAAACACCGGACATGTTTGCATTCCCCGCCTCGTGCGACGCAGCCGACACGCCGGTACGAAAGACCAAGATCCTGCTCTTCGAAGAACCGGAGCTCTACCTCCACCCGGACGTCGCCCGCTCCATCCGCGACCTGCTCTACGAACTGGCCGACCACTCGGAGTTTCAAGTGCTCTGCACCACCCACTCACCGCTGATGGTCGACCTGGCCAAAGAACACACCACCCTCGTGCGCGTCGTGATGAACGAGCGACAGGAGACCACCGTGCATCAGGTCGAGTCCACCCTCTTCGAAGACGACGAACGCGACCGCATGCGGATGCTCAAATCGTTCGATCCCTATGTCTGCGAGGCATTTTTCACCGACCGCGTCCTGCTCGTCGAAGGCGACACCGAAGCGGTGGTCGTGCGCACGCTGGCACCGATCCTTGGCGAGCGGGTGCACGTCGTCAACTGCGGCTCAAAAATGAACATCCCGCTGTTTCAAAAAGTGCTCCGTCACTTCGGCATCGGCTACTCCGTCTTTCACGACCTCGACGACAAAACCAACAGCAAAGGCCAGCTCAACGCCGCGTGGACGATGAACGATCGCATCTGGCACGAGATCGTCGCCGCCCGTCAGGTCGGAGTTGCCGCGAGACGCTACCTCTTTGAACGCAACTTTGAAGAGGCCCATCACTACGAGCACTCCCCCCACGACGGCAAGCCCTACTCCGCCTACAAAATGGCTCGCGCTCTGCTCGATCACGCAACGGCGGCTCACGCTCCCGTCGTGCAGTTCCTGCGCTCCGTCTGCGGACAGCTCGACCTGCCCGAGACATTCAACCAAGACTACGTGGAAGATCGCGGGGAGAACACCGGCACCACCGCCTGACCTGTCTCCACCACTCACACAAAAAAACGACGTCCCGAGGGCGTCGTTTTTCCTACCGTTCCACTTTCCATTTGCGGCCGCCGATCCACTCGCGCAGCCCTTCCACGTCGCGTTCGATCTCATCCTCGATCATCAGTTGCAGATGGCGGGGCAGATACTGGGCAAACTTCGTTGCAGCAGGCTTCTCCGGCTCCATCCCGCGCCCCATCAGCAGGTATTTCTCCTCCTGCCCGCGCGCAAGGATCTCCCCGACGGCCGTCACCGCTTTTTTGCCGATTCCCTTCTCGATGTCGCCGCCTTCGATCACCACGGCAAACGCCGTCTGCTTGACCGTCAGCCGCAGTTCCTGCTCGCGGAACCACCCGCGCAGGAGCCTCGCCAACGCGTTCTGCCGACGCGTCCCGGCAAAGTCGAACACCGTCACCGACCGCGACCCTTCCCGGATCACGCGACGCTCCCGCTCCCAGCCCAGTTCGGCCGCCACCGCACGCGCCGCTTGCAACCGCTCCCACGCACGGGGGCTGAGATAGTCAAGGTCGTCGGTGCCCGTGTAGACCTCGTACATCTTGTCTGCGATCTTCGGATGCAGATAGCGCGACCCGGACAGCCAGATCGGCTTTTTCCCTTCAAACGACGGCGTGACGTAGACGATGCCCCGCTGTTCGTCGAGATCGGTGATCTCCCACATCGCGCCGGCCAGCAGCAGCGACTCGCCCTTCTGTACCAAAGGATTGGCCTCGACGGTGCCGACCAGCCGCAGCCCGTGCATCACCTTGTACAGCGCAGGCGACTGAAACACCGCATAAAAGTCCCGCGACCGCACCAGTTGCTCACCTTGCACACCGAGGATGCATCGTCCTTCGACGACCTCCAGCCAGTCCTCTTCCAGCATGTACGCCAACAACTCGCGCACACGCGACGCAGGCAGTCCGGCAAATACCGGATGGGCCGCGATCTCGGTCAGCAGGTCCTCCTGATAGAGACCGCTGCGCTCCGTGCACATCCCGAGCACCTGATGAAACAGCAGATCGTACACCTCGCGACGCGGCACAGCCGGTTCGATCCATTTGTCAAACAGCAGTTCTGTCACCGCCACCGCCTGCACCAGTTCCTCCGTCTCCGTCGCGTACATCATCAGGTACGAGTCCTGTCCCTCGCGCCGACCGGACCGCCCGAGCCGCTGTTTGAGCGCCGACACCGAATAGGTCGCATCGACCTGCACCACCAGATCGAGCGTGCCGACATCGATCCCCAGTTCCAGCGTGTTCGTGCAGACGACAGACAAGGGTGTCTTGGTCGTCTTCATCTCTTCTTCGATCCACTCGCGCTCGCCTTTGTCGATGGAGGAATGGTGCGGAAAATAGCGCGGCTTATACAGGGGCCCGCCCAGTTCCCGTCCCAGTTCGTTCAAGCGGTGGGTCAGTTCCTCGACCTGCCCCCGCGAATTGCAGAACAGGATCGCCTTCTGGTCTTTCGTCAGATCATACAGGTCCCGCACCAGCGCGGGAGGCAGTCCGGCTTTTTCCTTCTCAAAAAACTCCGCCTGCAAGAAGATCTGCCGTTTCACATCTCCCGGATTGACCACTGCGACCGCCTCCGGGTCCTCCGTGTGCAGGAACGCCTGCCCCTGCGCCGGATCGCCGACGGTGGCCGACAGCCCGATCATCACCGGCTCCTGTCGCATATACCGACGCATCCGAGCCAGCAGCGACTGCACCTGCAGCCCGCGATCCCCTTCCAAAAAGGCGTGGAGTTCGTCGATGATCACATACTCGACCCGCTCCAGCACCCGTGCCAGATCGTCGATGCGGTTGACGAGCAGCGACTCCAGCGACTCCGGCGTGATCTGCAGGATGCCTTTCGGATCTTCCAGCCAGCTCATCTTTTTGCTGCGCGACACATCGCCGTGCCATTTGACCAGCGGAATGTCGAGCGTGTCGGTCAGTCGTTCGACCCGCTCAAACTGATCGTTGATCAACGCCCGCAGCGGCGACAGATACAGCACCTTCACCCCGTCGAGCCCAAGTCCCGTCTGCCCGCTGCTGTCGAGCGCCGACAACACCGGCAAAAACGCCGCCTCCGTCTTCCCCGACGCCGTCCCCGCCATCAACAGCGCATGCCGCCCTTCCAAAATCACCGGGATCGCCGCCTCCTGGATCGGCGTCAATCCCCGCCATTCCATATCCCAGATCTTCTTCTGCACCGTCCGGCTCAGCAGTTGAAACGTCATTCCAACACCCGCCCTGTAAATCTTCGCGTCTCCTGACTTGCCATCTCGAGGCGTTCTGCAAAGATATTGCCTTTCTCCATCTCCGGGTTTTGGTGCAACAGGTTCAGGATGCCGATAAACTCGCGCACCAGTTCGCGGGGCGTGATAAACTGCACGCCGCCCGGTCTCGCCAGCGCTTTCTGGACGATCTCCAGAATGTTTTCGTCGCTGACCAGTGCGGTGATGTTTTCCACGCTGTACAAGGCCGCGTAGATCTCGCGCAGTTTCTGCAACAGCACATACAGCTCTTCTGCCGACAGCGGAGCGAGCTTGATCACCGGCTGTCGCAGGTCGCGGAACTCCTCGGTCTCGTACTGGTTGGTCTGCAACCGCGACTTCAACGCCTTGTAGGAGAACAGCCCGCGCCGCTCGTCTTCGAGAAAATCGGTCGTGCCCATAAACAACAGCATCAGATGCTCGGCCCGGCCTTGCGCGCACTCGTTGTAAAACTCCAGCACGCGCTCGTAGTTTTTGTTGCGCGACTGCGGGTGGTCGATCTTGTACAGGTTGATCGCTTCGTCGAACAGTGCGAGCAACCCGTTGTAGCCGACGGAGGTAATAAATTTGGTCATCACCTTCAGATAATCGAACCAGTTGTCGTCGTTGATGATGTCGCGCACCCCGAGCTCCTGCCGCGCTTCTGTCTTGGTTCGGTACTCGCCGCGCAGCCATTTGACCGCCGCTTCCTGCGTGGTCTCGTCGCCGCTGAGATAGGCGTTGTAGTACTTGGTCAGCACCGTCGCAAAATCAAATCCGCCCGCGAGCTCCTGCAGCTCGCGCACCACGTTTTGCACCTCGGCCGTCACCAGGCGCGTAAACCTCATGTCGCTCGCATCCGGGATGCCGTCAAACTCATTCTCCAGCGCGACCTTCTGCTGCACGTCCGACAGCCACCGCTCGATGATCGAGCGCAGGGCGTTGCCGTTTGGCCTCGATTTGGTGGAGAGGTTTTGCATCAGATTGGCGTAGGTCGCCAGTCCTTTGCCGTCGTGAGCGTAGAGCCGCCGGTTGGCCGTCAGATCGGTGTAGGCGACCGCAAACTGCTCCTTGTACGCGATATAGCGGGTGAGCGTCGCCATGAAGCTCTTGCCTGTGCCGTAGTCACCGATCAGAAACTTCATGCAGGACAGGCCGTCGGCCGTATTCTTCAGATCCTCCACCAACTGCCGGATCTCCTTGACCCGGCCGACCACCACATGCTCGATCCCCTCTTGCGGCACCACGCCGCCACCCATCGACTGGATGATCGCGTTTGCCCCTTTGCGCGTCAATTTCTGCATCGCTTGACTCATCTACGACTCCTCCTTCTGCGCCCACGCTCTCACTTGCGCCGCCGTCTCTTCTTCCAGCCCGATCTCCTCATCTTCGTCGATCAGCACCGGCTCCAAACCTGCATCGACCGCCGCTTCATTGATCGCCGCCACCGTCGCGTCCAGAAACATCCGGCGCCCCTTCAGCCACTCCGCCAACGCCCGCCGTCCTGTGTGACCGGACAACGCCACATGGCGCAGAAATGCCTGCTCGCCGCTTGGAAGCGCATCAAGAAAATCTTCCACTTCCTCCGCTTCGGAGGAGGCAAACAAACTCTGGATCAAATCTTCTTTGTCAGACGGAACAGACGGCGGCGACAGTTCCAACAAACTGTCGGCTGACCCATCCGTCGGCACATGGCCCAGAACTTCCGCAGTCACTTCTCTCGCCACTCCACGCGGCTTCGGAGACCGCTCTAGATTCCGCACCAGCAGCTCTCCGCCTTCTTCCGCCATCATGTCCACCAGCCAGTCGGTCTCCGCCGTCAACTCGCGCACGCGGGTGAGATCGACTTCGACCGGCGTCTCCGGCAGGTCCCGGGCCAGCAGCGGCACCGCTGCTTCCTCGCCCGCCTTGGTCTTGCGCTTTTTCTCGGAGACCTTTTGCGGATACACGCTCTCCCACTCGGCAAAATAAGCCGACACATCGTCCTCGTGTTTGAGCGGCACCTTGCCTTCCGCCCGCCGCAGCAGATTTTCCGCATGTCGCAGGCAATTTTTCACCCAATGCACAAATCCGCCCGAATAGTCGTAGCGACGAAACCCGTCCAGATAGAGCTTTTCATGCACCGGCGTGTTCGAAAACAGATAGATCACCGGCTCTTCCGAATACCGCGCATACCGATCCAACGGATGCTCCCCTTCGATCCGCGCAAACGCTCGAAACGCGCTGTGCACCATCTCTTCGATCTGCTCGTCGATCTGCGGCAGCCGCTCCCGGTAAAACTGCGACTTTTGCAAGCTCGCCACCTTTTGCAGCAGAGCGAGCGGGATGTCGCGGTCGCCGTAGCGGTACCAGGACAACTTTTCATAGAGGTCCCCCGCCGTGCCTTTCGTGTACCAATAGATCGCGTTGTCCGGATCGTCCATCTTCAGATACAGATCGCCAATCCAACGCACCAGCGTCACGTCCAGCTTGGGCTGGATGTTGTGAAACTCGCTGTAAAACTGAATCAGCCGCTCCACCGCTTCTTCCGGCTTTTGCAGATACTCAAGGCTGAGCAACTCAAAAATGTGAATCATCATATACGACAGGCTCGTCTTCCGCACGTCACCCTGCTCCCACAGCGTCCGCCAATACAAAAACCAGCGCAACTGACCGCGGCTCAGATGCTCATGCTTCGGCCAAGGGTGGTAAAACTCGACCTCAGGCGCAGGCTGTCCCTGACGCCCACGCCAGCGGACCACCGCTTCCCGAAACTGTCTCGCTTTCACATGACCGATGTCCAGAGGCCCTGGCACCTCCCTTCCGTCCAAACGTCCTACTCTCCATCGTACCGCATTTGTGTGAAAAAATCTTCCTGCTTGACCGCCAATGTTACAATAAAAGAAAGTATGAAAATTCCAAAAGACTATCGGAGGCCTTCCATGAAAGATCCGCGCTACGCCAAACTGGCACATCAACTGATCAATTTCTCCATCGCGCTTCAGCCGGGAGAAAAGATCCTGATCCACGCCTTTGACGGCGAGATCGAACTGACTCGCGAACTAATCAAAGCCGCCTATGCTGCCGGCGGCTTCCCTTATTTCAAACAACAAGACCGCAAACTGCTCCGTGAAATGAAAATGGGCTGCTCCCCGGAACAGCTGCAGGCGATGGCCGAGATGGACCGCCGTCAAATGAACGAGATGGACGCCTACATCCAACTCCTGCACATCAAAAACATCAACGAGTACACTGGCGTCCCGCAGGAAAAAGAGACGATCTGGGCGGAACACTACGGCCGCCACGTCCGTCCTCCGATGAGCATGAAATGGTGCGTCGTCGGCGTCCCGAACGATTCGATGGCGCAGTCGTCCGGCCGCTCCACCGAAGACTTCGAAGATTTCTACTTCGACATCGTCAACCTCGACTATGCGAAGATGTCGCAGGCGATGCAGCCGCTCAAAGACCTGATGGAGCGCACCGACAAAGTCCGCATCACAGGCCCTGGCACCGACCTGACCTTCTCCATAAAAGACATCATGGTCTTCAAAGCGGACGGCCACTACAACATGCCGGACGGCGAAGTGTTCACCGCCCCGGTCAAAGACTCGATCAACGGCGTGATCCAGTACAACGCCCCCTCCAACTATCGCGGCGTCACGTTTGACAACGTCCGCTTTGTCTTTGAAAACGGCAAGATCGTCGAAGCGACCGCCAACGACACGGAAAAGCTCAACGAAGTCCTCGACTCCGACGAAGGCGCACGCTACATCGGCGAGTTTGCCATCGCGTTCAACCCGAGCATCCTCGAACCGATGCTCGACATTCTCTATGATGAAAAGATCGCCGGCTCCTTCCACCTGACGCCGGGCAACGCCTACGCCGGCATCGCCGACAACGGCAACCGCTCGGTCGTGCACTGGGACCTCGTCTGCATCCAACGCCCGGAGTACGGCGGCGGCGAGATCTGGTTTGACGACGTGCTGATCCGCAAAGACGGCCGCTTCGTCCTCCCGGAGCTCGAAGGACTCAACCCGGAAAACCTCAAATAAACTTCATCGAATACACAGAAAAAGGCATCCTTCTCAGGATGCCTCTTTTTGATCAGGTTCAGAACCAGACCCTGTTCAAAACGCAAACGACAGCTGCACCGTCTCGCCTGTCGTCACCGTGACCGGGCTGCTTTGCGACGTCACGCCGTCCGCTGCGACGACGTTGACCGAATACGTGCCCGGCTCCAGATCGCCGACGCCAAAATGACCTTCCATGTCGGTCTTGACCAGATAATACACGCTGGCATTGGAGACCGACACCGACAGCATCGCCGCCGGAGTGCCGAACGAATCGGTGACCGAGCCCGCGACCGCACCAGCGGTCTCGGTGGCCGACTGTGTGAAATGTGCGCGGACCGTCACCGTACCGTCCGCTTTGACGAGCAGATTTTGATATTGAACGGACGACTCGGTCATCGGGTCAAGCACATACAGCGCATAGGAACCGGCCGGCAAGCCGCCGATGGCGAACTGGCCGCTCATGTCGGACTGCTTCTTCCACACGCGCCCGTTCGAACTCAGTTGCACCGTCGCGCCTTGGATCGGCCAGCCGTCCCAGCCGATCACACCGCCTGTGACCGCTCCATACTCCGCAGACGGTCCGTCGCCAAACACAAAGTCTGCCGTCCGCACCTCGTCTGCTGCAAGCGTCACATACTCCGAGATGTGATCAAAATAGAAATCCGGACCTGCCAGTACCGAATAGGAGCCCGGCAGGATGTCGGGAATCGTGTACACGCCGTGCTCATCCGTCATGCCGTTCCATTGCGACCATCCATCCGATACGGAGACGGTCATCATGTGCAGCGGTTGACCGTACTCATCGATCATCGTGCCGGTCAGAGTGGCCGTGCCGGGCGTCGTCGCCTGAGCCGGAGTGAACAAATACAGGAATACCAGGGCAAGTGCCAACAAGGCCGTCGCCAAACAGCGGCCGTTTGTAAATAAACGAGATTGCATAAGTAAGCCTCCCTTTTGTTATCTGCGAATCTATTTCTATGAACTCACTATACATAAGATATAAGCTGTTTACAAGGTTTTTTGAAGTCAAATTAAAGACGAATATTTTACTTCTGCCCGGACATCCTGAACCGTGTTGCTCTCCCACAGGGGCTGTGATATATTGGAACCTCTCGTCGGTTCAGGCGAAAAATTCTCACTACGGAGGTAACTGATCTTGGAGCCTGAGATTCAAAGTGCCTATCAAGAAGAGTTGCAGCGGCTCGAAGAAACCGCTGCCGAGATTGACCGCCAGATCCAGACCCTGGCCGGGATTCCCCGCTACTACGGAGATGACCTGACAGAACAAGCGTTGGAAAACGTCCGGGAATCCCGCCGTCGAAGCCTCGCCATCGCGGAGCACGAACCGTATTTTGGCCGACTCGACTTTCAAGAGCAAGGCCGCGAACACGCGCAGCCGCTCTACATCGGCAAGGTCGGCGTCGAGGACGATGAGACGGGCCGACTGCTCGTCATCGACTGGCGCGCCCCGGTCGCGTCGCTGTTCTACTCCTTCACCGGCGGCGATGACAGCATCGCCTACGACTCGCCGGACGGGATGATCAAAGGTCTCGTTTATTTGAAGCGAAACCTCGTGATCCGCAAGCAGATCCTGCAACGCGTCGTCGACGCCTACGTCAAAGGCGGCGACAACCTCGCCGTCGCCGATGAGTTTCTGCTCTACCGCTTGGAAGAAAACAAAGACAATCGCCTGCGCGACATCGTCTCGACGATCCAAGAAGAGCAGGACCGCATCATCCGGGCAGCCAAAAACACCGCCCTCGTCATCCAAGGCGTGGCCGGGAGCGGCAAGACGACCGTCGCGCTGCACCGACTGGCGTTTCTGTTGTATCAATACCGCGAGAACATCCGTGCCGAGCGCATGATCATCTTTGCGCCCAACTCGATGTTCCTCGACTATATCTCCGGCGTGCTGCCGGAGCTCGGGGTCGGCGGCATCCAGCAGACCACCTACACCGACTGGGTGCTCGACGCGCTGGACCGCGAAGTCGAGCTGGCCGACCCGGCGGAGCGACTCGCTCATTGGTTCCAGATCGGCCCGCATCGCCCCGTGGCGGACGACACAGCCCCCGGCCGCTTCAAAGGCGCGGTCGCGTACAGGACCTACCTCGACCGCTGTCTCGACCGGTGGGAGCAGGACGCCCTGCCCGCCGAAGACTTTGAGCCGTGGGACGGTGCCCGGCTGCCCGTCGCGACGATCCGCGACTGGTTCCACACCGAGTATCGACACTACCCGCTGATGAAGCGTCGCGAGCGGGTGATCGCCCGCCTCAAGCGCTGGGTCGAGATGGAGCTCGACAAAGTCTGGGAGCTTCATTTGAAAAAAGAGCACAAAAAAACGGCGGCCTCCCGCCTGCGCGCCTATCAAAAGGCGTGGCCGGAACTGACCCCGTTCGGATTTTACAAGCTCGTATTTGCCAAGACGAAACGTCCGCACTGGCTGCCGGACGATCTGCTGACCGAGATCCCAGCGGCGATCGTCGAGGCGTCGAACAAATTATATAAGAAAAAACAGGTCGCCCTCGAAGACCTCGCCCCGCTGATGCACATCCACCAGCGGTTCCAAGGCATTGACGGCAACGATACGTTTGACCACGTCGTCATCGACGAAGCGCAAGACTTCTCGCCGTTCCAAGTGGCGGTGCTGAACGAGCGCACGCGCGGCGGGTCGTTCACCATCCTCGGCGACCTGTCGCAAGGCATCCACTCCTATCAAGGTATCCGCGACTGGCAGGAGTTTCTCTCTCTGTTCCTCGGTGAGGAGCGCTCCGGCTATTTCCGCCTCGACCGCTCGTACCGGTCGACGATGGAGATCATCCACTTCGCAAACGAAGTCATCGCCCGCTCCGGCGACCCGGTCACGCTGGCCAAACCGGTCTTTCGCTCCGGCGAACCGGTGCGCGTCGAACACGTCGCGCCGGAGCAACGCCTCGACGCGATCCTCCGCACCGTCCGCGAACTGACCGGCGGCACGGCCGACACCGTCGCCGTAGTCGGCCGCACCGACGACGAGTGCGCGGCGATCCACGCCCACCTCCGCGAGCAGGGGCTCGAAGCCACGCTGATCACCTCCAAGCAGACGGCGTACAAAGGCGGCCTGTCCGTCCTCCCCGTCTACCTGACGAAAGGCTTGGAGTTCGACGCCGTACTGATCACCGACGTCGACGCCGACCACTACGAACGCAACGCGCAGGATGCCAAGCTGCTCTACGTCGGCTGCACCCGCGCTCTGCACCAACTGCACCTCCACTTCAGCGGCGACGTATCACCGCTGATCGAGGGCATCGACACAGACGCAAACGTATAAAAAGGAGCCTCCCCGCGAGGCTCCTTTCTTTAATCTCCTCCATAAATAACGATTTGAAAAACATGGAATAAAAGGGTAAACTTGATCTTGGCAACGATGATTTTTGAAAGGAGATTTTTCCTTATGTATAAACGCACGCTGCTCGCTGTCTCGCTGACGGCCGCCCTGCTCACCGCAGGATGCTCCTCCGGCGGGAACGAGCCGACTGTGGCCACCGTCAATACTACCAAAGACAAAAAACAGCCAGACCCCAACCAGATCATCATCGGACAAGTGACCGGGCTCGGCTACTCGGCAGACGGCACCTCGCTGTATGCGGCGACAGACAACGCGCTGCTCCCTCATAAACGGGAGGGCTGGTTGGCTCCACTCAACCGCTACGACCTCACCTCGCTGATCACCACCGAAAAGACGATGTACATCTCCGGCCGCGACCCGGAACAGGGCAGCACGCCGCTCGGACTGCTCAAAAGCGCCAACTCCGGCAAAAAATTTGAATCGTCCGCGCTCGCGGGCGTTGCCGCTCTGCCGACGACCACCGCCGCCTCGTATCGCAAAGGCACGCTGTACACCTACAACAAAGAGGCACAAGGCGATTTCAAAGCCGGTCTCTACATCAGCGACGATCAAGGCGAAACGTGGCGCCCGACCGAGATGATCATTCAAAAATCGGACATCCGCGCGCTCGCCGTCCACCCGGATCACGGCAACGTGCTGGCGATCGGCACGAGAGAGGGCATCCTGTTCTCCGAAGACAGCGGCAACACCGTGCTCGTCGAAAGCCCGTTCTTCAAAAACACCACGGCGATGGCGTTCGACCTGAACAACCCGGACACGCTGTTCGTCGCCACGCAGGATGAAAAAGGCTCCTACCTGTACGCCTTCCACAACTATCGCAAACTGCGCAGCGCGCCCAAAAGCGGCTTCACCTACTCACCGCGGATCACGCTGCCACAAGGCAACCGGATCACCGCCGTCGCCGTCAATCCGAAAGTCGACGAGATGGCCATCGCCACCGAGAGCGGCAACATCTATCAGTTCCCTCGCACCAAACCGTCGATGGCCAGCGCCGCACTCACGCAGCAAGGCACCGTGCAGATTTTGAAAAAATAGCGCATAGACTGGCTAACGAACGACCAAAAGGATGCCCGCCGCATGCAGGCATCCTTTTTTCAGAAACACAGGAAGACGAGACTTACCGATTGCCCGGACGCTCGTTCGGATCTTTCTGCCCGTCGCCGCCCTCGACCTGCAACTCCATCTCGTCCAGTTGCTGTTGCAACGCTTCCAGCACTTTGTCGCCGTTGACTTGATCGGTCTGCGTGACATCGTGCATCGGGTGCATAAACATGCCGGACTGAGCCTGCAGCGTCTCCATCGCAATCGTGTTGCTCGCGTCCTCGGTGATGTATTGGCGATTGTCGGTGGACGCGTCGCCGGAGAGGTGCTGAACCGGATAGTTCGGATCATCGGTCAGCCGCAGTTGTTTTTGGTTGGTAAAATCCTTAAAACTCTGCTTTTTGCCTTCTGTCACACGCAAAACCCCCTTTGCTCCTGCCTGACACTAAGATTCCCCGCCTGAAAACGCTTATGCCTGTTTCGTCAAAAAAGGAGGCTACACTCAATGAACCCGAAATTTTCCTACGGGAAGATCTTCGCGATCGGCAGCGGATTTTTTGCGATCTCGGTCGTCTGGATGGTGTACAACACGTTCATGCCGCTGATCCTCAGCGAATTTATCCAGTCCAGTGCCTTGCGCGGTGCGATCATGGGACTCGACAACCTGCTCGCCGTCTTCCTGATCCCCTTTATCGGCGTCTGGTCGGACCGCACCTCGACCCGCTTCGGCCAACGGCTGCCGTTCATCGTCGTCGGCATGCCGCTCGCCGCTCTGCTCGTGATGCTGTTGCCTTTGTCAAACGGAGCCTTGTGGACGTTGCTGGCTGTCGACGTGCTGTTCCTGCTGTCGATGACCGTCTTCCGCGGTCCGGTCATCGCCTTGATGCCCGACCACACCCCGCCGGTCAAACGCTCGTCGGCCAACGGTGTCATCAACCTGATGGGCGGCATCGGCGCGCTCGTCGCCCTGTTTGTGCTCGGCAAGCTCTGGGATACGCACCACGCCTACCCGTTCCTCGCAGCGGGCGCGATCATGCTGCTCGCGTTCGGCTTTCTCTTCTTCGCCGTCGACCGCCGTCCGCCGTATGCAGAGCCGTCGACCGATGACAGCGAATCGCTCGGCTCGTTCCGTCAAAATCTCAGCCAGTTGTTCAGCACCGAACACCGCCCGCAGCTCTATATTCTGATCGCCATCTTCCTGTATTTCATCGGCTATGCGGGCGTCGAAGCGCAGTTTTCCACCTACGCCGTCCACCATCTCGGCGTCACCGGCGGCCAGGCGGCGACCGCGCTCGGCTTCTTCTCGCTCTCGTTCGTGCTGTTCGCGCTTCCGGCCGGCTTTGTCGGCACGAAGATCGGCAAGGCGAACGCGATGAAAATCGGCCTGATCCTGATGCCGGCTACCTTTGTCCTGATCCCGTTCTTCTCGTCGCTCACGATCATCAAAGTCCTGCTCCTGCTCGGCGGCATCGGTTGGGCGCTGATCAACGTCCAAGCCTACCCACTCGTCGCCGACCTCGGCGGCAAACAGCGGATCGGCCTGTTCACCGGGATGTACTACTTCTTCTCGATGGGCTCCTCCATCGTCGCGCCGTTCCTGCTCGGCCTCGTGATGGACTTCCTCTCGTACCCGGCCCTGTACTACGTCGGTTCGGCCTCGGTGCTGCTCGGCCTGTGGTTCCTGCACACCGGCGTCAAAAAGCTCTCTGTCTGATGACAGAGAGCTTTTTTATCAGTGTCAGGCTTCGTTTGCCTTCTTTTCCAGTTCCGCCAGTTGCTTCTCCAGACCCTCACGCCACGCTTGCGACAGTTCCGGGACTGCGAGAATGCGCTTGATACTCTCGACGTTGTTTTTCTCGAGGAAGCGCGCATGGTTCGTGAACGCCACCGTCACGCCGAGCGGATGACGCTCCAGCAGCCGCAGTTCCTGACCGGCCTCGACATGACCTTCCTGCAAGACACGGAGATAAAACCCGGTAAATCCGGTTTGCATCACTTGAAGCCCGACTTTGTCGACGCCGTGGGCCATCGCGATTTTAAAGCAAGGAATCCGCGCTTCCGTGATCTGCACCACCGCTTCGCCGAGCGCAAACGTGTCGCCGATGCACAGATCGTCCTCCAGCATCCCCTGCACCGTCAGATTCTCCCCAAACGCGCCGGGGGTCAGCTCTTTGCCAAACACTTTTTCCCAATAGGGGTAGTGTTCGACCGGATAGACGCACACCGCTTTGTCCGGCCCGCCGTGAAATTCCAGATTGGCTTGCTGATCGCCTGTCAGATTGGTTTTCCCGAGAAACACCGGACCTGCCACCGGCTGTTTGAAAAAGGCGGTCTCCACCGGCTTGCCTTTATACTCCGCCAGTTTCGGTCTTGCCACTTGTATCGATAGCACACGTGCGGTCGTCATCATCGCTTCCCCATTTCCCCAAGATCTTTTCCTTATTTTATCGGGAACTGGCAGGAAAATCCACAGGGCTCCAGAATTATTGTCATATAAAATAATTTATATTCATGGAGTTGCTCATAAATGTTTAACAGAACTCACTTCCCCGTACACTTCGACCTGCGCCCGGTTACTTTATCGGATGCTGACAGCCACTTTGCCTTGATCGACGGCAGCCGGGACTACCTGCGCCGCTGGTTGCCGTTTATCGACGACAGCCGCTCGCCGGAAGACTCGCTCGGCTTTCTGCAATACGCCCTGCAAGCGCAGGAGGAAGGGTCTGCGATGTACTTCGCGATCCTCTCGGAGGGCGAGTTTGCCGGTGTGATCGGCTACCACCGCATCGACCGTGAAAACAACATCGCCACCGTCGGTTGCTGGCTCGGCCTGCCCTACCAAGGGCGGGGACTGGCTCACGCGGCGTATGCGGCGGTGATCGAGTACGCGTTTACCGAGTTGGACATGAATCGCGTGCAGATGTTCGTCTCCACCGACAACGAGCGGAGCAACCGGGCCAAGGAGCGGCTCGGCATGACCCGCGAAGGCCTGATTCGTCAGGCGGAATGGCTGTACGACCGCTACGTCGACCACTGCATCTGGTCGATCCTGCGCGACGAATGGAACCAGAGAGAGGAGCCTGCCCGATGACGACGACCGACTACTCCTATTTGCAAAAAGCCACCCCGCGTCAGATCGATCGGCTCGCCTCGCACCTCCTGCGCCGCTATCGGGAAAAGGAGCAAAAAAGCGGGCTGTCGATCGTCTATGACATCACCTACATCTGCAACCAAGCCTGCCCCGGCTGCTGCGTCTCCGCCATCGCCTACAAGAAAGGCACGGAGATCGCGCCGGAGTCACACGGCCATGATTTTCAGGGAATTTCAAAAGTTCTGCACAAGATCCGCGCCTACCTCGACTCGCGGCCGGACCTGCCGTTCTTTCTGGACTTTGGCGGCGGGGAACTGACCCTGCGCCCGGATTGGAAAGACATCGTGCGCCTCGCCTCGGAGCTGTTCGGTCGCGAGTCGGTCGGCATGAACACCAACGGCACCCGCGCGTCTGTGGAGGACCTGCTGGAGATCGAGCCGTACATCTCGTACATCGGCATCTCCATCGACGGATTGGAGGAGTATCACAACCGTTGGCGGAAAACGGTCGAAGGCGTGAACTCGTACCAAAAGACGATGACCTTGATCTCGCAGATGATCGAGCACCCGTCCCTGCGCGACAAACTGGACATCACCACCGTCCCGACCAAGGACAACCTCGCCCAGATCCCCGATCTGATGCGGGAGTTGCATGCGCTGGGCATCCGGCATTACTCGGTGCACCGGGCGATGCAGGTCGGCCGCTTCTGGGAGCGGGACGAGCTGCTGCCGGGCAAGGAGGACTATTTTGACCTGCTCCTGCGCCTGATCGAGACGGGCGAGGAACTGGGCATGAACGTCCACCTGCACCATTCCATCGAGTCGATCTACACCGCGCTGCTGCTCGGTCACAACACGTACGCCGGCGACAACATCGGCAATCCGGACCGCAAAGCGTCGCTTGGCATCGACCCGTGGGGCCGCGTGTTCTTCGATCCGTGGTGCACCGTCGCGCCGTGGGACAAACTGGCGAGTTCCTCGCTGCTCGACGACGGCATGGACTTCGAAGACATCCTGCGCTCGCACGGCGGCGTGCAGGATCTGATCGACTCCTACTGCCGGATCGAGACCCGCTGCCAAGGCTGCCCGGTCGCCTGCTCCGGCGGCAACCGCATCGCCTCCGCCGCCCAGCACATCCGCTCCACCCGCGGCCTCAAAGCCAGCGCCGTCACCCGCGACGACCTGCTCGGAGCCCTCGCCGCCGTCGACCCGGCCTGCCCGCTCTACCGCGACGGCGACACCTTCGCCCCGCCTGACGATGCCGACCTGCTCGACGTGCTCCGCCCCTTCCGCGAAGCAGCCCGGGGTGCGGCTCAGAAATAAGAAAAAGGAGCGATCCTCTACAGCATGAGCACTCCCAACACCGCCGCGAAAAGCACCTATCGTTTTGGCGCCAGTCCCAACCGTCTTTTACAAATGGACGTACTCTACTTTCTCGTCACATTGCTCTTCTTCTACGTCCAGCTCCACATGGTCATCCAGTTCGCGTGGCTTGGCCATATCACCCTGCTCGCCCTGTTCCTGAACCTGCTCTGCTTCAAACTCGGGGAACTGGCCCACGAGCTGTTCGACGGCGGTCCGGCCCCGCTGTGGATCGTCCTCGCAGCAGGCTCGGCGATCCTCTCCGCGACGATGCCCGACCTCTCCGTCCTCTACTTCGTCTTCGGCCTCGCCATGATGAAGATCCGCGTCGAGCTGTCCGCCTACTCCGCCCGCAGCGTCAAGCTCAGCTCGCGGGCGCTCGGCTTCATCCTCGCACCCTTGTTTCATCCGGTCGTCTTCGAGATCTTTGTCGTCGCCACCTTCGCCCTGTGCCTGCTCCACATCAAGCACATCAAAACGAACGAAGCCCCGCGCCTTCATTGGTTCACCCTGCCGGAGAACAAACGCGTCTACTGGACGATGGGCGTCCACCACGCCCACTATTTCATCTACTGCTACTCGATTCCGATCTCCTTCGCCGCCTGGAGCGACCTGCCGATGTGGAGCATGGGCCTCGTCTTCTACGTTGGCTGGGCCGCGTACAACGCCTATGAAAAATGGCTCCGTCCGAGTTGGCCCGCCTTCATCATCGGCCACTTCATCGGTGCTCTGTCCCTCATCGGCCTGTACTATGCCGAGGCTCTGTCTCCGCTCCTCTTCTGGTGGTTCATGACGGGACTTGGCGGCGGCACCGTCTTCATGCTCCATCGCCTCGTGCCGCGTCCGGCAGACGTCGTCGACCGCGAGTTGAGCATCACTGAAGGGTTCGGCCACGTCTTCGGCGTCGCCGTCTGGGGCCTATTGATCTTCACCGTCTCTCCGGAGAGCCCCTACCTCGCCGGCGCGATCCTCGCCGCCCTCTCGATGTTCATCGCCTACAACGCCTCGAAATCAAAAAATGGTCAACCCGCTTCCTAGCCGGGTTGACCTTTTCTTTCTTACAGCGAGAAATAATCCACATACAAACGCGGAATATACGACGCCGGATCGTTGTAATACGAGATGATATTGTCATGATACAGATCGAACGCATGCTTCAGATCATGCACACAGTTGATCACAAAATGCGCTTCTTTCGCTTCGATATACTCCACATGCTCCAACGCCCGCTCGATCAGGCTCTGATGCCCGCCTTCGATATCGCCGCGCATATGTTGCAGAATCGGCTCAATCGTATCCGGAATGTGGCCAAAGTTGCCCGAGATCTTCTCAAACGACGCCTGCGCCGTCGCGTAGTCCTCCTGACGCGCCTCAAACAGCGACGTGCAAGCGATATACGCCAGCGAGCTCTGACGCCCGATCTCGCACAGCATCTGGATCAACGCCGTCGTCCCGACCAGCGGGTTGGCCGTCTGTGCCACCTCGCGCGGGATGCCCACGTTCTCCAGCGTCTGCAAGATCAGATCGGTATGGTTGTACTCATCGAGGAAGTAGTCGGTCAGGATCTTCTCATGATGCTCGTCCCGGCAATGAGCCAGCGCATTGGAGATATGACGGGTCGCCGACTTCACATACTGGTAGGTCTCCAGCAGTAGCCCGTGGAACACTTCCTTCGGATACTCGTTGCGCTCCAGACCCGCGAACAGCTGATGATACCCGATCTGACGGGACCACATCACCGCCGTGTCGTCGATCGCGCGGAGGAAGTCCTCTTTTTTAATCCGGTCGAGCGGCAGTTCTTCGCGGAACATCCCCATCTCGTCCATCATCGCGACGATGTCGCGCACGCTCTCCTCGTTGACACCGGTGTGTTCGGCGATCTGCGGGATCGTGTGACGGCCGTCCATGTAGCGTTTCAGCTCCATAAACTTGCGCGGGTCGCCCACATCCTTGCCGATTTCAAAATAGTCTTTGCCAAACACCAGAAAAATGCTTTCTTTATCGTTGCGGATCACAAACGTGCAGTGACGCAGACGCGGTTTTCCCAAATAGCCTTTCGCGGTGGACAGTGTGCTCAATGAGTGACTCCTCCTCGATCTCCTGGTAAATAGATCGATCACCTGACCGGACAGCCAGGTGATCGAGGGCGATCACTTGGCGATTATGCGCAAGCGATCAGAGCTGCGGTGGAAGAAGACAGAGCGGAAGATTCACCGATCTTCTTGATCGTCACTTTCAGTTGCATGCTGTCACACCTCCTTGAACGTTAATAGGTAACTCAAATTAATCTTACTTTGGAAAAAATTCACTGTCAATAGATTTGGCTGAATTTTTTCAAAAAAATGTAGCCGTTCATAAAATTGCCTAAATTGAAAGAAGCACCCGTTTCTAAATCGGGTGCTTCTTTCCTTTTTATACGTCCTGTTTACGCCAACACCTCGCGCATAAACGTCAACGTCTGCACCCACGCATCGCGCGCGGCGTCCACGTTGTAGAAATTGCGCGTATCGTTGAAGAACCCGTGATGCGCCCCTTCGTACATCAGCGTGGTCAACTGCTTGCCCTCCGCTTCCATCGCTTCCCGGAACTCCGGGAGCAACGCGTTGATGCCTTTGTCCTCGCTGCCGAACACCCCGAGCACCGGGCAGCCGACCCCTGCGATCAGTTCACGGCGCGGCAGCATGCCATAATAGATCACCGCGCCCGAGAGCGCATCCGACCGGCACGCCATCTGCGCCGACAGCGCCCCGCCCATGCAGTATCCGATCGTCGCGATCCGCTGTCCGGCCGACACGTCGGCCGTCTGCGCATACGCCAGCGCCGCGTGCAGCTTGTTGATATACAAAGGAGCCCGCTCGGCGATGGCAAAGACAGCGGCAAACGTCTCTTGCAGTTCCTTCGATTCCTTCGCCAGCAATTGCCCCAGCAGTTCGCGGTCATGCAGGGAAGTCGCCGGGATGCGGTCGAGGAAGCCTTTGATCAGATCGACCCGCTCCTGTTTGTACACCTCCGGGAGTGCGCCGTTCTCCGCATACAGAACCGGCGCGATCACGTTGTACCCCGCCTGTGCAAACCGGTCGGCCACATCCTGAATGTGATCATCCACGCCAAAGATCTCCTGAATCACCACCACCGTCGGCAGCGGCGTCTGGGCCGCCTCCTGACGCACCGTGTAGAGATAGACCTCCTGCTCGCCTTCCGTCACATGCACCCATTCTTTGCGCAACGTCATCGGTATGTACCCCTCTCCTCTGTAAAAGTAAACCTACAACTTCCCTTTCTCCGCGTAGACCCGGCGCAGTTTATCCCGCCGTTCCTCCGCCAGTACCCGCCACTCGGAAGCCAACGCTTTGGCGGAGAGCACCTCTTCCAACAGTTCCAGATTGGTGTACTCGTGATACAACGACCGGTTGATCATCGCCACCGACACGCCTTCTTCCGCCCGCTCCAGCCGTTCAAACCGGCGGTCTTCGCCGATCATCCCTTCTTCCAGCACGCGCAGATAAAAGCCGGTGTACCCCGTCCGGGCGACCTTCGGCAGCACCGTCGGATCACCGAGCCGCACCTCGACTTTAAAACAAGGCACTCGCGGCTGACAGACCTGAACCACCGCCTCGCCCAGCCGGTACACGTCGCCGATGCACACCTCATGCTCCAGCATGCCGCGCACCGTCAGATTTTCACCGAAAGCGGAGATCGGCATCTCCCGGCCGATCTGTTCCGCCCAGTAGGGGTAGTGGTCGTAGGAATAGACCATCACCGCTTTGTTTTCGCCGCCGTGATGGATCAGGTCCGCCTGACCGTCGCCTTCCAGATTGGTCTTCGCCAGATAGACGGGGCCGTCGACCGGCTGCTTGAAGATCCCGGTCTTGATCCTCATCCCGCGATATTCCACCATCTGCGGCCGTCCGACATTCAGCGAAACGACCTCGATTGATTGAGACATGATATTCCCTCCTTGACATTGATAGATCTATTTATAATGTCAATTCGGGACATGTCCGTCAATTCCTTGCCACGTCGATGATTTCCACGCGATTTCCCCACGGATCGGCGAGAAAGAACCGCATCACGCCGGGGATTTCATCGTTATCCTTGACTTCGATGCCGTGAGCGAGCAATTTCTCACGCAGCGCGGCTGCACCTTGCACCCGAAATGCCGGATGCGCCTTTTTCGCCGGAGCAAACTCCGCCTCCACGCCGACATGCAGCTGCAGGCCGCCGCCGACTTCAAACCAGCAGCCGCCGCGCACCTTCAGCTTTTCCGGCTTCTCGATCTCCGGCATCCCGAGCAATTCGCCAAAAAACCGGCGTGCCTCTTCTTCGCATCCTTTCGGAGCGGCGAGTTGGACATGGTCGAGCCCTGCAAATACGAACGACATATGCGATCCCTCCTTTTGTAAACTTCTTCCTGCTATTGATTGTATCCTGCCGAGCGCCCTTTCGGTTATGCAACATCTCTCTGTCGTTATCGAAAATTCAAAGAACCACTCGCACCACCGCGCCGCCCTCTGGATGATTGCTCGCGGTCACCTCGCCGCCGTGTTGCTCGGTGAGGCGTTTGGCGATATAGAGCCCGAGACCGGCGTGGCCTTTGGCTTGCGAGCGGGACGGGTCGCCTTGATAAAATTTATCGAAGACGCGACCCAGATCCCGTTCTGCAAATCCCGCTCCCGTATCGCGCACTGTGATCGCCAGCCGCCCTGCTTCCACCTCGGCCCTCATCTCGATCCGTCCACCCTCGGGCGTAAACCGCAGCGCGTTGCCGACGATGTTGTCCAACACCTGCGCCACTCGCTGCGCATCGAGGCACAGCACATCGTCGACACCCGCCCCCACGGCATACTCAAACGCAAACACTCGGCCTTTCTGCTCCGCCAGCCACGCATACCCCTGCGCCTTTTCCTCCAAAAACCCCCTCGTCTCAACCGCTTCCGGCCGCAGCGAAAACTCCGCCCTGTCGATCTCCGACACCGCGTTCATCTCTTCGATCAGCCCCACAGCACGCCGCGTGTTGCTCTCAATCGTCCGCAGATACCGCTCCAGCCGCTCCGGTTTGTTCATACCGCCCCCGAGCAGCCCCTCCGCATGACCTTGGATGATCGTCAGCGGCGTCCGCAGATCGTGGGCGATCGCCGCGACCATCTCCCGCCGCTCCTGCTCCAGCCGCCACTCGCGCAGCAACGACTCCTTCAGTTCCGCCCGCATCGCTTCAAACGACCGCGTCAGTTCGCCGATCTCATTTTCCGCCCGATACTCCAGCGAAAAATCGAGGTCCCGCTCCCTGATCCGCTCCGCCGCCCGCACCAACTCCCGGATCGGCCGATTCAACCGCCTGCCAAACCCGCGCGCAAACCCCAGCGCAAAGATCAGCACATACAAAAACGGCGACGCCAACACGATCACCGCCACCATCACACCCCACCAGTTGCGGCGCGGGTCCGCCACCGACACTTCCAAGTCATAGCGCACCGCCACCGCGCCGCGCCACTCCCCCTCCGGATCGAGCAGCGGATACACAGTTGTCACCGTCTGCCCCGATACCGACTGCCGATTTAAGAGGCGAGCCAACTCCGCTCCGTTCGCCGCCAGCTGCCCCTCCAGCGTTCCGTAGCGCACCCGCGCCGACCGGTCCATCACCTGATACCGCATTCCCGGCGACGGCACCTTTTCCTCAAACGCAGCCCGCGCATCCGCTTCGAGCAACGCCGCACCCTGCTCCTCTACATACTCCGCGAGCGCAGGCATCCTTTTTTCATAAAAATTTGCCGGCCGCACCACCCGATCCCCGCCATGCGTCCACCACAAATATCCGACGACGTACGTCACCGCCGAACAAAGCACGCTCAGAACGAGGATCAGCAAAAACGTCGCACCCAGTTGATTTTTCAAACTCCACCGCTCCATCAACCGCCCCATCGTCTCACCCCCGCTCCCATCTGTACCCGACACCCCACACCGTCGCCACAAAAGCGGCGGCCGGATCGACCGCGCCGAGTTTGGCCCGGAT
Organism: Tumebacillus lacus; assembly: GCF_026410385.1. Classification (GTDB taxonomy): domain Bacteria; phylum Bacillota; class Bacilli; order Tumebacillales; family Tumebacillaceae; genus Tumebacillus; species Tumebacillus lacus. Next base: position 159,721 of record NZ_JAPMLT010000002.1, read on the forward strand.
CTTTTTCACATGCTCCGTCACTGTGCTCGCATCCCCGACCGCATCCAACCCCCAGACGCGGTCATAGATATCCTCCTTCGAAAACACCTGCCCTGGATGCAACGCCAACAGCTCGACGATGGCAAACTCCCTCGCCGTCAGCACCACCTCCCGACCCTGCAACCGCACCGCATGACCTTGCACATCGATCTCCAATCCGCCGTAGCGCAGCACCGTCCGCTCCGCTCCCTGCCCGCGCTTTTCCCGCCGCAGATGGGCTGCGATCCGCGCCTTGAGCTCGACCAGCGAAAACGGCTTGCCGATATAGTCATCCCCGCCCAAGGCCAGCCCCTTCACCCGGTCGGTCTCACTCTGGCGCGCGCTCAAAAATAAAATCGGACACGCCACCCGCTCGCGAATCGCCTGGCAGACCTCATACCCGTCCTTCCCCGGCATCATCACATCGAGCACGATCAGATCCGGCTGCCTCTCCGCCATCGCGACCGCCTGCTCGCCGTCGAACGCCGTCCAGACCTGATACCCTTCGTCCTCCAGCGCATCGGCAATCAAACTCACGATCTCTTCCTCATCATCCGCGATCAAAATCGTCTCTCGCACCGCACTGTCACCCGCTTTCACTCTTTCCAATCACCTTAACACAATTCCCGCTTTTTCCACATCACCCACGATGCCCCAAACGACAACACCATCACCGAGCCGAGCGCCATCGCGAACACCCCGGCCCCGTTTCCCGACAGCACCTGAAACACCGCCTCCCCGCCCAGCAGGAAAAAGCGCAGATGCTCCGACACATACAGCATCCCGACATAGCTCCCGACCAGTCCGGCATAGGCCAGCACCGTGCTCGGCACGAGCAGGCAGATCAGCGTGCACAGTCCCATCGCCGCCACCGCGATCAGATAAAACACCCCGTAGTACGCCAGCACATCGCCAAACGACGCCAACCCTGCCGCACTCGCTGCAGCAGCCCGCTCCGTCAGTGCCCCGCCATCGCCGAGCCACGTCTGCCCCGCGATCACTCCGACCGCCAACACCACCGCGAGCAACATCGCAACCCACACAGCCAACGCCACCCATTTCGCGAGCAACAGCGCCCCGCGCCCATGCGGCCGCAGCAAAACCATCCGATACGCCCCCTGCACCCGCTCTCCGGCAAGCGCATCGACAAACAACATCGGTGCCGCCACCAGCATCAGCACAAACGACGTCTCCTTCAACAAAAACGCGGGGAAATTCCACGCATCGAGCCGCACCTCCGTCCCCGCATTCACAAATCCCACCCCAAACCGGCTCAACCACATCGCCGCGAGCACACTCACGGCTGCAAATAAAACGAGCGTCACCACCGTCTTCTTTCTGGCCCACATCCGTTCCCACTCGCTCACAAACAACTCAAACATCCAGACCCCTCCTCTTCACAAACCACAGATAACCCACCGTCAAACACACCGCCACATAACAGACCATCACCCCGAGATTCCACCTCATCATCGGCCGCCCGTCTGCCAACATCGCCGCAATCCCCTGATGCTGAATGTGCGTTATCGACAGGGATTGCACCTGCGCCCCAAACATCCTCGCGGCCACCGGCCAGCCAAACGACAGCAGCAACCATCCGATCCCCATCCCGACCGCCGCCGTCGCCGTCTGCGCCATCACAGCCAGCAACAGCATCACGCTCGCCATCGCGACCACCGTCAGCCCGGCGAGGCCGTAATAAGCCAATCCGTACCGCACTGCCTCGCCCCCTGCAAAAGCCCCTTCCCGATAAAACAACCCCACCGTCTCCGTCCGCTCAAACAGCCACCACCCGATCCCCCAGCACTCGAGATAAAAAGCCCCCAAAAACACCCCCACCGCCGCCAACACCACCGTCCACTTCGCCCAGAACAGCTCCGCAAACGTCACCGCCCGCAGCAGCAAAAACCTCAACTGCCCCGACCTTGCCTCCTCTGTCACAGCCGCAGCGAGCAGAACGACGACGAGCAGATTGAACACCGTCATCAGGTGCTCCGCCAACGCCAGCACTGGGAAATTCCACACCGTCGCATACTCCGGCATCCCCGGCGACAAGGCGCCGTTTTGCTCCAAGCAATACCTTGCAGCCGCATACACCAACACCGGCATCATCAAAAACATCCCCCACGTCCGCTTTCGGCTCCACAATCGCAGCCACTCGCTCATCCACAGCCCCTTCATCCGCGCACCAACTCCACAAACGCATCCTCCAGCCGTCCGTCCGCTCCGGCCCGCAAAACCAATTCCCGCGTCTCGCCCTGCCAGAGCAGTTTGCCCTCGCGGATCACGACCAGCCGCGAGCAGATCTGCTGCAATTCATCAAGCAGATGGCTCGACACAAAAAACGTCAATCCAAACTGATCCCGGAGCGACAAAATCAACTCCCGCAACTCCCTCATCCCCAGCGGATCGAGACCGTTGGCCGGCTCATCCAAAATCACCACCTCCGGCCGCCCCAGCAACGCCTGCGCGATCCCAAGCCGCTGCTTCATCCCGAGCGAATACGTCCCGACCTTGTCATCTCCGCGTCCCGCGAGCCCGACCAGCGACAGCACGTCCTTCACCCGCTCTTCCCTCGCCCGCTTCCCTTTCAACTCCGGGTGCAACCGCGCCAGATTGAGCAGATTCTTCCGCCCCGACAGATACGGGAAAAACACCGGCGACTCCACCATCGCCCCGATTTTGCCCAACGCCGTCTTTCGTTCCTTTTGCACGTTCACCCCGGCGATCCGCAGTTCCCCGCTCGTCGGCACGATCAACCCGGTCAACAGCCGGATCAACGTCGTCTTCCCCGCCCCGTTCGGCCCGAGGAACCCGCAGATCTCCCCTTTTTTCACCGCAAAACTCACATCATCCACCAGCGTGCGGCCGCGCACCTTCTTGGTCACACCGATCACTTCGAGCACAGATTCTGTCATCGTGCATCCCTCCCTTGCCTTCATCCTAAACCGCATTTCTAAAGACTTTCTAAAGCGGGCATGTTAACAAGAGACTTTTTTCCACGACAGGGAGGACACAGACGATGACCACCGAGAAAAATCCGGCTCAGCCGCAGAAACAGACGCTGCCGCCGCAGACGCAACATCGCCGTCCCGGCATCCAGTCGGAGATGAAGCCGCTTCCGGAGACGATCCATCCGGGCTACCAAGCGGCGGGCAAACTGACCGACAAAGTCGCGCTGATCACCGGCGGCGACTCCGGCATCGGCCGCGCCGTCGCCGTGCTCTACGCCAAAGAAGGCGCCGACGTCGCCATCGCCTACCTGTGCGAAGACGACGATGCCGCCGAAACGCAACGCCTCGTCGAAGCGGAAGGCCGCGACTGCCTGCTTTTGCGCGGGGACATCGGGCAGGAAGCGCATTGCAAACAGATCATCGACGAGACGTTGCAGACGTTCGGCCGCCTTGACATCCTCGTCAACAACGCCGCCGAACAGCACCCGCAAAAAAGCATCGCCGACATCACGTCCGAGCAGTTCGAGCGCACCTTCCGCACCAACATCTTCTCCTTCTTCTACCTGACCCGCGCCGCTCTGCCGCACCTGAAGCCTGGCAGCGCCGTTATCAACACCGCGTCGGTCACCGCCTACCACGGGCACAAAGAACTGCTCGACTACTCCTCCACCAAAGGAGCGGTCGTCACCTTCACCCGCTCGCTGGCGTTGCAACTGGTCGAGCAGGGCATCCGCGTCAACGCCGTCGCCCCCGGTCCGATCTGGACGCCGCTGATCCCGTCGACCTTCACCGCGGAACAGGTCGCCCAGTTTGGCACCACCACCCCGATGAAACGCGCCGGTCAACCGTCCGAAGTCGCCCCGGCCTACGTCTACCTCGCCGCTGCCGACTCGACGTACATGACCGGCCAAGTCCTGCACGTCAACGGCGGCGAGATCGTCAACGGGTAACGCAAAAAAACCACGGTCATCTGCACCGTGGTTTTTTCGTGATGTTTGAAAGAACTTACTCGCCCTTCTCTGCAAACTCCTTGATCCGCGACTCGATCTGATCGCGCACGCGTTGGAATACCGCCCATTTCTCCTCTTCGGTGCCGGTCGCCTTCGCCGGGTCGTCGAAGCCCCAGTGCCAGCGCGTGACGTGCGGCGGCGTGATCGGGCAGTGCTCGTCTGCGTGGCCGCAGAGCGTCACCACGTAGTCGACCGAGTTCAGCAGGGCCGGGTCGATCACATCGGACGTCTGCCCCGTGATATCGATCCCCTTCTCCGCCATCGCCTTGACCGCGTTCGGATTTAATCCGTGCGCTTCCAGTCCTGCGCTGTACACCTCATAGTTCTCGCCGAGGATCTCCTTGCCAAACCCTTCCGCGATCTGACTGCGGCACGAGTTGCCGGTGCAGAGAAAATAGATTTTTTTCTTCATCGTATACCCTCCCTCTCTTTCTTTTGTAAATTCGCCGCAACCCCATCGAAAACCTTGCTTACTTATTTCAACTCTTCCAACCCGATCAGCATCGGCGCTTCCGGCGCACAGCACATCCCCTGCACCGCCGGGTCTTCGGCCGACTCAAACTCCGAGTCCGCCTTCGTGTAAAAAATCTCCCATGCGTTGCCTTCCGGGTCATGAAACCACACCTTGTCCGACACCGCATAGCAGCACGTCGTCCCCATCTCATCGACAGGCGTCAGTCCGGCCGCTTTCAGCCGCTCCCGTGCTGCCAGCACCGCCTCCGTGCCGTCCACCTGAATCCCGAAGTGATCCAGCACGCCGCGGCCTTCGCCCTTGGAGCGCGTGACCATCGAAAAATGCAGCGGCGGTTCGCTCAGCTCAAACTTGGCATAGTTCGCTTTTACTTTCGTCGGTTCCGCTCCGAAAAAGGCTTTGTAAAAGGTCAAATTGCTCTCGAGGTCTGCTACCTTCACCGAAACGTGCATGCGCATGTGTGTGATCGCTCCCTTGTTGTTATATATACATATAACGATATTCTTATGTACTCTGTCAAGTAAACGAAAAACCTGACTCGCATGATCCTACGAGTCAGGCTTCCCTTCCTAAATTTCCGCTATACGAGTGCAGATCCCGCTGTCCGGGTGCATGTCTGCCGCTTCCACTTGAATCGTGGTGTGCGTCAGGTCGAATTCTTCCCGCAACAGGCGTTCCAGCGTGCACAGGGTCTTGTAGTGGTCGGTGCCTTCTGTCACGGCGACATGGCCGCTCATGCAGATAAATCCGGATGAGATCATCCACACGTGGAGATCATGTACGTCCTTGACTCCCGGAACAGAGAGCATTGATCGGCGCAGTCTCGCCATATCGACGCGGGCGGGGGCGACTTCGAGCAGGACGGTGACCGTCTCTTTGATAAGACGCCAGGAACTGATCAGGACGAGCAGGCCGATGAGGATGGAGATGATCGGGTCGGCGTAGTACCAGCCGGTGAACATCATGATCACCCCGGCGAGGATCGCACCGACCGAGCCGAGCGCGTCTCCGATGACGTGGAGCAGCGCGCCGCGCACGTTCAGGTTGTGGTGATGGTCGCCGCCGCGCATGAGGGCCCATGCGGAGAAGAGGTTGGCGGTCAGGCCGATGCCGGCGACGACGAGCATCCACCCGGTCTCGACCTCTTGCGGTTGGAGAAAGCGATGCAAAGCTTCCCAGAAGATATACAGCGACACGAGGGTCAGCGTCAGCCCGTTAAGCAGAGCGGCGAGCACCTCGGCCCGATAATAGCCAAACGTCCGCTGCATCGTCGCGGGCCGCTTCGTCAACCAAAGCGCCACCAAACTCAACGCCAGAGCGGCCACGTCGCTGAACATATGCGCCGCATCGGACAACAGCGCCAAACTGTTCGTCACAATCCCCCCGACGATCTCCGCCACCATGATCCCGCTCGTCACCACCAGAGCCACCGTCAGCGACTTCTGACTCCCAGAGCCGTGGTGATGATGGCCGAAGCCGTGATCATATCCGTGATCATATCCGTGATCATATCCGTGATCATATCCGTGATCGTGTCCGTGATCGTGTCCGTGATCGTGTCCGTGATCGTGTCCGTGATCGTGTCCGTGATCGTGTCCGTGATCGTGTCCGTGATCGTGTCCGTGATCGTGTCCGTGATCGTGTCCGTGATCATATTTATCGTTTCGCTCTTTCTCTCGCTCTGTCACCCATATCACTCCATGATTGAGAATCTAATATATGAACACATGCTCATATATTAGATTCTACCCGATCACCCCAAGCTGTCAATCCTTCCTGTTTTTTCCTCCAAATAAAACGACCTTCGCCCGATACCCACTCGAACGAAGGTCGACCATCTTTTGAAACGATTACTCCCCGCGCAGAGCCTGATTGACCGCCTCCGCTTGCTTCTGCTCAGGCAACTCCTGCCGCGGCAACAACTCCACCGCCTTGCCCAATCGGTCAGCCACCTCAGCCAGCACCTGCTCATCCTTCGGGTCCTGCGGCTTGTTGTAAATCAAATCACTCAGCACCTTGTTGGTCACGCGCTCGGCATCACCCACCAAATTCAGCACGCTCCCATCGTCGATCTTGCGCTCCGACAGCAAGGGGGCCACCGCCTTGAAATTCTCCAAAGCGACCAACAGATGACGATCCGCCTCTTTCAGCCGATTCATACGGTCCGCCCCCTCTGCGTGCCTGCCTTCCAACTCCGACAGACCCGCGTCCAAGAAATATACAGCCGCTTGATACTGTTGACGTTCTTGAGTATTAATATCCGCCTCTTCGCGAATCACCATCGTCAACAGCACGCCCAATCCGATATTCAACAGCACCGACAACCCCAACGCGATCCGTCCATTCAAAATGCCTCCCTCCCTCCTGTTTCCATCTTCTACAGATAAGAGTATCAATACAGCCCCCTCCCTGCAAGAAATGAATCACTTAACTTTAAAATACCATTCACCCCTCTATGTTCAAACGAGGTCACCCCCGAAGCGCTCGCAGCGCATGGCAAACAGATCATCGACGAGACGTTGCAGACGTTCGGACACTTCGACCTCCTCGTCAACGGGTAAAAACGTTTCAAAGACGCGAACTGCCACCTGTACTCCACAAGTGGCAGCTCGTATTCTTTATTTAAATAAAAACAGAGAAAAGAAATGACCTTAAGCACCACGGACTTACAGTATAATGACGACAAGGCGTTCACGACCTTAGAATGTGACGAACACGAGACATCAGGAAGCTCCGTATGCAAGTTGTGTGATAAAGGAGAGCGAAAATGAAAAAACGATACGCATTGCTACTCACCGGTGCCTTGGCATTTGGTGGACTCGGTTTTTATAACAGTATTGCTCAGGAAGAAACGTACACGAATATCAAAATCGCAACCGCCAGCGCCTCTTATCAAAGGTATCAATCGATCGACGAACTGGAAGAGGAAGCCGAGCTCGTCGTAATCGGCCGTTATACGGGTGATCGGGAACTGTATTTTCGCGACGCAGATCACGGCGGCCCGGGGATTACCCTTTCCAAATCAAGCGTTGAGATCGAAAAAGTCCTGAAAGGCGACGTACAAAAGAAAAAAACGATCACTGTATTTGAAGAAGGCTATATCAAGAAAGACTACTATGTGAACACCGAAGGTTATACGTGGATGAACGAGAATGGAAAGTACTTATTGTTCCTGATTCCAAATCGGTTCAATGACACATACGTGATTGTCGGCATGCATCAGGGAAAATATGACCTGAATCTCACCAATAGAGCCGCCCCCCAAGAAGACAGCAAAGAAGCGTTTCTCGATTCGAATGTCGAGTACATGGGGCACGCTCAAGGTCTCGACGCATTTTATCAACTGAAAGAACAAGCGAAGGCCAAATACAAATTATAAAACGACATTCTCGAAAGCAGCGCCAGAAGATCAGTGCCTATGACTCGGCTTTTTTAGGTTTTCTTACAGACCTTCATTTTGGGCCTTCCTCTTTCTGCAAGACGATGATTCTGTAACTTCCCTTAAAGAGGGAAGACTCCTCATGCACAACTTGAACAGGCAACCCTGCCACGATCTCCTCGAATCGTCGGTTGATGTCAGTTCCGATAAAGGATGTGATCCTGTTCAACAGCCGTCTACCCAGCGAAGGACTCACAGAATCATGCAAAAATTTATCAAAGACGAGGATACTCCCTCCCTCTTTCACCACTCGAAGCGCTTCTTTCATCGCCTGACTCGGCGTTTCAACGACGCTGAGAATCAAGCTTAAGACCACCGTATCAAAATGTTGATCAGGAAACTCCAATTTCTCTGCATTCATCTCCATCAACTGTACCCGAGGACCGTTTGCTTTCGCAGCCGCCTTCGCCAACATTTCCGGTGATAGGTCAACCCCTGTCACATGAGCGTCCGCAGGCAGCAAAGGCAAGTCCGCTCCCGTACCCACCCCCACTAACAAGAGACGTTCGTCAGGCTGTATCTGTAACAGGTTGATCCCTCTTTTTCGTGCAATCAAAAACATGCGATTGCCCATCAACAGATCATATAACAGAGAAAGATATTTATATTTCGCGCGATTGGTTCGGTTTTTCATCCAGGATCTCCCCTCTTTAGAAAGAAATCTTCCAAGTTCTCACACTCACATGTATGTCTGAATCAGAATACCATTTTCAACCAAAGGTGATAACCCCCATGAAAATCCTGATCGCACCCGACTCGTTCAAAGGTTCGCTCTCCGCCCGCGACATCAGTGCCGCGGTGCGTCTCGGTGTTCTGCGCGTTGTCCCGGATGCGGAGATCGTCGAGATTCCGCTGGCCGACGGCGGCGAAGGCACGCTCGACAGCCTGATCCTCGCCACCGGCGGCCGTACCGTCACCCATACCGTGCGCGGCCCGCTCGGCGACCCTGTCTCCGCTTCCTACGGCGTTCTCGGCGGCACCGGCACCGCCGTCATCGAACTCGCCCAAGCATCCGGGCTCCCGCTCGTCCCGCCTGAACGCCGCGACCCGCGCCTCACCACCACGCACGGCACGGGCGAACTGATCCGCCACGCTCTCGACGCCGGTCACCGCGACTTCCTCATCGGACTGGGCGGCAGTGCCACCAACGACGGAGGCACCGGCCTGCTGCGCGCCCTTGGCATGCTCTTCCTCGATGCTGACGGCCGCCCGCTCCCGGACGGAGGCGCAGCACTTCACCGTCTCGCCAGCCTCGACACCACAGGCTTCGACCCCCGCGTCGCCATGTCCCGTTTCCGCATCGCCAGCGACGTCACCAACCCGCTCCTCGGAGCAAACGGTGCGTCCCACATCTTCGGCCTGCAAAAAGGTGCCACCCTCGCCGTCACCGCCGAACTCGATGCCGCCCTCACTCACTACGCCCGTGTCGTCCAACTTCACATCGGCCTCGACATCTCCGCACTTCCAGGCGGCGGTGCGGCAGGCGGAGTCGGCGCGGCCCTCCTCGCCTTCTTCCCGGCCCGGCTCGAATCGGGCATCGACGTGCTCCTCGACGCCGCGCGCTTCGACCGCGCCCTCCAGGGAGCCGACCTCGTCCTCACTGGCGAAGGCCGCCTCGACGCCCAGACCCTGATGGGCAAAACCATATCCGGCGTCTGCCGTCGTGCCGCCACCCGGCACGTCCCCGTCGTCGCCCTCTGCGGCTCCCTCGACCTCACCGCCGCCGACCTCGACGCCCTCGGCCTCCTTGCTGCCTTCCCCCTCGCACCCGGCCCCTGCGACCTCGACACCGCCATCCGCCTCACCGCCCCTTGGGCCGCCGACCGCACCGAACAGATCCTGCGCCTCTTTACCGGTATTCCCAAATAAAAAAGCCACGACATCGCTGTCGTGGCTCTTTCTCCTTCACGAAACTTACTTCAGGCTCGCTGCCAGGTCTTTCGCCTGTGCCATCGCCTTTTGCTTGATTGCGTCCGCTTGATCCGGGAACGCTGCATGACCTTCGATCGCCACCGAGTGGTAGTCGGTGATGCCGACGAACGCGTTTACCGCACGCAGGTAGCGGTCGCCAAACTCAACGTCAGCAGCCGGGCCTTCCGAGTACACGCCGCCGCGTGCTTGGATGTGAACGGCCGTTTTGCCGGCCAGCAGACCGACCGGGCCTTCCGCGGTGTATTTGAACGTCTTGCCCGCCACGCAGATCGAGTCGATGTACGCCTTCACCAGCGGCGGGAAGGAGAAGTTCCACATCGGAGTCGCCCAGACAAACAGGTCGTGAGAAACGAATTGATCCGCCAGTTCGCCCAGACGCCCGACTTTCGCTTTTTCGCTGTCGCTGAGCGAGGCAAACTCCGCGCCGCCAGCCAGCTTGCCCCAGCCTGCAAACACTTCCGCGTCGATGTACGGCAGGTCGATGCTGTACAGGTCGAGCTCGGTGATCTCCGCGTTGGCGTTCTTCGCTTTGTACTCGTTCAGGAACTCGCGTGCGACCGATTTGCTGAACGATTGGTCTTCCGGCTTCGGATTGGCATGGATGTACAGTACTTTCGTCATTTCAAATCATCCTCTCAGTTATCGTGTGGTCATACCAGATCAATCAACATAAATTCCGCTCCCGATTCGAGAGCGCGAACGCTTATCTCTTCCACATCGGTGATCCGGGCCGCATCGCCCGTCTTCATTTGTTGCTCGCCGTTCAAGGTCAACTCGCCGGCGATCATAAACAGATGCATCTTGCGCCCCGCCGCTTGACGGTGCGTAACACCCTGCCCTGCATCCAGATCGGAGAAATAGATCGTGACATCCGAGTGAATCGGCAACGCTCCGTCCGCTCCATCGGGCGCCACCACTTTCAGCAGCGCGTTCCTCTGATCTCCTTTGGAAAACTGCTTTTGCGCATAACCGGGCGTCAACCCTTTCTGATCGGGCAGGAACCACAGCTGAAGCGAATGTACCTCTTCGTCCTGCGAATGATTGTACTCGGAGTGATACACCCCGGTGCCCGCCGTCATCGTCTGGATCTCCCCGGCGCGAACCACGCCGACGTTGCCCATGCTGTCTTTGTGCTCGAGAGCCCCTTCGATCACATAGGTCACGATCTCCATGTCGCGATGCGGGTGCATCCCAAACCCCGTGCCCGGTGCGATGATGTCGTCGTTGAGCACGCGATGCACGCCAAAGTTCAAGTTGGACGGATCATAATACTCCGCAAACGAGAACGAAAAGCGAGCGGTCAGCCACTCATGATGGGCCGTATAGCGGTCTTCCGCTTTGATCACTTTGATCATGTCTGTTTCACCTCGACTCCTCTAGTCTGTACGATCGGTGCAACTTTCTTTCTCAATCTCTATAGTAACAAAAAGTAAGCGACTTACCTCTTGATTGTATAGTACGCAATGTCACTTACTTTTGTCAAGTGACATGCGGAAAACATTCCATCAACACCTGCCCGCCGTTCGCCGCAAACCCGGCCCGCTCCAACAGACGAATCACACGCGGGTCCTTCGACGTCAGATTGAACGTCCGGCGCAAAAACGCACCGTCGTGCGGCGCATACACCTGCCCGAGCAACGCTTCCAAGATCGCCTCGCCATCCTCCCGCCCCGGTTCGGCTGCGCATTGAAACAGATGGGTCGCGGTGTGCATGCCCGCCGGGTCAATCGTCCGCCGGTACAGCGCATAGCCGACGACCGCCTCGCCGTCATACAAAAACACCGCTTCGCCGCCATATTTGACAGACCCCGCCTCCGTCTGCCAAGAAGACAATACTTCATAAAACGGCACCTGCACCGCTTCCTGCGGCAGGCGTCGCTCGGCCCGGTAGCTCCCCGCCGCAAACGGCTCCCCGTCGAACGCTCCCTCGCGTTGCAAAAAATGAAGGTGGTCGGTCACGCGATACCCGAGCGACTTATACAGCCGGATCGCCGGCACATTGTCGGACAGCGCCTCCAGCGTCGCCACCTGTACGCCTTCCTCACGATACAAGTCCATCAACGCCAGCATCATCTGCCGCCCGACGCCCCGCTGCCGGTAGTCCGGCGCGACGCCTGTGCCGCCGTTCCACGCCACCTTTTTCCCGCCGATCTCGCGGATCCCGCTGCAGATGATCCCGACCGGCACCTCGCCGTCGTACGCCAGCACCGACCCGTTCGGCGACATCCCCTCCTGCCCCATCCGCCCCACAAACATCTCCATCGTAAACTCCATCTGATGCTTGTAGCCGATAAAACCGTTGTTCCACGCCGTCAACGCATCTGTAAACGAGCACTCCGTCATCTTGCGCACCGTGATCATACCCATACCCCTCCTCGTTCATTTATCGTGCAAAATCCCTCGATATCGGTTACTCTTAAAACGTAAACGAAATGGAGGAACGGACACATCCATGCCAAAAGTATCTGACGCCTACAAAGAGGAAAAGCGAGCCGCACTGCTCGACGCTGCCCTGTACTGCTTTGCAAACAGAGGGTACGAGGCCACCACCATCGACGACATCGTGCGTCACGCCAAAGTCAGCAAAGGCGCGATCTACAACTATTTCAAAAGCAAGGAAGAAATCTTCCTCACCATCTTAGAGAGCCGCAACGACAATTTTTTCCTTGATATCCGCGCCCATTTCCACGCCTGCCCCGACGCCACATCCAAACTGCGCCATCTGCTCGGCCGACTGCGCTCTCTGCCGATCGACCCGGACCGCCGCCGCTGGGGGCTCGTGCACGTCGAGTTCTGGCTGTACGCATCCCGGCAACCGGAGCTCGAAGCGATGATCGAGCGCCAATACGGCACGTTCATCGACCTCTACCAAGAGATCCTGCTCGAAGGCAAAGCGAGCGGCGAGTTTCGCCCGGACCTCGACGTCGCGGCCGCCTCTTCCCTGCTCCTCGCCCTGCGCGACGGGGTCAACCTGCACCTCTACCTGATCTCCAAAAACCACCCGTTCGAGACCGCGATGGCGGAGATGGAAGACATGCTCCTGCGTTATCTGAAAAACTGAATCGTCGGACGATTCTCTTTTGAAAAAAGGTTGGTGCCGCATGGGTCACCAACCTTTCTTTCGTTTTCGTTACGCTTCGAACAGCCCTTCCACCGTTTTTGCATCCAGTTTTTGAATCACGGCTGCCAGCAACTGCGACGCCAGTTCAAAGTCGCGGCGCGCCATCACCGCCGTATGCGTGTGGATGTAGCGGGTGGCAAACCCGATCACCATCGACGGACAGCCGATCCCGTTGATGTGGAAGCGGCCCGCATCGGTGCCGCCGCCCGGCAGAGACTCATACTGCACCGGGATGCCGAGCTCCTCCGCCGTGTCGAGCACCAGATCGCGCAGGCCGACGTGCGGCACCATCGTCGCGTCAAAGATAAACAAGAGCGGCCCGTCGCCGATATGATTCGTCACCCGGTCCGGCTCAAATCCAGGCGTATCCACCGCGAGGCCGACGTCCACCGCAAACGCGATGTCCGGCTGGACAAGGTTGGCGACGGTCGTCGCACCGCGCAGGCCGATCTCCTCCTGCACCGTTGCGCCCGCGTATACCGTGTTCGGGTGCGCCTGCCCTTGCAGCCGTTTCAGCACGTCGATCGAGAGCGCGCAGCCTGCGCGGTTGTCGAGCGCCTTGCCCGCCCACAGGTCACCGCCGCGCATCGTCAGAAACTCGGCCACCGGCACGATCGGATCGCCCGGACGCACGCCCATCTCCTCCGCCTCTTCCTTGCTCGCCGCCCCGATGTCGATAAACATCTCCTGAATCGGCAGCACCTTCTCGCGCTCCGCCGGCGTCAACAGATGCGGCGGCTTCACTCCTCCGATCAATCCGATATAGTCGCCTTTGCGCGTCTTCACCTTGACACGGTGCGCCTGCATCACCGGCGAGAACCACCCGCCGAGCGTCTGAAACCGCAGGAAACCGCCTTTCGTGATCGACGTGACCATAAATCCGACCTCGTCCATATGCCCGGCCACCAACACGCGCGGACCGTTCGCATCGCCCGTCTTCTTCCCGAGAATGCTGCCGAGGCGATCCTTGACGATCTCATCAGACAGCGGCGTCAGATAGCCCGCCATCTTCGCCCTCACTTCCTTCTCAAAACCGGGCACACCGTCCGCTTCCGACAGATCGCGCATCAACTTTTCCAACTCAGCCATCCCTTACAACCCCCATTCGGATTCAAATCCCGCAGAAAACTGACCAGTTGGTCTTTTATATTCCGATTATGTCATACAATTCCAATTTCTTCAACACGTAAAATCGCGATCACCGATCCACCTTCGCAAACCCCATCGTCTGCACATACACAAACCCCAGACTTTCATACAACCGCCGGGCCGACTCGTTCACATCGACCACCCCGAGATGCACCGGGGAGATGCCGCGCTCGATCATCCGGTTGACCGTGTACTGGACGATCTGCTTGCCGTAGCCGCGCCCCTGCTCGTCCGCGCACACAAACACACTGTTGATCTCAAATTCATTTTCCACCAAAGCTGACCCGACAAATCGTCCTTCGTCAAAAAACAGATAAATATTTTCCGCATCTTCAAGGCGAGACGCATGCTCCTTGTCGAGCCGCTCCTTTGACGCATCGGCCAACCGGTGAGGACGCGCGTCGATCTCCGTCCGAAGCCACGCAAACGCCTCGCTCCAATGCCGCATATACAGGTCTCCGTCCTCCTCTCCGTACTCCCGCACCGTCAGAGCCGGTTCCGGAAACATCTCGCCGTCATAGCGCATCTTGTACTCGTCAAACCACCGGCCGAGCCCGCGCTTCTCATAAAAATCATTCGCGTATCGCCCGTCCTGCCTCGCCATCGCAAACACCCGTCCCGGATCGAGCGGCCGATACGCCGCTTGCATCGCCGTCCAAAGTTGACTCCCGATCCCTTGCCTGCGTGAAGGCTCGTCCACATAGATCCCGATCACGCACAACACGTCGTCCGTCGGCCGTCCGACCTCCAGCGTCGCCACCCCTTTGACCACGCCTTCGTCCTCATACACCAACGCTTGTTTGGCTCCTTCCAGCTTCCCCTTGATCTCCTCTTCCGCCATGATCACCCCGCGCCCGATCATCGCCACCAGCGCCGGGATCTCCTCGTTCCGCAATTCGCGGATCATTTTTTTACCTCCTCTTAAAAAAGAAATTCGACTACAATCTCATTTGATCGTAGTCGAACCTCCCACACGCGTCAACTGCTCAACTCTCCCACTCAAATTCCTCATCTGTCAGCGTCATCAGCTCTTCCCGGCCCACGCTCTCCATCTGCCCGATCTTCGCCGACAGCCGGATCTTGGCCCGTTCCAGCACCTGCTCCGCCAGCCGTCCGTTGCCAAAGTCCGCGCCTGCGCCCACACTCGCTTGCAAAAACAACCGCCACAGCTTTTCCTCCGCAGCCGCCGTGATCGTATACCGTTCGGCGGCTGCCTTTCGCTTCACGATCTCCACGAGATCGGTGGCCGAGTAATCCGGGAAATGCAGGTGAAACCGCACCCGGCTGCGAAGTCCCGGATTGACTTGAAACAGCCCCTCCATCTCCTTCGTGTACCCGGCCAAGATCACCGTGATCAGTCCCTTTTTGTCCTCCATCTCCTTGATCAGCGTCGCCAGCGCCTCCGCTCCAAACCCCTCTTGACCGCGACGGGCCAGCGCATACGCCTCATCGACAAACAGCACGCCGCCGAGTGCTTCTTTGATTTTGTCGGCCGTCCGAAGCGTCGTCTGCCCCACATACCCGGCGATCAGATCCTTGCGGGACGCCTCGACAAACTGCCCCTTCGGCAAATAGTCCAACACCCGCAACAGCCGCCCGATCAGCCGCGCCACCGTCGTCTTGCCCGTGCCGGGGTTGCCGGTGAACGCCATGTGGAACGTCAGCGGCTGATTTTCCAACCCGTGCTCAAACCGCAATTTCTCCAAGCGCAACACATCGACCATCTGCCGGACGAGCTGCTTCACATCCCCGAGCCCGACCAGCCCATCCAGTTCGGCCAGCACGCCTTCCAACGTATCCGCATCTGCGCTGTCCTCCGGTGGAAAGTCATTGGCCGTCAGCCTCGTATACGCTTCCGACTCCCGCTCCTGTGCGGGGAGATCGGCGAGTCGCACCGCATGGGCGATCTTGGCTTTGTCGAGCAGATTGCGCACCGTCCGCGCATTGCCGAACGTCTCATCGATTTTCGTGCGCAACACCCGCCGCAGCAGAGCTGCCTTCGCCCCGTCGGTCAGCTCGTAGTGATCTTTGGCCGCCAGATACGACGCGATGGTCGCCAGTTCCCCCTCGTCATAGTCGGGGAAATCCAAATGAAACGGAATCCGCTCCCGAAGTCCTGGATTGTATCCGAAAAACTCCTCCATCGGTCGCCGGTATCCGGCGACGATCACGATCAGACGATCCCGGTGATCTTCCATCGACTTGACCAGCCCGTTGATCGCCGTCAATCCGAAGTCTTTGCCGGAGTCCTTCTTATAGAGCGTGTACGCTTCGTCGATAAACAAGATCCCGCCGAGTGCCCGCTTCACATATTTGCTCAGATTGGCCTCCGTGTGCCCCATATAGGCACCGACCAGCATCTGCCGGTCGACCTCGACGACATGGCCTTTCGTGATCAGTCCCATCTCCTTGAAGATCTTCCCGATCATCCGCGCCACCATCGTCTTGCCCGTGCCGGGGTTGCCGAGAAACGCCATGTGCATCGTCGGCATCGGTTGTTCCACCCCGAGCACCTGCAGCCGTTCCTTTTCAAAGCAGGCGAACTGCGCGATGTCCCGGATCTGCTTTTTCACCTGCGCGAGTCCCGGCAGTTCCTCCAACCGCTCCAGCGCAGTCGCGTTCGGGGCTTCCTCTGAAGTCTCCTCCGCGATAGACCGACCAAATCCAAGACCGTCCCCCACACCATGACGGTGCTCTAGACCTTGACTGCTTCCTCGACCGCTTCCTTGACTGCTTCCCTGACCGTCTCCCTGCCCGTTGCTGTGCTCGTGACCTTTTCCCGTCGGAACGGTCGCATCCTTTTCCCCGATCCGATACGGCTGTTGCTTCCAGGCCGCCGCATCCTCCCCGCCATGGCGATCCTCTGTGTCACGGGGCGGTCGCCGCATTCCGTCGAGCCGGACATCCCCTTTCTCGATCCGCCGCTCGCCGTTCGTCCACGCCGAGGGAGCCGGGTCGTGAGCTTTCTCCTTTGGCGCAGGCAACGCCTTGCTCAGATACAGCGACGTGGCCGGGAACGGCTTCACAAACGCCTCCCGCACGATTCCGTCACTTGAGGAAGACAACTGCACCCCCGCTTGACCGGTCACCTCCACGTTGACCCGGCAGCCCGCCGGAAACTGTTGCAACCGGCGGCAAAACGCCTCCCGCGGCCACAGCAACACTCCTGTCCGCCGCGTCGCCGTCGCAAACTCCGCCGACCCGATCCGCACCAGCCCTTGCCCGACCTCCACCTTCAACGTCCACTCTGCCTCCTGCCGCAACGCCGCCGCCACCCGCACCGGATCATGGACAGCAAATCGAACCGCGAGCTCCGGGTCAAACGCCGGACTGCCGCCGAGCGTGTGGACCGCACCGAACGGAGCGGGCTCCTCGACCACGCGATTGGGGAGGAGCACCTGCTTTTTCCCATGCTTAAACAGCATCGTCACCCGACTCACCACGAGCAGCAGGTTCCCCTCGGCCTTCGAGAACGCCTTGACCATCGGCATCAACTTCTCAGCGGACACCGCACAGCACACCGCAGGCCCTGGCTGGCCGACCGCCTTTCCCGTCAGCGTCACCCGGTACCCGCTCTCCTCCTCCTCATCCCTGACACTTACCGTCCCGGCTTCCGCATCCACCCGCAACACCAGCGGTCTGCCCGCCGCCTGCGCCACCTCGCGCAGCACCGTCATCCACTGTCTCGCGTCCAACGCGATCTTCACAGGTTGCACCGACTACCCCTCCTTCGCACACAAGATTGAATTGCTATATCGTATGCGCTGGGCTAGAGCCTGTGCGGGATTGCAGGCAATGAAAAAAGCCCCCGTCCAAAGGACGAAGGCTTCCTCTCCACACCCTACTGCTGCTTCTTCAACTCCTGCTTTCTCAAAAACACAAACACCGCGATAAAGATCGCGACCATATACACACCGAACGTGATCACCGATGTCATCTTGCTCTCGCCAAACTGACTGCCTGCAAAGGTGAACACGAGGATCGACGGGATTTTCCCGATCAAGGTAGCGGCGAAGAACGTGAACCACGACACCTTGCTGATCCCGGACAAGATGTTGATCAACGGTGACGGGATCACCGGGACGACCCGGAAGAACAAAATGCTCAAAAAGGCGTTCTGCTCAAAATACCCTTCGTATTCTTTCGCCTTCGGGTACTTTTGAATGTACCCTTGGATCCACTCGCGAAAACCGAACCGCGCCATGCCGAACATGATCAAGGCCCCGACGACCGCGCCGGTCAGCGAGATCAGCGAGCCTTGCCACGTGCCGAACACGCCGCCGATGATCCCGGCCACGAGGAAGAACGGCATGATCGGGAAGAACACCAAAATCGCCACAAACAGGATCGAAACGAGCACCGAAACCATCCCGCCCGCTTCGATCAAGGCGATGAACTGGTCTTTTTGCCAATAACCGAGCGCGATGATCGCGATCATCAACGCTGCCGTCAGAAACTTTTTCATCATCCACCGCTCCGTTTCTCTAGAAAGGACAGACTCTCTTCATCTTAACATACGGACTCCACCCCTGCTTCTCCTTCTCCGCGCCAAATCGAAAAAGCCCTCGACACGCCGAAGGCTTCTTCTCTGACACACACTACCCGACCTGATCTTCCAGCTCTTCAATGCGCTTTTCCACATACCGCGTGTCTTTCAGCGCATGATACGTCTCCGCCTTTTCCACCACGACGGCCGTGTTGTACTCGGGGATGCCCGCATGCTGCTCATACACGCCTTTGGGGATCAACACATTGCCCTCCGGCCAGTACAGGGAGATGTTGCCCGGCTTGGTATCCGCGCCTTTGGCCCGCCCGTGGAACGTGCCGTAGCGGTTGTACACCACCACCGCGTCGCCGTCCTGCAGCCCGATCCGGCGCATGTCGTCCGGGTGGATCAACACGTCGTAGCGGTCGGCCGCGTTGAACGGGTCTTTCTGCCCGTAGATCATCGAGTTAAACTGCTTGCCCCGCCGCGTCGTCACATAGAAATGGCCCTCCGGCTTGCGCAGTTCCGGCAATTCGATCGGCAACAAGTGCCCTTTGCCGTCGGGCGTCGGGAACGCGCCCCCTTCGCACAGCCAAGCCCCGCCCCACTGGAACAGGTCGCCGCGCTCCGAGAGCTGCTGGATGCCGTCATAGTTCGGCGCCGCCTGCGCGATCTCCGCCCGGATCTGCTCCGCGCTGTCAAACTGCACGAGGTGCGCCCGTTTCGGATCGACGCGACGCGCCAGATCGACGTAGATCTCCCACTCCGCCCGCGCTTCCTCGATCCGCGGACCCGCGATCTCCGGCGAGAAATACACCATCCGCTCCGTACTCGTCGACGTCCCGCCGCCCGGTTGCTCATAGCGCGTCATTGCCGGGAGCACGATCACTTCCTCCTTCGCGTCGACCAACGTCGACGTGTTGAGCAAGATATCCTGATGCACCCGCAGTTCCACGCTCTCCAGACACGACCGCACAAATTCCGGCTCCGGCATCGTCTCGATAAAATTGCCGCCGCTCGTATAGAACAGCCGCGTCTTGCGCTCATGCCCGTCCGGCAGCAAGGCGTTTTCCAGCGTCACCCCGACGATATCCCCCTGCCAGGCCGGGATCTCAATGCCCCAGAGCCGCTCGACCCGCTCCCGGCTCGCCGGCTCGCTGAACTCCCCGCCCGGCAGCGAAAACGGATCGGCTCCCATCTCGCCCGACCCCTGCACGCCGGAGTGGCCGCGGATCGGCATCACACCGCAGTTCTCGCGCCCGATAAACCCGCGCAACAACGCCAGATTGGCGACCTGTGAGATGTTGTCGGTGCCAAAGCGGTGCTGCGTCAGCCCCATGCTCCAGACGAACACACCCGTCTTCGATCCGGCGAGCAGTTCGGCGAACTCATAGATCCGCTCCCGACTCAGCCCGGACGACGCCTCCAGTTGCGCCCACTCGTACCGCTTCACATGATACCGCAGCACTTCCAGCCCCGTTGTATGGGCTCTCACAAACGATTGGTCAATCGCCGAACCGGGCTCTTTCTCCTCCATCTCAAACCACGCCTTCATCACGCCGTTCATAAACGCGATGTCGCCGCCGATGTTCACCTGATACACATCATCGACGATCTTCGTGCCAAACAGCGCACTCTCCGGGATCGACGGGATCCAATACTGCTCCATCGACGGCTCCCGATACGGGTTGATGCAGATGATCTTCGTACCCGCCTTTTTCGCCGCGTACATATATTTGGTCGACACCGGCTGATTGTTCGCCGCCACCGAGCCCCAGAAGATCAACACATCGGTGCCGATCCAGTCTTTGTACGAGCAACTCGACGCGCCGATCCCGAGCGACCGTTTGAGCGCCGTCTTGCTCGGCGAGTGACAGATGCGCGACGCATTGTCCAGATTGTTCGTGCCGAGGAAGCGCGCCACCTTGCCCGCCGTGTAGTACACCTCGTTGGTGATGCCTCTGGCCGTCAGATAAAACGCCGTCTGCTTGCCGTCGATCGCTTTGATCTTCGCTGCGATCCGATCCAACGCCTCGTCCCACGTCAGCCGGGTAAATCCCTTCTCCCCAGGCTTTCTCGACAGCGGATACGGGATTCGGCCGAGCTTGCGCAGTTCCGTGCTGTCCATCCTGCGCAGAGTCTCCACATCGTCGAGCCAATGCGGTTTGATCGCCGGCATCGTGTTCAGCCGCAGCACGTTCAGCCGAGTCGTGCACAGATGCGGCCCGTCGAGCGTCTGATCCCTCAGCCCGGACACCCCGAGCGCGCAACCGTCGCACACGCCCTGCGTGAGGATGCGAAACGCGTACGGCAGATTGTCCCGGTTGTCGTACACCGCTTTGATCGTGTCGCGGATATGATGCGGCTTGACCTGACCGAGGCCGAGCGGCACCTTGCTGACCCAGAGATCGGACCGCCATTTTTTATTCAGTTTCACCGGTCCGGTATGCTTCGTTTTTCCCAAACGGACTCACCACCTCAAAAAAGTCTCCGATATCCTCACTATAACAGAATTTTCAATAAAAATAACCGTTTGCACATCCGCGCAAAAAACAGACCCGCATCTCTTTTTGCAAAGAAATCGCGAGCCGGTCTGTTTGTTTTCCGAAATCAGACGTTTCAACCGTTCACCGGAGAGTTGCCGATCGGCCAGATGACAGCCGAATCACTTTCTTGCCATCCGGCAGTCCCCAATAAGATCGTCACTGCCAAACCGATTGTAAATAAACCTGCACATACGCCCAACCACACATTTTTCTTCACGATGGGATCCCTCCATATTATAAGAACACACTTTCTACAATAACAGAGATGTTTGTTTTTGTTAATTCAATACTATCCCTTTATAGTACCTTCGTCAATTTCCAATTTGAACAATATATCCTAAAATATAATATTTATTAGTGAAGTTACATTTGTATCATTCGAATTTGCCTAAATTTTTTCTCATAGGGGGTTCTTAACACTAGCGAAATTGTCTACAATAGGAGAGGGTCAAAGTATGTTATACTGACTGAATAGACCAACACAAGCAATGTAATCTAATCATGGGACTATATAGGAGTGACACAGAAATGGGAGGAGTCGGACAACGCATCAAAGAGTTGCGTAAAGCTTCTCAGATGACGCAGCAAGAACTGGCTGAAGGAGTCGTTACCAGAAGTTACATCAGCCAGATCGAAAAAGGTCTGATCCAGCCCTCTTACGACACGTTGGACAAACTGTCGAAGAAACTGGATTGCACCGTGGAAGACTTTTTCAAAGAACCGGAAAACACCGCCCTGCGCGTCGCAGAGTGGAAGAAATACATCCGCTTCGCCGAAGGTCAGGCGGAGTCCGGGCAGTATGACCAATCCCGCCGCACGCTGGACAGCTGCAACCTCGACGCCAAAGGCGAGCTGGAGCTCAACGATCACGACCTCGGCCTGCTCTACTGGGTACGGGGCAAGCTCGCGGAGGTGCGCTTCCAGCATGACGAGGCGCGCGCCCTGTACGAGATCTCCTTGCATCACCTCGCCAGCTACATGTACGTCAAAGAGCGCGTCCGCACGATGGACTCGCTGGCCTATGTGCACCTGCAGGAAAACCGCAACATGGAGGCGCTCCGGATCCTCAACGACGCCAACGAGATCCTGCTGCAAAACCAGCTCGGCGGCCTGCTGAAGATCTCCGTGCTCGTCAACTCCGGCGTCGCCCACGGCAAACTGGGCGAGTGCCACTCGGCGATCCGACTGCTCGGCGAGGCGGCGCGGATCAACCAAGACCTCGGTTCCCACTACAAGGCCGGTCACATCGCGTCGTCGCTCGGGATCTGCCACATGCAGTTGAAGCAGTTCCCCGAAGCCGAGACTCAGTTCCAGCGCGCTCTGCACTTCTACGATCTCGAAGACAACGTCCCCAACCGGGCGGCCGTCTTGAACAATCTCGGCGAGCTCTACCGCCAGACGGAGCGCTACGACGAGTCGATCAGCGTCCTGTCCGAATCGTTCGACCTGTTCATGGATCAAGGGCAGACCCAGCATGCGATCACCGTCCGGCTGGAGCTCGCCAAATCGTTCTACCTCAAACAAGACTCAACCCGCGCCCGCGTGTACTGTGAACAAGTCCTGCACGACACGGACCGTCCGCAGCACCAAGGCTCGGCTCACAAGATCATCGGCCTGCTCGACTTCCGTTCCGGCAATTACGTGCAGGCGCTGAAACATTTCAAACAGGCGCAAGACCTGCTGATGCCTTACGATGTCAAAGAATCGTTTGCGATCCTCTCCTGCATAGCCGAAGCACACCTCGCCCTCGGCGACTTCGAGACCGCAGCGAAGAGCTACCAGAAAGTCGCACGCAACGAACGCCCCCTCACCCTCGTCTGATCTCCGCACACGTCAAAGAGACCCCGTCCCTACGCGGGACCGGGGTCTTCCCTTTATCTCGACGTTCTCACAAAATAGCGCAACAGCCGTCGCACTTCGTCCTCTGTCTTCTGCGTCTCGATGTGCACCTCGTAAAACGTATCCTCCTGCCGGGTCACATAGACCGCTTTGTACCGCTTCCACAGCAGCCCCGCCTCTTCAAACTCGGACGTCACCGCCGTGCCCGCATCGTCATACATCGGCCCGTGCATCGACTCCCTGGACGAGCCCGCATACGCTCGCGGGTACTCATACACCGTGATCGTGCCGCTCTCCCCTTTGACACCGTACATCATGCGCACCAACTTTTGATCGGGAACATACGCGGCCAGATGCAGGACCAGCGAGTCTTCCACATCCCGAAATTCATAAAAAGAAGGGTTGAGCCGACGGATGTTTTCCAGCACATAGCCGACTTCTTCCTGATCATTTTTCGCATGCAGGATCGCACTCGTATCAACGGCGACCACCGCCGCTCGCCGCATCACCGTATAGACGCCCGGATCGGCCGAGTTGTTCTTGGCGAGGAGCACGATCTCCTTCTTCGGGTCGGCGCCGTTCCGTACATAGTAGACGTTCATCTGCGGCGGATACGCGTTCGAATCCCCTTCCCGCTTCAACGCCCAATCGCCGATCCGCTGCACCCGGCCGAGTTCCGCTCCGACCTGCTCCGGCGGCACGATCTCCTCTGTCGGGACATAGTACGCCTTGTCGTGGATCACATACGCGCCCAGTTGCGGCTCCGGCACCGCTTGCGGCACGGGAGGCTCTTCTCGGCCTGCGATCTGCCCGAGGCTCGCGATTCCCGATAAGATCCGCTCCTTCACCCCGGCCACGCCGCCCGCCCGCTCCAACGCCGGGGGCAGCCCCACCGCCAGCACCACCAGCGCGGCAAACGCGCCGACGATTCCTTTCATCGAGAGGCCCGGCTTTCTTTGCGTCCGCACGCAGGCCATCACGTTTTCCTCCAGCCGGCCAAGGTCTTCGTTTGTGATCGCCAAGTCTCGATCCAGTCGCTCTCTCGCCATCTTGAAGTCACGCTCACAGGAGTCCATACGCTTCCTCCTCCTCGACCTTCTGCCTCAACTTCTTCAAAGCCCGCATCATCCGCACGCGGACGGTCGTCTCTTTATCGGAAAGGATCTCCGCGATCTCCTTCACCTTCAGCTCTTCAAAATAATGCAGCAAGATCACTTCGCGATCCTTCACCGGCAGTTTCATCACCATCGCCAGCAATTCCTCGCCTCGATGCTTCTTCACCAGCACGTCCTCGGGCAGATCCCCCTCATCACGCGCGCGTTCAAAGTGCTGCTGCACGAGCAACTTCCGATACGCCCACGAACGAACGTAGTCTTTGCAATGATTCACCGTGATCCGATACAGCCACGTCTCCACCGAAGCAGTCCCGCGAAATTCCTCAATCTTCGCGTACGCCTTGAGAAACACCTCTTGGGCGATATCCTCCGCGATCATCTTGTCTTTCACGTAATAATACGCCGTACGGATCACCATCCGGCCATGCGCCCGAATCCACTCGCGCAGCATCTCGTCCCGCTTCAACTCGCGCTCCCTCCTCGCCTTTCGCCGACCATTAGACGAAGCCCGGCAGGCAAGCGTTACATATTGTTCCTCATTCCGTAGCATACTTCCACCGACAGGAAAAAGGAGGAGTCCCGTGAACGTATTGCCACTGGAAACACTTTCGATCATGAATCTGTTCTTGCAAGGCATTCTGGTCGTCCTCTTTCTCTTTTTACTCGTCTTGTTTCTCGTGCGCAAGGCTTGACAAAAAGACGCCTCAGGTCGACGCGAACTGGCAAGTGGTCATAAAAAAAGCCCTGCTTTGGCTTCGCTGCCAAAACAGGGCTTTCTCTTTACGAGACGTGCGCGATCATCATCAGCGGCTCTTGACCAGCATTTCCACCGCTTCTTTGATCACTCGGTCCGGCTTGTTGCCTTTTTCCACTTCGTCCCGCACGCACGCTTCGAGATTCATCGCCACGATATAGCCGAGCGAGCGGTCGACAGCGGAGCGGATCGCCGACAGTTGCGTCACCACATCGCGGCAGTCTTTCTCCTGTTCGATCATGCTGAGCACCCCGCGGATCTGACCTTCGATCCGGCGCAGACGATTTTTTATCGAGTCATCGTATTCCACCACTGCCACTTCCTTTCCGGTGACGCCGCCCGATGTTAGATGAACAGGTTGACTTGGCTCTCTTCGGCTTCGGCCAGATACGTCGCGACCCCGGCATAGTCGATGCCGTCGATCAGCTCCGCCTCCGTAATCCCGAGCACATCCATCGACATCGCGCAGGCGATGATCTTGATGTCGAGCTCTTTCGCCAACTCCATCAACTCCGGCAGCGTCGCAATGTTTTTATCACGCATGATCTTTTTCATCAGTTTCGAGCCGATCCCGCCCATGTTCATCTTGGAGATGCCGAGTTGACCCGGACCGCGCGGCATCATCTTACCAAACATGTTCTCCAAAAATGTCTTTTTCACCGGGACATATTGCTCTTTGCGCAAAATGTTCAATCCCCAGAAGGTGAAAAACATTGTGACTTTATTGCCCATCGCTGCCGACCCGGTGGCAATGATGAACGAGGCGATCGCTTTGTCCAGATCTCCGCTGAACACTACCATCGTCGTGCTCTTCTCCATGTTATCCTCTCCCTTTCCGAATGAAAAGGGGCTTTTCAGCCCCTTTGATTACGCCTTTTTCACAAAGAAACGATACACGCCGTTGTCTTCTTCCATCTTGAGCATTTCATTGCCCGTTTGTTTGATCCAGCCTTGGAAGTCGTTGACCGAGCCTTTGTCGGTCGCTTCCAGTTGCATCACTTGGCCGCTTTGCAGCGAGTCGATGCCTTTCTTGGCCCGGACGATCGGCATCGGGCAGGACAGCCCTTTTGCGTCTACAATCAAATCTGCGTTCATCTTTTGGTTCCTCCTCAAAGTTTTGTTCTGGTTACAAAATTACGAATGGTGCACGGCGCAGCGGTTCGGGCCGATCTCCAGATCGGTCGCTTGCTCCGCTGTGACTTGGATCTCACCGCGGTTGATCCCGACGATCTCCTCAAAGTTCGGCGGAGTCGCACCCGACGCGCCCGCCACTTTTTCCGTAAATGCTTCCCGGTCTTCGTTGCGCATCACTTCGTTGCTTGCGCGGATCGCGCCGAGGGTGGCGCCGACATAGCCGTTTTCGTTGATCTCTTTGATGTCGGCAAAGTGAGTCGGCAGGACCAGCACGTCATCAGACAGAGCAGCCACCGTTTTGAAGACGGTGTCGTACAGCGACTGTGCCCACTCACGCGCTTTGCCGCCGAGGTCCGGACGTCCGAGACCGCCGACAAAGATCGTATCGCCGGAGAGCAGGAAGCGGTCGTCGATCAGCACCGACGTGGAGCCCGGCGTGTGACCCGGAGTCGGGACGGCCAGCACTTTCGCGTTGACCGAGCCGATTTTCAGCGTTTCGTGTTGTTCCAGCGGTTCGTACGGCAACGCCGTGGAGCCTTGCATCTCGCTCGAAGACAGGTAGTACGTTGCGCCCGTCTCTTGCGCCAGAGCCGCGCCGCCGGAGATGTGATCGGCGTGCAGATGCGTGTCGATGATGTGCGCGATCTTGACGTTTTCACGCTTCGCCAGCGCCATGTACTCTTCGATGTGGCGGTTCGCGTCGACGACCAACGCTTCGCCGCCGGAGATCACCATGTAGGACAGGCACCCTTTTGCCAGACGGTTGAGTTGGATCAGCTTCATGTCCTCGCCGGTCGAGACGGTCACCGGGTGGTAGAACTGGCTCCAGGAGAGCATGCCGCCTTCCAGAACGCTCGTCGAGTAGCCTTTCTCATCGAGCTGTTCCGCGACCATCTGCGCACTGCCGCCTTTGGCGCAGACCACGACGATCTCCGTCTCTTTCGGCAGTTGGTTGTAGACCGCCTCGTCTTCTTCGAGGAAATCAAAGTACGGGATGTTCACTTGACGAAGCGTCTTGCCTTCGATCTTCCAGTCTTCAAAGTCGTTCGGGTTGCGCACGTCGAGGATAAAGACCGAGTCCCCTGCATCGATACGCGCATGCAACTCTTTGGACGTCATTTCTTTTACAGCCATGATGAGGTCACCCTTTCGGAGATAAGTTATTTCTCGACCGGACCGGTCCATTGCGACATGCCCGGCACGACGTTTTTCACGTGGGAGAAGCCTTTTTCTGCGAGCAACTGGCAGGCCATGTCGCTGCGGTTTCCCGTGCGGCAGACGATGTGGATCTCTTGATCCTTGAGATCGGCGAGCTCAGCCAGACGCTCTTCCAGTTGGCCGAATGCGACCAGTTGCGCACCGGGGATATGACCGAAGTGATACTCCATCGGTTCGCGCACATCGAGGATCACCGGAGTGGTGCCCAGTTTGGCTTGCAGGTCTTCGTTGCTGATCGTATGCGGATGCTTTTGCTCCGCTTTCACTTCGTTCGCGTCCGCTTTGCGGATATAGTGCTTGAACGTGCCGCCTTCCTCTTCCGTGCCGACAAACTGGTGACCCGTGCGGTCCGCCCAGCTCTTCATATCGGCCACCGAGCCCGGATCGGTCGCCAAAACTTCCAAGACTTGACCCGGCTGCATCTCATCGACCGCTTTTTTGGTGCGGACGATCGGCATCGGGCAGGACAGCCCTTTGCAGTCGATCGATTTATCTACATGTTGCGTGCTCATATCCGATTCCTCCTCGTTCAGTTGGGATTAGAAAGTGACGGTGACGTCGGCGTCATACGCGAAGTCGAGGAACGTGACCGCCCCGCCCACTTCCACACCGTCCACAAACATCTCTTTGGTCATGCCGGTGACGTCCATCGTCATCTGGCAGGCGATCATTTTGACGCCCGTCTCACGAGCCACTTCCAGCAACTCCGAGATCGACGGCACGTTGGCGCGCTTGAAGCCTTCGACGTAATGCTCTTTGCCAGGGCCCATCGTCAGCATCGTCGCCGCATCTTTGTGGATGATCGCCAGCGCTTCGAAGGTAAAGAAGATCGCCACCTCCGCTTCGGTCGCCGCTGCGGCCGTCGCAATGTTCAACACTTTATAAGCAGAATCCAGACCACCGCCCGAAGCGATGATTGCCACTTTTCTTTTGGACATGAGAGATCTCTCCTTTGATTTGGGTTTGCAGGTACGCTCTTAGCATTCCAAAGAAACGACTTTCTTACCGAACGACTCGACCTCTCCAGCCGCTCATCCCTGTCTTCAGATGCGCGATGCGGGTGCAGCCGTGTTTGCGCAGGATCTTCGCCGCTTGCCGGCTGCGCATCCCGCTCTGACAGGTCAGGATCACCGTCTTGCCTTTCTCCACCTCGCCGACCCGTCTTTTCAATTGCGAGAGCGGGATGTTGGTGAAGCCGGGGATGTGACCCCCCTTGTACTCGCCCGGCTCGCGGACGTCGAGGTACACATGTTGCTTTTTATCTTTCAGCCGCTCTTCCACATCTTGCGGCCCCAGTTGTTCCAGCCACCTGAGCGGCAGGAACCGGGAGACCACAAACCAGAGCAGCAACCCGTAGATCAAGTACGTCAACCAATCCATCCAACCACCGCCTTCATACCACAGGGGGTATATTTCAGTCAAAATTTTTACTCCAACAGCAGCAACACAACCAGCACGATCAGAAACAGATTGATAAACACCAGACAGCAGACGGTGAAGAAAATGATGTTCGTCGACGCTTCAAACGTCTCGTCATTGATGCCCGCCTTTTTTTGCGTATAGTTGCGGCAGGCGGTAAAGCTGATCAGCGAGCCGAGCAACACAGCGCCGATCCCCACCACCGACGCGATCCAATGACCGGTGTCGGAGTAAGGCGTCGAGCGAAAGACCACACCGGCCGCCAAAAAGCCCAGTCCGATGATGGTGATGCTCGTTCTGATCCACGCCAGAAACGTGCGTTCATTGGCGAGATGTTGCTGGATATACTTTGAATCGACCGTCTTTTCTCGCTCCATGCCGGGCACCTCCTGTCAGGGAGTAGTGTACCCGATCATTAGAACAGAATGTCTGTCCAGACCTTGACTGCCGTGCCGAGGATCAAGACGACCAGCAGACCGCGCAGCATTTTGGTGTTCACCTTCGTGCTGAGTTTGGCCCCGACCGGTGCAGCCAAGATGCTCGCCACCACCATGATCACCGACGGCCAGAAGAGCACATCGCCTGCCAGGACCTTGCCCGCTGTCGATCCGATCGAAGAGATGAACGTGATCGCCAGCGATGTTGCGATCGTCATGCGGGTCGGGATCTTCAAGACCAGCAGCATGATCGGCACGAGGATGAACGCACCGGCCGCACCGACGATCCCCGACGCGATCCCGACGGAGAGCGCGGAGAACACGGCGATCGGTTTGTTGAACTTCACCTGATCGAGCGGCACATCATCCAGCCCTTTTTTCGGGAGGAACATCATGATCGCCGCCAGCGTCGCAAGGATCGCATAGACCAGATTGATCAGATCCCCGCTCAGGAATTTGCCGCCGTACCCGCCGACAAAGCTGCCGATGATGATCGCGACACCCATGTAGGCGACCAGAGAGTAGTTGATGACTTTCTCTTTTCGCAGGGCAAACACCCCGGCGAGCGTTGCGAAAAAGACTTGCACCGCGCTGATCCCGGACACCTCATGAGCGGTGTACGCGAGAAAGCCAAGAGCCGGCGGGATATACAACAGCATCGGATACTTGATGATCGAGCCGCCGATGCCGACCAGACCGGACAGGAACGAACCGACAAATCCAATGAGGAACAACGTGATGATCAAGCCCAGATCCATATCCATTTGTTTGTCCTACCTTTCTAGGAGCGATTATCGCTCGACGTCACCTTGCCAGCCATTCATGCCGCCCATCAGATTTTTCACTTTGTCATAGCCGCGGCCCATCAGGAATTCGCAGGCCATACCGCTGCGGTTGCCGCTGCGGCAGACGATGATCGCTTCCTCGTTCGGATCGATCTCCTGCCAGCGATGTTGCAGTTCGGACAGGGAGATGTGCTTGCTGCCCGGGATGCGACCCGCTGCCACCTCTTCCGACTCACGCACGTCGATCAGGGTGAGCTTTTCACCGCTTTTCAGTCGCTCCTTGACATCGAGCGGATGGATGTTGATGACTTTGGACATTGTGGTCACCTCTTCTATATACCCCTAGGGGTATGTTTGTTGTGAAAAAGAAAGGAGGGATCCCGAAGGATCTGGACTCCTAGAGTTTCTCCATGCAAGACCTGAACGATTCAGGCGCTCGATATACCCCGCGGGGTATCCGATGAATCTTATTATACGCACTCCACAGCGTTTGTCAACACCCCTGCCCGCTACCTCGCCGCCTCAACCGCTTCGATCATCACATGCTCGACCTCGGCACCGATTTCGGCAAGGGAAGGATCATTGACCACCCCCATCAGCACCGAGGGTTTCGGCAGTCCGATCTTGGTCGTGCCCTCCTCTTCGTAGACGGCGATCTTGCAGGGCAAAAAGTAGCCGACCAACAGATTTTTCGAGAGCACCCGCTCGGCCTGCACCGGGTTGCACACTTCGAGAATGCGATAGGCGCTCGGGAACGACAATCCCTTCTCCGCCAGTTTGGCTGTCAGATCGAGTGACCAGAGAACGCCGAACTGGCGCTCCTTCAGGGCCGCTTCCAGCGCCTGCACCGCTTCGTCGACCGACTTGGCGGTCTCCACTGTATAATGAAACATCTTGCCTGCCTCCTCCTTCACATCTTTTCAACAGGCGTAGTATGCTCATCGACCGTCCATGCGTATCCTCCCGCCGAGATCGCGATCAATGCCAGCCATTGCGAGGGAGCGATGCCAAACCACAGGTCCTGCTGAACGAGAAACCACGACGCGATGAGTTGCGCCCCCGCCCACAGCGTCACAGCGGCTGCCACCCGCTGTCGTGGCGACGTGCGCAGGCGATACAGCCACCAGGCGGCGAAGGCCCACGCGACGGCCCGATACAGATGAACAGGATGATAGCTCGCCCCGTCAAACGATACCCCCCAGGGCATGTTTGTCGCCCGACCGATCTCCGCCACCAGCAGCGCATGCAACACCGCTGTCAGCGTCACGGGCAACACCCAGGCCTCCAGCCACCGCCACGTGACCACGCCGTCGCGACCTGCCCGGCCGATCAGATAAACAATACCCCCGAGGGTACCCAAAACAAGCGCATATCCCGGCCCGACCGAGAGCAGCAGTGTCCGAAACGACGTCCACGCTCCCGCTCCATCCGCGCCGATCGTCACCAACCGATAGAGCACATACCCGAACAGCACCGCTTCGAGCAGCCACCCGGTCTGTTTATCGCCGTCAAAACCCAGTCTTTGCAAACTTCGTTTGAGCAGCACGCTGACAAACAAAAAGCTGATCAGCCACGCGATCCACGCGTTGGGCAAAACAACCGGTCCCAGTCGGATCACGTCTGGCAATATCGCCACCGTCCACTACCTCCCGATCAAATCTTGGAGCATCTCTTCCATCGCCGATCTGCTCAACTGACCTCCCGTTCGCTGAACGACCACACCGTTTTCATCGATGGTGAACGAGGTCGGGATCGACACCACCCCGTATCGACCGCCGACTTCCCCTCGTTCATCCAGCAGCGTCGGAAACTCAATGCCGTATTCTTCGACAAAACCCTTGGCCTTCTCCGCCGTATCTTGCGTCGTGAGATTGACCCCGTAAAACTCCACTTGCCCTTGATACTTTTTGCTCATCTCCACCAGATCCGGCATCTCCGCTTTACACGGCGGACACCACGAGGCCCAGAAGTTGATGAATACTTTTTTCCCTTTTAAGGAAGACAATTGCACCTGCTGCCCTTCCAGATTGGTCAGTGTAAAGTCAGCTGCGTGATGGTTCGGATACGGGCGCGTCGGGCGCTCCGCCACGCTTTTCGTCGCTTCACCCCGCGCGGTATCGGCCGGAGCCGTCTCTTTTTGATTGAACCAAGTGACACCCGCCAACAGAAGGACCGTTGCCAAAAGTATGCCCAATTTACTCGCTCGTTTCAATGTTTTCCCTCCTTGGTTCCTGTTATTGTACCGCAGAACTTTTGGTTTTTTGTGTAGCTCGTCAGGTCATCCTACGAATTGTAAAAAAATGTTTCGTGAAAAAATTGTCGATTCACATATTTTATATTTTGTTTATTGAATTGTGTACACATGTAGGTTATACTGTTTGTGAGATCTCATTGAAAATCAAAAAGGAGGCTACACAAAATGAAACAAGCAATTAAAGCGATCGTCATGCCGACGATGATGGTTGCCGCGCTGGTGATCGGCCTGTATCCGCAGGTTGCATCCGCTGCTCCGGCATTCCAAGTTCCGTTCCCGTGCGGACAGACCTGGACCGGTCAAACTCGCACCGACCACTCTCCGGCAAACGCCATCGACTTCAACCGCACCGACGACCTCGGCGACCCGGTCGTGGCATCGGCTGCCGGTAAAGTCATCACCGTCCGTGACCTCGGCGGCACCAGCTACGGCAAATATGTCGTTGTCGACCACGGCAACGGCTGGACCACTTACTACGCACATCTGAACTCCTTCGCCGTCACCGTCGGCGAAGCAGTTTCCACCGGTGAGCGCATCGGCTACGTCGGTTCCACCGGCGGCTCGACCGGCCCGCACCTGCACTTCGAACAACGTAAAGATGGCGTCGTTCAAAAGATCGTCTTCAACGGCGCTCAAGCGTACTACTGGGGTTCCAAGAGCTACACCTCGAATAACGCTTGCTCCGGCGCTACCTACACCGGTACCGTCAACACCTCCGGCGCAAACCTGACCGTTCGCTCCGGTCCGGGCACCGGCTACACGGCTGTCGGCTCTGTCGCTGACGGCTCCACCGTCAAGTTCACCTGCCAAAAGAATGGTGAAAGCGTCACCGGCACCTACGGCACTACCACTCTGTGGGATTACATCGGCACCGGCTATGTATCCGATGCTTACATCTACACCGGCTCCGACGGCCAAATCGCGCCGACCTGCTAATCAGCCGGCACACGAAAAAGACCTTTGCGGCGATCCGCAAAGGTCTTTTCTTCTTTATGCCGCCGGCGTCGCGTGCGGCACCAGCAATCCATACAGCGTGCGGACGGTCGGCAGGTCGATCCCTTCCTCATCGGCGTAGCGGACCGCCACCCCTTGCAGGCTCTCCACTTCCAGCGGCAGCCCTTTGCGGAAGTCCTGATGCATCGACGACGTCGCCCCTGCCGGAAAACCATCCATATACGTCATCAGTTTCTCGACCAGATCATCCGGCATCACCGCGCCTTTGCGTCCGGCCAGCGTGTGCATCTCCGTCAACGCCCGTCGCAGCACCTCGCGGGTCGGCGGATGGGCCATCACGCCGTCAATGCTCAGACGGCTCGCCGTCGTCACCCCGGAGAACGCCGTGATGAACAGATATTTCTGCCACATGTCCCGATAGATCGCCTGACTGTGGTTCAGATTGATGTTCGCCCCTTGACCCGCTGCCAACAGTCGCTCGCACACCGCCTCCTGCTCCGGCACCAACGCGCCAAACGTAAACTCATGCGTCGGCGACGTGTGCACCGCATCGCCCTGTTCGCTCAGCGTCACGATGATGTTGCAGTACCCGCCGAGTACCGCCGCTTCGCCAAACTCCGCACGCAGCAGGTCGAGATGCCCGACCCCGTTGAGCAGCGGCAGCACCTTCGCCCCCCGCTCCACCAACGGCTTCAGCGTCGAGAGCGTGTCGGACAGATGATAATTTTTCACCGCCACTACCAGCACGTCGCACGCCTCCACCTCCGCCGCATCGGTGACGACCTGTGGGGTATATCGATAGTCCCCCTGCACAGAGCGCACCGTCAATCCGCACTCCCGCAACTGGGCCGCCCGCTTTTCCCGGACGAGAAACGTCACATCCACCCCCGCCTCCGCCAGCCTGCTGCCGAAATACCCGCCGACCGCTCCGGCGCCGACCACGACCACTTTCATCTTCATGCCTCCCTTTCTGTTCCTTTACCCAGTTGGTAGATCGCCCACCAGATGACGAGAAAACCGATCGCTTGCCCGGCCGTCAGCACCGAGCCCAGCGCGATCCAGTTCAACAACAGACCGGTCGCCGGAAATGCCAACTCCGCCACCGTCGCATAGCTCGCCGTTGTCGTCGACAGCCCGCGGTAGTACAGCAGCAGCGAGAACAGCCCCGGCAACAACGCTTGCAAAACCAGATTGCCCAGCGTGTCGAGATCTCCGAGCGCGTTCCACATCTGCGGCACCGCTTCGCCCGAGATCACCACCACCGCATAGAGAAACGGCAGGGCAAATAAAAACCGGGCAGCCGTCAGCGTCTCAAAGCTCATCTTGTCCAGCACCAGCCGCCCCATCACCGTCGACCCGCCCCACAGCACCGCCGCTCCGAGCGCAAGCATCGCCGCCATCCCGTTCGCATTGGTAAAATCGGCCCACGGCAGCGTAAATCCGTACGTTACCAGATAGGTCCCGATCATCGCGATCAGCAGATAACCGCCAAAACGTCTTGGCAGCAGTTCCTTCAACATCACGCGGGCGATCAGCAGAACAAAGACCGGTTGCACCTTTTGCAGCAGCAAGACCAGATTGGGATGGCCATACTGAAACGACGCCGTGAACAAGATCGTCGCCAGCCCCGACCCGCCCCACGACAGGAACAAGATCGCGGCCCACTCCTTCGCCGACAGCCGCGCCAGTTGCCTGCGCGCAAAAATCAACATCGGCAGCGCGTAGACCGCCAGCAGCAGATGTTCCAAAAACACGATCTGTGAAGACGTAAACGTGTGCAGCATCTCCACGCGCAAGATCGAGTTTGTCCCCCACAGCGCCGCTCCCAGCGCGACCAGCCACACCCCGCCGTTGCGACGCAGCGTGTCCGGCTCCTTCAGACGCTCCAGACCGGCTCGTGAAAACGGTGCCTGTCTCACGTTGCAAATCCTCCCCTCCACACCACATACGGCCCGATATCCAGATGTTTATTCATTGCGGAACAAATAAAGGCCAAACCCCAGCGTGTCCCGTCCCCACGTCAGATACGTCCGCCGCCAGCCCCGGATCTTCGCCAGCATCGCGTCGCGGTCCGGGTCATCCGGCTGTTCGCTGCAATAATCCTCGACCGACTTGCTGTACAGCCACTCGTACTCGTCCCATTCCTCGTCGTGGGTCACATACGACCAGAGGGGCACCAGCCCGAGTTCTTCCGCCGTCTGCACATTGGCCGCGTGGCTTTTCAGTTCCGACTCGTCCGCGCCGCCGAGCGCTTCCAGATACTCGCTGCAAGGCCGCTGTTTCCAGTACCCTTCGCCGATGAGCAGATAGCCGCCCTTTTTTACCTTGGCACCCAACGCCTGCAGAGTCGGCACCAGCCCGCCGAGCGCATGCGTCGATCCGATGCACATCCCGACATCGAACGACCCGTCGGCGATCCGCTCGATCTCCGCACCGGCGTCGCCCTGCACCCACACGACGCTGTCGTCCGCCACGCGGCCTGCCGCCCGCTGCCGTCCCGCCGACACCGCGCCTTCATACAGCTCCATCGCCGTCGCCCGGACACCGTACTGCTCCGCCATGCGGATCAACAGCTCACCCTGCCCCGCCCCGACATCGAGGACAGTCTGCCCCGCCTCCATCTTCAACATCTCCACCATCCGCATGAGCTTGCTCTCGCTGAGCGGATTGGCAAACGCATGATCGCGATGCGCGATTGCAGAAAATTTATTTCGGTCCATTCCTGTGCCTCCTCTTTCAAACCGCTCCTCATGAACATCAAAAATCGTATATAATGAACAATCATACCACGGAAGGGAGACTCTTCCTCCTATGGAACTCCTTACAGGCAAGAAAATCCTGATCACCAGCGGCGGTACCGTCGAAAAATGGGACGAGGTGCGCGGCCACACCAACCTCGCCCGCGGCACCATCGGCAAATACCTCGTCGGCGAGGCCCTGCAGCGCGGTGCGGAAGTGATCCTCCTGCACGGCTACTTCGCTGAGACGCCGCCCGACGCACCGGGCCTTCGCAAAGAGTCCTTCCTGGGCATCGACGACCTCACCGAAAAGATCCGCGCTCGAGTCATTAATGAGTCGGTCGACGCGGTGATCATGACAGCAGCCGTTTCCGATTGGGTCGTCGACTTCATGACCGACGCACACGGCAACCGGATCGCCGAAACCGGCAAAATCCAAAGCGACGTGCTGCCGATCGTCCATTTCAAAAAAGCGCCGAAAGTGATCACCGAGATCAAAAATTGGCGCCCCGACCTCTTCCTCGTCGGCTTCAAACTCGAGCACACCGACGACGAATCCTATCTCGTGCAGCGTGCCCGCACCCGTATGGAGACGTGGCGGGCAGACCTCACCGTCGCCAACCCGTCCACCTCCCTGCACACCGAGGACGCACCGCACTACCTCGTCCCGCCAAGCGGCGACGTCCGGATCGGACGCGGCAAAAAACACACGGCTGCGGCGTTGATGGACATCCTGTCCCACTCCCTCTAATTCATGATTGAACTCGCACGAAAAGCCCGTCATCGCTGACGGGCTTTTTCCTTCCTTTTTCCTGGTTCCCTGTACCTAAATCACGCGCAAAATCCGTTCGACCGCCTCTTGCAGCCGCTCTTCGCTCGCCAGCAACCCGACCCGGACATAGCCTTCGCCATGTGTGCCAAATCCATTGCCGGGCGCGACCGCGATATGCGCCTCGTGCAACAACTTCTCGGCAAAGCTCACCGACGTATACCCTTTGGGCACCGGCACCCACGTGAAGAACGAACCCCTCGGCACAGGAATGTCCCAGCCCGCCTTGTTGAGTCCGCCGACAAACACGTCCCGACGGCGCTCATAGACCGCAGCCAACTCGCGCACGCAGTCCTGCGGCGACGTGATCGCCGTCACAGCCGCCCGCTGGATAAACGACGGGATCGAGACGAACCAGTGCTCTTGAATCAGATCGATCGCCCGGATCACATCCGCATTGCCGACCGCAAAACCGACTCGCCACCCCGCCATGTTGTACGTTTTGGACAGGGTGTAAAACTCCACCCCGACCTCCTTCGCACCCGGCGTCTGCAGGAACGAGATCATCTTTTCCCCGTCAAAGCCAAACGCGCCGTACGCAAAGTCGGCCGCCACCACGATGTTGTTCTGCTCGGCAAAGCGCACCGTGTCTTCGTAGAACGACAGCGGAGCGACTGCCGATGTCGGGTTGTTCGGATAGTTCAGGAACATCATCTTCGCCTTGGCGAGCTGCTCCTTCGGGATCGCGCTGTAGTCGGGCAAAAAGTCATTTTCCCGCAGCAACGGCATCCCGTGCATCTCCCCGCCGGCCAGTTTCACACCCGACCAGTAGTCCGGGTAGCCAGGGTCCGGCATCAGGCAGACATCGCCCGGTTCGAGCAGGCATTGGCAGATCTCAACCAGACCGGTCTTGCCGCCGAACAAGATCGAAACCTCCCGCTGCGGGTCCAACTCGACGCCAAACTCAACGCGGTACCATTGCGCCACAGCCGCCTTCAATTCGAACAGCCCGGAGAACGGCGGGTATTTGTGCGTCGCCGGATCAAGGATCTCCTCTCGCAACGATTCAACGATATGCGGCGGCGTCGGCAGATCGGGGTTGCCCTGCCCCAGATTGATCACATCATGGCCCGCCTGCACCACTTTTTGAACATTTGACACCATCGTGCTGAAAAATTGTTTCGGCAACGTATCCAAACGAGACGCCGTCACGATATTCACCTTGGCAAGCCTCTTTTCTATTTTTTCTTAACAATAACGATATCTAGATTTATCCTCCACTATACTCGATCAGGTAAAAATCGGACAAGTGCTTTTCGTAAAGAATACTTATAAAATTTCCGAAAAAATAGAGTGATAACCTTTACAAGAAAGAAAATCATTAAAAATGTGGTTGCAGGACGGACAGAAGTAATAGTACAATAGCGCATATATTAAAAACAGTTACACGAATTTCAAGGAGGGTGATCTAGAATACTTCTTATCTTTATGCAGGAACGAAAAAGTCATTAAAGGGGCATCTCGTATGAACAAAATGATCGATTATCGATCTCAACTCGACAAAGTGGATCAGCAACTTTTAGAAACATTGGCCCAACGCTTGGAGATCAACCGGGAGATCCGCCGTTATAAAGCCGACCAGCAATTGCCAGTCGTCGACGCCTCCCGTGAACAGGAACTCCTGCAAAACAGAAAACAATACGCGGAACAAATCGGTGTCGATCCGGAGCTGACAGAAGAACTGTTCAAGCAGATCCTCGCCTTTGTGACCAAGTAGGAGGAGTAAAAAGATGAGTGGAGAGAACTTGCAAGCCCTGCAGACGCAGATTGAGACGGTGCAACAAGAGATTTTGAACCTGATCAACCAGCGGGTTGCTTTGAAAAAACAGTACGATGACGTGCTCGCGAGTGCACTCGGTTGCACAGAACCGCTCACCGACAAATCGATGATCGACAGCCTGGTCGCAGCCAATCGCGGCCCGATCACGGAAGAGCAAGTACGCGTTCTGTTCAAACAGATCTTCCAAGCGGGCGACGCCCCGAAAGCGACGGAGAAAAAGAGCCTGTTGATCTCCCGCAAACACCAAGCGGAAGACACCGTCGTCCGCGTCGGCGACTTCCAAGTCGGCAACGGCACGCCGTTCGTGATCGCAGGTCCGTGCTCGGTGGAAAACGTCGAGCAGATGGACGCTGTCGGCGCTCACCTGAGCAAAGAAGGCATCAAGATCCTGCGCGGCGGCGCGTACAAACCGCGCACGTCGCCGTATGACTTCCAAGGCCTTGGCGTGGAAGGTCTGAAGATCCTTCGCGACGCAGCCAAAAAGCACGGCATGTACTCCGTCAGCGAGATCGTGGCACCGGAAGACGTCGAGATGGCGTGCGAATACATCGACATCATCCAGATCGGCGCCCGCAACATGCAAAACTTCGAGCTGCTCAAAGCGGCCGGTTCGGTGCGCAAGCCGATTCTGCTCAAACGCGGTCTGTCCGCCACCATCGAAGAATTCCTCAACGCGGCCGAATACATCGCGTCGCGCGGCAACTCGCAGATCATCCTTTGCGAGCGCGGCATCCGCACCTACGAGAAAGCCACCCGCAACACGCTGGACATCTCGGCTGTGCCGATCCTCAAGCAAGAATCGCATCTCCCGGTCGTCGTGGACGTCTCGCACTCCACCGGCCGCAAAGACATCATGTTCCCGATTGCCAAAGCAGCACTGGCTGTCGGAGCGGACGGCCTGATCATCGAAACTCACAACAACCCGGCAGTGGCGCTCTCTGACGCCAACCAACAGCTCGACCTGCCTCAGTTCTCGAACATCATGAACAACTTGCGTGAGTCCGGCTACCTGTCTGTACCCGTCGGGGTCTAATCCCCGCACTTCGAAAAGGGCGCACCGAGTCGCAGTCACTCAGCGCCCTTTTCCTCATGACGTCATCAACTTGTTTACAGAAGGAGTTTGGAAGCGATGTTGAGATATCTGACGGCCGGCGAATCGCACGGTCCCGCACTGACCGCCATCTTGGACGGCATCCCGAGCAATCTGCCCGTCTCGGTCGAGGAGATCGATCACCAACTTTGGCGCCGCCAACAGGGCTTCGGCCGCGGCGGACGGATGAAGATCGAGACTGACCGCGTGGATGTGCAGAGCGGCATCCGCTTTGGACGGACGATGGGCACCCCCATCGCCTTGCTGATCCACAACAAAGACTGGCGCAACTGGTCGGAAAAAATGGCCATCGAAGGCAACGCTCCCGACAGCGTCGTCGAGATCACCAAGCCCCGCCCGGGTCACGCCGATCTGGCCGGTGCTCTGAAATACAACCAAGAAGACATCCGCAACATCCTCGAACGGGCCAGTGCCCGCAACACCGCGACGATGGTCGCGTGCGGCGCGGTTGCCCGTCAGTTGCTGCACCGATTTGGCATCGACGTGTACAGTCACGTCGTCGAACTCGGCCCGATCAAAGTCGACCGCCTCGACGGCACGATCCCGGAGATCGCCGAGCGCGCCGAACGCTCCGAAGTCCGCGTCGCCGACCCGGAGGCGGAAGCGCAGATCATCGAAGCGATCACCGCCGCCAAGGAAGCGGGCGACACGCTGGGGGGCATTTTTGAGATCATCGTCACCGGCGTTCCGGTTGGCCTTGGCTCCTACGCGATGCCCGACCGCAAGCTCGACGGCCGCCTCGCCCAAGCCTTGATGAGCATTCAGGCGATCAAAGGCGTGGAGATCGGCATGGGATTTGACGCAGCCCGCCACCCCGGCTCGCTCGTCCACGATGAGATCAACCACCGTGACGACCGCTACCACCGCCCGACCAACCGCGCCGGCGGCATCGAAGGCGGCGTCACCAATGGCCAGCCGATCATCGTGCGCGCTGCGATGAAGCCGATCCCGACGCTGTACAAGCCGTTGGAATCGGTCGACATGCGAACCAAAGAATCGTATCGCGCCACCATCGAACGCTCCGATGTCTGCGCCGTCCCGGCGGCGGCTGTCGTCGGCGAAGCGATGGTCGCTTGGACGCTCGCTCAGGCATTCTTGGAGAAATTCGGCGGCGATTCGGTCGAAGAGATCCAAGACAACCTCGACGCCTACCTGAAACGGGTGAACGAACGATGATCCGCGAGCGTGTCAGCACTTCGACACGGGCGTATGACATCGTGATCGGAGCCGACATTTTGCAGACGCTCGGCGAACTCCTGCGCGGCTGCGAAGTGTCCGTCTCCTCCCGTCACCTGCTGATCACCGACGAGAACGTGCAAGCGACCGGACTGGCTGACATTGCGTTGGAAGCGCTGACCGCATCAGGCTATCAGACCACTGTGCACACGATCCCGGCCGGGGAAGCATCGAAGACGCTCGCCCATGCCGAGACCGCCCTGCGCGCCGCGTATCAGGCCGGATTGGACCGCCGCTCCGTGATCCTCGCGCTCGGCGGCGGCGTGGTCGGCGACCTGGCCGGATTTGTCGCCGCCACCTACATGCGCGGCATCGACTTTGTGCAACTTCCGACCACCCTGCTCGCTCACGACAGCGCGGTCGGCGGCAAAGTGGCGGTCAATCTGCCCGAAGCCAAAAACGTCATCGGCGCGTTCCACCAGCCGCTCTGCGTGCTTTACGACACGCAGACGCTGCGCTCGCTGCCCCTGCGCGAGATGCGCTCCGGCCTCGCCGAAGCGATCAAACACGGCGTGATCCGCGACGCCGCCCTGTTCCGGTGGATCGGTCACTCGCTCGATGCGCTGTTGGAGCGGGACGATGCGGCCCTCGCCGAACTGCTCGCCCGCTCCTGCCGCATCAAAGCGGCCATCGTCTCCGCAGACGAACGGGAGACCGGCGAGCGCGCCCTGCTCAATTTTGGCCATACGCTCGGCCATGCGGTCGAGAGCCTCGCCCGCTACGGCACGTTCACCCACGGCGATGCGGTCGCCATCGGCATGGCTGCCGCCGCCGACCTGTCTGTCGCCCTCGGCCTGATGGCCCGTACCGATGCCGATGAGATCATCGCCTTGCTCAGCCGGGCGGGGTTGCCCGTCCGCATCCCGCGCGACCTGCCCGCAGGCGAGTTGATCGCCGCGATGCGTCAAGACAAAAAAGCGGTCGGCGGATCGCTGACTTTCGTCCTCTGCCGGGAGATCGGTCAGGCGGAGGTCGTCCGCCGCGTCGACGAAGCCGTTATTTGCCAGGTCATCGAAGATCGGAGGGAGCCATCGTGAACCACATCATACAACCTGCCCGCC
This sequence comes from Tumebacillus lacus, assembly GCF_026410385.1. Classification (GTDB taxonomy): domain Bacteria; phylum Bacillota; class Bacilli; order Tumebacillales; family Tumebacillaceae; genus Tumebacillus; species Tumebacillus lacus. Next base: position 201,512 of record NZ_JAPMLT010000002.1, read on the forward strand.
ACCTGACGGGAGAAACGACCGTCCCCGGTGACAAATCGATCTCCCACCGCGCCGTGATGTTCGGCGCGCTGGCCGAAGGACAGACGCGCATCACCGGTTTTCTCCCCGGTGCCGACTGCCTGAGCACCGTCCAGTGCATGCGCCAACTGGGCGTGACCATCGACCAACTGTCGCCGACCGAACTGATCGTGCACGGGGTCGGCCTGCATGGACTGAAAGAGCCGGAAGACGTGCTCGACGCCGGGAACTCCGGCACCACCACACGGCTGTTGCTCGGCATCCTCGCCGGTCAGCCGTTCCACATCACCCTCACCGGCGACGCCTCGATCAGACGACGCCCGATGGGACGCGTCACCGAACCGCTCCGTGAGATGGGCGCAGTGATCGACGGCCGGGAGAACGGCCGCCTCGCCCCGCTCTCGATTCGCGGCAGCCGCCTGAGTGCGCTCCGCTACGATTCACCCGTCGCCAGCGCCCAGGTCAAATCGGCCGTCCTGCTGGCCGGTCTCTCTGCGGAAGGCGGCAGCGCCGTCCGCGAGCCAAAGCCCAGCCGCGACCACACCGAGCGCATGCTGCTGGCGTTCGGCGTCGACGTGCGGACCACCGATGACGGCTACATCACCGTGCCGCCCGGCTCTACCCTGCGCGCGACCGATGTCGACGTGCCAGGCGACATCTCCTCGGCCGCGTTCCTGCTGGCCGCCGCTGCGATCCTGCCCGGCTCCGACCTGATCATCCGCAATGTCGGCATCAACCCGACCCGCACCGGCATCCTCGACGCTCTGCGCGAGATGGGTGCGGAGATCGACCTGCAAAACGAGCGGACATCCGGCGGCGAACCGGTGGCCGATCTGCGCGTGCGCGGTCGCGAGCTGCGCGGCATCACCATCGGCGGTTCGCTGATTCCGCGACTGATCGACGAGATCCCCGTGCTGGCCGTCGTCGCCACCCAAGCGGCGGGCGTCACCGAGATTCGCGATGCCGAAGAATTAAAAGTGAAAGAATCGAACCGCATCGCCACCACCGCCGCCGAACTTCGCAAATTTGGCGCGGTGGTCGAAGAACTTCTCGACGGTCTGCGCATCACCGGCCGCACCCGACTGCGCGGCGGCGCGGAGATCGAGACCTATCACGATCACCGCATCGCGATGGCGATGAGCGTGGCCGGACTGGTCGCAGACGGCGCGACCACGATCTGCGATTGGGAGTCGGTCGACGTCTCCTTCCCCGGATTTGGCGACCTGCTGGCCTCCTTTGACAAACAAACAACCTAGCGAAACATCGACGTTGACACATCAACTTAAGATGAACATAATTAAAATCAAGTTCCCTTATTTCATTCAAATTGTATACGGATCAAATAAAACTGATCGGCAGGTGAATTGATTTATGAGCACCTTATCGGCCAGCATGTCCACCTCCCAAGCGCCGATGCTGAGAATCGGTACGCTCGGTCCCGTCGGGACCAGCAGCGAACAGGCTGCGAACTACGCGATTGAACATCTGTACCCGAATCGAGCGTGTGAACTCTCGCTGCTTGACAGCTTTGAGTCCTGCATTGAAGAACTGCTCACCGAAAAGCTGGACGCAGTCATCGTGCCGCACGCGTATCCCAAGATCAACGATTTTTACATGCACCCGGAACTGGTGGTCGACGAGATCTTCCGCGCCGACACGCCGCTCTACGGCCTGGCGGTGCGGGATGACTTCGAATTTGACGAAGCGATGCTCGACAGCGAGGTCATCGTGTCCCACCCGGCCCCTGTGCCCTTGATCCAGTATTATCTCCAACGCGACCCTTCAATTAAATTGGTCAGTTCGACCAGCGAAGCGGCGCGCCAAGTGCGCGACTTCGAGACCAACCTCGCCGTCACCAATCAGCAGGCGGCTGATGTGTACGGCCTGAAGTTCGTCAAACAGTTCAAGCGCATCCCGATGAGTTGGACCGTCTTTCAAAAAGAGCATGGAAAACTGGAGGAGTGAATCACAATGACGACAACGAAAAACAGCCTCTTCTTCCCGGAAGCCACTCTGGAAGTATCCGAAACCGGCATCCGCACCTACAGCACCGTCCGCGGTGACACCGAGATCAAGTTCTCCTACATCCCGCCGGGTGCATCCGTCCCGATGCACGACCACCAAGAAGTGCAGATCGGCATGGTCGTCCAAGGCGAATTGACGATGACCGTCGGCGGCGTCACCCGCGTGATGACCGCAGAAAACGAGATCTACGTCGCACCGCCGTTCTGCCCGCACGCAGCGGTCAACGAATCGGACGGCGAAACGATCGCCATCGACATCAAGCGGTTCCGCGAAGGCGAGAACTACACGCACGCAGAAGGCTATTTCCGCGAAAAATACAACACCCGCGACCTGATTCCGGGCATGGAAGTCACCTTCTTCCTCGAAGACTGGATGGAGCTGATGATCGCCGACATCCCGGCAAACGGCGGTGAGATGCCGGATCACAAACACAAAAACGAGCAGCTCGGCATCTGCATCGGCGGCTCCTACCCGATGGTCATCGAAAACGAAACCCACATGATGAAAGTGGGAGACAGCTATTTCTGCGGCGCACGCGAGCGTCACAGCGCCGTCAACCCGTTCGACGTGGCAGCCCGCTCCATCAACGTCTTCCTGCCGCCCCGCTACAACCTGCACGAACTGAAGAAAAACAAATAAGCACAGATGAGGACAGGCTTGCAAAAGCCTCCTCATTTCTTAATTTTGGGGGAAGAGAATCCATGAACCATCACACATCCAAAGTCGCACTGGTGATCGGAGCCAGCAGCGGCATCGGCCATGCCGTCGCCCGTCGCTTGGCAGCAGACGGATTTACCGTCGTGCTCAACGCCCGCCGTCAAGAAAAGCTGGACGGCGTGCTGGCCGAGATCCAAGCTATCAGCCCGGACTCGGTCGCCATCGCCGGCGACAACACCGACCCTGCCCTGCGCGAGGCACTGTTCGCAGAGATTGAGCAACGCTTCGGCCGCTTGGACGTGCTGGTCAACAGCATTCCAGGCGCGATGCCGATCAAATTTAAAGACCTGCCGATACAGGATCTGCAGGGAAGTGTCAACGACAAGCTCGTTACTTACCTTGAAAACATTAAACGTGCCTGCGTATTGATGAACATAAACCGTCATGGTAGGATTGTTAATATAGTCGGAAATGCCGGAAAAGAGCCCATTCCCGAAATGTTTGTAAACGGATTAATCAATGCGGCAATCGTCAACGCAAGCAAATCGATTTCCCTCGAACTCGCTGCAGACGGCATTACGGTCAACTGCGTCCATCCCGGCAACATCCGCACCGAACGCTACTACGGTGTCGTGGAGCGGATCGCCGCCCGCAAACAGATCACCTTCGATGAAGTGGAACAGGAGTTCATTGAGAACATCCCGGTGCGGCGCATCGGCACGCCGGAAGACGTGTCGGCGCTGATCGGCTTCCTCGCGTCGGAGGGATCGGGCTATATCACCGGACAGCAGTTTTCCGTCGACGGCGGTCAACTCAAGAGCGTCTAACCACACCATTGACAAAAAAAGAGAGGAAGTCCATATCATGAGCGAACATGCGAACAAAGTTGTGATCGTAACGGGCGGCGCATCCGGCATCGGCCGTCAAACCGTCAAAGAATTTGTCATCCAAGGGGCGAAAGTCGCACTGGCCGACCTCAACCGCGCCGCCGGCGAAGAATACGCGACCGAACTGCGTGACGCCGGGCACGACGTGCTCTTCCTGTATGCGGACGTCTCCAAGGAAGCCGACTGTGAAAACCTGATCCGCACGGTCGTCGAACACTTCGGCCGCTTGGACGTGCTGGTCAACAACGTCGGCATTGAGATCTCCACGCCGATTCACGAGATGCCGTTGAACGAGTGGGAAAAAATGCAAGCGGTCAACGTGACCAGCGTCTTTCTCAACACCAAACATGCCCTGCGCGTGTTTCTTGAGCAAGGCGGCGGCACCATCGTCAACGTCTGCTCCGTATCCGGCCTTGTCGCATGGCCGAACATCGCCGCCTACAACGCCACCAAAGGCGGCGTGCTGATGCTCACCAAATCGATCGCCATCGACTATGCCAAGCACAACATCCGTTGCAACTGCGTCTGCCCGAGCATCGTGGACACGCCGTTCACCAACGCCTCCATCGGAGCTGAAAACCTGGAAGCGATCAAAAAGGAAAAGGCCAAGCTCAATCCGATCGGCCGCCTCGGCACCCCGGAAGACGTGGCCAACGCCATCCTCTTCCTTGCTTCAGACAAAGCTTCCTTCATCACCGGCTCGGCCCTCACGGTCGACGGCGGCTACACCGCGATTTAACAACAGAGAGGAAGAGAAACGTGGAGAAAAAGAAAGTACTCGTCATCGCAGATCTGGGCGGTTGCCCTCCTCATATGTTTTACAAGAGCCTTGCTGAAAAATTTTACGTCTACAGCTACGTCCCGCGCCCGTTCGCGCTGACCGTCGGACATTCCCAACTGATGGAGCAATACTCGGTCGCCGTGCTCAAAGACACCGACTTCCTCCAAACGGTCGAGGACTACGAGCATCCGACCTCCATCTACTGGGCGGACGGTGAATTCACCAAATCGGAGCGTCAGGTCGCCGACGACATCAAGCGCGTCGCGCGCCTGTTCGAAGTCGACGCGATCACGACCAACAACGAACTGTTTGTCGTCCCGATGGCGATCGCCTGCGAAGAGCTCGGCCTGCGCGGTGCCGGCAGCGAAGCGGCCAAGCGTTCCCGCGACAAAAACCTCATGCGCGAGAGCTTCAACGCATCGGGCGTCGCCGCGATCAAGAGCCGCCGCGTGACCACCCTCGCCGACTTTGAGGCTGGCCTGCAAGAAGTCGGTCTGCCTGCGATCCTCAAACCGTCCTACCTCGCCTCGTCCATCGGCGTGCGCAAAATCGACGGGTCGGTCGATCCGAGCCAGCTCTTCCTCGAAGTCCAAGAACAGCTGAAAAACATCCCGGTGCCGGACTCCGTCACCTTCGAAGCACCGTTTATCCTCGAGACCTTCCTCGAAGGCAAAGGGGACGACTGGTACGACACCGACGGGCTCGGCGATTACGTCTCCATTGAAGGGTTGATGGTCGACGGCACCTACTATCCGCTGGCGATCACCGATAAAGGGGGGCTGATCCCGCCGTTTATCGAGACCACCCAGATCATGCCGACCTCGCTCGACGCAGAAGCGCGTGCGATCATCGTCGACACCGCTCGCAAGGCGTGCGAAGGCCTCGGCCTGCAATGGTGCGCCACCCACACCGAGATCAAGCTGATGAAAAACCGCCAAGCAGGCGTCATCGAGTCGGCCGCCCGCTTCCCGGGTTGGAACGTCATCCCGCAGATCAAGACCACATTCGGCGTGGACGCGCCGCAACTGCTGGTCGAACTGCTCTGCAACGGTCAATCGGACCTGCTGCCGAACACCCTGCTCGAAGAACCGATCCGCTCCTCGGGCAACGTGCACTTGTTCCTTTCCGACTTCCGCGACCAGTTGGAAGTGGACGGCGACGAGACGGTCCTGCTGTTCGACTCCATCGAGATCCCGGAAGAACTGTTGGTCGGCGACACGCAGATCACCTCGTTCAGCTCCCTTGGCAAAGGCACCGAGCTGAACGTCAACGATTTCTTTGAAGTGTTGCACTCCGTCGCAGCGGTCGATCTGATCTCCAGCAACGCGGAAGACATGCGCCGCTCGTTGCTGAACATCCGCACTCGTTCCGTATTGAAACTGACCCCCAAGAAAGAGAAGGAGGCACAACGATGAGCCAGACCATCATCATTATGCACCGCTGGAACAACAGCTTCATGCAGTTCCAAAACGTCATCGACCATGCGGCAAACCGCGTGATCTACTTCGTCAATCCCGACGGCAAGAAGGGCATCGAGAGCTACATCGACCAAGCGAGCCGCGTCTTTGAATTCACCACCATGACCGACATTGAAGAACTGCGCGCCGCTTGCCGCGAAGTGATCGATCAATACGGCGGCATCGACCGCCTCATCGCGATGTCCGAGCTCGACCTGACCCCGGCGGCGATCCTGCGCACCGAGTTTGGCATCGTCGGTACGCAAGAGCATCAAGTCAAAATGTACCGCGACAAAGTCGAGATGAAAAAGCGCATGGAGCGAGACGGGATTCGTGCGCCGAAGTTCATCGACTGCGAAACGCCCGATGATGTCATCGCCTTCAGCAAAGAGATCGGCTTCCCGCTGATCCTCAAGCCGAAAAGCGGCGCCTCCAGCCACGGCGTCCACCAGATCAACACCGAAGCAGAACTGCATGCCGTACTGCCGAAGATCGACTTCTCCGACTACGAATGTGAAGAGTTTGTTGCCGGCCCGATCTTCCACACCGACGGCGTCACCCACAACGGCGAGATCGTCTTCCTCTCCGTCTCCCGTTACTTCAACGACTGCCTTGGCTTCCTGTCGGGCAACCCGGTCGGCTCGATCATCGAGGACGACCCGGCGATCCGCGAACAGTTGGGCGAGTTCACCAAGAGAGTGCTCAAATCTCTGGAGTTGGAAAACAGCGCCTTCCATCTGGAGATCATCATGAAAAACGGCAACGAACCGGTCTTCCTCGAGATCGGCGCACGTCTGAGCGGCGGCGAGTTCGCCTTCCAAACGCAGGACGTCTACGGTGTCCACATCGGCGAAGAATGGCTGAAGATCGAACTGGGTCTGTTCGACGGCATCAAAGTCGAGCAGCGCCATCCGTGCGGCGGCTACGTCCTGATCCCGGAACCGCGCGACACCCCGGTTGAAGTCATCCGCAACAAGAGCCTGATCAACGAAGTCGACGGCATGATCAAAGAGATCCTCGCGCAGCCGGGCGATGTCCTCGACGGCAACGGCGGCTACGTGAAGATCAGCGGCCGCTTCATGTTCCGCGGTGAGTCCCGCGCTCAGATCGAAGACGCATTCCGCAAAACCATCGACCTGTTTGACATGGAGTACAAACCGCTGTCCTCCGTCAAGGCGTAGGCTGAGGACGCGCTGAGATGAACAAATTTGGCATTCTGAAAAACAAAGTCTTCCGCAACTTCTTCTTCGCTTCTCTGATCGGCCTGTTTGGCGAAGGGATCTTCGGCCTGACCAACATCGTGCTCATGCAAAAAGAGACCGGCTCGGTCATGGCGATCTCCTTCATGATCATGATGACGATGTTGCCGTCCGTCTTTCTCGCTCCGTTTGGCGGCGTGATCATCGACCGCTTCAACAAGGCGAAAGTCGCCTTTTGGTGCAACCTGATCCGCTTTGTCTGCATGCTGGCTCTGGCTATCTTGTTCTTCATGGACTTGTTTTCGACCCAGGTGCTCTACGTGGCGATCTTCGTCAGCTATCTGGTCTTCCATCTGCTCACCCCGACCACGGAGAGCATGCTGAAAGAAGCCCTGTCCGAAGAAGAATACATGCAGGGCGTCTCGCTGACCCAGGCGGCGTGGCAAGTCGGTCTGCTCAGTTCCGGCCTGCTCGCCGGCATCTTGATCCAGTTCACCGGTCCGACGATCACCTTGATCGTCGCCTCGTCGACCTACCTGATCGGCGCCCTGCTGTACCTCGGGATCTTCGCGATCTACAAACCGGTCGCCGCTCCGGCAGCCGCTGCGGGTCAGCCGGCCAAAAAGCTCGGCCTGCGCTTCTTCCTGAACGACATCAAAGAAGGCTGGGGCTACCTGCTGCAACACAAGGGCGTGCTCTATCTGTCCCTTGGAGCCTGCATCTCGTTCCCCTTCTTCTCCGGCGTCAACATCTTGGTCGGCCCGTTCAACTTTGAAGTGCTCAAAGGCGACGAGTTCACGCTCGGCCTCGTATCGAGCGGCGCGGGCATCGGCTCCTTGCTCTCCGCAGGTGTCTGCCTCTGGCTCTCCAAGAAAAAAGGCATCCCGGGCTATCTGGTCGCCTCGTTGGTCCTGTTGGCCGTCTCTGTGCTGCTGTTCTCCATGCAGACGCACTACGTGCTCGCCTTCATCATGTACATCGTGCTCGGCCTGTTTGTCGGCAACGTCAAGGTGCTCTCCAAGACGCTCGTCTACCAACACGTTGAGACGGCGTACATCGGCCGCACGATGACCACGATCAACATGATCAGCCTCGGCTCGGCAACCCTCTTCTCCCTCCTGATCGGCTACATCGGGGAAAAGGACGTCACCAATGCCTATCTGGCCATCATCGCGTTGCTCGTGCTGCCGATCATCTTTACATTGGCCGGCAAATATTACGTCAACGCTGCATCCAAGCACAGCCTCGCCACGGCCCCGTCCTCGGACACCACGGCCTGATCGCACAAAAAAAGCCCATCGGTCTTGTACCGATGGGCTTTTCCTATCGATCTTCCAACGCCAGCAGCACCTGCTTGGCCGGCAGTCCCCCGCGAAACCCGGTCAGCGATCCGTCCTTGCCGATCACCCGATGGCAGGGCACAACGATCGGCACCGGATTGGCCCCGATGGCCGCTCCGACCGCCCGCACCGCATTGGCTCGTCCCACGGACTCGGCGATCTGTGAGTACGTCTGCGTCGTCCCGGCCTTCACCGCCAGCAACGCCTGCCACACCGCCACCTGAAACGGCGTCCCGCGCAGATCCAGCGGCATCGCAAACTCCGACCGCTCCCCGGCAAAATACTCGTCCAACTGCCCCGCATACTCCGCCAGCCGCTCCCGATCCTCGACCAGCACCGCGCCCGGTGCTTTTTTCGCCGCCCACTTCTCCAGCGTGGCAAACGACTCATTCGGCAACGTGATCACGCACACGCCTTGCTCCGTTCCCGCCAGATACAGCGACCAGTCCCCCTGCTGATAGGGCGCAAAATAAATCGTCTCGCCTCGTGCCATCTCTCTACCGACTCCCTTCCCGATACTCGCGCGGGCTCCTCCCGACATGCTTCACAAACACCGTCGCAAAATGCCCGGCATTGCCATACCCGACCGCACCGGCCACCTCGGTCACGCTGGCGTCTGTCCTCATGAGCAACTCCTTCGCCTTGTCAAGCCGCACGGTCAACAGCGCAACGGCCGGAGTTTGGCCCGTCACCCGTTTGAACACATGATGCAGATGATACGGCGAGACGTGCAACTCCTCCGCAATCCGTTGCAGCGTCAACGCCTCTGCAAAGCGCTCGCCGATCACCGTCCGCACCCGCTCAGCCAGTTCCTCATCCGGCCACCGTGCCGCATCCGGGCGGCACCGCTTGCACGGCCGATAGTGTTCTGCCGCGTCCTCCCGCCGGAGAAAGACCCGCACATGTTCCGGTTTTGGCGTTCGCGACTTGCACGACGGTCGGCAATAGATCCCCGTCGTCGCCACCGCATAATAAAACTGCCCGTCAAACGCCGCATTGCACTCCACAATCGCCCGCCACTGCTCCTCGCGCACGCGCCCCACCTCCGATAGCATTCAGTATAGACGCTTTCCAGCGCAGGCGGTAGACGTTGCGAATGAGAAAGCAAGAATGCAAAGAAACACCCTCCCCCGACAGCCGGGAGAGGGCGTCTGTCACACGCAATAAAACGCGTCGATCGTTCGGACATCGATGCCAAACGGGTAGTACCCGTAGAGCAGACCGGTCGCCGTTCTGCGGCGGACGCCGGTGAGGAAGATCCAGAATTGGTTGCCGTTGCGTTGCCAGATGTACGTCCAGCGGTTGATGCACTGACGCAGTGCTTGCGGCGCGACCGCGTATGTGCCCACGCCCGGTCCGCCCGGGACACCCAGCTTTTGCGCCTGCTGATAGGACGGGGTAAAGCTCGGCGGTCTGCCTACCCCGCCCGGAGCACCCGGCCCGCCCGGGAATCCGCCCGGCACTCCCGGGAATCCACCCGGCACTCCCGGGAACCCGCCCGGCACTCCCGGGAATCCGCCACCCGGCTGGAAGCGCATCTCCTCTTCCACATCCTGATGTACCGCCACCGGCACATACATCCAAACAAATTCATCATCCGCACGATATCGTTTTCCCATCCGACTCTCCCTTTCCTCTCATCTCACACTGCAACGTATGTCAAATGCCCGTAGGCTGCCACACAACCGGGCACAAATGGGCTTCCTCCAATTTGCCAACTTTCGACCGATGGTGTATTTTTACAGAAAGAATGGGAGGCTCGTCTCATGTTTAAAATTCTCATCGTCGAAGATGATCCAAAGATCACCCAACTCCTGCAAACACACCTTGAAAAATACGGCTATCAGGCGTTCATCACCACCGACTTCTCCGCGATCCTCGCACAGTTTGAATCGATCCGGCCCGACCTTGTGCTGCTCGATGTCAACCTGCCGATGTTCGACGGCTACTACTGGTGCCGCCAGATCCGCACCCGGTCGAGCTGCCCGATCCTGTTCCTCTCCGCACGCGAAGGCAAAATGGATCAGGTGCTCGCCCTCGAAAACGGCGCCGACGACTACATCACCAAACCGTTTCACTACGAAGTCGTCCTCGCCAAGATCGCCAGCCAACTGCGCCGGGCCTACGGTTCCTACGCCGCTCCCGCACAGGAGCGCACCGTCAGCGCGACCGGGCTGACCCTGCACCCGGAGCGGCTCAAACTCAGCTACGGCGACCGAACCGTGGAGCTCGGAGCGAAAGAATCGATCCTTCTCCAAGCCCTGATGGAACGCCCAGACCGCGTCGTCTCCCGGGAAAAGCTGCTCGGCGACCTTTGGGACGACCAAGTCTACGTCGACGACAACACCCTCAACGTCTACGTCACCCGCGTCCGCAAAAAACTCCGCGACCTCGGCATCGACACCGCCATCGAAACGGTCCGCGGCACCGGCTACCTCCTGCGCGTCACCTGGGACGAGCCGTCGTAAAAAAACTGGCCCCTGCCGCCATGACCTGCCTTCAACACCGCGACCGGCCTGTCTTTCAATCTCTCATCCAAGGAGCATCTGCCCATGAAACTCTTCTTCCTCGACCAACGCACGCTCTTTCTCCTCTATCCGCTCCAGGTCGCTGTCCTCATCCTGCTCTACTCCTTGGCCGTCCGCTTCGACCTCTGGATCGCGCTCTACGCCGTCTTGCTCAGCACCTGCCTGCTCGCTGTGCACCTGACGCACCGCTACTGGCGCATGGCCGCCTTCTACCGACGCCTGTCCGACCCGGACGCCTCCGCAGACGCTTCCTCCGAAGACATCGGCGACTCGCCGCTCGCCCTCTCGCTCGACGACCTGCTGCGCGCCCGGCACCGACATGCCCAAGCTCAGATCCACGACTACGAGCGGCGCATCCGCGACCACGTCACCTTTATCAACCAATGGGTGCACCAGATGAAAACGCCGCTCTCCGTCATCCAGCTCACCCTCGCAAGCGAGGACGAGCCGATCTTTCACTCCATCCGCGAAGAGACCGACCGCATCCGGCGCGGCCTCGACACCGTGCTCTACGCCTCCCGCCTCGACAGCTTCGCCCACGACTTTCACGTCGAGCCGGTCTCCCTGCACCGCGTCGTGCTCTCCGTCATCGCCGAGCACAAAGCCTATTTCATCTCGAACCGCGTCTTTCCCGAGATCGCCGTCGACGAGTCCCTCCGCGTCTACTCCGATGAAAAATGGCTCCACTTTCTCCTCGGCCAGCTCGTCACAAACGCCGTCCGCTACTCAGCCGGCACCGACTCCCGCGTCTCCTTCGCCACCCGCGTCCAAGGCCGCTCCGTCGTCCTCGACATCACCGACCGGGGCATCGGCATCCCGCCGCAGGACATCAAGCGCGTGTTCGATCCCTATTTCACCGGCGAAAACGGCCGCGTCTTCACCGAGTCGACCGGCATGGGCCTCTACCTCGTCCGGCAGATCTGCCTCCGCCTCAACCACACCGTCGAGCTCCGGTCCGAGGTCGGCGTCGGCACCACCGTCTCCCTGCACTTTCCCTCGCACCTTACACCCGCGTAAGGTTCCTGCAAGGTAAATCGATAGCTCCCTCACCGCCCTCGCGGTTACAGTAGGGGTATCACCGAAAGGAGACGAGATCTCATGGATATGTTGCAAGTCAAACACCTCACCAAAATCTACGACGGAAAAGTCGCATACCGCGCTTTGTCCGATCTTACTTTCACCGTGCAAAAAGGCGAGTTCGTCGGCATCATGGGCCCGTCCGGCAGCGGCAAGACCACCTTGCTCAACCTGCTCTCCACCATCGACACCCCGACTTCCGGCGAGGTGCTGCTCAACGGCCAAAACCCGCACACCCTGCGCAAAAATCAACTGGCCGTCTTTCGCCGCCGACAGCTCGGCTTCATCTTCCAAGACTTCAACTTGCTCGACACCCTCACGCTGGCGGAGAACATCGTCCTCCCGCTCACCCTCGACCGCAAAAGCCTGCGCGAGATGGAGAGCCGCCTGAATGAAATCGCCGCCAAGCTCGGTATCGTCGACATCCTGAACAAACGCACCTACGAGGTGTCCGGCGGCCAACGCCAACGCGCCGCCATCGCCCGCGCCGTCATCCACGAGCCGTCGCTGTTGCTCGCCGACGAACCGACCGGCGCGCTCGACTCCAAATCGTCCAAGAGCGTCATGGAAGCGATGGAGAACCTCAACCAGACCATCGGCACCACGACTCTGCTCGTCACCCACGACGCACAGGCGGCCTCCTACTGCCACCGCGTGCTGTTTCTCAAAGACGGCCAACTGATCAACGAGATCCACCGGGGAGCCAGCCGTCAGACCTTTTTCCAAGAGATCCTCAACATGCTGTCGTTTTTAGGAGGGGACGCCCATGAGCTTTCTGCAGTTCGCCTCTAACAACGTCCGCCGCAACGCCCGTGCCTACGCCGCCTATACCCTGAGCAGCGCATTTGCCGTGATGATCTTCTTCATGTACGCCATGTTCTACTTCCACCCGGGGCTTGAAGGCTCCGACCTCGGCGAGATGGCGCGGCTCGGGATGAAAGCGGCCGAGTACGTGATCTTCGTCGTCTCGTTCCTGTTTGTGCTCTACTCGATCTCCTCCTTTCTGAAAATCAGGCAAAAGGAGTTCGGCATCCTTACCATCCTCGGAGCGGAAGCCCGGCAGATCAACGGCATGCTGCTTTTGGAAAACCTGATGATCGGCCTGACCGCCATTTTGCTTGGCATCGGCAGCGGTCTCGTGCTCTCCAAACTGTTTCTGCTGCTCGGCTCCCGCATCATCGAGATCGACAACATGCCGTTCTATTGGCCGTGGCGCGCCGCAGGACTCACCCTCGCCGCGTTCGGCTCCCTGTTCCTCGTCATCTCGCTGCTCGCCGTCGCTCTCGTGCGCAGGTCCAAACTGCTCGACCTGCTCCAAGGCTCCAACAAACCCAAACCGGAGCCGACCGCATCCTGGCTCCTCTCTCTGCTCGGCCTGTCCACCTTCGGCGGCGCGTACTACATGATGAAACAGGAGCTCGACAACACATCGGTCCTGATCATCCTCGTGCTCGGCTTGGTCGGCACCTACCTGCTCTACTCGCAACTCAGCGTCTTTTTCATCCGCCTGTTGCGCAAAAGCCGTCCCTTCCTCTGGCAGGGCACGCGCCTGCTCTGGGTGTCGGAGATGGGCTATAAAATGAAAGACAACGCCCGCATGTTCTTCCTCGTCACGATGGTCACCGCGATGGCCTGCTCCTCGGCCGGCATCGTGCTCGCCTTGAAAAAACAAAACGAGCTGATCTACACCGACACGCGCTTCGCCATGACCCTCGCGCCGCTGGGTCCTTCCGCCAGCGACTGGACATCAGATATGGCACACGTCGACCGCACCTTGCAAGAAGAGGGAGTCGACTTCCAAAAAGTCAGCGTCACCGGCGTGATGAGCCCGTTGAAAGGGCTGACCAACACGCACATCGAGATCCTGCCCGCCTCCGATTATCTCGCCGTCGCCAAACTCCTCGGTCTGGAACCGCTGCATGCGCTCCAACCGGGTCAGGCGGCCGTGATCCCGGCCGCCCGCGACGAAGAGCGCACCTTGCCGGACACCCTGACAGCAGAAGTGGGCGGCCCGGCCTTTACCGTCGCCCAGCGGATCGCCGACCCGTTGCAGTCGCACCCGATGCTGATCGTAACCGACGCGGACTTCCAAGCCCTGACGACGCTCATCACCGCCCAGAGTCCGACCGTCTACTACCACGTCCCGGCATGGGAGACAGGTGTCGTCCCGACAGTCGACAGCCAAGAAGCCCGCCTCGGCCGCCAACTCGTCAACTGGAACCGCACCGCGCTGAACAACGGCGAGACCCACAGCCTACTGATGTCGAGAGGCGACGCGTACATCAGCATCAAACAGGCGACCAACATCCTGTTCTTCGTCGGTCTGTTCATCGCCGCCATCTTCTCCCTGTCCACGGCGAGCTTCCTGTACTTCCGCCTGTACACCGACCTGCAGCAGGATCAGGTCTCCTACCGTGCGCTCTCCAAGATCGGCGTCTCCGTCCGCGAGATGCAGACCGCGTCCACCGTGCAGATCGCCGCCCTGTTCTTCCTGCCGGTTCTGGTCGCCGCGCTGGAGACGCTCATCAGCCTTGGCGCGATGAACTTCCAGCTCTCCCTTGGCGACACCCGCCTCCCGTCGCTGATCGCCATCGGCGCGTTCCTCGGGATGCAGGCGATCTACTTCCTGCTCGTCCGCTCCCGCTACCTGGCGAAATTGAAACAAGTCATGGTCTGACACGCAAGCACACAAAAAGGAACCCTCCCATTTCGTGAGAGGGTTCCTTTTCATGTCCCGTATCCGCTTAGACCAACTGCCCCAGCATCGTCTTCGCATCATACGGCACCAGCTCTTCGCCCGACTTCACCCGGTGCAGATAGTCCGGGTTGGCGATCAGCGGACGGCCGATCGCCGCCACGTCGATCCAGCCTGCCTGCAACGCTTGCTCCGCCGTCTCCGGGGTCAGATCGCCGACGCCGATGATCGCGTCCTTCCAGTATTTCCGCATCAACTGATGCATCATCTGCCCGTCTACGATCTGCTGCGTGAAGTTCATCGTCGACGGGTGGATGATCTTGGCCCCGGCCGAGCGCAGCGCATCTGCAAATGTGGACAGTGCCGCCTCCGGGTCGTCCCACATATACGTCGGATGGTCGATCTTCAACGCCGAGAAGCGGATCGCCGTCCGATCATCGCCCCACACGTCGAGCACCGCGCCCAGCACGTCTTTCATAAACGTCAGCCGCTGCTTCAGATCGCCGCCGTACTGGTCATCGCGGGTGTTCGACACATCGGAGTTGAACTGGTCGATCAGATACCCGTGCGCCCCGTGGATCTCCACCCCGTCAAATCCGGCCTCCTTCGCCAGTTTTGCCGTGTGGGCAAATTGACCGATCACCTCGCGGATGTCGCTCAAGCTCATCGCAGCCGGCATGTCGTACGGCTTGCCAAAGCGCGACACCTTGCCCTCCGCCCGGATCGCCGACGGCGCGAGCGGAGCCCCGCCCGTGATCTCGTGGTGTGTCACGCGGCCCACATGCCAGATCTGCGCGATGATCGTGCCGCCTTCCGCATGCACCGCCTCCGTCACCTCACGCCACGCCTTGGCCTGCTCCGCATGGATCAGCAGCGGCACGCCGGGATTGCCTTTGCCGCGCGGATCGACGATGATCCCCTCCGTGATGATCAGCCCGATGCCGTCGGCCGCCCGTCTGCGGTAGTAATCGGTCACCGCCGGCGAGATCACCCCCGTCTTGTCATCCGCAAAACAACGCGTCATCGGAGCCATCGCCGTGCGCGACTGCAACTGCCACGCCCCGATCTTTGCCGCTTCCATCAACTTCGTGTACTCCGCCATCTCTCCATTCCTCCCTCTCTCTGTTGAAAAAACTACGCCCGCAATTCCGGCGCACCCTCCGGTGCTTCACCGTGCTTCATCAGCTCCGCTCGGATCTCCTCCGTCATCGGCGCCGCCTTCTGCGTGCCAAAATCAAACCCGAGCATCGTCGCCCGCCCGCGAGCCACCCAGTTGCCCGCCTCATCCCGCATCGCCTGCTCCACTTCAAACGAAGACGAGCCGAGGCGCGAGATCCACGTATAGACGGTCAGCGACTCCGCGTACATCACCTGCTTGAGAAAATCACAGCGGGTCGACGCGAGGATCAGATTCCAGTTTTGCACATCGAGCGACGGATTGAAGATCCGAAACAGATCCTTGCGCCCCTCTTCGAAATAAGTCAAATACACCGCATTGTTGACGTGCCCCAGCCCGTCGCAATCGTTAAACCGCACCGTTACCTGATGTGTAAGCATATAAGTAACTCCTTCATTGACGTATGTACGTTCTTCTGCCTTTAAGTGTAGCACAAAACGCCACGGAGAAAGAATGCATGCTATACTAAAGAAAATCCCACCGAACGGTCGGTAGAAAAAGGAGCTTCCCTCATGACCCCACCTCTTCGCCCAGGCGACGTCTACAGCATCTCCCGCACCTACACCACCGACGACATCCTCGCCTTTGCCGAGCTCACCGGTGACAAAGGCCGTCACCACATGGAGCCGGACGAGCACGGTCGCCTGATGGTCCACGGCCTGATGACCGCCAGCATCGGCTCCAAACTGGCGGGCGACATCCACTTCATCGGTCGCGAACTGCACAACGAGTATCTGCGTCCCGTCTTCAGCGGCGACACGATCACCTGCGAGGTCACCGTAGAACTCGTCGAGCAAAAAGACGGCTACCGCAAAGTCGCCTTGAGATCGATCTACCGCAACCAGCACGGCAAAGAAGTCATCGTCGGCACCACCAGCGGCGTCGTCCGCGACTGAATCACCACAAAAAGGACTTGGGCACCTACTCGCGCCCAAGTCCTTTTTTTCTGCCAACCATCACCCCTGCATCGCCTGCCGCAGCCGGACAAACTGCCGCCCGGCAAACAGCACGACGCAGGCGAACAGCACCGCCGCAAACAGAAACTCCATCCGATGCCCCATCCGATGAAACACCGTCCCGATGATCGGACCGGCCGCCATGCCCATGTAGCGAACGAAGTTGTACACCCCGATCGCCGTCGCCCTGTTGTGCGAAAACGCATCGGCGAGCATCGTCGTCTGCACCGGCAATGACAGCCCGAGGCACAGCCCAAACACCGAGATCACCGCGATCAACACCGGCAGCGACACCCCGGCGAGCAGGAAGAACAACACCGTCGCCGCCACGTTCAGCGACGTGGTGAGGATGAGCAGTTTGCGAGTCTGCACCCGCTCCTGCAACCGTCCGCCAAGATTGCTCCCGACCACCAAAAACAGCGACATTGGCAGAAACACCAGACCGTTCTCCGCTGCCGACAGCCCGTACGTGCTCGTCAGCAAGACCGGCAAAAACACCAGAAACTGATAGAACGTAAAATACTGCACAAATCCCAGCATCACGATGGACGACCCGACCCGATCTTGCAACACCGTCGCAAAGTCCCTGACCGAGAAGCGCTCGCCCCCGCTCGTCTCCGGCTTGGTCTCCGGCAACAGGCGGTACACCGTCAGCCACAGCAGCACGCCGCCGACCGTCAGTACCCAGAACACGCCGTTCACCCCGGCGGCCTCGCCGACAAATCCGCCGACGACAGGCCCGACCACCGGCCCCATCGTCACCAGCATCTGAAACGTGCCCATCGCCCGTCCCCGCATTTTTCCTTCATACAGATCCCCGATCACCGTCGTTGCCACGACCGACCCCGATGCGATCCCGACCGCTTGCATCGCCCGGAAAAACACCAGCCCTTCAATCGTCGAGGACAGCGCGGCCCCGAAAGAAGCAGCGATATACACCAGCACGCTCGGCAACAGCACCTTGCGCCGCCCCATCCGGTCGGTCAACGGCCCGTACACCAGCTGCATCAAGGCCAGCCCCAGCACGAACACCGAGATCGTCAGGTTGACGACAAACTCACTCGTCTGATACTGCTCCTGGATCTGCGGCAACATCGGCGTATAGATCGTCTGCGTAAACGGCCCGAAAAAAGCGGTCAATCCAACGAGATAGACGATTGCTTTTTTGTTCATCACATCATGCTCCTTGCAATCTTCAACGCCAGATACTCCAGCTTTTCTTTCATCTCGTCATCGGCGATCCCTCCGCATCGTTCCGACGGGAACAACAGCCTCTTGCGCATCTCATACGTGTCAAACAGCGCATCCCGGAACGTCAGATTGCGCGCCATCAGAAACTGCGGATCGACCAATTTGCCAAACAGCAGCTCATCCTGCAGGATCAACAGATCCGGATTGAGCGACACAAACACCCCGGCCTCCATCCCCCGCTGATAAAACGCCCGCAACCGCCGATTACGCACGGCGATCCCGTCATGCACCCGTTGCATCAGTTCCGGGTACAATTCGCGCAGATCGGTCCAAAACGCCTCCGACCCGTAATTCGCATGCAACACCATCTTCTCAAACGCCATCTGAAACCCGCGCACATACGAATCCGCTGCCTCTTCCAACGCCTCGTTCATCTCCACGAAATACATCACATACAATTCGACCACCAATTCGATGATCTCGTCCTTTGAAGAGAAGTATTTATAAAGTGTCGCCTTCGACAAATCCATATGCCGGGCGATATCATCTGTTCGCAAATGCGAGATCCCGTTTTTCTTGATCGGAATCAGCAATTTGGCCACCAACTTTTTTTTCGTCTCCAGACTGTCATAACGCGAAGTCGGAGCATCTGAGGAATTCATGCATGTCGGCCTCCTTTTCCTAGATACTAGTATAGTCGAACTTGTTCAACCGGTAAACGAACAAGACAAACTGAACTCAATTTGACGAAACCAGTTTACTTTGTCTTGTTCTGTGTGCTACACTGACCCCAGCAACTCACCTACACGAGAAAAGGAAGTATTCCCATGAAAATGAGAACCCTCGGCCGCAACGGCCTCCAAGTCTCCGCCATCGGTCTCGGCTGCATGAGCATGTCGCCCGTCTACTACGGCGCGGCAGATGAAAACGAATCGCTCGCCACTGTCCACGACGCGCTCGACCATGGCGTCAATCTCCTCGACACCGCCGATATCTACGGCCTCGGTCACAACGAACGACTGCTCTCTCAAGTCCTGAAAGAGCGCCGCAACGAGGTCGTGCTTGCCACCAAGTTCGGATTTGACGCAAGCGGAGGGATGCGCCGCATCAACAACCACCCGGACTATATCAAAACAGCGGTCGACTCCAGCCTGCAACGCCTCGGCATCGACCACATCGACCTCTATTACATGCACCGCCTCGACACCTCCATCCCGGTCGAAGAGTCGGTCGGTGTGATGGCCGACCTCGTGCAGGCCGGGAAAGTCCGCCACCTCGGCCTCTCTGAAGTCGGTGCTGACACCCTGCGCCGCGCATCCCGCGTCCACCCGATCACCGCGCTGCAGTCTGAGTACTCGCTCTGGTCCCGCGACATCGAAGAGCAGATCCTCCCCGCTTGCCGGGAACTGGGAATCGGCATCGTGCCGTACAGCCCGCTCGGTCGCGGCTTCCTGAGCGGACAGATTCAAAAGTTCGAAGACTTCGCCCCCGATGACTTCCGCCGCAGCCAACCGCGCTTCCAAGGCGAGAACTTCCAGATCAACCTCGACATCGTCAAAGAATTGGAATCGCTCGCAACAGACCGCGGATACACCGCGTCACAACTGGCGCTGGCCTGGGTGCTGGCCCAAGGCGAAGACCTCGTCCCGATCCCTGGCACGACCAAACGCAAAAACCTGCGCAGCAACATCTCCGCTGTCGAGATCGAACTCAGCCGCGACGACATCGACCGCATCAACGCCATCGCCAACCGCATCGTCGGCCCCCGCTACAACGAACTCGGGATGAGCTTGACCAATTTATAAAACGATCTTGTCTCCTGCAAAAAAAGACCTGCACAATACCATGCAGGTCTTCCTCACTACATCCTTTCCCGTTTGCGCCGCTCATCCCGCCGTTCCAGAACGGTCACCCGGTTGTGACGTTCCACATCGACACCGAGTCTGCTCGTTTCAACAACTCCAGCACTTCCCCGTTCTCTCCTTGGAAAAACGCCGTCTGCCAGCCGTTCTCCAACCGCAAGGGGCCTTCCAGCAGCGGCACACCGCTTCGGTCGTCTCGTGCGGGACCATGTACTGCCCGTGATTTTCCCTCGGTCCGATTTGCCAGCGGTCGTCGAGCAGATCGCTCAGCCCGGTGTGCAGCTCCCAGGAAAACGTTCGCGTCGCTCCGGCGGGGTGGTGGCGTTGAGTGACTCCGGCAGAGCAAAGTGATGCAGGTGACGTGCGCCCGCATACAAAAAAGAGACTGCGACGCCCCCTGACAGGTGTCGCAGTCTCTCTTGATGTCCGCCGTCTTTGCTCTTTCGTACTCGCTTTCTGATGTTTTCGCGAGGATACACCTCTTACGCGGACGATCAGCCCTCCCGCCGCAGCGGAAACGTCATGCAACGAAAAGCTCCGCCTGACTTGATGATCTCCGAGATGTCCACTTCGAGCACATCAAGTCCCAAACGGAGCAGGGTGGCGTTGACCCCTTGGTTCTGAGGTTGAGAGACCACCTTGCCATCCCCTAAACTGAGCACATTCGTCCCCAGGCCAAACTGCTCGCGCTCTGTGACCGCAACCAGTTCATATCGTCGTTTCAATCGCTCCAGGAGCACCGGAGGGATGGCTTCCCGATAGACCAAGGCCATCTCGGGAGCAATCACGTTGAAGACGCAATCCAAATGAAGGTATTCGGCTCTCATCTCAATCGGTACCACCTCATGCCAAGGCAACTGGCTTTGCAGTTCCTTGGCGGCCTCACGAGATGTCCGTCCTCCGACTCCGAGCCAGATCGTCTCACCATCCACGAGCAAGTCGCCGCCTTCGACGGGAGCCTGTATGCGCCGGAAGGAGAGACCTTGCTCCTCCCACATCATCTCGACTTCACGGGTCTCCTCTTGACGGATCGGATGGTACATCTTCGAAAGAAAGGCACGCTCCTCGATGACGAACCCGATATCACGGGTAAAGACTTGCTCAGGAAGATGAGCGACCGGCGAGAGCAATTCCACCTCGATTCCCTCCTCCTTCAGGAGCCGGAGGAAGGACTGAAACTGGGCAGCCGCCTTTTGGACGTTGATGTTCTCCTTGGCGTAATGCGTCTGCGTGTGATTGATCACTTCTTCGATCCGCATGTAGGTCGGTGGACACATCAACACGTGAGCAAGCTTGCCGTACTCATTCTTACAAAACAGTCCAGTTGCTGTTTTCTGTCGATGGTCTCGCACAGATGTCGCCCCTTTTTCCTCCTACTCGTCCACTCGAAGTTGCAGGTCGGTAAATTCCAACGTGTGAGCGATCGGTTCCCACGTTTTGGAGAACAACCCAAACTGTCGAACCGACTGTTGGAGAGACAAGGCGGCACACTCGAACCAGTCCTCTTCCTGGGAGGCACGCGCCATGAACCGATACGAACTTTCCTTCGCCTCCACACGCAGGAAACGCATATGCGGGTAGGGGTGCTTCGCCAGCGTGAACTCCAATTGCTCGGGGGCATACAGTGAAAGCAGTTCCCCGCTTTCGATCCCGAACAGCAGCTTGCGTCCGTCCTGCAACTTCAATACCAGCCCGGCGTGATAGGAGGCACCGATCGGCGTCTCGGTGTGGAGGCGCACCTCAATGTCAAATGACTGCCCCATCCCGGTCTCCATCAACAATTGCGGCGCATCGTCCTGTACGATCCAACTGTCGTAGCGAGTGTCGGCCGCGTGCTCGATCACGATTCGTCCGTCATCTCTCGTGATCGCAGCGCCTAAGCGGTTCAGTTCTGTAAATCCGTCCTTCCCGGCCTGCACCTCTTGCAAACGGATACGTTCGAGCAGGACTTCCACCTCAACTGTCTTCAGGAACAGTTCGCGGAAGGCATGCTCACGGTTCGCCATCGCATCGATTTGTTGCCAGAGCGCCTCCGACGATAGCTCTCCCGCACTGAGCATGTCGAAGATCTCCATCCGTACCTGTCCCCATCCGGCAGAGAGTTCATCAGCGAGATCGCGCAGAACGGAAACGTCTGCGGGCGACACATCCGCTTTTGGCAAGAACTTGAAGAGCAGATCGTACAGCACATGCTTGAAGTTCAACAGTTGCATCACAGCGCCGAACCGCGGTACCTCTCCTGTCTCCGCCACTTCACGAAGTAACTCCTGTTCCAGATAATGCAAGGCGGCCGTTCCCGCCTCCACCTGTTCGTACAGCGTTCGCAGATCGAGCAGTGCATGAAGTTCGCTCCACGTCTGTTGGACAGGCATCGACTCCATGGACCAGAACACGCGAGTTCCAAAATGCTTTCCATACAAACGGTACATCTCATACAGGTTTTCCGGACGTCCATAGAAATCGCGGTATGTCGGGCGAGCCCCGTTATCCAGATGCATGTTGTCGAGCAGGAAGTAGAGGTCGCGTTGCGGGTCTACCCCTTTGACGATAAAGAAGTGGCGGTGCGGCTCGTTCCGATAGTTGACCGTGTAATACAGGCCGTAGAGGTCGCCCGGAATCATCACCGGACGTCCGAGGCCGATCTCCTGTTCCACAAGGCGTCGGAAGGTCGGCTCATCATCCGCTGTGAAGGTATGCAGTTTCAGGCCAAGTTTCGGCCCGACCACCTGCTCAAAGAAGGTAAAGAACTCCGGCGAGTGCGGTGCGTTGTCCTCCGCAAAGATCGCCGCACGGAAGTGGCCGTTGACATCGAACGTCTCCCACAATCCTGCGTAGAACGAAAACAGATCGAACCCCTGAGGCCGGAATGATTCTGCGAGAATGGCCAGCGGCTTGTGGAAGCAATCCATCTGCTCCCATGTGTAGGTATCCTGATTGGGCAATACACTCGAGAGCACTTTTAACGGAACGTCGTCCAATTGCTTCATTTGTCTGCGCTTCGGCTCAACGCGAGCGTCAGGCAGATCGTGGATTTGGCCCAAATACTCAGCCAATCCGCGGACGGTCGGGTATTGATACAGATCGGTCAATCGTGCGGGGATTCCCTGTTTTTGCATCGCCGTTGCCGTATGGAAGGCGAGGAAGGAATGTCCGCCCATCGCAAAAAAGTCGTCCTGCACGTCGATCGTTTTCAGGTGGAGGATATCCGCCCAGATGTCGGCGATCCGTTCCTCCAAGAGATTTGCAGGCAGGGCCTGCGACTCCATGCTGCGCTCCTGAGACGATGCCTGAGGAGCGGGAAGAGCCGACCGCTGGGTCTTGCCGTTGGAGGACAACGGCATCTCCGGCAGTTCGACGAAGAAACTGGGCACCATGTACTCCGGGAGATGTTTTTTCAGATGTGCCCGCAGTTCTTCGCTGCCCGCTTCCCCATCTGTCGAAAGGACATAGTAGCCGACGAGTGCAGGTCCGCCCGGAACATCCTCGCGGACCGTTACGACCGCCTCACGCACAGCAGGATGCTGGCCGAGCACCGACTCCACCTCTCCCAGTTCGATGCGCAACCCGCGCAGTTTGACCTGGTTGTCCAGACGGCCGATATACTCGATGTTGCCGTCCGGGAGCCAACGCGCCGCATCGCCCGTCTTGTACATGTTCGCCCCTGTTTCAAACGGGTCCGGCACAAACCGCTCCGCTGTCAGTTCCGGTCGGTTCAGATACCCCTTCGCCACCCCGATCCCGCTGATGTACAACTCGCCGGCCACACCGATCGGCACCGGCTGCATCCGCTCGTCCAGTATGTAGAGCTTGATGTTGGCGATCGGTCGTCCAATCGGGACAAAAGGCAGGTCGCTGTCCGCTTGGCACTGCCAATACGAGACGTCGACGGAAGCTTCCGTCGGCCCGTACAGGTTGTGCAATTCAACCGCTCCCAGCCGTTCGAAGAATCGCTGTTGCAGTCCAAGCGGCAGGGCCTCCCCGCTGCAGATCACCCGGCGGATGCTCGTGCAGCCCGCTGCTTCCGGCTCCTCCAAAAACACATGCAACATCGACGGAACGAAGTGCAGCGTCGTGATCCCTTCCCGTGCGATCAAGCGCGCCAAGTATCGGGTGTCCCGGTGCCCGCCCGGCTCTGCCACAACCAACCGCGCTCCCGTCATCAGCGGCCAGAAGAACTCCCACACCGATACGTCAAAACTGTACGGCGTTTTTTGCAACACGCGATCTTCCGCGTTCAGACGGTATTCATCCTGCATCCAAAGCAAACGGTTGCAGATCCCTTGATGCGAGATCAACGCCCCTTTGGGTTTGCCTGTGGAGCCTGACGTGTAGATGCAATAAGCGGTGTCTTCCGCTGTGTTGCGAATGCCTGTCCGCTCTGCCGATTCTGCTGCCAGCAGAGCTTTTTCCGCTGCCCGGTCGAGACAGATCGTCCGCACCGCGTCGCTTGGAAGCGCATCGGCGAGATGCTCTTGCGTCAAAACGATCCGCACCTGCGAGTCTTCCAGTACGAACGCCATCCGTTCTGCCGGATGATCCGGGTCGAGCGGCAGATACGCCCCGCCCGCCTTTAAGATGCCGAGCAGCCCGACCACCATCTCCATCGAACGCTCCATAGAGACTCCGACCAAGTCATTTGCCTGCACGCCTTGCTTCACCAACTGGTGAGCCAGTCGGTTCGCCTGACGATCCAGCTCCCGATAGGTCAGCGTCTCCTCGCCAAACACCACCGCCACTGCGTCCGGCGTCGCGTCCACCTGCTCCTCGATCCATTGATGGAGGTTTTTTTCCAGATCGTACTCCACAGCCGTATCATTGAATGCGGACAATCGCTCATGCTCGGCTTGCGTCAACGGATCGAACAGGTGGTGCAGCTCTTGCGGCGCGGTGGCCATCGCCTCCAAGACGTTCAAGTATTGAGTGAACAAGATTTCATTCTGCTCCGGTGTCACGATGACGCCGTTGGTGTCCAACATGAGAGTGAGTCCGCCCAATGTCGGGTTGATGCAGAACGTGATTTGCAGGGTAAAGTTGGTATCCGCGATTTCACGTTGTCCCAGCATCTCGACATCCCCGAGATCGACAATCTCCTGCATGGCATGAAAATGAACGAAGTTAAACGAAGTCTCAAACAACGGCTGTCGTCCGTGCATTTTTTGAATCTCAGCCATCGGGAAACGACGATACGGCAAGAGTTCCTGTTCATTGCGGAACGCCTCACGGATCAGGTCATCCCAGGTGCCGGGCTTCACTTCCATCCGATACGGCAGCGTGTTCAAAAACAATCCCCGCTGCAGCTCCGCCCCTTGCAGTTCCGGTCGACCGTTTGCCGTCAGACCCGTCTGCACATCCAACGTGCCGGTCGCCAAGCTCAACACCTTCAAGTGAGCCGCGAGCAACATGTTTTTCAAGGGGACGCCGGTCTGCCGTACCCGATTTTGCAACGCTTCAAACACGGGGAGCGGAACGGCCCCGAACTTGCGCTGGAAGACGCGCGCCGACTTGTCGCGGGCACGCGACGGCTGCCAGCTCGGCAATGTGGTCGGTACAACACCTTTGATTTTCTGCTGCCAGTACGCGCGTTGGTCATCGTCCTTCTGGATGGCGCGCTCCCACCAGACGTAATCGCGGTAGGTGAACTCGACCGCTTCCATACTCGGCAGCGGCAGCCCGCGCAATTGATGAAAATACTCGCTGAAGATGTCTCGAACGATCGAGGTCAGACTCCACCCGTCCAAGATCGCATGACATTCCGTTACGAAAAACTGGAGGGTATCGCTGCTTCGCAAGTGAATCTGCAAACGCAGCATCGGCGGACAAGCGAGGTCAAATTTGTCACGAATCTCCCGCTCCATCCAGGATTCGATCTCCCGCTCCTGCTCCTCATCGCTCAAGTGGCGCAAATCGTCGACGCGCAAAGGAAGCGATACGCGTTCATGAACGAGTTGCAGCGGTTCGACGTAAGAAGTCAAATCAAAAGAGGTGCGCAAGATCGCATGGCGCTCGACCACGCGGGCGACCGCCGCCTCAAACACGTCTCGGTCAAACGGCATCCGCATGTACCAGCCTGCGATATTGTGGTACGAGATCGATTCCTCGGTAAACGTCATGTGGTAGATCATGCCCGTTTGCAAAGCGGTCAACGGGTAGGCATCGACAACATCACGGGGAAGTTGGTCCACCACTTCCTGCGGCAGACCGTGGAAAGGCTCGGTGCGCGGGCACGCGTTCACCGCTTCGCCACCGCCACTCGCTTGCAGATCCTTCAGGATCGCACGAATGGTCTGGTGTTGAAAGAGATGTTGCAACGTCAACTCAATCCCGCTCTCCTTCGCCAGTGCGACGACCTGCAAAGCACGAATCGAATCCCCGCCATGCGCAAAGAAGTTGTCCTCCACCCCGACCTGATCGCGATGCAGCACGCGCTTCCACACGTCGGCCAACCGGTGCTCCTGCTCGGTGGCCGGTGCCTCATGCACCCCGCCGATCTCCGCCCGCTCCCCTTGCATGCTGAGCAATGCTTTGCGATCCACCTTGCCATTTTGGGTAAGCGGAATGTTCGCAAGGAAGAAGATATCAGCCGGGATCATATAGTCCGGCAAATGTGATTGCAAGAAACGACGCAGTTCCGTCACAGTCGGTGCTTGACCTGGTTGCGGGACCAGATAGGCCACGAGTCGATTGTCGCCCGCATCGTCCTGCCGCACGAAAACAATCGCCTCCGCCACGCGTTCGAATTGAAGCAGTCGGGCCTCGATCTCCCCCAACTCGATACGAAAGCCTCGAACTTTTACTTGGTGGTCGATCCGCCCCCGGTATTCGAGATCGCCCGTCGCAAGTTTGCGGGCGAGGTCCCCCGTGCGATAGAGGCGACCACCTTTTGCGAACGGGTGCCGCACAAAACGCTCCGCTGTCAGTTCGGGACGATTCAGATATCCGCGCGCGAGACCCGCTCCGCCGACGAACATCTCACCTGTCACACCGACCGGCACCGGCTGCATCTCTTCATTTAATACGTACACCTGCAAGTCCGGGATCGGCACCCCGATGACACTTCCTTGCGCTGCCTCTGCGTCGGCACGCGTGATCGGACGATAGGTCACGTGGACGGTGGTCTCGGTAATGCCGTACATGTTGACCAGTTGCGGGGTCTGATCGCCGTGATCATCGAACCAAGGGAGCAAACTCGTGACCTCTAATTCTTCCCCGCCAAAAATCACGTAGCGCAAGCGAAGCTGTCGTCGCAGGTCCGCTCTCTGTTGTCCGTTGACCTGTATGAGTTGACGGAAAGCGGACGGTGTTTGGTTGAGCACCGTAACTCCTTCTCGGACCAACAACTCGTAAAAAGCTTCAGGCGAGCGGCTGACCAAGTACGGTACGACCACCAACTTCCCGCCATATGCCAGCGCGCCCCACAACTCCCACACCGAAAAGTCAAACGCAGTCGAATGGAACAGCGTCCAGACATCCTGCTCGTGAAATCCGTACCACGCCTCCGTCGAGCGGAACAGACGAACGGCTTGACGGTGCTCCACCTCCACCCCTTTGGGCTTGCCGGTTGAACCGGACGTGTAGATCACATAGGCGAGTTGATCCGGTCGGCACGGGAGGTCTCGACGGGTCAGGGAACCGGCAGTACGGTTTGACGGTTCGAGCGTATCGATGCAGATGACGCGGTGGTCCCCCTCCGGCACCTGCTCCCGAAGATGAGACTGGGTCAGCAACACTTGCGCCTGCGCATCCGACAGGATAAAGGCCAGCCGATCCTTTGGATAGCTGGGATCGAGCGGCACATACGCACAACCGGCTTTTACAATCCCCAAGATGCTGACGACCAGATCCAGGGAGCGTTCCATGTACAAGCCGACAAGTTGTTCCGACTGCAGCCCTTGATCGATCAGGAGGCTGGCCACAGCGTTCGCCCGTTCGTTCAATTCTTGGTAGGTCAGCGTCTCGTCTTCGCAGGCGACTGCGACCGCATGGGGTCGCTTCGCTGCCTGCTCCTCAAACATCGTGTGCAGACAATCGCCGGAGTCGAACGCCACCGATTCGTCTGGTTGTGCCGCGGGCAGCCAATAATCGGTCAGCTCTTCCTCCGTCAACAGATTCAGGCGCAAGATCGGCTCATGCGGCGCTTCCACGACGGCTTGCAACAGGGTGAGAAAATGCCGGAGCATCCTCTGCATCGTGTCTGGCGCGTACAGGTCTGTGCGATATTCGAGACGTCCTTGCAACCCCTCAGGGCTGTGCCAGAATTCGACAGTGAGGTCCACTTTGGCCATCCCGAGATCCACATTGACCGGGTCGACCTTTGCATCTCCAAACAGTTCAAACGAGGGAGCATGCGTATTGTTGTACGAGAACAGAGTTTGAAACAGCGGGCCGTGCGACATCGTGCGCTCCACCTTCAACTCATCCAACAGCGCCTCAAACGGTACTTCCGAGTTCTCCAGAGCGGCCAGCACGGTGGTGCGCACCTGGCGCAACAGGTCACGGAACGAGCCGTTCTCCGACAGGTCAAGCCGAACGGGCAGCGTGTTTACAAAAAAACCGATCAGCGATTCCAGCTGTTGATTGGTTCGGTTGGCGACCGGGATGCCGACCACGAAGTCCTCCTGCCCTGAATATCGACGCATCAGAACCCCGTACGCAGCCAACAGCGTGACATAAAGCGTCGCTTCCTCCTGCTGGCCCAACGCCTGCAATCCTTCGAGCATCCGGTTCGGCAAGACAAAGTGCAGACTCGCCCCCTGTTCGGACGCTGTGAGAGGACGCCGGTAATCGGTCGGCATCTCAAGCAACGCGGGAGCTCCCTGCAGGTGGTTACGCCAAAAGTCGATCTGTTTGGCGATCTCCGGGCCTTGCATGCGCTCTCGTTGCCAAACCGCCGCATCTGCATACTGAATGGACAACTTCGGCAAAGACGACGGCAGCCCGTTGAGTCGCGCTTCGTATAACGCCCCGATCTCCCGCATCAACACGCCGGTCGACCACCCGTCGCTGACGATATGGTGCATGTTGAGGACCAAGACATGCTCCTGTTGCGCGACGCAGATCAGTTCCACGCGCAACAGCGGACCTTCTGTCAAGGAAAAAGGAGTTCGAATCGCTTCGCTCA
Organism: Tumebacillus lacus; assembly: GCF_026410385.1. Classification (GTDB taxonomy): domain Bacteria; phylum Bacillota; class Bacilli; order Tumebacillales; family Tumebacillaceae; genus Tumebacillus; species Tumebacillus lacus. Next base: position 230,480 of record NZ_JAPMLT010000002.1, read on the forward strand.
CAGCCTCCTCCATTTGTTCTTCACAAAGGAGCTCACGGTACGTGAAGGGAACATCCTGCCCGGTACCGATCACCTGCATCGGTACCCCATCCTGCTCCAAGAAGCGTGTACGCAACACTTCATGCCGGTCCACAACGTCTCGCACCGCCATTTCCAACGCTTGCGCATCCAGATGCCCCGTGATGCGCAACACGAGCGGCATATTATACAGGAGACTGTCCGGATTCCAGCGATCGAGGAACCAAAGGCGCTGTTGACCGAGCGAAAGCGGCATGGGCTCCCCCGTGCGTTCAACAGGCGGAATCGAAAGGGGCTGTTCCCCTCGTTGCAAGGAGAGTTCCCGCAGTTGCTTTTCTTTGAGTGCTTTCAGGACAGCCAACTTGGTTGATTGCATTTATTCGGAAACCTCCTTTAGTAAGAGCAACATCTCTTCTTCGGTCAGGCCATCCAACTGCTCCATCAAATTCGCTTCAATCAACTCGTCAAGGTAGGTCCCGAGTTTGGCGATGGTCGGATGATCAAAAAACTCAGTAATCCCAAACTCCACTTGGAAAGTCGACGTGATCTGCGACACCAGTTGGATCGCCCGGATCGAATTGCCACCCAAAGCGTGATACTCATCATGCACTCCGATCGATTCCAGTTGCAAAACCTCTTGCCAGATCGAAGCGATCATCTGCTCGGTCATCGTACGCGGTGCAACAAACTCGGCCTGTCGTCTGTTCGCTGGCTGCGGCAAGGCAAAACGATTGACTTTGCCACTGGATGTTAAAGGCATCTCCTTCAGCACAACAAGCGACGCCGGCAGCATATACTCCGGCAATTGGCGGGACAAGAACTGATACACGTCCGCTTCGTCGACCACGCCCCCCGTCCGCGGTACCACATACCCGACCAGACGCACCTGATTCGGTTCATCCTCTCGGACCGTTACGACCGCCTCACGCACAGCGGGATGCTGGCCGAGCACCGACTCCACCTCTCCCAGTTCGATGCGCAACCCGCGCAGTTTGACCTGGTTGTCCAGACGGCCGATATACTCGATGTTGCCGTCCGGCAGCCAACGCGCCGCATCGCCCGTCTTGTACATGTTCGCTCCTGTGTCAAACGGGTCCGGCACAAACCGCTCCGCTGTCAGTTCCGGTCGGTTCAGATACCCCTTCGCCACCCCGATGCCGCTGATGTACAACTCGCCGGCCACACCGATCGGCACCGGCTGCATCCGCTCGTCCAGTATGTAGAGCTTGATGTTGGCGATCGGTCGTCCAATCGGGACAAACGGCAGGTCGCTGTCCGCTTGGCACTGCCAATACGAGACGTCGACGGAAGCTTCCGTCGGCCCGTACAGGTTGTGCAATTCAACCGCTCCCAGCCGTTCGAAGAATCGCTGTTGCAGTCCAAGCGGCAGGGCCTCCCCGCTGCAGATCACCCGGCGGATGCTCGTGCAGCCCGCTGCTTCCGGCTCCTCCAAAAACACATGCAACATCGACGGAACGAAGTGCAGCGTCGTGATCCCTTCCCGTGCGATCAAGCGCGCCAAGTATCGGGTGTCCCGGTGCCCGCCCGGCTCTGCCACAACCAACCGCGCTCCCGTCATCAGCGGCCAGAAGAACTCCCACACCGATACGTCAAAACTGTACGGCGTTTTTTGCAACACGCGATCTTCCGCGTTCAGACGGTATTCATCCTGCATCCAAAGCAAACGGTTGCAGATCCCTTGATGCGAGATCAACGCCCCTTTGGGTTTGCCTGTGGAGCCTGACGTGTAGATGCAATAAGCGGTGTCTTCCGCTGTGTTGCGAATGCCTGTCCGCTCTGCCGATTCTGCTGCCAGCAGAGCTTTTTCCGCTGCCCGGTCGAGGCAGATCGTCCGCACCGCGTCGCTTGGAAGCGCATCGGCGAGATGCTCTTGCGTCAAAACGATCCGAACCTGCGAGTCTTCCAGTACGAACGCCATCCGTTCCGCCGGATGATCCGGGTCGAGCGGCAGATACGCCCCGCCCGCCTTTAAGATGCCGAGCAGCCCGACCACCATCTCCAGCGAACGCTCCATAGAGACTCCGACCAAGTCGTTTGCCTGCACGCCTTGCTTCACCAAATGGTGAGCCAACCGGTTCGCCTGACGATCCAGTTCCCGATAGGTCAGCGTCTCCTCGCCAAACACCACCGCCACTGCGTCCGGCGTCGCGTCCACCTGCTCCTCCATCCATTGATGGAGGTTTTTTTTCAGATCGTACTCCACAGCCGTATCCGTAAACACCTTGCGGATCAGGTGCTCCTCTTCAACGGTCAGAAGGTTCAGACTTCCAATCGTAAGCGGGGAGCGCTCGCAAACTTGTTCCAAAACCAAAATCAACTGATTCAGCTTCTGCCGCGCCCCCTCTTGCAACATGAGGTCGGCATCGTAATACAGCACAAACTCATACCCGTCCGTTTGTTCGAAACAGATCAGCTTGACATCGAACCGATCCCAGCACTCGTAGCTGTCCAGCCACTCCAGAGTCAAGCCTCCGCAGCGTCCGAGCGTCGGTTGCTGCACATAGTCAAAACAAGATTGGAAACAGCCCGCCTGCCCGGTTGATGACTCCAACAGATCGAGGGTGAAGTACTCCTGCCAGTCGGCGAACAGTTCCAACTGCTCCTGCAACTGATCAAGTCCTTCCATAAAGTACGTATCGTCTGTAAGCTCTCGCGCCACCGGCAAGTGTTTGCTCAGAGGACCTGCAACGCCTTGCATGACAGGCAAATTCCGCCCATTGTACGCGACTCCTGTACTCACGACCGATCCGCTGGATAAACGGGACAGCAACGCCTGCCACGCACCCAAGATCAAGGTTCGGACATCCAATCCCGCCTCCGTCGATACGGTTCGCAACGTTTCGGAAAGCGGGGCGCCGATCTTCCTGCGCACAAATCCTGGTTGAAACGCGCCCTGATTCGCAGCGTCCGTCCGTTTCCCCATCACTCTGGGTGCGGACTCCCGCTCTGCCTGTCGCCACAAGGAATGTTCCTCCAACCAAAAAGCCTGACCGAGTTTGCCGTCCTCACCTTCTAAAAGAGAAGAACTCCAAGCTGCGATATCCTGATACTGCAAACGCTCTTCTTGCGGGTCCTCTTCCTGAAAAGTCCCCGCGCAGGCCTGGAACAGTTCCTCCACGATCTGACGCAGCGTCGTGCTGTCTGCGAAACATGCATGCATCGTCAGGCACAGAATTCCCTGCTCCTCGTTTTCCTGGACCCATGCCAGCCAGAACGGCCTCGCCGCTTGTTCCTCTGCAGCCCGTCTCCGCTCCTCTGTCAACAGTTCCTCCGCATCGCATACCGCCCTGTGCAGGAGTTGGCAGGAAAGCTCCTCTCCCGGCCTCGCCGTACGAAAAATCTCGTGCCTTGCCAAGATCTGCTGCATCATGGCTTGTACCTGATCTGCATGGATGGCACCTGTAAAACGGACTGCACATTGAATCAAAGCATCCCGGTCGTTCGCGTTCATCCAACCACTCCTTCTCGAATCTCATTTGATTAATTTATTTATCGAAGTTACTTTTTCCACAAAAATATATCCGTATTTTCATTCAATACAGAATTGGTGTCAATAATCTTCGTGTTGATTATCTATTATTATTCAACACCATCCCTCTCATCTCTTGACACTCAAATTAAAAGGTTGATATTCTACTCTTATTATACGATAATTAATACATCTTTTCTATCGTTTTGTGCAAACGTTTCCACCATCTAACCTGAAGGGATGAATAGGCTTGGCTGATCGAACTGCACTCGATGAAAAACGTGAGCGGCTACGCAAACTCCTGCTGGAGAAAGCACAACGTCCGCAGCAATATCCCTTGACATATGGACAACAGGCGCTGTGGTATCTCCATCAGTTGGCACCGGATACCTCGTCCTACCATATCTTATTTACCGCTCGCATCCAGTCGCCGGTCGAACATGGGGCGTTTCAAGAGGCCGTGTCGCAGCTGACCGCCCGACATCCGGCGATGCGCACGACGATCACCAAAGAGGGCGAACAATTGATGCAGTGCGTACACCACGAGATGGACATCCCGGTGACCCTGCACGACACCGCCGCCCTGAGCGAAGAAGAGGTGCGCCGACAAGTGCTGGCCGCCGCCAACAGCCCGTTCTCTTTTGCTGATGGACCGCTGTTTCGCTTCGACCTTTTTGCCCGACCGACCGATACGATTTTGCTGATAGCCATCCATCATATCCTTTCTGATTTTTGGTCGCTGTCCATCCTTCTCGACGAGTTAGGACAACTCTATCAGGCAGCCTTGTCCTCTGTGCCCGCCGCTTTGCCTCCTGTCAAAGGTACATACGCCAAGCATGTTCGCTGGCAGCTTGATCTGCTAACCGGTACAGAAGGACAAACGTTGCGCGACTATTGGGAACAAGAGTTAAGCGGTGATCTGCCTGCCCTTTCCTTGCCCACCGATTTTCGACGCCCCTCCACCCAGTCCTATCAGGGATCCACCTACTATTTCGAAATTGACCCCGCGCTCGTCCACCAGATTGACGCCCTTGCCCGCACGGAGCGAGTGACGCCCTATGTCACGCTGCTCTCCGCCTTTCAAACCTTCTTGCATCGGTACAGCGGCCAAGACGACATCTTGGTCGGCTCCCCGACAGCGGGACGAAACCGTCTGGAGATGGAGGATGTGATCGGATACTTCGCAAACCCGATCACGTTGCGCGCATCCTTTAACGGGTCCGTGACTTTCCGCGAACTGTTGAACACAAACAAAAGCAAAGTACTTCATGGTCTCGCACACCAAGACTACCCGTTCTCGCTGCTCGTTGAACAACTCAAACAGGAGCGCGATCCCAGCCGTTCGCCGATCTTTCAAGCGATGTTCGCTTTCCACAAAGCCACTCATCTTAAGGAACAGGGCTTGACGCGATACATATCGGGAGACCCGCAGGCCCGACTTGATCTGCACGGCATGCAGCTCTCCTCCTATTTGATTCCGCAACAGGAGGGCCAATTTGACGTCACCCTCTCTCTGACAAAGGACGACCATGTGCTGCGTGGGGGTTTTTCGTATAACACCGATCTGTTCGCTCATGAAACGATCGAGCGCATGGCAGCCCACTTCCAAGTGTTGCTCCGGCATCTTTTGCAAGATCCGGACGGTGACGTGAGACAGGCGCCGCTCTTGCACGAGGCGGAGCGTCAGAAAGTCCTGTACGAGTGGAACCAGCCTCAGACGATACATGAGATGCAGCCGGTGCATGAACGGCTGGCTGTGCAAGCTCAACGAACGCCGGAGGCGGCGGCCATCGTATGCGGCGATCAGATCCTTCGCTACGGCGAGCTGATGGCCAAAGCGCAACGCACAGCCCGGCGCTTGCAGACGCTGGGCCTTCAACCGCAGGAACGAGTCGGCGTACTGCTGGCGCGTTCGCTCCATCTGCCCGTCGGACTGATCGGGATTCTCCAAGCGGGCGGTGTGTATGTGCCGCTTGATCCGCAGTACCCGGAGGAACGCCTTCGTTACATCGTGGAAGACAGCGGGCTGACGACGATCTTGACCACTCGCGAAGATGCCCCGCGCATCCCGGTGTCTTCCGTACGCCTTGTCTGCCTCGACGAGTTGGAAGACGAAGCTTGCGGAGAACCGATCGAGCGGACTGTATCGCTCCACCAGCCGGCGTACGTGATCTACACATCCGGCTCCACCGGCCGACCAAAGGGCGTCGAGATCGAACACGGCCCGCTGATCTCTCATCTGCTTACCATCAAGGAGTACTATCAGATCACATCAGAGGACTGTGTGTTGCAGTTCTCCTCGTACAGTTTCGACACATCGATTGAACAGATGCTGTCCGCTCTGCTCTCCGGGGCCACCGTCGTCTTGCGCGGACCGGAGCTTTGGAGTCCGCACGACTTGTTGCAACAGGTACATCAACACCGGATCAGCGTCATGAACTTGCCCACCTCCTATTGGAATCAGTTGGTGCAGACTTGGCGGGAATTACAAGTTCCTTTGCCGCAGTCCCTGCGCCTGATGATCGTCGGGGGGGAAGCCATGCTGCCGATGCACGTCCAGGCTTGGCAAGAGTTGCCGACGGCCGACATCCGTTTGCTCAACGTATACGGTCCGACGGAGACGGTCGTCACCTCGCACGCCTATGAGATCACAGCCGATGCGGCCGCGCTCGCCCCCGACAAAGCCGTTCCAATCGGGCGCACGCTGGGCTGCCGCACGTCCTATGTCCTCGATGATTTCGGGAACCCCGTCCCGCTCGGGGTGCCGGGTGAACTGCACATTGGCGGCATCAGCCTCGCGCGCGGCTACGTGAACCGACCGGAGCTTACTGTACAAAAGTTTGTAGCCGACCCGTTCGGAACGGACACAGGCTCACGTCTGTACAAGACGGGCGACCTCGTGCGCTTGCGTGCAGACGGAGTGCTCGAGTTCCTCGGCCGCCTCGACAACCAAGTCAAGATCCGCGGATTCCGAATCGAAACAGAAGAGATCGAAGCTGTCCTGCTGAACCACGAAAGCGTACGGGAGAGCGTCGTACTCGTACAGGAAGCACCTGCCGGGGAGAAACGTCTCCTTGCTTTCTGTGTCCCCGCCGACTCGGCCGAAGTCACCGCGCATGACCTGCGTGAATTCTGTCAAGGAAGATTGGCCGAATACATGGTGCCCTCCGCCTTCTTGCTCGTAGATGCGATCCCGCTCACAGCAAACGGAAAAGCGAATCGTGCCGCCCTCTTGGCCTTGGAACTGCCGCAGGAGCAGCGCGATGCAGTCGCCCCGCGAAATGACGTGGAACAGGCACTCGCAGCGATCTGGTCTCAGGTCCTGCACCAAGAGTCGATGGGCGTTCATGACAACTTCTTCGAGCGAGGCGGCGATTCCATTCTGGCCTTGCAGGTGATCATGCAAGCTGCAAAGTTGAATCTTCGCATCACCCCGAATCAGTTATTTGAGCATCCGACAATCGCCAAGTTGAGCGCTGTTGCCGACACGACTCTTTACCAAGGAACGCACAGGAAGATTCCGCTCACCGAAGAGCAATACCAGTTGCTCACGACTGTATCGAGACCGGCACGTCAGAAAGCCTTTTGGCTCACCGGGGCGGATTGGTCGATACGCGAGATCGAAGACAGCCTTCGCGCTCTGCTGCATCAGCATGAAGCGCTGCGTCTGCAGATGGAGCCCGACTCCAAAGTCTGGGTACAGCCCGGGCCTGAGTCTTCAACCTCCCTCCCGCTCCAGCTCATCGATCTGCGAAAGGTCCCTCAACAGGAACAACAACTGCTGATGGAACAAACGTTTGAACAGGCCATCCATGCTGCATCCGGTCCCATGTGGCAAGCCGTGCTGTTCGACCGTGGAGATGATCAGGAGAGCATGCTGTGCCTCATCGGCGACCGGCTGTTGGTCGACGACAGCATGTGGGCGTTGCTCATACACGAGTTCCAGATGGCCCTCCAGCAGGCTCGAACAGGCATGCTGAAACAAGAAACGGCCAAGACCGCATGGCCGACGTGGAAGCCGCCTGCAACAGACTCCCGTTCAGCGCTCATGTTGTTTGAAAAAACGGCTGCCCTTGGGTTCTCGCTGTCGGTACTCGAAACGCAAGCCTTGTTGCAATCCGCTCGCCGCATGTACCGCGCAACGCCCGAGACCGTTCTGCGGACAGCTGTGGCACAGAGCCTTGAGATCGATACGACGTTGTCGGAGAACAAACACGGTCAACACCCCGCTTCTGAAACTGGAGTGGACGTGATCTTCTATGGAAGTCTGTCCTCCTTCAACACGTCCGTTTTGACGTCGATCCGCCCGCATGCGCACGGGACGGTGACCGGAACTCGCGTGGTCATCCACGGGTTTTTGTTCCAAGAACGATTGCACATCCTGTTCCAATACTCGACCGAGGTCGTTGACCTTCAGGCGATCCAAACGTTGGCCGCACGACTTGAAACCGAGTTGCAAAACCTGCACGACCACTGCCGCCAACAAACGGATCCCGTTCTTTCCGTAGGGGACTTCCCGCTTGCGAACGTGAAGACGGAAGACTATCGCTGGTTGTCCTCACGCTATGAAGACATCGAGGACCTCTATCCGCTCACTCCTGTACAGGCCGGAATGGTCTACCACAACTTGACCTCTGCCCAGCCGGACTTGTACGTCGCGCAGTTTGATTGCAAGTTGGAAGGGAACTTGGAAGCCTCCTCCTTCCAGACCGCCTGGCAGACGGTGGTCAACCGGCACAGCATCTTGCGAACCGCTTTTGTTTGTACACACCTTTCCGAACCGCTGCAAGTGGTCGCGGCACGGGTGAACGTCCCCTGGACGGAGCTTGATTGGCGGGACAGCACATCCGCAGAGCGCGAGCAGAGACTTGAGCGGCTGATTCAAGCAGAGCGAAACACGCCGTTTGACTTGGAGACGGCCCCGTTGATGCGCGTTCATCTCATCCGGTTGACGGAGGACCTGTACCATCTCGTTCTGACCAACCATCATCTGCTCTTGGACGGTTGGTCGCTCATTCAATTCCTGCAGGAAGTGTTGAGCGCATACGATCAACTGCAAGTCGGCGGCGGCGTGTCTCTGACGACCCCCCGCGACTACCGCGACTATATCGCCTGGTACCAAGCGCAAGACTGGCACCAAGCGGAGCAGTTCTGGCGCGACCTCTTGCAAGGGTGTCACACGCCGACGCCGCTCCATCTCAAACCTGCGACCCACGATCAGGTGTCATCCTTTTTGGAGGCATCATATACGCTGTCGGCCACCGAGACTCGCGCCTTGCAAGCAGCCGCCTTGCAGCAGAACATCACGCTGAACACCTTGCTGCAAGGAGCGTGGGCACTGCTGTTGCGCGACCGGAGCGGACACACCGACGTTGTATTCGGAGCCGCTTCATCCGGACGTCCCAGCGAGTTGGCGGGGGCGGATTCCATCGTGGGACTGTTCATCAACACCCTTCCGGTACGCGTGCAGACACGCGACGGCGAAAAATGGGCGGACAGCCTGCGCATCCTGCAAGACACCCAACTTCAAGCACGCCGTCATGAAGGCACACCGTTATCGCTCATCCACTCGTGGTGCGGATTGGTTCGCGGGCAGGCACTGTTTGAAAGCATCGTGGCGTTTGAGAATCTTCCGGTCCATTCGTCACAGTTCAAGCGTCGCGACTTGCAGTTGAGCGACATCCGCAACACGGTGCGCAACCACTATCCGCTCTGCCTGAAAGTCACACCCGGTCACGAGCTGATGTTGCAACTTGAAGAAGACGGGAACCGGATGACCCGTCAGGAACTCGAAACGACCCTGTCGCACCTCCGCCATCTGCTTCTGACGATGGCAGAACGACCGGAAGCATGTTGGGACGATCTCCACACGGCCCTCACGTCGTATCAAAAGGCTGAAAAAGCGCAGCGCCAGCAGGCACTCCAAAACGACAAACTCGCCAAGCTCAAGTCCATGCTTGCGAAAAAATGACAGCGCAGTTGCAAATTGAAGGGGGCTGTTTCATGCTCTTCCAGAACCGCACGTTCCGATATCTCTTCATTTCCTATGGATTTTCCCTGCTCGGCTCCTGCTTCGCCTCGTTGGCACTCAACCTGTGGGTGTTGCAAACGACAGGCAGCGCACGCATCATGTTCCTGCTGTTCCTCGTCGTGTTGGTCGTCACACTCTCCGCAGGCAACATCGCCGGGACATTTGCCGACCGCTTCGACCGCAGGACGATCATGTGGGTCTGCGACTTGCTGAACGCTGCGATCATGGCAGTCATCTCGCTGTGCATGTACTTGAACTACACGCCGCTCGCGCTGGTCCTGGTGATCGTCGGGCTTCAGACGTTCGTCATGCTGTTTCATGGGCCCGCGTTTCATGCGTCCCTGAGCAACATCCTCCAAAAAGAGTTGATTCCCAAAGCGACAGCCTCGATCAACATCATCGACAATGTCGCACGGATTCTCGGTCTAGCGGTCGGGGGGACTGTCGTCGGCTTCTTTGGCACCGCGGCCGCAACGGGTGTCAATGCGGTCACCTATGTGTTATCTGCGATCTTCGTCCTGTTCGCCGGCAAGTTTCAATCGGCTCATGTGCAGAACTCGCATGCACCCTCCACCGACGAGCCGATCACAGCGGACTCCCCGGTGACGGAACCCGTTGCCGAACCGACCGGGACGAAGGGGTTTTGGCAAGATTTCACCGCTGGATTTCGCTTTATGTTCGGTGATCCGTTTACTCGAAGCATCATTATCCTCATGCCGGTCATCTCCGCTTTCTTCACGATGTCGCTGATGATGATTCAAGTCATGACCGTGATCGTGTGGAAGGCCGCCCCGGCCGAGTTCGGAATCATCGAGGCTTGCGTGCCATTGGGTTATATCACCGCGTCTTGGATTCTGATGAAGTTGGATACCCGGATCAAGAAAAAGGGATTCTGGATCTTCGTCGGCACGCTGGGACTCGGTCCGATCTTCATCCTCATCTCGCGGATGAACGAACCGGCGCAAGTCTATCCGCTCATCTTCGCCCTCGGGTTTATGTATTGCCTCTGCACGCTGTTGCTCAATGTCGCCATCCGAGTGGAGGTCGATTCGGGGTTGCAGGGCCGGGTATTCGGGATGGTCGCAACGGTGAACGGTCCGCTGCTGACGCTCTGTGTCGGCTTCTCCACATTTTTTGCAGACAGCATCGGCCCGCAAAACGTCTTGCTGTTTGCCGGGGCTCTGTTGACTCTCTGCGCAGCCGTATTGACCGTTGTTTTGACCCCGTTGCGCCGTTATCAGTCCCTGTCAAACCTCACCAAGAGCACCTCCGCCTAGAAAACGAAAAGACCCGCCTTCTCAGGAAGGCGGGTCTTTTTTCACTTAGTTGGCTTCCAGTTCTTGCAGGAGCCTTTCGATCTCTTCGTCCGACAGATCGTCGAGATCCTCCGGCTTCAAATGGTCGAGATGCGACAGGACATCGTCCCCCGACGAGATCTCGGTCTGCATTTGGCTGTTCAGACTGTGGGAGATCTCCTTGACGCTCACCCCTCGGAGGAGTTCGACGACAGGCACCGATACCCCGAACGTCTTCTCCAACCGACTTCTGAGTTCGAGTGCCAGCATGGAATCAAGACCCATCGAAGTCAACGGCTCGTCATTCACCAGCTGTTCGCGATTGAGTAACAAGACGTGAGACACGGAGTCTTTCACATACGCCTCCAAAAGCTCTTGGCGCAGTACCGGGTCGCTCTCGTTCTGCAGGGATTCGCGGATGTTTTCTTTGCCGGTCTCCGGCTCCTCCTTCGCCTGCTGCTGCGCACTTTGCGCGTAGACGTCGTCCAGCATCGCCGGGAATTCGCCCAGCGGGTAGTTCGTCTGGCACGCGACGTTCCAGACGAGCGGCGAGACCATGACTTGCGGCTTGCTGTGACCCATGACATGACCGAATGCCTCCAACCCCTTGGCATTGGTGATCGGATAGTTCCCGCGCTTGGCGAAGAACTCGATCAGGTCTAAATCGTTGGCCATGCCGACTTCTCCCCACGGGCCCCAGTTGATGCTCAGCGCCGGTTTGCCAAGTGCGTGCCGGTAGCGTGCCAACGCATTGAGGAATTCGTTGCCGGCCGCATAGTTGCCTTGACCCGGTGAGACGATCAACGATGCAACCGATGAGAAGAGGATGAAAAAGTCCAGCGGCGCATCATGAAATTGAGTATGAAGATTCCATGCGCCTTGTACTTTCGGACGCAGGACGGATGCGTATTCATCGGCCGTCATGGAGAGAAGCATCTGCGGCTTTGACGTTCCGGCAGAATGGATGATCCCCCGAATGCTCGGCCATCCCTCCGCTTCATAAGCCTCCACGAAAGCGGCAAGCGCACCGGCATCGGCGACATCGAACCCTGCGACGTGAACACTGGCACCGAGCGCTTCCAGCGCACGCACAGAGGCGATGCGCTGACCCGTACGGCTGTCAGGATCCACCTGTTTCCATTCGATACGCGGCGGCAAGGCTTCACGGCCCACCAAGATCAAACGGCGCGCCCCGCGTTCAATCAGATGCGCGGCCACCAGCAAGCCCAGTGCCCCGAACCCGCCGGTAATCATGTAGCTGGCATCTTGACGAAGTTGCGGCGGCAACGGGAGACTCAGATCCTGGCAGTCCACAAGACGTGCCACATAGCGCACACGGTTGCGGTACGCCACTTGATCTTCACGGTCGGTGCGGCGAATCTCCTTGGCCAGGAGCGCAGCCGACTCGTCGACAGCGCTGGCCGGGTCCAGATCCACGATCCCGCCCCAGATGTCACGATGCTCCTGCTGCCCGATGACACGAGCCAACCCCCACAGCGTCGATTGCGCCACTTGGGTACCCGCTTCGTTCGCCACCGTTTGCGCCCCCGACGTCACAAGCCACATCTTTGGAGCCTTGCGCCACGGGTATTGTGCCACCGCTTGGGTGAGATGCAAGACGCTCAGGCCTCCGAGCACTTCAGCCTGCGCCAAAGTCTCGTCTGTCAAATGAACTGTATCTGCGATGTCCAAGCTGTACAGATGCACGATGCCGCGCAGGTGCAACGGATCGTGACCGTTTTCCGCCTGCAGATCGGTGAGCAGACGGTGGTAATCGTCAGTCGAACCCGGACGCACGGCATACAGATCCTCAGCCACTTTTGAATACTGCGATCCGGCCTGCACCATGATCGCTCGGTCACCGTTCTCCCGCAGACGCTCGGCCAACCGGGTGCCCACTCCATCGCGATCGGTGCAGAGCAGCCAGAGATCACCCGTGTTCGCCGCCTCCGTGTCCGTCATCAACTCTTGCTCCACCCACGACAACTCACTGTACGTCATCGGTACATTGCCCATCACCTGTTGCGAATCATCTTTCAACGATCTTGCCCGGCACCCGGCGACCTCGAAGAGCGTATTGCCCTCCTCGTCGAACAGGCGGATGTCCCCTGTCAGCTCCACGTCCGTCTGCTCGCAGATTTTGGCGTGAATCCACATGACCTGCGAGCGAATCGTTCCGCCGAAAATGCCGTGATCGATCCCCGTCGGCATGTAGACCGTCTCTTCACCTTCTCGCGGAAGAGCAGCAGCCAGCGATTGAAACATATAGTCGAGAACGACCGGGTGCATCTCATAGTCGCCCATCTCAGGGAGTATGGCATCCGGTACGCGGATCTGTACCAACACTTCCCCCTGTCCGTTATGCCAGAGGCGTTCAATGCCTTGGAAAGTCGGACCGTACACCAAGCCCAATTTGCGGAAATGCTCATAAGTCTGCTCTTTCGTCACCTCCGAGGTGAGGCGAACTTGCAAATCGGACAACGAGACCTTGGGCACCTGATACCGGTTTTTCCAGAGAACTTTCCCGCTGGAGTGCAGAGGAAGATCTGCCGCCGGATTCGTGGCATCAACGATTCGGTACGTCCCTGCCTCCGGATCAAGGTGCAGTTGCAAGTTGGCATTCCTCTCCTGAGACAAGAACAGCGCTTTATGGAATTCGACCTCGCCGACACCGTAGATGACACCCGGTTTCGCACCCAGCAGATCGTTAATCCCTTGGCAGACCATTTCAAAATAGGCCGCTCCCGGGAAGACAATCGAGCTTTGAATTTGATGATCCGCCAGATAGGTGATCTGCGAAGTGTTGATCTCCGTCTCCCATGCCGGATGAGGAACATGGAGACGGTTTCCGAGCAAGGGGCGACGTTTTTCTCCCAGACGATCCTGCGCGGACTCGTGCGATTCGTTCCAATGGCGTTCCCGCTGCCACGGATAGCCGGGGAGTTTGATGGCGCGGCCGGTCGGATTCAGAGCCGCCCACTCCACCTCCTGCCCTCCCGTATACAACTGACCGAGCGAACCGAGCAGGATCTGTTGCTCATCTTGTCCCCGACGCATCGACGTGGCGATCTTGCCGCTGCGGTTTGAGGCGTCGAGACACTCCGAGATCGAACTTGCCAGCACCGGATGGGGACCGACTTCGAGGAACCGGCTGTATCCGTCTTGGAGCAACTCATTCGTTGCCGCCGCGAAAAGCACAGAATCGCGTACGTTCAACCACCAATAGTGCGCGTCTGCCTGCGTGCCTTCGATTCTCCGGCCCGTAACGGTCGAGTAGAGCGGCAGATGCGTATCCGTCAGCTGCAGGTCGCCAAGCACCTCCAGCAGTTCTTCCCGCAACGGGTCCATGTAATGGCTGTGGTACGGCACTTTCACAAAGAGATATTTGCAAAATACGCCTTTTGCCTCCAAGGGAGCCACCACAAGTTCCAATGCATCCGGATCTCCGACCAGCGTTACGCTCGAAGGGCTGTTGAGCGCTGCAATCGACACGCGGTCTTCCAACCCTTTCAAATAAGGCAAGACATCTTGATGCGGCAAGGAGACTGCCACCAGTTTCCCCTGTCCCGTGGTCAACTGTTGGAGACGGCTGCGATGGTAGATCACTTTGATCGCTTCGTCCAAAGACATGGCCCCTGCCACGTAACAGGCAGCCGCTTCCCCCGCACTGTGGCCGACGATTGCATCCGGCACCACTCCATACGATTTCCAAAGCTCGGTCAAACCGACTTGCAGGAAAAAGTTTGCCGGCTGTGCCACTTCCGTTTCGGCCATGCGCGAACGAGATTCATCCTTCAGCATCTCCTCAAGCACCGACCACCCGGCCTGTTTTTGAAAACGTGCATCACAGTCATCAAGAGCCGCACGGAACACCGGTTCTTCGCGGTACAGTTGCTGACCCATGCCCCACCACTGAGGCCCCATGCCCGTGTAGACAAATACCAATGGCTCCGGTTCGTTTCCAGCTTGGCCTGCTGCCAGACCAGGACGAGATTCTTGGTTGAGATACGCTTGAAGCGAGTCGAGCAAGTCTTCGCTTGATTTGGCCAATACGGCGAGACGATGAGGGTGATGGTCACGGCGCTGACTTGCCCAATGCGCGAGATCCGACAAGGAAGCCCCTTCCAGCAACCCACCGTCCCCCAACTCCCGCATCCACGTAGACGCCTGCTGTTGCAGCGCCTCCGGACTACGCGCGGAAAGCGGCACCACGCGGTAAGATGCCTGTTCCTGTACGTCGTCCTTCAAAGCCGCAGGGATCGGAGCCGCCTCCAGCACAGCATGTGCATTCGTTCCGCCAAATCCAAACGAGTTCACGCCCGCCAAGCGCGGCCCTTCCGTCTCGGGCCACGGAGTCAGTTCTTGCGGCACTTTCAATTTCAACTGCTCCAAATCGATCTTCGGATTGGCAGACAGCAGATGCAGATGTTTGGGGATCTGCCCGTGATGCAGGGCGAGCGCTGCTTTGATCAGACCTGCCACGCCGGCCGCAGCCTCCGTGTGTCCGAAATTCGTTTTGACCGACCCGATGTAGCAGACATCCTGCTCCCCGCGACCGTCGGAAAGCACCGTCCCAATGGCATTCGCTTCAATCGGATCTCCGACCGGCGTCCCCGTTCCATGAGCTTCCACATACTGAATCTCACTGGGCTTCACACCAGCGCGCGCATAGGCTTCGCGCATCAACTTCTCTTGTGCTTCCCCGCGCGGCACCGTCAGCCCGGAGGAGTTCCCATCTTGGTTGACAGCCGTTCCGCGGATCAACGCATAGATGGAGTCCCCGTCTGCAACCGCTTGCGCAAACGGCTTTAAAACGACGATGCCGGCGCCTTCTGCCCGCACATATCCGTTGGCTCGCGAATCAAATGCCCGGGAACGCCCGTCCGGCGACAACATCCCGGCCTTCGACTCCGAAACGGTGATGTCCGGTTTCAACATCACGTTGACACCCCCGGCGATCGCCAGACCCGTTTCGCCGTTCCAAAGACTCTGGCAAGCGAGATGCACGGCAACCAATGAAGAGGAACAGGCCGTATCAACCGCAACGGACGGACCTTGAAAATCGAATACATACGACAGTCGGTTTGCAAGCAACGTCATCATGACACCGGTTGCCGTATGCGAACCCACAACGTGTCGATTCCGCTCCGCAAATTGCAAATATTTATAATCCAGCGTGAACCCGCCGATGAACACCCCGGTCCGGCTGCCGCGCAGCTTGTCGGCCCGTTGTCCGCCGTCCTCCAGCGCCTCCCAGCAAACTTCTAACAACAAGCGTTGCTGCGGATCGAGCATGGAGGCCTCGCGTGGTGAGATCCCAAAGAACGAAGCGTCAAACAAATCGATGGAATCTAAAAAACCGCCCCATTTCGTGTACGTCTTGCCCGGCTTTCCACGGTTTGGGTCAAAAAACCTTTGTTGGCTCCAACGATCCTCGGGGACTTCGGTTATCGCATCAACGCCCTCGGTCAACAGGTTCCAAAAACTTCTCGGGCTGTCGACTCCGCCTGGAAATCGGCAACCGATCCCTACGATCGCGATCGGCTCTCTCTCATTGGTATTCAAATTTGTCATACAAGATCTCCCCCTTTAAACTGCGCGAAAACAACAAAAATTCAATTTTTTGTACGAAAAAGCAATCTGCGAGACAGCCCTTGAACACCTCCCCAACATCACCGTTTATTCCACCAGTTTAGAATCATCTCAGTACTTGAAACGAAGAGAAAATCCGTTTTCGATTAAGATAATCATTTACTGCAATCATTTGATGCACCCATCTTCAAATACATTTTACCAATTATTTCGCATAAATTAAATAGATATGATCTGAAAGTCTTTCGTTTCTGATCAAACCAAAGCGGCCTCCGCGCAAGACGGAGGCCGCTACTTTTCATTCGATGACAGTCTAGTCTCGATTCAACCGCTCCGCCAACTCCACAAAAAACGCCAGTGACTCAGGATTGGCCATCGAGTCCGGGTTGACCGACTTCTCCAGCGGCATCCCGAGCAGGATCTTCCGCACCGGCACCTCCAACTTTTTCCCGTTCAGCGTCTTCGGGATCTGCTTCACCTCATACACCTCATCCGGCACAAATCGGGGAGAGAGCTTTGTCCGAATGTCGTTTTGGATCGCCTCTTTCAGCTCATCGTCCAGCACATGCCCCGGCTGCATCACCACAAACATCGGCAAAAACGAATCGCGCCCGATATACTCCAAATCGATCACGAGGCTCTCCAGGATCTCCTCCCGCGCCTCCGCGATCCGATACAGGTCGCTGGTGCCCATCCGCACGCCGGCGCGGTTGATCGTCGAGTCGGAACGCCCGAAGATCACGCACGAGCCGTCCTCGTGGATCTGAATCCAGTCCCCGTGCCGCCATACGCCCGGATACATATCAAAATAGCTCTCCTGATACCGCAGATTCCCCTCGTCATTCCAGAAATACAGCGGCATCGAAGGCATCGGAGCGGTCACGACCAATTCCCCCACTTCGCCCACCACGGACCGGCCCTCTTCATCGAACGCCTCGACCCGCGCGCCCAATGCCCGGCTTTGCAACAGCCCGGCCCGCACAGCCAGCGTCGGCGAACCGCCGACAAACGCCGCACACACATCCGTCCCGCCGCTGAGCGACCCGAGCCACACATTGCGGTTCACATGCTCATACACCCAGGCAAATCCTTCCGCCGTCAGCGGAGCCGCCGTCGAGCCGATCGACTTGAGGCGCGACAGATCGGCGATCTGATTCGGCTTCACTCCAAACTTCGCACACGCGTTGAGATACCCGGCGCTCGTGCCGAAAAACGTCACGCCGAGATCCTCGATCACGTCCCACAGCACCGCCATCGACGGATACGACGGCGAGCCGTCATACAGCACGATCGCCGACCCGGCGAGCAGACCGCTCATCAGCAGATTCCACATCATCCAGCCGGTCGTCGTGTACCAGAAAAAGACGTCGTCCTCCGTCGTCGTCTGCTCGATCAAAAGCGTCTCCAAATGCTCGATCAAGATCCCGCCATGCCCGTGCACAATCGGTTTCGGCAGCCCCGTCGTCCCCGACGAATACAAAATCCACAGCGGATGATCGAACGCCACCTGTTCAAACGTCAGCTCATGCGTTCCGGCGACCGCATCCGCCCAAAGCACATCATCAGATGCCGTCGAGCCTTGCCCTTCCGCCAAACGCACATCCCCGGACGCTTGCAGCGCTTCTTCGATAAACGGAATCACCACCGTCTTCTTCAACGTCGGCAGTTGCTTCTTCAATTCCTCGATTACCGACCGCTTGTCATGCACCTTTCCGTTAAACTGGCAGCCGTCCACCGCGATCAGCACCGTCGGCTCGATCTGCTGAAACCGGTCCACCACGCTCGCCGTCCCAAAGTCGGGCGAGCAGATCGACCAGATCGCCCCGATGCTGGCACAGGCCAGAAAGGCGACCACCGCCTCCGGGATGTTCGGCAAGTACGCCACCACCCGGTCGCCCGGTCGCACCCCCATCTCCTTCAGCGCATGAGCCACGGCGGCCGTCTTCTCCCGCAGTTCCTTCCAGCTCACTTCTTGCTTCGCCGACCGCTCCGAACGGACATACAACGCCGCCTTGTCATCCGGCCGATTCAAAAACACATGCTCCGCGTAGTTCAGCTCCGCCCCGATAAACCACTTCGCCCCCGGCATCTCGCTCTTCGCCAGCACCTGCTGATACGGCTTGGACGCTTTTACCCCGCAGTACTCCCACACGCTGCCCCAGAAATCTTCCTGCTGGTCCACCGACCATCGCCACAGTTCCTGATGATCCGCAAACGTCAGGCCGAGTCTCTCCTCCACCCAGCGTTGATACTTCGTCAGATTCTGCTCCTCCATCCACTCCGCCGTGGGTTGCCACAGCAAGCTGCCATCCGCGATCCCCTTCGTCATGCGAGCACCTCCGCCAAACCGAATGTTCGGTTGATTGATTTTGTAAAAATCATATCACACTTCAAGGCTCTCATGTATTTTTTTCATACACCCTTGACACGGACAAGGAACTTCGCATAATATACTCACATAAAGTAAGTCACAAACAAAAAATAATCAAACAACAGAAAGGTAGTGTTTCATATGAATCTTGGTCTGCTCATCATCCGTCTTGTCGTCGGTCTGCTCTTCATGGGCCACGGTGCCCAAAAACTGTTTGGCTGGTTTGGCGGCTACGGCCTCCAAGGCACCGGCGGCTGGCTGGAATCCATCGGCGTCAAACCGGGCGTCCTGATGGCGTTCATCGCCGGCCTCTCCGAACTGGTCGGCGGCGCGCTCTTTGCAGCCGGCGTCTTCACCCCGGTCGGGGCCGCACTGATCGTCATCACCATGCTCGTTGCCATCTTCACCGTCCACGGCAAAAACGGACTCTGGGCCACGCAAAACGGTATGGAATACAACCTGGTCCTGATCGCCCTCGCAGTCGGCGTCGCACTGATCGGCCCGGGCGCTTACGTATTGCTCTAATTTCACAGGACATACGAAAAAGGCCGTATCCTCACTCGGACACGGCCTTTTTCCTCGTTCCCGTTTCACAAACACAAAGCCAACTGCTCCTCCCCAACCTCCGTCACAGCCACACCGAACACGCCCGCCAGATGACCATAGCATGTCCTCGCCTGACGAATCTCCTTGTTCATGACCGGATCGCCTCCGTCCTAGAGATCTCCATCCTCCAGCAACAACCTCACCGCCTTCCGCAGCATCGCCGGCAACTTCTCAAACGCAAACTCCGTCTGCAGCCGCTCCGTCCATTTGTGCGCATCACGCCCGACCGGTCCGAGGTTCAGCACCGGTACGTCCAGTGCCTGCAACTCCTTCAACGGCAGCGAGTACCCGCGTTCCCACAGCGGCATATTGGCGACGAGATCGGTCAGCGACTCCATCGGGTATTGCAGCCCGACATAGCTCAGATCGGAGATGCCGGCAAAATAATGCACCGTCTCAAACGCCACATCATGCTCCCGTTTCGCGTACTCCAGCACTTGCGGCAACACCCGCTGGATGCGCGGATGTTCGCTCGCATTCACCGCCGGATAGAACGGCGGGGCAAAGAACACCACAATCATCGGCCCGAGCTCCCGGCACATCGCCGTCACGGCATCGACGAGTTCAATCGTCACGTCCCGGTCATCACGCGCCGTTCCTTTCCCCAACACACCCGCCTGCACCGCATCCACCTTCTCCTGCCCGTGCAGCCGCACCGCTTCCTCCACCAGTTCCGCAAACGTCAGCACCCGCACCGTAAACGCATGCGCCTCCGCCCCCGACACCTCCGCATACGCCCGCGAACGCGCCGCATGCGTGTCAGCGATCTTTTGCGCGGCCCGTTCCGCCGTCTGCCGCAATGCCTGCATCAGTTCATCCAGCGGCTGATTCAGTACAAACAGATTGTACAGAGCCACCCCGCGATGCGACACCTGCACGTTGTACTCCGTCTTCAGATCCTTCTGCACCAATGTCGTCGGAGGCGGCGTCACTTCCTCCCCGTACCGCTGATAAAACTCCGTCGCCAGCTCCATCTCACACGTCACCGTCGACGTCATCAGATTCGCATTCAACCCCGACAACGGCTCCCCTACATGCGTCTCCTTGCCCACGCAGAAAAAGCCTGGCAACACCTTGCCGATCGACCCCGTATAGATAAAGTTCCGGTCATCCCCCGGCTCCGTATTAAACATCGGCTCCGAATTCAACACCGCCTGATACTCCAGCCCGTATGTATCCGCCCACTCCACCAACTTCGGCACAGCCGCCCGCATCCCGACCGAATTCACTTCCTCATCCGGCACCGTCAGCAGCAGCACATTCCCGTCAAACTCCCCCAGACCGGCCCGCTCGATGAGCGCCATGTGCATCGCCAGCCCGCATTTCATATCCATCGACCCGCGCCCAAACACCCACTCCCTTTGCGCCATGTCGAGCTGCACCGGTTCCGGCAGCCGCTCCTTGTGCGCGTAAAACGTCTCCGTGATCGCTTCCATAGAAAACGCATCATCTCTGTAATCCCCGTAGTCCTGCACATCCACCACATCAAAATGGCTCACCAACACCACCGTCTTGCGCGCCGCCGGGCTCTGCTTCACCAACGCCGTCACAAAATACCGCCCATCCCCCGTCGGATGCAACGCCACCTGCTCCGGGTGCGCCTGAAAATACGGCAACTCCCGCAGTTGCCCCGCGATCTTCCCCGCCAACTCTACCTCAGCCGCAGACCCCGTCACGCTCGGCACGCCCACCAACTCGCCAAGCAGCCGGCGCAGACCCTCGCTCGTCGTCCATTTTCCCGTCATGTCTATGCACCCCTCTTGATTTCTCAAATGAAGATCAGATTGTTACCTCCATGATAGAACACCCCCTCCCCGCAAGCAAGAAAAGCCCCCGACATCGCGCGAGAACCTCACGAGGTCGGGGGCTTCCTTGTTCATGTGCAGTTCCGACTAGGGGATATACAGATCCAGCGAGTCGCCTTTCATATCATATCGGTACGAATAGAAGCTCAAAATGCTGTGCTCACCCGTGTACCCTTGCTTGGATTCGTCATAGATCAGGAAGAGACGGCCCGTGCCAAATTCCTCCCACCAGTTTTTCAAGACGCCATCGCTGACCGGGTCCCCTTGGATGATGTACTTCTCAACCGGGTAGTTCCGGATGTGATCCCATTCGGTCGGCGTGAAGTAACCCGGCTCATAGAAACCCGGTGCATTAAACGTCACCGTCTTGAGATAACCGGAATTGGAACCAAGCAGATTGCGGTCTTTCACCATCACCGTCATATAGCTCGCCATCCAACCGCCGAGCGAGTGACCGGTCAAGGTGAGTTTGTAGTTCGGATAGGTCTTCTTAATCGCACGCAGAAACTTCTTCGCATCCGCGCTTTGGTCCACATATCGGTTCGTGATCAATTCAAGGTCGGACTTCAGATCCTCAAAGTCGGTGATTTCGGTGCCGCGGAACGCAACGACGATCTCCTTCGTTCTCGGATTTTTGAAAGCAGAAGCGGAGAAACCGGAGGAACTGTTCAAATAACCGGCGATGCGCCATTGATCGATCGGAGCATACGCTCCATCGAAGCCATAGTCATTGAACAACACTTCCGCTTTATAGTCCGTGTTGTTGTAGACATCACGCAACTCCGCATAGTAGTTGTCGCCCGGAGTGCCATCAAACGACTGGTAGACTTTCTTTTGAATGTAGTTTCTGAGATTGAAATACGAGTAGTGGGAGAACTTGACCAACTCAAGGTTCGTCGAGTTGTAGGTCTTGGACGCGTCAGGCGCGACCTCTTCCATTTCCGGTGCCACCTCGTACTCAGACAACGGATCGAGTACCAGCGTGTTATAGGTCAGAGTGACGTTATACCGGTACAGATCCGGCAGCTTTCTCGTCACCGTGCCGCTGTACGCTTGCGTGTAGTCGGTGTACGTTTGCGACGGTTGTTTCACTTCACCTGCGTACTGCTGGAAATACTTCGTGACCGTCTTGTACGCCGTCCCGCTGTACGACTGTCTCCAGACCGTGGAAGTCGTGCCCGGCTGGTAGACCGTGCCGGAGTACGTCACAGTGCCGTTCGCATACGCATAGAGACCGGAGTACGAGCAGGACCCCGCCGCGTAGCTCGATTTGTAGAGCGTGCCCGTGTAGCCGCTGCCGTCGCTGTACGACACCGAGGCCGGAGCCAGGTTGTACGCAGCCGTATGCGCGGCACTGCAAGAATCGGTGCTCTTGCCCGTAGAAGAGCGCGTCGACGTCGCCGACTTGCTCGCCCCCGGCACCGTCGTCGTGCTGGACGTCGCCGTGCCGCTCTTCGACAACGTGCCCGAGTAGCCGTTCGCGTCCAAATACGGGATCGTATCCGGGAAACTGTTCGTCGAGCTCGTCCGGCTCCCCGTCGCCGTGATCGAGAGCGTCGAGTTGGTGCTGGTCACACTGCCGGACTTGTACAGCGTGCCCGTATACCCGTCCGCATCCGAGTACGAGTACGAATAGGGGAAGGTAGTGGTCGTTCCTTCCAGCGTTTTATACGCCGTCTTGATCTGGCCCGGGATCGTGTACGTGTTCGGCACATACGAGCCGGACGGATACAACGTGCCCGCATACCCCTCCGCATCCGGCCCGTAGCTCATGCTCGCCGGGAAGGACGTCGTGTTGCTCACCTGCGAACGAGTCGCCGTTTTCGACTCCGTCGCACCGGTGATCAGTTGGCCTTGATCCGCCTTCACCGTGACCGAGTCCATGTCCTGAACATAGGACACCGTGCCGTTGTCGACACTGATCGACGTCACCTGATCGATGTCCGGGATGAAGATCGTCTTCTCCCCGGCCGGAGTGGCCGACTCGATGGAGATCGTTTCGGTAAACGTCTCTCCAGCCGCCTGGGCAGGAGAGGCGAGACCGGTCAGCGATCCCGTGACCAGCGTCAAACTGAGCGCGAGAGAGCCCAAAGTTCGTACCTTTTTACTAGACATGTAGATTGCCCCTTCTCTGGTAGATTGCTGCTTTACGAATATACTATATCTTCCAGTTATGGATTTCAATAGGTAATTTGTTATTTTACAACAATCATTTCACTCACCCTGTAAAAGACAATGAAAAAAGCCCGCTCACACGGTTAGGTGCAAGGCGGGCTTTAGCAGTCTTTTTTATGCAAAAGAAGGTAATAAAAAGAGCCTGGAAGCCCAGGCTCTTCAAGAGATCCTTTGGAACGATGCAATTTCGCCAATGCGTCTGCATCGTTTTATCCAAAGTCGTCACCGGGAAAGTAGTTTTACTTCATGTAGAACGCCTACGCCTATCAATCATTCCACAAAAAGTAAAGAGACCATCCGGCAAGAGGTTTTGAGCACTCAGGCACGCCTCCTCCGCTTCTTGCCACCGTTCGAGTTGCGTCATCAGTTTGGCGTACTCGACGAGTGCGATCCCTTGCTCCTCCTCCCTGCCAAGGTTCGCAAGCTGCAGGATCGTGTCTTTCAGTAGCGACTCCGCCTCACTCTCCCGTCCCGACTCCGCATAGGTGACCGCGCACGTCACCTGATTGCGCACCTCATTTATGAGAACATACGATGCGTGCTATAAATAAAATAAGAGATACAATTCGAAATGGGTTATAATAAATACATATAGATTTTCACAATACACCGATCCGGTTTAATCTTCTTTCAGAAGGAGTCAAGCAAAAAAAGGAGAATTCGCGCACGACACCACACAAAGACTCGGAATGGACAGTCTACATTCCTCGATCGTTGCAAAGTAGGATCGACGATTTACATGAGGTTTTCCTCACACATTTCGATTACAATATCTCGCTGCTCACCCTCGAACTGCAAGTACTAGAGGACTCAAAAGTTGGAAGGTACTCTCCCAGCAAGTTTAGGGTTACACTGACCCACGGCCATGCAAAAAAAGTCGAAATGGAACTGACCGACCTCTTCGATGATAACCAGAGTTCGTTTATCGACTTTCTTGCATACCGGGACGGATTCATGTGGCCCCTTGGCAGTGTACTAAAATTGGAGAAGCTCCAGATTGCAGAAGATACACAGGATGAAGCAACAGCCCTCACCCATTTGGCCGTATCGCTCGCCATGTCCCTCGCAGAATGTGTAGTTGTAGAGGAGCAGAAGATGTTGCGTCAATCGGTAGCCGTACAGCAGATCTGGAAAGACAGGCTATGGATTTCGAAGTGAAAAGGAGATCGAATATCAAGGAGTCCGCTACTGGCGTTTCGATGACCCTGCCAGTATGATGTACTAACAACGTGGCATTTCTGGAAAACGCGGATGGAAAGCCCCCCAGCGGGAGGTCTTTTGCTGTCTAAGCGGATCACGAGCGAGTTCGGGGAATTGGAGGTCGCGTGGGAGAATTCGAAACCCAAGAATTGTGCGACAGTTTCAGAGTCATCTATCTCTCATCCTCAATCTCATACAGACAATCGATCAAATCAGCAATCGATCTCGCAACCGGATAGATCGCACGCTCGGGATCTTCCGAAGCCGCCTCATGCTCCCAAAATACAATCGCCGGTTGTGTCAGATCTTCTTGTTGGCGGTAGTCGAAACAAATGAAGTTCCCAAACGCATCGCTGGCAAACGGATATACGCCCTCCACCAATCGTTCCTCGATCCCTTCATACACTCCCACTATATAAGTAGGCTTTGACGCATCATAGCTCAAAAATCGATTAAAAACGGCCTCACCGTATTTCTCCACGTCAAACGTATTCGGCAGCACGGCCGCACCGTGATGCTCCACCGCAACTTCCACATACTCACGCGGAAATTTCACGCCATACAGCTGCTCCACCTGAGCGATGACCTGTCTCTCAATCCATGACCAAACTTCCATTCCACATTCGGCATCATGTCTCAACCACATGATGAACAAACGCAAACCCCGCCTCTTCGATCACTCCCGCGACGTGTTCCAAAAACTGATATCCCAATGGAGTCGGCACATACCGGGCAAAGACCTTTATCTCAAACTCCCTGCCTTCTGCTTTCGGATACGAACTGTACACTTCACCGCTTTCAAGAAAGCTCAGATAGAAATTGATCTTTTCCTGCAACAAAAGCAGATGCCCTTCTTCCTCTTCCCAATCCTGTTCATCAATGATCGCAAGCGTGACTTGCCCGCCCGTTTTGTCGATACCGATCGAATCAACGACATTCAATTTATCTAATGCCATCTATGAACCCCTCCTGCTGCTTATTCTTCTTTTGGTCGTACCACCTTTACTTCCCCTGGAGGTATCTTCGTTCCTCCCACATAAGGAGGCTTCCCATTTCCTACGACCGTTCCACCACTCTCTGCGATCTCAGGAAAAGCTGTTCTTTGATTTTTTGTAAGTGGCGCAGTAGAAGAAGATTTGGCTTCCGTAATCTCCGTTTGGCCCGTCTCCTTATTTCTCCCTAAGAAGTCGACACGTGTTTTCGTTCCGCTTTCTGTTCGAATTGTAATCTGCTCGGCCACGTCATCGTGAGTCTGTGAAAGCTGATTGCTTACTTCCTTTTCAAATTTCTCACCGTTTGCTTTGTTCTCTCTCATCTGCTTTGCTTTATCTGAAATACTGGATGTGCTTCCTTTTCCAGAGTCTAGGCTACTTTTGAACAATTTCCAATCTTTTACACCGTTTTGAGTAGCCTGAGCAGCGGACGCCGTCCCATAAGCCGCCGATACTGCACCAACTGCCGCTACAGCCAATCCAGGCGTTGCCGCTACGATGGTAACTACTCCTGAAACTGCAATTGCGGCTTCACTCAATCCGCCAGTGACTGCTCCCATTCCAAAGTCTGCCAAAGTAGTTCCGATCGCTCCTGCTGCGGCATCCCCGGCTATTCGTCCTAAATAATAGGCACTGCTTCTCCCTTCCTGATCAAGCAAGTACCCCTCGAATTTCCCGAATGTCATACTATTTGCAAACGCAAAAACAGCCCCTTCCGCGAAATCGCCGAAGTTTCCGACCGCAATATCCGCATACTCCCGGTACTCTTCCGGCATCATGGCGAAGAGGTCTTCGATTCCCTCATCCATCAGTTCGTCCAGTTCACCAACTGCCTCTGCGACGGCGTCCTGCAGTCCTTCTACCGCTTCCTCGATCACATCACTCACGCCGTCGACGATCTCCTCGGCCGTGTCCTTGGCAGACTCCCACAGTGACTCGAGGAATCCTCCCGCCTTTTCCCATGCTGAAGGATCGGAGCCCGCTTTGCCGTGTCCAAAATGCATACGGTTCACCATGCTGCCAATGTCATCGAAGTAGCGACCGGCTGTCGTGTTGGCTTGTTGCTCTAAGGAATGCCGCTGATAGGAGAGCCGCGAGATCTGCTCGTTTATCGATGCCCTCCGTTGATCATCCGCGCCCCAGAGATCCATTTCAAGCGAACGGATCCGAGAGCGCATCGTATCCGCTTGATCCAACAGATCATTAACGTGATCCAATTGCATCGCCAAACTGCTCAGAACGGTGGCAGTGCGCTGAAAGGCTTGTCCGGCCAGCATCACATCTTCACGTATCTGCCCGACCACCATTTGATATGACTCCGCACCCTCCCCGCGCCAGCCTTCCGTCCCTGTCAGTAACGTCGACACAGCCTGATCCATCTGTCGAGCATTCCCTTGCAGTTCCTGTCCGGCTGCGGCAAAACGTTGTGCCCCAGCCCGTATGAGTGTGGTATCTGCCCTTCTTCTCAACGAACACACCTGCCTTGCATCATCTAAAATGGTAATTCCACTCTAACCTCTATTACACGCCGCCTGTTAGTGGAAAAATGAATGTTAAAGATCTAATCATCATCCATACCGGACCACAATCAATGACAGCACCGCACACCCCACAAAAGGCTTCCAGATCTCCTGGAAGCCTCTCTGCTCTTCATCAATGCGTCTGATCCGAACCAAAATCATCCCGCGACGATTTGTCGCCGTGGTAGAACAGGACGTCGCCGTCCGCCAGTTCGAAGTCGTTCCCGTAGCCGTCCTCCGTCCAGTTCTGGAACCCTTCCAGCCGCCATTGGTTCATCTGTTCGGCGTAGATGTATTGCAGATGCGGGTGCTCCACATCCTCGTTGCGGATCGTCTCGAGGTTGAAGTTGACGACGATATAACCGTTGCGCTGGAAGATCGGGTCTTTGTCGTCCACTCCGCCTTTTTGCCGGGCATATGCCGGGAGATCGACACCCTGCCGGACCGCGTAGACGTTGGCCGGCAAGGTATACTGCCCGTACCATTTTTGCACCGACGCGTTAGCCCGCAGGACATCGACACCGGGCGGGACGGAGCGCAGTCCCGGCTCCTTCGGCCCGATGAACGTGCGCACCGGCGAGGTCAGGATCATCAGGTCGTAAAAGCCGATCCACGAAGGCTTCGTAGCGTAGCGAAAGGCGTCGGTCATGTACTGGTCATACGACCGCCCCTTCACTTCCTCCGGGCCGTACCGGTTAAATTTGAAATGCGTCGTGTCGTAGATCTCGTCATCCGGCACGTTGCGCAGCGGTTCGTCGAGGATGACGTAGCGCTTCTCTTGATCCGCTTCCGAGCCGATCTTGACAAACTTCCGGCTGTCCGAATGGTAGTACAGATCGACGGGGAACGGTCGGCCGCCCTGCTTGCCGACAAATTTGAACGTCGGCGTGATCCGCACGCCGTCTTTTTTGCCGAACATGTTGCCTTTGGTCTTCACGTCAAACTTGAAATGATACCCCGTCTTGACTGCCACGTTCGGGTAGCCTGGATCGGGGTGAGAGCCGTTCAGGATCGGCAGCATGTACGGGTCGACGTTGCCCCGCTGTGCACCGTCGATGTCCCGGTCCTTGACCCAGTACGCCACCCCGCTCGGGGTCACGCCGTCCGAGCGGCGAAACACCGACTGCCAGTTGTAGTCGGCGACATCGGTGATCCGAAAATCGTAGAGGCGGCCGATGACTTCCACCGGGACGAGGTGAGTGGCGACGTAATTGTTGAGATTTTCGTTGTACGTCGGCTGATGACCGAAGCCCTCGGTGGGCGAGTTGATCGCGATCTCGCGAAACCCGACGTCGTAGAATCCTTCATCCACCCAGACGGGCAGGAAAAAGTCCAACGTGTCTTGGCTCATCGGCACTTCGATCCAGCGACCTGCGGGGACAAATTTGTCTTTGCCGCCGCCGATCCACACGTCGAAGGGGAAATAGACCTGCTTGCTTTTGGTGTATTTCTTGTAATCCCGGTACCCGTAGCCGAGGAGGTTTTTGTGCTGCCCGACTGTCGGCATCGTCACCGTGAACGGACGGTCGAGGATAAACGCCATCCGCCCTTCTGTCGCGTCCGTCTTTTGGTTGTGCGCTTGGTCGTCGGACGTGTAGGAGTAGTTGACGACCGGGGTGTGCACGGTGACGGTGTTGATACCGGGGATGGGGTAGGAGACGGGTGCACCGGTGCCGATCGATTCGAGGAGATCGTAGTAGATCGTCCCGGTACTCGGTTCGTTTGGTTTGTTCAGCTTGGTCGGCTCGATGGTCAGGTCTTTCCGGTAGAGCACGTCATCGCCGATCTTGGTCCCTTTTTTCATCGAGCCGGGGGTGGGGCCTTTTTCCTCGGTCGGCGCGTCGCTCATGACGGTGCCGTGACCGTTGTGACTCGAGATCAGCTTGTCGTTGCGGACTTTAGGTTTGCCGATCCGACTCTCCGCTTCCGACGTCCAGTCCTCCACCGGGACGGGAGGCGGGGAACCATCGCCGGATACGTCTTGAGAGCCCAGATCGACGACCTTCTCATACTCCGGCGGAATGATGTGGTACGTTTCATCGTCGGTGTGATAGGCATCGACATCAGGCAGAGAGTACCCGTTTGGCGTGAGGTCGACCGAGCCGTTTGGCAGGGCGTAGTTGCGAATATTGGCTTTTTGGATCTTGTAGACTTGGAGTTGGGAGATGATCCAGTAGCTGTAGGTGCGCGGGATCTTGTAGGTCTGAGAGACTTGGCGTGATCCGTCATCCACCGTGTCTGAAGAGGTCGAGCCGTCGGGGTTGGTGACGGTGACGGTGTGAGAGAGATTGTAGGTTTTCTTGAAGGTGATTTCGTACTCTTTGACCCCCGTCTTTTCGGTGAAGGCGTAGGAGTAGAGATAGTCCTTCGTCCACGCATTGGCGTAGAGGTCCTCAGACGTCGGGATGCCTGTCGCCACATCGAACATCTCGTTCCCCCGATCATCTGCCCGCACCTTCGCCGACGCCTCCGGGGCAAGATCCGAGCCGGACTTGTTCTCCGGCACATCCGGCGTCGGCGGCGGCTTGACCCCGTACTCGGCGACGATGTCATTGCCGCCGAGGGAGACCGTGATGTTGCGATTGGTCAGGTTGGCGTCACCGGTGTTTTGGACAAAGGTCGGCGGGCCGGGGGGCTTTTTGGTGGTGATATAGGAGCGGTTGATCTCGTACTGCTTGCCGTTGTGAGTGATGATCTTGTCCAGGTTATGGCTGACAGCTGTGCCGGCTTTGTATTTCCCCTTGGGGTATTGCTTCACCGGGACACCGTCGACTTTATAGATCACATCGACAGGGAAATTCGCGCTGCCGTATGGGACTGGAATGTCATAGTATTGACGGAAATAACTTGTATCCGCCCAGTTCTCCGCATTTTTGATCCCCTCTAAGCTATAGTACTTGGTCGGTTGTAACGTAACAGTTCCATTCGAACTACGACTTCCTACCTGAAACACAGAACTCAGATAGATCGTATCCCCATCCTTAATATCCCCGAGACCAGCCGCTAACATGGCATCCGTCACCTGCTGTTCAGGAATTTCAAAATAGGTAGTCACGAGTTGTCCTGGAACCGGGGGATTCGGTACTTGTTTTATCTGACGATTGGCCACTTCACCATGAGCACCGTTCGTTGGGTTGCAATCACTACCGCAACGTGGATTGCGATGAATGATCCAACCGGTGGTCACGTAAATAGTTGGTGCCGATGCGGCTTGGTCAACCGTGGTGAAACTCAACATCCCTTCGATGATTTTCACATCAACACGTGCACCCACCCGATCTGCGACAATTGGTATCATCAAAACCACAATCAATAAAATGTGTAAGACTTTCCGAAGGCGGTGCATGTTTTCTACTCCACTCGACGATTCCAATAGTTATCAAACATACTGACATTGTTGATAACCGCCAGCGTATCCCCCCAGTAAGGTCCTCCTACATTTGTCCCGATCTCAATATCGGTATACCCTTCGTACCAGACACCTTTCTCAAACTTTGGTGCAACGATGTCATAGAATTCGTCGTACAGCAAATTGCTGTTTTGTTTGTAATTCAGCACACGAATCTTATACTTGGATCGAACAAAGTAACCCCAACCAGAGCTATAGATCATTGACGGCTCTGGATCGAGATATCCTTCGATTTGGATCTCGTTGGTTTTGACCCAACTTACATACTTCTCGATTTGAGGTTGTTCATATATTGCTTGGATGCGGTAACTGTACAACTCGTCACCCCAGTTTTGGTTGATCGTACGGTAGTCCGCATTCAGATACAGGGCAAAATGTTTCCGGACACGTTCCATCCAAATATCCACATTCTCTTTATTAAACTCTGGAATCGTCCGGTACAAAGTGGACGTATTTTTGGCTCGTTCCGGGAATTCAGAAAGATACTTCATCTCATACATCTCATTCGGCACGTCTTCCAAAATGTACGGATAGTCGGCCGCGTTGCTCGGCAGGTTGGTGGTGCGGATCTTGCGGCCGTAGGGGTCGAGTTTGACGGAGGGGTCGTCCTTTTGGTCGGCCGTTTTGATGACGACCGTCTGGGTCGCCCCGTCCCACTCGACTTTGGCGTTAAAATTCTCGCTGACGAAGCGCAGCGGCACGAAGGTCCGGTTGCTCTTCAGCAGCACCGGTGCGTCCAAGGTCGTCTCCGCGCCGTCGACGGTCGCTTTGCTGTCGCCGATGCGAAGGCGGATCTCCTTGCCGCCCTGCTGGATCGCGACGGTCTGCGTCTCCCCGATCCACGTCACGTTTGCCCCGAGGCTCTCGGAGACAAATCGCACCGGCACCAGCGTGCGGCCTGAGTCCGCGACAAACGGATGCGCGTCCGGAAACTGCACCTTTTTCCCGTTCAGATGCACATTGACAAGCGGCGGTGCTGCTTCCATCACCGCAGGAAACGCTCCCAGCGTCAAACCGGCAGCTACGAGAAGGCTTAAGCCTTTTTTCATACTCTTTCTCCCCGATCTCTAATAGATTGAACACAAGTCGAGTAAATCATTTTTCAAGATTTTTCGCAAGAAAACAAATCTGCACTTGCTTTTTCACCCCTTATAGGTGCATCATCAGCTGAAATGGTATAAAATAGGAAAGTTATTTTGCTGAATACGAAATCATGTTAACGCAGAGGAGTTCAATCGAATGAACTTTTCAATCCAAGCCAATCCATACGCGCTTCGCTACGGAGCACAGCGTTTTTCAACCGCTGCACAAGCCCTGAGAGGGCGAGCCTACAGCATACGCGAGATCCCTGCCGCACTGATGCACACAAATGACGGCTGGTCAGGTGCCGGAGCGGACGCCTTTTATGACAAATGTGTCGAACTCCAACAAGACCTGCTAAAAGCGAGTTCCGTCTTTGATCGCACCGCAGATGTCTTTCTTACATTCGCCTCGAAAATGGAGCACGTTATCGAACTCCGGGAGCAGGCCCAACATCTTGAACATTCCATCTGGTCCATGAGGATCGAAACACCGGCGGATGAAGAGCACCTCCAAGACATGCGACGCCGCGTACGCGACCTTCACTACACGGCCGAGATGGAAGCACGCGCCGCGGACCAACAGGCATCAGCCGCCTTTCAAGATCTGGGCAACATGGATCGGCTCCTGCACATCTACTCGCTTCTCTCAACAGCCACTGAGACTGTCAAACCCGATGCCATCGACCGCTTCGGCACGGGGCTAAACCGGGCCTTGAAAGACGGAGTAAAAGGAGTCATCGAAGTCTTCACCGAACCGGTCACCACCCTCCGCAACTTTGTCCAAGTCGCACTGCACCCGATCTCTGCTCTGGAAGCCACATACGACGCAGTCTCCGAGTCCTTCTACCGCGACGTCCGGCACGGTGATGCGGGCAGCGCCTCCGAGTGGTTCGGCTATGCCTTCGGGATCGGACTCGCCTCCGCAGTGGGCACGAAGGGATTGGACAAAACCTCCAAAGTCGCCAAGGTCGCCGATCATGTCCCCCACACCAAAGAACATCTGCCGGATCTTATGGGGGAGAACGCCATTCTGGATGGCCCCCTTTACGACGGTGCCGCCCATACACGAGGGGACGGTACGTTCTCCCTGCACAACGTGCGCGGTTATGCGGGAGATCCCTTCGACCGGCAGATCGAAACACTCTTGCCACGCTACGATGTGACAAAAGATCAGTTCAAGGAAATGAAAAACAGACCTCTTGAAAACCCCGGAGGGTTATCTCCGGCTGAGCAGGCTTTAGTCAGGAGCATTCGTGACTCGGTGTCACTCACTCCTGACTCCATTATTTCGAAGGTGATT
Source organism: Tumebacillus lacus (assembly GCF_026410385.1). Lineage (GTDB taxonomy): Bacteria > Bacillota > Bacilli > Tumebacillales > Tumebacillaceae > Tumebacillus > Tumebacillus lacus. The sequence continues at coordinate 263,366 of NZ_JAPMLT010000002.1, forward strand.
GACCTCCGGACGCTGGAGAAGTACTTGGATGGTATCTACAAGGAAGTCGGTGGCTATGTTGCCCGTGCTCAAGACACCTCAACTCTAAAAACACCCCTTGAGATCAAAGCTGAACTTCGTCTCGATTATAATCATCCTGACAGTAAGTACCACGACCCGACGTGGTCAAATGAATACCTAAACCCTGACGGCTCCTTTAAGGAGGAGCCGGTGGCCATCATCAGGTTCCCTGCTCATAATACCGAGAACTACTCCGTCCCATATGAATTTGACGACGTGCAAAGGTTGGCAAAACAAAATCCGTACACGGGCACGGGGTTTTTAGGAGGAGATCTGGTGATACCTGAGTTCTATATGTCCAGAAGAAAGATAGCACTAGGCACCGAGATTTTTATTAGAGACAATGATGGTAATGAAAAGCTACTCGCTGTGTACGAAGGCGATGGCGTATGGCGTAAACTAGATACTACGAGGTGAGGCACTTGCAGGAAGCACGCAATGATTCGTATGCCATTTATCAAGGCAAAGAGTACAAGGCTGGCCGTCGTTTTCGTGAAACAAAAATCGTATTGTTCTCAAGAGACAGAACGGATCTCAACTATGGGTTTGAGGAGTTCGCGAATGGTAGGTACAGAAAAGAAGTGGAACCGAACGAGATTGAATCAGCTTATGACGTAATCTCCTTAGCCCTCTACCGCGGTCTCAAATTTCAAGTGATCAACATCGACGGCGATACGATTCTCCTCTACCACAGCGGTCCCAGTCTCGAAAGGGAAGAACTGGGCTTTCGAATGGTCGACCGCTTCGAATACGAAAAAGAAGTACACCGCAGCGAACTCGAAAAAATGTGGGAAGAACGCACACCGCTCTGGGGCTTCCAACTTCCAAAGCAACCGGACGACAATCAGTGACTGCAACTCTCAACGCACAAAAGGCTTCCAGATCTTCTGGAAGCCTTTTCGTTCTTCATTCATGCGACTGATCCTCTACCCCACATACAGATTTTCTTCCGGGTATTTTACGCTATCCTTCTGAGGCTGTCGGGCCGCCAGTGCGACTGCGATCGTCAGCGGGCCCAGTTTCCCGATGAACATCAACGCGATGATGATGCACTTCCCCGGATCGCTCAGATCAAATGTGAGATTGGTCGACAGCCCGACCGTTGCAAAGGCGGACGTCGCTTCAAAGAACAAGCGCACCAGTTCAGCCTCTTCCGTGACGGTCAGCAGGATCGTGCCGATCATGACGAGCAGGCCGGACAGAACGACGATGACAAGCGATTTGTAGATGAGCAGCGGTGCCACCGCACGTTTGAAGATCGTGGTCTGTGACCGATTCGTCACCACCGTCCACACGTACAACAAAATCAAAAAGGCTGTCACCGTCTTGATCCCGCCGCCCGTAGAGCCAGGGCTCGCCCCGATGAACATCAAAAAGATCGTCCACAACATCCCCGTATCGGACAGTTGGCTGTAATCGATGGTGCCAAACCCTGCGGTGCGAGCCGACACCGAAGCAAATGCGGAGGTGAGCCAGGTGCTGCTCGCCGACAGCCCCTGCATCGCGCCCGGCTTTGTCATCTCGATCAAATAATAGCCCAGCGTCCCCGCTGCGAGCAGGATGCCCGTCATGATGAGGACGATCTTACTGTGCAACGTGAGCCTTTCTCCTTTTCGCAGCCGCATCAGATCCACCATCACGACAAACCCGAGGCCGCCCAAAATGATCAAGGTCATCACCGCCAGATTGACGGTCACGTCTTCCTTATAATTGATCAGACTGTTCCCAAACAGATCAAATCCCGCATTGCAAAACGCCGAGACCGAATGAAAGACACCGAAGTAAATCGCCTTCCCCACCGGCATATCGTAGGAGAACCGGATCGACAGCACCACGGCGACCACCGCTTCAATGCTCAGCGTGAGCAACACGACGCTGCGGCTGAGTCGAATCAACCCTTCCAGACTGGACACATTGAGCGAGGTTTGCAGGATCAGCCGCTCCTTCAGACCGATCCGTATCCCGGTGAAGACGGTGATAAACGTCGCGAGCGTCATAAAGCCCAGTGCCCCCAACTGAATCAACAGCAAGATCACGACCTGCCCGAAATGTGTGAAATAACTCCCCGTGTCCACCACCACCAGACCTGTTACACAGACGGCCGATGTCGCGGTAAACAGCGCATCCGTTACAGACAAGGACGTCCCGCTCTGAGAGGCGAGCGGCAAAGTGAGCAAGAGCGCGCCCGTCAGGATCAACAGGGCAAACCCCAGCACGAGAATCCTCGGCGGCGTCAAGGTCCGTTGCCACTTCCCTACTTGTTTCATCTTTCACCCTCCTGTGTTCCATCCCCGTGTGTCCAATAGAAAAAGCCTGCCGATTCTTGAGCGATTCCATACATTCTGCACGTGCAAAATGTACGGAAACCCTTCCAGAACCTGCAGGCTTATGCGATACCCGGCACCTGACTCCGATGAGTCATGTCCCTTGTACCCCATCTTCCTGTCTATGGTTGGAAATCAATTGTGATGCAAGCCAGGCTAGCGACATTCTTTTTCCAAGTCTCGATCCAAAATGAAGATCTCCACGCGCTCGCCCGTTTTGGTCGAGATGTCGCTGTGCGACGTGATGACCGAGCAACCGGTGATCTTGGAAATGATCTCTTCTGTTTCCTGGCTGTAGTGTTCCCGCAAGATCTGGCGCATCTCCTTGACCAAACGCCTGCCCTTGTCTGTTTTCACGAGATGTTTCTCTTCGTGAGTGAGCACGCCTTTGAGCCGGACGATCACCATGTCTTTCAGGATGTACGTTCTTGTTTCTTGCGGACCGCGTCCCAAGATCTCACGCTGAAACTTGATGTACGCTTCGCTGATGTCCGCCTCCATTTTGCTTTTGGAGCTTTGCGCCATAGGGAAAAAACCTCTCCTTTTTACCGGACCGGTCCCTATAAAAAAAGACCGATGTCCTAACTTTAACCTTGCATCTGCAAACAATACCCGATCCTGCGAGGGTCCGGACATCATGTAACAAAAGGTCAAAGTCTGCATCGGTCTACGTAACGCCTGGACAGTCGAATCTGCCCCTGCACCTTGTCTACCCTGAGACGATCTGTGAGCCTTGGTTCGAAAGCCTTTCTCTGTTTACACAACACAAAAAGACCGTTCCAACCAGAAGGCCTTTGACCTTCCTTGCTTTAGCCGACGAAGTTAGCTGACGGGTAGGACGGCAAGGAAGTACTTCTCATCCCTCTCACCACAGTGAGATTAACCCCAAACGATTGGGTCCTCCGTTCTCGGATCATTTCCGAGATTAGGCCGATTCAGTTGTTATCTCTATCATATAACTCCGGCGGGTCGAGTGGCAAGATGCAAGATCTGAACTTCTGAAATCATCATCGACCGCCAGAACCACTTCCGCGTCTTCGCTTTCTTCCTCTTTCCTTATTTCCCGCTCGTCTCCACATACTCAAAGCTCGGCCCGACGAACACACCGTCCTTGCCAGGATACGGAGTCTGCACCAGCGCAGCAGCCGTGGTCGCGACATCACTCATATACGTCGCCGCCGGACCTGGATAGGCGAGCAACTTCGGCTGTCCGTTGAATGCGTCGTGCAGCGTGTTCAACAGATTGCTGTACGCCGTATTAAACTGCAGCAGGTTCTCATAGGCCACCGTGCCCGGAGTCAGGTCGGCCATCTTGGTGTTGGTCTGAATGTTGTACACTTGGTCCCAGTCCACGCTGATCACAGAACCGGTCGGGGCGTTGGGTTGGTCGCCCGTCTGATACGTGCGGCCGAGCAGGATCTGTTGGAACCGGTAGTAGTGCGCGACCTGAGCCGGCTGTTGGAAATTCACATCGTCGCCGTTCCAGATCGAGTCGCGGATGCCTTCTCCCTGCTCGACGATCTCATCAATCGCCTGCAGAGCGGTCTCCAGATCGGTCACGACGACCACCTCGCCGCCGTCTTGCGGGTCATACACGTCCGGCGTGACTTGGCGGGAGGAGTCCTTCACAAAGAGGGTATCCGGGCAGACACCGGCCAAATAGACAAACCCCTCCTTGATCGCTTGATAGAAATCCCCGATGGTCGGATACGTCTCCCCGGCAGACAGCATCACCCCTTCACGCACACGGCGGGGTACACGACTCTCTGCCTGCTTCTCCTGCGAAGCCGGCATCTCAATCTCCAAAAACGTCTCCAAGGCTTCCGGAGAAAACCTCATCAAACTGACTTCGAAAGCCGTCTCCCCGTCCGGGAGATACGCCGGATAGTTCGGGACAAATCCTTTCGTGTTGATCTGCGGTTCGCCCCCGACAGCGTTGAGCAAATTGGCCGCCAGCGTCATGTGCAGCATTTCTTGCACCGCGATGTTAAACACGATCTGACCCGCTTCTTCATTGACTGAGTTCGGCATGATGCTGAACAGAGCCGTCAGATACGTCGGGATGGTGGAGTGCTCCAGTTCGATCGCACTCTGCAAATGATCTTTCAACTGCTCAATCGTCGTGATCGCCATGTTTTGTTCCTGCCCCCATTTTTGATTTTATTTATTTTATCAATATAAATCATATCACACGCACAGGCGACGTGTCTGCGCTTCTCTTTTTGTCTGTTTCAGGTACACTACTAGTATAAGAACAAGTAAAAGAAGGAGGAGTTCTCCATGAGCCAAATCGCCAAAACACCGGCACCGCCCTACTACGCGGTGATCTTCACCTCGATCCGCACCGAAGGAGATCAAGGCTACGGCCAAATGGCGGAGCAGATGGCCGCGCTGGCGTCGCAACAGCCCGGCTTTTTAGGCGTGGAAAGCGCACGCGAAGGCGACGGGGCAGGCATCACCGTCTCCTACTGGGAGTCGCTCGACGCGATCAAATCTTGGCGCGAGCACAGCGTCCATCAAATCGCCCAAGAAAAAGGGCGCGAGATCTGGTACGGGTCGTACACCACGCGCATCTGCAAAGTCGAACGGGAGTATTCGTTCTAACTGTCGGCAACCAAAAAGACGCGATCCCCAAGGGAGCGCGTCTTTCTGATCTTCGCATAGCCTCCAAGCATCGTCCTACTCCGGTTTCTGAATCAAGATCTGAATCACGTGCGACAATCCGTTGTGCAACGCCCCTTCGTGCCGGGTGACTTCGCCCATAAAGAAGTGGATGACCTTCCAGTCGTGGAAGACCTGAAGGAAATCCTCCGGCCGATACAGTTGCTGCAGATCCTTCGGACCGCCGCTTTGGTACGGGGGTTGATACACCGAGTACACTTCGCTGACATAGTACCCGCCCGGTTTCACCGCGTCTTTCACCGCCTGCAACGTTTTCAGGCGCAAGTCTTGGTCGAAATGGCCAAACACACACACGATCTGGTCCCATGCCTCCGGTGTCCACTGCGCGTCGTTGAGGTCGACGAGCTCCGTCTGGACACTTACCCCGCGTTCGGTCGCCAATCGATTCGTCTTGGCAAGACCCGACTCTGCATAGTCCCACGTCGTCACCTGCAGCCCTTGCTCGGCCAGAAACACCGCGTTCCGGCCTTCGCCCTCTGCCAAGGCCAGCGTTTTGCCCTTCGCATGGAGCCGATCCGCCACCGATTTTACAAACTCATTGGCATCCGTACCGTACACATACGCTTCATTTTGAAATCTCTCGTGCCACATGTTCATGTCTCTCACCTCACATCCAGTATCCCAAACAACTTCCCGGAATACCACCCGTTTTCTGAGAATAACTCCGCCCTTTTACTATTTATTGGATTTGGATATAATCAATATGAGTCTCTACATAAAATTTCAAAGGAGTTGTACATTCATGGCGATCAACATGATTCCGTACCTGATTTTCGACGGCAACGCGAAAGAGGCCATCGCATTTTACGAAAAAGCATTGAACGCTGAAAACCTTGGCGTCATCACGTTTGGCGAAATGCCGGAAGACCCGAATTACCCCCTGCCGGCAGAAGCGAAAGACCGCGTCTCGCATGCCACTCTGAAAGTCGGCAACTCGGACCTCATGTTCTCCGATACCTTCCCGGGACAGCCGTATCAAACCGGGAACAACGTGACCATTTGCATCACTTGCGACGACCCGGCCCGCTCCAAAGAGATGTTCGCAGCTCTGGAGCAAGGCGGTCAAGTGAACATGCCGATGATGGAAACGTCCTTCAGCCCGCTCTACGGGGTCGTGGTGGACAAATACGGCGTGACGTTCCAAATCTACACCGAGCACGCTCGCTAATCAAAAAGAGAAGCCATCCGCCTGACAGCGAGTGGCTTCTTTCTTTTCACACAACAGTCAATCCGCGCACGAACACTTGATGGAACGTCCGCTGGATCTCCTCGTCTGAGATCGGTGCGATCCGATTCGCGTATTCGGTGACGAGGCTGAAGTACGTCCGCAGCATCACATACGCCACGACCTCCGGGTTGCATTCGGCGACATCGCCCTGTTCTTGACCGCGCCGGAGTTCCCCGGAAAGGAAACGAATCACCGCATTGTCGATCCCCTCCAGCCCTTCCAAGACTTTGGTCGTCCCCAACGCTTTCGCTTCCAGCGCCAGTTTGACCAGCAGTTCGTGTTTCGACCGAAACTGGAGAACTTGGCGAATCGCCTGCTCCAACTCTTCAAAAAACGGACGCTGCCCGGCCAGCGCTTCTTCCGCCACATGCCGGATCTCTTCTGCGATGCCTCCCAGGATGTGGTGGAACAGCTCATCCTTGCTGGCAAAATACAGATAGATCGTTCCTTTCCCCACATCGGCAAGCTTTGCCACTTTGTCCATCGTCGTGCCTTTATAGCCAAACATCGAGAACGATTGAATCGCCGCCTCGATCACTTTTTGCCTCGTATCCACCATGTATCTCCTCCAGCCAAGGGGCAAGATGATCCTTTATATCCAGTGTAGAGCTCTTTCCTTTCTCTCATACTGTTCCACACGCCTCGCTTGACACCCTTCAAGGAGAGGCTCATAATACTAAATGACCATAAACGTCAACTGGTCAGTCAGTAACAGAAGACCATGTGAGAGGGGACTTGTAAGATGGATACTTCCAAACATACCGTCATCTCGACCCAAGAGATGCCCATTGTGACGATCCCGAACGCCGCGAACCTCGCCAGCGCGCTCGACTTTTTCAGTGCGGTGCGCGACCTTGGTGAACCGGTCGTGCACACGTTCAACGGGGCGATGGAAACGTATGTGATCAACGACCCGGAGATGATCCGGCAGATCTTCGTCACCAAACAGGGTCATTTCATCAAAGGACGCGGTCTCCAAGAGATCCGCCCGCTGGTCGGCAACGGCGTCCTGACCAGTGAAAAAACGGAACACAAAACACAACGCGCCATGATGCAGCCGCATTTTAACATGGCGCATATCGGCACCTATACAGATAAAATGGTCGAGATGACCCTCCAGACGATGGATCACTGGCAAGAGGGCGAAGTGCGAGACACCACAGATGACATGATGGAGATCACCATGGACATCATCACGCACACGATGTTCGGCACCTCGGTCAAAGAGTTCATCGAAGAAATCCGCGAGTCGATGCACGTCGCCTTGACCAAATTTTCCGCGCGCGTCCGCGAGCCGCACAAACTGACGGCAGCCGATGAAGCGAGCATGAGGCAAGCGGTGGTCACCCTGAATACGGTCATCGCCAAGATCATCGAAGACCGTCGCCAGCATCCGCAAGAAGGCAGCCGCGATCTGCTCTCGATCCTCCTGCGCACCGGCATGTCGGATGAAGAGCTCCGGGATCAGGTGATGACGATCTTCCTCGCCGGCCACGAGACGACCGCAAACACGCTGGCGTGGACCTGGTACCTGCTCTCCCAGCATCCGGAGGTCGAGCAAAAGCTCTGGCACGAGCTCGACACCGTCCTCGGCGGTCGTCCGGCGACCTATGAAGACTACAACAAGCTCACGTACACCCACCTCATCATCCAAGAGTCGATGCGACTCTACCCGGCAGCGTGGGTGGTCGGCCGCACCGTGGACGAGGATGTTCAGATCGGTAACTACCAGTTCTCGAAAGGGCAAAACGTTTCGATGAGCCAATGGGCGATGCACCGCAACCCGGCGTATTACGACCGACCGGACGCGTTCCTCCCGGAGCGATTCGACGGCGACCTGCTCAAGCGCATCCCGTCCTACGCCTACTTCCCGTTTGGCGGCGGCCCGCGCGTGTGCATCGGCAACAACTTCGCCCTGCTGGAAGCGGCACTCGTTCTGGCGACCGTCGGCCAGCGATACAAACTCGTGCTGGAAGACGCCGACCAACTGGAACCGGAGCCGCTGATCACCCTGCGCCCGAAAAACCTGCGCATGCGCGTGGTCAAGCGCTAAGAGCGAAAGTGAGAAAGAGACTGCAACGCCCCCTGACTGGGTGTTGCAGTCTCTTTTGGTGTTCGCAGTCTGCGCCTCTTAGTACCCGCCTTCTCGATCTTTTTGCTGCTTCATGGCATGCAGCCATCCCTTCGCCCCTTCGGCGAGCAGTCCGCTGTCGAAAGAACCGGTGAAATAGCGAATGCCCCACTCCGCAAACAGCGGGATCATGCTGGGGTTCGGCACATGAATGCCGACCGCTTTCCCTCGCTTTTGGATACGTCTGGCCACCCAGCGGATCGTCTCCTGCAGCAACGGGTCGTCAAACTGCCCGGCCACACCGAGCGACTGCGACAGATCGGCCGGTCCGATGTAATACAGATCGGTCGCCGCTGCGGAGGCGTCTAGGATCTCGTCGATGCGTTCCACCGCTTCTTTCGTCTCGATCTGCAAAATGAGAGTCGTCCGTTCGTTCGCCTCCGCCGCATACTGCCGGAAACTGGCGGCCCCGTAGTCGTTCGCTCGGCAGGCTCCCCCGAGACCGCGTTGTCCGACGGGAGCAAAGAAGGCGGCATGCACCGCTTGTTGCGCCTCCTCCGCACTGTTGATCCGCGGCACCACGATCCCCGTCGCCCCGAGATCGAGGGCTCGCCCGATCACCGATTCCCCGAGTTCCGGCACCCGCACCATCGTCGGCACACCGGTCGCCTTGGCTGCCAAGAGCAGCCTGTCCAGCTCCCCTGTACCGATGGCCGCATGCTCCATATCGATCTGCAGGAAGTCGAGCCCGCTGCGCCCGAGCACCTCCACGATAACCGGATGCGCGATCCGCACCCACGTGCCGTACAGTTTTTCCTCGGATCGGAGCCGTTGTTTGAATGTCGTCATCTGCATCACTCCACATTTACGATTCGATACAAGTCCTCAAGCGTTTTGATTTCATAGGTTGGCACAATATCCGTCTCGTTTGCTTTCCCGTCTGGATTGTACCAGCAAGTGTCCAGCCCCGCCAGTTGCCCGCCTTTGATATCCGCCGTCAGCGAATCGCCGATGATCAACGCTTGCTCCACATCGAGGCCGGGGACCCGTGCAAAGACATGGTCAAAGAATTCCTTCATCGGCTTCTGATAGCCCGTGTCCTCCGACACGAAGATCCCCTTGAACAACGGATGCAAACCCGCCTTTCGCAATCGCTTGTCCTGCGTCTTGGATACGCCGTTCGTCACGATGTACAACTCATACCGCGCCTGCAGACTCGAGATCAGTTCCAAAGCCCCGGCCACCAGTTGGTGCCCTTCCTCCAAGTAGCTGCGATACTTCTGCTCCAGCAGAGCGCCGTCGACCTCTTGCCCGTACTCCTTGAACAAAAGGGAGAACCGAGTGTTCACGACCTCATCCCGATCCAGTTTCCCCTCTTCGAACGCGCGCCAAAGACCCTGATTGATGTTCCTGTATCGCGCTTCGATCTCATCGGTGAGCGGCGTCCCTTGCTCCTCAAACAACATCCGCAACGCTTCCTTCTCTGCCGCACCAAAATCGAGCAGCGTATCGTCTACGTCGAAGAATAAAGTCTTGTATGTTTTCATCCTGTTCGCCTCCTCCTCTCCTGCACCACAAAAAAGCTGCTTGCCATGATTCTCTCATGACAAGCAGCTGATGGGAAGTCGATCAAGGCTTGAGAAAATCCGGTTTCATGAAACTCGGGTCTGGATACGTGTAAAATCCTTGTCCCGTTTCGATGCCCAGTTTCCCTTTGTCGATATACTCCGTTTTGAGCAACTCGGCCAGTTTTTCAAATTCCGGGCGACCGGTTGCCTTTGCTTTGGCCAGCGTGATGTTGTACGCCGTGCGGATGCCAACCACATCCAAGATGGCAAACGGCCCTTGGGGCGATCCCGTTGCGATCATCCAGGTCTTGTCGATGGACTCGACATCTGCGACCTCCTTCACGAGCAACATCTGCGCCGCATCCAAGAACGGAACGAGCAACGAGTTCAAGATATAGCCGGGCTGCTCCTTGTACAACGGCAGCGGCACCATGCCGATCGCTTTGGCAAAGGCGATGACCTCGTCAAACACACCCTGATCCGTGCCCGGATGTTTCATCACTTCGGCGGTGTTGTTTTTCCAAATCGTATTGGCGAAGTGCAGAGCCAAAAACTTTTCCGGCCGACCTGTGGCCTCTGCAAATTGACTCGGCAACAACGTGGAGGAGTTCGTGACAAACACCGTTTTTTCAGGAGCCGCCTGACCCAGTGCTTGGTAAAAATCCGTTTTGATCGGCACAACCTCCGGCACCGCTTCGATCACAAGATCCGCATCCGCAACGGCTGCGGACAAGTCACTGTAGAACGACAGCCGACGGTACGCTGCGTCCACCTCTTCCTCCGTCGCGCCCAGATCCGCTTGATAACGCGGTTTCAATGCCGAGATTCGTTCTTTGGCACGCTCCAACGCCTCGTCGTTGATGTCATACACCGATACGTCAAATCCCTTAAAAGCCGTCTGATACGCAATCTGACTGCCCAACACGCCACTGCCGGCGACTGTGATCTTTTTGTAGTTCACGGGGAACCTCCTGTGTAAGCCGAGTATTGGAAGGACAGGTGTCCATCTCTTTTACTCTTCCCTGATGGCGTAGATTTGCTTCGGGAGGAAGCGGCTATTAGACGAGCCGGAGGATTTTGTGAACCATCTCGTCCAACTCACCGCCATGCTCCACCGTGTCTAGCTCCTCACGAGAGTGGACGTGCTGGAATGCTTTCCATAGAAATAGTGCTGAAAACGTGACCAATGCTTCCCAAAATGACGCTCCAGTGCGGTAGGTGATTTCTTTGGCGAGGTCGTTGAAATAGGCGCGGACTAGGGTTTCGTAGAAATCGTAGGCTTTTCGATTAAACTCAGCACGCTCATCGCTCTCCGTTTCTGATTCGCCTTTAAGTGGTTTAGCAACAGCGGATTGACCAAAAATTTTCCGAACAACTCTTCATAAATCTTCGGGGAGCCTAACATGAGGAAGCCCCCATCCTTTTGAACACTATATTTTATAGCTGTATTCTCATCCATCTCACTATATTTGAAGACTCCAACCAGAATTCCATCAACGGCTTTTATCCGTAAATTTTCCATGCTCAGTACTCGTACCAGCGCCACCGGCTTGAAAAGCCGACGCTCTACCACTGAGCTACGTCCGCGCATTGTTTGAACTACTCAGTCGGAAATTTACAATATCTACACAAAAATAAGACTTTTTGGCTGCTGATTGACATAGTAACGACTGCGTTGTACTATGAATTACGACATCATTCGACACAAACCGACAAACGGTGATACCGCTGGTGCTGCGGTAGTTTCGATTGGTTCGAGCTTGTCGGGTAGAGTGCGGTTACTCTATCCGACTTCATAAACGAAGATCGTTTAGGTCTTCGTCCTTCGGTAAAACCCGGTACTTGTGGCGCAGGTATCGGGTTTTTTTATATGCCAGCAAGTATCCTCTCTTGATTATTTGTCGGAAAATTGCCTCTTGCTGTCATTACACCTTTAGTAATACTATGTAATCAGGATCACTCGACAACTTTCGACAAGAATCCACAAAATTGCAGGATTGCCTTCAATGGCGGTTGTTCGATGGTTCTAGCCAGCCGGATAAGGTGTTACGGGGCACTTTATCCGGCCACACTTAGAAGGCCTTTTAGGTCTTCGTTCCTCGGCGAACACGGTACTCGTGGCGCGAGTATCGGGATTTTTCTGCTGAAAAACAAAGAGGCCGCCGGCGCCACCGAGCGTCCCCAAAAAGGGAAGGTCCACCAACGATAAAGACCGCTGCGAGACTGTACATGTTCAGTCTCGCAGCGGTCTTTATCCGTCGTCCGGCGCTCTCTTGGGGCCTTCCCCTCAAGCACCTCACACGATCCTAGTAGCACTGTTGCTTCGTTGAAACACGCAGACGATGCGTAGAAACTCCGCAAAAAATGCGCATCGACCATATGACCACTTTCAGTCCCATGCTCATCGGGTCTGGCGGGGATGGGGTCATTTTTCGAGGATTGGTTTTTTGCTCAAAAACCCCTTTGATCCTCGAAATCTGTTCTTGCTGTTTTTATGATCTCCCTTTCTAGTTTAACTCATGTACCTAATGGATGGACAGAAGAAAACCCTAGCCTCAGCCAGGGTTTATCCTCTCCCCTTACATCGTATCAAACGTGATCGGCAGTGCTTTCACCGCGTAGACCAATGTCGAGGTGACCGGTTGCAATTCGGTATCCGCTTGGAGTTTGATGTTCGGCAGGCGTTCGATGATCGCTTGCAACGCGATCTGGCCTTCCAGACGGGCCAGTGGTGCGCCGAGGCAGAAGTGGATGCCCCAGCCGAATGCCAGATGGGCGTTCGGGTTGCGGTTGACGATGAATCGGTCCGCATCGGGGAACTTGTCTTCGTCGCGGTTCGCGGAGGCGACCCAGGCGACGACCTGATCGCCTTTTTTGATCATCTGCCCGCCGAGTTCCACGTCTGTCGTGGCAAACCGGCTCGGGATTGCAGCCACGGGCGAATAGTAACGCAGCGCTTCTTCCACCGCGCCGGGGATCAGGTCCGGGTTTTTACGCAGTTGGGTCTGCAACTCCGGCTGCTCCGTAAAGGCGCGGACGGCGTTGGTGATCAGGTTGGTGGTCGTTTCGTTGCCCGCTACCAGCAGGAGGAGGCAGAAGGAGAGCAGTTGCCCTTCATTCAATCGCTCGCCTTCCACTTCCGCATCGAGCAGGACGGTCAGCAGGTCGTCGCCAGGGTTGACGCGGCGTGCATCGAGTTGCTTTTTAAAGTAGGCGCCGAGTTCTTGCGCGACGCGGGCCTTTTCCATCATGCTGGCTTGATACGCGTCTGCCTGTTGCACGTCGGGCGACTCGACCAGTTTGTCAGACCACTCTTTGAACAGATGGCGGTCTTCTCGCGGAATGCCGAGGATCTCCGCGATGACGATGACCGGCAGCGGACCGGCAAACGCTTCGATCAGGTCGATGGCCCCTTTGCCTGCCGCCTCGTCGAGCAGCTCATGGGTGATCTCCTCAATGCGCGGGGCCAGATCGGCCACTCGCTTGGGGGTAAAGGCGCGGTTTACGATGTTGCGGAACTTGGTGTGTTGCGGCGGGTCCATGCCGATCAGACTGGCACTGTCCTCGCGATTCTGGATGGCGTTGCGGTTTGAAGAGAACGTCGTGTGATCGGACAGCACGCGGTACACGTCTTCATAGCGAAAGACATCCCACGTGTCGCGGTCGCTGTCATAGCGCACAGGGGACGTCTCGCGCATGGTCTTGAAAAAGGAAAAAGGGTGGAGCCGTTCTTCGCGTGTCATCAGACCTTTGACGGGCGTCATGATGCCGGAACGCACTTGGCGCTGTTGTTCCATCTTGGTTCGCCTCCAGTTTGCTTTGATAGGACGAGCAACATTGTTCATCATCCTTCTAGATTATTAATTTTATAATATGCGGCACCTTACTACCAGATACACCTCATTTAATTTCTTTACACGACGCCATTGCGCCGTCATGATTGCGAATAAATGAGCAAAGACGCCCTGCCGATCAGGCAAGGGCGTCTTCTAAGTGACCATCAATGAGGCGCATGCATCGCAGTTTGGTCAACTGGGACACGGCGGATAAAGAACGCTATCACCAAGCCGATCAGTGTCACGCCCATCGCGAACAAGAACACGTGCTGCGATCCGGCCGTCATTGCGTTGGCCAGTTCTGACGGAGCGGTCGGTGTAGCGGAGCCGTGCAAGTACGACTCCATGCCGCCCGTCAGAATGGTGATCGCGACCGCTGTGCCGATTGCACCTGCGACTTGCTGGAGGGTGTTCATGACGGCCGTGCCGTGCGGGTACAACTCCGGGGGCAATTGGTTGAGGCCGTTCGTTTGAGCGGGCATCCAGATCATGGCGATCCCGATCATCAGTCCAATATGCAACGCGACGAGCAACGCCACTGCAGACGCAGGCGACGCGCCGGAGAAGAACCACAACATGATCGCCACGATCACAAGTCCCGGGATCACGAGCCACTTCGGCCCGTAGCGATCAAACAAACGCCCCATGCGCGGAGACAAGATCCCGTTCAACACGCTGCCCGGCAACAGGATCAGCCCGGCTGTGAACGCTGACAGATGCATGCCGTTCTGCAGGAACATCGGCAGGATGATCATACTCGGCATCATGATCAACATACACGCGAGCACCATCAGCAGACCGACGATGTACATCGGGTATTTGAAGACGGTGAGATTCATCATCGGTTCACGCATCGAGATCTGCCGCCATGTGAACAGGACGAGCGCGACCAGCCCGACGATGATCGACGCGATCACCACTGCGCCGCTCCCGTCTTCCGCTCCTTCGCCCGCCTTGCTGAAGCCGAACACAACGCCTCCAAAGCCGAGCGTGGACAAAGAAACGGAAGGCAGATCGATCCGGGGCTTCGTCACCTCAGTGACATTTTCCAAATACTTCAGTCCCACCAGCCACCCGATGACCAAAAACGGCAGCGAGAGCCAGAAGATGTAATGCCAGGACAAATACTCGATCAAGATCCCCGCCACCGTCGGGCCGGTCGCCGGTGCGAACATGATGACGAGGCCGACGAACCCCATCGCCTCTCCCCGCTGGTCCGGCGGATAGATGACCAAGATCGTATTGAACATCAACGGCAGCAACAAGCCCATCCCGAGCGCCTGCAGCACGCGGGCGACCATCAACATTTCAAAATTCACGGCGAGTGCGGCGATCAAGGTCCCTGCGATCAAACTGACGAGCGAACCGGTGAACAACTGCCGCGTCGTAAAGCTCTGCAACAGCAACCCGCTCATCGGCATGATGATGCCAAGCGTCAGCAGAAACCCCGTCGTCAACCACTGTGCGGTCGCGGCCGAGATCTGGAACACTTCCATTAAATTGATGATCGCGATATTGAGCGCGGTCTCGCTGAAAAAGCCGACAAACCCGCAGATCAGCAGCGACGCCAAGATGGCGCGTGTGTTGTATTGTTTTTGGGTCTCCATAAGGACTCCTTCAATTGAACTAGTGGTACCGGACACGTCGAGTCAATTGACATTATATCACCTTCTTCCTTCTGCTGCGGTGTGCACAAAAAAACTGCCCGCCATGATGATCTCATGACAGGCAGGAAGAACTAGCGCTTGATCTTTGCGTACGGATACAACGTGGTGCCGCCGATCGTAACTTGAATTTCGTTCGACAACGGCAGGTTGCGCTCATTCAGAATGGTTCTCCACCACTCCCAGGCAAGGCCTGTGCATTCTTTCGCGAAGATATTGATATTTCTTGCATTGGGCGGCAGAGGAATGACGGTCGAGTAATGAGCCGTCTTGTTTCTGTTGTTGCCTTCCCAGTTTTTATGGGTCAACACTTCTTTGCCTATGGCGTCATAGGCGACCTCATCCCAGGACACTGCAAATTGAGCCACATAGGCGCCGTAATGATCCAAGGTGATCTTGCCTTTCGAGTATTCGGTCGTGGTGGTCTCGATATAATCCGTGTTGTTGTGAACGGCTGCGATGGCGTTGTCTTTCAGAAACACACTGGTGTACGAGATCGGATAGGCCGGATTTTTGAGGCTCAGTGCTGCGTTGTTTTTGATGATCTCTCTGATTTCGTTGAAGTCTTTGGTGACGATTTTGTTATGCTCTTGCGAATCGCCGCCCAGTACAACGGCTGTAAAGGTGCTTTCCTCAAGGATGTCTTTGTATTGTCCGCTTGCTCCCACATCGACACCTTTGAGCAACGCTTTAAATGCGGCTTGTACATCTTTGCTCTTCGAGGTCGTTTCCAATTTCACATAGATCGTTCGGCCATACGCCACGTTGGATACCATGACAGGCGGGGCCGCTTGGCTGACCCCTTTGCGAGTGAGCTCTTCATACGTCACACTCTCGCCAAAGAGGTCGGAAGGATTGTTCGGCAGTTCTGCACTGACGGTATAGAAGATCTGCTTGTAGGCCGCGATCATCGCTTTTTTCTCGCCGCTGGCGATCGCGTTGAAGTCGATGCCCAACTCACCGTCCAGTACTTTCGCGTTCACATTCAGAGCGCTGGCGATCTGATGTTGGCTGTGCACCATCGACTCCGCGTACTGGATTCTTGCCGGCAACGTATGAGTGGCGGAATACTTTTCATTCCAAGTCGACACCAACCCATCGATGGCGCCCGACACGTTGCCGTACGTGGGATTTTGGACGGTCACCGTGTTTTCACTTTTCATGCCCGGCAGATCGATGCTGATGTTGAGCGGCTTTCTTTGCGCCACCAACAGGCTGGGCTGGTTGTCGGCAAACGCACGGTTTGCCAGTTGCACCGCACCCGGATAGGTGCGATTGGCCATCGAGTCGATGATGGAGATGTCCACCGGCGAAGTAGTGAGCGATCTTTTGTTGCGTTCCACCACGATGAACTTATCGCTCGAGGTGATGCCTTCTCTGGGTACGAAGCTTTCGATGGTGTCACCGCGTACGGCCAAGATCTCCCGGCTGTCGTAGTTCAGACTGCCGATGCCCGCGTCAATGCTGCTTGCAGGGGTTTCCGCGAAGGTCACTCCTGAATATGTAGCGAGGGACAACGAGAGAGATAAGGATACTAACAGTTTAGATAGTTTACTTTGTTTAGTGTAGTTCAAAATTACACCCTCCTTTTTTACGAAATTCTATCACTCGATCTCGTAGAAAACAAGGTAAATTAGTCCTAGTAGTCAAGTAAGAATAAAGACTGACCTCATCGCCGCATCGCTCGTGGGAACAAAAAAGACTGCTTGCCATGATCGCCATGACAAGCAGTCTTTTTACATGCTATTTTATTACTCCACCGTAACCGACTTCGCCAGGTTGCGCGGGTTATCCACGTCGTTGCCGCGTGCCGTCGACGCGTAGTATGCGAGCAACTGCAGCGGGATCACAGCCAGCACCGGTGCCAGGAACGGCAGGGTGCGCGGGATGCGAATCACGCGGTCGACCGACTTGGCGATCTCTTTGTCGTCTTCCCATGCGATGCCGAGCACGTACGCGTCGCGGGTTTTGACTTCGATGATGTTGGAGAGGGTCTTGTCGTACAGGTCATCTTGGGTGACCAGTGCGACGACCGGGACGTCCTCGACGATCAGGGCGAGGGTGCCGTGTTTGAGTTCGCCTGCTGCGTACGCTTCTGCGTGCATGTAGGAGATCTCTTTGAGCTTCAGCGAGCCTTCCAGCGAGACCGCGTAGTCGAGGCCGCGGCCAATGAAGAAGGCATGCTCTTTG
This sequence comes from Tumebacillus lacus, assembly GCF_026410385.1. GTDB lineage: Bacteria > Bacillota > Bacilli > Tumebacillales > Tumebacillaceae > Tumebacillus > Tumebacillus lacus. The sequence goes on from NZ_JAPMLT010000002.1 coordinate 280,989, forward strand.
GATGCCCATTCGTTGGCGAATGCTTTGACCTCGTCGGAGGTGCCGAGCGCTTTTTCCGCCAGTTCCGGCAGTTCGCGCAGGGCGGCGAGGATCTCCGGGACTTGGGTGGCGCCCACGGAGCCGCGCTGCTCAGCCAGCCAGCCTGCGAACAGGTAGAGGGAGATCAGCTGCGTGGTGTACGCCTTGGTCGAAGCGACGGAGATCTCCGGGCCTGCCCAGGTGAACACGACATCGTCCGCTTCACGAGCTGCGGAGGAGCCGACGACGTTGGTGATCGCGACGACGCGGGTGCCGCGAGCTTTTGCTTCGCGCAGAGCTGCCAGGGTGTCGGCCGTCTCGCCTGACTGGGTGATGATGATCATCAGCGTGTTTTCGGTGATGATCGGATCACGATAGCGGTACTCGGACGCGATCTCGCAGGAGACCGGGATGCGGGTCAGCTTTTCCAGTGCAGCCGCGCCGACCATGCCGGCATGCCACGAGGTGCCGCATGCGACGATGTGGATGCGGTCGATGTTTTGCGCGAAGTTCTCCGGCCATTGGATCTCGTCGAACACGACGCGCTGGCCGTCTTCGGAGATGCGGCCGGTCAGGGTGTCGCGGATCGCTTTCGGCTGCTCGTGGATCTCTTTGAGCATGAAGTGCTCGTAGCCGCCTTTTTCAGCAGCCGATGCGCTCCAGGTGACTTCGTAGACGTTCTTTTCAGTCGGGTTGCCTGCGAGGTCGAACGTTTTGACCGAGTCTTGGGTCAGGACCGCCATCTCGCCGTCTTCGAGGATGTAGACGTTGCGGGTGTATTCAAGAATCGCCGGGATGTCCGACGCGATGAAGTTTTCGTCTTGGCCAAGGCCGATGATCAGCGGGGACTGTTTGCGCACGGCGATCAGTTTGCCCGGCTCGTATTTGCTCATGATGCCCAGCGCATAAGCGCCGTGCAGTCGCTTGTTGACGAGCAGAACGGTTTCGAACAGGTCGCCGGTCCAGAGCTCTTCCAGCAGGTGAGCGACGACTTCGGAGTCGGTCTCAGACAGGAAGACGTGGCCTTTTGCAATCAGCTCTTCACGAATCGGGATGTAGTTCTCGATGATGCCGTTGTGCACGATGGTGAAGTTGCCGGTCTGGTCTTGGTGCGGATGCGCGTTTTCATCAGACGGACGGCCGTGGGTCGCCCAACGGGTATGACCGATGCCTTGCGAGCCGGTGATGCGATCCGGGCCGTCGACGAGCTCGGCCAGATTGGCCAGACGGCCGACCGTTTTCTTGATGGTGACGTCGCCGTCGTTGAAGACTGCGATACCCGAAGAGTCATAGCCACGGTATTCCAACTTCGACATGCCGTGCAGCAGGACGTCCTGCGCTTGTTTGTTGCCGATATATCCAACGATTCCACACATGTTTACAGTTCCTCCTCAAATGAGGCAACGGGGAAATAGACCTGCGCCATCGGGGCGCAAGGTACCTGTTGCCGATCCTGTCCCGTTTTTGACGAGCACGGGCGTTTGTTTACTCGGAGCCATGGCGTCCCTTTGTCCCGCCAGTCACCTGTCGGATTTCGGGAAACGTCCTGTCGTTGTGGCTCGCACCGGGAGGCATCCGCCGATGTTTCGATACTCCTCCACCTCGTCAACTGCTGTGCGGTAGATCTCCGCTCAGGCACAACAGTTCAGGCGCTTTTGAAAAGACTCACATTACAGAATACGTACGAGCTGTCCCCTTTTGTAGCATCACCTCCTGCAAAGGTATACTATGCAAGTTTGAAAAAAGCGGAATCCGGCGAACGACCTTGTGAGAACGCCCGCCGGGTTCCCGCCTGTATGCACGTGATGTTACTGCTGGCCTTGCTCTTCGCGGACGACGTCCGCGATCTCACCCACATAGCGTCGCAGGGATTCTTCCTCCGGGCCTTCTGCCATGACGCGGATCAGCGGTTCGGTGCCCGATGGGCGCACCAGCACGCGGCCGTCCGCTCCGAGCAGCTCCTCGACGCGCGTGATCGCCGCCTGGATGCGCTCGTTTTCCTTCCAGCCGTCCTTTGTCGCCACGCGTACGTTGACGAGGACCTGCGGGAAGCTTTGCATCACAGAAGCCAGTGCAGACAGCGACTTCTGAGATTCTACCATAATATCCGTGAGTTGCAGGGCTGTCAAGAGACCGTCGCCCGTGGTGTTGTGCTGGAGCATGATGATGTGGCCGGATTGCTCGCCGCCGAGCAGGTAGCCGCCCTCTTTCATCGCTTCCATCACGTAGCGGTCGCCGACCGCCGCTTTGATCACGTGGATGTCCTGTTCGCGCATCGCTTTGAGGAAACCGATGTTCGACATGACGGTGGCGACGACCGTGTTTCCGGCCAGTTCGCCGCGTGCTTTCAAAGCCACGCCGAGGATCGCCATGATGTAGTCGCCGTCGACGATGTTGCCTTTTTCATCGACTGCGATCAGGCGATCCGCATCACCGTCAAAAGACAGGCCGATCGCCGCACCGTGCGCCAAGACCGCCTCCTGCACGTTTTCCGGGTGGGTGGAGCCGCAATCGACGTTGATGTTGGTGCCGGTCGGCTCGGCAAAGATCGAGACGACCTCCGCACCGAGGGAGCGGAACACGTCGGCCGCGATGTAGGACGCAGCGCCGTTGCCGCAGTCGAGAACGACCTTGACGCCGTCAAAACGGTTTTTGATCGTCGACTGTTGGAACGCGGTGAACATCGCCCCTGCGTCCAGTTGGTCGAGCACGCGGCCGACGTCGTTGCCGGTCGGACGCGGGAGTTCGTCGGACGCCGCGTCGAGCAGCGCTTCAAACTCTGCTTCTTGCGCGTCGGTCAGTTTGTAGCCGTCGCCGCCGAAGAATTTGATGCCGTTATCGGGCACCGGGTTGTGCGAGGCGGAGATCATCACGCCTGCGTCCGCTTTCAACTCGCGGGTGAGGTACGCCACGCCGGGGGTCGGGATGACGCCAAGGCGCAACACGTCCACGCCGATCGAGGTGATGCCGGCGATCAATGCCGCTTCCAGCATGTCGCCGGAGATGCGGGTGTCTTTGCCGACTGCGATCTGTGCGCGGCCGGAGGTTCCTTTGGTCAGGACGTACGCGCCGGCACGCCCCAGTTTAAATGCCAATTCAGGTGTCAGTTCGAGGTTGGCAACACCGCGAACACCGTCAGTTCCGAAATAACGAGCCACAGAGCAATATTCTCCTTCTCTTTCAGAATATGAGAGGTCGAACCTTTTACATCCAGTTCATTGTCACACATCCGCGTACAGAGCACAATAGCGACTCTCTCTTTCCCAATTATTAGACGTGCGCGGAGGGCAAAAGGTTACTCCATCTGTAAAAAAGCTCCGAGCAGGCACCCGGAGCTTTCTTTTTCAACACTTTATCTTCCAGCTTGTTATTTTTTCAGTTCCAAGGTGACGGTCGCAGGTTCCACCGTCAGCACTTTGATAAAGTTGGGCGCGTTGACCTGCACCCGCATCTGATGCCGTCCCGCCGGCTGATTGGTGACGTCCACGTAGGCATGGAGGTCCTGCGCAGTCAGTTTTTCCACCAGTGACGGGGCTCCGGCGACGGTGACCGAGACGGTGTCGCTCGAGTCGAGGACGGTGTAGCTCTGGCCTTCACTCAGTCCTGTCACTTTGACCGGCACGCCGGCAAAGGTGCGCTCGGAGGCCGCCACGACTTTGATCTCCACCTCGACCTCTTGCGGCTCGACGCCGGTCACACCTTCGATGTTGGCCAGTTTGAGCGGCAGGCGGGTGTTTTGGCTCAGTCCGGTCAGATCGATCACCGGCACCGGGTAGGCGCTGAGCGACGAGAGAGCCGCTGCCGAGCCGAACACGGTGACGGAGCCGGTCTGGTTGATCGATTCTACCGCATAGCCCGGTGCGAGGTCGCCTTTGAACTGGAGCTGCAACGGCACCGATTTGGAAGGGCGGGTGATCGGTACGTTGACTTCGGCGCGCTCTTGGCTCAGGTGAACGCCCTCGACCTGCTTGCCCGCCTGATTCAAAGCGATCAAGGGCGCGCTGGTCTGGAGGTTCTCCTGCGCTTCGTCGACGTCGATGGTGGCGACGACGCGGACGACGTCGTTCACCGCCGATTGGGGGCCGGAGATGACGACCGCCTTCGGGTTGACGACCGCATCGCCCACGTTCAGACCTTCTTTGGGTTTGCCTTCGGTGACGAGCGTGATCGCCATCTCTTTGTTGGCGTTCTTCTCCAGTGTAATGGCGACGGTGGTTCTGGTGATCTCCACACCGGGCGGCGTGCCCCGCGTGAACACCTCGACCTCGTGCGTGCCTTCGCCAAGGCGGCGGGCATCGGCCATCACTTCGATGGAGCCGCCCGTCGCCACGGCGCGCAACACGTCGAGCGCCGGTCCCTGCAGGGTGAGGTTGACCTTGGGCTCGCCGACCAGCGAGTAGAGCCTTTCGTCGTAGAGCACCGTCACCGCTTTGTCGTTCAACGACTGCGTGCTCCCGGCAAAACCCGCGCTGCCGTTGCCCGCCGTGTTGGTCTCTTGGCCGCTGTGCACCGTCATCCAAAGCAGGAGGGCGAGCAGGGCGGCGACGATCTTCAGAATCGTGTTGTTTTGCAGCAGGCGGTCCATCATTCCGATCCACCCGCCTTTCGCCCGAACAGCGTGAAGCCGCGCTCTTTGTTTTTGATCAGGAGCTTGGACAGCATCTCGCGGAACGTCTGCTCATCGAGGTTGCGGGTGATCGTGCCGTCGAGGGCGATGGAGATCGTTCCGGTCTCCTCGGAGACGACGACGGCGACCGAGTCGGACAGTTCGGAGACGCCGATGGCCGCCCGGTGCCGGGTGCCCAGTTCTTTGCTCAGCTCCGGATTGTCGGTCAAGGGCAGAAACGCCGATGCGGCGACGATGCGATTGGCCTGGATCATCACCGCTCCGTCGTGGAGCGGGGTGTTCGGGATGAAGATGTTGATCAAAAGTTCGGACGAGACGATCGCCCCGATGGCGATGCCCGTCTCCGTATAATCGCCAAGACCGGTGTCGCGCTCGATGATGATCAGCGCGCCGATCTTGTTTTTTGACAGCACTTGTGTCGCTTTGGTCAATTCGCCGATTGTGCGCGGGATGTCCTCCTCGTCAAACACCGTCGTGCTCCGGGCAAAGAAGCGTCCCCGCCCGAGTTGTTCCAGCGCACGCCGCAGTTCCGGCTGAAAGACGACCGGAATCGCGAACAGTCCGATCGTCAGCGTCTTGTCGAGCAGCCACGAAAGCGCTGCCAGATCTAACGCGTGGGAGAGCCCGGTGCCGATCAGGATGACGACGACGCCTTGGAGCAACTGCACCGCCCGGGTGCCGCGAATCAGCATAATCACGCGGTATATCACAAAAGCGACGATGATGATATCGAGCGCATCAAACAGATTAAACGTGCCAAAAATCTTCTCGAATGTTTGCAAATCGGCCACCTACTGCCTTTCCACTGTCACAGCTTCTGTACCATGCTTACTATTTCCGTTCTTGCCGTATTCTTATGATTTCGCTAGGACTCCCTGTTCTCCTTTTTGATTTTTATAAAAAAACCCCTCTTTTCCAAGAGACGGAAAAGAGGGGGTATCGGTTACTGCCCGTTCTTTGAGATCTCGTGCCAGGCCCGCTTGACGTAAAACATCATCCGCTCCAGCGCTTCGTCAACGACGACCGTCTCGCCGGAGATGTCGGCCGTGGCGGAACGATAGATGTGACCGCCGACCGCGGTGACGGAGCCGTTGACTCGGCCGCGCACTTCGACATCGCCGTTTTGGATGACGAGGTCGCCTTGGTATTCGCTTCCCTCCGGGACGATCACCTTGCCGTTTTCGACGATCAACCCTTGCGAGTTGTCTGCCGTCAGGGCAAATTCGTCCGGCGTCGCCAGCGAGAAGCCAAGACCGAAGACCAGCACCGCCGCCGCCGCGATGCCGCTGTATTTCATAAACTGCGGTCGCCAGTTGCCGCGCGGCGGATGTTCTTTGTCCAGTTTGGCAAGTACATTTTCGGTAAAGCCGGGCGGCGCTTTCAGCCACTCCGCCTGCACCGCGTCTTGAATCGCGCTGCCGAGGAGTTGGAAGTGCGTCAAGCACGGGGGACACGAGGCCATGTGCGCTTCAAATCGCTCGCGCTCTGCCGCATCCATCTCTTCGTCCAGATACCGATGCATCAGTTCTTCATAATGTTCCGTGCAGCTCACGTCCCACACCTCCTATTGAGTCGCCTTGAGGCCGGCGCGCAGGGCTTCCCGACCGCGATGAATCCGCGTCTTGACGGTCGAGACCGGCACCTCTAAAATGTCGGCGATCTCCTGCAGCGACAGATCATGCATATACTTGAGAATCACAGCCGCGCGGTAGTTGTCCGGCAGATTTTCAATCGCCGTCTGCACCTCGCGATGCGTCTCGTTGCGAACCGCATCCTCCTCCGGGGTGCGGCCCGGTGAGGCCAACCGCGAATACATGTCGCCTCCCTCGACGCCGCCTGTCTCCGCGTCGAGCGAGTAGTCCGCCTTTTTCTTGCGCATCCGGTCGATACAAAGGTTCGTCGCGATGCGGTAGATCCAAGTGGAAAATTTGTGATTCGCGTTGTATTTGTTCAGGTTCGCATACGCGCGCAAAAACGCCTCTTGCGCCACGTCTTCCGCTTCCTGCGGGTTGCCGAGCATTCGATAGCCCAGATTGTACAATTTGTCTTTGTAGATCTCCACCAACTCACCAAACGCCAGCCGGTCACCTTTTTGGGCCCGTTTGACGATTCGATGTTCCAACAGTTCCATGAGCAGCCTCCGACGTTTGACTCCGGCTACAAGGGGATACGCACCGGACTCGAAAAAGTTTCACTCCTTTTTGATTTTCCCCTCTTCCTAAAAAATACCTGCCGATCGGTCAGAAAAAAAAAGATCCCCGTAAAGACAGGAATCTTTTCGAATACATATACATACAGTCCCATTATGCCTGCTGTGTGGTTTCCGACGGAGTGGTCGCCTGGGCTGCCGCGTTGGCCAGTTTCTCGAGCGCCCGCTGCTCCTTCAGCCAACGCCAGGCAAACAGCGCGGTCATCACCAGCACGATCGAGCCGCCGATCGCAAACGGGGCACGCAGTGAGATCATCGATTCGAGCTGGGCCGCGGCGAATGTCGCCAGCGGGTAGCAGATCACCGAGACCATCTGCACGACTGCGTAAATCGAGGAGCGCAAATGCGGTTCCGACTGCTGAATGATCGTCGATTCCGAGATGTTGTACACCACCTGGCCGAGGCCGAACACCGCCATCACCAAGATCAACATCAGCCACCAGTGGCTGAACGAAGCCAAGATCCCCACCGCACCGCACAAGAGCGCGCCGACGATCAACACATGACTGTCCCGCCATTTCAGATCCAAGCGGCGCATCAGCATCGCACCGCCAAGACCTCCGACGACCGTCGCGCTGTTCACGACGGAGAGCAGGAACGAGCCGCCCCCGATCACATCGCGCACCAGCGGTGCCATCATCACCAGCATCGGCACGAGGAACGTGTTGATCGTCAGCGACGTCCAGAACACCAAACGGAGCGTTGACGAGTCGGTGATCGCTTTGCGAGCCGCCTGCCAGTTCTCGCTGAAGCGCGAGAACACCTCTTTGACACTGCGCTGATCCCCTTTCGCCGACAGAGTCGGTGCCCCTCCCCCGATAAAGAAAGAGACGATGCCCGCGATGATAAAGGTCACCGCGTTGACCATAAATCCAGCTCCGAAGAACCACTGCATCAACGCCCCGCCGGTCAAAAATCCGACCAACTGCGTGATGCTGCGCCCGGAAGCCAGATCCGCATTTGCTTTGCGAAGCTGCTCCGAGATCGTCGGAATGTACGATTGCATCGCAGCTTCAAAACCGCCCGCCAAGAAAGAGTTCCCTGCCGTCAGCAACAGCGTGACGTAGGTCAAGTTGCTTCCCTCGCCCATCGCCACGAACCAAAACAACACCATCAATCCGCCGCGTACCAGGTCGCTCCACACGATCATCTTGCGGCTTCCAATATAATTGACCCACGGCGCCAAGATAAACGAGCCGACCGCGCGCGCGATGATCGACAAGGACACCGCTCCCGCCACGCCCCAAGCGCCCCCTTGTACCAAGGCAAACCAGACCAATGTAATACTAAAAATGTAGTCCCCGTAATAAGACAAGGTCCGTGCGAACCAAAACGCTTTAAACTTGTTCACTTCTCTTTCCCCTCCTTTCCTCCATGATGATCAGGTTATAACTGGAATATTCAGATATCATGCAAATTATGATCGAGTCCGTCAACTGCTGGATCGATTTTCTGGGAGGATGATTCATAAGTCTAATATTAAATGTATGCTACTCGGGCAAAAAAAACAAGCTCTTGTGACGAATTTAACTTACAAAAATCCGTTACAAGAGCAAAAATGTGTTTTTATTTGTTTAGTTGGCGTGCACTTTTCCCTGCATACCGCGGATCAGCACCTCCGCGACCTCCGGACGCGTAAACTCGACCGGCAAGGATTCTCCGGCGCGAAGTTTGGCGCGCACCTTGGTCCCGGAGAGAGTCAGGTGGTCTTCTTTGCCGTGCGGGCACGTCTTGGTCGAGGCCATCGCTTGGCATTTCGTGCAATAGAAGCTGTGTTCGAAGAACAGAGGCTGGATGCCGAGTTCCTCCGCCGTGAAGTGGCGGAAGATCAGCTGCGCGTCGTACGTGCCGTAATAATCGCCGACCCCGGCGTGGTCACGGCCGACGATAAAGTGCGTGCAGCCGAAGTTTTTGCGCACCATCGCGTGGAACACCGCCTCGCGAGGACCCGCATAGCGCATCGCCGCCGGAAACACGCCGAGTTGGACGCGATCCTCCGGGTAGTAGTGCCGGAGTAGCACTTCGTAGCTCTCCATGCGCACATCGGCCGGGATGTCGTCCGATTTGGTCTCGCCGACGAGCGGGTTCAGGAACAGGCCGTCGACGATCTCCAAGGCGCTTTTTTGAATGTATTCATGCGCGCGGTGCACCGGGTTGCGGGTCTGGAATCCGACGACGGTGTTCCAGCCTTTTTCCGCGAACAGCTCGCGCGTTTCTCTCGGGTCAAAGCGAAACTCGGCAAAGTCTCGGTCGCTCTGGCGTTCCAGCAACCAGATGTCGCCTGCGAGATAGACATCCGGTCTTTGATACAATTTCGCCACGCCCGGATGCGCATCCTCTGTCGTGCGATAGACAAGTTCTGCCTCCCGCACTTTGTCGACTTGATATTGTTCACTGACTTGCAACGTTCCGTAGATCACGCCGTCTTCGCCGACCAGCGCGACCGTCTCTCCGACTTGGATCTGCTCGGCGAGGGCTTTCTCAACCGGCAGGGTGATTGGCAGGCTCCATACGGTGCCGTCTGCGAGGCGCATGTTCTCCAGCACGCTCACATAGTCGGCTGCCCCCAAAAACCCCGTGAGCGGCGAAAATGCGCCCACAGCGATCAGTTCCAAATCGGAGAGTGCAAAGGAGTCCAAAGGGACCTGTTTCAGCGTTTTTGCTATCTGTCGTTGTTCTTCCCGTTCTGCTCCTGTCAGCACACGGTCGATCAAGGTACCGCCATGCGGCGCAATCAAACCTTTCACAGCAAAGACCTCCCAGCTTTAGTTCCGCCACCCTTTATTTGAGCAACATCTTGAACCCGGACAAGAAAATCATCAGAAACAGACACGTCTGCACCGCGACGGCCGGCACTTTCACCGTCATCCGCGAACCGATCAGGATACCGGGAATCGAGCCGATCAACAGCATCCCGACCATCGGCAGGTTGACGTTGCCGATCGCAAAGTGCGCGATCCCGGCCACACCCGTCACCAGTACCGCCTGCACGATGTCGGTGCCGACCAGCCTCGCCACGGCGATCGGATAGATGATGACCAGCATCGCCATGAACAGCGTGCCGGAGCCGACCGAGGTCAGGCCGACGATAAACCCGCCAAAGAGCCCCAAGAACATCATCTTCCGCCGATCCGGCACCGGCGGCCCTTCTTCGGCGCTGCGCACGCGAGGTTTGTTGAACATCCGCCAGATCATCACCAGCGCGATGACCAAGTAGGTAAACCCGAGCATCTTGCCGACGATGCCCTCCACCTCGGCGGCGTAGTTGCCTTGCAAGAACATGATCGTGAAGGCACCGGCCAAAGCGCCCGGCACGCTGCCGACGGAGAGCATCCTCACCACCGGCCAGTCGACCGTCTTTTGCCGCCAGTGCTGCCAGCCGCCAAACAGTTTCGTCACGGAGGCATACAGCAGGTCGGTGCCCACTGCGACCGTCGGATTGACGCCAAAGAGGAAGATCATCATCGGCGTCATCACCAAGCCGCCGCCCATCCCCGTCAGACCGATCAATAACCCGACGACAAAGCCTCCAAGCGAGATTTCCCAACTCATTGATTGTTCGCCCTCCTTCGCGCAGAACAAACAGAGATGCCAGGGTCATGACAGGGGCGTTCTGTGCGACGGCTTGCGGGCGCCGCTTATTTGTGCAGGCCGCACTCCGTCTTGGACTGATCCGCCCACCGGCCGGCACGGGGGTCTTCACCCGGTTTTACCGCCCGCGTGCAGTGGATGCAGCCGATGGACGGATAGCCTTGGTCATGCAGTTTGTTGTACGGCACTTCGTTGTCTGCCATGTAGTTCCAAACGTCCTTGTCGCTCCACAAGGCGATCGGATTAAACTTGATGAGATTGAATTTTTGGTCGACTTCGATCACGCCTGCGTTCGCACGGGTCGGAGCCTGTTCACGGCGGATACCGGTGATCCACGCGTCCAGCGTGCTCAGCGCACGAGTCAGCGGCTCCACTTTGCGAATGTTGCAGCAGGCGTTGGCATCGGTCGCCCACAGGTTGTCACCGTGCTGCTCGGCTTGCTCTTCCAAGGTGAGCAACGGCGAGTACTTGATCAGGTTGGCGCTGTATTTGGCAAGGATCTGGTCGCGCACGAGATAGGTCTCGTCAAACAACACATCAGTATCGAGATAGAAGATCTTTGCGTCCGGCTTGATCTTGACGATCATATCGACCAACGCGACGTCTTCTGCGCCAAAGGAGCAGGCGAAGGCGATGTTTCCAAATGTATCAAAGGCGAGTCGCAGGATCTCCTGCGGGGATTTGCCGAGATATTCCTCATTCAATTTGTTGACTTCTTCTGCGGTGAGCCGCAACGTGTTCGTGCTCATGAGCCACACTCCCTCTACCATAAGATTTTCTGATTCTCGTGATAAGAATTTCTTATTCGCGGCGCTCGCCTAACCCAGTACCTAGGATATACACGAGGTACGACAAGGGTGACCAGATGAGGTCATCCGCCTATTTCCTGCAGTATAAACCTGCCAGCTCATTCCGTCAATACCCATTAGAATACTTGGTTTTAAATCAAAAAAAAGCTCCCAATACGGGAGCTTTGAAAACAGATGGCGATTACATCACCGATTCGCCGAGCAGCGAGCAGACCAGATCGACGGCGGTGCGGGCGGTCTTGTTGCCTTCGTCGAGGATCGGGTTGACCTCGACGAGGTCGCAGGAGACCACTTTGCCCGACTGGTAGAGCATCTCCATCGCGAGGTGGCCTTCGCGGTAGGTGACGCCGCCGAGGACCGGCGTGCCGACGCCCGGGCACATGTCCGGGTCGATGGAGTCGAGGTCGAGCGAGAGATGGATGCCGTCGGTGCCCTCGCCCGCGATGCGGATCGCCTCTTCCATGACTTTCGCGATGCCCATCTTGTCGATCTCGTGCATCGTGAAGCAGGTGATGCCGTGCTGTTTGAGCAGTTCACGCTCTTCCGGGTCGACGGAGCGGGCGCCGACGATGACGACGTGCTCGTTTTTGACCTTTTTCGCGTAGCCGTTGATGTGGGTCAGATCCTCGTGACCGATGCCGACCGTGCAGGACAGCGGCATGCCGTGGATGTTGCCGGACGGCGAAGTCTCGGAGGTGTTGAAATCGGCGTGCGCGTCAAACCAGATCACGCCGAGATTTTTGTGGTGGGTCGCGAGTCCCGCGATCGAACCGATCGCAATCGAGTGGTCGCCGCCGAGGATGATCGGAAAATGATCTTTGGCGATCACTTCCGCGACTTTGTGGGAGAGGTCTTGCGAGACCTGTACGACCTCCGGGAGGTATTTGAGGCTGTCGTTGTCGATATCGTGCGCCTCGGCTGTGGGGACGTTGATGTTGCCCTGGTCCTTTACTGTGTAACCGAGACGTTGGATACGCTCTTTGAGACCCGCATAGCGGATCGCGCTCGGGCCCATGTCGACACCGCGACGCCCTTGTCCAAGGTCCATCGGCACACCGATGACACTGATCGTTTTTTTCACCGTATGTATCCCCCTTCATGTAAACATGAAATCTGGTTTTATCATACCATATTCGACGATCTCCTAGACGCGTACAGGTTACTCTTCAGAAAAATGTGGTAAGATAGGTATCAGACATGTGCATGGAGGGATTTCTTTGTCTGACCAACAACTGGACCCGCAACAAGAAACTGTCGAGATCAGCCCGGACGCCGAGCTGCTCTTGCTCTCGTGGACGCAGATGGTGGCGATCGAACTGATCGCACCGGAAGAGGAAGCGCTGGCAGCCAAGGCAGACCTTGCAGCCACCTTACAATCGCATTTCAGCATCACCGATATTCAGTTGAAGGAACGCACGTTTGCGCATTATGAAGTCTCGTTCCGCGAGCACAACAAGGAACGGCTGATCCGCTTCGAGATCGACGAAGTGGAGAGCATTTACGACCTGTAGAGAAACGGGAAGGAGTCCTTATCATGATCAAAGGGATCACCCGCGGCCTCCTATTGGGTCTGATCTTGCTCGCCGTCGATCTGGTCTATGTTTTTTTGCGCTATCGACCGGACGGATGGGATGCGTGGCGTCTCGCCATCTCCAACTCGATTTTCCTGCTCGCCCTGTGTGTGCTGATCGGCGGCGTGACCGTCTTCTCCCGCCTGTTCTCGTTCCGCCGTCGGATGTACCTGCCCAATGTCAACCCGCTGGAGCGGCAACCCCACACGCGCGAGGAAAAGCAAGAACTGGAGCACGAAAAAGCCAAAATGAACGAGGAAGACAAGGTCAGCCTGAACGAGCGAGGACGCGACATCACGCTGCTCGTGACAGCGGCGATGCTGGTGCTCGTGTCGATCTTGCTGTCGTTGTAGATGGTTTTTGGGGAAGAGAAAAAGACCCGCCGGTGGCGGGTCTTTTTTTGTGTGGGGGCACGGAATCAGATCTTCAGATCGAAGAGCAGTCCGAGCGTTTTGACAAATGCCTTCTCAAACTCGACAAACTTTTCCGTCGGGATCTGACGCACGACTTCTCCCGCAGTGTTCGTGTATTTAACGAGCACGCGGTGGATGTCCTTGTCGTATTCCATGTGGACATTCGTCTCTTTCATCAAGTTGAGTTGGCGTTGGACGTTGTCGATGCTCTGTTCCACGCTTTCGGTCGTATAGGAAGGGACAGCCCGATCCGCTTGGAAAGCGGGCACAAAACCAGCCTCCCGCATCCCGATCATAACCGCAGCGCTTTCCGGAGCCATCGTCATCCCGGTTTCACGCAGGATTTGCATGGCTTGATCATCCTTTCTCTTTGAGATGCACAGCTCGTCCCGGAGCCAAAGAGAGATTTATCCACAGAAAAGCGAAAAGTTATACACATGGGATGGGGATAAGTGCTAGGTTTTCCACAATGGATAGACGCCCTATTCGCGACGGTCGATAAAGGCAGAACCAACAGCGTAGGCCGCGTTGTATGCGTTGTGGCCGCGCTTTTGTTCCTGTACACCTTGCAACTTGCTCTGCGTCTCGGCTTGCAACTGGCGCATCCGGCTCATCACCTGCGCGTCCAATGCCTGCACCTCCGCGAGCAACGTCGCCGTCTCTTCATCGGGCAAACGGTCTTCTTGGCTGGGGACAAAGTTTACAATTAAACGTTCACGTTCAGACATCAGTTCAACCATTTTTGCAAAATTGAATGATTCTGCGTCTGATTGTGTACATTCTACCAACTTTTGTGCCAGTTCACGATAGGTCGAAAGAAACAGGACTTGTTGACTACGCGGTGCCGTTTGATCCATATCAGTTCCCCGCTGCCGCTTGGCCGCGCGTGGCTTTGATCGCTTCGCTCCACGTGTTGCGCAGGTCTTCCATCAGCTCGATCACGTCCTGAACGAGAGCCGGATCTTTTTTCAGCTGTGCGTTAAGCAGATGGCGGGTCATAAACTCATAGAGGGAGAACAGATTGGCCGACATCTCGATGTCCGGATTCAACGTGGCCATCAACTCATGAATGATGTCCTGGCTGCGACGCATGTTGGTCTGCATCTCCGTCAGATTCTCTTGCTCCATCGCTTGTTTGGTCTGCTTCAGAAAACGAATCACACCGTTATAGAGCATGAGGGTCAATTCGCCGGGGGACGCTGTCATCGCTTGGGTGTTGTGGTACGTCTGGTACGGGTTGTTGATCATGCTCGTTTCCCCTCTCGATTCGCCAGCCCTACATGCTGCTGAATTGTTGCGAAAGCCATGCGCTCTGCGAGTTCATGGTTTGAATCGCGGTTTCTAAGGACGCGAATTGTTTGTAGTATTTGTCTTCATAGGCTTTGAGGCCGGACGTTTTGACTGAGATGTTGCGATCGAGGTCACGAAGTTGCAGGCTCAGGTTGCTGTTGTCAGCCAGCGTCGTGCCGCTGCCGGCCAGCTTGGTCAGACGGGTGATCGTCGTGTCGATCTCTTTGTAGAGGCGGTCCGCATAGCCTTTGGTGAGCAGATCGGACACTTGTTCCGGGTTGGTCTCCAGTGCCTCTCTCAGCTTGTTTTCATCGAGATAGAGTTTGCCATTGTCTTTGTAAGCCAGTTGAGTGCCCGGCTTGCTGGTGGAGATCCCGATGTCAGACAGCATGTCGAATGAGCCGGCAGGCAGTCCGGTGACCGGCTCCATCAGTGCGGTCCGCATCTTGTCGACGGCAGACTTGAGAGTCGCATCGTTACGCAACATGCCAGACTTGGCCTTTTCTTCCCACTGTTTGATCTCGTCTTCTTTCATTTCTTTTCGCTGATCATCGGTCAGCGGCTGGAAGTCCCGGTACCGGGCTTCGCTGGTCTTTTTCTGAACCTTGTCGATCAACTCGTTGTATTTGGAGACGAACGACTTGATCGTGTCGAATACTTTGTCGGTGTCAGCAGAAACCGCCACGTTGACGTTTATCGGATAAGTAGCGCCTGCCGTTGGTTTCAATGTGAAGTTTATCCCTTCGATCTTGAAGGAATTGGTGTCAAATGTCAGGCCTGACACACCGTTGTAGTCGACGATCGCCTGCTGACCGGTTGCCGAAGCGGTGCCGAGGTTCATGTTGGTCAGCAGGGAGGCGTCCCCGCTCTTGTGGGCGATGTTAATCGCCGAGGTCGATCCCGTTTGATTGTGGGTCAAGGTGATCCGCTGAGTGACAGCATCAAAAGAAGCTTTCACTCCCGTTTGCGAGGTTTTGGCGTTGAGCGCGGTGACCACATTGTTAGCCGTGCTGTTCTGAGTGATCGTGATGTCGACACCGTTTACGGTCAACACCGTGTCGCCCGCGGTGTTGAGCGGACCGGTCGTACTGGATACCGCGTTGCCGGTGATCGTCGCCGCGCTCGCCATCTGGTGGATGGTCAGCGCGTACGCTCCAGGGGTTGTATCGGACGTTGCAGTCGCCGTAACGGCGGTGGTACCAGTGGTGACTTTTTTTGCGTTGGTCGTCGATTCAAAGCGCAATGTACTGATCGTGTCCCGCAATTGGGCCATCATTGTGTTCATCTCTCTGTATGCATCGCGCTGCCACGTGATAGTCTGTTGCTTTTGCTTCATGCGGTCGATCGGCATGCGATGAGCTTGCATCATCTGTTTGATCATTGTTTCGGTATCCATACCAGTTGCCATGCCCGTTAAACGAATCGGCATTGTAACGTCACCCTCTCACTCGAGACTCTTTTACGATATGTGTCGTCAAATGCTTTCTTTCTTTGCAGGACCAAAATCAGAGATTATGTTGCAGAAACGATCATTTACTCGCTATTACGCTCGATACTCTCTGATTTTGCCTAGAAAAGAAAAAGAGCAGGAAAATTCCTGCTCTTTTTCTTGTTTAGTATTCAAGCCCTGAGGCGTTGAGCGGGTAGTACTCTTCCTTAAAGTAGTCGCTGCCTTCTTCCTCCATCATATCGTCTGCCAGGCTAGGCTGTTTGACGGTGGCGCTGACCACAGTCTTGGTCTCGATCAAAGTACCGGTCGATTGGTAGGCTTCCACTTTGTAGGTGTATGGCGTGTACGCAGACAAGCCGGTATCGGTAAAGTTGAGGTTGGATCCTTGGTACAGCAGAGCACCGTTGCGGTACAACTTGTACACCGTGCCGGTCGTGGCCGGAGCGGTCTTCCACGCGATATACATCGAATCGGTGGTCGTCGTGTCTGCGTAGACCGCAAGTCCAGTCGGTTGGTACATCTTCACCGCGGTGGTGGAGTAGTTGTTGGTGCCGTCGCCGTAAGCGCCGTAGGAATTGCCGCCCCAAACACGGTAGGTTCCGTCAGCGAGTTCTGCGTAGCCGTTGATCCCGCCGGCCACGAGCTTGCTGCCTGTCGCAATGCCCAACGTCTGAACCGGAATGTCTGTGTTGTTACGAGTCCCGTCACCCAGTTGACCGTTATGGTTGTAGCCAAAGCCCCAGACAGTACCGTCTGTCTTCAGCGCCAGAGAGTGACCATAGCCTGCTGCTATCTCCTTGACACCGGTCAGAGTGGTGACTTTCTTCGGGGTGAGTTCGTTGACTTTCATGGCTCCATTGCCGAGTTGTCCGTTTTGGTTGTAGCCCCATGCCCAGACGGTGCCGTCTGTTTTTAGCGCGAGGTTGTGCAGAGATCCGGCTGCGATCGCTTTGACGTTGGTCAGTCCCTGCACTTGGATCGGTGTGGTCGAACCCTTGGTGGTGCCGTTGCCGAGCTGCCCTTGATCGTTGCGTCCCATCGCCCAGACGGTGCCGTCCGTTTTCAGAATCAAGAAGTGGCCGAAGCCCATTTTAACATCGGAGACGCTGCTCAGCCCCGGTATCTTGACCGGAACGGATTGTGAAGTGAAATGTCCCAGCCCCAATTCGCCGAAGTTGTTGCGGCCCCAGCCGTATACGGTGCCATCGCTCATGATCGCGAGGACGTGCTCATATTTGGAGGCCATTTTTTGCACAGAGCCGGTCAGATTGACCTGGACCGGGGTGAGCGAATTGGCGGTCGTGCCGTTGCCGAGTTGGCCCCATTCATTGCGGCCCCACGCCCAGAGCGTGCCGTCGCCTTTTTTCGCGACAGTGAAACCGTAGCCAGCCGCGACATCGACTGCGTCAGAGATCGCCGTCATCGTAAATGGCGAGTAGCGATCATTGAGCGTGCCGTCGCCGACCTGACCATACTGGTTAAAGCCAAAGTTGGACAATTTGCGGTTAGTCGTCACGTTTACGGTATGGTACTCGCCCGCAGCCAGTTTGGCGTAGCGGAGCGTGCGGGTCATCAGCGTGCGTTTGCCGATCTGGATGCCGCCTTTGTCATACATCCGGACGTTGTGCGTGTAGAGAGTGTCAGGGTACAGTCCGTTATCCTGACAATGCGTCATCAGGCCGGTACAAACCTCTCTCGCTCCATCTACTACCAGATAGCTTCCGACGACAGAAGGATCGCTCGGCTCATAGTTGATATTGATCGTTGTCTGACTGTTCGAGATCGCAGACGCCTTCAAGAAATGCGCCTTTTGCGGAGTCTTTACACTAAGTTTGTATGATTTCTCCACCCCTGCTTGGAACGTGTCATTGTAACCCCACGCCCAGACGGTGCCGTCTGACAGCCGCGCTACTGCATGTCTGGCACCCGCTTGGATCTGCTCGACGTTCACCAGATCAGGGATTTGAGTGGGTATGGGGTCTTGATTAACCAGAGTGCCACTGCCCAACTGCCCATACCCATTACTCCCCATCGAGAGGACTGTGTGATCGCTTTTCAAGATGAGCGAGAACGCGTTCCCGACTTCTACCGCCTCAGCTCCGGAAATGTTCAGCGATGTCGGCTTCGAATAAGTGCCACCTTTGTTTACTGGGCCTAGTTGCCCTTCGGAATTCGAGCCAAAGCCCCACACGTCTCCTTCCTTCGTGACCGCGAGGGTATGACCATTATGCGTGCTGACTCCTTTGATATTGGTCATGATAACGCTGGGAATCTTGGTATTTACCGTGCCGGCCACACCCAGTTGATATCCGTCGTTGCTACCCCAACCGTACAGGTTATTGTTCTCGTCGATCGCAAAGGATGTTTTGACCCCTGCTGCGATGAAGATGATTCGTCCGAGTCCTGCCACTTTTTTGGGCGTCGAAGCAGAGGTGACAGTTCCGTCACCGAGTTGACCCCTCGTGTTGCTGCCCCAAGCCCAAACATCGCCGTTGGCATCCAATGCCAATGCGTGCTGGTCGCCAGCCGCGACTGTTTCTATGTTGCTGAGCCCTGATACAGGAGCCGGATATTTGATCACCGTTCCATCAAGATAAGAGGTTCCGGAGAACCATACCGTCTTGTCCTGTTTCAGGTAGACGGTATTGTATTCGCCGCCGCTGACAGCTTTGACATCAGAGATGCCTTGCGTCGGTGTCGGGAAGACACCGCCAGACAGTCCGGAGCCGAACGCATCCGCACGCCCAAACCCCCAGACTGTACCGTCTGCCATCACGGTCAAAGAGTGGTTGCTCCCGGCTCCGATCTGCACGGCAGTCAGATCGGCTGGGAGGGCCGCTTGTGCAGGTTGCACATCCTGTGCACTGATGGCTCCTGCTGCGACGAGCGGGAGGAGCATTGCACGGGAGATCCATGTCATGAGTTTTTTCTTACAGGTCTTTACCTCCATTGAATGTATTGTTTAACCGTAGCAATATCATTTGCCCTATGAGATCCAACGGAGCGAGATGTCGCTTTCTTTCAGAACGAAACCGGCCGATGACTGCGTAGTGATTCCCTGCTCTTTCCGTGTGTTAATATTCCAGCCCGGTGACATTGAGCGGGTAGAATTCTTCAGTGAAGTAGTCGTTCTCCATGCCGTCCATGCCGTCGGTCATGCTCAGCTGCTGTGCGGTGGCGCTGACCACCGTTTTGGTTTCGATCACGCTGCCTGCCGCATCGAGCGCTTCCACTTTGTAGGTGTACGGGGTAAAAGCGGTCAGACCAGTGTCGGTCATGTTCAAGTTGGTGCCTTGATAGATCAAGGTGTTATCCCGGTAAACTTTGTAGCTCGCAGTCGGCGAAGTCATGCCTGCCGCCGGGACCGTTTTCCATGCGAGGTACATCGAATTCGGGAGATCGGTAATCGCGTAGATGGCAAGGCCCGCATTGCTAAACATTTTCACCGGAGTGGTGGAGTAGTTGTTCGTGCCGTCGCCGTATGCACCGTAGGAGTTGCCGCCCCAGACGCGGTACGAGCCGTCGGACAGTTCCACGTAGCCGTTGATGCCGCCGGAGATCAGTTTGCTGGCATTGGTGATGCCTTGGACCTGTACCGGCACCGCACTGTTGAAACGAGTGCCGTCGCCAAGTTGACCGTTGTAGTTGTAGCCGAAGCCCCAGACGGTGCCGTCTGTTTTCAAGGCCAGCGAATGGCCGTAGCCTGCTGCGATTTCTTTCACACCAGTCAGAGTGGTGATTTTTTTCGGAGTCAGTTCGTTGGTGCCTGCCAGTCCGTTGCCGAGCTGGCCGTTTTTGTTGTAGCCCCATGCCCAGACGGTGCCGTCCGTTTTCAGCGCGAGGTTGTGCAGAGAACCGGCAGCGATTGCTTTGACACCGGTCAGACCCGGTACTTGAACTGCTACAGTAGAGCCTTTCGTCGTTCCGTTGCCGAGTTGGCCTTGGTCGTTTCGGCCCATCGCCCAGACGGTGCCGTCCGTTTTGAGGATCAGGGAGTGGCCGAAGCCCATCTTCACGTCCGAGACGTTGGTCAAGTTCGGAATCAGTTGCGGCGTGCTTTGGTTGGTGAAATTGCCAAGACCCAGTTCGCCGAAGTTGTTGCGGCCCCAGCCGTAGACGGTGCCGTTGTTTTGCACGGTCAGAACGTGATGGTATTTGGATGCGATCTTGTTGATGTTGGTCAAGTTGATCTGCACCGGAGTCAGTGAGTCGGTCGTCGTGCCATTGCCGAGCTGACCGAGGTGGTTTTGCCCCCAAGCCCAGAGCGTGCCGTCCGGTTTTTTCGCCAAGGTGAAGCCGTAGCCCGCTGCGATGTCCACCGCGCCCGTGCTGCTTAACCCGATGAAGTTGTACGGCCAATAGCGGTCAGAGGTGAGTTTATCGCCGAGTTGACCGTATCCATTGAAGCCGAAGGTGGAAATGCTACGGTCACCTTTCAAGTAGACGGTGTGGTATTCGCCCGCCGTCAGTTTTTTCGGAATCAGGGTCGTGACGGTGATGGTGCGTCTGCCAATCTCGTATGCCGAGCCTGCAGCGTACATGTAAACCTCATAGGTGTAGGTCTGCCCCGAGGCCAGTCCTGCGACCCGGTACGGCGAGTTCAGGCCGTTATACAGAGGGTTCACACCGGATTTGACTGTGTAACGAGCCACAACCTCCGGGTCGCTGCCCTGATAGAAGAGATCGACCTCCGAAGAGCTCACGGCGGCTCCGGACACTTTCATAAAGTACGCTTGGCTCGGAACGCCTTTCGGAGCATAACGGGTCGCGCCGGTCTGCGCGTACTCGTTTTTACCCCAACCGCGCGTTGTGCCGTCCGACTTGAGAGCCATCATGAAGTTCTGGCCAGCCGAAAGTTTAATCACGCTGTCCAGACCCGGCACTTGGGTCGGCACTGTGATCGGTTCGGTGGTCGAACCGCCCTGACCTGCTTGTCCAAACTGATTGTCGCCCCATGTGGAGACTGTGCCGTCTTGGAACAGCACAGCGGAGGAGTTCCACCCGGCTTCTACCGCCTTGACATTTTGCAGAGGAATCTCAGTAGGGGTCTTGATGCTGATGTCGGCAACTGGGAGCAGTTGTTTGTAGGTGTTGTTGCCCCAGCCGAACACGCGCCCGTCTTTGAGCAAAGCGAGAGTGTGGGAGGTGGCGTTGCTGATCTGAGCCACCGGCGGCAGATTGATCGGCACCGGAGACAGACGCTTCGTCAATGTTCCGTCACCCAGCGAGTAGCTGTTATAACCCCATGCGTACAGATTCCCGTCCGCATCAAGAGCGAAAGAACTCCACAGACTCGCGACGATCGAGATGATCGGCGGCAATCCAGTGACTTGTGTGGGGGTTGCTTTGCTGACCGTAGTCCCATCCCCGAGCTGCCCGTTTTCATTATTACCCCAAGCGAATACCCGGCCCAATTTGTCGAGGGCGAGGGAATGCTTTCCGCCAGCGGAGACGTCCGCGATGTCTTGGAGACCAGGCAGTTGGACCGGCGTCTTTTGGAAACCGGCAGCATTCACCAACTGCTTGTCGTGATTCGATCCAAAGCCCCAGACCGTGCCGTCTGGCATGACGGCCAGAGAGTGAGAGTTGCCTGCGCTGATCTTTACAGGCTCGGACAGGTTGACCACCGGTGCGGGCAACGTGTCGTAGTCGGAACTGTTGCCGTTACCAAGTTGTCCGTAGTGATTGTACCCGAAGCTGCTCATCGTGCCGTCTTTCATTTTGACCAAGGAAAACTGCTCTCCGGCGTCGATGTCGGTGACGAGGCCCCAGTCCTGCGTGGTGGCTGCCTGCGCGGACGGCGCGGTCGGCGCAGTGATTCCGCCTGCGACCAGCAAAGGCACGAGCAACAGGCTGGAGATTCGTTTCAGTAAACGTTTCAAACCATTTCCTCCCTAATCTCAATTAAGTTAATGATTTAATGAATCATAATTCACAGGCACATAATATCATTTTTGTCAGTTCCATACAATAGATATTTTCGCTCATTATTATAAAAAAAGAGACTTTGGGAAGTCCCAAAGTCTCTTTTTGCCCTGCTTATTTGCCTTTGCCGTTGCCTTTGGTGTTGCCTTTGCCACCGTCAGCGTCGTTGACTTTGACGGTTTTCTTGGCGATGACGAGATAGCCATCCTTGGTGTAGCCGCGGAAGACGAGCGTCGTCTCCGGCATGATCCATTTCTCAACGTCCATGCGTTCGAACTTGAACATCCCGCTTGCCGCTTGACCTTCCGGGTTGCCGTTGCCGCGCACTTTCGCGCCGTTTACGGAAACGGTCGGAATGTCAAAGTTGTACTTGTAACCCTTCGGCATGGTCAGGCGGACGGTGAAGATGCCCGGGTTCGGGTTGATCACCATCGGCGTGACTTCCATCTCAGCGAGGATCGCGACGACGAATTTCTGTTGTACAGTGGTCGTCGTCTTGTTGCCTGCGTTGTCGGTCGCGGTGACTTGGACAGTGTATTCACCCGGTTGCAGGGTGAGCGTCGTGCCGTTTGCCACCTCTTTGCCGTTGATCGTCATCACAGAGGATGCGATGCCGGAGAGGTTGTCGGTTGCCGTGTAGGAGAGGGTGAGTTTGTCGCCCATCACGTACTCGGACTTGAGCGGAGCGAGGGTGACGGTCGGTGCAGTCTTGTCGATCTTGACCTCCGCCGTGTTCGCTTGCTCGATGTTGCCTGCGTTGTCGACCGAGTAGAAGGTCACGGTGTGGATGCCTTCGCCCGTTACAGTGAAGGAGGTGCCTTCTTGCTCCGCTGCGCCGTCAACGCTGTAGTAGGTGGTCTTCACACCGCTCAGGTCGTCCGTTGCGGTGAGGGTGACCGGAACATCTTGGTTGGTCCAGATGTCTTGGATGTCGGAGGTGGTGACCGGCGGGAGTTCGTCGATCGGCACTTCAATCGTCTTTTTCGCTTCGATGTTGCCTGCTTTATCCACCGAGTAGAAGGTCACTTTGTGGGTGCCCGGCTCGGTGATCGAAACGGTGGTGCCTTCGACAAACTCGCCGCCGTCAACCGAGTAGAACGTTTTATCAACGCCGCTCAGGTCGTCGGTCGCCGTCAGGGTGACGGTGACGTCAGCGTTTTGCCAGCCTTGCGGTGCATCGGCAGCCGTGACCGGAGCTTGTTCGTCGATCAGGACTTCAATGGTTTTCTTCTCTTCCACGTTGCCTGCGTTGTCCACCGAGTAGTAGGTCACTTTGTGGAGGCCGGACTCATGGATCGAGATGTCGGTGCCAGCAACGAATTCGGCGCCGTTAACCGAGTAGTAGGTTTTCTTCACGCCGCTCAGGTCATCGGTTGCGGTCAGAGTGACTGCAACGTCTTGGTTGACCCAGCCTTGCGGTGCGTCAGCGGTCGTCACCGGAGCTTGCTTGTCCAGTTTGACTTCTGCCGTTTGTTTCGCTTCCACGTTGCCCGCTTTGTCCACGGAGTAGAAGATGATGTTGTGGATGCCCGGCTCGGTGATCGCGATGGTAGTGCCTTCTACAAACTCACCGCCGTCGACCGCGTAGTAGGTCTTGTCTACGCCGCTCTGATCGTCAGTAGCGGTCAGAGTGACGGTGATGTCTTGGTTGGTCCAGTCTGCGGATGCATCCGAGACGGTGACCGGCGGCTTGTTGTCAACATACAGGGTGAACTTGTGCGGTTTTTCCACGTTGCCTGCGTTGTCCACGCTGTAATACTCGATGACATACTCACCAGCGCCCCCGATTTGCAGGGTGTCGCCCTCGCCCGCTTCGCCGTTGACCGTGAAGAAAGTCTTTTTGACGCCGGACAGATTGTCAGTGGCAGCCAAGGTGTAGACCGTGTTCGGGTTGACGTAGCCGTCTTTCAGATCGGACGTCGTCACCGGAGCGGTCTTGTCGATGAGCACGTCTTGCGTTTGTACCGCTTCGACGTTGCCCGCTTTGTCTACGGAGTAGAACGACACTTTGTGCCGGCCTTCTTCGGTGAAGGAGAACTCGGTCCCATCTTGGAAGTCAGTGCCGCCGATTGAATAGAACGTCTTATCCACGCCGGAAAGGTCGTCTGTTGCAGTCAAGGTGCCGAATACGTCCGTTTTGCTCCAAACGTCTTGGACATTGGAGACGGTGGTCGGCGCCGAGTTGTCGATCAGTACGTTGATCACGTGCTTGTCTTCGATGTTGCCCGCTTGGTCCTCAGACCAGTATTCAACGGTGTACTTGCCGACTGCGTTGATCTCGAAAGAGGTGCCATTCACTTGTTCGCCGTTGACGAGGAACGTGGTCTTTTTGAGACCACTCAGGTTGTCGGTCGCACTCAGTTCAACGGTAGCCGCCTTCGTGACCAAACCGTCAGTCAGGTTGGAGACGGTGACAGGAGCCGTCTTGTCGAGCTTCAGTTCAGCCTCTTGTTTTACTTCGACGTTGCCGACGTTGTCGACCGAGAAGAACTCGACTTTGTGCGTGCCTTCTTCGGAAACGATGAATTCGTTGCCTTCTTGGAAAGCAGATTCATCCACTGCATAAGTGGTCTTCGCAACGCCGGACAGGTCGTCCGTTGCAGTCAGAGCGACTGCAAAATCATTTTTAACCCATTTTTCCGGCACGTTGGAGAGCGTGACCGGCGGCAGGATGTCGGAGATGATCTTGTGCGTTTTCGGCTCTTCCATATTGCCTGCGACGTCCACCGAGTAGTAGGTGACAGCAGCAGACGGTTGCGTGCCGTCGAGGATCAGCGAGTTGCCTTCGGTGAAGGAGACGCCGTCCGTCGAGTAGTAAGTCTTCGCCACGCCCGACAAGTTGTCGGTCGCAGTCAGGTTGATCACTTGAGTCGCGCCGCTTTGAACGACGGTGTGTTCGGTCACTGGAGCTTGCGTATCCACCATGAAGGTGATCGTTTGCGGAGCTTCTTTGTGACCGACGTTGTCCTCGGCATAGAAGGTGACAGTATGCTCGCCTTCCGCCAGATCGCCGAACGACTTGCCTTCAACGTATGCTGCACCGTCGAGGGAGTAGTAGAGCGCTTTGAGGCCGGAATGCTCCTCCTGAACGGAGAGCACGACGCGGTGGTCGCCTTTGTACCAGAAGCCTTCGGTGACATTGGCATTGGTGACAGGCGCGGTCTTGTCGATCTTGATCGTCTTGACGTTCGGTCGTTCAGTGTTGCCCGCGTTGTCGGTTGAGAAGTAACGGACGTTGGTTTCACCTTCATCAGTTACGGTGAAAGTGGTACCTTGTTGGTTCTTTTGCTGGCCGATGGTGTAGATCGTCGAAGCGACGCCGCTTAGATCATCGGTTGCGGTAAGCGTGACGTTCACGTCTTGCGCCGTCCACTCTTCGCTGATGTCAGAGACGGTCACCGGAGCGGTTTCATCCGGATTTAGCTTCAAGATGACATCGTCGGTGCGATTGCCCGCGTTGTCCATCGCAAAGTACATCAGGGTGCGCATGTTCGGGGTGATCGCAATCTCGGTACCTGCGCCGAACTCTTCGCCGTTGATGACGTAGTACACATTCTTGATGCCGGAGAAGTCATCGGTTGCAGTCAATACGAGGTTGGTAATACCCTCTGCATAATTGTCGGTAACAGTCGGTTTGGTCTGGTCAATCTTGACTTCAGCGGTCTTTACTGTCTCGATGTTGCCCGCTTTGTCGATCGTGTAGAACTTGACAGTATGGGCACCTTCACCGCTGACAAAGATGCTGGTGCCTTCCTCGTAGGCTCGGTCATCGACCGAGTAGAAGGTCTTGTCCAAACCGGAGCCACCAATGTCATATGGTGCCAGTGTAATGACTGCAGCCCCTTTATACCAACTGTTGATTCCGCCACTCACTTCCGTGACAGGCGGAATCAAGTCAAACTTCGGAGACACGATGTTCGAGTTCTTGGACTCGCCATACGAATCGTGCGCCGCAGTGACTACAAATTCGTAGTTTTCCGTCTTGATCAGATCGACGAGGTTGTAGGTCAAGGCAGTCGTGCTGCCGATCAACTGCGACTCGCCGTTGAGCAGGCGGTAGATGTTGTAAGATTGCGCGTAGTCGATTGTCCCCCAAGTGAGCTTGGCCGAGAACGGGCCGGTCATGTCGAGCTTGACGCTAGGCGCTTTGATCTCCGGCACATCAACGAAGATCGTGGCCGTGGTGCCTTCCAGCGATTCGCCGAAGCGGTCGCTGACAGAGTGAACCACGTAGGTGTAGGTCCCGTGCTGCATTTTTGGCAAGATGCGGCCGGTGCCGTTGTATTTAAAGAGGAGTTTCTTTTGCCCGTCTACGATCTGGTACATGTTGTAGGAAGTCGCATAGAGCGAGGAAGCCCAGGTCAGCAAGACATCGTTGCCATTTTGCATCGTGGCGGTGAACGTCTTTGGCGGCAACATGACAGGGTGAACGATTTTCGTTGCGATCTCAGCGCCTTCAACCGATTCGCCGAAGCGACTGGAGACAGACGTGACAACATAGTTGAAGTCACCCTGCGGCACGTTTTCAAACGTTCTGACGGTCGCCGTGGTGTTCACGACCAACTCACGCTGACCGTTGACCAGTTTGTAAATGTTGTAGGAGTTGGCATACAAAGCCGCATCCCAGCGCAAGGTCATGTCGTTCCCGTTGGAGACAAAATACTTGCCGTTTGCAGGCGCTTGCATCTTCGGGTAGACAACCGCTACATCCAGCACGCTTGGCTGCGATTCGCCAAAGCGCGAGTTGTAGGAGGTGACCTCGAACTTGAAGTTGCCTTCCGGCATGTTCGTGATCGCACGGTTCGGCGAGACCACGTTTGCGATCAGTTTGCGTTGACCGTTTTCGATCTGGTACAGGTTGTAGCTGACCGCGTTCGTTGCCGTGCTCCAGGAGAGGTTCAAATCATTGCCGTTTGAGAAGCTCGACTTGAAGTTTGCCGGAGGTTGCATCGTCGGGTATACCAGCGTGAACGTCAGCGTAGAAGACGTTTTCGACTCCCCGAAGCGATCGGAAACCGAGGTGACTTCGTAGGTGAAGGTCCCTTCTGGGTGGTTCGGCATAGAGCGCGCCGTACTCGAGTAGTTCGTGAAGAACTGCCGCTTGCCGTCCACCACCTTGTAGATGTTATAGGAATTCGCGTAGGTCGCGCTGTTCCATTTCAGGACGACGTCATTGCCGTTGGAGACGGTGTGTGTCAAACCGGTCGGCGGTTGCATGTCCGGGAATGAAAGGGAGACATTCAACGGAGCGGACTGCGCGGATTCCCCATACATCGAGTTCACCGAAGTGACATAGAACGTCGCAGTCTGCGGAACGTTCGATACGAAGTAGGTGATCGAGACCGTGTTGCCGAGCAACTTGATCTTGCCGTCCACAACTTGAAAAACGTTGTAGGACTGCGCGTTAGCAGAAGCCGTCCAGCGCAAGGTCACATCATTTACGTTCGATACTGTGTGCGTGAGCGATGCCGGCGGTTGCATGGTCGGATACACGACATCGACCGCGACCTGATTGGAGAGATCGGTCTCAACACCCGACATGATGGCGGAGACTGCATAGACGTGCTGACCCGGGGTCAATCCGGTCAAATTGCGCACGTTTGAGCTCGCTTTGGCCAACTGGACTGGTGTTCCGCTGGTCAATTCATACACTCGGTACTCGGTCGCACCCGTGAGCGCGGTCCAAGAAAGCGAGATGTCACTCGGTGTGTTGAACTTGTAGGTCAAGTTCGTCGGACCTGGCGTCGCAGCCTGAGCTGTAAACGCCGGCGAGACCAGTTGCAACACCATGAGGAACATCAAGAGCAGCGATACAAGCTTGCTGCTTTTCACCATACTCTTTCTCCTCCTTTCTATTATAAAAAGACAGGTAGCACTTTTTTGGCTAGGAAATGCCTAAAGTACCAAGTTAATCATAATTTACAGAGGGCGGAACTGTCAATTGACAAAAGCGTTATTGCCAGAAGAGACTGAAAGGTATTTTCAAACGTAATTGAATCAGTTTCACACTTGTCCTAGCTGTTTGGCCCACTGAGAGAGAGGGAAACGAACTTTCAACTCTTTGGCGAGGCGTTGTAACGCCGCTCGGTCGCCAGTTTGTTCATACAAGCGGCAGAAACGCGCATAATGTGCGATCACAGGCGCCGTCTGCACAAGTTGCGCGTAGAGCTTCAGTGCATCTTCCACATTGCCATGGAGCAGGCAGAGGTCGCCGAGCTGAGCCAGCACATCCGGCTGCCCGGTGCCCTGTTGATAAAGGCGCAGCAGGATGTCGAACGCAACCTGTGCATACCCGTAGGCTTGCAGCATGCGGGCGAGTTCAGCTTGAAGGGCGACTGGAGCTTGGATCACCCAATCTGCCAGCCGTTCAAACGCTTCGAACTCGCGCAGGGCTACCAATTGCTCCGCCGTTTGCAAGAGCAAAGCTTCGAGTGCCGGCATACCAGTTCCCAAGGCACTCGGTTCCGCCCCCGTCGCGACCCGCAGGAGGACGTCCCATTCCCGCTTGCTGTAGTTCATCTGACGCTTGAAACGCAGCAAGAGATCGGTTTGCCCTGTCAGGATCGCCAGGACAAACAGGTCCGCTTCGTTTTCTTTAGTGATCAGTTCTGCCGAATTCCAGAGATCCTGCGATTGTGCGTATTGACCCGCATAGAGCTTGGACACAGCCAAGTCTTTGACTGAAACAGACACGCCAAATCGAGTGATTAGACGGTCGAGAAGCGGGTGTTTGCGGGTGTATGCCACACCGAGCAGCGCGTTCAAATCCTGCTCATCCTGAAGAGGAAACGCCTCCATCATCAGCGCCTCCGATTCAGAAAGGTCCGTTCCCGACTCGCGCAAGAGTTGGAGATACAAGGAGAGGGTCGGGACGAAACGGCTTTCCAAAACCGCCTGCCCGGACTCTTTCATCGCCTCCTCGAAGCGACCTTGACGCTTACACAACTCCGCCAGTCGGAAATGGGCGAGATAGCTGCCCACGCCTGTCAGCGTCTGCTGCAGCGTCTTGACTTCGCCAAGCTCCAAACAATGGCGATAGGCCAGTTCCGCATCCTGTTCATACCCAGCTTCCTCATACAGTCGGCCCAGCACAAAGTGCAGGTCGGTGTAGGCTGGGAAGGAGTTCACCGCTTTGCTGACGATGTCGATCCCTTCGGCATACCATCCCAGTTGCAGGGCGCAATCTCCCATGTAGAACAGCAAAGGAGCGAGGTATTCTTTGTCATGGCTTAATGCAAACGATTCGCTGAAGGTCCGAAACGCCTGCTCGTACTCTCCATTCGCTCTGTATTGCAACGCAAGAGAAAACAGGTTATAACCGGTTCGGTTCTCTTCCACCGCTTTTTTCAACAAAGTGAAATTGCGTGTGTGCTTGTCCTTCTCCAGGTAGATATCCTCTTCGTAGCCGACATGATGAATCACGAGATCGGTCTGATGACCTTGATATACATTTTGATCGTCACCCAAAAACAGTTGTTCGTGAATACGCCCTCTGTAGTGGATACCGGCTCCGTTTTTAAAGAGTCGAGGGGCATAATGGGAACGCTCAGCCCCTCCCGACAGATTGCGGATGCGCAGCAGATAGACGATGTCCTGTTCGGTCATGACGACCCTCGTCAAGTCTGCATCCCGATCAAGCGTTTCGTCAGCATCGAGCACGAGAATGTAGTCGGAGGTCGCCTGTTGCAGCGAAAAGTTGCGGGCAGCAGCAAAATCATCGATCCAATCGAAGTGTAACACTTTCGCTCCCATCCGTTCGGCGATCTTGACCGAAGCATCGGTAGAACCTGTGTCGACGACGATCATCTCATCAACCGCTTCACGGACGCTGTTCAGGCAATTTTCCAGTTGCTTTTCTTCGTTTTTGATGATCATACAGAGCGAGATCGTATGCTTTCTCATGACTGGCCCCTTTGCTGTATAAAAGATAAAACCCTACATTAGATGTAGGGTTTCGGTTTTCAACGCACTATGCAGCTAAGCTGCTATTAGCCACGCAGGAGTTGCAGAACGCCTTGCGGTTGTTGGTTCGCTTGAGCCAGCATTGCTTGAGCAGCTTGGTTGAGGATGTTGTTCTTGGTGAAGGACATCATCTCTTTCGCCATGTCTACGTCGCGGATGCGGGACTCCGCAGCTTGCAGGTTCTCGGTGGTGGTGCCGAGGTTGTTGATGGTGTGCTCGAGACGGTTTTGAACAGCACCCAGATTGGAACGCGTGTTGGAAACGGTGTCGATCGCGCCTTGGATGATCGTCAGGTTCGCAGATGCGTCAGCGTTCAGAGACGTGGGCGCGGAGGTGCCCAGATCGGTCAGGGTGTTCAGCAAAAGAGTGGTCGAACGAGAATCAATCAGAGTCAGGGTGATGGTTTCACCTTGGTTAGCACCGACTTGGAAAGTCAGCGACGGAATGGAACCGTCCAGCAGGTTCTTGGTGTTGAATTTGGTGTCAACTGCGATGTCTTCGATCTGAGCGGTCAACTCGTTGATCTCAGCTTCAATTTTCGAGGAGTCATTGATGGTGAGGGTTTCGTTCGCTGCTTGGGTGGTCAGTTCAGCCATGCGTTGCAGCATAGCGTGAGTTTCGTTGAGCGCGCCTTCAGCAGTTTGGATCAGGGAGATGCCGTCTTGCGCGTTGCGGTTTGCTTGCTCCATGCCGCGGATCTGGTTGCGCATTTTTTCGGAGATCGCCAGGCCAGCTGCATCGTCCGCTGCACGGTTGATGCGGAAGCCGGAAGACAGTTTCTCCATGTTTTTGCCAGCAGCTTGAGTGTTGCTGGTCAGTTGACGGTGGGTGTTCATTGCGGAAATGTTGTGGTTGATACGCATTGTGTGTTTCCTCCTTGGAAGTGACGCTCCGCATCCGTGCGGAGCCGCTTGGTTTTTGTGAGGCGTTGGCCTCATTCCTAGTATCGGAGCGAACTCTGTTTTTTTTAGTGGTAGTTTGGGCCTGTTTTTCGCGAATAATAGAAAAGAGAGCTGATTATCTCAGCCCTCCAGTGTCTCACGGTCATTTTTCTCGTTATTTCGTCATTCTTCACTTTTCTTTTGGAAGAGTTGTCGCAACACGTCGAGAGCAGGGGCTTGCAACGCGCTGCGGTTTTCCGCTCGAATCTCTTCGTAGATCTCTTGCCGGTAGACGCGGACCGTGCGCGGGGCGCGGATGCCGATCTTGACTGTGTCGCCTTCTTTGCCGAGCACGACGACCTCAATGTCGTCGCCGATCATCACCGTCTCACCGATCTTGCGTTTGAGCACGAGCATCAGCGGCCCTCCTTAAACAGCGGCTCGCGGGTCGGGTAGCCGCTGTTGTGGAGGACGACTTGACGGCCGAGGCGCTTCTGCACATTGAGGACGACCGGAGCGAGCAGGTTCATAGTAGCGTCTTGGAGCGTGTCTTTGGCGGAGACGGTGACCCAGACAGCGAGGTGTTCGCTTTGCGGTTCCCCAAGCGACGCCACATCGCCCTCGGCCAGATCAAACTCATAGTCGCTGCGGAACGTGAACGGGTCGCCGACGAGCATGCAGATCCCCGGCTCGTCGACCGCTTGCAAGTAACGAAACGGCAGCGAGTCGTCCAGGCAGATCAAGGCAAACCGCGTATACTCCTCCAAGCCGTATAGCCCGCTCTCAAATGTGTACACCTGGTCCTCCGGCACCTCCACGACGCCGAGGTGAATCGATTCGATCAACAATGTGTTTCCTCCGTTCTCTGCAAAGAGGGAGCGTGCTGGTGTGCGCGCTCCCTGATTGATTAAAAAGTGATATTCAGATGTTGCCCTTTTACTTCGAAGTTCAGCCAGTTCTTTTGCGACAAATACATGTCGACCCCACCCGGCGTGTACTGGTACTCGAACGGTTGAGGAGTGAACTCCACTTCGGCGTTGGGATGAACGTTCCACTCGATGGTAGTCTCATGCGGAATATAGTCGATGCGCACAGGGTCGTAGCTGAACGGCCCGGTGTCATCGATCGGCATCGGTCCGGCGTTCCATTTTTGGTGTGCGATTTGGCCAATCGACATCTTTTTTTCGATCATCGCGAGTTGGTCGCCTTCCGCGGCGATCTCGCCGATGACCTGCAAGGCGATCTGCTTGCCCTGTTGCGCCATGTCGGTGACGAGGCGGATGTTGGTCTTGATGCCCAGCGCGGCGCGCGCTTCTTCGCCGTCGATGATCAACTGACCCGGGCCTTGGTCGATTGTGTGTGATGCCGCAGGTTGTCGCAGCGACACTTCGGGCAAGGGCGCACGCATCTCGACAGACGCCTTGCGGATGTCAAAGCCGTGCCGGGCGAACTGTTGGCTGATGTTCAGCCGGAGCGTGGTTCCCGGTATCATGGCCTAGCGCAGGAAGTCGACCAGAGTGGGCACGAGGACGCGCGCACCGGTCTCCAGCGAAGATCGTTGCACCGACTCCGCCATTTTCAGCTTGGTGATCGTCTCCGGGATGTCGGCGTCGATCGTCTTGGACAGCAGATTTTGCAGGTTCAGGTCAAGGTCGGCGAGGCGGTTGTCCAGCACATCCAGACGGTTGGCGCGCGCGCCAACGTCAGTCCACATTTCCATCAGATTCTTCATGCGCGAGTCCAGCTTGGTGATCGATGCGGAGATCCCCGCATCGTTATTGGCGACCAAATCGTCTTTGAGCGTCTTTAAGATCGCAAAGACGTTGTCGGAGGTCGTTTCGTTGCCAGGAGTGACCGGTGCGCCGAACAGCTGGTTGCCCGTCACGTTGACCTGCATGGCCACACCTTCGCTTACTTGGTAGATGATCGCTCCGTCGTCGGTGGTGTCGTACATCGGCGACCCGCTGTAGGGCAGCAGATCGGTCGTCTGCCCGTTGAAGACATATCGCCCATTATGCTGCGTGTTGCCGATCGTATTCATCTGCTGATAAAGCTGCTCGATCTCGCCGGAGATCGCTTGACGCGATTCGGCAGAGTTGGCACCGTTGGCTGCTTGCAACGCCAGTTCGCGCACTCGCTTGAGCAGATCGTTGGTCTGCGAGATCGTCGTATCGACAAAGTCGAGGTGACTCTTCGCATCGTTGACGTTATCGCGATACTGCTGATTGCGCACGATCTGCGCATCATAGCGCATCGCATACCCGACGCCGACCGGATCGTCGGACGGCTTGTTCAATCGCTGGCCGGTCGCGAGCATGTCCTGGTATTTACTCAGCCGCACATTGTTCGCGGACAGGTTCGACAGAAAATTGCTGTTCATCATGCTTTGGGTGACGCGCATCTCACATTACTCCTTCCGCGTGGTTATCAGTGTGCCGCCATGCGGTTGATGATCGTGTCGAGCAGGGTATCGACCGTAGAGACGACACGCGCCGCCGCCGCATAGGACTGTTGGAATTTGATCATGTTGGACATCTCTTCATCGAGCGACACGCCGCTCACCGATTGGCGACGGTTGTCGACCTGCTTGATCAGCGCATCTTGGTTGGTCACCTGCATCTCGGCCGTGTTGCCTTGCGCGCCGAGCTGACCGACCATCGCACGCAGGTAACCTGCGACAGTTCCTTTGGTGAGGATCGCGTTGTTGGGCGGCAGACCGTCCTTGAAGTTGATCACCGAGCCGTTCGCTTCCGAGATCATGAAAGCGATGTCGCCGCTGCCTTTTTTCACTTGCAGGTCGCCGTTTGCGTCGGTGTAGGTGGAGAACGACGCGGACATGTTGCGGGTGTCTGCGAGGATCGATTCCGCGACGCGGACGTTGCTCAGATTAAACGTTGCGCTGCCGTCTGCCGTCTCAAACAGCGCGCCCGCCTTGCTGGTCGGCTCCTGCATCGTGTAGCCGAAGCGGTGGATGGCGTTCAGACCTTCAAACGTGATCACCGAGCCCTTCGGCAGAGGATTGGTCGGGATGGCAGCACCCTTGAGATATTGCGTGCCGCCGATCTTCACATCGAAAGGCAGGGTGGTCTCGCTGGCCGAGAACGTGTAGTCGTTGGTCAGGGCTACGTCCATCTTGCCGTTGACAAGGCCGTTTACCAGCGAGTCAAACTGGTCTTGGTACACTTTGACGTATTCGACGCGCGATGCCATCAGTCCGCCGATCTCGCCGTTGCGGATCGGAGGCGTGGTCGAGTTGGTCGCTGCGTCATACGCGACCGGCACCGGCGGTTGCTGACCGTTTACGACCACTTGGTCGCCGATCATCACCCGATAGGTGCCGTCCATCGATTCGGATGTCGTGACGTTGGCCAGTTTGGACAGTTTGTCGACGAGCAGGTCGCGGGAGTCGCGCAAGTCGTTGGCGTTGTCACCGAGCACCTCCAGCGTGTGAATCTGCTTGTTCAAGGCGCTGATCTGTGTGGTCATCGAGTTCACTTGATCCACTTTCGTCCCGATGCTCTCGGCGATGTCGCGGTCCAATTCTTTGATTTTGGCATCCAGCATGTTGAACGACGTGACGAGGTCGAGCGTCGCTTGCTTGACGACAGCACGCGCTTCCAGCGTGTCCGGGTTGGCGCCGAGCTTTTGCCAGGAGAGATAGAATTTATTCAGAACGGTCGAGAGGCCGCTGTCACTCGGCTCGTTGACGATCGCTTGGATCTTGTCCAGCGTGTCGAGGCGCATCTGCCACTCGCCCGCCGCTTTGTTTTCGTTGCGGAACTGCACGTCCAAAAATTGCTCGCGGACGCGCTCGATATTTTTTGCCAAGACGCCGGTGCCGATCTGTCCGGCTTCCGTTTGTTTGGCCATGCCCGGATATTCCATCGACGGCGTGGTCGCAAAGTTGACGCGTTGGCGCGAGTAGCCTTCCGTGTTCGCGTTGGCCACGTTGTGACCAAGCGTGTTCAGGCCGACCGTCTGTGCCAAGAGCGCGCGCTTGCCCGTCTCAAGACCGTGAAAAGTCGATCGCATGCTCCAGTACCTCCTATGCTTTCGAATCGAAGAACGATGTGCGTCCGCCCCGCTCATACGGTGAGTTGGACTCGCCGCTCTGGCCGTACGTCGGCACTTGCGGCGACTCGGTGAACTGGGACACGGTCGTCTCGATAAACGTCAAAGATTGTTCGATCAGTTGTTTGTTCAGATCGTTGAGCTGCTTCAGCCGGTCGAGCGTGCTCCGCAGATCCTCGATCACGAGGGAGACCTGCGCCGCCTCCGCCTCGTCAGCCGCATAGCGCAACAGCGTGTCAGGCTTGACCGCTTCGGCCGGAACGCCCGCTCG
This sequence comes from Tumebacillus lacus, assembly GCF_026410385.1. GTDB lineage: Bacteria > Bacillota > Bacilli > Tumebacillales > Tumebacillaceae > Tumebacillus > Tumebacillus lacus. The sequence goes on from NZ_JAPMLT010000002.1 coordinate 316,077, forward strand.
CAACGCCAGCAATCGGGCAGCCGCCAGCCGCTCCGCTTCCAAGCGTTCGATCCGGTGGACAAATGCGACCTCTTCACGCCCGATGTGACCCAGCGCTTCCATGTCGCCTTTGATCAAGATGTCTTTTTTCCGCTCCGCCACCGCGAGCAGATCTTTATGTTCACGCAACAGGCTGTCGACGACCGACATCATCGGTTTTAACACGCTCACAGGTCTTGCTCCTTCCGTTATTCGCCGTACGCTTCGAGCAGTTTGCGGGCGACCGCGTCAGAGGGCACACTGTAGGTGCCGTTTTGGATCGCCTGTTTGACCGAGTCGATCCGCTCGGCGCGCTGAACGTCAGTCTCCTGAGAGACGCGCGCCATCTGCATCGCCTCAGGCGAGATCGTCACGCCGTCGCGCTGTGCTTGCGGGGCGCGGCCGAGTCCTTCCCGCTGCAGGCGTCCGTTTTGTTGGTAGGTCGCGATCTGCGCCAAACGGTTGGTATCTTGTATCTTCATTCTCTATCACCTCTATAAAAAAAACCGACACATTTCTTAACACATGTATCGGTCCGATCACCTATTTAGATGAAGGCCGTTTTCGGCCGTTTTCGCAAATGAAATCACTCTGTCACGCATTTTCTCACGCTGACGGGCAGCATTCCCTATCTGTCGCGCTCGCGCTTGTAATAATAGTCGCCGCCTTGCTTCTTGCGCGCCGTGTCCATCAGCTCGTCCTTGGTCTGGGAGAAGCCTCTGTTGAGACGGTCTTTGCACGGTTTGCAAAAACGTCCGTCGGTGATGGCGGTGCCGCAGCTGTCGCACGGATAGTTCAGGTTGGGGTTGTCGATGGTCGCCAGCCGACCTTCCCGGATGAATTTGATGATCGTGCTGATCTCCACTTCGGTCGCCTCGCTGACTTCGACGATCATCGCACGGCGGTTTTCTTTTAAATAGTCGCGCACGAGAAAGAACTGTTCGTCCTCTTCTTTGACGCAGACCGGGCAGTTGTCATTATGCAAGCGGTTAAAAAGGCGTCCGCAGGTTTTGCAGTTGGCCAGTGCCATTCCCATACCTCCCGTTTCCCATTACAGCCCCATTATAGCAAAAAGGTTGGGAGACTTACAGAGCCTTTATGCTGTTAGCGAAGGGAGAGCACCAACGCCGCGTTGTGCCCGCCAAACCCCAGCGACTGGCTCATCACATGATGCAGGGCGGCCCGACGGGCGGTGTTTGGCACGACGTCGAGATTGCAGTCCGGGTCGGGCGTGCGGTAGTTGATCGTCGGCGGCAGGAATTGATCCTGCAAGGCGAGCAGGCACGCGATCGCCTCGACCGCACCGGCGGCGCCGAGCAGGTGCCCGGTCATCGACTTGGTGGACGAGACGGGCACCCGGTCGGCGTGCGGGCCGAGCGCGGCGCGGATCGCCCACGTCTCCCAGCGGTCGTTGAGCGGGGTTGAAGTGCCGTGCGCGTTGATGTAGTCGAGGTCGGCGGGGGAGAGCCCGGCCTCGGACAGCGCGCTGCGGATCGCGACGCGCATGCCTTCGCCGCTCGGCACGGTGATGTGCGAGGCGTCCGCTGTCTGCGCATAGCCCGCGATCTCCGCCAGCACGGCCGCCCCCCGCCTCTTCGCGCTCGCCAGCGACTCCAGCACGACGACGCCCGCGCCTTCGCCCATCACGTAGCCGTCGCGGTCTCTGTCAAACGGGCGGCATGCGGCGGCCGGGTCGTCCCAGCGCTCGCTCATCGCCTTCGACGAGCAGACGCCCGCAAACGAGGTCGGGGTAAACGGCGCCTCCGCCCCGCCCGCCACGACGAGGTCGCAGCGACCGCTGCGGATCCACGCCGCCGCTTCGCCGATGGCGACGGTGCCTGACGCGCAGGCGGCCGAGATCGTGCCGACCGGCCCCGCCGCGCCGAGCAGCCGGGCGATGCCGCTGCCGAGCGGGCAGTGACCGAACGCCGGGAACAGCGCGGCCAGCAATTCCGGCGACAGTGTGCGCCCGGCCTGCCTCGCGTCGCAGAGCATCTCCAATTCGCGCACAGCGCCGCGTGACGTGCCGAGCAGGACACCGATGCGTTCAGGCGGGCAAGGAGGCTCACCATACACGAAGCCTGTGTGCGCAACTGCCTCTTCTGCGAGAGGCTCCTCTGTCAATAGCCCCGCGCTCTTCCACGCTTCTTTGGCGGCAAGCGCCGCATAGTGCAAATAGCGCGGCGCATGGTCCGCCAACCCCGCGACGGCAGGCAGGTCGCCCGGCACTTCGCCGCCGCCTTTGACCGGGTAGTCTGCCGTGTCGAACGCCCGCAACAGCCGGATGCCGCTCTCCCCGTTTTGCAACGCCTTGGCAAACGGCGCGATGCCGACACCAAACGGCGTCACCGCGCCCATGCCTGTGATCACGACGCGCTCTTTGTCCATCATTTCCACCACGTCCCTTTCTCCTCTACCACCCGTTCTGGCGCGTGTCACCGGAAAACACCTGCCCGCTCACCGTCCCCGCCTCCGCCGCCGTCAGCCACGCGATCAACGCAGCCGCTTCCGCCGGCGTCTGCATCCGCCCAAGCGGGATCGCCTGCAGGAGCCGGTGCCGCGCCTCTGCTGTGAGCCCGTCTGTCATCGCCGACTCGGTGACGGACGGCGCATACGCGTTGACCGTGATGCCGTGCTCGATCTCCTCCAGCGCCGCCGCTTTCGTCAGCCCGATCAACGCCGCCTTGCTCGCCGCATACGCCGTCTGCCCGGTCCGCCCGTGCAGCGCGGCATACGACGTGATGTGCACGATGCGGCCGTAACCTTGCGCACGCATCGTCGGCAACACCGCCTGCAACAGATGAAACGCGCCGGTCACGTTGACGTCGAGCACCTGCCCAAAATCGTCGGGGGTCAATTTGCTCATCATCCGGTCGCCCGTGATCCCCGCCGAATGGACGAGGATGTCTAGCCGGCCGCTCGTTGCCAGCACCGTCCCGACAGCCTGGCGGATCGAGATCTTGTCCGCCGCATCCAAACAGAGGGGCGTGCCCTGCAATCGTTCGGCGAGTGCCCGCGCCTTGCTCTCCTGCGAAAAATAGCCGATGTACACGTCCGTTCCGCGCTTCGCCAGCCGCTCGGCCACCGCTCCGCCGATCGCCCCGGAGCCGCCGGTGATCAACGCCACCCGGCGCGGGTGCTCACTGCCGCGCATACCAGATCACCCCCGTCGCCAGTTTCGTCTCGCCTTGCCAGACCGTCCCGACCCGCTTGCCGATCCCGCGCCGCTCCTGCAAAATCTGCACGTCCGCCCGCAACGGCAGGTCGGGCAGCGGCTGCGCAATCAGTTCCAACGAGTCGATGCCGGTCATCAGCGTCTTCTCCCCCGTCCGTCCCGCCAGCACGGCCAAAGCTCCCGTCTGCGCCATAAATTCGGCGATGTACCACAAAGGCACACGGTCGGTCGGATAGCCGAGCTCCGCCAGATCGGCAGCCGGCACGTTTGAACACGCCGCCGCTTCCACGCCCGGCTCGACGCGCAACACCTCGCCGACAAATAAAAACGGACGGCGATGCGACAATATGGTTTCGATCATTGTCAACTCCACACCCACCTCTCGTTAACAATAGTCTAACGAAAAAGAGCCCCTGTCGCCAAGGGCTCTTTTTCCCGCCTCTTTTTATCTCGCCACCGTCAACACATACACCGACCGCGCCCCCGCTTCGTGGAGGCGCATCGCGCAGGTGTTCGCCGTCGTGCCGGTGGTGTACACATCGTCGATCAGGCAGACGGTGCGACCGGTGACCGCGCCTGCCGAGTCGCTCAACAAAATGGCATCGTCGAGGCTCTGTCTGCGTTCCTGTCTGCTGCGCCCGGTCTGCGTGCGGCGCGGGCCGCTCCACCTCAGAGCCTCGCAGACGGGCAGTCGCACCCGTACGCCGAGGACGGCCGCCAGTTCGGCCGCTTGGTTAAATCCGCGCTCCCGACAGGTCTCCTCCGCCATCGGCACCGGGACGAGCAGATCGATGTCCCGGTCGGCCAGCTGCGCGGCATAAGCGAATTCCAGATACTCAGCCAACAAAGGCACCAGTTCCGCCACCCGCTCCTTTTTCATCTGCAACAACAGCCGCCGCAGCACACCTTGATACGGCCCGTACGAGACGGCGCGTTGAAAAAAGGGCTCCCGTCTCTGCACACAGTCGGTGCAAAGGCCGGAAGCCCGCATTTCACGCCCGCACAGTCGGCAGAGCGGCGGTTGATTGCCTGCGATCCTGCGTCGACAAGGCGTGCAGACGAGAGGCTCGCCCTCGAACAGTTCCTCCTGACAAGACAGGCAGAGAGATCGCACGGGTCGAACGGGAAAGAGCAGGTGGAGCAAGGCCTGTGCCCAACTCACATCCCTTTTCACTGATAGAAGATCACGGCGAGCAAGCCCGGCCCGACGTGAGTGCCGATGACCGGCCCGAGCTCCGACAGGTCGGTGGACGCCGACGGGAACTCCGCTTTGACTTGCTCCAAAAAGGCTTTGCCGTCATCCGGGTTGTGCGCATAGACGACGGAGATATGTAACGGTTTGGACGGATCGGTCTTTTCCCGGGTCAGTTCCAGCACGCGGGCCAACGCTTTTTTGCGGGTGCGTACTTTTTCGAACAGCTCCAGCTTGCCCTCGTTGACGGTGAGGATCGGCTTGACCTGCAGCAGGGAGCCGAGCGCCGCCGACACGCCGCCGATGCGGCCGCCGCGGTGCAGATGCTCCAGCGAGTCGACGACAAAGTAGGCGGTGATCTGCTCGCGCATCGCCATCAACTCCGCGACGATCTCTTCTTTTTCCTTGCCGTCGGCGATCATCTGGCAGGCGCGCATGACCATGTGCGCTTGACCGGCCGAGGTGATTTTCGAATCGATGATCGTGATGTCACCCTCGACCATCCGGGCTGCCGTCTCCGCCGAATGGGCGGTGCCGGAAAGCCCTGCGGAGAGGAAGATGCCGATGACCGCGTCGTGCGTCTCCAGCAATCTTTCAAACGAGACCACCAACTCGCCGACGACCGGCTGCGACGTGGTCGGCAGGTTTTTCTCCACGGCGAGGCGCGGGTAAAACTGGCTGTTGACGATGTCAACGCCTTCTTTGTGGCTCTCTTGGCCAAAGTTCACCATCAGAGGAATCACGGTGATGTCATATTCATGAACGGTATCATCGGGCAAATACGCGGTGCTGTCGGTGACAATCGCAATTTTAGCCATAGTCGCCTCCTAGTGAAATTATTTCTCTTATTTACTCCAGTATAACCCAAGTCAGTCAATTCTCCCAATAGAAAAAAGCACCTGCGCTTAACAGGTGCTCTCAAGTCACTCTCCTGCTTCCTCCGCCTCCGCTGCCTGCTTGGGCAAAAAGACGCGAAACGTGCTGCCCGCGCCGACCTGACTCTCGACGGTGACGTGCCCGTGGTGGCCTTCGACGATGTGCTTGACGATGGAGAGGCCAAGACCCGTCCCCCCGGAGCGACGGGCGCGGGCTTTGTCGACGCGGTAGAATCGCTCAAACAGGCGCGGCAGATCTTCCGCCGGAATGCCGATGCCGGTGTCGCTCACCGTCAGCACCGCTTCCTCCGCCGTCTCCGTGAGCGTCACGACCACCTCGCCGTGCGGTGTGTAGGCGATCGCGTTGCCGACGAGGTTGACCAGCACTTGCGCGATGCGGTCGCTGTCGATGCAGGCCCGGACCGGTCCCGGCGGCAGTTCGGCGCGCAGGGAGAGTCCGACCTGCTCCGCTTGGTGGATGTAGCGGCTGACGGTGCGCTCGACCAACTTGCTCAAATCGGCGAAGGAGTGGTGGAACACCGTATGTCCCGACTCGATCTTGGAAAGTTCCAGCAGGTCGGTGACAAGGTGAGTCAGCCGCTCGGACTCGTCGTGGATGATCTGAAGAAACTGGCGAGTCGTCTGCCTGTCTTCCAACGCGCCGTCGAGCAGCGTCTCGGAAAATCCTTTCACCGCCGTGATCGGCGTGCGCAGTTCATGCGAGACGTTGGCGACAAACTCGCTGCGCATCCGCTCCAGCCGCCGCCACTCCGACACGTCGTGCAGCAGCACGACCGCACCGGCGATGGTGCCGTTGCCCGAAGAGATCGGCGTGATGTTGACCTCGACGGTGCGCTCCAGCGGGATGTGCAGCGTGATCTCCTTCTTCTGTGGAGTGCCGACGAGGAGCGCCTCATCGATCAGCGACGACAGGCCAAAGTTGTGCCCGGCCTCCCAGTGCCATTTCTGCAACAGACGCTCCGGGGGGAATCCGATCAACTCCCGCACCGCCGGGTTGACCAGCGTGATCCGGCCGGAGCGGTCGACGACGATGACACCGGAGACGAGGTGGGTCAAAATGCCCTCCAGACGTCCCTTCTGCTGCGTCAGATCGTCGATCTGCTCGTTGATCCGCGCACCCATCGCGTTGATCGCGTCGGCCATCACGCCCAGTTCATCCCGTCCGCGCTGCTGGATGCGCTCGTCGTACGCGCCGTCGGCGATCTTGCGCGTGCTGCGCGTGATCGCTTCGATCGGCGAGGAGATGCTGTGCGCAAAGCGCAGGCCGAACAGCGACGAGACGACCGCGACCACCAGTAGGGACAGCCCGATCCGTCCCCACAGCGCCTGCAGCGTATCGTGCGTGCCTTGCAAAGGCACGGCGAGCCGCACCACTCCGGCCTGCCAGCCGTCCTTGTCAAACACCGGCCGGGCGAGGTGCAGCACGTTGTACGAGGAGTACGGCATCATCCGGACGTGCGTGCCGACGCTCCCGTCCAGCGCCGCCTGCACCTCCGGGTATCGCGCTTGATTTTTCTTGGACTCTTCATCGGCCAGCGTGTCGAGCAGGACGTTGCCCTGATAATCGAGCAACGTCACCCGCCCGCCGGTGGCAAACGCGGTGCGACGCAGCGTGTCGGACACTTCGTCGCGCTCGCCGGGCACCGCCCAGTCGATGTGCGGCGAGATCCACTCGGCGAGCAGCGATGTCTCCTCGCGCACGTGCGACTCCAGCGTGTCCATGTACAACTTCTCGATAAATTGGAGCATGTACACGCCGAAAATGGACAGAGAGAGCACGATCAGCACCAGATAGGTAAGCACGATGCGCCCTCGAATACCGCGTATCATAATCAGTCCCGCCCCTTAGTCGCCCCGCACCAGCTTGTAGCCGACACCGCGCACCGTCTTGATGTACTCCGGCTGCTTCGGATCGCGCTCCAGTTTGTCGCGCAAATGCGAGATGTGGACGTCGACGATCCGCGTGTCGCCCGCAAACTCGTAGCCCCAGACTTTGTCGAGCAGATGGTCGCGGCTCATCACGAGCCCCGTGTTTTTGGCGAGATAGTGCAGCAGTTCAAACTCGCGCGGCGTCAGATCGACCCGCTCTTTGCGAATCGTCACCTCGTAGCGGTTCACATCGAGCATGATCTCCCCGCAATGGTAAACGCCCTCTTCCGGCCCGCCCTCGTCGTTGGCGCGTCGAAGCACCGCCTTGACCCGGGCGACCAGCTCACGCGGCGAGAACGGCTTGGTCACATAGTCGTCCGCCCCCATCTCCAGGCCGAGGATGCGGTCGACCTCGTCGTCCTTGGCTGTCAGCATGATGATCGGTGTGGTGACGCCTTCTCTGCGCAGTCGCTGGCAAAGCTCCATGCCGCCGATGCCCGGCAGCATCAGATCGAGCACGATCAGATCGGGACGCGGCACGTCTTGCAACATCTCATACGCCTTCGTGCCCGTATCGACCGTCACCACGTCAAACCCGGCCTGCTGCAAATTGTACTCCACCAACTTCGAGATCGATTCTTCATCATCTACGACAAACACTCGCTGTGCCATTGAGACACCTCCGTCATCAGTTCTCTCCCAGATGCGCTTCTCTTTCAGCCGTGCGGATGCGTTCCGCCAACCGTGTGTAGCGGCGTTTGGCGGTGCGGTTTTGCACCGCGATGCGCAGCGCGTCCCGGGCTCCCACCAGCACGACCAGCCGCTTGGCCCGCGTCACGCCGGTATAGAGCAGATTGCGCTGGAGCATCACCCGATGCTCCTTGACCAGCGGCAACACCACGCAGGGATACTCGCTGCCCTGGCTCTTGTGCACCGACACCGCGTAGGCGAGGCTCAGCTCCTCCAGCTCCCCGAGCGCGTAGGTGACGTGCCTTGGCTCAGCCTGATCGTGATAGAGCACGACCACCTCGCCCTCCTCCGGGTCGATGGTTGCGATCCGGCCGACATCGCCGTTGAACACTTCTTTTTGATACTGGTTTTTCACCTGCATCACCTTGTCGCCCACGCGCAACACCCGCATGCCGTGCTTGAGCTCCGCCTTGTCTTTGGCGGGCGGATTGAGCGCCTCTTGCAGATGTCCGTTCAACGCTTCCACACCGACCAGCCCGCGCCGCATCGGCACGAGCACTTGCAGATCCTCGACCGGGTCCGCTTGCAAATAGGCGGGCAACCGGCGGGCCGTCAAATCGAGCAACAGCCGCACCAACTCTGCCGGCCGCTCTTCTTCGATAAAAAAGAAATCGCCGTCCTTGCGCGACTCCGGCAACCGGCCCTCGTTGATCCGGTGGGCGTTTTTGACGATCAGGCTCTCCTCCGCTTGCCGGAAGATCGTCTGCAACCGCACCACCGACACGCGACCGGAGTCGATCACATCTTGCAACACACTCCCGGCCCCGACGCTCGGGAGCTGATCGATATCGCCGCAGAGCACCAGCTTGGCCCCGTCCGGCAAAGCTCGCAACAGTTGGAAAAATAACAACAGGTCGATCATCGACGCTTCGTCGACGATAAACACTTCCCCTTCGAGCCGGTTGTCCTCGTTGCGGCCAAAGCGCAGCCCTTCGCCTTCCTGCGGTCCGTATTCCAGCAGGCGGTGCAGCGTCTTGGCCTCCACCCCCGTGCTCTCCGTCATCCGTTTCGCCGCCCGTCCCGTCGGCGCGGCCAGCACCGGCGTCACCCGTTCGCGCTTCAGCGCGGCGAGTACCGCCCGCACGGTCGTCGTCTTTCCGGTGCCAGGGCCTCCGGTGATCACCACCAGCCGCTCCTGCAACACCGCCGCCACCGCCCGCCGTTGCAGCGGAGCCAGCGTCAGCCCGTGCTCCTGCTCGATCTCGGCAAAATACGCTTCGTCCGGTCCGCTCCCGGCAGGCAAAGACGACGGCCCGTCGCCAAGCGACTGCCGCAGGATCTGTGCACACTTCACTTCCGCAAAATAAAAACCGGCCAGAAACGCCGCCCGCTGCCCGTCCGTCTCCTCGAGGATCACGCCGCCTGTGCGCTCTTCGGCCAGTTCGCCGAGGATGCCGGGCAGCCGCATCGCCACATCGGAGCCGAGCAACGCCTCCGCCTTTTGCAACAACTCGCGCTCCGGCAGATAGACATGTCCGTCATCGGCCGCCTCACGCAGCACATGCTTGATCCCGACTTTCAGCCGGGCGGGCGAATCGGCGGGCACGCCGAGCATCCGGGCGAGCTTGTCTGCCGTTTTAAAGCCGATCCCGCGCACCTCGTCGGCGACGCGGTAGGGATTGCCCTCCAGCACCTCGATGGTCTGCGCTCCGTAGCGTTGATACAGGCGGTTCGCCACCGACGGCGTCACGCCCCGCGTCTGCAGATAGACCATCACCGACTGCACGCCGCGGTGCTCGGCAAACGTCCGCGCAATCGTCTCCGCCTTGACCTTGCCGATCCCTTCGATCTCTGTCAGCCGCTCCGGCTCCCGCTCCATGACTTCCAGCGTCTGAATGCCGAAGTGGGCGACCAGCTTTTTGGCCGTCGCCGGGCCGATCCCTTTGACCGACCCGGACGACAGAAATTGCAACATGCCCTCCGACGTCACCGGAAGCACTTTTTCATACGAATCGACGAGCAGTTGCAAGCCGAACTTTTCGTGCCGGTGCCATTTTCCGCTCACCTTCACCCTGTCACCTGTGGAAAGCCCTGGCATCGTGCCGACGACCGGAACAGGCTCACGGCCTTTTTCGACCTGCAGCGTGGCGATCGTATAGCCGTTCTCTTCATTTTGAAAGGTGATCTTTTTGATCTTTCCTTCCATCGACTCGGTTCCTGAAAGCTCCTTCACAAGACGCCCGACCTTACACGTTCAGATCTTTGCGGTCGCCGCTGACCATATAGATGACCCACTCGCCAATGTTCGTGGCGTGGTCGGCGATGCGCTCCAGATGCTGGCAGACGATCAAGAGCATGATCCCCTGCTTGACATGGGCGCTGTTCTCCTCCATCATTCCTTGCAATTCGTTGAAGATGTGTTTGTACAGACCGTCGACGACATCGTCTTTTTTCGCCAGTTGTTCCGCAACTGTCACGTCGTGGCTGACGTAGGCGTTCAGCGCGTCGCGCAGCATCTCTTTGGCGAGATCGGCCATGCGCGGCGTGTCGACCAACGGCTTGAGCAGTTTGTCGCCGGACAGACGCAGCGTCGTTTTGGCGATGTCCACCGCGTGGTCGCCGATGCGCTCCAGATCGGTGACGATCTTCATCGCCGTGCCGATCACGCGCAGGTCGGATGCCATCGGCTGTTGCAGGGCCAAAAGGCGCAGGCAGGCCGACTCGACATCGACCATCAGATCGTTGATCTTGCGGTCGCCGTCGATGACGTTTTGCGCCATCTGGACATCAAGGTTGGCGAGCGACTTCACGCCGAGATAGATCGCCTCCTCGACCAGCACCCCCATCTTCAAGATCTCGCGTTGCAGTTCTTCCAAGGATTGATGAAAACCTTTTCTGGAGTCCATAGTCACCGAGGCCCCTTCCATAGAAATGTAAGATCAGGCTGGCCGATCAACCGAAACGGCCTGTGATGTAATCCTCCGTCCGCTGGTCTGTCGGGTTGGTAAACAGTTTATCGGTCACCCCGTGCTCGACCATCACGCCGTTGAGGAAAAAGGCGGTCGTGTCGGAGATGCGGGCAGCCTGTTGCATGTTGTGCGTCACGATGATGATCGTATACTTCGATTTTAACTCTTGTGTCAACTCTTCCACTTTCAGGGTGGAGATCGGGTCGAGCGCTGAGGTCGGTTCGTCCATCAACAGCACTTGCGGATCGACGGCGAGCAGGCGGGCGATGCACAGACGCTGCTGTTGACCGCCCGACAGTCCCATCGCCGATTTGCCGAGGCGATCTTTGACTTCATCCCACAGAGCCGCCTGTTGCAGCGAGCGTTCGACGATCTCATCGAGGTCGCGCTTTTTGCGAATGCCGTGGATGCGCGGCCCGTAGGCGATGTTGTCGTAGATCGACATCGGGAACGGGTTGGGCCGCTGAAACACCATTCCGACATTTTTTCGCAAGTTGACCACGTCGGTGTCCGGGGCGTAGATGTTCTCGCCGTCGACCAGCACCTCGCCGTTGATCGTCACGTTCGGGATCAGGTCGTTCATGCGGTTGAGCGTGCGCAGCAGGGTCGATTTGCCGCAGCCGGACGGGCCGATGAAAGCGGTGATCGATCCTTCCGGCATTTCGAGATTGATATCAAAGAGCGCTTGGTTGTCGCCGTAGAACAGGCTCAGTCCTTGCGCGCGGATCTTGTCTTTGGTGGCAATAGCGGAAGTCATCTCAGGAGTTCCCCCTTGATCTGTATTCAAAAATGGAAGTTTATTTACCTGCTGCTTTGCGTTGCAGGTAGCGACTCGGCAAGCCGATCAAAAGGTTCAGCAGCAGGACGACGATGACGAGCAGGGCAGCCGTGCCTTCCGCGATCTCCATCGCGTCCGGGACGAGACCTTCGGAGCGCACGTACCAGAGACGGACGGCCAACGTTTCACCCGAAGCAAACACGTTGAAGTCAGGAGCGAAGCGCGATACGGTCACACCGGCGGTGAAGATCAGGATCGCCGATTCGCCCAGTGCACGTCCTGCGACCAGCGTGATGCCGGTGACGAGACCTGGCAGCGCGGTCGGGATCAGCACTTTGCGGATCGTCTGCCATTTGGTCGCACCGAGCGCGGCAGACGCTTCCCGATAGGAGTCCGGCACGGCGCGCAACGTCTCTTCCGTGACGCGCACGAGCACCGGCAGATTGAGCAGGGCGAGGGTCAGTGCCCCGCCGAGGATCGTGAAGCCAAGGCCGAACGTGGTGACGAAGACCAGCATCCCGAACAGACCGAAGACGATCGACGGGACGGAGGACAGCATTTCCGTGGAGAGGCGAACCAGATCGGTGAACCAGTTCTTTTTGGCGTATTCGGACAGCCAGATGCCGGCGCCGATGCCAAACGGGATGGAGAACAGGAGCGACAGGAACAGGATGTAGAACGAGTTGAACAACTGCGGGCCGACCCCGCCGCCGGCGATGATCTCTTGCGGTTTGCCGGTGATAAAGTCCCAGGACAGATGCGGCAGACCGGCCGCAAGGATGTGCCACAGGAACCAGATCAGAATGCCGAGAATCGTAAAGCCGAACATCCAAAAGACGAGGTTGGCGATGTTGTTTGTGAGTTTCGAGTTCATCTACACAGCCCTCCGGCGCGCAACCACGCGAATGATCAGGATCAAAGACAGCGAGACGAGCAACAGGACGAGCGACATCATAAACAGGGCGTTGTTGGTCGTCGAGCCAAACGGCGACGCCATCTCTTTGACGATCTGCGTCGTCAGGACGGACGTCGGTTCGGTCAGACCCTTCGGCAGGATCGGCGCGTTGCCGATGACCATCTGCACCGCCATCGCTTCCCCGATGGCGCGGCCCATGCCGAGGATCACCCCGGTGAGAATGCCGGGGGAAGCAGCCGGGAGCAGCACTTTGCGGATCGTCTGCCAGCGGGTCGCCCCCAGCGCGTACGACGCTTCTTCCAGCGCGACAGGCAGCGTGCGCAGGGCATCTTCGCTGACGGAGAGGATCGTCGGCAGGATCATGATCGCGAGGATTAACGCAGCCGGCAACAGACCGAAACCGGCCGTTCCAAAGATCCCGCCGAAGAACGGCACAAACACGGTCAAGCCGACCAGACCGTAGACGACAGACGGAATGCCGACAAACAGGTCGGTCGCCGGACGCATGATCTCGCGCATCCAGTTCGGCGCGATCTTCGCCATGAACACCGCTCCGCCCACAGCCAACGGGACGGCGATCACCAGTGCGAGGCCGGTGACCAGGAACGAACCGAGGATAAACGCCAACGCCCCGTACTTGCCTTCACCGGGCGTCCAGTCGGTGGTGAAGAAAAACTCGGCGATGCCGGCTTCCGGATCGCCAAACATCTTGATCCCTTGATTGCCGACGAACAGGATGATCGAGAAAATAATCAACGCCACAAAGGCAGCGCTCCCCACGAAGAGCCAGTGCATCAGGCGGTCGTTGCGTTTCACCGCACGGGTATAGCTCGGCGGTGAGCTGTTTTGTTCTGCTGCTTTGATTGCCACAGGTCCTACTCCCTCCACGTATCAGAAATGAGGAATTTTTTATAATTTCTAGACAAATTTTACAATTACCTCCGTAACGTGCGGTAAGGGACGGCGTATTGGTGCGCCGTCCCTTCCGATCCGAGTCAGAGGGTGAATCTTATTATTTTTTCATTTTGGAAACCGGGATGAACTTGAGGGCTTCCACGTTTTTCGATTGGAACTCGTCGGACATCATGTAGTCGAGGAATGCTTTGGTCGCGCCGGTCGGCTCGCCCTTGGTGTACATGTGTTCGAATGCGTAGAGTTTGTACGTCCCGTTGTAGATGTTTTCCGGCTTGTATTCCACGCCTTCAAACTTCAAGGTTTTGACTTTTGCGTCCGCATACGGAGCGTCCATATAGCCGATCGAACCTGCGGTTTGTTCCACTGCGGTGCGCAGTGCGCCGGTCGAGTCTTGCGCGATCGCGTCTTTCGCGAAGTCTTTGCCTTCCGGAAGCACGAGCTTTTTGATCAGTTTGCGGGAGCCGGACGACTCGGCGCGGCCGACGATGGTGATCTTTTGATCAGCGCCGCCGACGTCTTTCCAGTTGGTGATCTCGCCGGTGAAGATCTTGCCCGCTTGCTCTTTGGTCAGGTTGTCGACGGTGACGTCTTTGTTGGTGACCAGTACGAACGGAGCGACTGCGACTTGATGATCGACGAGACCTTTATCCTTATATTCATCTCCTGCCTCAACGTCGGAGTTGCCGATGTTGACGGAGCCTTCAGCCACTTGTTTCAGACCGGTGCCGGAGCCGCCGCCTGCGACGTCTACGGTGACGTTCTTGTGTTTTTCTTGGAATTCGGCAGCCGCTTGTTTGACCAGCGGCAGCAATGCGGTCGAACCGGATGCGGTGACTTTGCCGGACAGTTCGCTGCCCGACGGCGCGGTGGTGCCGCCTTGATTTTGTTCTTCCGTTTTATCTGCGCCGCAACCTGCCATCAAACCTGCGGTCATCGCTGCGATCAACCCCAGAGTCGCTGCCTTCTTCGCATTACCAAACACTGAAAGTCCCCCTTTGAGTGGTTCCTGTATCGTTGCGTTGTGAGTGATTGTGTTGCTTACAGTTCTCATACTAGCAGTGCTACGTAAATCTAGTTCCGGACTCACGTAAAGGTATTGTAAATTCGCATCTGTTGATCAGACATGAAACTTGCCAATCGTCTCACGCATCTCCTGTGCCATCCGCGCCAAACTCTGGACCATGCCGAACACATCTTCCATCGATTCCAACTGGATGACGGAGGAATGGGCACATAATGTAGAATGCTCTGCAGAGACACCTGAAATGCGCGCCATCTCATCAATCGACTCAGCGACCAACCCGGCCCCGGCGGAGATCTGCTCGGACGCGCCGGAGATCTCTTGCACCTGAGCAGCCACACCTGCCGCCGAAGCGGCGATCCGCTCAAACGCCGCTCCTGCCGCCTCCACCAACTCCAGCCCGTCCTGCACCTCGACGGTGCCTTCCTGCATCGACAGCACGACGCCGTGCGTGTGCGCCTGCATCTCGCGGATCAACGCGGAGATCTCCCCTGCCGACGACGCGCTCTGCTCCGCCAGTTGGCGCACCTCGTCGGCGACCACCGCAAAACCGCGCCCCTGCTCGCCGGCCCTCGCCGCCTCAATCGCCGCATTCAACGCCAACAGATGTGTCTGTGCCGCGATCTCGGTGATCACATCGATGATCTGCCCGACCCGCTGCGACCGCTGTTCGAGCCCCGCGACAGATGCGGCCATCCGCTCGGTCGACTGCGAGATCGACGCCATCTGCTCCACGGCGCGAGTCACCGCCGCGTTGCCTTGAGCCGCCACCTCTGTCGTCGCCTCCGAAGCCCGCTCGACGTCCTGCGACGTTTGGACCACCCGCGCGAGGGCGGCCGTCACCTGCTCCATCGCCGCTGCGCTCTCTCCCGCTGCCGCCGCTTGCGTTTTGGCGCCGACCGCCACTTCCTGGATCGTCGCCGCCACAGAGCGGATGCCGTCCGCCGTCCCCTCGCTGCTCGCCGCCAGCTCCTCCGAAGCGGCCGCCAATTGCTCGGCCGCTCCATGCATCTGCCCGATCATGCCGCGCAGATGATCGGCCATCCCATTCACCGCCACGCCGAGCTCCCTGATCTCGCGCAATCGATACGCGGCCGGGTCGATCCGCTCTGACAGATCACCGCCCGCCACCTTTTGCATCAAAGCCCGCACCTCTCCGAGCGGCTGCGCGATGCCCCGCCGCACAAACAGCCGGACAAAGACGGCCGTGAGCAGCAACGCTCCCGCTCCGACCGACACGGCGATGTTGCGCAGATGCAACAGCGGTGTCATCGTGTCGGCGAACGGCACAGCCGCCACGTAGAGCAGACTGCGCTCTGGGATAAACTGATACGCCACCATCATCTCTTCTCCGTCCAGCGTCTCCTGCCGCACCCCCTGCCGGTCAGCCCGCATGCGCGCCGCCATCTCAGCCGGCAGCGTCCACGCCGACCCGCCCAGATCCACGGCGGTGCCCTGCTCCTCGATCAACGCCATGCGAACATGCCAGCCCAGCCCGGCAAACTGCTTGCGCTCCCCGCCGGTCAGCAAGTGCAGCTCGCGTTGAAACTCCTCATTGTTCGTCGTCTGCAACAAAATACCAACCTGCTTGGCCACCGTGCCGACATGACCCTTCATTTGAAACTCCGCCGTCTGACCCAGATCCTCTTTCACAATCCAGTACATCGTCGCCCCCAGCACACACACGACAAAGAGCAAGAGCAGCGACACAAACCCGATCAAACGCGTTTGCATCGACAGACCCTTGCTCTTTCCGGTACCCTTTTCCATAGATGCCCCTCCCCACCAATGTTGTCATCGCCAGTATGACGTAACATTGTGAACGTCAGATGGAGGTTTCGTAAAGTTCCGCACATCAAAAGAGTCATTATTCAGAATCTTCTACATATAGTAAGAACAACTTCTTCTTCTTTTCATGATCTGACCTCCTTTACGACGATTGGCCCCCTCCCGTATCCGGGACGGGGCCACTTTTTTTGCTCCTGCACCAAGATCCGGACACACAAAAACCCCCACAACGTACAACGAGCGCTTCTGGAGGTTGGGGGACCGTCCAGAGCGCTCGTTGTGTGGGGGGTAGGGGGATTACAAAAAGGGTAAAAATGAGAGAATGCTACCCGATGAGTCAAAAGCTGAACTAAAATATCCGCATTCGCGGGTTGCCGAATGCGGATACAGGTCAGTACCGTCGGGGAACGGTATCTGAGAACCGTATCAATCAGCAACCTGGCAGTCGTAGCTGGTTTAGGGAGAACCAGCCTTAGACCCATGGCTTTGCGTCGCCGCCTTTCGACGGGTTTGCCTTTATTGATTGACTCATCTTATGGCTTTATTATATAACGCAGTCTTCTCTCTGCCTATAGGTCTTTTGTCCTAAAATGAAAGTGATCGACTAGGCCGGTTCGTCGCTCCAAAACGCCGCCAGAGTCGGCACCACTTCCTCGACCCGCATCTTGCTCCGCAGATCGAACACGCACTGCACGCCTCTCCCTTTGCGGCGCAAGATCCCCGCGATCTGTCCCTCGGCATCGCCGTCCGCTGCCAGCAGCCGGACGGTGTACCGCTTGGACGAGATCGCCTCCACGATCCGGGCCGTCTCATCCTGCGAGCCGCAATCGACCACAAACACTTCCAGATCACGACCGACAAACGGTTCTGCTGTCGTCAGGGTGCGCAGAAGGCCTTCGATGTAAGAGGCCCCTTCCCGCACGATCAGGATCGCCGTCACCGGCACCCCCCGACGGCTTTGGATCATCCAGTGACGCAACAGCTTCCACACGACTATGAACAGTCCGTACAGGGCAAATCCCCAAATCAAAAGGGCGAGCACTCTTGACACCTCCTTCGACAGTGTCAATATATGCCGCCCTTCTTTGTCCGTGTGCGTCTTGCTTTTGCCTTACAGGATGACCCAACTGCGCTTGGCAGCCGTGATCACCGCTTGCGTGCGGTCGTCGACGCTCAGCTTGCCAAGGATGGAGGAGACGTGATTTTTGACCGTCTTCTCCGAGATGTACAGCACCTCGCCGATCGTGCGGTTGCTTTTGCCTTCCGCCATCAGCTTGAGGATCTCCATCTCGCGCTGGGTGAGGATCGACTGCCACTCGTAGTTGAGCGACGGTTCGTGACTCGACTCAAAGTCGCCGTCGTACACTTGCTCCGACAGACGCTTGAACTCGTCGAGCAATTTGGTCGTCACTTGCGGGTGGATAAACGAACTGCCCTCCGCGACCTGACGCACCGCGTCGACCAACACGTTCGATTCCACGTCTTTTAACAGGTAGCCGTTCGCACCGGCCCGAATCGTCTCAAAGATGTAGGCTTCATCATCGTGGATCGAAAGGATGAGCACCTTGATCTCCGGAGCCGTCTCCTTGATCAGACGCGTCGCGTCGACCCCTGTCATCTTCGGCATGTTGATGTCCATCAATACGACGTCCGGCTGGATATCGAGCGCCATCTGCGAGGCGTTTTCACCGTCGCTCGCCTCGCCGACGATCTCGATGTCGTCCTCCAGCTCAAAGATCCGCCGCAGGCCCTGTCGAAACAGAGTGTGGTCATCGGCCAAAAGCAGACCGATTTTACGTTGCATCTCTTGACCCTCCCTTACCTACTCTCGGATCGGCAGCGAGATCATGATCCGCGTGCCCATCTTCGGCGCAGATTTGATCTCTACTTTTCCGTCCAGCAGCTGAATGCGCTCCTGGATGCCGAGCAGTCCGAAATGGCCGTCCTCCCGGCTGACCATCGCATCCTCCACGGCAAACCCGACACCGTCATCATCTATGTGCACCAAAATGTGGTCTTCTGCCAGCTCCAGCTTGACAGTCGCCACACGTGCTTTTGCATGCTTTGTCACGTTGTTCAACGCTTCTTGGACTGAGCGGAAGATTGCGACTTCGAGCCCGCTGTTGAAGCGTTTTTCACGTCCGAACACCTTCAGTTCGGAGATGATCTTGTTTTTCTCTTGGAAATCGGCCAGATAGCGGCGCAGCGTCGGAACGATCCCCAGATCGTCGAGCGCCATCGGTCGCAGGCCAAAGATGATCTGCCGCACTTCGGCGAGTGAGGCGCGCACCATCTCTTTTAAATCGCGCAGTTCCGTACGCACTTTGGCAACGTCGCGGTCGAGCATTTTTTCGCAGATCTCCGCGCGCAGCACGACGTTGGCCATCATCTGGGCCGGGCCGTCGTGGATCTCGCGGGCGACTCGCTTGCGTTCCTCTTCTTGCGCGAGGATGACGCGGATCCCGAGGTACTGGCGCTGTTCGGCGTTTTTCAGCGCAGTGCCGAGATGTTGCAGGTCGCCGGACAGATACGAAAAGGCCACATCGAGCTGCGTAATCAAAGACTCCGCCCTTGCGATCGTCTGTTCGAGGTTGCGCAGCCGCCGGTCGAGATCATCCCGTCTCGTCCGCAATTGCTGTTCGCGCTCTCTCGTGACCATCACTTGCGTCTGGAGGTAATGTGCATCGTCATACGCTTGTTTGATCGCATCTTCCGTGTATTTATCGAAATCGCGACTGACATCGGCCAGCTTTTTGCGCGCCAGGCGGTATCTCGCCTCCAGACGGTCCACTTCGCTGATCGTCTCATGAACGAGCTTTTGCAGCGCCGTCAGCTCATCGCGCAACGCCTGTCCCTCTTTGCGCGCACTCTCCGCGATCTCGTAGACTTGGTGTTTTCCGTCTTCGATCGCTTCCAGGGTCGCTTGAATGGCGTTGTCCAACAGCTTGGAATTGTTTTCAGCTGCCATCATCGCTCCCCCTGCCATCCCAAAGAATTGTGCATACCCATACGTATTCCATGTCAGTCTGGTTTTTCCTGCTCATGCAACCCTTCCTTCTTTAGGCAAAAAAAAGAGGAGGGCGCGACTGGGTGTGCCGCGCCCCCCAGTGCAATGGGGTAAGGGTGTATGCCAATAGGATACGGAGCGTTTTGCGGGTCTGTGGGGGTCAAATCTGACAACTGAAAAAATTCTTTTGAAAAACTCGACGTGCTTCCCAGATTTGCTCGTATCATTCGACAAAACATTACGCGATTTTCACAAAAACCCTTGTAACGCCTATAAAAAGCAAGCAAGTCTAAGCATACACCCTGCGCGGCGGCGTTCACTAAACGCCAAAGAACGCCTTCAAATCTCGTATTTTTTGATTTTAAATAGCAGTGTTGCTATGATAAAGCCAACGAATTCAGAATCGGCACTTCCGATTTATAAATAAGGAGGTTTCCTACATGAGCAACACCAGCTTGGGTCAACAGATTCGCCGCGCACGCAAAGAAAGCGGCTTGACGCAGAGTGAATTGGCAAAAGGCATCGTCACGTCCAGCATGATCTGCCAGATCGAAAACGGAAAAGCGTTCCCTTCCTACACCGTGCTGCAATCGCTTTCCGAGCGACTGGGCCGTCCGATTGAATTCTTTGTCAGCGACACCGACGCGCACAACCGTCAACGCTCCACCTACTCGCTCGCCAAAGCACTGATGGCGGCCGCTTCCTATGAGAAAGCGTATGCGCTGCTCAAAGGCATTCAAACGTCCGGCGGCACCGAGACGGACGATCTGCGCCTGACCCTGGCTGAGTGCTGCCAGCACCTCGGCAAATACGACGAAGCGGCCGCGCAACTCGATGAGATGCTGAGCGCCGCGATCAACATCGGCGAGAAATCCCGCGCCCTTTCCCTGACGGTGCGCCTCGGCCATGTGGCCCTTGCGGCCGGTCAGCACCAGTTGGCTTTGTACCATTGGCGCAAGGCGCAAGAGATGATGCCGGAAGCGACGCTCGACGCCACAGAGCGCGTGCGTCTGTGGCTGGCGATGGGCAGCACCTATTACAAGCTCGGCTTTGTGTCGGAAGCGATCCCGCTGTTCGAACAGGCGTATGCGGAGAAAGACGCGGAGCTGTCGTTCGAAGAGATGGGCCGTCTGTTTCTCTCCCTGTCGCTGTCCCATCGGGAAAACGGCGACACGTCGCAGGCGATCGAATGCGCGGAGCAAGCGTTTGCAATCTTCAAAAGCGTGCGCAACGCCGACCTCTCCTTGGAGGTCAAACGCTCACTGGCCGCTCTGGCAGCGGAGCAAGGCCGTCATGAAGAAGCGACGGCGTTGCTGATCGAGTGCCGCAACGCCTACTCCCGCACCTATGATGCGCACGGGCTCGGCCTGACGATGGTCGAGACCGCCCGCTCCCTGCATCTGCAAGGCCGTTCGGAAGAAGCGATCGCCGAAGTTCAGAGCGCGATCACGATGCTGGCAGCCGACGAGCTGGAACAAGCCAAGGCGCACCTCCTGCTCTCGAACATGCGTCGCGAGCGCGGTGAGATCCCGGAGGCGGTGCACCACTGCAACATCGCCCTGCAGGCCTACCGCAAGCACGGCCAGTCGGAGCACCTGATGGAAGCGCTCGATCTCTCCGTCCAGCTCTATGACCAATGGGAGACGTACCGCGCGAAAAAGTTCGGCCGCTCGATCACGGCGTAACCCCTCCAAACTAAAACCCGAAAAACCCAGCCTGTCATCAGGCCGGGTTTTTTTACGCGTGATGCCATAAATGCCAGAATCACGTCACCGCCGCAAAAACAGCCCCAGGCATCTGCCAGGGGCTGTTCTTTCTTGCGTATGTGTCAAGCTTACAGGCCAGCGCCTTGGCGCAGCGTGTCCGCTTTGTCGGTGCGCTCCCACGGGAGGTCGACGTCGGTACGGCCGAAGTGGCCGTATGCTGCGGTCTGACGGTAGATCGGACGACGCAGGTCGAGTTCCTTGATGATGCCAGCCGGACGCAGGTCGAAGTTCTTTTCAACCAGTTCGACGATCTTCTCGTCCTCGACTTTGCCGGTGCCGAAGGTGTCGACCATGATCGATACCGGGCGAGCAACGCCGATTGCGTACGCCAGTTGGACTTCCGCTTTGTCAGCCAGACCCGCTGCGACGATGTTTTTCGCCACGTAGCGAGCTGCGTATGCTGCGGAGCGGTCAACCTTCGTCGGATCCTTGCCGGAGAACGCGCCGCCGCCGTGGCGAGCGTAGCCGCCGTAGGTGTCGACGATGATCTTGCGGCCGGTCAGACCTGCGTCACCTTGCGGGCCGCCGATGACGAAACGGCCGGTCGGGTTGATGAAGTACTTGGTTTCGTCGTTGATCAGGTTGGCCGGGATGACCGGACCGATCACGTGCTCGTGCAGGTCTTTTTTGATCTGCTCCAAGGTGACTTCTTCCGCGTGCTGGGTGGAGATGACGATGGTGTCGATGCGAACCGGCTTGTCTCCTTCGTACTCGACGGAGACTTGGGTCTTGCCGTCCGGACGCAGGTACGCCAGCGTACCGTCTTTGCGGACTTCGGTCAGGCGGCGCGCCAGTTTGTGCGCCAGGGAGATCGGGAGCGGCATCAGCTCTTCGGTCTCGTTGCATGCAAAGCCGAACATCAGGCCTTGGTCGCCCGCGCCGATCGCTTCGATCTCCGCGTCGCTCATTTGGCCTTCGCGCGCTTCCAGCGCTTGGTCAACGCCCATCGCGATGTCAGCAGACTGCTCGTCGATGGAGGTCAGAACTGCGCAAGTCTCGGAGTCAAAGCCGTACTTGGCGCGGGTGTAGCCGATCTCGCGGATCGTCTCACGAACGATCTTCGGGATGTCCACGTAGGTGGTGGTGGTGATCTCGCCCGCTACGAGCACGAGGCCCGTGGTGACCGAGGTTTCGCACGCTACGCGCGCATTCGGGTCTTTTGCAAAGATTGCGTCCAGTACCGAGTCAGAGATCTGGTCGCAGATTTTATCCGGATGTCCTTCGGTGACTGACTCCGAAGTAAACAAATAACGTTTCGCCATGATGGGAAGCCCCCTCTTAATGTATTAATGAGGTTCCTAGTTTAAGTCTAGGAGACTGTTATACACAAATCAAGGATATGTTACTTCATTCCACTAGCATGTGTCAATGAGTTCTGCTTGATACTCGCAATCTTATGTAAGATATCGCTCCCAATCGGGCATTCTATGCACCGGAATGGCAAAAGCCCCGGTGGCACCCGGAGCTTTTGCACGGTTTAGACAGCAAACGATGAAGTTGTGCGGTTACTTGGACCCGCCGGGCGTTTGACCGGCCAGCGTCGCTTGCGAGAAGGCGACCAACTTGCGGACCATATGCCCGCCGACCGCACCCGCGTCACGGGTGGTGATGTGACCCCAGTAGTCCTCGCTGCCCTGATAGACGGGAAGACCCATCTCCGTTGCGATCTCGTACTTCATGTCGTCGAGCGCCTTGTGTGCCTCCGGGATCAGTTGACCTTTGTTCCGTCTGCCAGCTCCCAATGCCATGATGTCACACCTCCAGTTCGTTTCGGACGTTTGCTCCTGTCCGGTACGTCTAGTGTGCGCATCGCGCAGTCTGCTACCCCGCGTAATCTTTGTCACTTTTTCATAGTCTGTACCAGCTCTTGCAGTTTCTCCTCGTCGACTTTCCAATACGAGACGTCATACAAGTTTAAAAACGTGCCGGGCACCGTCTGCGTCGTGAAGACGGCCGCCTCCCCTTGCAGCGCGGTGGCGAGCGTGCCCATCTCCGAGATCGACATATCGGTGCGCAGCGAGCCGCTCATCGCCCGCATGCCTTTCATCCAGTCGACCACGTCTGTCGTTCGCAGCGTCGTCAGCAGGGCCTCCAGGAGCTTCTGCTGGCGTTCGATGCGGGCGATGTCCCCTTGCGCCTCCTGACGGTCGCGCACGACCGCCAGCGCTTCCTCGCCGCTGAGCGTCTGCGGGCCGGGAGAGAGCGAGACGGTGCCTTCCGGGCTGGCGATCGGCTTGTCGAGAGCAAACTCGATGCCGCCGATCGCGTTGACCGCCTTGATGAAGGCCGGAAAGTCGAGCATCACATAGCGGTCGACCGGCAGCCCGGTCAGATCGCCGACCGTCTTTTTCAAGCGGTCCATGCCGCCGGTGGCGTAGGCGGCGTTGATCTTGGTCATCCCGGTCGGCAGTTCGACCCGCGTGTCGCGAGGGATCGAAAGCAACGTCGCCCGCCGCTCCGCCTGATCGACCCGGGCCAGGATCAGCACATCGGTGTTCATCACTTGCCGACGGGTCGGTTCGGCAGCGCCCGGGTCGCGGTCGAGACCGGCGATGAGGATGTAGACCGGCGCTTCTTTCGCCAACGGGGTTTGCGCGGCTGCGGCCGGTTCGACCATCTTGCGTTCCAGATACCACCCGTACGCGGCCAGCCCCGTCAGCGAGAGCACCGCCGAAAAGACGATCATCACCAGCAGGAGACGGCCCCAGCGCACTTTGCGGCGGGGCTTTTTTAGTTTCGGAGCTTTGACGGGGGCGACCATCGCCGGTCGCCCTCCTCGCCCTTGGTTTCCGTTGTAGGCCATGTTACTGGATCGAGTAGTTGCCGCGCACCATGATAAAGGTCGTGCCGTCCGAGGTCGCTTTCAGACCGCGGCCGTCATTGCGCGGAACGAGGATCATATGGTTTTGCTCCGCCTCGTCGCCGTGCGCGAGGTTTTCGCCGCTCGAGATATCGGTCAGCCCGCCTTTTGCACCCGCTCCGATCACCGCAGCCGCGCTGCCGGCGCGCACGATAAACTCGGTGCCTTCGCCGCCGTTGATCACCTGACCCTCTTCCAACTCGACGACCTTGAACGTGTCGATGCCGAGCACCGGCGTCGTGCTGCCGCCGGTCGAAGGCGGCGGAGTGGTCGGCGTGGGCGTCGGGGTCGGCGTCGTAGGAGCCGGGGCCGTGCCCCCCAGAGCCGCGATCTTCTGATCGACGTAGCTCTTCGTCACGACCGGGTCGTCTGCCGAGCCCGGCACCGGGACGGTGTCCGCCTTGCCGACCTGACCGATCGCCACCCCGATCGCAAGCGTCAACATCATCGTGCCAAAAAAGGCGATGCGTTTCTTCATGTGGTGAGTTCCTCCTGCCTGAACATTTCAGTCTTTTCAGGCGACTCACTTCGACAATCAGACATGATTTTCCTGCGATAAAGCGCGTTTTCTGTCTCAGACCTTTTTCCTATTTTTATCGGTCAGCACCGTCAGGACGAACTGAGGCAGCACCAACTGGCGCTTCCAGCGGCTCGGCTGCGAGAGCAGGCGGTACGCCCACTCCAGACGCAGATCTTGCCACAGCTTCGGCGCGCGCTTGACCTCGCCCGCCCAGATGTCGATGCATCCGCCGATGCCGATCATCACCTGTGCGCCCGTCTCTTCCTTGTGCTTTTTGATAAACAACTCCTGCCGCGGCATGCCAAGGCCGACCAACAGGAGAGCGGGACCAAAGTCCTTGACCTGAGCGACGACGTCCGCTTCCTCATGCGCTTTGAAATAGCCGTCACGGCCGCCGATGCGCAGACCCGGATAGCGGGCTTGCAGATGTTCCACCGCCTTGCGGTTGGTCTCCGGCTTGGTGCCGAGCAGAAACACGCCAAGGCCCCGCTCCGCCGCCGCTTCAATCAGCGCGGTCGACAGTTCGATGCCCGTGACGCGGTCCTCCAGTTTTTCCCCGTAATACTGCGACGCCCAGACAGCACCGATGCCGTCCGGGGTCACAAGGTCGGCCTCCAAGAGCAACTCCATAATGCGCGGGTCTTTCTGCGCCATCATGATGATCTCCGGATTGGCCGTGATGATATGCAAAGGAGAGTCGCCGCGCAGAGCGTCTGTCAGCCGGCGCAGCGTCTCCTCAAATGTCAGCGTCGAAAAAGGCACTCCCAAGATCTTGACCATCGTGTGCGGACTCTCCTCTATGCGTTGCTTTTCAACCGGCGCAACTCCTGCGCCATGCGGGCGCGCTCTCCCTCGTTGACAAAAAAGTACCAGAGGCGGTCCTGCCGCGAGATGCGGTTCTCGCCGGACAGTTCCAGCGTCTTCACCCGGTCCGCCGCCGTGTTGCGGTAGGCCATCGCCAATCGCACCCAGTCGCGCGGCGGCAGGTCGGTCTTCACATGGCCGCCGAGAATGTCGGCCAACCGGAAGATACGCGACCAACTCTCCGGTTCCCCGCCCTTTTGAATGATAGCACGAATCACTTGCTTCTGTCTTCGCATCCGCCCGGTGTCCGCCTCCGGATCGGCGCGAAATCGGGCATAGTCGAGCGCCTGTTTGCCGGTCGCCAGCGACTGCCCTTTGTGCAGGTGGATCGACGTTCCGTCTGACGGGTCGTCGTAGTGCATCTCCTTCTCCACCGTCAAAGGCAGTCCGCCCAGATCGTCGACGATGCGGCGGAATCCTTGAAAATCCACCGTGACCGTATGATCGATTGGCACCGACAACAACTGCTCCACCGACTTTTTGATCAGCGGAGCCCCTCCGTAGGTCATCGCATGGTTGATCTTGGTGTATCCGTGTCCGGGCACCAAGGCATACGTGTCGCGCGGGATCGAGAGCAGGTGGATGTCACCGCCCGATCTCGGCACGACGGCGAGCAAGATCGTGTCCGAGCGGGCTCGCTCCCCCTCCCGCGAATCGACCCCGAGCAACAAAAACGTCTCCGCCCCTTTTTCTTTGGACGCGCTCAGGAGAGAGAACTTGGACTTGGGCGGCTCCTCGGCCTTTGCCGGCTCCCGTGCTTGGATCGGCTCGACCAGCACCTCCGGCTCCTCTCCCGCCGCTCGCGGACGAGGGCGAACAACGGGCCTTGGAGCAGTCTGATCTGTCTTCTGCTCCGCCGCCTGCCCGAGCGCGGGCGGCTTGGCCTCGTATATTTGATCGGCCGCTCGGTAAAACTGGTAGAGTCCTGCCAGAGCTACGAGCAGAGCCAGACTAAGGAGGGCCGCGGCGGCCTGAAACACACGCTTCCACGGTCTTTTCCGGGTCATCTAGTAGTCGCCCCTTTGCTAAGGTCTCCTCCACTAGTATGGATCGCTCAGAGGTCGATCATCCAACAGCTTTCGAGGTTTTGCTTTCCATCTGTAGGTCTACCTGATATACTAGTCCTGAATTTTTACAATCAGGGAAGTGACAGACAGCTATGCCGCGCATACTGATCTCAGGATATTACGGATTTGATAATCTCGGAGACGACACCGTCCTCTACGGCATCATGTCCTCGATTCGCAAACGCGAACCGGACGCCGAATTGGTCGTGCTCTCCAACCAGCCGGACCGGACAGAGGCTCTGTTCGGCATCCAAGCGGTGAACCGTTGGAACTTCGGCGTGATCTTCCGGGAGTTGATGCGCTGCGACATGCTCGTGATGGGCGGCGGCTCTCTGCTGCAGGACGTCACCGGCGGCCGCAGCATCCTCTACTACCTTGGGATCGCCCGATTGGCCCAAGTGTTGAAAAAGCCAATCGTCTTTTATGGACAAGGCATCGGCCCGATCAACAAGCCGCTCAGCGAGAACTTGATCCGCAAAGTCGGCAACCACGTCTCGCTGATCACCGTCCGCGATGACAAGTCGCGCGAGGACCTGATCTCCTTTGGCGTGAAACAGCCGGACATCATCGTCACCGCCGACCCGGCCTTCGCCATCGACCCGGAGCTGTTCTCCAAGGACGCAGGCGGTAAACTGCTGCTGGAGTTTGGCGTCAAGAGCCGCTTCATGGGCGGCGAGCAAAAGGTCGCCGGCATCGCCATCCGCAACTGGGCGACGAACCACCCGTTCCACAAAGTATTGGCCCAAAACGCCGACGACCTGGTACGCGACGGCTGGCGGGTCGTGTTCATCCCGATGCAGTATCCGGGCGACGTCGGCGCTTCGCAGAAGGTGCTCTCCCACATGAAGGAGCGCGCCGTGCTGCTCAACCGCCAGTTCTCGTTCCGCGACATCGCCAACATCATCGCCAACACCGATCTGATCGTCGGCATGCGCTTGCATTCGCTGATCCTCGCCGCGCACTCAGACGTGCCGTTCGTGTCCCTGTCCTACGACCCCAAAATCGACCGCTTCGTGCATCGAGTGGGCTATGAAGGGCAGATCGACGCGGTCAACACCGTCACCTACGAAGGGCTGCGCGAACGCATCACCGACTGCATCGACCATCTCGACCAATACCGCACCATGATGCATCCGCACGTCGAAGAACTGCGTCAAGAGGCGGAAAAGAGCGGCGAACTCGCCATCCGCATCCTGAACGCCAATCGCCAGTCTGGGACTTTGTGATCATTTCACAGGTCTCGGACTGGTTTTTTTGTATTAAATTCAGATTTGTACTTGTTAACACGTCTGAAAAAGACTAAAATGGAGAAGAATACTTCATGTGGAAAGGGGCGAGATCCTATGGAAGCCTACTTGGAAGAAATCGAAATATTTCGCCAGCGTCTGTCTGAGGTCGTGTGCGAACACCAAGGCAATTTTCTCCATCCGATCGTCCTTCAGGTCAGTCAGCAGCTAGACCGCTCTATTGTGAAGTACCAGGACGCACTGTCTCACCAATCGTAAACACCCCGTTTGTCTTATATAAAAAAACCTCCGACCACAGGGCCGGAGGTTTTTCTGTTGGTTGATGTTACTTCAGGGTCGCCATCGAAGAGGTCGCGTCCCAACCTACGTTCAGGCCGAACAGCTCGCCCAGCGCACGCAGCGGCACGACAGTGCGGTTGCCGATGATCTGAGCCGGCACGTCGAGGGTGATCGGTTGACCGTCAACGGTCGCGGTGGTGTTGCCGAGGGTCAGCGTGACCACTTTGCCTGCTGCGTCGGTCAGGGTGATCTGACCGGTCGCTGCATCGAACTGCACGTCCACTTTCAGGGACTCTGCAATCGCGCGAACCGGCACGACGGTGCGGTTGTTGACGATGGTCGGCTTCACGTCAAACGCCGGCTTGGTGCCTTTGACGTAGACTTTGATGCTCTTGTCGCCTTTTTTCGCGAGCTTCTTGCTCAGTTCTGCGTAGACTTTGTCGTTGGTGTAATCTGCAACGAGTGCTTTTTCCAGCGTCGCCACAGCACCGTCGGTGTTGTTCAGACGGTCTTGGGTCTCAGCGAGAACGATCAGATCTTCCGGGGTTGCTTCGCCCACTTCGTCTTTCGCGCCGAGAGCTTCGAGGATCGCGTTGAGCGCTTCTACGTCAGAAGCGGAGCCTTGAGTCTTCGCCCAGTACATCAGACGGTCCAGTTGAGCTTGCAGATCTTCCA
The DNA here is from genome assembly GCF_026410385.1 of Tumebacillus lacus. Lineage (GTDB taxonomy): Bacteria > Bacillota > Bacilli > Tumebacillales > Tumebacillaceae > Tumebacillus > Tumebacillus lacus. The sequence continues at coordinate 344,589 of NZ_JAPMLT010000002.1, forward strand.
TTTCATCTTGCAGCTCTTCCAGGTGCTTGAGCATGTTCATGATCTTGTTGGACCAGCCTTTGTGCTTGCCCTTGTCGATCCAGCAGTCGCTTTTGGACGGCTTGCCCTTTTTCACATCGCCTTTGCCGTGGCCCTTGCTGTCCTTGCTGTCCTTGCCTTTGCCATGACCATGACCTTTGGAAGCCTTCAGCGTGGAAGTGCCCGGCTCGGTGGTGGTGCCGTCGCCCGGTTCGGTGGTGCCGTCGCCCGGTTCGGTGGTGCCGTCACCCGGTTCGGTGGTGCCGTCGCCCGGCTCGGTGGTGCCGTCACCCGGTTCGGTGGTGCCGTCGCCCGGCTCGGTGGTCCCGTCACCCGGTTCGGTGGTGTCGTCTTCGCCTTCATCCTCACCGTCTTCTTCGTCCTCGTCTTCGTCGTCACCGTCTTCCTTCGGCGGGCAGATCAGCTCTTCTGCCGGCGGGGTGGTGCCGTCGCCCGGCTCGACAGTGCCGTCGCCCGGTTCCGTGGTGCCGTCGCCCGGCTCGGTGGTGGTGTCGCCCGGTTGGGTGGTGGTGTCCGGAGTGGTCGTGCCTTCTGCCATCGCAGCTGTCGGTGCGGTGACCAGTGCCACTGCCATCAGCAGCGACAGAAATTTACGCTTACCCGTCATGATTGGTTCCTCCTCGTAGTTAGAAAAATAAGTGCATAAAAAAGAGACTTTCTCCCACGGAATAAGCCTCTGCCGATAACTGTGTCGAAAATTGCGACTTCGGCGACCCGGCTGTCCTGGCAGCCTGTCCAACTGAACAGCACTGCGGTAGACCCGTGGCTTTGCGTCCCTGCCTTTCGGTCAGGTTTGCCTTTATCGGGAGAATTTTCTTTTATAAGCCGAATTTACTAAAATATGTGTCTTTGTACAAGGGTCTCAAGTCCCGAAATACTGTCAAAAAACCCCACTTCCTGTAGAAGCGGGGTCATATGTTCACAAAATTGTTTGTATGCGCACCAGTTCCACACCGAATAATCGGTGCGTATCCGGGTACAAGGTCTTGCCGTCCGTGGTGAACAGCCACGCGTTCTGATAGGAGGACGATCCGAACACATCGGCGATTGCCAGCCCGCCGCCGTCCGCCAGCTGACCGGCTTCGGTCATCGGCGCGTTCGGTTCGAGGAACAGATAGATCGTCTCCGGGTCCGGCTGAGTCTCGGTCAACTGACCCGTCAACTGCACACCTTCCACCCGGCCGTCTCGATAGACGCGCACCGTGTGGTCGCCCGCCGGCAACGTAAAGGTCTGCCACGTCGAGCTGCCCGCCGGCAGCACCGAAAAACGTCCTTGAAAGGCGCCCGACACGCGCAACGTGATCTCCGTCCCCCGCGACACCCGGGCCAACTCCGCCTCCAGCCCTTGGCGAAACTGCCCCTTAAAATCGAGCGACGTCATCCCGAACGCACCCTGAAACGGCGTCGCAGCCCCTGCGCCAAATTGACGCAGATACCGGCGCAAAGCATCCTCACCGGAGCGTTCGACCAGTTCCCGAACCGCCAGATAATCCTGCGACTCGACGTTGTACGTCGCGGTGCCCAGCGCCCGCAGTTTCGAGGCCGAAGAGTCGATCAGATCGAGATAGGTGCGATTTTGGAGCGCCTTCAGCACGTCCTGACGCATGACGCCTTCGATGCTCTCGCGCAGAAGGGCAGGCTGACCTGCGTAGCGCACATCCAGACCGGCGTCCCACGCCACACCCTCATGGATCCAGCTCGGGATCTCATCGCCGCCGTTTTGGTTGAGCAGCACGTGCGTCAACTCGTGCGCGACCGTCATCACCTGATCTTCCACCGAGAGATGACGGTGCAACGGCAAGACGATCTTCGAGCCGACTGCCAGCCCGTCCGCATGTTGAGCCGTATCGGCCGCATCCGGGTCTTCCGCGTAGTTTTTCAAGGCCGCCTGATACCCGGCGTCATTTCCCGCCAAAAACAGCCACACCGGCTCTTGAAACGTCAACCCAAGGCTTGTCTCCAACCGGGAGATCACCGACTTTTGCTGCAATAGTTGCCACACCGCGACCGATGACCCGTCCTTGACCGCGCTGTCCGCACCGACGATGCGCATCTTGGAAGCCTGTCCGCTCTGAATGTCGACGCGCCCCTGTCCGCCGCCCCACGTCACGCGGTCGCCAAACGCTTCGGCGATAAATCGCACCGGCACCATCGTCCGATTTTCGATCAATTTTGCCGGGACGTCGAGCATCACCGGTTGGCCGTTTTTGGTGACGCGACGCTCGCCGATCGGCATCCGCAGCGTCACGCCGTCCTTTTTCGCCACCGCCGTGCGCGTCGCCGCCTCCCATGTCACCTCGGCTCCAAGCCCTTCGAGGATCATCCGCACCGGCGCCAAGGTGCGATCCTGCACGAGCTGCGGCTGCACGTCAAAAAAGAGACGCTGCCCGTCCACGTAGATGTCCGGACGTTGCGGCGTCCCTGCCCATGCGCTCTCGCTCTGTGCCGACACGATCATCGACGCGACCAACGCGACGGTCAACGCGCGACCGACGATCCGCTTGAAACCTCTCATTCCGTCCCACCTCACCTCTTGTTTCTCTCATCCTACCTTTTTGAAGGAAAGACTCGCAAGAGGTGAAAACAACCAACTCAGGTATATATTTCCATGTATGTGTAAAAAAGACCGCCAGTCGAAAGGTCGTCCGGCGTTCTCAATCTACTCATATTGAACTAGTGCAGTAAGAAATATGCGAAAACATCTGCGAAAGAGTATTGTGGTTTCTTTCTCTCTTTATATTCTGTCGATCTACGGAAGCGGGTCCACAACGGACTCTTGCACAATCGGAGCCGCAGCCTGAACGGAAACGGTGGTTACCGCCGCAAACAGTGCTACTACAGCCAACAGAGACATAACTACTTTTTTCACAGATAAAGCCCCCTCGCCCTTAGTCCTTCCTGCATCGTGGAAGTCATTTTTTGCATATATTCACTCGCTTTATCTAATTCATGTCGCGATTGATATATGCTAACAATCTGAGCATAACACTTAGAGGCCTCCGAAAGCAAGCCGAATTTTTCAAAGATGGACACGGAGCTTAATATATATTCCAGAGCTCTGTCAGAGTTTTCAAGTTCTTGATACATCTGGGCCATCGTGCGGTAGACATGCGCCCGTTCGTGGTGTTCGGCCGGCAGCAGTTCCAGTGCGCGGAAGCACCATTTCTCCGCCTCCTGGAAGTTTTTCATCCGCAGGTGGACGACACCCAGTTCACCAAACGCGTTGGCAACAAGTTCCGGTTTGCCGACTTCTTTAAATTCGTCTGCGCATTCTTGCAGTTGCGAGATCGCTTCGTCAAAGTTGCCCATCTCGTATTGGAAAATGCCGTAGTTCATTTTGGCCGTCACTTCGTGGACTTTGTTGTTGACGCTGCGGAACATCGTGATCGCCGTGCGGGTCGTTTCCGCCGCTTCTTTGTAATCGCCGAGGCGATAGTGCGTGTTGGCCAGGCCCATGTATGCTTGGCCGATCAGGAGCAGATTCGGCGTGCCTTGGGAGGCCTTGATCGCCTTTTTGTAGTGCTCCAGCGCTTCCGCCACTTCGCCGAGGTTGGTCAGCGCGACCGCGTAGTACTGGTACAGGACGCCTTGCAGTTCCGGCGAGATCCCGTGCTCGCTCTTGTTGAGCTCCTTCATCGCCTGGGACAGGTAGTGCTTTGCCATCACGTAGTCGTGTTGCTCGATCTTGGCGCGGCCGAGCCAGCGCAGCAGGGTGACCGCCTGCGTGCGGTCGCGGTCGAGCGCGACTTTGTCCAGCATCGATTCGAGCAACTTCGTCGCGCTGTCAAATTCTTTCGCGTGGATGTACGTCTCGGCGAGATCGAGTTGGATCTCTTCGACGTTGCCCGCTTCTTCCGCGACCAGGCCTTCATAGACTTGGATCGCTTTTTTGTATTCTTTTGCGTTCTTGAGCGACTTGGCCAATTTTTGGCGGGTGTCTTGCTCAAGCGTCGCCTGCATATCCATCAAAAATTCGTCAATCGGCACCTCAAGTTTGCGGGAGATGCCTTCCAGCAATTTAAAAGACGGGTTTGCTTTATCCGATTCGATCTGGCTGATCATCGAGGGCGTGACCAAACCTTCGGCAAGCTCGGTTTGGGTGATGCCTTTTTTGATGCGCCACTCGCGGATCTTTTGCCCGAGCGATTTAGTACTCATGAGTCCTGCCTCCCACACTATAGCATTCTTAACGATAATCTTATCCCAAGCTTACGATAATTGAAAGCATATAATACACATTCTCTCCACATTTTCGAAAGGCAAACAAACTTTACGAAGCACCCCGATTTTCTAAAAATGTTGCCCTCTTGGAGAGGAGGTACGAGATGCCATACCCGACAAAAATCGGCAGAACAAGGAAAAATCCGCCGCTCGCCATCTCCATGCCGTCTTTGCCGAACAACAGCGGCAGGCTCATCTGAATCACGTCGAAGATCACGTGCGCAAACACCACCGTCACAAATCCGAACCGCAGATAGCAAAACCCGATGATCACACCAAAGATCGTCAACTCGATAAAACGCGTGTAGATCGGATAGATGGGATACAGGCTGTGCCCGAGTGCCCAGACCATCGCCGGCAGCAGCACCGCGACGAACGAGCTTTTCACATACCGTTTGAGGAACGTCACACCGAACAGGCGGTAAAACGCCTCTTCCTGAATGCCCGCCAACCAGCCGAGCAGCGGGAACAACAGCGGAAACAGCATGTTGACCGGCGACATCGTGAAGTCGTTTTCATACCAGACGCCAAAGTACGTCTGTGCAAGCCAGTAAAACACCGACTGAAACCCGAGCCACGCCAAAGCCAGCCCGTAGCCGTACCACACCGCCTGCCTGACGGACGCCGACCATTCCGGGTCCCGACGGGGAATCCACAGCCGCGGATCGACCTCGCGCACCAGCATCCCGCCCGAGAGGATCGTCGGATAGGTCGCCGCCGCCACGATCACGGAGAGGACCGCCACGCCGACAATCGCAAACGCGCCGACGAGCAACAGCTCCAGTCCGCCGCCGCCCCCTTCAAGGACCGACTGCTCAAAGACCGGCAGTTGATTGAGATTGGCGAAGAAAAACAGGATGAGCACCGTCAAGGTCAGCCAAAATGTCGACCACCACGGCCGCTCCCCTTTTAGAAGAAACGCATAGACAAAGGCACACGCAAAGATCACAAACGAAAGCCCCAGCGAGATCATCGTCAGGATCGTGCCGATCTTTTGCTGCTCGGCATGCCAGGTGAAAAAGTCGCTCGGCACCGAGTAGCTGTACCGCAGGGCGGTCACGCGGTCGTTGGCCACGTCGATCACGTAGCGCAGTTTCAACTCGCCGACGTGCCAGGCTTTTTGTTCGTAGACAAAGCGCCGGGTATGTTCATCCAGAACGGATCTCTGATCGCGAAACAGTTCGGCAGACGCGCCCGGCACTTCGAGTTCCATACGCCGCTCCAGCGCGGACGGGTCGATCCCCATTTGCATCAAGCCGCGCGTTGCGATCTCCTGTGCAGACGCTTCTTCCGTCTGCACCGTCCGCACCATGCCGTGCGAAGCAAAAGCGACCACATCCCCCGTCTGTGCATCCAGCCGAACCGACACGCTGGCATAGCTGATGTCCCGGCTGGAAAAGGTCACCGACCAATAGACCAGCGGTGCAGTCCTTGGCATCACTTGATAAAAAGCGTCTCGCAGATCATGGCGGCCGAGATAGCCGTCCGTGTCCGCATCGCCGTCCAGCGTCGCCGTCACTTTCATCCCGTCGCGCGTGAACCCTTGCGCGGCATACAGGGCCTCCGCCTTGGCGACCGCTTCTTCGCGGGAGATCCTGTCGTTCCCGCCCGTCAGTTCGTCACCCATGGAAAAGAAGATAAAGAGGATCAAACCGAGCAAGCCGAGCACCGCGATCCAACGGTCCGTTCGCCGTTTACCCATGTGCAAGCACCTCCTGAAATGCGGAGCGGCTCAGCCTCATTTCCATTTTACACCAAGGGACTTGACCCCATTCACACATTCCATGCATCGAACGTCACCGCTCAGTTCGACTCCACGCTCACATGCTTGTCTGTCACGAGCACCGGCAGTCCGGTGATCGCCTGCACCGCGTCGGCCGACAGATAGGTCGAACCGTCGACCGAGAGGACCGGCTGCTCGGCCGTGACCGGACGGCCGTCAACGCTGAGGCTGCCCGAACCGGCGTGCAGGCGCACAGAACGGCCGTCGAGCTCAAAGGCGACCTCGCCCGTCCCCGACAGCCAGTTCACTTGCGCACCCAGCGACTCCATCGTGTAGCGCAGCGGCAGATACAAGCGACCGTTCTCTCTCACCAGCGCCGGAGCGTCCGTCAACTCGTACCCGTTGACCATCGCCGCTCCCGTTTGACGGTCGAAGAGCAGCAGTTGGCGACGATCCGGGAGCAGGAGTTGCTCCGCCGCGTTGAGGACCGCTTCCGGCCGCGAGAGGCGCACGTCCGGGGTCAGGCCGACCTGGTCGTTGTTGGTGCCGTCCCGGAACTCCCAGCGGTCGACCGAGACTTTCAGATAGCCGCCGTTTGGCAGCTCGGACGGCGACTGCATCGTGCCTTTGCCGTACGTCTGCTCGCCGACCAGTTTCGCCCGCCCGGCCTTTTGAAACGCCCCGGCGAGGATCTCCGACGCGCTGGCACTGCTGCCGTCGACGAGCACCGTCAGCGGCAGGTTGCTGGCATCCGCGTCCGCTTCGAGCGCCATCTTCTCACCGTTCTCATCATGCGCGTAGAGGAGGATGCCTTCGCTGAGAAACAGATCGGCGATCGCCAGCGCCGAGACCACATAGCCGCCGCCGTTGCCGCGCACGTCGACGATCAAGCCCTTCACGCCCGCTTGCTCCAGTTTGGTCAGCTCTTTTTTCACTTCGTACGACGTGCCCTCGCCAAACGAGTAGATGCCGATATAGCCGATGCCGTTCTCCATTCTGTGCGAGACGACGGTCGGGAGGTGGATCTCCTTGCGAGTCAGCGTGCGGGTCAACCGCTCGCCGCCGCGCACAACCTGCACGGTGACCTGCGAGTCGGCCGGACCGCGCATCCGGGTCACCGCCGTGTCGCGGTTGTCCCCCGTCACGATCAGGTCGTCGACCTGTACGATGCGGTCGCCCTTCTGCAGGCCTGCCTCCGCCGCCGGAGAGCCCGCATGAGCGTTGCTCACCAGCAGCGAGCCGTCTTCTGCGTGCTGCAACGACACGCCGATGCCCGCGTAGGACTGGTTGATCCCGCCGACAAAGTCTGTATACTCCTTGGGCGTCATATAATTCGTATGCGGGTCGCCCAGCGTCTCCAGCATGCCGCGGATCGCGCCCGCCAAGATTTTATCTTCATCCGGTTGGGAATAGTGACTGTCCACAATCTGCGTAAAGACCTCGACCAGCGTCTTGACATTTTGTTCTTCGGCCGCCATCGCGCTCGTGACCGGGGCGGTCGCGAGCATCGCCAGCAAGGCGACTCTGGTACCCCAGTTTTTCCATGACATAAAGAAAAACCCCCTTTTCACTTCATTTCGGAGTGTAAAGGGGGTTTTCCTGCCATTGGCAATTTAGTTTACAAAGAGATTCAACTACAGCTTCTTGATTTTACGCAGGATGCGTTCGCTCATTACAGCCGCTTCCGCACGGGTGAGGAAAGCGTGCGGGTCGAAGCGCAAGGTGACATTCTTTTGTCCCGGCAGCAGTTCGTTGGTGCGGCCGAGGATGATGCCCGCCTTGGTGACGGCGACGACAGAAGCGCGTGCGTAGTAGTCGACCGTGCCGGCGTCGGTAAACGACTTTTGCAGAGCGGCCAGGTCTTTCTTCTCATCTTCCGTCTTGACGAGGTTCATCGCGCGGGCGATCATGACCGCGCCCTGCTCACGGGAGAGCGGAGCGGCAGGGCCAAAGATGCGCGGCCCAAGGCCTCGGATGATCCCGCGTTTGACGGCCGTCTCGATGTAGCGGTAGTCACCGTTCAAGCTCGGGTGGACGATGACCGGCGGCACGTCGTTAAAGGTGAGGTTTTTCGGATCGTAGGAGAGCGGGATGTCGAGCATCTTGACCAGCATCGTCGCGAACTCACCGCGGGTGATGTTGTCATAGACGCCAAACTCATTGTTGTTCTTCTCTTCCATGATCCCTTTCGAGAACATCAGCTCCAGCTGGTTGCGTGCCCACGGGTGGCCGATGATGTCTGCGAAGGAGTACGCGTCTTCAAAGACGGCATAGTAGCCAAATCCGTCGAACGGAGCGGTGACTTCTTTGCGGCCGGTGTCGACGACGCCGCCGAGGTTGACCCAGGTGTTGTCGACAAAGCGCCAAATCGACAGCTTTTTCGCGATGACGTCGCGGATGTACGGATCGTACTTCAGCGTGATCTGACCGCGCTGGGACGGCTCCATCCATTTGTCTTTGGAAGAGCGCAGGTAGAACTGGAAGCCCGGCTGGTACGGATGTTGGCCGTCGACCGTCTTCCACTGCGTGAGGGAGGAGGAGTCGAAGTAGCCTGCATCGATCCAAAACAGGTTGGATGCAAACGCAAAGTGCGCGCGCGGTTGGAGCAGGTTGGTGGCGATGTCTTCAGACAGAACGTCTTTGATCTCGCCGTCTTTCGGCAGGCCGCCTTCGATCTCGCCGACGCGGTTGTATTTCTTGAGCGTGCGGCCGTCGGTGCGGTCTGCGATGCCAAACAGGATATTTTGGCGGTCAAACAGATCGACCGTCGTCTGATCTTGACCCGGACGGGTGTTGGCCTTGCGCAGCAAGGTGCCTTTCGGGAAGGTCAGCGCGAGTTGGGAATCAAACACTTTCAGCGTGCCGCTCTTCGGCATCGTCGTCTTGTACTGCGCCCCGATGGTCGAGGACGCCGCGTAGTTGACTTCGATCTCGCCGTTCAGCTTTTGCGTGCCGCGCACGACAGTAAACTTGATCTTGTTCAGGCCCGCCTTGAGGTTTTTCAACTGGAGGCGGAAGATGTCGTGCTCATCCTTGACGGCCGATTCCTTGCCGACCAGCACTTGGTCAGCGCCTTCTGCGAGGATCGAGACATCGAGGAAGTTTTGGTTGATCACCCGCTCGTTCGGCAGTTTCGGCGAGAGGATGATGTACGGCGACAGTTCACGAGTGATCTGCAGCGTCTGGGAAGCGGTCGCGCTCTCCAGCGTCGCTTGGATCACGATGTTGCGCAGCCCCGTGTTCGGGAGCTGGTGGTTCGGGATGCGGAAGTGGTACGTGCGGGAAGCCGCATCGTAGGAGTCCACACGCAGCGTCGCGTTGTTCGGGATCAGGTTGCCCGAGCCGTCGTCTTCAGCCAGCGCGACTTGGTTGCCGTCGACGTTGACGATGACCTTTTTCGCGTTTTGGACGGTGAAGATGACGTCGGCCACCTTTTCATTGGTGACATAGTCCAGCGTGCCTACGTTTTTAAACTTGATGTTCGGATCGTCCATCTGCGGGACGAGCGGATCGTACGGCACCGGCTTGATCGAGGTGATCAGCGGCACTTGGTCGGAGAACTTGTACACCGTCAGCGAGGTGGCGATCGGAATGCCGTTGGCGACCCCTTCGAAGGAGATCGCGTTCGGGCCGTCGACCAGTTCCATCTCAGCCGGCGGGTCGAAGATAAAGTTGCCGTTGGCATCGATTGCGCCGTAGAGGTGATCGATCAGTCGCACGGTGTAGCCGTTGATTTTCACGTTGATCGAGTTCAGATCGGCGCTGCCCGGCGCGAGGTTAAAGTTGACGAGGCGGCCCGCGATGTGCGAGAACATCTTCGGGTTTTGCGTCGCCGGGTTGACGAGCGGCTCGTTGTCGATGAAGACCTTGCCGTCGTGGAGGTTGTTCATTTGGATGAACGGAGCCGGGATGTAGTTGATCTTCACCGACTTGCGTTCCGTGTTGCCGCCGGAGACCACCTCGACCGTCAGGGTCTGTTCACCCGCCGTCATGTTGGTGATCTTGTACGCGACGTTTTTGTCGGACGTCAGGTACTCCGTGGCTTGGAAATTCGGGTCTTCCACGCCGTTGATCGTCGAGAACAGACGCACGGTGGAGAGGTCGGCGGTGGCCGCGAAGTTGTTCAATTTCGCTTCCAGCCAGACCGGCGTCTCGAACAGCATCGAGTTGCCGGCGAAGACCGTGCTCGACCCGTAGGTGACGACGTTGGTCGCGGAGACGTTTACGTTGTAGAGCTGGTTGAGCTCGGTGAAGTAGGCGGTGTTGCTGTTGCGGTACGAGAAGTAGATCGGGAATTGCGCCGTCTGCGTCCCGTAGCTGCCGATGACCTCGATGCGGTATTTCCCGTTGGTCGGCAGGTTGAGCGTTTCGTTCGAGACAAAGTCGAACGTCATGTGCGTCCCGTCGTTCACGCCCGGTTGGACGGTCGCGGTGAACGGCGTTTGCGCGTTGGCCTCGTCGATCAGGCGCAGCGAGATCGTCGGGGTGTAGCCGCTCGGGAGCGAGTTGTCATAGAAATAGACCAGTTTCCCTTGGATCTGACCGGTCAACGCCGTGCCGCCGTTGTTCGGACCGACAGTCGGGTTGCCTTCCAGCGGGGTGTTCTGCGGGTTGCCCGCGCCGTTGTAGACTTTGACGTCATACGCGGTCGGGTAGCCGTTGTAGTAGACGAGCGAGCGGTTGAGCGAGTACTTCATCGTGCGGTTCGACGCCACGATCGCCAGCGCGTTGAGGCCCGGCTGCAGCGGCAGGTCGGAGATGATGAAGTTGTCAGCGCCCGCGGAGTACGCGTTGATGCCGTTGACGGAGACGTTCTCCGCGTTCGGAGCTTTCAGCATCAGCACCGCGTTGGGCGAATCGACGACCAGCGGCACCCCTGCTTCCAGCGCGCGGCCGTCGACGAGCTTGACGTCGTAGATGACCGGAACGTTGGAGAAATTGACATAGGCCACGCCCGGAACGGTGTTGCCGCTCGAGTTGGTGCCTGTGACGGTGATGCGGTTGAGACCTTGGAACAGCGGTACGTTGAAGAACTTGAACGTCGAGCCGTTTTCAATGGTCGGACGAACACCGGTGCCCTCGTTCGAATTGACGACGGCGCCGTTCACCAACTGCTCGACTCGATAGCCGATGGAGTTGGAGGAGACCCCGTTAAACGTCCCCACCAGGTCGACCAGGTTGCGGTTGACCTGCGTCGGGTACGCAGGGTCGATGGAAAAGTTCGTGAAACGGAAATATTCGTTTGCAGCCTGCGTCACGCCGATGGGCAACAAGGTGATGACCATGGCGAGAATGACGATGAGATGGAGCAACTTATGTCGCAAGAACGCCACCCTTTGGTTCTCCCCTTTCAGGATATTTCAAGTTGGTACAAGATTCGACAGGTTCGAGGAGGAGTCCTGCCTTTTTGGGGGTGACTTTGTTGGTATTTTCTTGGTTTTAAAGGAATTGGGAGAAAAGACCTACGGGACATACCCTGTAAGCAGGGCATGTCCCGTAGCATCGTAAAAGCGCTAGATAAGAACAAAGATTTCCTTGACTTCAGACTCAAGCATTTCGAACCAATCCGACTTATTCTCCAAGGAAATATTAAAACTAGTTTCCAAGTCCCATACCTTCTGACGAATGTCTTTTATTTTAAGGATGTCGACGATCTGTTGACTCTCAAGATCCGCATCAAAAACTCGAATCATCCCTTCTACATCTCCAAGAAGATATGGAACCTCGCACACGTCAAGATAATCTCCTGACCTATGCGTGGTCATCTTCAACCCGTTTCTGTAAATGGTCATCTCGAAGATTTGATCATAATGATACGCGATCGATATCACTTCTGAACGCAGGTGTTTTGACAACCGTTCAGCCACTTCATGAACCGTTAGCCATTCAAACGTACTGTGCATGACCGTTGTCCACCCTGGCGTCACATGCCTACATAGATCGGGTCATGATTGAAGAAAATCCCTTCCCTGCCTCGACCTGTTGCTCTCAAAAGTTCTGATAACGCATCGCACACTTCTGTGGATTGATTGCCTTTTACGATTACATTTGCATATCTCGTGCTCATAAATACACCTCCCCCTGCTCAACTAAGACTCGATTGCCGTCCAAAACACAATCATGATACCTGCCCAGATCGGCAGAGCAATGTAAGGGCGCAACAAATAGCAAATCGATACACCTGCCTGCACTGCCAGTAAGATAACAAGCGCGATACCGGCTTCCATCATTGGCGTCAGCGCATACTCAGCCACTTTCAGTGACAGGATGGTAAAGCCCAGCACGCATGCCGCGAGTTAAAACTTGCGACTCAGCGTGATTTCCTTGTTCCTCGCCCATACCACCACAGACCATGCATAAAACCCCGATCCAAACCACAGAAAGTTGGGGAAGTAGAGGCAGATCAATGTGAGGATCGGGAGTATGATGAATCCCCAACGACGCATCATCAGGCTTCCCCCTCCATCTCCAAGAGTCGCCTGTGCACGACTTTCCCGATCACCCAATACTCCTGCGTCGTGAAAGGAGCTGTCATTCTCGGTTCAAAATCAAGGGGATTGCCTTCCACATCCACCAAATCACCTGTGCGGTGGACTCGAAATCCTGTATCTTTCGAGAACTCCTGCTCCTGCACCGGATAGTTCCCAATCGTCTTGAAATATCCGTTCAACCAAGGACTGGCCGTCACAACATGAGGCGCGATCAGGAGATTGTCAGGCGACAGAGCTTGACGGTCCGGCATCTCCTGTGTGTGAGAATGCAGATTGTAGAGATAGACCAAATTCTTTCCTTTGATGGTCGAACTCTTGCTTTCAAGCTTTGTACGCATCACTCGTCCGTAATAGTAGACCCCTTCATGCGGCTGAAAGACAAACACATCCCCTTCCCGCGGTCGCTTTGAACTGAGTTCAATTCGAACGAGTTCTGTCGGAATTCTGAATCCACCGAGTCCGGCCTCTTGCATATACTTCTCGATTCCCGTTTCAACGTGATACAACGTGTAGATGCCATAGGGAACGCGGATCTTCGGAACATGACTCAGGGGATTTCCCTTCGCATCTTTGTATCGTTTTTCCACCTTTAATGCGTTAAAAAAACCATAGTCCAGCGAGTCATCCTTCTGGGTCACACCCAGGTTTCCGACCGTATAAAAATAGCCGCTGCTCCAAGGATACCCGGTCACAATAAACGGGGGAATCAAGAGGTTGTCCGGATCTAATTCATCTGGTAGTTCCATCTGTTCAGAACATGTCCGATAGAGAAACACCAGCATGCACCTGCTACCGATGTCTATCTCCAGTGCTACCTCCTGAATCACTTTGCCGTAAAAATACAAACCTTCTCTCGGCTGCACGACAAAGACATCTCCAGGCTCCGGCTTCTTTCTCGACATCTTGATTTTGAGGATTTGAGTCATTGTGCGTCACCATGTACAAAGTCCGAGATCTTCGCATCTTCTGGGTTCATCCCATACCTGACATCCGTTCCGATCAGCCATTGGGAATAATCTGTAACCAGCACATCCCAGATCCGATCATGAGGCAGATCCCCCCAGTGATCTTGTACATACTGGACTACAAACTGCTTTTTGCCCGACATGGACAGCTTCATAAACTCGTCGCGAAGCTCATCGCTCAGAAACGTCAGTTGCAGCATCGCACCGATATCAGGATCTGTTCCGTCGCTGAGGATGGTCGGCATCACATAGTAGTGCAGGATCTCGATGATTTCCTCTTCGGTCTGCGCATCTGCCACAGACGGCGTCCTGGTCTCCGTATCGCCCCGTTGTTTAAGAGCGGTCACGATGGAACCATGATCATGCGCGGCCGCGAGCCAGAGAGCCGTCCTGCCGTTGTTGTCTTTGACATGGATGTCAGCCTCGGCATCCAGCAAGATGTCGACAGCCTCTTCGTTGCCCGATACGATTGCAGTCATGAGAGGAGTCACCCCACCTCTTGTTTGCAGATCAGGATCGACACCCTTTTTAAGCAAGGTACGCATCATCTCGTTCACGACTGGTTTTTCGGCCCCGTACTCGACGGCAAAGTGAAGGAGGTTGAAGCCGGTTTCGTTTTTCCAGCCCAGTTCGACGGAGCCTTGATGCAGCAAAGACTCAAACGTCTCCAAATCCCCGACTCTCATGCTGGATAACAAGCGTTGTTCTGCGCTGACGATCCACACCACGCGCGTCTCGCCGTCCCATTCCACCTCTGCCCCGAGGGCTTCACTGACAAACCGGAGCGGCACGAGAGTGCGGCCATTTACAAGTTGCGGTTTTTCAGCCAGAGTCAGAGAGATGCCGTTCACAATCGCAGTCTGCACTCCGATCTGTAATTCCACAGTCGTGTTGCGCTTCGTGGCAATGACCTTTTGATTGATCCCATCCCACTTTACTTCAGCCCCGAGGCTTTCAAAGATCCCGCGCATCGGGACCAGAGTGGTGCCTTCGACGAGGAGCGGCGGTTGGTCATAGGTTTGGACTTCGTAATCCAACAGAACCCCAATTGGAACTTGTGCAGAGACAGGCACAGGACTGGTAATCGTCAGCAACGTGACGAACAAAAGCGAGAAAGCGCGTTTCAACATGACTCCCCCCAGCAATTAATAACCACATATTACCACGTTGTAGATTCTAAAAACACAAAAAAGTCTTCCGAGCATGAAACGGAAGACTTCAAAGAGGTTCTCACAAATTGATCCCTAATCATTACTAAAAATCAAACCCACCATCCTTCGGATACACGATCTTCGCATCCTCGATCTTAGTCTCACCGGTAACATCAATCCCGATCAGCGGCTGGCCCAGATAAGACAGGATCGTATAGCAGTGGTCCATCCCGAGCACAAAGCCCCAGTGGTCTTGCGCATACTCGACGAGCAGTTTCTTTTTCCCTGTCTCGGACAGTTGTTGGTAAGCGTCGTAGTACTCCTTCGTCCCCAGATTCAGGAACATGAGTGCTTCCATACGCGACAAACCGTAGTCGTTTTCATACTGGCCGTCGATGACTGTGCGGCTCAGATGGAAGTGCAGGACATCGATCACCTCGTCCTCCGTCTGTGCGTCTGCCAACTGCGGGGGTTGCGTCTCGGTGTCGCCCGCTTCTCGGAGCAGGTCGACGATGCCCAGTTCCTCTTCGGCAGCCGCTTGCCAGAGAGCCGTCGCTCCCTTTTTGTTTTTCAGGTGGACGTCCGCCTTTGCTTCCAGCAGGATTTCCACTCCGTTTTGATTGCCCATATAGGCGGCCGTCATCAGCACGGTGTTCCCGATCTCATTTTGATAATCCGGATCAGCCCCCGCATGCAACAGCTTGGTCATCATCTCGTTGGCAAGCGAATCACGCGAGCCGACGATCGCCGCCATGCTGAGAGGGTTATCCCGGCCGTTTCCATCCGGGTCTACATGGCCGAGGTTCAGCAAATACACGAACGTGTCCCAATCCCCTGCCCGCACACTGTTGTACAACCGCTCCTCCGCGCTGAAGATCTCCACCGTGCGCGACTCGCCATGCCACTTGACCTCCGCCCCCAGCGACTCGCTGACAAATCGCAGCGGCACGAGGGTACGGCCGTTTACGATCTGCGGCTTTTGCGTCAGGGTCAGAGTCGTGCCGTTCACTTTCGCCGTCTGCACGCCGACCTGCAATTCAACAGTCGCGCTGCTCTTTGTGGCGATAATCTTTTGATTCGCATCGTCCCATGTCACGTCTGCACCGAGGTTTTCAAAGAGGCCGCGCATCGGGACGAGCGTGGTACCTTCGACCAGCAGCGGCGGTTGGTCGTAGGCTTGCGTTTTATAATCAAAGAAGACACGAATCGGTTCATCAGCAGACACTTCTACAGGATGAGTCCCGACAAACATAGCAGCGACGAAAAGAGGGGCTACGACCTTCAAACGTTTCAACTCATAAAACCTCCTAACAGGCTGAATCATCTACTACTACCAAGTTCTACATCACAACACGATCCCCCTCCTCAAAAGTTCCTCATGCGTCTGGTTGCGCACCTCATCCATGATCTTGTAAGCCTGACCGTACTCTTTCACCTCCACGTACACACAGGACAGTTCGAACATCGTGTCTCCATACTCCCGCAGTTCCTTTTGCTGCAAATACACTTCGGCCGCTGTTTGGTAGCGGTGGATCGCGGTCTGTCGCTGCTGTCTCAGGTGGAGGTCCACCTTCGCCCGCAGGCGATGCACCCACGCCTGACAGATGTGATGGTCCGGCAACACGTTCTGCGTCTGCAAGCACGCAGCCTCGCACTCCTCCCAACGCCCGAGGTGACTCATCAGTTTCGCGATCTCAACCAGCGTCGTGCCGGCCTCCTCGATCTGCCCCATCCAGACGAACTGCTTGTAGGCGTCTTGCAACATCGGCTCGGCTTCCTCTGCTTGACCGGATGCGATGTGAGAGATGGCGGATGTCACCTGATTGCGCAGGACGAACAGGCGATCCTCCAGCCCCTTGAAGATCCCGGCCGCACGCTCCGAGTAGTCGACCGACATTTGCAGGTCGTTCTGCTGTTGGTAGCTCGTGCTCAGCCCGAGGTAGACGTGCCCGATGGCTCGCAGGTTGTCAGTTCCAGCATAGAGCGCGGCCGCTTCGTCCAAGTACCGCTGTGCGTCGTGTGGCCGCTCCATTTTGAGTTGCACGGTGCCGAGCACATGCAGGATCTCCGCTCGCAGGAACAGGTCTGGGTGGTCCATCCTCTCCAGACTGGCGAGACCCTTCTCCCACAGAAACGCGGCCAACGGGTACCGTCTGCGCCGCTCCTCGATCTCCCCGAGCAGTTTCAGGGTGCGGGCGACCTTGTGATGATCTTGGCGCAGCACGCCCCATTCCTGCACCTCGTGCAGTTGCTTCTCCGCTCGGTCCAGATCGCCGGTGTGGAGCAGGCATTCACCGAGTTCCAGTTGGATGTCGATGGTGGAGACCTGGGAGCGTTGCTCCTTCAACAGTTCCTCCAGATAGGGGATCGCGGATGGATATTCCTTGGCCCCGACCAGTGCCCGCGCCATTTTAAAGGCGCTGACGTGTTCGAGGTTCATGTCGGTGTCGATCAGCAATGTCTCAAGCTGTGTGTCCAGCCGTTCCGCGATGGCGATCAGCATCTTGTACGACGGACGGGCACGATCCGATTCGATCTGCGAGATCATGGAAGCCGTGCAGATCCCTTTTGCGAGATCGATCTGGGTCATTTTCTTTTTCAAGCGTATTTCGCGTAGACGTTGACCAAGTGAGAACATAAATTAACCACCTCTGATCGTTACTTTGTAGTGCAATTCTATCAGGTATTGTTTATAAATGGTTCAATTCCCAGCCCATTGATTGCTACTATTCTCGATGCCAATAGTAGTCAGATAATTTATTGGCAAATAAAAAACACCCCTATCAAATAGGGATGTTTTAAACCCGAATCGAGAAACCGCCAATTGGAATCGTCTCCGCTACCTGCTTCGCCAGTGACCCACCAATCGGAATCGTCTCCACTACTTGTGTTACCTCTGAGAAAAGCAAGCCGGCACAAACAATCACAGCAACAAACAGTAACCCTTTCTTCATCTCACAACGCTCCTTCATCGAGGATGTCCATACTGGATGAGGATAGTTCCTCTCCCCGCTCATAATAATAGATGAATTTTGTTGAGTCGCCTTTGCCACGGAAATGGTGCATTAAATATCTGCAAGCTACATATCGAACATTCCTGCTATACTCCTCCTCCTGAAACACAAGTTCTGCATGAGTCGGCTCATCGAGCGCCCGCGAAAGCAAGACCAGCAACTTCCCTCTCAGTGGGGAGACCCGTTGATCTGTCAAGGAAGATAACGTTGACTGTATCCAAACTGCGGCAGCTTGATTCCTATTGAGTTTGATCAGAGTCTTAACCAATTCCTTTCTTGCAATCTGCTGCGAAAACACGTCTTCTTCGAGGTCGTCAATCGCTTGTTCCAAAAGTTCCTGTGCCTGTTCATAGTTTTGTGTGAGGTACTCATAGTGTGCAGCATTCACTTTTGTCTTACCGATCAGCGTCCTCTTGTTCGCTTGCATCGCATGGTGTACCGATTGGTAAGCAAATTTCTTTGCACCCTGAATATCTTTCGCGCTCTCTCTAATTTTTGCATGTTGATAGCAAATCGCTGACCGACGTGTTGGGTCCTCCTGAAATACCGATTCTACCTCACGAAGTATTTTGGAGGCATTTAAATAGTTGCCAAGTGCCGTGTATACGTCCATTAAGGCATTTAGAACAAGCGAGTATAAATCTGTGTCTCCGTATTCTTTTTCAATATACACAGCTTGCTGATAGGCTTCGATCAATGAATCATGTGCGTGTTCGTAGCTCTTATTTAAAAATTGCGCGAAACCTACTCGGAGTCGAGCATAGCAACGCTCTGTTACTCCCTTGCTTGTCGCAAGCAATTGCAAGGAGAGAACAAGAGCTTCCTCCGGGTACGATTGTTTGTTCAATAGTTCCTTCAATCTATTTCCGATCTCAGTGCAATCAGTTTGCCTGATTCTTGCCACCGTTATTTTTAGATCGGTGGCAATTTTCTCAAGTTCAAAATTGTAGATCTCCCGTTGCCCGTTCAACATCGATCTGAACGTCTCACGATTGGTTCCCAAACGTTTGGACATCGCTGCGAGAGAATAATATTTGCCCTTCTCCGCCATGATCTCGCGTATGCGTCTGCCGATGGGGATCTGATCGAGGGCCGTGTATGGAGATGCACCCAACTGCGTCACGTTTGAAACCTCCGATCCTGTTCTTCTCCAAATTATACAACTGAATAATCCATGCGTACAGACTATTTAGAAATGAAAAAAGCTACCGATATCCATATCGGTAGCTTTTTTCGCCTTACGCTTTGGTCTTCGAACGATACGTCTCCAACTTGGTCTCGAACTGCGCCAGGTTCTGCTCATACGACGCGAGGATCTCGTCCTTGGTCGGTTCGCCGTTGGTGGCGTTGATCAGGAAGGTATACGCGTCGAGGCGCATGCTGGAGGCGATTTGGACGCCTTCTTTGAAGGCGGGGGAGTTGCGCTCTTCGTCGGAGAGGGCGTTGTTTTCGGTGAACTTCTTGTATTCATCCCAGTTGGCTTTCATCTGGTCGTTGAGCGGGGTCATTGCGGTTTTGAAGGCTTCCGGGGTGATGGTTCCAGCTTTCAGCTCTTCGGTCTTCGCCTTGATCTGCTCGTAGATCTTCACTGCTTCGTCGGTGAGTTCTTTTTCTTTGGAGTTGAAGGTGTTCAGGTCGACCGGCTTGGCGTTTGCAAGCGGGTTCGGGACCTCGTTCTCTTGTTTCGGGGTATTAACCCCTACTTCGGTGGTCAAAGTCTCTTTCTTATCGTCCATCGCATAGTAGCCGATGCCGCCAATCGCCAGCACGGCGACGAGAGCAGCGACCCAGAGGCCGCGTTTGCCGTTGTTCATGTTTCATGTCCTCCTCTAATACGACTCGTAGCAAGGATAACATAATACAAGACGTGGTTCAATTTGAGGTTACTGGGGGGATATGAAAATCCTGTAACAAATAAAAAAGAGTCGGGACAAAAGTCCCGACTCTTTTTTATTTGAGCTCCCGTAGGAACTACGGTTGAACCACTGCGGACAGGGTGTAGGTACCAGCAGTTGCGTTTACGTAGTAAACGGTCTTGGAGGTAGCGCCGTCCTTGAAGGAAACAACGTTGCCTGCAGCCGGTGCGCCGCCAGAAGTGGTGCGGAAGGAACCGGTGTCAGCGTCGCCGAGCAGGATGTTGAGGTTGCCTTCAGCTACAACCGGGTTGCCTTGTGCGTCAACCGGCTTCAGCGTCAGTGCAACTTCCTTGTTCGCTTCAACAGTCAGATCGGTAACTTCTTTGCCATCAGCGCCGAACAGCAGGAAGCCGTCCAGTGCGCCAGCTACAACGCGGATGGAAGCGGTAGCGGACTTCGCGTTCGGGATCGAGAGATCCGTTACGGTGAAGGAAACAGTACCAGCTTTGTCAGCCACGAGAGTAGCCAGGTAGGTGTTCACGTCGGTTACGCGGCCGGTGATGGTACCAGCTTCTTCGTCGACGGAAACGCCCGGGGTTGCAGCAGCCCACTCAACAGCGTTGACGTTGGAAACGGTCACTTTTACGCGATCGTTTTCGCCGGTCGCCGGATCGATTTCCGCGCCGTAAGCGTCATGCTGGGAGATTTGGATGGTGGAGAAGGTGGAACCAGCGGTGATCTTGGTCGAGGAACCAACGGAGGTTACCGGATCAACATCGCCTTTCAGAGCCAGTTTCACTTGTGCTACCGGCATGGTGACAACCGTTACGTTTTCAACGTCGGAGTTGTCGAAGTCAGTTGCGGTAGCTTCTACGTTCCAGGACTCCATGTTGTAGCCTTGGGAAGTGAAGTTGACGGTTGCTTTACCTTCAGCGTCGGTGACTGCGGTCACGAGTACGCCTTCAGTAGAGGTCTTAGCGGTCTTGCCGTTGAAGGAAGCCTTCGCAGCGGAACCGGAGTTAACGTTGGTTGCGGTGAAGGTAACTTCGACGCCTTCCTTCTTAACCGCGTTACCGAACTGGTCGGTGGTTTGAACGGTGAAGGTAGTGGTCGGGTTGGAAGCCGGAACGTAGTCGGTGCCTTCGGACAGAGACAGGTCGGTTGCTACGTCAGCGGTCAGAGCGAAGGTGAGTTCGTCTGCAGCTTTCAGAGCGCCGGTTGCTGCGTTATCCTTCACGACCAGCTTGTAGGTGCCAGCAGCTGCACCGGTAGCGGTGATCGCGATGTTGTTGTCGGTCAGAACTACGCCGTCTTTGGTAACCGCGGTGCCGTTAACTTCGATGTTGGTAGCGGTTTTGCCGTCTTTGGTTACATAGACGGTTACTGCGCCGCCAGCAGCGTCGTATTGACGGATCGGGGTGCCGTTTTCGTCAACTGCGCCAACTACGAAGTCAAGAGCCTCGCCTTGAACTACGGTGTTGTTCGTGTTGGTGGAAACAGCGTTCTTAACGGTCAGTTTGTTCAGGTCTTGAGCCACAGCGGACTTGATGGTCGCGGTGCCGGTGGTCAGGCCTTCAGAGGTAACGGTAACAACGATGTTGCCGGTTTTACCTTTCAGAGCGCGAACGGTAACGGACGGATCAGCAACAGCGCCGCCTACGAAGGAAAGGGACTTTTCAACGGTGTCTGCGGTGTCGTTGAAGACAGCCGGACCGGAGATGTTCACTTTCAGACCGTGGGTGCCAGCAACCATTTCTTTGCCGTCTTGGTCAACAACAGTGATGGTGACAACGGAGGTGTCGAGGCCTTCGTTAGCAGCCAGTACGTCGTGTTCCGAGGTCAGCTTGACAGCGGTTGCGATTTGGTCAACGGTGGAAACTTCGACCGATACGTTTTCGTAACCTTTAACCGCGATGCTGTTCGCGTTTACGAGGTTCGAAGCAACGATGGTGTCGGAGAGACCAGCGATGTCAGTGTTGGAAGCGATGGTGAACTTCACAACGCCGTTGGTGATCTTCTTAGCAGCAGCGGTTACGCCAGCTTTCGCGTTGTTCGCGAAGAAGTTGATGTGGCCTTCTTCAATCGCGAGGTCAACGAAACCGTTGAAGTTCTCAACGAGGTTGCCGTTAGCGTCAACGACTTCGAGAGCAACTTCTTGAGTGGATTCGCTGTTAGCAACCAGCTCTTTTACTGCGCCGAACTTAACGGAAGCAGCTGCGCCGTAAACTTGAACTTCTTTGGTTACGGACTTGCCGTTAGCGGTAGCGGTTACGGTTACTTTGCCAGCAGCGTTGCCGACGAAGGTACCGGTTTGGTCGATGACGCCGTTGCCGGAGACAGACCAGGTTACCGGGCCGGTGTAGTCTTTCACTTTGAAGGTAACTTTTTCGCCGATGCCGACGTTGGTGTCGCCTTCGATGACGCCCAGTTCACCCTTCTTCACGATGTCGAGGAACAGGTTTGCAACCTTAGCAACAGCTTCGCGGGTAGCGGTGCCTTGCGGGTTGAACGCGTTGCCGCCAACGCCGTTGATCAGGCCTTTTTCTACTGCGTATGCAACGGAGTCAGCTGCATAGGAGGAGATGGAAGCCTTGTCGGTGAAGGTCAGGCCAGCTGCTTTGCCAGCAACGTTGGTGCCCAGTGCGCGGACGAACAGGGTAGCCATTTGCTCGCGGGTCAGTTGCTCGGACGGGCCGAACTTGCCGTCGCCGAGGCCGTTGATCAGCTTCGCTGCAGCAGCTGCTTCGACGTACTTGTAGGACCAGTGGTCGGTGCCAACGTCGGAGAAGGTGCCGGTCGCCGGAGCTGCGTCGGTTTTGAGGCCGAGGGACAGAACCAGGATCTTAGCGAACTCTGCGCGGGTAACGTTGCCGGTCGGGTCGAAGGTGCCTTCGCCTTTACCGTTGAGGATACCCATTTCTGCCAGCTTCAGGATCGCGTCCTTTGCAAAGCTGTTGTTGATGTCGTTGAAGTTTACCGCTGCGGAAGCAGGTGCTGCCATTGCAGCTACAACTGCGGATGCAGTCACAGCAGCGGTCAGTTTGTTGCCTTTTTTCACTTAGGTCTTCCTCCTTCGGTTCTTCGAGATCTGGTAGCAATCAGGCTGCGAGTCTTGCAACAGTGAAAGGCTCGCATGACTCCTCCAAACCTCTTGTGCAAATTGTATAGACCCTTGAGGGATATATGCTCCTGTCGAATCGGCTCGAAGCGACAGGCTGGCTAGCAGTTCGTGGTTCCGGTGGCGCCAGAACCACTCCCCGGCGGGGCTCTCATGACAGTCCCGCGGCGGTTAAGTTTCTCAAGGGCTCGAGCCTATGCTTGTATATTAGCAAACTTGAAATAGTTTGTCACTAGCTGGTAGACATTTTTTGTCTACTAAAAAATGTATTTGTCCCTTTTTTGGCACAAATCATTTTTCGACAAACAATTCCATGTTCCACTAACAGAATTACCCAAATTGATCACCGGCGTTAGCACTTTTTATGTACTCGAGTAATAATTTTAGACGAGCGTCCAAAGTTTGGCAATCAATTTTTCTGTAGGGCAAGCAAAAACCCCTACTCAATCTATGAGAGCAGGGGTTCATGTATGTCTTTCTTATTTGCTTGCGATCATCTTTTTGTAGACATCTGTCGTCTCCCGCACGAGCCGCGGCAGAGTAAAGCGGCGGTAGACCATCTCTTGACCCGCCTTTGCCATGCGCAGACGCAGCTCCTTGTCCTTGACCAGGAGACAGATCGCCTGAGCCAGCTCCTCCGGGTCGGCGGGCGGCACGAGCAGGCCGTCCTCGCCGGAGTCGATCACCTCGGGCGAGCCGCCGACCGCCGTCGCGATCGCCGGGACGCCGACGGCCAGCGCTTCGAGCAGCGCGACGCTCAGCCCTTCGGAGAGCGACGGGAGCACAAACACGTCGAGCTGCGGCAACAGATCCGGCACATCCTGCCGGAAGCCGAGCATTTTGATGTACCGCTCGACGCCGAGTGCCTTGGCCTCCGCCTGCAGCTCTTCGTAGAGGTCCCCGTCGCCAAACCAAGGAAAGACGACGTTTTGATCTTCGGCGACGACCTTTTGGATCGCCTGCAGGAGATAGGTGTGACCCTTGACGGTGTGCAGCCGGGCCACGGTGCCGACGATGGTCACATCGTCGCCCACTCCGAGCAACTCGCGCAGCGAGGTCTCCGGCACATGTTCCTGCGGCTGCTCCGGCAGTTCGATCGCGTTGTGCACGACGCTCAGTTTGCTCTCGGGCAGTCCCTTTTTGAGATGCTCTTCCTTCATCGCCCGCGAGACGAGGATGAAGTGATGGACGAACGGCCACGTCAGCCGTTCGAAGGAAGCAAACAGGAGCCGCTTCCAATACATCGGGTAGTCGAGAGCCAGTATGCTGTGCACGGTGGTGATCAGCCGGGCCGGATAGCCGGCCTGACGGTTGGCCAGCCGCCCGATCAGGTTGGCCCGCACGCCGTGCGTGTGGATGACGTGCGGCCGCCAATCGTTGATGAGATCCCGCACCGGGTGCAGGCCGCCCCATTCCTTGCGACCGCTCTTGAGCACGGTGATCGGAATGCCGAGCCGCCGCACCCGCGCAGAGAACTCTCCTTCATAGAATACAGCCACCTGCGGGTGGAATTGATGCGTATCCAAGTTGTTGACCAGTCCGATCAGGTGCTGTTCGGCACCTCCGAACTCGCCGCCTCCGATCAGATAGAGGACGCGTATCGGCGCTTCCACTGTACATCCCGCCTGTCGTTTATGCGTTTGCCTTCCCGTTGATCAAACGGATGCTCACGTACAAGATCGCGATCAACGGCCAGAAGGTGGTGATGACGACTTCATTTTCAAAAATACCAGCCGTGACGTTCTCCACAATCATACCAAAAATTGCCGCCGTAATGCCAGCGTTCAACGCGTGCAGGTACGAGGAGTTTGCTTTTGCGGCAAAGACGTTTTTGATGCCGGCGAACACCGGGGTGAGCAGCATCGCCACGTAGGCGACAAATCCGAGGATGCCCATCTCCGCCAGCACGCGCATGTACTGGTTGTCGATCCAGGTCGCGCCCGGCATGTTGAATTTCAGCGCGACGGTGTCGCCGACGGTGCCGATCCCGGCGCCAAAGACGGGCGACTCTTTCCAGATGTTGAACGCCCGTGCCCAAAACTCGACGCGGCCTTTGTTCGAAGCCTTCTCTAGATATTCGGGCGTGAACGCCAGCAACAGTCGGTCGACGACGTCCGGCGCGGCAAACGGTGCGGCGACGAGGCCGCCGATGCCGATCAGAGCCAGCCATTTGTTGCGGGTGATCAGGGTGTACAGCGCCATGCCGGCGATAAATCCGATCCATGCGCCCCGCGAGAAGGTGAGCAGGAGGCACGCCAACATGAGCAGCGACGCGCTGCCGTAGAGCAGGCGGCGGGTCCAGTCTTTCGCCCAGAGGGTCAGGGCGATGGCGATCGGCGCGACGAGCACCATGTAGCCGCCGAGGGAGTTCGGGTTGCCGATGGTGGAGAAGACGCGGATCGTAAGGCCGGACTCCGCCTCGGAGTAGGTCCACGACTTCGGCGTCTCCATGCCGGACAGTTTCTGGTAGATGCCGTACAGGGCGACGGCGGTCGCGGCGACGATCATGACGTTGATCATGTCTTTGATCGTCACTTCGTCATCGAGCAGCGCGTTGAGGACGAAGAAGTACAGGGTGTACTCCAGCAACGCCCGGATGCCGTAGATCGCAGCCGGGAGCGACGCGTGCACGTCGACCCAGAAATAGTTGCCGTAGCCTTTGGAAATGTCGAGCGACTGCGGGTTGAAGATCCAGTTGGCAAACATCGACAGCACGGCTGTCACGAACGTCGCGAGGATCAGCCAGTGCAGGCGGGTCGCTTTCCAGTCGATGCGACCCTCGGCGCGGGACTTGAGGAAGAAGGCGATGTAGAGCAGGAACATCAGGCCTTCGTTCCAGATGCCGCCGAACATGCCAAGACCCGGCACCGCGCCGAGGATGTCCCGGACGATGGAGTTGGTCATGCCAAACAGGGCGAGGATCAACAGCAGATAGTACGTAAAGTCACGCAGTCGGGGCTGCTGGATAGACGCGAGCGGAGTGGCTCCCATCGTTATTTGCCCCCTTTCTTGCTTTTCTCTTTGGCGTCGTCTTTGGGACGCAGATCTTGCAGAGCTTGGGCGAAGAGGCTCGCCACTTGTTCACGCTTGGCGATCTCGTCCGGCTTGTACAGCCCGTCGACGTTGCCTTTGGCGTACTCGCGGTTGACCATCGTCTTGATCGCGTCTTCGTACGGCGTTCCAGCGATGTCCGGCAGGTCGACCGACTTGGTGTTCAGCGGCACGTTCACAGCTTTCACCACCGCTTGGGCCAGCTCGCCCCGGGTGACCGGCTGATCCGGTTTAAACGTCGGTTGACCGGCGACATCCCGGAACGGGATCAGGTCGCGCTTTTCCGCTTCGGCCAGCACGCCGGATGACCAGTGCTCCAGCGGTACGTCGGTGTAGCTGATCTGTTGCGGCTTGGGCAGATCGACGGTCTCCAGACCCGGTTCGTCGACCTTGAGCATCAGCGCAACCAGTTCGGCGCGCGTCATCGGCTCTGCGGGGTAGAAGTTCCAGATCTCCTTGTCCCGCCCTCGCATCAGACCTTCATTGTACATGTACTCAATGTCGCCGAGCGCCCAATGATCGCCCGGCACGTCGCGAAAAATCGTCGAGCCGAACGGGAGTTTGTAGAAGAAGAGAATGTCCAGTAAATAGAGGACCAGTACGATCCCGGTGAACCATTTCGTCTTTGTCCGCATAGTATTCCTCCGTTTTTGATACTGCCTGCAAACACTCTGTTATTGTAAGACTCCATCCGTGTGTCGTCAATGAATAGGACGTTAACAATCCCCTTTCGGTTGCATGACAGGAAGAAAAGGCAGTACGATAGATGAAAAGAATCAGAGATCAGGAGGGCTGCCCGTTGCTCAAATCATACAAAACGCTCTTCGCCCCGGCGGAAGAGACGATCCTCATCAAAAAGTCCCGCTTCATCGGCTATGCGACGCCTGTCGCGTCGGAGGAGGAGGCGCTGGCCTTTATCCAGTCGATTCAAAAAAAGCACTGGGACGCCACGCACAACTGCTACGCCTATGTGTTCGGACAGCATGACGAGGTGCAAAAGTCGAACGACGACGGCGAACCGGCCGGCACGGCTGGCAAGCCGATCCTCGAAGTGATCAAAAAGGAAGGCTTAAAAAATGTGGCGGTCGTCGTCACCCGCTACTTCGGCGGCATCATGCTCGGAGCGGGCGGACTGATCCGCGCCTACTCGCAAGGCACGACGACGGCGCTGCATGCGGCCCGCATCGTCACTCGCGAACTGTTTCAGGAGATCGCCGTCGCCATCGACTATTCGTGGCTTGGCAAGGTGGAAAATGAGATCCACGGCGTCGACGACTATTATATCGACCGCATCGAGTATCTCGACCGCGTCACGGTGCATGCGCTGGTGCCGGTCGACGAGGCGGAACGCTTCCGGAAGCAATTGATCAACGCGACGAATGGACAAGCGGAGATCGCAAACGGCGAGCAGCGCTATTATTTTGTAGAAGACGGCAAGTTGATCAGCACCCGATAAAACGTCTCCACGATCAGGGCGTTTCGCATCTGCGCTTTGGCGAAGTCTTCGCTTTGCAGACAGTCGAGACGCCCCGCCCCTTGGAGGTGCAGGGTGCAGCGGGTCTGTTCGCTCCCCGGTCGCACCCGTTCGACGTAGCGGGCGCAGACGTAGCCGGTCGTGCCGTCCTTGGGCACGCGCGGCTGCCGCATCTTGACCGGGACGAGCACCAGATCGGGTGCCAATGGCAGGGGCACGTGCAATCTTCTTCCTAGTATATCCCCATATCGCTCCCGAACTGCGGTCAGATCGACACCGAAATAGCGCGCGATCCCTTTCAAGACGACCGGCACCGGCCTTGGGTCGAGCCCCGTCTCTCCGTTGACCAGCAAGACTTCGGTCATATCCCCTCCCCCATCCACGTACACCGGGCGCAGTGCGCCGATTTCATGTATTTTACTGATTACATTCATTTATAGTGTACACCCCTTTAGTAATTTATTTTTGATTGGCGGATTGATTGTAGCGGGACGCGGAGACGGCGTCAAGTCTCTGGCGACTGAAACTGACTCCGGTTCGACTCAGGCTGAGTCGGTGCCGAGTCGAGGCGGCTGCCGCTTCGACGGGAGGGCTGCCCCTTTTTATGCTGAGAGTGCGTATACGACACAGGTTGGACCGGTCCCCGAACAAAGGGGCTTTTGACAGATGGCGCAGGAACAGCAAGATTGGACGGCAGCGGTGGTTGCGGCGAGGTCGGACGGAGCACAGATGATCGAGCTGCTGAAATCGTTTGACAATCTGATTCGGTCGGCGTGCCGCCGTTTTTCGGTGTCGCCTGCCGAGCGAAAGGATCTGGAGCAGGAGGCGTATATCGGATTTTTGAAGGCGGTGAGGGACTTTGACCCGGAGAAGAGCAGCGGGTTTCCCGGATATGCAAAAGCGAAGACACGGGAGGCGGTGTGGCAATGGATTCGCGTCCGCAAACGCAACCACTCCCGCGAGTTGGCCGACCGCCCGGCCGGCACGTCGGGCGAGGAGGAGTCGTCGCTGCTGGAGCAATGGCCGGACGGGCACAGCGGCGAGGCGTTTTCCGAGCTGGAGTGGCGGTCGCTGCTGGCCTCGCTGTCGGAGCGGGAGATGCTGGTCGTCGAGCGGATCGTCATCGACGGCCTGACGATGGCCGAACTGGCCCGGCAAGAGCGCGTCTCCCCCGACACGGTCAAGACGTGGAAGAAACGAGCCTTCGCCAAGATCCGGGCAGAACTGGGAAGATAACGGGCAAAGAAAAAAGACCCGGTGGAAACCGAATCTTTTCAGATCTTGGGCTGCTAACTGTGGGCCATAAAAAAGACCCGGTCGTTGACCGGGTCTTGGGGCTTGCGTGTGTGTCAGTCTTGTTTTTCGCCGAGGGCAAACATGAGCTCGGCTTCGCAGACGGCTTTGCCGTCGACGTAGGCGGTGCCTTTGCCTTTGCCGATCGGGCCTTTGAGGCGGGTGATCTCCACTTCGAGGCGCAGGGTGTCACCCGGACGCACCTGTCCGCGGAACCGGCAGCCGTCGATGCCGGCAAAGAAGGCGAGACGGCCTTTGTTCTCCTCTTTGGAGAGCATCGCCACCGCACCGACCTGTGCCAGCGCTTCGACGATCAAAACGCCCGGCATGACCGGATACCCTGGGAAATGGCCTTGGAAAAACGGCTCGTTGATCGTGACGTTCTTGATGCCGACGGCGCGCTCGCCGACGACCACCTCTTCCATTTTATCGACCAAAAGGAACGGATAGCGGTGCGGGATCGTCGCTTGGATCTCTTCGATGTTCAAGTTTATGACCTCCTCCTAATACTAGGATACCTGTATAGCGGGCAAGGGTCAAACACATACTAGGCGTACCTTCTCGCAAGTCCTTACCGGCTGGAGAAGTTTATATAAAAAGCACCTCTGCCCTTAACGCAGGAGGTGCTTTTTATCGTTCCCATTTAGTTGCGCAGGTTGTTCGCCAGACCCATCATCTCGTCGGCCGTCTGCACCATTTTGGCGTTCATGGAGTAGGCGCGCTGTGCGACGATCATCTCGGTCATCTGCGCAGCCATGTTGACGTTCGATCCTTCGAGGTAGCCTTGGCGAGCCTTGGCAGGCTGGTCACCGGCTGCGTAGTTGTTCTGGTTGCGAACGGTGCCGGCCGGCACGCCCGCGTTCAGCTCCAGATAGTTGCCGCCCGCCGGTTGCAAGTTTGCATCCGGGTGGTCGATCACCGCGATCTGGAGCACGGCGATGTCTTCACGCGTACCTTGACCCGTCTGCACGGCGTTCAAGGTGCCGTTCGGAGCGACGGTCAGCGTCTCGATGTCATATCCGGCCAACGAGATCGGACGGTTGTCCGCATCGAGCAAACGGCGGCCGCTGGCATCGACGAGGAACGGCTCATCGTTCAGTATCCCGACCTTAAACGAGCCGTCACGGGTGTAGGTGTTGTTCGAGTCGCTCTCGACTTTGAAAAATCCGTTGCCTTCCAGCGCGACGTCGAGCAGTTGGGTCGTCTGTTGCAACGACCCTTGCGCCATCGACTGCGCAAGTCCGGTCACGCGCACGCCGTGCCCGATGCGCAGACCCGGCTCGGTCAGGCGGTTCGTCAGGTTGCCGACGTCCGGCTTTTGCACAAACTGCGCGTAGAGCAGGTCTTTGAAGTTGACGTCTTGAGACTTGTATCCGGTGGTGTTCACGTTGGCGAGGTTGTTTGCGACCGTGTCCAGCTTGATCTGCTGGGCGTTCAGGCCGCTCGCCGAAGTCCACAATGCGCGCATCTCTTCTCCTCCTCTACAGTCTGCCGATGGAAACGGCCTTTTCCAGTGTGCTGTCCAACGTGCGGATCATGCGCTGGTTGGCTTCGTAGCTGCGCATGACGTTCATCATCGAGACCATCGACGCGGCGAGGTCGACGTTGGACTGCTCCAACTGACGCTCGACGATCCGGCCGGTGCCTTGCTCAGCTTGTCCACCGGTAAAATAGGTCTCGCCGTATTTGCGAAGTGCGTGACTGTCGACGATGTCGACGACGCCCATCGTCGGCTGCTGACCCGGAGCCACGAAAGGCTGTCCGGTCGCCGCATCGACATATTGGAAGGTGCCGTCCGCTTGGACGCGGATGCGCACGTTTTGCATCACGTCGCCGGTGGCTGCGTTGATCGGCAACACCGCGTCGCCTTTTGTGGTGACGAGGTAGTTGGTGCCGGTCTGCACTTTAAAGTCGCCGTCCCGGGTGTACATCGTCTCGTTGCCGACGCTCACCGGGAAGAACGAGCGGCGGTTCGGTTCCTCCGCACCCGGCGGGGTGTCGAGGATGGCGCGGGCGTAGGGGTTGTCCGACTCTTTGAGTAGCCCCTGTACAAATCGCGGCACCATCTCTTCCAAGGCAGCCCCGTAGCCGAGTTGGCCGATGGCCACGTTGTCACCTTTGCCGACGCCGCCTTTGTCATCCTTGAGACGGTAGGCGAGCAGCTCCGGGAAGGAGCGCACGACGCCGTCGTCCGATTTGTAGCCGATCGTGTTGGCGTTGGCGATGTTGTTCGAGTTCATCTCCTGCAGACGTTCATTGGCCGTCATGCCGGATGTGGCAATGTAGAGTCCGCGAATCATCTCTCAAACCTCCAAAAATAGATAGTGGAATTAGCCTACGTATCCTGCACCGGTTTTCTTGCTGAATATCGACCGCGACATTTTGGACAGGTTGTCCAAGGCGATGCCCGTGCCGCGCACGACGCAAAGCATCGGGTTTTCGGCGATGTGGACAGGCACTTGCAACTCCTGCTGCATCAGGCGGTCGAGGCCAAACAGGAGTGCACCGCCGCCCGTGAGCACGATGCCTTTGTCAAAAATATCGGCCGCCAGTTCCGGCGGGGTCCGTTCCAATACGTTTTTCGTGGTGGCCACAATCATGTCGACCGTCTCTTGCAGCGCCTCGCGCATCTCTTCCGAGTGGACGACGACCGTTTTGGGCAACCCGCTGATCATATCGCGACCTCGAATGTCGAGCTTCTCATCGCGCGCGTTCGGAAAGACCGAAACGACGCGGATCTTGATCTCTTCAGCCGTTCGTTCACCGATCAACAAGGAGTGTTCTTTTTTGATGTGGCGAATGATCGCGTCGTCAAACTTGTCCCCTGCGACGCGTATAGAATTGGAGGTGACGACATCTCCCAGAGAGAGAACTGCGACGTCTGTCGTACCTCCGCCAATATCAACAACCATCGAGCCGGACGGCTCAAAGATATCCAGCCCCGCTCCGATGGCCGCTGCTTTCGGTTCTGAAATCAGGTATACCTGACGGGCGCCTGTGCGCTCCGCCGCTTCGATGACCGCTTTTTGCTCGACCGACGTGATGCCGGACGGCACGCAGATCATGACGCGCGGTCGTTTGAACGGCCCTTTGCCGATCGACTTTTGGATGAAATGGCGGAGCATGATCTCCGTCGTGTCAAAGTCGGCGATCACACCTTCACGCAACGGGCGAGTCGCCACGATATGCCCTGGCGTACGCCCCAGCATGCGGCGCGCTTCCTCGCCGACTGCCACTACCTTTTTCGTCTGAGAGTCGATGGCTACCACGGAAGGCTCATCGAGCACAACGCCTTTTCCCTTCACGTGGACCAGCACGTTCGCCGTGCCCAGGTCAACACCGATGTCGATTCCGAACATAATTCTTGTCTTCCTCCCTTAGCCTCATATGCTGTCATAAAGAAAGCGAAGTCTCATCGGTGTTGAACCGTGTCCTACTGTCTGCCGCACAAATGAGGCTAAGTTTGCTGAGAATCCGCTCCTATACATTCTACAGAGGAGAGGAAACCCCTCTTTCCACTTGCAGGTTTTTCGCCACTTTTCGCTTTGTTTCGTCTTTCCGGTATTTCTTTTTGGTCGCCTCGCCGCCGCGCAAGTGCCGGATCGACTTGTGGTATTCGAGAATCTCCTTTACCCGGTTCGCCAAGTCGGGATTGATCTCGGGCAGCCGTTCGGTCAGGTCTTTATGCACGGTGCTTTTGGAGACCCCGAATTCACGCGCGATCGTGCGGACCGTGTTTTTGGTCTCCACGATGTATTCGCCGATCTTCAGGGTGCGCTCTTTGATGTAATCGTGCACTCCCTTCGCCTCCCCATGTTCATCGGTTTGTCTGTTACATGTATATGGGGGAGTGTACGGCATATTCCAAAAATGAGCCCTGACAAGCTCTGAGCGCAGATTTACGGCGGTTATCTCTCGTTATCTCACGGCTATACTAGAATTGGGGCGACAAAAAGAAAACCGCCCCTGATCGTGTCAGGAGCGGTTTTTCTCATCATTAGTTGACGCCGTGGTCCGGGCCGTTGCTCTCGATCATGGACGGAGCTTCTTTTTTGTCAGCATCCGTAGCCGCGTCTTTCTCAGCCGGGGTGTCGGTCGATTTTGCTGCGCCGTCCGGCGTTTTTTCCTCTTGCTTGCCGGAGTCTTTGTTCGCGTCTTTGTTGGTTTCCTGGCTGGTGCCGGCCGCTGCGCCGTCTTTCTTCTCTTCCGGCTTGGTGGAAGTTTCGGACGCGTCTTCGGTTTTCAGCTTGCCCGCCGCTTTGGCTTGCTCGTAGGCGGACGGTTTTTTCGGGAGCAGGCTTTGCGGGTCGACCGCTGCGCCTTGTTTGCGGACTTCGAAGTGCAGGTGGTTTTTCTCCGCCACTTCAAATTTGTTGTTGCCGGTCTTGGCGATCGGCTGGGACTGCATCACTTTGTCGCCTTTTTTCACTTCGACGCCGGAGAGCGATGCGTAGTAGGTGGTGTAGCCGTTGCCGTGGTCGATCTCGACGGTCCAGCCCATCAGCGGGTCTTCCTTGACATCGAGGACGGTGCCTTTTTCAGCCGCGATGACGGTGAAGGACGCGTCGTTTGCAAGGCCCAAGTTGACACCTTGGTTCGGGGTGAAGGTCTTTTCGTACGCGATCACTGCCATCGAACGTTCGTCTTCGCTTGCATCTTCGCGGTAGAAGTCGAGGGAGATCACGGCGTCTTCGCCGCCTTCGCCCACCGGCCAGACGAAGTTGGTGGACGTGACGGGCGCGCTCGGGCTGTCACCCGGTACGGACGGTCCTGCAATCGGTCCTTGGTTCGACGGGTCCATGCTGTAGTCCTCGGCGTCCTTGCTTTGCGAGTACATCAAACCTACGATGAGGACGGACGCTGCGAGATAGATGACAGGGAAGGTCCAGCGCTTGCCAAAGATCGACTTGCCGCCGGAGTTTTGCGGGGTCGTGCCTTTGGTTTCTTCTTGGTTGTTGTTGTTTTTGTTTTCGTTGTTGTTCATCTCAATCACCTCAGTAGCACATTCTCGACCGATTGCGAGAGTCGTATACGTGCACGGACGGCGATTGGGAAATTTTTTTGATAAAAATCGGTTTCGCTGCAAACCCTATTCGATTACCTCTTTGAGATCGCCGATCTGAACGCCTTGGTAATAGTGCCGGACGATCTCGTCCGCTTTCTTGCCGTCTTTGGCCATGCCGTTGGCTCCGTACTGCGAGAGACCGACGCCGTGTCCGAAGCCGCGCGTGAAGAAGGTGATCGAGTCGCCGTTCGCTTTCCACGTAAACCACGTCGAGCGCAGGCCGAGCTTTTCCCGAAACTCGCGGCCGGAGAACGTCTGATCGCCGACGCGGATCTTTTTGATGTGTTCGCTGGCCGATTTCTCCATCGGTTGCAGCACGGCGTTCAGATTGGAGGCGGTCAGCGCGGAAGTGACGCCCAGTTTGGCGCGCATGTCTTGGAGCGACATCGTGGTCTGTGCGGTGTATTTGTCCGACTGTTCATCCCACGGCGAGGCGACGGAGCGCAGGTACGGGAGCGACTTGTCCCAATAGTCTTCGGAGTTTTCCGTCTTGCCGCTGGACGTGGAGAAGAACAGGGCTTCGATCGGCTTGCCGTCGTAGAGCAGCACCCGGCCTTTGGTCTCGTTGACCGCCTCGTTGATCTTGGAGAGGTTTTGCGCGTATTCGATCATGCCCCAGCGCTTTTGCAACTTCTCATCGGTGGAATACGCTTGGGCTTCGGTGTGGTCGTCGCTGACGTCATACGGATCCTCTTTTGTTCCGCCCGAGGCGAGACGGCGCACGACATAGGTGCGGGCGGCCATCGCCTGCGCTTTCAGAGCTTCTTTTTCAAAGGTGACCGGCATCTCGGCCGCCACGACGCCGCGGACGTATTTTTCCAAAGGCATGGTCACGACTTTTTGCTGATCTTTGAGGAGCACGCGGATGGGAATGTCGTCATCGGCGACTTGTAGTTCGACCAGTCCGCGCTGCTCGTCGTCCGGCCCGTTGCCGGACGGCCAGAGCGAGATCAATGCGGCCGGAAACAAGACCGTGACCGCCGTGATCGTCAGCAGCACGATCAAGATCAGGAGTGCGTTTTTTTTCATCGATGGAGCGTCCTCCCTGTCTCATTTTCAACTCTACGAAATGATATGAGAGGAGCAAGTGGGTTATGCGATGAAAAAAGACCCGCCTTTAGAGGCGAGTCTCCCAGTACTTGAGGAACGGATACGGATTGATCGCGGCAAATCCGGCCGCGTTGTCATACAGCCCGAAATGCAGGTGCGGGGCAAATTTGCCGGTCGTGCCTTCCGGGCCGTAGCCGGTGGCACCGACGTAGCCGATCAACTGGCCTTTGCTGACCCGCACGCCTTTGCCAAGCCCCGGGGCATAGCGGGACATGTGGGCGTAGTAGACGGAGTAGTCGGTGTTGTCGAGGCGGATCGTCACTCGCCAGCCGCCCAGTTCGCTCCAGCCGTAGTTGGTGATCACGCCGCTGCCGACCGAGACGAGCGGCGTGCCGGACGGGGCCATGATGTCGGTGCCTTCGTGCTGGCGGTATTCGCCGGTCGTCGGATTGTAGGTGCGGGTGTCGCCCCATGTGTCGCGCAACGGGTCGTAGCCGGTGCGGCTCTGAAACGGGAAGATAAAGTTTGCGTTGCCCAGTTGCGCGACGGCGGTCGGGTCGGCGCCGCTCAGGTAGCTCTCCGCAGGCGGCGGTGGCGGCACGTAGCCGGGGATCATCAGCCGCTGGCCGGCGATCAGCGAGTCGCCGGTCATGCCGCTGGCCTGCTTGATCGCATCCACCGTCGTGTTGTAGCGGGCGGCGAGGCCGGACAGGGTGTCGCCCGGCTGCACGATGTATTCGCCGGCTGCCGGGGCCGGAGCGGGGGCTGTCGGCGTCGGCGTCGGCGTGGCGGTGCCGGACGGGATCGTCAGTTTTTGCCCGACGTAGATCATGTCGCTCGTCAGGTTGTTCGCCGTGCGGATCGCCGTCACCGTCGTGCCGTAGCGAGCTGCGATCACGGAGAGCGAGTCTCCGGCGACGACCGTGTACGTGACGGTCGTCGGGGCAGGCGCAGGCGCGGTCGGTGTCGGCGCGGGAGTCGGTGCTGTCGGTGCAGGTGCGGCAGATGCCGGGATCGTCAGTTGTTTGCCGACGGTGAGCGTGTCGGTGGTCAGCCCGTTTGCCGTTTTGATCGCGCTGATCGTCACGTTGAAGCGGGCTGCGATCAGCCACAGCGAGTCGCCCGGCTGCACGGTGTAGAGCATGGCCTTGGCCGGGATGAGCAGCTTTTCACCGGGATAGAGGCCGGCGGTGGCCGTCATGCCGTTGAGCCGCTGGATGGCATCGACGGTGGTGCCGCGATTCGTGGCGATCTTCCACAGCGAATCGCCGCTCTGCACAGTGTAGACTTCGCTCGGCTGCATCGACAGCACGGCAGCGGAGCGGTACGTGTCATAGACGTAGTTCGCCCCCATCTGGCGTGCGAGAAACTCAGCCGAGACGTAGGAGGTGCTGCCGATCAGCGTCAGCGGTTCCTCCATCGTGATGGTGCGGCCGCCGACGACCGCTTGGTTGCTACCGATGGTGAAGACCATTTTCAACGCGCCCCGTGTGACGGTGACCTGCCGCGTCGCGGAGTCGAAGCTGACCGTCCCGCCAAGTCCCTCCGCCACCGGCCGGACCGGGACGATCAGATGCCCGTTTTGCATCTGCGGCGTGCACGCCACGCACTGCACGCCGTTCAGGTAGAGTTGCATCGTGGATGCGGCGTAGGCGGTCTGTGAGCCGAGCCCGGTCTTGCCTCCCAGTTCACCGCCCGCCATCGTTACGAGCAGCATCGAGCCGAGAAACACTTTGACCGTCTTGATCGAGGAACCGGCGTATTTATCGGCCAGGTAGCGGCGCACGGTGATCTCGACGCGCTCGTTGCGCTCCTCTTCCCCGAGCGGACCGCCGGTCTCTGCCAAAAAGTCCAGATGGCGAAGGAAAACGTGCAGCTCGCCGCCGTTTTGCGTCTGCACCCATTTTTCACGCAGAATGTACGGAGGATGTGGCATCAGCAGGAATACCTCCTTTTGCTAGATCCTCCTCAGTCTGCCACGTTTACATGGATGTGATTCCCCTAGTTGTTTACAAACCCGACTTCAAATCGTTCGCCGTCGATGATGACGACGCGTGCTTCGAGATGTAGGACTTGCTGATACATTTCGATAGCGAAATTGGGAATGAAATTGTCTAGATGATCCCACTCGCCTTGGGCAAGAAATCCGACCGTTCCCATTCCGCCCGGAAAGTGCTGAACCAAGCTCAATTCCAAATGGTCCCCCTCTTCGTACTCATAGAATACGTTTCGTGCTTCTCCTGTGCTCTGCAACCAGTGAAAGGATGCCACTTCTTCGAAAACAAGCTTTGAATGAGTGACCTTCCCATAGTCGACCGCATGAACGATAAACTCGATTTTTTTGCGCAAAGGATCAAATGTAAGTTCATCGATGATAGCAGCCCATAAAGTGTCCAAGCGTTGCTGCAGGTAACTTCTCTGCATGTTCTTCACTCACTTTCCTTTTGTGTTTTTATGAAAAAGAAAAAACCTTCGCAAGGTTGAAAGCAACATGCTCTCTGTGTCTCGCGAAGGGTTCGTTCCCAAATATTAAGTTGCTTTCTTCTCGATAAGGCTAAACGGTTCGGCCTCCACCCGCTTCAGCTCTGCGCCAAGGCGCATGAACTTGTCGCAGATGTCGACGTAGCCGCGGTCGATGTGGTGTACGCCGTAGACCTCGGTGTCGCCTTCGGCGACGAGGCCGGCGAGGATCAGGCAAGCGCCTGCACGCAGGTCGGTCGAGGTGACTTTGGCACCCTGGAGACGCGGCACGCCTTTGATCATCGCGGTGCGGCCGTCGATGCGGATGTCCGCGCCCATGCGCTTGAGCTCGGCGACGTGCATGAAGCGGTTTTCAAACACCGTCTCGGTGATGAACGACGTGC
This sequence comes from Tumebacillus lacus, assembly GCF_026410385.1. Classification (GTDB taxonomy): domain Bacteria; phylum Bacillota; class Bacilli; order Tumebacillales; family Tumebacillaceae; genus Tumebacillus; species Tumebacillus lacus. Next base: position 381,964 of record NZ_JAPMLT010000002.1, read on the forward strand.
CAGGCGTGACGGTGAGCATCGCCATCATCTGCGCTTGCAGGTCGGTCGGGAAGCCCGGATAGACCAGCGTCTTGACGTCGAGCGGACGCAGCGGACCGTTCGCCGTCACGCGCACGCCGTAGACGTCATCGACCACCGTCGCGCCACTTTCCTTCAATTTGAAGAGCAGCGGCGTCAGGTGGTTGGAGATCGCGCCTTCGACGTAGACGTCACCGCCGGTGATCGCAGCGCCGATCAGGAACGTGCCCGCCTCGATGCGGTCCGGGATCACCGTATGCTCGACGCCGCGCAGTTCGCGCACGCCGTTGATGCGGATCTCGTCGGTGCCGGCTCCGCGCACCTCAGCCCCCATCTTGTTGAGATAGTTGGCGAGGTCGACGATCTCCGGCTCTTTGGCCGCGTTTTCGATGACGGTCTTGCCGTCTGCAAGGACGGCCGCCATCATGATGTTCTGCGTCGCGCCCACCGATGCGAAATCCAAATAAATCTTCGCACCGCGCAGACGACCGCCTGCGACGCGGGCTTCGATAAAGCCGTTGCCGATCTCAACCTCGGCACCCAGCGCTTCGAACCCTTTGATGTGCAGGTCGATCGGACGCTCCCCGATGGAGCAGCCGCCCGGCATCGCGACGCGCGCGTAGCCAAAGCGGGAGAGCAACGGCCCGAGGACAAGAAAAGAAGCCCGCATTTTCCGAACGAGGTCGGCCGGTGCTTCTTTGGACTCCACCGTTTCGGCAGAAAGGGACAGACGGGTCGAGTCGACCCACTCTGCTTCCACGCCCATCACTTCAAGCAAAGAAATCATATGTCTGACGTCCGAAAGATTCGGCACGTCCTCTAAAACACTCGCACCCCGGCTCGGCAGAAGCGCCGCCGCTAAGATCGGCAAAACGGCGTTTTTTGCGCCGCTGGCCCTCACGGAGCCCGAGAGTCGTTGTCCACCCTGTACGACAATTCTGGTCAATGCTGTAACCTCCACAGGCGGGGCGAATCTTACGAGCCCTCAATACTCAATGGTCACGATCGGAGAACCTACCAGCACACGGGTTTGACCGCGCTTTTCGTCATAGTGAACGGCCACTTGCAGGTTCATTTTGTTCCCATTGGTCACTATGTAATCCTTGGTCAGAGGAGAATACCCGGATACGCTGGTGACAAGGTCCGAACGGACGCCTTCGATCTCTTTGGCTTTGGCCTTTTTGAAGATCGTTTCGACCAATTCGTTCGTTTTGCCGTCCTCCATTTTATCAGCAAGCAAACCTGAGATACAAGTACTAATTTGTGGGACGGTGCCGAGTTGCAGCGCGGTGTCGCGCACGCGTTGGATCGAAGCCGAATAATCGGTCAGGTCCGACGTCTTGCGTTCGACGCGCACAGCCAGCACGGTCTGCGGGGCTTGGTCTTGGAATTTCAGGGAAGAGAGGGTCAGTTGCACCTCCGAACCGTTGGTCCAAGTGCCGCGCAGCACGTAGGAATTTTGGTCGCCTTGATGTTTGACCGATTCCTGTGCCCCTTCGACGGCCAGCGTTTTCGAGAGGGTCTGCCCCATCTCCTTCAGCTCGTCTGTCGATTTGTAGTCCTTGCTCACCACCGACCAGTTGTGGATCGAGTAGCCTTCGACGTCTGCAGACGACGCGATGAAAGCCCGGGTGAGAAACTCGCCCGTGTCTGTCGACTGGGCGATGGTTTGGCGGCTGTTCATAAATTGAAAGCCTGCAAGCAGGAAACAGAAGATGATACCGAGTACTCCGATTTTTTTCATGAGAATCGCTCCCGACTGTCTGAATGGATGTTACCCATTCTGACCGCCGGACGATCTCTTTATACCTTTTGCTAGAAAAAGAGTTTGCTAGTTTTCACCGCAACAGCGAGGTCGCGAGCAGATATTCATTTAAAAAGCGCGACAACTGGTAGCCGAGCAAGATCGCCACCAAAAGTCGCAACACAGCGGCCGGTTTGCTCTTGGCGTCTTTGAGAAACACTTCCCAACGCACGGCCGACAGCGCGTACCAGGCGATCATCACGCCGAACAACAAAAAGATCAGATTGAAGACGGCAATCATGCAAAGATCCCCCCTGTTCTCCTCTATCCTACCACAAATATGAAAAAAGACCCCGAGACTTTCGTCCCGGAGCCTTTTTTTTCGACAATTTTTTTAGCCGAACCAGTGCAAACCGTTCAGTACGTCGAGGAACAGGTTCGGGAAGACCCCGAGACCGACAGTCCCGATCAGACCGATCCAGACGATCAGGTTCAGCGACCACGGCAGGCCGAGCTTCGGCACGGCGGTGCCTTCTTCGGAGGTCTCGCCGGCGAAGATCGCCTTGAGCACGCCGAAGTAGTAGTAGAACGCAATCGCGGAGGTGACGAACAGGAGTGCCGCCAGCCAGTACAGGCCGGTGTTGATCGCCCCGAGGAAGATGTAGAACTTCCCGAAGAAGCCGGCGGTGATCGGCATGCCCGCCATCGAGAGCAGGAACACCGACATCGCCACCGCTTGGAACGGCGAACGTTTGTACAGTCCGCGGAAGGCGTCGATGGTCTCGTTGCCCGCCTCGCGGGTGACGGCGGTGAGCACGGCGAACGCGCCCATCGTCATGAACAGGTAGCCGGCGAGGTAGAACACCGTCTCGCCGAGGGCGAGCCAGATGTTGTGCTCGTTGGTACCTTTGCCGAGTGTGACGAGCGGGATCAGCAGGTAGCCGGCCTGTGCGACCGAGGAGTACGCGAGCAGGCGCTTGATGTTCTTTTGCGCCAGTGCTGCCACGTTTCCGACGATCATCGTCAGGGCCGCGAAGATCGCGAGGTAGATGTACAACTCACCGAACTCGCGAGCGAAGCCCCAGATGAAGGTGCGGATGATCAGCGCGAAGCCTGCCGCCTTGGAGACGACGGCGAGGAACGAGGTGATCGGGTTGGCCGCGCCTTCGTAGGTGTCGGGCGCCCATTGGTGGAACGGCACGAGCGAGATCTTGACGCCAAAGCCGACCAGCATCAGGAGGAAGCCGAGCAGGAGCACCGGCTGCATCTCCATCCACATCTGAGCGATCATCTGACCGCCGAGGGCGATGTTGGTCTGGCCGGTGATGCCGTAGATAAACGACATGCCGTAGAGCACAAACGCCGATGCGATGGAGCCGATGACGAGATATTTCATCGCGCCTTCGGTCGCTTTCGAATTGCCCTTGCGCATCGCCACCAAGATGTAGGAGGAGATCGAGAGGATCTCAAGGCCCACAAACAAGGTGATCAGGTCGAACGCGGACGCCATCGTCATCGCACCGACCGTGCCGAACAGCAGCAGGTAGGTGTATTCAGGCACGGCGACCAGCGGGTTTTTCTTGAAGAAGTCAATCGACATGATCAGCGTGAACAAGGTGCCGAACAGGAAGATCAGCTTGAACACGTTGCCGTAGTCGTCGAGGACGTACAGCATGTTGGAGAGCTGACCCGGCCCCTCCGCTGCGACGACGCCGAAGTTGCGGATGACGAGCACGATCGCGACGATCACCGTCACCACGCCCAGCCACGGCGAGAGGCGGCGGGAGGTTCCTTTGGAAACGAACAGGTCGAACAGCAGGATGGCGAAACCGGCGAGGATCATGATCAGCTCCGGCGCCATCACGTGCCAGACATCAGAGAACGTGATGGTGGTAAAGCCTGTGGTCAAATTCATATCGTCTAGCCTCCTATCCCGGTGACATAAGAGAGAATCGTCGGGTTCACCAGGTCACCGAGGATCGACGGGTAGATACCGATCAGGAGGATCAGCGCGGTCAGGACGATCATCGGCAAGTACTCGATCGCCTTTGCGTCCGACACGCCTTCCAGCGCTGCGGTCGTCGGCCCGTAGGTGGTGCGTTGCATCGCCCACAGGAGGTAGACAGCCGCCAAGATGATCCCCAGCGTACCGACGGCCGCCAGCACCGGGAACGCGTCAAACGCGCCGATGAAGGCCAGCACTTCGGAGATAAAGCCGCTCATACCCGGCAGGCCGAGCGAACCGAGCGCCGCTGCCAGCAGGAAGCCGGAGAGGATCGGCATCGGTTTGGACAGACCGCCCAGCGCGCCGATCATCGTCGTGCCGGTGCGCTCTTGGATCGCGCCGATCAGGAAGAAGAGCAGACCCGAGAGCAGACCGGAGGAGATCGTCATGAAGATCCCGCCTTGCAGACCCGCTTCGTTCATCGCCGCCACCCCGAGGAGCACGACGCCCATGTGCGAGATCGCGGAGAAGGCGAGCAGTCGGCGCCAGTCCTTCTGTACCATCGCGATCAGAGCGGCGTAGACGATGTTGATCACGCCGATGAGGGCGATCAGCGTCGCAAAGTATTGCACGGCATCCGGCAGGATGCCGACCCCGATGCGGAACAAGAGGTACGCGCCGATCTTCATCAGCACGCCGCCGACCAGCATCGAGACAGCGGCCGGCGCTTGCTCATGCGTGTCCGGCAGCCAGGTGTGGAACGGGAAGAACGCTTCCTCGATCAGGATCGCCAGCAGGAGCACCAGGAAGATGCCCTGTTTGAACGCAGCCGTGATCAGGTCCGGCGATGCTTTGGCGAACGCATCGGCGATGTTGACCATGTTCATCGAGATCACGCCGGTCGCATCGGCCGCTTTGAACGCCAGCGCGACAAAAGCGACGAGGACGAAGGCGGACGCGATGCCGCGGTAGACGAGGAACTTGGTCGCCACCGCGCCTTTGCGGTCGCCGCCCCAGATGCCGATCAGGAAGTACATCGGGATCAAGGTCAGCTCGAGGAACAGGAAGAACAGGAACAGGTCGAGGGCGACGAAGCAGCCGTACAGACCTGCGACGAGCAGCATCACCCAGAGGTAGTACTCTTTGACGCGGTGCTGGATGTTTTTCGATGCCAGCACGGCGAGGAAGGTGATGATGCCGGTCAGGAGCAGGAACGGCAGCGAGAGGCCGTCGATCCCGAGGTCAAAACCGATGGTCAGCGCTTTGTCTTGGTAGACGTGCGCGATGTTGATCCATTCGTAGTGCGTCGTGTACTGCATGCCTGCGAGGTCTTGGTCAAAACCTGCGTAGACGAAGATCGAGAGCAGCAGGGACAGCGCCGTGGCGATCAAGGCGACCGCACGGGCTTGGCCTTGGTTGCTGCGCGGGACAAACCCGATGATCAGTGCAGCGATCAGCGGCAGGAGGACGATGAACGTCAGCAGATTGCCCGTCATTTATCGCACACCTCCAATCGCATACATCGCGGCCCCGAGCAGTACGACTGCGCCGAGCACGGTGATCAACCCGTAGGTTTGCACCTGGCCGTTTTGCGCGTACTTCAGGCCGAGAGCGCCGACGTACGTGCCTTGCCCCACGAGGCGGACAATGCCGTCGACGATCCATTTGTCGATAAAGTTCAAGATGCGGCCGATCCAGACGACCGGGAGGACGATGGCGTAGTGGTAGATCTCATCCACGTAGAACTTGTTGTAGGACAGGTTGTACAGCGGACGGAGCGCACCGTTTGCCAAGCGTTCCGGGTTGATCGACTTCGTTTTGTACATCAGGTAGGCAAGACCGATGCCCGCCAGCGCGACGAGGGTCGCAACGTACGGCATCCACGAGACATGCTCCGGGTGTGCGCCGTAGTGCAGGCCGCCCGCTTGCAGGAAGTCTGCCAGCGCGTAGTCGGTGACCGGCGAGTTGAACAGGCCGGAGACGAGTGCCATGATCGCCAGCAGCACCAGCGGAATGGTCATCACAGGACCCGACTCATGCGCATGGTCCCACGTGTCTTTGTCACCGCGGAACTCCCCGGTGAAGGTCATGAAGAACACGCGGAAGATGTAGAACGCGGTGCAGAACGCGGCGATCAGGCCGATCACGAACAGGAGCGTGTTGCCGGACGCGTACGCGCCGAGCAAGATCTCGTCCTTCGACCAGAAGCCGGCGAACGGCGGGATGCCGGACAGTGCCAACGCGCCGATCAGGAAGGTCCAGCCGGTAACCGGCATCTTCTTCCACAGGCCGCCCATTGAGCGGATGTCCTGGTTGTGGTGCAGGGCGTGGATCACGGAGCCTGCCGCCAAGAACAGCAGCGCCTTGAAGAAGGCGTGGGTCATCAGGTGGAACACGGACGCCACATAGGCGGAGACGCCGAGCGCCATCACCATGTAGCCGAGTTGCGAGACGGTCGAGTAGGCGACCACCCGCTTGATGTCGTTTTGCGTGAGACCGATCAGCGCGGCGAAGATCGCCGTGATGCCGCCGATGACCGCGATGACAGTCAGCGCCGTCTCAGATGCGGCAAAGATCGGGAAGGCGCGAGCGACGAGATAGACGCCCGCGGCGACCATCGTCGCGGCGTGGATCAGCGCCGACACAGGGGTCGGGCCTTCCATCGCGTCCGGCAACCAGGTGTGCAGCGGGAACTGCGCCGATTTGCCGATCGCACCGATGAAGATCAGGATCGCAACCAGCGTGATGAACGCTTCCGGAGAGATCCAGTCGATGGCGAAGTTTTTCGACTCTACCGCTTGGAAGACACCTGCATAGTCGAACGTGCCGGTAGCCACAAACAGCAGCATGATGCCGATGAACAGACCGACGTCACCGATACGAGTGACGATAAATGCTTTTTTTGCAGCCGCTGCCGCTTCCGGCTTGTAGTACCAGAAGCCGACGAGCAGGAACGAGCACAGACCGACCAATTCCCAGAAGATGTAGACCTGGAGCAGGTTCGGCGAGATGACCAGCCCGAGCATCGAGAAGACGAACAGGCTGAGATATTGATAGAACACGACGAAGCGTTCGTCGCCTTTCATGTAGCTCTTCGAGAAGAGGAACACCAGCGTCGAGACGAACGTGACGACCGCCAGCATCATCGCGTTGAGCGCGGTGACTTCATAGCCCATCGAGAGCGTATACGAGCCGACCGTCAGCCAGTGGAACATGTACGGGGCTCCCGGGCCGTTCGCCTGCACTTCAGATAAAATCATCAGCGACACGACGAATGCAGCCAGCGAGGCCAGCACAGCAATCGCAGTGACGACACCCTCTTGCGCCCGCCGTCCGAGCACGAACAGGAGCAGATACGCCACCAGCGGGAAGAGGGGAACTAACCAGGCATACTCAACCATATGATCACCTTTCTCCGTTGTTTGAAATGGGATGCAAGCCCGTTACCACTTCATCAGGTCTTGATCCCGCACATCGCTGGTGTTGCGATTGCGATACAGCGCGATCAGGATCGCAAGGCCTACAGCGAGCTCCGCCGCTGCAATCGTCATCGCAAAGAGGGTGAACACCTGACCGTTGATCGCCGGGACGAGACCGAAGCGAGCGAACGTGAGGAGGTTGATGTTGGCCGCGTTGAGCATCAACTCAATCGACACGAGGACGATGATGATGTTGCGCTTCGTCAGGGCACCGTAGAGACCGATGCAGAACAAGATAGCCGCAAGCGTCAGAAACTGTTCGACCGATAACACGTTACTCCTCCTCCTTCTTCGCCAGCGTGATGGCGCCGACCAGTGCGACGATCAGCACGACGGAGACCAATTCGAACGGGATGACGTACTGGTTGAACAGCGACTCCCCGATCAGTTTGACGTTGTCTTCCCCTTGCCACGGCGACTCCGCAGACGGAGTGGGCCATTTGACGCCGGAGAATTTGACCGCCCACAGCACGATGAAGCCGAGACCGGCCGCGCCGATGGCAGCCCAGACCGGGTGTGCGGTGAGTTTTTGCGGCATTTCGACCTCGTCGTGACGGGTCAGCATGATCGCAAACAAGAGCATGATCGTGATCGCACCTGCGTAGAGCAGGACTTGGATGAACGCGAGGAACTCCGCCTCGAGCATCAAGAAGACGGCCGCTACGCCGATGAAGACGCCGCCGATGGCCATCGCCATGTACATGACCTTGCGCAAGGACAGCAGGAGCACCCCGCAGGCGATCACAAACAGCGAGATCAGGAAGAAGGCCACCGACTGTCCGGTGATTGCAAATCCGGAAAACATTACTTGACACCTCCGGATTGTTCTTCTGTTTCGCCTTTTTTCAGGAGACCGTCACTGACGCGGGCGTTTTCGTCCAGCCAGTAGATATTCTTGTAGAGGTCGACGCGGTTGTACGTCGCCAATTCGAATTTATCGGACATCTGAATGGCTTCGGTCGGGCAGACCTCTGTGCACAGGTCGCAGAGGATGCAGATCTCAAAGTTGATGTCGTACGTGTCGATGTGCAGCTTTTTGTCTTCACGTTTGGAGCCGGACAGCGAGATGCAGGACGTCGGGCAGACGCGCGCGCATTGGTTGCACACGATGCATTTCTCCGGGTAAAACTTGTGCACGCCGCGGAACCGTTCGCCGAAATCAGGCATGACGTCCGGGTATTGCAGGGTGATCTTTTTATGAGCCAATTGTTTAAAGGTGACTTTCAAGCCTTTCAGGAAACCAAACATCTTTTCACCCCGTTTCGGTTTACACCAGCGTCATGACGACGGCGGTGGCGACGAGATTGAGCAGCGCCAACGGGATCAGCACTTTCCAGGAGAAGGAAAGCAACTGGTCCGTGCGGATCCGCGGCATGGTGGCGCGAACCCAGAAGAAGAAGAAGATAAACGCCGATACTTTGATGGCGAACCAGAGCCAGCCCGGCAGGAACGGTCCTTCCCAGCCGCCGAAGTACATCGTGGTCGCCAGAGCGGACATCGCAAAGACGTACACGTACTCAGCCAGCATGTAGAAGGCGAAGCGGAAGCCGGAATACTCGGTGAAGTAGCCTGCTACCAACTCCGACTCGGCTTCCGGCAAGTCGAACGGTGTGCGGTTCAACTCGGCCGTCGCAGAGATGATGAAGATGATGAAGCCAAAGAACTGCGGCACGATATACCAGACGTACGGGAAGTTCTTTTGTGCTTCGACGATCTCGACGAGGTTCATCGAGCCGGACATCAGGACGACGGCCAGCAGCGACATCGCCAACGGCACTTCGTAGGAGATCATCTGCGCTGCGGAGCGCATGCCGCCGATCAGCGCGTATTTGTTGTTCGATGCCCAACCGCCGAGCACGACCCCGATGATCGTCAGAGCGGACAGAGCGATGTAGTAGATGACGCCGACGTTGCTTGCCGCCGTAAAGATGTGCGTCGCCGAAAACGGAATGACGGCGAGAACCATGAACGACGGGAAGAACGCGATGATCGGCGCGATCAGGAACATCGTGCGGTCGGCCTTGGCCGGGACAATGTCCTCTTTGATCAGGAGTTTCAGGACGTCGGCGATCGTTTGGAACAGACCGAGCGGACCTACGCGGTTCGGACCGATCCGCCATTGCATCCAGCCGATGACCTTGCGCTCAAAGTAGATCGTATAAGTGACGACCCCGAGGATAAAGCCGAGGACGATGACAGCGCCGAGCGCCATGTTGAGGAACGTCATCCCCGACATCGGTTTATCCAGCCACGTGAACATTTCCATTTATGCGTCGACCTCCCCAAGCACGATATCGACAGCCCCGAGGATGGCGATCAAGTTGGACATCGACTGGCCGACCAACAGCTTCGGCAACAGTTGCAGGTTGACGAAGGAGGGGCGGCGGAATTTCAGGCGGTACGGTTTGTCCTTGCCTTCCGAGACGATGTAGACGCCGAGTTCCCCGCGAGCGCCTTCGACAGCCGAGTAGTACTCGCCGGCCGGGACGCGGAGGATCTTCGGCACCTTGCCCATCACCGGGCCTTCCGGGATCTGATCGAGCGCTTGCTCGACGATCCGCAACGACTGCTCGATCTCTTTGAGGTGACACATGTAGCGGTCGTAGCAGTCGCCGTTCTCCCCGACGACCACGTCAAAGTCAAAGCGGTCGTAGATCGAGTACGGTTTGTTTTTGCGCAGGTCCCAGTTGAAGCCGGTCGAGCGCAGGTTGATACCGGACATCGCGAAGTTGATCGCGGTTTCGGTGTCAAATTTGCCGATGCCTTTGACGCGGTTCAAGAAGATCTCGTTGCCGGTGACCAACTCGTGGTACATGTCCATCTGCTTCTTGAGATGTTGGACAAATTGTTTTGCTTCTTCAACCCAGCCCTCCGGCGTGTCCCATTTGACACCGCCGACGCGCATGTAGTTGAAGGTCAGGCGCGCCCCGCAGAGGCGGTTGAAGAGATCGATGATCTTTTCACGCTCGGCGAAGACGTAGAGGAACGGACTCATCGCGCCAAGGTCCAGCAGGTATGTACCGAAGAAGACCAAGTGCGAGGCGATGCGTTGCAGTTCTGCGACGATGACGCGCAGATGTTCGGCGCGTTCTGGAACTTCCAGGTCCATCGCCTTTTCGACCGCGCCCACGATCGCGTGGTTGTTGATCATCGAGGCGAGGTAGTCCAAGCGGTCGGTGTATGGGATGATCTGCGTGTATTGCAGATCTTCGGCCAGTTTTTCCGTGCCGCGGTGGAGGTAGCCGACGACCGGCTCGGCGTCGACGATGATCTCACCGTCGACTTTGACGACCACGCGCAACACCCCGTGCGTACTCGGATGCTGGGGGCCGATGTTCATTAAGAGTTCTTCCGTGCGAATTGCCATCGTAATCCTTTCCCCCTAGTCCATGACGACGTAATCTTTGCGAAGCGGGTGACCCTGCCACTCTTCTTCGAGCATGATGCGGCGCAGGTCGGGATGTCCTTCGAAGCGCAGGCCGAGCAGGTCGTAGATCTCGCGCTCTTCCCAGTTGAAGCCGGAGAAGATCGGGGTGATCGACGGGACGCTGCCGTTGTCGCGCGCACCGCGGACTTTCAAAGCGATGTCGTAGTCGAGTTCGAAGGAATGCAGGAGGGTGAACACTTCGATGTACCCTTTGTCTTTGTAGTCGGTGCCGGCCATCGCTTCCGGGTAGAAGAAGAGCAGCGAGGGATCGGTTTTGACGTACTCGACGGTGTCGACCCAGTACTCGGGCTTGATCACGAGGGTCGGGGTGATTTTTTTCACGTCCGCTTCCTCGATCGCAGCGTCGCCGAATTTGGTAGCGATCTTGCCTTTGATCGTTTCGAGGCGTTGCTGGGCTTCGATCAGGCGCGGGTCCGGCTCTTTCTCCGGCTCCGGAGCCTTCTCGGCAGCAGGCTTGGCCGCAGCCGCCGGTTTCGGAGCAGCGGGCTTCGCTTCCGGGGTGGCTTCTGCCTTCGGTGCTTCCGGGGCAGCGTCTGCCTTCGGTGCTTCCGGCTTGGCTTCTGCCTTCGGTGCTTCCGATTGCGTTTCGGTTTTTGCCGGTTCTTCCGGTTTTACGGTTTCTTCAGGCGCTTTGTTTTCTTCGCTCATCTAGCGCACCTTCTTCCCTTTCGCTTCCAAGCGGATCTTCTCTTGGAGCTTATTCAGGCCGTAGATCAAGGCCGGCGGAGACGGCGGGCAGCCCGGGATGTAGACATCGACCGGGATGATCTGGTCAGCGCCCTTGACGACACTGTAGGCGCGCACATACGGACCGCCTGCGGTTGCACAGGAGCCCATCGCCACCACCCATTTCGGTTCCGGCATCTGATCGTACAGACGCTTCAAAATCGGCGCCATCTTCTTCGTGATCGTGCCGGCGATGATGATGCAGTCCGCCTGACGCGGCGACGCCCGAAAGATGATGCCGAAGCGGTCGAGGTCATAGTGCGCCGCACCGGTGCCCATCATCTCGATCCCGCAACATGCGGTCGCAAAAGTCAACGGCCAAAGCGAGTTGCTGCGCGCCCATGCCTTTACCTGTTCCAATGTGCCGATCAGCACACCGGCCTTGCTCAATTCCTGCGACTCTTCTTTGCTGAACCCTTCGAACTGGACGTAAGCTGGTTCTTGCGGGTTGGCCGTGTTTTTCGTTACTTCCATTCCAACACCTTCTTTTTCCAGGCATAGACGAGGCCGATTACAAGCAAGCCAAGGAAGATAAACATCTCGACGAGCCCGAAGACCCCCAGGGATTCAAACGAGACTGCCCACGGATACAGGAACATGATCTCAACGTCGAACACTACGAACATCAATGCAAACAGATAGTAGCGGACGTTGTATTGAACATGCGCTTCGCCGAACGGCTCCACCCCGGATTCATAGGTGGTCAGTTTTGCTTCGGTCGGGTTTTTCGGTCGCAACAGCGGCCCGAGAATCATCAACGCGCCGATCGGGAGCAACAACCCTAAGACGAGGAACAGGGAGATAAAGACGTAACTGTTCCAATATGAGACCATAATAGTCCCCTCCATCATGAGAAGATATTCAGAGTTTTGCCTTCAACATTATAACAAAGTCACTCAGCCATGTAAAACCAACCTACCACTCTAGTTTCAACAACCTAACCAGTTCCCGTGATAAATAGTTTTCGAACCAGGTCGCGTCCTATTAGTTTTTGGCATTCTCTGCCGAAACATACAAAAACCCCACACGTTTTTGTGTGGGGTTCTGTCGGCTAACGGCCGGTTTTGATTTTCGCGACTTCCAAACGGTTCAGTGCGCGAGAGAGTGCGAGTTCCGCACGGCGAGCATCGATATCGCCCGATTTCGAGTCCTTGACGCGGCGTTCCGCACGCTCTTTGGCGCGGGACGCACGGTCTACGTCGATCTCCTCCGGGAGTTCGGCCGACTCAGCGAGCACCGTCACTTTATCCGGCTTGACTTCGAGGAAGCCGCCGGATACAGCGATGGTGTGGTCGCCTCCGTCCGTCTTGACGCGGAGTGCGCTGATCTTCAACGTGGTGACGACCGGGGAATGGCCAGCCATGATCCCGATATCGCCGTCACCGCCGCGAGCGATGATCAGGTTTGCTTCGTTCTCATACACTTTGCGTTCAGGAGTTACGATTTCGATCGGCATTTTTCTCATATCGAATTCCTCCTATGCCCCAATGCAGAGCACTAGGCCATGCTCTTCGCGTTTTCGACCGCTTCTTCGATGGTGCCGCACATGTAGAACGCACCTTCCGGAAGGTCGTCGTGCTTGCCTTCGAGGATCTCCTTGAAGGAACGAACGGAGTCAGCGACCTTGACGTACTTGCCTGCACGGCCGGTGAACTGTTCTGCAACGTTGAACGGCTGGGACAGGAAGCGCTGGATCTTACGAGCACGGGTAACGAGCGCTTTGTCTTCGTCAGACAACTCGTCCATGCCGAGGATCGCGATGATGTCTTGCAGTTCTTTGTAGCGCTGCAGGGTAGCCTGAACGCCACGAGCGACTTGGTAGTGCTCTTCGCCGACGATGTCCGGGGACAGCGCGCGGGAAGTGGAAGCCAGCGGGTCAACCGCCGGGAAGATCCCTTGCTCGGCGATGGAACGCTCGAGGTTGGTGGTTGCGTCCAAGTGAGCGAACGCGGTCGCCGGAGCCGGGTCGGTGTAGTCGTCGGCCGGGACGTAGATCGCTTGGATCGAGGTGATCGAACCTTTTTTGGTCGAGGTGATGCGCTCTTGCAGTTGACCCATCTCCGTTGCCAGGGTCGGCTGGTAACCTACTGCGGACGGCATACGGCCGAGCAGTGCGGATACCTCGGAACCTGCTTGGGTGAAGCGGAAGATGTTGTCGATGAAGAAGAGAACGTCGCGCTCTTCCACGTCGCGGAAGTATTCCGCGATGGTCAGACCGGTCAGAGCAACGCGAGCACGCGCGCCCGGCGGCTCGTTCATCTGACCGAAGACCATTGCGGTCTTGTCGATAACGCCGGAGTCTTTCATCTCGTGGTACAAGTCGTTACCTTCACGGGTACGCTCACCGACACCTGCGAATACGGAGTAACCGCCGTGTTGCTTCGCGATGTTGTGGATCAGTTCCTGGATGGTAACGGTCTTGCCTACACCTGCGCCGCCGAACAGACCGATCTTACCGCCCTTGATGTACGGAGCGAGCAGGTCGATGACCTTGATGCCGGTTTCGAAGATCTCGACTTTGGTCGCGAGGTCAACGTATGCCGGAGCTGCTGCGTGGATCGGGTTGGTCTGCTGAGCGTCCACCGGACCTGCTTCGTCGATCGTTTCGCCGAGGACGTTGAGGATGCGGCCGAGGGTGCCCGGGCCGACTGCAACGGAGATCGGACGACCGGTGTCGACAACTTCCGTGCCGCGGACAAGGCCGTCGGTGGAAGACATCGCGATGGTACGAACTTGGTTGTTGCCGAGGTGAGTTGCCACTTCAACGGTGAGGTTGATGTCGCGCTCGCCTTCAGTTTGAGCTTTATAGGTAATGGTCAGGGCGTTGTTCAGCTCCGGAAGTTGGCCTTCCGGGAACTGAACGTCAACGATCGCACCCAGAACCTGGACGATTTGTCCTTTGTTCATCACGAATCCCTCCATTCTCGCATGCTATCGAACTATTGATTCTGTGCTTCAGCGCCGCCAACGATCTCCATGATCTGCGTGGTGATCGCCGCTTGACGGGCACGGTTGAGTACGAGCGTGAGCGTGCCGATCATCTTCGACGCGTTGTCCGTAGCGGCACCCATCGAAGTCATCTTCGCACCGAACTCGCTCGCCTTCGACTCCAACAGCGCGCTGAAGATCAGAGTCTCAGCATACTTGGGGAGAAGGTTGTCGAGCACTGCTTCCGCAGACGGCTCGTATTCGTATTTCGAAGTGTGCACGCCCGGTTGCACGGTCTCTTGCTTGCCGCCCACATCTTCGAGCGGAAGCAGTTTACGGGTGACCGGGACTTGCGTGATCGCATTGATGAATTGGTTGTAGACCAAGATGACTTCGTCGTAGACACCGTCTTGGAACAACTTCACGACATCATTTGCAATCGATTTGATATCCGCAAATGTCGGAGAATCCGACAGGCCAGTAGTTTCACCAACAATGGGATAACCGCGGCGTTGGAAGAAATCGCGCCCTTTGCGCCCGACGATGAACAGGGCGTATTCGTTGTGAGACTTGCCTCTCACTTCGTTCAGCACAGTTCGGATGATCTGAGCGTTGAACGAACCCGCAAGACCCCGGTCGGTCGTCAGGACGACATAACCGGTTTTCTTGACGGGACGCTTGACGAGCATCGGATGGTTCGCGGAACCGCTCCCCGAGGCGATGCTGCCGATTACTTCTTCCATTTTCCCTGCGTACGGACGCGCTTGCTCGACGCGCTCTTGCGCCCGACGCAGTTTCGCCGCAGCTACCATCTTCATCGCTTTGGTGATCTGCTGGGTGTTCTTCACGGATTTGATCCGGCGACGAATGTCGCGGGTATTTTGCGCCATGAATGACACCGCCTTTACATGAAATGGTCAGCTGGACGAGAGGAATTACGCTACGAAGGTCTTGAGGAACTTCTCGATCGCTTCCTTGAGTGCAGCTTCGGTGTCTTTCGTGAGATCTTTGGTCTCCGTGATCGACTTGGCGATCTGCGGGTAGTTGGAATCTACGTAGGACAGCCATTCGGATTCGAAGCGACGGATCGATTCGACCGCTACGCCGTCAGCATGACCGTTTACGACAGCCCACAGAGAGATAACTTGCTTCTCAACGGAGAGCGGAGCGTATTGGCCTTGCTTGAGCACTTCAACCAGACGAGCACCGCGGTCCAGAGTCGCGCGGGTCGCTTTGTCGAGGTCGGATGCGAACTGTGCGAATGCTTGCAGGGAGCGGTATTGCGCCAGGTCCAGACGCAGGGTACCCGCAACCTTCTTCATCGCTTTGATCTGTGCGGAACCACCGACGCGGGATACCGAGAGACCTACGTTGATCGCCGGACGCACGCCGGAGTGGAACAGGTCGGACTCAAGGAAGATCTGGCCGTCGGTGATGGAGATGACGTTGGTCGGGATGTACGCCGATACGTCGCCGCCTTGGGTCTCGATGAACGGCAGAGCGGTCAGCGAGCCGCCGCCGAGTTTGTCAGACAGCTTTGCAGCGCGCTCCAGCAGGCGGGAGTGCAGGTAGAAGACGTCGCCCGGGAATGCTTCGCGGCCCGGAGGACGGCGCATCAGCAGGGACATTTCGCGGTATGCTGCTGCTTGTTTCGACAGGTCGTCGTATACGCACAGAACATGGCCGCCGTTGTACATGAAGTACTCGCCCATCGCAACGCCAGCGTACGGTGCCAGGAAGAGCAGCGGAGCCGGATCGGATGCGGATGCGGATACGACGATGGTGTATTCCATCGCGCCGTGCTTGCGGAGGGTTTCCACAACTTGAGCGACGGTGGATTGCTTTTGACCGATGGCGACGTAGATGCAGATGACGCCTTGGCCTTTTTGGTTGATGATCGCGTCGACTGCGACTGCAGTCTTACCGGTTTGACGGTCGCCGATGATCAACTCGCGCTGACCACGACCGATCGGAACCAGTGCGTCGATCGCTTTGAGACCGGTTTGCATCGGCTCGTGAACCGATTTACGGTCGATAACGCCCGGAGCCGGAGATTCGATCGGACGGAATTCTTTTGCTTCGATCGGACCGCGGCCGTCGATCGGTTGGCCGAGCGGGTTGACAACGCGGCCTACCAGCGCTTCGCCGACCGGAACTTGTGCGATGCGGCCCGTGCGCTTGACTTGGTCGCCTTCTTTGATGCCGACAACCGTGCCGAGGACTACGGCACCGACGTTGTTGGTTTCCAAGTTGAAGGCCATGCCCAGAGCGCCGTTGGTGAACTCGAGGAGTTCCCCGGCCATTACTTTCTCAAGACCATGAATACGTGCGATACCGTCGCCGACTTGGATTACGGTGCCGACGTCATATACTTGAACTTCAGATTGATAGTTCTCAATCTGTTGCTTAATCAGGGAGCTGATTTCTTCAGGACGAATGCTCATGATCTCACCCCTATCTACCGGACTAGTATTTGAGCGTCTGACGGAAACGGTTCAGCTGGGAAGCCACCGAGTAGTCGAACACTCGGTCGCCGATGCGCACGCGCGCGCCGCCGATCAGACTCGGGTTGACCGTCGTGGTCACTTCCACTTGCTTGCCGTTCGTGCCGAGCGTTTGCTTCAACGAGCTCAGTTCCGCTTCGGTGAGCGGGACGGCCGTTTCCACTTCTGCTTTGACTCGACCTTTTTCCAGGTCAGCCAGACGAACATATTCGTTGTATACATCTGCGATCGCGTCTTGGCGACGCGCATCGAAGAGGACTTTCAAGAAGTTCAGCACGGTGTCGGAGACGCGGCCACCGAACAGATCGGTGATCTGCTGCTTTTTCGCATCGAGCGGGATGCTCGGGTGCAGCAGAATGCTGCCGAGTTCCGGATGTGCGTTCAGGACATCGACAATGCTTTTGAGCTCTTGCTCAACCGCGTCGGTCTTGCCTTGTCCTTTTGCCAATTCGATCAGGGCTTCCGCATATCGCTTCGCTACGGCTGCGTTTTTCATACGCGAACACCCATTTCCTTCACTGCTTCATCGAAGAGGGCTTTGTGGCCTTCCGCGTTCAGCTCTTGATGGATGATCTTGCCAGCCAACAGGACGGAGAGAGCCGCGACTTGTTCGCGAACTTCTGCCAGAGCCAGTTCTTTTTCACGCTTGATTTCAGCAGACGCTTCTTCGCGCAGACGGCGCGCTTCTGCTTCTGCAGCCGCTACGAGGTCAGCCGCTTGCTTGTCGCCGGAACGACGAGCGTTCTCCAGCATCTCAGCAGCTTCTTTCTTTGCGGAATCGATGGCAGCTTTGTGTTCCGCTGCCAGTCGCTCCACTTCTGCGCGGTTTTTCTCAGCAGAAGTGATCTGGTTTTCGATATATTCAGCACGATCGCTCATCACTTTCATGAGCGGACCGAACGCGTACTTGCGCAAGAGCAGGAACAGCACAAGGAACACGGCCAGTTGCACCAGCATGGTGCCGAGTTGTGGCATCATGAAGATTCACTCCTTTCGGGATCGGGTTAGACGAGACTGCGGACAAAAGGAAGGCGCAGGCGGTGAAACCCGCCCCGCCGCCCTGCCGGTCGTCCGAGATTAGATGCGGCCGAAGAGGATCAGGCCGAACGCAACCGCGATAACCGGAAGTGCCTCTACGAGACCGAGACCGATGAACATTTGAGTTTGCAGAACGCCGCGCATTTCCGGCTGACGAGCGATACCTTCGATGGTGCGACCAACAACGAGACCGTTACCAATACCTGCACCAACAGCAGCGAGACCGAGCAGCAAACCTACAGCAGTAGCCATTTCCATTTGAGAAGAACCTCCTTGGAGATAGAGAGAATTTTTTAGTCATTTCGAACGTTGAAACGAGAGACAACTTGTCGCGCGGACGAATCCTTAGTGGTGTTCGTCGTGCGGAAGTTTTTGACCGATGTAGACCAGGGTCAGGACGGTGAAGACGAATGCTTGGATCGTGCCGACGAACATGGAGTACGCCAGCCAGACGATGAGCGGGATACCGCCTGTCGGGAAGAACCCGAAGAGGAGCGGCAGACCCACGAGGATCCCGATCAGGACTTCACCCGCAAAGATGTTACCGAAGAGACGCAGACCGAGCGTGATGAACTTTGCCACTTCGTCGATCAAGTGCAGGATAAGGAAAGCCGGATTCGGTTCGATGTAGTGCTTGAAATAACTCTTAGGATTGCGCAGACCGATGAAATGCGTCATGGTGACGATCCCGATCGACATGGCCATCGCGACGCTCAGGTTCGCGGTCGGCGACATGAAGAAGGAGACGTGTGCCTCGCCGTCATGATGATCCAGAGTTTCTTGGGAAATCCCCAACATCGGCTCGTGAATGTGAGCGGTGATGTTCGTGATCAGACCCATCTGGTTGGCAACAAACAGATAGATGATCAAGGTGAACGCCAACGGCACATAGGTCATTGCACGCTTGCCGCCGATAGTATCCTTCGCGAGCCCGGTGATGAAGTCGATCACCCACTCGAAGAAGTTCTGCAAGCCGCGCGGCTTGCGGACATCGACGCTCTTCGTTGCCAGACGAGCCAGCAGAAGAACGATCAAGGCCGCCAAGATGCTGGTGCCAATCGCAGTCAGGTCAATCGCCCAAGTCCCTTCGCCAATGGTAGGAAATAAGTGTTCCATTCTTTACTTTCACCCCTTCCGATAGCGTGATGGCTTATGAAGTTTTGAGCTTGTTGTATAGGAAGCCCCCCAAGATCACCAGTTGATAGGCAAACAGCCCTATCACCACACCCGGAAGACTCACATACCCAATTTTCGGTTCGAGCGCCCGCACCAGAAGAAAGGCACCGAGGAGCATCATGATGCGAAAGGCCATCATGGTTCCCGGTCGCTTTTTGACGTTGCGCAGCGCGACGTCCGCCGCCATCTCCGTCTGTTTGGAAGCGCTGACAGCGAAGTACAGACTAACAACCGACCCGATGGCCAGTCCGGCAAACAGCCCGGAGAGACTTGGCAACACCGCCGCGAGTATCGCCAGAATGGCGGCGACGTATGCGGTGTTTCGGATCGTTCGTCTTGCTAAAAGGTGAAATTCGTTCATGCCGTGGCTCCCATCTCACCTGTGAGGAAAAGTCTACCGTACCTAACCTTGCCCCTAGGCGGAAAAATTATGTATGGCAAACCACAAAAAGACTCGGCGGGTTTCACAGGACGGAACACGAATCCTCTCTGCGGAACCCTAACCGAGAATCATAGTACTATACCGAGTATAGGATTGTCAACGAACTCGCCGTCGTCCGTTCCGCGTCGGCTCTGCACTTTTAGCCGTAATTCATAAATCAGACAAAAGTGTGCTAAAACCAGGCAAATCGTGTAACGAACGCTTAGCGTTCGACGATCATCGAGACGCCTTGACCGCCGCCGATGCACAAGGTGGCAAGGCCGCGCTTGGCATCGCGTTTTTCCATCTCGAAGAGCAGCGAGACGAGCACGCGCGCGCCCGATGCGCCAATCGGATGACCAAGCGCCAGTGCGCCGCCGTTGACGTTGAGCTTTTCGCGCGGGATGTTCAGCTCGCGGCCGACAGCCAGCGATTGCGCAGCAAACGCTTCGTTCGCTTCGATCAGGTCGATGTCGTCGATGGTCAGGCCGGTCCGGTCGAGGACTTTCTTGGTCGCGTAGATCGGACCCAGGCCCATCACGTTCGGATCGAGGCCCGCAGACGCATAGCCGCGCACGGTCGCGAGGATCTTCAGACCGAGCGCTTCCGCCTTCTCGCGGGACATGACGACGATCGCAGCCGCGCCGTCGTTGATGCCCGATGCGTTGCCGGCGGTGACGGTGCCGTCTTTTTTGAAGGCCGGACGCAGTTTGCCGAGCGACTCGGCGGTGGTGCCAGCGCGCGGGTACTCGTCCTTGTCAAACAGGATCGGATCGCCTTTGCGCTGCGGGAGCGGGACCGGGACGATCTCGTCGCGGAAACGGTCGGACTTCAGTGCTTCTTCCGCTTTTTGTTGCGACCAAGCTGCAAATTCGTCCTGCTCTTCGCGGGACAGGCCGAAGCGTTCTGCCACCGTCTCGGCGGTGATGCCCATGTGGGTGTCGTCAAATGCGCACCACAGGCCGTCGCGGATCATCGAGTCGACCGCTTTTTGGTCGCCCATGCGGAACCCGCCACGAGCACCTTCCAATAAATAAGGAGAGCGCGTCATGTTTTCCATGCCGCCTGCGACGATCACGTCGGCATCGCCCGCTTTGATCGCCTGCGCGCCGAGCATGACCGCTTTGAGGCCGGAGCCGCACACTTTGTTGATCGTCATCGACGCGATGGTGTTCGGCAGACCCGCTTTGACCGCCGCTTGACGAGCCGGGTTTTGACCGAGGCCCGCTTGGAGCACGTTGCCCATGATCACTTCTTCGACGAGGTCGCCGGTGACACCCGCGCGAGAAAGCGCTTCCTTGATGACGATGCTGCCGAGCTCCGGTGCGGAGATGCCGGACAGCGCGCCGTTAAAGCTGCCGATCGCTGTGCGCACGGCAGATACGATGACTACATCACGATTGCTCACTGAATGATTCCCCTTTCCAAATACAAGCATTTCCTGCACAGTTCCAATCCATTCTATTCTCGAAGCGATCATGGATTCCTTCCACCTCAAGGCAGAAAGCGTCAAGTCTTTTCGCTCCCTGTAAAAGGTGGTATATTTACTTCTATCACAACGAGATGAACATCACTCACAAATTGACTCCGTCCTCGGAATAGGAGAGTTCACTATGAACTATTTGACCATGGGCCAGAAACTTCGACTGAAGCGCAAAGAATTGGATCTCACGCTGAAAGAAGTGGCGGGGAGCATGATCTCCCCTGCAACGCTCAGTTTGGTGGAGCGCGATCTGCAAGCACCATCGGAGGAGTTGTTGCGCTATCTGGCACAGACCCTGCAAACACCCTTCCATTATTTCCGCGAGACCCCGGAGGAAACTTTAACCCGCCGCGCCGCTTCGCTGCTCGCAGAAGCGGAAGCGCTGATGTATCGCAAACGGTACGGCATGGCTGCCCGCTTTGCCGAAGAGATATTGGAAGACGCGAAAGAACTCGGGCTGACCGCGCTGATCGCCCGCAGCACCTTTTTGCTCGGCCGCATCCATGTCGAGCAGGACGACTACAGTAAGGCCAACCAATACTTGTTCAAGGCGCAGTCCAGCGCCTTGCTCTCCGGGCAATACGCTTGCCTGCCGGAGATCTATTTCCATTTTGGACTCGTCTCCTTCCGCCAGCGATTTTACACGCAGGCGCTCGACTATTTTAAACAGGCCGAAGAAACGGAAAATGTGACGATTGAAGATGCGCTGATTCACAAGATCTACTCGATGCTCGCTCAGACCTGCCACAAGCTCGGCCAGTACGACGATGCGCTGCTCTATGCCAGCCGCGCCAAAGAGCTTGTCGCGCGGATGAACAACATCGACGCCTATGCGGAGTCGCTGCTGGTGCTCGGCGCGTCCTATCGCGAGAAAGAGCAGTACGACCGCGCGCTGGAGCTGTTCCAAGAGGCGCTGCGCCTGATGCGCCAGTCGGATGCCAAGCATGAACTGTCGCAGGTCGAACACACGCTGGCCTCGCTGTATGTGAAGACCGGCGATCTGGTGCTGGCCAACGAGCACTTTGACCTCGCCATCGAGCAAAAGCAGCAATTGAAAGACGCCTCTGTCGTCACCGCCGCTCTCGATCAGGTCGAGACGCTGATCGAGTCGAAGGAGCTGGAAGCGGCCCGCACCCGCCTGGACAAGGCGAGAGAACTGCTCAGCCAATACGACGTCGAGGAGGAGCACGCGCGCGCCCTCGCGTTGAAATACCAACTGTCTCATCTGCTCGGCGAGGAGCAGGAGAGCCGCCTCGCACTGGAAGAGAGCCTGTCGATCATCCGCCGTCTGCCGGTGCCGCGCCGCCTGGCGGACAACCTTGTGCGGATGGGTCGCCTCTGCGCTTCTTCCGGCGATCAGGCGATGGCATCGGTTCTGTACACCGAAGCGCTGGCCGTCTATGAAAATCTCGGCGTGATCATGGGCGTCGGCTCGATGGTCTAGTCCCCTGACGAAACGACCTCCCGTTGGATGAAAACGGGAGGTCGTTTTTTGTTGATGGACGAGCCGTTAGACTTCAAACTCGTCCGGCTTGTCCCCGTTTCCAAAATGGTAGCGGATCGCCTGCACGATGCGCTCCGACGCTTCGCCGTCGCCGTACGGGTTGGCAGCGACAGACATCTTTTGATGAGCGTCCGCGTCGGTCAGCAGTTCGCGCCCGAGGCGGTAGATGGTGTCTTCCTCGGTGCCCGCCAGTTTCAACGTCCCGGCCGCGATGCCTTCCGGGCGCTCGGTGGTGTCGCGCAGGACGAGCACCGGCACGCCGAGCGACGGCGCTTCTTCCTGGATGCCGCCGGAGTCGGTGAGGATCAGGTGCGCCCGCGACATGAAGTTGTGGGTGTCGTACACGTCGAGCGGGTCGATCAAGTGGATGCGTTCGTGATCGCCGAGGATCGCCCGCGCCGGCTCTTGCACAGCCGGGTTGAGATGCACCGGGTAGACGACGACCGTCTCCGGGTGATCGTCCACCAGACGGCGGACAGCGCGGAAGATGTTTTCCATCTTTTCGCCGAGGTTTTCGCGGCGGTGCGCCGTCATGAAGATCAGGCGCTGCCCCTCGCCGATGCCTTCAAGGATCGGGTGGGTATACGTCTCGCGCACGGTGGTCTTCATCGCGTCGATAGCGGTGTTGCCGGTGACAAAGATGCGCGCTTCCGGCTTGTTTTCGCGCAGCAGGTTGTCTTTGGACTGCTGGGTCGGCGCGAAATGAAGATCGGCCATGACGCCGGTCAGTTGGCGGTTCATCTCTTCCGGGAACGGCGAGTACTTGTCAAAGGTGCGCAGGCCCGCTTCGACATGACCGATCGCCACCTGTTGATAAAACGCAGCCAAAGAGGCGACGAACGTGGTCGTGGTGTCGCCGTGGACGAGCACGATGTGCGGCTGCTCTTTGCGAATGACGTCTTCGAGGCCGGCCAGCGCTTTAATCGTGACGCCGGTCAGGGTCTGGCGCGGCTCCATGATGTCAAGATCGTAGTCAGGCGTGATCTCAAAGAGGTTTAACACTTGGTCCAGCATCTGACGGTGCTGGGCGGTGACGCAGACGCGGGAGTGAATCCCTTCCCCTGCACGCTCCAACGCTTTGACGAGCGGTGCCATCTTGACCGCTTCCGGTCGCGTTCCAAATACGGTCAATACACGAATCGGTTCCATGTTCTGATCTCTCTCCCGAATATTATTTCGTGCCAAACAGGCGGTCGCCTGCGTCGCCAAGGCCCGGCGTGATGTAGCCGTGGTCGTTCAGGCATTCATCGACGGCCGCGACATAGATGTCGACGTCCGGGTGCGCCTCTTGGACGACTTTGATGCCTTCCGGTGCGGCGATCAAGCACATCAGTTTGATGCTTTTCGCACCGCGTTGCTTCATAAAGCCGATGGCTGCCGCAGCCGAGCCTCCGGTCGCCAGCATCGGGTCGACAGCGATCAGGTCGCGCTCTTCGACGTCGGTCGGCAGTTTGCAATAGTACTCGACAGGCTGCAGGGTCTCCGGGTCGCGGTAGAGGCCGATGTGGCCGACTTTGGCGTTCGGGATCAGGTTGAGGATGCCGTCGACCATGCCAAGGCCGGCGCGCAGGATCGGCACGACGCCGAGCTTTTTGCCGGCGATCACGTTCATCTTGGCTTCCATGATCGGCGTTTCGACGGTGATTTCCTCCAGCGGCAGATCGCGCGTGATCTCGTACGCCATCAGCATCGCGACTTCTTCCACCAGCTCGCGGAACTGCTTGGTGCCGGTGTTTTTGTCGCGGATATAGGTCAATTTATGTTGGATCAGCGGATGGTCAAACACGTACACTTTGCTCATCGTTGGTGCCCCTTTTCTGTCAGCTTTGGATGTCCTGTCCATTATAGCACAGTTGTGCGGAAGTCAAGAAAAAGGCGCCCCTGGGGGCGCTTTTTCTGTCGCTATGCGGATCTTACAGCTTACAGGTAGGTCAGCCCGTCGTACATCGGGAAGCGGTCGCAGAGCGCCTTGACCTTTTTCAACGCTTCGTTGATCTGGGTCTGGTCCTCGCGATGCTTGAGGGTGAGCTCGATGATGTCGGCGATCTCGGTCATCGCAGCGGTGTCAAAGCCGCGCGAGGTGACAGCCGCCGTGCCGATGCGAACGCCCGAGGTGACGAACGGGGAAGCCGGGTCGAACGGGATGGTGTTTTTGTTGGTGGTGACACCCACCTCGTCGAGCAGGTGCTCCGCCTCTTTGCCGGTCAGACCGAGGTTGCGCACGTCGATCAAGAGCAGGTGGTTGTCGGTGCCGCCGGAGACGATGGACAGGCCGCGGTCGATCAGCGCGGACGCCAGTGCTGCCGCGTTGTCGATGACCGCCTGCGAGTATTGGGTGAACTCCGGGCGGAGCGCTTCGCCAAACGCGACCGCTTTCGCTGCGATGATGTGCATCAGCGGGCCGCCTTGGATGCCCGGGAAGATCGCTTTGTCGATCTGCTTGGCGTACTGCTCTTTGCACAGGATCATGCCGCCGCGCGGACCGCGCAGGGTCTTGTGCGTGGTGGTGGTGACAAAGTCGGCGAATGGCACCGGCGACGGATGGTGGCCGGTCGCGACGAGACCGGCGATGTGCGCCATGTCGACCATCAGGTAAGCGCCCACTTCGTCTGCGATCTCGCGCATTTTGGCGAAGTCGATGGTGCGCGGGTACGCGGATGCGCCTGCGACGATCATCTTCGGTTTGTGTTCGAGCGCGAGGTCGCGCACTTTGTCATAGTTGAGGCGGTGCGTATCTTCTTCGACGCCGTACGGGACGAAGTTGTAGTATTGGCCGGAAATGTTCACCGGGGAGCCGTGCGTCAGGTGGCCGCCGTGAGAGAGGTTCATCCCGAGCACTGTGTCGCCCGGCTTGAGGAACGCAAAGTAGACAGCGGTGTTCGCCTGCGCGCCGGAGTGCGGCTGGACGTTGGCATGGTCAGCGTTGAACAGCTTTTTCGCGCGTTCGCGAGCGAGGTCTTCCACAACGTCGACGTGTTCGCAGCCGCCGTAGTAGCGCTTGCCCGGGTAGCCTTCTGCGTATTTGTTGGTCAGCACGGTGCCCATCGCTTCCATCACCGCGAGGGAGACGAAGTTCTCCGAGGCGATCAATTCGATCTTGTCGCGCTGACGGCCCAGTTCCGCCTCAATCGCGCGGGTGACTTCCGGATCCATCACTTTCAAAACGTTGCCCAAATGGTTGCTCATTCTGAAATCTCTCCTTTTCTCCAAGGAACATCTAAGGTGCTTCTTTTCCGAACATTATAGCATAAGACACGAAATATAGTTCGGTTTTTTGAGAAATTTGCTTAGGATTCGAGAACATAGACGGCGCGTTGTCCGCCGATCAGCTTGGGACGGGTGCGTGCCATCGTCAGGTGCGCCTCGCCGATCTGCCGCACGCTCGGGCGCACAGGCACGGCGACAGGGCGCAGATGCATGCCGATAAACGTGTCGCCGATGTCGATTCCGGCGTGCGCCTGAATCCGCTCGATCATCGCCGGCTGCTCCAGTCGCCGGAACGCCGTCGAAGCCACCGCTCCGCCTGCAGCGGGCACGGGGACGACAGCGACTTCTTCGAGGCCGAACGCTTTGATCGTGTCGCGCTCGACGACGAGGGCGCGGTTGAGGTGTTCGCAGCATTGGAACGCGACGTGATAACCGTACCGGGCACGCGCTTCGAGGACCGCTTCGACGATGGCGGCCGCAGCGTCGAGGGAGCCGGCCGTGCCGATCTTTTTGCCGATCACTTCGCTGGAAGACGCGCCGATGACGAGGATCTGGTCACTGTCGAGCCCGGCGACCGCTTGCAATTCTTCGAGCGCCTGCGCCAGTTGTGCCTTGATCTCGGCGAGACCCTCGGTCAGCATCCGGACACGCCCTCTTCCCGGCCATATCGCGTTTCGATGGCGGAGATCTTGTCGAGACGCTGCGCATGGCGGCCTCCTGCAAACTCGGTGGTCAACCACAGCTCGACGATGTCGTCGGCGAGGCCCGGCCCGATCACGCGGGCACCCATCGCCATGACGTTGGTGTCGTTGTGCTCGCGGGTCGCTTTCGCAGAAAACGTGTCATGCAGCAGGGCGCAGCGGATGCCCGGCACTTTGTTGGCGACGATCGACATGCCAAGCCCGGTGCCGCAGATCAGGATGCCGCGCTCATACTCGCCGCGAGCGACGCTCTCAGCGACGAGGATGCCGTAGT
This sequence comes from Tumebacillus lacus, assembly GCF_026410385.1. Taxonomy (GTDB): domain Bacteria; phylum Bacillota; class Bacilli; order Tumebacillales; family Tumebacillaceae; genus Tumebacillus; species Tumebacillus lacus. Next base: position 408,560 of record NZ_JAPMLT010000002.1, read on the forward strand.
CCGGGTAGTCGACCGACTCCTCCGAATGCGTGCCAAAGTCATGATAATCAAGGCCCATGCTCTCCAACTTGCGCTTGACCGACTCTTTCAGCGTGTAGCCGCCGTGGTCGGCTGCGATTGCGATTTTCATTGGTTGTTCGCCTCCGTATGCGATCCATTTCTGGATTGACTGGTGATTTCTCTCAGTCTAGTATACCCCAGCGGGGTGAGAAATGACCAAAGAAAAAAGCCAAGGGCAGGTGCCTTGGCTGGTGACTAGATGTAAATTCCTTCCTGAACAAGAAAAAACTCCTTGATCCGCTCAAGGAGTCTCTTCCTTCAATCTTTCCACCAATTTGTCGAGCAGCCCTTCGATCTCCGCCGCCGTCGACTCATACACCGCCGCCGGCCCGCCGTACGGATCGGCGATGTCAAAGCTCGGCAGTTGCTGCGCCAATTGATTCATCCGCTCCGCCTCGGCCGTCACCGACTCTTCGAGCCGCTGCTGCAACGCGGCCAACTCCTGCTCGATCTGTGCGTCGGCTCCCAGGCCATAGCGCTCCTGCAGGGACTCGATCTCATCGGCATGCTCGGCGAGGAACAGCGCCTGTTTGGTCTGCGCCTCCGCCTGGATCTGCGCCATCTCCTCAAAGATGCGCTCGTGCTCCGGGTCGTCGTCGACAAACTCTTTGAGCGTGAACGTTTTGTCCAGCGCTTCGATGTGCCGTTCGAGGATCGCTCGCTTGTGCGACTGCGACATCGTCAGGATCAGGTCGGCCCACTTGACGAGCTCCTCGTCTAGCAGCGTGGCTTGGTGGCTCTCCCCGTCGACGCCGCGCGTGCGGAGCGCCTCGCGTGCCCCTTGCGACGCGCTCTGCCCGGCGTAGGCGGCCACCCCGGCGGAGCGCACCTCCCATTTCCCGGCGAGACCCGCCCCTTCCAAGCGGCGGCGCATCATCGGCTCGGCCATCGCGCTGCGGCAGGTGTTCCCGGTGCATACAAACAACAGATTCATCGCTCTCCTCCTCGTTCCATCGCGACTTGACTCACTCGTTCAGTATATCCCTGTCAACACTACCCATGCAAATGGCCGAACAACAGCAGCAGCGCCGCTCCGGTCAACGTGCCGGACACGGTGATCCATTTGGAGGAGATCCACGCTTCCGGCCAGAGGTCACGGCCGACCACATAGCTCATCGCCCCCGCCGCAAACGCCATCGACAGCCCGATGCCGTACGAAGACATCTCAAATAATACGATGCCAAGCAACGTCCCGAGCGGTGTAAACAAACCGAGCACGGCGATCATCGCGAGGATCTGTTTGCCAGGCATCCCCGCCATGCGCAGCGGCACGGCGATCGACATGCCCTCCGGCAGGTTGTGCATCCCGATGGCGAGGGCCAGCATCAACCCGAGATCCGGGTGGATCGCGTCGCCTGCACCAATGGCCAAACCCTCCGGCAGATCGTGCAGCGCGATGACGACGGCGATGAACCAGCCGAGGCGCAGATAGTGAAACTGCTCCCCGCTCGCCAGCGGCGACCGCCGCATCACCAAGCCCACACACGTTCGCATCACCATCATAAACAGCCAGCCTGCCGCAAAGCCGAGCAGGGCAAACCCGCTGCCACCGTTCTCCACCGCCGCCGGGATCAGGTCATGGGCGACCACCGCCAGCATGATCCCGGCTGCCAGCGAGAGGAAAAACGCCAGCCCGTGCCGGGTGAGCTGCCCGATCTTGAGCACCACATAGCCGCCTGCCACAGTCGCCATCCCGGCCAGGCCGCTCATCAACATCAGAACTCCCATACGCCGCCCCCTCTCCGTCAGAGCAGAAATTTGATGCCAAACGCCATCAGCACCGCACCGCCAATCGCTTCGCCGTATTCCCCGAACAGATGGCTGGCCTTGCTGCCGATCGTCAGACCCATCGCCGCCATCATCGCGCCGCAGATGCCAAACAGCGCGACAGCCAGTCCGACATTGGCGCCGAACGTGCCCAGCGAAAAGCCGACGGAGAGCGAGTCGAGGCTGACGGAGAGCGCAAACAGGATCAGCCCGATCCCCACCGTTTTGGAAGCGGCCCGCCGACCGTCTGACTCGTCGCCGCCCGCAAAGGAATTCCACACCATATGTACGCCAAGTCCGATCAAAAGCCCCGCGCCCGCCCAGCGGGTCACATCACCGACGACGCGGGCGAGATAGATCCCGGCCGCCATGCCAAGGAGCGGCATCAGCACGTGGAAGAGGCCGATTGTCAGCGAGATGCGGGTGATCTCCCGCCCTCTGAGTTGAAGCATCCCCATGCCAAGGCCCAGCGAGAACGCGTCCATCCCCAGCGCCAACGCCATCAAAAGGAGAGTGATAAACTCCCCCCCATGCATCATCCATTCCATCGCGGTCTCCCTCCCCCGGTTGTCCGTTCCCCTCATGTCTATGCGGGCAAGCCTTGGAACAGGACAAACAAAAAACCGAAGCCCCGGTAGCGTTCGGACTTCGGTCTTTTCAGAAAAGAGGTTGTGCGGTCAGTGCGGCTAGGCCCCGCGCTTTTTCGAGTACAAGACGCGCAAAGAGTCGCGGCTCCAGCGCTTCACGCCGACGACGCGGTCGGCTCCCAGCGCCCGGTAGGCGCGCATGTAGCTCTGGTTTTGCGCGACGACGACCACCTGTTTGAGCCCGGCCTGTTTGAGCGCTTGGACGATCAAAGCGCTTTCCAGCCATGCCCCTTCAAAGATGACGGCGGTGTCGTACTCGCGGATCGCTTCGTTCTCCAGAACGGCCGATTTGCTCGTGCCGACCTTGATCACCGGCGCGTCCAACCGGTGGGCGTGCTCCTTGAGGAACATGTGAGTCCCCATGCAAAAATCCAAATAAGCAGACTCCACCCCGAGCGTGCTCAGAGTGCGGGCGAGCGGCAGAGCCGATTCGTCCATCGTGACGATCAAACAACGGTTCATGGTTGTTCTTCACCTCAGCATCCAATTTTGAACGAAATTGGACAACGCCTTGCAGAGGTCTCCAGACCTCTCTCGCTACAGGCTTACGAAGTTAGCTGTCGGGTTAGGGTGGCAAGAGAGAAAATCGTTCACCCCTTCCGTCCGTTCGGACGAAACTCACCCCGATAAAATGGGTCCTCCGTTCCCGGTCCAGTACCGGGACTCAGCCTCTTGTTCGGTTGTCTGCTTCCATTATACACGTTCTCTTGAGAAAAGATGAAACGGCATCGGCGCCCATTTTCCCGTCGCCGATGCCGTCTGTCGCCTTCTCATCCGTCCAGAGCGTCCGCTCTCCCTGTTTCTGGATCAATCAGCCGCAATCACACGATGACCGGCCGCCTTGCGCAACCGATTCATGATCGCGACGCCGGTGCCCGTCTCCGGGAACGTCTCGGCATAGATCACATCGGCATCATAGCGGTCGAACGCGCGGATCGCATCGTACAGCCCGGTCGCCACGGTGCTGAGATCGGAGCGGCGGCCGACGGGCAGGACATACACGCGTTCCGCCGCTTGGACGAGCGTTTGGTACTGACCTTCGCCTTCTGCGGTCGTCAGGATCCCGACCCGCAGCCCTGCGCGGATCGCCTTCATCGCCAGTTCCTCGATCACGTCGACCGCCCGCGCCCCTTGCACGAGGTGCATCTCGCCTTTGGGCGCATAGTGGGTGTACTTCACCCCCGGCGATCGCGGTGCTCCCTGCCCGGCCAGTGCCGGGTCGGTGCTCACCTCACCGATCACGTCCCGCAGCATCTCGGCGGTGACGCTGCCCGGGCGCAAGATCATCGGCACGTCACCGGTGCAGTCGAGCACCGTCGACTCCACGCCGACGCTGGAAGGCCCGCCGTCGACCACCCCGGCGATGCGTCCCGCCAGATCTTCCAGCACATGGTCGGCCGCCGTCGGCGACGGTCGCCCCGAACGATTGGCAGACGGAGCCGCCAGCGGAACGCCTGCCGCCTGAATCAGTCCCAGTGCCGTCTCATGATCGGGCATCCGCACCCCCACCGTATCCAGCCCTGCCGTAACATTGGCCGGAATCGACGCTTTGGCCGGCAGCACCAGCGTCAAAGGCCCTGGCCAAAAATGCTCCATGAGACGTCTCGCGTGCGCCGGTACCCTCTCGACCAATTTTTCCACATCGGCCATGTCCGCAATGTGGACGATCAGCGGATTGTCACTCGGCCGCCCTTTCGCCTGAAAAATCTTATCCACAGCACTCCGGTCGAACGCGTTCGCTCCGAGACCGTACACCGTCTCGGTGGGAAAGGCGACCACCTCTCCTTGCCGCAGCAGTCCCGCCGCTCGTTCCACTTCCTCTTCCGACCATCCGAATCGCATCGTCTCCACCATTCATCCCCGCCCTTTGCAATGTCTTACTAGTATAGCAAAGAACAGAAAAAAACCAACATCTCGACACGATTCGAACATTCGTTCTTAGTTACCCACACTATCCACACCGCTATGTGGATAACTTGTGGATTCATACTCTCGCACCATCGCGATCACCTGTTCGCTTTGATAGGCTGAGAAATGCTGGGACAAGGCCACCGCCGACGGAATCTCCTCCTTCGAGGCTGTGGAAAACCCCATGTGGATAAAGAAGGGTTCGGCTGTGGATAGTGTGAGTAAGTACAACCGCTCAATCCCGGTGGTCTGTGCATAGGCCAAAAACAGCTGCAAAAGCTCGACTCCGACCTGTGCGTTCCATGTCTGATTCTTCATCACGAGCGACCGCATCAGCCCGTATTTCTCCTCCAAGATCTCCAATCCGACCGTGCCGACTGTGGACAACTCCCCGTTCTCCTCCGCCTCCACGACCAAAAACTGCCCGATGTTTTCCACAACCCCGCCGCTGCGCACGTTCGCGCCTTCCAACAACGCGAGGATCTGCTCCGTATCTTTGCTCCCCGCCACTCGAATGTTGATCGCCATGTGGACAACTCCCTCTCCGCCGATTTTCGTGTTCTCTATCAACTCTATGAACCGCCGTCTCCTCTTATGCTAGATCCTCATGAAAAAAAGCCCGATCCCCGGGGACGGGTCCCGGCAGGAATCGAGCTTGTCATCTATCTTATGCACACGGGGGATGAGAGGTGAATGGATCAGGCGAACAGGGAGCCGAACCAGCCGGAGATCGTGTCGAAGAGAGCGGAACGCACTTCGACTTCTTTCTCTTGGCCGTCTGCGCTGTCGGTGACAGAGACGGTGGTGATCGGCTCGGACGTTTCCTCGTCCATGTCTTTCGCCTGCACCGCGTCGCCGTTGGCCATGTCGACGAAGCACAGCGGCGGGAACAGCACGCACCACCAGTTCTGACCTTGCGCCTCGCCGATCTGGATGCGCAGCGCTTCGTAGTCGCCGGCCGGATAGACGGTGTCGCCGTACAGCTTGGTCGGGAACGGCACCAGACCAAAATCGGTGGAGACGTCGTAGGAGTAGCCTTGCTCCGCGATCACTTCTGCCGCGATCTCGTTCATTCGCGGCACGGCGAGGCGGATCTGCTCGCGGGCGAGTTCCTCGTCTTCGATGCCGCGCACTTCTTCGGCCACCGCTTGGATGATACGGTCGCGGATGTCGCGCTTGAGCTGTTGGTCGGCTGCGTCATCGCTGTTGGCGATGATGCGCAGTCGGATCGATTCGTTCGGGATGATGCCTTCTTCTTCCGCAATCGCTTGCAACTCCGACTTGGTCTTCTGCTGTTCGACCAACATCGCCGGCGCTGCCTGTCCGTTTGCCGCCAGATACCCGCCCATCACCATCGATACCAATACTGCCGCTGCCACCCAACCTTTTCTCATCTCTCATGTCCCCTTTCAATCTCTCGTATGATACGAGTATGGACACGAGAATAGGAGAGTAAACCTAGCAAACGAGAAATCTGGCAAAAAAATTATAGACTTGTCCGCAATCCCCAGATCACGCGGCCAATCCCTTGCAGGTCGGGCAAAATGCCGGTCTCGACGCCCGGCACGCTGTCCGCGATCATCTGCTCCACATCCCGGTCCTGATGGATGCCCACTTCGAACGCAACAAATGCTGGACCCTCAATGGGCCACAGTTGCGGCAAAGCGCCGGTGATGCGGCGGTACGGGTCGAGTCCGTCCTCGCCGCCGTCCAGCGCAAGGCGCGGCTCAAAGTCGCGCACTTCGGCATCCAGCTCTTCGCAGTCAGCAGACGGGATGTAGGGCGGATTGGACACCACGATGTCTGGCCGCAAGCCGCGCTCGATCAGCGGCAGATACAGATCGCCGAGCATAAAAGTGATTCGCTCTTCGACGCCATGCTCCCTCGCATTTTTCCGCGCCATCTCCAGCGCATCCGGCGACAGGTCGATGGCAATCACGCGCAGCTCCGGCCATTCGGCTGCCAGCGTGACGGCGATCGCGCCGCTGCCGGTGCCGATGTCGACGAGCAGCGGACCTCGTCCCGGCGCCTGAAAATGCGGTCGCTGCTTCAGCACCTGCTCCACGAGCAGTTCCGTCTCCGGACGCGGGATCAGCACATCGTACGACACCGAAAACTTGCGCCCGTAAAACTCCTGATAGCCGAGAATGTGCTGCAACGGCACATGACTTTCACGCAGTTGGACAAACCAAGCCAACTCTTCCTTGCACGTTTCCGGAAACGGTTCATCAAAGCGCAGCAACATCCCCGTCTTGTCCACCCCCAAGACGTCCTGCAGGATCATCTCCGCATTGTACAGCGGCGCACGGATGCCCTCCTCTTCGAACAAACGGGAAGTCCTCAGCAGGACTTCCCGTATCGTCTCTCGATTATTCCTCGTCATTTGCTTTCAGAGCTTCGGCGCGGCCATGAGCGATCAGCGAGTTGATGATCTCATCCATGTCGCCTGCCAGCACGTAGTCGAGCTTGTGCAGCGTCAGGCCGATGCGGTGGTCGGTGACGCGGGATTGCGGGAAGTTGTAGGTGCGGATCCGCTCGGAGCGGTCGCCGGTGCCGACCTGCGATTTGCGGGCTGCGGCGTTTTCGTCGTGCTGCTTTTGCATCTCCATCTCGAACAGGCGGGAGCGCAGGACTTTCATCGCGCGTTCCTTGTTCTTGATCTGCGACTTTTCATCTTGGCAGGAGACGACGAGGCCGGACGGCATGTGCGTGATCCGAACGGCCGACTGGGTCGTGTTGACCGACTGACCGCCCGGGCCGGAGGAGCAGAAGGTGTCGATGCGCAGATCCTTCTCATGCACCTCGACTTCGACTTCCTCAACCTCCGGGAGCACCGCGACCGTCGCGGTCGAGGTGTGAATGCGGCCGCCCGTCTCCGTCTCCGGGACGCGCTGCACGCGGTGAGCGCCCGACTCAAACTTGAGCTTGGAGTACGCGCCTTTGCCGGTGATCTGGAACACGATCTCGCGGAAGCCGCCGAGCTCGGTGTAGGAGGTGTCGAGCACCTCGGTCTTCCAACGCTGGCGTTCCGCATAGGCGGTGTACATTTTGAACAGGGTGCCGGCAAACAGAGCCGCTTCGTCGCCGCCGACTGCGCCGCGGATCTCGACGATGACGTTCTTGTCATCGAGCGGGTCTTTAGGCAGCATCAGGACGGTGAGGCGGTCTTTCAGCTCGACTTCGCGCTCGCTCAGCTCGTCGATCTCCATCTTGACGAGATCGCGCATTTCGTCGTCGAGCTTTTCTTCCAGCATCGCTTTGGCATCGGCCAGGCCTTGCGCGACTTCTTTGTATTCGCGGTAGCAGGTGACGACTTCTTCCAGATCGGATTGCTCCTTGCCGTACTCGCGGAGCTTTTTCGGGTCGCTCGCCACCGCCGGGTCGCAGAGCATGTCACTCAATTTGTCATAACGGTCTTCTAACGATTGCAAACGGTCGATCATCGTTCTGTCACCTCTTCTATAGATACGCACAAATGTGTTAGGCACAATACGCTATTTCTTATACCAGTATATCAGAACTATTATAGTACAAGACCGCCCCGCCGTCAAAATGGCAACTTCCTCATAAAATGGTCCTCACATGCAAACCGTATGGGTACGAATCTTGGTGAGGGAGGGGAAGCCGCAGATGATGAAACTGTTACGCAAACTGCTCAAAAAATCACATCGGCGGCCATCCACCGAGGCACCGATCAAAGAAGCACCCAACATCCCCGAAGGACAGCTCGGCACGTACGCGGAGAACGTGCAGCAGCTCAAAAATGTCTTCAAAGGCTGCAACGACATCAAACTGCGCGAACTCCAGCCCGGCACGCTGACAAACGGGACGATCTTTATGGTGTACGTCGAGTCGCTGTCGAAGATCGACGCGCTGGAGCACGGCATTTCGTTTATGCACAGTTTGGTCCAGCCGCCCAAAAATCTGCGGCCCAACGAGACGACCGGCAGCATGGAAGCCCGCAAACTCCCCGATTTCAAATCGGTCGTCGAATGGGTGCTCGAAGGCTGGTCGGTCTACTGCCTGCCAAACGGCGAGGTCTACGCGGTCAACACCTATCTGCCGCCGCAACGCTCCATCGAACGCTCCGAGACAGAGGGCATCATCCTCGGTCCCCAAGAGGCGTTCAACGAATCGATTCAGACCAACCTCTCGATCATCCGCCGCCGCATCAAATCCACCGACCTGAAAGTCAAAGCGTACAAGGTCGGCAAATACTCGCAAAACTGGGTCGCCATCGTCTATATGAACCATCTCGCCCAAAGCGAATACGTGCAGACGCTGGAGGAGCGCGTACAGGCGATCAACATCGACCTGATCATGGACAGCGGCGACCTCGCCCAGATGATCGATGACAACCCGAACTCGCCGTTTCCTCAATATCATATGACCGAGCGGCCGGAGCGCATCGCTTCGCACCTGCTCGACGGCAAAGTCGCCGTCTTTGTCGACGGCACGCCGTTCGTGCTGTCAGGTCCCGCTTCGTTTATTGAATTTTTCCAGACCTCCGAAGACTACGCGAACCGCTGGGCGGCCGCATCGGTCATCCGAACGCTGCGCATCGTCGGGGTGTTGATCTCGATCTCGCTGTCCGCTCTCTATGTGGCGGTCGTCACGTATCACTATCAGATGATCCCGACCGACATGCTCATTTCCCTGACCGAATCCCGTGCACGAGTACCCTTTCCGCCGGTGCTTGAGACGATGATTATGGAACTCACCATCGAACTGCTGCGTGAAGCCGGTGCCCGTCTGCCCGCCAAAACCGGTCAGACGATCGGTATCGTCGGCGGTATCGTCATCGGACAAGCGGCGGTCTCGGCAGGATTTGCCTCCAACATCCTGATCATCTCGGTCGCGCTTTCGACCGTCGCCTCCTTTATCACGCCGAGTTACATCATGTCCAGCGCCCTGCGCGCCATCCGGTTCGGACTGATCATGCTCGCCGGATTTTGGGGGCTGTACGGGTTGTTTATCGGGCTGTTGATGATGGTGCTCCACTTCCTGCGGCTCACCTCGATGGGCGCCCCTTATTTCTCACCGTTTGCCCCGCTTCGGATCAGCGACTGGAAAGACACGCTCATCCGCGCGCCATTGCCTTTTATGAAATACCGGCCGACTAACACCCGTCCGAAAGATACGGACCGACAGCCGTTTAAAAAAGAGGCGACCAAACGATCGATCCCCACCTCCGCCACCGTCGACTCGGAGAAAGGAGAGAGCGAATGAACGACCTGCCAAAGCAAGCAAAAAACGATCATTCCTTGCGCTCCATCGACTTTATCCAAACGCTCTTTTTCGTGCAGACCGTTCAGGTCGGCATAGGCCTGTTCAACCTGCCGCGCATCGTCTCCGAGGAGGCGGGGCATGACGGCTGGATCTCGATCCTCCTGGCCGGCGGCCTCTCCCAGATCTCGATGGTCGTGATCGTCGTGTTGCTGCGCCGCTTTCACAACTGCGATCTCTACGCGATCATGACGCATGTCTTCGGGAAGTGGATCGGCCGGCTGTTCGGCGGTCTGTTTGCCCTGTACGCAGTCTGCGTCGCGGCCATCGTCTCGCGCACCTACATCGAGATCGTCCAGAGCTGGCTGTTTCCCACCACCTCGACGCTCGTCTTCTTCCTTTTGTTCGTTGTCCCGTTGCTCTATTGTGCCACCGGCGGACCGCGCGTGCTGGGCCAGTTTGCTGTCGTGACCTTTTTTGCGACCTTTTGGCTGATGCTGTTCCTGATCACGCCAGGTCTTCAGATCGAGACGACGTTCTATCAGCCGCTCTTCGAAGCCCCCATCGGCGATCTCGTGCGCGGACTGTGGAAAGTGTCCGCCTCTGTCGTCGGATTTGAACTTTTGCTCGTGATCTATCCGTACGTGCAACGCAAGAATAAAGTGATGCTCGCCTCGTCGATCGGGATCTGGTTCACCACGTTTATCTATTTGATCGTCACGTTGGTGGCGATCGGCTTTTATTCCCAAGAGCAGATCAAAGACATGATCTCCCCCACCCTGCACATGTTCAAAGTGGTGCAGATCCCGATCATCGAGCGCGTCGAACACATCGGCATCGCGACGTGGTCGTTTCTGATCGTCAACACGGCCGGTTCCTACCTGTGGGCGGCAGGCCGCTATCTGTACACGTACGGCCGTTGGTCGGAGAAGAGGTGCATCTATCTGGTTGTCCCGCTGCTGATCTTGCTCGGCGTCTTTCCGCAGGATGTGTTCGTGCTGGTCTCCTTTGAATACTACCTCGGTCTGATCGGCGGCACGGTCTCGCTCGCTCTGCCCGCGCTGCTTTTGATCTGCGCCATCGTGTTGAAGAAAAAAGGCGAGCCGCCGCAGCCGGGCGACTCCGAGCCGAAAGAGGAGGCGACCGCCTGATGGTCAAACGGCCATTTTCCAAATGGGGGCTGGCTCTGCTCTGTCTCGCCGTGCTGGTCACCGGATGCGCCCGGCAAAACATCCTCGAAGATCTCGGTCTGGTGCTCGCCGTCGGCTACGACCTCGCCGACGACGGCAAACTGGTGTTGACCGTCACGATGCCGGAGATCTCCAGAGAGGCCCAAGAAAAGGTTCAAGTGATCACCTCCAAAGGCGACCTGAGCAAAGAAGCGCGGGAAAACATCGCGATGAGCACCGACCGACAGATCGTCAACGGACAACTGCGCACGGTGGTCTTTTCTGAAAAGCTGGCCCGCAAAGGCGTGTGGAAGACGCTGGACACGATCTTGCGGGACGTGAACATCACCTCGAACGTGGTGGTCGCCATCACAGACGGAGAGACGCGGGAACTGCTGCACACCCGATTTCCCGACCGGCCGCGCATCGGCCGCTACCTGTTCGAACTGCTGCGCAAAGAAGCGAAAAGCTTTACCGTGCCCCGCACCAATGTGCATGATTTCGCCCGTCTCTATTACACCCGGGGAGCCGACCCCTATGCGCCTTATGTTCAGCTCAAAAACGGAGCGGTGCGGGCAGCGGGCACCGCTCTGTTTCACAGGGACCGCTTCGTCGGGTCCCTGTCTCCGGAAGAGACCAAGATGCTCCTGCTTTTGCAAGGCAAAGGACAAGGCGGCGACATCAAACACTCCTTTGACACCCACAACGGCAAAAAGGAGATGGTCATGCTCACCTTCGTCCGCACCAACCCGAAACGGGAGATCATCGTCCGCCCAGGCAAACCGGTGCTGGTCCGCTATCAGGTCCAAGTCGGCGGACAGGTCGTCGAGTATACGGGCGATCTCGACCTGACGCGGGAGAAAAACAAGAAGATCGTGGAAAAGAGCATTGAGGAAGGGTTGTCAAATCGGATCATCGACCTGTTTGAACAGCTCCAGCATCAATACAAGAGCGACCCGCTCGGGATCGGAGAAGCGATACGCGCCACCGGTGGCTATCGTCCTTGGACCGAGGAAAAATGGCGGGACCTCTATCAAAACGCTGAGATCGAAGTGAAGTTTGACCTTCGCCTCGTACGCACAGGGATGACCAAATAAACAGAGGCATGCAAAAAGCGGAGCCCGGCAAACAGGGCTCCGCTCTTTCCCTTAGGAAGCAAACGGTCAGCGCACCGGCACGGCCGGCATCGCGTTCGGACCGACTGCCGGGATCTGTCGGGTCAGATCCATGAAGTCGTCGTTGAACATGTTCAGCGAGTGCCCGGAACGCAGTTCGTCCGAGATGCGCTGGATGCGACGGGTCAGCTGACGGTCGGTGGTGATGTGCACGCGCTGGAACTCCGGAGCCTGCACAAGGATGCGTTGGCGCACGTACTGTGTCAGACCAGCCTTTTGATGCGGTTTGACCCCGCGCTCCAAGTTCATCCCGAGCACCACCGTGCGGCCGACGACCAAGGCGCGCGCGTTGGCGACGCCGTTGACCGAACTGGCGAGGGTCGCGATGCGGTCGGCGGTAAACGTGTGCGGATATGCGCCTTGCGTCAGATCGGAGCCGCCGCCCGGCTGAGCGAACGAGCGCAGATCGACAGACGGATTGGCGATGTCGTTGCGGCCGGAGAGATGCTCGCGGTCGCCGTCGCCGTCCACGTCGATGTTCTTGTTGTCAAACTGCGGCGCGTTTTGACGCTGTGCTCCCGGGCCGATCTCCAGCGTGTTCATCCCTTCCGAACTCTGTCGGTGCGACTCCGGGCCCGCTGTGGGAGCGCACCCCACCATCAGGCCTGCGACCAGCAGAGCGCTCAGACCTTTGATCCACGTTTTCGTTTGCATCAAGGTCACCTCCTTCGGGTTACCTCTAGGTTGCCCGAGAGCGGTACGTGCGACACTGGCAAAAAGAGGCCTCTTCCGGTGGGGAAGAAGCCTCTTTGGATGATGTGTGTATCAGAGTACGCATGTGATCAGACGCCTTGCTTGGCATCGCCGACCTCGCAGACAGCGCCGCGCGGCACGTCGTGACAATGGCGGCACCGCGCCTCGTATGCCTCCGCCGCGCCGACTTGGATGATCGGATCATCGTAGCCGGCCGGGCGGCCGTCGATCAGCCGCTGGTTACGGTTGGCCGGCGCGCCGCAGACGTTACAGATCGCCTGCAGTTTGGTGACGTACTCGGCGATGGCGAGCAACTGCGGCGTCGGGCCGAACGGCTCGCCGCGAAAATCTTGGTCGAGACCGGCGACGATGACGCGCTTGCCGTCGTCCGCCCAGTTCTGGCACCATTCGATGATCGCCGGATCGAAAAATTGGACCTCGTCCACCGCGATCACCTCGACGTCCGGGTCGATCAAGTCGAGGATATCGCTCACACAAGCGACCGGGATCGCATCGGCGCGGTCACCGCTGTGCGAAACGACCGCCGTCTGGTGATAGCGGTTGTCGATTTGAGGCTTGAATACTTGGACGTGCTGGCGGGCGATCTTGGCCCGTTTGACGCGACGGATCAGCTCTTCACTTTTGCCGGAGAACATGCTGCCGCAGATGACTTCGATCCACCCCGGCTGTTTCATAACATGCAACCGCGATCTCTCCCTGTGTCGATGTCGTGTAGAATCAAAAAAACAGGGCCGGATGACCCTGTTTTTTGTGTCCGATTAACGGTTGTATTTCTTCTTGAACTTGTCGACGCGGCCGCCTGCATCGATAAACTTTTGCTTACCGGTGTAGAACGGGTGGCACTGCGAGCAGATCTCGACTTTGAGGCCCTCAGTGGTGGAGCCGGTCTCGAACTTGTTGCCGCACGCGCAGGATACGGTGGTGACGTGGAACTTCGGATGGATCTCAGTTTTCATGACTTTCACCTCTTTCCTGGTCATAGTTTTTGCCATGACCCTTTGTTCATACGAAAGGTAGTATAACACAATCTCTTTTTTGGATGCAAGAGACTCAGTTCCCTCATTTCTCGCTTGAATAAAGATATCAACGTAAAAATGCTTTACAAACTTCAAATTAGAGTGTACTTTAAATATAGGGTCGCGAACCGTAACGAGTTACTTAATAGATAGAGAAATTACATGAGTTTATTGTTCTTTGGAAAGTATGCAACAGAAGGAGTGAAGCAACAGTGGTTTCGTTGGGACAAAAAATCCGCGAGTTGCGTATCCGCAAAGGATTGACGCAACAGGAGTTGGGCTCCGGTATCGTCACGATCTCGATGATCTCGCAGATCGAATCGGATAAAGCCTACCCGTCGCACAAAGTTTTAGAGCAGATCGCTTCCCGTCTGGAGACGCCGATTGAGTATTTCGTCGCCGACATGCAGACGCAGATGGAGCAGAGCTCGATCTATAAATTGGCAAAGGCTTATTTGGCCGCCCAAAACTATGACATGGCGATCCCGCTGTTTCGGGATCTGATCTCGACCCCCGCGCCCCATCTCCCCGTGCATGAGGTGCAATACGACCTCGCCGACGCGTTTTTGATGAGCGAAGAGGTGGAGAAGGCGGTCGAACTGTTTGAGCAGGTGCTGGACACGGTGGTACGCAAAAACGACAACCACTTCACCCTGCTGTGCTTGAACAAGCTCGGCGAAGCGCGCTATTCGCAAGAGAACTACCCGCTGGCTCTCTACCATTGGCGCAAAGCGTACGAGACGTTTTCCCGCGTCAAGGAGATCGACCCGTTCACCCGCGCCCGCATCATCTCCAACCTCGCGCACGCTCATTTTCAACTCGGTGAGTTTGAAGATGCGATCCGCTTCTATCAAGAGTCGTACAACCTGCTGCGCGGCAGCACCAACCTCCGCCAGTTGGCGGAGGTCTATCTGCGACTTGGCATCTCCTATCAGAAGATGCGCGAGTGGAGTCGCGCCGTCGACTATTGCCACGACGCGCTGACGATCTACGAGAGCCTGCAAAACATCAAGCAAGCGATCGATGTAAAAGCCAACTTTGCGCTGGTCGAGGCGGAGCAAGGCCGCACCGACGACGCGATCACGCTCTTGCACGAGTGCCTGAGCGAATACCGCCGTCAGGAGATCCCGGTCGACAGCGCGATGATCCACCGCGAGATCGTGATGCTGTACGTGCGGGCCGGCCGCCTGCAAGAAGCGGAGGCGTTCTGCCAGGAGTCGCTGTTCCTGATGGCCGAGCAGCCGGAGCATCAAGCACAGATCTACCACGCCCTCTCCGCTGTCAAACGCGAGCAAGGCGAGATCCCGGCCGCGATTGAATGGTTGAAACGCGCTTTGAACACGTTCCAAGAACGCAACCAACTGCGCGAGACCCGCTTGGCTTATCAAGAGCTGGCCAACCTGTATGAACACCTCGGCGATTATGTGATGGCAAACGACACGCTGCGGCAGATGAACGCGATCCTCGACACGTCGCTGCGCCGCATCGGTATCTTGGTCTAGCCAGCACTTCAACTACGTGAGATGACCCGGCCCGCCGACTCTGGCGGGCTTTTTGTGTCACCTCCCGCTGTCAAACGGCGTGTAAAACGCCGTTAATCGGTTAACATTTTTGTAGAATCTTGTAGTTTGATGGCGCGATTTGTCTGAAAATATACGATCTTTACTTTACATAATCTCATTGTAATCATTCTTCCCTGCGTTATAATAAATATAAGACGGAGAACCCAAGCCGACTTACAAAGATACTCACCCGGAGATGGCGTTCAGGAATCTTCTCGTCCTTGTTGATCAATTACATTGGAGGTCATCACGTGAAGAAACACATGATTTCGACCATTTTTGCCGTTTGTAACCTTGTAAGCGACACGATCATGGGCTGGTGGAATGACCACGAGCCGAACGAGATCGCTCTCACTGTTGCCTAACAACCGAATGTAAAAAGCCTCGACATCTGTCGAGGCTTTTTTTCCGGTTCCGGGGCTTATTTGTTGACGCGGCGCATCTGATCCGGCGGGATATGCGTGAAGGAGCCGATCACGGTGTTCGGGCACTCCTGACGGAAGATCTCCATCATCGTCTTCATGCCGAGCAGATCGCCCCGCTGCTTGGGGATCTTCGACAGGTAGAGCTCCGGGTCGATGTTGAGGTTGCGCATCTGGATCAGCTTGACCTCGTTTTGGTTGATAAAGTCAACCATCGCCTCGATCTCCTCCTCCCGGTCGGTGACGCCGGGGAAGATCAGGTAGTTGATCGACGTGTAGACGCCTTTGTCAGCCGCGTATTTCAGCGAACGGCCGACGTTTTCCACACCGTAGAGGCGCGGGCGGTAGTATGCGTTGTAATGATCGTCGAGCGCCGAGATCGTCGACACGCGCATCAGATCGAGACCGGCGTCGGTGATCAGCTTGATCATGTCGGTCAAACCGGCGTTGGTGTTGATGTTGATAAAGCCTTTGTCGGTGACAGCCCGCACGCGGCGGATCGCTTCGGCGATGTCCACGCCGCGCGTCGACGGTTCGCCTTCGCAGCCTTGGCCGAAGGAGATGATGCCGTTTTCGGCAGTTTGGATGTGTTCGAGCATCAGTTCGACCATCTCTTCCACCGTCGGCTTGAAGTTCATCCGCACCTGCGGCGACGGGAACGGCATGTCCTCCGGTTGCTCGGAGATGCAGCCGACGCAGCCCGCGTTGCAGGTCGAGGACACCGGGAGCGCGCCTTCCCAGCGGCCGAAGAACGTGTTGCGCGAGGTGAGGCATTCATAGTGGAGGGCGCAGGTGGTCAGGTGTTGCCAGATGCGGTTCTCCGGGTATTTGGCGATCATCGCGTCGACCGCCTGTTGCGTGTCTTCCTGCGTGTAGTTGAGCGGGTTCCATTTGGTCCAGTCATCGACCATCTCCGCCGCCACGTAAAACGCGTCGTCTTTCCATACGACCGCCGTGTAGCCGAACAAAGGCATCGGTTCGGCATCGTCGCGCTTGGCATAGCCCGGCAGCAGCAGACGGGTGAAGCCCTGCGGCAACAGAGCGCCGACCGCCATCGCCTCGCCCGGCAGCGCGAGCGTTTTGCCCGACTCCGGGTCATACCCCAGCGCCCGCGTGCCCGGCAGCGACACCAGCGTCGCGCCGTCCGGGAGCGGGATCAGTTCTTCTTCATAGATATCGGTGAGAAATTCGCCGTTGCGTCCGAGCGCCTGCAGCTCCGGATGGTCGAAGATCTGTCCGTCTTTATCTGCATAGACAAGGTTCATTGTCCTCTGATACATCCTTTCTTGGTGAACATCTTTTATATAGTAACACAAAGAGCCGAATGCATGTGCATTCAGCCCTTTTCGCAGTGTTATTGGCCGTCTTTGTTCAGCTGCTTGCCTTCTTTGAGACCTTCGACCGTGGCGAGGAACTCCTCGTTGGTGCGGGTCTTTTTTAAGTTGCGCAGGAACGACTCGGTGAAGTCCGGATGCTCGTTCATCGACTTGCGCAGGCCCCAGATCTTGTCGAGCTCAATCTCCGTGAGCAGCAGCTCTTCGCGGCGGGTGCCCGATTTGCGGATGTCGAGCGCCGGGAAGATGCGCTTCTCGGCGAGGCGGCGGTCAAGTTGGAGCTCCATGTTGCCGGTGCCTTTGAACTCCTCGTAGATCACATCGTCCATCCGGGAGCCGGTCTCGACCAGCGCGGTGGCGAGGATGGTCAGCGAGCCGCCTTCCTCGATGTTGCGCGCGGCGCCGAAGAAGCGCTTCGGACGGTGCAGGGCTGCCGGGTCGATCCCGCCGGACAGCGTGCGGCCGGACGGCGGGATGACGAGGTTGTAGGCGCGTGCGAGGCGGGTGATCGAGTCGAGCAGGATCACGACGTCCTTGCCGTGCTCGACGAGGCGCATCGCACGCTCCAGCACCAGTTCCGAAACTTTGATGTGATTTTCCGGCACTTCGTCAAACGTCGAAGCGACGACCTCCGCGTTGACGGAGCGCTGCATGTCGGTGACTTCCTCCGGGCGTTCGTCGATCAGGAGGACGAACAGTTCGACCTGCGGGTGGTTCTGGGTGATCGAGTTGGCGATCTCCTTGAGCAGCAGCGTCTTGCCGGCCTTCGGCGGCGCGACGATCAGACCGCGCTGGCCAAATCCGACCGGCGCGAGCAGGTCGATGATCCGGGTGGAGAGCTTTTCCGGAGCGGTCTCCATCGTCATCTTCTCTACCGGGAAGAGCGGGGTCAGCGCCGGGTAGTGGATGCGCTCGGCAGCCACTTGCGGCGAGACCCCGTTGACAGCCTCGACCTGCAACAGGCCGAAGTAGCGTTCATTCTCTTTCGGTTTGCGCACCTTGCCGGAGACGAGGTCGCCGACGCGCAGGTCAAAGCGGCGGATCTGCGAGGCTGCGACATAGATGTCCTCGGTGGACGGCAAGAAGCCGACCGGACGGAGAAACCCGTAGCCGTCCTGCATCACGTCGAGCACGCCTTCCGCAAACAGCAGGCCTTCGCCTTCTGCCTGCGCTCGCAGGATCGCAAAGATCAGCTCGCGTTTTTTCATCTGCCCGTAGTACGGGATCTCGTACTCTTTGGCAAGCTTATATAAATCGGTGAGTTTCTTCGTTTCTAATTCGGAAATGAGCAAGTTAGTGGTCACCTACAATCGAACAGAATACAGAACATTATAGCATGCTTCCCGCTCATTTCCTACTTTATGCAGGACTAGTACCCAAGGCCTAGACCAGAACGAGATGGGGCTTTTGGTCCAAGCGGTGGCGGGCTTCGACAAAGCGAACCGTCCCCGTCTTGGCCCGCATCACGATGGAGTGCGAGGTGGCGACATGACTGCCGAGGAAGCGCACGCCTTTGAGCAGTTCACCATCGGTGACGCCGGTCGCAGCAAAGATCGCGTCGTCGCCTTTGACCAGATCGTCGAGCATGAGGATCTGCGTCGGGTCTTTGAGGCCCATCTCCTTGCAACGGTCAAACTCCGCGTCGTTCTCCGGCTTCAGACGGCCTTGCAGGTCACCGCCGAGGCACTTGATCGCCGCCGCTGCCAACACGCCCTCCGGCGCACCGCCGGAACCGAACATGATGTCGACGCCGGTGTGTTCGAAGCAGGTGTTGATCGCCGCTGCCACGTCGCCGTCGGAGATCAGCTTGATGCGGGCGCCTGCAGCACGGATCTCTTCGATGATCGCTTCGTGGCGCGGACGGTCGAGCAGGCAGGCGACGACGTCGGAGATGTGCTTGTTCGTCGCTTTGGCCACCGCGTGCAGATTCTCAGTCACCGATGCGTCGAGATGCACCTTGCCGCGCGCTTTCGGGCCGACTGCGATCTTTTCCATATACATGTCCGGCGCATGCAGCAGTGTGCCTTCCGGTGCGACCGCGACGACGGTCAGGCCGTTCCACAGACCCTTGGCGACGATGTTCGTCCCTTCCAGCGGGTCGACCGCCACGTCGAGCTTCGGACCCCAGCCAGCGCCGAGTTTCTCGCCGATGTAGAGCATCGGGGCTTCGTCCATCTCGCCTTCGCCGATCACGACGGTTCCTTTGAAGTTGACCGAATCAAACATCGCGCGCATCGCGGTGGTCGCCGCGTTGTCCGCCTCGTTTTTCTTGCCCGTGCCCATCCAGCGCGACGCAGCCAGAGCAGCCGCTTCCGTTACACGCACGATCTCTAATGCCAGTTCACGTTCCATCTATGAAGTCACTCCGATCGATTAGATTTACGAAATTATTATAGCACATTTATCCGAATGTGTTATACCTTCTTCTTTGTCCCTGTGGGAACGCAGGACTCTCGCTTATTTTGTCGAAATGGGTAGATCAATCATGAGGGAGGAGAGGGACGAACGATGAAAAAGAACACGATGAAGCTGTACTCCCTGATGTTGACCGTCTTGTCCACGCTGACGGTGCTCGGCGTCTTTCTCCGCCCTCCGGACGGATGGATGCCGCAGATCACCGCGGCGGTGGAGCGATGGACGGCCGACCCGGTCTACCGCTATGAGCCGCTGGTCCTGCCGACGCCCAACCAGCCCCGCTATGTGATCCGCGCGACGCTCGACGAAGCGGCGGCGGTCCTGCGGGGCGAGATGACGGTGACGGTGCCGGAACTGCGGCTGGACGGCATGCCCTTTTATTTATATTCCCCATCTGGCGCCCAGATGCGCGTGTCCGATGTGACCTTAAACGGTGAGCCTGTAGAAGTGGCGGCAAATGCCAAGCAAGTCACCGTGCCTGCCGTCAAAAGTGCGACACCGCAGACGGTCTCGCTGCGGTTTGAGACCGCGCTGCCGAAAAAGCCGACCCGCACCGGGGCATGGCAAGGGGTGTACACGGTCTCCTACTGGTACCCGATCCTCGCCGTCGAGCGGAATGGGGAGTGGGTACCGAGACCTGATCCGCTCGGCTTTGGCGATCCCTATCTGATGGATGCGGGCGACTATGACGTGGAACTGGACAGCCCCGCTTCCTTCAAATGGTACACATCCGGCCCGCGAGTGAGTGAAGCGGAGAAAGAAGGCGGGCGCAAAACGTTCAAATGGTCGGCGGAGAACGTCCGCAATTTTGGGCTGGTCGGCGGAGCGGCCTTTCAGGAGACGCAGTTTGCCACCGGCACCGGCACGCAGGTGTTCGTCGCCGTGACCGACCCGGCCAAGCTGCAACAGACGGCGGAACTGACCCGATCGGCGGTCAAGACGTTTACGGAGAAAATCGGGATGAGCCCGTATCCGGTGCTGAACGTCGTCGAGCTGCCCAAGGGCACGGTGTACGCGCATGAACTGCCCAATCTGGCCTTGTTCAGCCAGGATCTGTGGGGGTATGACGACCCGGAGCATTGGATCGTGCACGAGGTGGGGCACGTGTGGTTTTACAACTCGGTGGGCAACTACGAGGTGGAGACGCCGTGGCTCGATGAAGGGCTGACCGACTACATCGCGCTGGTCGAGCAAGAGGTGCGGCTGGGGCCGGAGCACTATCGGAAGACGATTGCCGAGGCGTGGGAGCGGTATCGGCAGAATCAAACGTACACGCCTTACAAAAAAGGCACCCCATCCGGCGCGAACGACGGGATCTCGGCGATGCCCTACGGGAGTTTTGCGACGTCGCAGGCGCATTATTATTACAATTATCTGCGGCCGATCCTGATGTACCACGACATTCGGCAGGAGCTCGGCGATGAGCGGTTCTTCCTGTTCTTGCGCCAGTACTACACCAAAAATGTCGGCCAAACGGCCACTCGCGCCGATCTGGAACGAGCCCTCGCCGATGTGAATCCGGACAGCGTCAAGCGGCTCAACCTCTGGCTCGACACGCCAAACGGGCAACTGATCTCGCAGATCGCGGGACGATTTCAGTAGCCATACAAAAAAGGACTCCCGATCTCCGGGAGTCCTTTTCTTGATGACTATCTTCCTGCCGCTTTCCATTCGAGGTAGCGGGTCATGGTGTCGATGGCGACGCCGATCGCTTCTTCACTCGGTTCGATCTTGGCGTGGTGAAGGCCGTACGGGGTGTCGGCTCCGAGCCAGAACATGAAGCCGGGAATCTCGGCGAGGAAATAGCCGAAGTCTTCGCCGGTCATCGCTTCGGTGCACTCGTGCAGACGGGCGACCTGCGTCTCCTTCAGCCAATTCATAAACTCGCGGGTGATCTCGTCGTGGTTGTACACTTGGCAATAGTTCGCCCCGTAGTCGATCTCCGCCCGGCACTCAAAGCCGGCTTCGATCCCTTTGACGAGCGCCTCGATCCGCCCTTTGACTTTGTGCATCGAGTCCATCGACAGCGTGCGGATCGTGCCTTCCAGCCGCGCCCGCTCGGCGATGATGTTCTGTTTGGTCCCCGCCTCGATCTTGCCGACGGTGATCACCGCCGAGTCCAGCGGGTTTACATTTCGAGAAATGATGCTTTGGAGCTGTGCCGTCAGATGCGCCGCCGCCACCACCATGTCGTTCGCTTGATGCGGGAACGCCGCGTGGCCGCCTTTGCCGATCAGGTCGATGAACAGCTCCGACGTGTTGGCAAACAAGATCCCCGGCCGGGTCGCGATCGTGCCGACCGGATACTCCGGCGCGATGTGCAACCCGAAGATCAGATCGGGCCGCCACGCCTGAAACTCCTCCGCCGCCAGCATCGGCAGCGCACCGCCCGGCCCTTCCTCCGCCGGTTGGAACACAAACAACAGGTGATCGGCGACCGGCTCGTCGCGCTGTGCAAAATGAGTCAAGATCCCAAGCCCGATCGTCATGTGCACGTCATGCCCGCACGCATGCATCCAACCCGGATGCGTCGACTGAAACTCGTAGCTCGTATCCTCTTGGATCGGCAGCGCATCCATATCAGCCCGATAGCCGAGCGTGCGCGCTCCCACGCTGCCTTTCACTTTCACCAGGATACCCGTGCGCCACGTCTTTATCTCCAGCCGCTCCTGCGGCAGAGTCGCGATGTAGTCGAGCAAAAACTGCTGCGTTTTGAATTCCGCAAAGCCCGGCTCCGGGATCCGGTGCAGGCTGCGGCGGATGTCGATGTATTTGGCCGGCGTTGCCACCCGCGCCACCTCCCTCTTTCGAAAAAAGTCAGACTGCCTCCACGCGACAGTCTGACGGGATGTGTTCAACGATTACAGTTGACGCAGCTCTTGCATGATCTCGGTCTTGGACTTGGTCTTCGCATCGATCTCCTTGATGATGCGAGCCGGAGCCCCTGCCACCACGACACCTTCCGGCACGTCTTGGGTGACGATGGCGCCTGCTGCGACGACCGCGCCTTTGCCGACGCGCACGCCTTCGAGGATGACCGCGTTTGCGCCGACGACGACGTCATCTTCGATGACGACCGGCAGAGCGGACGGCGGCTCGATGACGCCTGCGATGACGGAGCCGGCGCCGATGTGGCAGTTTTTGCCGATGGTGCCGCGGCCGCCGACGACGACGTTCATGTCGATCATCGTGCCGGAGCCGATCACCGCGCCGATGTTGATGCTCGCGCCCATCATGATGACCGCGTTGTCACCGATCTCCACTTGGTCGCGGATGATCGCGCCCGGCTCGATGCGAGCGGTGATGTTTTTCATGTCGAGCAGCGGGATCGCCGAGTTGCGGCGGTCGTTTTCCACCACGTAGTCTTCGATGTGGGCCGCGTTCGCTTCCAGCACCGGACCGATCTCTTTCCAGTCGCCGAAGATCACACCGACGTTGCCGGTGATAAACGTTTTGCTGCTCGCTCCGAAGTCGATCCCTTCGAGGTTGTTGCCTTTGATATGTACTTTGACCGGAGTCTTCTTTTCGCTCTTTTGGATGAATTCGATGATTTGCTTGGCATCCATCATGTTCATAGTCATAGTCGTGCGCAGCTCCTTCCCAAAATAGGAAACTAGTGATGATATTCATTTATGATACCTGATTTTCAGCGAAAAAGCACCTTTCCGAGTTGAAAAGGTGCTTTTTCCTGCTACAGCGATGCCGTCTTACTTGCTCATCTTTTCCCAGTCGGCGAGGAAGCGTTCGATGCCCGAGTCGGTCAGCGGATGCTTGACCAGCGCCTCGACCACTTTCAGCGGCATCGTGCCGATGTGCGCGCCGGCCAGAGCGGCCTCGTGCACGTGGATCGGATGACGGATGCTCGCCGCGATGATCTCCGTTTTCAGGTCGTGGATCAGGAACAGCTCCGCGATGTCCTTGATCAGCGGCAGACCCGGTGTCGAGATGTCATCGAGACGGCCGAGGAACGGCGAGACGAATGTCGCGCCCGCCCGTGCGGCCAGCAGAGCTTGGTTCATGGTGAAGATCAGCGTGACGTTGGTCTTGATGCCTTTTTGCGAGAAACGGTGTACCGCCTTCAGACCTTCCAGCGTCATCGGCACCTTGATCACGATGTTTTCGTGGAGGGCGGCCAGTTTGAGACCTTCCTCCACCATGCCGTCCGCATCCAAAGAGATGACTTCTGCGGAGATCGGACCGTCCACGATCTCGGTGATCTCCTTGAGCATCGCCGTAAAGTCGCCGCCTTCTTTGGCGACCAGCGACGGATTGGTGGTGACGCCGTAGATCACGCCAAGTTCTGCCGCTTGACGGATCTCCGAAACGTTCGCCGTATCAAGAAAAATTTTCATCTGGATTCTCTCCTGTTCGTACAAATCTAAGATGCGTCGTCGGAATCCTTCTTACGCGCGTCCCGAGGAACCGAAGAGGCGCATTTTTTCTTTGACGACCTCTTTGATCGCTTCACGGCCCGGCTTCATGTATTTGCGCGGGTCAAATACGTTTTCGTCTTTGCCGAGGATCTCGCGGATGACGCGGGTCAGCGCTTGTTGGTTCTCGGTGTTGACGTTGATCTTCGAAACGCCGAGCGAGATCGCTTTGCGGATGTCTTCGTCCGGGATGCCCGAGCCGCCGTGCAGGACGAGCGGGGTGTTCGGGAGCAGGTTTTTGATCTCTTCCAGACGGCCGAACGCCAGCTCCGGCTTGCCTTTGTACGGGCCGTGCGCCGAACCGATCGCCGGTGCCAGCGCGTCGATGCCCGACTCTTGCACGAGGCGGACCGCTTCGGCCGGCACCGCCAGCGTCGCGTCGCGCTCGTCGACAGTCAGGTCGTCCTCGGTGCCGCCGATGCGACCCAGTTCACCTTCCACCTCGATGCCCAGCGGATGGCACAGTTCGACCACTTGCTTGGACAACGCGATGTTTTTCTCCAACTCGTAATGGGACGCGTCGATCATGATCGACGAGAAGCCCGCGCGGATGCACTTCATGACGACTTCCAGGCTCGGGCCGTGGTCGAGGTGCAGGATCACCGGCACTTTCGACGTTTCCATCGCCACGCGTGCCATCGCCACGGTGTATTCCAGGCCCATGTACTTCATCGCGCCTTCCGACACGCCGAGGATGACCGGGGATTTTTCTTCGTTCGCCGCTTCGATGATCGCCTGCGTGAACTCCAGGTTGTTCATGTTGAACTGGCCCACCGCGTAGCCGTTGCGGTAGCCGTCGAGCAGCACTTCTTTAAACGATGCGAATGCCATTTGATATGTACCTCCATCTCTCTTTTTCTATCTGTATCTGTCAAGCTTTAGTTCTTAGAGCTATCATACCAAATTTAGAAAGTGAGTTCGAGAAGTTTACGCGTTTTGTCCACCGTGGACACATCCCGTCCCAACTCATTCGCAAGTCGGGCGATCCGCTCCACCAACTGCGCGTTGCTCGTGGCCAGTTCACCTTTGCGATAGTAGATGTTGTCCTCAAACCCGGTGCGGACGTGACCGCCGAGCACGATCGCCATCGTGTTCATCGGCAACTGATGACGGCCGACCGCCGCCACCGACCACGTCGCCCCTTTAGGCAGCTGATTTTTCATCAAGAGCAGATTTTCCGCCGATGCGTCAATCGCGCCGGGGATGCCCATCACAAAATCAAAGTGAAGATGGTGCGGCAACAATCCCTGTTTGGCAAGCCGCAGGGCTGTTGTTATCATGCCCACTTCAAAGATCTCCAATTCGGGCCGCACGCCATGTTGGATCATCGCCTTGGCAAACGCCTCGATGTCCTGCGGCGTGTTCAGGAACACCCCGTCGCCAAAATTGACCGTGCCAAGCGAGAGCGTCGCCATCTCCGGTGACAAGGTCACCGGCTGCAGGCGCTCCTCGGCCGTCATGCCGACCGCTCCGCCGGTGGAGACCTGCACGATGATGTCGCAGCGCTCCTTGATCAGCTCGATGATCCGCTGATACACGCTGCGGTCCTGCGTCGGACGCCCCTGCTCGTCGCGGGCATGCAGATGAAGGATCGACGCTCCCGCCCGCCAGCAGGCATAGGCGGCATCGGCGATCTCTTCCGGTGTCAGCGGCAGATGCGGCGTCTGTTCACGAGTGACTTCCGCGCCGGTCAGCGCGGCCGTGATGATCAAAGGTTCCAAAGGCGAGGCCCCCCGTCTACTGCGACTCGCGCGGTATGCGCTGTTTGTCTTTCGGCGTGACGCACGTCCCGCGCGCGTACGTGACGAGGATCGGTTCCTCGAGCACCTCGGCAGCAGACGGGCTGGCCGGGTCAATGTGGCCCCGGATCACCTTGTAGGCATGAAACTCCATCTGGCGCGACGTGTTGCCGATCTTGGTGATCAAGCCGTGCGCCTCGATGTAGTCGCCGGCGTAGACCGGCGCTTTGAACTCCACACAATCATAGGCGACGAAGAGACCTTCGTCGCCATCCAAACGGATCAGCAGCTCCGTCGCCACATCACCAAACAGCCCCAACATACGTGCCCCGTCGACGAGATCGCCGCCGTAATGGGCGTCATGCGCACTCATTCGGAGTCGGATCACCGCTTTTTCCACGACGAAACATGCCCCCTTTTTGTCAGATGCAAAAATGAGCCTGGCACTGCGTCATTCAATTTCGTACAAGCAAACGGCCGCTACACCAACTGTTCGTTGACAGCCGCGCGCAGTTCATCGATGTCAAACGGCTTGGTGAAGTGGGTCAACGCCCCCAGCACGGTCGCCTCTTTGATCAGGTCGAGCTCGCCGTATGCGGTCATCATGATCACTTTCGTATCCGGTTCGATCTCCCGGATGTGGCGCAGGATCTCAAGGCCGTCCATCCCCGGAATCTTCATGTCCAGCAAGACCAGATCGGGCTTTTCATCACGCACGATCTGCAGAGCGGTCACGCCGTTCGGCGCTTGGAAAATGGTGTAGCCCTCTTTGTCCAATACCTCATTCAACAACACGCGAATGCCGTACTGGTCGTCGACGATCAGAACTTTTTTATCCTTACTACCCATGAATCACAGTTCCCCTCTCTTACAAGACATTCCATTATCACAAATATTTCGCTTCGCAGATGCAAATTCCTTTTTCCCGATCTTAATCTGCAAAAGGAATGTTTTCTTTCACGCTAAAAATTCAAGCAACTCCCTAACAGATCGGGATCAAGGAACGGAACCGTGTTCCCTGCATGTATATTCAACAGGTCCCTGATCCAGACGGGAGCGCCAGTTTTCTTGCATCAGATCACGCGGGGATCGCGGTTCTTCTTCAGTTGAGGCGGTTGCGATCCGGCAGTCCGATCTGGTGCTCGTCCAAACGAGTTTGCAGATGCTCCACTTCGCGGGAGACTTTCTCCAGTTGGTCGACGAGCCGCTCTTGCATGTCCATCATGCGCTCCATCAGGGAGAGCAGGCTGAGAATGGCACTGTTTGTGTCTGACATGTCACTCACCACCAATTTTTTAATCGCACGCTTATTATTGTAGGGGAACGACAAACGGTTTGTCTATGCAAAACGGCTCCCGCATCGCAGCGGGAGCCGTCTGATTTGAACAAACGATCAGTCTTCGATCATTTGCTCTTCTTGGAAGGTGTCGATCGCTTTGTCGGTGTACAGGATGCCGTCGAGATGATCGATCTCATGTTGGAAGATGCGGGCAAAAAAGCCCTCCGGTTTCATCTCATATCGCTTGCCGTCACGGCCGACAAATTGCAGGGTGAGCTTTTCAAAACGCTCGACGTGTCCGCGCAGGCCGGGAATCGAGAGGCAGCCTTCCACATCGACGACAGAGCCGGATTTTTCCACGATCTCCGGGTTGATCATCTCGATCAGGCCGCCGTACTCATCGCCGTAGTCGACGACGATCACGCGCTTGGAGATGCCGACCTGCGGCGCGGCCAGGCCGATGCCTTGGTATTCATACATGGTGTCGGCCATGTCGTCGAGCAGGGTGAGGATCTCTTGATCGACCTTTTCGACCGGCTGCGCGATCTCGCGCAAGACGTCGTTCGGTGCCAGTACTACAGGGCGCACTGCCATATCGGTTATTGACCTCCTTTGTCCTGGTTGCGGTCCCAGATGAGCCGCAGTCCGTCAAGGGTGAGATTG
Source organism: Tumebacillus lacus (assembly GCF_026410385.1). GTDB lineage: Bacteria > Bacillota > Bacilli > Tumebacillales > Tumebacillaceae > Tumebacillus > Tumebacillus lacus. Next base: position 436,086 of record NZ_JAPMLT010000002.1, read on the forward strand.
TCATCCTTGATGTCGATCTCGTAGGACTCCGACGAGATCAGACCGGCCAGCCCGCCGGTGGCGATCACCTTAAACGGCAGGTTGAATTCTTTTTTGATCCGGGAGACGATGCCGTCCACCTGACCGGTAAATCCGTAAAGCACACCCGACTGCATCGACGTGATCGTGTTGCGACCGACCACGCTCGCCGGACGGGTGATCTCGATGCGCGGCAGTTTGGCGGCACGCTGGAACAGCGCCTCGGTCGAGATGCCGATGCCAGGGGCGACGACACCGCCCATGTAGTCGCCGTTCTCGTTGATGACGCAGAACGTGGTTGCCGTGCCAAAGTCGACGATGATCAGCGGCGTGCCATAGCGTTCCAAAGCTGCGACGGCATTGACGATGCGGTCGGCGCCGACTTCGCGCGGGTTTTCATACTTGATGTTCAGGCCGGTCTTGACGCCGGGCCCGACGACGATCGGTTTATGCCCGAAGTATTTGACCGACATGCGCTCCAGTGCAAACATCAGCGGCGGCACGACCGAGGAGATCGCGATGCCTTCGATGTCTTTTGGATCGAGGCCGCGGTCCCGGATCAAGTTTTTGATCAGGATGCCGTACTCATCTTCGGTGCGGTCGCGCACAGTGGCGACGCGCCAGTGTGTGAGCAACTCTTTGCCTTGGTAGAGCCCGAGCGTGATGTTGGTATTGCCTACGTCCAGTACGAGAATCATGGCTTGAGTCTCTCCACTTCTGTGCTATTTCTACCTGTATGCGGGGGCAGCCCGCTTTATTTCGCTTCGATGTCGAGCGAGATGTCCAGCGCTTTGATCGAATGGGTCAACGCGCCGATGGAAATGTAATCCACGCCCGATTTGGCAGTGTCGACGATGGTCTCTTCGGTGACGCCGCCCGATGCTTCGGTCAGGGCGCGGCCGGCGATCTTCTCCACCGCCTCGCGCATCATCTCCGGGGTCATGTTGTCGAGCATGATGATGTCCGCTTTTACTTCGAGCGCCTCATCGATCTGCTCCAGCGATTCGCACTCCACCTCGATCCGCATCGTGTGCGGGATCTGCTGGCGAGCTGCCATCACCGCTTGCTTGACGCCGCCGGCGATCTCGATGTGGTTGTCTTTGATCAGCACCGCGTCGAACAGCCCGAAGCGGTGGTTGCGGCCGCCGCCCACGACGACTGCGTATTTCTCCAGCGCGCGCAGGCCCGGGGTGGTCTTGCGGGTGTCGACGATCTTGGCGTTGTAGTAGCGGACGAGATCGACAAATTTGGCGGTGCGGGTCGCGATGCCGGACAGACGCTGCAGGAAGTTCAAGGCGATGCGCTCCGCCGTGAGGATCGAGCGGGCCGAGCCGCTGACTTCCATCAGCGTCTGCCCTTTGGCGACCTGTTCGCCCTCTTTGATGATCCGGGTGATCGTCAGGGTCGGGTCGACGATGCGAAAGGCCATCTCCGCGACGTCAAGACCGGCGATAAAGCCCGGCTCTTTGGCCCACAGCACCGCATGTCCATGCTTGTCTGTCGGCACGATCGAATTGGTGGTGATGTCGCCGTGCCCGATGTCTTCTTCCAAAGCCAACCGCACTGCGCGCTCGATCACGCGAGCATCCAATACCATCATTGATCTTCACACCTCTCTCCATTGACGCCCACTTGCAGGACGCCTGCTTCGCGCTGAAACACGATGTGCTTCAGCCAGTTGTCGCGCGCTTTCGGATAGTCGCTGCGGAAATGTCCGCCCCGGCTTTCCTCGCGCAACAACGCCGCCTGCGCGGTCAAAAGACTCGCGGTCAGCAGATTGACAAACTCCCACTCGCTCGGCTTGGTGTAGCCGTGCGAGAGCATCGGCGTAAAGCGGCCGAGATCGGCCAACGCCCGTTCGAGCCCGTCGCGGGTGCGCTTGACGCCGACGTGGCGCACCATCACTTTTTGCATATGCAATTTGCGGTTGTCGATCTTCTCCACGTGGCTTGGGAAGCGCGGCGGCACGACCGGCACATCGATGTGGTGGCACTCGCCTTCTTCCAATAAGAACGCCTGGATGCGATCAGCGATCCGCTTGCCGAACACGATCGCTTCCGACAGCGAGTTGGACGCCAGACGGTTGGCCCCGTGCACGCCGGTGCAGGACACCTCGCCGCACGCAAACAGCCGCCGCACGTTGGTCTCGCCGTACAGATCGGTGCGCACGCCGCCCATCACGTAGTGGGCGGCCGGAGCGACCGGTATCCAGTCGGTGGTCAGATCGAGCCCGTAGGACAGACAAAACTCATAGATCGTCGGGAACCGGTTCTTGATCAGATCCGGGTCTTGATGCGTGATGTCCAGATAGACAAACGTCGATTTGGTCTTTTCGATCTCCGAGACGATCGCCCGCGCCACGATGTCGCGCGGCGCGAGTTCGGCCAGTTCGTGATACTGGGTCATAAACCGCTCCCCCGCCAGGTTGCGCAGCACCGCCCCTTCGCCGCGCAGAGCTTCCGAGATCAGGAAGCGTGGCGCGCCGGGGTAGTTGAGCACCGTCGGATGGAACTGGATGAATTCGAGATCTTGCAACTGCGCCCCTGCCCGGTAGGCCATCGCAAATCCGTCCGCCGTCGTCACGTCCGGGTTGGTCGTGTAGCGGTACATGTTGCCGGCCCCGCCGGTGGCGAGCACCGTCGCTTTCGACCGTATGTAGTACAGGCGGTCGTCCTTTTGATACAGCACCCCTTTGCAGGAGCCGTTTTCGGCCGTCACCAGATCGATGGCAAAAGCGTTCTCCAGCACGGTGATCCGCTTGTTCTCCCGCACTTGCACCGCCAACGCCCGCACGATCTCCGCTCCGGTCGCGTCGCCGTTGGCGTGCAAGATCCGGCGGCGGGAGTGTGCACCTTCTTTGGTCAGGGCGATGTGGTCGTCCTCGAGGTCAAACTGAGTGCCGAGGCGGATCAGATCCTCGACGAGCGCCGGCCCTTCGTTGACCAGCACCTCGACGGCAGACCGGGAGTTGAGGCCGTGACCGGCCATCAGCGTGTCGGCCTCATGCAAATCAGGGGAGTCGCCCTCCGCGATCGCCGCGGCGATGCCCCCCTGCGCCCAGTTGGTGTTGCTCTCGGTAAGCCCCTTTTTGCAAAGCAGCGTCACATCGGCGTATTGGCTGATCTTGAGCGCCGTATAAAGGCCGGCGATGCCCGTGCCGGCCACGATCACGTCGGTGTCGTGGACGGTGACATCCTCCGGCTGAAAATCAGCTATAAAGCGGGCAAACATCGGCGTTCGCTCCTTTTCCGTACTTCGGTGCCTTCGCTTACTTCGGCACGACGGCCAGCATCGCGTCGAGAGAGCGCTTCGCCTTGGCTGCGACCTCCGGATCGACTTCGATCTGCGGCTGCATCGTCTCCAGCGCACGCACCATCTTCTTGACGTTGTGCACCTTCATGTTCGGGCAGACCATGTAGCGGGAAGCAAAATGGAAGTTTTTATCCGGCGATTCCTTCTCGAGCATATAGCGCACGCCTTCTTCAGTAGCGACGATATAGTCTTTGAAGTTCGACTCGCGGCAGTATTTCAAGATGCCGGTCGTCGAGCCGACGTAGTCGCCCAGTGCGACGACTTCCGGGCGGCATTCCGGGTGGACGACGATCGGCGCGTCCGGGTACTCGCGCTTGAGCTCCAGCACCTCTTCCGGGGTGAGCAGGTCATGCGTGTTGCAGTAGCCCTGCCAGATGATCATCTTCTTGTCGGTGTACTGCGAGACGTAGTGGCCGAGGTTTTTGTCGGGCACCCAGATGATCTCGTCAGACTCGACCGATTCGATCACCTTCAGCGCGTTCGACGACGTGCAGCAGATGTCGGTCTCCGCCTTGACCTCGGCCGACGTGTTGACGTAGGCGACGACGGTGGCGTTGGGATGTTCCGCCTTCAGTTTGCGCAGGCCTTCGCCGGTGACCATGTCGGCCATCGGGCAACCGGAGCGCTCGTCCGGCATCAGGACGATCTTGTCGGGATTGAGAATTTTTGCACTTTCTGCCATGAAATGAACGCCGCAGAACAGGATGACGTCTGCGTCGGTGTCTCTTGCTTGTTGGGACAGACCAAAAGAGTCCCCGATATAGTCAGCGACCGCTTGAACCTCGGGACGCATGTAGTAATGCGCGAGGATGATGGCATTGCGTTCTTTTTTGAGCTCTTGCAGGCGTTGCACGTAGTACTCTTGTTGCTCTTTGTTCGGAGCAGGAGTGAGGAGTGTCATCGCACAGAGCCTCCTTATACTGGTATGGGCCACACGTAGCCCCTATTTTCTCTGTCATTCTAACCCTAGAACGGTGTCATGTCAATTTTTCGCATTTTTGTCACACAAGCAAAAACAAGCCGCTTGGGGTACAGATAGTGTCCCCAAACGGCTTGCTTTCTCCCTTAGAAAAGACCGACAATCCTGCCGTCTTCCGTCAGGTCGATCTTCATCGCAGCCGGCTGTTTCGGCAGGCCCGGCATCGTCATGATGTCGCCTGTGATCGCGACGATAAATCCGGCACCGGCCGACAGACGCAGCTCGCGGATCGTGATCGTAAACCCTTCCGGACGGCCCCGCAGGTTCGGGTTGTCGGAGAAGGAGTACGGCGTTTTCGCCATGCAGACCGGCAGTGTGCCGTAGCCCATCTCTTTGAGGCGAGCGAGCATCGTCTTCGCTTTCGGTGCGAAGGTGACGCCGTCGCCGCCGTAGACGTCGCGGACGATGGTGCCGATCTTCTCCTCGATGGAGTCCGATTCGTTGTAGAGGTACATCAGCCCGCCCGGACGGTTTTCCAGCACGTCGAGGACTTTCTCGGCCAGTCCAAGGCCGCCTTCGCCGCCTTTGGTGAACACCTCCGACAGCGCGACCGGCAGCCCGTTTTGCTCACACCAGTCGCGGACGACGGCGATCTCCTCCGCCGTGTCGGTCGGGAACCGGTTGACGGCGACGATGGCCGGGATGTTGAACATCTGGATGTTCTCGACATGTTTGGACAGGTTGGCGAGGCCGCGCTCCACCGCTTCGGCGTTCGGCGTCGCGAGGTCGGATTTTTCCACACCGCCGTGCATTTTCAGCGCGCGAACGGTCGCGACGACGACCGCCGCTTCCGGTTCGAGGCCCGCTTGGCGGCACTTGATGTGGAAAAATTTCTCGGCACCAAGGTCTGCGCCAAATCCAGCTTCCGTCACCACGTAGTCGGCCAGTTTCAACGCCGTCTTCGTCGCGATCACGGAGTTGCAGCCGTGGGCGATGTTGGCGAACGGGCCGCCGTGAACGAGCGCCGGCACGTGTTCCAGCGTCTGCACAAGGTTCGGCTGGATCGCGTCTTTGAGCAGCACGGTCATCGAGCCTTCCGCTCCGAGGTCGGCGACGGTGATCGGCTGTTTGTCGGCGTTGTAACCGATGACGATGCGGCGCAGGCGCTGCTTGAGATCCTGCTCGTCGGCGGCGAGGCAGAGCACCGCCATCACTTCCGACGCGACGGTGATGTCAAAGCGGCTTTCGCGGGGAACGCCGTTGGCGACGCCGCCCATGCCGATCACGACCTGACGCAGGGCGCGGTCGTTGACGTCGAGCACGCGGCCCCACTCGATGCGGCGCACGTCAAAGCCGAGCTGATTGCCTTGATGGATGTGGTTGTCGATCAGGGCGGCGAGCAGGTTGTGCGCCGAGGTGATGGCGTGGAAATCGCCGGTAAAGTGCAGGTTGATGTCTTCCATCGGCACGACCTGCGAATAGCCGCCGCCTGCCGCACCGCCCTTCATGCCAAACGACGGCCCGAGCGACGGTTCGCGCAGGCAGATCATCGCTTTTTTGCCTTTGTCTTGGAGCTGTTTGGCCAGTGCTTGACCCAGTCCCACGGTGGTCGTCGACTTGCCTTCGCCAGCCGGGGTCGGCGAGATCGCCGTGACGAGGATCAGGCGGCCGTTCGGTTTGTCTACGAGACGGCGGCAGACGTCCAGCGAGATCTTGGCTTTGTATTTTCCGTACTGTTCCATGTCGTCCTCAGTCAGGCCGAGCCCCGCTGCGATCTCGCGGATCGGGCGCAGGGTGGCCTGCTGGGCGATCTCAATGTCCGATTTCATCGGTTCTGTTTTCTCTTGTTCCGTGCCGGTTGTCATGTGATGAGTCCCCCTCCATTCCTTCCATTAGCACGTTTGACACCGCACACCCGTTATCCTTCACAGGAGACGATCATCACAGTCAAATTTTCCATCAGATTCACATCGTAGGGCTGCTTCAACTCTTCGCCGTCCGGTGTCTGCAACACGCGCACCGTCGGCCGCTGCGGATGACCGATATGATGCGCGACAACGACGCCCGTCTCGCCGGTGTTGAGCTGGACGGTCATGCCGACCGGATAGATCGAGATCGTCTTGAGGAAGATCTGCACCATCTCCGTTTCAAAATGACTCCCGCACGCCCCGAGCAGAAACTCCAGCGCATGATGCGGCAGGTGCCCTTTGCGGTAGATGCGGTTGGCTGTCAGCGCTTCATAGACGTCGGCCACCGCGGATATCTTGCCGAAGATGTGGATCTCGTCCCCCTTCAGCCCGCGCGGATAGCCTGTCCCGTCGATGCGCTCATGATGCTGGAGCGCGACGTGAGCCGACATCGCCGAGATGTCATCTTGCGCCCGCAACATCTCATAGCCGTACAGAGCATGGTGCTGGATCGCTTGAAACTCTTCGTCCGTTAGTCTGCCCGGTTTGTTCAAAATCTCTTGCGGCACGCGCAATTTCCCCACATCATGCAACAGCGTCCCGACTCCGAGGTCGAGCGACTGCTTTTCGTTCAATCCGTATTCCAAGCCCATCGCCACCGACATGATCGAGACGTTGAGCGAATGGTGATAGAGAAATCCGTCGGTGGTGTAGATATTGGCGAGGTTGATCGCCATGCCCTTCTTGGAGCGCATCTCACCGAGAATCACATCGAACAGATCGCGAATGCGCCGTCCCACCTCCTGTTGTTGAAACTGGCGAGGAAACTTCTCGGCGACCGTCATCTCGCGCATCGTCGTGTGGATTGTCGACAACGCCTGTTGCCGCGTCTCCTGCGAGATCACATCGTCCGGCACCGCGTCTTCGGTGCGTCCGTCTTCTATATATACGGCTGGGATGCCCAGAGCCGTCAGTCGTTGGATGATAAACGGGGTGAGTTCCGCACCCGCGCCCAGCAAAATAACCCCTTTTTCATCGAGCAGCGGTCTGGCCAGACGCGCTCCCTGATTCAGCCGTTGCAAAGATACGTACCGCAACGTACCACCCCACCCTTCAAATACACAATACGACTACTTTATCACAGCTCACTCAACAGGAAAACGCCGAATGCAAAACACCATTTTCTATTTCATAAAAATTGTAATACAAGAAAAGGGCATCTGCCGTTGGTGTGGACCAAACGGCGAGATGCCCTCTTCCTTTATGAAAGTCGAACCGAGTCTATAACCGTTACTCGTCAGAACCTGCGTCTTCATCGGTCGGCTTCGCTTCCGTTGCGGTCGGCGTTGCTTCCGATTGGGAGGCTTCCGGCTTGGAGTCGTCCGCCTTGACGCCGATCTTCACGTCGGGAGCTTTTTTGGTCTCTTCTTCGCCAGTCATGTGACCTGCGCGGACTTTGATCTCCGGCGCGGTACCGTCCGGCATCTTGCCGGTCTCCATCAGCGAATCGATGATCGCTTTGTCGATCGTCTCGCGGTCGAGCAGGACGTTCGCCAGCAGGTCGAGCTGATCGAGGTGGTCGGTCAGCACTTTGCGGGTCGCGTCGTACGACTGGTCGATGATCGCACGCATCTCCTTGTCGATCTCGAGCGCGATCGTGTCGGAGTAGTTCTGCTCATGGCCGATGTCGCGGCCGAGGAAGACCTGGCCGCCTTGACGGTGGCCGTACTGCAGGTTGCCGAGTTTGTCGCTCATGCCGTACTCGGTGACCATGCCGCGGGCGATGTCGGTGACGCGCTGCAGGTCGTTGTGCGCGCCGGTGGAGATCTCGTCAAACGCGATCTCTTCCGCGACGCGTCCGCCGAGCAGACCGGAGATCCGGTCGTACATCTCGGACTTGGTCATGAAGTAGCGGTCTTCCTTCGGGATCATCACCGTGTAGCCGCCAGCCAGACCGCGCGGGACGATGGTGATCTTGTGGACTTCATCAGCGTGCTTGAGGTGGTAGCCGACGACGGCGTGACCCGCCTCGTGGTAGGCGACCAGACGGCGTTCGCGCTCCGAGATCACGCGGCTCTTCTTTTCCGGGCCGGCGATGACGCGGTCGATCGCTTCGTCGATGTCGAGGTCGTCGATCACTTTCTTATTTTGACGGGCTGCGAGCAGCGCCGCTTCGTTCAAGACGTTTTCCAGATCCGCGCCGGTAAAGCCGACGGTGCGCTTTGCAATCGCTTCCAGCGGCACGTCCGGAGAGATCGGTTTGTTCTTGGCATGGACTTTGAGGATCTCTTCACGGCCTTTGACGTCCGGGCGGTTGACCGTGATCTGACGGTCAAAGCGGCCGGGACGCAGCAGCGCCGGGTCGAGGATGTCCGGGCGGTTGGTCGCGGCGATGATGATGATGCCTTCGTTCGCGCCAAATCCGTCCATTTCCACGAGCAGTTGGTTGAGCGTCTGCTCGCGCTCGTCGTGACCGCCGCCGAGCCCTGCGCCGCGATGGCGGCCGACAGCGTCGATCTCGTCGATGAAGATGATGCACGGCGCGTTTTTCTTCGCCGTTTCAAACAGGTCGCGGACGCGGGATGCGCCGACACCGACAAACATCTCGACAAAGTCGGAACCGGAGATCGAGAAGAACGGCACCCCTGCTTCACCGGCGACGGCCCGTGCGAGCAGCGTTTTACCGGTGCCGGGCGGCCCGTTGAGCAGCACGCCTTTCGGAATGCGCGCCCCCAGTGCGGAGAATTTGCGCGGGTCTTTGAGGAACTCAACGACCTCGACGAGCTCGTTTTTCTCCTCGTCTGCGCCTGCCACGTCGTCGAACGTGACCTTCTTTTTCTCTTCGTTGTAGAGCTTTGCCTTCGACTTGCCGAAGTTCATCACCTTCGAACCGCCGCCTTGGGCTTGGTTCATCAGGAAGAAGAACAGAATGAACATCACGATGAACGGAACGATCGAGGTCAGGAACGTGAGCCACACCGAGTCGCGCTGCGGTTCGTTGATCTTGACTTTCGAGTCGAGCAGCTCTTGGTTGAGTTGCTTGGAGAACTCTTCACTGAACAGCGACCGAGAGATAAACTCTTTGTTGTCGGACGTCTTGCCGGTCAGCTTCAAAGTCAGGCCTTCACTGGTCACGAACAACTCGGAGATCTGGTCGGCCTGCACTTTTTGTATGAATTCATTGTAGCTGATCTCGCTCTTTTCCTGTTTTTCACCGGTGATAAAATTGACAATCCCCACGGTGATCAGGAAGATGAGCAGGTAAAATCCAGCGTTGCGGAAAAATCTGTTCATGTCTTACCTCCTCTCGGCACCTTGGCACCGCTTCGCCAGAACTTGCAGCTTACGGTTGATACACTTCCGGTTTCAACACCCCGACGTACGGCAAGTTGCGGTAACGCTCTGCGTAGTCGAGGCCATACCCGACGATAAAGTGGTCCGGCACGGAAAACCCGAGATAGTCTGCGGTGATCTCCGCCTTGCGCCGCTCCGGTTTGTCGAGCAGAGAGACGACCTTTACAGAAGCGGCCTTTCTCTGTTCGAGCAGATTTTTAAGGTAGGAAAGGGTCAAGCCGCTGTCGATGATGTCCTCGACGATCAGGACGTGACGGCCTTCAATGCTCTTGTCGAGGTCCTTCAGGATGCGTACGACCCCGGAGGATTCGGACGACTTGCCATAGCTGGAGACGGCCATGAAGTCGATCTCCACCAGCATGTCGATGCGTTTGACGAGCTCGGCCATGAACAAGCTGGCCCCTTTCAAAATACCGATGACGAGCAGATCCTGACCTTCATAATCGCGCGCGATCTCCGCGCCGATCTCACGGATTCTCGCATCGACCGCCTCTTCAGTAAAGAGAATCTCTTGCACATCTTGATGCATGAATCACGGTACCCCCTAGGAGAGTTCTGTCGCCCGAATCACGAGCGTTCGCGCCGTGCGCGTGGTGACGGTCGCCTGCTGTCCGCGACGGATGCCGACGACCCAGGCGATCTCATCGCCAACGGTCAAAAGCGGCCAAACGGCGCGGCGGTGCTTGGGCACCTTGGCCTCGCCGAGGATGTCGCTGATCCGCCTGCTGCCGTTCATGCCGAACGGACGGACCTTGTCACCTTTCGTCCATGTGCGTATGTATATGCGGGAACCGGACAGATCATCAGCATCGAAATGCGCTTCCCAAGCGTCTTGCGGACGCTGTGGCACACCTTCCGTCACCGTCCACTCGAGCCGGATCGCACTCTCAGAGAGTTCGACCGCTCCGGGCACCGTGACGTCGATCGGTTCCAGCGGTAAAGCTGACAGGTGTGAAGACGACGCTTGTTTCCCGATGTACAGGAGGTCGTATTCACGCCAAGCGGTCAACCCTTCCGGCAAGGAGAGCTGGCTGCCGGGAGAACGGCTGTCCAAAAGCGATTGAACGCTCTCGACATGCGTGTGTTCCCACTGTTTGGTATGTCCGCACAGATAATATAATATTAGTGTAATTACTCGACGTTGTAAAGGAAGCGGCGTTACAGCGAGGCTTTTGGCTTCAATGCGGACGCGGTCTCCTTCCGGCTGTGCGACCCGGTCAAACTCCCGCTGTGCAAGGTCGTTCAGATACGCATCTTCTTCTCTAGCGATGTTCGCCAGTTGTGTCAACGCTGTTTTCACGCCCGGATTGTAGTCGCGGGCCAGTTCTGGCAAGAGGCGTATACGTATCTTATTTCGCAAGTACTTGGTTGATGCATTCGAACTGTCTTCCCGATGCAAAAGCTGCCGTTGACGGGCGTACGTCTCGATCTCGTTCCGCCAGACATCGAGCAGCGGCCGCACGATCTGACAGCCCTGTTCCGTCCGAGCGTACGGGATGCCGCCCAGTCCCTTCGTCGACGTGCCGCGCAAGATCCGCATCAGCACCGTCTCCGCCTGATCGTCCGCATGGTGGGCGGTGGCGATCGTCCGGGCCTGCACCCGCTGCGCCACACCGCTCAGAAACTCATACCGCAGCTCGCGGGCGGCCACCTGCGTGGACAGGCGGTGCTCCTCTGCATGGAGCCTGACGTTTTTTCGATCTGTGCAAAAAGGAATACGTTTCTGCGCACAAAGCGTTTCTACAAATAATGCATCCCGCTCCGACTCTTCCCCGCGCAGTCCGTGATCGAAATGCGCCACGACGATCTCGCCCGGCACCCCGTCCTGCTCGCGAAGCGTCAGCAGCACGTTGAGCAGGACGACCGAATCGAGACCGCCCGACACGGCGACGACCGTCGTCTCGCCTTTCGCGAACAGGTGCTGCTCACGAATGGTTTCGCGTACCCGTTGCTCGATCACTCCGCGCCCTCCCTGTCATCCGCACCAGCGTGCCGCCGAGCAAGAGCCCGGCGGAGATGGCGGCTGCGATCAAGATCGTCTCCGCCCCGCGCACGATGCCAAACATTTCATTGCCCATCACAAACTCGCGCATCGTCGCGTACGCCTTTGACCCCGGCACGAGCGGCACGATGCCGCCGACCACAAACACCGTCACCGGCATCCGCACCCGGCGGGCGAGAAACTCGCTGACCATCGCCACAAACATTCCGCCGATAAACGCCGACGCGACGGACGCCACGCCGAGCCGCGAGACAAACTCCTGCACCAGCCACGCCCCCGTGCCGACCAGCCCGACAAGGACCAGCGCTTTTTTCGGCACCTGATAGAGCACCGCGTAGCAGTAGGTCGCAGCAAATCCGGCGACGGCGAGCAGCAAGTCCCGCCATGTGAAAAACGTCTCATTCATTGGATCACCACCCCGCGCAACGCGACGGTCAGCACCAGCGCGACCGCGACGGCGATCGCAAACGCGGTCAACGCCGCATCGGCCGCCCGCGCCACGCCGGAGAGGAGCTCGCCGGCCATCAGGTCGCGCACCGAGTTGGTGACCGCGACGCCCGGCACCAGCGGGATCACCGCGCCGAGGATCGCCGCTTCCGTATGGGTGGCAAACGAGTATTTGACCCCGATTACCGCCATCACCACGCCGACCAGCGCGGCAAAGAACGTACGCAGAAACGTCGGCATCCGGTCGCCGATCATCCCCCACGCCGAGTTGCTCAGCCAGCCGCAGACCGCGCCGACGAGAAATTCCGGCAGCGAACCGCCAAACAACACCGCGAAAGCCCCCGACGAGACGGCGGCGGCGAGGTGCTGGTAGCGAAGCCGATATGTATAGGGTACGCGGTCGATCCGATTGAGCTCCACCGCCAGATCGGCGAGCGTCACCGTCCCGCTCGCACAGCGGCGGGAGAGGTCGTTGACCTCGTGGACTTTGCTCAGATTGATCGTCGATGTCCCGGTGATCCGCAGCATCCGCGTCTTTTCACGCTCGCTGTCGGCCATCGAGACAAACAGGCCGGTCGGCGTCGCGAAACTGTGAACGGTGCGGCACCCGAACGATTGGCCGATGCGGACGATCGTCTCTTCCACCCGCGACGTTTCCGCGCCGTTTTTCAGCATGACGCTGCCGGCGCGCAGGCACAATTCCAGCACTTGTTCCAGACTGCTCTCATTCATTGTGGGTTCCATCCTTCAGCGACTGTGAGAGTTCTTCTGTTTCAGTTTCGCGTCCCGACCTGTGCATCCCTTCCTCAACGGAAGAGGACAAATTGACAAAATACCAACATCAGCACCAAACCCGATCCGACAACCAGCCAATCGGTCCAATCGCGCGGCTTGCGGCGTACCTTTTCCTTTTGCTCCAGTCGCACGCCAGCCTTGACCAGCGGGAGAAGTTCCTGACGAAAGGCGGAGATCGTCCGAACCCGCCCGTCGAACACGCCTTGGAGCAACCCGCGCCAGTCGGCTAGCCGGGCATCGCTGCTCACCGCCTGCCGCAATCGCGACCCGTTCGGCACGCCGCTCTCCGTCAATGCTTTGCGCAGGTCGGGAGCGAGCAGGGCGATAGCGAGCATGGCGAGGGCAAATACATCATAGTCCTCCTCCGCCATGCGGCTGCCCCGCCCCCACCACGCGCGGTCGTACCATTCCGTATATTCCTTCACCCCGCGCCCAAACGGGGTCACGCCGCCAAAGTCGACCAAGCGGACGGCTCCTCTCGCTTCCTCAACGAGACAATTTTCCGCCTTCAGATCGCCAAACGCATTACCGGTCTCATGCAGCCGCTCTAGATAGGTGCAGAGTTGGAGCAGCAACACCGGTGTCCAGTGCCGGCCGCGCCGATCCAGAAAAGCGGGCAGAGTGGTGCCGCGCACCAACTCCATCACGAGGAAAAACTGCTTTTGACCGCCGACCTGTACATCATCCAGATCAAACACGCGGGGCCCGAGGTCCGCACCCCGGGCCACCTCGGACAACCGCTTCAAGATCTTGTGCTCCAGCGCGAGGCCCGACGAGAGCGGCGCCGCTTTCAACGCCAGCGTCTGCCCGCTGCTGTCGGTGACGCGGTACACCTCGCCGTTCGCGCCCCGTCCGAGCAGTCCTTCCACCGTGTAGCGGCGTTTGTGCCACAGTCCGGTGACCGTCTGGCCAGGCCGAAAGAGCAGATCAGACGACATAGGCGGACATGTCGCCGTCGTGCTCGTCGTGTTTTTGCACAGGGCGCGAAGGGGTATGGCTGCCTGCGATCAACAGCTGCGTCGCCCGTTCAATCGCCGGTCCAGTCGGGGTGCCGCCGCCTGCTCGCAGCGAGTTGGACAGGCCGCTGAGGTCGGGGGCGTGGCTGAACTCCGAGATCACTTGCACATCCTCCCCGTGGGCACCCGGGAACGTGAGGAGCGCCACTTGATGCATCCCTTTGCGCACGTCGAGCCCGATCTGCAGATCGCGAATCGCCTCGCGCACCGTCGGCAGTTTGTCGTGCATCGAGGCGGACGTGTCGACGGCGAGCACGAGATGGAGCGCCGCTTCGTCGCTCATCCGGTCGACCAGCTCCGCGACTTCGCCGCGCTTCTCCGGCGGCAGGCCTTCGCTGTCTGTGCCGACGAGCTGTTTGAGCTCGCGGTTGACCACCTGCTGGATCGTCATCTGCATCGTATGCTGGGTCATCATGTGCATCGTCATCGCCAGCTGTTTGGCGGCGACGATCCGGCTCATGCCGCCGCCGTGTTCGGCGATCGCCTCGACCTCCTGCCGACCCGCCGAACGCAGGTCGCCGCCGTCGACGATCCCGATCACGTTGACCGCGATCCCTTGTTTGCGCGCATACACCGCCGCTTGCACCGGATCGCTGCCTTTATTGGAACATCCGTCGGTGATCAAAAGAATCTGCTTCATCGTCACTTTCTGGAACATCGTGTCACCCCTCCAGTTTCAGCCCACAGGTGGGTCTAGTTACCATCTAGTATCGCCGGGAGCAGAAGTAGATAATCAAGGGGAGACAATTTTAAAGCGTTTTAAGAGGAAACGGAGAATATCGACGATGTGTGATAAAATGACCTCGTAGACGGTCATCTACAACCAAAGAAAAACACCTGCCGCGACTCGTTCCGGCAGGTGTTTTTTCATTTCCTATTTCCCGACCTGTTTCCCATCAATCTCATAGTAATCGATCCCCGACGTTACGCGGTAGCCGTTCGACTCGTACAGGCCGAGCGCGCCTTTGTTCTCCACGGCGACTTCGAGGGCAAACTCCTGATAGCCTTTCGCCGCATAGTCCCGGATCATCCGCGCCAAAAACTCGCGGCCGTAGCCTTTGCCTTGATACTCCGGGATCACGCAAAATCCGTACACCCAGACGACGCCGCCTTCCGAGTGGTCGACGTTCATGCGGCCGATGCGGACACCGTCCACCTCGGCGACGAGCAACGAGTAGCCTTCCTTGCCAAACTTCCGCTCCGTCGCCTCCACCATCGAGTCCAGCGGCAAGCCAAAGCACACATGCGTCATCCGCCCGAGTTCCGGCGCATCTTCCGGCGTCGCCTCCCGAATGAACAGTTTGTCGGTCGCTTCCGGCAGCGGCGCGTCTTTTTCGCGCTCCATTTTATATTCGGAGTTTTTATACGACGCCCCGGTCGACAGCGCCCATGCTTTCCCCGACTGCGATCCTTCCGACACGATCCAGATCAGGTTCAACTCGCCGCGCCGCGCGACCTCTTCCTTCGCCGCCGCATACAACGCCGAGAAGATGCCTTTGCGACGATGATCGGGATGCACCATGCCGCTGATCTCGATCTCCCAGGCATTAAAATGATACAGAGCAAAAAACCCGACCAATCGTCCCGCTTCATAATAAAGAAAATCATCGGTCCGCTCACCCGGCCGCGTCTTCAGCATGTCCCAATTCAATTTCAACTCGATCCCGTCATGCCCCTCGCACAACGTCGCCAACTCCCGGATCAGAGCCACTTCCTCGGCCGACAAAGCCTTTCGTTCCACCACTCCATGAATTGCCACTCCACAAAAACCCCCTTCTTTATTGAAACTGGCGAATCGGCTTCAGCGTCAGCATCAGCGCCGCCATCACCAAGATCACCGTGCCTTCCAAGATCATCGTCGTCAAGCCCCCGATGCGCTCCGCCAGCCAGCCGGCCAGCAGATACCCGAGCGGCATCAGAGCAAACGACCCCAGCATGTCGAGGCTCATCACCCGGCCAAACGCTTCCGCCGGGATCAGCTCTTGCAGGCTGCCTTCCCATACCAGACCGAACAGCATGATCCCCGCTCCGCTCAACGCACTGAGCGCAATCAATCCGGGCAGCCAATCCACCACGCCCATCAAGAGCAGAGCCAACCCGGTCATTCCGGTACCACTATATGCCATTATACCTCTGTTTTTCCAAACGGCGCGACGACCAAATAAAAACGCCATCATCAGCGCCCCAAGCCCTGACGCCGAGATGATCAAGCCGTACGCATACGGCTCCCAGCCCAGATGCACTTTGACCAGCCACGGCAACAGCACGGCGAGCACCCCGCCGGAAAACACATTGACAAAGCCAAAGCAGAGGATCGTCATCCACAGCCACGCGTGTTTGCGGATCTCCCGATAGCCGCCGAGCAGGTCGTCCCGATAGGCGCGAATTCCTCCGGCGCGCTTTTCCTCCGCCCGCACCGTCTTGGGCAGTTTGAGCAGCAGCAGCCCGCCGATCGACGCGAGAAACGTCAGCGAATCAAATCCGAGCCCCACCGTCGCCGTCGTCACCCCGAGCATCAGACCGCCGAGGGACGGCCCGATCAGCTGCGCGACCTGCGAGCTGGACTGGGTGAGCGAATTGGCTGCGTTGCGGATATCGGGCGTGAACACCTGCGCCCGCACCGCGCCGTACGCCGGCAGGAAGATCGCCGAGCACGCCCCCATCACCGCGCCAAACGCATAGAGCATCGGCAAGGTCAGCATGTCGAGCGCACTGAGCACCGTCAACACCCCCATCGCCGCAAACCGCACCACATCGGTGAGGATCATCAGCCGCACCCGGTCGGTGCGGTCGACGAGCAGACCCGCGAACGGGAGCAGGATCACCTGCGGCAACATGATCAGCATCATCATCGTGCCCATCGCCATCGTCGAGGCGGACACTTCGTACACGATCAAAGGCAATAAAAAATGCAGCAGGACGTCGCCAAATCGGGACAACGTCTGCCCCGTCCAAAGCGCAGTAAAGTTTCGCGATACCCGGAGCGGCGCGAAGATTCCCGTGTGCGTCGGTTGCGCCGATTGCACAGGTGCCGAAGCCGAAGCATCCGTTTGCGTATTCATAGATACAATTCTCCTTTTGTGTCATCTATTACTCTTAACAGTTTCCTGCTAACCCGAGCAGAATCCTGCTCCCATCTGTCCGATTCGCACAACAAATTGCGCATCCGCACTCAAAAGCCGTCTCCCGTGTCTGCCTGTCTCAGCGAAGCGCCCCCTCTTCCCGACAGACACAAAAAAGCCGTGCCCCACGCCCGGACACGGCTTTGCCCCCCTGTTTGTGCTCTTCTCTCTCCGTATCCTCTTCTTTACGACAGCGGCACCAAGATCTCGCCGTTCTGCGCCGCTTGGCCTTTTTGCCGTTTCAGCTTCGTCACGCCCGGCAGGCGGATCGTCGCCCATTCCGGCTTGTATTTCTCCACCTTGGCCACCAGCACCGTCATGTCGTCGATGATCTTGCCGTGGTTGATCCTGACAGCCAGCTCCACCAGCATGTCGGCGATCTCCTGCGGATGTTGCGACTGGAACTCCTGGATGCGTTTCGCCAGCCAGCCCTCTTTGTCGTCGGTGTGCTTCGGTGCATCGAAGATGCCGTCCGACATCAGGATCAGCAGGTCGCCTTCCTGCAACTCCTGCTCCACCGTCTGAATGTCGATCTCCTGCAGGATGCCGATCGGCACGTTCTCCCCGGAGATCGTCAGGACTTGTCCGCCCCGCTTGATGAACGACGGCGCCGACCCGATCTTTAAAAATTCCGCTTTCGCCGTGAACATATCGATCAACGCCAGATCGAGCGTCGTGAAGATCTCATCCTTCGACCGCAGCAACAGCACCGAGTTGACCGTCTTGATCGCCAACTGCTCGTCAAACCCGGCTTTCAACAACTGCTGCAACAGCCGGATCGCCGCACTCGACTCCTGCATCGCCCGCTCGCCGTTGCCCATGCCGTCGCTGACCGCCACCGCAAATTTGCCGTTGCCCACATCCAGCGAGGTGAACGAGTCGCCGCAGTGCATCCGCCCGTCCTTCGCCGCGCTGGCCACTCCCGTTTCAATGTTGTACAATTTCGCGCTCGACAGCGTCATCGTCACGCCGTTCTCGTCTTCCCAATGCCGCTTGCCCGACACGACGATGTTCTCGCCGATGATCTCCGACAGTAGCGGCGCGATCAGTTTCTCCCCTTCGTCCGCCGAGCCCGAGCCGGTCGACGTCACTTCGATCTCGACTTTGCCCACGTCGAGCGACACGATGTCCACCGAGCGGATCGACAGCCCCAGGTGCTCCAGCGCCGCCACGATATGCTCCTCATGATCGGCGGAGACGTGATTCTCTTTGCGGATCTCCTGCGCCAGATCGCCCATGATCCCGGAGATCCCGGCCAGTTGGGCGGCGACCATGTCCCGGCTCTCAGCCAGTTGACCTTGCCACTGCATGTCCCGCTTGACCATCTCGACGGCGCGGTGCAGAGCCGGGAGCAGTTGGTCCGTCTTGACGCAAACTTTTTTCAACTCCGGCGGCATGTCGCTCGCTTTGACGTGACCGTCGATGTCGATCAAGGTCACCGTGTCAAACATCGCACGATACGTCTGATAAAAATTTTTATCCCAGCACTGCTCTTTTTTGAAGCAGTTGGCGCAGACTTGCTTGGCCACCGTGTCGAACGTCTGGTTCATCACTTCATCCTGCGGCGCGGACTCCACCGTGCCGGAGATCTGAGAAAAGGTATGAGACAATTCCTGAAAGACGCTCGACACTTCGCGGATGCGCATCGCCATCAACTCGCGGATGCGGCGGGCGTAGTCTTGTTGCGACAGAGAGTGTTGGTGCGTGCCCGGCACATAGCGGGACACCTGATCGACAAAGCTTTTCGGAGTCAGCAGCAGCAGGCCGAACGCCAGCGCCGATTCTTTCAACGCGGTGACCACGCTCGCGTAGTCGCTCACATACACCGTCAGGATCGCCGCCCCGAGGCCAAAGCCGATGCCGACGCCGACTTTTTTCATATCGCGCAGGAGACCGGCGAGCAGACCGGAGAACGCCAGCAGACCGATCTGCGTCGTCGCGACCAAGGAGGCCATCGTCAGGATGATCCCGGTCACCACCCCGACCCCGGCCGCGATGCCCGCACCGCCGATCAGGGCGAACAGCATGATGAGATAGCGGGAGAACACATTTTCAAACGAGATCCCGGCCATCGCCAGCCCGTGAAACCCGGTCAGCACCGACGCCAGCAGGATCACGAGGCAGACGATCTCTTCGTTGCGCAGTTCCTTCACGCCGCGCTGGAAAGTGAAGATCGGCAGCGACTGGATGAAGATCAGCGTCAGCACCATCGCCAGGAACCCGTCGACCACCGCCATCATCAGCGAGTAGGTCGACATGTCGCCGACCGCCGCGTTGCCCGCCATCCGCACACCGGCGTCGACGAGGAAGACCACGAACGGCACCATGTTCAGCGTCAGCGCCTTTTTCTTGGACAGCATCCCGTAGACGATCCGATAGAAGATCAAGGCCGCCGCCAGCACCGGCCAGATCGAGAACAGCCCGTGCGCGGTAAAGGAGCCTGCGATCAGCGAGATGAGCACCGGCTTGGCTGCCGACCGTTTGAGCCGGAGCATCACCGCATAGAAGGCGATGGCGAACGGGGCGAGCTCGCCCAAGATCATCGCCCGCCCGAGGAAGAAGGCCATCAGCACGAGCACAAACGTCCCTTTCCCGGTCAGCCCTGCCCACCAAGCTTGTCCCTTGCCGATCCACGTCAGCGGATTCCACCGCGAACCCCCGAGCGCGGCGTTGCCTCCGCCGTTCGTCGCCATTCTCATTTGCCAGATACGTTTGAACACGTTTTTCCCACCGTCCCGTTTCCGTTTTTTGAATGGTTACAGGATAGCACACGCCTTCTGAATAGTTTGTCAAAACGCGCTCCGCCAACCGGGAAATTTCCGACAGCCCTCGCCTCCGAAAACCCGCGAACGTGCGTCCCCCTTTTTCCGCCACCCCCCGCCGCTTCTGCATTTCGCATCGACCCGCCCCTGCGACAAACCACCGCGAAACGTCGAAGATCCGGGGGCAATTGTCGGAAAGTTTATCCGGGTTCGACACCTGTTTGGAGTATCACGTGCATATCATGAGAAGTTCTCCATAAAAAACACGGCGCGATCCTGGCAGGGAACGCGCCGTGTTTTGCTTTTATTTTCGTCCCAATCTTCCCACGCCGACGAGCAAAAATCCCATACTCGCAGCCCACACGACCCCAGCCAGCCCGATTCGAAGCGAACTGTTTTCCGACAGCATCGCGCCTTGGTCCGCACGGGTGGCCGCCGCCCCTGCGGGTTCGAGCGACAGCGCGATCGCCACTGCGGCGACGCATGTCACGAGATGAGCAAGCACCCAGAGATACCCGCTCCGTCTCCGGCGGCTCCACCCATACAACACGACCAAAGCGGCGAGTCCGAGCACCGTGTAAAAACCGAAGGCCAGCATCGAGAATGTTTCCGCTTCGAATTGAATTTGCATGTGTGATCACCTCCTATAAAAATACGGTATACTAGCAATAATCGACGAGATGAAGGAGAACTCATTCATGCGCAAACCTTGGAACGAATATTTCATGGATCAAGCAGAGATGGTCGCCACCCGCTCCACCTGCGACCGTCTGCATGTCGGCGCTGTCATCGTGCGTGACAAGCGCATCATCTCCACCGGCTACAACGGCTCGGTCTCCGGCGACGTACATTGCCAGGACGTCGGCTGCCACGTGGTCAACGGACACTGCATCCGCACGATCCACGCGGAGTCGAACGCGATCTTGCAGTGCGCCAAGTTCGGCGTGTCCACCGAGGATGCGGCGATCTACGTCACCCATTTCCCCTGCCTGCTCTGCTCCAAGCAGATCATCCAAGCAGGCATCCGCACGATCCACTACAAACACGAATACCGTGCCGATCCCTACGCGATCGAACTGCTCAAACAAGCGCAGATCGAACTGGTCCGGATCGAATCTCCGGAAGAATTGATCGAACTCGACTGATACAGGCACCGGCCCCCCTCCCGCCGCATACCTTTAGACTAACTTGCGACGACGGGGGGAAGGAGAGATGCCGAGTTGGCTTCGGACTCAGCTCACGCGGGCGTTTCAGGAGAAAGACAAACGCTCGATTGTGATGCTCAACCGCGTGTTTTACAAGTATCGCCGCAACCTGAAGCAGATCGCCGATTGAGATATAGATCTTCAGCAAAAAAGTGCCCGGCTCCTCTCACGGAACCGGGCACTTTTCCTTTTTCAAATCCCTACGCCACGTCGCGTCTGACAAAATGCCGCCAGCCCGCCGCCGTCAGCAGGACAAACCCGCCGACGACGATCACCCAAAAGTTGAGCTGCGAGAAATCGCTGATCGCCTTCTCCATCGGCATCATCGCCAGCAGCGGCTGTGCCCACGGATACCACGGCCCGTACGTCGCCGAGTTGGCAATCGCCACGGCGGGCAGGGTGAAGATGACGTTGAGCGCGAGCGGCGCGGCAAAGCTCTTCCACACCGTCGACACCCACAGTTGCAACGCCGCCAGCGGCCACGTCGCCACCCAGCCGTAGAACAGCCCGTTCAGAAGCCTCCCCCACGGGATCTCCCCTTCCACGCCCAGCACCAGCCCGCCGGCCAGCATCAGGACGAGCAGCAACACCTGCCCGACCAGCAACAAGCCGAGCACGAGCAGCCCCTTCGACAGATACACCGCCGACCGGGAGACCGGCAAGGCGAGCCACTGCTTCCAGCCGCCGCTCTGATGTTCAAAGCGGCAGATCATCGCCGTATACAGCCCAACGAGGATCGGCAGAAACAGCATCGCGTAGTTGAGCACAAACATCGCGTACAGCATGATCCACTCCGGCTGCCCGGCGATCTCCTCGCGCACCTGCACATATCCGCCTACGCCGCCGACCGCCCCGATCAGCGGCCCGAGCCACATCATCCAGCCGATCTGCGACCCGCGCATTTTCAAGATCTCCGCCGACAGCGTGCGGCGGAACGTCGCTCCTTGTGTCATCGCTCGCTCCCCCTCCCTATCGCACATCGCGGCGCGCAAAGTCCAGCGCGCACACGATCAGAGTCACGAGGCCGACACCGAGCCCGAGCCACGCCGTCCACTCCGGGTCAAACGGATTTTTCGGCGACGGAAACGCCATCGACGGGTAGGCGTACGGAATCCACTTCCCGATCATCGACCCGGCCATCGGCGGCGCAAACAACGCGCCGACCAGCCCGACGGCAAACGGCGTCGCTTGATTGCGCATCGTGCACGACAGCCAGAGCTGGATCGAGACCAACGGCAGCGTCGCCAGAAACGGCAAAAGTCCCTCCCGCGCCGCCACCCGCCAGCCGTCCTCCACCGCAAATCCAAACTGCCAGCCCAGCACCAGCATCGCCGCGACGAGCAGCACCGACGAGAGCAGCAGCAAGCCCGCCACCCACAGCCATTTGCTGAAAAAGATCCGCGTGCGCGAGACCGGCAACGCCAGCATCTGCTTCCACGCGTCCGCCTGATGCTCCAGGCCCGCGATCATCGCCGCCAGCAGCGTGGCACCAAACGGCAGGGCCAGAGAACTGAGCATGTGAAAATTGCGAATCACCACATCCCAGACGTCCGTCCCCGGCGGGAACAGGTACTCGTAGCGCAGGTCAAAATTGAACCAGTTCATCCCGTAGATCCCGACCGGCGCGAGGATCGCCAGCCAGACCAGCCACGTCCGCGTCAGTTTGACCCGCTCGGAAGCGAGCCCGGAGAGCGTGGTCGCACTCATAGGCTCACGTCCTTCCCGGTCAGGTCGAGGAAGATGTCCTCCAGCGACCGCTTCACTTCCTCGATCCGCGTCACCGTGTGACCCGCCAGCACCAGCTCCCGGTTGATCGCACCGATGTTCTCCGCCGCACCGCCTTCCAGCCACAAAGCGCCCGCTTCGATCTCCGCCGCATGCCCTTGCCCGCGCAGCAACATCTGCGCCGCACCCGGTCGCTCCGTGACGACACGCAGACGGGGACGGCTCTCGCGGCGGAGGACGTCGATGGAGTCTTGGAAGATCAGCCGACCGCCGTTGATGATCCCGACCTGCGTCGCCACCTGATCGATCTCCGAGAGCAGGTGGGAGGAAACGAGCACCGTGATCCCGTGCTGCCGCGGCATGTCGAGGATCAGTTGCCGCACCTCGTGTATCCCGGCCGGATCGAGCCCGTTGGTCGGCTCGTCGAGGATGACCATCTCCGGGTCGCGCAGCAGAGCGGCCGCGATGCCGAGCCGCTGCTTCATCCCGAGCGAGTAGCCTTTCACCGGGCGGTGTGCGTCTTTGGTCAGCCTGACCGTCTCCAGCACTTCGTCGATGCGGTTTTTCTTCAATCCGAGCAGTTTCTGGATCGTTTGGAGATTCTCATGCCCCGTCAGATGCCCGTAATACGACGGCGACTCAACCAGCGACCCGATCTTGCCCAGCACCTCCATCCGATGCCGTGACAGTTCCCGCCCAAACAGCAGGACCTCCCCCGCACTCGGCCGGATCAACCCGAGCAACATCCGGATCGTCGTCGTCTTCCCCGCCCCGTTCGGCCCGAGGAATCCATAGATCTCGCCTTTTTTCACCTGCAAATTCACATCGTCCACCACCACGCGCGTCCCGTAGCGGCGAGTCAGATGTTTCGTTTCGATCATCATATTTGTGTTTGTGTTCATGTTCACCCTCATCACCTCTGACTCCATGATAAGGGTGGTAGCTTACTCCTACCTTGCGCGAACCTTATGATTACCTTAAATCTGCGGAGAGGCACAACACATACCTCGTCCCCTGCTCCCCGCTTTCCACGGCGAGGTGCAGGCCCATCTCCTTCACCATCAGCGCGACGATCTCCAGTCCCACGCCTGCGCCTTTCGCGGGGGTGGCGGCTTGGAGACCGGGGCCGCGGTCTTCCAGCACGAGGCGGCCATCCTCTGCGGATATCGCCACATACCCGCCCGATTTGGCATGCCGGATCACATTTTGCAAGAGGTTGTCCCAGATCCGCTGGAACCAGTGCACGTCGATCTCCCACCAAATCCCCTCGTCCGGCAGATCCACGTCGATCTCAAATCCCTCTTTCTCCAACACCGGATACCACGCCGCCACGATCGACCGCAGCAGCCGCACCGCGTCTTTTCGCTCCGGGGTAAAGGGCAGTCGTCCCGCCGACAGCAGCGTAAACGACAGCAGATTGTCGATCAGCCGATCCACAAACGAGATCTTTTCATCGATGACACCCAGCGACCGCCGCCCTTCCTCCGACAGCTCCTCCCGTTGCAACCGGTACGCATGCCCGCGCAACGTCGTCAGCGGCGTCCGCAGATCGTGCGAGAGCGACGCGATCAGCCCTTTGCGCAGTTCTTCCTCCTCTTTCTCCCGGGCGCGGCTCTCCTGCACCTGCACGGCCATGCGGTTGAACGACCGCTCCAGCTCGCTGATCTCATCCCCTCGAAACCACCGCTTGCGCTGCTGCTCCAACGGGATCGGCAGTCCGGTCTCCGCCGCGACGCTCATCGAGCGTTGCAACGCCAGCAACCGCTTGCGAATCCGGGAAAAGAACAGCCACGAGAACAGGAGAAACACAGACGCCACCAGCAACACCATCACAAACGTATACACCCAACCGGCGATTGGCGGCGGCGACTTGTACGTCTTGTCACGAGGCACGCGGATCACGAGAAAGCCGCTCTCCTCACTCTCCCCGAACGCCTTCACCACCGTATACGGATCGCCGCCGTAGCTCGCTTTCATAAATTGCACCGTCTCCGTCACCGTCCATCGCTCCGAACGGTCGCCGTGCGTATGCCCGTCGCCGTCCACCCAAAACAGCTCCGCATCCGGGTACAAGCTCCGCAACTCCTCCAGCACCAGCCGCTTCGCTGCTTCCCCGCCGTCTGCCGCCCGATGAGCAGCCGAGGCCGCATTTTCCTCGATCTGCTCCGTCGTGTAATGAGCCGGAAACGCATCGCCCCATTCCTCGCTCAGCAAATACGCCGAATACGTCAGCACCCCCGTCGCAAAAATCACCGGGAGCGTCACCAAAAACGCCAAGACCACCGCCAGATACTGCACCAACAGCGATTGCAGCCGCTTCTTCATCGCTTCAACCGGTACCCGAGTCCCCGGATTGTCTGCAGATGCTCCGGCTTGCTCGGGTCGCGCTCGATTTTTTCCCGCAGGTGGCGGATGTGAACCATCAGTGTGTTGTCCCCGCCGATGAAGTCCTCGCCCCACACCGCTTCAAACAGTTGCTCTTTGGTCAGGATCTGATTGGGATGCCGCAAAAACAGAGCCAGCAGTCCGTGCTCTTTCTGCGTCAACGACACCTCGCGCCCCGTCTCCGTATCGACGATGCGGTTCTCCTCCAGCACGATCCGCAGACTCCCGAGCAGCACCGGCTGGGCAGCCGCCGCCCCAAATCGGCGCAACAGCACGTCCACCCGCGCCGCCAACTCCTCCGGGTGAAACGGCTTGGTCAGATAATCGTCGGCAAAGAGCAACCCCGCCAATTTGTCATCGAGCGACGTTCGCGCCGTCAGCATCAAAATCGGCAGGTCGCTCCGTTGCTGCTTGAGCCGCTGCCCAATCGTAAATCCGTCGAGCCCCGGCAGCATCACATCGAGGATCACCACATCCGCCTCGTCAGCTGCTGCAACCGCTCCGTCCCCGCTCAAAAGCCACGTCACCCGATAGCCGCGCCCTTCGAGGTCTTGCTTGACCCACTCCCCGATCTCCGTCTCATCCTCGATATACAGCACCCGCTGTCCGCTCACACTCGTCCGCCTCCTTATGGAAAACGCCCTGATCCGTCAGCCGGACAGGGCGCATCACTTTTCAACTGCGATCACTCCACCGCGCCCGATGCGCGCAAGACCTTGATGATCTCCACGCTCTGCATCTGCTCGGCAAACTTCAAAGCGGTGTACCCGTAGCGATTTTTTACGTCAGTTCTCGCCCCGGCCTCGAGAAACGCTTTGACATCCTCCAATCGCGCCGTAAAAGCGGCGTACATCAGCGGCGTCATGTCGATCTGCGCATAGATGCGGTTCAGATCGGCACGGGCCTTCGCCAGCGGAGTCACCAGTTCATGGTGGTGGCACAGCGCCGCCGCCATGATCGGCGTCAGTCCCTGACCGTCCGCCCGGTTGACATCCGCACCGGCTGCGATCAGCTCTTCAACCAACACCCGGTTCCCGCTGCGCACGGCGGCCAGCAACAGCGTCTCGCCGCCGGCCGCCGCGTTTACATCGACCCCGAGCAGTTCCAGCGCACCGCGTACGGCGACCGCATCGCCTTTGCCTGCCGCTTCGACCGCTTCCCACTCCGGCGAGGTGATCGCGACGGTGCGCGTGTCGCCCCGCCACTGCACCTCGCCGCCCAGCGACTCGCTGACAAAGCGCAAGGGCACCAGCGTGGAGCCGTTCACGATCCGCGGAGCTTGCAGCAGCGGGACGGGGGTGCCGTTTTTGTAGGCGGTGGGAGAGCCGATCTGCAACGTGACGACGAGCTTGCCTTTCGTCGCCTTCACCGTGCGCGCGGCTGCGTCCCACTCCACATTCGCTCCGAGCGTCTCAAAGATCCCTCGGAGCGGCACCAGCGTTGTTCCGTCTACGAGGATCGGCGGTTGGGCATATCGCTGCACCTTCTGGTCGATCTGAATCACGACACCTGCATCTGCCGCAGCCGCCGATGACACCTGACCGCCAAATAAAACCGCCAACACGAGAAGACAGGACAAAACCCGTTTCACAACAAGCACCCTCCGTTCACTGCCGAAAGCCTCAAATTATATGCCTTCAGTTTATTGCAAAAAAGAGAAAAGGGCAAATTTGATTCGCCACTCGAAAATTAAGTTGCCTTCGATTCTTTCCCGCTCCAGACGTAATAGAGGTAGATCGCGAGGAACGCCACCATGAACAACGCCGACCAGCGGTACATCACCGCATACCCGGTCACCTTCGCCACCGCGCCGAGCAACATCGCCCCGACGGCGATCCCGCCGTCAAACGCGGAGAAGATCGTGCCGTTGGCCGCACCCCGGCGATGCGGTGCGACGCGATTGATCGTCCAGGCCAAAAGCGACGGCTGCACGGAGCCCATGCCAAGGCCAAACAGCACAGAGGCGACCAACAGCGTCCACTCGTTCGTCGCGACGGAGATCACCCACAGTCCGGCGATCACCGCAAACGCACCGGGGAGCAGCACCCAGACATGCCCTTTTTTGTCAAACAGCTTGCCGGACAGCGGGCGGGTCACCAGCATCGTCCCCGCGTTGCCAAGAAAGAACCAGCCCACATTGGCGATCCCTTGCTGCGCCCCGTACAGCGTGATAAACGACACGATGCCGCCGTACGTCACCGAGAGCAGCCCGGCCAGCAACGCCGGAAACAACGCTTTCTTTTCAAATAAATTTGCCCACACCGAAGTCTCAGCCCCCGCCGGAGCCGGCGTGCCTGCCGGGATGCGGACCGCTTGAGCCAGCACCAGCGACAGGGCGGCCAGCACCGTCGCCGTCGCAAACATCACGCCAAATCCGTACGCATCGACCAGATACAAGCCGATCAACGGCGCGAGCATCATCCCAAGCGTCGACGACAGCCCGAAATACCCCATCCCCTCGCCCCGTCGATGCGCCGGGATGATGTCGGCGACCACGGTGGAATACGCCGTCGTCAACGCGCCCCAGCCGATCCCGTGCACAAAGCGCAGGAACAACAGAACTGCCACAGCGGCTGCAAAATAGTACCCGGCCACGCAGGCGAGAAACACCACCGCGCCGAACAACAGCACCTGCCGCCGTCCCACCCGGTCGAGCAACAGCCCCGCCACCGGCCGCACGAGCAACGCCGAGACGGTAAAGACGGAGATGACCAGCCCCACCGCCAGTTCATCTCCGCCCATCTGCGTGACATAGACAGGCAGCGTGGGGATCAACATTTGAAAAGAGAAAAAGAGAAACAAGTTCGCGACAGACAGCAGAACAAACTCCTTCGTCCACAAGGAGGGCGACCCCGTCGTGCCTTGCGCGTTTTGCATAGAGACACCTCATCTTTTGGTCTTATTGACACCATTCTATATATGTATGTATAGAAACACCAGTGAGATGCATCACAAAAGCCTCCACTCGATGTGTGGAGGCTTTTGTGTCCCGTTCTATATTCAGTATGCTCAGCGGTTGGCACCGCGATGTTTGATGATATCCCAGATCTTGCGCAACTCCTCCAGCGACTCTTTCGGTGCGCGCACGACTTCTTCCAGCCACCGGCAGACATCCGGGTCCGCCTCTTTGACGATGCGGGAGGCGAGCGGTCCGCTGCTCGCAGCCGGGTCGATCTCACTGTCGATGTCGCATCGGCCGAGCAAGCAGTCGACGGAGACCTCCAGCGCATCGGCGAGCCGTTGCAGCGTCTCCATGTCCGGGGTGCGCGTGCCGTTTTCGTAGCAGGAGATCGACACTTTCGTCACGTCGATCCGCTTGCCCAGTTGCTCTTGGGTCAGCTTTTGGCCTTTGCGCAGTTGGCGTAAACGTGCCGGAAACTCCATCTCCCTCTCCCTTTCTCCCCCGAAGAAACAACCGCTTCCGGTTGACGTTAGCAGTTGGTTAACTTAAACTACAAAGTATCTCGACGATAGTATATCACGATCTTCGCGAAACCACAAAATGAGAGAGGGTTGCCCGTATGAGCGAAGTCATTCAATACAACCCGGCGACCGGCGACGTGCTCGGCACCGTCCCGGAAGCCTCCCCGGATCAGATCCGGGCGGCCATGACCCGCGCCCGCGCTGCTTTTCCGATCTGGCGCGCCACACCTTTGCCAGAGCGTTTGGCCTTCCTGAGAAAGCTCCGCCTGCTCCTCGTCGAACAGGCGCACGGGATCGCCGAAGAGATCGCCGCCGCCACCGGCAAAATCCGCGGCGAAGCGCTGTCTGCCGAAGTGCTGGTCGTCGCCGACGCGATCCATTACTACGAGCGGCATGCTGAGACATTTCTCGCACGCCAACGCGTCGCCACCCCGATCCTCTTTTTCGGCAACCGCTCCTACATCCAGTACCAGCCGCTCGGTGTCGTCGGCGTCATCTCGCCGTGGAATTTCCCGTTCCAACTGGCGATGATCCCGGTGATCTCCGCCTTGATCGCCGGCAACGCCGTCCTGCTCAAGCCGTCGGAAGTCACGCCGTTCGTCGGCACGCTGATGGAGCGCCTGTTCAAAGAGAGCGGATTTCCCGAGGGCGTCGTGCAGGTCTTGCACGGCGGACGCGACGTCGGAGCCGGGCTGACGGCAGCCCGCCCGGATAAAATCTTCTTCACCGGCAGCGTCGCCACCGGCAAAAAGATCATTGCCGCCGCAGCGGAGCATCTGATCCCGGTCGATCTGGAGTTGGGCGGCAAAGACCCGATGATCGTCCTCGCCGACGCCGACCTCGACCGGGCGGTCAACGGGGCGCTCTGGGGCGCGTTTACCAATGCGGGCCAAGTCTGCATGTCGGTGGAGCGCGTCTACGTAGAGCGGCCGATCTATGACGAGTTTGTCCGCCGCGTGACGGCCGGTGCCCGCTCGCTGCGCCTCGGGGAAGACGTCGGTTCGATGACCTTCCCGCCGCAGCTCGCCCTCGTCGAAGAGCATCTGCGGGATGCCGTGGAAAAAGGCGCCCGCATCGAGTGCGGCGGCACGGCGGCGAAGGCGGGGACTCTGTATTTCCATCCGACGGTGCTCACCGGTGTCGATCACTCGATGAAGATCATGCGCGACGAGACGTTTGGACCGGTGCTGCCGATCCTGCCGTTCGACACGGTGGAGGAGGCGGTCGCGCTGGCCAACGACTCCGAGTTTGGCCTCAATGCCAGCGTCTGGACGAGCGACCTCGCCAAAGCGGAGCGCATCGCCGCTCAGCTCGTCTCCGGCAACGTCTGCATCAACGAAGTGATCTCCACCGTCGCCAACCCGCACCTCCCGTTCGGCGGCGTCAAGCAGAGCGGCATCGGCTCTTACCACGGACCGGGCGGCCTGCATACGTTCTCGCACCGCACGTCGGTGATGCTGAACAAAGGCAAGAAAAAGCGCGAAGTCAACTGGTTCCCCTACACGGCGGAGCAAGAGCGCGCGTTTCACACGATCATCCGCCTGCTGTTCGGCACTTCCCGCCGTGCCACGCTGGCCGACATTCGCAACTTGATCGGCCAAGTGCTGGGCAAAGACAGCAAGGACAGCCGCCCGGCCGGGCAGGCTGGACCCAACGGAAAGGAGCACACCTCATGACCCCCCGCCAAACCGCTCTCATCACCGGGGCATCGAACGGCATCGGCTTGGAACTGGCCAAACTGTTTGCCCGCGACGGCCACGACCTCGTGCTCGTCGCCCGCAGCGAAGACAAACTGCGCGAACTGGCGGCCGACATGGAACGGACGCACGGCATCTCCGTACTGGTGATCGCCAAAGACCTGTCGGACCCCGCCGCCCCCGCCGAAGTCTATGAACAGGTACAGGCGGCCGGCATCCGCGTTGACGTGCTGGTCAACAACGCCGGATACGGCTCGTTCGGCCTGTTCGCCGAGACCGACCTTGATTTTGAATTGAACATGATCCGGCTCAACATCGAATCGCTGACTCATCTCTCCAAACGGTACGTGCGCGACATGATCGCTCAAAAAAGCGGCCGCATCCTCAACGTCGCCTCGACCGCCTCCTTTCAGCCAGGTCCCTTGATGGCCGTCTATTACGCATCGAAAGCGTACGTGCTCTCCTTCAGCGAAGCGCTCGCCAACGAGCTGACCGGCACCGGCGTCACCGTGACCGCGCTCTGCCCGGGCGCGACCGCATCCGGCTTCCAAGAGATGGCGAACATGCAAAATTCCAAGCTCGTCCAAGGCGCGATCATGGACGCGAAAACGGTGGCGGAGATCGGCTACCGGGGTCTTCTCGAAGGTCGAACGGTCGTCATCCCCGGCCTGACCAACAAAGTCATGGCGACCTCCACCCGATTTATGCCCCGCAAATTGGTCACCAAGATCGTCCGCACCATCCAGTCGGAGCGGCAGGTGAAATAAAAAAAAGATCGCAGCCTTTCACAGGAAAGGTGCGATCCTTTTTTTCTTGCCATGCCGGACCGGTCACTTGCTCGCCGGGACGGTGACTTTCGTGCGATGGCTCTCGGTGAGTCCCAGGCGGGTCACGGTCACGCAGACCTGTTCCGAGGTCAGATTCAACCCTTTGAAGGTGACGGACGACTGCCCGACCGGGACGATGAGCTGTCTGGTGAGCAGCGTTTTCGTCACCGGGTCTTTGTACAGTTTCACGACATCGCCCGCCTGCAGGTCACTGACTGTGACCGTGTCCAGGTTGATCCCGATCTGATTTTGGATCGTGATGTGGAAGTCGCGCGGCTCCCGCGTGCGTTCATTCAAAAACGCCACTTTCGTCGGCAGGCTTTCGATCCCTTGCCGCACCAGTTTCACGTGGATCTTGCCCGCTTTCTGACCGAGTTGCTCGATCTCCAGCACCGCGACCCCAAGACCGTCGGTCACCGGCACCGAATGCCCGAGAAATTCTCCTTTTTCCGTCGTGACGATGAAACTGTCGCCGTCCAGGAGCCCTGTCACCGTCACCCGGTCAGCCGAGCCCAGCGGATGGTTTTCCACGGTGACCTGCTTGGCCGTCAGTGCGGTCGGAGGTTCCGGTTTGACTCGCAGGCGGAGGCGTTCGCTCTCTTGGTAGCCCTTCCAACGGACAGACACGTAGACTTCACCCTCACCGATGCCCAGTTGCGGGATCATCAAGGTGGCCGTCGTCTGTCCTTTCGCCACCGTCACCGGTTTCACCCACGGGGTCGTTGCGTCTCCACTCGCGTAGACGTACACGAGATCATCCGGCAGCAGACGGCTGACCGTGATCGTGTCCGCTTTGCCTTTGTTGTTCATCACCTGCACCTCTTCGGGCAGCGGCATCGAGCTCTGTTCAATCGAGACCGCCCGGTAGTACGGTGCATACATCGGGTACTCTTCGCTGCCGTACACCGCCTCCACCGCGATGTCGTACCCGCCGTACGGGATCGGCGTATCGGCCGGGATCGTAAATTGGGTATTCGATCCTTTTTGGACAAAGCCGATCTCGACCGGGTCGATCTCCTCCCCGACGAAAGCGATCGCATAGCCGAGCAGTCCCGTCACTTTGGAAGCCCCTTTAAACGTCAAGGTCCCGCCGATCTCGTGCAGGTCTCGGTCGGTATCGGTAAATTTCAGATCGCTCGCCAGATAGGTCGGGTCATCCCAGATCCACGCATGGTCCGCGTCATCCGATTCATAGATTCCGTCGTTCGAGTAAAAAGCCACCCCAACCGCCCCCGTTTTCGGGGTCATCGTCGGCAACACCGCTTCGCCGCCGGTCGTCGGGATCTCGCCTATTTTCGCGAGTTTCCTGCCTTTCAGATCGGTGTAGTACAGTGAGACCGAGCGGATGCCCGCATCATACAGCGATCCGTTGTCATACCCGAACGCCGGCGTGATCTTGCCCGCGACCCTGTCCGTATCTTGAAAATACGGACCTGTCAGAACCGGTCCGGGCAGATGCAACGGAATGACGCTCGGCACGGCGGACGGCGTGATATCGAACAGGGGGATCTGTTGCAGAGACTCGGAGATCACGTCCCCCTCAGTGCTGACAGAGAAGAGAAACAGATACGGTGAGGTCAACAGCTTCGTATTGGCCGGGATGTTGATCGTATAGGTGGCCGCCCCGCGCTTGCTCACTTCCGGCAGTTTCAACTGCACGCCCTGCTCTGGATCGACCAAGTAGGTTGCATACCCTCTGATCTGCGTTTCGTCAGCCGCCTTGTTAAATTTCAAAGGGCCGCCGATCTGCCCTTTGTCGGTGTCGGTGTCGTTCAGTGTCCCGCCGCTCGGTGCAAACGTCCCCGCCTCCCAGATGCGGGAGATCGCGCCGTTCGGTGCCACCGAGCCGTCCGGCGAGATGCCGAAGACGCCAAACTTTTTCGCGCCGTCCGGCACAGACAGATTATCGACCTGCAACGCGTACCCGTCTTCTGTCACTGTGCCGACCTCGACCTGACCGATCTTATCCAGGCGATTGCCGATCTCGTCGAGGAAATACACCGCGTAGCCGGTCAGCCCCGACTCGACGGCGGCCGGTTGCCAGTACATCGTGCCGCTCAGAACGCCGATGTCGTCATTCTCGTCATAGAAATAGAAGTCAAATGGCTGCGTGTCCCCAACGGCCTGTGTGAGCGCTTGATGTGGCAACGCGCTTTGCATCTTCTTGTACAGGTGATGACCCGAGATGTCCGACGAGGAGGGATTTGCCGATACCCCCTTGTCCGTTTGAACGGGCCATGCGCCGATCTCGCTCTCCGGCGCGGTGCGATCCGAAACGGTGCCCGCGGCCGCTGCGGTCTGCATCGGACCGACCGGTACGAGCGGCGCGGCAAACAGCATGGCAGCCAGCGCGCATTTGGCATATTTGGCAATGATCTGTTTCTTTCGATCCATCAACAGATTCCCCATTTTCCGATAAAATGATTTCCTAAACAGGGAAATTATACATGTCCCCGCTCTGTATTTGAAGTGCCGTCTCTATGACTGCGGTCATATCTTTTGCCGCCCTTACAGCGGGTTGATCAACCGTCCTTTCAACACGCGTCCCCCGACGGCCAGCACGGCTGCCGTCACCGCCCACAGCGCCAGCCAGAGCAGGAGATCCGCGAGGATCTCCTGTCGCTCAAACGAGCCCGCGAACAGCCCGAGCAGAAACACGCCTGTGCCTGCGAAAGAGGCGAGCATCGCAAGCGGCGTTTGCGGCAGTTGCTCTGATTTGCCGTCCATCTTCAGCGACACCGCGTCGCCGCCTTTCACATCGAACGCCGCGATGCCGATGCAGAGCGCGACGCCTGCGCTGCCGAGCAGCAGCGTGTGGAGGACGGCGAGACCCGCGTCGACCAGCGGCAATCCGAGCAGCAGCGCATACACGATCACCAGCAACACCGACGGAGCCGCGAACGTCAGCATCCCGACCCCGAGCTTGGCGAGGAGCAGTTGCCACGGCGTCACGCAGGCGATCCGGTACCACGTCTCTTGACGGCGGTCGAGTTGAAACACCACCGCCAGCACCTCGCCGAACGCGAGACAGCCCGGCACCAGCACCGCTCCGACGGCAAACCATACGCCGCGCCCATCCGGGAACCATGAAAATCGCTCCAACCAGCCGGGCAACAGACCCGTTCCGATCAGCACCGCTCCCCCCGCCGCAAACACCGCCCACAAGGCGAACCGCGTTTTGGTGATCGGATTGGCGGTCAATAAGACCAGGTCCTTCGCCATCATCGCCCCCACGCGTCCGGGCAACAAGTGCGGCCAAGCGGAGCCTTTTTGATTGGCGGACGACTTTTTCCCTTCCAAGATCGCCATCCAGCCGTTCAGATACCAGCGGTTCATGCGCTCCTGTTGCGCCGTCTCCCACAGCATGACAACGGCAACCAACGCGGTCCATACCGCGAGCACCTTTGTAGCAATCGGTCCCATCAGGGCAAACAAATTCAGCGACGTCAGATCGGAGTTGAACAGCAGGTAGCCGAGGGCAAACAGCAGGCCCACCTGCCCGATCCCCGACATCACCTGAAACATCACCAGCCCGCCCGGCACGACCCGCACCCACAGCACGAGGAACGTATACGCGAGCCAAGCGGTCAGCCCTGACACCAGCGCACCGGTCAGCGTGGCTCCGGCGGCAAAAGCAATTTTTTCGCTCCCCGGCAGCCCTGCCGTGAACGGGATGGCGAGCAACAGCGCCACCCATGTTCGCTGCGGCACATCGGCCAGCACCTGCCCGTGCAAAACGGCGAGCGGCGGCGCGGAGGTCAGCAGGGGAAAGGTGTGATGGTTGCGCTGAAAGATCAGCCCGGGAGCGGTCATCAGCGACGTGAAGAGGGCGGTCAGGATCGTGTACATCAGCATCACCGCGCCCCGCTCCCACCACGAGGCACCGGCCAGCAACTCCCGGTACGCCACCGTCGCAAACATCGCCACCGCCAGTTGCACGAGACACTTCCAGAGCGTCGGCTTATACTTCGAATGCCGCCAGCCCAGATTGAACCGCTCCGTCCACATCGCAGAGGCCACCGTCTTCGTTGCAGTCAACGGCTTCACCGGGCACCCCCTGCCACTTTCAGAAACACTGTTTCCAGATTGGCATCCGGCAGCCCGTACTGTGCTCGTAACTCCTCGAGCGTGCCGAGAGCGAGCAGTTCGCCTCGTTCGACGATGGCGACCCGGTCGGCCAGCTCTTCGACCACGTCGAGGATGTGCGTGGTGAGAAAGACGGTCGTGCCGTTCAACGCTTCGGTCGCGATGTGATCCTTCACCTCGCGCGCCGCTTTCGGGTCGAGTCCGTTCGTCACCTCGTCGAGCACCAGCACGTCCGGGCGATGCATCAGACCGGCGGCGATGGCCACTTTGCGCTTCATCCCCAGCGAGAACGCCCCGACGAGTCGGTCGCGGGCATCCCCGAGTCCGAGACGATGGAGCAGTGCGTCCGCCTGCTCCACGCACGCCTCACGCGACATCCCGTACAGCCCGCCGACAAACCACAGCATCTGCCGGGCCGTCAGCCCTTCATAGAGGATCGGCGTGTCCGGCACATACCCGAGCCCCCGCAGTGCGCGGGCACGTGCAGTGAGAACGCTGTGCCCTTGGATGAGGATCTCGCCTTCTGACGGGCGCAGTTGCCCGGTCATCATCTTGATCGTGGTCGTCTTTCCCGCCCCGTTGCTGCCGAGAAATCCGATGATCTCCCCGCGCCGAACGGTCATGTCGAGCCGCTTCACCGCTTGGAAATCCCCATAGCGTTTGACGAGGCCCCTGATCTCGATGGCGTGGCCGTCGCCGAGCGTTCGTTCACGGAGTTTGCGGTACGTCGTCGTTTGGGAAAGAGAGGCGGTCGTCACGAGAAGGCTCGACGACGATGCCTGATCCGTATTCAATGCTCGATCCGTATTCGTTGCTTGATTTGTATTCGCTTCTCGATCTTCAATCCTCGCTTTTACCGCTGCCAGAAATCGCTCCGGCTCATCCACGCTGACGATCACCCGTGTCGACAGCGGCTTCTTCTTTTGCCAGTAGAGCCCCCGGTCCTCATGCAGGTGCAGCACGACCATCTTCTCTCTGTTCGCCGTCGCCACCACAAACATCGTGTGATGCTGCGG
Organism: Tumebacillus lacus; assembly: GCF_026410385.1. Taxonomy (GTDB): domain Bacteria; phylum Bacillota; class Bacilli; order Tumebacillales; family Tumebacillaceae; genus Tumebacillus; species Tumebacillus lacus. The sequence continues at coordinate 472,104 of NZ_JAPMLT010000002.1, forward strand.
ATCATTTTCATCCTGTTCCGCCAACACCCCGAGCTGCAAAAACGGCTCCCGTCCCGCATACGGCGTCACCTCGCGGATCGACGCAAACGGCACCTCCCCGCGGTACCACATCCCAAGGTCCAACTTCACCCCGGTCTCCGTCAACCGATGACTCGTCCGCAACACCCGCGTAATCGCAAAGACAAACAGGATCTCCAACGCGACCATCGCCCACGTCACAAACACCGCCCACGGCTTGTCCACCTGCGCCACCGCATAGTGGATAAACAGATCCGGCACCAAAATCATCAACATCCACAACGTCGTCTTTCGCAAACTCGTATCTGATTTGCTGTAGGTAAACACGTGCTCCCCCATCGCAGCCACCTCTATAAGATTCGAAATATTTAACTTTCCTATATTATCCCATATCCTCAAACCCCCGGCACACGAAAAAAGACCCGATTCATGAACAAGAAAAGAGTCTTTCGTCACAAACTTGCAGGAAAATTTCTCTCAACATCGTATTAAATATATATTCATTTACTAGGAGATGATCCCATTATGACCAAAAAAATCCTGACCGTCGCAGCAGCAGCCGTTCTCGCGACCAGCCTCTTCAGCGGCTCCGCACTGGCAGCCAAATACCCGATCGGCCACGCAAACAACGTCAACCTCTACGTCAACGACACCCTGCTCCACCCCGACCAACCGGCCATCCTGAAAAACGGCCGCACCCTCGTGCCGCTCCGTGCGATCTTCGAATCCCTCGGTGCCGACGTGCAATGGGACAGTACCACGCAAACGGTCACCGGCACCAAAGGCGACACCCGCATCGAGCTCCAACTCGGCTCCACCCAAGCCAGCGTCAACGGCACCGCCGTCACCCTCGACGTCCCGGCTGAGATGATCAACTACCGCACGATGGTCCCGGTGCGCTTCATCGCCGAATCGCTGGGCGCATACGTCGGCTGGGACGGTCGCACGTCGTCGGTGTTCGTGTCGGACCGCTCTCTTGAGACGTTGGCTGGCATGCAAGACTTTATCACCCGCTCCACCGACCTGCAAAAAAGCTTCTTCACCGCCGTAAACGCGTCCGACCAAGTCATCCTGAACCTCTCCGCCGGCAAGGTGAACTACTCCCTGTTCCGCAGCCAATACGACCAGCAGTCCCAATCGATGAAAGTCTACCTTGACCAGATCAAAGCCCTCCCGCTCCCGCAGGACACCATCGCCCGCAAAGCCACCGAGGACTTGATCGGCCACTGGAGCCGCTCGTACGAGATCATCGTCAAACGCGGCGCACTGATCACCCCGACCGGCTTCGACGAAAACGCCTTCCTCGCCCTGAATGCCGAGACCCGAGCACTCGGAAACGACTTCAACACCCAAGTGATCCAATACAAAGACCTCATCGTTCTCGTCGATGCCGCAGATTTCGTGAAATAAAAAAAAAGACCGCCGATCCCACATCGGCGGTCTTTTCTCTGTCTCACAAAGTTTACTTCAACAACTTCCCGACCATCTCGTCGGCCAACGCGTACGGGTTCACAGTCCCCTGCTCCACGGCGGTCAGCTTGTCCGCCCAGCCTTCGTCGGCCGCGACGAACTGCTTGACGCGGCGTTGCATGTGCGATTCGACGATGGCGAGCACCTCGTCTTGACGGCGCTTTTGACGGCGTTTTTCCCATTCGCCGCTCTGCTGCAGGTGGTCGCGGAACTTTTGCACCTGCTCCCAGAGCTCCGGGACGCCTTGGTTGTCGCGGGAGATCGTGCGCAGGACCGGCGGTCTCCAGGCGATGTGGCCGAGCATGTCGAGCATCGTTTGCAGCTCTCTCTCGGTCTTGTCCGCACCGGGCAGATCCGCTTTGTTGATCGCAAATAAGTCTGCGATCTCCATGATCCCGGCTTTCATCGTCTGGATGTGATCGCCCGCAGACGGGTTGAGCACGACGACGGTCGCATCCGCCACGTTCATGATGTCGAGCTCCGACTGTCCGACGCCGACCGTCTCCACCAAGATGACGTCCGCTCCCCACGCGTCGAGCACGCGGATCGCTTCGATCGTCGCCCGTGCCAGTCCGCCCAGCGAACCGCGCGTGCCCATCGAGCGGATAAACACTTCCGGGTCGAGCGCATGCGAACCCATCCGCACTCGGTCACCGAGGATCGCCCCGCCGGTAAACGGCGAGGTCGGGTCGACGGCGATGATGCCAAGGCGTAGGCCGTGCGTTTTGCGCAGGTAGCCGATCAGCCGGTCGGTCAGCGAGCTTTTGCCCGCTCCCGGCGCCCCGGTCAGGCCGACCAGATAGGCCCGGCCGGTGTGCGGGTGCAGATCGCGCAGGATGTCTTGCTTTTCCGGGGCGCCGTCTTCGATGCGGGTGATCGCTCGGGCGACGGCCCGCTTGTCGCCGTTCAGGATACGTTCGACAAGTTCGTGCATCGATTAGTCCTTCAGCAGGTGACGCGCGATGACCATGCGTTGAACTTCGTTGGTGCCTTCGTAGATCTGGGTGATCTTCGCATCGCGCATGAAACGCTCCACCGGATACTCGCGGGTATAGCCGTATCCGCCAAACACCTGCACCGCTTCGACGGTGACTTTCATCGCCACGTCGCCGGCGAACACTTTCGCCATCGCCGATGCCTGCGAGTACGGTTTGCCTTCCGACTCCAGCCAAGCCGCTTGGTAGGTCAGCAGACGCGCCGCTTCGATCTCGGTCGCCATGTCGGCCAGTTTGAACTGGATCGCTTGGAACGTGGAGATCGAGGTGCCGAACTGTTCACGTTGCTTCGCGTAGTCGAGCGCGAGGTCCATCGCGCCTTGGGCGATGCCCAGCGCCTGAGCCGCGATGCCGTTGCGACCGCCGTCGAGGGTCATCATCGCGATTTTGAAGCCTTCGCCGATCTGGCCGAGCAGGTTCTCTTTCGGCACGATGCAGTCTTCGAAGATGATCTCGGTGGTCGTCGAGGAACGAATGCCGAGTTTCTTCTCATGCTTGCCGACGGAGAAGCCCGGGAAGTCAGCTTCGACGATGAACGCGGAGATGCCGCCACGGGTGCGCTTCTCCGGATCGGTGACGGCAAATACAACATAGATGTCAGCCACGCCGCCGTTGGTGATGAAGATCTTGGAGCCGTTCAGCACATAGTGATCGCCTTTGTCGACAGCGGTGGTGCGCATGCCGCCTGCATCGGTGCCGGAGCCCGGCTCGGTCAGACCGTACGCGCCGATGGAAGTGCCTTCCGCCAAACGACGCAGGTATTTCTGCTTTTGCTCTTCGTTGCCGAACTTGTAGATCGGCCAGCCCGCCAGCGAGGTCTGAACCGACAGGGTCACGCCGACAGACGCGTCGATGCGGGACAGCTCTTCAACAGCGATGACGTAGGAGACAAAGTCCATGCCGGCGCCGCCGTACTCTTCCGGCCACGGGATGCCGCACAGGCCGATCTCGGCCATCTTTTTGAAGATCTCATGCGGGAATTCTTCTTTCTCGTCACGCTCTGCAGCGGTCGGAGCGACTTCGTTCAGCGCGAAGTCGCGCACCAGTTTGCGGATTTCCAATTGATCCGGGGTGAGGTTGAAATGCATATTCGTTCGCTTCCCTTCTCTGATTAGCCCTTAAGCAAATTTTTTGCCACGACGATGCGTTGAATCTGGTTCGTGCCTTCGTAGATCTGCGTCACTTTCGCGTCGCGCATAAACCGCTCGACCGGATACTCTTTCGAATAGCCGTAGCCGCCGAACAGCTGCACCGCTTCGGTCGTCACGTACATCGCCGCGTCGGACGCAAAGTATTTCGCCATCGATGCTTCCATCGAGCACGGTTTGCCCTCTTGGCGAAGAGCTGCGGCGCGGTAGATCATCAGGCGGGCCGCTTCGAGGCGGGTCGCCATGTCGGCCAGCATGAACTGGATCGCTTGGAAATCGGCAATCGCCTTGCCAAACTGCTCCCGTTGCTTGACATAGTCCTTCGCCGCGTCAAACGCCGCCCGGCCGATGCCGAGCGCCTGCGCCGCGATGCCGATCCGGCCGCCGTCGAGGTTGCTCATCGCCACTTTAAATCCGTCGCCTTCGTTGCCGAGCAGTTGCGTCGCCGGGACGAGCGCGTTGTCAAAGTTTAGCGTAACCGTGCCGGAGCCGTTCATCCCCATCTTGTGCTCTTTCTTGCCGATGGAGAAACCTGGGGTGTCGCGCTCGACGATAAAGGCGGAGATCCCTTTCGTGCCGAGCTCCGGGTGAGTGACGGCAAACACGATAAAGACGTCGGCCACCTCGCCGTTGGTGATGAAGATCTTCGAGCCGTTCAGCACATAGTGGTCGCCGTCGCGCACCGCGCGGGTGCGCAGGGAAGCCGCGTCCGAACCGGCGCTCGGCTCGGTCAGGCAGAACGCGCCGATCCACTCGCCCATCGCCATCTTCTCCACGTACTTCGCCTTTTGCTCGTCGTTGCCGAACTTGAGGATCGGCATCGTGCCGACCGAAGAATGCACGGCGAGGATGACACCGACCGAAGCGGACGCGTAGGAGATCTCTTCGATCGCCAGCATGTAGGAGATAAAGTCAGCTCCCACGCCGCCGTTCTCCTCCGGGATCGGGATGCCCATCAGGCCGAGCTCGCCCATCTTTTTCTTGATCAGTTCGAGCGGATATTCGTCGGTGCGGTCGATCTCAGCTGCCAGCGGCGCGATCTCGTTCGTCGCGAAGTCGCGCACCATCTGTTGCAGGTCGCGCTGGTCTTTCGTCAATACAAAATCCATCTGTGGTTCCCCCTTGCAAGGGCTTATTTGCCTTTAAATGCAGCGGCGCGCTTTTCCAGGAACGCAGCCATGCCTTCTTTTTGATCTTCGGTGGAGAAGGACAGAGCGAACAGTTCGGTCTCGTATTGCAGGCCGCGTTCGACGTCCATGTTCAGTCCTTCGTTGACGCCTTGTTTGGTCATCTTCACGGCGAGCTGGCCTTTGGACGCGATCTTGTTCGCGATCTCAAACGCTTTGTTCAGCAGCTCTTCCGGTTCGACGACGTGGTTCGCGAGGCCGATCTGATGCGCCCGCTCGGCGTTGATCACGTCGCCGGTCAGCAGCAGTTCCTTCGCGATGCCCGCTCCGACCAGACGCGGCAGGCGTTGGGTCGCGCCAAAGCCCGGCGTGACGCCGAGATTGACTTCCGGCTGGCCAAATTTGGCCTTGGTCGACGCGACGCGGATGTCGCACGCCAGCACGACTTCGCAGCCGCCGCCGAGGGCAAATCCGTTCACCGCCGCAATCGTCGGCTGCGGAATCGTTTCCAATTTGGTGATCGCGTTCATGCCGTTCGCGGAAAATTTGCGGCCTTCCATCGCCGTCATCGGTTGCATCTCCGAGATGTCGGCACCCGCTGCGAACGCTTTGTCGCCGGAGCCGGTGATCACGACCGCACGAATCTCTTCATTGACAGCGATCTCATCGAGCAGATGACCCAGTTCGGTCAGCAACGCCGAGTTGAGCGCGTTCAGAGCTTTCGGGCGGTTCAGCGTGATCAGGCCGACGCCGTCGCGGATTTCAAAGAGCAGATTTTCGTATGCCATTGTCTGTAGCCTCCCCGATTACTGGTTGTAGACGTAGAAACCGCGACCCGTCTTTTTGCCGAGCCAGCCTGCTTTGACATATTTGCGAAGCAGCGGGCACGGACGGTATTTGGAATCGCCAAAGCCCTCGTAGAGCACTTCCATGATCGCAAGGCAAGTGTCCAGACCGATAAAGTCGGCCAGGGTCAGCGGACCCATCGGGTGGTTCATGCCGAGTTTCATCACTTCATCGACCGCTTCCGGGGTCGCCACGCCTTCAAACACGCAGTAGATCGCTTCATTGATCATCGGCATCAGCACGCGGTTGGAGACAAAGCCCGGGAAGTCGTTGACCTCGACCGGCACTTTGTTCATCTTCTTGGTCAGGTCTTCAATCGCGTTGTACACGTCGTCGGTCGTAGCAAGACCGCGGATGATCTCAACCAATTTCATCACCGGCACCGGGTTCATGAAGTGCATGCCGATGACCAGTTCCGGACGGGAGGTGACAGCGGCGATCTCGGTGATCGGCAGAGACGAGGTGTTGGTTGCGAGGATCGCGCCCGGCTGCAGCACTTCGTCGAGCTGTTTGAAGATCGATTTTTTGATCTCCATGTTTTCGGTCGCCGCTTCGATGGCGAGCTGTGCGTCATGACCGTCACCGAGGTTGGTGGTCGGGTGGATGCGGCCGAGGATCGCCGTGACTTCCTCTTCCGTTTTACGACCCTTTTCCACGTCGCGTGCAAGGTTTTTCTTGATCGTGTTCAGGCCGCGTTCGAGAAACTCCGGCTTGAGGTCGTTCATGATGACGTTGACACCTGCTTGTGCGAGAACTTGCGTGATGCCGTTGCCCATCTGGCCTGCGCCGACGACTACTACTTTCGTGATCTCCATGAGTACCCTCCAACAATTATGTAGTGGTCCGGGGAAGTCGCTTGTCGACTTTCCCCGGGAAATATTACTTCCTAGTGTACACGAATCAGCACCGCATCGCCTTGTGCCGCGCCGGAGCAGATCGCCGCCACGCCGAGGCCGCCGCCGCGACGCTTCAGCTCGTGGATCAGCGTGCCGATGACGCGCGCGCCCGATGCACCGACCGGATGACCGAGTGCGACCGCGCCGCCGTTGACGTTGACCTTCTCTTCGTCCCAGCCGACGATCTTGCCGGACGTCAGCGTGACAGCGGCAAACGCTTCGTTGACTTCAAACAGGTCGATGTCCTCCACCTTATATCCTGTCTTCGCCAGCAGCTTTTGAATCGCCAAACCGGGCGTGGTCGCGATATACGGCGCGTCTGCGCCCACTTGCGCGTGGCCGAGGATCGTCGCCAGCGGCTCGATACCCGCTTCTGCCGCCTTTTCTTCAGACATCAGGACAAAGGCAGCCGCACCGTCATTGACGCCCGGAGCGTTGCCGGCGGTGATCGAACCGTCTTTGGTAAAGACCGGCTTGAGCGTCGCCAATTTGTCCAGCGACGTGTCTTTGCGCGGCGCTTCGTCGGTGTCGACGACGGTGACCGCGCCTTTTTTGCCCGGCACTTCGACCGGCACGATCTCTTCAGCAAATTTGCCCGCTTCGATGGCGGCAATCGCCCGCTCGTGCGAGCGGAGCGCCCACGCGTCTTGCGCGTCGCGCGGGATCTCGTACTCGGCGGCGACGTTCGAACCGTGGACGGCCATCGGCACGTTGTGGAACGCGCAACGCAGGCCGTCGTAGTTCATCAGGTCGACGACCGGGGAGTCTCCCATGCGCATGCCCCAGCGGCCGCTCGGCAGGATGTACGGCGCGTTCGACATCGACTCCATGCCGCCTGCGACGATCACGTCCGCATCGCCGGAGCGGATGATCTGATCGCCGAGCGTGACGGCGCGCATGCCGGATGCGCAGACTTTGTTGATCGTCTGGGTCGGCACTTCCCAGGACAGGCCCGCCTTGATCGCCGCTTGACGGGACGGGACTTGACCGGCGCCGCCTTGCAGCACCATGCCCATGATCACTTCATCGACTTGCTCCCCGGCCACACCGGCACGGGAAAGCGCTTCCTTGATCGTGATGGCGCCGAGGTCGGTCGCCACCAGCGGGGCGAGGCCGCCGCCGAATTTACCGAAAGGAGTTCTGGCATAGCTGACAATGACCGTTTTGGACATCTCTTGGCATCCCCTTTGAGGTGAGAAGTATTGTACGCGTGAGTCAAACATCTATTTGCAAGCAAAGACACCAGAATCGCTTCCGGTGTCTTTTCGTGATGCGTGTTTTCGTGATGCGTATTATGGACGGCCGAACACGGACTGCGCGAGCAGTTCGGAAACGTCATAGACCGGCATGGTCTCTTCGACTTCCTTCGCTTTGGTGCCGTCGGTGATCATCGTCATGCAGTACGGGCAGGCGGTGGAGATGGCGGTCGCGCCGGTCTCAATCGCTTGCTCGGTGCGCATCACGTTGATGCGGCCGGTGCCGGTCTCTTCTTTGAAGAGGCCGCCGCCGCCTGCGCCGCAGCACATCGACTTGCCGCGGTTGCGCTCCATCTCGACCAGGCGGATGCCCGGGATCTGCGAGAGGATGTAGCGCGGTGCGGTGTAGACGTCGTTGTAACGGCCGAGGTAGCAGGAGTCATGGTAGGTGATCAGTTGCTCGACATCGTGCACCGGCTTGAGCGCGCCGGAGTCGATCAGGCGAGCGAGCAGTTCGGTGTGGTGGATGACTTCATCCGCCTTGTACCCGAAGTCCGGGTATTCGTTGAGGAACGTGTTGTATGCATGCGGGCAGGTCGTGACGATTTTCTTCACGCCGTACTCGTTGAAGATCTCGATGTTTGCTTCCACCAGCGACTGGTAGAGGAACTCGTTGCCGAGGCGGCGAGCAGAATCGCCGTCCGACTCTTCTTCTGCGCCGAGGATCGCAAAGTCAACGCCTGCTTCTTGGAGCAGTTTGGCGAACGCCTGCGCGATCTTTTGGTTGCGCGCGTCAAACGAGGCGGAGGAACCGACGTAGAACAACCACTCGACGCTGCCTTCGACCTCGCCCATCGTGCGGATGCCGAGATCTTTGGCCCAGTCGCCGCGGGTGTTGCGGTTTTGGCCCCACTCGTTGGACTGACGCTCGAGGTTTTGGAACGCACGGTTGACTTCCGGCTCAGCCTTGCCTTCGGTGAGGACGAGGTAACGGCGGAGGTCCATGATCTTGTCGACGTGTTCGTTGAAGACCGGGCATTGCTCTTCGCAAGCGCGGCAGGTGGTGCACGCCCAGATCTCGTTTTCGCTGTAGGTGTCGCCGATCAGCATCGGAAGTTCCGCGGTCGCCGCCACTTCAACGCCGGTGCCTTCCATGCCTTTTGCGACCGATTGTTTCTGCTCCAGCAGGGTGTCCCCGACTTGGATCAGGTGGTCTTTCATTTTGAGGATCAGGTACTTCGGAGACAGCTCGGTGCCGGAGACAACCGCCGGGCAGTTGACGTGGCAGCGGCCGCACTCGGTGCAGGCATAGCCGTCGAGCAGTTGCTTCCAAGACCATTGATCGATGCGGCCGACGCCGAACTCTTCAATCGACTCGTCTTCGAGGTCGAGCTTTTTCAGGCGACCTTTCGGAGTGCCGTCTTGCTTGGTGCGGAAGTAGACGTTGAACATCGCGCCGACCATGTGCAGATGCTTCGAGCGCGGGATGTAGACCGCAAACGAGAACAGCACGATGCAGTGGAACCAGAAGAGGATTTCTTTCATCACGACCTGTGCCGTCTCGGAGAGACCGGTGAACATCGGCAGCAGGAAGGACGCGATCGGAGCCGCAAAGCCCGGATCATGGCCGGTCAGCGCATCGGCAGCCGCCCAGTACAGGAAGTCGGAGATGATCAAAAGCGCGATGGCCCCGACGATCAGACCCGCCTCCAGCGTCACGTCCAGACGCATCGGCTTGAGGATGTAGCGTCGCAGCGCGGCGATGGCCAGCGCGACGAGGACGAGCAGGGAAAGCATTTCCTTCATAAAGGTAAAGACGGACGAATCCAGCCCCGGGATGTGAACGCCAAACAGGTGGTACGCGAAGAAGTCGGATACCCCAATCGAGATCACGATAAACCCGTAGAAGATGAAAAAGTGCGCGATGCCGGACGGCTCAGCCAGGACTTTGCCTTGGCCCAGTACGTACTTGAAGAAGTCACGCACACGTCCATCGCTGTTGTCAAAACGATTCTCAGCCGTGCCGAGCATCAGGTACTGGTAGCGGCGGTAGAACGCCGACAAACTGTAGTACGCCGCCACGCCGGCCAACGCCAAGAACAGCAGAATGCGAATCCATTCCATGTGTCTTCACTCCTTTGCTTTCTTATCTAGTTGCATCACCGTAGCGGCAGATGAATGAATCATCATTCAAATTTCGACCGAACGGTCGGTGTTGGTGAAAAAAAAGAGACCTCTCCTATACTTATACACGATTTCGTCCGAAAATTCGAGTGTGAATTTTAGGAGCGGCTGGACTTCTGCGTGGAAACCTGTGAGGATGGAAGACGTATTAATAATTAGTAAATTCTGGAGGTGTTTTCCGCGATGTACGAACGAAGCCAAGCAGACACGATGTCTTTTCCTTCGTCTCCGGCTCGACAGTCCGGTTGGGAGCGTTACGGGCTGCTTGTGATCCAGCTCTCGGTGCTGGCCGTGCTGGTGCTGATGATCGGCCGCTCCTTCCGTTTGTATACCGATACGGTTGCGGTGTTTTGCACCGCGCTGTTGATCTGGCAGTTTTTCAAAGTTCCGCACCATCACCTGAGTTTTGATCTGAGCGACGACGAACTGATCATTCATCATCACAAGGGGCCGACGGTCATCGCCTACTCGGACCTCGCCCAAATCTGTGCGCACAGCGTCGAGGGGCATCTGCACAGCCTGCAGGCCGCCCTGACGCAGCAGGGCTACTCGTTTGGCAAATGGCGCTGGAAGCAGCACGAGATCACGCTCTACGCCGCTCAGCGCAGCCGCCTCGTGCTACTCGACACCGAGCAAGGACTGATCGGGATCTCGGTGGCGGCGGAGCAAGAAGACCGCTTTGTCGAGGAGTTGAGCCGCCGCACCGGTCTGGTCCCCGTCAGAGGCGATTTTTCGCCGCAGCACGCGAAAAAGGCGATGTCCCAATTTCCGCTCATCCTGTTCTCCATCGTCCTCTACATGATCGGCGAAAACATGATCCGCTCCACCTACCCCGACTCAAACGTCTACCAATTCGCCGCGTTTCTCCTCTTCGGCGCCCTCGTCGTGATCTCGCTGCGCGTCTGGGAGCGCGTGCATGAAAAGATTCCGGGTCTGTTGCTGATCTTGACGAGTGCGTTGGTCGCGTATTCGATCTTTTTCGGGAATGATTGAAACGAATGCTCCCCTCACAGTGACTAACGTTTCACACAAGAGAGAAACGTTTGACAAAGGGGGAGCTTTCTATTTTTCGCATGATCCTTCGCGGACTGATCATCTTCGTCTGCGTGGTGGCCGGTATTTTTTTGGCGAGCAATGTGGACAAAGGCGTCGAGCGCTTTGCTCCGGATCAGTTGCACGTCCAGTTGCGCGGCACGGATGAGTACGAGCGGGTGCTGGCCAAACTGCCTGAAGTGCACATCCTCGACCGTGAGACGGGCCTCGTGCAGATCCCGTACGGGCAGACGACCGCGTACATCGAGCGGCTCCGTGAACATCCGGAGGTCGGCATGGCCTTTTTGGTGCCGGTGGAGCCCACGTTCAGCCTGAAACGCTACGGCTCCGAACTGTCCAAGCAACTCAACCAATACAGGGAAGGCAACTACGGCGAGCTCTACTACAACAGGGCCCCGCGCGCGTACCCGATCAATTCCTACCTTGAAAATATGATCAGCCGCTCGCTGTCCTATCTGATACCCGCCCTGATCTTCTCCGTCACGGCCGGCTTGCTGCTCGCGATCTGGGGCTCCCTGCAACCGCGCATCGGGCGGCTGCTCGACGGGGGGCAGGCGCTGCTGATGGCGTTGCCCGATTTCTTTATCGTCGTGCTCTTGCAGATCCTCGCGATCTTTCTCGCCAAAGCGGCGGGTCGTACGGTGATCAAGATCATGCAGGTCGGCGACGATGTGCCGTTCGTGATCCCGTTTCTCGCCATCGTCATTTTACCGACCGCGCTGATCTACGGCGCGATGCGGATCGCCTTTGACCGCGAGTGGCAGGAGAGCTACATCATGACCGCCAAATCAAAAGGCCTCACCCGCACGCAGATCTTTTTCCGCCACATCCTGCGCAACACCCTGGAAGACTTCCTCGTCATCCTGCCGAAGTCTGTCGCCCTCGCCGTCACCTCGCTCGTGATCGCCGAGGTGATGACCGGCGTCTTTGGCCTCGGCGGGTACGCGGTCAACGAGCGCATCACCTACGTGACGTCGCTGCCGATCACCTGCGTCCTGCTGGCCGCCTTCGTGATGGCGACGCATCTGATCGTCGCCGTCCTGCGCAACACGCTGATCGTCCAGACGAAGGAGGGAGCCTAGGATGCGCACCGCAGCCATGCAACGCTTGCAATACCGACTGGCGGTGACGCTGATGATCCTGCTCGTGCTGACCACGCTGTTCGGGCACGTGCTGATGCCTCAGCCGATCACCCCCGACATGAACGACACCTACCGTTGGGAAACGGTCGACGGTGTGCGGACGATGGTCACCGCGCCGTTTCCGCCCGACAGCCAAAACTGGCTCGGCACCGACCATCGCGGCTATGACGTGCTGAGCATGATCCTGAACGGTGCCAAATACACGCTCGGCTTTTCGCTGGCCGTCACGTTCTGCCGCTATCTGATCGCGCTGCCCGTCGGCCTGCTCGCGGGCGTGACCGGACGCGGCCGGAGCCTGCTCGCCACGTTGCAGATGATCGTGTCATCCGTGCCCGCGCTCTTGATCGTCTTTCCCGCACTGTACGGCCTGTACCTCGCCTACGGGATGTCGGAAGGCCTGAGCCCTGACGATCCGAAAGTGTTCCAGTTCATGGTCCTGCTCTTTGCCCTGCTCGTGTTGATCGGCCTGTTCCAGCCCGCCCACCAGTTCTCCGAGCGGGCGAGATACTACGCCGACAAACTGTTCGTCACCGTCTCGCGGACCATCGGCGCGTCCGACTGGCGGATCGCCTTTCGCCATCTGATGCCCCATCTGCGCCCAGAGGTGCTGTTCGCGTTTCTCGCCGATTTTGTGCAGGTGCTGTTTCTCGTCGGGCAGCTGGCGGTGCTGTCGATCTTCCTCGGCGGCGGTGAGGTGTTTGTGATCGACGCAGATGATCCGTCGTCGGCAGTCGTGCTCACCCAGAGCGGCGAATGGGGCGCTCTGATCGCCTACGGGGCCAAAACGTTTCGCACCGCGCCGTGGATCATCGCCGCCAGCGGCGGTTCTCTGACCGTCTCGATCCTGATCCTCACCTTCTTCTCCAAGCAATGGCAAAACCGCCTCGCCCGCCCTGCGATCTACCGCAGCCGGCCGTGGCGCGCCAACAAACCGGCACTGGCAGCCGTCACCGCTGCGGTCGTTGCCTGCACCGCGCTGCTCCTCGTGCTGCCGAGCCGCACGGAGATGGCCGCGACCGGCCTTGCCACCGACGAGCAACTTCGCCAGCAAGAAGAGATCCGAAGCGACCTGACCCGCACCGCCGCCAACGTCGTCGCGGCGACGCTCAACGACCGCCTATCCGAAGCGATCGCCTACACGATGAGCGGTCCGCCAGAGATCAAAGTCGACCGCCCCGCACTCGTCCTCGACCGCTGGAGCAAAGCGTTCGTCTCCGGTCGATACGCGTTTGTCGACATCGGCGAGGTGCGCGTCTCCGATCTCTCGTTTGACCGCAGCACGTTTTATGAAGTGGACGTCCGCGTCCAAAGTCAAAGCGGCGGGGAAGAGACCTGGCGTCTCCTGATGACCCCCCGCATGCGCAACTTCGGCTCCCGCGTCATCGGCGTGCTGGACGGGCCGAAATAAAAAAAACCGACTGCCCTCCCGGCAATCGGTTTTTTTCCTCTACCGTCGCGGCGCATCCAGCCACGCTTCGGCTGCGACCGCTTTTTCGATCAAGTTCAACGTGCGGCAGACGACCTGCCCGATCTGAAACGAATGCGGCGACCGGGTGCCGTACAGCTCACTCGCGCTCTCCGTCCCCTCGCACCAGTCCTGCCCGCCTGCCGGAGCCGGGCTGACCACATCGGGCCACGCATCGGCCAAGACGGGCGAATAGATCGGATGAGCCCGCCGGCGCAGGGCACAGCCATCGAGGCGGGGGTGGTAGCGTTTGCTCGGCAGCCCCTTGCGCTTCTTGCCGTACAGATGCGGCCAATAGTCGGCTCTCGATCCGGTGTGCGGCGTCTCCTTGGCCCAGCGCAAGGCGCCGTCGTGCACCTCCTGATTTTTGAACAGGATCGCATACAGCCGCCGCCCCATGTCGATCCGCTCAACCAACGGCAAAAAGGTGTCGACCTCGATCCCGGCCAAGGGCAGGCGCGAGTCGCCCGTCGCTGTGAACGGGTGGTAGGGAAACAGCACCTGCGTCAGATTGAGATACGTCTGCGCGGCAAATTCAAACGACCCGATCACCCCTTGAAAATCCGGGTGTTGCACGACCCGACGCTCGATAAAATTCTGCTCGTTGACCACCAGCGCCATCGTCACACCCTGCTCTTCGCCCGACCGCCAATACCGCTCCCAATTGACCCGCATAAACCGCGACACGCCAAACGCGGGCAAGAGATGAAAGAGCGGACGCCCCCGCTCGCGGCTTTTTTCATAGAGCAACAGCTGAGGATACGCATCGCCAAAGATCAGGTAGTTGGCTCGCTCAAGAAATTGGAAAAAGGACTCGGTCTCCGCCGACTTCATGATCCGGGGGAGCCATTCTCCTTTGAGATCGGTCATCTGATAGCCGCCGTTGCGCGAAACCATGTGGGCGAGAAACGCCCAGTGCAGCTCCGGGCGGCGCAGGTAGAGCGCGAGATAGGCGGCGGTGCGGGTGACGTTGTTGCGGTTGTGCCGCTCGGTCTCCCGCAGGATCTCCTCGCAGAGGAGACGCTCCTCGTCCGGCAGCGCGTGCAGTTCGATACGTCCCGGGTCGGGATGTTCGCGCAACATCTGCTCCAACTCACGGCGCACGGCGCGGATCTCTTCTCGGTTGATATAGCCGAGCCAGCGGGCCCGCAGCTTTTTATAGCCGCTCAACCACGCCTCTTGCAGTTTGTCCAGCATGGCGCGCCCTCCTTTCCCTCTATCTATATGATGACCGCCCGCCGCTTCGTGAAACCCGGTCGGTCATGATACGATAGGAGAAATCAGGAAAAGGTATGTCCACACAGGAGGTGCTTCCCCATGAACGATCAACACTCCGTCGTCCTCGTCACCGGAGCCGGACGCGGCATCGGCCGCTGCGTCGCCCTCGCCTACGCCAAAATCGGAGCCCGCGTCGTCCTCGCCGAGCTCGACCCGCAGCTTTGCGAAGAAACGGCCGCACAGATCCGCGAACAGGGCGGCGAGGCACTCCCGGTGCCGACCGACCTGCGCCGACCGGAGCAGATCGACGAGTTGATGGCCGCCGTCGACGCCGCATACGGCCGCCTCGACGTGCTGATCAACAACGCAGGTCTCTCCCGCTGGAAATCGCCCTACGACCTCACCGTCGACGAATGGGACGACATCCTCAACCTCAACCTGCGCGGCACGTTCCTTTGCACCCGTGAAGCGGCCAAGCGGATGAAATCGCAAGGCGGCGGCCGCATCGTCAACATCTCGTCGACGCGCGCGTTGCAATCCGAACCGAACACCGAAGCCTACGCCGCCAGCAAAGGGGGCCTCCTCGCCCTGACCCACGCCCTCGCCGTCTCGCTCGGGCCGGACAAGATCCTGGTCAACGCCATCTCCCCCGGCTGGATCGAGACGGGAGACTACGACGCCCTGCGGCCCGAAGACCACGCCCAACACCCCGCCGGCCGCGTCGGCACACCGGACGACGTGGCACGGGCCTGCCTCTACCTCACCGACCCGGCCAACGATTTCGTGACGGGCATCAATCTTGTACTGGACGGCGGGATGACGAAGAGGATGATCTATGAGGAGTGAAATGGAAAAAGCACCTGACCTTCGGGTGCTTTTTGGGCTCTTGCTTTGCCAACGAGAACTGTTATGATTTAAATGAACAATTGCAAATGGAGATGAAATTGATGCTACTCTTTTTCCTGACGATCATCGCGAGCTTTCTGCTGGTTGCCTTGCCTCATCTCTTTTCCAAACTCACCCGCTGGAAGTTATGGATGCGCGTATCCAGCGTCCTGCTGCTGACTCTCTACCTGATCCACTTGAATGGATTGTTTACCTCATCTCCAGCCCCGGCTAGCACTGCGCCGACCATGCAATCAACGGTCACCACCCAAACCATCACAAAGGCCAAAAACACCGCACCCGCATCTGCTGCCACTCCCTCCGAAAGCGAAACCAACGTCACCAGCACCGTAACACAAGATGACTTCAAAAAACTTTTCCTCACCAAATCCAATCACCAAGTGATCGCATTCCTCACCTCCTTGTTGCTGGCTTGGATTGGCGTCCTGATCTTTTCTTTACCCTTTATGGACTTCACCGAGTTTTCAATCCTCGGCAACACGCTAAAAGTCAAAGAACAAGCAGCAAAATCAGAAGCAGCAGCAGCCGCTGAACTGGACAACCTGTTAAAGTTGGAACATCAACGCTCCGCAATCCTACTTGCGATCAGCACACCTGCTCTTTTCCAAATCGAAACCTGCTTTGATGCAGGCGGCCATTTCCAACCCGCCCTTGCGTTGCAAAAGGTAGCCAACACCCTGACTCAAGGTTTTCTTCAAACCAAAAAAACGATTTCCCTCATTTTTGTGGAGATTCAAAACGGACAAGCTGTTGATCTGGAACCTCAACTCGAAGGCTTGGATTTGTCCAACCGGAAGCTCATTCGCAAGACTGCGACAGACGCGCTCACCAAAGGGGACTCGGAGGTCGGCAACCAATCGGGACGTTCTGTTCTCGCCACCCCTCTTTCCACACAAACAGGGCAAAGTGCGTTTTCACAACTTCTTATTCTGTACAGCACGGACATGGAGTTTTCAGAGATCGATGCGATGATGGTGCATACAGCCTGGCAGATGATCGAACATCAGCGTTTGATTCACACTGCAACACTGCAGGCTACGTGGTATAATGTGAAAAAGGAGGGAGCCGAATGATACAGCAGACGATGAGCCCGCAGTCCGGTCAGACAAAAGGTGATGAAAAATCGAACGCACAATTGTCGATGGCGATGCAAAATTTTTTGGCTGCCAAAGGTCAGTTCGATCCGAAAAAAGACCCGCGTCATAAACGCCTGCAAAAACAACTGAAAGCAGCCCGCATCTTCTCGTGATGCCGTCTGCAACTCAAACATATAAATGGACATAATGATACCTGCAGAGGTGATCGTTGTGTCCATTCTTCCTTTTCGCAGATCGCATCGAAAACAGAGCACATTGCGTGCCACGGCTCCATCGCATGAACTGCTTGAATTCGTGAAGGCGAAAGGAGCCTATGAACCTGCACAAAGCCCGGCCAGAAAGCGATTGCTTGAGAAATTGCAAGAAGCAAGGCTCTATACCGAATAAAAAACAGGCATCTCCCCATTCCCGGAGATGCCTGTTTTCCTTGTCGTTTCACCCAAGCCCCCGCTTCACCATCTCCTGCACCACATAAGACGCGACATCCGGTGCCAGCGTCCCCGGCCCGAAGCCCGCGTCATACCCCAGTTCCAGCGCGAGTTCGTGCCCGATGCGAGGGCCGCCGCAGACGAGGACGAGCCGTTCCCGAAGCCCTTCCGCTTCCAGCAGTTCGACGAGCTCTGCGAGATTTGGTAGGTGGACGTCTTTTTGGGTGACAACTTGGGAGACGAGGATCGCGTCCGCTTTCAGTTCGATCGCTTTGGCGACCAACTCCTCATTTTCCACTTGCGACCCGAGGTTGTATGCGTCGATCATCGGGTATCGCTCCAACCCATACTCGCCGTTGTAGCCTTTCATGTTCATGATCGCGTCGATGCCGACCGTGTGGGCGTCGGTGCCGGTGCACGCGCCGAGAATCGTGATCTTGCGGCCGATGCGCTCTTCGATAAATGCGTTGATCTCGTAGAACGACATCCGCGCCGACTCCACTTTCGCCACTTTGATCCGGGTCACGTCGACCGACTCCCGCGTCTTCGCATAGAGCACGACAAACGTAAAGTCCTCGCCGAGGTCCTGCTGATGCACCACCGACGGCTCGTGCAGACCCATTTTCACGACCAGTTGGCGGGCGGCTTCGGCAGCCTCTTCCCCAGGCGGGATCGGCAGGGAGAACGACAGTTGGATCACCCCGTCGTCAAACGTGTCGCCGTACGGGCGCACCTGCGTCAGGTCCCGGTGTTTCCACTGCGACGTCATCGCGTGATCGCCTCCAATCCCAATTCCACGCGCAGCAGTGTCTCGAACGGGTTGAAATAGTCGTCCGCCCGCTTCACCACACCGTGCAGCCCTTTGCCGCCCGTCATCGTCCGCAACACATCGGCGAACATCCCCCGCGAGATCGCTTCCAGCATGCCGATCCCCTCGACTTCTTCCAAGATCGCCGTCGCTTCGCCGAGCACCTGATGAGCTCGCTTGACGATCCGGCCGTCCCGCTTGTATTCGATCTCGTCGCCGAGACGGCGCATGTTGTGAAAGACATATTTCGCCCCTTCGATGGCGATCTGCCGGTCATGGATCAGCGGCGTGTGAATCGCCTCCGTCATCATGCCGAGCAGTTGAATGCCTTGATGCGTCATCGCCCCGACCACGTTGAACAGCGTATCCTGCACATGACCTTTGAAGATATTGCCCGTCATGTGCTTGGTCGGCGGCATGTATTTCAAAGGCGCTTTCGGAAACAACTCCCGCGCCATCTGCGCCTGCGCCAACTCCAGCAAAAATCCATCCTCCAGATCCGGGCTCATCTCAAACGCATGTCCGAGTCCCATCTGCTCCTCCGGCAGCCCGGAGCGCAGAGCCAGGCTTTCATTGATAAATTGCGATGCCAACACCGCCGGCGCTTGCTCCACCGCGTCGGCCGTCGTCAGGTAGTTGTCTTCGCCGGTGTTGATGATCACCCCGGCGAACGAATTGATCATCCGCGAGAAGTTCTGGTCGACCAGCGTTCGCTGCATGTTGATGTCGCGAAAAAGGATACCGTACAGTGCATCATTTAGCATCACATCGAGCCGCTCCAACGCGCCCATCGCCGCGATCTCCGGCATGCACAGCCCGGAGCAATAATTGCACAGCCGGATGTACCGTCCGATCTCCTCGCCGACCTCATCGAGCGCCTCGCGCATGATCCGAAAGTTCTCCTGCGTCGCATACGTCCCGCCAAATCCCTCCGTCGTCGCCCCGTACGGCACGTAGTCGATCAGCGACTGCCCCGTCGAACGAATCACGGCGATGATGTCCGCCCCTTGCCGTGCCGCCGCCTTGGCCTGCACGACGTCTTCATAGATATTGCCGGTGGCGACGATGACGTAAAGATACGGCTGCGGCCCTTCGCCGAGCGTCTGCAGATACTCCTCGCGCTTGCGGCGATTCGCCCGGATGCGTTCGAGGCTCGCATTCGCCAACTCCGTCCCCTTTTCCCGAATCGTGGCTTCGTCAGCCATCGGGATCTCCAGCAGATCCAGCGTGCCGTCGGCCACCTGCTCGCCGATCTCCTGCACGGTCAGCCCGCGCTGGATCGCCGCATTGATCACATAGCGCGCCGCTCCCCGGGCGAGCTGCCCGCCTTCTTTGATCTGGTCCACGACCACGTTCGGCAATGGAACAAAGTCTGCGTCGACACCATCCAGTCCATAGAGGCGCAACACCGTGCGCTCCACCGCCACCGTCGTCCGCTCCAAAATAAACGATTGCAGGCTGTCGGCGATGCCGGAGGCCGCCCGGCGGGCCCGACTCACCTGCTTTGGATCGAGATACAACTTGCTCATCGGCTCACTCCCTTTCTCTCAACACCCGTTCGGCCCGCTCCACCAAGTCCTCCGGCAGACCCAAACACCTCGCCAACCGCACCGCTTGCCGCTGCACCTCTTGCCTGTCGCTCGGGATCACCCGGTAGTCAAACGCCGCCTGCAGCCGGGCCAGCACGTCGCCAGCCCCGCCGCCCTCGCCTTCCCACCGCTCCAACATCTCACCGCGCAGCCCCGCCACGCGATACTGCTGCACCCCCGGCACCCGCGTCACCTGCGGGAAATGAGAGGCGATCCACGCCGTATGTTCCGTCTCGCACAGCCACGACGCCAGCGCGACGGCGAGCGCTTCGCCCTCCTGCGGATTGGTCGTGCGCGCCACCTCGTCAAGCAGGAGCAGCGCCCGCCCCCGCTCCGTCAGCAGGGCGACCAGTCTGCTCATCTCCGCTCCAAACGACGACAGCCCGCCCTCCAGCGACTGTCCGTCTCCCGCAGACATCCCGATCCGCTCCACCGGCTGAAAATGAAAGACGGTCGCCGGCACGGGCATCGCGTACTGAGCCAACGCTTGCAACAGCCCGAACGTCTTCAACGCCACCGTCTTGCCGCCCATGTTCGGCCCGGTGATCAGCCCGACGCCCGGTTGCAACTCCAAATCGAGCGTCGTGTACACGCCGCCCCGCGCCTCGACAGCCTCCCGCGCCGCCGGATGCCAGCTGCCTGCGACGCGCCACGGCTGATCGGTCACCCACTCCGGCAGGGAACCGCCCCATGCGCGGGCCAGCTCCACCTTGGCCAGCGTCCAGTCCAGCCGTGCCAGTGCGGTGCGGGCTTCGTGCAGATCGGGGACCTCTTGTACCAGGCAGACCGCCATCTCCGCCAGCACCGCGACTTCCCGCTCTTCGATCTCCGTCAGCAGGTCCTTCCGCCGCGCCCGCATCGCCGTCACGTCCGCCTGATCGACGACGCGAAACACCGTCTCGTAGCGGTTTTTCAGCACCAGTTCCAACTCCGCATCCTCCGCTGCAACCTCGCGGGCCGCCTCTCCGCGCTCCCACACATACAGCCCGTCGCGACCCGGTGCTCGGCCGTACCGAGTCCGCAGGCTGTCGTGCTGCTCCTTTTTCCGAGCGGCGATCCGTCCTTCGATCCGAGACAGTTCCCCGCGCAGCCGGGCCAGTTCCCCGTCTGCCGCCTCGCTCAGCGCAAACGCGGGCACCAGCTCCTCCTCCGGGTTGAGCAGGCGCAGCAGACGCTCCCAGTCGAGCGTCCGCCACCAAGAAAACGACAGCCCGCCCGCTCCGAGAGCCCGCTCGATCTCGCGCCCGTGCCAGAGCATTTTTTTTAACTCAAAAAAATCTACCTGCCGCAACGCCGCCCCCTGTTGCAACAGCCTGAGCATCGCCTCGATATCCGGCACCTCCGCCAACGCCTGACAGAGCCGCTCCGCCAGCGTGCCGTCCGCCTCCGCAGCCGCCCGCACCGCGCGCAGATCCTCGACCGCTTCCCGCCACGCCGCTTCGTCGCCGGGTCGGTACGGCCGCCCGAGCACGTCGCGCCGAAACGCTTGACCCGCCACCGATACCGGGCGGCACTGCGCCCACACCTGCGCCCATCCCAACTCCTGCGCGGTCGCCCTCGGTAAAAATTCGGGTGTCGTCTTCATCCGCTCACACCTCCTCCTGTCCTTTCACGTCGTACACGGGGATTCCGTCCGCCATCTCCCGCACCGCCTGCAACAAGTCACGGCGAGGCAGATCATAGCCCGCGACCGAGTGCGGATTGACCGTCAGTCCAAACACCCGCACCGCCCGCCGCACCGCGATCCGATGCCCCCGCCGCCAAAACTTGCGCCAGACTGGAGCCGTCACAAAAAAGTGGGTGCTGTCCGGGATCACCACCGAAAACCCGCGCGGCAATCCCGTCAGCATTTCCAGCAATCGGTCTGTCAAAGCCCCCGTCACCGCCAGCGCCCGGACCGCGTCGCTCCCCGGCCAGTCCGGGTCGAGCTGCGGGTGAGCACCGAACGGGGTCTGGCGCAAAGGCACGGGGAGATATCGCTCCGCCCCCACCGCGTTCGCGTCCGAAGGGGCGAGCACCCCGACCACCGTCGCTTTTGCCTGCAACGCCGCATCGAGCAGTTCCGCCTCCGCCTCGCTCGCCGTCGGCAACAAGAACCGTTGCAAAAAAGCCTCGCTCCTGCGCACCGTCTCCGCCACCGTGTCGCCGACCACCGCCCCCGTCGAGAGCACGACGCCGTCCGTCAACCCCGGAGCGGCGGCCATCATCCGGTCAAACGCGCCGTCCACGAGGCACAGCTCCGCCCCCAGCCGCTCCATCCGGGCGAGCACCTGCTCCACCTGCGCCGCCGTGCGAATGCCCGCCAACAGCACCGTGCCCGCCTGCCGCACCTCCGCCAGATAGACGTCGCCGAGCGTCGAGGAGATCCTCGTCGACTCCCGGATCGTCAGCCCGCTGCTGCCCGCCGTCAGCACATCGCCCGCCGACGCCACCCATGCCCCGGCCGGTACACGCACTTCCGGTTTGGGCACGCCGAGGATCGCATCGCTGCGCTCCCCGTCCACGCCGATCGACACGATCCCGAGCGGCACGCCGTCCTCCGCCGCCCGCTCGATCATCGCGTTCATCGCCGTCGTCTTGCCCGCGTGCTTGGCGATGCCGACAAACGCCACGCGTCGCGCACCGCTCGCCCGAATCGCTTGGTAGAGCCCGCCGCTCATTCCTCGCCGTTCACCGTCGGCAGGTCGGCAGCCGCCTCTTGCTCCTTGGGACGGCGGCGCACCAGCGTCTTCGGCTCCAACGAGAGCTGCTTGTCGTTCAACAGCCGCGCCAGCCCGATCTCGTGGTCGGTGCCGTGATCGTGCGTGCAGGTGGGCGGACACCCTTTGTCCTCATAGGTCGGCTCGTGATACACCGAGATCACGCCTTCAAAGTTGCGCAGGATCACCTTGCCGTGCCCTTGCGAGATCAGATACTGCGGCATCACCGGCACCTTCCCGCCGCCTCCGGGCGCATCGACGACAAACGTCGGCACCGCATAGCCCGAGGTGTGGCCGCGCAGTTGCTCCATGATCTCCACGCCTTTGGACACCGTCGTACGGAAATGCTGGATGCCTTCGGACAAGTCACACTGATAGATATAGTACGGACGCACCCGATTCAGCACGAGCTGATGGAGCAGATCTTTCATCACATGCACGCAGTCGTTCACGCCGCGCATCAACACCGTCTGGTTTCCGAGCGGAATCCCCGCATCGACGATCTTGTGACAAGCGGCCATCGCCTCCGGAGTCAGCTCATCGGCATGGTTGAAATGAGTATTGATCCACACCGGATGATACTTGCTCAGCATCTGCACGAGATTGTCGGTGATCCGCTGCGGGAACACGACGGGCGCGCGCGTGCCGATGCGAATGATCTCCACGTGCGGGATCTTGCGCAGGTTCGAGATGATATACTCCAGCGTCTTGTCGTTGACGAGCAGTCCGTCCCCGCCGGACAGCAGCACGTCGCGCACCTGCGGCGTGCGGCGGATGTAGTCGATGGCCGCGTCGAGCTGGGGCTTTGGCACCGAGTTGCCGACCTGTCCGGAGAAGCGGCGGCGGGTGCAGTGGCGGCAGTACATCGAGCATTGGTTGGTGATCAGAAACAGCACCCGGTCCGGGTAGCGGTGCGTGAGGCCCGGTGCCGGCGCGTCCTCATCTTCGTGCAGCGGGTCTTCCATGTCCCACGGCGTGCGCTGCATCTCGTCAGACTTCGGCGCGGCCTGCAGGCGGATCGGACAGGTCGGATCGTCCGGGTCCATCATCATCGCGTAGTACGGCGTGATCCGCAGCGGGATCGACACCTTGATGTTCTCGATGCCCTTTTTCTCCGACTCGGTCAGATGGATCACCTGCCCCAGCGATTCTGCGTCGTTGATCGTGTGCGTCAACTGCCACATCCAGTCGTTCCACTGCTCATCGGTGACGTCTTTCCACAGCGGAATGTCGCGGAAATGACGCTTTTGCTTGCCGTAGAAATGCAGCGGATTGCGATCCAGATCCTTTTCAGCCATGCCCATTGTTCAATTCCCCCTTTTATCTGTTCAAGCCCCGTATTTACTCGCAAACATCTCCCGCAACTTCGGCTCCTCGCGCACCAGTTGCAACGCAAGCATCGCATGCCCGCGCGTATAGCCGTTGCCGACGATCATCGTCACATCCTTGCCGACGCCTTCCGCCCCGAGCGCGGCCGCCGTGAACGACGTCGCCATCGAGAAGAAATACACCGTGCCTTCCTCCCGCGTCGCGAGGATCGACGACATCTCCGTGCCGGGCAGATTCACACAGTTGATCGTCACGTCGGCCATCCGGCCGCCCGTCGCCCGCTCCACCGCCGTCAGCACGTCGACCGGCCGCGTGCAGTCGAGAGTCAGCACCTCGTCAGCCCAGCCGAGCTCCCGCAGCGCGTCGCAGGCCGCTTCGCCATACTCGACGGCGAAGATCTTGCCCGCCGGACCTGCCGAACGCCGCGCCTGAGCCAGCACCAGCGACCCGCTCTTGCCCCCGGCTCCGAGGATCACCACCGTGTCGCCCGGCCGCACCAACTTTTCCGTCTGCGCCGGTGCGCCGCACACATCGAGCACCGCCAGCGCCATCCGGTCGGGCAGATCGTCCGGCAGCTTGGCATACAGCCCCGACTCGAAGAGAATCGCTTGCCCTTTGATATCCGCCTGCCCCGTCTTGACATCGAGGGAGAGGATCTCATCGATGGTAAGCGGTGTCAGCGACAGCGACACCAGCGTGGCGATCCGGTCGCCCGGACGCAGATCGATCCGCCCGGCGAGGTCCGCTCCGACGGTGCGCACCCGGCCGATCAGCATGCCGCCGGAGCCGGTCACCGGGTTGTGGTGCTTGCCGCGCTCCGCCACGATCCGCTGCATGTGCGCTCCGATCCGTGCCGGGTCGCCCGCCTCCGCCTCGCGGATCTGCGCAAACGAGGCCGAGTCGATATTCAACGTCTCCACGTCGATCAAAATCTCATTGGCATACACATCCATCGTATTGTCGATCCGCCAGGCGGGCTGCGGCATCGCGCCTTGCGGTTCCAGCACGCGGTGCAGCCCGTAGCGATGGCCCTGCTTCATCCTCGTCCACGCCTCCTCTGTCCACCAAAGTCACTTCTGCCTCCTAAACATATGCAAGTTCCGTGCCAAAAATAAAAAAGGCCCGAGAAAATAATTTCTCGCGCCTCGTCCATGCCCGCGGACTCTGCATGCTCTGCTCACTCCCCCCGCTTGCCCGCCCGCGACAGTCGGTACTGCAACGTCTGCCGGGGCACCTGCAGCAGCTTGGCCGCCTGCTGCACATTGCCTTCCGTCTGCACCAGCGCCCGTTCGATCAACTCCTGCTCGACCTCGCCCATCACCTCGCGCAACGGCCGCACCGGCCCGTCCGGCACCACCAGCCCCGCCCCGGTTCCCCTTCCCCTCGGCAACCCCGCTCCAAAGCCTGTGCCCGTGCCTGCCCCGCCGCCCTGCCGCAGCGACCACGGCAGATGCTCCGTCTCGATCACATCGCCTTCCACGATGTTCATCGCCCCTTCGATCGCGTGCTCCAACTCCCGCACATTTCCCGGCCATTCATAGGCGAGAAACCGCTCCCGCACAGCGGGCGACACCCCCTTCACCCGCTTGCCGAACGCCCGGTTGAACTTGTGCAAAAAATGATCCGTCAGCAGTTCCACATCGTCCCGCCGCTCCGCCAGCGACGGCAAGTGCAGCGACACCACATTGAGTCGGTAGTACAGGTCTGCCCGGATCAGCCCCTCCTGCACCGCCGTCAGCGGATTTTGATTGGTCGCCGCGAGGATGCGCACATCGATCTCCGTCACCTTCGCATCGCCCACCCGCCGCACCAGCCCCTCCTGCAACACGCGCAGCAGTTTCGCCTGCAACTCCAATGGCATCGAGTTGATCTCATCCAAAAACAGCGTCCCGCCGTCCGCCAGTTCAAACAGCCCGGGCCGGTTCTCCGCCCCGGTAAACGACCCCTTCACCGTCCCGAACAGCAGCCCTTCGAGCAGCGTCGCCGGCAACGCCGCACAGTTTTGCGCGATAAACGGCCGTCGGCTGCGCGGCGACGCATTGTGAATCGCCTGCACAAACAGCTCCTTGCCCGTCCCCGTATCGCCATACACCAGCACCGGCGAAGACGTCGTCGCCGCTCTCGCCGCCAGCTCCTTCACCTGCAGCATCTCACGATCCTGCGTCAAAATGCCGGCAAACGTCCATTTTGCCTCCATCGGCGGGCTCGTCCCGCGCCCCGCTTTGCCTTCCCGACGCGCCAGTTGCGCCTGCAGATCAACCAGCTTTTCATTGAGCACTTGCAGTTGCGTCAGATCTTTTGCCACCTCCAACGCCCCGATCAGCCGCCCGCCGGACAGGATCGGCAGCGTCGTGTTCACCGTGTGCACCTTCGAGCCGCGGATGTTCGTATACACCTGCGACGTCGGCGGCACCGGCTGCCCGGACTCCAGCACGCGTAGCAGCGTCGAAGAAGAGCCGTCCAGCGACGGAAACACCTCCAGCACATGCCGACCGATCACCTCAGCCGGGTCCAGCCCGTCAAACTTCGCCGCCGCATCGTTGTAATAGATCGTCATCCCCTGCCGATCCACCGCATGGATGCCTTCCTCGATGCTCGCCAGAATCGCTTTGAGCATCTCCACCGTCTCCGCCGTCTCCCGCTCCATCCCGTTCCGCCCCCTTTCTTCCCTCTCCCCCTATCTCTATGCGGTGCCCCCTGCCGTCCATGCCGAATATTCGGCACACTCGGCGCCCGCTTTTCGGCATCCGGGCACAAAAAAACACCCTGCTCTCACAGGGTGCGTGCAAAATGAATCCGATCCCGGCACGGAATGCCGTTTTCCGTGATCGGCTCGCTGTATTCCCGCAAAAAATAATCGTGCTCGATCCCGGTCATTCGAAATCCAAGCTTTTGATAAAACGCCAGATTGCCGATGCTGGAGTTGCCTGTCGCCACCTTCACTTCGCGCACGCCTCGCTGCCGCAGCATCGTCAGCACCGCCTCCACCATCTGCTTGCCATGCCCTTGCCCTTGGTAACGCTCTCGGACCGAGACATTTTTCAACTCGACGACAGGTGTCGCTTCTTCCTCTGCCAGCACATGCATCACACCGATCGTCTCGTCCTCCTCTGACAGCCAGGCGTACAGTTCCCCGACCTCCAGATAGCGTCGCACCGCTTCCTCCGACGGGTCGGCGAGCAGCAACAAAGGCAGATACGCATCGCGTCTCTTCTGAACAGCATGCAGCATGTATGCAGTCCCTCCTCGAATCGATCCTGATACCGTTAAATTCGTTTCTCGCCCGCAAAAACCCTTTTGAAATGTAAAGAAAGTTCCTTCCCTCCTGCGTTCTACTCGTCTTTTTTAACTCCCTTTCCCTGCCGTTCTAACAGCAAGGGTACCCGTTTTTGAAGTTGTGAACCGATCTTTCCCAGGTCCTTCGACTTGTAATGACCCCAGTATCCGTCCGGCGGGATCGACATCCCCAGCTCTTGGGCCAACTCCCCTTTCATCCGCTCGACCATGTGCCGGACCTCTTCATCACTTATATCCCATCGCGTTCGTTTATCCCGCATTTTTTATCTCCTGTGTCAATAAAAGTTCAAAGCCTAAAAACTACACATTTGGTTCCGTGTAAAAAATGACTCTGTCTTTGTCGAAAACACCTGTCGATACGGCTCTATTCTTGCCAAGATCGGGCGAAAAGAGAACCGGGCATGAAAAATCCCTCACACACGCAAAAAAAGATGATTTTTTTCGACACGAAAGAGGAAGAAAGCCCCCGAACAGCATGTGACCGCGTCCTGGCCAGGATTTCGTCTATTAGATGTAATCTCCTTGCTTCCCCAGCATGGCCAACTCCACGCCTCGACAAGCTTTTACAAAATCTTAAAATTCCCATCGAAACAATGGTTATTAATAGCAAATATATCTCAATTAAAATTTGTTGACATACGATCAATTCCCATTGTAATATGTGGCTACAGACAAACAGTCTGAAAAAAGAGATAACTTACAGGAGGTCATTCCAAATGAACAAAAAGCTCGTGACTACGCTCGTACTCTCCTCGCTCGTCGCTTCCGCATTCGCGTTTAACGCAGGTGCTGCAAACGACAAGCAGATCCTCAAAGACGAACAAGGCAAAACCCACAACGTTGTCGGCAAGCTCGGCAAAGTCAAAGGCGCTACCGCTGAAGAACGCGCATTCAACGCGCTCGACAGCGTCAAAGGCGAGTTCGGCTTTGCTCAAGCAAAAGGCAACTTCAAAGTAAAGAAATCGGAAGTTGACGAAGTGGGCATCACCCACACCCGCCTCGACCAAACCATCAACGGCATTCCGGTTGCCGGCGGCGAGATGATCGTCCACGAAGCAAAAGGCGAACTGCAAGGCGTCACCGGCGAGTTCAAAGCTCTGAAGGCAAACACCGACAAAGCGTCCCTCTCCACCGCTGATGCAGTTGCAGCAGCCGTTGCAGCGACCGGCTTCACCGGCGAACTGTCCGAAGCAGCCAAGTCCGAACTGTTCTACGTAGCAGCAGACGGCGAAGCGAAACTGGCGTACAAAGTCATCATCCGCTACCTCGCAGAAGAGCCGGGCAACTGGTCGGTCTTCGTAGACGCGACCGACGGCACCGTCCTCGAAACGATCAACGCCATCGAGTACGTAGTCGGCACCGGCACCGGCGTCGCAGGCGACACCAAGTCGATCAACACCACCTACAAAAACAGCACCTACTACCTGGAAGACCAAACCAAGTACATGTACACCCAAAAAGGTTCGACCATCGACACCTACAACTTCAACAACGGCACTTCGTCCCAGTACTACATGACCGACACCGACAACGTGTGGAACACCACCACCCAACGCGCCGGTGTTGACGCTCACTACTACGCGGGCAAAGTATACGACTACTACAAGAACACCCTGAACCGCAACTCCTTCGACGGCAACGGCGCGAAGATCATCTCCGGCGTTCACTACTCCACCAACTACAACAACGCGTTCTGGAACGGCTCGCAAATGACCTACGGCGACGGCGACGGCGTACAATTCCGCGCACTGTCCGGCTCCTACGACGTGGTCGCGCACGAACTGACTCACGCAGTCACCGAGCGCACCGCCAACCTGACCTACTCCTACCAGTCCGGCGCACTGAACGAGTCCTGGTCTGACGCAATGGCATCCGTCATGGATTCCGGCGACTGGCTGATCGGTGAAGACGTCTACACCCCGGGCACCGCCGGCGACGCCCTGCGCTCCATGTCCAACCCGGCTCTGTACGGCCAACCGGCTCACATGAACCAATACGTGAACACCTCGTCTGACAACGGCGGCGTGCACACCAACTCCGGCATCCCGAACAAAGCGTTCTACAACTTCGCGACCGCTATCGGTTCCCGCGACGTAGCCGGCAAGATCTGGTACAAGGCGATCTCGACCTACATGACCTCCTCGACCAACTTCTCCGGCGCTCGTTCCGCAACCCTGCAAGCGACCACCGCTCTGTACGGTTCCGGCTCCTCCTACTACACCGCTCTGCAAAACGCTTGGAGCGCTGTCGGCGTCAACTAATCCACAACGAACCGCTCAAAACCCGTTGCTTTTGCAACGGGTTTTTTCTTTTTCTTTATTTTAATTCCATATTGACGGATGGAAATACGTGTTATATCCTTATGTTGCAAATTGATATTACAAAAATAAACAAAGACACTGGGAGGCTCCATCATGAACAAGAAATTAGTCGCGACGCTCGTGCTTTCTTCGCTCGCAGCGTCCGCGTTTGCGTTCAACGCAGGCGCAGCAAACGACAAACAAGTCCTGAAAGACGAGCAAGGCAACGTCCACAACGTCGTCGGCAAGCTCGGCAAACTGAGCGGCAAAACGGCTGAAGAGCGCGCGATGAACGCGCTGGACAGCGTCAAAGGCGAGTTTGGCTATGCCAAAGCGGCCGGCAACTTCAAAGTGAAAAAATCGTCGACCGACGACCAGGGCATCACCCACACCAAGCTCGACCAAACGATCAACGGCCTGAAAGTATTCGGCTCCGAAGCGATCGTCCACGAAGCGAACGGCGAGCTGCAAGGCGTCACCGCCGACTTCAAAGCCCTGACCGCCAACACCGACAAAGCGTCGCTCGCATCCCAAGACGCAATCGCAAAAGCGGTGGCTCACACCGGCTTCACCGGCGAGCTGTCGGAAGCCGCTCAGTCGGAACTGCTCTACTTCCCGCAAGA
The DNA here is from genome assembly GCF_026410385.1 of Tumebacillus lacus. GTDB lineage: Bacteria > Bacillota > Bacilli > Tumebacillales > Tumebacillaceae > Tumebacillus > Tumebacillus lacus. Next base: position 501,938 of record NZ_JAPMLT010000002.1, read on the forward strand.
CGGTCAAGCGAAACTGGCGTACAAAATCGGCGTCCGCTACCTCGGCGCGGACGAAGCGGGCAACTGGCAGATCTTCGTGGACGCGGTCAGCGGCGACATCCTCGACGCGATCAACAAAATCGAGCATGTGGTCGGCACCGGCACCGGCGTCCTCGGCGACACCAAGTCGATCAACACCACCCTGCGCAACGGTCTGTACTACCTCGAAGACCAAACCAAATACATGTACACCCAAAAAGGCTCCACGATCAAAACGAACGACTTCCGCAACGGCACCGGCACCCAGACCCTGATGTCCGACTCGGACAACGTCTGGAACACCACCTCCCAACGCGCGGGCGTCGATGCTCACTACTACGCGGGCAAAGTGTACGACTACTACTACAACACCCTCGGCCGCAACTCGTACGACGGATTGGGCCGCACGATCATCTCCGGCGTTCACTACTCCACCAACTACAACAACGCGTTCTGGAACGGCACGCAAATGACCTACGGCGACGGCGACGGCACCACCTTCCGCCCGCTCTCCGGCGCGCTCGACGTCGTGGCGCACGAACTGACCCACGCTGTCACCGACTACTCGGCCGACCTCGTCTACTCCTATCAGTCCGGCGCGCTCAACGAGTCTTGGTCGGATGCGATGGCATCGGTCATCGACTCCAATGACTGGCTGATCGGCGAAGACGTCTACACGCCGAACACCGCGGGCGACGCGCTGCGCTCCATGTCCGATCCGAACGCATACGGCGATCCGGACCACATGAGCGAGTACGTAAACACCTCGTCCGACAACGGCGGCGTGCACACCAACTCCGGCATCCCGAACAAAGCGTTCTACAACTTCGCGACCGCCATCGGCTCCCGCGACGTGGCAGGCAAGGTCTGGTACCGTGCGCTGACCTCGTACATGACCTCCTCCACCAACTTCTCCGGCGCGCGCTCTGCCACCCTGCAAGCATGCGCGGCTCTGTACGGCAGCAACTCCTCCTACTACACCGCTCTGCAAAACGCTTGGACCGCAGTCGGCATTTAACACAATCGCCTGAAAGAGCCTCGCATAACCGCGGGGCCTTTTTATGTGATCCTGAAAAAATTATTGACAGAAAACTCTTAGCAGATGTACGATGTTCGTGCGGTTTCGACAAAATCCGCGTTACATGCCAAAAGGGAGGCACTTACAAAGATGAATAAAAAATTCGTAGCGACCCTCGTCCTGTCCTCGCTCGTTGCATCTGCGTTCGCAATCAACGCAGGCGCCGCGTCGGACAAGCAGACCCTGAAAGACGAAACGGGCAAAGTCCACTCCGTGGACGGCAAGCTCGGCAAACTGAACGGCAAGACCGCAGAAGAGCGCGCCCTGAGCGCAATCGAAAAAGTAAAAGGCGACTTCAAGATCAAAGCTGACTCCAAGTTCAAGTCCAAGTCGTCGCACAAAGACGAAAACGGCACCACCCACACCAAGCTGAACCAAACGATCAACGGCATCCCGGTCTTCGGCTCCGAACTGATCGTGCACGAAGCGAACGGCGACCTGCAAGGCGTCTCCGGCGACTACAAAGCGCTGACCGCAAACGCGGACAAAGCGTCCCTGACCGACGCAGCTGCGATCGACGCAGCGGTTGCAAGCACCGGCTTCACCGGCGAGCTCTCCTCCCCGGCCCAAGCGGAATTGGTCTATTTCCCGCAAGGCGACCAAGCAGTTCTTTCTTATAAAGTAAACGTATCTTACCTCGCGGACATCCCGGGTCGCTGGACGGTCTTTGTCAACGCGGTTGACGGTTCCATCGTCAGCGCGACCAACAAGATTGAATCGGCAACCGGCGTAGGCGTTCTGGGCGACTCCAAAACGATCAACACCACCGCAAAAAGCGGCACCTACTACCTGGAAGACCGCACCAAGTACATGACCACCTACCAAGGCAACTCGATTAACACCTATAACTTCAACTACGGCACTTCGTCCCAGTACTACTTCACCGATGCGGACAACTACTGGAACTCCACCGTACAGCGTGCGGCTGTTGACGCGCACTACTACGCGGGCAAAGTGTACGACTACTATAAGAACTCCCTCGGCCGCAACTCCTACAACGGCGCGGGTGCTGCGATCATCTCCGGCGTTCACTACTCCTCGAACTACAACAACGCGTTCTGGGAAGGCACGCAAATGGTCTACGGCGACGGCGACGGCTCCACGTTCCGCGCTCTGTCCGGCGCGTATGACGTTGTCGCGCACGAACTGACCCATGCCGTGACCGAGCACACCTCCGGCCTGATCTATGAAAACCAATCCGGCGCTCTCAACGAGTCCTGGTCTGACGCAATGGCTGCTGTCATGGACTCCGCAGACTGGCAGATCGGTGAAGACGTCTACACCCCGGGCATCTCCGGCGACGCACTGCGTTCCATGTCCGACCCGGCTTCCGAAGGTCAACCGGCGCACATGAACCAATACCAGAACCTGCCGAACACCGAAGCAGGCGACTGGGGCGGCGTGCACACCAACTCCGGCATCCCGAACAAAGCGTTCTACAACTTTGCCACTGCAATCGGTTCCCGTGCAAACGCGGGCAAAGTCTGGTACACCGCTTCCCGTGACTACATGACCTCCACCACCAACTTCTCCGGCGCACGCGCAGCGACCCTGAAGGCGGCGGCAGCTCTCTACGGCTCCACCTCTTCGACCTACACCGCTCTGGCAAACGCTTGGAGCTCGGTCGGCGTATATTAAGATCAATTCCATTTAAATGGAGCCCTGCTTATCGCAGGCCTCCATTTTTTATAAAATTTTCTGAATATATATTGACAGAATGTTCACCGCCGTCGTACAATTAACTCAGCAAGACACAGATAAATAGAAATCAAAAACCACAGGGAGGTCTTTACAGATGAACAAGAAAGTAATCGCAACTCTCGTGCTCTCCTCGGTCGTCGCTTCCGCATTCGCAATGAACGCAGGTGCAGCACCGGACAAGCAAGTCATGAAGAACGAAAAAGGCGCAGTACACAACGTTGTCGGCAACCTCGGCAAAGTATCCGGCGCAACCGCTGAAGAAAAAGCATTCGCAGCTCTGGAGAAAGTCAAAGGCGACTTCGGCTTTGCAAAAGCTGACGGCAACTTCAAAGTAAAGAAATCGCATAAAGACGAAAACGGCACCAACCACACCAAGCTCGACCAAGTGATCAACGGCATCACCGTTTTCGGCCAACAAATGATCGTACATGAAGCGAACGGCACCGTCGAAGGCGTAACCGGCGACTTCAAAGCTCTGAAAGCAAACGCTGCAAAAGCGAAGCTGAACGAGAAAAAAGCGATCGACGCAGCTCTGGCGTCCGCGAACGTAGCATCCGATGCAGAATTTGCTGAAGCTCCGGTTGCGGAACTGGTTTACCTCCCGCAAGGCGACGCAGCAGTTCTGACCTATAAAGTATCCTTCTCCGCAATGGGTGAAGAAGCAGTGCGCGCTGACGTCTTCGTCGACGCAACCAACGGCTCGATCCTCAACACCATCAACAAAATCGAGCACGCAGCAGCTGTCGGCTCCGGCGTAGGCGTTCTGGGCGACACCAAGTCCCCGCTGAACACCAACAACGTATCCGGCACCTACTACCTCGAAGACCTGACCAAGCCGATGACCGGCATCATCCGCACCCGCGACATGAAAAACGGTACCTCGCGCATCTCCCCGATGACCGACACCGACAACGTTTGGAACACCACCTACCAACGCGCTGGCGTTGACGCTCACTACTACGCTGGCCAAGTCTTTGACTGGTACAAGTCCAACGTAAACCGCAACTCGATCGACGGCAACGGCATGAGCATCGAGTCCCTGGTTCACTACAGCAGAAACTACAACAACGCGTTCTGGAACGGCACCTACATGGTATACGGCGATGGCGACGGCACCACCTTCCGCGCATTCTCCGGCGCACTCGACGTTATCGCGCACGAACTGACCCACGGCGTCACCGAGCACACCTCGGGCCTGGTCTACCAAGACCAGTCCGGCGCTCTGAACGAGTCCTGGTCTGATGCACTGGGCGCAACCATCGACGGCAACGACTGGCTGATGGGCGAAGACCTCTGCATCCCGGGCGGCGGCTACACCGCATTCCGTTCCATGCAAGATCCGACCCTCTACGGCGACCCGGCTCACATGAACCAATACGTGAACACGACCGACGACAACGGCGGCGTACACACCAACTCCGGTATCCCGAACAAAGCGTTCTACAACGTTGCAACGGCAATCGGCTCCCGTACCGTCGCTGCAAAGATTTGGTACACCGCTTCCCGCGACTACATGACCTCCACCACCAACTTCTCCGGCGCACGTGCAGCGACCCTGCAAGCAGCAGCTGCTCTGTACGGCTCGGGCTCCGCAAACTACAACGCGGTAGCAAACGGCTGGTCCGCAGTAGGCGTATACTAATCCTTTCAAAATACCCGCGACTTCATGTTGCGGGTATTTTTTTATTGACAGAACATTTATATTTGTAATAAAATTTGAACAACAACAAAAAGGGGGTCATCATTGATGAACAAGAAAATGATCACAACGCTCGTCCTGTCTTCGCTGGTCGCATCTGCCTTTGCCATGAACGCCGGAGCAGCTCCGGACAAACAAGTCCTGAAAGACGAAAAAGGCTCCGTCCACACCGTCGCAGGTTCGCTTGGCAAAGTCTCCGGCGCGACGGCCGAAGAGCGCGCATTTGCCGCTCTGGAAAAAGTCAAAGGCGACTTCGGCTTCGACAACGCCAAGGCGAGCTTCAAAGTGAAAAAATCCCATAAAGACGAAATGGGCACCACCCACACCAAGCTCGACCAAACGATCAACGGCATCACCGTCTTCGGCGAGCAACTGATCGTCCACGAAGCGGACGGCAACGTGCAAGGCGTCACCGGCACCTTTGCCAAGGTGACCGCGAGTGCGAAAAAAGCCAACCTGAAAGCATCGGCTGCCATCGAGAAGGCGGTCGCTCACACCGGCTTCACCGGCGAGCTGATCGACGCTCCGACCGCTGAGTTGGTCTACCTCCCGCAAGGCGACACCGCCGTGCTCACCTACCTCATCGGCGTCTCCTACATGGGCGAGGAAGCAGGCAACTGGCAGATCTTCGTCAACGCGCTGGACGGCACCGTCGTCGACGCGATCAACAAGATCGAGCACGCAGGCAAACCGGGCGGCGGCAGCGGCTCCAACGCAGTCGGCTCCGGCACCGGCGTCCTCGGCGACAAAAAATCGATCAACACCACCTACCAAAACGGCACCTATTACCTGATCGACAACACCAAATTCATGGCAGCGAAAGGCGGCACCGTCACCACCAAATCGTACAACAACGGTTCCTCCACCATGTATGACATGACCGATGCCGACAACAACTACGCCGACGCCAACCAGCGCGCTGGTGTAGACGCGCACTACTACGCAGGCTTCACCTACGACTATTTCTACAACAAGCTCGGCCGCAACTCGTTTGACGGCAACGGCACGACCTTGCTCTCTGCTGTCCGCTACGGCGTCAACTACAACAACGCCTTCTGGAACGGAAGACAGATGACCTACGGCGACGGCGACGGTGTCAACTTCCGCGCGTTCTCCGGCGCGCTGGACGTCGTGGCGCACGAACTGGCGCACGGTGTCACCGACACGGCCTCCGGCCTCGTCTACCGCGACCAATCGGGCGCCTTGAACGAGTCGTTCTCCGACGCGATGGGCGCTGCGATCGAGGGTAGAAACTGGCTCCTTGGCGAAGACATCTGCCTGCCGGGCGGCTCCTACTCCGCGTTCCGCTCCATGTCCGATCCGAACGCATACGGCGATCCGGCTCACATGAGCGAGTATGTGAACACCTCGTCTGACAACGGCGGCGTGCACACCAACTCCGGCATCCCGAACAAAGCGTTCTACAACCTCTCGACCTCGGTCAACTCCCGTGACATCGCCGCGAAGATCTGGTACACCGCAAACCGCGACTACATGACCTCGCGCACCAACTTCTCCGGCGCACGCGCTGCGACGCTGCAAGCAGCGGCTGCTCTGTATGGCAGCGGCTCCACCCAGTACACCGCAGTCGCCAACTCCTGGAGCGCAGTCGGCGTCTACTAAGCCCAAAGACCCCTCTCATCGCGTGAGAGGGGTCTTTTTTATTACTTGAAACAAATTCTTAACAGGATTGACAGAATGATCACAATTCATATACAATTTACTCATACTCACAAATTAAAGGGAGGTCATCTGAATGAACAAAAAAATGATTGCCACGTTGGTTTTGTCCTCGCTCGTTGCTTCTGCTTTTGCTGTCAACGCCGGGGCTGCCCCTGACAAGCAGGTTCTGAAAGATGAGAACGGCCAGGTGCACACCGTTGTCGGCCAGCTCGGCAAAGTCTCCGGCGCAACCGCAGAAGAGCGTGCCCTGAACGCGCTCGACAAAGCGAAAGGCGAGTTTGGCTTTGACAAAGCGGCAGGCACCTTCAAAGTCAAAAAGTCGCACAAAGACGAAAACGGCACCACCCACACCAAGCTCGATCAAGTGATCAACGGCATCCCGGTGTTCGCGCAGCAAATGATCGTTCACGAGACGGAAGGCACGGTCGAAGGGATCACCAGCGGCTACCAAGCCCTGACGGCGAACACCGACAAAGCCCGCCTGAACGACAAAAAAGCGATCCAAGCAGCGCTCGCGTCCACCAACACCGCTTCCGATGCGGCCTTCACGCAAGCACCGGCTGCGGAACTGCTCTATTTCCCGCAAGGTGACCAAGCGATCCTTTCCTATAAAGTTTCCTTCGCCGCTGACGGCGAAACTCCGGTGCGCTACGACGTGTTTGTCAACGCGGTCGACGGCACCATCCTGAACACGATCAACAAAGTCGAACACACCGCAGCGGTCGGCACCGGCGTCGGCGTGGACGGCGTGACCAAGACCGGCCTGAACACCAACCTCAAGTCGGGCACCTACTACCTCGAAGACGTGTCCAAACCGATGACCGGCATGATCCGCACCCGCGACCTGAGAAACTCCACGTTCGGCTTCTTCATCTACAACATGACCGATGCGGATAACCACTGGGACGCTTCGACCCAACGCGCAGGCGTGGACGCTCACTACTACGCCGGCATGGTCTATGACTGGTACAAAAACAACGTCAACCGCAACTCGATCAACGACGCCGGCATGAGCCTCGAATCGCGGGTCCGTTACGGCAGCAAATACAACAACGCTTTCTGGGACGGCTCGCAAATGACGTACGGCGACGGTGACGGTGTCAACTTCCGCGCCTTCTCCGGCGCGTTGGACGTTGTGGCGCACGAATTGACGCACGGTGTCACCGAGTACACGTCCGGCCTCGTCTACCAAAACCAATCGGGCGCGCTGAACGAATCTTGGTCCGACGCCCTCGGCGCGACGATCGACAGCAACGACTGGCTGATGGGCGAAGACATCTGCCTGCCGGGCGGCACCTATACCGCGTTCCGCTCGATGCAAGATCCGACGCTCTACGGCGATCCGGCGCACATGAACGACTACATCAACACCACCGATGACAACGGCGGCGTGCACTCCAACTCCGGCATCCCGAACAAAGCGTTCTACAACTTTGCCACCGCCATCGGGTCCCGCAACAACGCGGCAAAAGTCTGGTACACCGCATCCCGCGACTACATGACCTCGTCGACCAACTTCTCCGGCGCACGCGCAGCCACTCTGCAAGCAGCATCCGCTCTGTACGGTTCGGGCTCCTCGACCTACACCGCTCTGCAAAACGCTTGGTCGGCAGTCGGCGTCTACTAGGACAGGAGGAGGCTCACCTCATGAAAAAACCGCTCCTGCTCACGCTGGCCGCCACGCTCGCCGTCACCCTGCTGGGTTCGACCGCGCACGCGGCGACCGGCACAGGCACAGGAGTGCTCGGTGACACCAAGTCGATCAACACCACGCTCAAATCGGGCACCTACTACTTGGAAGACCAGACCAAGTACATGTACACGCAAAAAGGTTCGTCGATCAACACCTACAACTACCGCAACGGCATCTCGGCCCAGTATTTCTGGACAGATGCGGACAACGTCTGGAACACGACGACGCAGCGGGCCGCCGTGGACGCGCACTATTACACGGGGCTTGTGTACGACTACCTCTACAACAAGCTCGGACGCAACTCCTACGACGGCAACGGCGCGCCGATGAACGTCGGCGTCCACTACTCCACCAACTACAACAACATCTTCTGGAACGGCAGCCAGTTGATCTGCGGCGACGGCGACGGCGTCACCTTCCGCCCGCTGTGCGGGGCGCTGGACATCGTGGCGCACGAGTGGTTCCACGCCGTGATCGACTATACGGCCGGGTTTGTCTACAACGGGCAGTCCGGCGCGCTGAGCGAATCGTGGGCGGACGCGTTTGGTGCCACGCTGGACAACAACGACTGGCTGATCGGCGAAGACGTCTATACGCCGGCCACAGCAGGTGACGCGGTGCGCTCCATGTCCAACCCGAACGCGTACGGCGACCCGGATCACATGGATGAGTACGTCACCACCACGGCTGACAACGGCGGCGTGCACACCAACTCCGGCATCCCGAACAAAGCGTTCTACAACTTCGCGACCTCGATTGGCTCGCGGGACATCGCGATGAAGATCTGGTACATCGCCCTGCGCGACTACATGACCTCCACCGCCACCTTCCACGACGCCCGCTTGGCCACCCTGGCGGCCTGCGCACAGCTCTACGGCAGCTCATCCACCTACTACACCCGCCTCGCCGAAGCTTGGACGGCAGTAGGCGTCCTGTAAACAGAAAAAAAGCAGACCCTTCGAGGTCTGCTTTTTTACATCATGCCCTTGACCCACTCCACCAGCTTGTACCCGAGGAAGATCCCGATAATGCCCAAAATCCCCGGTAGCGCCGGAGGAGCCGGCAACGGCAGTTTGAGCAACGTAAAGACCACACCCGCGACCAATCCGGTCACCAATGCCAACAACGAAATCTTCAAATCCACAAAGAAACCTCCTCCACGATCGGCTTCACGCAGACAGCATCTGTCATCCCGGACAGCTTTTCCTTCGCAGCAATTTGGGTCGCATCCACTGCGCCCTCGCCGCTACAGCACGGTCACGTCGACCCGCAGTTCCATCCGGCTCTTCTCGCCGGCCAGCCGGACGTTGTATACGGCCTCCAGATGCCCGCCCTGTTCGTTTAACGCGATGGCGAGGGCACTGGTGCGGGTCACCAGTTCAAACGTGCCGTACGGGGTTTTGTACGACCCGCGCTGCTCCTCGCCTTTGACCAGCACCTGCTTCATCACCGTCTCGCCTTGGCGGATCAGCGTCGCGTGCTTGCCTTCGATGCGCCACGAGGTCAGCGTCGAGCCAAGGCCCGCTTCTTCCCCTTCTCGGTAGACCACGTACAACGCATCTCCTTTCTGATAGAGATGCCCTTCTGCCTCATTTGTAAACGTCTGTTTGTCGCCGTTTTTTTGCCGCTGGCGGGACCAGACCTTCACATGGACCGGCCTTTTTTCACTCACGAGATACTCCTCCCAACAAAAACAACCCCGGTCTCCCGGAGTTGTTTTTTCGTATGCCTTTACTTCTTCGGCACGAGGCCGAGCAGCACTTCGCGCACGATCTTCGACGCGAGGATCTGCGTTTGCTCCGCCGGATCGTAGACCGGGGAAACTTCGACGAGGTCAAAGCCGACGATGTTGATGCCCGCCTCGCCCAGCAGTTGCAAGGACTTGAACAGCTCGCGGGCGGTGATGCCGCCTGCGTCGAGCGTACCGGTGCCCGGTGCTTCCGCCGGATCGACGACGTCGATGTCGATCGTCAGGTAGACCGGACGGCCCTTCAGTTCCTCGATGCGGGACTTCAGCGGCTCATACACATCGAACGGGTGGAAATTGGTGTTTTCACGCGCCCAGTGGAACTCCTCGCGGGTGCCGGAGCGAATGCCGAACTGGTAGACGTTTTTCGGGCCGACGATGTCGCACGCCTTGCGCAGCACCGCTGCGTGGGAGTACGGCTCGCCTTCGTAGTCTTCGCGCAGATCCGCATGCGCGTCAAACTGCACGACCGCCAGATCCGGGTACTTCTCCGCCATCGCGCGGATCGGACCCCAGGAGACGAGATGCTCGCCGCCAAGACCCAGCGGGAACTTGCCATCTGCCAGCAGATCGCGGACGTACTCATAGATCTGCTCGACCGACTTTTGCGGGTTGCCGAACGCCAGCGGCACATCGCCGGCGTCAAAGTAGCTCACCTCTTCGAGGTGGCGATCCAGATACGGGGAGTACTCCTCCAGCAGGATCGACACTTCGCGGATGCGCTGCGGGCCGAGGCGGGTGCCGGCGCGGAAGGAGACCGTCCAGTCCATCGGCATGCCGTAGATGACCACGTCCGCCTCGTCATATTCAGATGTCGAACCGATGAACTCGCGGCCGCTGTAGGCCGGGTCGTGCTTCATCCGATGGTGCGCCATTATTTCAACAGCTCCTGAACAAATTTCGGCACGGTGAAGACCGTTTTGTGCATCGCTTTGTGATAGTATTTCGTGCCTTCCGGTTCGATCAGTTTCGCTTCATCGACTTCCAGCGGATCGTATTTCTTGGAGCCCATCGTCCAGGACCACAGGCCGGACGGATAGGTCGGGATCGAGCCGGTGTAGTAGCGGGTCACCGGGTAGATCGACGCGATGTCCTTGAAGACGCGGGTGATCAGATCGGCGTTGAAGAACGGCGACTCGGTTTGCGCGACCATGATGCCGTCTTCCTTCAGCGACTCGTAGATGCCTTGGTAGAAGTCGCGTGCGAACAGACCGACAGCCGGGCCGACCGGCTCGGTGGAGTCGACGAGGATGACGTCAAAGGTGTTCTTGTTGTCATGGATGTACTGGATGCCGTCCACGACTTGCACGTCCACGCGCGGATCGTCGAGCTTGCCCGCGATCTCCGGCAGATACTGCTTGGACACCTCGATGACGCGGCCGTCGATCTCCGCCAGCACAGCGCGCTCGACAGACGGGTATTTCAGGATCTCGCGGATCGCGCCGCCGTCACCGCCGCCTACGACCAGCACTTGCTTCGGGTTCGGGTGGGTGTTCATCGCGAGGTGGGTGATCATCTCGTGGTAGACAAACTCATCTTTGTCGGTGGTCATGACCATGCCGTCGAGGACGAGCATCTTGCCCCATTGAAGGGTTTCGATCAGGTCGATGCGTTGAAATTCCGATTGCTCGGTGTGGATCGTGTTTTCGATCTTGGCGGTGATGCCGTAGTTTTCCGTCTGTTTCTCGGTGTACCAGAGTTCCATGCGTGGGAATCCTCCTCTTATTTGTCTCTATGAAAATTGGACATGTTTGCTAACGATGACATAACGCTACGTATTATACCAAATGCGGTCAAAAAATAAACCGTTTTTTGGTTGTTTCTTCGCTTTTTTCGGTATGATTGTCAAAAGCGAAGATCATACTGGTCTGGTAGGAAACTTCTGGAGGTTGTACAGCATGAAAACACCGAATCTGGAACATCTCGAAGAACAGCCCGCTCGCCCCAAACGAAAGATGTGGTTTTGGAACGCGCTCGTCATCCTGCTCGTCGGGATGTTGGCGTCCGGTGCGTTTTTCTGGCTCTATTTGCAGTATGCCCCGCTGCCGCCCAACGATATTGCGAACACGTCCAAACTGTTCGCCAGCGACGGTGCGGTGCTGACCGACCTCGTCGAAGGCGGAGAGAACCGGGTTAAAGTGTCGCTGCAGGACGTGCCGCAGTCGCTGGTCGACGCCACGCTCGTCACCGAAGACCGCACGTTTTACGACCACCGCGGCTTTTCCCCGATCGGCATCGCCCGTGCACTCTGGGTCGATCTCAAATCGGGCTCCGTCGTGGAAGGCGGCTCGACGATCACGCAACAGCTCGCAAAAAACCTGTTCCTCTCCCACGACCAGACGGTGCAGCGCAAACTGCGGGAAGCGATGCTAACCTTGCAATTGGAACTGAACTATTCCAAGGACGAGATCCTTGAACAATACCTCAACGTGATCTACTACGGCTACGGCGCGTACGGGATCGAGATGGCGGCTCAGACCTATTTTGACAAGCCTGCCAAAGACCTCACCCTCGCTGAGAGCGCGATGCTGGCCGGCATACCGAAAGGGCCGACCTACTACTCCCCGTTCGCCGACTTGCAAAAAGCCAAGGAACGCCAACGGATGATCCTCGGCATGATGCAGGAGAGCGGCCGGATCACCGAGGCAGAGGCGCAACAGGCGTTTGCGGAAGAATTAAAATTTGCCCAGCAAAAAACGCCGTCCGGCAAAGCGCCCTACTTCACCGACTTCACCTCATGGCAGTTGAAAAACTCCTACAAGATCTCGGAAGAAGACCTCTACCGGGGCGGCTTGAAGATCACCACCACGCTCGACCCCGGCATGCAGGCGGCCGCCGAACAGGTCGTCGCCGAACAGTTGAAAGACTACCCGGAAGCGTCCGGCCTGCAAGTGTCCCTGATCGCGATGGACCCGAACAGCGGCGCGATCAAAGCGATGGTCGGCGGCCGCAACTACGGGACGAGCACCTACAACCGCACGCTCGCCAAACGGCAGCCCGGCTCCGCGTTCAAACCGTTCGTCTACCTGACCGCCCTGCACAACCGCTACACCCCGGCGACCCGGATCAAGAGCGAGCCGCGCGAGTTTACCTATGACGACGACACGGGCGAGCCGAAAACGTACAAAGTCCACAACTTCGCCGACCACTACGCGAACAGCTTCATCACGCTGCGGCAGGCCATCGCCACCTCCGACAACGTCTACGCCGTCACCACCAACATGGACGTCGGCCCGGACAAAGTCATGACCACCGCCGGGCTGCTCGGCATCGAGAGCACGATGAAGCCCTACCCGTCGCTGGCGCTCGGCACCTTCCCCGCCTCGCCGATCGAGTTGGTACGCGCCTACGCCGCCCTCGCCAACGGCGGCTACCGGGTGGAGCCGCACACGGTCGCGCAGATCGAAAACTCCTACACTGGCGATACGCAGCGGTTCGACGGTCAACGCCGATCGATCATCGAGCCGGGCGTCGCCTTCGTGCTCACTGATCTGATGAAATCGGTGTTTGACGATCCGCAAGGCACCGGCTACCGGGTCAAGCACATGCTCGGCGGCCGTCCGGTGGCAGGCAAGACCGGCACCACCGACACCGATGCGTGGATGATCGGTTACACCCCGGACCTCGTCACCGCCGTCTGGGTCGGCTACGACAAAGACCAGTTGCTCTCGCCGAAAGAGTCGCATCTGGCCGCTCCCCTCTTCGCCGATTTCATGAGCCGGGCGCACGAGTCGATCCCGGTCCGCGACTTCCCGGTGCCGACCGGCGTCGTCGAAGGGATCATCGATCCGACGACCGGCCAGCTGGCCACCGAAAATTGCCCGGTGCGTCAACGGGAATACTTCATCGAAGGCTCCGAGCCGGTCGAGTACTGCGAGGAGCATCCGTCCCTGACCGGCACGATCAAAAACGCCGGCGAAAAAACAGAGTCGGGCCTGCGCTCGTTCTTCGATTGGTTCACCGGAAAAGACAAATCACAATAAACTGGATCACTTGCAAAAACGGCGGGCTTTCGAGCCCGCCATTTGCTTGACCGTCGATAAGGCGGGGAGTATTGTTAGAAGTATCAGATAGGAGGGAACACCACTATGTCATTCGGACTGTCCGAACGAGTGAAAAACATTGCACCTTCCCCAACGCTTTCTATCGACACCAAGACCAAAGCGATGATGGCAGAAGGCATCGACGTGATCAACCTTTCCGTGGGTGAGCCCGACTTTGGCACCCCGGAGATCGCCACCGAGGCAGGCAAAGCTGCCATCGACGCACAATTTACCAAATACACCGCCGTCCCCGGCATCGTCGAGCTGCGCAACAAGATCGCAGCGAAACTGAACGAGTGGCACGGACTCGACTACACCGCCGACGACATCCTCGTCTCCTCGGGCGCGAAGCACTCGCTGTACAACGCCTTCATGGCGCTGTGCAACCCGGGCGACGAAGTGATCCTCCCGGCTCCCTACTGGGTCTCCTATCCGGAGATGATCGCTCTCGCCGAAGCGACTCCGGTCGTGATCGCGACCGACGAATCGACCGGATTCAAGATCACCCCGGAGCAGTTGCAACAGGCGATCACGCCGAAAACGAAAGTCCTGCTCCTCAACTCGCCGAGCAACCCGACCGGCGCCGTCTATACCAAAGAGGAACTGGCCGCGCTCGCGGAGGTGATCACCGGTCACGAGTTCTACGTGATCTCCGACGAGATCTACGACCAACTCGTCTATGACGTGGAGCAAGTCTCCATCGCGACCTTCCCGGGTATGAAAGAGCGCACCATCCTCATCAACGGCTTCTCGAAAGCCTACTCGATGACCGGCTGGCGCGTCGGCTATCTGGCGGGCGACCGCGCGGCCGTCAAAGCGATGACCTCGTTCCAGAGCCACACCACCGCCAACCCGGCCTCGATTTCACAAAAGGCCGCCCTCGCCGCCCTCGATCACATCGACGAAGCGATGGTGCCGGAGTTCCGCTGGCGTCGCGACTACGTGCTGGAGCGCCTCGCCGCCATGCCGCACGTCTCCTGCGACACGCCGGACGGCGCGTTCTATGTCTTCCCGAACTGTGCCGCCACCTTCGGCAAATCGTACCAAGGCCACCGGATCGAGAAGAGCGACGACTTTGCCGCTCTGCTGCTCGAATACGCCAAGATCTCGCTCGTGCCGGGCACAGGATTTGGCGCGCCGAACAACTTCCGCATCTCCTACGCCACCTCCCGCGACAACCTCGCCAAAGCGATGGACCGCCTGGAAGCGTTCCTCAAAGAACTGGTCTAACCGCAAAAAAGCACCCCGCTCTCACAGCGGGGTGCTTTTTTGTCAGTCGTTGAGCAGATTCATGATGTCGCTGTACACTTCCTCGACCGGCATGCCTTCGCCCATCTTGTACGTTTTGCGAATGTTGTTCTTTTCGTCGACCAACTGCAGCGACGTCACGGAATGGGTGAACGTGCCGTCCGCCTCTTTCTGCACATAGACGCCAAAGTCTTCGGCCGCCTTTTTGGTCTGTTCTTCCGTCCCGGTCAGGAGCAGCCAGCCGGACGGATCGATCCCGAGGCGGTTTGCATACTCGCGGATCACGTCAGGCGTGTCATTTGTCGGATCGAACGTGATCGACACAAACTCGACCTCCGTGCCAAACAACCCTTTTTCCTTCAATCGGTTCTGGATCTGCACCATGTTGGCGGTCGTCACCGGGCAGATGTCCGGACATTTCGCATAATAAAACTCCACCAGCCGCACCTTGCCCGCGTGCTCGTGGAACGACACCTGTTCCCCGTTCAGCGTCTGCAACTGAACATCAGGCGCCCGGTCGGAGATCGGCAGGCGCGTATACCCCCACCAGAACCAATACACCAGACCGCCGATCAATATCAAAGCGAGCAGCCCGGCTGTCACCGGAAACCACGCGCGTCGCAACACGTTCATCTCTTCTCCTCCTCATGACCCGGCCACTCTCCCGCGGCTGTTACTGCTGTTTCGCCAGCCACCCGGCCAACTCGCGGATCTGGCCTTGCTCCAGACGCCCTTCAAACGCCGGCATCCCGGTACCGCCCTTGGCGATCCGCTGTTCGATCGCCGCCGCATCCAGTTTGGCTCCGATGTTCGCCAGCGCCGGGCCGGAGCGGCCCTGCAAGCCATCGCCGTGACATCCGCTGCAGTTGCTCGCGTACAACTTCGCCGCCGGGCTGTCTGCCTCCACCAGCGGCTTGGCAGGCGCCTTCTCGCCGCACCCGACCACCATCGCTGCCACAGCCACCGCAACGGCTGCCAGCGGGATCTGCCATCCTTTTCTCATCACGATTCCCTCCTGACTTACTCGCTCACTTCCACCGTCACCGTCGGCATCTGGTGCAGTTCGCTCGTTGTCGTATGAATTTGCACCTCATAACGGCCGCCCTTGGCAAATTGCGTTGCGGCTTTGTACGAGCCGTCTCCGGCTGCTGTCGCCTGCACCGTTTCATGCGGGCCGTCGCCCTGCCAGATCTCCAGCTCGACGTCCGCATCCGTGACAGGCTCTTCCCCCGCTTTGACAGAGGCGATCAGTTCGGTCTTCTCTCCGACTCGCGGTGCTTCGGGCTCCGTTTGCAAGGTGATCGTTAGTTTTTGCGGTTGGACCGCCTTATGATTCATATGCTCGTCCTTTGGCTGCGCACCGCACCCGGTGGTGAGCGCTGCGGCAAGACCGAGCGTCAGGATATAGACGATTGTTCTGTTCATCGTAAACTCCTCCCTCCACCAGTCTAGTACGTTGCGGCAAGAATGCCCATAGCCCGGACTGGCCAAACCCCGCTTGTTCAAAAAACGGACAAAAAGACCGCCGCTCTCACAGCGGGGGTCTTTTCCATGCTTTCTTGCGCATCCTTACTCGTCCCGGCCGTCGTAGCAGCCTTCCGTCCCGTGGAGATTGCCGTGCGGGTCGGCAAACACACCGTCGTTGTTCAAGGTGATCATCCCTGCCTGATTCAACTCGTCGAGCACCTCAAACAGACTCTCGCGCTTGTCTTCCGGCAGGTTGCGGATGTAGTCGTTGATCTGCCCGGCCGGGGCGTTCTGCGTGAAGTGGACCCCGCCGTGGCGGGCAAAGCGATCCGGTTGCAGGTCAGCTTTTCTGGTCATTCTTCATCCCTCCCCTGTAGGCTCGTGTGTAGTGTCTCCGCCGCCCAATTGAGCTATCCGCCCACACGGGCGCCGATGCTTTTCCATATGTTGTAGCGAGAACTCCCCAAGGCCGGAGGTGTCCCAGAATGGGTTCACGCAAAAGAAAGAAACAGAAAATCCATGACATCACACTCGTCGCCGCCGACTTGAAAGTCCCGGCGAAGACCAAAAAGAAACGACCGTCCCGCCCTGCCAAACCGCGCTCAAAAAAACCGCCGCTCCCCGGCGGCGCATCCTTTCCGAGCTTTCAACTGCCGAGCCCCAAAAGCCCGACGTTCTACGACGACTCCGTCCGGGCCATCGCCAACCTGCGCAATCTCTGCAAACAGTGCATCGGCTACGTCTCCCGCGCCGATCAGCTCTTCGACGGGCTGCACGGCGTCGGTTCCCAACTCCATCAAGCGGGCGTGCTGCCCAAGATCGCCGGAGGTAAATTCAAAGACCTGACGAGCAACGAATGGACCGCCGTCCTGATGGCGTTGCTCAACTCCCCGCTCTCCGGCTTCCTGCTCGGCGGCGGCGCACCGGAAGAGACGAAAAACGAGAAAGGAGACGGATCTGATTGATCCGCCTCCTTTTTTCCTGCATGTCCGTTCATTCCGGCAGAAAAAAACTGCTAGCCCTCTTGCGGGGCCAGCAGCCAGAGCAACACAAAGATGATCAGAAACGCCAAGGCAAACCGCATAAACCGGTCGTGGCCGACCGATGGCGCGGGCGTCGCCGGGACCGCCGGAGCGGCCGCTGCGAGTGCTTCTGCCGATTGGCGGGAGCGGCGTCTGCGCGTGCGACCCATCCGGCTCCCTCTCTCAGTCTTTCGGCTTCAGGAGTTTTTTCATCTCTTTGACCGTTGCGTCGTCGACCTTGCCTTTGCCGTATTTGCTGACCAGATCTTCGACGTTGGCGTTCGGTTTGCCGCCTTTGGTCGCGTCTTTATAAGCTTTCATAAACGCATCGAGGCGTTCCTCGCTGACCGGTATCTTCAAGGTCTGAGCAAACTTTTTCGCCATGTCGCGCACGGAGTCTGCATCTTTCCACTGATCAGGCGTGGTCTTCTGCACCTGGCTCAACATGCCGAGCAGACTGCCTTTGTTGACGTTTTTCAACTTCTCTTTCAGTTGATCGCCGGCACTTTGCGTAGCTTTCGGCGCAGCTTGTTTCGGCGTTCCGCTCTGCGGCTTCTTCCCTTTTCTCGCCATGATCCTTCCCCCTCCTCACTCGCTGAATCCCTATCAGTGTATGGACGGGAGGGGGAGTCGGTCACAGCTTGCAGGGCCTATTTTACAATTGGAACTTGTACACGAGGTCTTGCAGTTTGGTCGCCATGTCGGACAGTTGCTGGGCCGACATATGGACTTCTTCCATCGACGCGGTCTGCTCTTCCACCGCCGCGTTGACCTCCTGTGACTGCGAGGCAAATCCTTCAGCGATCTCGACGATCCGGTCGACCGAGCCGACCATCTGGCCGGTGCCGACCGCCATCTGCTCCGACGCGGCGGAGACAGACTGCACCTGCGACGTGATCGTCTGCACTTCGTCGATGATCTGGGCAAACACGCCCCCGGCCTGCTGGAACACACCATGTCCGCGTTTCATGCCGTCCATGCCGTCTTGCACCTGCGTGACGACCGTGTCGGTGACCAGTTGGATCTCGTGGATGCGGTCGGTGATCTGCTGCGCCGCCGATGCCGACTGCTCGGCCAGCTTGCGCACCTCGTCGGCGACCACGGCAAAGCCGCGGCCCGCTTCCCCGGCCCGGGCTGCCTCGATGGCTGCGTTGAGCGCGAGCAGGTTGGTCTGTCCCGCGATCTGCGTGATCAGGTCGACGATCTCGCCGATCTCCTGCGATTTGGTCCCGAGCACGCCGACAGACTCGGCCGTCTCACTGACCCGGTTGTACACCTCGTCCATCGTGTGGATCGCTTCCTGCATAAAGGTGCGGCCGCTCTCCGCCTGCTGTGCGGATACGGTCGCTCGTGCCGATACGTCCTGCACGTTGGAGGAGATCTGCTGCACGCCGACGGTGAGTTCCCCGATCACGTGCGACGTCTCGGTGATGCGCGTCGTCTGCTCCTGTGAGCCGGTCGCGATCTGCTCCACCGAGCGGGCGATGTGCTCGCTCGCCTGCGCCGTCTGATCGGCACTGACCATCAGTTGATCGGATGACGCAGCCAGTTGCGAGGAGGTCATCGCCACCTCGGTGAGCAACTCGCGCATGCCGACCAGCATCTGATTGAACGAGCGGGACACGCGGCCGACCTCGTCACCCGCATCGTTTTCGCTGTGCACACTCAGGTCGCCCTGTTCGGCGCGGTGCATCAACTCTTCCAGTTGCCCCAGATATTTCGTGACCGAGACGGCGACCAAGTACGCCACCCCCACAGCCACCGCCAGCGCGATCACGCCGACGATCAGCATCGTCTTCTGAATACCCCCGAGCGTCGACTGCACCTCGTCGGTATACAGCGTACCCGACAGCCTCCAGCCGGTGTTTTCGAGAACCTGATAGATCATCAGTTTCTCACGACCGCCGTCCTCCTCATAAAATCGGCCGCTCGTCGGCTGATTGGAATCATAGAGGCGGTCGATCGCGGGACCCGCCTCCATCGGTTTGCCGAGCAGGCTCTCATCCGGCGGGTAGGCGATGATGTTGCGTGCGTCATCGAGCAGCATCGCATAGCCTTCCGTGCCGAACTCCGTCTTCTTGATCATCTCGCTGATCTGCTGGAGTTCAAACTCGATGGCCACGACGCCGGTCACTTGACCTTTCGCGTCTTTCAACGTCGTCGAGAGCGAGATCACGTGATGGCCGTTTTTCGTCTGGAACGGGCTGGACCACTGCATCGTGCCCGGACTTTTGGCCGCCAACTCATACCAAGGACGCGGACGCGGGTCATAGCCATCAGGGATCTGCGCTTGCGGATAGATGATAAATTTTCCGTCGGCCGTGCCCACATACGCTTCGACCGTATCGGGGTGCGTTTTGATAAAGCTCTCCAGATCGCGCAACAACGCCTTGCGCTCCGTTTCCGTACCGGTCTTCGTCAACGACTCACGGGTCGCAAGCCAGGCCAGCGACGCTTCCCCTTCTGCCGTCATCGCATCCAGCGAGTCCTTCACGGTGAGCAGCGCGTGATCCGCTTCCTTCACTTGATCGGATTCCAACAGATCGGACACCTGCAGATTGACGATCACGCTCAAAGCCGTGAGCGGCACCACGATCAAAAGCACGAAATACAGCATCAGACGACTGCGAAGAGACAGGTCTCTCCAGCGTTTCTTTTTCATCATGCCCCTCCTTTAATAACAATAAAGACCCATCCGTAAAACCACAATAAAACTATTATAAGATATCTACCCCTTGATTTCTAGAAGTAAATCCACTTTTAATTAAAATAAATTCAGTCCAGAGTGTGGAGTCGCACTTTACTCTTGAAAAAACTTCCCTTTTTCCGACAGTTTCCAACATACATCGGACACAGCCGGAGAGACTACCAAACAGGGAGGTGCGACCATGAACTTGACCCAGGTGTATCGCTTCATCGAGCGGATGAACCTGCTCACCGCCGTACTCGTCGTGTTTTTGCTCCACCTCGTGCTCTATCTCGTCCTGAACACCGATGATTGGTTGCTCGCCACCGTCTCCGCCACCGCGACATATGCGCTGGTGTTTGCGCTGGCCAAAACGTATGTACGCAAAAAAAGGGGCGTTCGCTGAGAACGTCCCTTTTTGCTTACAGCGCGATGCCTCTGTTTCCCAGCACCTCGTTTGTGTACGAGCGCACCGAGTCGAGAATGCGAAACGCCTGTTCATAATCGTTTTGTTTGACATACAACGTCGACAACTCCTGCATCGTATCGCCCCACTCGCCGACCTCTTCCGACTGGGCAAAGCGGTCGGCCGCCGCGATGTACCGCTGGATCGCCTGTTGCTCCTCGTCCCGCTCCATGTTGACGCGGGCGAGCACGCGGTTGATCCGCGCTTGGTACAGATGCGTCTCCGGCAGCAAAACGCGGGCTTGCATGCACGCCTCTTCCGCTTCCGGCAGCCGCCCTTCCCGGTGGCAGAAGGCCGCATACTCGACCAGCGCCGCCGCCGTGTCCTCCGGCTTGCCGAAGTGGCGCAGTTTGGCGATCGCCGTGCGGAACATCGCCTCCGCCTCTTGACTCTGTCCCGACTGGCTGTAGCGCGTCGCGCACTCGATCTGGTGCTGGAGCATCAGGAGCAGGTTGTCCAGCCCTTCGAAGACGGAGATCGCCTTGCCTGAGTACTCCATCGATTTCTCCACCTGATCGGTCATTTGATAGGCCAGCCCGAGCCCGAGGTAGACCTGCCCGATCTCCTGCATCGAGCCGACCAGTTCATACAGCCTCCGCGCTTGTTCATAGCTTTCCACCGCCAGCTCCGGCTTGTTCAGCTTGATGTGGGCTTGGCCGAGGGAGTCGTGCAACGACCCGCGCAGACGCAAAACCGGCTCGGGCAGTTTCGCTTCTTCCTGCAACGCTTTCGTCCAGAGATAGACGGCCAGCGGGTAGCGCTGGCGATTGAATTCCAACTGTCCGAGGCTTTTCAGCGTCAGAGCCGACAGCCGCTCGTTTTGTTCGATCAACGCATATTCCTGCACCTGAGTCAGCATCTGTTCCGCTTCTTCAAATTGCCCGGTGTGGGTCAGACACTCACCCAGTTCGCGCTGCAAATCCATCCGCTGTTCTTTGCTGCGCGGCGTGGAGAGCAGCGTGCGCAGGAGCGGCACGGCCGGCACGTAGTCTTTGCTGGCGACCATCGCCTTGACCATCTTGTAAGCGCTGACTTGGTCGAGGTTCATCTCCACATCATTCAACAGTTCATCGGTCGTCACACCCAGTCGTTCCGCGATCGCATGCAGCATCTTGTACGAAGGCTTGGCTCGATCCGACTCAATCTGCGAGATCATGCTCGGCGTACACAGCCCCTTGGCGAGGTCGATCTGCGTCACGCCCTTTTTCACACGCAAGGCACGGAGCCTTTTCCCTAATGAACACATCATCAGTCCATCCACCCTTCCTCTAAATCTCTATAACCTTATACTAAATCCTCCATTCACAAATTGGCATAATTTACACATACTTCATACTACAGCAATCTTTCTGTCGCAAGAATTACTATAAATATAAAAACCCTCCCGCACAACGAGGTTCGGGAGGTATGCTTCCGCTTTAATCTAGAACAATGATACCGGCAGGGCCGATTGGCACCTGAACCGCCTCTTGGCCAACAGACTCCGTGAACCTGGTGAACAATGAAACCCCCAAAGCAACGACTACCATAATGGCCAAAAATTTTTTCATTATAAATCCCCCTCGTCTAATAGGTCTGAGCTAGGTGAATGAATGCTCTTCGCGAGTTTGTAATACTTCATGAACGAATGAGCATCACCCAAACTTTGATAATGACTCATTAGAAATTCACAGGTCAACCGATGAATCAAACGATCCGTACTCGGGTCGGAAATCAAATTTTCGGCCTCGGCAATGTCCTGTTTGGCGTACACCAACAGGAATTGAAAGCGAGACTTTAAATCTGGATACCCGTCTAGATCATCAGAATTTGACTCAATCAGTTTTATCGCATTCTTGATGTCACCCAATTTCAGCAGGACCTTGACATACTCTTTCACCGCAACCTTAAAAAATCCAGCCTCGTCTGCCAAATTTACCATCGCTTGCTCCAGCAGATCTCTTGCCCGAACGTAGTTTTTCCCTCGGAACTCGAAATCTGCAGCATTGACTTGAGCGCGGCCTATCTTATCTTTAAAGTTTGTCTGCATTAAACACTCTAAGGAACGGTAGATGAATTGCCCCTCCAATTCATTTTCCAGGAAATAGCGGGCGATCGTCGCTCGTGAATACATGATACTGCCCATCCGTTCCATGTCCGCCTCAAACACAGGTTCGATGCGATTCAAAATTTCTGATAATTTAGAGAATTCTTTCCGTTCCGTTAACGTAACAGTCAAGTTGTTCAAAACTGCATAGAGCGGTCCCGCATCGCCATAGCGATGTTCGATCTTTTCAGCATAAGTCAGGGCCTGCAACCATGCCTGATGAGCTTCGTTCGTATCACCGATGAGAAAATACGCTTGTCCGAGCAGGTTATACGCCACACAACGTTCGGTACTCCCAAGCGCGACGGCCGCAATTCCCTGAGCCAGACCAAATGCCCGCTTCGGATTTACCCTGGATCGGAGCAATTGTCGCAGTTCAGCAAGGTCGTCTTTCGTGTCTTCCTGTTTCAGCCGTTCCACACTGATTTTAAACCCTGCTGCGATTTTCTCCAGTTCAGAAGGCGTCATGTGCCGTTCACCGGAGATCATGCGACCCAGCATATCCTTCGAGATGCCAATTCTCCCGCCAAATGCCCGCAGAGAATAAGACGAACCGCGCTCTTCCATGATTTCGCTGATTCGCTGTCCGATCGACAAATCACCATATGTGTATGTGTTTGATTTTTCTATCACACCCATAACCCTTTACCTCCACGCGAGCAAGGAGTTGGTAATATATATGATTCCACAAACCTGATTATACACTTGTCATGGTTACAAGTACATATTTTCTTAACAATCAAAGGAAGATCTTTTCTAATTTTAGATTATCCAAAAGGGTCTCTACGTAGCGCACATCTTTTTTGGCAATCGTCAACAGAATCGCCAGTTTCCCTCTTAAACTGTCTTGTCCGTCGACCCGCAGCCCAAGATATAGCTCCTCCGCGATCTTGGCAGCCTGTTCATGCTCACCTAGCTTGAGGAGTACTTTGACGTAATCCATCAATGCAATTTGTACTGCGAGTCCATCCGCCTCTAAATGTACGACCGCACTCTCCAGCAACATTTTTGCCGCTTCGTAGTTTCCCTCTTTAAATTCATGATAGCTCAGGTTCACTTCAGCCCGTCCTATTTTCAGTGGAATATTGGTCTGACGCAGATAATCCAATGATCGGCGTGAGCACTCCCCATACAATTCTACTTCTCCCCTATGTGAATGAAGAATGGCTTTCGAATAATAAAGCGCACCCATATACTCTGGATTATTCTGAAACATTTCCATCGCATGGTCTATCAATCTAGCGAGCTCCTCAAACTCTTTTCTCTCCGTCATAGTTACGATCTGATTACTAAGCACTCTATGATACACATCAGATTGCTGATATTTTCTCTCCAATTGTTCCGCATACGTCAGAGCCTCACGCCACGCGTGATGCGCCCCGTCCAGATCTCCCGCGTTAAACAGAGCATAGCCCAATCTGTCATACGCCTGGCATTTTTCCGAGATCCCGACCGCCACGTCCACCAACTCTTGAGCGAGCAGAATCGCGCGCTTTTTGTTTTGGAGGGACTTGAGCAGACTTTCGAGCTCGACAGACTGACTGTTCGTGTCCTCCTGCTTCAGCCGCTCCACGCTCAGTTTGAGACCGTCCGCGATCTTGGCCAGCTCGGCCCGCGAGATCGGGCGTTCTCCGTCGATCATCCGCTTCAATGTGTCCTTGCTGATCCCGATCCTTGCGCTGAATGCCCGCAAAGAAAAGGCTCTCCCCCGCTCCTCCAAGATCTCGCCGATTCTCCGTCCGATGGGTATCATGAGTTCTGATCCGCCTCCCTGCCACCATTATACAAAAAAGGACCAAGCCGCGGGCTCAGTCCCTTTTTATATACCACCAAAATACAGGTGCTTGATCCCCCAATGCGCCTTTCTCTTCTCCGATGCGACATCATCGGTGCCCTCTTCCACTTCCATCGGCGAGATCGATTGATAACCCATTGCCAACGCGATGGTCACGCAAACCAAACAGATTGTCCACCTGAAGCCTCTCAAAGAGGTCCCTCCTTGCACGCTCCCCCGTTCTTCACTTATTATAGCTCCCTGCAGTCCGCTCTCCCCGTCTTTACACGCACTCTGTGCGCCACGTTTTGTTTCTGTCGCACAAAAACTTCACGCCGATTCCGCTTCTTGTTTTTCTCCGAGCACCTGTTTTTTGATCGCGAGGTTGGTGCGACGCATCTCGAGGGAGGAAGCGATGGCGGCCAGCACCATCCCGCCACCGTAGAGGCCGCCGCCGATCATGCCGACGAGGACGTAGTCTTGGCCAAAGTAGCCGCCGACGAGGATGCTCAGGGCGCACAGAGCGAGCAGAGCGTGCGTGACCTGCTTCCACTGGTAGGCGGAGAGTTGCAGCACCCAACCGACCGGGCCGCTCCTCCGATGGCCGCTCAACGGCCCGCGCAGACGGAGACTTCGTTCCGTCCGCTCCCGTTCCGCCGCCTGTTCCTCGCCCCTTTTACGCGACCGGAGCAGGAACAGCGCATAGAGGATCGGGTGCGGCAACAAAATCACGACAAACGCCCCGTAGTTGCCAAAATTGAACACCTCCGCAATCGACTCAAACGACAGCAACGTCAACAGCAAGATCAACCAGATCAGGTGCCGCGAAAACAGTTGGCTTTGCGTCTTCTTCGTAAACGAGGCGAGAGTCGCCAACGCCGCATGCATGATATACACACCTTTCAGAAAGAACGCCGGCAGCCAGACGCTGAAGATCACCATTTCCATCCGGTCCAAAAAGTCGGTGATCTGGATCTGCTCGACGAGCAGAAAGCTCGGATAGAGCGTCTTCCCCGCGACGGTCGGCCCGAGGATCGTCACGCTGAGAAACAACAGAACGGTCAAGGCAAGTCCCGTCAGCGTCACACCGTGTCGCACAGCCGCCCGCAGTTGCGCCGGGTTGGACACCATGTGCAGATAAGCACCGACCAGAAAAATGTCGCCGTACCAGCCCAGTGCGAGGATGTTGCCTTTCATCACCATCGAGTAGCCCGTCCCGAGCACCGGCTGCAAACGGGAAAAACTGAACTCGTTGGTGAGCATCAGCGGCAATGTGAACAGCAAGAGCAGAAACAACGGAAACATCAGATCATTGACGCGGGCGGCCACCTCCACCGACGTCGAACAATAGTAGATCATCACGAACGCCAACAGCAGCAGAATGATTTCGATCGGTGTCTTGGGCAACAGGGTCGTGTTCATAAAGTCGCCAAACACGCTGAGGTAGCGGATCAGCATAAAACCGAGTTGGAGCAAGAAAACGAGGTTGATCAGCCCGCCGAACCAACGCCCGAAGAGCAAGAAGGAGATCTCGAATAAGTTTTTCCCCGGAAAACGAAACGCCATCGTGTAGAAAAACCAAGCGACCATCATCCCGTAGATCACGCCGCCCAGTTCGGCAAACCACGCATCGACCTTGGACAGTTCGGTGATCGATTTGTTCAACGAGGTCACCCCGCTTGCGATCAGTACCACCGCCACAAGCCAGGCGATCTGCCTATGGTTGAGCATCTCCTTTTGCTGCATGGCCTGCACTTCCTTTCCCATCCCCTACATGTCTTTCAGCACCCGGTAGACAAACGGTGCAATCGTATGGGTGATATACTGTGTCGGCAACGGCACATGGATGCGAAAGATGACCAGCAGAGCCGCCGCCCCCGTCATCCCGCTCAAGATCCCGTAGACCCATTTGCCCGCCCGGTCGATCTCCTTCCACTGACGGCTGTCATACAGCAGGGTCAACACGTAGCAGAAGCCGATCAGATAAATGAACAGGTTGCTCAATCGGTTACGGTCTCCTTTCTGGCGATATTTTCTGTGATTTGGCCGAGGCGCGTGACCTGACAGTTCGCCTTGACTGCAAACGTGGTCTTTCCCAGTTCCCCTTCATGCCAGTTCCATTTCAATCGCTCGTTCCAGACGCGCGGTTTCAACCGGGAGAGGTTGATGCCAAGCGTTGCGATGTCCGAATTGCGCTCTTTAACCAACTCGGCCGACTCGAGCACCGCTTGGGCCACTGCTTGAGACAGCTCGCGTTCCACTTTCTCGATCATGTCGCTGCGCCCGAGGTCCTCCACCTCGACCGCTTCGATGACGGTCGCCTCCGCTTCGATCTCCACGTTGAAATGGACGTGATCCGGTTTGATCTCCGGCGTGACCTTGGATTCCCCCTGATAGAGGCGGACCACGAGCTTGCCCTTGCCCATGTTCAGCGTCTTCTCATACGGACGAAACTCTTTGCGTAGCCAAGCTACGCCTTCCGCTTGAGCCGGCGTGATCGTCCCGATCATCTTGTCATCGCGAAACTGGGCGTATCCGCTCAGATGCACCTCTTTTCGTTTCTCTCCCCCTGTCGAGGTGGCCGGCTCGATCAGGGGCAAGATCGGGTCGGCGCCGATCTGGCTGAGCGCATGGGCGATATCCTTCTGACTGGGGTTAAAGACGGCATACGACTCCAGGATCTCGCGCATCGCTTCGCCGGAGTACATTTCAAACTGCGGCTGCGCTTTCAACAAGTCGATGCCTTTGCCTTTGGCGATCAAAACGTTGGCGGTCAGACGGTTTTCCGGCAAGCGGGACGTCACATCAAACACTTCACGCATGCCGCTCTTGGCCAGTTCTTCCCCGATTACCATCACGCGACGATGCGAGAAAAACAGCCGACGCGACATGCGTGACTGCAAATGTTGCACCGCCTCGCGAATGGTATCCCCCTTCTCGGAGTCGACATAGAACGGCTTGGTACCGCTGGTGCCGCCTCCGCCGCCGCTGGAGCCGCCCAGTTGCCCTGGCAGGGGCACCTGTACCGCCACCCGGTAGCGTCCGTCCTCCTCCAGATCGAAGGAGGTGGTGGTGACGATGGCGATGTCATTCACCTCGATCCGGTCCCAGCAGCCGGTCAGCACGAGCGCGCTCATCAAGACCGGGAGGAGCATCAGAGCCGTGAGTCGCTGTCTCATCCCTTCTCGCCCCCTTTGTCCCGATCCGCTCCATGCTTGACCTTTTCTCCGGTCTGCCCGCCATGAGCGGCGATCTCAACATGTAACTCCTCCCCGATCCGGTGCTTGTCCTGCAGTTCGAGAAAGGCCGGCCGGTCGCCCATCGCCCACCACGGTGCGCGGATCAGCACGTCTTTGAGGTCGCCGGTTGACAGCGGTCCGATCGGCGACAGATACGGCACGCCGAAGGAGCGCAGGTTGGCGAGGTGACCAAGGATCAACATCATGCCGAGCAAGATGCCGTACATGCCAAACAACGAGGCCAAGATCATCAGCGGAAAACGCAGCATCCGCACCGCGATGGCCGCGTTGTAGCGGGGGATCGTAAACGACGCGATCCCAGTGACCGAGACGATGATGACCATCGGTGCCGAGACGATCCCCGCTTCGACCGCCGCTTGCCCGATGACCAGCGCGCCGAGGATGGACACGGCCTGTCCGACCGTCTTCGGCAGGCGCACCCCGGCTTCGCGCAACGCTTCGAAGGCGATCTCCATGATAAACGCCTCGACCACCGCCGGGAACGGGATCGACTCCCTCGCGGCGGCCAGCGAGAGCAGGAGCGTGGTCGGGATCATCGCTTGGTGATAGGTGGTGATCGCGATATAGAGCGCAGGTGTCGTCAACGCGACGACGACGAACAGATAGCGCAACCACCGGATCATCGTCGCCATCTGGAAGCGCTCGTAATAGTCTTCATTTGCCTGCATCAGCTGCCAAAACGTCGTCGGCACCACCAACGCAAACGGCGACCCGTCCGCAAAGATGGCAAATCTACCTTCCAGCAACGCTGCCGCCGTCGTATCCGGCCGCTCCGTATATTGCACCTGCGGGAACGGCGAATAGGTGTTGTCTTGGATCATCTCTTCGAGATAGCCGCTGTCGAGCACCGCGTCGATGTCGATCTTTTCCAGCCGCCCGATGACCTCCTGCAGCGTGACCGGGTCGGACAGCCCTTCGTGATAGGCGACGACGATATCGGTGTTGCTCTCCCGACCGATGGTCATCGAGCGCATCTTCAGATGCGGCGTCTTCATCTTGCGCCGGAGCATCGCCGTGTTGGTGCGGATGTTCTCCACGTAGCCTTCGCGGGGGCCGCGGACGACCGACTCGGTCTCCGGCTCTTGCACCGACCGTCCCTTGGCCCCGCGCAGGCCGAGCAGGACCGCCCGCTCCTCGCCGTCGATCAAGATGCCGGAGTCGCCGGAGAGCACCGACTTGACCAGATCGGCGTAGTTGTCCACCTCGGTGATCTGCGAGACGGGCAGCGACATGCGAGTCAACGCGTCCAGATCGCGCAGACCGCCTTCGTTCACCATCAACACTTTCAACGCCGCGTTCAGCTCCGCCGTGTCGATCAGCCCGTCGACAAAGATCACCAGCGCATGCGGGCCTTTCTCGACCTCGAACGCCCGGATGACAAAATCGGAGGAGTCTTTAAACATCCCCTCCAACATTTTTTGATTCACGTCCAGTTCCCTGTCGATCTTGACGTTGCGCAGGTCTTCCACGTATTGGCGTTCCACCTGTTTGAGCAGGTCGCGTTTGTTTTTCGGCGGTTTGTCCTTTTGATCCGCCAGTCGCGGCTCCTCGGCTGCATGGTTTTTTCGTTTGTGCATTTTTCGAAACGCCCGATACATGACACACCTCCGCTCCGTCCAATTGCCGATAGTATGCGTTGGAAATACAGAAAAAAATCCCCTGTCGCAGTTCGACAGGGGATGCAGGGTGAGACGATTTAGCGTTGTTGTTTGGCTGCCGCAAACGCCAGACACAGCCAGCCAATCAGGAAGCAGACGCCGCCGAGCGGCGTGATCGCGCCGAGGATCGGCAGGTCGAGCAGGACGAGCAGATACAAGGAGCCGGAGAACAGCACGATGCCGGCCATCAGCAGACGGCCCGACCAGCGCAGGAGCTTCTGAGCGGTCGTCAGTTTGTCCGCAAAGGCGGCGAGCAGCAACAGGCCGAGACCGTGGATCATGTGATAGTGGACGCCCGTCTCCCACGTCGCCAGTCGGTCGACCGTGACGATGTCTTTGAGACCGTGCGCACCAAACGCGCCGAGTGCGACCGAGATCAGCAGATTGATCGCACCAAGTATGACAAATGTTCGCAACATAGTTCGAGTCCCTCATTCTTTCCGTAGATGTCTCCCTTATCATAACGAAAAAGGGGCGCAGACAAAAGAGGCCTCGCACGGAAGCCCCCCATTGTCAAAAAGGTGTCATCTCTTCCCCGCCTGCGCCGCCCATTCCGAGATATTCGTCCCGCACCTCGAAATGGTGGCGCAGCAGCAGTTCCGCCAGATACTCAATCGGCGTCGTCGCCACCTCGCGATACATCTTCCGGGTGTAGAGGTGGCGGGCGTTGGGCAGCTCCCGTTTCAGTTGGCTGCGCAGTTTGTTGCCGGAGTCGTCCGCGTCGACGAGGATGTAGACGTCCTCTTCGTCCTGGAGCGGGAGGATCAGGTCTTCGATCTTCTCCTCGCTGAGCGTGCCGTACGTGCAGAGGATCTCCACCGGCTCGGCGAGGATCTCCTGCAGCCGCTTGCGGTCGGTCTTGCCTTCGACGATGATCACCTTGCGCGCGTCGGCCGTCATCGGCGTTACTCCGGCTTTTTCACGGCGACCGGGTTGTCTGCGTAGGACGACCAGTCGCTCCACGAGCCGAGGTACAGCTTCACATTTTGGTAGCCCGCCTCGGTCAACGCCAGCACGTTCGGGCACGCGGTGACGCCGGAGCCGCAGTAGACGATCACCTCTTTGTCAGCGTTCTCTGCGAGACCCGGCACGTTTGCAAAGCGGGCTTTTTGCTCGTCCGCCCCTTTGATTGTGCCTTTGTCGGTCAGGCCCTCTTTCCAAAATGCGTTGTGCGCGCCGGGGATGTGGCCGGCCACCTTGTCAATCGGCTCGTGAATGCCGAGATAGCGCGGCTCTTCACGTGCATCGAGCAGCACGGTGTCTTCGCTGTGCAGGCGGGACTTCACATCCTCCATCGACGCGATCATCTCCGGACGCACGTCGACCGGGAACACGCGCGGTGCGACGCTCGGCACATCGGTCGTCACGGAGCGGCCCTGCTCCCGCCAGAGCGAGTATCCGCCTTCGAGCAAGGCGACGTTGTCGTGCCCCATATATTTCAGCAGCCACCAGCAGCGCGACGCCATCGCCCCGCCTTGGTCGTCATAGCAGACCACCTTTACCGACCGGTCGATGCCGGCCGCGCCGAGCTTCTCCGCCAGTTCGTTCAGATCCGGCAGCGGATGCCGCCCGCCGTGCGTGCCTTTTTTGCCGGACAGATCTTGCTCCAGATCGAGATAAAACGCCCCCGGCAGATGTCCCTCCACATACGCGGCGAGCCCCGCCTGCGGACTCCCCAGCACAAACCGGCAATCCACCACCCGCACCTCCGGGTTCTCCAACTGTTCGACCAGCCATTCCATCGAGACCAACTGCGTATTCTTCATCATCGGTCACTTCCCCTCACTCGTTTTGATACAAATATTGTCTCATGAATATCCCCATTTTGGAATCCGGTTGGCAAGTCTTGGTTAAAGTATCCGCAGGAGGTGCTCATCCATGCAAGCCATTCTGCTGGCCTTATCCCTGATCTTTGCTGTTGCCAACCTGCAAGTCTTTGATGCAGCGAAAGAAAAAGTCGTGCAAACCATCCCGGTCACACCCGACGTTCGTCAAGAGGCGGAAGCATGGCTCGGCTCGGTCGAATCGCTCTATCCTCAATTCAACATCGACATCAAACAAGGACTGGTGCTGAAAGTCCCCTTCGACCCGCCCTACAACATGAAAAGCCGCTTTTACACCGGTCCGGTCAGCGAAGTCAATTTGATTCTGCCACCGGATCGCCGCCCCACATTGCTCGTCATCACCAAAGAAAACAAACCGCTGGTCTTCCTCTTCACCCGCGACGTGAAACCCTTTTTGAAAAGGAAGGGGATCCAATAACCGCGAACAGAAAAGGCACCCGTCGCCTTTCACAGCGAACAGGTGCCTTTTGCGTGCCTTTTTCTTCCCACTACCCGGCCTGCTCCACCCCGCCTTGCTGGAGCAGGTACATCTTGTGATACAACCCTTCCATCGCCAGCAACTCCTGATGGTTGCCCCGCTCCACGATCTCGCCTCTGTGCAGGACGAGGATCAGATCCGCATCTTGGATCGTCGACAGCCGGTGGGCGATGGCGACGGTGGTGCGACCTTGGCGCATGTTCTCGAGCGCCGACTGGATCGCTTCC
Source organism: Tumebacillus lacus (assembly GCF_026410385.1). Taxonomy (GTDB): domain Bacteria; phylum Bacillota; class Bacilli; order Tumebacillales; family Tumebacillaceae; genus Tumebacillus; species Tumebacillus lacus. The sequence goes on from NZ_JAPMLT010000002.1 coordinate 533,816, forward strand.
TCCGTCTCGGTGTCGACGCTGGCCGTCGCTTCGTCGAGCACGAGGATCTTCGGGTTGAGCGCCATCGTTCTCGCGAAGGAGAGCAGTTGCCGCTGCCCGCTGGAGAACGTCGCGCCCCGTTCGCCGACCGGCTCGTCATAGCCGTGCGGGAGCTTTTGAATAAACCCGTCCGCTTGGACAAACCGGGCCGCTTCCACGACCTCTTCGTCTGTGATGTCTTGGTTGTGCAGGCGGATGTTCTGCTTCACATCGCCGACAAAGAGGAACGGGTCCTGCAACACCAGCCCCATCTTGCGCCGCAGCTCCTCGTCGGTGTACGCTCCGAGCGGTGCGCCGTCGAGGGTGATCTCGCCTTGCTCGATCTCGTAAAACCGCATCATCAAGTTGATGATCGAACTCTTGCCGCTCCCCGTGTGTCCCACCAGCGCGACCGTCTGTCCCGGTTCCGCCACAAACGAGATGTTTTTCAACACGTCGTTGCGGCCGTCATACGAAAACGTCACGTTGCGAAACTCGATCCGTCCCTCGCCGATCTGCGGCGACGTGCCCGCAAAGCGCGCGTCCTGCCCCGGTGCCCATTTGTCCTCGTCGAGCAGTTCAAACACCCGCTCCGCCGCCACCAGCGCCTGTTGCATCTGCGAGAGGCGGAACATCATCTGATTGACCGGCTCAAAGAAGCGGTCGAGGTAGGACAGAAACGCAAAGATCACGCCGATCTCCACCACGCTCTCAAAGCTCTTCACCGAGAAAAAACTCAGCACCACGATCAGCGTCAGCATATACAGGAGATCGACCGCCGGACGCACCATCAAGCCGTTGAGCTTGATGCTCTTTACGCCCGCTTCGTAATACTCGTGATTCACCGTGCCAAACTCGCCGCGCAGCCGCTTCTGTTGGCGCATCGCTTGGATGATGCTCATGCCTTGGATCGACTCGTTGAGCTTGGCATTGATCACGCTCAGTTTGGACCGCTGCAGGTGATAGACTTTCGAACTCAGATAGCGATACCCCTGCATCAGCGCAAAGAGGATCGGCAGCAGCACCAGACACATCGCCGCCAGCCGCACGTCGAGCAGAAACATCGCCACAAACACACCGATCATAAAGACGATGTTCTGCACAAACGTCGACAGCACGGAGATGTACAGATCCTTGACCGCCTCCGTGTCGTTCGTGATCCGCGACACCAGCGACCCGCCCGGCGTCCGGTCAAAAAACGCGAGACCCAGCCGCTGCACCTTTCCAAACACGTCCAGTCGCAGTTGTTTCACCACCCACTGCGCGATCTTGTGGAACGACAGCAGTTGGTAATAGTTCAAAAACGCCGATGCCACATAGAGCATCAGATACCCCGCCCCGAGCAGGAGCAACGCATTGCGGTCAAAGTTCCGCGGCGTCAAATAGTCGTCGATAAACACCTTGATCAAATACGGCCCCGCCACATCCGCTGCTGTCGCGAGGATCAGCAGGGAGAACGCGAGCGTGAGCGTCTTACTGTGTGGCTTCATATACCCGATCAGACGTCGGAACACCATGTGCATTCCCTCCTTCCGCTACCAGCGATTCCAGTTGCTGACGGCGATGCATCTCTGCATACCAACCGCCCTGTTCGATCAATTCCCCGTGCGTCCCCCGCTCGGCGATCCGGCCGTCCTCCAGCACGAGGATCAGGTCGGCGTGCTCGATGGCGCTGAGACGATGCGCCGAGATCAGCGTCGTCTTGTCGGCCCGCTCGGCTTGCAGCGCGTCGAGGATCGCCTGCTCCGTCTTGGCATCGACGGCCGACAGCGAGTCGTCGAGGATCAACACCTCCGGGTTCATCAGCAAGGCGCGGGCGATGGAGATCCGCTGCTTTTGCCCGCCCGACAGCGTCACCCCGCGTTCGCCGACCACCGTTCCGTAGCCGTCTTCAAAGCGCAGGATGTCCTCGTGGATCACCGCCAGCCGTGCCGCCGCATGGATCTCTTCCATCGTCGCGTCCGGCCGCCCAAACGCGATATTTTCCGCGATCGTCGCCGAGAACAGGAAATGATCCTGCGGCACGTAGCCGATCGCATCCCGCAACGCGTTCAGTTTGTATTCATAGATCGACGTGCCCCCGATGCGAAGGTCGCCGTCCTGCAGATCAAATTCGCGCAGGAGCAATTTCAATAAAGTCGTCTTGCCGCTCCCCGTCTTGCCGACGAGACCGAGCGTCTGTCCCCGTTTGAGCTCGACGCGGATGTCGGTCAACGCCGCCGTCTCCTTTTCCGGATAGGCAAACGCCGCGATGTCAAACGTCACATCCCCGCTCGGCGTCTCGTCACGCGCCCCGTCGCGGTCGGTCACATCCGGCTCGACAGCCAGCAGCGCGCTGACCCGATCCCAAGAAGCGCGACCGCGCTCGACGATGTTGAACAGCCAGCCGAACGCCAGCATCGGCCAGATCAGATGCCCGAGCAACGCCGTAAACTGCGTGAGTTGCCCGATGGTGATCTCCTCCTTGACCACCAGCGTCGACCCGTAGGCCACCGCCAGAAAGAACGACGACGCGACCACCATCGAGATCGTCGGATCAAACAGCGCGTCGATGCGCGCCACCGAGATGTTTTTCCGGGCCGCCTGCTCCGCCAGATCGGCAAACTCACCCTGCTCCGGCTCCTCCTGCCCGAACGCCTTCACCACGCGCACGCCGGAGACGTTTTCCTGCACCTTGTCGTTGATGTCGGAGAACGCCTCCTGCGCCTTATGAAACCGCTGGTGCAGCATCGCCCCGTAGCGCGACGTGGCAAACGCCATGAACGGCATCGGGAGCAGCGCCACCAACGTCAGCTCCCACGAGATCGTGAACGCCATCGCGATCACCACCGCGCCGCCCATCGAGATCGAGTCGACCAGCGTCAGCACGCCGTCCCCCGCCGTCAGTTCGATGGCGGAGATATCGTTCGTCGCATGCGCCATCAGGTCGCCGGTGCGCCGCTTGTGATAAAACTGCGGCGACTGCTTGGTAAAATGCTGATACAGCCGGTTGCGCAACAGTCGGCTCAGTCGAAACGCCGCGCCAAAGATGAAGATCCGCCAGACAAAGCGCAGCACGTAGATCGCCAGAGCCGCTGCAAGAATCAGGCCCATCCACTTGACGAGTGCCTCCCCCGTCAGCGTCGCCCCGGCGATCTCGTCGACGATCACGCCGATCACATACGGCGCGATCAAGTTCAGCAGCGAGACCATCAGCAGCGTCATCACACCGATCGCGTAGCTCTTTTTCTCCATCTTGAAATACCACAACAAATCCTTGTAAATACTCATTTCCTCTCTACCCCCCTCTATCCAAACAGACCTCTGACAACAAAAAAAGGAAGCCGGGAAAAGGCACGTGCACATGCCTTCTCCTGCGGCTTCCTTTCAGCAAAAAACGCATCAAAAAGCCACAGGTGCGTACAACACACCTGTGGCGGGAGCGTCCTGTCAGTCAGACGAATCCGATTCTACCAAGGTTGTTCTACGTCGATATGCAAGTGGGTCTTGCGAGCTGTTCCCATCGGTTTTTTCACTGCATTGCGCTTTTGCATATCGGCCGTACCTCCTTTGGAAGATTATTAATACGTATAACTATACAAGGGATGGAAAGAGTTGTAAAGCCCTATTTTTCAAAAAATAAACACACGGCGAAAAAACCGCCGTGTGTGTCATCTGTATGCATTTACTTCTTCACGTAGACCGATACCGAACCGCCGTTGCAGGCAAAGTTGCCCCAGCCGTCCGCGTTGATCGTCACTTGGTCGGCGCGGTTGCCGGTGATGTCATACCAGACTTGGCCGGCTTTGTTTTTGCCGACGTACATCCACTTGGAGCCGCCCGGTCCGTCGGAGAGGATCGTGGCGAGGCCCGAGTTTGCATGAGCGGTGTCGCCTTCGCGGGTCCAGCCGATCACGTCTTGGTGGTCCAGGTAGTTGTTTTGCGTGCCGTACGCGTACGATTTGCGCGCCTTCAGGATCGGGTCGATCTTGCTCTTAAAGGACGGGATCGAGTTGTTCGGGATGCCGTAGTAGTCGCCGTAGAACACGGTCGGGTAGCCGGCTTCCCGCGTGAGGATCAGCGCGTACGCCAGCGGTTTGAACCAGTTGTCGACCCAGGACTGAAGCGCTTGGTTCGGCTGCGAGTCGTGGTTGTCGACGAAGGTGACCGCCTTGGTCGGGTCGGATGCGACCAGCGTGTTGTTGAAGATGTAGCGCATGTCATAGCCGCCGCCGCTGCGGGAGGCGTTGTACAGGTTGTAGTGCAGCGGCACGTCGAACAGCGACGTGGTGCGGCCGGTCTTGTAGATATAGTTTTGCAGCGCGCCGAGGTCGTTTTTCCAGTACTCGCCGACGGAGAACATCTCCTTGCCCGTTTTGGAACGGGCGTTGTTCAGAAAATCGCTGACAAAGTCAAACTTGATGTGTTTGACCGCGTCGATCCGATAGCCGTCCAGACCCAGCGTGTTGGCGTACCAGACGCCCCAGTTTTTCATCTCGTTGACGACATCCGGGTGGGTGTAGTCCACGTCCGCATACATCAGGTAGTCGTAGTTGCCGTTCTCGCCGTCGACTTCCCAGTCCCACGATTTGCCGGTGCCGCGGAACTTGTAGACCTTGCCGCTCAGCTTGCGGGAGTCATCCCAGTCGGTGCCGTCGAAGTGGTACCATTGCCATTTAAACGACGAGTAGGTGTTGCCCCGGCCCGGGAAGTTGAACGACGTGTAGGCCTGGATCGAGTAATCGCCGGACGTTTCTTGGTTGCGGTTGCCAGGGTTGACTTCGACGGCGGTGACCGTCTGCGTCCCGTCGGCGCCGCCTTTATGGTTCATGACGACATCGCCGTAGACTTGGATGCCGTTCGCATGCAGCGAGTTGATCGCCGTCTGCAACTGAGCTTTCGTGCCGTATTTGGTGCGGACCGTGCCCTTTTGGTTGAACTCGCCGAGGTCATACAGATCGTACGCGCCGTAGCCGACGTCCGACTGTGAGGTGCCTTTGTAAGCCGGCGGGATCCAAACGGCGGAGATGCCGTTCGCCTTGAGGTTGGCCGCGTCGCTGTTCAGACGGTTCCAGTGGTTGCCGTCGTTTGGCACATACCACTCGAAATACTGGAACATCGTGCCGTTGTCCGCTGCAAACGCTTTCACAGGCGTTGCGAGCGGTACCAGAGCGGTGCCGAGCATGAAGGTTGCCAGAAGCAGACTGGTTTTCCTCTTTTTGTTGGTCATGTGATTTCCTCCCACATCTCTCTATTTGATTGTGCAATCGGTTTCACACTTTCAGTATATCTAGCCCTTTTCATGTCGTCAACGAAAATTTAACTTCACTCTATCAAGATTGATATTTGGACCAACAATAAGTCACCTTAAGCAAACTGGCAGGAACTGGCGATTGTTGTTCGAATAGGGAGAGAGGGGACGACACGGAACCGATTTTTGAGTGCAAGCGATTTCACGCTTGTCACGTTGACGCATTTCCTACAAACAGGTATTTCTGCACCGTCTCCCGCAATAAAGTGGATAACGACGACTGCAACCCCAGGCCCCCCTTGCACGTATACCTGATCGTCATTCTACTTTCGATATCAAAGGAGGAACTGATTCTTGAAAGCCCAATCGAAGTCTCGCACCCCGCAACCGAGCGCTTACTCTGCCCTGGCGACGACATTCGGTGTGCTCTACACCCCGATCCTGCTGCTGGCGATGTTCGGCGCGTTTATCGGCGGATTGATCTACACCTTCGATATGTTTGACATGATGGACGACGAAGCGCGGCACGGAATGAACTTCCTCGCCGTCTTTTTGATCGGCGTGCCGCTCTGGCTGTCATACTCCGTCCATGCCTTCTCTTGGCTGTACTCCAAGCTCAAGCTGTGGAACTGGATGTTTTTCCTCTATTACTTTCTGTTCGCAGGTGCGTGCGGCAGCGCGATCATGGGCGCGTGGGCGGACCACCTGCCGTTTGGCAAATGGCTGGCGATCCTGCTGTCACTCCTCGCCTTCGCCGTGATCGGCTTCTTTTGCTTTGCCCTCGGCACGGAGAGCCGACGGGTCAGCGGTCACTCCCTCGGCGTGATCGCCCTGCTCTCGTTCGGCCTGTTCTTTTTGTTCAATGCAGACGGCCTCGACGAGGACGAAGCGGCCAAGGTCGTCGGCTCGCTCGTCACCGCCGACGTCACCTCGGGGGAACACCTGCTGGAACGCTCGCAAAAAGCGGTCCCGCAGCCGGTCGACTACCGGGTGCCCGCTCTGGAAAAAGACAAGACCCGCCTGCTCGTCTGGGACTACAACTTCGACGACAGCGACGAAGTGCGCGTCTACGTCAACGGACAGATGCTGGTCGACTCGATGGCGATCGGCGAAGTCCCGGCCGTCATCGACGTGCCGGTGCCGAGCACCGTCGTGATCGAAGGCGTGCGCGATGACTACGACGGGAGCATCGACTACGCCGTCAAGTTCCCGGAGACCGAGTACACCGCCTTCAACGTCACCTATCCGGGCGTGACCAACACCTACGTCATGGAAGCGAAATAACAAAAGGGACGAAGTTCTCCACCCGGAACTTCGTCCCTTTTTCCTATCCCCGCTCCGCCTAACTCAACAGATACGCCGCATACCCGATCAAAATCCCCAGCACCAACCCGCCGAGCACCTCGATCCGCGTATGCCCTTGACTCTCGCGCAACAAAGCCATGCCTGTATCCGGATTTTGCTGATTGATCCGCTTGGCATGCTCGCCGATGGCACGGCGGATGCCGGTCGCGTCGATGATCGTGATCATCAGAAAGGCGACGCCGAGCGAGAACATCGGCGTGTTTACGCCTTCCATCCACCCGATGTACGCCACCGGCGATGTCACCGTCGTCGTGTGCGTCGAGGGAAATCCGCCGTTGCCCGCACGCTTTTTCCCTTCCTCGCGGCCGAAGCGGATCGTGTTGATCAAAAACTTGGTCACACCGGAGACAAACCAGCCGACCAGCGGCAGGATCGCATACCACATCCACGCTCTCTCCTATACGTCATATTTGACTGCCAGATCCAGCAGCCACTGCGCCACCGCGTACGTCGCCGGAGCCATCCACACGAGCGCCTTCCAGTTGCTCCGCATCTGCCACAGCGCAAACGCGCACAAGAGCATCACGAACGGCATTGCCGGAAATTTGTATCGCATCTGCACGTAAAACACCGACAGCGCGGCAATAAAGTACCCGGCTACAAACGTCGGCAACAACGCCCGCGCGTTCCGCCGCACGACGGCTTGCACAAACGCCGCCACCACCGCGACCAGAGCCAACGCCGTCGCATAGCGCTGGAACCACTCGCTGAACGCCGCTTCCTGTTTATCGTCTTCCAGCAACTCGATGTTTTCAAATTTGTAGAGGTCGTCCACCCAGTCTTTTTGAGCGGCCAGATACATTTGGAACCGGTCCCACGTCAACTCGGCAAATCTCTCTGGATGGGCGACGATCCATTTCTTCGCCTCGTCCTTCATGATCTGATCCCGCACTGCATCGGTCTTTCCCTCTCGAAACGCCCGCTTGAAACCCTTCGTGCTGAACAGCGTGTCGCGGTAAAATCCGTCCGCATACTCGTTGTTGCCGATCAACAGGTTCAGCCCGGAGATCGTATCGACCAGCACGAACGACTTCTGCTCGACGTAGTTGCGGATCGTCCACGGCGCGATGACCACCGCCATCGCCGCGAACAGCAGCACAAAGCGAATCCACGCTTCCTTGCCGTATTTCCACGGCCAGACTTTCTTCTCCAGCAACAGCCAGACGACGAGAATCGGCGGTACGACCAGCGCGATGGAGCGGGTCAACGTCGACAGGCCAAACAGCACCCCGGATGCCGCATACCACCAGCCGCTCTCCGTTTGCACCCCGCGCAGAAAGACCGCGACGGCAAAGAGAAAAAGAAAATTGAACAACGTTTCGGACAGCAGCACGCCAGAGTAGCCGATAAACGGCACATACAACGCCGACAGCACCAACGCCGTCACCCCGACCCGGCGGTTCCACAACTGCTGGCCGATCCAATAGATCGCATACAGCGATGCCACCGAGAGCACCGACTGGATCGCGTAGACCAGTCGGTATTTGTGATCGATCAGCCCGTAGATCGCCGCCAGAAACACCACATAGCCCGGCGGGCGATAGGTCGACCCGTGCAGCTCGCCCGTCTGGAACGTGCCCTCGTTGACGAGCCGCAACGCCCGCTGGTCATAGTCCTCCATATCGGAGACCGGCTTGACCTCGATGTCGACGATGTAGTCATAGCGGAGCCACAGCGAAAACACCAAGACCGCTGCGATCAGCAACCAGTGGCCGTATCTCTGCATCCATTCCCGGAATTGTTTCAACGAGCACCCCTCCCCGCTACGATTTGGCGATCATCAACACCCCGGCGATGATCGTGATCAGACCGGCGATGCGCAGCGCGCCGACCGACTCGCCAAACAGAAAATACGACACGGTCACGACCAGCACATAGCTGAGGGCGACCATCGGATAGGCGAACGACAACTCCACCTTGGAGATCGCAAAGATCCAGATCACCGCCGACAGCGCATAAAAAGACAAACCTGCCAAGATTGGAAGGTTTGTGAAATACTTCAGCAAAAGGGTCGCGACCCCGTCGCCTTCCGCTGCGCCGACGCGGTTCGTGCCAAATTTCATCAACAGTTGGCCGACCGCGCCAAACAGGATCGAGACCAGGATGAGCATGATTTCTTTCATCGGAGCATCACCTCTTTTTTCTTCGAGGACCTTTCTTACGGCAAATAAATCAGCAGGAACGCAGTCAACGCCCAGAGCACGCAGGCGGCGAGGAACGGTTTGTCCCCGAGCAAGATGTTGGCCGGTTCACCGCCTCGCTCCCGCTTGTAGACGAGGAACAGGTAGCGGAAGATCGCGTAGATGACAAACGGGATCGTGTACATCATCTGCGTGCCGGCCTGCGTATTGAACGTATACAGTGCATAGGCCATGATCGTGGCGGCCGAGACCACCGAGATCAGCTGGTCGATCAGTTTGTCATCGCTGTACTCATCGAGGATCTTGCGGTGCGACTTGGCACCGGAAGCGAGCAGGAGCAGCTCGGCGCGGCGTTTGGAGAGGCCGAGGAACAGCGCGAGCAGCAGCGTGCAGAGCAGGAGCCACTCGGACGGATCGACCGGCAGCGCGTAGGAACCGGCCGTGACGCGAAAGACAAAGCCGAGCGCGATGACAAAGACATCGACGAGCACGACATGTTTGAGCCAGAACGAATAGAGGATGTTCATCACAAAATAGGCGAGCAGAACGGCCGTCACTTGCCAGCCGATGGATAAGGCGAGCAGCAGCGCGCCTGCCAGCAGCAACACCCCGTAGACGATGGCCCCGGGGATCTTGATCGTGCCGGCAGCCAGCGGGCGATGTTTCTTCTTGGGATGCTGACGGTCCTTCTCCACATCCACGATGTCGTTCAACACATAGACCGCACTGGAGATCAAACAAAACGCCACAAAGGTAAGCAACGCGTGGAGCACCTTGTCCGCCTCGAACATCTGCCGCGAAAAAAACAGCGCCCCAAACACGAACAGGTTTTTCGTCCACTGCTTCGGCCGCGATAACTTCACATACGGTACGATAGACATGGAACTCTCCTTACATGTTTTGATGGTTGTTCTTGCAAAGATACTCCACACAAAACTGGGTGTTAACTCCATTATTGCGTGATTTTTACAACGCTATTCGATCATGCTCGGGCACTTACAAAATGATCCGGGCCGGGGTCTTCTCCTCCCAGACTCGTTCGATGTCATCGGTGGGGATCATTTTGTTGTAAACACCGGGCTCCTGAAGGACATATCCCAATTTCTCTGCCAAAAGCCCTTCCGACGTCCGAGAAAGATAATACCCCTCTGCCAGGCGGAACAGTTCGACTTTCTCCTCCCTGTATAACCCGAACGTTTGAATCGTATAGAGTTCTTCCAATTCTGTTCCTGTGACTCGTTTCACATAGATCCCTGCTTCATTCGATACAAATCCAAAATCGGCAGCCGCCACCTCTTCGGTAGTCAAAATGTACTGTTTTTTCGGGAAAGAATAGCCTGCTTGATATTCTTCGCCCCGATAGCGGGCGTACTGCCCTGATCTGATGTCTCGCATAATGATCCTCCCTATTCATCCGCATGGTTTACTTCGATGAACTTCTTTAGATCCTCAGCATAAACAGCCCGCAATTTCTCCGTTCCGTCAAAGGACAGTTCATAGATGCTGTCACCGTCAGATAAACGAATGAAACCGCGTGATTTATATTCTGGAACGATGTGAGCCTCGCTCTTTGTAAATCCATTTCCTGTGAAGGGCGGGGCATCCGTATAAAACTTTGCATCGTCCTCACTAAGTACACGGCCGTGCATTTTTTCAGCCGCTCCCTGATCGGCCCCGCCAAATGGAATACGGACTTTCTCTGGCTCGGTCATGGAAAACCGCATGAGGTAAATGGGTTCGTCGGTAAACTCTCCGTTTGGTTTTAAAAACGGATTCGTTTCAGGTGTCCCATAATCCAAACGTAGCCCTTCCAGCACCGTGTGTGACTTATCTAGCCTTTTCGTGTCGTGAGCATTTGTTAGAAAGCCACCCACCGATTGATAATCACCTGACAAATATTTCGCAAAGTCCCTCGTGTAAATGACTTTCTGCATGAGTGTGCCCTCTACCGGGGCCGGCACATCCATTCGAATCGCCTTGATCAACGCTGCTTCAGATGCACTCAACTCAGCTGTTGAAGTCTGTTTCAACGCAAAGAACTCATCCCTCGTGATTCCGTTACGAGTCAGGCTTACGTCAAGGATCTCCTCAAACGAATCCCCCTCAATCAAGTGTCTAGCGTAGAGGTCCTCGTACGCCCTCCCATGAGCATCCCGGTAGGTCCTGACGGCTCTGTTCACATCCGCCACGCTGTCAACAACCTCAGCCCCCGTCTTTGCCGCCCGTACCGTGCCCCCCGTGAAGAACGTCTCAGCGGCGACACCCAGTGCGTAGCCGCCCCATTTGGCGCGGGAGTAGCCGGTGCCGTTGATGATGTCACGATCCCACGATTCTTTGATCGTCAGACTGATCACTTTGATTTGGCCGGGGATGTTGCGAAATCCGTCTTTATACTTTTGCAAGGTCTCGTCCGGATGCGTCATATCGTGGAAGATCTCGCTGACCTTTTTCTTGATGACGTCCGGATGGCGGAGTGCTTGGTCAAGTTGATAAGCGGGGGAGACCCAAAGCAGCGCCTCCAGTTCGTCCACGATAAAACTGCCGATCCCTTCAAACAAACCGGCGAGCACACCGGCCGGACTGTTTTTGAATGTCTCCGATGCCCACAGCCTTTTGAAATAGTCCCCTGCTTTGTCGAGCAGCGAACCGCCCACCGTGCCGACCTGCCCACCGTTGGCGAAAAACACCCGGTTCGCCATCGCCGACACTTCGTCGAACGCTGCGCTCGCGGCTTGGTTGGCTCTGATTTCCACCATCTCCGCTTCCTGCAACAGCGCGTGCAAACGTTGACGGCGATGCACGATCCGTTCGTCAATCGAAGCCCGCTGAATCTCATCAGCACCCCAATAACTGCGGTGCAGCGAGGCGATCTCTTCTTCGAGTTGATCCGCCTGACGATACAACTGATTCACATAGTCCAGTTGAGAAGCGAGAGACTGCAAGGCCATCCCCGCCCGCTGAAATGCGCTGCCCGCCGTCCCCGCGTCTAACCGCAGATGCTCCGCTACGGTGCGAAACGCATCGGCACCTTCCCCATCCCAGCCGTCTGTACCATCGGTGAGCGTGTTGGCGATTCGCTCGATCTGCCGAGCATGCTCAAACATTTCATTCCCTCGAAACGCAAATGTCTGTGCACCTCTCCGTATTTCTGCCGGATCGGCCAGTTGCCTCATCTGTCTTCCCCTCCTGCCCTCATCCTCTCAGCAGCGACTCCACTCGCACCCGGACCCGAATCGGCAATTCTCGCTCCAACGCGTGCCGGAGCAGGTCCGGGCGGGCGATGCCATGCTTTGCAAAATGTGCCTCCATCGCCGCGAGCTTTTCTTCTTTGCCCGCCATCAGCTGATACAGCACATACCAATCCTCCAGCGCACACAGCGGCACCGGCTCTCGTCCGCTGACCGAGTCCTGACCAAACGGGTACTCGTACACGCCGCTCTCATGGGCGATGCGAAATCCGCCGATCAAGTCGATGCTCGTCCCGTCCGCCTCGTGGACGTAGAAATGCCGCGTCCGGTACGGCTCTTTGGCCTGTCCCCGCTCTCCGGTGCCGATGCCGAGCAACGCTTCGTGTGCCCGCACGGCATCTTCTTCCCGCACGATCAAGTCCACATCGTTCGCCCGCTCCACCAGCCCGTGGATCTTCAACAGCATCGAACCGCCCACCGCATAGACCACACCGGCCCCATTCAACACGTCCGCAATACGCTTCATCCTGACACCGCCCTTTCCCTAGTTCTACCAGTATACACAAAAAAAACCTCCCACGGTCGCGGAAAGGTTTTTTTTGGTTACCATTTGTATCGCCCTGGAACCCCGTCCCGCGCATCGGGCACGCGGATCTCCACACTGCGCAGACTCGCGTCCGAGTCGAGCACGCGATGGCCGTACTCCGTGATAAAGGCGGAAAACGGAAGCGCAGACGCGCCGCGGGGCAGGAGTTCCGCCCGGTAGACATACTCGCCGTTGATCACCACTTCCGCATCCTGCCAAACAAACGCGTCGCCGTTTTTCACGATCAGCCGTTGCCCGTCTGTCGCGATGTCGGCGATCAACTCGACCTGTCCGTCCGGCACACGCCCGCACCCCGTGATCATCACAGTTGCCAGCAACAGCAGACTCCACACTCTCATCCTGTTCGCTCCCCTACTTCTTCTCATAGGACAGGCTCAGATCAAACGACAGATTGGGCGCTTTCGGATGGCTGCGGTGCACCTCGACAGCCAAGGTGTTGGTTCCCTTGACCAGCTTGCCGATGTGATCGCGGATCGAAGACCGCTGGTACAAAACCAGATCATTGGTCTCCGCCAGCGAATAGGCGTCGATCCATCCTGTGCGGATGCCGTCGCGGGCGATCTCCTCGCCGTTCAGATAGGCCGCATACCCATCTTCAAACGCGACATGCAACACCAGATCCCGGATCACCGCCGGATCGTCCGCCAACTCAAAGGTCGTCCGAAAATAATACGCCGCCTCGCCCGTCCTCCCCTCCAAATCCGTCCGAATCCACGACGTCCCGAGATCATCGTTACGGTAGCCAAACGGGGCCCGCCCGACCCGCCACGTCCCGTCCTCATACAGCGGGTGCCGCCAATCGTCCGGCGGCAGAGCGAACGGCTGGAGAATCGGATGCTCACCGGTTAGATCATACCCCTCCGGCACGGCCGCCTTGATCTCCGGCATCGCAAGATGATACCGCCAAAGCGACTGGATGCCCACCGCGACCGTCTCCGCCGCCTGCCCCTGCCCTTGCGGCACCGCCAAAGTCAGTTGATCCAGCGTCGCCCCCGTGCGGTCCTTCGCCTGCACCTCAAGCGTCGACGCATCTCCCTCCAACTCCAGCAGAAACGGCCGGGAGATCTGCTCGGTCGGCCGCCATCGCCCGTACCGTCCGCGTGCCGCGCCCTCATAGCTCGCCGCTGTCTGCGCGAGGAACGGCTCGTAGGCGTACACCTCGCGGGCTGTCAGCACAAGACTCGCTTGCGCCTCTTCCACAGCCTGCCAAAACAGATCCGACGACGGCACTTCGTCGACCAGCACCACCGTATGCGGCTGCCGGTTTTCCGCCGCCGCCCGCTTCAACCAATCGAGTTGCGCCGGATCGCCCGCCTCCATCCTCGCCCCGTCTAAAAAGAACAAACGCGCCTTGCCGTACTCGACCGGATACACCGTCTTGCCGTAGCCTGCCAGCGCATCGCTCGGCAGATACGGATAGGACGCCGCAAACTCCTCCTGCGAGCTCGCTCCGTCGTAGATCGGATAAAACGAAGACAAGGGGGCCTGACCCCCTTTTTGAAACAACCGGTCTGGTCCCGCGCAAAAATCGGCTCCCGGCACGTCCGACATCCAAGCACGGATCTCCAGTTTCTCCGCTTGCTCCGGGAACAGGCAAAAAGCAAACCGGCTCTCATCCCTTGCCGCCGCTTGATAGGTCTGCATCGGGACCTCACTCCACAGCAGAGACGAGGCAAGAAAAAGAAACACGAGCAACACCGCAGCCAGCATTTTGTACCGCTTGAAAAAAATCACCTTCACGACTCCTCTCCGTCAGCCGATGGACGGCACGTTCCACCCGAAGATGGCGTGATACAGCGGCGGCCACAGCAAGACGAGCATCGCGACCACGCCAGCCAGACAGCCGTACGTCCACACCCGCAGATTCAGCTCCCGGCCGCGGAGCAACACGTGCCACATCACCCACGACACCAGCCAGCCGACCAGTCCCGCCGTCTCTTTGCCCGCATACGGTCCGATGCCGTACCAGGCCGGCATCCACGAGCCGAGCTTGAGCAGACGGCCGTTCGCCGTCAGCGGATCCGCGACGCTCCACCAGTGGGCGGCCGTCAGCAGCGCGAGGCCGGTCAGCACGGCGAGCAGCGCCGCGACCGCCTCCCCGTTTTTTCGTTTATATGCAGACATGAGCCACACGTCCTCCTACACCAGTTTCAATTTGGCCAAGCCCAGCCCCGTCGCCAGCCCGATCAGCAGGCAGATCCACAACAGCGTGATCAGCATCGCCACCACGTGAGCGACGCCGCTCCCGTGCAGATCTTCTCGGTACCGCCACAGCAAAAACGCTGCCGCAAGTCCGAGCGGCAGGGGAAAGAGCGAGACAAACTCCTTGTACTCCATCACCACCGTGTGCGCCGCCGGAGCGTTGGCGAGATACCACTGCTGCGCGCCGTCGTGCGCCCGGTAGCCGATGTACAGCCAGTTGCCGAAGATCACCGACAGCAACGTCAGCAGATTGGTGATCCACAGCGGTCCGATCAGCCGTTTGGTCGCTTCTTCGCGACCGCGCAGGAGCGGGTAGGTGAGGTGGAGCAGGAAGGCGCTCACGATCACAGTCAACATCGAGGCCAGCCCGTGCAGCGCGCCGACCGTCTGCCGCGTGCCAAGACCCAGCCATGTAAAGCAGGGGATGGATAAAAAGAGCAGGGCGGCTGCCACACCTTGCGCAACCGCCAAGTCACGTGCGTTAAACATCTGTTTCATGCTCTTATCTGTTCACCGTAAACGAGTCGAGCAGGTTGTTGTTCACATCGTAGGTCTTGAACGTGGCGAGACCGTCAGCGATGTCGACGACCATGTAGTGGTAGCTCGCCTTCGGACCGACCGTCACACCGCGCGAGTCGGACACTTTCGATGAGAGCGGCGCACCGGCCCCGCCGAGCGTCAGTTGGTAGATCGATTTTTCGAACGTGTATCCGTTGCCGTTGAAGGACGAGTTGATCAGACGGCGGTTGTAGTTGTGTTCGTGACCAACAAAGGCGGCGGTGACGTTGTTGTTGTCGAGCACGTCCCAGAACGCGTCGCGGTTCGACGGCGAACCGTCCAGCGAGCCGCCGTAGTGCGCGCCGATCGGATACGCCGGCACGTGCCACTGCACAAAGGTATGTTGCTTGCCGCTGGTGGACAACACCGAGTTCAGCCAGTTGCGCTGGGTCGTATCGACCACATATTTGCCGCTGGAATTTTTGCGGTCGGAGTTGACCGTGACAAAGCGGGCATTGCCAAAGTCAAAGTAGTACGCAGTTCGCTGGTAGCCGGAGAGCTGATTGCTCGGCAGGTAGGAGAATTGATTGGAGAAGATCGTCTCGTCATGCTCGTGGTTGCCAAGAGCGGGATATACCATGTTCAGCGGGTAGTAATCATCCACGATGTTCTTCCAAGCGGTCAACTCCGAGTTGACGGCCGAGCCGCCGTACACTTGGTCACCGGTGAACAGCAGGAACGAAGGTTGCGGCGAGATGCCTTTCACCTTGGTCAGCAGAGCGCGCAGTTGCGTCTCGTTGACCCCGCTGGACGAACCGCGCGAGTCCCCCATCACCACAAATCGGAACGATGTCGTGGCCGCTTCCACCTTGTCCGTTTCTTCCACACCCGGCACTCCGCCGGAAAATGCAAACAGCGGTGCGGCGACCGCTGCCGCTACAAGCGACAGCATCCATTTTTTCTTTTTCATCTACATGACCTCCTCAGATAACTTCAACCAACAACACAAATTATAATGATAGATTGTAAATTTAAATTGTGCGTTTCATAGAGATTTGACCTATAATGAACGGGTACACCTACATACCAAAAATCCCCACGAGGAGGCATCACCGATGACCCAATCGATCCACGACATCGCCGTTACCACCGCGTCCGGCGAAACCACCACGCTCGGCGCCTACAAAGGCAAGGCCCTGCTGATCATCAACGTCGCGTCCAAATGCGGCTTTACCAACCAATACGCAGGACTGCAGTCTCTCCATGAGAAGTACAAAGACCAAGGCCTCGCCGTCCTCGCCTTCCCGTGCAACGACTTCGGCGGGCAAGAGCCGGGCACCATCGAGGAAGTCCAACAGTTCTGTTCGACCACCTACGGCGTGACGTTCGACCTGTTCGACAAAGTGGGCATCCTCGAAAACACCCACCCGCTGTACCAGTACCTGACCGCGCACGCAGAGCCGTCCGGCCAGGTGCAATGGAACTTTGAAAAATTCCTGATCGGCAAAGACGGCGCGATCCTCGGCCGCTTCGGCTCCCGCGTCAAACCGGACGATGCGGAACTGACCGACGCCATTGAAGCAGCACTCGCCTAACACAAAAAGACCCTGTCACAGAGTGACAGGGTCTTTTTTATCGCCGGACAAAACGCTCGACAGCCCGTATCCCGACTGACCGGAGATCGCAAAGTACGCCGACATCGCCAGCAGCAGCACTTCAAGCTCCATACCGCCGACATAACCGCCTTTCAGTTTGGCAGTGAAGATCGCGCCGACCATCACCACGCCGAACGCAGCGGCGATGTAGCGGGAGAACAAGCCGAGGATCAGCAGCGCACCGCCGATCAGTTCGATGTAGCCGACCGGATAAGCGAGGAAGGAGGGGAGACCGAGGGAAGCGAAAAATCCGCCCACTTTGTCGAGGCCCATCTGCATTTTTTGCAGGCCGTGCAGCAGAAAGCTCAGGCCGAGCGCGAGACGCAAGATCGTCATCGCCACTTGATGTTGAGGGGTGAACACGGAAAACAGCTCCTTATAGAAATAATAGATTCATATTACAAAACCACCGCACACGAGGTTTCCTAATAGAAAACTTTGTTCTCTATTACATTCACAAGATATCACCCGCCCCACTGGTGTGTCAACCCCTTTTTCGCTATAATAAAACTCAGTTATTTTGCAGAAAACCTAGGAGTGAAGCTCATGGCTCTCGATATCGGCACTTCGATCCGTGCCATCCGCAAGCGAAAAGGCATTACGATCCCGCAGTTGTGCGAAGGCACCGGACTGTCAAAAGGCTTCATCAGCAACGTGGAAAACAACAAAACGTCCCCTTCGATCGCCACGCTGGAGACGATCGCAAACTACCTGAACGTCCCGGTCGCCTATTTTCTGCTCTCCCGCTCCGAACGGATGGAGATCATCCGCAAAGACGAGCGCAAAGTGAAATCTTCACCATCCGGCGGCAAGATCGAATACTTGACCAAAGAAGGTCCGCTACGGATGATGATCGCCGAGATGCAGCCCGGCAGCTCGACGGGAGAGAACCATTCGCATGAGGGGAAAGAAGTGCACCTCGTGCTCTCCGGACGACTGTACATCGAGTTCGGTGAAGAATCGGCCTATGTGGAGACGGGCGACACGTTTGCGTGGAACGCCATCGTCCCGCATGTTGTGAAAAATGTCGGCGACGACGTGGCGGTGATGCTGATCGCCATCTATAATGACAGCGATACCCCCTCGATCTACTAGAGAACGACAAAAAAGGGCCCGGCTGTGTGATGTCCACACGGCCGGGCTTTCAAGTTGAGGGGTATTTCATCAAAGCTCATTTCCAAATGGGTTGATAACTGAGAACCGATCTCAATTACACACTTATCTTACCATCATTGAGAATGGTTTTCAATGGGCAATTTCCGCTTCCGCAGCGGGCGCGAGGTCAGACTCGTCTTGGAACAAGACTTCAAACACTTCGCCGTGCTGGAGGATGATGATGTTTTTCTTGCGCACCTTCATCACCGCGACCTCCGGTTTTTGCCGCATCGATTCGATGTAGTCGTCCGGCACTTCGCCCGCATCGCTGACGGTGATGCCTTGGATCTCTTTCTCCTCGTTTTCACCGAGTTCCGTGTCTTGCAATTCCTCGAACAGGTCTGAGAAGACCTCGTAATTTTTCGTATAGACCGTCACACATCTCATAGGTTCTCCCGCTCCTTCGCATGGTCACTCGTTTGGTAACTATCGGAAATTAGGATGGACAAAAGATCGGGGGATTATGCGATTTCCCATTTTCGATTATGATGAAAGAAGTGTGTGATTCCCGCAGAAAAGAGGACCTTTCATGTTTCGCTCCTTAAAAGAATATCCCCGGATCATGTGGATCATCTGCATCGGGGTGGCGATCTCGGCGATTGGCGAGTCGTTTCTCTGGCCGCTGACGACCACCTATATCCACGTCACGCTCGGCAAATCGCTGACAGTCGCCACGCTGGTGTTGCTGTTGCAATACACCGGCTGTCTGATCGGCAATCTCGTCGGCGGCATGCTGTTCGACCGCTGGGACGGGCGCAAGACGATCGCGCTGGCGATCACCGGCGCGATCGTGCTTCTGCTGCTGATGTCGCTGCAGCTCGGCTTTGTCCAGTACGTCATCTTCCTCGTTTTGCTCGGGATCTGCAACGGCATGATCTGGCCGCTGCAGCGGGCGCTCGGCGCGACGTTGTGGCCGGAAGGGGGGAGGCGGGCGATGAACATGATCTACGTCGCCAACAACCTCGGCGTCGCCATCGGTGCGGCATCCGGCGGTCTGCTGGCATCGCACTCCTTCTCGATGGCGTTCCTTGGCAATGCGCTCACGTACGCCGTGTTCCTCGCCATCTTCCTGATCAACATCAAGCCCACTCACCTGATCCGCCAAAAAGAAGCGCAAAAGCAACGCGCCGCCGCACCGGCTGTGCGCGTCTCGATGCGCGTCTGGGCCTCGCTCGGGGCGATCTCCGTCGGCCTGACCGTGCTCGTGATCACCTACGTGCAGTGGCAGACGACGCTGTCCACCTACGTGCAGGCGCTCGGTGTGACGATGCCGCTCTACTCGTTCCTGTGGACGCTCAACGGTCTTGTGATCGTGCTGGGGCAGCCGATCCTCTCCTGGGCCTTGCACAAGAGCCGCCTGTCGATCCAAGGGCAGATCATCATCGGTGCGCTGATCTTCATCCTCTCGTGGATGATCATCTCCTCGACGACCGCCTATCTTGGATTTGCCATCGCGATGTGCATCATCACCGTCGGCGAGATGCTGGTCTGGCCCGGCGTCCCGGCCATCGCCGCCGAACTAGCCCCCAGCGGGCGAGAGGGCATCTTCCAAGGCATCGCCTTCTCCGGGCAGTCGGTCGGCCGGATGATCGGACCGCTCCTCGGCGGCTTCCTCTATGAGCAGCACTCGTCAGACAGCATGATCCTGACGATGACGGCGATCTCGGTGGTCGCACTGGGATGCTTCTTGCTCTACGGACGACTGGGGCGCAGGAGCACCCCGCACGACGTATCCGCTGCGCCGCCTTCCCTCTAAACAAAAGGAGGATGTCACGTCTATGAAACGTCTCTTCTGTGCATTGACCCTGTCTGTCGGTCTTTCCTTATCTGTTGCGGGGTGCCAGTCATCTGATTCGAACATTGGCAACGCATCCCCGATCGCGCAGGAATCGAAATATCAAGACGCGATCCAATCGTGGGGGGAGCCCGCTTACCTCCCGACCTATCTCCCGAAACATGACTCACTTGAGATGGTAACCGTTCAGGAAAAAGAGGACAAAAGTCTCAACATCGTCACATACATCGTGCAGATCAATCAGACCCACACATCTGCCAAGGAGATCGTATCCCTCAAGTATGGGTTTGCAGAAAAGCGAGAAACTGTCCAAGAGACGATCAAGCGCCTCTCCAAGCCAGGGGGCAGAACGGAGTTTGGCTATCAAGAGATCGAGAAAATCAAGGTGGGAGACGCAGACGGCTATTGGTATCGCGTGCGCGACAAACATGGTGATACCCAAGTCGCCGAATTGATTTTCGACACCATCCATGTCTCCCTCCACAGCGAAAAAGTTGACAAAACAGAGTTTATGAAGATCGTCAACAGCTTGCGAAAAGTCAAGCCAGACTGATCAACACAAAAATACCCCTTCCCAGCACACAGATCACACATGCTGGAAAGGGGTGTTTTTTAATGACTTATCACAACAGATGGACCTACGCGTACATCGTCGCTTGCTTCTCTTTGATTACCGGGTCTTCGAGGTACTCGTCGTAGGTGGTCGCTTTGTCGATCAGGCCGTTCGGGGTCAGTTCCATGATCCGGTTGGCGATCGTCTGCACGAACTGGTGGTCGTGGGAGACGAACAGCAGGGAGCCGGTGTAGTTGATCAAGCCGTTGTTGAGCGCGGTGATCGATTCGAGGTCCAAGTGGTTGGTCGGCTCGTCCATCATCAACACGTTCGCTTGCTTGAGCATCATCATCGACAGCATGCAGCGCACTTTCTCACCGCCGGAGAGCACGTTGGCTTTCTTCAGCGACTCTTCGCCGGAGAACAGCATGCGGCCGAGGAAGCCGCGGACAAACGTCTCGTCCGGGTCTTTGGAATACTGACGCAGCCAGTCGACGAGGTTCAGGTCGGTGTCAAAGTAGTCCTTGTTGTCCTTCGGGAAATAGGCATTGGTCGTGGTCACGCCAAATTTGAACTCGCCGCTGTCCGGCTCGATCTCGCCTGCGAGCACTTGGAACAGGGTGGTCTTTGCCAGCTCATCCGGGCCGACAAACGCGATCTTGTCCCCTTTGTTGACGGTGAAGGAGATGTTGTTCAGCACCTTGACGCCTTCGATGGTGACGGTGAGATCGGAGACGGTCAGGATGTCATTGCCCGCCTCACGCTCCGGCTTGAAGTCGATAAACGGATATTTGCGGCTCGACGGACGGATGTCGTCGAGGGTGATCTTATCGAGCTGTTTCTTACGAGAAGTCGCCTGCTTCGACTTGGAAGCGTTGGCGGAGAAGCGGCGGATAAACTCTTCCAGCTCTTTGATCTTCTCTTCTTTTTTCTTGTTGACGTTCTTTTGCAGCTGCATCGCCAGTTGGGAGGACTCGAACCAGAAGTCGTAGTTGCCCACGTACAGCTGGATCTTGCCAAAGTCGATGTCGGCGATGTGCGTGCAGACTTGGTTCAGGAAGTGACGGTCATGGGAAACGACGATGACGGTGTTTTGGTAGCCGTGCAGGAAGTTCTCCAGCCATTTGATCGATTCCATGTCCAAGTGGTTGGTCGGCTCGTCCAGCAGCAGGATGTCCGGGTTGCCGAACAGGGCCTGAGCGAGCAGGACGCGGACTTTCTCCGAGCCGTCGAGGTCTTTCATCAATTTGTCGTGCATCGATTCCGGGATGCCAAGGCCGGAGAGCAACTCCGCCGCTTCCGACTCCGCGACCCAGCCGTTCAGCTCGGCAAACTCGCCTTCGAGCTCTGCGGCACGCATGCCGTCTTCGTCGGTCATCTCCGGCTTTGCGTAGATCTCGTCGCGCTCGATCATGATGTCATAGAGGCGCTTGTGGCCGTAGATGACGGTGCGCAGGACTTGGAATTCGTCAAATTCGAAGTGGTTCTGCTTGAGGATCGCCAGACGCTCGCCCGGCGTGATGTTGACTTCGCCCTTGCTCGGGTCGATCTCGCCGGAGAGGATTTTCAGAAACGTGGACTTGCCTGCGCCGTTCGCTCCGATCAGGCCGTAGCAGTTGCCCGGCGTGAACTTGATCGAGACGTCTTCAAACAGGGCGCGCTTGCCATATCGTAAAGTGATACCTTGAGTGCTGATCATATGTGGTTGTACCATCCTTTTCTTTGTTTCATAAAGAAGTGCCACTATCCATAATAGCACAGAAACATCAAAAACCCTCATCAAGTGAGGGTTTTTACAAATTTTATCGACGGAACGCGCTCGGCAGGTGCCGCTTGCCGCCGTAGGAGCGCGGGTTGGCGAGCGTCTCCTCGATGGCACGGCGCAGATGGGAGGCAACCTGCGCCCGGTCGGTGAGCACCTCGTTGGAGAGGAACACCTCGCGCTTGACCTCGATCTCGCTGAATCCGAGCAGTGTCGGCAGGTCGAGCTCCATCAGCAGACGCACACCGTCCGCTTCGACAGCCGCTTCAAACTCCAACTCGTTCAGGCGGCTGTAGTAGTCCTCCGGCACCGCGTAGGCGAACTCTTGGTTGTAGCCGTTGAATTCGCCGGAGTCATGCTTTTCCCGGAAGCCCATGTCGGCGATCGCGTCGAGCACGGCCGCAAAGCGGGGGGAGGGGAGGAGGGTGATCGCATCCCGGTCGCCGCTGTCGAGACCCTCTTCGATATCCAGATTGGTGGAGAAATAATACGACGCGTGGCGGCGGGAGACCGGCAGATTTTCCGGCAGGGTAAAGCGCACGTCCAGCGTCTTGCGCTCGCCCGGCGGCAGGTCAAACGCGCCGCTGACCGGGATGCTGGCGATCACCGGGTAGATCGCGCTGTCTTCATATTTCATCTTCAAGTTCAAATCGAGCGTGATCCCGTTGATCGACTGTTCGACGTTGCCGCCGACGATTTGAAATTGGCCTTCCACTGTATCACCGAGACGATATTGATTGCCATTCAGTTGAAAATCGATCTGTGCAGATCCGACACCGATTTTGGCCATGAATTTTTTAAACACTCGGCTCACTCCATCCTGTTGTCGTTTTCACTTACTGAGGTATACGCAGGCAGGGGAGAGAGGTTTCAGTCTTTTTTTACTCGTCGTTTGCAGAGGTGAAGATCATCACGTATTTGAGCAGTTCGAGGAGCGAGATCAAAGCGGCCGCCACATAGGTGAGCGCCGCAGCGTTGAGGACTTTGTTCACGCCGCGCTCTTCCTCGTTGGTGATAAATCCTTCGGAAACCATTAGCGCTTTGGCCCGCGACGAGGCGTTAAATTCGACGGGCAGGGTGATCACTTGAAACAGCACCGCCACCGAGAAAAACAGGATGCCAAGGCCGATCAGATTGGTCGCCTGAAACAGAAAACCGCCGATCAGCAAAAACGGTGCCACACCGGATGCCAGCCGGGTGAGCGGGAAGAGGCGATGGCGAAACTTCAAGAACGGATAGGCGTTTTGATGCTGGATCGCATGTCCCACCTCATGGCAGGCGACAGACAGCGACGAGATCGAATGCCCGGCATAGACCGGCTCCGACAGCCGCACGACGCGGTGGATCGGATCGTAGTGGTCGGTCAGCGCGCCCGGCACCGGCTCAATCGGCACGTCGTGCAGCCCTTGGCTGTCCAGCAGTTGCCTGGCCGCCTGCTCGCCGGTCAGCCCGGAAGAGGCCGGGACGTCCGCATAGCGCCGAAAATTGCCTTTGACTTTGAACTGCGCCCATACGGACAGGCCAAACGCGATCAAGATCACAAAGTCCATCGGATGAAAGAACATCAGACGATTCCCTCCTTGTCCGGGTCAGCTTGGTGGTCTTTCGAGATGCGCACCCGTTCGACGCGGTGCCCTTCCAGCTCTTCGACGCGAAACCGGTAGCCTTCCGCCTCCACGATCTCGCCCTGCTCCGGCGTGCGGCCCAGCGTTCCGTAGACCCAGCCGCCGATGGTGTCGACCTCTTCGTTGTTTAAGCGGATACGAAGCAGGTCATTGATCTCATCGACCAGCACGCGGCCTTCGACGAGATAGCCCTCGGGCGTGGTCTGCACCGGCGGGATCTCGTCGATGTCAAACTCATCGCGGATCTCGCCGACCAGCTCTTCGATGATATCCTCCATCGTGATCAGACCGGCCGTACCGCCAAACTCGTCGACGACAATCGCCATCTGTGTCCGGTGTTTCTGCATCTCGCGCAACACGATGGAGATCTCCGCCGACTCGGAGACGACGATGATCCGGCGCAGCACTTTTTGCAGATCGAACGGTTTGCCGTCGTCGAGGCGCAGGTAGAAGTCCTTGATGTGGATAAAGCCGAGCACATGGTCTTTGTCCTCCCGCGTGACCGGGAAGCGAGTGTGCTGTTCGCGGCGGATCTTGGCCAGCACCTCGTCGCGGGAGTCGTTGATGTCGAGGGTGACCATGTCGATGCGCGGCACCATGATCTCGCGGGCGATCCGCTCGGAAAAATCGAACACCGAGTCAAACAGCGCCATCTCCGTCTGGTCGATCAGGCCGCTGCGGTGACTCTGGCTCACCAGCATGCGGATCTCCTCCTCGGTGTGCGCCAGTTCGCCTTCGGTGGCGGGCATGATGCCGAGGGAGCGCAGAAGCAGGTTGGCGGTGCCGTTGAGAAACCAGATGAACGGGTACATGATCTTGTGAAACGCGATCATCGGCCACGCGGTAAACATCACGGTGACTTCCGGCCGATGGATCGCCAGCGATTTGGGTGCCAGTTCCCCGAGCACGATGTGCAAAAAGGTGATCACGGCAAAGGCGATCACAAACGCGACGGTGTGCACGGCGAGGATCGGCACACCAAGGGCGGTCAGCGGCGGTTCGATCAGCTGGGCGATGGCCGGCTCCCCGATCCAGCCAAGGCCGAGCGAGGCCAGCGTGATCCCGAGTTGGGTGGCGGAGAGATAGGCGTCCAGGTGCTTCAGCACCCGTTGCGCCCGCAACGCCTTTCGGTTGCCTTCCTCGACCAACTGCTGCACGCGGCTCTGGCGGATGCGCACCATCGCAAATTCGGCGGCGACAAAAAATCCGTTCAGAAACACGAGAAACAGCACCAACGCCAGATTCAAAGCGGCCATCGACGGTTGGGCCAACGCCGATCCCTCCTTTCGCACTCTCATTTCCCCTTACCATTTGCAATCCGGGCACAAAAAAAACCTGTTCCCGCAGGAACAGGTGAAGCTGGCGTTATTTCTTTTTCTTTTTCTTCTTGAGCGAAGAGGAGCTGCCTTGGTCGATGATGATGTCATTTTTCGAAGCGACGGTCAGGGTGTGCGTGCCGTCCGCTTTGATCTCGAGCAGCATCGGCGATTGGCCGGCTTTTTCCACGACGGTCAGTTTCTTGACGTCGTACTCGCCGTATTGTTTCAGGTTCAGTTCGTAGTCGTCGTCCTTTTGCTCATAGACGGCCTGGGTGACTTCGTGCGTGCCGACCGGCGGTTTCTTGCCGCCGAAGCAAGAGGCGACGAGGACGAGGACCAGAACGATCAGCAGAATGAAAATCAACAAAGCTTTGGTGCGTTTTTTCATCTCTATTTACCCCGATTCTCTTTGTTTAGGTTTCTTTTTAAGCGATGATATTATAGCATAAAACTATGGAAAAATCTCTGATGAAACGATGGCTCGACTGGTGGCGGGACCGGCCTTATCGCCGGGGACGGGTGTTGAACGGACGATATCGCGTGTTGGCGGTGCTCGGACGGGGGAGCTACGGCATCTCCTATCTGTGCCGCGACAGGCAGGGCGGGGGAGAGGTCGTGGTTAAGCAAGTGCTACCCAGCCGTCGGCACGGCGCCAAGGGGCGGCCGATCTATGAGTACGAAACCGCTCTTCTCGCCGCTCTCGACCATCCGGGCATTCCCCGGCTGCTCGACAAGTTTGAGTGGCGGGAGGGGCTGTTTTTTGCGATGGAATACATGGACGGTCCCAATCTCGAAGATCTAATCTTCGCCGACGAAGAGCGCTATGACGAGGCGGCGGCGCTGTGCGTGGTGCGCGAGCTGTCGGAGTTGGTCGCCTACTTGCACGGCCAAGGCATCATCCACCGCGACGTGCGCATCCCGAACGTGATCCGCCGCGACGGACAGCTCTGCCTGATCGACTTCGGCCTCGCCAGACGGCTCCGAGCACCGGCGACGCAGATCGCCGAGGACTTGTCCGACTACGAGCGGGAGAAGCAGCTCAAAAGGGAAGTGTCGTATAAAAGCGACTTCTACTCGATGGGCCACTTTTTGCTGTTCCTGCTCTACAGCACCTTCGACGAAGACAACGAGGAAGAGCGCTCGTGGGAGGAAGAGCTCGCCCTGCACCCGATGACGCGACAGTTGTTGCGCCGCATGCTCCAACAGGAAGAGCCGTCCTTCACCGACGTGCACGAGTTGCAAAAGGCACTCGACGAAACGATCACAGCCGTACAGCAGGAATAACCTGCGTGCAGGGCACCGGTCTCATCCCGCGTCTCAAAAAATAACCTGCGTGCATGGGGTACCGTTCTCATCCCGCGTCTCAAAAAATAACCCGCGTGCAAAAGGCACTGGTCTTACCTGCGTCTCAGAAGAAAAGCCTGGGTGCTCACGCGGCACCCGGGCTTTTTTGTATGTCTTAGGAGCTGAAGAAGGAGAAGCTTTTGCGCTTGTGCTTGTAGTGGTGGTGACCGTGTTTGGAGTGATGCTCGTAGTCGCTGGAGCTGTACTTTTTGTATCCGTAGCCACGGCGCTTGAAGTCGCTGGAGCTGTACTTTTTCTTGATCGCACTCTTAAACAACATCTTCAGGATTTTGTCCAACATGGCAAGATGCCCTCCTCAAAAACTGTCATGCCTAGATATACGCACGAGGTGCCAAGAAGTTTCGCAGGAATTATTTCCCCATAGCCGCCCGGAACTCGTGCTCCAGCACGCCCATGATGATCGAGTCGTGCCACTCGTGGTCGTAATAAAGAGCCTGCCGTTGCACGCCTTCCGATTGGAAGCCGAGCTTGGCGTACGATTTTTGTGCGCGGGCGTTGTAGGAGAAGACGTTCAACTCCACACGGTGCAGACCCAGCGTGCCAAATCCGTAGTCCAGCAAGAGCCGCATCGCTTCCGTGCCGTACCCTTTGCCAAGGTGGGCGTCGCCGTTCAGCGCGATGCGGATGTACGCGTTGCGGTTGATGTGATCGATCTCGAGCAGTTCCAGCTCGCCGATCAGCTCATCCGTCTCCTGCAGGCAGATCGCCATCGACACCCGCGTCGGATCGCTCGCCCTGCGCGTCAGCCACTCCTCGACGGAGGCGCGGGTGAACAGCGGTTTTGTGCCGGTCAATTTCCGCATCTCCGGGTCGGTCATCGCCCGCAGATGCACCTCGACATCCTCCGGCAGATCATGGCGCAGATAGACGCGCTCGCCTTGCAACTGCTTGATCATAAAAACAGCACCATCCGTTCTTCATCATGATACTCGGCGACTTCTTTCAACCCCCGCTTGTCGTACCCGCACACCTCAAACCCGAGCGATTGATACAGCCGCCGTGCCGGTTCATTCGTCGCGTTGACCGTCAGATGCACCTGCTCCAGCCCCGCCAGTTGCCCGGCTTGTGCCAACGCCGCATCCATCAGTTTCCGACCCACACCGTGACGGCGGCCGTCCGGGTGCACGTACATGGCGTAGATGTTGGCCCGGTGTTGAAACTTGGTCATGCCCTCGCGCACCAACGTCACCATGCCGACCAACCGGCCGTCCTCCCCAAACGCCCCAAACGTAAACGCATGCTCCGACGGGGCCAACCGCTCCTCCATCTCGCTGAGCGGACGGCCGACCGACTCTTCATAGGTCGAGCCAAACGCGCTCGACGCTTCTTGCAGACCAAACAGCCGCAGATCCCGATAGGCCTCTGCGTCCGCCGGGGTAACACGTCTGATTTCCATCGCACACAACCCCCATCTTTTTCCTGTGATTTTCTCTCTATTAAAACACAAAACGAGCGACCTGTGACAGATCGCTCGTTCGTTGACTGCAAGATATTTATTGGCCTTCCATATGCAGAGCTTCCCGCTCCGCCGTCACTTCTTCGCATTCGCTGGAGCAGAAGCGGTTATGCTCCGTCTCGCACTCCTCGCAGCAGACGTGCTGGAGGTGGCAGTAGTCGTTGGCGCAGTTAATGTAGCGGTCATGCGGCTTGCCGCAGTGGTAGCATTTGCCGACGATCACGTCCTCGACCTGATTGATCGGCACGGAGATGCGCTCGTCAAACACGTACATTTTGCCGTCCCACAGCTGACCTTTGACTTCCGGGTCTTTGCCGTAGGTGTGGATGCCGCCGTGCAGTTGCGACACGTCCTCGACCCCTTCGCGCACGAGCAGGCCGGACAGCTTTTCGCAGCGGATGCCGCCGGTGCAGTAGGTCAGGACTTTTTTGCCTTTAAATTTGTCGAGGTTCTGACGAATCCACTCCGGGAACTCGCGGGTCGTCTCGACGTCCGGACGGATCGCGCCCCGGAAATGGCCGATGTCATACTCGTAGTCGTTGCGTCCGTCGATGACGATGACGTCTTCCTGTTGCAACGTCTCGTAGAATTCCTTCGGCGAGAGGTATTTGCCGGTCATCTCGTTCGGGTTGAGGTCTTCCTCCAAGGAGAAGTTGACGATCTCCTTTTTCGGGCGGACGAACATCTTGCGGAACGCGTGGCCTTCCGACTCGTCGATCTTGAACCACAGATCGGTGAACAGCGGGTGCGCGTGCATGTAGTCCATGTACTGCTGCGTCTGTTCCACCGTGCCGGAGACGGTGCCGTTGATGCCTTCGTGCGCCACGAGGATGCGGCCTTTCAGCCCGATGCTCTTGCAGAATTCGAGGTGTACTTTGGCAAACTCCACCGGGTCCTCGATGGTCACGTATTTATAGTAGAGAAGAATTCGATATGCGTTTTCACTCATGATTCAGCCCACCTTATTTGATGTTCACGCCTTCTAGAATAGCACATGTCACTAGGCTTGCACAGCCGATTGAGATCTATACGGCACTCTGTGTTATAATGAAAGGATCATACCCGTGGTGAAAAGGAGGGGTGTCGTATGGCAGAAGATCAGGCGGACAACGGATTCCATCTCTGTCCCAAGTTTGAGCACGCGTTCGAACTGCTTGGCAAGCGCTGGACCGGGCTGATCATCCGCGTGCTGCTCGACGGCCCGAAACGGTTCAAGGAGATCTCCGCGTTGATCCCGTCTTTGAGCGACCGCATGCTGGCGGAGCGTTTCAAAGAGCTGGAGGCAGCCGGTATCATCTCGCGCCACGTCTACCCGGAAACACCCGTGCGCATCGAATACGAACTGACAGATAAAGGGCGAGCTCTCCGCGACTCGATGGATGAGTTGCAGCGTTGGGCGGAGACTTGGACATAATGTTGCAGGCACGAAAAACGAAAAAACCACCGGCTCCTTTGAGAGCACGGTGGTTTTTTGCTTTTGCTTATCCGGCCATCGTCCAGCGCCGATCTGCCAGCAACGCTTCAAACTGGTCGTTCGGCACCGGCGGCGAGAACAAGTAGCCTTGCATCACGGAGCAAGACTGGTCGCGCAGAAACGCCGCTTGCTCGTGCGTTTCGACGCCCTCGGCGATCACTTCCAGATTGAGTGCGTGCGCCAAGGTGATCACCATCCCGGCGATGGCGGCGTCGTCCGCGTCGTTTGCGATGTCGCGGACGAACGAGCGGTCGATCTTCAGCGTATCGAGCGGGAATCGCTTGAGGTAACTCAGCGACGAATGGCCCGTCCCAAAATCATCGATGGAGATGTGCACACCCAGTTGCTTGAGCCGCTCCAAGGTATGCACCGTCGTTTCCAGGTCGTTCATCACCGTGCTCTCCGTGATCTCCAGTTCCAGCCACTCGGCCGGCAGCCCGGTCTCCGTCAGCACCGCACCGATCAGGTCGCACAGATGCGGGTCTTGAAACTGGCGGGCGGAGAGATTGACCGCGAGGCGCAAGTTGTGAAATCCGCTCTCCTGCCAAGCCCGCGTCTGCAGGCAGGCTTGTCGCAGGACGTGTTCTCCGAGCGGCACGATCAGCCCGGTCTCCTCCGCCAGCGGGATGAAGTCGGCGGGAGGGATCAGGCCTTGCGTCGGATGCTCCCAGCGGACGAGAGCCTCCATGCCGATGATCCCCGCTCCCAGCACGACGCGCGGCTGGTAGTAGACCCGCAGTTCGTCCTGCTCCAACGCCCGACGCAGTTCGCACTCCAACCGCACCCGCTCGACGATCCGGTCGTGCATCGCCGGCGAGAAGAACAGCCAGCCCGGCCCGTTCCCCGACTCTTTGCTCCGCTCCATCGCCGTCTCCGCGTTGCGCAGCCACGTGTCCGCATCGCTGCTGTCGTCCGGATAGAGGGCGATGCCGACGTGGACCGTCAGACAGATCTCTTCCCCGTCGATGCGATACGGAGCTTGCAACCGGTCGACCAGCCGCTCTGCGACCCGCTCCGCCTCTTTGCCTTCCAGATCGCGCACGAGCAAGGAAAATTCGTCGCCGCCATAGCGAGCCGCCAGATCCGGCAGGCGAATGCTGTCGCGCAGACGGCGGGCCACTTCCTGCAACAGCAGATCCCCCGCCCGCGCTCCGAGCGTGTCGTTGATCTGTTTAAATCGGTCGAGATCGAGCAACAGCAACGCATGCTGCCGGTCCTGACGCCGCAACGACTCGCCGCTCTGCACCGCTTTTTTCATCGCGTCCTGCAGGTAGCGGCGGTTGAACAGCCCCGTCAGCGGATCGCGGTACATCAGCTTTTCCAGCTCCCATTGCTTGTACTTGAGCTTGTCCGCCATTTTGATCAAAGAATAGACGACCACAACGGTCGGCAAAAACGACAACGTCCACGCCAACCCTTTGGCATGTTCATGCAACACCCCGTGCAAAAGCAAAGGCAAGATCAAACTAAGCAGAACCAACGACCAGACGCGCAGCCGCATCTGAGTTTGAGGTTTCATCGGTGACACCTCCCTTTTAAGTGAATAATATTGACTATGATGAATGTTTAGTCTATTTACTTTAAAGTGAAACTATCTCTTTCAATTCTACTCTCACTGTACCACAAAAGGACTTCCTTTCCAAGAAAATTATAGGACAAAATACCCATATAAACCGACATTTACCCCATCGTCCGACCAATAATGAAAACAGCATCCCTTCTTAAGAAGAGATGCTGTTTCTTGCCATTTTGTTTCACTTTTCTTTATCGCTTCGGCAAACGAATCTGGAACAGGATCTGCTCCCCTTCGCTCTCCGCCCAGATGCGGCCGCCGTGGAGGTCGACGATGCTCTTGACGATGGCGAGGCCAAGGCCCGAGCCGCCGCTCGCCGACGAGCGCGACTGCTCGACGCGGTAGAACCGCTCAAAAAGGCGGGGCAGTTCGGCGGCGGCGATCGGGTCGCCGTTGTTGACCACGGCGATGCAGATTTCGTCCGCTTCAGCGGCAAGTGCGACGCGGATCTCACCTGGCTTGGTGCTGTACTTGACCGCGTTGGTGAGCAGGTTTTCCAGTACACGCACAAACTGGTCGGGGTCGACCGACGCGTAGAGCCGCTCGTCCGGCAGATCTTTGATCAGCCGCAGCTCGTTCTCTTCTGCCAGCGGCACGTATTCTTCGGCCAACTGTTCCAAAAAATCATTCATGCACACCTCGCGCAGATGCATCCGCACCCCTTGGTTGGTGAGCTTGGTGTATTCAAACAAGTCCTCGACCAACCCTTTGAGCTGCTCCGACTTGCCATAGGCGACGCGCAGATACTCGTCATGCTGCTCCTCGCTCTGGTAGCGGCCGTCCTGCAACAATCGCAGATAGCCGATCACCGAGGTCAAAGGGGTGCGCAGATCGTGCGAGACGTTGGTGACCAGCTCGTTTTTGATCTTCTCCGCCCGCCGCTCTTTTTCGATCTTCGTCTCCAGCTCGCGGGCCATGTGGTTGATGTTCCGAGCCAGCGAGCCCAGTTCATCGCCGCTGAGCTCCGGCACCCGATGGCGCAGGTCGCCTTTGGAGATGGTGAGCAGCCCGCCCGCCAGATCCTCGATATAGCCGATCTTGCGCCGCGTCATCCGAAAGAACAGCAGGAAAAACGTCCCCACGCCGGCCACCAGCCCAAACGTCCCGCCGTTGTACGAATAGCGCACCGACGGATAGGGGTAGCCGCGCGAGACCAGATAGCCTTTCGCGTCCGGGAGTTCCACCGGGTACACGCTGACAAACTCGCGGCCCGCCTGGTAACCGCTGCCCGTCGCCCCCTGCAAGGAATCATACGCACTGCTGTAGTCGCCGCGCAGAGACATCGCGTTTTGGATCGCGCTGTGCACATCGACCTGCGTCTCGGCCGCGCTCGGCGATTTGAGGAGCACTTTGCCGTTCAGGTCGACGATCAATTTTTTCGTGCCGCCGTCCTCGGGCTGCTGCGTGTTGATGAGCAGACTTTGAATCTCGATCTGGCTCATCGCTTGGCCCCACAACGTGCGCTGCGTGATCTCGTGGGCGATGTTGGCCGTCTCTTGGTCGATGTTGCGGATACCGGCCGAATAGTCGATATAGGCGGTGCGGTACATCTGCCCGAACACATTTTGCGCGATCGCCCCGACAAGAAACGCCGCCAGCAGGCAGATGCCGAACGTCAGGATCAACTGCCAGCGCAGCGAAGCCCGGACCCGCGACACCGCCGCCTGGGTATAGCCCCAGTAGCGAAGCGGGTTGAAAAATGACAACAGCCAGCGGGTGCGGCGAAACCGGGGCAGTCTAATTTTCAATTTTATATCCCACTCCCCACACCGTTTTGATGTACTTCGGTTTGCGCGTGTTTTCTTCGATCTTTTCCCGGATCTTGCGGATGTGCACCATCACCGTGTTGTCCGACTGATAAAACGCTTCGTTCCACACCCGCTCGTAGATTCGCTCGGCAGAAAAGACCATCCCCCGATGACGGGCGAGCAGTTCGAGTATTGCAAATTCGGTCGGCGTCAGTTTCACGTCCTTGCCGCCAACCCGCACCTCATGCGTCGAGGTGTTGATCACGAGGTCGTCGATCTCGATCTCATTCTCTTTTGGTGTATACGCTTGGTTCAACCGCATATAGCGGCGCAGTTGCGATTTGACGCGCGCGATCAACTCCAGCGGATTGAACGGTTTGGTCATATAGTCGTCCGCGCCGGTGGAGAGGCCGTGGATTTTGTCCATGTCTTGCGATTTGGCGGACAGCATCAGGATCGGCATGTTCTGATCTTCGCGGATCTTCAGACAAGCCTGAATGCCGTCCATGCGCGGCATCATCACATCGAGGATGATCAGGTGCACCTCCTGCTTGCCGAGCAGGTCCAGCCCTTGCACGCCGTCCTCGGCCGTCAGCACCCGATAGCCTTCATTTTTCAAATAGATCTCGATGAGATCACGGATCTCCTTCTCGTCATCGATGATCAAGATCGTCTCTTTTTCCATATCGTGCCTGTCACCTCAAACCTCAGTATACTGGCTGCGCAGGCGTCGCACCAGCCACAGGATCAACAGCGCTCCCGCCGCTGCGAGCAAGGCGTACTGCCCGTAGCGTGTCACCGTCGCGCCGATCTCCTCGATGTACTGCCCAAACAGGCGGCCGACGATGAAAAAGACCAGCGTCCAGACCAATCCCGTCGTGTAGGAAAACAACGCATATCTGGCAAACGGCATCCGGTTGACCCCGACCAGATACGGCACGACATGGCGCACGACCGGCAGGAAATAGCTCCAGCACAGCGCCCATGCCCCGTGGCGATCCAGCATCTCCTGCGACTTTTGCAGGTAGGGCGCGATCTTTTTCTTGCGGGCGAGTTTGTCGAGGATCGGAGCTCCGACGCGATACCCGATCACGTAGCCGAGCGACAGACCGAAGACGACACCCAGGTAGGTGACGAGGAAAGCGGGAATCACATGCAAAAGCCCTAGGGCCGTCACAAAGCCGCCGGTCATCACGATCACTTCATCGGGGATCGGCATGCCGACGATGCCGAGCCACAGCGAGAAAAACAGCGCCGGATAGCCGAACTGATCGATCAACCCGAGCAGAGCATCAAAACTCAATGGGAGACCTCCTTCGTCCGGCATACATACACAAACGCAGGCGGGAAGTTCAACGGCACAAACCCGATCTCCACCCGGTCAAACCGCTTCTCCAGATGCGCCTTCATCTGCAACGAATACTGAAACGTGACAAACACGCCGCCCGGACGCAACGACTGGCTCACCTCGTCCAGGATCCGGTCGCGCAGCATCGGGTCAAAGTTGGCAAACGGCAGGCCGGAGACGACCGCGTCGAGGCAGGTGATGCCGTGGCGCGACATCGAGGCGCTCAGGTCCCGCGCGTCCGTTTCGAACGTCAAGCGCGGCTCCCGCAGGCGGAGTTGACGGCGCATCGCGTAATCCTGTTCAAAGATCAGCGCTGTCGCGTCCGGATGCAGCCGCTCGCGGATGGCGCGGGTAAACACACCGGTGCCCGCTCCCAGTTCCGCCACGGCGCGCAGGCTGTGCCAGTCGATCGGCTGCATCATCTTCTCCGTCAAGAAACGAGAGCTCGGCGTCACGCTGCCGACGCTCTTCGGGGATTGCAAAAATTTATAAAGAAAGACCATTTTTTCCGCCACTTGATGGGTCTGTTGCATGCGTATCTCGCTCCTTTATTCTCCTAAGGATTCATTGTATCCATCTTAGCCAACAAACCTTATCGAAAAGAGCGATAACTTCTGAAGAATCTCTTAAGAAACAAACAGAGCGTCCGTATTGTTCGTGACGGACGCTCTGAAAAGTGGCACGGGGCCGGTGATTATGCGGTTGTGGTTTTCTGGGCGGTGCGGCGGCGGATGAACCAGATCGCCACACCGAGCAGGATCAGCACGATGGAGATCACTTGCGCCATGCGCAGCGGACCGATCATCAGCGAGTCGGTGCGCATCCCTTCGACGAAGAAGCGGCCGATGGAGTACAGCACGAGATAGCCGGAGAGCACCGCGCCGTCAAATTTCTTGTACTTGCGGATCAGGAGCAAGATGCCAAAGACGAGCAGGTTCCAGACCGATTCGTACAGGAAAGTCGGGTGGTAGTACGTCCCGTCGATGTACATCTGATTTTTGATGAAGTCCGGGAAGCGGTCCATGAACGCCTCGCTGACCGGTCCGCCGTGCGCTTCTTGGTTGAAGAAATTGCCCCAGCGGCCGAGAGCTTGGCCGATGATCACGCTCGGCAGGAAGATGTCGGCCAATTTGAAGAACGGCAAGTCGTGTTTGCGCAGATACAGCCACGCACCGAGGGTACCGCCGATCAGCCCCCCGTGGATCGCCAAGCCGCCGTGCCAGATGGCAAAGGCGTTGGCGATGTCGTCTTTGTATTGGTCCCACTCCAAGATGACATAGTACGCGCGTGCGCCGAGGATCGCCAGCGGGATGATCCAGTAGACCATCGTCAGGATGTGATCCCCGTCGATGCCCTCCTCCTTTGCAAATCGCAACGCCAGCAGCGTCCCGATCACAAACGCGGACGCCATGATCGCCCCGTACCAATGAATGCTCAGCGGGCCTATCTCCAGTAAAATCGGATCGAGCAACAGAGTTTCCTCCTTAAATCGGGAGAGTTGTTTCCTCTATTCTAACACAGGTGTGGAGAAAATCCTTTTTTTACATCCCGCGCTTGGCGAGCACAGCCTTGATCGTGAAGTATTCGACCTCGGGCGGCAGGGCGTCTTTGAGCGGGCGGAGCTTTTCGGCGCCGATCTCGTCGGCCGCAGCGAGGATCAACGGTTCGTGCTCGGCCGGGATGATCTGCGACCAGTCGAGGTCGTGACCTTCGACGGCGGCGCGGATCAGGTGGTCCTCGATGGTGACCGGTTTGAGCCCCCGCTCGGCGGCGATCTCCTGCACGGAGCGACCTGCTTGGAACAAAGCCAGCGATTGCAGATGCGTCGGCGTGTCGCCTTTGCCGCTGTCGGCGGCGGGACGGTCTGCCGCGTCTGCCGTCGGTTGCGGGCGACCGGACAGGTCGAGGCCGCGCTCCTCGGCGTAGGAGCGGATCGCGTCGAGGAAGGGGGCGCCGTACTTGGCAAATTTGGACTCCCCGACCCCTTTGATCCGCAGCATCGCCGCTTCGTCGACCGGCACATACTCGCTCATCTCGCGCAGGGTGCTGTCGGCGAAGATGATGTATGGCGGCACCTTTTCCCGCTGCGAGATCTCTTTGCGCACCTCGCGCAGACGCTCGAACAGATCGGCGTCCGGCGTACCGTGCCGCTCGGCCTCCTGCTTGGCCCGCACCTTTTGTTGCACCGTCTCTTTGCCCTGCAGGACGCCGACCGCGCGCTGGGTGAGCTGCACCGTCGGGAACCGGGAGTCGGTCAACGCCAGATAGCCCTCGGCGACGAGCAGGTGGATCAGGTCGGCGATGTCCTTTTCCTTGTACTCTTTCATGATGCCGTAAGTCGGCAGGCGGTCAAAGCCGAACTGCTTGACCTTTTGATTGGACGAGCCCTTCAACGTCTGAGCGACCAACCCCGCGCCAAAGCGCTCTTTCATCCGCTTGACGCAGGAAAAGATCTTTTGCGCCTCGACGGTGATGTCGCGCAGTTCGCTGTCGTCGACGCACGAGGAACACACCCCGCAAGGCTCCGGCAACGCGTCTTCGAAATACTCCAAGATATAGTTGCGCAGGCAGCGGGTCGTATGGCAAAAATCGACCATCGCCTGTAATTTTTTATATTCGTTCGCCTGACGCTCCTGCGCCGACGACTGCTCGATCAGAAACTTTTGCAACTGGACGTCCTGCGGGTGGTACAGCAGCACGCACTGCCCGGGTCCGCCGTCGCGTCCGGCACGTCCCGCTTCCTGATAGTAGGACTCCATGTTTTTCGGCATGTTGTAATGCAAGATCCAACGCACGTTCGATTTGTCGATCCCCATCCCGAACGCATTGGTCGCGACCATGATCCGCACGTCGTCATAGAGAAACT
The DNA here is from genome assembly GCF_026410385.1 of Tumebacillus lacus. Lineage (GTDB taxonomy): Bacteria > Bacillota > Bacilli > Tumebacillales > Tumebacillaceae > Tumebacillus > Tumebacillus lacus. The sequence continues at coordinate 570,759 of NZ_JAPMLT010000002.1, forward strand.
TCTCCTGCCACATCGACTTCTCGTCGTCCGTCAGCCCGGCATGGTATTTGCCGACTGTGTAACCGCGTGCCGTCAGGATCTCGTGGAGCTGATCGACCTCTTTGCGCGTCGCAGCATAGATGATGCCCGCCTCGTCTTTGTGCGCAGGCAAAAAAGCGTCGAGGTAGTCGCGCTTGTTGACGCCGCGCAAAAGGGCAAACGAGAGATTTTCCCGGTTGAAGCCGGTGACAAACACATGGTTGGGGCGGATCGAGAGCAACGAGAGGATGTCCTGCGTGACTTCGGGGGTCGCGGTGGCGGTGAAGGCGGTGATCAGGGGACGTACCGGGAGGGAGTGAATCATGCGGGAGACGCTGAGATAGCTCGGGCGGAAGTCATGCCCCCACTGCGAGATGCAGTGCGCTTCGTCGATGGCGATCTGGGAGATCGGCAGGTCGTACAGGTCATTTCGGAACCGCTCGGAGTCCAGTCGCTCCGGCGCGATGTACAGCAGTTTGAAAGCGCCTTGCTTGGCGGCGGCCAGCGTGTCGTCCGCCTCTTTGGCGGAGAGCGTGGAGTTGAGCATCGCGGCCGGGATGCCGAGGCTTTGCAGCGCGTCGACCTGATCTTTCATCAGCGAGATCAAGGGCGAGACCACCAGCGTCAGTCCTGGCAAGAGCAGGGCCGGGATCTGGTAGCAGATCGATTTCCCGCCGCCGGTCGGCATGATGCCGAGCGTGTCGTGTCCGGCGAGAACGGAGCGGAGTATGCTCTCCTGCCCGCTGCGAAAATCAGAATAGCCGTAATGCTTTTGCAGCAGCTCACGGGCCGTTTCCATCATTCCGTATGCACCTCACTTTTGTCTTCTCCAGTCTACCACATTCTTAAAAAATTCAAAGTCAGTTTGCCAAGTATTTGCTAGAATGGATAGTAGGATTTTCCAAAACTTGAAAGTGAGGGCATCCCATGTTGAAAAACTCTCTCGCCCGCCGGGTCACGCTGTACGCGTCGACGGCGGCACTGCTCGTCGGCCTGTTCCCGGCGACGGGTGCGCAAGCGGCGCAGGCGGCAGATCTGCCGACGCTGGACAGTGCAACGGCGACCGCGTTTGCCGACCAGTACTTCACCGCTGACATGCTAAAAGAGCACGGCGTGCCGGGTGCGGCGTTTGTTGTCGTCAAGGACGGCCAAGTCGTGTTGGAAAAAGGCTACGGCTACGCAAACGTCGAAGCGAAGACCCCGGTCGATCCGCAGAAAACGGTCTTCCGCACCGCCTCTGTCTCGAAAGTCTTCACCGCCACCGGCGTGATGCAACTGGCCGAGCAGGGCAAGATCGATCTCCACACAGACATCAACGACTACCTCGACTTCGAGATCAAACATTTAGAGAACCAACCGATCACCATGCACCATCTGCTCACCCACACCACCGGCTGGCAAGGGATCGAGCCGACCCCGGACCAACTGAGCGCCGACCCGGATCAGGAGTATTTGCTCGCCGACCACATCAAGAGCAAAGAGCCGAAGGTCGTCCGCCTGCCGGGCACGGCAATGATGTACGACAACTACGCCTCTTCTCTGCAAGGCTACATCGTGGAGCGCGTGTCGGGCCAGAAGTTCTCCGCTTATATGGAGAAAAACGTCTTTTCCCCGCTCGGCATGGACCGCACGTCCTTCCGCCTCACCCCGGAGATTCGCCGGCAACTGGCGACCGGATACAACGCGGACGGCTCCCCGATCACTCCCTACGGCTTGAAGCCGACCGACCTGCCGGAGGGCGGGCTGAACGCGACGGCGAGCGACGTGGGCAAATTTATGAACGCACATCTGAACAACGGCCTGCTGGGCGACCGGCGCATTTTGTCGGAAGCGACCGCGAAACAGATGCACCGGTTCCAATTCGGCCTGCATGAAAAGACACCGGAGATGGCGTATGGATTTGAAGCGTCGATGTACCCGCAGACCAACGGGCAGACGGTGATCGGCAAAGGCGGCGACATGCCGGGCTTCTCGTCCTACATGTGGCTGCTCCCCGAGCAAAAGTCCGGGGCGTTCGTCATCTACAACACATTGAACGACTCCCTGCGCGCGGAGCTGTTCAGCGAGTTCATGAACACGTTCTACCCGGCACCGACACTGCCCGACCCGAACTACCTGAACACGCCAAAAGCGGATCTCGTCCCCTTTGAAGGCACATACCGCGACCTGCGGATGAACGCCTTGCTCTACAACATCAAGGCGACGGACCCCGGTACCCTGTCCCTGCGCAACGATACGTTCGGCGTCAACATGACCCTGCGCCAAGTCGAGCCGCTGCTGTTCCTCGCCGTCGAGAACAAAGGCGAGACGGCCGAGGGCGACGCGCAGACCGCTCCGTCGCTTTACATCTCCTTTGCCGTCGACGAAGACGGCAACGTCACGTTTGCCAAATCACCGGGGATGGGCGACCTCGAACGCGTGACTCCGACTTTGTACCCGGACGTCGACCCGGAGAGCCCGTATGCAGAGTTTATCTACGACCTGCAAAATCGCGGCCTCATCCACGGCAACCCGGAAGGCACCTTCGGCCCGGAAGACCGCGTGACCCGCGCCGAATTTGCCAAGCTGCTGGCGGCTGCGCTCGGCCATCCCGGCTCGAAATCTCCGGCCGCATTTGCCGATGCCAACGCGAGCTTTGCCGGGGAGCAGATCCAAGCGCTGTACGAACTCGGCCTGATCAAAGGCACCTCGGCGACCGCCTTCTCCCCCAACGCCGACGTGTCGCGGGAAGAAGCAGCCACGATGATCTACCGCCTCTGGCTCCTGACCGGCGGCAAACCGCTGACCGCACAAGTGACCGGCGACACCTCCCCGTGGGCGAGCGAAGCGGTGCAAACCATCGTCGCGCTCCAGTTCTACGGCCCGGACGTGCTCCCGGAAAACGGCGTCGCCAACTACCGCTCCAAACAGGCGATGACCCGCCAAGAAGTCGCGGTGCTGTTCTCGAAGATGCTGAACTACAAGCCGCAATAAATCCATGGGCACCTGCTTCCTTGCAGGTGCTTTTTTTCTGCCCATTGACATCTCCTTAAATCCCGATATGATAGGTAGGTATAGATCGAAAGGAGCGTGACGCGCTTGCAACACCCGATCATCGAGATCCAACACGTCAACAAATCGTTCATCCAGCGTGGCGGCAGCGATTTTACCGCGCTGCAAAACGTCTCGCTCTCCATACAGAAAGGTGAGTTCGTGTCTCTGCTCGGCCCGTCCGGCTGCGGCAAATCGACCTTGCTCAATCTCGTGGCCGGCCTGGAAAAAGCGGATGCCGGCTCCGTCACCGTGGGCGGCAAGACGGTCACAGGCCCCGGCCCCGACCGCGTCGTCGTCTTTCAGGAACACGCCTTGTTCCCGTGGCTGACCGTGCTCGACAACGTCGCGTTCGGCCTCAAGCAAAAAGGCGTCGGCAAAGCGGAGCGCGAATCCATCGCCCGCGAGCAGATCAAAGCGGTGCACCTGACCAAATTTGCCGACCGCTACCCGCACGAACTGTCGGGCGGCATGAAGCAACGGGCGGCCATCGCCCGCGCCTTGGCGATGGACCCGGAGATCCTGCTGATGGATGAGCCGTTCTCCGCGCTCGACGAGCAGACCCGCCTGATCCTGCACCGCGACCTCGAAGAGATCTGGATGCAGACCGGCAAAACGATCCTCTTCGTCACTCACAACATCCGGGAAGCGGTCACCCTGTCCGACCGCGTGGTCGTCATGTCGACACGTCCCGGCGAGATCAAAAAAGAGTTTATGATCCAAGCGACCCGTCCCCGCGACAAGGCCGACTCCAACCTCTATCACATGGAAAACCAGATCATGCAGTCGCTGGCTGACGAGCTGGAAAAAGTCGTAAAGGAGGAGATGGGCGATGAGTACAGCCTTCAGGAGAAGCGTCTTTCTGATCCTGCTGCTGATCACGTGGGAAGCGGCATCTAGGATCTTTGACTGGGGTTGGAAATTCCCGTCCTTCCTCCAGACGGTCGAAGCGTTCCGCCTCGGCTTTACCGAAGGGCAGTTGCTGGAAGCGACGCTTCAGTCCTTGAAGCGACTCCTGATCGCCTTTGCCATCGCGATCACCGTCGGCACGACGCTCGGATTTTTATTTGCCCGCTCGCGGTTTCTCGATGACACGCTCGGCTTTCTCGTCATCGCTTTGCAGACGATCCCGAGCATCGCGTGGCTGCCGTTTGCGATCATCTGGTTTGGCCTGACCGACACGTCGGTCATCTTCATCACCACGCTCGGGGCGACCTGGACGATGGCGGTGGCCGCCCGCACCGGGATCAAAAACATCCCGCCGATCTATCTCAAGGCGGCGCAGACGATGGGCACCGGCATGGGCTGGCGGATGTTCTCGCAGGTGATGATCCCGGCCGCGTTCCCGCACTTGATCACGGGCCTTCGCACCGCATGGGCCTTTGCGTGGCGCGCATTGGTCGCAGGCGAGTTGATCGCCAAAGGCGTCGGCCTCGGCCAGATCCTCCAAGACGGGCGCAACCTCGGCGACACGTCCTTGATGCTCTGCATCGTCATCATCATCGCCGTGCTCGGCACCGTGTCCGACCACTTCTGCTTCAAACGGATGGAAGACAAGATCCTCGTCCGCTACGGATTGAAATAAATTTTCTAAGAAATTCGAGGTGTTTTTCTAATGAAGAAACTGTCCCTGTTCCTCTCCGCTCTGCTGCTCTCGACCACCGTGCTGGCCGGTTGCTCGTCCGGCGATGACAATGCGGCAGACGGCCAGACCACCGTCAAGATCGGCATTTTCAAAAACGTCACCCACGCGGCCGGCTATGTCGCGCTCGACCAAGGCTATTTCCAAAAGCAGTTCGGGGATGACGTAAAGATCGAAGTCCAAGGCTTCGACAACGGCTCCGACTTCTCCACCGCCCTGTCGACCGAGCAGATCGACATCGGCTTTGTCGGTCCGGGTCCGTCGACCAATCAGTTCGTGAAGAGCAAAAACTTCCGCGTCATCTCCGGGTCCAACAACGGCGGCGCGGTGCTGGTGGCAGGCAAAGACTCGGGCGTCAACTCGGTGCAAGACCTGAAAGGCAAGACGGTCGCAATCCCGACAAAAGGCTCGACCAACGAGATCTCGCTGCGCCTCCTGCTGGAAGAAAACGGCCTGAAAGTCACCACTGACGACACCGGCGTGCAGATCATCGCCCGCGCTCCGGCCGACACCCTGCTCGCCATGCGCCAAGGCGAAGTCGACGCCACCCTGATCCCGGAGCCGTGGGGCACGCAGATGGCGAAAGAAGGCATCGGCAAGATCCTCGTCGACTGGGACCAGATCCCGCCGAACAACGGCAACTACCCGCTGACGATCATGGTCGCCAATGACAAGTTCCTGAAGGAACACCGCGACCTCGCGAAAAAAGCGATTGCGGCGAACATCCAAGGCATCGAGTTCATCAAAGCCAACCCGGAAGCGGCGTACACGTCGATCAACAACCAACTGAAGCAACTCTCCGGCAAAGGCCTCGACGTCGAGCAGATCAAAGCCGCCCTCGCCCACTGCAACCTGACCTCCGACGTGTCGGTCGAGGCGATCGAACAGATGGCACAGGTGTCCATCGACGCCGGCTACATCAAAGGCATCAAGAAAGAAGAGCTCGACCTGAAACCGTTCGTGGACCTGACCCTGCTTGAGGAAGTAAAGAAGGAAGCGAAGTAAGCGAAAAAGACGAACGGCTCTGAGCCGCTCGTCTTTTTATATCGAGAAAAAATACAAAACAGGCAATCCGATGATCGGCACCCACCAGCTCCATTTTCCGTACTTCACCGTCAACCAACTGCAAAGCCAACTGACGGGACAACCGACAAAAAGTACAAGTCCATATCCGATCAACACTTCATTACCAAAGGGAAGACCATGCTCGACTTTCAACGGGATCAACAAACACAAAAACGACGTGAAGGCGACCGCCCACAGAACGACTCCCGCCACCACACCTGAACGTACATCACCCGTCCTTTTCGCCCACCAAATGCTGACACCTGTAAGCAACAAAAACCAGATCAACAGTGAGTTGGCAGTCATGCCCAAGCGGAGCCCGTAAAAGTGTTGTATGCCCAGCCAAACCCCAATCACACTCGGTAAAAACCAATCACTCTGAATCAATCTTTTCAGAATCATCCTCCCCCTCTCCCTCCCACGATACGCCTGTCCGGAAAGTGCCATGACAAAAAAACCGCCCTGACAATTCTGGGCGGTTCCGTTTCATCATCTCGCCAAAAACTCTTCCAGACGCGCTTTCACAGTCGGCCATTCTTCCAGGATGATCGAGAAGTAGGCGGTGTCACGGATGTAGCCGTCCGGGAGGATCATCGATTTGCGGAGAATGCCTTCGTAGGACGCGCCGAGACGGCGGATGGCCGCTTGGGAGCGTTCGTTGCGGGCGTCCGTTTTGATTTGAACGCGGACAGCATCGAGCGTCTCAAACGCATGGCGGAGCAGCAGGTATTTGCACTCGGTGTTGATCCGGGTCCGCTGCACAGCCGGGGTGTACCACGTCGAGCCGATCTCCAGTTGGCGATGGCCCGCCACGATGTTCAAATAGCGGGTGCTGCCGACGATCTCGCCGCTCTCTTGGTCGATGACGACCCACGCCAGTTCGGTGCCCTTTTCTTCTGCCGCCATCGCTTTGCGCACCCAGTTCACCATATGCTCGCGTTCGGTCATCTCCCACGGCATATACGTCCAGATGTCCGGGTAGTTCCCCGCTTCATATAGTGCATCGATATGTTCTTCGCGCATCGGCACGAGTTTGGCGCGCAGTCCGGTGAGTTCGACGGGTTGGATGTTCATGGTGTGATCTCTCTCCCCTAACAAAGTTTTACATCAGTGTACCGCCATCTCTGGAAAAAGACCACCCATTACAGATGTGAGAGTTTATCCGGATTGCGCACGATGTACACGCCGACGATCTGTCCATCCCGTTCGGCAAGGGAAAACACGGTGTCGGTCTGTCCTTCTTTTGCAAACAGCAAGCCAGGGGCACCGTTGACGTCGGCAAAGCGGATCTCGTACCCTTCCGCCCCCTGAGTCCGCGCAATGCCAAACAGAAACGCCGCGACGTGCGCAGGGCTGTGCACCGGTCGAATCGCCGCCAGCACGCGTCCGCCTCCGTCGGAGTAGAGCGTGACGTCGGCGGCCAGCAAAGACAGCAACGCCTCGTGATCCCCGCTGCCGATGGCAGTGACAAAACGTGTCAGCAGGTCGCGATGGCGTTCGTAGTCGGGAGCGGCTTGCGGGAGATCGGGGCCTAGCTTTTGTCTGACGCGGGAGAGGATCTTGCGGCAGGCGGCCGGAGTCTTGCCGACAGTGTCGGCGATCTCCTCGTAGTCAAAGCCGAGTGCCTCGCGCAGGACAAAGACGGCCCGCTCCGACGGACTCAGCCGCTCGATCAGGGTCAGGCAGGCGATGGAGAGATGGTCATGCGTCATGACCGTCTCCAGCGGGTCGCCTCCCGACGAGCCCACTGTGCCCTCTGTCAGCAACGGTTCCGGCAGCCACGGGCCGATGTAGACTTCACGCTGTTTGCGCGCCGATTTCAAGTGGTCGAGACAGCGATTGGTCATCATCTTGCACAAGTAGCTTTTCATGCTGTCCACCCGCCCGCCGTCCACACGCTCCAACGCGAGAAACGTGTCTTGAATCATGTCTTCCGCGTCCATCACGGAGCCGAGCATGCGGTAGGCGATAGAAAATAACAACGGACGGTATTCCGTGTATAACTCCTGCGTATCGATCGGGATCACCCTTTCGCCCCATTTTACCTCCTATTATACGGGGTCGGCTTCCAACAGCGCGAGAGCCGATTCCCTCGCGCTGCCAAGTGCGGCGTCGGCCAGCAGACCCTCGCCTGTCTGCCAGTCGCCCGCGAGGTACAGACCCGGGCGGCTGTCGACAGCCGTGTTGACGGGCGGTCGACCGGCGAGAGGCAGACTGCCGGCAACGGTCACACGGGGGAGATAGCGGGAGGTCACCACTTCGTCCCGCCAACCGGGTTGGAGGCGGTCGAGAAACGTCTCCAGTCCCTCGCGGTCACGCTTGGCATCCGGCACTTCCGACGCGCTGAAATAGCGAAGGACGTGCAAAACGTGTCCGTCCGATGTCTTCGTCAGTTTCGCCGCGACCGAGTGCACGGAGAAATAAAACGGCTCATCGACACCGAGTGCAAAGTGGACGTCCGGTCTTGGCAAGCGGCGCAACGCCACGTCCAGACTCGCAGCCCGAACCGGCACGATCTCCTTTTTACAAACGGCGTGCCCGACCAGTTCGGCCGTCACATGGGGTGCTACCGTCGACAGCACGGCTTTGGTCGCCAACACCCGGCCATCCCCGAGCGTCACCGTCATCTCTGGAAATGCGCCTTCCACCCGCAAGGCGTGCGCCCCCTGCAGGATCTCCGCTCCAAACTCCCGTGCCCGATCCGCCAGTCGGTCGGTGATCGACTGCCACCCGCCGTCCGGGTAGACAATCCCCTTCGCAGACAATTGCAACTGCCGCAGCATCGCGCCTGCACTCACCCGCTCCGGATCGTGGGAGTAGCTCGACAGCCGCGCCATCATCTCGAAAAACTGCCGGGCTCTCTCATCGCGGACGTTCTTCGCCAACCAGTCGGCAAACGTCATCTCCATCAACGTCTCCGCCTTCACCATCGCAACCTTTGCGAACGTCGCTGCCACCTGCGCTTTTCCCCGCCACGAGAGCAGGTGGGTCGCCAGTACCGCGGGCAACGACTTGGCCTGATAAAATCGCCCGTTCGCCACAAACCCTCCCCGTAGGCTCGGCTTGCCCCCGGTCACCGTCACGCCCAATTCCCGCAATACGCCGCCCCCCGGTCCGTGCAAGTACAACGCATGCGGGCCGAGATTGAACAATGCTCCCTCCTTCTCAACCGTGCCCGCACGCCCGCCGAGTTTCTCCGCTCGCTCCAACACCGCAACCCGCTTGCCCGCCTTTGCCAGATAAGCACCTGCCGCCAATCCCGACAGTCCGCCGCCGATAATCACTGCATCCCACTTTTTACACATCATTTCTCACGCCTCCTAGGTCAGGTTCTACCCTCATGACGAGGGAGAACCCTCCGTTGTGACATGATTTGGTATACGGAGGCTAAATAAAATTTTCCGACTGAAGGCTCAGCCACCCGCTCTCCGCGACTTCATGACCACCCACGATAAATAAAAAAAGTGCGAAGGGATACAAGTTCCCTCGCACTTCTTCTGGTTAAAAATCACCCCTACACCGACCTTCATCAAAAAAAATGCGAAGGCATAAACGCCCTCGCACTTTTTCTTTTCGCCTTACAGCCTTACAGCGATGCGCCCGTTTCCAGCGCGATCTTCAGCATTTGGTTAAACGTCGTTTGACGCTCTTCCGCCGTGGTCTCTTCGCCGGTCAGCAGGTGGTCGCTGACGGTGAGGATCGACAAGGCGCGGCGGCCAAACTTGGCTGCCAGGGTGTACAGCGCCGCCGTCTCCATCTCGACCGCGAGGATGCCCATGTCGCCGAGCGTCTTCACGATGTCCATCGTGTCGGTGTAGAACGTGTCGGCCGTGAAGACCGGGCCGACCTTGACGTTCATGCCCGCTTCGGTCGCCTTGTCATACGCCGCTTTGAGCAGCTCAAAGTTTGCGGTCGGCGCGTAGTCGAGGTCGTGCTTGAAGCGGATGCGGTTGACGTTGGAATCGGTCGACGCGCTCATCGCGATGATCACGTCGCGGATCTTGACATCCTTTTGATACGCGCCGCAAGTGCCGATGCGGATCAAGTTCTTGACGCCGTACGAGTTGATCAACTCGTGGACGTAGATCGAGATCGACGGGATGCCCATCCCGGTGCCTTGCACGGAGATGCGCTGCCCGTTATAGGTGCCGGTAAAGCCGAGCATACCCCGGACTTCGTTGTAGCACTCGACGTTCTCCAGGTAGGTCTCTGCGATATACTTCGCACGCAGCGGGTCCCCCGGCAGCAAAATGGTTTCTGCGATTTGGCCTTCTTTGGCTCCGATATGTACGCTCATGCTGATCGTTCCTCCTCGATGGTTCGCAGTCTCTTTTCAGTCTACCCTTTCAGGGTCGGATTCTTGAGACCGTTTTCCAGTTTTTCAATCGTTTTCTCCACGCGGGCGGACCGTGTCTCGTCCCGCTTTGCCGACGTGATCCACTCGACGTACGCCTTTTTGTTGGAGTAGGCGATGGACTCGTAAAACTCCAGTGCCTTGGGATGCGCAGCAAACGCCGCTGCGAGATCGTCCGGCACGGTCACCGTGCGCTCCGCCAGCTCTTCCTTGGACAGCTTGGGCCGTGCCGACGGGGGTGTTCGCTCCCGCACGCCGGACAGTGCGATCGGACGCAGACGCATCGCCGACCACGTCTCATCCACCGAGACGATGGCGATGCCGTCCCACCCAGACGCCCGCAACTGCTCCCAGCCGTGGTCGCGGGAGATGTCCGTCTTGATCTTGCTGCTCTTCTTCGGATAGACGATCCACAGCAGGCCGTCATACGTCACCGCCGCAATCGCCTTCGGACCCCACTCATCCAGTTCCGCCTGATCGCGGACGAACACTTGCACATACTCGAACGGACCTGCCGTCATGTCGTCTGTAAACTCCATGCCTTCCGGAAGCGGCGTCATCAACTCTGTAAATTCGTCAGGGGCGTTGCACAACAACAGCTTCCCCTGCGGCATCCGCAATTTTTTCATCAATCCCGCATCCATCTTGACGACATCCTCTCCAAGATTTTCTTGCATGGGTAACTTTCAGTATCGCATATCCGAACAGACTGCGCCAGCCAGTTATTTCCCGTACAAGTTCAACAAGGCGGCGACAATCGGCGGCCAAGCTTCCGATGCCGGGTCGATCACTTTAAAATGCTCCACGTCCGCCAGTTCGATCCATTCGACCTGATCCCCCGCCGCGACCGCCTGCTCCCGATACGACGAGCTGAGCACGGGCGGCACATCGACGTCATCCAGCCCGTGGATCAACGCTTGCGGCACACCGAGCGGCAACAGTTGTGCAGGCGAGGCGAGCGCATACCGCTCCGGCACCTCATCCGGCGTCCCGCCGAGGAAGCCGACGACCGGGCTCTCCACCTGCCGCACTTCCCACATCAGATGCAGGTCGTTGGCCCCGGCCAGCGATACCGCCCCGTGGATCGGCAGCGGATCGGCCGCCGACACGACGCTGCCCGCCGGCAACCGGTGCCGTCCCGCCGTCCACAGCGCGAGATGTCCGCCGGCCGAGTGGCCGATGGTGTAGACATGCCCGAGGTCGAGCCGGTACTCGTCGGCGATCTCCCGCAGATGATCGACCGCACGTCCCACGTCGATCAGCGTGCCCGGATACCCGCCGCCCTCGTGACCGACCCGGCTGTACTCGATGTTCCACGTCGCAAAGCCTCTCTCCGCCAGATCATCGCTCATCGCGTCCATCAGATCCAGCCCGTACTGCGCCTTCCAAAATCCGCCGTGTATCACGATCACCACCGGATGCAGTTGCTCACACTTCGGCAACCGCAGATCGGCAAAATGATGTTCCCCCGTCCCGTATCGAATGCGAATCGGCTTGCCCATCGCGCTCATCTCCTCTGTCCCTTTTCCCTCAATATAACAAAAAGAGAGCCGCCGTATCAGCCCTCTTCTGTCAAAGTCCTGCGAACTTTTTGATACCCGACCCACATCGCCGCCCGCCACGGCGCCATCATCCCGTAGGCGAGCACAAACAAGACCGAGCCGGTCTGAGCCAGCGACAGATACTGCCCCACCGCTTCATGCAGCACGATCCGCAGCGCAAACAGCCCGATCAACACCAGCAGAAACGCCTTCGACCGCTGCAGATACACCTCCCCGTCCCGCACTTCAAACCGCGACGTGCGGATCAACGGCAGGGACAGCAGCAGGCCCGCCGCAAAGGCAGCCAGCGCAATCCGCAGATCGAACCGCATCCACGGCATGGCAAACATCAAAAATCCGGTCGACATCCCGAGCGGCGGCATCACGATCTTCTTCCTGCTGGCGGGCTTCTCCGCCGCCTTCACCCGCAACCGCATCACGAGCAGCGCCATCCCGGCCGAACCGACCATCAGAAGCGTCCGCAGATGGGCCGCGCTCAGATGGAACCAGCCCGAACTATGCAAATGAGCCATCCGTCTCCCCTCCTGCGTCTTTCTTGCTCACGACGTTTTCCTTTTTCAGTATCCCTTCCGACAGACCGCACCATGCAAATCGACAAAATGAGTTCAAATTCGTTATCATTTTCATAAAAATTAACCTTTGCAATATTGCGCTAACAAGTAAAACGTGATACCATTTTGCATGTGAAAGATACATTTTAATCATAATTTTTACACATAGAAGGAGGAAGTATCCATGCAAGAACAACAACTGAAAGCCGAACTGAAAACGATCATCGCAGAGATCATCGAGGTGGACGAGTTTGGCGATGACGAAAACTTTGTCCGTGATCTGGGTGTCGATTCGATGATGGCGCTGGAAATCGTTGCGCGCATCGAGAAAAACTACCGCATCCGCATCCCGGAAGAGTTCCTGCCGGAGATCAAGACCCTGACCGACGTCACCCGCGTCGTCACAAACGTCATGCAACCGATCAACGGCTAATCCCGCCGAGCAAAGGGGCAGACCTGATATGTCGAAACGTTTGGGTTCACACGCCATCGTCATCGGCGGCAGCATCGCGGGCATGTTCACCGCGCGCGCGCTGTCGGATCACTATGACAAGGTCACCATCCTCGACCGCGACGAGTTCCCGGCCGAGCCGATCCACCGCAAAGGCGCACCGCAGGGCTACCAATCTCACGTCTTGCTCAAAGGCGGCGAACTGGTGACCGAAAAGTTTTTCCCGGGCTTCTATGACGAACTGACCGGTCTCGTGCCGGTGATCGATTCCAAGGACGTCGCGTGGTACCACTACGGCGTATGGCGTCTGCGGTTAAAGACCGGGATGAAGAAATATCTGATGACCCGCCCGTTCCTGGAATTCCACATCCGTCGCCGCACGCAGCAGATCGAAAACATCGAGTTCCTGCAAAACGTCGACGTTCTGCACTTGTTGGCCACCGAAGGCAACACCAAGGTGACCGGGGTGAAAGTCGAGCATCGTGGCGATTCGACCGCTCCGAGCGAACTGCTCGCCGATTTGGTCGTCGACTGCGGCGGTCGCGGCTCGTCCGCACCGAAGTTCCTCGAACAACTCGGCTACTCCCGTCCGGAGGAGACGACGATCAAGATCGACATCGGCTACTCATCCCGCCTGTACAAGATGCCGGAGGGTCTTCAGATGGACTGGCAGTACATCCTGATCTATCCGAAGCCGCCGCACGGCACCCGCATCGGCATCGCCAACACCTGCGAGGACGGCAAGATCATCCTCTCGCTGGCCGGTTGCGCGGGCGACTATCCGCCGACCGACGAAGAAGGATTTATGGAATACCTCAAGAGTATTCCGCAAAAGGATCTCTACGACGTGATCAAGCAGTGTGAGCCCGCTTCGGAGATCAAATCGCACCGCCTGCCGTCCTCCCTGCGCCGTCATTATGAATCGATGACCGCCTTCCCGGAGAACTATCTCGTGCTCGGCGACGCGGTCTGCTCGGTCAACCCGGTCTTCGGACAAGGCATGAGCATCTCGACGATGAGCGCCAACGCTCTGAAAGAATCGCTGGATGAGTATGCCGCTGCCGGTGGCCGCGATTTCCACGCGATGCGCAAAAACTTCTACACCCGCGCCACCGATATCATCAACCTCGCGTGGAACTGGGCGGTCGCGGAGGACTTCCGCTACCCGAACGTCGAAGGCAAAAAACCGCCGTTCACCGGTCTGCAAAACTGGTACCTCGGCAACCTGTTCGAACTGGCCGCGTCCAACAAGCGGATCTACTTCCAGGTCAACATGGTGCTCAACCTCGTCGCCAAACCGCGCACGCTGCTGCAGCCGTACATCCTCTGGCAGGTCGTGCGCAAAACGCTCGGCTTCCAAGACAAAGGCATGCGCACGATGGGCAACGGACATCCGATCGACGCGTAGTCTTATCTGGTAAGCGAGCGTTACTCAGGAGGGAGGAAGTCACCATGATCCTGCAAAAACTCCCGTGGGCCGGTGTGCTGATCGAGCAGGACAGCACCCGCGTGCTGATCGACCCCATCGGGCAGACCACGCCGCAGATGGAACTGATGGGCGAACCGCGTCAACCGCTGGTGCCGCTCACGGAGCTCCAAGGAGTGGCGGCGGTGCTGATCACACATTTGCACGATGACCATTTTGACGCGGCTTCGATCAAAAGCGCGTACGGTGCCGACATCCCGGTCTTCGTGCCGGAGCGGTCGGCCAGGTATGCAGAGAAGAGCGGGCTGACGAACGTCATCGGCGTCCGGGAAGGCGATTCTCATGAGATCGGCTCCCTGACGGTGACAGCGACGCACTCGATGGACGGATTTGGATTCCCGCAGGTGTCCTACGTCGTCGAAGGCGGCGGCAAGCGAGTCCTGCACAGCGGCGACACGATCTGGCACGGCTATTGGTGGAAGATCGCCAAGTACCATCGCCCCGACGTCGTCTGCCTGCCGTGCAACGGCCCGCTCTGCGACTATCCCGACTTTGCCCCGTCTCACCTCGTACCGGCCGCGCTCACCCCGGAGCAGGCGGTCGAGGCGGCGCACGTGTTGCAAGCCGGGACGCTGGTGCCGATCCACTACGACACGTTTTACCTCGAGCCGTACTACGTGCAGGCACCCGATCTGCTCCCGCGCTTGCAAAGCCACGCCTCCGCACGCGGAGTCAACCTGCATGTGATGCAGACGCACGACCAATTGATCGTCTAAATAAGAAAAAACCTCGGAGATCTCCGAGGTTTTTTGTGTTTGAAACGACGTTACACCGTCCACTTGATCAACGCGCCGGCATGCACCAGCCCGCCGCCAAATCCGTAGAGGAGCATCGTGTCGCCTTTTTTGATCTTGCCTTCCTGCAGGGCGATGTCGATCGACAGCGGGATCGTCGCGGAGGACGTGTTGCCGAAATACTCGACCGAGTTGAGCGTCTGTTCCAACGGATACTGGAGACGTTCGCACACCGACTCGATGATCCGCAGGTTGGCGCTGTGCGGCACAAACCAGTCGACCTCCGACAAGGAGTGGCCGTCCCGCTCCAGCCATTTCGGGATCTCGCGGGTGAGCGTGGACACCGCCCACTTGTACACTTCGCGGCCGTTCTGCACGATGTTGCCGTTGCCGATCAGTTCGACGCCGTCCATCGTCGTGGAGGTGCCGCTTCTGTACAGCGATTTGCCGCCCTCGCCTTCCGACCCGACGTGGGCGGAGAGGAAGCTCGGCTCGTGTTCATCGTATTCGACCAGCATCGCCCCTGCCCCGTCCCCGAACAAAATGCAGGTTGAGCGGTCGCTGTAGTCGGTCACTTTCGACAGCGTCTCCGCACCGAGCACGAGAATTTTTTTATGCAGGCCGGTCGTCACCAGCGAGTTGGCCAGATGCAGCGCGTAGACAAATCCGGCACAGGCCGCCTGCAGATCGATCGCCCCCGCATGCGGGATGCCAAGCCGTGACTGCACCTGCGAGGAGACGCTCGGCAGCGGGTAGTCGGGCGTGGTCGTCGACACGATGATAAAGTCGACGTCCTCCAGCACGACTCCGTGACGCTCCGCCAGATTGCGGGCTGCATGGACGCACAGGTCGGACGTATATTCCTGATCGGCGGCGATCCGACGCTCCCGGATGCCTGTCCGCTGGACGATCCATTCATCGTTGGTTTCGACCGTCTGCTCCAGATCTTTGTTGGTCAATCTCTTCTCCGGGGTATACACTCCAAGCGCGGTGATGCGAGCGCGTGATTTCAGTTCCTGAGTCGGCAACATGTTGACCCCCCTGTTAGATACGGTAGTAGGACAGGTATATTCACGCCCCTGAGGGAACAGAACTCGTCCATGTCATCCTACCAGTATGGTAAACTTTTCATGGTTTGAATCTTTCTTTGAAAAGAATACCCGATCTTAGTTTTTTAGTAAACAGGGGTCCTGCAACGCGGCAAAGCTATCTTTTCTTCAAATACTGTCTGTCGGTCATAAACAGTTTCCAGAAGTACAGAAAGCCGGGCGTCAGGATCGCAAATCCGACGAGATAGGAAATGAACAAGGCATGAAACGTGCTCTCCGCCGTAAACCCGCTCTCGATCGTCACCCCCGGATAGACCAGATACGGCAGATGCGCCCGTCCGTATCCCGTCGCTGCCAGCAGGTACTGCGTGACGACGGCAAGCGTTGCCAAGCGGGGCTTTTTCACATAGACCGCCCAGTAGCCGAGGGCAAAGGCGACGACGGAGGCGAGAATCCACGATTGGTTCGCAAACAGATTTTCATACATCCACGGAGCATCGAACTGCATCGTCACCACCACCGCCACCGAAGACAGCAGCGTGATCGGTCCGAGGATCAACGCGTCGCGGCGATAGACGCGGTACGCCTCGTGATCCTCCGATACATGGGCATAGTCGGACAAGAGCAGCGACGAGAGAAACAAGGTCGACGTCACCGCAAAGGCGATGTAGGCATACGTGCTCGACGAGGCGAGCAGTTCGCCCCAGAGCAAACGCTCCACCCCGCCGGACGTGTCGATCATGTCCCCGTAGGTGATCGGCAGGACGAGGATCAGCAGCGCCGGTATGAAGATGCCGGTCAGCCCGCTGATCAGGATCAGCGTCTTTTTGTAGCGGTCGACCGAGTGCGAGTAGACGAGAAACGCGCTTCGTACCGCAAGCAACAACACGCCGATGGAGAACGGCACGAGCAGCACCGCCCCCAGCACCCGCGTCACACCGGGGAAAAACGACACCAGCCCGACGACGACCAGCACGATAAACGTATTGGTCAGCTCCCACGACGGGGAGAGGTAGCGGTTGGCGATGCGGGACATGTTGTTCTTTTTGCGATTGCGGTAGAAAAACGACCAAAACCCGGCCCCAAAATCGATGGCAGCCGCAATGGCGTAGACAAAGACGAACAGCCAGATCAGCGTGACGGCGATGATTTCATCCGTGACAGTCATGTTCATAGGTCAGCGAGCTCCTTTTCCAACGGATGTCGATTGAAATAGTAGCGGAGCACGGCGACCACCGACACACAGAGAAACACATAGATCGCGGTGAACAGCACGAACAGCATCCCGAGGTTGGTGGCGGAGGTGGTCGCATCGGCGGTGCGCATGATCCGGTAGATGATCCACGGCTGTCGGCCCGTGCAGGAAAAGATCCAGCCAAACTCAATCGCCAGCATCGCGAGCGGCCCCGCCGTGACAAAGCCCCACATCATCCAGCTGGGAAACACATCGCGTTTTAAGATGCGCTTCCAGCCAAATCCGACCACCGACATCGCCGTCAGCAGCCCGCCGATCAGCACCATGCCGTTGAACAGCGTGTGGATAAACAACGGTGGCCACTCATCCCGCGGCCACGTGTTCAGCCCGCGCACCTCGGTGTCAAAGCGGTTGCCGGAGAGGAACGACAGCGCCCACGGGATGTGGATGGCGTTTTTCACCTCCAGCGTCTCCCGGTCGAGCGTGCCGCCGATCAAAAGCGGCGCATACGTCTCCGTCTCAAACAGCCATTCGGCAGCGGCGAGTTTTTCCGGCTGGTCGTGGTAGAGATGTTGGGCGGAGTCGTGCCCGTTGAACGCGGTCAGGATCGAAAACACGCCGCCGACGACCAGTCCGAGCATCATCGCCTTGCGGTGAAACGCGTAGAGGCGCATGTCCTTTTTCTTCATTCGCAGCATCTTCCACGCCGCGATGGAGGCGATGGTAAACGCCCCCGTCATCCACGCGGACACCATGACGTGGGTGGCTGTGACCGGAAAGCTGCGATTGAAAAACGCATCCCACGGCCGCACGTCGACCACCTCGCCGTTGACCATGCGAAACCCTTCCGGCGTCGCTTCAAACGCGTGGACGTTGGTGATCAGCACCGCCGACAACACCGCGCCAAACGCGACCAACGCCACGGAGACGATCCGCATCGTCGGAGAGAGCCGGTCGTACGCGTACACGTAGATCGACATGAACAGCGCCTCCAAAAGAAACGCAAAGATCTCGATCTGAAACGGCAGCGCGATGACCTTCCCCACCACCTCCATAAACTCCGGCCACAGCAAAGAAAGCTGCACCGCCGCAATCGTCCCGGTCGGGATGCCCACCCCGAGCAACACGGCAAACCCCTTCGTCCACCGCATCGCCATCGTGGTGTAGTCCGGGTCTTTCGTCTGCAATTTCATCACTTCCGCAAACAGGATCATCAACGGAATGCCCACCCCGAGCGTCGCAAAGATAATATGAAAGCCCATTGTCGTGCCAAATAACGAACGCGCGATGACGACCTGATCCATGTTCCGCATCTCCTCCTTTGATGGTTAACATTCCCTAAGAAGCAGAAATAACCCATGCAGGACACAAAGAAAAAAGAGCGGCCGATCACTCGGCAGCTCTTTTCTAAAGGGACGTTTGCATCGCTCGGCTGTTCCGCCACATCTCGTACCACTCGACGACCGCCTCAGGCATCTCGACACCGAGTTCCTGCTCGAAGGCGTGCTCCAACCGGTGGTAGCACTCCTGCACTTTGTCGATGCGTCCGGCCGCCTCATACAGGCGCAACAGCGTCAAGCCGTCTTCCTCCTCATACGGATCGACAGCCTGCACGCGCTCATACAGGTCGGCCGCCTCTGCCTGCATGCCGTCGGTCTGCGCATAGACCTGAGCCACCGCACGCGCTTCCTCCATCCACAGCCTGCGCAGCCGCTCCCGCTCCTGTTCCGCCCACAGATAACCGTGCTCCTGCAGATAGTCTCCTTCATACTGCCTCACCAGCCGGGCCATCTCCTCCGAGCCGCTCTCGGCCAGTTTCACAGCCCGCTCCCATTCCTCGGTGTCGAGGCGCACGTTGAACGCGTCCAGCACATACCCCTCCTGGATGCTGGAGTTTCGGATCGTCACATCGATCTTCATCTTTGTCAGGCACTGGCGGACCTGGTAGATCGTCGCGTACAGTTGCTTCATCGCTCGCTTTTCGTCCAGTTCCGGCCACAGCATCTCCATCAGCACGCCTTTGCGCACGACCTCACCGCGCCGGTGGAGCAGATAGGCAAACAGCTCTTGCGCCTTCGCCGTGCGCCATTTCGGCACTTCCGGGGCTTGTCCGTCCCGCTGGAAGCGGATCGATTGAAAGCAGAGGACGTCCCCCTTGCGCACCGGTGCGTGCGCCGTCCCCCCCCTCGCCATCCACCGTTTCAACAGCCGCTGCACCGTCTTTTCCAAACGGGACCGATGCAACGGCTTGAGCAGATAGTCGAGGGCATTCAACTCAAATGCCTGCAGCGCATAGCGGTCATCTGCGGTGACAAACACCAGTTCAGCGGACGGACAGCGCTCCTGCAGCAACTCCGCTGCCAAAATCTCCGGCATGCCCGGCAGCCGCACGTCGAGAAACACTGCGTCCGGCTGCAGTGCGGCCGCCTGCTCCACCGCCTCGACCGGGTCTTGAAACGCACCCACCACCTTCAGCTCCGAATAGTCCTCCAGCATTCGCCGCGTCTGCATCAACTCCAAACGCTCCCCATCGAGCAACAGGACTTTCAACGCCATCTCCCCCCACTTATAAACACTTCTATTCGTAATAATCTAAAAAGTTTTTCTTAACCCATTAACAAATAACTGTTCAAAATTTGTATAGATTCATTATATACAATCTTGTTGATGAAAACAGTCTAATCGTGAAGAAGAAAGGAGAACGCCATGTTGCCGAGATGGATCCGGAGGGACAGCCGGACGATACAGATCCTGCTGTGGCTCCTGTTGTTGACCGGCATCCTCCTGCTCGTTCAGCCCCGGCTGGACGAGCACTTGCAGGAGCGAAAGCAAAACGCCCTGCTCACTCATTGGACGGATGAACATCGCGCTTCTGCTGCGGCGGAGGCGGCTGCCGACCCGGCAGAGGCGACAGACACGGCTTGGCGGGAGATCGACGGAACGCCCGTGCTCGGAACGGTCACCGTCGGCAAGATCGGCCTGCGCGAGCCGTTGCTCAAAGGCGCGGACGAGGCGTCGCTGTCGCTCGGCATCGGCGTGGTGGCCGAGGAGCGATTGCCGGGCGTGGGCACGAACTTTGTGCTGGCCGGCCATCGCAGCTTCACGCCTGGCAAACATTTCAGCCGCCTGAACGAACTGGCGCGCGGTGACGAAGTGACGATCCAAACAGCGTCCGGTACGTTCACGTACATCGTCGAGCGGTCGTTTCTGGTGGAGCCTGACGATCTGAGCGTCCTCGACGCGCCGCCGAACGTCTCCGAACTGACGCTGATCACCTGCGAGCCGATGCGCGATCCGACCCACCGCCTGATCGTGAAAGCTCTGTTGGTCAAAGAAACGAGAGAGGAGCAAACCCTGTGACGAGTAAGACCCGTAACAAACCGATGCTCTTGCTGTGCATCTTCATGCTGATCATCCAACTGCTGATCCCGGCCCAAGCGACGACGGCCGCAGGTGAGGCGGAAGGATTGGTCATGACCTTTGAAGCCAGCAAAACGGAAGTGAGCGCCGGCGAGGTGTTCAGCTACATCATCAACTACAGCGCCTCCAGCACCGTTTCCAATTTTGCTGATCCAAACATCACCTTCACCTTGCCGGCAGGAGTCACATACGTCGGCAAGTCGGACAGCACCATCACCACATCCACCGTGAAAGACAGCGACCTCGACCCTTCCCGCAAAGAGGTGACGTTCACCTTCAAAGACGGCGTGCTGCCTGCCGGTTCGACCGGTCAGCTGGTGGTGAAGGCCCAGTTTGAAAACTACATCACCCCGGACGGCACCTCTGCGACCGGCTCGGCCACGTTCCACTCGACGGTGGACGGCAATCCGGCCACGCTGGACTCGAACGAAGTGACGGTCACCTCCCGAGCGGCCGCCGAGTGGGGAATTGAAAAGAAAAAGATCCGCCCTGTGCCGGAGCCGTTCAAAGGTTCCGACGTGGAGTACCAGATCTTGCTCAGCGAAAAAGCGGGCTCCACATTCGGCCGCTTGGACAGCAAAAACTTTGTCGTCACCGACACGATGCCGGCCGGAGCTGTGTTTGTCTCCGCCGACAACGGCGGTGTCGCAGGCCCTGGCAACACGGTCGTCTGGAACCTCGGCGACGATCTGCGCGGTTCTAAGCGGCTGTCGGTGATCGTCCACTACCCGGACTCGATCACGGAAACCGAAGTGACCAACGTCGCGGAGGCCGCCTTCACCCCGATCGGCGGCACCCGCACGACCGTGTCGGACGACGTCACGCACGGCTTTGAATCCCTGCCGGCCGACGGCGGTTCCATCATCACCAAATGGGTTAATCCCAACCAGCGCGAGATCTCGCCCGGTCAGCTCGTCAAGTTCTTCCTCGACGATTTTGACAACAACGCCAACATCGCGCTGGACTCGGCGGTCATCACAGACATGACGCCGCAGCAGAGTATCGCGGGCACCCCGGTCGACTTTGAACTGCAAACTGTCGTCACAGCCTCGTATGTCGGAGTTCCCGACTACGACGTCTGGTATACGACGGAGGCCGCTCCGGACGAACCGTCGGACTGGCAGTTCTGGAAAACGGTGAACGCTTCCACCCGCTCGACGCTCGATGCCACCGCAAAAGGCGACGTCAAAGGCGTTCAGTTCCGCTTCGACACGCTGCCGATCAACTTTACGCAGATGAGCACCTACGAGTTGACGTACAAAGTTCCGGACGATCTGGTTGTCCCGGCCGACTCCTATGAGACGGTGAAAAACGTCGTCAACCTCGACTATGTATTCAACGGTACCAACAAATCGGTCGAGAAATACGCCGTCGTTGAAGTCGTCGGCGACCGACCGCTGATCAGGCTGGACAAGATCAGCACCAAAACGACGTTGAAGCCGCAGGAGAGCACCACGTTCAAGCTCACCGCGACGAACATGGCGGCCTACAGCAGCGACGAGTTGGAAAACCCTGTGCTGACCGACGATCTCCCGGCTGAGTTTGAGTACGTGCCGGGCTCTTGGACGATCACCAAACCGGCGGGCATGACGACCGACCCGGATTTCAATCTGGAACCGCAGCCGGACGGCACCACCAAAATGACGTGGTCCTGGAGCGATGCCAACCCGGCCTCCTTGCAGATCGGCGAAGCGTTCACCATCTCGTTTGATGCGAAAATCAAAGCGGGGACCCCGGAAAAGATCGTCAAGAACAAAGTGGCGATCACTTCGCCAAAGTATCTGAACGACATGAAGTTCAGCAACAAAAAATGCCTGAGCTGCCTGCCTGACGGCAGCCAGTACGACATCGAGTCAGACGTGAACGTGACGCTGATCGAAGAAGTCGCCTTGCAAGCGGTGATGTATGTCAAAGGCGAACTGGACAGCGTATGGAGCAAATATCCGGACAGCGGCACGACCGCACCGGGCGGACGCGCGCTCTACCGTCTCGACATCCAAAACGTCGGCAACGTGGCGACCAAAGACTTGGTCATCATCAACACCTTCCCGCGCATCGGCGACCACGCCGTGGTAAACGGCTCCGTCGGGCGTGACAGCAAGTGGGGTCCGCTCCTGACCGGTGCCGTGACGGTGCCCGACTATGTGAGCGTGTTCTACTCGACCACGCCCGACATCACCATGAACGCGACCACCGGCGCGGACAACGGCGTGTGGACGACCGAACCGCCGTCCGACCTGACGAAGGTAACCGCTGTAAAATTTGATTTTGATGACGACTATGTGATCGATCCGCTGAACACCACCACCATCGAGTGGCCGATGGTCGCGCCGGTCGGTGCCCCGACGAGCGGCGAGATCGCGTGGAACTCTTTCGCCTACAAAATGAACAAGACCAGCGGCGCTTCGATCCTCCCGGCTGAACCGCTGAAGGTCGGCATCAAGCTGGCCGCCAGCCCGAAAGCGGAGATCGGCGACACCGTCTGGTTCGACGCAAATGGAAACGGAGTCCAAGACGCATCCGAAACGGGCGTGAACGGCGTCCGGGTCGAGCTGCGCGACGCGCTGGACAACAAAGTGGCCGAAACGCTCACCGGCGACGACTTCTCGGGCAATCCGGGCTCCTATCTGTTCCCGAACCTCGATCCGGGCGACTACACCGTCGTCTTCCAGCCGGGAGCCTCCGTTGGCGTTTTGACCCAAGCCAACCAAGGCGCAGATGACGGCAAAGATTCGGACGCGCTCCCGGCCACCGGCCGCACTGGCGTGATCACGCTGGCCGACGGCGAGCAGAACCACTCGGTCGATGCGGGTCTGGTTCCGAAAAAAGGCTCAATCGGCAACTTTGTCTGGATCGACGCCAACGGCAACGGTCTGCAAGATGACGGGGCCACCGGCATCGGCGGCGTCACCGTCGAGCTGCGCGACGGCTCCGGCACGTTGCTGACCACCGTGAAGACAGCCGCAGACGGCTCCTACCTCTTTGCCAACCTGCTGCCGGGCAACTATCGAGTGAGAGCGGTGCTCCCTTCCATCGCCTACGCGTTCACCGGACCCAAACAGGGTGGCGATACCTCCGTTGACTCCGATGTGGACACGGTCAGCGGACTCTCCGACGTGATCACCCTCGCCCAAGGCGAAGACTATCTGCTGGTCGCCGCCGGACTCGTCAAACTCGACGTCGGATCGATTGGCGACTTTGTCTGGATGGACAGCAACCGCAACGGCTTGCAAGATCCGGGAGAAAAAGGGTTGAACTCGATCCGGGTCCAGCTCTACAACGACCAAAACACTTTGGTCGCCGAGACGGTCACCGCTGACCGTTTGGGCCAGCCGGGCTACTACCTGTTTGACGATTTGGATGCGGGCGACTACTCGGTGAAATTTACCTCGACGCATCCGTTCACCAAAAAACAGACAGGCTCCCAGCCGGAGCAGGACTCCAACGTGGACGCCAAAGGCATGACCGAGGTCATCACCCTGCACCCGGGCGAACACATCGCCACGCTGGACGCAGGCGTCTACCGCGTGCTGGGCACTCCTGACGGGGACGGCACCGAAGAGCCGGGCACAGGTACACCGGGCACTCCGGGCACTCCGGGCATCCCGGGCACTCCGGGCACTCCGGGCACTCCGGGTACACCGGGCACTCCGGGCACTCCGGGCACTCCGGGCACTCCGGGCACTCCGGGCACTCCGGGCACTCCGGGCACTCCGGGCACTCCGGGCACTCCGGGCACTCCGGGCACTCCGGGCACTCCGGGCACGCCGGGCAC
>NZ_JAPMLT010000020.1 GCF_026410385.1 Tumebacillus lacus
CCCAGCGACTGCTGCCCCGCCGGGATCTCGATCCACTGATTGGCCCGTATATACCGGGTGCTGTTCTTGCCCCCGATCCACACGTCAAACGGGAAGCTCACCTGCCGACTCTTCGTGTACTTCGCATAGTCGCGGTTGCC
Source organism: Tumebacillus lacus (assembly GCF_026410385.1). Classification (GTDB taxonomy): domain Bacteria; phylum Bacillota; class Bacilli; order Tumebacillales; family Tumebacillaceae; genus Tumebacillus; species Tumebacillus lacus. Next base: position 141 of record NZ_JAPMLT010000020.1, read on the forward strand.
GTATCCTTTGATAGCCAAATGCTGCCCGGTCGTCGGCATCGTCACCGTGAAGGGGCGGTCGAGGATAAACGTCATCCGGTTGCGATCCGGCTGCGTCATCTGGTTGTAGCGGTAGTCGTCCGACGTATAGGAGTAGTTGACGACCGGCGTATGCACCGTCACCGGATTGATTCCCGGGATCGGGTAGGTCTTCGCAGACGGCGACCCGAGCACGCCCGGCACCGGCGCGTACGTGACCGTGCCGTCAGACGGTGCGCTGTCATAGTTGCTCTTCTGCGGGTGGATCACATAGTTCTCGCCAAAGAGCACATCCTCCCCGATCTCCTCCGCCGCCGGGATGCCCGATGGGGTCGGGCCGTCTTTTTCTGTTTCTTGGTCGGACATCAGCACCGTCCCGTTGAAAGAAAACCGGTCATTCTTCACCCGGATCTCCTCGACCAGATCCTCCGCCTGTCCCGTGTAGTCCTCCGTCGGGATCGCCGGTGCCGAGTCCCCGGAGCCGAGATCCTCCGTGCCGAGCGGCACCACCTCCGGCGGCTCCGGTTCGATCAGATGGTCTTCCTCCGCGTCGCTGTGTTTCGACTGGACGGCAGGTACCCGGTAGCCGTCCTGCGGGGTAAGCGTGACCCGTTCATTCGGCAGGGAAAAGTTCTCCACCACCGCGTTCTGGATGCCGTAGACCTCCAGCTTCTTCAGCACCCAGTAGGAGTACTCGCGAGTCACCGGGATCGTCTGAGAGTCTTCATACGAGCCAGGAGTCGAGCCGATCCACGCTCCCGTTTCGTCGTAGTTGTCCACGCTCCACGTGTACGTTTTCGTGAAGGTGATGTTGTAGATCTTCTCCCCTTTCATCTGCGTGTACTGGTAGTCGTAGAGAAAGTTTTTCGTTTTGGCGTTCACATACAGGCTCTCCGACGTCGGGATGCCGTCCAGCACGTCAAACTGCTCGTCCCCCCGCGAGTCGGCCGCGATCACCGCCGTCGGATTGGGCGTCAGATCGGTGCCGCTCATCCCGTCCCCTGGGGTCGGAGCCGCACCGCCGCCCAGCACCAGCGGCACCTTTTGGTAGCCGTAGCGGCGCAGTTCGTCAAAGATGTAGATCACCGCGTAGTACGTCCCCTTTTCCAGTCCTGCCGTGTCGGAGGCCGGGATGGTGAACGTGTCGGTGCCGGAGGTCGACGTGCCACCGTTGTGGACGGTGTTGAGATCCTGCCGTTCCACGCGGAACTCATCATAGCTGCCATTCGGGATCTTGCTCAGATCGAGCCCGTACATCTGGAATCCCCCGCCGCCGATGCGCAGCGGCTTGATATGATTGCCGCTGGCGTCAAACAACGCCGCATAATAGCGATGCCCCGATGGATACCCGGACGGCACTTGGTTATGCGCATCCTCCGGCGACGTAAATTTGGCCGAGACAGCGAAATCCTGCCCCGGCTCAAATTTCCCGCTTGGAGCGGTGATCGTCGCCCGCACAGTCGGCGGCTTCGCACTCGTCCACGCGGCGTGGTCGTAGTATTGGCGATACCACCGACCCGTGATCTGATCTTGGTTGTCAAACCCGGCATCGGTGATCGTCCGCTTCGCATCGTGATGCCCCGTCCACGGCATGAGATAGCCGTTCGCCCAGAAGTCACGACTTCCAGATTCGGATTCGACCGTACCAAAATTGTCCCTCAGCTTTACAATGCCGCTATGCTCGGCCATTTTCACTTTTACCCACGCTGGGTTGGCCCGATTCGCTTGCATAATCGTCTGTGCTTGGCTCGGCGGGACGAAGTCGTGTCCACCAAATGATACATTTTTTTGATTTGCATCAAAAAACTGATAGGACCATAGAGTTCCGAAGTCCCCTTTTTGTTCAAAGGAATAACCATGCAGTGTGGTTCGCTCATTTATTCCCCACGGATTCGCTGTCATAAAATTGAAGTTATAGGAACCTACCGTATAATAATAAATCTCATCGTTGCCTGGGTCATATCCTTGTGTAAGAAACCCCAAAGTACTGATCCCAGCCATCGCCACCCCCGGAACTGCAACCAGTACAGATAAGACCAACAGCAATGATGCTCCTTTACGAATCCAATCCCTTCTCCTTTTCATAGATAACCCTCTTCAGTCACCCTAATTTCTCACTGCCATGAGCGGGTAATTTGTAATAATATTGGCATCCTCTGTTCCGACCGAACCGTCGCCTTCCACATTCGAACCCATTTCCACCGAGATCACACTATGAGAAGCATTAAGCTTAAAGGAGTAATCAAAACTTGCATATCCACCATGCCCTACCAATTCCAAGTGAACAGGTGACATGCCTACATAGTAATAATTCACCCCTGCCACTGTCGTATCTTGAATTGGGTACGTGTTTGACAAGTCATCGTAAGACGCGGTGAAGAGATGAGGCATCCGTTTTGTATTGCGATCCCCATAAACCCCCATCTCAATAAAAGCCCGCTCCGTCGCCGACTTCGGCTCCCAATACGTGACCTTCCCATTCTCAACCGTCACCTTCGCCTGATTATAAATCGCCGTCGCTTTCTTCATCGTCTCACGAATCCGGTTGTCATCCTTGAACGCCTCGCCCTCAGCACCCGGACGCGCATGAATCCCCTTAAACATCGGCTCATACGGCACCATCGGCCAGTGGAAATACACCGTGTGCCCTTCCATCCGATACCCGATCAACCACGCCTGCAGATTGCGATTCAGCTGATCCAGATCGTCCGGCTGGATCACATCGTTGCGCCCCTTCACGCTCGTGCCTTCGAACCAGCCGTTGATCTGCGCCCACTCATACGGATCGGACGACACATTGTACTGGAACGACACATTGCGCGCCTCCACCGCCCATTTCCCCAGCCAATTCGCAGCCAACGCCGCGCTCACTTGCCCGCTCGGTTGCTCCGCCTTGATCCCGACCTTCTCCGCCGTGTAGCCCCCACCGTTCGGCGACGTGCGGGCATCACGCGGCTCCGGCACATTCTGGCTGTAGTCAAACTTGCGCCCCTCCATCGTGCTCGCCTTCGAGAGCACCGTGTACATCGACGCGATAAACGCCGCCTGCGACACCTGCCCACTGACCAGCGCCGGATACCCGACCTTGCGCAACGCAGTATCCAGCATCTTCGTCGCCTCAGCGCGGGTGATCGACCGCTCCGGTTTAAACGTGCCGTCCCCGTACCCGTTCAACACCCCGTTCGCCGCCAACTCCCGCACGGGCAGCACCGCATAGCCCGGGAACGACGCCTGATCCGCAAACTCCTTCTGCCCAGCACTCCCCGCCTTGAACGCCTGCGGGAATTGCACCGCGTCCGGTTGCTTTTGACGCTCCTCGTCATACCCGATCAGATTCCACAACAGACGAGCCGCCTCCCCGCGCGTCAACGGCTTGCCCTCTTCAAATCGGTCCGCAGCCGGAAACTGGTCCAGCCCTCCGTTTTTCTTCGCATACACCAACGCCGGCACATACCACCCGCTCGTCGCATCCGCATATCCGGTATCGGTACCCGTCACAGACGGCTGTCCCATCACTTTATAGAGGATCTGCACAAACTGCGCCCGCGTGATCGACTCCTCCGGCTTAAACGACCCGTCGCCAAATCCATTGACGATCCCCGTCTTCACAAAGCCGCGCACATACGGCGCATACCACGCATTGCTCGGCACATCCCGGAACTCGTCCCCCACAGCCACCGCCGTATGATCCATAGCCCCCGGTGCAGGCACCCCCGCCATCAACACCGCAAACGCTACCGTTGCCACGCCCCACTTCGCCATCCGTTTCATTCAATCCAACCTCCTAGAGAATATAAATCTATTTATCAGTTCAGAAACTTGATAACACCAGATAAAATACCATTTACCAAACCTAGTCAATTATAAGATATTTGGTAGATTCAGGCAAATAAAAAAGCCCCTACAGGGGCTCCGTGTATTTCTATGCTTTCTGATCCTGATTGAATTTCTCCAGCTCGTCGAGCCAGACATAGATCAATTTCTTCAGCTCTTCCGTTTCAATGTAGCAGGCATTGCCCAAACCGTCATCGGCTAACATTTCTACTACATGCGTCTGTCCCTTGAGGATTTCGAGAGCAACGACATTGCCGTGAACCACCTGTATTTCATCAGTTTCCATGAGAACTCTCTCAATCGCTTCAAGAAAGAACTCACCATCTCCCTCCATGCTTTGAATTTCAATCCCCAAAAACACCTCGACCAACTTGATCTCATCAGGTAGCTTAAAAAAGAGTCTCCGATGATCACCCATATCCAATATTTCTGGTTCGTATGTGTACTTCATAAAAAGCAACCTCCTGCTTGAATCTATTATTTGGGGTAAGCACTAATAATTTTACCACCAGTATCAAGAAACATCTCGATCACCATACCTGCTTTCGGTCCGCTCTGAACCGTGCCTGAATAAACATTTCCACGAACAAGCCTCTTAGACGAGAAAGCCTCGTTTATTGAATTGATAATCTCTTGCGGGCTCATATCTTTCGGGAAGAAAGTAGACCTGCCCCCGTTCGATATCTTCGAGACACCGTTTACCTCAACTCTTCCTTTGTAGACTCCGAATGGATCAGGTGTTGACTCCGTACCTGAGATCAGTTTTCCCGGAGTGTTCGGGATATTTTCATAATGATAACCCCCCGCCTGTCCTCTCGCGTTCAAATCCCCCTCCATAATATGCTTGATCGCCGACGGGCGGAAGTTCTGCGTGTTCTGCAGGTTCCGATACTCCTGCAAGATCTTCTGCACATCCACCGCACTCTGCCCGGACGACGGAGACGACGGCTTCGGGCTCGGATTCGAACCCCCGCTCCCGCTCTTCGCAAACAGCGCCCAGTCCTTCCCCAACTGCTTCGTCGAGTTCGTATACTGCTTGTACCCGATCCCGGACACCGTACCCCCGGCCGCTATAGCCGCGACCCCGATAGCGGGGAGGACGATGGTCTCCGAGGTGATCACCGCTTCCGCACTACCGCCGATCACCAGAGCCCCACCACCGAAGATCAGCGCGATCCCTTCCAACGCCGTAAACACATCCGCACTCAGCAAACCCATCTGATAAGACTTCGACCGCCCCTCCGGAAACGGTTCATGCAACGGGTCGGCCAGTTCCATCGACTGATTATACAAAAACCGCGACGCAAATCCTCCGCAAAGTCCCGGAACTCCTCCGGCAACACCTGCCGAAACACCTGCCCCGCCTTGTCTTTCATATCGCCAAAGAACTCTTTCACCTGCCGCGCCGCCTGTGTCGCCTGCATCGCGAACACCGCACCGGCATCGAAATACATCCGATTCGCCATTGCCCCCGCCTCGTCAAACGCAGCCGCAGCTCTGGCATTGGCCTGGTGCTCCTCCCTCTCCGCTTCCTGCAACAGCGCACGCCTGCGATACCTCACATGCGACAGACTGTCCCGCAGCGCATCCCGCCGTTCCTCATCCGCATAGTAGAGCTGCCCTTCCAATGAATGAATCTCCTGATCCATCTGCTCGACCTGCTGATACATCCGATTGATACCGTCATAACTTCCTGCCAAGCTGCTCAACGCCGAAGCCACCTGCTCAAACGCATGGCTCGACGTCAGCGTATCGCCCTTCAAATTCCCAGCCACCGACTGAAACGCCTCATACCCGGCACCCTGCCACCCACTCGCACCGTCATGGACAGAGTACGTCAGACTCTCGATCTTCTGCGCCGACTGCCGCATCTCCATCGCCGCAAACGAAAACCGCTGCGCTCCCGAGCGGATCAAATACGTATTTGCATATGGATATCGCATGTTGCCTCCAAATTCATGCTCTTGATTCACGACGTTTCCAGACCGGTTGCTCTATCGATCAATTGCTCCCCGACCCGGTTGCTTCATTCAACCATTTATCCGCCCACTCACAGACCTCACCCATCACATAAAAAATCGGATCATTCCAATCTTTGATCGCCTTGCTCGTGCCATCTGCCACCTGCCGCACCAAATGATAGATCGGCAGGTCATCACGGCACACCTTCGAGACATCATCCGTTGCCAACAACAACTCTTTTGTCTTCCGATAGTTCTTCAGAGCAGATGCCAAACTTTCATCAGGATCGATTTGATGATACGTTTCAACCATCCTGATCACCTTGTCACAGGCGTGTATCAACAGATCCTTCGTCCTTATCTGATCGCCCATTTCCTCCACCACGCTGACTTTTGGTGTCTCACTTGCGTTCACGCTTTCCCTTGTTCCATCACCGGTTGGTATTTCATGAAAAGTCCTCCAAAACTCCTTTGACTTCTATTTTTCAAAACATCAGGTTTCTCCCCTCTTACTTTCACTATACTCCCTTCAACAACCGCTCAGCTAAACTTCCTACCTCACTCAAAACGTCAAATATCGGATCGTCCCATCCCGTAATCGCGCTACTGCTTGCGTCAGCCACCATACGTGCAAGGTTAAAAACGGGAAGATCGAGGCGAGTCAAATCCGATGTTGCTTTTGTCTGGATTCGTTCCTCCGCTACCCTGCACCTCTTCAACACGTCCTCCAAAGTACCATCCGGCTCGACACGGATATATCCCTCCAGCATCGTGATTCCTTTTTTCAAGTGAAGCAACAATTTCCCCTTTACTTCGATGCTAAAAAAAACTCCCCCTACACTTTCGACTCGGCACAACTCTTATAAAATACCAAGTACCAAAACCGATCAATCATAGACCATTTGGTAGATTCCAGCAAATAAAAAGCCCCTACAGGGGCTCCGTTTATTTCTAGTCTTTCTGAGACTGATTGAACTTCTCCAGCTCGTCCAGCCAGACAAGGATCAATTTCTTCAATTCTTCCGTCTCGATATAGCAGGCATTGCCGATCCCATCGTCAGCAAGCATCTCCGTCACAAACGTCTGATCCTTCATAACGTCAAGCGCTATGACATTACCACTCACATATTGTGCTTCGTCCTTCCCTGAAAGAACCTTATCGATTGCTTCCATAAAAAACTCTGCAGCACCGCCTCTTTCCTGTATCTCGACTCCCAGAAATTCCTCGACTACTTTTATTTGATCCGGGAGTTTACACACAAGCCATTGCTGATCGGCTGCGACCACTATTTCTGTCTCAAAAGAATACTTCAAAATTCACACCCTCCTAGTATCAGATTATTTCTTTTTCGGAAAAGCCGAAATGATGTTGCCATTTGTATCAACAATACATCAACCTTTCCAAATGCACTGCACTCATCCCGAAACTTTAAAATTGCGATTGAAGGTTCGCGTTTTAAAAACTATAATCGGAAATGTATCCATTTTTAGGGAGGTAGTCATGAGGTACATCGCCAATACATCGATCATTCGTGCCGGCGCACAACGTTTTGCTGCTGCCAGTACGGAGTTACGACAAAAATCAAATCAGATAGATAAATCAGTCGCTTCTCTGACTGATAATAGCACTTGGACTGGTATAGGAGCTCGATCCTATGAGATCGCTTCCAAACTGTTATTACCGCCCTATATTGTCCGAAAACTGACTGCGTCTAATGTCCAAAGGTTGACGGATAATATGGCCGAGCGTTCATAGCGAATTCAGAAAAGGAAAAACGGGAGAATCAAGTCAACTCTCCC
>NZ_JAPMLT010000021.1 GCF_026410385.1 Tumebacillus lacus
ATACAGTGGCACATCATTCAGAGGCGTCCTTTTCCTTTTCTAGGATATGTACGGTGGTCATTATATCCGTCAATCTTTGGACAGGCAATAGCGTCAGCTTTTGGGCATTTAGCATCGGCCGCAACACTTGTTCTCCGGTGTATGACCCATATCCAATTGACCTGCTCTAGATTTACTCTTGTCCCAAGCCAATTCCTCCCCTGTATTTGGGTCATATACTTTTCCATCGACGTCTTTAGCATTATCCCAAACTTCGTTAACTTGTCCTTTCCCATATGATGGTCTACTGTTTGAGTACGGTTTAGCATTACCCGTCCCCTCAATCCCACAATCCCTACTCGAATTGTGCGTCCACACCTGCAAGTCCGACACGAAGTACGTGTGGTAGTCCGCGACGCTGAAGTTGTACACCTTTGTCGGCTCGTCTACCTGCTCAATCTTCTCGACCGCCGCCGTCGTGCCGGAACTGGTTTCCATCTTGTCGCCGATGTGGAGGTCTTGTGTTCTGACCCAGCCTACGTTGTGGATGTAGAAGGGGTGTTCGGCGGTGGTGGTGAGGGTTTCGTTGCCGATGGTGATCACGTACACGTCGGGTGCTGTCCGGGTGAAGAGTTCCTCGACTTCTTTGTAGTCGAGATCGCCTGTCACGTCGTTTTTCGAGAGCACTCTGTCGCCGACTTGGATGTCTTCGATATTTTTCGGACCTTCGTCGGTAGCAACTTTCGTACCCGCCCCGAAGCAGCGGCCGCACGAGAGGGCTCCCGAGTTGAGGCTGAAGCCGGGGATTCCAACTGTGATTCGTTGGTTTGCTCCTTATATAGTATTATGAATACACTTTTTCTAGGAGTAGATTTCATCGTATCAAAGCCTGCCGCACATTTCGCTGGCACTTGGGTTTTCACCAAAAAGGACCTTGAAAGGCACTAAGCCAAATCAAGATCCTATAGGAGAAAAATACGTTATTACACCTGATTATACATATAGGTTACTTGCATCCCAATTCTTTGAGCAATTGTTCAAGGACTCTCATCCCTTCACAATGCCATTTTTCCTCTACCTCAGTAAACTGAATTATCTCCAAATCTTTTTCTGCCTTTGAAACAACTTCCGAAAACTGATCGGGAACTGCTATCCATGATAGGCGGCGATATAAATCTTCGATAGTACACAAACCATCTTGGAATTTGCGGCACACTTCGATTAACTCATCCATAGTCTCCCTCCTTACTTAGTTATTATTGTAACAACGGAACCTTGGGCGTTAGTGATTACTTGCAAACTACCGGAAGTATACGATAAATTCCCATTGCCTTGAACTACCGGTTTAGTTGAACTTATTACCTCTTCTACATATCGCGGTGCCACACCCCTACCATAATCAATCTGTCCTACTGATACTATTCTTGAGGCTCCAACCTTCCCTCCAACCGCATTACCAGAATATCTCATTCCACTTGGTTGCATCCTGTCAACAGCATGGCGAGAATAAAGCCTGTCCCCTACTTGTGCGTATTGTTGGCTATTAACTTCTACTTTGGCATAGTCGTCCCAACTCCCCCAAAATGCTGTTGTTCCATTAGAAGTAGCTTGACCCGTGGCCGTACCACTCAAGGCACAATCCCTACTCGAATTGTGCGTCCACACCTGCAAGTCTGACACGAAGTATGTGTGGTAGTCCGCGACGCTGAAGTTGTAGACCTTCGTCGGCTCGTCCGCGCGTTGAATCTTCTCCACAGCCGCCCCCATGCCGGAGCTGGTCTCCATCTCGTCGCCGATGTGAAGATCCTGTGTTCGGACCCAGCCTACGTTGTGGATGTAGAAGGGGTGTTCGGCGGTGGTGGTGAGGGTTTCGTTGCCGATGGTGATCACGTAGACGTCTGGTGCGGTGCGGGTGAAGAGCTCTTCGACTTCTTTGTAGTCGAGGTCGCCTGTCACGTCGTTTTTCGAGAGCACTTTGTCGCCGACTTGGATGTCTTCGATGTTTTTCGGACCTTCGTCGGTGGCGACTTTCGTACCCGCCCCGAAGCAGCGGCCGCAGGAAAGGGCTCGTGAGACGTCGGTGAGGTCGTCGGTGTGCCTGCTCGTGTCGAGGGCGACGTCGGCGACTTTTCCGGCTGTTTTTAAGCCTGTTTGCAAGGCTCCTGAGTTGAGACTGAAGGCGGAGATTCCGGCTGTGACTCGGTCGAAGGTGGAGAGTTTCTCCCCGGTGATCAGGTCGATGCCGAGGGTCGCTTCCAGCCCAGATTTGATGTTGCCGACGACCGGGATGAAGTCCACGCCTGTCGAGAACAGTTGCGGGATGATCTTTTGGATCTCCTCCGGGGTGAATTCTGCTGCTGCCAGCAGGTCGGCGGCGCGTTTCGCGACGTCCACCCAGGCGGGCGGGATCGTAGCCGCAGTGCAGGGCGCCGTCGTCATCTTCGTAGCACGGGGCGTGGCCGGATGGGTCGGTGATGTTGATCGGGTTGTTCAGGGCATAGGCGTAGCGGTTCAGCGTCTGCGGCAGATCTTGCAGGCCCGCCCACGTGTCTTTAGTGGTGAAATGGGCTTCTGCCGGGCTGTACCAGCGGGCGCTGTAGTCCATGAGGCTCGCTTTGATGTCGTAGCTTTTGCCGGTCAGACCGACGTTGTTGTACGGGGTCCACAGTTGGGTAAACACGCCGCCAAATGCATCGTAGCGGTACTTCAGCACGTCGCTGCCCAGTCGGTTCGTTGACGACCACAAGGTGAAACGGGTGAATAAGGATAATTAGCTTGTTTCCCCCGTCAATCTTTGGACATTGATATCATCAGTGACCACATGGTGAGCCTAACAAAAAGAAAACCTTGAAAGGGCATGAAGCCAATCAAGGTATAAAGATGATTATTGATCAACGGAATTTGTTAGGGCGTTGTAGATATCGTGCAATGGCTGTTCCTCTTCACTGTTTACTCTTGTCGATCCCCCTCCTTTAACAGCGTACAATTCAAACGTAGTTTTTTTATCAGACTTTTCAATAGTGCGAGCACCATCTAATACACATAGGAATCCGAATAGCGAGGAATCTACTGCCTCTGCCATAATTTCCCCTATCTTTTGCTTATCCTCTCCAGACAAACTGTTGTACCAATTAGATAATTCAACATGTCTTTTTCTTGGTTTTCGCCCCGGTAGATTTTCAATGAATTCAATAGTGTCCGACAAGGCCGTGTCTCGAACATATTTCTTTATTGATTCAACAAACTCCGTGTTTCTCATAGAAATTTAGACCCTCCTCTCATACTATTTTTGAAACGCGCCTGGAGATGCATTTTTATTTTTCTGTATAAGTTCTTTTAGTGAGCTGTTGGGAGCATTAGTATAATTCCGTAAATCCCAAATATCCTTTGCAAGCAAATCTCTAGGATTTCCAGTATAAATACCTTTTTGAGCAGGTATAGCTCTATGTTCGCTCCTTGGCAGTGCAATTGAAGGTGCTGTTCTACCATCATATCCTGGTATCACTTGATTTGCGGGGTGTTTTTGGGCTGCATGGTGTATTTCAATGTTATCATTTGGGAGGGATTTATTCGACAGCTGATTATATCTGCCAATCTCGTAAGGGACAACACCTTTCCCCGTTTCCCCAATACCTACCCCACAATCCTTACTCGAATTGTGCGTCCACACCTTTAGTTCCGACACAAAATAAGTGTGGTAGTCCTTGACGCTGAAGTTGTACACCTTCGTCGGCTCGTCCAGGCGTTGGATCTTCTCCACAGCCGCCGTCATGCCGGAACTGGTCTCCATCTCGTCGCCGATGTGGAGGTCTTGTGTTCGGACCCATCCTACGTGGTGGATGTAGAAGGGGTGTTCGGCGGTGGTGGTGATCTGCTCCTCGCCGATGGTGATCACGTAGACGTCCGGTGCGATGCGGGTGAAGAGATCTTCGACTTCTTTGTAGTCGAGATCGCCTGTGACGTCGTTTTTCGAGAGCACTCTGTCGCCGACTTGGATGTCTTCGATGTTTTTCGGGCCTTCGTCGGTGGCGACTTTCGTACCCGCCCCGAAGCAGCGGCCGCAGGAAAGGGCTCGTGAGACGTCGGTGAGGTCGTCGGTGTGCCTGCTCGTGTCGAGGGCGACGTCGGCGACTTTTCCGGCTGTTTTTAAGCCTGTTCGCAAGGCTCCTGAGTTGAGACTGAAGGCGGAGATTCCGGCTGTGACTCGGTCGAAGGTGGAGAGTTTTTCTCCGGTGATCAGGTCGATGCCGAGGGTCGCTTCGAGCCCGGATTTGATGTTGCCGACGACCGGGATGAAGTCCACGCCTGTCGAGAACAGTTGCGGGATGATCTTTTGGATCTCCTCCGGGGTGAATCCTGCTGCTGCCAGCAGGTCGGCGGCGCGTTTCGCGACGTCCATCCAGGCGGGCGGGAGCGGGGTCGGGTCGGGGTCGACCGGGTCTGGATTGGGCGGGGTGTAACCGCCGCCTCCACCACCGCCACCTCCGCGTGGCTCCCAGTTGTCGGGATCAGGATCGTAGCCGCAGTGCAGGACGCCGTCGTCATCTTCGTAGCACGGGGCGTGGCCGGATGGGTCGGTGATGTTGATCGGGTTGTTCAGGGCGTAGGCGTAGCGGTTCAGCGTCTGCGGCAGATCTTGCAGGCCCGCCCACGTGTCTTTGGTGGTGAAATGGGCTTCTGCCGGGCTGTACCAGCGGGCGCTGTAGTCCATGAGGCTGGCTTTGATGTCGTAGCTCTTGCCAGTCAGACCGACGTTGTTGTACGGGGTCCACAGTTGGGTGAACACGCCGCCGAATGCGTCGTAGCGGTACTTCAGCACGTCGCTGCCCAGATGGTCGGTCAGGTCGTTGACGTTGCCCATCGCGTCGTAGTGGTAGAAGAGCTGGTGACCGCGGTCGCGCAGGTTGCCGAGGTAGCCTTGGTCTTTGCGGCCGTGGAAGCCGAACATTTTACGGGAGACGATCTGGTCGTCTGCGCCCATGTAGTATTGGGCGAGCGGATCGCCCGCTCCGGTGTATTCGTTGAGCAAGGTCGCGCCGTCGTAGAGGTAGCGGGTCTGCTCTTTTTTCAGGTGGTATTGCTTGATGGCTTCTTCGTGGCCGGTCGGGGTGC
>NZ_JAPMLT010000022.1 GCF_026410385.1 Tumebacillus lacus
GTCCTGAGCCAGGATCAAACTCTCAATAAAAGTTTGGTTCATAGCGAACTGAATCGCTGGCTCGAAAATCGATCTCGTAACACTCGTTTAGTTTTCAAGGATCAATCGGCGAGATCACTCTCGCGTCTACCGCTTGTCTCTCGCGGCGACAAGAGATATCTTATCATGCCCGTTCGTTCGCCACAACCCGACATTCTGCCACAATCCGCCATTGCAAAACAAAAAGCCGCTTCTCAGCGGCTCATCATCTCTTATCTCGTTATTTTGTTCTCGCACAACGCTGCACGGTATACATCGATAAACGGAACCTTATGATCCCGTGCCAACCGTGCGACATCTTCATACTCTGGCGTCGCTTGCAACACGCGCTCACACAGACGACCGATCTTGATCTTCACAGTCCCGTACGGTGTCTCCACCGCATCGAAATCCCGTTCCAAGATCCGGCGCGTCCACACACTCCGCCGCACACCGAATGTTGTCGTCTCCGTCAGCAGCACTTCCTCCAGCCGATCTGACAACGCCGGCAAACAAAGCACAGTGACCAAAGTTCCCGGTCGATTCTTCTTCATCTGAACGGCGGTAAAGTACACATCGAGCGCACCTGCCTCAAACAGAACCTCCATCGCATACCCGCACGCCTCAGCCGTGCAATCGTCCAACTGCGCTTCCAACACATGCACCGTTTCTCGTGACACACTGGCCGCGCCGCTTTCCGACGATTGCCCCAACAGTGCCCGGACGACGTTCGGCACCGCCGGGAAGTCTTTCGTCCCCGCACCAAAACCGATTCGTTCCACAGTGAAGTTTTCCAACTGCCCAAACTTCGTCACCAGCGCTTTCAACACTCCCGCGCCGGTCGGCGTCGTCAACTCCCCTTCCGAGTGCGACTTTGCAAGTGGGATACCGGTCAGCAATTCCGCCGTCGCCGGTGCAGGGACCGGGTACAGCCCGTGCGCCATTCGCATCTTCCCATATCCGGTCGGCACCGGAGATGCAAACAAACGTTCCACTCCCAAATTCTCCAAAGCGAGGCAGATCCCGATGGTATCCAAAATGGAATCCATCGCCCCCACCTCATGGAAATGCACCTCCGACGGATCGATCCCATGGATCTTCCCTTCCGCCACCGCGATCACATCAAAGATCGCTGCGCTCCTTGCCTTCACCCGCTCCGGCAGTTCACTCTCACGGATCATCTCCAAGATCGTCGCTGCCTTCCGATGCTCATGGTGATGGTGGTGCTCCCCCGCCCCATGATCGTGGTCATGAGAATGACCATGCTCGTCATGACTGTGCGAATGCCCGTGCCCATGACCTTCGCCAATCCCATGAACGTGCGCATCGATCTCCGGCAGTTTCATTTGCAATTTCTTAGCCGCGATCCCCTGCTTGTCCACCGTTTCGACCCAAAGGTCGAAATCGTCTATCGGCAATTTCATCAACTCGCGCTTGATATACTCCACGTCCGCTCCCAGATCGATGAGAGCTGCCAGCGTCATATCACCGCTGATCCCGGAAATGCAGTCGAGATACAGATCCTTCATCCCGTTATCCCTCCAAAATCGCCTGCTGGATGATCGAAGCGGCGTACCCCGCACCAAATCCGTTGTCGATGTTCACCACCGTCACCCCGGATGCACAGGAAGTCAACATTCCAAGCAACGGTGTCAATCCAGCGAAATGCGCCCCGTATCCCACACTGGTCGGCACCGCGATCACGGGCCGCCGCACGAGACCGCCGACCACGCTGGCCAGTGCCCCTTCCATGCCAGCGACAACGATCACCACGCTCGCCTCCTGCAACCGCTCGCGATGAGCCAACAGCCTGTCGATGCCCGCCACGCCGACATCGTAGATCCGCTCTACCGGATTGCCCATCCACTCAGCCGTTCTTGCCGCTTCCTCCGACACGGGCAGATCGGCTGTCCCGGCTGACAACACGGCCACCGTCCCGGCAAATCTCCGTTCGGTCCGCCCGATGGTCAGCAGTTTCGACATCGGATCATACTCCGCCTCCGGGAAATCACCCTGCACCCGTTCGGCTGTCTCTCGCTCTGCCCGCGTGACCATCACACGACCATGCTTTTCATACAATCTTGCAAATATCGCCAGCACCTGATCCGGCGTCTTTCCAAGGCCAAAGATCACCTCCGGATATCCGGTGCGTTTCTCACGGGCATAATCCACTTTGCCAAAACCCAGATCTTCAAATCCGCGGATCTCCGCCTCGGCCTTTTCCACGCTCATCCGGCCCTCGCGGACGCGGTGCAACACGTCTTGCAACCGATGTCCAGACATGGTCATACCTGCTTTTCCTTCAATTTTAAAGTCTCGTTCATCGATCCGCTCCGGTAGCCTTGCAAATCGAGAGTCACGTAGGTAAATCCTTCCTCTTTCAGAATCGCCGTGATCTCCTCTGCATATTCGACCGCCTTCATGAACTCCTCCGGCAAAACTTCCACCCGCGCGATCTGATCATGATGGCGGATCCGGATTTGTTTAAAGCCAAAGCGGCGGAGTTGATCCTCACCGCGATCCAGTTGCCCGACCTTTTCGAGCGTAATCAGATCACCATAAGGAATCCGCGATGACAAGCAGGCAAACGACGGTTTATTCCAATTCGGCACTCCCATCTCTTTGGCCATCTGACGCAGTTCTTCCTTAAACAGACCCGCCTCCTGCAACACGCTACGAATCTGATAATCGCTCGCCGCTTGCCGCCCTGGTCGGTAATCGCCGAGGTCGTCCATGTTGGCGCCGTCGAGCACGTACGGCACCCCTCGCTCCTGTGCCAACGCGGACAGCCTCGAGTACAGCCCCGCTTTGCAGTGGTAGCAACGGTCCGGGTTGTTCGCGACGAAATGGGGATTTTCCATCTCCTTGATCTCGATGATCTCATGGCGCACCCCGAACTCTTTCGCCAATTCGATCGCCTCTTGCAACTCGCGCTCCGGGAACGTCTCCGAAGCGGCCGTCACCGCCAACACCCGATCTCCGAGCACCTCTTTGGCACAGGCGAGCACAAACGTGCTGTCGATCCCGGCGGAAAAGGCGACAATCGCCTGATCCATGCCGGACAATATGTCATAAAGCTTCTGCTTTTTCGCTTGCAGTTCCATCTTCCGGTCACTCTCCCTTCTCTTGCCTAGACACCTGCCATTGTATCGAAACATATGCCATAGGGGCAAGAAAAATTGCAGACAAATCGCCCCAGGAAGGGCATACTAGGGAGGGGAGGTGAAAGTGAATGAAACTCAATCGCGAAACGGTGTATGATCTGGAAAATACATATGATGAGATCGCCGACGAAGACGAAGAACTCGTCGACCGCATGTTTACCCAACTCCAAAAACTGCACGGTGATGTCACCAAACGCAATAATTACAAAAGCGATGACATCGACGACCAACTCGTGACGCTGTTTGTCAAAGCAGCCGGCGAGCAGAAGATTGAAGAGAAATGGGCAAAAGGATATCTCTTCTACAAGTACTTTGACGAAGAGGACTAGGAGGCTTGCGAAATCGCAAGCCTTTTTTATTTTTATAGGAATGAATGTCTTAACTTGGAAACCCATATGTTGTAAAATAAGAGGGTAAATGAAATATAGGGGGATTTGTTAATGAGCGTACAGAAGGAAAATCTGCATAATCCCAAAATGTTAAATCCGATCCGTGAGTTTGACAAACAAACCAAACTAGACCCGCACATCTGGCTGAAGACGATGCGGGAGACACAACCGATTCGTTATGACGAAACTCGTGACGGGTGGGACTTTTTTGAATATGAGGACGTTCATTATATCCTGAATCACCCGGAGATTTTCTCTTCCCGCCGCTATCCGCCACATTTGATGATCTCTCAAAGCCTCGTGTTTCAAGATCCGCCTCGTCATACAGATCTGCGCGGCATGATCAACAAAGCGTTTACGCCAAAAATGGTGGCCGATTTTGCACCGCGCATTCAGCAGAAGGCGGAGGAGTTGCTTGATCAGGCATTGGCGAAGGGATCGTTAGATATCGTGGATGATTTCGGTGCGCGGTTGCCTGTCGCGGTGATTTCGTGGATGCTGGGTGTCGAAGAGGCGCATCAAGAGATGTTTCTGAACTGGGGTCTGCGATTTATGCAAGGTGTGGAGTCGACCGATCCGGAAGAGTTAAAACGATTGCAAGAAGACCAGAAACAAGCTCAGGCTGAGTTGTTCAGTTATCTGAAGGAAAAAATCGCATTCTTCCGTCAGAATCCTGGGGAAAATCTGCTGTCCGCACTGGTGCATGCTGATGTAGACGGAGTGCCGTTGAATGAGGATGAATTGCTCGCGTTTTGCTCGATCTTGCTTGCCGGCGGGAGTGAGACGACGATGCATCTGTTCTCGCATACGGCACGGTTGTTTATTGAGTATCCGGAGATCGAACAGCAGTTACGAGAGAATCCGTCGCTGTATCCGACGGCGATTGAGGAAGTGCTGCGGTTTCGGCCCGCTTTGCCGTTGTTGATGCGGGTGTGTGCACAGGATACGGAGGTCAAAGGGCATCAAATCAAACGAGGGCAAGGGATTACAGCGTGGATTTCGGCTGCGAATCGCGATCCGAAAAAGTTTGAGCGTCCAGATGAGTTTGTGATCGACCGGAGTCCAAATCCGCATTTGACGTTTGGTCATGGGATTCATTATTGTATCGGTGCGCCTCTTGCGCGGATGGAGGCGACAATTGGGTTGAAGGAATTGCTGAAGCGGTATACAAATTTTGCTTATGTGCCGGGTGTGCAGTTGGAAGCGGTGCCGAGTATTATCGTGAATGGTGTGAAGAGTTTGCCGGTGGTGGCGGATCGTCGAGTGTAGGGAGGGTATGAGAAAAAGACCAGATCTTTTGGGATCTGGTCTTTCTTATTGAAGATGTAAGTTGGTGCGGTCAAGAGGACTTGAACCTCCACAGGGTTGCCCCTACAAGAACCTGAATCTTGCGCGTCTGCCAATTCCGCCATGACCGCGTTTTTAAATGGAGCGGAAGACGGGATTCGAACCCGCGAC
>NZ_JAPMLT010000023.1 GCF_026410385.1 Tumebacillus lacus
TACTCACCCGTCCGCCGCTGACATCCTCGGAGCAAGCTCCGATTCAGTCCGCTCGACTTGCATGTATTAGGCACGCCGCCAGCGTTCGTCCTGAGCCAGGATCAAACTCTCAATAAAAGTTTGGTTCGTAGCGAACTAAATCGCTGGCTCGAAAATCGATCTCGTAACACTCGTTTAGTTTTCAAGGATCAATCTGGTCGGAATGCAGGGATTCGAACCCTGGACCTCACGCTCCCGAAGCGTGCGCGCTACCAAGCTGCGCTACATTCCGATGCAAGTGGCGTGCCCAGAGAGATTCGAACTCCCGGCCTTTTGATTCGTAGTCAAACGCTCTATCCAGCTGAGCTATGGGCACGCGATGTAATTGTCTTGTCCACCGCAGTCTCACGCGGCGACAGGGACTATCTTAACATACCCGCAAACGAGTTCTCAATCCCGCTTTCACCACAAATATCCACTCTTCGGAACAAAATACGCCAAATTTCAATATCAACTCCTCCATACTCCTATATACACTGAAATAGTACGCGTACCGGTCGAATTCACTCCAGAGTGCAACACGCCGCGAAATGCAAAAAGAGACTTGATCAAATGATCAAGTCTCTTTCGATGGTGACTCGTACGGGATTCGAACCCGTGAATGCCGCCTTGAAAGGGCGGTGAGTTAAGCCGCTTCTCCAACGAGCCAAGCAAAAGTGGTGGGCCCAAGAAGATTCGAACTTCCGACCTCACGATTATCAGTCGTGCGCTCTAGCCAACTGAGCTATGGGCCCAAACATACTCCTGGAGCGGGTGATGGGAATCGAACCCACGCTGTCGGCTTGGGAAGCCGATGTTCTACCATTGAACTACACCCGCATAAAGTGGCGGAGCTGACGGGATTCGAACCCGCGGTCTCCCGCGTGACAGGCGGGCATGTTAGGCCACTACACCACAGCTCCGTAGCGTACGAATGCGCAAGTATCGGCATCGCGCCCTGAACGGGCGCGTGTGTAGCCGATCTACCTTTGGTGACTCGTACGGGATTCGAACCCGTGAATGCCGCCTTGAAAGGGCGGTGAGTTAAGCCGCTTCTCCAACGAGCCAAGATTTTTTAAAGATGGCGTGCCCAGAGAGATTCGAACTCCCGGCCTTTTGATTCGTAGTCAAACGCTCTATCCAGCTGAGCTATGGGCACAAATTTTGAGTTGTAAGAAAAACGTGGTGAGTCATGAAGGACTCGAACCTTCGACCCGCTGATTAAAAGTCAGCTGCTCTACCAACTGAGCTAATGACTCACGTTTTGAAACTGGCTGGGGAGGAAGGGATCGAACCTTCGCATGACGGAGTCAAAGTCCGTTGCCTTACCGCTTGGCGACTCCCCAATAGTTGTTTTTGTAAGATGGGGCGATCGAAGGGAATCGAACCCTCGAGTGCCAGAGCCACAATCTGGTGCGTTAACCACTTCGCCACGACCGCCATAGTACAAGTATTCTTTTTTGAAAAAGTGGCAGGGGCAGCAGGACTTGAACCCACGACATTCGGTTTTGGAGACCGACGTTCTACCAGCTGAACTATGCCCCTGTGTTTGTCCCTCTCTCGAGGACAGAGCCTATCTTATCACGAATACCATTATGAATCAAGGACCTTTTTCAACCACTTATCGGTTATATGAAGCATTCACCAGCGATTACCTCGCCCTTAATCATGAATACTTCCCATTTCAGCAGGTGACGTGTCCCGCTGACAAGAGTTATCTTACCACGCTCACTCGGATCTCTCAATTTGTCCATTCAAACAAAACGAAACAATCAAGCGCGACTGCCGGTTGAATCACACCCATTCTGCCTGTTACTCCAACTTCCTCTCTTGTTCTCTTGCGAGAAATAAAAAAGACCCGATCCGTGATGGATCGGGTCTCTCTTCCGAAATAACAAAACGCCCCGCGACGACCTACTCTCCCAGGACCCTGCGGTCCAAGTACCATCGGCGCTGGAGAGCTTAACTTCCGTGTTCGGGATGGGAACGGGTGTGACCTCTCCGCCATTGTCACGAGACGTTTTATGGAAATGGTGGGCCCAAGAAGATTCGAACTTCCGACCTCACGATTATCAGTCGTGCGCTCTAGCCAACTGAGCTATGGGCCCTTATTGTGTTGCTTTTGAAAAAGTGGCGGAGCTGACGGGATTCGAACCCGCGGTCTCCCGCGTGACAGGCGGGCATGTTAGGCCACTACACCACAGCTCCATGTGGTTGCGGGGACAGGACTTGAACCTGCGACCTTCGGGTTATGAGCCCGACGAGCTGCCAACTGCTCCACCCCGCGACGGTGTGTCTCTACGAGACATGGTAGTTATGAAAATGGTGGAGGTTGACGGGATCGAACCGCCGACCCTCTGCTTGTAAGGCAGATGCTCTCCCAGCTGAGCTAAACCTCCAAAATGGTGACTCGTACGGGATTCGAACCCGTGAATGCCGCCTTGAAAGGGCGGTGAGTTAAGCCGCTTCTCCAACGAGCCAATGGCTCCTCGAACAGGATTCGAACCTGTGACCATCCGATTAACAGTCGGGCGCTCTACCAGCTGAGCTATCGAGGAATAATGGTGGAGATAAGCGGATTCGAACCGCTGACCCCCTGCTTGCAAGGCAGGTGCTCTACCAACTGAGCTATACCCCCATTATTTAAGTGGCGTGCCCAGAGAGATTCGAACTCCCGGCCTTTTGATTCGTAGTCAAACGCTCTATCCAGCTGAGCTATGGGCACGTATGAAGTTAGGTAGGTGAAACTGTGGTGAGTCATGAAGGACTCGAACCTTCGACCCGCTGATTAAAAGTCAGCTGCTCTACCAACTGAGCTAATGACTCACAGTGGTGGAGAGAGAAGGATTCGAACCTTCGAAGCTTTCGCAACGGATTTACAGTCCGCCCCAGTTGGCCACTTTGGTATCTCTCCAAGTCATTCAGTTGTTTCGTGTCTTTCGTGTCAGCCACTCTCTCGCGGCGACAGGTGTTATCTTATCACGCCGAGTATGAGATCTCAATGGCATGATGCGGGCAAATGAAGGGGTGAGAGCAGGTTAGCAGAGCATTATCTCATGTATGCTCCGTATATCTCTATATTCGTTATTACCGTTTTAGGGCGAAAGTATACCTTCGAAGCGTTGGCGGTAGACCCAGAGCAGATGGATTTGTAACAGGGTGACGACGACAGCGTTCAGCAAAAGGGCCGGGTCCGCAAAGAGATGGAAGAGCAAGATGCTGACTACGCAAGGTACGAGCATCGTCAGCCCCAACGGGACGTACCGGTTGATAAGAAGGAATAATCCTGCGATGAGCTCCACCGTCTTCAGGAGAGCCAGCAACCAGCCGTCTCCGAGCAGCTCTATGGCCGGCGGACTGGTCGGGAGGAAGCCAGGGAGACCGAACAGGACTAGATATCCGTTTACACCGGCAGCAAAGAAGATCAGGCCTTGCAGGAGCCTTGATAGGGTAGCGCTCGCTTTCATGGTCGTGTCCTCCTTTAAATTTCCTCTACCAAGATCATACTCCTATTTTTTACAGCGGTCTAGATCCGAGTACTATTGGCACTCAAACGCACATGGTGTCCCTGTTGCTAGTTATATAAAAAAGGCCAGATCGGTTAGGATCTGACCTTTTGGTTTGATTCGAAATAACAAAAACGCCCCGCGACGACCTACTCTCCCAGGACCCTGCGGTCCAAGTACCATCGGCGCTGGAGAGCTTAACTTCCGTGTTCGGGATGGGAACGGGTGTGACCTCTCCGCCATTGTCACGAGACGCTTTTTTGTTTTGAGTGCTGCTGGGTGGTCCGAGCGGCTGGAGTATCCCTTGCCCCGCTCAAACACGTTTTGGCAAAACCGGCCAAAACAACTCGCTCCTCCAAGGGACACCCCAACCGCTCGGGCGGGCGTCAGGTGCAGGACGGGTTGGTTTGGGAGTTTGGTGTTC
>NZ_JAPMLT010000024.1 GCF_026410385.1 Tumebacillus lacus
GTGTTACTCACCCGTCCGCCGCTGACATCCTCGGAGCAAGCTCCGATTCAATCCGCTCGACTTGCATGTATTAGGCACGCCGCCAGCGTTCGTCCTGAGCCAGGATCAAACTCTCAATAAAAGTTTGAAATCAAGCGAATGAATCGCTGGCTCGAAAATCGATCTCGTAACACTCGTTTAGTTTTCAAGGATCAATCTCGTTCATTTCTATCTCATCACCGCTTGTCTCTCGCGGCGACAGGTATTAGAATACCACGGAGACTGGTGAAACGCAACTAACAACTTCTTCCTGATTGCATGACTAGTAGATTGTAAGAGAAAAGCTCTCGACATCGAGTGCCAAGAGCTTTTCCTTCTTGTGATTATGCGTTGACTTGCTTGACGAACTCTCTCATAAAGCCAGGGAGATCCGGCCAAGCATGGCCGGAGACAAGGTTGCCGTCTACGTGCAGAGTCTCAGAGATATACGTCGCGCCGATGCTTTCCACGTCTGGCTTGCAAGCGATGTAGGCGGTCATTTCCCGACCTTTCAGAACATCGCGATCTTTGAGCGCAGCCAGTACCATGCTCGCATGGCAGATCAGACCGATCGGCTTGTTGGTTTCAAAGAAGTGGCTGACGATACCCGGCAGGTACTCGTTCAGACGGATGTACTCCGGAGCACGGCCACCCGGGACCAGCAACCCGTCATAGTCGCTCGGGTTGATCTCGGCAAACGTGGTATGCGCTTCGATCAGGTAGCCCGGTTTCTCGGTGTAGGTTTCCCAGGTGTCGATGAAGTCATGGATGACGGTGTTGAGTACCTTTTTGGTCGGTGCAGCGATCGTAACGTCGTAGCCTTCTTCGAGGCAACGATAATACGGATAGTATACTTCCAGCGCCTCTACAGCGTCTCCGGTGACGATCAAAATTTTCTTTGCCAATGTAAATATCCCCTCTCTCTGTTAGTTCTGTTTCTATTATGAAGGGAAATGTTGCCGCAATCAATACTTATATTAATAAAAAAACCGCCTCGCGAAGTATTTCTTCACGAGACGGTTCTTATTGGTATTGCATTCTGGTGGGCCCAAGAAGATTCGAACTTCCGACCTCACGATTATCAGTCGTGCGCTCTAGCCAACTGAGCTATGGGCCCTTAACAAATGGAGCGGAAGACGGGATTCGAACCCGCGACCCTCGCCTTGGCAAGGCGATGCTCTACCCCTGAGCCACTTCCGCATGTTTGATGATATGGTGGCTCGGGACGGAATCGAACCGCCGACACGAGGATTTTCAGTCCTCTGCTCTACCAACTGAGCTACCGAGCCTTATTGGATTTTGTAAAATGGTGGAGGTTGACGGGATCGAACCGCCGACCCTCTGCTTGTAAGGCAGATGCTCTCCCAGCTGAGCTAAACCTCCAAAATGGTGACTCGTACGGGATTCGAACCCGTGAATGCCGCCTTGAAAGGGCGGTGAGTTAAGCCGCTTCTCCAACGAGCCAAAATGGTGCCTTTTATCGGAATCGAACCGATGACCTCATCCTTACCATGGATGCGCTCTACCTACTGAGCTAAAAAGGCGTGGCTCCTCGAACAGGATTCGAACCTGTGACCATCCGATTAACAGTCGGGCGCTCTACCAGCTGAGCTATCGAGGAATACATGGTGGAGATAAGCGGATTCGAACCGCTGACCCCCTGCTTGCAAGGCAGGTGCTCTACCAACTGAGCTATACCCCCATTATGGTGCGGTCGAGAAGACTCGAACTTCCACGGGGAAACCCCACACGCCCCTCAAGCGTGCGCGTCTGCCATTCCGCCACGACCGCGAATGCATGGATGCATGAATGTCGGCGTTGCGCCCCGGATGGGCGCGGTCTTTAGCCGACCTTCCTTTATCCAAATGGTGAGTCATGAAGGACTCGAACCTTCGACCCGCTGATTAAAAGTCAGCTGCTCTACCAACTGAGCTAATGACTCATGGTACGTTCTTTCGTTCTTGTCAGCGACGATCTCTCGCGGCGACAGGACTTATCTTAACACGGACAGCCGTATGGTTCAACGGCCTCCCTCCGGCAAAAGCAGTCAAAATGACGGCTTTTCGCAATCGAAGAGATACTACCTGCTCGTTACGAGCGATTTCGACGCTTTTCTCCCAGTCGGTTCTCCTTGTCCTTGCCGTTCGGAGCGCCTTTGTGCCGCAACTGATCCTGCACCCGATACCGGACGCGGTTTCGCGACGCGACGCGGGTTTTTCGGGCCGTATTTTCTCTGGACCTGCCCATGATGGTTCTGCTGCAAACGCAGTCTGCCAAAACAAGCTTTAAAGATCTCCGCCGTGTTGCGAGCGTCGTCGATTGCACTGTGGTGCTGTCCGACATACTGAAGGCGAAGCAGTTCCATCGCATTGGGCAAGCTCGTCTGGTTTTGCAAACTGTAAAGGCGGCCAAACTCCGCCTGAAGGTCGTTGTAATTGCGCAACCACTCCAGTGTGACCCGATGCTGCCGACAATTGTGAATCAACGTCCGAACGTCTTCTGTCCCCCACGTGAGCAGGTAATAATCGTCCGTCCCCAGCCACTTCACGAAACGTCGCCAAGTCTTTTTAAAGTCGTCTTGTGTGCTGACATCCTGCGGTCTGATGCCGGTGATTTTGGTGGTCCGCTTATTTAATCGTTTGGCTTTCAACGGCCGCACGTAGGCTTGAAAGCGATCGACTTCGACGACATGGCCGGCTTTGTCTCCCAACTTCACCGCGCCAATCGAAATAATCTCCGGAATCTGGCCTTTAAACAACGTCGCGACCCATTCGAGGTCGAAAAGAATATAGGAAGACATGGAACACCTCATTTTTTCTTTAGGATACCTCAAAAAGCATCGATACGATACGTATCGATGCTTTTCTTTGTTGGTGCGGTCAAGAGGACTTGAACCTCCACAGGGTTGCCCCTACAAGAACCTGAATCTTGCGCGTCTGCCAATTCCGCCATGACCGCTTATGAAAGTATAGTGGGTGTTCCCTGAAAACTGGATGCGAATGATATATGAATCGCTTAGGATAAGCCCTCGACCTATTAGTACTGGTCAGCTGAACGCCTCGCGGCGCGTACACCTCCAGCCTATCAACCTTGTCGTCTACAAGGGGTCTTACCACGTTGACCGTGTGGGAAGTCTTATC
>NZ_JAPMLT010000025.1 GCF_026410385.1 Tumebacillus lacus
TGTTATTACCGCCCTATATTGTCCGAAAACTGACTGCGTCTAATGTCCAAAGGTTGACGGATAATATGGCCGAGCGTTCATAGCGAATTCAGAAAAGGAAAAACGGGAGAATCAAGTCAACTCTCCCGCAATCACCCGTTTTATCATGTGGTCGTCAATGATCCGGTGTTTGTTCGCTGCGCCGTAGATCAGACTATGTGTCGCCGCTTTGTTCACTAAGCGAACCGTGCCGCTCGAATAACGATAAATCTCATCGACCGCACCATCCGTGAAAAGATCTCGGCTAACGCCGGCATACTCCAAATGACGTGAGATATAGGCTCTAACCTGTGCCCGGTCATAGTGCACAAGTTTGCATTGTAGATCAATTCTTTGGCGAATAGCCGTGAACGTCTGTAGTTGCAGGCGATCCCACAACTCATTTTGCCCGACCAGGATCAAGGCCATAGGACTCTGAGCGTCCATTCTGAAGTTGAGCAAAAAGCGCACTTCTTCGAACATCTCCTTGTCCAACAAATGAGCCTCATCAACCACCACTACAGGCTGTACGCGATGAACTCCTCGCATCAATTCAATTTCCCGATGCAGTTGTCGCTTGCTGTCTCCTCGATAAAACTTCGCTTCACACCCCAATTGTTCGAGCAATCCTTTGTAAAAATGGCGTGGCGTTAGCTTCGAATCGGATAGATAGAGCAATTTGAATCTCGATGAGTCGAGTACATCTGCGAACCGGCGGATCGTCGTTGTCTTACCCGTTCCGCAGTCGCCTGTCACAACGGAAAACCATTGCCGTTCGGCGGTGTATTCCAACCTTTCGAGCGTCTCTTCCAAAACATCTGAAGCATACAACTCATGAGTCGGCATATCGCGTGAAAAAGGTGTTCTCGTCATTTCGTAAAACGCTTCAAACATCTCGTTGCGCCTCCTCCCGCATTTTACGGAACGAGACAGCGCGTGTCTGACGCTCTTTTCGAACTTGATTCTTCTTCTCTGCAGCGCTCAATAACCGCGAACCGTTTACTGAAACTGTTTCAATTGTCGACGGCAACGACGGGCGTCGTCCGGCCCATTCACCGATGATCAGCTCTTTCGCCTGCCACGGCGTATGATTGCCATACTCAATGGTAATCGTCGAGATGTCACGCGGGTCGTAGACGACTTCCACTCTATGCCCGATGAACGGGAGCCCAACCTCGTATTTTTTACCCATAAAGCTGATACAACCAGATTTATCCACTTTTCGTGATTCGCTGTGTAAGAAGGCATCCGCGATGAATGATTCTTCGACGAGTCGGAGCGGTGTGGAGTCGCTACGGAACGCTACCTGCGGGCTTGAATTGTCATCAAGTGCGGAGTGGGGCTTGGTCTGGTAACATTCGTTGAGCCAAACTTGAAATAACGTATTGAGTTGGTCGAGTGTTTGTGGCTTTTCCAACGCCACTTCCGCAAGGAAACTGTCTATGACTCGGTTGAATCGCTCGATCTTCCCCTTGGATTCGGCTGCATATGGTCTCGTAAAGCGGAGGCGAATTCCTAGTTTGGCGCATATGCGAGTCATGCTTTTGCTTCGAAATTGTTTGCCGTTATCAAAGTAGACAGATTCAGGCACGCCATTTGTTTGGATCGAATAGCGGAAACAATCTTCCACAATCGTTTGATCGAGTGTCGGATAAAAAGCTGCATGCAACACATAACGGGTCGCATCGTCGATGAACGCAACGAGATACACTTGCCTGTTGGCTCCGCCTTCACCAATCGGCAGATACGGACCAAACTTTATGTCGCTTTGCCACAAGCGGTTGCGCTTTTTGTGTTGAAAGCGTCTGGCCGCAAGGCCAGCAGTTGCGTATAGCCGCATGTGACGAGTACTGTAACCGCGCTCCATCAATTTCTCCTGTAATGTGCTGCGCTTTATCTCACCTGGCTTCGCCAAACCTTCCCATTCTAGTATCTGAATGATTTGTGCGACACTGCGGCTGGGGACTTCTCGGCGAAGCAGGATGGCTTGCTCTAGGAGGTAGGGAGTGATCGCTTCGGCTGTTTGCCGATGTGCCTGCCCTTGAGGACGAAGTCCGGCGAAGCCGTTGGTTCGATAGGCCGACAGATAACGACGAAGAGTTCGCTCAGATAAACCGGTTTGTTCACAAATGGCTTTCTTCAGTTCTTTAGCTTTGCCAGGGTCAATCCCTTCGGCTACTAGCGGAGAGATCAGTTGCATCCGCTCAACGGCGACTTCTTCCGCCTTTTTGTTGTTTTTCATAGGAATCTACAGTCCTTTCCAATAGGATGTAGATTCACCATATCTCAAGGGCTCCCGGACAAGAAGGCAGAACGGGTATGTACCCATAATTGAGAATGAACGATGGGTCGGACAACTCTCGCCAGCCATCCGACGCCCTGTCCCACATAATGTCCAATCCGTTGGAGTGCAGACGGTGAAGGTGCGGACAATGGCTCCACCGGGTTTCCTGTACGCGACAAAATCGTTGTTAAACAATTCACCCAGTACTGCCAACACTTCTCGAACCAAATGTGCCAGCGAAACAACGTCGATTCATCTGCTGCTACGTCTGAGACCTGTCCTTTAGATAAGACTGATTCGAGGCATGTGGCTTCAAAACGTTTATAGGGGACGAGCAGGTCGGGTAACTCATGATGAATTCGCTCGCAACCTTTGCAACGCAAACGACGAATTATGTAGGTGATCTGATCGCCGGTTGGCTTTCGCCCGATGCGCCTCCGGCTACCTATTGTGTACAAGTCACCTTCACATATTGGGCAAATATGTTGCTCTGCACTCCGTACGAAAAACACCATGCTTTTCTTGAAGTTGAAAATTTGATACAATAACCATGCGAATTTTTTGGGGACGACTCTGGTGCAACTGCTGGATACAGTGGCACATCATTCAGAGGCGTCCTTTTCCTTTTCTAGGATATGTACGGTGGTCATTATATCCGTCAATCTTTGGACAGGCAATAGCGTCAGCTTTTGGGCATTTAGCATCGGCCGCAACA
>NZ_JAPMLT010000026.1 GCF_026410385.1 Tumebacillus lacus
ACTCACCCGTCCGCCGCTGACATCCTCGGAGCAAGCTCCGATTCAGTCCGCTCGACTTGCATGTATTAGGCACGCCGCCAGCGTTCGTCCTGAGCCAGGATCAAACTCTCAATAAAAGTTTGGTTCACAGCGAACTGAATCGCTGGCTCGAAAATCGATCTCGTAACACTCGTTTAGTTTTCAAGGATCAATCGTGGCCGCCGAAGCGACGTTAGTTAATATACCACGTTGCATCATTTCTTGCAACCACTAATTTTTCCATCTCTCATCACTGCTCTCTCGCAGCGACAGAAGTAATCTTACCATGTCAACTCCGACCTCTCAATCTACCTGGCCAAACAAACAGGAACAAATCTCCCTCTCTATCGCCGTTAACCTGCCTCCGCTGCACCGAATCAGCCCTTTTTGATTCCTTTCCTGCTCCATTCAAGGTAAGATGGAGACAAACACTTACAGAAAGTGGGTGCCTCTCTTGTTACATGTACAGAATCTGACCGGCGGCTATCACGCAGACCATCCGGTCATCCACGATATCAACCTGACTGTCAACAGCGGCGAGATCGTTGGCCTGATCGGTTTGAACGGCGCCGGCAAAAGCACAATTCTTAAACACGTCCTCGGACTGCTCGATCCGCTCGCCGGTGAGATCCGTGTCGGCGGCCTGACCGCGCAGGAGGATCCCGTACAGTTCCGCTCCCGAATCGCTTATATCCCGGAGACTCCGAAGCTCTATGCCGAACTCACTCTCCGTGAACACCTCGAATTGACCGCAATGGTCTGGCAACTCGATTCAGAGGCATATAAAAATCGCTCCGAGCGACTCCTTGAACTGTTCAGAATGAGCGATGTGCTGGACCGTTTTCCGAACTCATTCTCTAAAGGCATGCAGCAAAAGGTAATGATCCTCTGCGCCTTCCTCGTCGAACCGGCTCTTTTTATCGTCGACGAACCGTTCGTAGGATTGGATCCATTGGCCATCCGTTCGCTCCTTGACCTGCTCTTGGAAATGAAGAGCCAAGGATCCGCGATCCTTCTATCTACTCATATACTCGGCATGGCAGAAAGCTACTGCGATCGCTTTGTGCTGGTAAACTCCGGTGAGGTCGCCCTGCACGGCAAGTTAGACGATATGCGCCGCCAAGCAGGCCATCCGCACGACACGCTTGACGAGTTGTTCGTTCGTGTGGCACGGGGGGAGTTGTGATGGAACCGATCCGCAATGTCGAACGTTTGTTCTCTGTACGAATGCGAGCGACTTGGTTGAGTGGCATTCGGATCTTGATTAAGATCGTATCCAATCAAGGTGTGCTGTTTGCAATCATCGCATTGATTGCAGCGGCGAGCGGACTTTATGCGAATGGGTTAAAACAGATGGATCCTGATTTCCCGGCCGTCTGGTTACTGTCTGCCGTCGTGACGCTGGTGCTTTTCCAAGGCGGGACACGCACGTTCTTGCGAGAAGCGGATCTGGTGTTTTTACTGCCTGCTGAACCGCGGTTAACAGGCTACTTCCGCTCGAGCTATCGGTACGGGAGCTTTTGGCAGGCGGTACAGGTGCTGCTCGTCATGGTGGTAGGCGGACCGCTTTATTTTTGGGTGCCGCTTGGGGATCCTCTGTCCTTTGCTGTAACATCGGCCGGGTTGTTGCTTGTGAAGCAGTGGAGTTATCATGTGCGATGGCATCGTTTGATGAACAAGCGACGTCCATGGCATACACTCATGATCTTACTCATGTTGAACTTCCTGTTGTGTTACTCCCTGATTTCAAGAGAGTGGGTACTGCTTACCATCGGTGCGGCTACAGCTACCGTTTGGACGTTCATCATGTTGCGCAGACCAAAGGCGGGGTATCCTTGGCAAGATCTGCTGGAGGCTGAAGAAAACGCATTGGCTTCATGGCGAGCGGTCGCTAATTTCTTTGTGGATATCCCTCAGATCAAACAGCGCATACGAGAAAGAAAATGGCTGCAACCGGTTATTCAACGTATCCCCGGAGACCGGAGCCGACCTTATCAGTTTTTATATACTCGGACATTTGTAAGGTATAGCGAGTACTTTGGAATCTTTCTGCGGCTGATCTTGTTTGTAGCTGTGATATTGCTGTTCATAAAGTCTTATTGGCTGGCGGTAGGAATCTATTTAGCCGGATTGTTCTTGATGGCATTCCAACTGCCGATGCTCGGATCGGAGCGAAAATATCCGGATTTGATTCGGACGTATCCTTTGCGCGCGGAAGACAAAGGGATGGGGATTTCGCGACTGGCCTTTGTGCTTCTGACCGTGCAAAGTGTGTTGATGATCGTACCCTTGGTTGCAGCGGGTCATCTGAGATTGATTACGGTGTTGATTATTTTTTTGACCGGTGTTGTGTTTAGTTGGTTGTTGAGTGTAAATTATGTACCGACACGTTTTATAGTACGGGAATCGGGAGGAACTGAAACAAGAAAGTAGGAAATGACAAAAGAACCTCGATCATGAACGATGATCGAGGTTCTCTTTATGCACAAAAAACGCCCCGCGACGACCTACTCTCCCAGGACCCTGCGGTCCAAGTACCATCGGCGCTGGAGAGCTTAACTTCCGTGTTCGGGATGGGAACGGGTGTGACCTCTCCGCCATTGTCACGAGACGTTT
>NZ_JAPMLT010000003.1 GCF_026410385.1 Tumebacillus lacus
CCGTAGGAGTCTGGGCCGTGTCTCAGTCCCAGTGTGGCCGGTCACCCTCTCAGGTCGGCTACGCATCGTCGCCTTGGTGAGCCGTTACCTCACCAACTAGCTAATGCGCCGCGGGCTCATCCGACAGTGAAGCGATAGCTTCTTTCCCTCAAAAGTCATGCGACTCAAGAGCCTATCCGGTATTAGCACTCGTTTCCAAGCGTTATCCCGGTCTGTCGGGCAGATTGCCCACGTGTTACTCACCCGTCCGCCGCTGACATCCTCGGAGCAAGCTCCGAATCAGTCCGCTCGACTTGCATGTATTAGGCACGCCGCCAGCGTTCGTCCTGAGCCAGGATCAAACTCTCAATAAAAGTTTGGTTCAAGCGAACTGAATCGCTGGCTCGAAAATCGATCTCGTAACACTCGTTTAGTTTTCAAGGATCAATCAGCGAGATCACTCTCGCGTCAACCGCTTGTCTCTCGCGGCGACAAGAGATATCTTATCATGCCCGTTCCTCCACCACAACCCAACATTCTGCCACAATCCGCCATTGCAAAACAAAAAGCCGCTTTTCAGCGGCTCACAATCTCAAGGCTCGTTATTTTGTTTTCATGCTCACTCTCCCGCCATATGAAGCGGTTGGCCTTGAACGGCGTTCGCACCTTGATACACCGCCGTGTTGCCTGTGGTCTGACGAATCGTCAGCGGCGCGGACGTTTGATTTTGCAGGTTGCCGTATACATAGCGGTCGTGTGTGCCCGTCTCCGCGATATCGTATTTGGCGACGATAAACTCAGTGCCGTCGTCGCTCTTTACGACGATGTCATAGTCGGTGAACTTGTTGATAAAGAACTGCAGATTTTGCTTGCCGTCCTGCAATCTCGCTGCTTGCGGTTGCAAAGATGCGGTGGAGTGTTCCGCATCCAGCGTGCCGTCCGCATAGAACTTCACCGTTTCGGTCAGACCGGTCTTTTTGTTTTTCAGCTCCACCGTCATGTTGCTGAAGCTCTCCGGCGTGCCGGTCAGCGATTGAGCCGTCA
Source organism: Tumebacillus lacus (assembly GCF_026410385.1). GTDB lineage: Bacteria > Bacillota > Bacilli > Tumebacillales > Tumebacillaceae > Tumebacillus > Tumebacillus lacus. Next base: position 1,024 of record NZ_JAPMLT010000003.1, read on the forward strand.
GTTCCGGCAGCAATTCGCTCGCAGCCGAGGTGCGGATGCCTGCGACCGAGATGTTCGGCTGACCTTTTACGATATTGACGATCTTGGTACGGGTCGCCTGATCTTTGACCAAGGCAACGTGGTCTGCGCTGGAATAATAGAAGGAAGCGTTCGTGCCCGGTTTGTTCGCCGAGAGCAACGGCACGGTGCCGTCGCCTTTGGCCATCACGTATTCGAGATAGAACCAATGGAAGATGTCTTTCATCTCCCAGTAGTTGTAAGCGGTCACAGTGCTTTGCGCGTCTCCGATGATGTGGTGCTGTTTGACACCCGGATAGCTCAGGTCCCATTGTCCGTGCCGGGTGTCGGCCAGTCCGGCCAGCGCGCTGTTCGGATATTTGGCGTTCAGCTGCGCGTGCGTGTAATCGGTCGTATTGCCCCAAATGTCGATGTAGCGGTAGGCCGAACGTCCGAGTTGCGCTTTGATTTGCTTTTCGTACTCAGCGGACGGCGCGAGTTGATACACGGCCGGGGCGTTTTTCGAAATCGCCTCGCCCGTGGAGTCAAAGACGATCGGGATGCCAAAGTTGTAGCCGCCAAACGCCAGTGCTTTTGAAGCGAGCGCCGCGCCGAGGAACGGCGTGCCGACGGTGGTAACTTGGTCGATTTTGGTTGTCATCGCCGGTTGATTCAGCAAGTAGTCTTTCATGACCAGACCGCCCATGCTGTGCGCGACCGCTTGTACTTTCGTCGCACCGGATGTGCTCAAAGCTTGGTTGATCGTGTCGGTCAAGCGCTGTTGGTGGGCGCGATTGTCCAAACGCCAGTCATAGGGGAATCCGTACAGGGTCTTGCCCGGCACGTAGCCTGCCTGGGTCAAGTCGCTGATCAAGTCGCGGTAGTACGACGCGAGATCCAATTGGACGCTTGACAAGTAGGTGATCCCTTCCAGTCCGTAGTGATTCAAGTTTGGCGTGACGGTGACGCCGGAGTTCTTCTGAACGACACCCGTGCATCCCGAGCAGGCCGGGACGAGTTCCAAGTTGTTTTTCAGCGGCGCGTTGATCAGCAGCGCATCCCACAGATTGAACCAGGTCAGTTCGCCGTTCGCCATCAATTGAGAGCCGCCGATGCCCGGGAAGAGGATGACCGGGATGGTTTTCGTCTTCAAAGAGAGCGTGTAGTTGGCGGTGGAGGCTCCGGTGTACGGATAGACTTTCGCGTAGTAGTACCCCGGATCGAGGGTCATTTGAATCTGCTCGTTGCTGTTGCTGCTCAGTTGGGAGTAGCCCACCAGCCCTTGCGAGGCGTTGTACAAGGAGACATCATAGTCGGTGCCGACGGGGATGTTGGTCAGGTCGAGGGAGAAGGTGGAGCGCAGCGGCACGTAAAAGCGGTAGAAGTCTTGGTCGGAGCCTGTATGCAGATTGGCATTGAGGTAGGAGTTGTTGTTTTGCACGGTAAGCGCGCCGGCAAACGTGTCATTGCGCTCATAGGAATCGGAGTCGGTGTCAGGCGTCGTGGAGTGAGTCGCTTGGAGGTTGTAGGAGAGATTGGTGTTGTAGGTGCCGTTGTAGCCTTTTACCTTGACGTAATAGGTGCTTCCGGCTGTCACCGGCAGATTGGTGATGATCTCGTCGGAGTTGCTCCCTTTGAGCGAGGAGCGGAGCAAGGTGTTGGCGGAGTCATACACTTCGATGTCATAGTCGGTGCCGTCCGGGACCGCCCCGAGCCAGAAGCGGGCCACGCCGCCGGTGCCAAAGCTGACCTTGAAATAGTCGACGTCAGAGGAGGAACTGATCTTGCCAAACAGATCATCCCCTGCGACCAACGTGTTGGCCGAGGCGAAAGAACCGTTGCTCTCCGTCTCGTTGACATTAAGCATGGCGCTGACTTCGCCTGTGGTGGCGAGACGGCGGTGCATCGTATCCCCGAGTTGCACGTTGGCGGCTGTGATGTTGCCGTTTTCGTCGCGCTTGATTTGCAGGATCAATTGGCCCGCAAAGGAGTCGATCTCCTCTTTGTTGTGGCTGACCTTGATGTTGAACGAGTAGCTTTCCCCTTCGCGAAGTCCTTTGATCGTCAGCGATTTGCGGCCGGCTGTCAACTTGCCTTTGTACTCGATCTGTTTGCCCTCGCTGCTGCCGATCAAAACGTCGACCGACTGCCCGGCAGCGAGCGTGCCCGGATACTGAAACTCGACTGCCACCTCCCCTTTGCTGTCTGCCGTCGCCGCAAATACGTACGGCGCAGCAGGCGTTTCCGTTGCAGCTTGCACGGTCGGGGCTGCCAAGGTGAGCGGTGACAAGGCGAGCGCCGCGATCAGCAACCAATGAAACGGTTTTGTTGCACGTCTCATAAAATAATCCCTCCCTCTGGAAAATGGGTATTACAATTGTAATGCTACTATCTTTATTCTGTAAAAGGCAATAAAAAAACTCCCGACTGGTCGGGAGTTTTTTTATGATTCGATAAAATCGCACCGTTTCTCGAATTTCTCCAGCATTGGATGGCGTGCATAGCCCCCGCTCCCGTGGATGATCAGACGAACACCCCGGATCAATTCCGGGAAGGAAGCAAATCCGGCGAAGGCGTTGGCATACCCGGCACTCAGGTAGAGAAAATACGGGCCGGGGTGGCGTTCCCCGATGTGGCGAAGGATCAGTTCCATCGGCGTGTATTTTTTGCGCTTTTCTTCAAACGTGTCGATGCGAATGTACGCGTCGGTGCGCACGTCGTCCAGCAGCGACTCGATCTCCTTCACCCGGCGGTGAAACGGCGATGCATCGCGGACGCCGAGGGTGGCGAGCGTCTTTTCGTTGTGCGGGAACAGCACGATGCGGGAAAAGCGGCGACGCTCGGCCAGTTCGAGGATCTGCCGCAGGTCGTGCTCGGTGAACGCGTCAAAGGAGTCGAGCACGAGCAATGTCCCTTTCGCCGCATCGAACACTTGTTCTCCATAGCCGAAATCGACCATCTTGCGCTGTTTGGCCATGCCGACACTCCTTTCCTGTTGCTACCAGAGTACCAAAAACCCTTCGCGCACTCAATCGCGAAGGGTTTTTGGACAGGCATGTATTATATATTTCCTGTGCTCGGTTTCGGTTACCGGCGGAACTGATCGATCAGTCCGGCCGCGTCTGCAGGCGTGATGTCGAGCGTCTGCTTGACGGTTCCGGTCTCGGTGGCACCCAGCACGTATTCGTGCCAAGCCGGACGCTCTTCCCGGTACAGGATGCCGGTGCAGACCGACTCGGTCTCGGCGATGCGCTTCATCGCGTTGTATTTGTCGGTCGGGTCATAGCCTTCCTCTTCGTCGAGATTGACGATGTGCTCCTTGAACCATTCATAGGTGTTGACGCGGTTGAAGGTGACGCACGGCGAGAAGACGTTGACCAAGGAGAATCCTTTGTGTTTCATCGCCGCTTCGATGATGTTTTGCATCTGCTTCAACTCGCCGGAGAACGCTTGGGCGACGAACGAGGCACCCGAGACGATCGCCAACTCCAGCGGCTTGAGCGGTTCTTCCCCGACGCCTGCCGGGGAAGTTTTGGTTTTGTGGCCTTTTTTCGAGGTCGGCGAGGCTTGACCGGTGGTCAGACCGTAGATGTGGTTGTCCATGACGATGTAGGTGATGTCGACGTTGCGACGGCAGGCGTGAATGAAATGGCCGACGCCGATGCCGTAGCCGTCGCCGTCACCGCCCGCTGCGATGACGGTCAGGTCTTGGTTGGCCATCTTGACACCCTGCGCGGTCGGCAGGGAGCGGCCGTGCAAGGTGTGGAAGCCGTAGCTTCCGAAGTGCTGCGAGATCTTGCCGGAGCAGCCGATCCCGGAGACGCAGACGACGTCTTCCGGCTCTAAGCCCATCCGCACGCAGACTTGCTGCAGGGCGGCAAGGACGGAAAAGTCGCCGCACCCGGGGCACCAAGTCGCTTTGTCATACCGAAAATCTGCCATAGTCGCCATTTTTCAATCACCCCTTCACGTGGCTGACAATCTCGCTGACGGTGAACGGATTGCCGTTGTATTTGTGCAGCACGTCCATCTTGTCGTGGAAGCCGATCTCTTTGCAGAGCAATCCTGCCAATTGACCTGTGTAGTTGTTGTCGACGACGACGACGCGCTGCGCTTTTTCCAAATGCGGACGGACCGCGTCTTTCGGGAACGGCATCAGGCAACGCAGTTGCAAATGGCCGACGTTGGTCGCGCCGCCCAGTTGCTCCATCGCTTCGGCGATCTGCGCCTCAGTGGAACCAAATCCGACGAGGATCGTCTCGGCCCCGTCCGGCCCGCTGTAGTCGACGCCCCACTCGTTGACGTCGCGCTCCAGCGTGGACAGTTTCCGGAAGCGTTTTTTCATCTGCGCTTCCCGCATCGGCACGTCCTCGATCTCAAGACCCGTCTCTTCGTGCTCGTTGGTCAGGGCGCAATAGCGGCCGTTTTTCATGCCGGGGAACGAGCGCGGCGAGATGCCCGATTCGGTAAGAGCATATCGTTTGAACGCGCCCTTCTCCATCTCGTCAAGCTGCGCCTGCGTGACCACTTCGCCGCGGTCGATGGTGACGCGGGAGAGATCGAGGTCAGGGAAGGAGCGCTTGTTCATGCCCATCAGCAGGTCGGAGAGCACGATGACCGGAACTTGATAGCGCTCCGCCAGGTTGAACGCGTTGATCATTTGATAGAAGCAATCCTCAATCGACGTCGGCGCGATGACGATGCGCGGCGTCTCACCGTGTGATCCGTACAACGCTTCGTAGAGGTCGGACTGCTCCGTTTTGGTCGGCAAGCCGGTGGACGGTCCGCCGCGCTGGACATCGACGATGACCAGCGGTGTCTCGGAGATGCCGGACATGCCGAGCGCTTCCATCATCAAGGACAGGCCCGGGCCGGACGTGGAGGTCATCGAGCGCACGCCGGCGAAGTTTGCGCCGATCGCCATGATGCAAGCGGCGATCTCGTCCTCCGCTTGCAGGACTTTGCCGCCAAACTTCGGCAGGTTGGCGAGCACCCAATACAGGATCTCGGTCGCCGGGGTGATCGGATAGGCGGCGAGAATGCGGCACCCGGCCAGCGTTGCACCGAGGCCGATGCACTCGTTGCCGGACATCAGCAGACGGGCCTTTTCCGGTTTGCTGGCCACCGGAACCGGTTTTTGCAAGTTGCCGTAATGCTCTTTGACGTAGTTGTAGCCTTGGTCGAACGCGTTTTTGTTCAAATTGACCAGTTCGGCGCCTTTTTTGCCAAACTGCGCTTCGATTTGCTCATAGAAATTGCTCGGGTCGATGCCGAGCATGTAGCTGGAGGCGCCGGCGGCGACCATGTTTTTGATGATCGAGTTGCCGAGATCTTTGGCGAACTGAGAGAGCGGCACAGCGCAGAGATGGACCGCTCCTCCCCGCTTGGTCGACGCTTGGAACTTGGCATCGTGGATGATGACGGCGCCCTCGACGAGCTCGTCTTCGTTTTCATCGATGGTCGTTTGGTCGAAGGCGACGAGCATTTCCAGCGTGTCGCCGTGATACTTCACTTCGCGGTCTGTGGATGCGCGGATCTTGTAGTTGGTGTGGCCGCCCTTGACGAGCGACATGAAATGGCGGTAGGCAAATATGTAGTAGCCCATCCGAGTCAGGACGGTCGCGAGGATTTCCCCGGTCGAGTCGATCCCTTCCCCTTGCGCACCGCCCACTTTCCAGGTGAATTCGTTGGTGGTCATGTCTGTCACCTCATCTGCCAAGTCTTGATGGTGCGTGTTCGTGGGTAGTATGCCCAGATGCCTGTCCCGCAAACAACGCGAGCGGAACGGCGGCGTAGAGCAGGATCAAGGCGGCTGCCACCACCCCGGAATCGTTAAACAAAAAGGCGGCCAACGCGGCAGCCCACAGCCGTTTGGTGTTTTCGGTGACAAAGGTGCCCGACTCGCCGGGCAGCCGCTGCGGACGCCACAGCACGAGCAGGGTGAGTGCGGCGAACAGCAAAAATAATTTGCCCCAAGCGGAGACGCGCAACAGGTGCAGGTTCAGTTCCACCTTACGGAGGATCACCTGTCCCACGGCGGTGAACTCGCCATGCACGAGTTGCTCCGCGACGCGCCCGATGTGCGTCTGCTGCCCGCTCGGGACCGCCCCGTTCCAGACGAGCATCCCGGCAAGGACGAGCAACAGGACGGTCAGCATCCCGCCGCCGAGGATCAGGCATTGTCGCACGCTGGGGACTCGGGAGCAGGCGGAGTGGAGCAGCCAGTAGGCGCACCCTACCGCCGCCGCCATCGCACCGCCTGCGTTTGTACCGAGCGTCGGCGCGGCAAACAGCCAGATCACAGCGGCGAACAGGAACAGAGCGACGGCTCGTTGCCAGCGAGCGGAGATGCGGCCCTGCCACGCATTGAGGGCGAGCAGAACCGCGCCGAGCAGGACGCCCATGTATTCGTTGCCGATGCCGTAGTATCGGGCTCCGGCGATGGGGTCGTAGGAGAAAAGCGACTGTTTGAGCAAAGGTGCGCCGAGCAGCAGATCGATCATCAGGGTAAACGCCGTCACACCGGCCAGCCACCCAAGCCGTTGCAGCGGATCGCGGACGAGACGCAAGAGCAGAAAGATGGCGAGCGTCCCCGTCAAGGAATAGCCAGTCGTCGCCGTCACGGAACGCGGACCGAGCAACGGAACGAGCAGCCAGGCCAGCGGGAAGATCATCATCACCTCAAGGAACGGGCCGGCTGTGCGAAACCACTCCGCTCTGCGCCACAAAGAGGCGGCGAGCAAGACGGCGGCGAGGCCGATCCAGATGTCGAGCCAGTACCGGACCAACATGTGCCGGGATTGGCTCGGCACGATCAGCCGGTCGACCAAAGCGGTCAGAAACTGATGCGGGTCGGAGGCGGAGATCGCTTGCATCGCCTGCCCTTGAAAGCGGCTTGCTGCCGCTTCCCCGCTGAAAAACTGCGCCAGGGTCGGTGCGAGGTCGTACTGGGCAACCAGCCCGGTGCGCTTGGTCGTTGGCGAACTGAGCAGCCCGCCGCCGCTGTAAGAGCCGCCCGCCAGCAAGACGGGCGTGAGCGGCGGTGCGGCAGGGTCGGGGTGCTTGTCCGGCGAGACGACGAGCATCAGGTGGTCGGGGCCGATCTCGGGCAACAGCTTGCCGACGAGCCGATCAGCCTGTTGGAGCGCCGCCAGTTCGGCCTGTTGCCGCTTCGAATCGGTCATCCGGCCGTACGTGCGGTGCAAGCGGGCGAGGTCGCCGCTGTCGATGACGATCAGGCTGGCCTGTGAGCGGATCTGTTGATAGCTGCGGTACAGTTGATCGACGTCCGTGTGCAGACCGTAGGGATGCATGGCGGAAGGGTGGGTGCCTGCCTGTAGATTACCGATGTCGACCGCCCCGTCTCCGTCCATCGCGAGAAGGGCGGCCGGTCGGTGGATCTCATCGCCTAGATCGGAGTTGCCGAGCGCTGCGGTGCGGCCGCCGGCGCGGTGCACAGCATCGCCGAGCGCTCCGGCGTCCGCATGGAAACGAGCCTGATCGAGTTGGGCGGCGATGTGCGGCAGAGCTGGAAAAACGACGGTGCCCTGCGGCTCCCGACCCGTGTGGCGCAGGTAGAGGTCTCGTCCGGTGGTGGAGGCCGCGCCGTCCGTTTTCACTCGCTCCCCCGTGCCGTATGCGGCTGCGTAGACAGGTTGACTCACGATCGCACGCGCCCCGGTGTTGATCGTCAAAAGCGAATTGATCGCGTTTTTCGGGTTGCGTTCGATCTGATTGATCACGCCGGACGCGCCGGACTGTTGCATCTGCCAGAGATGCGGCGTCGTTTCCTGGGAAATAACGTCGAGACGTAAACCGTCGATCAGCAGCAAGACCGCACGTTTCGAGCTTTCTGCTTGAACAGGCGATGAAAGAAGAGAGCAGCTGAGCAGCATGACGAGCAGGACCCATCCGAGCCGTCTCATACGATGCTTCCTTCCCGCAGCGCGACGGCCGCGTGGTATTCGCGCAAGGTGGCATCGACCATCGCTCGACGGGTAAACATCTCTTCGGCGCGCATCTTGCCGTTTTCGCCAAGTGCTTCGCGCAGGTCGGGTCGCACGGCGAGGAGTTGGATCGCGTCGGCGAGCGCGATCTCGTCCCGAGGCGGTACGAGCAGACCGGTGATGCCGTGGTCGACCACTTCCGGGAGACCACCGACTTCGCTGGCGATGACGGGGCGGCCATGCAGCATCGCTTCGATCGGCACGAGGCCCAATCCTTCGGCGTGCGAAGGCTGGACGACAACGTCAAATCCGAGCATCAGCCTGGCCGCTTTGGGAACTTCGCCAAGAAAGCGTACGCGGGCGTGACGCATTTTCCCGGCGAGATTTTGGTACGTCGAGTGGTACGGGCCGTCGCCGATCAGCACCAACTCCGCGTCGACGCCGCGGGCGAGCACGATCTGAAAGGCGGCGAGCAACGTCGCAAACCCTTTCTCCGGCACCATGCGTCCGACGGCACCGATCACCGTACGGTCCGCGTCCTCGCACCCGAGCACGGCGCGGGCGTGTTCACGGGCGAGCGGCGGCAACGGATCGACGCCGTTGTGAATGGTGACGGCTCGGTCTTTGAACCGTTGGTGGCGGGAGACGTGGTCCTCCTGCAGATGGCGGGAGACGGCGATCAGGCGGTCGGTGTCGGAGGCGAGCCGCCGTTCCAGCGCATGGAGAACGCGACGTTGCAAACCGCTGCGCGGCGTCATTTGATTGTGGACGGTGCAGACGACAGCCGGACGCGGGTCGCATCCCCGTACCGCAATCCGTCCGACGACCCCCGCTTTGGCTCCGTGCAGGTGCACGAGATCGACCGGGAGGCGACGCAGGATCTGGCGCAACTGCATCGCCGCCCGCAGATCGGCCATTGGCGACATCGCGTCGCTGAGATCGAGCGTCTCGACCGGCACCCACGGGTACAGGTCACGGCGAAGCGTCGAATCGCTCGGGCAGGCCACCGTGACCTGATGCCCTTCCGCTTGCAATCCTTCAATCAAATCGATGACATGGCGGCGCATCCCGCCTTCCATCGGACGCAAGACTTGCAGCACATGATAAGTACGCACGTGTCAGTCACCTCTTTCATGCTTCCTAGGTTTTCCATGTGAGGAAAGGATCATTCCAATGACAAAAAAGACCGCCTGCTCCCAGTGGGAACAGGCGGTCTTGCGGGTATGGGATAGCGGGCTTTTTACTTCAACAGGTACACTTTTACATCTTGCATCCCGAACTGACGCAGTTCGGCCTGCGTGCCGTCGATGTAGATGTCGATGCGGTTGCCTTTGATCAGGCCGCCGGTGTCTTCAGCGGTGGCGACAAATCCGCCTGCCGGAAGCAACGGGGAATTGTAGCCGGTCACCCAGACTTTCGAGCCGAGCGGGATCACGTTCGGGTCGACTGCGATCACGCCTTCGCGGACTTTGGTGCCCGTGAAGGTGTGGCCGCCCCATTGCCACATGATGTTGCCCGGGCCGTATGCGGATGCGGTGGCCGACAGTTGCTTGCTGTAAGCCATGCCTGCAATGGTCGGGGCAGCTGGCTTGGCTTCCACCGGTTTCGCATCAGCCGGTGCCGGTGCTGCCGGAGCCGGCGGCGGGGTCGGGCGCGCGGCAGTCGGTGCGGTGACGGCGGTCGCCGCATCTTTCAGTTGCTGCGACGGCTTTTGCACCGGAGCCGGGGCTACCGGAGCTTCTTGTTTCACCGCTTCTTTTGCTGCCGGTGCCTCTTGCAGCACCGGTGCTTTTGCCTCGACGGCCGGAGCGGTCTCTTGCTTGCCGACCGGGATCGTGATCGTTTGGCCGGCAGTCAGTTCGGACGACTGAAGGCCGTTGAGGGTCTTGATGTCCTCGACGGTGGTGTGGTACCGATCAGCGAGGAACCACATCTCATCGCCCGCGTCGACTTTATAAGCGAGCGCGACGTTGAGCTGTTGACCCGCTTGGATCTGATCGGTGGTCAGGCCGTTTGCATATTTCCATTCGGAGACGTCGGTGCCGTATTGCGCCGCCACTTCCGAGAGCGACTGTCCATGTTTGACGGTGACAGGACCGACACTGCTCATCGCAGCCGCCTCTGCTTCTTGCGTGTTGCTGAACAAAATCAAACCAGATGCAACGAGTGCACCTGCAGCGATCTTTTTCCAGTTTTTCATCATTGCCTTGCACTCTCCTTCCAAAGCCTGCGGAGTTAGCTGCCGGGTTCGGGAGAAGGATTCCCGCTCGCTTTTTATTCAATCGTCATGCGAAAAAGCGAGTTCACCCCATTCTTGGTTCCTCCGCTCCTTTTCGAATGTGAGGATTCGGCTCGTTGTTGTGTGTTGTGAACGAGTATCATCCTACCGCAAGTGAGTGAAAAGATTCACTAGGCCATCGTTGGAAATCAAATGGAAAAATCTCCACGACCCGCCCGTAACCTTAGAGCCTCAGGGGATCGCGGAGATCGCGAACAGAGATTGTCAATTTTTGTGCACGCCAATTTCGCCGCTCGACGTCTCAACGGTCAGCTTGTGGCCGCCCGTTCCGACGGTACCCGATTTGCCATGTTCGTCATTGCTGTGGAACGCGGCCGGGAAATCGACCCCGACATCGCCCGACGAGGTCGTCAGCGCAAACGCAAACGACGCCGCCCCCGGCAACGCGACGACGGTGTCGCCCGATGTCGCGTGCACCTCGACGTCTCCGTTCATCTCTTTCAGCCTCATGGTGATGTCGCCCGAGGAAGCACGGGCGCGCACCGCACCCCGCACATCATTCAGCACCATGTCGCCGGATGTGATCTCCGCATCGATCTCTTCGATGGACGGACCGCCATCCGCCAGCCGGATCGACCCTGAGGAAGCGCGCAGACGAACGTTTCGGGAGTCGAGTCCGCCCATTTGCATGTCGCCCGACGTGGCCGTCGAGGAGATCGTCTCTCCTCCCTGCCAGCCATCGACACGGATATTGCCCGAGGTCGCGTTGATCGTGCCGCTCCGGGCCGCGATCCCGCGCAGCAACAGGTCGCCTGATGACGCGGTCACGCTCACCGACTCTCCTTCCGCGCCATCCAGCGTGGCGTCACCCGACGAGGTGATGATCTCCAGCCGTTTCGCCTTCAGATCTTCTGCCGCAAAGTCGCCCGACGACAACTCCGCTTTCAACTCCTCATATTGCTTTTCCGGCACGGTCACATCCAGTCGGATCGACGTGCGGACAGCAGACAAATTCAAGGAGAAATAGACCGGGTCGTGATCGACGGCGATGCTCAATTGCCCGCCTTTCTGATCGGCTGACAGATGGTAGCTGTCTGCTCTCCCCTTGCCGCGCAGGTGCACGACAGCCTCGTCCGTCTGCCCGGGCATCAGATGGACATCCACATCGCCCGTCTCGATCAAGATCTTGCTGAGATCCTGCGCGGCAAACGTTTTTCGCTCATCATAGTCCTGCAGATCGGTTCCCAAATCCAACCCGGACACCGCACCGATCACACCCAACCCGGCGAGCAGCACACCGCCAAGCGCGATATTTCGCACCCATTCACCCATCTGTTCTCCTCCGTTCACCACATGTCTTTGCCCCTATAGACGCATGTCCGATCCCAAACCCTTCAAAAAAAGAGGACCCGATCCAAAAAAATTTGGAGTGGGTCCCCGTCCGTTCGTCTGCCGTTATTTCTATTTCAGCACTTTGACAAATTCGATGTTGGGATCGTCCGGGCCTTGCACCGGCAATCCTTCGCGAACGTGTTCAACGATGTATTCGATGTTGTCTTCGGTCACCACTTCGCCCGGCATGACAATCGGGATACCCGGCGGGTAGACCATGATGAACTCCGCGATGATCCGGCCGGCCGCCTCTTTCAGCGGCACGATCTCCGTCTGCTTGTTGTAGAACGCGTCGCGCGGCGAGAGAGCCAAGAGCGGCATCGACGGCGTTTTAACCTGCGGCACGTCGCGCTTTTCCGCCCGGTAACGGGATGCGATCTCGCGCAGGGCGTTGACCAAGAGACCGACCGTCTCCTCGGTGTCGCCAAACGTGATGATGCAGAGGATGTTGTACAGATCGGACATCTCGACTTCGATGTTGAAGTCGGTGCGCAGGATCTTTTCCACTTCCCAGCCGGTCAAGCCAAGGTCTTTGACGGTGACGTTGATCTTGAGCGGGTCGTGGGCGTAGGTCGCCGTCGTTTTCAAGATCTCTTCACCAAAGCAGTACAGCCCTTGGATCTCATTGATCTGCTCGCGGGTCTTATGGGAGAGGTTGATCGTGCGCTCGATCAGCTCACGGCCGTGCATTGCGAGGTTTTTGCGGGCCACGTCCAACGAGGCGAGCAGCAGGTACGACGTCGAGGTCGTGTGCAGCATCGAAAGCACCGACTGCACGTGCGCCGGCGAGATGATGCCTTCGCGGACGTTGAGCACGGAACTTTGCGTCATCGAGCCGCCGAGCTTGTGCACGGAGGTCGCCGCCATGTCGGCTCCGGCCTGCATCGCGGAAAGCGGCAGGTCTTCATGGAAGCAGAACAGCACGCCGTGCGCCTCGTCGACCAGCACCGGAACACCGCGTTCATGCGCGAGGTCGACGATCGACTTCAGGTCGCAGGAGATGCCGAAGTAGGTCGGGTTGATCAGCAGCAGGGCTTTGGCATCCGGGTGCGCGTCGAGCGTCTTGCGCACCGTGTCGACGGAGATGCCGTGCGCGATGCCGATGTTCGGGTCGAACTCCGGGTGCATGAACACCGGATGTGCGCCCGAGAAGATGATCGCCGACAAGACCGATTTGTGGACGTTGCGCGGAACGAGAATTTTTTCACCTGGTCCGACGGCAGACAACACCATCGTCATGATCGCGCCGGACGTGCCGTGCACGGAGAAATAAGTATGATCCGCACCGAATGCCTGCGCCGCCAATTCCTGAGCTTCCTTAATGATGCCTTTGGGCGAATGCAGGTCATCGAGCGGAGCGATATTGATCAGGTCTATGGACAGAGCGTTCGGACCGATAAATTCGCTGAATTCGCTCGGCATGCCGAAGCCCTTTTTATGAGCAGGGATATGGAACTGAATCGGGTTCCGGTTCGCATGTTCAATCAGCGCCGAGAACAGGGGGGTTTGGTTTTGCATCGCGTTCAATTCCTTTCTTGATAAACATTCTCAATGCATTTTCATGCGACAAACAAGAGAATTATATCACCTTTCCCACAGGTGGGGAACTGATTTTTTCCGATTTTTTGTGACAATCGGTCAGATTTTTTTATTTTCCCCCGAATGGCGAAAAAAAACCCACCTTCACAGTGGGTTTCCTCTCGATATCTCCGTTTTCCCTAGGCAAGTTTCGCTTTCACTTCGTCTGGCGTATTCTCCCAGAGATCGGTGCGGAACTGCGCGAGGAACGCTGCGAGACGCTGTTTGTCCGCGTCGGGCAGGGAGCTCAGTTCGACGGTGCCTTTGACCGCGCGGTCCATCTGGTTGACCAGCGGACCCATCGCTTTGTAGCCGACGCCCTTCGCGGCGTCGATGATCAACTGGGCCGCTGCGATGCCGTTGTAGCCGCTGCCGCCTTCGTAGCGTTTGAGCGTCACCCAAACGACGTGGACGGTGCGTCCTTCCGGCACTTCTTCCGCCGAGCGGGCGGTGCGGAAATCGATGCCGCGCTCGATGACGCTCTTGCCGTGGATCGCGCCGTTGTCGAGGAAGATGTCATCGCCGTCGATCAGAACGGCCGAAAGATTGGCAAAGTCATCAGGTGTGCCGTGGCCGCCGGGACGGCCGGTCAGGTTCAATTCCATCTGGTCAGTTCCTCCCCTGTCTTGCCGTATGGATTCTGGTACATTTTATCATCTCTTGCGATGCATGGGTATCCGGTTCATTAGACATGTTATGAACGAAATGCGTTTTTACATAAGGAGGTGTCTTCCGAGATGAAAAAGTACGTACTAGCATTCTTGGGTATTTTTCTGACCGCTATTCTTGTTACTGCCTCGTTGGTTACGCCCGGTCAGGCGGCCGCGAAAAAACATTTCCTCAAAACGACGCCGTATCCAAAAGCGATCCGTGTCGCCGTCCGGGAGAACAATCCGTGGGGCCATCCCGACCCTCGTGGTCGGATCCTCTACGTGAAGACTTATCGTTTTGACGACTATCTGCAAAACGTGCTCCCGAACGAATGGTTGCCGTCGTGGGAGGACAACTCCCTGCGCGCCGGTGCGATCGCCACGAAAATGTTTGCGTGGTATCACCATCTCAACCCGATCAAGCAGTCCGGCTTCACGTTTGACGTGGACAACACCGTCAATTTCCAGGCGTTCGTGGAGCGGACCAACCAGCCGGAGACCGACGCGGCTCTGAAAGGGACCGGTCACCTCGCCTATGTGAAAAAAGACGGCGAGATCTTTGAGTTGAACTACCGCGCCGGCTACCAAGGCTCCCCCAACGCCCAGTACCGCAACGCGCAAAAGATGTCCCAGTGGGGGTCCCAGTATTGGGCAGAGCGGGGCAAATCCCCGATTGAGATCCTCCAGTATTATTATGAAGGTCGTCTATTGACGAGAATCCCCGGCCGCTAAAGCGGAAAGGACGTGATACGAGATGAAACAGCGCAACCCTTGGAAATCGGCTTTTCTCGTGCTCGCATCCGGCTGCTTGGCGGCGGGTACGTTCGCCTGGGCCGGAGTGGTGAACGGTCTGCCGCTCGCACAGGCGACAGAAGGCCAGCAAGAGACCATCGTCCCTTCGGAACTGGTGCTGAACCCAACCACCCCGTCTGCACCGATGGAGACGAAAGACGGCGTCAAGATCAAACCCTCGGATGACAAGCCGTTTGACGTGCCGGACGGCGAGCAGACGCTGCCAGATGACATGAAAAATGCAACGGGCGACGTCGTGCCCCCGCCGCTCACCGAGCCGAACATTCCGCCGACATCCGCTGCGAAAAAAGCAAAAAAGACGGCCAAGCTGGTCGTTCACGCGATGGACGGACGCACCGGTCAGCCGCTGGAAAATGCGGAGATCGTGCTGCTGGAGACGTCGGAGCGCTTTAAGACCGACCGCACCGGCACCACCCCGGCGATTGACGCACCGGTGATCCGCGAAGAGACGTATGCGGAGCAGTTGGCGCAGTTGCACGGGCAACTCGGCCTGATCGCCTACAAAAACGGCTACCGCGACTCGATCACGTTCGGCGTGCGCATGCACGAAGGGCGCGTGACCGACGTGACGATGTGGATGTATCAGATCACACCGGGCGACCGCCGGGTCGAACCGGTCTTCTTCCACAATCCCTACCACCGCCTCTGGCTGGTTCGCCTCGCCGATGCGTACCGCTCTCCCACTCAACCGGGGGAAGGGCAAGAGTCTCCGGCGAGATAAAGGGCCTGAAAAAAAGCGAGAGCAGACACCGCGTCTGCTCTCTTGCTTATTTCTTTACTTTCTCACGATGTCGAGCTTCATGTCTTTGTAGGAGATAGACTCGGTACCGTTGCTTGTGCCTACATAACCGACCGAACCGGTGACTTTGGTCATGGTGACTTTAAAGATCGGATTGGTCTCGTGCGTCTCGCCGTAGGTGGACGTCGAGGACCGTGAGTCGAACAGATCGGTGGATACGTCGACGAACTCGCGCGGGTTGACGCGAGATCCGTTGCGGTAGTTGTTTGGCGACGAAAAGATGTCAAGGGTCGGGGTCATGGCGTAGCTGTAGGCTTCTTTGCCCGCGATGTTCGATTTGTACGAAGCAAAGGTGACCGCTTTTGTCGCTGGGGTATAGAGATCACCCGGCGTCAGATAGGTCGCTTTCACGTTGGAGATCGACCAGTAGCCGCCGGTCGTCCCTTTCGTCGCGGCAGAGAGGTCAAACACAAACGCCCCGTTTTGCCCGAGCACTTCCATTTTTGCAGAGGAGGTGCCTTCGCCGGTCACGACGAGAGCTGTGTTTTCATCCACACCGTATGCGGCCGACTTCCCTGTGTCGGATGCGAGGCGGACGATCCGCCCTTGACGGCCCCGCTCAGAGAAATGGGTGTCGATCAACCCCTCCTTGAAAAATCCAAAGCCGCCTTTGGGATCATAGGACAGATTGTCCCCGCTGACCGACGTGTAGGAGCCGTATCGCAACGCCTCGTAACTCTCGCCGCCGGTGATCATCGGCGACTGCGCGAGGATCGCCGTGCCGGCAGAAGTTCCCGCCACAATCGCCCCGCTGTTCCACTTTGACCGGATCGCAGCCAGAGCGGGCGAGTCGGTGCGGTCACTGTTCAACAGGCAAGTGACCAAACGAGACTGGTCGCCGCCGCCGATGAAAAAGCCGGTCATCGAGTTGATCTGATTGACAACCGACGGCGAGGCGTTGTTGGCGATGTGGTCCAGATCGATGGGAATCCACTGAGCATCCAGTGCCCCGTACGTCGCTTTGAACAGGTTGGCGTAGTACTCACCGTTTGCTTGCGAGTTGCTGGCGTTTGCCGTTCCGGCGTCCGGGTCTTGACTTGCCGGGATCGAGGCGGCTGTTAAAATGCCGATCTTCGCCACGGAGCGACCGCCGGCGAGCGAGACGATCCTATTATAAATCGCCGCGTTGTCGTCTTGAAGTCCACCGCCGACCAAAACCAGATTGGCTGCTTGCACCTGCATGGGCATGGCAAACAGCAGCGTGCCCGCGATGACGAGACCGGCCCATTTGGAAAGAGATGTTGAAAACATGTGGATGTCCTCCTCTATTTGTATAGATAAAAAGTGCCTATTCGAAATAGGCACTTTTTATTCCCACTCTTGTGTGGAGAGCTATAATACTTTCTCTAAAAACTGTTTCGCGCGCGGGCTCTTCGGCGTGGTGAAAAACTCGGCCGGAGCCGCGTCGTCGACCAGACGGCCTTCGTCGAGGAAAAGGATGCGGTCGGCCACTTCACGAGCAAAGCCCATCTCGTGGGTGACGATCGCCATCGTGATCCCGGTGTGGGCCAGTCCTTTCATGACGTCGAGCACCTCTTTGACCATTTCCGGGTCGAGTGCGGAGGTCGGCTCGTCAAACAGCATGATCTCCGGCTCCATCGCCAGCGAGCGGGCAATCGCCACGCGTTGCTTTTGGCCGCCGGACAGCCGGGACGGGTAGGCGTCCGCCTTTTCCGTCAAGCCGACGCGAGCCAGCAGTTCCATGCCTTTTTGCTTCGCCTGCTCCTTGGAGAGGCCTTTGACTTTGATCGGTGCATAGGTGATGTTGTCAAGCACGGTCATGTTCGGGAACAGGTGGAAATGTTGAAACACCATCCCGACGTTTTGCCGCACTTTGCCGATGTCCGTCTTCGGAGAGGTGATGTCTTCGCCGTTGATCACAATCTGCCCCTGCGTCGGCGTCTCCAGCAGATTCATGCAGCGCAGGAGCGTTGACTTGCCGGAGCCGGACGGTCCGATGATCGCGACGACCTCCCCTTTTTTGATCTCGGTGGAGATGTCTTTGAGCACTTCGATCTGTCCGAAATTCTTATAGAGATGATCGACTTTAATCACTGCGACGAAGTCTCCTTTCCAGCATGCGGGCAGCCAGGGTCAACGCCATGACCATCACATAGTAGATCGCCGCGACAAAGATCAGCGGTTCGAAGTAAATAAACTTCTCAGACGCCACGATGTTGGCGCGTCGCAGCAGGTCGAGCGCGCCGATCGTCGAGACGAGCGCCGACTCTTTCAACAGGGCGATGCTCTCGTTGACCAGCGCCGGCAGGATGTTTTTCACCGCTTGCGGCAAAATGATGTCCCACATCATCGCGCGGTACGGCACCCCCAGCGCCATGGCAGCTTCCCGCTGGCCTTTGTCGACCGCGAGGATGCCGCCGCGGATCGTTTCCGAGATGTACGCAGCCGAGTTGAGCGAGAAGGCGAGGACGCCCGCTTGCAGCGCGGTGATGTCATAGCCGATCAACTGCGGTGTGGAAAAATAAACGATGGCGATCTGCACGATCAGCGGCGTGCCGCGGAAGATCGAGGTGTACGCGACCGCAAACCATTTCAGCGGCTTGATGTTCGAGATCTTGAACAACGACAGCACCGTGCCGAGCAAGAAACCGAAGAAGGTCGATAAAAGCGTGTATTGCAGCGTGACCCATATCCCATCCAGAATAAACGGGATAGAGGGCACAATTTGTGCAAAATCCAAATTCATGCCCTACACTCCTCAGAGTACGTATTGTGTTGTCGTTGTCAAACGCTTATTGCTCGCCGCCGAACCATTTGACGACCAGCTTTTCCAGTTCGCCGTTGTCTTTCATCTTTTGCAGGACTTTGTTGAAGTCCTCGACGCGCTTCTCGTTGCCTTTCGGGAAGGCGACCGCAGAACCGGCCGGTTCGGAGGATTCGATCACGTGGAATTCGAGATCCGGGTTGTTTTTCGCGTAGCCTTGCGCGATGACGTCCTCAACGATTGCAGCGTCCAGACGACCCGCTTTCAGCTCTTGCGCCATCTCGTTGACTTTGTTCAGGGATTTCAGTTCGATGCCTTCCCAGTTTTTCGCGTCCGCCTCTTGGATCGAGCCGAGCTGCACGCCGACCTTTTTGCCTTTGAGGTCTTCCGGCTTTTTCAGGTTGGCGCCTTTTTTCTGGATGATCGTGTTTTTCGCTTCATAATAGATGATCGAGAAATCGGCGTTTGCCAGACGCTCCGGTTTCGGAGTCATGCCCGCCATGACAAAGTCGGCGCGCTTGGATTGGAGAGCCGGGAGCAGGCCGTTGAAGTCCATGTCCTTGATCTCGTATTCGAAGTTGAGCTCTTTGGCGATGTAGTTGATGATGTCGATGTCAAAGCCGACGATCTTGTCGGTACCGGACGAAGTGTCATGGTATTCGTACGGCGGGTAGTCGGCCGAGGTCGCCATGATCAACTTTTCTTTCTTGCCGGTTTCGCCGCCGGTGGTGCCGCCTTCTTCCGTCTTTGTGCCGCAGCCTGCCATCACCGTCATCGCCAGAGCGCCGGTCAGAGCGAGTGCCGCAATTTTTTTGAATTTTTGCATGAGTAAATCTCCTCCTATGTTCGTGGTTCACTTGTACGTATCGAGTTAGTTGTTAGCATGTCCAACCGCGCCGCATTTTCTCAACTCTCGTATAGTACCCTGTCACGGATATTTATGCAAGACTTTATGTACATTATTCGACAAAGAGATTCCCTTCCAATTTAAGTAAGAAGAACCACTCCTTGTTCGATGCATGTATTTACAGTCATTAAAACCAATATATCTTTAAAATGGAAATTTCGCAAACGTTTTCTGCTATAATGTTCGGCAGTGAAAGCAGTGGAAAGGGAGGCACGCAACGTGACAGCAGATCGACAGTGGACAAGTTATTTTCAGGAGCGTTTGGACAGCGTGTTGGAAGAATTGAAGACCTATGTGGAGATCGAGACCCCGACTCACGACAAGTCGGCAGTCGACCGACTGGGAGCTTGGATCGCAGCACGTTTTCAGGCGCTCGGCTGCACCTTGGAAACGATCAAGCAACCGGTCACCGGCGATCAGTTGGTGCTGACGTACGGCGAAGGCGATGAGCAGATCCTCGTGCTCGGCCATTTTGACACGGTCAAAAATGTCGGCACGCTGGCGACCGAACCGTGGCGGATCGAGGACGGCAAAGCGTACGGTCCCGGCATCTACGATATGAAGGCGGGCATCGTGTTTTCGTACTTTGCTCTGAAGGCGATCGTCGAAGAAGGCCTTGCGACGAACAAAAAGCTGGTCTTCTATTGGAACACCGACGAAGAGACGGGCAGCGCGTCGTCGTGGAAGTCGATCCAAGAGCATGCCAAACGGAGCGCACTGGCGCTGGTCATCGAGCCCGCATACGGCGACGGCGAGCTGAAGACCAGCCGCAAGGGCGGCGGCGAGTTTACGCTGCAGGTCGAAGGGCGGGCCGCGCACGCGGGCAACGAGCACCAGATCGGCGTCAACGCGATCATCGAACTGGCGCAGCAGGCGGTGAAGATCCAGTCGTGGACCGACTACGACCTCGGCACGACGCTCTCCGTCGGCACGATCAAAGGCGGCACCACCTCAAACGTCGTGCCCGCTCACGCCAAAGCGGTGATCGACGTGCGCGTGGCGTCCGTCCCGGAGGCGGAGCGGATCACCCGCCTGATGCAGGAACTGCAACCGGTCGATCCGCGCGCCCGGCTGACGGTGACCGGCGGGATCGAGAAGATGCCGATGGAAAAGCTTCCGGCTGCCGAGCCGCTACTGCGGCACGCGCAGGAACAGGCGCGCCTCGAAGGATTTGCACTCGGTGAAAAGGGCGTCGGCGGCACCAGCGACGGCAACTTCATCACCGTGCTCGGCGTGCCCGTGCTGGACGGCGTCGGCCCGGTCGGCGACGGAGCGCACGCGTCGCACGAGCACGTGGTCGTCGACCGCATCCCGGAGCGGATCGCGTTGCTTGTCCGCATGTTGACGACGATGTAGGGGCACATCCCCCGCCGACAAGAAGACTTGAACATGACCACCCGTCCTCGTGGGCGGGCGGTCTTTTTTGTGTTAAGATGTCGTTACCTAAACATTCGGAAAAAGGAGGTTGTGGCGGTGCGCGCCCTGATGCTGGGGATCTTGTCCTCGTTTTTCTTTGCCTTCACATTCGTTCTCAATCGCTCGATGGAGCTGGAAGGCGGCAGTTGGCTGTGGAGCACGTCGCTGCGCTATTTTTTCATGGTGCCGCTCCTGTTGCTCCTCGTGCTGTGGCGGGGCAATCTCCAGCCGCTGTGGCGGGAGATGCGACGACAACCGGGAACATGGCTCGTGTGGAGCTTCGTGGGATTTGGCCTGTTTTACGCGCCGCTGACGTTTGCCGCCGCCTATGGGCCGGCCTGGCTGGTCGCCGGATCGTGGCAGATCACCATTGTCGCCGGGTCGTTGCTTGTACCCTTGTTCTATGACCTGAGCGGCGAGCGGCAAAAAATCCCGGTGCGCGGGCTGCTGATGTCGCTTTTGATCCTGCTCGGCGTATTCCTGATGCAGATGCAGTCGGCGACCGCTCTGACGATGCGGGAGGCGCTGCTTGGCTTTTTGCCGGTCGTTGTCGCCGCCTTTGCCTATCCTCTTGGCAACCGCAAAATGATGGCCGCTCTGGAAGGGCGGCTCGACTCCTACCAACGCGCCCTCGGCATGACGCTGGCCTCGCTGCCGCTTTGGATCGTACTCGCCCTGTTCGGCGCGACCACAGCAGGCGCTCCCAGCGAAGGGCAAGTGCTCCAGTCGCTGCTCGTCGCCGTCTCCTCCGGCGTGATCGCAACTGTGCTGTTCTTCTCCGCCACCGACCTCGCCCGCGGCAACGTCCGCCAGTTGGCAGCGGTGGAAGCGACGCAGGCGGGTGAGGTGATCTTTGCGGTGATCGGCGAGATGCTGATCCTCGCCGGCCACCTGCCATCCGCACTGTCTTGGGCCGGGATGGCACTGGTGATGATCGGCATGGTGCTGCACAGCTACGTGTCGCACACCCCCGCCCCCTCTCCCGCCGCAAAAAAAGAGAGTGCCTCGTCGTAGGCACTCTCCTTTTTACTTCACGTGCAACCGGTCGATCAACCGTTGCAACTGCTGCGCCAAATCGCTCAGCGAGTGGGCCGTCTGCTGGATCTGCTCCATCGACGCGAGTTGCTCCTCCGAAGAAGCTGCGACATCCTGCGAATAGGACGCCGACTGTTCGGCGAGGCGGGTCATGTCGGAAACGCCCGCCGAGACCTGCTGCGAGTTGACGGTGATCGCCTGCGTGACTTGGGTGACCTCGCCGTTTTGTTCGGCGATGTTGTCGGCTGCCAGCACGATCCGTTCAAACGCCGCGCCCGCCTGTTGTGCCAGTTCCGAACCGGCGCGCACCTCGGTCACCCCTTCTCCCATCACGAGCACCGCCTGCGCGGTGTCCTCCAGGATCTCCGTGATCATGTCCTCGATCTGACGGGCCGACTCCCCGGACTGCTCTGCCAGTTTGCGCACCTCGTCCGCGACGACCGCAAAGCCTCGCCCCTGCTCCCCGGCGCGGGCCGCCTCGATGGCGGCGTTGAGCGCGAGCAGATTGGTTTGACCGGCGATGCCGGTGATCACTTCGAGGATCTTGCCGATCTCCTGCGAGCGACCGTCGAGATGGCGCACCACAGCCGACAGACGGTCGACCGCTCCTGCGATCGACTCCATCTGCCCCATCACCTGCCGGATCGTGCGATTGCCCTCTGCCGCTTCGGCCGCCATCCGCTGCGAGGCGGCTGTCACCTGTGTCGAGCGGTCGCTGATCTGCCCCATGCCGGCTGCCACCTCGTGAAACGCCTGCGCACTTTCCAGCGTGTGGCTGGCCTGCAGGTCGGCTCCCTCGGCGATCTCCTGGATCAACACCGTCACCTGCTGCGTCGCCTGCCTGGTCTCCTCCGCGCTCGCCGCCAACTCCTGTGACAAGGCGTTGACCTCCAGCGCCGTGTGGTTCACCTCGCCGATCAACTGCTCCCAGTTGGCGCTCATCTCATTGACAGAGACGGCCAGAGGTTTCAAACCGCGCGCCATTTCCTCGTCGAGTCGAATCGACAGGTTGCCTTGCGACATCTCCGTCACATGCTCGATCACCATGTTCATCGGCTGCAAAAAGCGACGGAAGTTCACCGTCGTGATCGCAGCGCCTGTCAGTCCGCTCAACACTACGGTGACCGCCACCGTGTAGACGACTTGCATCCCCTGCAGATCATTGATCCAGACCGTGCTTCCCGACAGCAACACTGCTGCCAGCACCGCCATCAAGACGGTGCGCAGCAAATACGCGCCAAACGATAGTGTGTTTTTTTCACTTCTCATGATTGATCCCCTATGCTCCAATCAGTATTCATTAATTTGACTGATGAGTATATTCCACGTGCTCCCCGTCATTTTCCTGCACATATCGAGCGAGTTTGCAAAAAGAAAAACCGCCTGATCGCTCAGGCGGACTCTTGCATCGGCGGCAGTTGCCTCTTTTCTTTTGATTTCCACTGCGACGTGCCCAGCCAGACGGCGAAGAACACGGTCAAAAATCCCGCGCCGTGCACCCATGTCAACGTCTCCTCCAGCAGCAGCACGGCAAAAAACAGACTCATCGCCGGCATCCCGTTCATAAACATCGCCGTGCGTCCCGCACCGATGATGCGAATGCCGCCGTTCCACCAGACGGTGCACAAGGCGGTCGCCACCCAGCCGGAGAACAGCAGCACGCCCCAGACAAACCAGTCGTCCGGCCACGGGCGATGCACGCCGTTGACCGCTTCTTGCAACAGGGCGGTCGGGATCAGAAACAGCGTCGCCAACACGTGGCTGTAAGCAGTGATCACCATCACCGGCCGAGTCTGCACCGCTTTTTTAACAAACAGTCCGGAGATGACGTAGGTCAGCATCGCGATGATGACCAGCCCTTCGCCAAGGCCAAACAACAGCGACTCCTCGTGCGCGCGCGCATCCCCGTAGATCACCAGCAGCACTCCGGCAAATCCGAGCAGCAACGCCATGATCTTTCGGATATGAAGCGGCTCGCGGAAGATCAGATACGCGAGCATCGCCGTCACCAGCGGGTTGAGCGCGAGGATCAGCGAACCGGTCGATGCCGGGACCGACTGGAGCCCGGCTGAGACCGTCCATTGATGGATAAAAATCCCTGAACCTGCGATCGCCGCCGTCAACCCCCACTCTTTTTTCGTCAGCCTCACAAAACCGTGGCTTTTCCATACAACAGCTGCCAGCAGCGCCGCTGCGGCCCCGATACGCAGAGCGGCCAGCATCAGCGGATCAAAGTGTCCGGCGAGGTACTTGATCATGACCACGTTCAGCCCCCAGATCACGATGACCAGCAACAGCAACAGTTTGGCGTTGCGCTCTTCGTTCATGGCACTCTCCACTTTCCATCAGACATTTTTGTTCATTATACACCTCGATCCCAACAAAAAACGAGAGTCTTTTCGACTCTCGTAAAATCCTATACATTTAGAATTTTCGATTTACAGTTCCGGCCGGCAGAAGATAATCGTAGGAATTGACACCGAGCACGGTAACGTTGTGCGGGATCGCCCACTTTTTCAAGAATTGGTTGTATTCCCAATACGGCACGCTTAACGTCAGATCGGTCGAAAGGGCCAGTTCGGCCACCAACGCTTGCAGATGCGGCGCTTTTTTCGCGTCGATTCCGATCACGTCGAGCACCAGACCGTCGGTGCCGTACTGTTTGGAGATCAGGCTCAGCCGATGCACGAGTTGCGCGCGCTGTTTGTCCTCCGCCAAGGCGGCAGACATCTGCTCACCGGTCAGTCTCACTCCGGACAGCGCCTCGCCGCCCCCGTTCCTGACAGCTGCGATGGCCCGCACCGCCTGCTCGTCCAATCGATCCTGTTCCAAGTCGTACGCATCGTGGCCGAACACCGCGACCGCTTTCTTGCCGGAGAGTACCTGCTGCCCGGCCTGCAGGAACCGCAGATCCGGGTCTTGTCCTTTTAACACGCTATAGGAGCCGGGCACGCTGTCGACCTCATCAGTCTCGCCGCCGGTCATCTTCTCTTCTTCCATCTGGATGCGCTTGTTCGCCGCGCTCTCTGCCGACTGCCAAGCATCCTTGTCGAACGCCTGCGACGCTTGGGTCACCGCATAGGAACCGGTGCCGATCAGCGCCAACGCCGCGCAGAGGGCAAGCAACCATTTTTGCTTGTTCAAGGAATAAACCCTCCCCTCTTTATCGGTAGCACATATTTAACTGAATCTTTCTATCATTCACGATAACACGCTTCTATCAAACAGTCAACGTACTTTATTACCGATTATTTATATATAATTTGTTTTTTTTAGTGCCACAGACACAAAAAGCCCCCTGCCACACTTCCTGACAGGGGACGATAGACTTATTTTCACTTGGGCTGTTGCGGGCCTACTGTCACGCGGGTCATCTGACTGAGGTCGAGCGTTTCACGGGCGAGCCGCATCGCTTCATCCATCGAGACCGATTCCAGATCGGCGATGTCCTGCTCGTACGGGATGTAGCGCCCGTACAGCACCTCATCGTCGATCAGCTTGTGCACCTTGTTGCCGAGGTGGTCGCTGCTCATCAAAAGCGCCGCGCGCAGCATCGCCTTCGAGCGTACGATCTCATCCGGGTCGATCGCGGACGTGAACTTTTGGATCTCCGCCGTGATCTCGCCGATCACCTGATCGGTGACGCTCGGCTGACAACCGGCGTAGATCATGTACGCGCCGATATGCGGCCAGCCGGAGTAAGAGCCGTCCACATGGTAGACCAGCCCCAGTTCGTTGCGCAACCGCTGGAACAGGCGCGACCACGAATCGCCGCCGAAAATCGTCATCGCCACATCGAACGCGTGCAGGTCGCAGCGTTTGATATGCGGGGCACGAAAGCCGAGATACACCTGCTCCTGCTCGCTGTCCTCGTCCTCATGGCGGGCCGAGATGCGGGACAAGGCCGGTGTGACCAGCGCGGGAGCTTTTCGCGTGTCGGTGCCGAAATGTTTCGCCACCACCTCGACCACCTGTTCATGCGCGACATGGCCGACCACGCCGACGATCAGATTGTCCGGGGTGTAATACGTTCTGGCAAAATCCAGCACTTGCCGGCGGGTCAACGAGTCGATGGTGCCGAGCGTGCCGATCGTCGGATGAGCAAATCCGCCCAGCAGCGAATGATAGGCGATGTCTTCGCCCCACGCCGACGGGTCGTCCTTGATCATCTTATACTCTTCGCGGATGACGTCCTTTTCCTTGACGAACTCCTCCTGCGGTGCGTGAAAATTCGCCAGCACAGAAGCAAAAAGATCGAGCCCTGCGAGGATCGCCTCCGCCGGACCGTCCAGTTCATAGGTCGTCGACTCATATCCGGTCGACGCATTGGTCGAGCAGCCGAGCCGCGCGATGGCATTGCCAAACTCCACCTGATCGAGATCGGGCGTGCCTTTGAAGACCATGTGTTCGAGCAGATGCGCCACCCCGTAGATCTCCGGGCTCTCATACCCCGACCCGATGCCAAAGCGCAGGTGGGCCACCGCCCCGCGCAGATAGGGAGTATGTTCGGTCAGCACCGTCAGACCGTTCGGGAGCACCGTCTTGCGGATAGATGCTGTCATTCGTCAGCCGAGCACCTTCTGAAATTCTTCTTCCTTAAAACCGACCGTCGCCTGGCTCCCGCGCACGAGGATCGGCCGCTTGACCAGCATGCCGTCGGTGGCGAGCAGGTCGAGCATCTCCTCTTCGCTCATCGACTTCAGTTTGTCCTTCAGGCCCAACTCCCGGTACTTTTGGCCGCTCGTATTGAAAAATTTGCGGATGTCGAGGCCGCTCTTTTCCAAATAAGAGCGCAGTTCTTCTTTCGTCGGCGCTTCCTCGACGATATGGCGGTCTGCAAAGGCAACGCCTTGTTCTTCCAGATATTTTTTCGCTTTGCGGCAGGTGCCGCACTTCGGATATTGGATAAAAAGTGTATCCATCATGTGTTCGTACCTCCTTGTTGCCCCCACTGTAACATGAAATTGTAGGGTCGCCAACAGAATTTTATCCATCAAATCAGTTATCCTAATCGTAGCAACCAGAGAAAATGAGGTGTATAAGATGTACCAATCTCCGTCGAATGATACATTGAAACAATGGCTGACCGACGTCAAAACGATCGCCGTCGTCGGGCTGTCCGACAAACCGGACCGCACATCCTATCAGATCGCCGAAACGATGCAGGAGCGCGGCTACCGGATCATCCCGGTCAACCCGATGCTCAAATCAGCTGTGCTCGGCGAGACCCCGTACGCTTCTTTGGAAGAAGTGCCGGATGGCGTCGACATGGTCAACGTCTTCCGCCGCAGCGAAGAACTCCATGCTGTTGTCGAGTCGGCCGTCAAATCCGGTGCCAAGTGCATCTGGGCGCAGCAAGGCGTCTACGATGAAAAAGCGGCCGAACTGGCAGTCGAAAACGGCGTGGAAATCGTGATGGACCAGTGCCTCGCCGTGGCGCACAGCGTCCTGATGGGAGGCAAGCGATGAGCCGCCTCGATTATCATTTTGACTACGCCTGCCCGTGGTGCTACCTGAGCACCCTCACCGTGCGCGAATTGGAAGCGGAAGGCGCTGCCGTCGAGTACCATGTCTGGAAGATGCCGCCGGGTGCCAACCCGCCGCCGAAGCCGGAAGGGTATTTTGAAGCCGGCCGCGCCCGCCTGAAAGAATTGCGGGAAGAAAAAAATGTACCGCTCTCCTCTCCGGTTCAATCCGAGACAATCCCGGCTTTGCTGGCGACAAAAGTGGCGACCGAAATGGGCAAAGCGGGCGACTATGTCACCGCCGTCTTTGCCGCTCACTGGGCGAACAAACAAGACATTTCCGACCGCGAGACGTTGATCCGCATCGCAGGTGAGATCGGCCTCGATCAGGGCGCATTTGCTGCCGCTCTTGACGCGGAGGCGGGCCAAGCGGCTCTGGAACAAGACTTGCAGACCGCCAGCGCGGAAAACATCGACACGATCCCGGCGTTCCTGAACGGCGAAAAACGCCTGCTGATCCACCATTTCGACGATGTTCCCACGCTGAATGACATTCGTGAACTCTCCCGTTAAGGGAGAGTTTTTTTGCACGCAAGTAAAAATGTATAAAAGAGTGTCTCATGGATTAGAATAAACTCATTTCCTAATATTTGCGAGTATCCCTTTTTTTGCCGTTGACATCCTTGATTCGAATTGTAAACTTGTATTGACAGAAGAATTTGCCAAGCATTCGGAAAGGGGGGAACCCGATTTTGCCGGAGCCCATAGGGCCTGATGCAAACCGGGGCACTCTACATATGGAAACATTGCGATATGTTCAACAGTTTGGCCGTTCCAAACGGGACAATTTACGCCCGAGCCTTTTGCAAAAATATCACGTCGGGCATTCGATTGAAGTTACACCGTTCCGCATGATGGACTTCGGTTGCTTCGCTTCCACCGCTGACGGACTGAGCGGTCTGCTGCACAACAGCGAAATGCCGAAAGATTTGCAAAATGATCTGCAAAAATTGATCGACACGCAAGGCACGCTCCACGTAAAAATCAACAAATTTGACCGCCGTACCGGCGAGATCGCTTTTGGTCTCGAAGACAAAAATTATCCGAAAGACACATCGTCCGAGAAACCGGAGCAAACAGTTGTGCAGCCGAAAGCGGAGACCAAACCGGAAGAAACACCGGTGGCAACTCCGACGGCAGCGGCTGTGACTGAAACGGTCGTCACCGCAAACGAGACGGAAAAATCGGCTCAAACGGACACTTCGAAAGATCTCGAACCCTACCAATTTACCACTTCCCAGCCGGTTCAACCGACCCGCACCGGCACCGATGCTCTCAGCGAACGTATCGAACAAGAAGTGGAAGATATCCGCAAATTCTTGGAAACGGTGATCAAAACGCCGCTGTCCCCGGCCGCGAAAGACATGTTGCGCGATCTGCTTCAAGACACGTCGGTCTTCCGATTCACCTATGCGATGCAGACGGCTGTCGACGAATTCCAGGCGGACGTCGGCCTTCAATTGATGACCGAGATCAAAATGGCGCTGCAAAAACGCCAAGATCAATAATTTTAGCCAGAACGGCACATAAAAACCCTTGAGCGAGGCTCAAGGGTTTTTTCGTCGTGCTTAATTTTTCTTGCTCAGCCGGGTGCCGAGCAGGTCGTTGATCATCTTCAGCTTCGGATTGTCGCCAAAATCGTGCTCACTGCCGAAGTAATGCCGGTACATCTCGGCCGCCTTGTCAAAGTCTTTTTTCACATACAGCGAAAAGATCTCTTCCAATTTGTCCTCGTTGGCAATCGCAAACTCCTGCACCACTTCACGGGCGGTGCGGATGTCGCGGCGGAACTGGTCCATCTGCATGTCGAGTTCATAGGCGGTGTCGGCTGCGGTCCGCAGCGCGTCCTTCATCTCGGCGGGCAGGTTCTCGGCGTATTTGTAGCGCAGTTCATGTTCGTTGGTCGCCCAGAAGTTCATCGCCAGCGTGCGCAGTTGGATCTCGCACAACACCTCTTTTTTCGTCGCGCCGTGGTAAGTCGGATAGCGAACGAGCATGTGGACGGAGCGGTAGCCGGACTCTTTGGGATCGGCGATGTAGTCGGTGATCTCCTCGATGACAAAATCCTCACGCTGGCTCAACATCTCCTGTACCTCGCGGATGTCCTCGATATAGCGAGTGACCACGCGCAGCCCGGCGATGTCATATACGTGCTGCTCGATCTCTTCGATCCAGTTCTTCGCGCCGATCTGCACGCCTTTTTTCTCCGCTTTTTTTAAGATCGAGTCGGTCGTTTTGACGCGGCCGACGACGAACTCGATCGGAGAGTAGTTGTCTTGGTGCAGGCAGCCGTATTTGATGCCTTTCAGTTTGACTTTCATTTCGTCGATTGCTTGCTGGTACGGAGCCCGGAGCCGGGACAAACGTTCCAGATCACTTTTGCTGGGTTTGTGTATCGTGCTCATCTTCGTTCTCTGCTCTCCCTGTCACTGTCATACTTCTGTAAAAATTCACGATCCAAAGGCAAATTCCTGCCATATTCAAATGAATCTGATTGTGATACCATGATACTACTCTTGAACAGGAGGACTTTGATGAAGCATTTTGTCAGTGAGCATGGATCGGGCGTTCCGATTGTTTTTATACATGGGTTTGCCGGCAACTCGCGGACCTGGTTGCCGCAGGTGCGCGTATTTCAAAAAAAGTTTCGCGTGATGCTCTATGACTTGCGCGGTCACGGCCGCACCGGCGGCAGCGAGCTCGACTGCTACACGGCCGAACTGTATGCCGACGATCTGGCGCAGGTGCTCGACGAGCGCGGCATCGAGTCGGCGCACATCTGCTCACTCTCGATGGGAGCGATTGTCGCGCAGGCGTTTGCTGCCAAATATCCGGAGAAAGTCCGGACGCTGACGTTGGCGGGCGGATTCTACACGATCCCGTGGTATTTCAAAGCGGTGATGAACGTGCTGAACCGGACGTTGACCAAAGTGTTGCCGCCGAGTATCATCGTCGCCATCGGCTCGCATGTGTTGATGCCGCGCCCGCGGGAAAAGGTCGGACGCAAAGCGTTCATCAAGGCCAGCCGGGACCTCGGCCCGCGCGAGTTTGAGAAGATCATCTCGTTTTTGACCAGCGCCGATGCCCGCGCATTGTGCCAGACGTTGCGCGTGCCGACGCATCTGATCTCCGGTGACGCCGACTATTGGTTCATCAAGCAGGTCCAACGGATGAAAGTCTGGATCGACGGGGCGAAAATGCACCTGCTCAAAGGCTGTGCCCACGTCGTGACCATCGAGCGATTTGCAGAGTTTAACACGCTGTATCTGGGCATCATCGAGCAGTTCGAACACCAACAGCAGCAACGGCTCTCATCAGCGAAACCAAAAGCGATCTGAATATACACCGCAGAAAAGGGACATGCTCCAGCAGCACGTCCCTTTCGCATGTACCAGACTGCCAGAATGCAGTCACCCCGCGAAAGGGACAGGCTCGGAGGGCACGTCCCTTTCGCATGTACCAGACTGCCGGAATGCATTCACCCCGCCATCGGGATATGCCCGGACAGCATGTCCCTTTTTGTTCTTGTTGCGAAAAAGACATGCCGTTTTTCTCAGCATGTCCTGTTTTCTTTATTTTACTGCGAGGATCTGCAACTCTTTCGGGTACGAGGTGAGCACTTCGACACCGTCTTCGGTAACGAGCACGTCGTCCTCGATGCGCACGCCGCCGACGTTCGGAACGTAGACGCCCGGCTCGATGGTGAACACCATGCCCGGCACCAGCTCTTGTTCGTTTTTGCCGTGCATCGACGGGGTCTCATGCACCTCGATGCCAAGCCCGTGCCCGACGCGGTGCGTGAAATACTCGCCGTAGCCGCGCGCCGTGATCGTCTCCCTTGCAGCCGCGTCAATCGCCATCGCCGGCACGCCCGGTCGGGTCGCTGCGATCCCGGCCAGATTGGCCGCCAGCACCGTCTCGTAGATCTCGCGCTGCTGGTCGGTCGGCTCGCCGACCATCACCGTCCGGGTGATGTCCGAGCAGTAGCCCTCATACACCGCCCCGAGATCGAGCAGCACCAAGTCGCCCGCCTGAATCACCCGGCTGCCCGGGCTCCCGTGCGGCAACGCGCTCTTTTCCCCGCCGAGCACGATGGTCGAGAACGAGGTGCCGCTCGCACCGTGACTCTTCATGGTCGACTCGATCACCGCGACGATCTCCGCTTCCGTCTTGCCCGCTGCGATGGCGTTGATGCCCGCCTCGACGCCGCGGTCGGCGATCTGTGCCGCCTTTTTCATGATCGCGATCTCTGCCGCATCCTTTTGCAGGCGCATCTTCAGCAGCAACTCCTCGGCGGCCACCGATTTGGCCTCGCCAAACACCGTCTGGAGTTGCTCATAGCGCGCCACCGTCAGATGCTGCTTTTCAATCGCCAACGCGCCAAACGGCCCGTCGCCGACCACGCTGCGCAGTTTTTCCATCGGGTCTTCCGTGTCGGACACCGTCACAATCGCCGACCGGAACCCGCTCTTTTCCGCTTCATTTTTCTCCAGCGACGGGATAAACAGCGTCGCCTCCCCGCTCGCCTGCAGGCACAACGCCATGAACCGCTCATGCGGATGGCAGTCAAACCCTGTCAGGTAAAACACGTTCGGCGGCGACGTCACCAGCGTCACGTCCACCCCGTTCTCCGCCATCCACTCCCGGATGCGGGACAATCTCGTCTCAAAAATCGTCATCCTCATCGTCCTCCCTTTCCTAAACAGTTCCACTTTCCCGCGCGGATTCCCTGCTGCCCACGTTTGCATCCGCACCATTTCATGGCATACTGAAACTACCGAATCCCCAAAAGAGAAGGGAGGTCGCCGCGATGCGCCGCCTGTCGTCTGTACGAGGCTTGTACGCGTGGATCTTGATCTTCGCCAGCCTCCTGTTGGTCGCTCCGTTTCAGTCTTCTGTCGCCACCGTCAATGCGGAACGACCGCGTCTGTCGATCGCCGTCTTTTCCGACCTGCACATCACCGCCAGCGAGGTCATCGGCGCCGACATTCCCACCTACAAATTTAAAAACGCGCTCGTCGATCTGCGCCGCCTGCGACCCGATCTGCTCGTGATCAACGGCGACCTGTCGATGAACGGACGTCCCAAAGACTACGACCTGATCAAAGAGCTGCTCGCCAAGGAAGTGCCCACTCTGCCGATGTACCCGACGATGGGCAACCACGATTACTACCACGCTTGGGAAAGCCCCGAATGGAACGACGACCGTTCCAAAGAGACCTTCCAGAGCAAATTTGCCCTCGACAAGCTCTACTACGACCGCTACGTGCGCGGCCTCCACTTGATCTTCCTTTCACCGGAGCAATACATGCCGCGGCAAAAGGAGATCGGCGAAGCGGCGTGGCTCTCCCCGGAGCAGGTGGCGTGGTTTGAAAAAACGCTGCTGGCCACGACGATGCCGACCGTCGTCTTTCTCCATCAGCCGCTCGACGGCACCGTCTACCAAGGCTTCCCCATCGGCACCGTGCAAGCAAAAGAACTGCTCGCCATCGCGCAAAAACATCCGCAGGTGTTCTGGCTCTCCAGCCACACGCACATCTCGCCGGAGTCGCCGACCGAGATGGTCGAGCGCGACAACATGGTCTTTGCCAGCACCGGCTCCGTCTGGCGTCCGTGGGACCGCCTGACCTCGTATTTCCCAGGGGCGCGCAAACGCAACGGCATCTACTACCACACCGACCCGCTGAAAAGCCAGTCGCGATATCTAAACGTGTATGACGACCGAGTCGAGATCCTCGTCCGCAACCACCATACCCATTCTTGGAGCACCGTCAAACACAGCGTGCCGCTCAAACCGCACTGACCAAACAAAGAGCCTGCCCTCGACCGGGACAGGCTCTTTCTCCGTTACGAGTTACGAACTACGAACAGGTCACCATTTCCTTGACCACGCGGTACTGCACGATGCCCGACTGATCATCCTCAACGGCGAGCACACCTTCCTCCACCAGCCAATCGAGGTGGCCGAGCGTCTCCGAGACGATCAGCGACAACTGGTTGCGGTGGTGAGGAAACATCGCCAGACACAGCCGCGCCCCGGTCGTACGCCCCTCGCGCACCATCTCCACGATCCGGGCAGCCCGGCGCTCTTGATCGCGCAGTCGCTTTTCGATCAACTCGCGATGCCCCGTCACCGGCTCGCCGTGCCCCGTGTAGCCGATGTGCCAGTCGATGGCCGCCACCTTTCTCAGCGCTTCCCGATACAGCACCAGCGTGCGCGGACGCGGTTGACTGATGTCTGCCGGCGGCTCGATCATCGCGTTGGACGAGATGTGCTTGATCACGTGATCGCCAAGGATCATCACCCCGTCCTCCGCCCGGTACAGCGACAGATGGTCCATCGAATGACCGGGCGTATAGAGCACTTCCCACGCCTCGTGCCCCGGCACCCGGTCGCCCTCGGCCAGCATCACATCGACATGACCTTGTCCCATGTAGTCTTGGTAGTCGGCGAGTTGCTCATACGCGAGCAGGCCGTCCTCGTCTGACAGACCAAACGAGCGGTACAGATCGAGGAAAAATGTTTTGCGCTCCGCTTCCACCGCTTGATTTTTTTGGATCAGCCGCTCCGTGCCGGGATGAGCAAACACTTTCGCGCCGCACTGCTTTACGAGCCGCTCCACCAGCCCGCTGTGATCGACATGAAAATGGGTCAGCAGGATCTGATCGATGTCTCCCACAGTCAGCCCGATCTCCGCCAATCCCGCACTCAGCGCAGCCTCCGCTTCTGGCGTCTGCGGGCCCGTATCGACCAGCGTCACCGTCTCGCCGTCCTGCAGCACATACACATTCACATCGCCCACCAGCCACGGCGTCGGGATCGCGATCCCGTGCACGCCTTTCGTCGCTGTCATCTGCCACACTCCTTCCACGTTGCCGCGTATTTGACCGAACAGTCGGTATATACATTCATCGTATGCCATTTCCATGAAAATGAAAAGACCCCTAGCGTTTGCCGGGGCCGTTGTTTTCCGCAAGATTGGCACTCATCATCATCGTCATCACCATGCGCCAGACAGAGACTTTTGTGTATCCGGACTGCCGGGACACCAGCGCCACGAACACGATCACCAAGGCGAGCACGAGAAACAGGATTTTCACAAACCTCACCTCCCGCCGTTAGAATCCCCCGCTTTTGTAAAGCCTAGACGTTGTGGGTTGACGGCTTTTTTCAGGAGGTGAAGGCGTTGAACAGCGAAGAGATCAGCGCGATGGGTATCAAGGAAATTCAACAACTGGCCAAACGCCTGCGCATCCACCCTTCCTACAAAGTCGGGGGACTGCGCGTCCGCAAAAACAAGGCGGAACTGGTCCGTGACATCCGCAAGTCCCTGAACGGCGGCGAACCAAACGAATAAGAGCCCGATTATCACCCGGCGACGACCCGAGCGCATATCCAAACGCAGCGGGTCGTCCAACACGATGTTGCGTAACAAATGTAGTTCAATTCACATATTCTAAGTGCTGAGTCGTTTAAGATAGAGAGCAACAGCTATGTCTGACAAGGAGGTTTCCGCATGTCCGCCACCGTCTACCGCCACGTGGCAACCATCACCGCTTCCGACCTCAAGCATCGGATCGCGCAAGGCGACCTGCCCGTAATCGTCGATGTCCGTGAACAGGAGGAGATCGACGAAGGGAAGATCCCGCAAGCACGGCACATTGCGCTCTGGGAGCTCACCTCGCGGATCGACGAACTCGATCCGGCTGCTGAGACCGTTCTCGTCTGCCGCAGCGGCCGCCGCTCGCTGGCCGCCTGTAAAGTGATGATCCTCGCGGGATTTGAAAATGTAAAAAACATGGAAAACGGCATGCTCGCTTGGACGGGAGCCCTCGCGTAGAGGGCACCGTCCTTTTTCCTGCTTTTTTATAGTTGTACCTCGTACCCCCCGGCCTCCGCAGCGACCAGCCGTTTGGTCTGCACCAACGCCTGCCGCTGTTCCTCCGACAGCCCCGCTGCGATCAGATCCGCTTCCGTCACGGTCGCTCCGATCTTTTGATGCAGCCGAATCAACGTCCGCAGCACATGCGGCGTGATAATGTCGATCAACTCCTGCCTCGAAAAACGCATCCGCTTTCCCTCCTTTGCTTCTTTCATCATAACCAAAAACCCGGCATCGGGACATTCCCCCAACACGTACTCATAAAATACAAACTTTTCGGAAAAGGGGGTCCTGCCACGATGCAAAACCTGATCGGCCTGCTCCATGCGGCGGTGGAACGCCACGGCGAGCGCGACGCCTTGATGTGGAAAAGCGAAGGACACTACCGCAAGATGACTTACGACGGGCTCTGGCAACGCGTTCAATCTTTCGCCTATGGCCTGCAAGCCCAAGGCGTTGCCCACGGCACCAAAGTGGCGATCTTGTCAAACAACCGCCCGGAATGGTTGATCGCCGACTTCGCGGTGCTCTCCCTCGGCGCGGTGTCCGTTCCCGTGTATCCGACGCTCACCGCCCCGCAGATCGGCTTTATTCTGCAAAACGCCGATGTCGAACTCGTGATCGCCGAAAACGTCGAGTTGGTCGAAAAAGCGTTTGCCGCCGCCTCCGACACCGTGCGGCTGATCGTGCACATCGACCGTTTGGAAGCGCTGCCGGAACAGACCGGACCGGCTCTGCTCCCCTTCGACGCCCTCGTGCGCGACGGACTCGAATGCTTGGAAGCAGACGGTCCGCTGACCGCTTGGGAACAGGTGGACAAATCGGACCTCGCCACCATCGTGCACACCTCCGGCACCACCGGCAACCCCAAAGGCGTGATGCTCTCTCACGAAAACCTGCGCACAAACGCCGAGTCGGTGCTGTTGTACGTCCCGGTCCGCCCGGAGGACCGCTCACTCTCTTACCTGCCGCTCTCCCACATCTTCGAGCGCACCTGCGGCCAGTTTGCGTTTCTCTCCACCGGTGCCTGCATGGCGTTTGCCGAGAACCTGAACACGATCCCGGAAAATCTGCTCGAAGTCACGCCGACCCTGATGACCTCCGTCCCCCGTCTGTTTGAAAAAATCTACGACGGCGTCCAGAAAAACATCGCCGCCTCCTCCAAAGTGAAACAATGGCTGTTCCGCACCGCCCTGAAGATCGGCAAACGCCACACCGCCGACCCGACACCGCTGACCCAATTTCTCTATCCGTTGTTCGACCGGCTCGTCTTTGAAAAGATCCGGGCCAAAACGGGCGGCCGCCTGCGTCTGCTCGTCAGCGGCGGCGGCTCGCTCTCACCGTATATCGCCGAGTTTTTCCGTGCGGTCGGACTGCCGGTCTGCGAAGGCTACGGGCTGACCGAATCGGCGCCCATCGTCTCGACCAACCCAGTGCCGGACATCCGCATCGGCACCGTCGGCCGCCCGCTCAAAGGCATCCAAGTGCGCATCGCCGACGACGGCGAAGTGCTGGTCAAAGGTCCCAACGTGATGATCGGCTACTACAAAAACCCGCAGGCCACCGCCGACTCGTTCAACGACGACGGCTGGCTGTGCACCGGCGACATCGGCCGATTCGAAGACGGCTATCTGAAGATCGTCGAGCGCAAGAAAAACATCCTCGTCCTCGCCACCGGCAAAAACGTCGCTCCCTTCCCCGTCGAATCGGCCCTCTCCCGCAGCCCGTTCCTCTCGCAGGCCGTGCTGTTTGGCGACAAGCGCAAATACGTCACCGCCCTGCTCGTCCCCGATTTCCAAGTCCTGTCCGAGTGGGCGGCCGAACAGGATCTCGCTCTGCCGCTCCCCGATCTGCTCGCCGATGAGCGCGTGCAAGACCTCTACGCACGGGAGATCGACAAGCGGCTGCAGGACTTTGCCTCGTTTGAGCGTCCGAAAAAATTTACCCTGCTCCCACGCGAGCTGACCCTTGAAGACGGCGAGTTGACCGCGACCTTGAAAGTCCGCACCCACGTGCTCGAAAAACAGTTCGCTTCGGAAATCGAAGACATGTACCGCGAGCGGGAAGAAATTGCGGCAGACACCGCCCGTTCTCTGTAGTATAATGAGTAAAATTCAGCTCATTGTAATTTTTTAGGAGGATTTCCTTTCATGCGGAACTACCTGCTGTCGCTGCTCCGCCTGCCGCCCGCCGTGCATTTCTATCTGTTTTCGGAAATGCTGTTCGGCATCGGCGTCGGAGCGGCCGTCATCTTAAATTTCCACTACTTGGAGCTGGGCTTTGACACCAAAGTGATCGGCTTGGCGCAAGCGTGCTACTCGGTCGCCGTCGCCGTCTTTTCCTACCCGGCGGGGATTCTCACCGACCGGCTGGGGTCCAAATTTGCGATGTTGCTCGGTTCTGCCATCGTCACGCTCTCCTATGCCGCCATCGCATTTGTTACCACACCCGCAATGCTCTATCTGGTGCAGATCGTCCTTGGCATCGGCTTTGCGTTCGTCATCGCCTGCGAGTTTCCTTACATCATGAGCCTGTGCGAACGCGAGGAAGACGAGACCACCGCCTACAACATGCTGATCGCTGCCTTCACCTTGATGATGAGCGTCGGTTACATCCTCGGCACCAAACTCCCGACCTGGCTGCCGGAGGGACAGACCGCCTATCAGACGACGATCTTTTTCATCGCATTCAGCTTCCTGATCATGTTGATCCTTCGCGTGTTCCTCCCGGCCAAGAGTCGACGCAAACAAGAGGAGCACGCCCGACAGACCGAAGTCAAACGCCCGTCGTGGCTGGCCGTCCCGAGTCGCCAAGTCCTCGTCTACGTCCTGTACGCGACGGCGGCCGGCTCCCTGTTCTCTCTGCTGGGGCCGTTTGAAAATGTCATCCTGCGCGAACGCTTTTCCTTGAGCGATGACATCGTCGGCTATCTGTTTGCTCTGAACTCGTTCCTCCTCTTCCTGACCACCTTCTTCACACCCTTTATCATGACCTCGCCAAAGCGGCGTCTGATCTTGTACACGGCGTTCGCGCTCCAGCTCCTGTTCATGCTGATGCTGGGCACCATCGGCGCGATCTGGCTGTTCTCACTGGTGTTTATCGGCAAAGGGACGGTCGGCGTGCTGATCAATTCCTTCATCGACGCTTCGATGATGAAAGCCACACCCGATGCCGAGCGCGGCCTGCACTCCGGCCTGCGCAACCTCTCGCGCTTTATCATCGGAGCCGGCGTCAACTCCATCGGCGGCTTCCTGCTCGCCAGCGGCGACTACCGCTCGATCTATTACGTCGCCTTCGTGATCGTCGCGGCTCAAGTGCTGATCTATCTGACGCTCGTGCGCGGTCATCTGCGGCAGGATCTGCAAGAGTCCTTTTGAACGAAAAAGACCGGACGGCTCTCCTTTCTGAGATGTCCGGTCTTTTTGCTTTCCTTGTCAACCTCCTCAGATGAGAAAAATTTTCAACAAAATGTGCAATCGGTCTCATCCGGCCCGGCCCGTCAGGTATACTATAGGTAGACTAACAAACTGTCAAAGGAGTGATGAAATGGAACAAACGATAGTCCAGCCGAACCCTCCGACCCAGCACGGCAAAACGTCGCTCGCCAAAGTGTTGAAACGGATCTTATTCATTACGCTCGGGGCCTTGCTCGTCTCGGTCGGCTTGGAGATCTTTTTGATTCCCAACCACATTATCGACGGGGGCATCGTCGGCATCTCGATTATCCTGTCGTACCTTACCGAGTGGCAGATCGGCCTTTTCCTCTTCGTGTTAAACCTTCCGTTTGTGTTGCTTGGATACAAACAGATCGGGAAAACGTTCGCCCTCTCCACCCTGCTCGGCATCACCGTCATGTCGATCGCCACCAACTTTCTGCACCCGGTCCCGAGCCTGACCCAAGACGCGCTGCTTGCCACCGTCTTTGGCGGCATCATCCTCGGCATCGGCGTCGGTCTGGTCATTCGCTACGGCGGGTCGCTGGACGGCACGGAGATCGTCGCGATCTTGATCAATAAAAAGACGCCTTTCTCCGTCGGGGAAGTCGTCATGATCGGCAACATCTTCATCCTCGGCTCGGCCGGCTTTGTATTTGGCTGGGATCGGGCCATGTACTCCTTGATGGCCTACTACATCGCGTTCAAGATGATCGACCTGACCATCGACGGCTTTGAAGAGTCCAAGTCGGTCTGGATCATCTCTGACAAGCACCGCGAGATCGGCGACGTGATCAACGCGCGCCTCGGCCGCAGTGTCACCTACTTGAACGGCGAAGGCGGCTATTCAGGCGACGAGAAAAAGGTCGTCTTTTGCGTCGTCACCCGTCTGGAAGAAGCCAAGCTCAAACTGATCGTCGAAGAGATCGACACCGACGCGTTCCTCGCCGTCGGCACGATCGCCGAAGTCAGGGGCGGACGCTTCAAAAAGAAGAGCATCCACTAATGGCGCTCAAACCCTGCCCCGTGTGCAAGGGCACAGGCAAACTGCACACCGCGCTCCCCGTCCCCTCCGTCGTCATCTGTCTCACATGCAAAGGCACGGGGAAGGTGGAACGAAACGTCGTCCAAAGCAAGCGCAAAGTCCCGTTCCTCCTCCAGATCTGGAAGGGGATCGCCGAACGAAAACAAAAACAGCAACCGCGTGAACCGGACAACGAATAAAAAAGGAGCCGCCTGCGAACGATGCAGGCGGCTCTTTTTTTGAATGTTGCGGACTTACGCCTTCGAATGCTCGACTTCCTCTTCCCACTCCACAGCCGAGAGAAACCAATCATTCAGCTGCATCAGCCGCGCTTCCACGGTCTCTTCCGTCGGGCCCTTGACGATAAACGTCGCGAGGTTGGCGACCGTGTTGGTCGGTTTATCCAGTTGCACGCCCGGTTTGACACCCGGCGTGTAGTCGACGACCCAGTCGAACGGGATCTCAGCCGGGAGCGCGCGCACCACGCCCGGACGGGACGGCACGACGAGGTAGCCGCCCAGTTCTGCCGGGACCGGCTGCACGACTTTGTCGTTCAGACCGCAGGCGAGGCGCGTCCACGTGCGGTTTTGGTGAAGGCCGTACACGTGCTGGATCGTATCGACGACGCGGGCCCCGCCGGAGCGAGACGCGATCTCGCAGAGCAGGATGCGGTCATCCGGCGTCAGGAAAAACTCCGCATGGAAGGAGATCAACGGCGTTTCCGGCAGCGCACGGATCGTTTCGATGGCCTTTTCACGCATCCGCACAAACAGCGGGCTGTCCGGGTCGAGCGTCAACGAACCGCGGCTGAGGCCTTGCTGCCACGCGAGGCAGCCGTTCAAGTAGCGGGACACGGAGGCAAACAGCAGCTCACCGTCTTTGTAGATGCCGTCGACGTGGTACATGTCGCCTTCGACGAACGTCTCTACCATCATGTTGACCAGCGGACCCTTTTTCAGGAACTCCAGCATCTGCGCTTCATCATGAATGACCTGCGTGTTGACCGCACCGCCGCCGTCGACCGGCTTGATCACCACCGGGTACCCGTGCTGCTCGACAAAGAGACGCAGGTCGAGCGACGTCTCAATGCGGTGAAACTTCGCCACTTCCATCCCGGCTTTGACAGCGTGCTCTTTCATCACGACTTTGTCGCGGTAGGCGATCGCCGATGCCAAGCTCTGCCCTTGCACGCCGATGGCGTCGCGCAGGTGCCCCATGCGAATAACGTCATACTCCGACGTGCCAAAGACGGCTGTAAACGGCGTCTCCCGATGTTGATCCAACGCGTTCCACAACACATCCGCTGTATCGAAAGACTGGATTCTCACCAGTTTGTGATAAAACTCCGGGTGCTGCATGTCGTCCGTCGTGAACAGCACGATCTCATCGTTCAGATCGGCCAGCCACTCATGGAACGGAAGTCCTGACCATCGACCCATTAACAAAACGGCCATTTGAATGCCCCTCTCTTTGTCTCATACAAATATATTCAATGTTTTCTATAAACTCTGTCGATTCCCTCCCTGCTCGGTAAAAAAACCGCCTGCCCATGCCGGGCAGACGGTCAAATTGTGGCTTACGCTTCCAGCATCAATTGCTCCAATTCCGCGAGTCGCTCTTTGAACACTTGCAGCGCGTCGTGGATCGGTTGCGGCGAGGACATGTCGACGCCTGCGCCTTTGAGCAGGTCGAGCGGGTCCTTGGAGGAACCGCCGCTCAGGAAGTTCAGATAGCGCTCGACAGCCGGAGCGCCTTCGCCCATGATCTGACGACCGAGGGCGATGGCAGCGGCAAAGCCGGTCGCGTATTTGTAGACGTAGAACGAGTTGTAGAAATGCGGGATGCGCGACCATTCGTTGTGCAGTTCGTCGTCGATGACGAGATCCGGGCCATAGTATTTTTTGTTGAGATCCCCGTAGATCTCCCGCAGCACATCGGCCGTGAGAGCACCGCCCTCTTCGATGGTCGCGTGGCAGATCTTCTCAAACTCGGCGAACATCGTCTGACGGAACATCGTCGAGCGGAACTGATCCAGCGAGTGGTTCAACAGGTACATCCGCTGTTGCTTGTCGGTCGTCTCCGCGAGCAATTTCTCCAAGAGAAGGTTCTCGTTGAGCGTCGAAGCGACCTCGGCGACAAAGATCGTGTAGTTGCCGTAGACGTACGGCTGATCTTTGTGCGAGTAGTAGGAATGCACCGAGTGGCCGAGTTCATGCACCAGCGTGAACAGGGAATCCAGCGAGTCGTTGTAGTTCATCAGAATGAACGGGGAGGAACTGTAGCTGCCCCAGGAGTAAGCGCCGCTGCGCTTGCCTTGGTTCGGGTAGACGTCGATCCAGTTTTCGTCGAAGGAGCGCTTGACGACCGACACGTACTCATCACCGAGCGGCGCGAGGGCGGTCAGCGATTTTTCCTTCGCCTCTTCATAGGTGACGCTCATCTCCACGTTTTCAACCATCGGCACGAACAGGTCGTAATAGTGCAGGTCGTCGACCTTCAGCACTTTTTTGCGCAACGCGACGTAGCGGTGCATGGTGTCGAGGTTTTCATGAACAGCTGCGATCAGGTTGTTGTACACGTCGGTCGGGACGTTGTCCGGGAACAACGACATCTCCAGCGAGGAGTTGTATTTTTTCGCCTGTGCGTAGAAGACGTCCTTTTTGACGTTTGCCGAGTACGCTGCGCTCAGCGTGTTGCGGAACTTGCCGTATGTACCAAACAGGCGCTTAAAAGCGTTTTCGCGCAACACGCGGTCGCGATTCTCCAGCAGGAGACGGTACATCCCTTCGGAAACGGCGTGCTCGTTGCCCTGCGAGTCCTCGACGGTGCCAAACTCCAGGTCGGCGTTGGTCAGCATCGAGAAGATCGTATCCGGCGCGTCCGCCAGCTCGGAGGTGCGGGCGAGCAGATCTTCCAGCTCCGGGGAGAGGACATGCTCCTTCTCGTCCATCAGCCGCTGCAGGAAGGTTCCGTAGACGCGCAGGTCTTCGTTTTCTTTCAAAAATTGCTCCAGCGTCTCAGCCGGCAGTTCGAGGATCTCCGGTTTGTAGAACGACAGCGAGCTCATCGCCTTTGCCATCAGCGTGTTGGAACGGTCGGCCAATGCTTGGTTGGCGGAGTTGGCCGTGTCGGTGTGCGAATTCATGTTCGCATAGACGTAGACGTTCTCCAGCACCTGCGCGATCTCATCTTGCAGGCGCAGCGCGGCCAACAGCGTCGCGGAAGATTCGCCGAGGCGGCCTTTGAACGCCTCGACCTGCGGGAACATCTCCTGCGCTTTCTGGTAGTCGCGCTCCCACTCTTCATTCGATTGATACATCGTGCCGAGATTCCATTGGTAGGCTGTCTCGATCTCGCTGCGCTTTTTGATTGCGGTCATCTCAGTTCCCCCTTGTCGTTTCCATCACATATCCATTGCCCGGTTCCAATCGTTTTTTCTCTACGATGGCAAACTCCGCTATTGTAATCAATCCCAGCGCGTTTCGCTCCAGCAGCGCTTGTGCCTGCGTGAACGCCTGCTCCTCCCCGTCGGCGATCACGATCACCGTCGAGTCGGCAAAGCCGTCGCCTCGGGCCTCCAACCGATATAAGAACATCCTGTGGTCTTCCTCCTCTTTTGGCTTATTATACCTTATTCCCGGAGCGCACTCCACATCCACCCCCCATAAAAACGGGCAGGGCTCCGTACAATGTGATACACTTTGTACAACAATTGAGGAGGTGATGTATATTAGCTGTATAACAAACGCCATCGAGTTGCTCCGTCGTGAACTGAATGAATGCGCGTGCCACAAGCAGGGCAACTTGCTCGACAAAGAAGTCATCGCGATCTCCCAAGCTCTGGATGTCCTGCTGGTGGCACGCTATAAAGACCAAAAAGCGACCTGATCTCACAGGTCGCTTTTTTTATGTTTCCTTTTTTACATCCACGTGATGCGCGTCTCCGTCTTGTTCATAATCCGCTCGATGTTGCTTCTGTGCCGGTAGAGCACGAGCAAGCACAGGATGAACGTCCCGAGCGACAGCACTTTGTCATCGGTAAAGATCGCAAACAGATGCACGTACACGCCGGTGATCATCGACGCGAGCGAGACGTACTTCCACGCATAGAGCGACAGGAAAAAGACCAGGAGACCCGTCACGAACAACAGGGGCGAGATGAACAGCAACACGCCGCCCGACGTCGCCACCGCCTTGCCGCCGCGGAACCCGGCAAACACCGGGTAGCAGTGCCCGAGCACGGCCGGGATGCCCGCGAAGATCGGGTGCAGATCGACACCGGCGAGAACCGGCAGCGCGGCCCCGAGCGTGCCTTTTAGCACGTCGACCGCCGAGACGATCACACCGGGCGCGATGCCGAGCGACCGAAACGTGTTGGTGCCGCCGAGGTTGCCGCTGCCGTGCTCGCGGATGTCGACGCCGTAGCCGAGGCGGCCGACGATCAGCGCGGTCGGGATCGAGCCGATCAGATAACTGAGAATCAACAGAACAAGGATCGTCATGAGTGCGGAGCCTCCTTCCAGCTGAAAGACAGGTTTGTCCCTTCATTGTAGCACAAAAAACGACCGGAGAGCCCGGTCGTTTTCCATGATTTCCCGATCTATATCACCCTGACACCGGCTTGGTACACCCCTGCCCAATAGCCGCTGTTCAGGTCGTCGACCGTGACGCCGTCCGTTGCATCGGCATGCACAAATTTGCCGTTCCCCAGATAAATCCCTGCGTGCGAGGTTGCCGCGCCGCCGGCAGCGAAAAAGACCAGATCGCCCGGTTGCAAATGTTGTTTCGCCACTTGCGCGCCTGCTTCGTACTGCGCGTACGTGGTCCTCGGCACGTTGACACCGACTTCCCTCATAACGTATTGGATAAATCCGGAACAGTCAAATCCTTGCGGTGTCTCCCCGCCGTACACGTAAGGCACGCCTTGATACCTCAATCCGTGCGTGGCGGCCTTGTTGCCGAGCGTCGCGGTCACTCCGGCCGATTGGTTCAAAGTCGGAGCGGCGTTGCTCCCCGCGTGGACCGTCACGGTCTTCGTTTGCTTCTCCTGCGGTTTCTGTGCGGTCGGCACGATCTGCGCATCGCCGCGGGAAGCAACCTGCGCCCGGGCTTCCCATTTGCTTGGAGCCGGGGCTGGCGGCGTTTCCTCAACAGGCTGAACCGCTGCGTGCACCTCTTGCTCATCCAAGATCGCCCGCGAGGCCGCGCCTTCGTTTGGCGTGCTGTCGTGTCGCGAGTCAAAGGCAGGCAAATAGCGGGAATATCGCTTGACCCGATCCAGGCGTTTCTGCTCGACGAGCTCTTTTTCCTGTTCGGTGGCGTTCAGGCTGTTCTCCGCAACCTCCGTCGCCGGAGCTTGAGCCGGCGCCTCCGCGAGCGCGACGCCGCCGGACGGACGATCCAGCCCGACCGCCGCCTCCACTACCTGTTGCTCCAGCAACATAGACGAAAAGAGACCGATCAGCAACCCTTTTTTCCAACGATCCATTCTCAGCCTCCCCCAATTTCTCAAGATTGTCGTTCCTGCCATACCTTTCGTGAAAGACTATTCAGGACATGTCGGCGGACTAGCCTACAAATCGCGGAAAACGCAAAAAAGGCCCTTCCCCTGCC
This sequence comes from Tumebacillus lacus, assembly GCF_026410385.1. Taxonomy (GTDB): domain Bacteria; phylum Bacillota; class Bacilli; order Tumebacillales; family Tumebacillaceae; genus Tumebacillus; species Tumebacillus lacus. Next base: position 46,000 of record NZ_JAPMLT010000003.1, read on the forward strand.
AAGGAAAGGCCTTTTTTTAGAAACTCGGCTCCCGCTTGTCGCCGAGGACTTTTTTATAGCCGAACGTGTGGTCGCTGTCATAGCCAAGCCCCGCAAAGAACGTCTGCACGCCTTCGCGGCTGCGCTGGCTTTGCAACATGATCTTGGTGCTGCTGTGCTCGCGGCCGAGCTCTTCGACTCGGTGCATCAGGCTCCGTCCGATCCCTCTCTGCTGCGCTTCGGTGTCGACGATCAGGTTCTCGACCACCGTGTACGGCAGCGTTCCGAACATCGGGTCAGGACAGAAGGAGACAAAGACCGAACCGTCCACCTTGCCGTCTGTCACGTGCACAAGCAGATAATGGTCCGGGCTGTCTGCGATCTCTTCGATGCGCGAGGCGATCACGCGCACCGGCTCGCCCGGGCACAACATCTCATAGAGCCGCTGGATCGCCGCTCGGTCTTCCGCCGTCGCTTGTCGAATCAACCTGTAACCCTCTATCGGATCTCGACGATCTCGAACTCAATCGAGCCGCCCGGCGTGTTGACGGTGACTTTGTCGCCGACACTGCGGCCGATGACAGCGGCGCCAATCGGCGATTCATTGGAGATCTTGCCTTCCAGCGGGTCCGACTCGGTGGAGCCGACGATCGTATAGGTCTCTTCGTCGCCGTCCGGCACTTCTTTCAATTTGACGGTGGTGCCGATGGCGACCACATCCGCATCTTCGCTGCCCGGTTCGATGATGCGAACGTTGCGCATCATTTTCTCCAGCGTCACGATGCGGGACTCGACGAACGCCTGCTCGTCCTTTGCCGCATCGTACTCGGCGTTCTCGCTGAGATCCCCGTACGAAACCGCGATCTTGATCCGCTCTGCCACTTCACGGCGTTTGGTGCCTTTCAGGAAATCCAATTCTTCTTCTAACTTTTTCAACCCTTCGCGGGTTAGGAATACAGCTTTATCGTTCTCGCTCATTTCGTTCCTCCTCAGAAATTGATACTCCCACTAGGGTGTAACTGGAGTCGATTCGTAATACAGGATAAAGCAAAAAAACTTTCTAGTCGAGTCGTTTTTTGAAATTAATGGGTCGAAGTGGCATCAAACCGCCCTCACTCAAGTATGGATAATCTGAACTCGAGAGGGATGGGAGGTTGGTTTAAGCATGGCAACGTTCACGCAATACAAAGTCTACTACCCGTTTGTCGGCCCTTGCGACCCCTGCCCGCCGATCCGGGCGAAGACGTATAACACCCCGCCGCAACTGTACGTGCCGGTGCAACCGCCGGGCCTGCCGCAATACGATCCGTATACGGCGCTCAAGCAGGGCACGCTCTGGCCGGCGTACTACAGCCCCTATGACGGACGGATCGAAAGCAAACCGGGGGAGTGAGCGAGATGGCGCACAAACAGCTGACAGAAGAGTATTACAAGCTGCTCCATGAGATCCAAGCGGTCGACTTCGTGCTGGTCGAGCTGAACCTCTATCTCGACACGCATCCAAGCGACAGCGCGATCATCGAACAATACAACGCGTACGCAGTCAAAAGCAAGCAACTCAAGGAAGAATATGCGCGCCGATACGGGCCCTTGCAGCACGGCGACATGGCCGACAAACCATATTCCTGGCCGGATGCACCGTGGCCGTGGCAAGTCTAGGGGAGGTGACAGAGGATGTGGATCTACGAGAAAAAGTTGCAATACCCGGTCCGTGTCTCCAAATGCGATGTGCGCATGGCCAAACTGCTCCATGAACAGTACGGCGGCGCGGACGGCGAGTTGGCGGCGGCGCTCCGCTATCTGAACCAACGCTATTCGATCCCGGACAAAGTGGTCGGTCTGCTCAACGACATCGGTACCGAGGAGTTTGCCCATCTGGAAATGATCGCGACGATGATCTACAAACTGACGAAAGACGCGACACCGGAGCAGATCCGCGCGGCAGGCGTCGATGATCACTACGTCAACCACGACCGTGCGCTGTTCTATCACAACGCATCCGGCGTGCCGTGGACAGCCTCCTACATCCAAGCCAAGGGCGACCCGATCGCCGACCTGTATGAGGACATCGCGGCGGAGGAAAAGGCGCGCGCCACCTATCAGTGGCTGATCGACCAGACGGACGACCCGGATCTGAAAGACGGACTGAAATTCCTCCGCGAACGCGAAGTGATCCACTCCCTGCGCTTCCGGGAAGCGGTCGAGATCCTCAAGGAAGATCAAGCTCAGAAAAAAATATTTTAACGCAAAAAAGACCGCTCTCCGCCGGGGAGATGCGGTCTTTTCCTATCCGAGTGCGAGTCGTCCTCACTTGCGGCGCAGCAGGAACACACCGGCTGCCATCGCGATAAACAGCACGTCTTTGCCGACGTCCGTCCAGCCGACCGGCTTGGCCTCCGTCGGGCCAAAGCAGCCGCAGCCAAACGGCAGCACTTTGCCCCAGTTGGCCGCGAGCGCGACGAGGAAAAACAGGGACAGGATGCCGATCACCACCGCCGAGATGCGGGCGGTCTGCGGGATCAGCAGGCCGATGCCAAACAAGAGCTCCAGCATCGGGAGCACGACCGCCATCGGCTTGATCAGCGAGTCCGGCAGGATGCCGTAGGAGCGCAGGATCTCGCCAAACGTGTACAGGTCGATGATCTTGGCGTAGGCAGAGTACAGAAACACGCCGGCGAGGGCGAGTTGCAACACCCAGGTCAGGTAGGTGACGATGTTATTTTTGGAGGAAGTCCCGGAAGACGTCTTGAGTTGTGCCGCCGACAATGCGGTCGACCTCCTTCCCGTCTTTGAAGTGAATCAGAGTCGGGGTGCCTTCGATCTTGTAGTCATCCCACGGCTCTTGCTGACGCTCGATGTTGACCGGGAACACCGGCTTGCCCATCTCTTCGGCCAGCGGCATCAGGATCGGTGTCGAGATTTTGCAGTGTGCGCAGGACGGCTGGTAGAAGTACGCGTAGACGTCTTCTTTGTTGTGAATTTTCGTCTCCAGTTGGTCCGGCGTGATCTTGTTTTTGTAGTAATCCTGCACCGCCGCGTTGGCTTGCTGCGCATCGTCATAGTTGGTGGACATGAAAAAGCCGCCCACGATCAGCGCGATCGCCACGAGCGCACTGCCAAAGATCCACGGCAGCTGCTTTTTGCGGGCTGCTGCCTTTTGGTTGCGGATTTCCTTTTCAATGCGCTTGTCCAAATTGCGTTGCTTTTTATTCGACATGTTGTGGCCCTCCTCAAAGGATTCATATGGTCTGCTTCTTCTATTCTACTACATAAATGGTCGTTCATGTTTATGAACAATCTGTGTGATTTTAATCACATAGTTGTCACGAATTCCTGACTTGAGCACGTTGTGTCTCGCGATTTCGAGGCGTAGTCTGAAAGCAGCAACACTACTTTCAGCCGAAGGAGGCAACATCATGGACGACCTGCTCTTTTCCCGCATCCTCACCGGCACCACCCTCGCCTTTCACATCTTCTTTGCATCGCTTGGAGTCGGCATCCCCGTGCTGATCTCATTGGCCGAATTTCTCGGCATCTCCCGTCGCGATGACGAATACATCCTGCTCGCCAAACGCTGGTCGAAAGGGTTTGTCCTGCTGGTCGCCGTCGGCGTCGTCACCGGGACATGCATCGGCTTTCAGCTCAATCTGCTCTGGCCGGGCTTTATGGAACTGGTCGGCGAGGTGATCTCGCTACCGTTCATGCTGGAAGCGTTCGCCTTTTTTCTCGAAGCGATCTTTCTTGGCATCTACCTGTATACGTGGGGGCGGTTTAAAAATCCGTGGATTCACTGGTCGTTTTCCTTGCCTGTGATTCTCGGTTCCTCCGCCTCCGCCGCGTTGATCTCCACCATAAACGGATTTATGAACGCCCCAACCGGGTTTGAGATCGTCGGCGGTCAATTGACTCACATCGACCCGATCGCTGCGATCTTCAACCCGGCGACACCGAGCAAAGTGTTTCATGTGCTCGCATCGTCTTACTTTACCACCGCCTGTCTGCTCGCCGCACTGACCGCTTTTTTCCTTGTGATTCGGCGCAAGCGGCTGACCTATTTCAAAAAAGCTCTGACGCTGACGATGAGCGTCGCGCTGCTCACCGGACTACTCACCGCTGTCGCCGGCGACCTGTCGGCCAAATACATGGCCGCCTACAATCCGGAGAAACTGGCGGCTGCCGAAGCGCTCTATGAGACGACGGCCAACGCGCCGCTGCTCATCGGCGGCCTGATCGAGGAAGAGACGCAGACGGTGAAATACAAAGTCGAACTGCCCGGCATGCTCTCGTTGCTCTCTTTCGGCGATTTCCGCGCCGAAGTGAAAGGGCTGAACGAATTTCCAACAGACGAGCGACCGCCTGTGTACATTCACTATCAGTTCCAAGTGATGGTCGGGGCGGGCGTGTTTGGCATCGCTTTGTCCGCCTTGTATCTGCTGCTGGTCTGGCGCAAAAGACCGCTCGCGTTTTCCAACGGACTGCTCCGGGCGACTTTGGCCCTCGGCCCGATTGCTGTGATCGGGATGGAATGCGGCTGGATCTTCACCGAGATCGGGCGCAAACCGTGGATCATCTACGGCATCATGAAAACGTCGGAAGCGGTCACCACCGCCGGCAACATCCTCTACTACCTGATCGGATTTGTCCTGCTCTATGCGGCCATCGGGATCACGCTCTCCGTCGTGATGATTCGCTTCTTTCGCAGACGTCCGGTCGAGGCCGACCCGTTGTACCTCGCGATTCATCAGAAACGGCCGATTGATCCGCCCTCGGCGGCGAGAGGAGGAGGTTCCAGATGACGGTGACACCGGAGATGGCGATCACGATCCTGTGGCTGTTTTTGTTCGCCTACATCGTCTTGGCATCGATTGAATTCGGCGCAGGGTTTCTGCTCTTTTGGTCGCGATTTCGGAACTGGCCGTCCGAAGTGGAGCAGGTGATCGAGCGCTATCTCTCCCCTTTCTGGGAAGTGACCAACGTCTTTTTGATCACGTTCGTTGTCGGACTGGTCGGATTTTTCCCGGAGAGCGCCCGCTACTATGGCACGGTGTTGCTCCTGCCCGGCTCCGTCGCGCTGGTGCTGCTCGTGCTCAAAGGCACGTTTTTCGCCTACTGCCACTACGCCAAGGTGCGGGGCCGCTTTTATGTTTGGCTGCAAGGCGTGACCGGGCTGCTGCTGCCGATGGTGCTGGTCAGCGTCATCCCGATCTCCGAGGGCGGATTTGTCACCCGTACGCCGGAGGGACGGCTGGACCTCGTCTTCACCGATGTGTTGCAAAGCCCGCTCCACTGGGCTTTCGTGCTGTTCGCGCTGCTCAGCGTGCTTTTTGTGTCGGCCGTGTTCCTGCACTTCTACGCCGCCCGTGCCCGTGCGCCGGTGGCAGCGGCCGCCTTTCGCTCCGTCGCGCTCCATGTCGGCCTGCCCGCGCTCGGCTCCGGGGCGTTCATCCTGTTGCCGCTGACCGTTCACCGCCCGGACCACTTCCTCGCCCTCGCCACCGACTGGTCTTGGCTGCTGCTGCTCTCCGGCGCGCTGTTCGTCAACGCGTATCTGTTTTTGCAAAAGGGGAGATGGCCCGGCGTCACATTCGTGCTCGTGCTCGCCCAGTACGCGGCCGCTGTGGCGGCGTACGGCTACTCGCATCTGCCGTACCTGCTCTATCCCTATCTCACGATCCACGACGCCTTTGTCAACCCGGTGATGGCCCGGTACCTCACCGTCGCACTCGCCGGCGGGCTGTGCCTGCTGGTCCCCGGTCTGCTGTTCCTCTCGTGGCTGTTTTTGTTCAGCGACCGCTATGTGCGGCTGGACAGGTGAACGCAAAAAAAGACCCGGTGCTCCGTTTTTGGAGACCGGGTCTTTTCTGTGAGACGAGTCGCTTACAGTTTGAAACGGTAGATCAGCTCTTGCAGATCGGCTGCGATGCTCGACAGCGAGTGGGCGGCCGACGCGATCTCCTGCATCGACGCCAGTTGCTCTTCGGCGGCTGCCGAGACGTTTTGCGTGCCGGACGCCGCCTGCTCGGAAGCGCGGGAGATGGCGTTCATCGAGTGCACGACCTGTTCGCTGTTGCCCGTCATCTGACGGACGGCGACAGTCACTTCCGAGATCTGCATCGTCACATCCTGGATCGCCTGCTGGATGCGGGCAAACGCGTCGCCCGCCTCGTTGACCACGTTGATGCCGCTGAGCACTTCTTCGGTGCCCGCTTCCATCGACGCGATGGCGATGTCGGTCTCGCCTTGGATGCCGAGGATCAACTCGGAGATCTGCTGCGCCGAAGCGCCGGACTGCTCCGCCAGTTTGCGTACTTCATCGGCGACGACGGCAAAGCCGCGGCCGTGCTCACCGGCGCGCGCCGCTTCGATGGCTGCGTTGAGCGCGAGCAGGTTGGTCTGCGCGGCGATGGTGGTGATCACCTCGACGATCTGACCGATCTCGTGCGAGCGCTGGCCCAGCGAACCGATGACGCCCGACAGTTGGCCGACGGTGGAGTTGATCGAGTGCATCTGCCGGATCGCCTGCTGGATCGAGGCGTTGCCGTCGTGCGCCAGATCGGACGCCGTCTGCGCCGTGCGGGAGACGGTGTTCGCGTTGGTCGCGATCTGCTTGATGCCGATCGACATCTCGCTGATCGCCTGCGAGCTCTCTTCCACGTTGATCACCTGTTGATCCGCACCGCGCGCCACCTCTTCGATGGTCTGCGCGATATGCTCCGTCGCTTGACTGGTCTGCTCGGAGGAGGCGGTCATCTCTTCCGACGAAGCGGCCAGCGTCTCCGCCGTGTCGCTCACCTCGGCGAGCACCGTGCGCAGCGATTCGCGCATGCGGTTGAAGTTCTCCGCCAGATCGCCAAACTCGTCGCGGTTTTTGATCGACACTTCGGCGGTCAGGTCGCCTTGGCCGATCCGCTCCGCTGCGTCGGTCACGGTGCGCAGCGGACGCACGATGGAGCGAACCATCAGGAGGCTCACTGCCACCCCGATCACCAGCGCGATGGCCAGGACGGTCAGCATGGCGTTAAAGATCGGCTGAGAGGCTGCCTCGGCTTCATTCAGATAGAACGTGCCGAGCACGCGCCAACCGGTCTGCTCATGCTTGGCAAAAGCCACCGCTTTGGTTTCGCCCTCCCACTCATACTCGGTGTTGCCGTTGTCCGAACTGAACACCGTTTCGAGGAAGGCGGCCTCGGCGACCTCTCCGAGCTTTTCGGTCGGATGATACATATAGTGGCGCTCGCTGTCGAGAATGATCGGATAGCCTTCCATGCCGATGTTGATCGACTTGGCGACCTCCCCGAGCGACTTGAGATTCAAATCCAACGCCATGACGCCGGAGCCATCCGATAACGCTTTGGCGATGGTGACGATCACGTCATTGGACGTGGCGTTCACATAGGGAGCCGTGACGACCACCTTGCCTTTTTTCGCCATCGTCTCTTGGTACCACGGACGTTTGCGCGGGTCAAAATCGGCCGGGAGATCTTGCTTGGGCGCGAGAATCATCTTGCCTGTCTCGGTGCCGACATACGTATTCATGATTTCAGGATGCGATTTTCCGAATTGTTCCAGCTGTTTGAACAGTGCTTTTTGATCCGCCTCTTCCTTATAAGAAGCGGCTGTCAGCGAATCCGCCATGAAGGACACATTTTCCATGCCTCCCGTGACGACGCGGTCGAGAAGTTGCACGAGCAGGTTGACACTTTCCGTCGCGTTTGCCGTCAATTGTTCCTTGACTTCCTTTTCTGCGTTTTGGTAGGACAGGAACCCCACCGACAGACAAGGTACGATCAGGATCAATGTGGCGAACAGGATCAGTTTGTTCCGCACGTTCAAACGAAACCATTTCTGTTTACGCATTTCGTGCTCCAATCCCCCTCTGAAAAACTGATGATGGTTACGAAGAAAGTAATTCGACAATTCATGCGAAATTCCTACAATGCGGGATAAAAGAATGCTTCCAGCTTATAATTTCCACTAAACGACCAAAGACTGTTGATGTCAGGTTGATTCCGAATTCCTGATCCCTTTTTCGCCTTTCCAGCCCTCGACAACAAAAAATGAAGAGTGTATAATACGGGAAATAGAAAAAATCGAACATTAACACACAAACAGACAGGAAACGTTCGATATTTTGGAGGAGGACGGAACCATGACTTTGGAACTAAAAGGCAAGCCCGTCGCAGATCAGATTCGGGAAGAGGTACTTCGTGAGGTGGAGGCGTGGAAAGCGCGCGGCATCGTCCCCAAGCTCTGCACCTTGATCGTCGAAGGCGATCCGGCGTCGCTTTATTACGCGGAAGCAAAAGGACGGGCTGCGGAAAAGCTCGGCATCGAGTATGAACTGCACAAATTCCCGGCCACCGTCAGCGAAGGATTGTTGCTCGACGTGATCGGCCGTTTGAATCGCGACCCGGAGGTGCACGGCATCATGCTGGAACTGCCGTTGCCCGCCCACCTGCACGCCCCGAAGATCGCCGAAGCGATCCTCCCGCAAAAAGACATCGACGGCCTGCATCCGGACAACCTGCTCGCTGCGATCAAGGAGACGACCGGCCTCTATCCGGCGACTCCGAAGGCATGCATCGCCCTCCTCACCCAATACGGCCATACGGTCAAAGGCAAGCACGTCGTGATGGTCGGTCGCGGCGCGACTGTCGGTCTGCCGCTGATGCACCTGCTGCTCAATGCGGGCGCGACCGTCACCGTCTGCACCTCGAAAACGCCCGATCTCAGCGTCCACCTCAAACAGGCGGACATCGCCTTCGTCGCCGTCGGCCGCGCCGGGCTGATCCAGCCGGAGATGGTGCATGAAGGGCTGATCCTGATCGACGCCGGCATCAACGAGACGGCGGACGGCAAGATCGTCGGCGATGTGAGTGCCGACTGCCTCGCATCTTCCGCCGGCCTCTCACCTACTCCGGGCGGCGTCGGCACCGTCACCACGGCGATGCTGTTCCGCAACTTGATGGATGCGATGGACCTGCAGATTCCCGTCAAGGAGGCTCGCTAACGATGACGACTTTCGATCAACCGATCCGCACCTTCCTCACCGCGGCCGCTTCCGACTCGCCCACCCCGGGCGGCGGCAGCGTCGCCGCGCTCGTCGCAGCCCTCGGCGCTTCGATGACTTCGATGGTGGCCAACCTCACGCAAGGGACCAAATTTGCCGACGTGGAAGCACAGATGCAAGCGTTGGCTGCCGAGTTGCAGCGCACCATGCAAACGGCGGAAACCCTGCTGGAACAGGACATGGTCTCCTTTGACCACTACATGTCGGCGCTCAAGCTGCCAAAAGACACCGACGAACAAAAAGCGGCCCGCACCCTGGCGATCCAAGAGGCGACCGTCAAAGCGACCGCCGTCCCCCGCGACCTCGCACAGCTCTGCAACACCGTGCTGCGCCAATCGCTTGTGATCGCGGAGAAGGCCAATAAAAACGTGATCTCCGACCTCGGCATCGCCGCACTGCTAGCCGAAGCGGCCGGGCAATCAGCGATCCTGACGATGGACATCAACCTACCGTATCTGAAGGACGAAGCGGCACGAGAGACATTTACCCGCGACCGCAACGCCTTTTTGGAAGAAAACGCCCGCCTCAAAGATGAGATCGTCGCGATCACCCGTCGTCGGCTGGGCTACTAAAAAAACCACCTCTCGCGAGGTGGTTTTTTTTCTGTCTCTGCTCTTACACATTCAGGTACGAGAGGGCCGCACTCGCCATCTCCGGGTCGAATGAGTCGACCGAAGTGCCGATCGCCATCATCAGGAAGAGGAACGCCACGTACGCCGCGATCAGGACGAAGAACATCAGCGCATAGATGATGAACGGACCAAAGAACGCCTGTGCCACCGACACGTTGTCGTAGATCTTGCGGATCGCGATCACGCGCACGATCACTTGGTAGATGTACATGCCAAACGACACAAGGTTTGACACGCCGCTCCACACGAGCATCCCGATCATCGCCGGCAACATCTCGTCGGGCATTTCGTCTGTGCCTTCCATCTCGCTCATCATCGCCGCTTCGAAAAATGCTCCCATGTCAAAGAACAGCGGCACAAGCAGCGACAAGAGCAGCGTCGGGAACATCATGATCCACAGCGTATACGGCTGTACCAGTCGGAGCAAGCGGGCTTTTTCCCCGCGATTTTCTGTCTCGCGCATCTGGCGGGACGCGACGATCCACAGCCCCACCTGCACGAACCATGAGAAGAAAAACCGGCTGAGCAGGATAAAGACGGCCGTCGCCAAGATCGCCACCACAAAGACCCCGATCATCACCCAGGACATGATCTCCGCATCGGTCGATCCAAAGCCCCCCGGCATCAGTTCAAACGCGTCGGTGAGCGAGCGGGAGAAGAAGATGCCAAACAGGAACAAAAGCAGCGCATGCAAACCGATCAGCAGGAACGTAGCCCCCCAGGACTGACCGTTATTGCGCTCTGCAAGCAACCGGTCGAGTGTCCGCTGCGGACGGAAAAAGATCGAAAACACGTGTTTCAACATAAGCAGGCCCCAACCTTCCACCATTTGGATAAATTCAGTTCAAGTATAGCATGTAAACAAGCTGTTGAAGCAACAAAAAATCACGTAAAAAGGAGGCCCGTTTTGCGGCCTCCTTCCTTGTGCTGACCTACGCGCTTTGCAGCATCGGCACGACCGAGCGCAGCGTGTCATCGTCAAGCCTCGTGGCGAGGCCGAGAAACAGCTTTTTCGCCTCTGTGTCGCCGAGTTTGGCATACATCGATTTGGAGAGCCCCATCTGAGCGAGCAGCCCATTGAGTTTCATGCGCGGCGTCGTCTCCAGTTCGCTCCAGACTTCATCGAGGATCGATTGACGAGTCTCCATGGGAACACCCCTTTCGCACAAGGTACCTATAGAGTGCCCTCGACCGGCGAATTCTTTCCTCAGTCGACCCAACCGCCGGACACCGGATAGCGGTAAAACTCATTGTCCAGCGTGCGAATCACGGCGATGATCGTAAAGATGATGCCAAACAGACCCACAGCCGGAGCCAGCAAGAACCCGATCAGCACCACCATTAAGATCGTAGCGACAAACCCGGCCCCGATCAGGAACAGATGGAACACCAACGCCTGTTTGGCATGATGCTTCACAAACGGGTCGTCACTTTTCACAGCCAGCAGGATAATCGGAATGATCAACGGCAGGAAAAACGCCGACACATGAGCCAGCACCGCCATCCAACGATTTTCAGTCGAAAAACTCATCTCGTCTCCCCCTTTTCTTTGCTTATCATTACGTACAGAGGGCGCGAACGTTTCATCCTATTTTTAGAAACGGAAAGAAAGAACGTGTACAATGCAAGTAGATAGCTATCCTGCCGAGGAGCGTGAACATCTTCCCATGTCTACCACCCACAAGAAAACCGCCCTGCTCGCCGGAGCGACCGGCTTGGTCGGGAGCGAAGCGTTGCGGCTGTTGCTGGCATCCGGCGACTACGCGAAGGTCGTCGCCTTCGTCCGCCGCCCCATTCAACAACTCTCGCATCCGAAACTGGAGCAGGTCATCGTCGACTTTGACGACCTTGCCCCGCATGCGCATCATTTCCAAAATGCCGACGTCTACTGCTGCCTCGGCACCACGATCAAGATCGCCAAGACTCGCGAGGCGTTTCGGAAAGTAGACTTCGACTACCCGCTCCGCCTTGCCGAACTGGCCAAACAAAACGGAGCCCGCCAGTATCTGATCATCACCGCGCTCGGCTCCGATGCCAACTCATCCGTGTTCTACAACCGCGTCAAAGGCGAGGTCGAGCTTGCCCTCCGCGCGCTCGACCTGCCCGCTCTGCGCATCTTCCGGCCGTCTCTCCTGCTCGGCGAGCGCACTGAGTTCCGCTTGGGCGAAAAGGTCGCGTCCTGGTTCTCCTTCGCCATCGTCGGCCCGCTGAAAAAATACCGCCCGATCCACGCCCGCACCGTCGCCCGCGCCCTGTTGCACGTCGCCCTGCACGACACTTCGACCGGGACCCGCGTGTATGAATCGAACGAGATGGAAAAACTCGCAACCGCCCCCATATAAATCGGTCAGTTGTGGTATCATGTAGGGCGAGGTGAACACCACATGGCCACTCTGTCCTACAACGCGACGATCCACATCCACCCCCGCGGGCAACGGGCGATTCAGGTCGCGACCGCCTGCGTTGAATTTATCAACCGACAATTGGTGCTGACCGACATCCGCACCCCCGACGGCATGTGCTGGGAAGGCCCGGTCGAACCGGACGACCTCGGACGCATGCTCGTCACCGACTATCTGATCATCCTCGAAGGCGGACGCACCTACCGCGTCTCCTCGACCGAAATGTCCGACCGCTGGTATGTAAGGATGGTGAAAGAATGACCCGCATCGTCTTTTTTGACATCGACGGCACATTGCGCCTCGACGGCGCGTTTCCCGATACGGCTCAGCAGGCGATCCGTCTGCTCAAAGAAAACAACATCACGCCGGTCATCGCCACCGGCCGCTGCGAGCACGAAGTCAAAGCGTGGCGCGAGGAACTGGACATCGAATGGGCTCTGACCTGCAACGGCGCCCACATCGGTCAGAACGGCCGGACGATGCCGGGCAGCATCGCCTTTGACCCGGACGTGATCGACCGCTGGCTGCGCATCGCGGACGGCCGCCACACCTTCCTGCTCTACGGGGCGGAACGGATGTATGCGACCCGCCTCGACTGCCCGCATCTCGCGCAGGCCAGACAGGAGATCGGCGGATTTGACGATCCGTACCCGGCCAAGGCGGGCGACTCCCTGCCCCCGATCTACCAAGTGATCGTCTTCTGCGACGAGACGGCCGAACGCCTCTACAGCGAAGGCCACCCCGAGCCGCTCTACGTCCACCGCTGGCGGGAGTGGGCGATCGACATCAACCCGCACGACGTGAACAAAGCGGCCGGCGTCTTGAAACTGCTCGACCTGCTCGACATCCCGGTCGCCGAGTCTGCCGCGTTTGGCGACGGCAAAAACGACATGGAGATGATCACCGCCGTGGGCACCGGCATCGCGATGGGCAACTCCTGCCCGGAACTGCTCGCCTGCGCCCCGCACACGACGCTGCGGATCGAGGAGCACGGCATCCTGCACGGCGTCAAACACCTGATCCTCGGTCATCCGCTCCCAGACGAAAAAACGACCACCGGCAGCCCTCGCTAGGCTCGGTGGTCGTTTTTTGTTTGCAGCGGGATCGAGATGACAAACGTCGTGCCCGCCCCCTCTGCGGAACGTACCTGCAGCGCGCCGCCGTGTCCTTCCACAATGCGGTGCGAGATCGGCAGCCCAAGTCCCGTCCCGTGGTCTTTCGTCGTATAAAACGGTTCAAAGATATGACACAGATCCTCCGCCGGAATGCCCGGCCCTTCATCGACCACGAAAAACTGCACGCGCTGCCCGTCCGGATCATCTTGCACCCGCAGCGTCAACCGACCGCCCTGGGGCGTGACGTCGAATGCGTTTTTGCACAGATTTAAAAACACCTGCTTCATCTGCTGCACATCCAGGAACAGAGCGGGCAACACATCCGGCGCTTCCACATGCAGCAGCACGCCCCGCAGATGCGCCTCCGACTCGACCAGCCGCACCACGTCGGCGACAAAGCTTCGCGTGTCCACCGACGACCGCAGCGGCGCTTGCGGACGGGACACCATCAGGAAATCGGACAGAATCGTATTGGCCCTGTCGATCTCCGGCAACAACAGCGTTTTCGTCAGGTCGAGGAAATACTCATCTTTCACTCCGCCGTCCGCATACAACTGCAAAAATCCGTCCACCGTCGTCAACGGATTGCGAATCTCATGGGCGATCCCCGCCGCAAACTGCCCGATCAATGCAAATTTTTCATTGCGATCCACCGCCTCGCGCATCTGCACCAACTCGGTCTGATCGTCGAAGATCAAAATATAGCCCACCGTCATCCCCTGCGCGTTTTTGATCGGGTTGCCCGACACGCGCAGCAACAACCGCCGACCGGCGATCCGACCGGCATATTCGATCTCGCGAATCGGCGTCCCCCGCTCCATCAACGGGATCAACGGCGGATATTCACCCGTTAACTCGTTGCGACCCTCGACATACTTCTCAGTCAGATCCCCCATATACTGGCCGAGCACATCTTCCGCACGCAAACCGAGGATCTCTTCCGCCTTGTGATTAAATCCGGTGACGGTGCCCTCCCGGTTGAGGATCAACAGCCCGCTGTTCATCGAGTTGAGCACAAAGGAAAACTGCTTTTGCAGGTTGAGCAGACGCTCCTTTTCACTGACCGACTGGAAACAGACGGAGACCACCCCGTTGATCGATCCTTCCGGATCGGCGAGCGGGATCAGATGTTTGTCGTTCATCATCAGACCTTCCTCCGTGGAGAACGACTCGATGCGGATCTTGACCCGTTCGCCCGCGCACACCCGCTCCCAGGCTCCGATCGGGTCCTCGTGATCGTTGTACTCCCCCGCCAGTTCGGCGCGGGTTTTGCCGATCACCATCTCATTGGTGGTGCCGCTCTGTTCATGGCAGTTCTTGTTGGCATACAAACAGCGGCCCTCGGTGTCATAGACCACCACCGAGATCGGCAACGCTTCCAGCACCTGATTGCGCTGCCACTCGTAGTGGCGGGCCTGCTGCTCCGAACGGCATTGATGGTACCCTTCCAGCATGCGGTTGGTGTACCGGTGGATCGCTGCGGTCAACAACACCGGATCGTCACCCCGCTCCTGTCGCGACACCAACTGCCTGTGGATCGCGCGAGACAACTTGAGCAAACGTTCCAGCGGTACTTGCCGCTTTGCCATCCGATAGCCAAACTCATACACCCATCGACCGGACGCGTCAGATGCATCAACATCATCCATCGCATCCGGGTCACTGTTGCGCATCGTCTCCTCAAGATGCGCGACCAACAGCTTTACACAGGCAGTCAGCTCATCCCGCTCTTCTTCATGCAAATATTCACTTATCTCAGCCCACACATTTTGGACCATCATATCCACCATTTCGGCTCACCTCGAACAGTTTCACTTCTTGTACCTATTGGCTATCGGGAGCTACAATCCTCTAACCCGCTAAAGTAAAAAATCCGACCTCGCCGGAGGTCGGATCTTGATCTAAGACTGGGTGTTTGGTTGCTTCGGACGACGTCTGCGTCTGCGGCGACGGGGCGAGCGTTTGGTCTCGCCTTCCTCGCCCGCTGCCGCTCCTTCCGCATTCGACGGCTCGACCGCAGCTGCCGGTGCGTTCACCGCTGCCTCGCCGCCGGTCGCCGTCTCGTCCCGCTTCGCCTTTGGCTTGCGCGAACGCTTGCGGCGCTTTTTCGCCGGCTTCGGTGCCTCGTCAGACACGGCCTCCTCGCTCGGCTCAAGATCAGACTCAGCCAGAGACGCCTCTTCGACATCGTCCAGCAGATCGTCTTCCTCTGCATCCCGCGCCTCCACCGCCTTGCCGCGCGGTCCTCGGGACGTTTTGCGAGGCGGTTCGAGCTCCATCCACGTCGAGACTTTCAGGTCGTCCCAGCGCAGATAGAAGCGCAGATCACAGCGGATCGCCGCCAAGAGCAGATTGTTGCGGACGTGATCGCGATTTTTCAGGATCAGGGCTTCCGTCTTGTTGGTGCCCTTCTCCAGATCCAAAAACTCGCTCAGTTCCGGATATCTCTCGATCACCTTGAGCGCATGCGGACGACGCAGCCCGGACACGCCTTTGATGTTGTCGGTGCGGTCGCCGAGCAACGCTTTGAGCGCGGGCAGTTGCTCCGGGTCCACTTGAAACATCGACTTCATGTTGCGCATCGTCACCCACTGACCGGTGAAGATCCCGCTGTTGACCAGATAGAGTTGCGTCTTTTGCGTGATCAACTGTGCAAGGTCCATGTCGCCGGAGACCAGCGTCACGCGCTGGCAACGGTTCATCTCTTCGGCCCGCTGTGCGATCGTGCCGATCAGGTCGTCACCTTCGTAGTCGGTCGCATAGTAGAACGGAATGCCCTCTTCCCGGAAGCGTTTGTAGATCTCCTGCTTCAGCGGGTGGACTTCCTTCGGGCGCTCCTTGCGGTTCGCCTTGTAGATCGGCGAGAGGCGATGCCGAAAGTTTTGACCGTCGTTGTCGAAGATCACCGACATGTGGGACGGTCGGAACCGGCGTACCAATTTTTTGATCGTCGTCGTGTACTGCGCGCACGCTTTGGCGACGATCCGGTCGGTCGCCTCTTCATAGTCCCCCCGCTTCTTCGCCTTGGCGATGTGGCGGTAGAGGACCGAATACATGATATGATTGCCGTCAATCAGCAGGAGTTGCAAATGTAGTAGCCTCCACTTCTCTTACAGCTCGTCCTCGATCTCTTCCAAGATCATCAGCAGGTCGCGGCGCAGCACATGGCCCGCCTCTTCCACGCTCATCCGTTGCAACGGCGTCACGTGCCCGTCCTGCTGCACCTGCAGCGCTGCCTCGCCCGTTTGCTCGATCAGCACTTGAAACCGCACATCTTCGCTCAGATGTTTATATTCGACGATCAGCCATCCCCCACCTGCCAACGGTTGCGGGTCCTGCGGCGAGCGCGTGCGCTCAAAGCCGGCCATCCGCTCCGGGAACGGGGTGTGCTGCATCGTCTGGAGCAACTGTTCGTGATTCATCTCTTGACAACTCCTTCCGGCGCAGTCGTTCACTCTCCATTATGCGCTTTTCGGGCCGCTTTGAAAATATTTCCGGGCAAAAAAAGACGGGGCAGTTGCGGCGACCGCTGCGGGTCGCCTCGCCTCCCCCGTCTGCTTGCTATTCTTTTTCCCGATTGGTGTGCTCATCGGCAAGGCCGTATCCGTCCTCTTCACCTTCCACCGGGGGCTTGTCTGTCAGTCCCGGCTCGATCTTCGCCCAGATGTTCAGGTCGTTGATCACGCTGGCGATGGCAAAGTATTCCTCGTACAACTCACACACGCGATCCCAGTCGTCCTCTTCGGAGATCGCCTGGTGTTTGGCGTTGATCTCGTCTTCCAGCTCTTTGATCCGGTCCGGGATCCGGGCTTTGATCCGCTCCCATTCCTCGATCATCTCGGCTTGCTCGTGCAACGGGTACATCCACCAGTCGCGGTCGGTCTCCGGCAGCCGGATGCCGAGCCGCTCATTGAAAACGAAGCGAAAGCCTCTCTCTGCTGTCATCACGGCTTCCCTCCCGTTTTTTAGAAATGTGCCTTTGCCATATCCTCGTACGCACTGCGCGACAGGATGTTCAGGTCGCACACGATGCTGGCGAGGTCCATCATCTCCGTGTTCAGATCGTGCATCTCATCGGCCGTCTCGACCGTGTACATCGCTTCCAATTTTTCCATCATCTTCGCTTCCAGCTCTGCAACGCGGTCGGTCATGTTGGCGCAGATCAAGATCCATTTGCTCCAGACCTGTTTGCGTTCCTCTGCGCTCAGTTTCGACAGATCATACTCTTGGCGAAGCAGGTAAACGCCCATCCGTGTATCAAAAGTAAAAGCCTCGTGCATCTGGCTCTCCTTCTTTCTATTAAAGAATTCTCTCCGTACAATTCTAATAGTTGATAGGTCAAGGGTCAACGGTATCTCTTACCGCAGGGCGGGAAATCGCCTACAGGCATCCTCAACAGCGGCGACGAGATCACAAAAAGAGCCTTGGGCAGCAGACCCAAGGCTCTTTTTGTGTGATGCGAGGACATTTCTATCGATCCCACGGTTTGCGCGACTCGAACAGTTCGGCGATCGCGCGGCTCTGCTGACGGCGCAGACGGCGGGCATCGGCCCGCTCCGGCGCGCTGTCATACAGGCGTTGCTCCTCCTCTGTCTCCGGGATGACGCCCGGCACGAGGATCGGTTTGTTGTCCGGATCGAGCGCGACAAACGTCAGGAACGACGTGGCGCAAATCGCGCGCTTGCCGGTCAGCAGATCCTCGGCTACGACCTTGACGAACACCTCCATCGAGGTCTTGTGGGTCCACGTGACAAACGATTCGAGGCAGATCGAATCGCCTTCGCGGATCGGGTTCAGGAAGTCGACCGAGTCGGTCGAGGCGGTGACCACGCGCTGACGGCAGTGACGCATCGCCGAGATCGCGGCGATATCGTCGATGTAGGCCATGACCTTGCCGCCAAACATTGTGTGGTGGTTGTTTGTATCGGGCGGCAACACGATGCTCGCCTTAACAGCCCGCGATTCACGGACACTTTTTTTCGGCAGTGGCATTTGTTCGGACATAGACGTCCCTCACTCTCGAGTTTGGAAATTCTTTCTTCATTATAACGGATTCCCGCGCCTTTGCATGCATTCCGCTCATAGACGCACTATCAAAAAGATTCAGACGGGTAAGCGATTTCACACTTTTTATTAATGTTTCAATCGGTTATTATAGTATTACGGACTAAAATAATAGAAAAACGGAGGACATCCCCATGAAAAAACAAGCTTGGCAAGCAGCGATCTTGACCGCAGCGCTCGTGTTTACCGTCACCCCGGCTGTGCCGTTCGCCGCTCTGGCTCAAGACCCGGCCTTGGCGACACAGGCGACTGAAATCAACTTGAACGCCGCGTTCGCACAGGCGGCCGAGGAGTTCAGCGTGCCGCAGGAACTGCTGATGGCGATCTCCTACAGCGAGACCCGCTGGCAAGACCACGCCGACGAGCCGTCGAAAAACAACGGCTACGGCCTGATGCACCTTGTCGACAACAACACGCAAAACAACCTCGTCGAAGCGGCCAAAGGTCTCCGTCTGACCAAAAAAGAGCTGATGACCTCTCCTCTGCAGAACATCCGCGGCGGCGCGTATCTGCTGGCTCAGTATCAAAAAGACCTGGACAAGCCGCTCACCGCCGACCTCAACGATTGGTATGAGGCGGTCGGGCTGTATTTTGAATCGACCGACAAAAACGCGACCGTCCTGTTCGCCGACGCGGTCTTCGCGCTGCTCAAAGACGGCGTCTCCCTGACCACTCCGCAAGGGCAGTCGCTGTCGATCCCGGCCAACCCGAGCATCGAGCCGAACAAAGGCCGCTATGAAGGCGTGACCGATCTGGTCAGCATCCAGTCGACCGACTACGGTCCCGCTCTGTGGAACGCTGCCTACTCCGGCAATTATCAAGTCGCATCCCGTCCGGGCAGCGACCCGATCAACAAAGTGATCATCCATGACATCGAAGGGTCCTACTCCTCGGCGATCAACTGGTTCAAAAACCCGGACGCCAACGTCTCGGCACACTATGTCATCCGCTCCAGCGACGGTCAGATCACGCAGATGGTCCGCGAAAAAGACATCGCGTGGCATGCCCGCACCTTCAACACCAACTCGATCGGCATCGAACACGAAGGCTATGCCAACCAAACCGGCTGGTACACCGACTCGATGTACCGCGCGTCCGCTGCCCTCGTCAAAGCGATCTGTGAAAAATACGGCATCGCGATGACCCGCGACAACATCCTTGCCCACTCGGAGCTCTACGGCAACGACCACACCGACCCGGGCAAGTACTGGGATTGGCAATACTTCATGACGCTCGTCACCGGCGTCAACAAAAACTACCGCGTCATCCAAGTGGACGACAGCAACTACGAAAACAACTTCTTTTCCAAATACGGCACCGCCTCGTACTGGAGATCGGCGACAGGCGTCGGCCTGCACAATCAGATGACCTACACCAACGGCCAAGGCACCACCTCGGTCACCGACAACTACGCGATCTACCGGCCGAACATCCCGGTCGCAGGCACCTACGAGGTGAAAGTGTTCATCCCGGAAAACAACGCCGCCACCACCAACGCCCGCTACCACATCTATTACAACGGCGGCTCCGTGACCAAGATCGTCGACCAATCGATCTACAACAACGCCTGGGTGTCGCTCGGCACCTACTCGTTCGCATCCGGCACCACCGGCTATGTCAAGCTGGCCGACAACACCACCGACAAAGTGGCAATCGGCTTTGACGCGATCAAGTTCATGGCTCGTTAACAGCAAGAAAGTTCAAAAATAAAAAATAATAGACATTTATCAAACTGCCATTATAGAATAGGGTCAAATAACTCACACACCAAATTTGGAGGTCATCTGCCGTGCAAAAACGACTTTGGCAAACTGCTGTGCTGACCGCTTTGACCCTGTCTGTTTCCACTTCTGTACCGTTCGCAGCGCTCGCCGAAAACCCGGCATCCCTCACCGCAGACGCGAAGACGACCGATCTGAACGCTGCATTTGCGCAGGCAGCTGCTGAATTTGGCGTTCCGCAGTCCCTGTTGATGGCGATCTCCTACAGTGAGACCCGCTGGCAAGAACATGGGGACGAGCCGTCGAAAAACAACGGCTTTGGCCTGATGCACCTCGTTGACAATCACAAGCAAAAAGGCTTGGAGACCGCTGCCAAAGGTCTCGGCCTTTCCAAAAACGACCTGAAAAAATCCCCGCTGCACAACATCCGCGGCGGTGCCTACCTGCTGGCGAAACACCAGCAAGAGCTGCACAAACCGCTTTCGGACGACGTGGCCGACTGGTACGAGGCGACCGCCCGCTACTTTGACTCCAAGGACAAAGCGGCGACCGTCCTGTTTGCCGACGCGGTCTATGCGATCCTCAAAAACGGTGCCGCTCTGACCACGCCGGAAGGGCAGACGCTGGAGGTCGCGCCGACAGCCGCCCTCGTGCCGCTCAAAGGTGAGTACGCAGGCGTGTCGTCCGATGTGAGCATCCAGTCGGCCGACTACGGGCCGGCGCTGTGGAACCCGGCCTACTCGGGCAACTACGCGGTCGCGTCCCGCCCGACCAGCAATCCGATCACCTCGGTGATCATCCATGACATCGAAGGTTCGTACGCATCGGCGATCAACTGGTTCAAAGACCCGGCGGCAGGGGTGTCGGCGCACTACGTCATCCGCTCCAGCGACGGCCAGATCACCCAGATGGTGGCAGAAAAGGACATCGCGTGGCATGCCCGCTCCTACAACTCAACCTCAATCGGCATCGAGCACGAAGGCTATGCCAACCAAACCGGCTGGTACACTGACTCGATGTACCGGGCGTCCGCCGCTCTCGTGCGCAACATCGGGCAGAAATACGGTATCCCGCTAACCCGCGACAACATCCTCGCGCACTCCGAACTGTGGGGCAACACCCACACCGATCCGGGCAAGTACTGGGATTGGAACTATTACATGCAACTCGTGAACCAGAACATGACGAAAAACTACGCCGTCGTCAACATGGACGACAGCAACTTCGAAAACGGCTCTTTCACCAAATACGGCCCGGCTGAATACTGGCGTCCGATCACCGGCTACGGCATCCACAACCAGATGACGTACACCAACGGCAACATGTACACCATCGCCAACTACGGCATCTACAAGCCGAACATCCCGACGGCCGGCTCCTACGAGATCAAAGTGTTCATCCCGTCCAACTACGCAGGCACAGCCGGAGCCCGCTACGTGATCACCCATGCGGGCGGCACCACCACCAAAGTGATCGCGCAAAAAGACTATTCCAACGAGTGGGTCTCGCTAGGCACCTACACGTTTGCAGCCGGCACCGCCGGACAAGTCAAGCTCGGAGACGACACCGGTGACAAAGCGTCCATCGCCTTTGACGGCATCCGTTTCATCGCCCGCTAACCTCCCAAAAAAAGACCTCCTGCAGGGGCAGGAGGTCTTTTCGCTTATTTCCGGGTCGATTCGAACAGTTCGATCCACTCGCCGTCCGGGCCTCGGAAGAACATATAACGCGAGCCGTTCGGGAGCGTGGTGATCTCCTCGTCGATAAAGGATACGTTCAGACCGCGCAGCCGCTCGATCTCCGGCTCCAACTCGTCCACCGTCAAGGCGATATGATGCACTTTGCCTTCAGTCGGCAGATCCGGGTTGTAGCCTTCGATCAATTCCAGTTCGGTCTCGTTGTGATTTTTGAAGCCGAGAAACGCGAGGCGAATCACGCCGTTTGTATGATCCAGCGTACCTTTCAGTTCCATCCCGATCACCTTGGTGTAAAACTCGATGGACGACTCCAGATCGCGTACTTGGATGCCGACGTGTTCGATTTTTTTGATTGCCATTTGCTCTCCTCCTGGAGGAAATTTGGTTTCCCTTCCAGTATACACCTAGTACACGGAGATCAGTTCTTGCGATCAGAAAGGGAACTCTACACGACATGGATACTGTCACTCACACTCTGTTTGGCGTGATTCTCTACCGCGCCATCCCCAAGACCGGGATGGACAAGCCGATGACCCGCGCTCTGTTGCTGACTTCGTTGGTCGGCAGCCAGATCCCCGACATCGACGTCGTCTCGCAATGGTGGGACTCCAGCGGTCAATATCTGATGTGGCATCGCGGGATCACGCACTCGATCTTCCTCGCCCCGGTGTGGGCGTTGTTGATCTCGCTGGTCTGTCTGCTGCTGTTTAAAACCAAAGACTGGCGGCTGTTCTGGATCGGATTGCTCGCCGTCTTCATCCATGACACCAGCGACATCTTCAACGCTTGGGGCACCGGTTATCTGGAGCCGTTCACCCAGCAGCGATTGACGTTCGGCACGGTCCCGATCGTCGATCTGGTGTTCTGGGTGCTGATCCTCGGCGGATTTGTCGTGACAAGATGGAAGCGGCACCTGCCGACCCACCGCGTGTTCCAAGGCGTCTGGGCCCTGATCGCCCTGCACATCGCCGTGCAGTCGATCCAAGGCTACGCGATCTACGACAGCGCCAAAGAGCGCTACGAGCAGGTGGCACTGGCCGCCGACTTCGTGCCGTGGAGCTATCAGGTGATTGGCAAAGCGGGCGACACGGTGGAGATCTCGCAGGCGACCACCGCGTTTGGCGAGCTGAAATTGCTGCATCGCCTGCCGACGGCGACGCAGGCCGACCTCACCGACCTGTTCGCGCAAAATCCGGCAGCCCGCACGCTCCAGCAGTGGGCCCCGCTCGTCGTCATCGTCGACGAACCGGGCCGGACCGGCCTCTACGACCCGCGATTCTATCGCAACGGTCAGTCGTTCCTGTTCGAGTACATCGACAAGAAATAGGACACAAAAAGGCGCCCTCAACCGGCCAGATGCCGGAGGGCGTCTTTTTCTGCTTCTCTGCGAATCAAACGTGTTGCTTAGACCAGTTGCTTGTAAATGCCGTCCCAGAGCTTGATCCGCGACTCCAGGCACTCCCCGGCGACCCGTTGCGCCTCCGCCAGCTTGACCTCGTTTTCTGCGCACAGCGCGTCGAGCAATTGCTTGGCCAGGGGGCCGTGACGGTCGTTGTCCAACTCAATATGACGTTCCAGATAGTAGACGAGACGTCCCGTCTTCCCGTCTTTGCCCTGTTCAAAGTCTTTGACCAGCCCGGAGAACATGTCCGGGATGATGTGCTCGCGGCCATAGAAAAACGCCGCTGCGACTTCATGCGGCTTGCCCTCCAGCACGACCTGCATCGTCTGGGAGACAAAGTCGCGGATGAAAGCCGGGATGTCGTTCGCCATCAACGCTTGCTCGATGTCCTGACCGGCACGCAGCCGTTCGATCAGACCGAGCACCGGCGCCGTGTCCGCTCCGACCTCCTCCATCGCTTGCACATACAATTCGAAGTGCGAGATGTACCCGCCGTCACCGTCCTCGTCCGATTCCTCACCGAGCACGATCTCGTTGATGAAGCGGGCAAAATAGGGGGACTTGTCCGGCAGCCACGGCAACGTGGTGACCGTGACGAGTTGCTGCATCCGCTTGAGCAGGCTCATGAAGTCCCACACCGCAAACGCATGATATTGCATAAAGACCAACGCTCGTTCCGCCGAGTGCACCTCCTTGTAGATCGGGTGATCCAACAGGCGGTCACGAATCGCTTGCAACGGTTCCACACTTCCAACAGTCATGAGAAATCCTCCTCTGAACGCGTCATTATTTTTGGTTGACTATTTAGTCAATGAAAAGCCCTGAGAAAACCGCGTCCCTCTCGACGCGGTTTCGCTCTGACTTTTATTATACTCTTACTTTATTAAAATTCAAGATGCGATTGTGATTCTTACTGAACGGTCACAACTTCCGTCTGGACCGTCGAGTTGCCGACGCTGTCTACGGCCGTCACGCGCACCGTATACGTGCCGGCCGTGACGAGCACGTTGGAACTGTTCTTGCCGTTCCACAGCACCGCGTTGCTCCCAGCCGTCTGGGCGAGATTGGAGGAGATCGTGCGGATCACAGTGTTGCTGCCGTTGAGGACCGCCACAGTTACCTTTGCGTTTTCACCCAGCGTATAGCGGATCTCCGTTGTGTTGGTGCCAAGCGGGGTGAACGGGTTCTCGCTGATCATCAGTTCGGTGACCGCAGGAGGCGTCACATCGACGAAGATCGTGCCGCTCACCTCCGAAGTTTTGCCAAATGAGTCCGTTGCCGCGATGCGGTAGGTATAGGTGCCGCTGCCAACGATCACGCCGCTCTCGTCCTTGCCGTTCCAGGTCAGCGACTTGCTGCCGGCAAGGGTCTGCGCGTCATACAATTTCTTCACCGGTTGCCCCGCTTCGTCGTACACGACCACCGAGACAACAGCGTTCTCAGACAGCGTATAGCGGATCGTGTTCGTCGTCGTACCGGTCGGGCGGAACGGATCCGGCGAGTCGCTGACCGCCGTCAATTGCGGTGCGCGCCCTTCCACCGTCACGCCTGCGCTCACCGGTGCAGCCACCCATCCGGTGAGGTCGGTCGCTGTGACCTTGATCGTATAGACCCCGTCGCCCATCAGCACGCCGGAGCTGTTTTTGCCGTCCCAGGTCAGCGTTTGCGAGCCGCTTTGCAGAGCACTCGAGACCAGTGTTTTCACCAGTGTGTTGGAACTGTTGTATACGCCGACGGTCACTTTTGCCTGCTCCGAGAGCGTATAGGCGATCTCGGCCGTACCTCCTGCTGTCGTGTCGATCGGCTCGGCCGTCACCGCAAACGGGCTGATCACAGGCGTCGTCTTGTCGGTCGTGATCGTGCCGGTCGCAGGCAAGGCCACTTTGCCCGCTGTGTCAACCGCCGTGATCTGGTAGGTGTAGGTGCCGTCGTCCACCAGTGCACCTGCATCATCCTTGCCGTTCCAAGTCACCGACTTGCTCCCTGCCGTCTGTTGACCCGCGTACAAGTGCCGAACCGGCTGCCCGGACGCGTCCAGGATCTCCACGTTGACCTGTGCCGCTTCGGACAACGTGTAGGAGATCGTGCTGGTCGACGTACCCGTCACTTTGAACGGATCGACCGTGTCTTTGACATTGGTGATCGTCGGCAGTTTTCCTTCCACTATGAACGTGCCGGTGTTGAGTACAGAAGCCCATCCGGCCGCATCGGTCGCCGTGATCTTGTACGTGTACTTGTCATCACCGACCAAGACGCCAGAGGCGTTCTTGCCGTCCCATTGCAAAGTCTGTGCGCCTGCTGTTTGCGCAAGGGAGGCCGCCAAGGATTTGACCTGAGTGCCTGCGCTGTTGTACACGGTCGCGGTCACTTTCGCATCTTCAGACAACATGTACGACAGCGTGGCATGGTTTGTGCCGTCCGGAGCAAACGGGTTCGGCGTCAGGAGCGCCTCCCCCACGACCGGTGCGGTTTTGTCAGCATAGATCGTGCCTTCCACCTCAGACACCGGACGGTTGAGGTTGTCCAGCGCTTCAATGCGGTAGGTGTAGAGACCTTCGGCGACCAGTTGTCCTGCGGCGTCCTTGCCGTCCCACGTTACCGAGTGCGTACCAGAAACGCGGGAGCCGTCGCTCAGAGTTCGTACCGGTTGGCCCGCTGCGTCCTGCACCGTCACTTTGGTTTGCATCGGCTCGTTAAGCGTAAATTTGATCGTATTTTTCGTCGTGCCCGTTACCTTAAACGGATCGGCCGAATCCGAAACGTTGGTGATTGCCGCCTTGGTGGTGTCCGCATACAACTGGCCGGACTGTTCAACACCCAAGTTGCTCGCACTGTCATCGTAGGTGACCTTGTATTTGTACCAGCCTTCTTTGATCAGCTTTTGATTGTTATCCAATCCGTTCCACTCGATCTGGTGAACACCCGCATCCAACATCTTGCCCCCCGGCTGAGCCACATGGACATCGTTTAGATCATAGATCTGAAACTGTACCCAGGATCGCTCCGACAGAGAAAAGACAAACGCCGCCTGTTCTTGACCCGGCACAAACGGATTCGGCTGCACTTCTTGAACGGTGAGCTCCGGCGCGACATAGTCGGCCTCTGCGGTGACTTCAATCGGCCGGATCTCCTGTCCTGTAAGCGTCGTCCCGAAGAGACGCATCGTATATACCCCTTGAGGCACTGTCGCTCCGTGATCATCTTTGGCATCCCAGTAGATCCAAGGGTCGCCGCTGCCAGACACCGCTTTCGTCGGAATCGTGCGAATTAACTGTCCCTCGGCATTGTAGACTTCCATCCCCACATTAGCGCTCTCTGAAAGTTGAAAGTCGACCGAAGTCCCGCTCGTGTTAAACCGTTTTTTCCAATAATCGATCGTCAAGTAGGCCTTCAACACTTCAATCGTGCCCGACTTCTGCACCGTCCCCTTGGAACCGGTCGCTTCCAGCACGTACGTGTACGTGCCAGGAGGCATCAAGCCGGCGGCGAGATAGCGTCCGTCCCACTCGACGGAATGCGGACCGGCTGGCAGGTCTTGACTGGACAGAACCGTGCGCAGGACCGTACCGATCTCATCCACGACCTTTACTGACACGTTGGCCGGCTCGCCGAGCGTGAAGTTGATCCGAGCCTTTTGCAGGCCGTCTGGGAACAGCGGGTCGTTTTCATCCCCATCCAAGGTAAGCAACGGAGCCGGATACGAATCGTAGGCGAGCGTCACCGCCGCTTCCGCATCGACCATCCCGTACCCGGTGTATATGTCAAAACCTTCCACACCCCTGTCTTGCGCGGTCATTTGCAAATGCCGCTCCACTTGATCCGGTGTCAAGTCTGGCTGTACGCTGAGCAGCAAGGCCGAGATCCCGCCTACAAGCGCGGCCGACATCGCCGTCGAGTTTCCGTAGTCCTGTCCGCCGTTATTCGAAAGGGTGTAGAGAGACAAAGCCGGCGCAACCACATCGACATAGGAGCCATAGTCCGAGTTTTGCCACCAAGCGCCGCCCGTACGCTCCGTTCCGCCGACCGCAATGACGTGATCGTAAGCAGCAGGATAGGTGGGACGACCTTCAGGACCTTCGCCAAACCCACCGTCACCCGTCGCTGCCACGACGACGACGCCTTTTGAATGCGCATACTCAACCGCATCGCGTAGCACTGCAAAGTCGGTGAGCGTCATCTGATCGCTGACGATGATCTTCGCGCCGTGATCGACCGCCCAGCGAAGTCCTTCCGCCACCTTTTCCGTCGATACGTACGGGTCTTCCACCTTGACCGGCATGATCTTGACGTCCGCTGTTCCTGCGATGCCGACCCCGTTGTTTCGCGCCGCACCAATTAATCCGGCCATCATCGTGCCGCGGCCGTTCGTATCTTCCGCAACGCTGGTACCGTCCAACGCATTGTACCCTGACACCAGCACTCCCTGCAGATCTGGGTGGTCGCTGTCGACACCCGTAGAGAGTACTGCGACAGTCAACTGTGAATTGCCTGTCGTATACGCCCATGCCTGCGGGATCTTCGCATAGCCCAACTTTTCCGCTTGGTTGCTGTAATACGGATCGTTCGGCGTTTCCGCCAACGCTGTTCCGTTCCCGATACCTGCCACGCTCAATCCCATCACGACAGCCAACAGGCTGCCTGTCCATCTGCTCCGTTTACGCATTCCCCGTTTTTCCTCCCTTAGTGCTGCGCTCTTCCATCTCCTCGATTATCAGATCGAAGTACTGCACTTGCATCGTGTGCGTGTCGCACTGATAATCATAGAAATCACTCGTCACCGTCAGCGCCCGGCTCGTGTTCATCTGCCGCTCCGACATCGTGCCGCCCCGCTCGTCCATCAGCAGATAGGCCCGCTCCAGCAGCGACAACATCTCCACGGCAAATCGCTTCGCCGTCGGCTCTTCCGGTAGCGGCACCGCTTTCACGGCGTCGAGATCGTCCTTCATCTCCTGTTGGTTGCGCTCCGACAGCTCGGCAAATTCCTCCTGCGAGATCCCACGCTCCACATACTGCTGCAACAGTTGATCGGACTTCGCAAAATGTTCCATCATCTCTCCCGCCGGACGTTGGATCGCCCGGCGATAGAAGGTCGCCGCCGTCACCGCCTCCGGGGAGCGCTGAGAAAAGAACGCCGACCCGCTCATCGGGTCCCAGCCCGCATACACCCCGAGCGCGTGGCCGACAAATCGCAAGGGCACCATCGTGCGACCACCGACCTTCACCGGGGCTGTATCCAGATAGATGTCTCGCCCGTTTACATGAGCCGCCGACGCCCGCAAAAACAGCGCGACGCTCGTGCCGTCCTTCGTCGCGGTCGCCGTCTCCGTCGCCGTGTCCCACGCCACGGTCGCCCCCAGCGCTTCAAACACCGCGCGGAAAGGCACCAGCGTCCAACCGTCCTTCACCACGGCCGGCTGCTGCAGATCGAGCAATTGGTCATTGACATACACATGCACATGATCATCCGTTCCTTTGGGGTAGCGCGACTCCGCCTCAGCCGTTCCCGTCCACATGGCACTAAACAAAAAACAGACAAAAAACAGGCTCTTCAACCTTCGCTTCAATTCCCGTCACCCCTGTGCTCAATGTGTATTTAATTTTAACTAAAAACACCCTTGAATTGCAAGCTTTTACCATAAAATAAAAACCTTCCGCAGTCGCGAAAGGTCTCTGTTCACTTCCTTATCTGTTCTCCAAAACAAAACGGCGCACATGATCGGCCGTCTCCTTCGGATGCGTCACCATCATCGCGTGCAACGAGTCGGGCACGGTCGCCGCTTGCCCGTCTCGCACCGATGCAAGGTAGGCTGCCAGCGCCTTTTCATAAAAAGCATCCCGGCCTGCCGGTCGGGATGCGCTGTCTGCCAGCAGCACCAGCACAGGCGCGGTGAACGCGGCGGTCAGCGCAGGCAGGTCAACCGTCGCATACTCGGTCAGATACGCGACAAACGCTTCATGCGGCAACGCCAGATAGACGCGGCCATCTTCCTTCTGCGTCACTTCACGGCGAGTCTGCTCGCGGACAAACTCATCGGCGTACGGTCCATACCCTTGCATCACACCTTCAATCATCTCGTCCATCGTCGCCGTCGAGTACGGCGGACGGACTTGCATCGCTTGCAGATCATATCCCGGCAGATCGGTCAGCCGGAAAAATCCGCCGTCGAGCAGCACCAGCCCTGCCGTCCGCTCCGGGTATCTCGCCGCGAACATCTGCACCGGCACCGAAGCAAACGAGCCGCCGACCAGCGTCGCCCGCTCGATCTGCTCCGCCTCCAGCACCGCCCGCAGATCTTCGACGAGCCGGTCAAACGTATACGGACCGACCTGCGAGGACTCGCCGTGTCCGCGTTGATCGAGCGTGATCAAATGAAACGAATCGGTCAAAAACGGCACCATTCGGTCATACGACTCTTTTGTCGAAGCGAGCCCGTGAATCAACACCACCACCGGTGCTCCTTCTCGCGGATACACCTTGTAAGCCAACGTGCTGTCGTCAACCTTCAAATCTTTCGCCTCAGATTCCATGTTCAACTCCCCTTTCTCCCTACAAATACCCAATCTGTCAGCCGATTCCTTCTATCCCAAAACAGGACTCTCGACCTATTCAGTTTTTAACGGATATCACCGATATAAGTAACAACTAAAACGCACGGAACAGTCTGGGGGAACATCCGGATGAAGAGGTATCTGGACTATTACGAGAGCTACCTGAGAAAACATCCGCACGACGCCGACATGCGCTTCGACTACGCCCGCTCCCTCGAACAGGACGGGCGGTTGTCAGAGGCGATCATCCACTACACACAAGCTGCGCGGTCGGGCAATCCGGCCGCGCTGGTTGCGTTGAAGCGGCTGAGCCTCGTCGAGCGTCCGGACGTACCCGCCGATGCCCCGCCCGCCAAACGCCGGTCGCGAGGCCGCCTGCTTTTGCTGTTGTTGCTCTTCCTCCTGTTCCCTGATCCGCTGTCGGACGCCGGCGGTAACGGGTCGCCGCTGTTTCCTTCCCACGCTGAGGAATTGCGGCCGGTGACCCAAACCGGCGAACTGCCGCTCATCGTGACCAGCAACGCCGTCGCCCGCTACCGGGAAGCAAAAGGCGCATCGCCCGCCTCCCTCGGAGCGCTCGTGCAGAGCACCCCGGAAAACTGGCTGAGCTACCTGCCGAGCGGCTCGCCCAAGGCGTGTCCCTGCCTCCCGGATGACAACCTACTCGAACTGCACTACTACCCCGCCGTCAACCAACTCGCCCTCGCCCGCACGGACGGCGAAGTGCTCGCCGTCTACCCGGTGGCATCCGGCATGCCGATCCCCTTTCCACACAGCAAGGTCCAAAAGCGCGTCGTCAACCCGAACGGCGGCACAGGCGGCGTCGGCACGCGCGGTTTGGAACTCGCCGACAACTACGCCATCCACGGCACCAACCGGCCGGAGTTGATCGGCCAGCGCGACATCACCCGGGGCTGCCTGCGGATGCGCAACGAAGACATCGAACAACTCTACCCCTACGTCGCACTCGGCACCCCTTTTCTGATCAAAGCAGGCACACCCGCCCCGCCCACTTTCCAAAACGGTCTGCCCCCGCTCGGCGGTCCGGGTCTGCTCGCCGCCGAAGAAACGCCCGGCACCGTCTACAACTGGAAAGAGTAACCTCGCCTCTCCCTTGCAGGAGAGGTATTTTCCTCTATACACGGCTCTTGAGAAACTCTATACTACCTAGATGAACATTCTCTGAACGGAAAGGAGCCCTCCCCTCATGCGGTCCACTCGCTTCACGTTGACGACCCTGTTTTTTGTGGTCGCCATCTCCGGGATGAGTCAGGGCCTGACCATTCCTTTGCTGTCTGTGATCTTGGAAGAGCGCGGCGTCTCCACCCTTCACAACGGGCTCAACGCGACGGCGCTCTACATCGGCATCCTGCTCGTCTCGCCGTGGATGGAGATCCCGTTGCGGCGGCTCGGCTACCGCAACACCGTCTACGCCGGGCTGATCCTGCTCACGGCGGCGACCGTGCTGTTTCCCTTCTTCCAAAGTTTTGCACTCTGGTTCATCCTGCGCATGGTGGTCGGGATCGGCGACGTCGCGCTCAACTATGCCAGCCAGATGTGGGTGACCGATATCACCCCGGAAGCGCGTCGCGGCCGCAATCTGTCCTTGTACGGTCTGTCGTTTGGCATCGGATTTGGCATCGGGCCACTCGGCGTCTATCTGCTGCCTTTCGGTCTGTGGGTGCCGTTTGCGACGATCTGCCTGTTTTACGCCGTCGCCTTCGCGATGTTGCTCCGCCTGCCGAACACCCGCCCGGAACCGATCGCGGAAACGGCCTCCCCCTCCGAATCGCCGGAAGCCTCGCAGGCGGCCGAACTCCCGTCGAAACCGCAACATCGCTATCTCACCGTCATCCGCCTCGCGTGGATGGCGCTGCTGCCGTCGCTGCTCTACGGACTGATCGAGACCTCGCTCAACGGCTCGTTCCCGATCTACGCCCTGCGCCTCGGTCTCGATACGGAGTGGGCTCCGATCCTCGCCTCCTTCACCGTCGGCGGCCTGTTGCTGCAACTGCCGCTCGGAGCCTACAGCGACCGCAACGGCCGCAAGCGCGTGATGATGGCCTGCGCCGCCGTCGCGGCCGTCGCGTTTGCCATCGTTCCGCTGGCAGGTCCCTCCGTCTGGATGCTGATGTTGCTCTTCGCCACGGCGGGCGCGTTCGTCGGTTCATTCTACTCGCTCGGCCTCGCCTACATGGCCGACATCCTGCCGAAAAGCTTGGTGCCGGTCGCCGGCATCGTCGCCTCGATGAACTTCAGCGCGGCGGCGATCCTCGCTCCGGCCCTGAACGGATTGCTGTTCGACATCCTGTCGCCGGCTGTGATGTTCATCCTGCTGTCCTTGTCGCTCGGTGCATTCACAGTCAGCGGATTTTTCTTCCGCCCGTCGGTGCGCAGCGCGACGTCCGCGTCAGGACTTGCGAAATAAAGAAAAAGAGCCTGGGTCGCTGCCCGGCTCTTTTTTTAGATCTGCCGTTCAAATCCTTGAAAACGCGTGCCTTGATAGGTGAGCGTGCCGCGATCCGACTCGACCAACAGTCCATACAGCCGGGCGGGCACTTGCAGTTCCACCCGCTCGCCGTCCTGTTCCCGTTCGAACGTCACATAATACCACGTCGACGCGCTGGTCTCTCCGCCGCCTCCGGACACGTGTCCCCGTTTGGCCACCACGCGTGCAAAGACCGTCTTGACCGGCGATGCGTTGTTTTTCGCCCAGACCGACACCCCGCGGAAAATCACCGTACCGAAGATCAGCACGACCGCAACCGTCACAAGTCCGGCTGCGAACACCCACCATACCGGCGGTCCGCCAAATCCGCCCATGCCGCCAAACTCCGGTTCCATCCTCTCGCCCCCTGCTCATCTGTTCTGATAGCCACAGTATAACAACAATTCCATTATTTGGTCTACCCTTCCTCTCGCTGAGGCCGCACCTCCACCTGTGCCTCGCAGACGGACAACACCTCGTGTGCAATCCCGTTCGCCTTGCCGTATTTGTTCCGATACATCGAGCGGATCACATCGCGGATCTCCCGTTCCGTCCCCGCCCAGTGCCCGGGAAAACGTTTCATCAACAGATGCAGCGGCACCGCCGACTCGCGCTCCGGCGTCAAGGGCGGCTGCACATACGTCACGCCTGCCGGACACTCATATCCGTGGCGGGCGAAAAACCGCAACCGCCGCTGACAGTCGGCCCGTTCCGCCGACGTGTGCGCCTCCTCTTCCCGCTCCGTCTCCAGCACCACACCGCGGAGGGCACGGCCCGCTTTTCTCGCGTCCTCCTCCAGCGCCGATTCCACATAAGCCAACGTCTGCGCCCCGATCCCACGGCTTTGCATTAGCGAATTCACCAGCAGATAGACGACAAATCCGACCTGCACATCCTCCAGAAAATGGGCCGTCGCCATCGCCGCGACCTGCCCGTCCCACACCCCGACCCAAAAATGAAATCCCGTCTCCGCCGACCAACTCCGCACGAAAACGTCGGCCGGTTCGCGAACTGCCACAGGAAACGCCCGCTCGTACAACGCCAAAGCCGGCTCCCAATAAGGGGAAGCCGGACTCATCAACTCGTGCCACTGCATCCTCATTTCAACTCCAACAGTTCAGACATCGTTTTAAATTCGTATCCTTGACTCCGCAACGTCTCGACCACGCCTTGGATCGCCGCCCGCGACGTCTCCCGCGACTCGTACCACGGATGCAACAGAATGATCGAACCCGGCTGCACCTGCTGTGCGACATGTGCCACGATCCCGTCGCTCGTCGCCGCGACATCCGGGTCGCTGTCCGGCTCCACATCCCACATCACCGTCGTGCGGTCTTCTTGCGACAAAATCCACGGCAGGGCGATCAACTTCTTCCCGTTCGGCGGTCGGAACGTGATCTCGCCTTGATACCCGGCCGCCCGGATCAACTCGTCGGTTCGCTCGATCTCCTCGCGAAGAAACGAAGGGGATTTGAACACCATCCGCCGGTGCGAGTATGAATGATTGCCCAGTTCGTGCCCTGCAGCCACCAGTTTTTTTGCCGCGTCCGGGAGTTGTTCGATCTCTCGCCCCGTCAGATAAAACGTCGCCTTGACCTCCGCCTCCGCCAACGCCGCGATCACTTCGTCCACATGATCGGTCGGTCCGTCGTCAAACGTCAGCGCGACCGCCTTCTGTTTGATTTCCACGCGCGGCACCAACTCGCCCATCACCTGATAGGTCCGCGAGGCGGTCAGTTCATACAAGCCATACAGCGCGGCCAGCAACACCAAGAAGGCGATCGGCACCGCGATCCCGATTTTCTTCTTCATTCATCCGCACCCCCTCTCCCAAGCGATCATACCAAACTCCCCACCGCAAATGGAATCACAGCAGACTGACAAATGACTGACTCGTGCCAATTCTTAACTTCTGTAGTATTCTACAAGAGAACAACATGTACGGACCGACCTCAAAGCGCAAGCATTCCCTGTTTGGAGGAGGAGCTAGGCATGCAGATTCAAGTAACAACCACCCCGGATGAACTGGCGATTCTGGCCGCCGACCGCATCGAAGAACTGGTGCGGACCAAACCCGATTGCGTGCTCGGCTTTGCCACCGGTAGCACGCCGCTGTCCACATACCAAGAGCTGATCCACCGCTACCAAGAGGGTCGGATCGACTTTTCCAAAGTCCGCACTTTCAACCTCGACGAATACTGGGGTCTGCCCCCGACACATCCGCAAAGCTACCATTCGTTTATGCAGGAACATGTCTTCCAACATCTCAACATCCCGGCCGACCAGATCCATCTGCCGCAGGGTCACGGCATCGACGAAGAGACCGCCTGCCGCGACTATGAGCGGGAGATCCGGCGCGCAGGCGGGATCGACCTGCAAGTGCTCGGGATCGGCACCAACGGTCACATCGGGTTTAACGAACCGGCCAAGGAACTGCGGCTGGACACTCATCTGGTCACACTGACCCAAGCGACCGTACTCGCCAACTCACGATTTTTCAGCTCGCCGTCCGAAGTGCCGCGCCGTGCGATCACGATGGGCGTGCGCACGATCCTCTCGTCGCGCCGCTTGCTCCTGCTCGCGACCGGCCCGCAAAAAGCGGCGATCCTCCAGCAGTTGTTCCAGCGCGGCATCTCCACCGAACTGCCCGCCTCGCTGCTGCACCTCCACCCGGATGCCACGATCTTGGCCGATCAGGACGCAGCCGCTCTCCTTGCATAAGAAATAATCTGGAAAGGACCGTGATCGCCATGACCACCATGAAAGCTGTCGGACTGTACCGCTACCTCCCCATCGAACAGGAGGACAGCCTCGTCGATCTGATCGTCGACAAACCGGCTCCCACAGGCCGCGACCTGCTCGTGCAAGTCAAAGCGGTCTCCGTCAACCCTGTGGACACCAAAGTCCGCTCACCGAAAAAACAAGTCGAAACCACACCGAAAATCCTCGGCTACGACGTCGCAGGCATCGTCGTGGAGGCAGGCCCGAAGAGCACGCTGTTTAACCGGGCGACGAGGTCTACTACGCTGGCAGCATCGCCCGTCAAGGCGGCAACAGCGAGTACCACCTCGTCGATGAACGCATCGTCGGCCGCAAACCGGCGAGCCTCGACTTTGCCGAAGCGGCAGCGCTTCCGTTGACTTCGATCACCGCTTGGGAAGCGCTCTTTGACCGCATGGGCATCTCCCAAGACCCGTTGGTCAACCAAGGCAAGGCCTTGCTGATCATCGGCGCGGCCGGCGGCGTCGGCTCCATCGCAATCCAATTGGCGAAACTCGCAGGCCTCACCGTCATCGGCACCGCGTCCCGCCCGAAGACGATCGACTGGGTTCAATCACTGGGAGCCGATCACATCATTGACCACCGCCAAGAGCTGGCTCCGCAGATGCAGGCGTTGGGCTATGCGGCCGTTCCATATATTTTCTGCCTCAACGCGCTCGACCAGCACTGGGCGGGCATCAGCGAGATCATCGCCCCGACGAGCACCGTCTGCGCCATCGACGATCCGAAAGTCCCGCTCGACCTGCGCCTGCTCAAACGCAAAAGCGCCACCTTTGTGTGGGAGTTCATGTTCACACGCCCCGTCTATGAAACGGACGACATGATCGAACAGCACCGCCTCCTGAACCAAGTGGCCGCCTACGTCGAACAAGGCCGGGTCAAAACCACCATGACCACCCGCCTCACACCGATCAACGCTG
Source organism: Tumebacillus lacus (assembly GCF_026410385.1). Taxonomy (GTDB): domain Bacteria; phylum Bacillota; class Bacilli; order Tumebacillales; family Tumebacillaceae; genus Tumebacillus; species Tumebacillus lacus. The sequence continues at coordinate 81,820 of NZ_JAPMLT010000003.1, forward strand.
CCACGCTCCGCCAAGCGCATGCCCAATTGGAGAGCAACGCCACGATTGGTAAACTGGTCATCGAATCCTTTGAGTAAACGAATCGAAAGCAACAAAGACACCGGCTCCCGCTGCCTGCTGGACAGTGAGACGCTCTCGTTGGAACCGGTCAAGCTCCGTTCGTATCGACGTGATCACGACGAAATAATAAAAAAAGACCCAAGCGGGTCTTTTTTTCTATCTCTGCACGCGACAGACTATGCTTCCACTTCTTTTTTCTGAATCGGCAGGTAGATGTCCATCTGCCGCTCATCGCCGCTCGCACAGCGGTCGTCGTACCATTCAAACTCGGCCGAAGCGCCATGCACATAGCCCGACTCCGGGAACCAGTCCTGATACGCCTTGCCCCATGTGGTTTGAATGGACGAAGAAAACTCCGCTGCGATCGCTTTTGGCGTGGTGAACACCGCGTAGGTCGCCTCCGGGATCGTCACGCAGACCATGCCCTCCGGCAACCCGTCGAACGTGTCGACCTCATAGCCGATCACATATTTGAAATCGCCCGTCGCCGGCTGGAAGTCGGTGCAGATCCCCAGTTCCACATCGGGACGCAGTTTGTTCGGGATGTGCTTGCCGAGCCCTTCGCTCAGATACCGTTGCCAAAACGCCGGGATGTCGAGATGGTTGCGTCCTTCGTTCACGTTCGTTTCGAGCGCATAGCCGATCACTTTAAAGCTCGGTTTGGTAACAAGTTTCGGTTGCACGTGATGTCCTCCTCGGTTTCCAGTTGCAGATAGATCGGGCAGAATGATCCTCGGTTGCAACGCCAGCGAAAGCCCGGCGCGCCGATACGCATCGGGCGTCACCTGAAACTGCCTCTTAAAAGCGCGTGCGAACGTCTCATGAGATTGGAATCCATACTCCAGCGCCACATCGACCACCCGCCGCTTCGACTCCCGCAACGCCAATGCGGCCTGCGAGAGCCGCCGTTTGCGAATGTAGTCCATCACCGGGACGCCGACCATCCACTGGAACATCCGGTGATAGTGAAACTCCGAAAAACAAGCCAGCCCTGCCAGCTCGCAAAGCGAGATCGTCTCGTTCAGATGCTCCTCGATATAGTCGATGGTCGCCTGGATCTTCTCTCGATAGTTCATGTCTCATTCCCGCCCTTCTATCCACATCGTACCAGTTTTAAGAAGGGAAATCTTGACGTTTTTTGCGAAGTTGCATCTGAAAATAGAAAAAGGAACCCGTTTGACGGGGTTCCTTTTTCTGATCCTAGTTACGCTTAGAGGTTAAACGTATCTAACGAAGATATTACTAGCAATAGGTCCATTTGTCAAATCTTTTTTCCTCTAAAGGAGAATGTGCAGGTAAAAAAAACCTACACCCCCTGCAACATCCCGCCCGCCTCGGAAAACACCGCCACTTCCAACCGCTCGACCCGCCGCCGATCCTGTTGCGCCACCACCGCAACCTGCTCCACCTCATGCAACACCCGCGTCATCGTGCCTTCCAAACTGCCGACACGGACATTGAGCTCGGCCACGTTTTCTTGGAGTACCGCGACGTTCTCTTGGAGTACGGCCACGTCCTCTTTCAACACGGCCACGTCCTCTTTCAACACGGCCACGTCCTCTTTCAACACAGCCACGTCCTCTTTCAACACAGCCACGTCCTCTTTCAACACAGCCACGTCCTCTTTCAACTCGGCCACGTCTTGTTTCACAAGGGCCAGATCCGCTTCCACGGCATCGAACCGCCTGTTCATGTTTGCCTCTAGATCGCTGAACCGCTTGTCCCAGCGTTCTTCCGCCGCTCCAAACATTTTGCCGATCGCAAAGACCATCTCTTCGTTCGTCATGTCTGCTCCCCCCTCCGCGTTCTGAACTTTACTTCTTAGTCTCAGTCTAGCAGAGGGGATTTGCTATTAACAACGATAAATCCATGCTTATAGTTCCTCTTTCTGAAAATACGTCTGTACCATCACCTCATCTATTTCCACTTCCACCGACTATCTCATCGAATATACCAGGTCGCTCGATCTCCATCCCCATCACGATCTGTAAAAGAGTCGATGCCGACACGAGCATTCGCTCGACCATCGATTCCAACTTTGCAGTTGTACCCTCACTCAGTTCGACTTCGATTTCATGATCCGGTTGTTCCGCGGGAAAATAAAAAGACAATCCACTCGCAGACCGGAGCATAACCTCCAATTTTTGAAGCACCTCCTCGACAAGCATGTCGAGTACCTCTGAGACGGACAACCCTTTGTCTCTCGCCATCTCTTCCAGTTTTGCGACATGATCCGTTGCCATCCGAATCTTGTAGATCATTTGCTTCTCCTCCTTTTGTCACCTCACTCTGTTATTTTCTCCCATACCCAGGAACCATCCTCCCTCAGGATCGGACGCTCCAAAAAGAAAATGAGTGAGGATGCCCAGCATCCCTATCACTCGATTTGAATCCGAGTCCTGTAAATTGCGTGATGCCCGTATCCTTTGCGATTCCAAAAAGGTTCGAGCGGTTGTGTATGACCTGCAGCATCCGTGGCTCTTGACCAAATCTCATACTGTCCTGGTTGTTCAGCATGCCACGTATAAGTCCATCTGACCCATGCGTAAGGTCGCGATGGATCGGGTGTCAGGCTGGCCGCACTCCATGATTTGCCTTGATTCAAACTCAGTTCGACCTGCTCGACAGCCCCTGTGCCGGACCATGCAATCCCTTCCACTACATAAACACCGACCGGCAATACGGACAGATCCATTGGCATCTGGATGATCGAATTTACGTGTTTTGTCGTCACCGGATGCTTTCCCCCATCGTGATGAATCGATGGGTAATACTGATAGTCTTTCGTTTGGAAGGGCCCTTGAAAAGCATGGTCGATCACCTCGATGTCTTGCAGCCATTTGACGGAAGCCATTCCATACCAATGAGGGACGATCAAACGAAGGGGGTATCCATTCCGATACGGAATCGCTTGACCATTGCATTGGTAGGCGACCAAAACATCCGGATGAAGCGCCTCTTTCACAGACAGACTTCTCGCAAATGGGATGACTCCCTTTACGCCCGGATGATGTCCACGATCCGCACCGATAAACACCACCTCTTGTGAACCCGCTTGTAAACCGGCCAGATGCAGAATGTCAGCAAGCGGAACTCCCGTCCACTCAGATTGGGAGATCGCCCCGTCTTCCCATTGTTCGCCAAAGACCTCGGGGCTGAACTTCTTACGTTTATTGCCCGAGCATTCCAGAGCGACTGTCACCGATTTCGCTTTCCAAGCCGAGAGCTGTTCCGCACGCAATTCCAACGGTCTTAACACTGTCCCCCTCACAGATAAAAGAAAAGGATTCGGCAACTCTGGATACGGGAAATGATTCCGGCGAAAATGATAAGATTCAGGCGTGAGGACACTGCGTAGAAAGTGAATGGGTGTTTCTTGATTCTCAGGGATCAACGACCGAGTGGTGAGATTGGGCAACAGCCTGTTTGAATCCGGCATATGACACCTCCGTTGGGCACTGTACTTCTACCCTTACCCTTTATTCGACATCCCACGGTTTGATTCGTATCGCGGAGTGGCTTTGCTGGTGATTCTGGACCCGTTCCACACAACCGCAAACTCCATGTGGCTTTTTTGAAAGACTCGTTTGGCTCTTTCAGCGTGCACGCATCTCTCGGTATGATAAAAGAAAAACGGGGGTTGCACCATGAAGACAATCGGTTTGTTGGGCGGTATGAGTTGGGAGTCTACAGCCCTCTATTATCAGTTGATCAATCAGTTGGTCCGTGAGAAACTGGGCGGTTTGCACTCAGCGAAGGTCGTGATGCACAGCTTTAATTTTGAGGAGATCGTCGCCTGTCAAAAAGCGGGCGAGTGGCAGAAGGCGGCCGATATGCTGCTGGATGCGGCTCGCAAGTTGGAAGCAAGCGGCGCGGACATGCTCTTGATCTGCACCAATACGATGCACACGCTGGCTCCGCAGATTCAAGCCGGCCTGAACATCCAGCTCCTGCACATCGCCGATGTCACCGCCGAAGCGTTGCGAGAAAAAGGCGTGCGCCAAGCAGCATTGCTCGGCACCCTGTACACGATGGAACAAAACTTTTACCGAGAGCGTCTGAAAGCGCATGGCGTGGACATGATCGTGCCTGGTGCAGCGGAGCGGCAGGATGTGCACGACATCATCTTTGACGAACTCTGCCAAGGTGTCATCAAGGAATCGTCCCGCACCCGGTACCGCGAGATCATGACGCAGTTGGCCGAGGAGCAGGGGGCGGAAGGCATCATTTTGGGTTGCACGGAAATTCCGCTGCTGGTGCGGGAGGAAGATGCCCGCGTGCCGCTGTTTGACACCACGTATCTGCACGCCCGAAAAGCGGTGGAGATGGCACTGAACTAACGAAAAAGACCGATGCCACGAAGGCGTCGGTCTTTTCTTCTATAAAAGTGAGGCCAAAATACGCATCCCTTTTTCGATGCCCGCTTCCGTTTCGTAGCTGTAACAAAGGCGAATGTACGGCTGCTCCGTCTCACGGGGCAGGAACAGGTCGCCGGTGGCAAAGACGACATTCTGCCGGATCGCTTCCTGCAGCAGCTCTTTCGGGCTGACCTGTTCAGGCAAGGACACCCAGTCATAGAAACCGCCGCTCGGCTTCGCATACGAAACGCCTTTTGCGACCAGAGCGCTCAGATGCTTGTCCATGACAGCTGCTTGGCGCTGATAGCGACGGCGCGCTTCTTCGAGGTGCGCGGGAAACGCACCTTTTTGCAAATACGACCACAGAGCGTGTTGGACGAACGTATTGGTCGAGATCGACAGTTCTTTCGAACGGGTCAACCGCTCCATAAACGGACGGTTCGCCGTTACCCAGCCTAAACGAAGGCCCGGGAAGAGCACTTTGGAAAAGGTGTTGATGTAAATGACGTTCCCTTGACGATCCAGAGCTTTCAGCGGCGGCGGCGGTTCCTGATCGAAATGCAGATGACGGTAGGCGTCATCTTCGACGATTGGAATGCCGTGCTTTTCACTCAATGCGAGCAGTTGCCGACGGCGTGCTTCAGACAAAGTGGTGCCGGTCGGGTTGTGAAACGTGGGCACGGTATAGATAAAACGCGGGCGGGAGCGGGACAGGATGCCTTCCAGCACGTCGACGCGCATGCCTTCTCCATCCATCGGGATCGGAATCAGATGCAGACCGAGCGATTGGAACAGGTGCAACGCGCCAAAGTACGTCGGCATCTCCACCGCAATCGAATCGCCGGGATTGGCTAAAATAGCCGTCGTCATCTGCAGCGCTTCCTGGGACCCGCTGGTGATCATCACTTGTGCCGGCGAGGTAACCTGCTCGCAGCCCATCCACTCGGCGATCCACCCTCGCAGTTCCAGATGACCCTGCACCGGGAACAGATAGTCCGCCTCGGACGTCTCCAAAATATGCAACGGGTCGATCCCCTTCGCAAATTCCGCCTTGAGCCGCGTGTGAGGGCCACCCTCGCCGAACGCGAAGTTCAACGCCGACCGTGTACCTACCAACGCATGCAGCTCCGTCATCAGCGACGGAGCGCAGAGATTGGCCCCGCCGGACAGCCGATCTTTCCAGTCGAGCGGAGGCAGCGCGGACGGCGGCGGAAGCGGCTGCACATAGCGCCCGCTGCCGACGCGGGAGAAGATCAGCCCTTCCGCCTCAAGATCAGCATACGCATGCACGACCGTGTTTCGCGAAACTCTCCACTCGTCCGCCAGATGCCGCTCCGGCGGCAGTTTGCTGCCGATCGGCCAATCCCCGCTCAAGATCTGATAGCGCAGTCGATGGTAGACCGTTTGATAAAGTGCTTTGCGCCGCGCCATACCCTTCCTCCGTTTCGCTAGGCTTCTCTCTTCTCTTTATAATGTTTTGTCCTCCGATTGAAAAGAGCCAATTGGCCCCGGGCTGGCAACCTCAGACCGTTAGATCGTGTTCTGATTTTATATCGATGGCATTTTTCAACAGCTTTTGTAGAACAGCAGCAAAGACTCCAATCACAATGGAAGCAGAAATTATGATCAACCCAATGACGATAATCCCAGGGGCGTCTTCTCCCCTTGCGATGAGAACGAAGAAAGGCATACCTGGCACAAACAAGATGCTGATGATGATCGCACAGTTTTTAATATTCTTTAAAGCCCTTACAGACAGCTCTGAGAACGCTGTGTTCTTGTCGATGTATCTTAAAAGTTTTAAAGTCTGATACAAGGCAATGAAATACGCGATCGCCGCTGCGTACTCACCGAGCATAACGGGTACTTGCAGATAAGGCATCCCTAGATAATGTGCTGTTGCTTCACGAGCGATCTCCGGCATAAAGTAACACAAAGCCAAAATCGGCAGGGCAAGAAGTAAAACAACGACCTTTAAAAAGAGTGTTTCTGGTTTCATACAAAGCACCTCGCTTCTGTTGTTGTTGCTTTGAGTCTAACATGATTTTTATCGTTTTGCAATAAATGATTATCGTTTTTCGGCATTTCGAGAAATAGACAAAACCTCCCGCTCTTTCACATCGGGAGGTTTTGTCTCATCTTACAATTACTGGCTTTGCAACTCGCTCTCATCATACACCGCTACCAAACAAGAGCAAGTTCAAGGCAGGATTTTACATCAAGCAAGGAATAGATCAGACTTTGAAAAGCCCAGATATGTATATGAGAGAAAATACAAATGGCCGGGATGGATTTGTATTTTATAAGGACTTTAGTAATGATATAGGAAAAAGCAACGGAAAAGATGTCAATCGATTACGAGTTGCAACCGATGCGTCCGGTAATGTGTTAACTGCCTTCCCGGAAAAAAGTAAGTAGTAGAAACAAAGGAGGATATTATGGCCGTTACATTTGTTTTGGCTAACAGCGTGGAAGAAAGTGTCGAGGGTCGCCCATTTGTTCAGTTTGAAGAGGAGCTTCATACCGTCCTCTATCAAAACCGTGAATATCTTGGTGACAAGGGTCAGTTGCTGGTGAATCTTGACCCGTATAACCACAAGGTGCTTACTCGGGAAGAGATCGTGCAAATGACTGAGCTGTGCCAGATGATCCCACAGTTTTTTGAAGGGGAACTCGTGGACACGTTTACAACTGAGTTTTCCAAGCTTTGTGCACAGGCTCTTGCGACTCATACCGCGATTGTTGCACTGGGTGATTAAGAGAATAAGAAACAGCCTTTGAGCCGGTGTGAAGTCTCGGCTCAAAGGCTGTTTTTTCTTGCTCGACGTTCTTTAATTCAAAACTTTGCTACGCTTGGCTTCTGCAACTCACTCTCATCATACACCGCGACCCGGCCGTCTTTGCATTCAAAGATGCGGATCGCCTTGACCTTGCGCAGATCGGAGATCAACATCTTATCGATCACCCTTGATCGTGTCGGTTTGCAAGCGTTTGGAATTTCCCCCTAAACCTTCCCGATTCAACAGGACCACGCTGGAAATCACCGTCACCGCCCCGAGCCCCATCGCGAAGGTGATTTTTTCGTTCATGTACAGCGCCCCTACACACATCGCAATCACAGGTGAAACAAACGTCCATGTGGTAGGAAAGACGGTGTTCGTCACACGAAGCAACCAATAAAAAATCGAATAGCCAACTACGGAACCAATCACGATCAAATAGATCAGAGCCCCGAAAGCTGCTGGGGAATACGCACTGGGAGTCACCTGCTCAAAGCAGAGAGAGAGCAACAGCAAAAAGAAACCGCCTGCCGTCATCTGCAAACCGTTGCTCGTCATCGTCGGCACAGAGCGTGTATGTTTTTGAAATCGAGTCAGTGCAAAAGCGTATAAAAACTTCACGAACAAAATCAATCCGATCCCCAGATCAGCCAGTTCCTGTTCTCCGGTTGACGTCTCATGACTGGTACCTGTTGCGATCAAGTACGTGCCAAAAAAGCCAAGCACAATTCCAATCATCAGATGCAAACTTCTTTTTTGTTGACCTGTCCACATGGCCAGCAAGGATGTAAAAATCGGGCTCGTGCCTGCCAGTATCGCAACTGTTCCAGAAGGCAAATACTGTGCTGCCCAATACACTGCCGCAAACTGTATCCCTGTCAACCCCACCCCTCCAAGGGCGATCTCTTTCACTTGTTGTCTGGTAAGTTGCTTGAGTGTTTTCGCTCCCCTGAGCAAGAACAACATCATCACCCCTGCGAGGAAAAATCTCGAGCCCGCAAAGAAAAAAGGCGGCATTCCTCCCTCAAGCCCAATCTTGATCGTCAGAAAAGTCGTCCCGAAAATCAAACACATCGTCATGTACGCGATCATCATCTTCATTTGCTCCCATCCTGCATGTCTTCGATTCACCTCGATCAAAACATATCGTTGCTAGAACAGTAAACGACATGCTATAACAGTTGGCAGGAAGGAGTGCGGGGCGGAGATGAATATTTTGTTAGATCGTACATCAAGTGTTTCACTGTCCGAACAAATTCAATTGGCCCTCGCTGATCGCATCCGTTCAGGCTTGTATCAAGCAGGCGACCGTCTCCCTTCTGTGCGGAACTTGAGCCGTGAGGTTGGAGTTAGTTTGATGACAGCAGTTCTTGCTTACGAGAAGCTAGAAGCAACCGGATATGCACAGCGGCATCACGGCAAAGGCACGTTCGTCAGAATTCCAAGTTCGGAAAAAGACGAGATTTTAAAGGAAACCACCCCAAAGCCATCATACGATTGGCAGCTGGCGATTCCCGATTATGCAGGAAGGTCGATGTTCCGGCATATAGGGGCTGTCAATCGCCAAGATGTGAAATACCCCCTGCACAGGATCAAACTGCATACTGAGGAACTCTTACCGATTCAACAATTGCAAAGAGCACTTCACCGTGCTTCATCCGATCTATCGTCGATTGGCGATTATGCACCGGCCGCAGGAGACGAAGCGTTGCGCAGCACGCTTGCTTCCTTTCTCCAAGAGAAGGGCTGTGCTCTCACAGCATCCGACCTGTTGATGACCACAGGAAGCCAGCAAGCCATCGATCTCGTTGCCCGAACGTTTTTGGGACCCGGGGATCTTGTCGCAGTCGAATCTCCTACATTCCCCGGTGCTTTGGACGCGTTTCGCTCGCGTGGTGCCACCCTGATTTCCATTCCTGCAGACCATACAGGCATGAGGCTCGACATGCTTCAGCAGTTGTGCGACATGCATCCTCCAAAAATGATCTACACACTGCCCACAGGTCAAAACCCCACAGGCAGCGTCCTGTCGATTCAAAAACGCCTGACTTTGCTGGAAATCGCCCAGAGCTATAACACTCTGATTGTAGAAGATGATCCTTGGCCGGAACTGTACTTCGAGGATGCGCCGCCGCGTTCCCTTTTCAGCATGGATCGAACCGGACATGTGATCTATTTGCATGGATTTAGCAAATCGATCTCACCAGGACTTCGTCTGTCAGCAATCGCTGCAAGAGGTTCCGTGTACCAACGCTTGCTCCATGTGAAAGCAGTGACCGATTTATGCACCCCTTTATTGAACCAGCGCATTTTGCTGCACCTGTTGGAACAGAACATGAATGAACATTTCCACAAAGTCCGTGGCCAATTAAAAAAGAGACGTGATAAGGTCCATCAACTTTTGAAGCGTCATGCCTCTTCCGATTGGACCTGGACTCCCCCGGCTGCCGGCCCTTTTTTTTGGTTGACATCGACAGCCGGCGTGAACACAGACGCCTTGTTTGCCACGGCCGAACTCCAAGGAGTTTTGTTCTTCCCAGGCTCCTTCTTCTACTCAGGAAGTCCCGAGAGAAACAGTCTGCGAATCGGCTTTGCTGCCCTGCCAGAAGCGCAAATCGACGAGGCGATGCTGACGCTTTGCCAGCTTTTGCGGAATGCCGTTCCAAATAAAAAAGAAGCCTCTCGACTCGATTCCTAAGTCTGAGAGGCTTCTCCTATAGAGGGTACTATTTCCGTGAAGTTCGTTGTATCGACTTCCCTGAATCATCGCTTACGCTTGGCTTTGCAACTCACTCTCGTCATACACCGCGACCCAGCCGTCTTTGCTCTCAAAGATGCGGATCGCCTTCACCTTGCGCAGGTCGGTCAGCGTGAACCAGTGGCGGGTATTCGCCGGAACGGAGATCAGATCGCCCGGGTAGAGCACAACGTCAAAGTACACGCCGTCCTTCGGGCCTTTGATCGTAAACACGCCTTCGCCGTCGACGATGAAGCGGACTTCGTCTTCGGTGTGGTGATGCTCGTCTTGGAACTTCACCAGCAGCTCTTCGATGTTCGGGGTCGCCTTCGACAGCACGACGATGTCGGACGACTTATAGCCGCGCTTTGCCGAGAGAGCGTCGATCTCCGGTTTGAACACGTTCAGGATCGCTTCGGAACGCTCAGGGGTGACTTCGTAGTTTTCTTGCAGGTCGCCTTGGAGTTTGGTGATGTCCCAGTTTTCGTAGACGATGCCTTGCGTTTCCAAGTATTTCGAAATCTCTTCCCCGTTCTCGATGCGTTCGTTGGTTTCGACGAAACGGATGACAGCCATCAGAAACTCCTCCTCTATGCGTGCTGCGCTGCCGGTGCGGATGCGAGGGCAGCGGTCAGCGGGTTGACTTGGCGTTGGTAGGTCAGCCACAGGAAGTGGTACTGGAACATAAACTCGAACGCTTGCACGTGGCGTTTCGCCGCGTGGACGTCTTCGCCCCAGGCGTAGATGCCGTGTTTGCGGATCAGGACGCCCGGCACTCGCGGGTCGAGGCGTTTGCCGATCTCGGCCGCGAGCTTCGGGATATCGGCGAAGTTTTCGACGATCGGGATGTCGATGGACGCGCCTTCTTCCCAGATGTTCAGGCCTTTGATCAGCTCCATGTCGGAGATGGTCACTTTGCCGTCCGCCGCGTAGATCTCGGAGAGCAGGTTGTTGTACAAGGTGTGGACGTGCAGGACAGAACCTGCGCCGCCGCCGATCTTTTTATACACTTCCGCGTGGACCAACGTCTCGGCGGACGGTTTGAGCAGGGTCGATTCGATCGGCTTGGAGTCGCCGTCGACGAACAGGATGTCATTGATCTGGAGGTTCTCCTTGTCGCGCCCGCTGGCGGTGACACCGAAGAGGAGCGGTTCATGGCTCAATTTGATCGAAAGGTTTCCCGATGTGGCCGGGAACCACCCTTTGGCAGCAAAGTTTTGGGAGACGTCAACCAGTCCTTGTGCGATACGATAGCGTTCTTCTTGCAAAAATGTCATTGCGGAGAACCTCCTTTTTGGGTGAGTTCTGCATCGAGTTGCTTCAGCACTTCGATGCAGTCGTAAAACGTCGCAAAGGCAGCGTGGCGCAGTCCTAACTCCTCGCATTTGCGCAGGAGGAAAGCGCGAGCGATCACAAAGTCCGCTTGCTTCGCCGCAGCGAGGTCGGTGATCGAGTCGCCGATGACGATCTTGAACAGGTCTTCGTCCGGGAAGCGGCGCAGCACGGACGGTTTGCACATGCCGCAGCCGTTGTCGCAGTGCTGGTCGCAGGCGTGCGGCCACAGGATATGGATCTGCTCGCCGGAGAAGTCGCTGGCGTTGCAGTAGATCGGATTTTCGATGTCAAAAGCGCGCAGGATCGGGATGACGAAAAAGTCGATGCCGCCGCTGGTCACCCAGAAATCGATGCCCTCTTTCTTGCAATATTCCAGAAACTCCGGGAACCCGTCGCGGATCGCCGCCACCTCCTGTGCGTAGGCGGCGACGTCGTCGCGCAGGTCGGCCCGGACGCCGTTGAACAATTGTCCGACTCCGCTCTGGATGGTGATCTCTTGACCGAGGATCTGGTCGCGGATCGTCTCCCAACCGGGAGCCCCGAACTTTTCCATGATCGTGATGATCATGTCGCGTTCGGTGATCGTGCCGTCAAAGTCACAGAAGATGGCGATGCGTTTGCTCATGGGTCCGTGTGTCTCCTTGTCGTTGTATGTGTGTGATTATTTGCCCGAGGGGTTGCCCCACAGATCGAGCGAGGTCTTGAGCTCCGGCGAATTCGACGCCGCTTCAGTCAAAGTCTTGCCGTTCACGACCGCGTCGATCGCAGCGACGAACGCGCGTCCGCCCGCTGCCGAGCCTTGCGGGTGGCCGTGGATGCCGCCGCCTGCGTTGATGATCTGGTCGTTGCCGAGGTCTTCGTACAGGAACGGGACGAGCCCCGGGTGGATCCCGGCCGACGGGACCGGGAAGGCGCGGTGCAAGGTGCCTTGCTCGCCGCGCAGAGCTTCGGCGATCTTCAGGGTCTCCGCCCGCTCCAGCGCGACCGAGCCGTACGCCGACGGGTAGAGGCCAAAGTCGGCGCCTGCGATCCGCATCAATTTCCCGAGCAATACCGGGGCCGCGACGCCGTATTGCGCCGACGGGTACATCGCGCCGGCGAGGGCCGGGTGCGCCATGATCGGCACGGTGATCTGCGGGTCGGCTGCCAGTCGATGCAGCACGTCGTAGCCGTAGGTCAGCACGTTCAGGAGCAGGGCGTTCGCTCCGGCGTCGACCGCACGGCGCGCTTTGTCGAAGATCTCGGTGACGGGACCGGTCAAGTTGGCCGCGTAGAGCGTGAATTTTCCGGTTTCTTGCTGTGCGCGTTCGGCTGCCAGTCGGCAGGCTTCGATGCGCTTTTCAAACGGTGCGTACGTTTCGTCGAAAAAGATCTCGTCGTCCTTGACGAGGTCGACGCCGCCGAGTGCTTGCTGGTAAAAATGTTCCGCGATGGTCGCGGTGTCGTAGCCGATCACCGATTTGAAAATGCTCATCAGCAGCGGGCGATCATAGGCGTTCAGTGCGTTGCGGATGCCGTCGATGCCGTACTTGGGACCTGGAAAGCGGGAAGCAAACTCGGTCGGCAGGTCGATGTCGACGAGGCGGATCTGACCGTCCATCGACAGTTTGCCAAACACCGAGGTGAGCAACGCCGGGATGTCCGGGGTGAAGTTGATCGTCGGGTAGGCGACGGTGAGCCGCGCCTGCGCCAGTCCGTCGCGGTCTGTGCCGATCTCTTCGGCGGCGACCACGTGGCCTAGGTGTTTTTGCATGGCAGCCTGCCGGGCTTCCGGCAGGTCGGTCCATGATCCGACGGTCAGTCCAACCGCGATCCCGTTCGCTTTTTTCTGCCAGTCGGTGCCCGGTTTGCCGTGGGCCAAATAGGTGACGTGTACAAATTCCTGAGTCATCTGCGACCGCTCCTTTTTCCTGCTACTGTGTGCCAAATCGGTCCAAACTATCAAAAAAGCCTCTTTCTCAACAGAGAAAGAGGCTAGGCATACATGACGAATCAAATAGCGTCAACCGCGCCTCTTATCTCCCAGGATATATCCCCCTGTAGGAGTTAGCACCGTGTACACATCCGCGCGAAAAAAGACGAAAAATCGTGTATCGGTTGCCGGGCATCATCGGGCCAGTCCCTCCGCCTGCTCTTGATAAGAGTAAATCGTTTCCCCGAAAGGAAACGCTATGAAGTTGGTAACAGAAGTTCTTGCAACAGAATACAACCTCACAACTTTGATGTCAACCCATTTTTTTAAATGGAAGTCATTCTCTCCACCGCTTCCTGCATCCGGGCTTCCGTGTTGAGCAGTCCGACGCGGACATACCCTTCGCCGTGCGGGCCAAATCCGTTGCCGGGCGCGACCATGACGTGCGCTTTTTCCAGCAGCAGGTCGGCGAAGTCCATCGACTTCATGCCGCCCGGCACCGGCACCCAAGTAAAGAAAGAGCCCTTCGGATTGAGCACGTCATATCCGGCCTTTTGCAGCCCGCCGACAAACACGTCGCGACGGCGCTGATATGTCGCCACCAGATCGCGGACGCAGTCTTGTGAAGAGGTCAGAGCGGTGACGGCGGCGCGCTGAATGAAGGCCGGCACCGAGCAGTAGTAGTGGTCTTGGATCAGGTTGATCGCAGCGACGACGTCTGCGTTGCCGAGGGCAAATCCGACGCGCCACCCCGCCATGTTGTAGGTCTTGGAGAGCGTGTAAAACTCGATGCCGACTTCCTTCGCACCGGGCGTCTGCAGGAAGGAGGCCGGCTTTTCCCCGTCAAAACCGATCGCGCCGTACGCAAAGTCGGACGCGACGACGATGCCGTGCTTTTCGGCAAAGCGAACGGTGTCAGCGTAAAATTCATGCGTGGCGGTCGCCGAAGTCGGGTTGTTCGGGTAGTTGAGGAACATCAATTTTGCCTTGGCGAGCCTGTCCTGCGGGATCTGCGAATAATCGGGCAGAAAACCGTTTTCCCGAACCAGCGGCATCATGTGCATCTGTGCGCCGGCCAGCGCGATGCCCGACCAGTAGTCCGGGTAGCCCGGGTCCGGCACCAGCGCGACGTCGCCGGGGTTGAGCAGGCACATCGGCAGTTCGACGAGGCCGGTCTTGCCGCCGAAGAGGATGGCGACCTCCTTGGCCGGGTCGAGGTCGACGTCATACTCTTGCTTGTACCAGTGTGCGATCGCTTGTTTCAGCTCGATCAAGCCGGAGAACGGCGGGTATTTGTGCGTGACCGGGTCGCGCACCTCATGGCGCAGCGAGTCGACGATGTGCGGCGGAGTGGGCAGATCCGGGTTGCCTTGACCGAGGTTGATCACGTCATGCCCGGCGGCGATGGCGGCGTTGACTTTGGCGACGATGGAAGCAAAAAACTGAGTCGGCAACCCTTGCAGGCGGTCCGATTGATGTATATTCATGGGTTGAAAGTCCCCTTTCCTTTCGATTCGGTACTACTATACAACAAAAAAAGCCTGCTGGAAAAGCAGGCTTTTGTGACACCGTGGGTCAGCTCGGCATCGGAGTCGGGGTCGGCTTGGCATACCCCTCTTTGTATTTGTTGTCGATGTAGGTGCGGATTTCTTTGACGGTCTTGCCTTTTTCTTTCATCTCGGACGCTTCGACCGCGATGTCCATGCAGGTGTCGCAGCGGGTGCCGTGGTCATCCCAGACGACGGTACCGTCGCCTTTGACTTCCTTGATGAAGCAGTTCATGTTGTCTTTGTGACCGGCAGACACACCGCAGCCGCAGTAGCACGGCATGCTTTGCAGAAGTTCGTTGTTTTGCGCGGCTTTGACGTATGCAAATTTGATCTTTTGGTTGGCTTTGTCCAAGAAGGTCGGCAGTTGATCGACAGACGAGGTGATCTCCTGGATGTCGCCGTTTTGCAGGCGTACTTGTTTTTCGCCGAGAACCGGCTGTTTGGTGCTCGGAGAAGCGGATTGGGAGCTGTGATCGTGACCCGCAGCCGGGCTTTCTGCTTGCTGCGATCCGCAACCGGCGAGGATGGTGCTGGTCGCGATGATGCCGAGAACGGCGATGGATGTCCATTTTTTCATGTGCTGCGCCTCCTTTTTCTAGGCCTTGCTGGCTGATGCTCTTATTTGGCGCGAAGCAGCCTCATGCCGTTCGCGATGACTAGCAATGCGGTGCCGGTGTCGGCGAAGACGGCCATCCACAAATTGGAGAGGCCGAACACGGTCAGCAGCAGGAACACGGCCTTGACGAGCAAGGAAAACCAGATGTTCTGCTGAATCACGCGCAAGGCCGAGCGGCTCAGTCGCATGGTGAAAGGGAGCTGGGCGAGATCGTCCGACATCAACACGAGGTCGGCCGTCTCCAAAGCGGTGTCCGTTCCGGCGCCGCCCATGGCGATGCCGATGTCTGCGGTCGCCAAGGCGGGGGCGTCATTGATGCCGTCGCCGACCATGGCGACCGGGCCGACTTGTTGCTGGAGCGTGCGGATCTGCGCCAATTTTTGCTCGGGGAGCAGTTCGCCGAGCGCCGTGTCGACGCCGACTTGCGCGCCGATGGCGTCGGCTGTCCGCTGGTTGTCGCCGGTCAAAAGGACTGTGCGTTCGATGCCTGCCGCTCGCAAGTGCCGGATCGCCTCGACGCTCTCCGGACGGACGACGTCCGCGACGGAGAGCAGACCGATGATCGCACGGTCTGCTGCCAGCAGCATGACGGTGCGGCCGAGACGTTGTTCCGCCTCGACGCGATCGGCAGCCCATCTACTAGTATACCCCATGTCCGCAAACCATGTCGGTTTGCCGATGCGATACGTGATGCCGTCGGCGACTGCTTCCGCCCCTTTTCCGGCATGAGCTTGAAAATGCTCCACTTTTTGTAGCCGCTCACCCGGATGATGTGTCGCATGCGCCTCGAGGATCGCGCGTGCCAGCGGGTGCTCGGAACGGGACTCGACAGCGGCGGCGACGGCGAGCACGTCCCGCTCGGTGCGGCCTTCCAGCGCCTCGACGCGCACGACTTCCGGGCGGCCGACGGTGAGCGTGCCCGTCTTGTCAAAGGCGATGGCGCGGATGCGGCCTGCTTCTTCGAGGAAGGCGCCGCCTTTGATCAGCACGCCCCGTCGGGCCGCGTTGCCGATGGCGGCGACGATGGAGACCGGCGTCGAGATGACGAGCGCGCACGGGCAGGCGATGACGAGCAAAGCCAGCGCGCGGTAGATCCACTCCGACCAGTCTCCCGCGAACAACAGCGGCGGGATCAAAGCGATCAGCAAAGCGAGGATCACCACAGCCGGGGTGTAGACGGCGGCAAAGCGGTCGACAAACTGCTGCGACGGAGCGCGTTGCGCCTGCGCTTCTTCGACGAGGTGGATCATGCGGGCCAGCGTGGAGTCTTCGACGCGCTTGGTGACGTGAAATTCAAAGGAGCCCGTCTCGTTGATCGTGCCGGCAAAGACGTCGTCGCCCGTCACTTTGTAGACAGGGATCGATTCGCCGGTGACAGGGGCCTGATTGACGGTGGAACTGCCGGACGAGACGGTGCCGTCCATCGGGATGCGCTCGCCCGGTCGGACGATGACGATGTCGCCGATGCCGATCTGTTCCAATGGCAGCCGCTCTTCCCGGCCTTGACGGCGGACGAGCGCTTCTTTGGGGGCGAGGTCCATCAAGGAGCGGATCGAGCGACGGGTGCGCTCCATCGTCTGGGCCTGCAGCCAGTTGCCGACGGCGAACAGAAAGACGACGGTCGCGCCTTCCGACCATTCGCCGATCAAAGCCGCTCCGACGGCCGCCACGGTCATGAGAAAGTTCATGTCGAGAGTGAAGGAACGCAGCGCATACAGCCCGGCACGGGCAGCATAGAAGCCGCCGGTGAGAATGGCCAGCAGATACAAGAAAATGGCGGTCAGGCCGCCGGGCCCTGCGTACTCAGCGACGAATCCCGCGCCGAGCAGGACGCCGGAGACGGCGGTGAGGATCGTGCGTTTGTGACGGTCCCAGAAGGAGGCGGTCTGGCTGGCGGCTGCCGGGACGGCCGCGTCGGAGGTCGTCTCCAGCACGGTGCCGCGATAGCCGACCTGTTCGACAGCGCGGATCATCGCCGGAATGGCGGCGGTGTGGACGGCGGTCATTTTCGTCGTGTTGAAATTGACCTGCAACTCGCGCACGCCGTCCAGTTTGCCCACGACGCGCTCGACGGTGCGCGCACACTCCCCGCAGTCCATGCCGTCGATGTGAAAGACGGTGCGAGCCTCCCCCGGCATCAAGCGCAGATCGGCGGCCGATGCGGACGCAGCATCGTCCAAGACGAGCAACTCTTCTCCGACTGCACCGCAAGATGTCGCGTCGCAACAGGAAGCAGGACTCGCGGACTGTTCATCCACGACGCAGGTCGTATCCGTGCAACATGATGCGATACTCGCATCGTGTTCATCCCCGGCGCATGATGTGTCCGCGCAGCATGATCCCGTCAGCGGGAGTTCGTGATGGTCTTGGCGTTCCTCATCATGGTCATGGTCATGATGAGGGCCGTGTCGAGTTCCCATTTTGTCTCCCCCTCCTCGGTCTTGACAAGATGCTTATCGATGCGACACATGGTGCAACCCCGTCTCAAACAGGGTCTTGATGTGCTCATCGTCGATGTTGTAGTACGCGACGCGCCCTTCCTTGCGCCGTTTGATGATGCGGAGATTGCGCAGGTTGCGCAGTTGATGCGAGACGGCCGACTGGGTCATCTCCAACACCGCGGCGAGGTCGCACACGCACATTTCCGACTGCACCAGCGCATGCAAAATGCGCACTCGCGTCGGATCTCCCATCGCCTGAAAGATCGCCGCCACATCCCGGACCTGATCCTCCGCCAACTGTTTCTCCCGCACCCGGGCCACCGTCTCGTGATGGTTCACGTTGTAACAGACACGCTCCACATCGTTCACCCCCTTTTCATCATCATATATGAGCAACTGTTCATATGTTACCCCCAATCTATCGCACCATGTCCGCTCTTGTCAACGGACAACCATCCATACGTTTCGGACAGGTCGCACATACACTGCTAAGAGCAAACAGGAGGTGCCAGCAGCATGGCCAGCATCAATCCGGAAACGCAAGACACGCTGCAAACGCAGCACACAATGCGTGAACGCGCCCGGCAGTTGAAGGGCGAGATCGTGATCGGCCGCCTGACCGCCGTCAGCCAAACCACTCTGCGCGTACGCACGTACGGCAGCGTGGGGCGGCTGTTCCTCGTCATCCCGGTTCGGCTGCGCAACGTGCAGGACCTTTTCACCCACCCCTCCGCCTGACAGCCAGACATTCGACCATTTTCACACATTCGCGCCACATTTCAGCGAATGCGGAATGCTTGGCCCCCTCTTGTTTCGTACATTGATCAAGAAAACACGCACAGAGGAGGTGTATCAAGATGGCGATCACTCAAACTCATGCCCAGAGCTATCTCGGCAAACCGGTCGTCTGCCAATGCCGGGACGGACGCCGTCATGTCGGTGTCGTCCACCGCGTGACGAACGACGGGATCTACCTGCAACAAGGTACCGGCCTCGCATCGGCAGAAGGCAAAGAAGCTGCGTTCACCCACGCGGATCAAGCAGGAGACCTGCAGGCGGAAGCGGTGTTCTGGCCGCTTTTGTTCCTCCCCTTCTTCACGCTGGCAGCTCTCTCTCCTTGGTTTGGTCCTTGGGGATACGGCTACGGATATCGCGGTTACGGCCGCTACTGGTTGTAATCTCACAGCGAAAAAAGACCAACTCCCCGTTTGGCGGGGGTTGGTCTTTCTCTTATCCCAATAAAAATCCGATCAATCCGCCGCCGAGCACGAGCCACGCCGAGTTGATTTTCAACCGGAAGACGAGCAGCAGCGCGACGGCGGCCAGCCCGACGGTCAGCCCGTCGACCAGCGCGGTGTATCCGAGTTTCCACGAGACGAGCCCCATCAACGCCAGCGACGCGACGTTGACCCCGTCGAGAAATCCGGACATCCACGGCGAGCGGCGCAGTTTGGCGATCAGGCGATGAGTGAGCGCGACGAACACGAACGCGGGCAGGAAGATCGCCAGCGTCGCAAGCAACGCCCCCGGCACGCCGTCGATCAGGTAACCGATAAAGGTCGCGGTGGTAAACACCGGCCCTGGTGTGAACTGGCCGATGGCGACGCTGTCCAGCAACTGCTGCGCGGTGATCGCACCGGTGCGATCCACAAAGTCGGTCTGCAAGAACGCGAGCAGGACGTAGCCGCTCCCGTACAGCACCGAACCGATTTTCAAGAAGGTGAAAAACAGAGCAGACAGAGACATCGCCGACTGAGCGGCCTTTTCCGGCAGATCGGCCATATACAGACCAGGCAGCGGCAGAAAGAGGGACGCGGATGCGTTGCCGATCCGATGGCGGTTATAGATCAACATGACACCAAGACCTGCCAGAGCGAGCAACAGGATCTCGTTGAGCCCGAGCAGCGTCAGGACCACCACGGCAGCCCCGGCGATCCCGGTGGAGACGTTTTTCACCGCCGAGCGGCCGAGTCCCCACAAAGCCTGCAGGACGATGGCGAAGATGACCGGCTTGATCCCGTAGAGGATACTGCCGACGGCGGGCACCGTGCCGAACGCGGTGTACATGACGGCAAACAGCAGCACGATCAGCATCGCCGGCACGATGAAGCAACTGCCCGCGAGCAGCAGACCGAGCCACCCGGCGCGCTGGTAGCCGATGTGGATCGCCAGTTCGGTCGAGTTGGGTCCCGGGATCAGGTTGGACGCACCGAGCAGATCAAGAAACTGATCGCGGGACAGCCATTTGCGCTTTTTGACCAGTTCGTCGTCCATCATGGCGATGTGGGCAGCCGGGCCGCCGAACGCGATGGTGCCGAGCTTGAGAAAGACGGCTGCGACTTCCTTCTGCCGTGCGCGACGTTCGGCCGGGTCAAGGTCGCGGTAGGCGATCTCTTGATCCGGGGCATGGTGTTCGTTCATGAACAGGCCTCCTACTGGAAACGATGATGATTTCGCGAATATAATAGGCGATTTCCGATAAAATGTCTATGCAAATTAACAAAATAAAGCCGAGGTGTGCGCCACCTCGGCTTCTCTCTTTGTTATTCCGGATTGTTGCCCGCTGTCGGATCGGGCGTGAACGACGGTTTGTAGCCGTCATAGTTGACATGCGTCATCATCCCTGCCGCCGCGTGGTGCAGGTCGTGGCAGTGGAGCATCCAATTGCCGTCGTTGTCGGCGGTGAAGGCGATCTCGTACGTTTCACCCGGCCGCACGTTCAACGTGTCTTTGAGCAACGGCGCGCCGCTCACCGCTTTGCCGTCTTTGGACAGCACGCGGAAAAAGTGGCCGTGCAGATGCATCGGGTGATCGGACGTACCGGGGTTGGTCAGGGTAAATTTGACCTGCTGACCTTTCTTCACGTTCACTTGCTCGGTGTTTGGGAAGGTCTTGCCGTTGATCGTGTAGACCTCGTTGCCGTTGCTGTCTTTTTTCGAATCGAGGACGAAGTGCTTTTCAATATCGTAGATCGGCTGTGCGGCGGCCGCATCCCCTTTGCCGTAGCGGGAGATGTCGACGAGTGCCGGGTTGGCCTCGCCGTCCGCTTCGCGGTCGACCGCTTTCAGGTCGCCGGTGTAGACGACCGGGATCTTCAGCTCGCGGGCTGCTTCCGCTTCATCGTGATAGTCGATGGTGAACGGCGTGCCGTCGGCGACAAACTCGATGTCATAGCGTTCACCCGGCGCGATCTCAAACATCTCCGCGCCTTCGAGCAGCGGCGCGTCGGCGATCGCTTGGCCGTCGGTGTGGGTGATGCGATACGGTTGGCCTTGCAGGTGAACACGGTGGCGCATGAAGCCGGCGTTGATGAAGCGGAGTTTGACCGTCTCGCCCTTTGTGACTTCGAGACGGCCGATGTCAGAACCGGCCTTGCCGTTGACGGTGTAGACGTTGTACATCATCTTCATCATCGCATCATGAGTCATCTCGCCGCTCATGCCGCTCATGTCGTGGCCGCTGTGATCCATGCCGTCCCCTGTGTTGCTGTTGCCCCTATCATGCCCGCTGTGGTCGGTGGACGATTTACCCTTTTCGGCGGTCGCGCCAAACATTTGCGGGTTCCACTCATCGAGGACGAGCGTGTAGTCGCGGTCGTACGTGACCGTCGGCTGTTTCGGCTCGACGACCAGCGTGCCGTAGAGCCCGCGGTCGACCTGATTGGCGCCGTCTTGATGGGAGTGGTACCAATACGTGCCCGGCACAGTCGCCACAAACTCATACGTAAACGACTCGCCCGGCTTGACCGCGTTTTGCGTGACGCCCGGGATGCCGTCCATCGCGTTTGGCACCGGATAGCCGTGCCAGTGGATCGAGACCGGCTCGGACAGCGAGTTGTTCAGCACGACTTTGACGCGGTCGCCTTCCGTGACGCGGACTTGTCCGCCCGGCACGGTGCCGTTGTACGTCCAGGCCGGGACCTCCAAGCCTTCTTTCAAGACCCAGTTGCTTTCCTTTGCTTCCAAAACAAACTCTTTATACGCACCCTGCCCGTCCGTCTTGGCAGCAGCCGGGACGGTCATGGTCGCGGTCTGTTGCGCCTCCGGCTGCCAGAGCGCATAGCCGCCGAGCGTGGCACCGATCACGGCGAGGCCGCCGATCAGACCGATCCATACAGATCTGTTCATGTGGGGTCACCTCTCTCCAAAAATTTCTGATTGAGGTCATTGTACCCGCACAATGTGTAGATCTCGTGTAGCATCAAGAAAAAGGGAAAAAAATCCTGACTGTCGTGCCGACATCCGGTTCGCTTTCCACCGTCACCCGGCCGCCGTGACTGTCGACGATCCGCTTCACGATGGCAAGGCCAAGGCCCATGCCGCCCTTTTCCCGGTTGCGTGACTTTTCGACGCGGTAAAATCGCTCGAACAGATGGGGCAGATCATCCGGCGGGATGCCGATCCCCGTGTCGGTGACGAGCAGTTCGCACTCACGATCCCGATGGTGCAAGATCACCTGCACCTCGCCCCCCGGCTCCGTAAAGCGAATCGCGTTGTGAAGCAAATTGATCAACACCTGCTCCAGCCGGTCACGATCCCCGCAGATGCGAGTGGACTCGGTGATCGTTTGCAGTCTGATCTCCTTTTCATTGGCGACCGGTTGAATTTTCTCCACCGTCGACGCGATCACGTCGGCGAGGTCGACCGGAGCCGGCACATGACGGGGAACGGCCGCCTCCATCTCCGCCAGATCGGCGAGGTCGCCGACGAGCCGTTGCAACCGCTGCGTCTCCCGTACGATCAGTTGGAGATAGCGGGTCTGCTCCGCCTCGTCCTGCACCCAGCCCTGCTCCAGCACTTGGCTGTAGCCTTGGATGTAGGACAGAGGCGTGCGCAGTTCATGCGTGACATCGGCGAGAAATTCGTTCCGCTGCTCCTCATGATACTGAAGACGCACCGCCAGTTCGTTGATCGACTGGCCGAGCTGACCGATCTCATCGCGGGTGGTCACCTCCACACGTGCCTCATATTGATGGTCGGCCAGTTGTCCAGTCACATTTTTCATCCGCAGCAAAGGTAGAGCCATCCCGCGGGCAAACACGAGGATCAGCCCCAATGCCGCCAGCAGCACGAGGCTGCCGATCAAAAGCAACCGCTGATGAAAATCGGCCAGTGCCACATCGACCGGGAGCAACGAGGAAAACAGGAACAGTCCGCCGTGCACCTGTCCTTCCGTCCCAAAGATCGGGTATCCGACCGCATAGTACGGCTGTGCATATTCGATGCGCTGTTCAAACGCGACCTCCCGTCCTTGGAGCACGTCCCGCAGATAGGGTTCGACGTCCGGCTGGTCGACCATGCCTTGCGCCTCCGGTGTGGCGATCACCGCGGCACCCGACTCGTCGACGAGCAGATAGTGATGCACGGAGACCTCGCTCAACGCCCGGATGATGTGCTGCAGGTGTTGTTGCTGGTCGTCGTCCATCACCGAGCTCATCTTTTGCCCTTCTTCTTTTAGCTCATCGGCGATATGGGTGGTGTAAAGGTCGACCACCATCCGGTCGATGACCAGCGTCAGCGGGGTCATCACCGCCGCAAACAGCAAAATGAGGATCAGGACGATCTTGCCCGTGATCCTCATGCCTGTCCCGCCTCATATTTGTAACCAAATCCGCGCACGGTGGCGACTCGGCCCGGATCGGCCCCCGCCTCGCGCAGTTTCAGCCGGATATTTTTGATGTGCGTGTCGACCGCCCGCAGTTCGCCTGTGTAGTCATAGCCCCAGAGCAGCTCGACGATCTGTTCGCGGGTGAACACCTGCTGCGGCCGGTTGGCCAGCAGTTCGAGCAGTTCAAACTCCTTGGGCGTCAGATCGAGCCGTGCCCCGGCGATGCGGACTTCCTTGGCCAGCCTGTCGATCAAAAACTCATCCTCGCGCGGCGGTGAGTGGCGGCGGAGCAGAGCGGCGACGCGGGCGACCAGTTCGCGCATGTCGAACGGCTTGACCAGATAATCGCTCGCTCCGAGCTCCAACCCTTGCACGCGGTCGTCGACGCTGCCTCTGGCCGACAGGATCAACGTCGGCGGCATCCGCTCTTCGCCGCGCAACTCGCGCAACACGCGATAGCCGTCCATCTCCGGCATCATGATGTCGAGGATGAGCAGATCGACCGCGTCCCGCTCCAGCATCGCGCAGGCGACACGGCCGTTTTCTGCCTCCAGCGTCTCGTAGCCCTGCGCTTGCAAAGCGATCCGAAGCAGCGTACGCATGTCCGCCTCATCGTCGGCGATCAGGATGCGCTCGCGACTCATGACGGTTTGACGATGCGCGACAGCATGCCGTCCATCGCGGCTTTCGAGATCGCCCCTTTGCGGATCTCCATGATCACGCCGTTGCGGTCGATCGCGTAGGTGGTCGGAACGGTGAAGATCCGGTACTCCTGGCTCGGTTCGCCCGTCTTGTCGAGCAGCATCGGGAAAGTCAACCCCATGTCCTTGACGAACTGGCGAGCCTTCTCCTCGCTGTCCTGCATCGTCAGGTTGACGCCGTAAAAGACCGCCTGATCCTTGTACTGGTCGTAGATCGCCTGCAGATCGGGCATCTCCTGTTTGCACGGCCCGCACCACGAAGCCCAAAAGTTCAACACGAGCGGCTTGCCTTTCAACTCGGACAGTTTGACCGTGTTGCCGTCAAGGTCGGTCAGAGTAAAATCGGGAGCCGGATAGCCGACCTGAGCGGTCGGCTCCTGTTGCTCCGTGCCTTGCTGCGTCTCGGTCGCCGTGGTGCCGGAGCCGGCCTCTTGCCCGCCTGTGGTGCTGAAGTAGGCAGCCGCTCCCAGCACGGCAACAGTAAGCGCCGCACCGATCCAGATGTTTTTCGAAATGGCCATATCAGACTCTCCCTCCTAGAAACCTTGCCAGCCGCCGAACAGACCGGTCAGCCAGATCGTAATCGCCGTCATCGCGTTGGTCATCAACAGGATGCCCATCACGACCATGCCAAAGCCCCCGACCTTCTGCACGAGACCGGAGTATTTCACCAGCCAGCGCATCGAGGACAGCGTGTATGACATCACGAGGAACGGGATGGCAAACCCGAGCGAGTAGAACAACATCAGGCTCCAGCCGCTGAGCGGGTTGTTGGCGGCGAGCAGCAGCACCGACGCGAGGATCGGTCCCATGCACGGCGTCCAACCGGCCGCAAACGAGATGCCGACCAGCACCGCGCCAAGGTACCCGACCGGCTTTGACTTCAGGTGAAACTTGCTCTCTTTCATCAAGAAATCGAGCTTCAAAAAGCCCATCATAAACAGGCCCATCAGGATGATCAAGATCCCGCCGATCTGACGGATCAACGGACCGTAGTCGGCAAACAGACCGCCCAGCGTCCCGGCCGAGAAGCCGAGCACGACGAAGATGATCGAAAATCCGAGCACGAAGAAGAACGAGTAAGTCAGCGCTTTGCGTCGAATCGCGCCCCGGTTGTTCTGATCCTGCATCTGCTCATAGGACATGCCGGTGATAAACGAGAGGTAGGACGGGTAGAGCGGCAGCGTGCAGGGCGAAACAAACGACAACAGCCCTGCGAGAAACGCGATATAGAAATTCGGATTGGCTGTTTCAAACAATGGAAGGTCCTCCTGAGTGAAGTTTGCTCTTTAAACTTATCATACGGACAAACGGATGCAGACTCAAGGAGCGGTTTCTTTTTGACAGGACTGTGACCGTTCTCGGATAGCTGCGCGGCTACCGTGGCAACGTAAGGGCGAGGTGATCCCTGTTGCGAGCTTTCTGGCCTACATTAGCCCGACCGGTTTGGGTATTGCTCAACGGCGTTTTGTTTACACATCTGGGCACCTATATGCTCGTGCCCTATTTCTCCATCATCCTCGCGAAAGAAAAAGGACTTCCCCTCTCGCAGGTCGGCTTCGTGCTCGCGGCAGGTTCGGTGGCCTATCTGGCCGGCTCGCTGCTGGGCGGCGCGATCTCCGACCGGCTGGGGCGCAGGCGGACGATGGTCGGCGGTCTGATCGTTCGGAGCGGCGGCCTCCTGCTGTTCATCTGGGCCGGGTCCTTTCCCGCCCTGCTGGCGGCCAATCTGATCGCCGGGGCCGGCAGCGGATTTTACATGCCCTCGGCCAAAGCGGGCATCGCCACCTACGCCGCGCAGGGCGAGCGGACCACTGCCTTTTCCTGGCGCGGCATCGCCGCCAACATCGGCGTGACGCTGGGACCTTTGCTCGGGACGTTTCTGCTCACCCGCTCCAGCACGGTGCTGTTTGCCGGCACGGCGGTGATCTATCTGGCGTTGGCTGCGGCGCATCAGGTGCTGATCGCAGCGGACTGCACGGGCGAGAACTGTCCGGAGAGACAGCGCGGATCTTTTCGCGACCTGT
The DNA here is from genome assembly GCF_026410385.1 of Tumebacillus lacus. GTDB lineage: Bacteria > Bacillota > Bacilli > Tumebacillales > Tumebacillaceae > Tumebacillus > Tumebacillus lacus. The sequence continues at coordinate 107,944 of NZ_JAPMLT010000003.1, forward strand.
TGACAGACCGGCCGTTTTTGCTGTTCAGCTTTGTCACGATCTTTGTCTGGGCGCTGTTTACACAGTTTGCGCTGTCTCTGCCGCTGCGAGCCGACCAGATCCATGCGGCGGAACGGATCGGCCTGATCTGGACGACGACCAGCGTCTTTGTCATCCTCCTGCAAAGCCCGCTCACCCGCTGGTTCACCAAACACCTGCATCCCTTGCAAGCGATGGCCCTCGGCACGGTAATCGTCGGCATCGCGCTCGGGTCGGTGGCCTTTTCCTCATCGTTTTGGCATCTGCTGGCGAGCGCGGTGTTGTTTAACTTCGGCCAGATGTTCATCATGCCGACCTCCGACGCCATCGTCTCCGATCTGTCCAAGCCGGAGCAGATCGGCAACTACTTCGGCGTTGCCGCGTTTGTTTTCGGTGCAGGCGAAGCGATCGGCAACATGGGCGGCGGTCAGTTGATGGAGTACGCCGTCGCCCGCCATGTGCTCTATCTGCCGTGGACCCTGTTCGCCGTGACCGGCGTGCTGGTCGGCCTGACCTACTACGCACTGACCTTTTGGGGACGGCTGGCTCTGCCGCTCAACCGGGTGCTCGGCGAACGAGTCAGTCCCGAACAGCCCGCCGCTCCGCTCCCGTCACCAAAAAACGGCAAGTCGCCTTCCTGAACCAAGAGGCGACCTGCCGTTTTTTCTTATGAAATTGCGCAGGCTTCCTCGACCGGTTTGGTCTCGACCAGCGCGTTGTCGATCGTCGCGTGAATGTCGCGGACCACGTCTTCCAGCGTATCCCCCGCAAACATGTAGCGGCCGTTGATGTCGAGATAGCCGCCTTTGCCGGTAAATTGCTGTCCGACCTTCGGCAGGATCTCGCCGATCATCGTCGGGATCTCGCCCATGAGGCTCTTCGCCGCCACGACTTCGCTCGCTTCGCCCATCGGCTGCGGAATCATCAGGAAGCCGCCGTATTTCGGCGCGTCCTCTTTCAGCGTGACGCCGGTGAACTGACCCGCGTCGATCTTCATCCACTGGGTCACCATGTCGATGCCATACATCTCTTTGTACAAATAGGTGATCTCGCCGCCGCCCACGCGGGCGCCGATCTCAAGGAACACCGGTTCAACCTCGTTTTTCATGATGATCTCCAAATGGAACGCGCTGTCGGTCAGTTCCAACGCCTGCAGCGTTTTCGCGGTGAAGTCTTCGAGCAGGTCGTTCACCGGACCGTGTTGGAGCGTGTAGGAGCCGAGCGGTTTGCCGTAGTTGAACTCCAGGCACGTGTTGATGTAGGCCGACACTTTCACAAACTGGAACTCGCCTTTGTAAACGAGGCCGTCCACGTGATAGATCGTGCCCTCGACAAACTCTTCGCACTCATAGTCGGTAAAATCGAGCGTCGGCAGCAACGAGCGGAGCGTCTCTTCATCGTCGACTTTGTGCACGCCTTGCGACGCGGCACCCGCTTTCGGCTTGAGGATCAGCGGGTAGCCGACTTCTGCGGCAAACGTCAACACGCCTTCCGCATCTTCGCAGTCGAGGAAGTGCGGCACACGCATCCCTTCACGCTTCATGCGGACTTTCATCGCGACTTTGTCGCGGTACATCGCCACTTGGTGCTCTTGGATGCCTTCGATGCCAAAGCGGGTGCGGATCGTCGCCGCTTGGATCAGGTCAAACTCGGAGCCTGCGATCAGACGGTCGATGCCGCCAAACTCATCGATGATCTCGCGGCACGCCGCATCGAGCACATCGATGTCTTCGATGTTTTCCACTTCGATCAGTTTCGCGATATCTTCCGGGCCTGCCGTCAGACCGAGCTTGCCGTCTGCGTTGACGATATAAAAGACGGTATTTTCCTTATGATCGACGATTTTTTCATAGTCGGCAAAATCGTCGGGCCAGCGATTCATGATCAAAATGCGTTTCCCGTTCATGAGAGTGCCCCCTGTTTTAGGTGAACTGCACGACGCGGTCCGCTTCGTCCAGCGTCGTTTTCAGTTCTTCATAATTTTCATTGGTGTAGATCATAAAGCCGAGTCGACCCGCGTAGGACGAGTTGTCCATGCCGCGACCCGGTTCCAACGTGATGTCCATCTCTTGGAAGCCCGGTCGCGACTTGAGATCGTCGAGGCCGTCAACCGCCGAATAACTGCGCAGTTCAGGACGGAAAAAGAACTTGATCCCGGCAAACAGATTGCGGTTTAACGTGATCGGCTTTTTCTGTTCCTCGATCTGTCCGAGGAACGAATCAAATGTAATTTTGTAAAGGTCGATGCCTTTGGCGTATTCGATGAGGTCGATGATGTGGTCGCCCGCGAGGCGAGCGGCCAGTTCCATCGCCACCGGTCCGTCTTCCGCGAGACGGATCTCGCAGTGGAAAGGTCCGACGGTGACGTTCAGAGCGCGCACCACATCGGCGACATAACGGTAGACCGTTTCTTCTATGTCAGGCCCCAGGTCGGCGCTGACGATGTGACCGACTTCAACAAAGTAGGGCTCCGGCGAGAGCAGCTTTTCAGTGATGGAGAGGAAGGTGACTTTGTCCCCCTCCGCATAGCCTTCGACGCTAAACTCCGGGCCGGAGATGTACTCTTCGATCAGCACATCTTTGCGCGACAGACGACCGAGGTCCGTGATATCCGTCTGGTTGATGGCTTGGTAGCCGGCGAGCAATTCTTCAAAAGTGGAGACTTTGCGGACGTTCATCGAGCCCGACAGGTCCACCGGTTTGATGACGCAAGGGTAACCGACATAATCGATGGCCGCTTGCAGTTCGTTCTTTGTGGAGACAAGACGAAAACGAGGGACGCGCACTCCTGCTGCGTGCAGGGCTTCGCGCATGATGTCTTTCTCGCGCAGGCTTCGCACCGTGTTCGGGTTGAGTCCGCGCAGACCCAGATCGGCGCTGATTTGCGCCGCGAGTGGAACGTAATATTCAAAGCCGGGGACGACAGCGTCGATCCCGTGAGCTTGATGATACTCCCGCGCCTTTTGAATAGCAGCCTGATCGTCATTTGTGTCCACGATGACAAGTTCGTCTGCGTACTGCAGATAGCGCTCTGGAATTTTGCGGTCGTCAGCGTCGTATGTCATCACGATCACTTTGTGACCGCACTCGTTGCCTTTCTGGATCAGAACGTATCCCGAAGACGAAGGTTCAACGATCAGCACTTTTTTCACAAGGTTTCCACTCCTTTGATTTGTATAGAGGGATGCGCCAGATAGCACATCCCCCTGATGATACGTGTGTTTGCAATTATTAAGCGCGAGCGCCGATGGTGTTGTCGTACAGCTCTTGGAAGTACATGCCGATCAGGTTGATGAAGTTCTTCAGGTACTGTTGAGCTTTTTCGCCGTCGCCTTCGACTTTCATCGCAGCAACGATGGTGCCGAACATCAGGCCGACATGGTCTTCATCATCATCCACGTCGAGGTGACCTTGCATGCCTTTGGTCTTCTCTTTGCCGTAGACTTCGCCGGCTTTTTGGGTGATGTTTTTGTTGTAGTTGTCGGAGTACCACTCAACGAACCAGTTCCAGACCATCGTCGGGATCGGGCCGTCTTGGTTGATGGAGTAGTAGATGTAGCCGATCAGCATCTCGGTGGTGAAGAACGGCTTGGTTGCGCGCAGTTCTGCTTCGGAGACGCCGAACTTTTTCAGGTCATGCAGGAAGAGGGAGTCATGGCCGAACTCTTCTGCCAGGTATTGAGCCAGCTTTTGAGCCAGCAGGTTGTCTTTGTAGCCGATTTTGTACAGCGAGTAGGAGTCTACTTCGTTGTTCAGGCCGATGCGGATGATGGTTTCCATCAGGTGGCGCTTGTAGTATTCTTGGTCGATTGCTTGGCCCATGTTGAACTCACGAGCGTACGGAACTTTATCGAACATTTTTTCCATTTCTTGTTTAGCGAGTGCTTCGAATTCTTCACGGGTCGGGAACTTGAGTTCTACAGCAGTCGTCGACATTTGTTGGAACACCTCTTTGGTTTAGGATTTGATTCTCGGTACCACTACACCCCAAACAATATATTGAATTAAAATATTAGTCAACGTGAAAGTTTATAAGTAAGTGTCATTATTCATTCACCGAATAAAAAAGTAAGGATGTTTGTTGACTAAAGATCTTTGATATTTTGCATAAAACCGTTAAAACATGGGGTCTCTTGACAATTCTCGACATCTTTCACGCTTCTAGCGGAAGAGTGAATTGACAAACATTTATACTTATGCGGTGATTTTTGATTTGAATTGTTCGTGACTGAGAACCTAACAAAACAACACGAAAGCGTATTTTCTAAGGCGTCATGTGGGTTTTGTAGATCTAATTTGTTTGTTTAAACAGTTCCGTATATTTTATTTTTGAATTAAAAATAAAGAAAAAGCTCATAAATTGGCCGTTTTTCTTGTCGAAAACGTAAAATCACCGAGTAAACGTCGTTTTCGAGCCATCTATATTTTTTTATTGGCCCAGCCCGATCCCGCCGGCCGCATCGGTACCCTTGCCATCTGTGATAGAATAGAGGAAACAATTGTCTGACAAAGGAGCCTTTGCGAATGAGCGCGACTCGAATCTTGCTCTTGTTTCTGGCGATCAACATCATCAACTATGTCGACCGCCAAGTCATCTCCGGCGTCTTTCCCCTGTTGAAAGACCATTTCACCCTCTCCGATGCGCAGCTCGGGTTGCTCGGCACAGCGTTTATGATCACGTACTCGCTGACGGCCATCCCGTTTGGCGCTTGGTCGGACCGCTGGTTGCCGCACAAAGTGGCTGCGATCGGCGTCGGGATCTGGAGCTTGGCGACGGTGTCGTCGGCGCTGGCGTGGTCGTTTGGCTCCCTGTTCTTCTTCCGGGCGCTGGTCGGCGTCGGCGAGGCGGCCTACGTCTCCACGGCGGGCACGATCCTCTCCAACGCCTATCCGGAGCACAAACGCTCGGCGGTCCTCGGGCTGTTCAACCTCGGGATGCCGATCGGCGGTGCGCTGGGCGTGGTGCTCGGGGGCTGGATCGGCGTGACGTACGGCTGGCAATGGGCGTTTGTCCTCGTCGGTCTGCCAGGCCTGATCCTCGGTCACTTTGCGTTCCGCCTGCCGTTGCCAAGAGTGGAACCGGCCGAAAAACGCCCGCGCTTTCACCTGCGCGAGATCGGTCAGTTGCTGAGAAACCGTCCTTATTTTTATACCGCTCTCGGCTATGCGGGCATCTCGTTTGCGTTTGGTGCCATCGTGCTGTGGGTGCCGACGTTCTTTGAACGCTCGATGGGCTACTCGCTGGCCGACGCCACGATGCTCTCCGGCGCGCTGCAGGTCGGGGCCGGTCTGCTCGGCGCTCCCATCGGCGGCTGGGTCGGCGACTTCTGGCAAAAGCGCAACCCGCGCGGCCGCCTGTACACGCTGGTGCTGTCGATGTTGCTCTCCGCCGCCTTCCTCTGGGCGGGCCTTTTGCTCGGCAGTCTGGTCTGCTTCTTCTTCTCGGCGTTCTTCATGCTCTGGCATGTCGGCGTCGCGTCGGCCGTCATCTTTGACGTCACCGACCGCTCGGTCTGGAACACGGCATCCGCTGTGGCGATGTTCCTGATGCACGCCCTCGGCGACATCCCAAGCCCGGTGATCGTCGGCTGGATCTCCGACCGCACGTCGCTGTTCACCGCGTTCTCGCTGCTGCCGATCTCGATGCTGCTGGCCTCCTTGTTTTTCTACATGGCGAGCCGGACCCTCGGAATTCAAAAAAGAGAGGCCCTGTAAAAAGGGCCTCTCTTTTTCGTTTTTATCCAAATAAGCTCACAAGTGCGAACACGACGGCGACGCCGATCCAATACCACGCTTTCACACGGCGTTGCTGCTCCGGTACAAGACGCTTGAGCGTCAGTTCAGAGACGGTGTCGCCGATCTTCGGCTCGGTGCGCAGGTAGACGCGCTCCCAATTGCCAAGGTGGCGGTAGAGGATGCCGGCGACCATCGTCAGCAGGGCGAGTTTGTCGCCGACCGGCTGCCCGGCAAAGAAGAGGAAAAAGACCACCGCGCCCAAGATGACCAGCGTGGTCGCGATCACGATGTAGCGGATCAGGAGCACGAGCAGCACGTACGCGACGACGACCACAGCCAGCGGCAGCGGGTACAGGCAGAGCAGCACACCGGCTGCGGTCGCCAGCGCTTTGCCGCCTTGGAAGCGGGTGAACAGCGACGCGACGTGTCCGAGCACGCTCCCTGTCCCTGTCCAGAATGCGAGCGTGTGATCACCTGTGATCAGCAACACGAGCAGCGTCGGGACAAATCCTTTGAGCACGTCCAACGCCAGAACGGTCGCGGCCGCCTGTTTCCCGTAGACGACGAGCGTGTTGGTCGCGCCCGGGTTGCCGCTTCCTTGTTGAAAAATATTGCCGCCCCGTCGCTTGGCTTGCAAGAAAGCGAACGGCGTCGACCCCACGAGATAACCGATCAGCAAAAACAGAAGAATGGAAAAGTTCACGAGATCACCTCAACTTCATATCTATGCACGAGAATCCACCATATTGTAACACGAAACGAAGAACATGAAAAAAGCTCTCCGCCCGATCCATTGCAGAGAGCTTTTTTCACGAATACCTGCCCGTTTGACTCACAGCAGGCCCATCTCCTTCATCACCTTGACCACGCGGTCCGGATAGTCGGAGCAGATGCCGTCGACGCCCCACTCCAGCAGGCGGCGGATGTCCGGCTCTTCGTTGATCGTCCAGACGTGCACCTTGACGCCGTGCCGGTGGGCGATCTCGACCATTTTGGGCGTGACGACGCGCAGGCCGTAGCCCGCCTCCGGGACTTGGAACGCGTCGACCGGCGGCTTGTAGAAACGGTGCAGACCGGTCTTCCAATAAAAGACGAACTCCACCATATCCCGCGTGTTCGCCCCGGTGGCGATGCGCGACGACGCCAATTTGCGAAACCGCTCCATCGTCACCGCGTGAAACGAGGCGATCAGCACCCGGTCTTCCGCCTGACACCGGCGGATCGTCTCGACCAACGCCATCTCCATCGGCGGTGAGGCCTGTTTGATGTCCATGTTGATCCGCATCGTCGGAAACGCGGTCAGCACGTCCTGCAGCGTCGGGATCGTCAGTCCCTTGCCCCGATACGGGTAGGTCCGGCCTCCGTCGAGCGTAAATCGATACCCGGCATCGATCTCGCGCAGTTCGGCCAGCGTTTTGTTCTTGATCAATCCACTGCCGTCTGTCAGCCGGTCGACCGTATCGTCGTGGCTGACCACCACATGCCCGTCGCGGGTCATGTGCACGTCCGTTTCAAAGGCGTCTGCCCCCATCTCACTGGCGAGCTGAAACGCTGCCATCGTATTGGACGGGGCATAGGCCGACGCCCCTTGATGAGCCAAGATCATCGGCCTTGGCAGATCAAGGTATGGCTTTGTTTTGCGCACCCGCTCCCTCTCCCATCATGCAATACCGCTCGATCATCCGCGCCCGTGCCGGTGTGGTCTGGAGCGCAATGATGCGTTGCGGACCCGTTTCATCCAAATAGCGGATCTGCATCACCGCCCGCTCTTCTTCCAGATGAGACGCAACCGACGTGATCCGCGATGCGTCCACCGCACAACATTCGCGTGCTCGCGAGGTCAGGCAGAGCGCTCCGTCCAAGATCGACAGGTATACCTCCTCACCGGGAAGCAACGTTGGAAACGGGCTGTTTTGCAGCGTCACTTTTCCTTCATAGCGTATCGTGCGGTCTTCATACAACTCGCGGGCCACCGCCAGGACGCGGGCTTTGCGCGTCTCGAACACCTGCCACACGAGCAATCCGATCCCGACCAGCGCCCCGAACAATCCGATCACCATCTGTGCTCGCCCCCTCTCAGTGCCGGTTGACGCCGGCAGCCAGGAGGATTCGCTCCCGTTCGGCCTGGAACACCACATCCGGCACGACCGGTGTCAGGTCGATGTTTTCGATCGGCTCTTGCAAAAACAGCCAGGACTTGCAGCCGAGATACTCGTCCTCGACGCGCACCGTGCACGGCTCCGACAGTTTGTAGGCGCGCACGATCAGGATATGCAGCGGTTTGTTCGGCTGCCATTGCAGACGCTTTTCCGCATAGTCGGGCGTGAGGATGTGAAACTCATCCAGACGGGACAAGATCTCGCCGTCATCCTTGACGGTGAGATCGTCCACCACATGCGCGAGATGCGTGATCGTCACTTCGCGCGGCGGCATCTCCATCCCCTCGGCGGTCTCGGCGACGACCTTGTCACGCCAGGCCGGCTTGACCAGATCGGCGCGCTGATGCTCGTACGTCGGATAGAGGTAGAACGACTGCTCTTCCAAGCGGAACTCCCGCGTCTCTTCCAGCAGCCCGCCTTTGCGCACGAGGATCAGTTGCTCGCCGGAAGCCAGCGCGTCGATGCAGACCGCCCACTCTTTGCAGGCGATCTCTTTGACCGGAAGATGCGGGGAATGCAAGTGTTCGGAAAACGAGCGAAAACTGACTGTCATGAAGGAAACTCACTCCTGTTCCTGAGAGTCTTCACCTGATTCCTGAGCTGCTTTGCGCCGATGGGAGAAAAAGCGCCAGAGAAACGGCGTGCCAAGCGAGAGCACGACGAGTGTGCCGATCCAATAGCGGAACGGATAGAGCATCTCCTCGATATGCCGCCATTGGTGACCGACCGCCTGCCCGAGCAAAAGGAACGTCAGCACCCAGACCAGCGCGCCGCCGTATGCAAACGGCGCAAAGATCCGGTAGTTCATCTGCCCAAAGCCTGCTGTCAACGCCGTCACATGCCGGAGCCCCGGCACAAAGTAGCCAAAGAACAAGGCAAAGCGTCCGTATCGTTCCATATAGCGTTCCACTTTTTCCAGCCGTTCTTCCGTCAAATGCAAAAATCGTCCCAGCCGTTCCACCGCACTGCGTCCGAGCAGCCGCCCGATCAGGTAGCTGAGCGTGATCCCGACCGAACTGCCGAGAAATGCGGCGAGAAAGGCGGGCACATACGCCATGTGTCCTTTTTGGATCAACACGCCGACAAACGTCAGCAACGTCTCATCGGGCAACGGCAGGCCGACGATGCCCAAAAACAGCAGCCCGAACAGCCCGAAATAGCCGTACTGTTCCAATATGTGGAGAAGCATCCCCTGCTCGATACTTCATCACCTCACCCTTTATTGGGGAATCAGCGAGTCAAACCAGACTCCTGCCAAGTAGATGAGCAGCACCGAGACCACAGACAGCAACACCGTCCAAGCAAAGATGCGCATCCTCTCACTCCTTTTCTGACTCCTCTCCGGTCAGACAAAGAAAGCATGCAGTGACTGCATGCTCTCCCTTTCTTCTCTCTGTTACGGCGTGACCGATTCAGCCGCGTCGGCCGCTTGCGGTGCCGGACCGCTGATCTGCTCGGTGGTGGCACCGGTCTCTTTCCACTCTTCGATCAACACCGCGACGGTGTCGGGAGCGAGCGGGTAGATCTGAATCATCGTCAGCATGTCGATCATCGCTTTTTGCTCGTTTTTGCGAATGCGCGTGAGGATGTCTGCGATCAGATCCATCTCTTCTTGCGACAGACCGCCCTCTGCGGCGCGGATCTGAATCTTATTCTCGCCAAAGGTGACTTCATATACTTGATCCGTGTCAGACTCGACCGGGAACTGGCGGTCTTTGAAGCGGTTGGACAGGCTCATCTTTTGCACCGGATTCAGTTTGGTGCGCTTCAATGCGGATTTAAAATCAAAAGTTTGGCTCATTTGGTCGAATCCTCCCTTGCTTTCCACTCGTCTTTCGTTCGTATTATACCATTTTCTTTGAAAGGGTTGTGCTCCTTTATGTCGAAGTAGTCAACGACATGCAAGATTTGGAGGACGAAGGATGAAAGTAACGAGACACCGCCCTGACTTTGTATTGTTTGTCGTCGTAGTCCTATTGACGTTGATCGGTTTGGTGAGCATTTACAGCGCGAGTTCGATCGTCGCACTGGTCAAGTACGAGCAGTCAACCGCCTACTTTTTCATTCGCCAGTCGGTCTGGGTGATCCTCGGCCTGTTTGTGATGCTCTTTACGATGAACATCCCGTTTACCCGCTGGCAAAAATTGTCCAAGCTGTTTTTGCTCGGCTCTTATCTCGCCTTGATTCTGGTCCTCATCCCGCCATTTGGCAAGGAGGTCAACGGCGCTTATCGCTGGTTGAAGTTGGGCCCGCTTTCCTTCCAGCCCTCGGAGTTGGCGATCGTCGGGATCATCTTGTACCTCGCCTATCTGCTTTCCAAAAAAGGCGACCGGGTGCAGGATCCGAAAGCTTCCTTCTGGCCGACGATGGTGTTGACGATGCTCGGCTTTGGCCTGATCATGCTGGAGCCGGACATGGACACGGCCGCCACCTACGGACTCTGCGCGTTTATCATCATGTTCGTCGCGGGCGTTCCCGGAAAGTATTTGCGAAATACGGCATTATTAGCCATCGCGGCGATGATCCCGCTGGCCTTGTACGGATATCGCGGTGAACGTCTGGATGCCTATCTCGACCCTTGGAACAACATCAATGAAAAAGGCTATCAGGTGATTCAGTCGCTCTACGCGATTGGCACCGGCGGCCTGACCGGGCGCGGTCTCGGCCACTCCATCGAGAAGTTTTCCTATCTGCCGGAGCCGCACACCGACTTTATTTTCGCCGTGTTCTCCGAGGAGTGGGGGTATATCGGCGGGATGGTGCTGATCGTGCTGTACGGCATCCTGATCTGGCGGGGGATTCATATCGCCACGCACGTGCAGGATCGATTTGCCGGTCTGGTCGCCGTCGGTTTGACGACGATGATCGGCGTTGCCGTGTTTCTCAACATCGGCTCGGTAACCAAACTGTTGCCGACCATTGGCGTGCCGCTGCCGTTCATCTCGTACGGCGGCACCTCGCTTTTGTTTAAAATGTTTGCGATGGGCATCCTGCTCAATATATCACGCTATACGGTACAGGAGCGTCCGGAACAGCCCGCACGCGCTTTTGACGGAAAAGGGGGAACTTCGTTGTGACAGAAAACACGCTGGTGCAAGATCTCGGTCGTAACGTCTATCTGATCGACCTGCTGGAAACCAATTCGCCCGGCCGCACGTCGGCGTACGTCGTGCGCGGTGAAAAAAACGCGCTCGTCGAGGTCGGCTCGTCGCACTCGCGGGAAAACATCTTGAACTCGCTGGAAAAGATCGGACTGACACCGGAGCAGATCGACTATGTGATCGTCACGCACATCCACCTCGACCACTCCGGCGGCGTCGGGTACATCCTGCCGCTGTTGCCGAATGCGACGGTCGTCTGCCATCCGCGGGCCGCTCGCCATCTGATCGACCCGTCCCGCCTGATCGCCGGGGCGAGCGCCGTCTACGGCGACGAGTTGGAGCGCATCTTCGGCAAGATCTTGCCGGTGCCGGAGGAGCGCGTGCTCGTGCGAGAGGACGGCGAGGAGATCGACCTTGGCAACGGGCATCTGCTGACGTTCTACGATACGCCGGGGCATGCCCGCCATCATTTCTCGATCCACGATCACGGCTCGAACGGCATCTTCACCGGCGACACCGTCGGGATCAAGTATGTGCCGGAGTTGACCGGCTGGGACTTCGACGTCATCTACCCGTCGTCGTCGCCGTCCGAGTTTGACCTGCAGGCGGTGTTCCGCACCATCGAACGCCTGCAAGCGTTACGTCCGGACCGCATCTACCACACCCACTTCGGTGCGACCGAACCGGCCACGCATGCGTTCGAGCGCACGCGCCAAACGGCGGCCGACTTCGACCGTCTCGCCCGCGACTCCTTCCGCCCCGGCCAGCCGTGGCAAGAGATCGCCGAAAAGCTTCGCGAGTACATCCGTACCGACTGTGCCGCACAAGGTCATACCGTGACCGATCTGTCCGGACTGGAACTCGACATCGAGCTGAACGCAAAAGGCCTGCTGTTCGTCTTGGAAAAAGAACACGCAAGCAAAAACGCATAAAAACGAAACAAGGCTGACGCCGTAAAAAGCGTCAGCCTTGTTTCTTTACTTTTTCCCAAACGCGAACGTATGTCGGATCGGATACGACGGTCCGGCAGCCCCTGCCGACACAGACTCAAACAAGTGCACCGCCTCCACCGTCCACGAGATCGGCTCCGGTGCGGCTGCCGACTCGGGGCGGAATGTGCCGTCGGCCGATTTGAGGCGACCGAGGGTGATGTGCGGCTTGAAGGAGTTGTGCGCATAGCGGGTCGCGTCCAAACGCTCCGCTCCGGCCATGCCTGCGGTCAGCGTGCGGTACAGACTTTGAAATGCCTCCGTCTCGCCTGCCACGCCGCACCAGACCACCTTCGCCTGGGGGAACCAACCCGGTTTGCCCAGCCGCAACTCAAACGGCGCCTGCTCCCGCAACGCCGCTGCCACCAGCCCCGTCATCTCCTCCACCGCGTCTGCATTCAACTCCCCAAAAAAGTGCGTCGTCAAATGCAACTGCTCCGGCCGATACCACCGCTTGCCGTCCACCAGCGGTGCCAGCCGCTCCTGCAAGGCGGTCAATTCCGCCCCGCACCGCTCGGCCGGCACCTCCACGCCGAGAAAATACCGTCCCATCTCGCCGATCCTCCTCACGCAACGATTGATCTGTCAGCCCGATTTAGCCGAAGATGCGCTCCGCACGCGCCAGGTCCGCGTGATCGTCCACTTCCACCCAACGCAGATCGCCAACGTCGACGACGCCGAGTTGCCAACCTTCGCGGATACGCTCTTGGAACGCACGCTCGTAGTATTCGTTTTCCTCGCCCGCTTCAACCAACTGCGCCAGATGCGCGACGATCGCCGGCACATCCTCCGCCACGATCTTGCACAGGCCGATCGACTCGCCAAGACCGCGCTCCACGGTGATCTCCTTGCTCAGTTCCGTCACATGACCTTGCTCGTCGAGGACAAATTTCATCGCTTCCTCATCGAGTTTCATCTGCATGTCGACCGCCAGCCCGCTGTGCGAAAGCCCGGCCACGCGACTCAAAATGCCTTCTTCCAAGATCAGGTCGCCGTCGGTCAGCACAAAGCCGTTCGCCAGCTCCTCATGGGCGCACAGCAGCGTGTAGCCGTTGTTCGTCTCGTCATAGCGCGCGTTGTGCACAAACGACACCTTCAGCCCGTGCTCTTGCGACCACGCGGTCGCAAACTCCGCGATCTGCTCCTGACGGTAGCCGGTCACCAACACCACTTCCTCAAACGCCTCCGTCGCCTTCGCCTGCGTCAAAAACCGCTCCAAGATCGTGCGGCCGCCGACCTCGACCAGACACTTCGGACGCACATCTGTCAACGGGCGCAGACGCGACCCGACACCTGCCAGCAAAATCACCAATTTCATACTCGAATGCCCCCTCCGATTTAAACCGTCGCTGTTGCCTGTTGCTCCGCTTTCCGTTCAAAGCCGCGCTCCATCAGATCGAGGAACGCCAGCACGTGCTCTTCCCGCACATGGCCGATGTTGGCGATCTGGAACGCCTTGCCGAGGAACGGCCCTTTGCCGCGATAGATTACGAAATTGTGTTCTTTCACAAAGTCGTGGAACGCCTCGATGTCGATGCCTTCCGGATAATACGCCGTCGTCAGCACCCGCGACATCTGCTCTTCCTCGATCACCGTGCTCATGCCGAGCTTTTTCAAACGGTTGCGAACGAGGCTCGCCAGATAGCCGTACCGCGCCATCCGCATCTCCAGCGTGTCTGCCAGCAGTTCATCCAACGCCGTCTCGAGCGCGTAGAACAGCGACACAGCCGGCGTGTTCGGCGTTTGGTAGTACAGCTCTTCAAAATCGTAATGGCGATACAGATCCAGATAGCGCGTGCGAGCCGGACGGCCTTTCAGCGCTTGGAACGCCTCCCGTTTGCCGCAGACGAACGACAGACCCGGCAGCGACGCCAACGCCTTGTTGGCAGACGACGTGCAGAACGTGATCTGCGCCTCTTCCACCGACAATGCCTCCGCACCGAGCGACGACACCGCGTCGACGAGGAAGTCCACCTCGTACCGCGCCAACAACGCACCAATCTCCTCAATCGGGTTCAACATCCCGGTCGACGTCTCATGATGCACCATCATCAGCGCATCAAATCCACCCGTCGCTATTTCCTGCTCGACACGTGCCAGATCGATTGCATGGCCCCAGCCAAACTCCAACACGGTGAAATCAAGCCCGTGGCAGCGCGCCAGATCGCTCAACCGGTTGCCAAACTCGCCGTTCGACAGCACCAGCAGTTTGCGACCCGGACCGTACGACGACAGCAGCGCTTCGTTCGCCGACGTGCCGGATCCGGTGATGATCACGTTCGTGTAATCGCCGCCCTTGACGCCAAACGCCTTGTTCAATTTTGCCCGGCAGCGGGTCAGGATCTCGATAAACTCCGTCTCACGATGCCCGATGTCCGCATGGAGCAACGCCGATTTGACTTTGTGCGACACCATAACCGGTCCCGGGCAGAGCAGCACCTGCTCGGAGATGATCGGCGACACCGGCTCGCGCTTTTCGGTAAACAGGCGGATCGCCTGCAGATAGTCGGTGACAAAGTCGACCTCGATCCACGAATTTTCCGCGACCGCTTCCAGGACAAACGGGTGCTCCCCGGCCATCGCGTTGATCGCGACCTCGTAGTAGCCGTCTTCCTGCTCCTTCAAAGCGGCAAAAAACGCACGGCTCGCCTCCGCCGAGATGCGCGCCACGCCGATGAACTCCCCGAGCGCACGACCCGACTCGATCTTTTTGTTCAAAAAGACCTTCCCGTCCGCCGCCTCTGCAACTTTCATCTCCTCCGGCGACATGATCGACTTCGCCTCGTAGAACAGCACATTGCCTTGGCTCTGACCGATCCGGTGCATCAGTGCATCTTCAGCGATCACATCGCCGTCGAGCAAATAAAAATCATCGCCCGCCACAAATTTTTCTGCCAACGCAGCAGAAAATGCGGTCGAGGTGGTCATAAATTGTCGGTTCTCAACGAAATGTATCTTGATCGGCCAGTTCGATGCCGCGACATGTTCGCGGATCGCTTCCCCTTCATAGCCGATCACGACGACGATCTCCGTCACGCCAGCTGTGACGAGCTGGCGAATTTGACGGGCGAGGATCGTCTCCGGGCCAATGGGCAACAACGCTTTTGGCAAAGTCTGCGTGATCGGGGCCAGACGGCCTCCGTCGCCGGCAGTCAGTAAAACCGCTTTCATCTCCGTACCCCTCTCTTATCTCGAACGAAAATATCCAGCCCATGCTTTCACAGGCTTATAGACAGCAAAGAGCACGCCGATCAAGGTGACGCCGATCAGCGTCCCTTTCGCGCCCGCGATCACGATCAGCAGGCAGACGACCGCATACTGCTCGTCGATGGAAAAGTCGATGACGATCTTGCGGCGGCCGCCGGTCGGTTTGCCGTAGTTGACGCCCGTCGATGCAGAAGCCGTCTCCGCAGCAGCCCCGGTCGGGATCGCCCGGTTCATGTGCGCGTAGTATTCCAGCAGGAACAGCATGAACAGCGAGCCCATCGCCCAGCCAAACACGGTCGCGTCTCCTGTCTGACGATAAAAACCGGCTGCCAGCGTCGACACAAAGGCAAACTCTTTGATCCGGTCGCACATCTGATCCAGCCAGCCGCCGAACGGGCTCATCTTGCCGGTGAAGCGGGCGAGCTGTCCGTCGCACCAGTCCAGCACGTACGAGAAGTACAAGATCACCGCGCCGACGATCAGAGCGGACGTCGTCCCCTGCCAGAAGAACCAGCAGGACAAAAGCCCGAACAAAAGCGAGATCAGCGTCATCGCATTCGGGCTCATCCCCATGCGCGCCGCCAGATCCGTGATCGGGATCGACAGCCACGTGTAGCATTTGCCGAGATAATAATTGCTGTATTTTGTCACCGCTTCGATTTGGCGGTAACGCTCCATCAGAGCCATTCCCTATTTCCCCCCGTACCTTCCGATTCTCACAAAAAAACACTATAATCTTATCATAAATAGACTTGCAAAACAGCCATCGCGACCGATGAAAAAACAGGGCGTCTCCGCAAACGGAAACACCCTGTTTTCCTGTGTCCTTACTAGGCCATGCGGCTCCAGTCGATGTGCTTGTTCAGCACTTCAACGAACGCCTCCAGACCCTCGCGATCCGCGTCGTCAAATCGCTCCGGTACCGGGCTGTCGATGTCGAGCACCCCGATCAGGCGGTCGCCGACGAGGATCGGCACGACGATCTCCGAGCGGGACGCCGCATCGCAGGCGATATGACCCGGAAACGCATGCACGTCCGGCACCACTTGCGTCACGCGCGTTTCGGCCGCCGTGCCGCACACGCCACGGCCGAGCGGAATGCGCACGCAGGCAGGTTTGCCCATAAACGGTCCGAGGATGAGCTGCTCCTCCCGCCAGAGATAGAACCCGGCCCAGTTGATCGTGTCCAGATGGACGTCGAGCAACGAAGCCGCGTTCGCCAGATTGGCGATGTAGTCGCTCTCCCCGGCGAGCAGGTGATCGAGTTGCGTGTTCAATTCCTTATAAAAGGTGGATTTGTCCCCTTCGATTTTCATTGCGACGAATGACATGTCGGTGATCGGCTCCTCTCTTCTCAACTCTATACAAGTTTACCATAGAGTCGCCTAGCCGAGCACCCAGATCGCGATCACAGCCACCGCCGCCAACACGCCGAGGATCGTCAGCCAGCTCTTGGCCCCGCCCTTTTTGGCAGCGGTGTCTTGGCCGTGAACGGCGTGTTGGATCTCATCGTTTCGATTCGAGTGAATGTTGAAGTCATCCATGCTCCTCACCTCCACGACAACGAAGTGGTAGACAATTTCGAACTCACCGATTCCTTTCTGACGGTCGGAATTTATGTTATGATTCTTGGTAAATCTAGAGAAGACATTCAGATGAGTGAAGAAGGAGTACATACGCTATGTTGCATCGTTATTCTCGCACGGAACTCGTGGTCGGACCGGAGGGTCTGGAGAAATTGTGGAACAGCACCGTCGTCGTGCTCGGCATGGGCGGCGTCGGCTCGTATGCGGTCGAAGCCCTGGCGCGCTCCGGCGTCGGTCGCCTCGTCCTCGTGGACAAAGATGACGTCGACATCACCAACATCAACCGGCAGATCCCGGCTCTGACCCAAACGGTCGGGCAGGACAAGACCACATTGATGGCGGAGCGCGTCAAGCAGATCAACCCGGACATCGACGTCGTGGCGCTGCGCACGTTCTACCTGGAAGACAACAAAGACATCATTTTCGAATACAACCCGGACTATGTGGTTGACGCGATCGACACGATCTCGGCGAAGATCCTCGCCATCGTCGAGTGCCACAAGCGCGGCATTCCGATCATCTCCTCGATGGGCGCTGCCAACAAGATCGACCCGACGGCGTTCCGCGTCATGGACATCTCCAAGACCAAGATCGACCCGATTGCGAAGATCATCCGCCGCAAGCTGAAAGACTATGGTATCTACAAAGGTGTCAAAGTCGTCTGCTCGCTGGAAAACCCGCGCAAACCGCTGGTCGACGTCACCGAAAAGATCGTCCCGGAACACGTCAAAGAAGGCGATGCCCCGCGCAAAGCCAAAAACCCGCCGGCCTCCATCGCCTTCGTGCCGCCGGTCGCCGGCATGACCCTGGCGAGCGTGTGCGTCCGCGACATCGTCGGGATCTAAACCAACACCCCAAACAGCCGCCGTCCCCCACAGGGACAGCGGCTGTTTTTCGTCTGTCTGAAACAAGCGACCGGATCAAAAAAGCCGCTCCACACTCAGAAAACAGCGCAAAGAAAGCCGCCGTTCTCTTCCAGAATACGGACGTAAATAAGAAGCCGCCGTTCGGCTTCCAGATGCGGACGAATCAAAGAAAGCAGCCGTTCTCTTCCAGATACGAACGAATCAAAGAGAGCAGCCGTTCTCTTCCAGATACGGACGTAAAAAAGAAGCCGCCGATCTGCTTCCAGATACGGCGGCTTCTTTTTTACGTTCTGAACAGCACTTCTTCCCGGTCATACAACTTCACTGCCGGGATGATCAAAATCGCCGTGTACACGAGCGACGTCAGCACCGTGAGCAACAGCCCCAGCGTATTCCCTGTGTTGAGCAGCACTTGCTTGATCGCGAGGATCGGGCCGAAGAACGGGATCGCGTAGTAGGCGAGCGACACGTTGGCATCCATGCCGGACGAGGCGATGCCAAGGCCCATCATCAGGAACATCAGCGGCATGATGTAGGCGTTGCCCTCTTTGCTGTTGCGGGCAAACGTGCCGAGGAACACGATCCCCGCCGCCGTCATGCAGCCGAGCGGGATCATCACCGCAAACAGCTCGACGAGCGTCATCACACCGATCCCCTTCAGCGCGTCCGCCGGGAACTCCTCCCCGACCGTTTGGATCAGCACCAGCAGTCCGAGCACCAGCGAGATCAAGTTCAGCACCACCGAGAAGATCGACATCCAAAGCACCGTCAGCAGTTTCGCCAGCGCGATCTCCGCCCGCGAGAGCTGTGAGACGAGCAGCGTGGTGATCGTGCCCCGCTCCTTCTCCCCGGCTGTGATCTCGACGCCGATCTGCATCGAACCTGCGACCAGACCGATGGCGAGGATGTACGGCAAGAACGTGCCGAACGGACCCAGACCGCCCGTGTCCTCCGAGATGTTGCGCGACTCGACCGACACCGGGTTGAGAATGTCCAGCGACAGCCCCTTCTCCTGCAGCGACTGGGCGATCATGCCTTGTTTGTAGCCTTCGCTGACCGCTTGCAGACGCTCGACCGCCTTGTTGGACGCGCCGTATCGGTCGTCGTAGTCGACTTTCATCTGGAGCCCCTTGCCGTCTGCTGCGACCACCACGACCGCATCGATCTCTTGCTCCATCAGCATCCCTCTGGCATCGTCCGGATGCGCGTCGACGACCTCAAACTCGCCGCTCGCCCGAATGCCGTCGATCAACGGAATCGCTTCGGCCGACTGCTGGACCACGATGATCCGCGAGTCTTTCTCGGCAAATTTGTCCTCCTGCGACTTCATCACCATCCCGATCACGCCAAACAAGATCGGATACAAAAGCAATGACATCATCAGCATCGTCACCATCGTCTTGCGGTCGCGGATCACGCCCGACAGCTCTTTTTTCAGCAACGTCCATACCTGCGCGCCCCTCATGACTCCTCCCCCACGATCTTGAAGAAAATATCGTCCATATGTACCAGTCCGGTCTGTTCCCGCAGTTCCTCCAGCGTTCCCAGCGCGTACAGTCTGCCTTTATAGATCACGCCGATCCGGTCGCACAGCTTTTCCACCTCGTGCATGATGTGCGTGGAGAGAATCACGCTCTTGCCCTCTTCCCGCAGCGACTCGATGGAGCGATGCACCGCACGGGCGGCAAACACATCCAGCCCCGCCGTCGGCTCGTCAAAGATCACCAAGGACGGGTCGTGCACCAACGCTCTGGCGATCGACACCTTCTGCTTCATCCCGGTGGAAAACCCGTTGGCCTGCCGATTTTGGAAATCGCCCATCTCGAACCGCTCGATCAGCTCGTCGATCCGCCGCTTCGCCGTCGCTTTGGGCACCCCGTGCACATCGGCGAAAAACTGCAACTGCTCGCGGGGCGTAAACCGCTCATAGATCCCCGTCTCGTTGGACAGATAGCCGATCAATTGTCTGACCTCGTGGCTCTGGCTGACCGTGTCGTATCCCCCGACCGACACCCGTCCGGACGTCGGTTTCATCAACGTCGCGATCATTCTCAGCGTCGTCGTCTTGCCCGCTCCGTTTGGACCGAGCAGACCGAACACCTCGCCCGGACGCACGTCAAACGTCAGACGCTCCACGCCGACGACAGGACCCGTTTTGGTCTTGAACTCTTTGCGTACCTCTTGCACTTGCAACATCGTAACACCCTCCCCCTTCAACCAATCAACCATTCATACGAAAAGTCCCGCTCCAAGTTTCGCATGGAACGGGACTATTTGGCAAATGTCTATGAAACTTCCAACGCTTCCACAGCCACGACCGCGCGCATCCGTTTCCGCACAGACAAGATCGCCAAGACCACCGTCAAGCCGAGGAAGAGCAGCGTCTGCCACACATGAATCCCCGTACCGAAGAACAAGGCGCTGGTCAGATCGGTCAAAGCCAGCGACAAAAACAGCGCTCCTCCCCAGAAATACACCGGGCTCATGCTCCGCTCCGTATCTCTGTACATCACGAACCGCGCCACAACCATCAAGGCACAGAATGTATAAAGAGCCGTCATCAAATAATGAAAGACCTGATAGGACATGTCCGATTCACACACCTTTCTCTGTTTTATTTCTTTACGTATTTCTTTACGAATCTACCTATATAGACGCATGAAACGACGATTGGTTTCAGAAAATTTTATCCAAAAATGAAAAAAAGTCCGCCATGAAGACGGACTTGCTTCCTTGTAAACGTTCCTACAGATCGAGTGCCGAGATAAATTTTTGATATTCGTTCGACCGCACGCCACCCGCCGGCACCAACACTTCCAGCGAGTTGAGGTTTTTCAGACCGAGCTGCTGCGCCACGTGGCCGATGTCGATACCCTGTTCGATCATGTGCGCGGCCAAGGAGCGACGGATCGACGGGAGAGCGATATGCCCTTCGATCTTGGCATCTTTGGCCGTCTCGATGAACAGCAGTTGCAGGCGCGACACTTTCATCGGGCCTTTTTCATCGACAAACACGTAGTTCAATTTGTCTTTGCGGGAACGGATGTATTTTTTCAGCAAATCTTTCAGCTTGCGGGAGAAAAACACCAAGCGGTCGCGCTCCCCCTGTTTGTTGCGCACCATCAAGAACAGGTCGTCCCAATTGATGTCATCCTGTTGCATGCGGCACAATTCGTCGGGACGCAGTCCCAGTTCGTACAAGGACGTAAAGATCGCACGGCGTTTCACGTCGTTGCAGGCGATGATAAACCGCTTCATCTCGTCGATGGTCAGCGGACGCGGCATCGAGAGCACATACGCGAGGCTCTCGGAGATCGTTTCATCCATCGCGGCCGACTCGCCCCGGTCTTCGAGAAACTTGTAAAAGTTTTTGACGGCGCGGAGTTTGCGGTAGATCAACTTCTCCGATTTCCCCCCCTCGCGCATCTCTGTGCCAAAATCGTTAACGTCCTCTTCTGTCAGAGCGGCAAACGGCTTTTCCCGTTTGGCAAGAAACTCGGCAAACTGCCGGATGTCGAGCAACATCCCCTGCACCGTACCCGGCGACTTCTTCTTCTCCTCCAGGTACTCTCCGAACGCCTTGATCTGAGCTTCGTGTTCAGTATACCCTGCCATGAGTTCCCCTCCACTTTACAATCTACCGTGTTATTTTGAACCAAAACGGCCGGGAAATGCAACACCCGCACTCTTTAGTATAGTGATCGGCGAGGAGCCTCAGAACCAAATTTTATACCTCCTACTGAATTCCAGTGACGAAACGAGGCAACATTGGTATGATAGGATGTTGTATCTAATGCTTACAGAAAAGAGGGGATTGCCATGACTCAATCCGCTTACCATAACAAGAAAGTGTCGGTCACCAAGATCTTCACGTTCGACTCGGCTCATCGCCTCGATGACTATATCGGCAAGTGCGCCAACCTGCACGGCCACACGTACAAATTGGAAGTCACGATCAAAGGCCGCACCGATCATCGCGGCATCGTCGTCGACTTTGGCGATATCAAGTCGATTGTGAACGAGAGGATCATCGGCCCGTATGACCACCGTTTCCTCAACGACCTGATGCCGTTCAACACGACGGCGGAAAACATGGTCGTTCATTTCTTTGAGCTGGTGGACAACCACCTGAAAGGGATCGAGGACGGCAACGAAGCAGTCCTGATGCGGATGCGTCTGTGGGAGACACCGACCGCTTATGCGGAGCTGACGCGGGAGGATTTCGATGCGTCTTAACGAGATGTTTTTATCCATTCAAGGCGAGACGTCGACAGCCGGGCTGCCGACGATCTTCGTCCGTTTTACCGGGTGCAACCTGCGTTGCACGTGGTGTGACACCAAATATTCGTATTTTGAAGGCGACCCGATCACGCCCCTTGAAGTGATGGACAAGATCCGTAACTTGAAATGCAAGCGCGTCTGCCTGACCGGGGGCGAACCGCTGATCCAGCCGCGCGCCGAGATGCAACAACTGCTCGACATGCTGGCGGCGGAAGGCTATGAAGTCTCGATTGAGACGGACGGCTCGATTGACATTTCCAAATATCAGTTGCATGACAAACAGCGCTTCATCGTCGACATGAAGCCGCCGTCCTCCGGGATGAGTGAAAAAATGCACTGGGAAAACCTGCGCCACATCGTGCCGACCCGCGACGAGATCAAGTTTGTCGTCGGCAGCCGCGAGGATTACGAGTGGTGCGTTCAACTGGTTCGGGAACATGACGTGGACCCGGCGAAAGGGTATCAGCTGGTGTTCTCGCCGGTATTTCGTCAGGTCGACCTGGAAGAGATGGTGGGCTGGATCTTGGCTGACGAACTGGATGCGCGCTTCCAGGTGCAGCTGCACAAAATCGTCTGGGACCCGGACAAGCGAGGAGTGTAACCCGATGAGCGAGACGAAAAAAGCTGTGATCATCCTCTCCGGCGGCCTCGATTCGACCACCTGCATGGCGGCGGCCAAAGCGGAGGGCTACGAACTGTACCCGCTGACGTTCTGGTACGGGCAAAAGCAGGCCATCGAGCTGGAAGCGGCGAAAAGGGTCGCAGCCTACTACAAGGTGGCCGACCGTCACCGCATCGTCGATCTGAACGGCGTGATCAAAGGGTCTGCGTTGACCGATGCGGACAAAGAGATCCCGGTCCACCGGGGGGATGAGGAGATGCAGGCGGAGGTGCCGGTGACGTATGTGCCGGCCCGGAACATCATCTTCCTGTCGATCGCCTTGTCCTACTCGGAGGCGATCGGGGCGGACGCGATGTATATCGGCGTGAACGCGCTGGACTACTCCGGCTATCCGGACTGCCGGGCCGAGTTTATCGCGGCGTTCCAAGACGTGATCAACAAAGGCACCGCCGCCGGTGCGCACGGGGCCGGGATCCAGATCAAGACTCCGTTGCAGTTCCTCTCCAAAGCGGACATCGTCAAGCTCGGGAGCGAACTCGGAGCCCCGTTACAATTCAGCCACTCCTGCTACTTTGGCACCGACCCGTCGTGCGGCGTGTGCGACTCGTGCCTGCTGCGGATCAAAGGATTCCAAGAGGCGGGCGTGCCCGACCCGATCCGGTATGCGGTGGAGATTGAGTGGGACAAGAAATAAGATGAAAAAAAGACCTTTGCCTGCATAGGCAAAGGTCTTTTTACATGGTGGCCGCGATCTCCAACGCCATCTTTTCCGTCTCATTTTCCACCCGTCGCATCGTTCTTTCCAACCCACCGACCCGGTCTGTCAGTTGAACGACCGAGACTTTCACAGCCTTGAGTTCCACTTGCACTTGTTCCAATTGCTCTTCCACCCGGTCTAGTCGAATCGCGAGTTGGCCGTTCATGTCATACATTTCAGTTCGAAGCCCTGTGACTTCATCTGTGATTTTCTTCATGATTCTCGCTTCACTGGCTTGTACGGTTTCGCCGATAATGCGACCCACCTGAACAAGCAATGCTTCGTTGGTCATCGTGCTCGGTCACCCCTTCGCGTGAAATTCCGCTGTTGATTCCAGACTATCACGGTCAATTGAACATTAACAACATTAAAAACAAAGCAATAAAAAAGAACCCCCCATAAACCGATGGAATTTTCGTACTATTTATGACTTGTCAGTACAAAAAGAACAGGGAGGGGTTCACATGAACGACACGGCACAGACTGTCACGCTGGATGGAGCAGGCTGGTCGACCATCGGCATCTTGGGCCTCGTCCTGATCCTGTTGGTCACCAACCGCGTTCGGCTCGATCTGATCGGGATATTTATCCTGCTCGCGCTCGGGTTGAGCGGGATCGTGGAAGAAAAAGAGCTGTTTTCCGGCTTCGGCAGTGAAGCGGTGATCGTGATCGCCGCGATGCTCGCCATCGGCGAGGCACTCGTGCAAAGCGGCGTCACAGATCGCCTGTCCAGCCGCATCGCCAAACACAGCGGCACATCGGAAATGCGGCTCGTGCTGCTGATGATGCTGGTCGCCGGTCTCGCTTCGACGTTTATCAGCGACCTCGCCGTCGTCTCGATCCTGCTGCCGGTCATGCTCGGGTTTGAAGAGCGGCTCGGCATCCGCCCCGCCCGGCTGTTGCTTCCGGTCGCCGTGGCCTCGATGCTCGGCGGGCTGATCTCGATGGTCGGCAGTTCCTCGAACATCGTCGCGAACCAAGTCCTCAAGGAGTTTGGGCACGAAGGCTTGTCCCTGTTTGCCATCGCTCCGGTCGGACTGACCTTGCTCGCAGCCGGGATGCTGTTTGTCTGGCTGTTCGGGCGCTTTTTCCTGCCGAGCGGCGCACGCGAGTCCCGCGTGAAAGCAAAGGCGCTCGGGGTGCGCGAGTATCTGAGCGAACTGCACATCCCCGCCGGTTCGACATGGGCGGGCCGAACGCTTCGGGACGTGTCTTTCTTTCGCGACAACGGTCTGAACGTCGCCCGCGTCCTGCGCGACGGCGAGCCGGTGCTCTATCCGAAAGCGAGCACAAAACTGCGCACCGACGACGTCCTGCTCGTCCAAGCCGGTCAAGAAGAGCTGCTCAAACTGCGCAGCACCTCCGACTACTCGGTCCACCCGCAGGTGCAGAAAAGCCTCGAAGAGACCGACCTCGCCCTCGCCGGGGAAGCGATCGTCCGCCAAGGCTCGCAGTTCATCGGCCGCACGCTGCGGGAGCTCGTGTTTCGCCAGCTCTATGACGTGACGGTGCTCGCCCTCTGGCGCGACGGCAAGACGATCACGCAGCGCATCGCTGACCTGCCCTTGCGCACCGGCGACATGCTGCTCCTGCAGGGCCCGCCGGAAAACATGCGCGATCTGCAGGAAGAAGAAGGTCTGCTGATGGTCTCCGAGACCCCGCACCGTCCCAAGACGCGCTCGCAAGGCTGGGTGGCGGTCGTCATCCTGCTCCTCGCCTTGCTGACGGCGGGGCTCGGCCTGATGCCGATGTCGGTCGCCGGGATGATCGCCGTCGGGCTGCTCGTCGTCACGCGCATCCTGAGCATGAATCAGGTGTACCGCGCCATCGACTGGCAGATCCTCGTCTTCGTCGCGGCGATGATCCCGCTCGGCACGGCGATGAGAGAGACGGGCGTGATCGCGCTGGTTTCGCAGCAGATCGTCGACGTGTTCGGCAGCTACGGACCGTTGGCCGTGCTGGCCGCCTCCTTCTGGCTGGCCGCGCTGACCACCCAGATCCTGAGCAATACGGCCACCGCCCTCCTGCTCTCCCCCGTCGTGATCGGCGCGGCGACGCAGCTCGGCGTCGATCCGACCCCGTTTGTCGTCGCCGTCATCGCTGCCGTGTCCGCTTCGCCGATCACCTACGTCTCGCACAAAGTGTTCCTCGTGATCATGGCACCGGGCGGCTACTGCTACATGGACTATGTAAAGATCGGCCTGCCGATGACCCTGCTCTTTTTCGCCCTCACGATGCTCGTCGTACCGTGGCTGTGGCCGATGTGAGGAGATAAGAAAAGGAAGCTCCGCTGTCGCGGGCTTCCTTTTCTATTTCGATTTCAATCGGTCCCAGTCGCTTCTGACCATCGAGTACTGGCAGTGATCCTGCCAGACGCCTTTGATCTTCAACTTCTCGCGGGCGATGCCTTCGTAGTGAAAGCCGACCTTTTCCAACACCCGGCGCGACCCCCTATTGTGCGGCATGACGCCCGCCTCGAGGCGGTGCAGGTTCAGCCGTTCAAACGCATGCTGGACGGCGAGGCGCACCGCTTCGGTCGTATAGCCTTTGCCGTTGTGCGCCTGGTCCAGCGAATAGCCGACGATGCAAGACTGCAACGGCCCGCGGAACACCTCGGCGAGCGACACGTCGCCGATCAGCTCATTCGTCTCCTTCAGAAAGATGCCGAAAAAATAACTTTGATCGTTCGCTGCCCGCTCTTTTTGTTGCCCGATACGGCCCACTGTATGTTCAAACGTCGGTTCCGGCCGGTCAAAATCCGGCTCGAACTCGCCCCAAAATTCGCGGTTGCGCGCGTTCATCTCGTAAAACGCTTCGACATCGTCAGCTTCCAGCGGTCGGATGTAGATCTGTTCCCCGCTCCATTTCATGTAAAGATCCCCCCTGTTCCTGTTCAAGTTCTCCAAGGCCGCTTGCTGTTCCTTCCCGGCTGTGATATGCTGGTAACAACAATTAGATTGTGCACAATTGAATTTAGAGCAATCTACTACGAGAGGGGTATTCGGTACATGTCTCTTTATGATCTGTCCGCAACGCGCATCAACGGGGAGGAGCAATCGCTCGCCGACTACAAAGGCAAGGTCTTGCTGATCGTCAACACGGCGAGCAAGTGCGGGTTTACGCCGCAGTACAAAGGCCTGCAAGCGCTGTATGACCAGTATCAGGAGCAAGGATTTGAAGTCCTCGGCTTCCCCTGCAACCAGTTTGGAAATCAGGAGCCGGGCGGGAGCGACGACATCAACTCGTTCTGCGAGATCAATTTTGGCGTGGCTTTCCCGCTGTTTGAGAAGGTCGATGTCAAAGGGCCGAACATCCACCCGGTGTTCAAGCATCTGACGGAGCAGGCCGGCGGTTTTCTCACCAAGACGATCAAATGGAACTTCACCAAGTTCCTCATCGACCAAAACGGCAACGTGGTGGAGCGCTATGCACCGCAGACCGATCCGCAAAAGATTGCGTCCGATGTGGAAAAGCTGCTCGGAGCCGGTCGCTGAGTCATGAGTGACGATCAACTGCGACTCGATCAGATGCTCTGCTTTGCCATCTATGCCTGTTCGCGGGAGATAACCAAGTTGTACCGGCCGCTGCTCGACGAGGTCGGGCTGACCTATCCGCAGTATCTGGTCATGCTCGTGCTCTGGGAGGAACGGTCGGCGACGGTGAAGCATCTCGGTGAACGGCTGTATCTCGACTCCGGGACGCTGACTCCTCTGCTCAAACGACTGGAGCAGTCCGGGCTCGTCTCCCGCGCGAGATCGCGGGACGATGAGCGCGTGGTGGTGATCTCCCTTACCGAGCAAGGAGCAGCGCTCAAACAGCGAGCCAACAAAATCCCCCACGAACTGCTCTGCAAAAGCAACCTCCAGCCGGAGGAGTTCCTGCGCCTGAAAGGCGAGTTTGAATCCCTCTTGCACCGCATGCATCACATGCGGCAAACTGACTGACGAGATCCTGACTGCGATCTCCCGATAAAAAAGACGAAAGGCTGACAGATCTCTCTGTCAGCCTTTCGCGTTGCTCTATGGATCTGGATCAGACGACCCGCCACTCTCATTACACGACTACCAGCCAATCTTTACGCATGATTTCACCCCCTTTCGCGGAGTCAAATCAATGCCTGGTCCGTGCTTCTTAGTTTTCCACGATGACGATCCACTCGCGCATTCCGGACACCTCCTTCATTCAATCAGTCAGCGAACAACGACACACCAGGCCTCTTAGTTCTCCACCACGATGATCCACTCGCGCATCCAAAACACCTCCTCAACCGACATATGTAGTCACGAGATCCCGAACGCTCGGACCGACTTCTGATTAGTTTTCAACCACAACGATCCACTCGCGCATGATGTCACCCCCTTGTCAGAGTACTCGCGTCTTCTTTTTGCGTTTGCAATTTGCCTTTCAGCCAGAGGAACAGCACCCCTGACGAGACCACGCAGATCACCGTCAACAGGTAGCCGCCGTAATGGCTGGGGATAAATCCGCCGATCGCCGAGAACAGCGGCAGCGAGATCCCGTAGGCGAGGCGCGACATCGACAGCCAGGAAGCAAAGACGCGGCCGCGCACTTCCGGTTTCGAATAGGTCATCAGCGACGTCTCGGTGATGACGTTGACGCCCGATTGGAAGATGTTCGCGACGAGCAACACCGTCAGGAACAGGTACCAATTTTGGATCGAAAACATCACGCCAAGGCCGATGCCGTACAGCATGTTGAACGGGAAGTAGATCTTGAAGAAAGCGGTGTCATCAAACGGCTTGCTCTTGAAGCGTCGCTTGATGTACCACGCGCCGATCACGTAGGCGATCGCCGTCACCGAGTAGCCGATCCCAATGCCCGTGTTGCCTTTATCCAGCTCGTTGAGCACGTACAGCGAGAACAGAATGTAGACAAAGCCGAGGCAGAAGTCGCGCCACGCTTGCAACCAGAACACGCTGACGAGCTGCGGACGGGAGCGGACAAAGTCGATGCCTTCCTTCACCTGCTTCAGATACGGCACGCGCGCTGCACCGGCAGGCTTTGGACGCGGCGTGTATTTCATCATCCCGATAAAGACGGCGGAGACGAGATACGAGAAGGCGTCAAAGTACAGGATCGCCAGCACGCCGACCCAGTCGGCGAGCAGTCCGCCGAGGGCGCTCGCCACCACCATCGTCGTCGAGGTGAGCAAGGCAAACGACGAGGTGGCTTGGATCAGATTTTTCTCGTTGAGGATCTCCGGGATCACTGACGAGCGGGCCGGAGCAAACGTGGAGGAGACAAAGCTCGCCGCCGCGATGCAGCCGTAGATCACCCACAAGGATTCGATCTGCGTGCCCCAGATGATGCCGAGCGTAAACACGAAACGGATGATGTCCACCCAGATCATCAGGTGCTTTTTGTTCCAGCGGTCGACCAGAGGGCCGAGGAAGATGCCGCCGAACAGCACCGGCAGGACGCTGGCGATAAACATGCCGCCCACCGAACCGGCGGAAGGATTGAGCCCGTAGACGATGCCGATCAGAGCGATCGTCTTGAACCAGTCGCCAAACTGGGAGACGAGTTGACCGAGGTAGAGATAGGTGAAATTGCGATTTTTAAAGGGGGAAGGCAGTTGCTCCCCCGCTGTTTGTGCAGACATGGGCGGCACCCTCCCTACTCGACGGAGATCAGCTCCAGATTTTCATGCCACTGGCGGTCTTCCTGCGCGCGGGTCACGTAGCCCATGTAGATCTCGCGCTGGTCGGCCGGGAGCAGTTCGACCATCATAAACATGTAATATTTTTTGCCTTCCTCGGTGAGCACCAGTTGGTTCTCCTCTTTGCGGACCAGGCCGAGCGATTCAAACTCCGCCAGTTTGTCGAGGTAGAACGGGTCGATCCGGTCTTTGATCGAGTTCAGGTAGTCGAGCGAGAGCGTCATCTTTTTCGGGAAGTAGATCAAGCCTTTTTCCATCGCGTGGTAATCGTACGCCTGCATGACCGGCAGTTCGCCCGCCTCGACCGCGTGGATGTACGCGTCGGTGGTGACGTGGTTGTTGTGCGCCATCCCGGCGAGGTAGGAACCTGCCGCTTGGCCGCAGCCGATGTACTCGTCTTCGTAGACACCGTAGATCGTCTCGCCGAACACCCAGGACTTGTGCTTGGCATCCGAGCGGGTGAAGGTGTAGATGTAGTTTTGCTCATAGCCGTTTTCCAGTGCCCACCGGCGGATGTGCTCTTGCATCTCCAACTTGTCATTGGCCGACGGCGGCATCTCGATCTTGCCGTTTTTGATCAGGTTGAGGAACCCTTTGGCGGTGACGAGATACTCCAGCGGGTACGCGTCAAACGAGGTGCAGCCGAGCTCTTTCGCTTGATCGAGGTCTTGCTGCAGGCGTTCGAGCGTCTGACCCGGCAGTTGGTAGAGCAGGTCCATGTTGTACGCTTTGAAATATTTCTCCGCCATGTTGCGGACGTTGCGCACTTCGTCGAGCGTAGCGGTCAGGTTGAAGATCTTGCGGTACTCCGGGTCGAACGTCTGCACCCCGAAGGAGATCCGGTTGATCCCGCCCGCTGCCATCGCCTTAAATTTATCTTCCGTCGCGCTCTTGGCTTCCACCTCGAACGTCCACTCATAGTCGTCAGCCAGCTTGAAGTTTTCGCGGATCGTTGAAGTTAAGCGTGTAATCATATCCGGCGTCAGCACCGACGGCGTGCCGCCTCCGACGTAGATCGAGCCCAGTTCGAACTGTTGGATGTACGGAGACGATCCAATCATCTTCAACTCTTTAATCAAAGCGTTGACGTACGGTTCGAGCTTTTCTTGATACGCGGTCGACTTGATGAACGGGCAGAAGGTGCAGATCGTGTCGCAGAACGGGATGTGCACGTAGAGCGCTTTCTTGCCGGGGCGATAGGCGTCCGACTGCGAAAGGAACTGCGTCACGCGTGCCGCCGGCTCCGGAATGTCCTTGATAAACGGGTACAGATAGTTCCACATGCTGGGCAGTTTTTTGTACGGCAGTTCACGCTTTTGACCATCGAGCATTGTGATAGGGCCCCCTCTGTTCACTTGTTGTTTTTATATTGGTAAAATTGGGAATTTTTAATTTCTTGCTGTTTTCAACTCCCTTTGCATTACCATTTATACAACGATGAGCAGACGGATATCACCAATTTGAAAAAATAATTTAAAAAACCACGACACCCATAAGGTATCGTGGTTGATCATTGTTTAACCGCATGATTAATGCTTTTTCGGCAGGACCAGCGAAGCGGAGAAGCATTCCGGGCGCAGATGTTCACGCAGACGCTGATTGACCTGATCCAGCGTCAGACTCTCCAACACCGGCACCGTCTCGAAATAGTCGATCCCGCGCAGGTTGTAGGCGGAGAACTGGCGGCAGATCGCGCGCGGCGAGTCGAGGTCGGACAGCGACTGGCCGATCAGCTTGCGTTTGGCCCGTTCAAAGTCTTCCGCCGAGATGCCTGTATCCGCCGCTTCTGCGAAAGCAGCGGTGATCGCCTCCAGCAGCTTTTCCGGCTCCGGGGAGTTGCCGCCAAAGACGGAATGGGCGTAGAAGGGCGTTACGTCGTACGACCAGCCGAACTGCTTGTCGACCAAGCCGCTCTCATAGAGGCGGTTGAACAGCGTCGAGCTTTTGCCAAACAACGCCTCCAGACCGATGGCCGTCGCATACTCGTTGACGAGCAGGTCGTTGCCCTTCAGTTTGGAGCTCTTGATGTCTTTGTAGCCAAAGTTGATTTTCGGGATCGAGACGACCATCTCCACTTGCACGCGCGGTTCCGCGACTTCCTCCCCTTCTTCCGGGAGCAGGCGCTGGATGTCCGGCTGACGGGTGAAGTCTTTTTGCGCTTGGTTGTCGCGCACGGCGGCATGGATCGCCGCCGGGTCGACGTCGCCGACGATGACGAGGTTCATGTTGCTCGGGTGATAGAACGTGTTGTAGCACTTGTAGAGCGTCTCTTTGGTGATCTTCGAGATGCTTTCGACGGTGCCGGCGATGTCGATGTTGATCGGGTGCTGTTTGTAGAACCCGCGCAGCAGGTTGAAATAGACCACCCAGCCCGGGTTGTCGTCGTACATGCGGATCTCCTGACCGATGATGCCTTTTTCTTTTTCGACGTTTTCGTCGGTGAAATACGGGTCCTGGACGTAGTTGAGCAGGATGTCGAGGTTTTCCTTCACGGCGATGGTCGACGAAAACAGATAGGCGGTCATGTCAAACGACGTGAAGGCGTTCGGCGAGGCGCCGTATTTGGCAAACAGGTTGAACACGTCTTCGCCGCTCTCCTGCTCGAACATCTTGTGTTCCAGGAAATGGGCGATGCCGTCCGGCACGACGGTGCGTTCGGTCTCGCCGGGCACGACAAACTCCCGGTCGATGGATCCGTATTTGGTGGTAAACAGAGCGAACGTCTGGGCAAATCCCGGTTTGGGAATCACGTACACGTCCAGTCCGTTTTCGATCTGTTCGTGATAGGCGGCCAGTTGCAGTTGCTCATTGCGAATCTCATGCATGGGCTTCTCCCCCCTTGTCTCGCAGCATGTAGACGGTGTCGAGCACGACGCCTTTGGCGATGCGCACGACATCATCGACGGTGACTTTTTGGAACGCTTCGATCATCTCTTCGCGGGTGCGGACCCGGCCTGCGATCAGCCCGTTCAGGTGCATGTCCGCAGCACCGGTCGCCGAGTCGCCCGCCGTGCGGTAGTCGTTGACCAGCGAGGAGATCGTGAACGAAAACTCTTCGTCGTTGATCTCGCCGCGGCGCATCGCGTCGAGCTGCTCCTTGATGATCGTCAGCGCTTTTTCAAAATGGCTCACTTCGACGCCCGACATCACGTACAGCACGCCTTTGAGCGGATCGATGCGCGAGGTGGCGTAGTAGGCGAGGCTGTGCTTTTCACGGACGTTGACGAACAGTTTGGAGTGCGGGTAGCTGCCGAAGATGCCGTTGAAGACCACCAGCGCCGGATAATCGTCAGACGGCATCTCGACGTTCGTCCACATGCCGATGTTCAGCTTGCCTTGATTGACGTCGAGGCGGTCGACGACCTGACGTTCTGTGCGCGCTTCGTGCAGGATCTGCACCGGGCGGAACTCGGTGACCGGTTCGCGTTCCATGTTGAACGTCTCGAACATGTGCTGATAGACTTGTTCCGGATCGACGTCGCCGATGACATAGATATGTATGGGCGCTGTTTTGAGCAGCTGTTGGTAACGGTCATAGAGCGTTTTGCCGTCGATCTTTGCCAATTCTTCTTCGCGGCCGAGGCGCGGGATGCTGTAGGGCTCGCCTTTGGTCAGTTCCTGCAGGCAGCGCAGGTTGGCGTAGGACATTTTGTCGTCGAGCACGGCGTTGATGCGCTTTTTGTGCTGGTCGATCTCCGCTTTGACGTTCTCGGCGAGAAACGCACCGTTTTCGGTGAGCGGTTTCATGATCACGTCAGACAGGATGCCGAGCGCTTTTTCAAACAAAGGCTCATCGGTGCTGAGATACTTTTCGTTCGGGACCTGCATCGTAAAATCAACGACGTGACGCTCGCCTTTTTTGTCGATGGTGCCGGACAGTGCGGCGCCGTACAGATCGTCAAGCGCCATCTGGAGCTTCTCCGGGGTAGAATACTGCTCGGAGCCGCGCATCAGCACGTACGGCAGCAAGGCGGTCGGCGCAGCGGTCTCCTCTTGCAGATCGGTCGTCAGCGTGACGACGATCGAGCTTTTTTTGAACATCTGCGTAGGCAGGACGTGGACGCTGATGCCTCGTTCTTCACGCGTTTGAAACGTCTTCATGATATCCCCATCCTTTCGCCCTCGCGGTCAGGGTGATTGGTATATTTTGTACTTAGTATATCCTATGTTACCTGTAAAATGAGGGGGATGCAAAAAACCCCTGCCGGTGTGCAGAGGTTTCCCTGTATACAAGTCGCTCTCAGCTGCGCTTCACAAGGTTGCGGGCAGCCGCTTGGGCGACATCGAAGTCGACTCTTGAGATGATCGTGGATTCCTTGATCCAGTTTTGCACTTCCCGACTCATCGTCGGGGACACGTACTTCGGCGCCCCGTAGTGTGCGATCAGTTCCTTCTTGCTCATGCCGTGCTGCGCTTGACAATGGTAATTCGTCAAGATTTCCATAAGTTCACCACAGGCAGGACACTGAAACATGGACACAACCTCCTCCATCCGTGCAACTTGGCTCAGATGCGACCGTTTGCACGCGTAGTCAGGGTGGTCACCTCAAGTGACCAGATCAGGAACACGTCAATTCAATTTTCTGAAAACATATTCTATTTTACCTACCAGTCTACATCGCTTCCTAAATTAACTCTATGGGACGAAAGACCTATTTTACAATTTTTCCTAAGCCACTGACCTCCTCCGTTGCTTTCTTTGTACAGATATACGAAGGGACAAGTTTGATTATGAATCAATAAAAAAACGCCTTTCCCGATTTAGGAAGGCGTTTTCTTTCGTGATAAAATTACCAGAACTTGCCCTTGATCTCCATCAGATAGCGCCAGATCAAACCGACCCCGGCCACATAGTAGGCGATCAAAGCGATCCATCCCGTCGGATCGTACGTTTGGGCGCCGGCGAGGATCATCAGCGGCAGAACGGTATGCAACATGTCGCCGAGGAAGTTCGGGACGAGGCTCAGAGAAAAAGTATTGCTCATCAGCGCGCGATACATGCCGGCCAGCACGTTCAGACCGATCAGGCCCAGCACCGCATACATCGTGTAGAGCATCCAACCAGAGAGTGCCACCATCATTTGGGTTCCCCCCTCTCCTGCAGGTTGAGTTCCTGCTATACCTTATGAAAGAGGAGGGACATGCGCGATAGGCGGATGCGGAACTCTGTTACGCGCGGCGGAACTTCGCGAGAATTTCTTCCCGCTGCTCCGGGGTGAACTCGGTGTTTTTGTCGGAGAAGCGGTGTTCCGCCCAACGGATCATCTCGTATTGCGAAGCAAAATCGTGGGTGAACTCGCCTTCAAAGGAGTTGATCTCCGAGACGACATAACGTCGTCCGTGTTGGTGGATGTTCATTTGGTTCCAGCTGTCAATCGTGTAGACGTTCAGTTTCTTGCCGTCGTTGTTCGCCATGTGTGTGTCATCCTTTCATCCCATGCTGTATGTAGGTAGTATGTCCGATCAAGGCAAAAAGAGCCCTGCAGCCGCGTGTGACATGCAAGACTCCTTTTGGGAAACGTTATTTCAAGAGGGCGCCGATCTTGGCGAGGTAGCGGTATTTGGAAGCGTCTTTGACGCGGTAGGCGAGCCAGCCGGTCGACTTCATCTTGGAGCCGAGCTTGCCGATCGCGTGCTTGCGACCGAGAGAAGCGATCGCGCCGAGCAGTACCGGCTTGAACTCTTCTTTCTTGATGTGCTTCATCGTCGCGTACAGGTTGACCGCCGCGTTTTCACCCATCTGGGTCGCGATCTGTGCGGTAGGCGGGTACGGACGGCCTTCCGGAGAGAGCACGAAGCAGGAGTCGCCGATGATCCAAACGTCTTCGTGGCCGATGGCGCGCATGTACTCGTCGACCTTCGCGCGGCCGCGCGGTTCGGTCTCAAAGCCTGCGTCGATGACTTGCTGAACGCCGCGCACGCCGCCGGTCCAGATCATCGTCTCGGTCTCGATCACATCGCCAGTCTTGAGGTGTACCTTGCCCGGCTCGACCTGAACGACCGGGCAACCGATGACAAACTTGACGCCGCGAGCTTCGAGGCTCTCTTTGGCAAATTTGACGAGGTCTTCGTCAAAGCCCGGCAGGATCATCGGAGCTGCTTCGACGTTGAGGATCTTGACTGCCGATGCCGGCACGCCGTGCTTGGCAGCCAGTTCCGGCAGTTTGTCAGCCAGCTCGCCGACGAGCTCGATGCCGGAGAAGCCTGCGCCGCCGACGACGAACGTCAGCAGGTTGTCTTTCTTCTCCGACTTGTAACGCACGAAGCAGGTCTCGATGTGCTCGCGGATGCGGTTTGCCTGGTTGACAGACTTCATGGTGAAGGAGTACTCCTTCAGACCCGGGATGCCGAAGAACTCGGTGTCGGAGCCCAGCGCCACGATCAAGTAGTCGTAGGACAGCTTGCCGTGTCCGAGGGTGACTTCCTTGGCTTCTTTGTCGATCGCTTCCACCGTGTCTTTCACAAACTTGATCTTCTTGTTGCCGAGGATCGAGTTGATCGAGATCATGATGTCCTCGTCCTTCTTCGCGCCGGATGCCGGCTCGTGAAGTTGGGTGATCAACTGGTGATATTCATGTTTATTAACAAGGATGATCTCAACTTCCTGTGCGGTCGTCAATTTGTTCAGTTCAAGCGCGGCTACGAGCCCTGCATAACCCGCTCCCAAAACAACAACTTTTTTCGCCATGTTTCCCCACCCTAATTGTGTCGAATTTCACAAACTTGATATTCCTATTCTAGCAAATTTGTGTCTCACGTCAACGAAATTTGTAGCTTTTTTGTGAATCCGTAAGGGGGCAACTTGTGGGGAGCAAAGCGAATGTGCTATGATAGTACTTTTTTGTATTTGACTGAATATTGTAGATATTTGTCGAAGCGCGGTTATTCGCGGCAAGACACGAGATTCAAAGCGTAGGCCAGCTTGGACACGCCGGAGCGTTCGACCTGTTCGCCGTAGCGGCTGTGGAACGCGTCGACGATCTCAAAGAGGCGGGATTCGTCGCCGCTGACCAGTTCAAACTCGATCTCGAACAGTTTGTGCTCACGGCAGGTGTCGAGGATCGAAACGTCGTCAAAACAGACTTCTGCCGCAAAGCCCGCTTCCTGCAAATGAAAGACGGTGCGGCGGGTGGTCATCATCACCTGCGGCACGATGTCGTCATAAGCGATGCCGACCCGCGCCAGCAACGCTTGCAAAGCCGGGCTGTCCGGCGGCAAGGAGTCGGTGGCAGCCGGGTACGTCTCCTCGATCTCTTCGCGCTTGATCCCGTCCGGGGAGTCGCCTTTGATCGTCAGGACGCTTTTGCCCTCCATCCGGCGCAGGCGCAGGCCGATCCGGCGCTCGTTGATCCGTCCTTTGGTGTCATGGTAGTACTGGTTGGTCTGCTCTTCGATATGACCGACGGTGTGGTCGCGCTCATAGTCGGCTTTGATCGCGGTCCACGCCGCTTTTTCCATGCGAAATTTAACTTCGGTTTCAATCGCCATCTGGTGGATTCCCCCTCTGTTCCCATTGTAGCAAAAAGCCAGCGACAGGGGCTCCCCCCGCGCTGGCTTTTTCCCTTGCTGGCCTACGGACGGATGAACTGCTGCGTCCAGTAGTAGCGGTAACTGCCGCCAAACGCCACGCCGCAGCCGATCTGGGTGTACTCCGCCTTGAGGATGTTCGCGCGGTGGCCCGGCGAGTTCATCCACGATTTGACCACCGCTTCCGGGGTGGTTTGGCCGGCCGCGATGTTCTCGCCTGCCGTCGAGTACTGGATGCCGAAGTTTTTCATCATCGCGAACGGAGAGCCGAACGTCGGCGAGGTGTGGTCGAAGTAGTTTTTGTTGCGCATGTCCTCCGACTTGATCCGCGCGACGCGTTGCAGTTCCCAGTTCAACTTCAGCGGACGCAGACCGTGTTTGGCCCGCTCGGCGTTGGTCAGTTGAACGACCCGGTTTTGGAACTCGTCCACTTTCGGATCGAGCAGCGGGATGACCAGCTTTTGACCGGGGTAGATCAGGTTGGGGTTTTTCAGGTGGTTGGCCGTTGCGATCTCCGCCACGCCGACATGGTAGCGGACGGCGATCTTCCAGACGCTGTCCCCGCGCTGGACGGTGTAGACGGTCGACGATTCGGCGTGTGCCGGCGTCGCAAATGAAGGAAGAAGCAACGATGCACCGAGTACCAGCGAGGTCAGGCAACCCGTGATCCACTTTTTCATCGAATGACTCCTCCTTTGTGTCGTCGTTCTTGTCAGTGCCTGAACGACAGAACTAGTTTGCTCGCACGGCAGGGAGAATCATCATGGAATCTCTGGTACAATGGGAATATCAAGGCCGTGCGCCGATAGGAGGTGTCCTGCTTGTGACGCCGATGCATCTGCTCGTATTTGTAACGGTCGCGGACAAGAAAAATTTCTCCCGCGCCGCTGAAGCTCTGTCGTTGACCCAGCCTGCGATTTCGCAACAGATCCACTCGCTGGAGGAATATTACGGAAGCAAATTGTTTGAGCGCACGTCCAAGCGGGTTGAGCTGACCCGCTCCGGAGAGACGCTCCTGCCCTATGCCAAGCGCATCTTGGAACTGTCGGCAGCCGCCAAAGGGGCGGTCGACGATCTCTCCGGACGGGTGACCGGCCGCATGACGATCGGGGCGACGCTGACCATCGGGGAGTATATCTTGCCGCAACTGCTCGCCGAGTATACGAAGCTCTACCCCGAGGTCGAGGTGGAGATGATGATCGCCAACACCGAGGAGATCGGTGAGATGGCGCTCGATCACCGGCTGGACGCGGCATTGGTCGAAGGCCGCTTTGCACACAAGACGTTGACGCTGACTCCCTTTTTGGAAGACGAGATGCTGCTGATCGCACCTGGCGATCATCCCTTGGCAGCCAAAGGGTCGATCACCGTCGCCGATCTGGCTCGCGAGTCGTTTGTGCTGCGCGAGGCCGGCTCAGGGACGCGGGTGGTCGCCGAAGAAGTGCTGCGCTCGCTCGGGGTGCAACCGACGAAGATGTACGCGTTTGGCTCGACGCAGGCGATCAAGGAAGCGGTCGAGGCCGGGATGGGACTGACGATCCTCTCCAAGTGGTGCATCCGCAAAGAGGAGTCGTTCGGCACGCTGAAGCGGTTGCTCGTGCCCGGGTTCACGTTCTCTCGCCCCCTGTGGGTGATGGAGCGGCCCGGACAGTTTCAAACGCGGGCGGTGGCAGAGTTTACGTCGCTCGTCCATTCCTATGCATATCCGACCGCGTGATGGCCGACCCTATTTCGTGTACGCCCCTTTGGAGGTGAGTGCGCGAGATGCTGTCAAACATCGGATTTCCCGGATTGATCCTGATCTTGGTGATCGCCTTGATCGTCTTTGGCCCAAGCAAACTTCCGGAGATCGGCCGGTCGCTGGGCCGCGGTCTGCGCGAGTTTAAAGACTCGGTCAAAGACATCGCCGACGATTCGGACACCAAAAAATGACCGCTTCTTTCTCCGGAAAGAAGCGGTCTTTTTTACTGGCCGCTGCTCCTGCATGACCCGCGCACACTTCGGGGGATGCTAGGAAAGACACGAGTGCAGAAAGGGTGGGGTAGCGATGGATCAGCGTGAGTTGCAACGCAACATTGAGTCGTACGTCCTGCAGCGGTTGCAGGCCGGGGAGACACCGGAGTCGGTGATCGATGTGGCGCGGGAGTTGGACGTGCCGGTGACGATGGTCGACCGGGCGATGCGCAACTTGACGGCGCAAGGCTATGCCGGGCTTCCGTACTCGGAAGCGACCGAGTTTTAACTCTCTGCACGCAAAAAGGCCGTGTTCCCGGAGTGGTTGCGGGACACGGCCTTTTTTTAATTCCAGATATCTTGGATATGTTCGGCCAGCGCATGGGTGTTCAGGTTGATGTCGCCCTTTGTGATCTGCGTGGCGTAGCGGGAAAAGCTTTTGACGTGCTCCGGGTTGTTGGTGATATGCACCGTCTCGACCAGGGGATCAAGGCTTCGCACTTTGGTCGCGACTTTTTCCTGCAGGTCTTCTTGGATCTCGCCTTCCGATCTGACTTTCAGGGATTCGTTTTTCTTGACCGGCGGTTTCTCGCCGCTTTCCGATTTTTTCTCGTTGCCGGTCGAAAGCGATACATAGGCGTTGTGTTCATCGTCGATCAGCACGGTGCTGCTTTCCACACCTTCAACCTTGCTCACTTCGCCGGAGATGTAGGCGTTGTAGAGCAGATGCGGCTTTTGATCGGCGAGGATCTTTTCCGGTTTGTCTTTGGCGGTGAGCGTCTCGGACGGACCCGGTTTGAGCTTGTTTTGGGATTCTGCTTTGTAGTTGCTTTTCGGTTTGGGCAGTGCTTTGGGCTTGTCCTCCGCCGTGCCCGCGACGTTCGGCTCCGGTCTCATGTCGGGCAGAACGTAGATCAGGCCTTGCCCTTTTACGCGCTCGCGCTTTTCTGCCATCGTCTCCGCGCGGCCCGGCGTGGAAGGCTTTTTGTCTTCCGCCTTCTTTTTCGCTTCCGCTTTTTGCTTGGGACCTGCGCTGGCCGACGTGACGTCGGAGCCTTTGCCGCCCTCGCCGCCTTTCGCTTCGCCGCCTTCTTCTTTCTTCTTGGCGGTACCGCCCTGCTCTTGAATCTTCGCTCGCTCGTATGGCGTGCGCATCACCCCGCACCCGCTTAAGGTGGCCGACAGCATCACGACGGCCAGACCGAGCGCGATCGTTTTCATCGCCCGCATGGTGACACCTCTTTCGATCAGGAATGATTTCGTCAGTAGTATCGCCCGAGTGAACGCTTTCTATCGACTTGGCCGGTTCAGATTCGAGTGATGGCGGGAGTAGACGAAGTAGATCACAAGGCCGATCAACAGCCAGATCACGAAGGCGGCCCACGTCAGCCAGGCCAGTTGCAACATCAGAAATACGCAGAAGATCACCGCCAACAGCGGCACGACCGGCGAACCCGGCACCCGAAACGCGCGCGGCAGTTCCGGGCGCGTGCGGCGCAACACTAGCACCGCGATCGAGATCAAGGTGAAAGCGGCCAAGGTGCCGATGTTGACCAACTCGGCGAGCTGTCCGAGCGGCACCAGTCCGCCGACCAGCGCCGAGACGGTGCCGACCATCCACGTCGAACCGTACGGCGTGCGGTATTTGGGATGGACGGTCGAGAACATTTTCGGGAGCAGACCGTCGCGGGACATCGCGAAAAAGATCCGCGTCTGACCGTACGTCATCACGAGCAGCACGGTGGTGATGCCGAGAATCGCGCCGAGATCGATAAAGCCGGCGACCCAGTTTTGACCGGCGACCTGCAGCGCGAGCGAAACCGGGTGATCCACGCCCTCAAACTGCGGGTACGGCACGATCCCGGTCATGATCGCAGAGACGATCACATAGAGCAGCGTGCAGATCGCCAGCGACCAGAGGATGCCGCGGGGCAGGTCGCGTGCCGGGTCGCGCGTTTCCTCCGCTGCCGAGGCCACCGCATCAAAGCCAATGAAAGCAAAGAAGACCAAGGCGGCCGCTTGAAAGATGCCGTTGACGCCAAACGGCATGAACGGCTGCCAGTTCTCCGGCTGCACGTAGCCGACGCCGACGACGATGAACAGAAGCACGACGGCCACTTTGATCACGACCATGATGTTGTTGATCCGGGTCGACTCGCGCACGCCCCGCGAGAGCAGGAACGTGATCAGGAGGACGATCAAAGCGGCAGGGAGATTGAAAAAGGTCGTGACGCCTTTGACCGCCCCCGGTGCGGCAGACAACGCCGCGGGCACGCGCAGGCCAAAACCGCTGATCAGCGATTGGAAATAGCCCGACCAGCCGACCGAGACGGCACTGACGGCGAGCGCATACTCCAAGATCAAGTCCCAGCCGATCACCCAAGCCGGAAACTCCCCCATCGTCGCGTAGGTGTACGTGTAGACAGACCCGGAGACGGGCACCGTCGAAGCAAACTCCGCATAGCACAGCGCGGCAAATCCGCAGGCCAGACCCGCGAGGATGAAGGAGAGGATCAGGGCCGGCCCTGCGGTCAGCGCCCCTTGCCCGGTGAGGACAAAGATACCGGTGCCGATGATCGCACCGATGCCGAGCAAGGTGAGGTCAAACGCTCCCAGAGCGCGTTTTAACGTCTCGCCTTGGTTGCTGGTGCGGATCAGTTCTTCGATGCTTTTGGTGCGAAACAGATTCATGAGAGCGACTCCTCCTTTTTAGCGGACACAAAAAAACGGTCAACACTACTCTCAGTAGTATCCACCGTTCTTCACCGTTCACTCCTCCAAAGGAGCCTTCCACATTTCTTCGCTGATATCCGGCACTCCGTTGCCCGTCTGCACGACGAGCACCAGCGCATCGTCGACCCGGTTGGCAAACTGCTCGACCGCTTTTCGGGCCATTCGGATCGGCAGTTCATGCCATAGGCGCGAGATCACGCTGACGCCGCCGTTCAACCCGTCGGTGTGAAACAAAAACCGGTCGCCTTCGCCGTAGAGGATCACCCGCTCTTGCGGCTGCACGCTGCGATAGCCCAAAATGCCGCTCACCATCCGTTTGGCCGATACTTGTCCCCCGTCAATCGGCGCATGGTAGAGCGAGATGTTGCCAACGCCGCTGTATGTGACCGTCTTGCGGATCGAATCCAGCACGAGGGCCGCCACTGCGGCTCCCCGCGTGCGGCGCATCCGTTCATGGCACCACAGCAACAACTGTGTCAACGGCATCACCTGCGCCGTTTCCACCAGCTCGCGCAACGTGTCGGTGGCTTCCTTTGCCTTCTGCCCATGTCCCAAACCGTCGATGACCATGATCAGCGTCCGGTGGTCCCCATAGGGCCGGATCACATAACCATCCCCGCAGTAAGTTTCCAGAGGGGATACGACTACCCCGATCTTAATCGTGGCCCCTCCTCCCTAAAAATGCCGGCTGTGCAGCCACTTGCGGATCGTGATGCGCGTGCCCACTCCCGGTGTGGTGTCGATGGAAAACTCATCCATCAGACGCTTGGTGCCGGGTAACCCCATCCCAAGCCCGTTGGAGGTCGAGTACCCGTCAACAAGCGCGAGGTTGAGGTCCGAGATGCCAGGTCCGTTATCGGCGGCGATCACTTCGATCCCGATGTCATCATAGCCGGCGACCAGATCTGTGATCAGCACTTCACCTGTGCCTGCGTACAAGATGATATTGCGGGCCAGTTCGGAGATGCTGATGGCGATACGGGTCTGATCCACGATGGAGAAACCGAGGGTGCGGGCGATTTCTCGACCGCGCTGACGGGCAACGATCGCGTCCGCTTCACTGAGGATCTGTATTGTCTCCTGCATGGTTACGCTCCCGTCTTCTGGTTTTTCAGCCACTCAAAACCACGCTCCACCGTCAACGCCGTATAGACCCCTTCCAGTTTCAAACCGAGTTCCACCATCGTGATCGCCACCTGCGGGCTCATCCCGGTGATCGCGGTACGGCTGCCCATCAGGCGCGCCATCTCGGCGATCTCGTTGAGCACACGGCCCATGAAGCTGTCGATCAGGTCGACGACGGAGATATCGATCAGGAGACCTTCACATTCTGTCTCTTTGATGCGCACCAGGATATCGTGTTTGATCGAGATCGCCTCTTCATCGGTGATGTCTTCACCGAGCGTCACGATCAACACATCGTTCATTCGTAAGATCGGCACTTGCATCACGAAACACTCTCTTCCAAAATTTTAGTGTCGGCAAACGCCGCTTCTTGCTCACCCTGTCTGATGCGTTGCAGGATGTAGGAGAGTCCTGCCTGAAGAGTCGCCTTGGTGACGATGTCGCCGAGGTTGACGCCGAGCATCACCAGCGTCTGCGCCACTTCCGGACGGATGCCGGTCATCACGCACTCCGCTCCGACGAGGC
Source organism: Tumebacillus lacus (assembly GCF_026410385.1). Lineage (GTDB taxonomy): Bacteria > Bacillota > Bacilli > Tumebacillales > Tumebacillaceae > Tumebacillus > Tumebacillus lacus. The sequence continues at coordinate 150,809 of NZ_JAPMLT010000003.1, forward strand.
GGGCGGCCTCGACCGTCTTGATCAGCCGTTCCGCGACGCCCGTGTCGACGATCGGCACGCCGGTGATGTCAATGATCACATGCGGCGATTTGGTGCGCACGACCTCGCGCAGCAAATTTTCCATGATCCCCTTGGCCCGCTGGGTGTCGATGGCGCCGATCAGCGGCAGGGCGAGGATGCCGTTCCACACCTGTATCACCGGTGCAGACAGCTCTTGGATCGCCAACGCCTGCGCCTTGATCACCTGTTCGCGTCGGTTGAGGTAAAAATCATAATACAAGTGATTGATGCGATCAAAAACCCGATCCAGCGCAGTCAGTCCGTCGTACAGATCCTGCATCGTCATCTCCGGGTGATCCTTCACACGCTCCGAGATGATCGCCTTGAGCCGCAGCAGATACGGCATAAAGGTATGGGGGCTGCCCCCGTGCTGCGCCGTGCGCAACGAGATGTTTTGCAACCAGCGCGAAACGCCTTCATAAGAGTCCCTCTCCCGGTCGGGTGACGCGGTGCCGGGTACTGTCAAACGGGGAAACTCGATCAAGAGGGTCTCGCTCTGTTGACGTATATACTCGCTTCCGAGAAGTTCGTGCAGTTCATGCCTTTCAGCTGCCAACTGCGCCATCCATTCGGTCACGATCGATTCACGGTCCGCGACGATGGTGCGGAGAGATTTGAAATGATCCATCTCCAGTCCTCCGTTCCAACTCGATATTGCTTGAAAAATAAAGCCCCGTATGCGGACGGGGCCATCCATTTACAGCCTGTATCTGCCTCTGGCGGTCGTCAAGAAGCGACAGCCCACAGATCGGCGGAATACGCACGCAAAAACCAGATCATGCCGCAGATCCAACCGAACAGGAGCGCCGGTATGCCGATGCGAAACGAGAGATGCCGGGTCTTGTGACGCCATACGGCCATCCCAAGCCACACGCCGGCCGCTCCGCCCAGCAGCGCGATCAGGAAAAAGACGCGCTCGGGCACACGCCAGCGCTTGTGTTTCGCCTTTCGCTTGTCGAGGCCCATCAGGACAAATCCCCACAGGTTCAAAAGCGACAGCAGAAACAGCAAGAGCATCAATCCGTTCGCCGTCCACATAGCGGTCACTCCTCGTCCTCGTGATGTCGATACTTAATTCCCTATCCTTCCGCCAATCTCCTCTTTAATTGTTCGATTTTCTGTACCGGCGTCGGGTCGATCCCATAGGACAGTCCCAGATAGGCCGACAGATATTCCCCCACATAGAGCAGAGAGAACAATTGGGCGAGCGGAGACTCTCCCTCCGCACGCACCTCGACTCCGTTGCAGGGGCCGAGCAGCTCCTGCGTCGTGATCTCAATCCGCTTGCCGATGCGCGGATGCAGGTCGCGCGCCCGCAGCGTGATCACGCGGATCAGTTCCAGCGCCGCTCCCGGCACGTCGAAGCCGACGATCTCGTTGTGGTTGAGTTCCGGGTAGACGTGCGCGTAGGCGGGCGAGTTGGCATTTTCATTGATCTGCGTCTTCCAGCGGTAGGCGGCCGCTTCGGTCAGTCCGGCGGTGCTGTGGATGACCGGGATCTTGCCGTGCAGGTGACAGGCGATCTGCTTTGCAGGATTATGAGCGGTCGGCGTGTCCGGTGCGAGCAGGCCCCGCAGACGGTGCAGCACCTCGACCGTCTCACTCAGTTCCTCGTCGACCTCCGGGATCAATCCGCTGTCGGCAAGCATAAGCAGGGCCGGCACGAACAGGTAGCCGAGCGCGGCACGCGGCTGCAGTCCGGTCGGCACGACCACGTGCGGCACGCTGTCCCGCTCGGCAAGGCGCAACAGTTCGCCGCCGCCGGTGATCACCACCGTCTGGGCCCCGCGTGCCCGCGCCTCCTCATAGGCGGCCAGCGTCTCCTCCGTGTTGCCGGAGTAGGAGACGGCGATCACACAGGTGGCAGGCCCGACAAATGCCGGGAGTTCGTACTGGCGGTTGACGAAGATCGGTACTTTGCAAGCGGCGGCCGCATAGCCGCGCAACAGATCGCCCCCGGCCGCCGAACCGCCAAGACCGGTGATCACGATCTGGAGCAGCCCTTCCGTCCGGAGCCGCACCCCTTGAGTCCGCGTGTACGCCAGCGCGGCCGGCAGTTGGTCCGGCAGCCCGTAGATCGCCCCGAGCATGTCGGAGCTGTCCGTTTCACGCAGTCGAACCGGATCATCCAAATACAGGTCACGCATTCGACTCCCTCCCTTTATGCATGCAGGCATTACTTGGCTATCTGATCTCTCTAACCATATGTGATGCCCCGCCCTTGCATGAAAGGAATGTGATACACTGACACTACCAGAAAGGAAGTGTTTTCCGATGAGTCAGCAGATCTTTGCAGATATCGCCGGCATCTTCGTCGCGCAGGTGCCGCAGGAGGTCGGGCTCGACTACAGCGAGGCGAGCATCCGGCAAGTCGACCGCCTGTTGTCCGCCCTGCTGGACGAGCCGGGTCGGCAGCACGATGTACAGAGCCTCGTGCTGTCGGTGGGCGCCTACCTCGGAGAAACGACCGTCCGCTCCCTTGGCGGCGAGTGGCGGCTGGACGAAGAGGACATCCACGACTCCAGCGTCCTCGTCGGCGGCTGTGAGCTCTGGCCGTTCCGCCGCGTTCGCCAACGCCTCCACTACGGGACGGAGCGTCCCCTTTACGCCTGGTACGAGATGGCCAAGAGCGGTGCCTCCGAAGAAATACAAAAGCTCCTGCAAGGGCAGGAGCAAGCGACGATGATCCGGCCGACCGACCGCGATCCATTGGTGATCAAAGTGACGAAGAACCGCCGGAGCGACGACGGAATAAATGAATCGTAGGATTACAAAATCTGCTCGCACCCGGTGATCGTCACGTTGAGGTTTGACGAGAGATCGATCTCGTACGGCACCTTGATGTCCACACCGTCCGCACCTTTGAGCACCCGGATGATCGGGCGGTGCGGATATTTGGTGTTGATGTCGACGACGACAGCGGTCTCGCCGGAGGAGAGCTGCACGATCAGCCCGAGCGGGTAGATCGCCACGTTGTCGTGGAATTTGCGGATCAACTCGCTGTCGAACTGCCCGGTCGTCGTGAACAGCATCTCCAGCGCTTCATGCGGCAGAAATGCCTTGCGATAGACGCGGTTGGTGGTCAGCGCATCATAGACGTCGGCGATGCCGACGATCTGTCCGTATAGATGGATCTGATCTTCTTTGAGCTGACGGGGGTAGCCGCTGCCGTCCAGCCGCTCGTGATGTTGCAGCGCACAGTGCGCCGAGAGCAGCGGGATGTCGGGATGCTCTTTGAGTATCTCATAGCCGACCTGCGAATGCGTCTTCATGATCGCGTATTCCTCGTCGGTCAGCTTGCCCGGCTTGTCGAGGATCTCAAAGGGGATCTGCGTCTTGCCGATGTCGTGCAGCATCGCGCCGATGCCAAGGTCGATCAGCGCATCGCGTCCGAGACCGAGTGCCATGCCGAGCGCCGCCGAGTAGATCCCGACGTTGACCGAATGGCTGTATAGGTAATTGTCTGTCGTATAGATGCTCGACAACTGGATCATCACTTGTTTGTTCGATTGCAGGTCGTACAGGATGTCTTCGAATGCGGAACGAAACTCCCGCCCGAGCCGCGGATTGGCGATCGTGCGCTTCCATTTGCGCGCCTCGATCATCTGCGAGAACGACTCGTAGACCACCTTGACCGACCGGTTGCGCGTCTCTTCGCTGACCGCGTCGCGGATTTCGATATCGTCGGTGCGCGGGTCCTGCACGTACACCTGCGTGATGCCAAGGGCGACCAAGCGCTGGATCATCGCTTCGCTCAGTTCCTTGCCTGCCGCGAGCAGGACATTTCCGCTGCTGGTGTAGATCGGTTTCCCAAGCTTTTGGCCCGCTTGGAGAGAACCTGTCGACATGACATGCATCTGACTGTTCACCCTCACTCTTTCCGAAATAGATGGCCTGCCCTGTTTCAATTCGGCGGCCAAGAGAAAAACCCTGCCATCATTCAACAAATTTTGACAAGTTCAAAAAAGTCCATCTTGTTTGATTTCTTGTATAATGATCTTGTATCCCGCGACATTCCCTAAGGAGGGGCACAACTGATGTACATACATGAAGAATTCGAAGTCGAATCGCCGAATCTGACCGAACTGGAAGAGATCGTTGCAGGTGCCGGCGGAGCGTTTGAGATCGAAAATCACAAACCGTTCCGCTTCTCCGTCTACCACGCGCCGGAGCACATCGAAGAGCTGACCCGGCAGTTGATCGACAGAGGCTGCACCCGCCTCTTTTCCACCGACTTGAAAACGGAGGCCGCGCCGAAGGACGGCGTCGTCCCGAACGATTTCCACTCCACTTCCAACTATCCGACGTTCATCTTCCGCGATGGCCGTTGGCAGCAGGTCGAGCGGCTGCGCATGGACGGCTGCGTCAAACTGGTCGGTGACCGTGCCGTCTGCACGCTGATGCGCGACGTGTCGGCCGGCGAGCAGGTCGTCGTCGGACACGACGGCGTGCGGATCGCCGTGATGCAGGTGCCAAACGCCGTGGACAAGGAGTTTGGCTTCATGACCTCCGAGGTCTCCTCCGAGCGTCAGGTGCCGGTCATCATCCGCAAGATCGCCAAAGAGATGCATGACATCCGCCAAGCGGGCGGCCGCATCGTGTTTGTGGCAGGCCCTGGCATCGTCCACACCGGCGGCATGAGCGCGTTTTGCGGTCTGATCGAAAAAGGCTATGTACAGGCACTCCTGACCGGCAACGCGCTGGCCGTCCACGACATCGAGAACGCGTTTTTCAAAACGTCGCTCGGCGTCTCCACCGACACGGCGGTCGCCGTACCGCACGGTCATCGCCACCACCTCGTCGCCATCAACCGCATCCGCTACCACGGCTCGATCAAAGAAGCGGTCGAAGCGGGCGAGTTGACATCGGGGATCATGTACACGATGGTCAAACACGATGTGCCGTTCGTGCTCGCCGGGTCGATCCGCGACGACGGTCCGTTGCCCGACACCCGCATGGACCTGATCCAAGCACAGACCGAGTACTCCGATCTGGTGCAAAACGCCAACATGGTGATCATGATCTCGACGATGCTGCACGCCATCGGCACCGGCAACATGATCCCGGCCACCTGCAAGACGATCTGCGTCGATATCAACCCGGCCGTCGTCTCCAAGCTCGTCGACCGCGGCTCCACGCAAGCGACAGGCGTCGTCACCGATGCCGGGCTGTTCGTCGAAGGGCTGAACCGCGAGCTGAATGTGCTGGAAGGTCAATAACAGATCAAACATCCCGAAAAAAACCCGACCTCGTCTCGCGCAGGTCGGGTTGTCTTTTTTATCGTTCGCTCTTACTCGTACCGGATCTTGCCGAACGTATCGGTGATCCGTTTCATCATCTCTTCGTCCGCGCCGATGCCCGGCGAGAAGAGAATCAAATTGCCGTGTTGGAACAAAGGCAGCGGCGAGCGCTCCAATGTCTTGCCCTGCAAACGGGCGATCTTCTCATCATGGCGAAACCGCTCTTCAAACATCTTGCGCAGCGCGAGGCTGTCTTCGTACGCTTCCGTATCGCTCGGATAGAGATAGACTTCCACCCACACATCGTCAAGCCGATAATGATCAAAATAATCGATCTGCAAAAAATGCCGCTCTCCTTTGGCTTTCAACAGCAGCCTGCCATTGCCTTGAGAGACCGGATAATGAGCCAAGACTCCATATTCTTTCAACGTCGTTACGATCGTTTCTTTCGTATAGATGGGAGAGGCGGTTCCCACGCTGCACCCGGCGAACAACATCGCACAGCACAGCAGCAAAACCATCTGTTTCGTCCACCTGAACACACGCATCCAAAGCCCTCCCTGCTTCCCCTGATGTCTGACACCTTTCGACGCAAACTTCCCCTATCTACAAGAGTACACAAATGACTGACAATTCACAAGAGAAAATTTTTTTGGACATCCCCAAAACGCAGAAATCCGTCGCCATTTTGCTGGTATACTGGTAGATAGAAAGTCGCAGAAGGAGGATTTCCACGTGCTGTCATTGCTTGGCGGACTGTTGTTTCGCCCGCGCGCGGTGATCGAACAGGTCATCAGCCAACCGGACCGTGATCAAACGTCCCATGTCAATTCGTTTGTGATGGTCCTGATCATGATCAACTTTGCCTTTATGATGGTCTCCGATGAGTTGCTCTCCAAGCAGGTGATCGCCATCGGTAATTTCAAATGGGTGCTCGTCTTGTTGCTGCCGCCTTTGTTTTTCTTCGTGCAGCGTTTCCTGCAAGTGCTCTTTATCCGAATCGGGATGTTCCTGTTCGCCAGAAAGCACCTTCCGGCAGACCGCGAGGAACGCCGCGAATCATACAAGCGAGTCAAGATGGCCTACGCTTACACCGTGTTCCCGTCCTTTGTGTTCACCCTGATCTCGCTGCCGGTCCAAAGCGCCGTGATGAATTTCTTCTTCTTCACCATCGGACTGGCGTACACGCTGTTCCTGACCGCGCACATGCTCCGCAAACTGTTCGGCGTCTCCTCGGCCGTCGGCATCTTCGCGCCGCTGGTGGTGCAGTTCCTGTTTGGGATCGTCATCTCGTTGATTTTGGCGGTCTTTTTACTGGCCTTCTCGGTCGTGTGACACAGCCACACAAAAAGAGCGTTCCGAAAGCCCGCTTTCGGAACGCTCTTTTTATTTACTTTGCTCGCACGCTTGCAGACGCTCCCGCCACACGTCCGTTTGCAGGTCTTCACCGATCAGCAGCGCAAACGCTCGGCCGTGCTCAAACATCTGCATGCCGACCGACAATTGTCCTGGACCTGCCGCATGAAACTCCAACAACAGGCCGGTCGACGCATCCAGGAAAAATCCCTTGGCTCGCAGGACCGTTTCGGGGAGTTGGGCGAGGCATTGGAACAACTGTTCACGGTCGACCGGGCCTGCAAACTCATAGAGAAACGTCTGCAGATTGCCGAAACTCGTCGGCTTTTCACGCAGGGTGGAGCTGACTTTGCCCCCTGTTTTGCGGCGCGTGAAACCCTTCGGCTTGACCGGGCCGCGCCGTTCGCGCTGCATCGCGCCGACCGCCAGCAAACGGGCTGCGTCAATCTTTCCGTGGACCACCTCAAATCGGCTCGCCTTTTCGTTAAGTCCCCCCAGTTCCTCCATCAGCTGCGTCCGTCGATCCTTCGTGACCAGATCGGTCTTGGTGATCAGCAACGCATCGGCGTAGCGCACTTGTTCGCGCATCGTCAGCTCCAACGGGTTCGGGTCGTTGCTGCCGAGCACCTCGACTGGAAAGCGCTCGGCGTTGACCAGCGTGTAGATTCCGCCGATGCGCGTGCGCTGCACCAGTTCCGGGACGAGCAGCGACTCGATGATGTCGAGCGGAGCCGCAACACCGGTCGTCTCCAACAACAACACATCCGGCTGGTAGCGATCCAACGTATCCAGTACCGCCTGGGGCAGGCTGCCGTTGAGCGTGCAGCAGACACAGCCGTCCACCATGTCGACCACCGGCGTGTTTTCCCCCTGCAAGAGCAGCGTATCCACCGAGATCGAGCCAAACTCATTCATCAACACGACCGGCCGCTGACCTTGTTCGCGCAAGGCGGGCAACAATTGACGAAGCAGGGTGGTCTTGCCCGCACCGAGGAAACCGGTCAGGACATAGACAGGAACTTGCACCGTATCGCCGCTCATGCCAACACTTCCTCCTGCGCATCGTCCTCTTCCTGCTCGATGATCGGGAGATCATCATGGAGCAGGCTCCAGTCGGAAGCCGCTTCCTCCTCGGTTAACAGGCACGCGTCCAACGACTCGATCACCGCTTCTGCATCCAGATCGACACCGATCAGCACCAGTTCCGTATGGCGGTCCCCGTAGACCGGGTGCCAATCTTCCAAGATCTCGGGCTCCTCTGCCAGCACTTGTTTTCGGTACTCCTCCTCAAGCGCAGCCACCCAATGACCGGCCGCGCCGATCTGAATCGAAGGGCCTGCCTGCGAGAGCTGCAGACCGATGCGTTCCCGGCTGGCCAACCAGACGATCCCTTTGCTGCGCACCACCTCAGCCGGGAAGTCATGAAGCCAAGCGGTAAATCGCCCCGGATGGAACGGTATGCGCCGTGCGTAAACAAAAGACGAGATGCCGTACTCTTCCGTCTCCGGAGTATGATGCTCTTTCTCCAACTCACGCATCCAGCCCGCCGAAGCGCTCGCCTCATCAAAATCGAACAGCCCGGTGTTCAGGATATCATGCGGATCGACCTCCCCTTGCGTCGAACGAAGGAAGCGGGCACGCGGTTGCAGTTTTCGCAGAACGCCTTCCAATTGAGCGAGATCTTCTTCCGAGACGAGATCGCATTTATTCAAGACCAGCACATCGCAAAACTCGATCTGATCGACGAGCAGATCGACCACCTCGCGGGTGTCCTCCTCCCCGGTCGCCTGCTGGCGGTCGAGCAGCGTCTCCCCGGAGGAGAAGTCGTGCCAGAACCGGTAGGCGTCCACCACCGTCACCATCGTGTCGAGGCGGCAGATCTGCGACAGGTCGATGCCCTGCTCCTCATCGACGTACGTGAAGGTATGCGCCACCGGCACCGGCTCGCCGATGCCGGTCGACTCGATCAAAATATAGTCGTAGCGCCCTTCCTTGACGAGGCGCTCCACTTCTTGCAACAGATCATCGCGCAGCGTGCAGCAGATGCAGCCGTTGGACATCTCGATCAACTTTTCATCAATTCGCGAGATCCCTCCACCCTGCTTCAACAACTGAGCGTCCACGTTGACCTCGCTGAGATCGTTGACGATCACCGCCACTTTCAATCCTTGGCGGTTGTTCAACACATGGTTAAGCAACGTCGTTTTGCCGGAGCCCAGATAGCCGCTCAAGACGGTTACAGGCACACGTGTATCGGTCATGTATTCTTCCCCCTGATATACAAATCGTAATCTTTACGATTTAATTGTATATCGGTATTATATCCCGATCCCGACGTCGTGTAAATAAGAATCGTTACGAAATAAAAGAGACCTCGTCCATCCAGGACGAGGTCTCTTTTTTGCATGGACGCGGTCAGATTACCGGGAGACGATCACGCGTTGCAAAGGTGTGTTTTCGTCGCCGCCCTTGAAGACAAAGCGCAGGCGGTACTCTCCCGCCGGATACGCGATCTCCTGCTGACCGGCTCCGTCTGCCGGAGTGCCGGTCAGCGACTGGAGAGCGGACGTGACTTTCGCCTGCGTCAGGTCGTTTAACGACGGTTCAAAGGAGTGGATCTCCCGCACCCGGTCATCCGGGGAGACGAGGAAGGCGGCGTGGCGCGACGGGTAGGAGAGCAGCCGTTCCTGGCCGATCGCCTCTTTTCGCTCCGGCTCCCCCCAGTCGCGGATGATGTCGCTGAGGGTGGTGCGGTCGACCGCGTATTTCCAGTTGATCACCTTGCCGTCTGCTGCGGCCCGGTGCAGTTGCAGCACCATTTCGGTATACGTGTCCGGCCGGGTCGACGGCGCGGGCGGCACCGCCATCTCCGTCAGCCCGCCGGTCGAGATGTGATAAGGCCGCGTCGGCTCCGCATCGAGGGCACGGGCTCCCTCCTTGTCGGCGGTGCATCCCGACAAGAGCCAGGCGCACGCGCAGACGACAGACAGCAAAGCGGTGGTTCTGTTGGCGCGCATCGTGATCAATCCCCCATGACGTGACAGTTTGAAAGTATTGTCACCTGTTTTGGAGTCAGCTATGAAAAAAAATCCCCGCCTGCGACAGGCGGGGATTGCGTCTTCTTTTTACATGTTGCGGCGGTATTGGCCGCCGACTTCGTACAGAGCTTGAGTGATCTGGCCGAGGGAGCAGTACTGGACGGTCTCCATCAGCTCTTCGAAGATGTTGCCGCCGGACGTTGCCACTTGCTTCAGGCGCTTGAGCATCTCCTTGGAACGGTCCGCGTGGCGGGATTGGAAGTTGCGCAGGTTATGGATCTGCTCTTCCTTCTCCGCTTGGGTCGCGCGAGCCAGTTCGATCTTCGGCGCTTCGTAGTCGTCGGCGAGAGTCGCCGGGTTGATGTAGGTGTTGACCCCGATGATCGGCAGGGTGCCGTCATGCTTGAGGTGCTCATAGTACATCGACTCTTCCTGGATCTTGCCGCGCTGATATTGGGTCTCCATCGCGCCGAGCACGCCGCCGCGGTCGTTGATGCGCTGGAACTCGGCCAGCACCGCTTCTTCGACGAGGTCGGTCAGCTCCTCGACGATGAAGGCGCCTTGGATCGGGTTTTCGTTTTTGGTCAGGCCGAATTCCTTCGTGATGATCATCTGGATCGCCATCGCGCGGCGCACCGATTCTTCGGTCGGCGTGGTGATCGCTTCATCATACGCATTGGTGTGCAACGAGTTGCAGTTGTCCTGCAGCGCGAGCAACGCTTGCAAGGTGGTGCGGATGTCGTTGAAGTCGATCTCCTGCGCATGCAAGGAGCGGCCCGACGTTTGGATGTGGTACTTGAGCTTTTGCGAGCGGTCGTTGCCGTTGTACTTGTTCTTGATCGCGGTCGCCCAGATGCGGCGCGCCACACGGCCGATGACGGTGTACTCCGGGTCCATGCCGTTCGAGAAGAAGAACGACAGGTTGGGCGCAAAGTCGTCGATGTTCATGCCGCGGGACAGGTAGTACTCGACGTAGGTGAACGCGTTCGCCAACGTAAACGCCAGCTGCGAGATCGGGTTCGCGCCCGCCTCCGCGATGTGGTAGCCGGAGATCGAGACGGAGTAGTAGTTGCGCACTTTGTTGGTGATGAAATATTGCTGGATGTCGCCCATCATGCGCAGGGCAAACTCGGTCGAGAAGATGCAGGTGTTTTGACCTTGGTCTTCTTTGAGGATATCCGCCTGCACGGTGCCGCGAACGGTGGAGAGCGTGTACGCTTTGATCTGTTGCAGCTCTTCCTCGTTCGGCTGACGGCCTTCGTTGTCGACGAACTTTTGCACCTGTTGCTCGTAGGCGGTGTTCATGAACATCGCGAGGATGATCGGAGCCGGGCCGTTGATCGTCATCGAGACGGACGTCGACGGGTGGCACAGGTCAAATCCGTCGTACAGTTTCTTCATGTCGTCCAGCGAGCAGATCGAGACGCCCGACTCGCCGATCTTGCCGTAGATGTCCGGGCGGTAGTCCGGGTCTTCGCCGTACAGCGTGACCGAGTCAAACGCGGTGGACAGACGTTTTGCATCGTCGTTTTTGGACAGGTAATGGAAGCGGCGGTTGGTGCGGTCCGGCGTGCCTTCGCCCGCGAACTGACGCTTCGGGTCTTCGCCTTCGCGCTTGAACGGGAATACGCCTGCGGTGTACGGGAACTCGCCCGGCACGTTCTCGGTCATCAGCCAATTGAGGAGATCGCCCCAGTCGGTGTACTTCGGCAGCGAGATCTTCGGAATGCGGGTGCCGGAGAGCGACGTGGTGAACAGTTTGGTGCGGATCTCTTTGTCGCGGACTTTGGTGACCAGTTCGTCTTTGCCGTATGCGTCACGCAGCGCCGGCCAGTTGTTCAGGAGGCGCTTGGACTCCGGGTGGAGCAGCTCTTCTTGCGCGGCGATCTGCGCGTCGAACGCAGCCAGCACGTCCGGTTGACCGGCAAACAGGTCACGGGTGCCTTTGAGCTGGAACACTTTGCGGGCGATGTCCGCTTGGTTCGCGACAAATTTCTTGTAGTCGCGGATGGTGCTGACGATCTCGCCGAGGTACTGGGTGCGGTCGGTCGGGATGATGTAGTTTTTCTTGGACTCCGAATCGGTGATCTCCAGAGAGGAGACCCAGTTGGTGCCCGCTTTTTCGTTGATTTTATCGATCAGCGCGCGGTACAGCACGTTGGTACCCGGATCGTGGAACTGAGAAGCGATAGTGCCGTAAACCGGCATCGTCTCCGCGTCCTGCGAGAACAGGTTGTGGTTGCGCTGGTATTGTTTTTTGACGTCGCGCAGGGCGTCTGCCGAGCCTTTGCGCTCAAATTTGTTGATCGCGACGAGATCGGCAAAGTCGAGCATGTCGATCTTTTCCAACTGCGACGGCGCACCGAACTCGGAGGTCATCACGTACAGAGACAGATCGGTGACGCGGGTGATCTCCGCATCGCCTTGGCCGATGCCGGACGTCTCTACGATGATCAGATCGTAGCCGGCCGTCTTGACGACGTCGATCGCTTCTTTGATCGCAGCCGACAGCTCGGAGCGCGAGTCGCGGGTCGCCAGAGAGCGCATGTAGACGCGGGAGTTGTGGATCGCATTCATGCGGATGCGGTCGCCGAGCAGCGCGCCGCCGGTCTTTTGCTTGGACGGGTCGACGGAGAGGATCGCGATGGTCTTGTCGGAGAAATCGTTCAGGAAGCGGCGGACCAGTTCGTCGGTCAGGGACGATTTGCCTGCGCCGCCGGTGCCGGTGATGCCGACGACCGGAACGTTTTTCGCGTTGTCGCGCAGGGTGGCCAGCACTTGTTTGCGCGCTTCGTCGTTTTCAAAGACCGACTCTTCCGCGACGGTGATCAGTTTGGCGATGGCGAGAGCGTTTTTCTCTTGCAACGCCGCCACTTCCGCTTCCACCTGCTGGACGGTCGGGAAATCGGAGTTTTCGAGCATGTGGTTGATCATGCCTTGCAGACCGAGGCGACGGCCGTCGTCCGGGGAGTAGATCTTGGTCACGCCGTATGCTTCCAACTCGCGTATCTCGTCCGGGACGATGACGCCACCGCCGCCGCCGAAGATCTTGATGTGGCCGGCGCCGCGCTCTTGGAGCAGGTCATAGATAAACTTGAAAAACTCGACGTGGCCGCCTTGGTAGGACGAGATCGCGATGGCTTGCGCGTCCTCTTGGACAGCGGCGTTGACGATCTCTTCCGCCGAGCGGTTGTGGCCGAGGTGGATGACTTCCGCGCCGGACGCTTGCAGGACGCGGCGCATGATGTTGATCGATGCATCGTGCCCGTCAAACAGGGCGGATGCGGTGACAAAGCGGACTTTGTGTTTCGGGCGATAGACGGTGGTTTCCATCAGGATTTCCCCTCTCCTTGTGATCCTTGCGATCCTTGTGTTCCTTCTAACTCTCTGGCGCGGATCTCCTGCAGGAGCAGGGAGATCTGGCGCTCGGTGTATTCCTCAAGCGTATAGTGGCGGTGCAGAGCCCAGCGGCGGAATGTCCACATCTGGCCCAGCACGACGATGTTGTGCGCGATCAGTTTGACAGAGGCGGCGTCGATGGGGATCGATCCGTCGGCGCGGCCGCGTTCGAGGATCTCCTCGAACAGATGGACGAGCGCCTCCTCGCGTTCGAGGACCGGATGCATCCGCTCTTTGGGCAGCGATTTCGTCTCTTGGTAGATCAGCAGCACGTAGTCCTGCAGTTCATCGACGCAATGGAAAAAGCGCCGGATCGACGTCGCCAGCCACTCGCGTCCGCTGCGAGACGCATCGCGGACTTCGGCCAGCCGATGTTCCACCTCGCCGTGTATGTAGGCGCAGACGAGGTAGAGTACATCTTCTTTGGACTGAATGTACTCATAGAGCGTCCCGATGCCAAGGCCGCTCGCTTTGGCGATCTCGCGGGTGGTCGTCTTGTGAAAACCTTTCTCCACAAACAGGACCACCGCCGCCTGCACGATCTGCAAACGGCGCGCCTCCACGAGCTGCGGGTCGAGGACGCGGGATGGAATCGGTTTGCAACCGTTTGACATCTCGCACCTTCCTTTTCGACCGACTGAGCGTTCGTTCGGTCACTTTTAGTGTATCCGCTTTCGTTGTATTCCGTCAATGCGGAAAAAGAAAAGAACGCGGAAATGTCTGCGCTCTTTTCAAATGCGTATGGGTAATGCTCACAAATGCAAATACGGGTTCTTGCTTGCAGGTGCTTGCTTGCAGGTGCTTGCTTGCAGGTGCTTGCTTGCAGGTGCTTACTTGCAGATGCTTGCTTGCAGATGCTTGCAGGTGGTTATTTTTGCAGGGTGCCTTCTTTGGCGATGATGCGGTATTGGTTGCCGTCTTTTTTGACGGTGTATTTCAGACCCTTGTATTCGAGGGTGTATTGGCCATCTTTGCCTTCAACTTTGATGTCTTCAAATTTGGCACCGGTCAGGACGTTAGCGCCGATCTTGTCCGCGTCGCCCACTTCCGTTCTCGGGGTAAATTTGATTTTTTCTTCTTCCGACTTGGCCTTCTCGTTGTCGGCGTTCACCTTTGCTTCAAACGCCGCGTTCGCTTTGTCGAGCAACGCTTGGTCGCCGAGTACCGCTTCATATTCTTTCTTTGCGACTTCCTTGTCCCAGTACGTTTTTGCGAGGATGTCCAACGTTTCTTTCGCCTGACGCTTCGGCACCATGTACTCCACTTCCGCGTCGTCCGGGCCGAGCCCCTTTTTCGCTTCAAACGAGTCGGTGACAAGGCTGTCCCCGATCAAAACCGCTGCAAAGATCGACTTTTGAACTTTTACTACGTCCTCTTTCGTATCGGTCGCAGCCGTGGTGGAAGCCGGTTTTTCAGCGTCGGAGCAGCCGACAGCCGTTGCCGTGGTTAACGCCAGCATCGCAGCCAGCGCCAGTTTCGAAAATTTCGTCATGCGAATCTCCCCTTTTTCCTAATTGGCAATAAGTGTAACAGAGACGATCCAAATTGCAAATACTTGGGAGAAATTCTGAAATTTTCCAAATATACGTATTTGTTTACAAATTTAATCTTGCCCGCCCAGTTCTTGATAGGCGCGACGCAAGGTCATGCGCATATTTACATACTCCGTCTGGTCGAGACCCTTCTCCTGATAGAGGTCTTCCAACTCGATCTCCATCAGCACGATGTCGTCGAGCGGGTTGCCTGTATAGACGATGATCGACCATTGCTTGAGCAGTTCGCGGATCTTCATCAAGCTTTCGTGCAGGTGGAAGTCCATCAGCTCTTGCCTCCCATCAACGATTCAATTTCCTTATAGAGTTCCAAACCATAGCGGGCGATCAACGTCTCACGCCCTTCGAGATAAGCCGGTCGGTACCGCTCCGGTGCAAACGACTGCTCGTCCAGATCGCGGCGAATGTTCGGGCGCAGATCGTCCGTCTTCCCGGCTGCCACCCTTTCGCGCAAAGCGAGGTTGGCGCAGAGAAAGTCGAGGCGATAGTCTTCGCCCCAGCGGGAAAACCGGGCGGTGTCTGCCGTCAAAGCGGTCAGCAACACAGTGCCGTCCGCCCCCTCGATCAAGTCGAGCGGATAGAGCAGGCATGACAGCGGCTTGAGCTCGTGCGGCCCGCGGCCTTGCTCCAGAGCAAAGCGGTGCGCGGCGCAGGCCGGCCCCTCCCCTTCGACGCGGCAAAACAGGCAGTTCCCGCCCGCAGCTGTTGCGATCGTCGGGTGTCCTGCCGTCTCCAGATGCGCGGCAAACAGCCCCTGCTCCCGGATCTGCCTCTGAGCAGCCGCATCCAGGTGACGGGCGGCGATCAACGGCGAGAACAGGTCGAGCACGGGCAGCAGGTCTTCGGTCGGAGGAAAAGGAAATCCGCCTTCGCAACACGACTCCGCATGCGCTTGGTGGCAGCGGCCGCAGTCGAGCAGGACGGGCGTCGCCAACGCGGCGGTGTCGATCTCAAACGCGTGCGGGAGATGCGGCGCGTCGATTCGGACGATCTGCCCGCTGGCCCGCCCCTTTTTGCTGTATTTTTGCAGGTGGTACGCCTCCTGCTCGGTCAGTTCCAGCGGCGTGCCGACAAAAAACCAGGTCTTACTCACCTTCCGGTTCCGGCACCGGGAACAGCGTTTTGGCCACTTCGCGGATCTCCAGCATCTCTTCGATGGAACGCTGGCTGTCGACGATGACAGTGCGGAATACGAGTCCGGCGCGGTTGCTCAGTTCGACCGCGTAGATGTCGGTGACACGGCCGATCAGCGCGATGGTCTCATCGCCGATGTAGACGGAGTTGATCAGTTCGAGCAGCGCTTCGATGATCGCTTCCGGGCCTTTTTCGCGCAGTTCGTCGTTCACGTCGTCAAGGAAGCAGAGCAGGTCGGTGATGCCAAACCGCTCATCTTTTACTTCAAAAGAAAACAGACCGTCGACCGGGAAAGGCTGCAGACGGCTCTCTTCCCACATCACGTTCATAAAGTTTTGATCATAATCGATCACGTCGCCGGTCACGTTGACGTTGATCGAGTTGTTTTTTTGTTCGCTCACAGGGCTCACTCCCAGTTGGACAATGTCATCGTACATTATAGCACGAAAGGGGGAGCATATCATGGAAACCAACGATTCGATTTGCCGCGCACTCGGTACCAAAGAAACGTGATCATCATCGTAATCCCGATGTGCAAATACAAAACTGCATCATTTTCGGACGTTTCGTAGAAAGGCTGAAATACAAGCCAACCGATCAAGCCGTACACGACTCCCAACATGATGACGATTCTAGTCATCTCCAATACAAACAAGCCTGCTATGGACATATGTACCTCCTTCTCTTGGCTCAAATTGGATAAATAAGCAACAACAGATGTTGAAACCGAATATCCCACAACCACCCCGACCGGGTCAAATAAAAAACGCTGTTTCCTATTGGAAACAGCTTTTTTTCTACCAGTTTCGATCAGTCTTCTTTTTTCACCACAGCATGGCCGCCAAATTCGTTGCGAAGCGCGGCGACGACTTTGCCGTGGAAGGTGTCGTCTTCGAGCGAGCGGTAGCGCATGAACAGCGACATGGCGATGACCGGAGCGGACGCTTGCAGTTCCAGCGCGGTCTCGACCGTCCATTTGCCTTCGCCGGACGATTGCATGACGCCTTTGATGCCGGACAGTTTCGCGTCTTTGGAGAAGGCGCGCTCAGTCAGGTCCATCAGCCAGCCGCGGATGACGGAGCCGTTGGCCCAGACGCGGGAGACGTCTTCGTAGTTGTAGTCAAACTGGGACTTTTCGAGGACTTCGTAGCCCTCGGCGATCGCCTGCATCATGCCGTACTCGATGCCGTTGTGCACCATCTTCAGGAAGTGGCCGGAGCCGTTCGCCCCTGCGTACAGGTAGCCTTTTTCCACGGAGATGTCCGCAAAGACCGGCTCGATGTGGGCAAATACGTCCTTGTCGCCGCCGATCATGAAGCAGCCGCCGTGACGCGCCCCTTCCATGCCGCCGGACGTGCCGACGTCAAAGTAGTGAATGCCGCGAGCGTTCATTTTTTCCGCACGGCGCAGCGAGTCTTTGTAGTGCGAGTTGCCGCCCTCGATAACGATGTCGCCAGTTTCAAGGATGCCGCTCAACTCTTCCAAAACGTTTTCCACGATGTCGCCCGCCGGGACCATCACCCAGACGATGCGCGGTGCGGTGAGCTGCTCCGCCAGTTCTTTGATCGAGAACGCCGGGTTCGCGCCTTTTTCCGCGAGCTCCTTCACAGCGTTTTCGTTGACGTCAAAAGCGACGGCGCTGTGGCCGTTGTCCAGTAGGTTCAACACGAGGTTGTACCCCATTTTGCCAAGGCCGATCATGCCGATTTGTCGTTTGTCTGCCATTGTTCTGGTTCACTCCTTTGAGTTCGTGCTTTCTATGTATCTCTGTGGTAATTCTTTCTTATTTACACGATCACGTCAAGCAAGAGAATGAAAATCAAGGAAATGACATTGTTGTCTGTAGTGTGGGTCAGCAGCATAGGATGTATGCTCCGTGAACAGGAAAAAGCCCCGGTGCGGGACCGGGGCTTTGGAAGACAGGTTAGCGGGAGATGAAGTAGACGTTGCGAACAGAGCGGTCGGTCGATTGGACCTCGGCGACGACTCGTGCTTTGGTGCTGTCGGTGAGTGCGGTGGTGCCGGAGTAGGTGCTGGCACCGCCTGTGCCAGCCGGGAAACCGGAGCCGTTGGTGCCGATGCCGTTTCCAGTGCCGGAGAGACCGGTCGTGCCGGAGATGCCCGGCACGCCGTAGGTGCCTTGGCGATCCGTCGCCGTGGTGCCCGTCGCGCCTGCTCCGCGGTTGGCACCTGCGCCGTAGGTCGTGCCGGTTCCGGTGTTGGTGCCGGTGCCGTACGTGCCGGTCGTGCCTGCGCCGCGGGTGTCATCCATGCCGTTGTTGCCCTGCACCGTACCGCCGCGTGCGGTGTTGTAGGTGCCCGGCACCATACCGGTCGTGCCGCCCGCGGCACCGTTCGCTCCCATCGTGCCGGTGCGGTTGTTGCCGGTCGTGCCGTTGCCCGCACCAACGCCTGCTGTGATGCCGCGTCCCACCAGCAGACCGGTGCGCAGATCGGTCGCCGCCTGCCCGACAAACACGAACGCATTGTTGCCTGCCACGTAAACAGTCGAGCCCGTCATGCCCGGCAGCCCGCTGATGCGCGTCGAGATGTCGCGTTGCTCGCGAACGCCCCCGCCGCCGAGCAGCGGGAAGTTGCCAAGTCCCGTCGTCCCGTCGTTGTTTGTGCGCGCATTCTGAGCACCTGCCGCATTGTTCGTGCGCCCCGTATCCGTCGTGCCCGTGATTCCCGCACGATTGTTGTTGTTCGTCGTGCCGCCATACGTGTAGCCGTTATTCGCACCTGCGCCGTTGTTCGCACCGGCTCCCCCGATGCCCGTGCCGTAGGTCGTCCCGCCAAGGCGGGAGCGCGTCGTATCGGTCGCCGTATCGCCCATTCGGCCTGCATTTCGAACGGTGCTCGTGCCTTGGTTGGTCTGCATGCCTTGGGTCTGCGCCCCTTGGCCAGTCGTGTTGTTTTGATCCGCGTTCTGGTTACAACCCACGAGCAACGTACCGGACAGAGCCAAGAGCGACACACAGGCAGCAAGCTTCTTCATCAAGAAAGCCCCCCTTCAGATATCTGACCCGAGACTATTGTCTGCCGGGGGGAGCCTGCCTAGACTGGTGTTCTGTTTCCTCAGATGACAGGCGGGTCGTCTTTTGACAGATGATACTGCAAAAACACGACCGTCCGCTTCAAATAGTTATTGGGATCGGCGTTGAACGTGCCGACGTGATCTTGCGACGGCGAGACCCACAACACCGTATTCGGCGCGCTCGACGCGTGTTGCAACATTCGGCTCTCCGTCGCCGGGATCACCTCGTCGCCCTCCGCATGAATCAAAAACACCGCCTTCGACTGCATCTGCCCGATCGCCCGGATCGGTTGCACATCACGGACGTCGATCCCCGTCAGCACCTTAATCTCCCACAGAATCAACTTCGGCAGGAAAAACAAATCCGGCATCGCGTGCAGATTGGGCAGATGTTCTTGTAAATACAAGTTGAGGTCCGTATACGGCGAATCGGCGATCACCGCCCGCACTTCCGGCACATGGGGCGCCACATCGAGCGCAGTCGACGCACCCATCGAAAATCCAACCAGCCCGATCCGCCGATACCCCTGTTCTTTCGCATAGTCGATGGCGCCGAGCAGATCGTCTTTTTCATAATAGCCGAGCGACGTCGTGCCGTCGTCCGACTCCCCCGAGCCGCGAAAATCGAACAGGATCGAAGAGATGCCTTCCTCATACAACGCGTCCGCCAGATACAAGGCCACGCTGGCACTTTCCCGATTTTCCTTGTACCCGTGGGCGAAGATCACCACTTGATCCGGCTTTGCTCCTTGGATGTGCCAGCCGCGCAACGTGATCTGATCATCGTGAGAAGGAAACGACACATTTGCAAAAGGCATTTCAAAATACTCGGGCGTGTTCTGGATCGGCTTTTTATCCGGATGCGTGTACATCCAGCCGAGCCAGCCAAAGTAGACGGCGGGGACGACAGCGAGGAGCATGACAGGCAGGGAGATCAGGAGCAACAAACGATTGCGTTTCAACAGGGTGAGCCCCCTTTGCAGCAGAGATGCACGTTTCCCTTTAGAATGCCCATATTTTGCCTGTCACAATCTTTCGTCCCGCACAAAAAAGGCCCCCGCCATCATCTGGAGGGAGCCTTTCGTTCTGTATAAAAGATACCTTAACCGCCGAGGTACGCTTTTTTGATTTCGTCCGAATCGGCGAGCTCTTTTGCGTCGCCTGCCAACACGATCTTGCCCGTCTCGATGACGTAGGCGCGATGCGCGATCGACAGTGCCATGTTGGCGTTTTGTTCGACGAGCAGCACTGTGGTGCCCGATTCGTTGATCTCCTTGATGATCGAGAAGATCTCTTTGACGAGCAGCGGCGCGAGGCCCATCGACGGCTCGTCGAGCAAGAGCAACTTCGGGCGTGCCATCAGGGCGCGGCCCATCGCCAGCATCTGCTGTTCGCCGCCGGAGAGCGTGCCGGACAGCTGCTTTTGACGCTCTTTCAGGCGTGGAAATTTGACGTAGACTTTTTCGAGGTCGCTTTTGACCTCTTTGTCTTTGCGCAGATACGCGCCCAGTTCGAGGTTTTCCTCGACCGACATGTTGGCAAACACGCGGCGTCCTTCCGGGCAATGGCAGAGACCGCGCTTGACGATCTGCTGTGCCGGTCGGCCGTGGATCGTGTCGCCGAGGAACTGGATCGAGCCGCTGGTCGGCTTGAGCAGACCGGACAGCGTCTTGAGGATCGTCGATTTGCCTGCGCCGTTGGCGCCGATCAACGTGACGATCTCCCCTTCCTTCACATCCAGCGATACCCCTTTGAGCGCATGGATTGCGCCGTAAAATACGTTGATGTTGTCGACTGCTAACATCCGGCTACACCTCCTGGCCCAGATACGCTTCGATGACGTGCGGGTTGGTGCGGATCTCTTCCGGCGTGCCGGATGCGATGATCTGCCCGTGGTCGAGCACGTAGATGCGCTCGCACACGCCCATGACCAGACCCATGTCGTGCTCGATCAGCAGGATCGTGATTTTAAATTCGTCGCGAATCCAGCGGATCAGGTTCATCAGATCGACCGTCTCCTGCGGGTTCATTCCCGCGGCCGGCTCATCGAGGAGCAGCAGTTTAGGTCTCGCCGCCAGCGCGCGGGCGATCTCCAAGCGGCGCTGTTCGCCATACGGCAGATTTTTGGCGATCTCATCCTTTTTGCCGTCGAGGTTGAAGATCTTCAGGAACTCGACCGCTTTCTCCCGCATCTCCGCTTCGCCTTTGAAATGGCCCGGCAGACGGAAGATCGAGGTGAACAGGCTGTGACGTGCATGCATGTGATAGGCGACCATGACGTTTTCGAGGACGGTCATGTCGCCGAACAAGCGGATGTTTTGGAACGTGCGGGCCGCGCCGCGCTTGGTGATCTGATAGGGGCGCAGTCCACCGACCGATTCGCCGGACAGATGGATCTTGCCGCCGGAGGGCTCGTAGACACCGGTCAGAAGGTTGAACAGGGTCGTCTTGCCCGCGCCGTTCGGCCCGATCAGGCCGACCAGTTCCCCGTCTTGGATCTGCATGTTCACATCGGAGACTGCTTTCAGACCCCCGAACACGCGGGAGACGTTGTCCACATTAAGCAGAAGTTGTTGAGCTGCCATCTTGCGAAGAGCCCCCTTTCTTGACCATTTTCTTGGCCGAGAATCCGCCGAGCAGACCTTGCGGGCGGAAGATCATCGTGAAGATCAGGATCAGCGAGTAGATGATCATGCGCAGTTCCGGATACTCTTGCAGGTAGGTGAACAGCAAGGTGAGCAAGATCGTGCCGAGCACGACGCCGCCGGTGCTGCCAAGGCCGCCAAGTACCACGAAGACGAGGATCTCGAACGATTTCATAAAGTTGAACGAGGTCGGCTGGATGATATAGAAGTAATGCGCGGTTAAGCCCCCTGCGAGGCCGGCAAAGAATGCCCCGACGACAAACGCGTATACTTTGTACTTGGTGACGTTGACGCCCATCGCTTCCGCCGCGATCTCATTTTCGCGCACGGAGATCATCGCGCGTCCGTGAGTCGATTTGACGATGTTTTGGATGACGAGGATCGTGATCAGGACGAGGAAGAACGTCCAGGTCCAGTTGGTCAGTTTGTCGATGCCGTTCATGCCCGACGCGCCGCCGACATACTCGGTGTTCAGCCAGACGATGCGGATGATCTCGCCAAAGCCGAGCGTCGCGATCGCCAGGTAGTCGCCTTTCAACCGCAGGGTCGGCAGGCCGATCACAAGGCCGGCCAACGCCGCCGCCACGCAGCCTGCGAGCAGCGCGACCGGGAAGGACATTTGAAAATTGTAGGTCATGATCGCCGAGACGTACGCCCCGATGGACATAAACCCGGCATGACCGATGGAGAACTGTCCGGTGAAACCGTTGATCAAGTTCAAGGAGACGGCGAGGATGATGTTGATGCCGATCAGGACGAGCGTGTCGACGTAGAAATCGTTCAGCCACATCCCGGTGAT
Organism: Tumebacillus lacus; assembly: GCF_026410385.1. Classification (GTDB taxonomy): domain Bacteria; phylum Bacillota; class Bacilli; order Tumebacillales; family Tumebacillaceae; genus Tumebacillus; species Tumebacillus lacus. The sequence goes on from NZ_JAPMLT010000003.1 coordinate 173,070, forward strand.
CAAAAACTGCACCACCCCGTAGAAGACCAAGCTCAGCACGAGATAGAGGAAGAATTTTTTGTTAAACACGTTCGATCACCTACACTTTCTCTCGCACGTTTTTGCCGAACAGACCGGACGGCTTGAAGATGAGGATCAGGATCAGGATGGCAAACGCCGCTCCATCCCGCCACAGGGAGAACCCGGCCGACGAGACGCCCGTCTCGACGATGCCGAGCACGAGACCGCCGACCAGCGCGCCCGGGATGATCCCGATGCCGCCGAGGACCGCTGCGACGAACGCCTTCAGGCCCGGAATGATGCCCATCAGCGGGTCGACCGACGGATACATGACGGCGAACACCACGCCCGCCGCACCGGCCAGCGCCGAACCGATCGCGAAGGTGAAGGAGATCGTCGTGTCGACGTTGATCCCCATCAGGCGTGCCGCTTCCATGTCGTAGGAAACAGCGCGCATCGCTTTGCCCATCTTGGTTTTGTGCACCACGTATTGCAGCAGCACCATCAGGATGACGGTGACCGCGAGGACGATGATTTGAACGGAGTTGATCGTGACGTCGCCAAACAGGGTGTATTGCGTTTTCGTGACGATCTCCGGGAAGCCTTTCGCTTGCGGACCCAGAGCGTAGATGCCGAGGTTTTCCAGCAGGAAGGAGACGCCGATGGCGGTGATCAAGATGACGATGCGGGCAGCGCCGCGCAGCGGACGGTACGCGAGACGTTCGATCAGGACGCCGAGGATCGCGCAGACGGCCATCGCGAGGATCAGCGACCAGAACAGTCCGAGACCCGCTTTGGCTGCAAAGTAGCCGACGAAAGCACCGACCATAAACACGTCACCGTGAGCGAAGTTGATCAGCTTGATGATCCCGTAGACCATCGTGTACCCGAGCGCGATCAGAGCGTAGATGGAACCGATGGAGATGCCGTTGATCAACTGTTGGACGATATACTCGAACATGTTTCACACCTCGATTCGTTTTTTGCGAGATGGCAGAAAAAAGGAGAGTGAATGCGTGTTGCACATCCACTCCCCTTGTTCCAGCGTTCTACGGTTGGACTTTGTCATAGAAGACTTGCTTGCCATCCTTGTGTTCGAGGATAACAGCCGCCTTGACCGGGTCGTGGTTCTGATCGAGTGTGAGAGTGCCGGTTACACCAACGAAGTCTTTCGTCGCTGCCAAAGCTTCTTTGACTTTTGCTTTATCAACAGAGCCTGCGCGCTTGATCGCGTCGGCGATCATGTACATGCCGTCGTAGCCGAGAACGGCCATCGAGTCCGGAACTGCGTTGTACTTCGCTTTGTACGCGTCAACGAACTTTTTAACTTTCGGGTCCGGATCATCCGGGGAATAGTGGTTGGAGATGAAGGTGTTGTTGAGTGCCGCTGCGCCCGCGATTTCCACGAGCTGCGGAGCGTCCCAACCGTCGCCGCCCATCATCGGGACGGTGATGCCCATCTCGCGTGCTTGCTTGACGATCTTGCCGACTTCTTCATAGTAGCCCGGGACGTAGATGACATCCGGGTTCAGAGACTTGATGCGGGTGAGGACCGCGTTGAAGTCGGTGTCTTTCGTTTGATAGGACTCTTCGGCGAGGATCTTGCCGCCGCCTTTTTCAAACGCTTCTTTGTAGAATTTGTGCAGACCTTTGGAATAGTCCGCCGCGTTGTCGGAGAAGATGACCGCCGTTTTTGCGTTGAGCTTTTTCAGAGAGAAGTTCGCCATGACGGTGCCTTGGAACGGGTCGATGAAGCAAGCGCGGAAGACCCACTCGTTCAGCTTGCCTTTCTTGCTGTCGAAGGTGACGTTCGGGTTGGTCGCCGAAGCGGAGACCATCGGGACTTTCTTGTCGTTGGCCACTTGGACAGCTGCCAGTGTATTTGTGGAGGTGGTCGCCCCCATCAGGATGTCTACTTTGTCCTGCGTGATCAGTTTGGTCGCCACGCGGGTGGATTCTTCTGCTTTCGAGGCGTTGTCAGACTTGATGATCTCGATTTGCTTGCCAAGCACGCCGCCTGCAGCGTTGATCTCGGAGGCTGCCAGTTCGATCGCATTGAGTTGCGATTGGCCGAATGCTGCGACACCGCCGGTCATCTCGAAGTTGGCGCCGATTTTGATCGTGTCACCATTGCTGCCGCCGGAAGTCGACTTGGAGCAACCGACAAGGCCGGTGGCCAAGGTCAGCGCTGCCGTCACAGCGATCAGTTTTTTCGACAGTTTCATTTGATAAATCCCCCTTTTTCATTCTTACAACTTGGGAAAATCAATTAAAATGTTTACAATCATTGCTGTGAACTTTCGAACTATTCACCCTAGTCACATTGGTGTAAAAGTTCTGAATATTCCTGAACTCATAGTACATGATTTATTTCAAAGCTTCACGCGTCCTATGAGCTCGTTTCGTCAATCTATATCTATGTAGCGTGGGGATACGATTATTATCACTATTTTTCTCGATTTCTTGGGTGAGTGTTGTAGGAAGGCTGACTCCATAGTATAGTAGCTTTTATAGGAAATAACTAGGAAGTCTATTCGGGGTGGGGTACTGCAATGCTGGGGTATGAGTTTGTCTACGGGAATTTGTTCGATGGTTGGCTGTTGCTGTTGACTGCTTCCCCCCTGTTGCTGTTTGTCGGGTGGCATGTGATGCTGCTGTCGACGGGCGGCCGACCGGAGGCTGTGCGTTCTTCGGTGCCGGTGTATGTGATGCCGGAGGATTTGAATTGGAACCCGTATACGTCGAGCAAGGAGATCCAAACGGAGATCGCCGATGCGGTGTTGACGGCGCAGATGTTGCAAAAGGAGAAGTCGGCCGAGTTTACGTTTGAGGAATATGCCAAGCATTTGAAGACGGATGAAGCACGCCGCGTGGCGAGATTGATCCCCGTGCTGCATATCTATACGGCCGCTTCGGTGGAACGTGCGTTGGGGTTGCGGTGACGAGTTGCTTCATAAAATATACAAATGAGACACTTGATCGTGAAGTTCGGACTCTCGATACGAGTACGGCAGAAAGGAATCGGACAGCATGCCTGCACAGACGAAACGACCTTCGATCTTACATAGTTGGCTTCGTGCCATTCGACCGGCCGCGTTGATCTTTACGCTCCTCCCTGTGTTGCTCGGGGGCGGGTTTGCGTTGGTCGACCGCGGATTTGACGGGTGGCGGTTTTTGGTGGCGATGGTGGCCGCTTTGTTTTTACAGATGGGGGCCAATCTGCTCAATGACTGCTACGATTATTTGAAAGGCGCGGATACGAAGGAGACGCTGTCCGTTTCCTCGCCGCTGCGGGAAGGGTGGATGACGGCCCGGCAGGTGTATGTCGGTGGCGTGATCTGCTTGGTGACGGCGACGGTGCTCGGCCTTTGGTTGGTGAAGGTCGGCGGATGGTTTGTGTTGCTGCTCGGTGTGCTGGGGCTGGCAGGGGCTTATCTGTATTCGGCCAGTCGGGTGGCGTTGTCGTGGCACGGGCTCGGCGAATTGGCCGCGTTTTTGTTGCTGGGGCCGTTGATGGTGCTCGGGACTTATTATGTGATGGTGCAGCTGGTGTTTGTGCATGTGCTGGTGAACGCGATTCCGCTAGGGTTGTTGGCGGTGTCGGTTTTGCATGTGAGCAATTTGCGGGACCGTTTGCATGATGAGAAGATCGGGAAAAGGACGTTGGCGACGATGCTCGGGGCGCGAACCGGGAAGGCGCTTTATCATCTGCTGATGGTGCTGGCGTATGTGGCGTTGGTGGTGCTGTGGCTGGTGGATTTGACGCCGGTGACGGCGTTGGTCGCTCTGTTGGCGGTGCCGCTGGCGGTACGGAACCTCTATTTGGTCAGTCGGACGGATGATCCGGTGGAGTTGAATTTGGGGCTGGGGCTGACGGTTTTGCATCAGTTGGTGTTTGGGATGTTGAATGTGTTTGGGATCTATTTGTATTACTTTTTGCAGTAAAGCCAACCTGGTGGAGGTTGGCTTTTTTTTATTTATTGGAGGAGGAAGACGGTGAGGTGCGCGACGGCAGTTCCGATGAGAGAGCCAAGAAGGATATCGGCCGGGTAGTGGACGCCGACATAGACGCGGGAGAGCGCGAGAAGGGCGGCGAGCAGGAGCATCGGGATGCCGACGGGCGGGAGGAGCAGCCAGACGGCGACGGCAAGGGCAAATCCGCAGGCGGCGTGGTTGCTCGGGAAGGAGGATGTGGGGGCGTGGGGCAGCAACGGCTCAAAGCCCTCTTGGATGAAAGGGCGTTGGCGGAAGTACAGGCGGCCGAGGAGCTCATTGAGGGCTCGGGTGGCGGTGGCGGCCAGGATCGCGGCGAGGACCGGGAGGTAGGCTCCTTGGAGGGCAAGCAGGCCGAGGATGAGGAAGAACCAGAGCGGACCGCGTTTGGCGATGTGGAGGATGAATCGGTCAAGGTTATGGTGGCGGCCGATGGGGCGGCGGATTTGGTTGAGAAGTAGTTTGTCCATGGGGTTATGATAGCATATTGGGGGTGGGGGTCGGAAGGGTTAGGTTGGGGGTGGGGTGACAGAAGGGCAGAGGGAAAAGGCGGGAAGATGTTGAGGGCTTCCCGCCTGTTTTGTTTGCTTTGCTGTTTGACCAGCGCTTGCCGTGTCCTCCCCTGCCCTTTCGTCGGCGGCTTAGGCGGGGGTGGTGGTGCGGCGGTCGAGGATGCGGGCGGCTTTGCCCTCGGAACGAGGGATGGTGTTTGGGGGGTGGACGGTGAGGGCGATGGAGACGCCCAGTTCTTCTTTGAGACGGTGGCTCAGGCGGCCGATCAGGTCGGCCGGGTGGGTCCCGTGGTGCGGGGCGTGCGCGGAAGTGACCTCGACGTTTAGTTCGACGTGGTCGAGCGCGCCTTCGCGGGTGAGGACGACTTGGTAGTGCGGGGCCAGCTCTTCGAAGGTGAGGAGGATGGCTTCCAGTTCGCTCGGGAAGACGTTGACGCCGCGGATGATCAGCATGTCGTCGATCCGACCCTTGATGCGCGACATGCGCATGGTGGTGCGGCCGCAAACGCAAGGCGTCGGGTTGAGGGAGGCGATGTCACCGGTGCGGTAACGCAGGATCGGGAAGGCTTCTTTGGTCAGGGAGGTGAAGACGAGCTCGCCTTCGCTGCCGCAGGGCAGGGCTTCGCCCGTGTCGGGATCGATGATCTCGGCGAGGAAGTGGTCTTCGGCGATGTGCAGGCCGTCTTGGGCCTCGTGGCACTCGCAGGCGACCCCAGGCCCCATGACTTCGCTGAGTCCGTAGATGTCGATGGCGGTGAGGTTCCATTTGGCTTCCAGGGTTCTGCGCATCTCTTCGGTCCAAGGTTCGGCACCGAAGATTCCGTATTCGAGGGAGCTGGAGGCGGGGTCGAGGCCCTTTTTCTCCATCTCTTCGGCGATGTTGAGGGCGTAGGAAGGTGTGGCTGCGATGCCTCGCGGCTCGAAATCTTGGATCAAGGTGATCTGGCGGGCCGTTTGACCGCCGGAGACGGGCACGACGGTGGCCCCCATCGCTTCGGCGCCGGCGTGCATGCCGAGGCCGCCGGTGAAGAGGCCGTAGCCGTACGCGTTGTGAAAGAGGTCGCCGGGGCGGCCGCCTGCGGCACAGATGGCGCGGGCGCAGATCTCCGCCCAGTGTTCGAGGTCTTGCTTGGTGTAGCCGACGATGGTCGGCTTGCCCTTGGTTCCGGAGGAACCGTGGATGCGGGCGATCTCGTCGCGGTCGCAAGCGAAGAGACCGAACGGATAGTGATCGCGCAGGTCGCTTTTTTTGGTGAACGGCAGTCGCCGCAGGTCGTCGAGGGTATGGATGTCAGACGGGCTCACGCCCGCTGCGTCCAATGCTTGGCGGTAAAAGGCGACTCTATCGTAGACTCGTTGCACGGTGGCTCGGAGTCGTTCCAGTTGCATCTCTTGCAGTTTGTCGCGGGTCATCGTCTCCATGCGTTGGTTGTAGATCATCCTGCGCCCCCCTTGGTGTTGATAACGGAATATATGAACTATACGAACTTTTCTTTCTAGTTCCTCCTTTTGGGGAGAAAAAAAACCCTCTGAGTATCAGAGGGTTGCTTGGACATAACCGTAGTTGGCGGCCGTGTCAATGTGGAACATGATGCTGGAAGCTCCCGGGTAGAGGCCGTTCCAGTAGATGTCTTGTCCGCTGCGCGAGGTGGGGACCGCTGCGGTCATGCCCACGTTGCCGCGCATCATGTCTTCATAGTACGCTTGGCTCTGGCCTTGCGGCGAGAAGGATTGGAAGCGCATCACGACTTTGCTGACCTTGTCACCCGAGAGGGTGACTTCGACGATCTTGTCGCCGAGGAGGTAGCGATGGACGCTGCCGTTTTTGCCGAGGTACTGGTTGTATTGGAAGTAGCTCTCCATGTCGGACTGGGTCGTGCCGAGCAGCGACTTGAGCAGCCCGCCATCAAGCAGGGCCGCGACAGAAGTCGGCGGCGGGGTGACGACCGGCGGCTCTTGTTCCTCAGCGGGAGGTGTGGTCACCGGCGGCGGTGGCGGCGGTGTGGTGCGCGGCGGTTCGTTCACCGGCGGCGGCGTCGGGGTCGTGCCTGTCGACGGAGCTGGTGTCGGCTGCGGTTTGGCAGTCGGGGCGGTGGTCGACGGCGTCGTCGTCGATCCGCTCGGCGTGGTGCCGACCTTGCCTGCCGAGATGCTCGGAGTCGAGGTGCTCGGCTTGTTCGGGACGTAGGTGTTGCCTGCATAGCGGGCCGAGCCGTTGTTGCGGTCGAGCGAGACGAGCTGCGATTGCAACGGTTTGGAGATCTGCGACGTGGCAGTGCCCGATTTGGACTGGGCGGCCAGAATGCCTTGACCGCCGTCCGGCAGCAGCGCGAGGAATTCGGCCGGGAGCGGTTGACCTGCTTTGAGCAGTTCCATCACTTCGCCGAGAAACGCGAGTTCGGTGTCCTCCCCTGTCCCGCCGCCCGAGGGGAGCGCCTCCGGGGTGCTCTCGGTGTCGGCAGGACTCGGCGGCTGTTCGTCCACCGGTGTCTCGTTGACGGCGACTGCTCCCTCTTTGTGCGCCTCGGGCGCCGTGGAGGCGTTCGCCTCCAGCGAGGGTGCAAATGCTTGCAACACGACGAGCACACCTGCCAGAAACACCGATGCGCCGCCGAGGAAGGCCCAATATTTGCCGTACGGGCTCTTGGCCAATACGGTACCCATCATCATGATCATCGACATCAGCGCAATCGCTCCGAGCGCGATGATACCTATCGTGAACATGCTTCTGCACCTCCGGTCTGTCCGATTCTTTGGTCCTGTTTTCATTTCGACACGGGAGGTGAAATTCCTGTGTTATTTTGTAGAAAGCTGTTGTCAAATAAAAGAACCGCTCCCAGATGGAAGCGGTTCTCTTTTTGTGAGCGTTCTGTTAGCAAACGTAGCCTGCTGCGTCGAGGACTTGAGCCGCCAGTTCGCGCTTGATCGCGGTGGTGTTTTGCGGGGTGTAGCGGGTGAGTTTCTTGAGGATCGACAGCTGGGTTTTCAGCATGTCGCCTTCTTCCATCGCCGCGAGGGTTTCGCGAGCGGTGATCTCGATGCGTGCGAACGCATCGTTGACGAATACTTGGGTCATCGCCACTTTCAGCTTTGCCTTTTCTTCGCCGTCTTTCTCCAGTTGCTTCTTCGCGCGCAGCAGCGCGGATTCAGCCGCATAGATCTCGATGATGATGTCTGCGAGGTTGGAGAGGATCTCTTGTTGCTTGTCGAGTTGCATTTGGTACTTCTGAACTGCGTAGCCGCCTGCGAACAGGAAGATCTTCTTCGCTTTTGCGATCAGGTCGGTCTCGACAGCCAGAGCTTCGGACTCGTCGATGATGGACGGCATCAGCATCATCAGCTCGCCTTGCAGCGCTTGTGCAGCTTGCAGCAGCGGCAGTTCGCCTTTCATCGCTTTCTTGACGAGGGTGCCCGGGATCAGGAGACGGTTGATCTCGTTGGTGCCTTCGAAGATGCGGTTGATGCGGGAGTCACGGTAGAACTGCTCAATCGGATACTCTTGGATGAAGCCGTAGCCGCCGTGGATCTGCACGCCTTCGTCGACGACGAAGTCGAACGCTTCGGAACCGAAGACTTTGGAGATGGAGCACTCGATTGCGTATTCAGCAATCGCTGCGGTGACCGCTTTGCCGTCGAGCAGGTCGACGCCGTCCAGCGCTTCGTCGATCTGGCCGCCGAGGCGGTAGATCAGGGACTCCAGCACGTAGGTGGAGATGTTCATTTCCGCCAGTTTCTTTTGGATCAGCGGGAATTTGGCAATCGGGGTGTTGAATTGCTTGCGGTCAAGCGCGTACTGGGAAGACAGTTCGATCGCTGCTTTGGAGGAACCGACGCAGCCTGCTGCCAGCTTGTAACGGCCGATGTTCAGGATGTTGAAGGCGATGTGGTGGCCTTTGCCCACTTCGTAGAGCAGGTTTTCGACCGGCACGGCCACGTCTTCGAGGATCAGCGGACGGGTCGAGGAGCCTTTGATGCCCATCTTCTTCTCTTCCGGACCGGTGGAGACACCGTTGAATTCTTTCTCGACGATGAACGCGGAGAACTTGTCGCCATCCACTTTTGCGTAGACGACGAATACGTCCGCAAAGCCTGCGTTGGTGATGAACTGCTTGGTGCCGTTCAGCACGTAGTGGGTGCCTTCTGCGTTCAGGACTGCGGTGGTCTTCGCGCCCAGTGCGTCAGAGCCCGAGCCCGGCTCGGTCAGGCAGTACGCTGCGATCTTCGCGCCCGATGCGAGATCCGGCAGGTACTTTTTCTTTTGGTCATCGTTGCCGAAGAGGACGATCGGCAGGGTGCCGATGCCGACGTGCGCGCCGTGCGACAGGGCAAAGGAGCCGCCTTTTGCGAACGCTTCGGTGATGACGGTGGAAGAGATCTTGTCGAGGCCAAGGCCTTCGTATTCTTCCGGCACGTCTGCTGCCAGCAGGCCGAGGTCGCCCGCTTGACGGAGCAGTTTCAAGGTGAGGTCAAAGTCGAGTTTTTCGATCTCTTCACGACGCGGCACCACTTCGCCGGCGATGAAGTCAGCCGTGGTTTTGAAAATCATCTTTTGCTCGTCGTTCAGGTCCTCCGGGGTGAAGATGTCAGCCGGGGATGCGGACTCGACCAGGAAGGAGCCGCCGCGTTTTTTCGCTTTCAATTCGCTCATTTGAATAACCTCCTCAAATTTGGGTTTTACAGAAGTTCGAAGACGCCTGCCGCGCCCATACCGCCGCCGACACACATCGTGACGAGGCCGTATTTGCCATTGCGGCGACGCAGTTCGTTGATGATTTGAACGGTGAGTTTCGCACCGGAGCAGCCGAGCGGATGGCCGAGCGCGATCGCGCCGCCATTGACGTTGACTTTCTCCGGGTCCATGCCGAGCTCGCGGACGACGTACGCCGCTTGCGAAGCGAACGCTTCGTTGATCTCGATCAGGTCGATGTCGTCGAGGGTCAGGCCAGCCTGTTGCAGCGCTTTCGGCACAGCGACGACCGGGCCGACGCCCATGATGTCTGCGTCGACGCCGCCGACTGCAAAGGAGACAAAGCGAGCGAGCGGCTTGATGCCGAGCGCGTCCGCCTTCTCGCGGGACATGACGACGACGGCTGCCGCGCCGTCGGACGTCTGCGAGGAGTTGCCTGCGGTGACGGTGCCTTTGACGTGGAACGCGGTGCGCAGCTTGCCGAGCGCTTCCATGTTGGTGCCCGGACGTACGCCTTCGTCGGTGTCGAAGATGTACTCTTGCACGACTTGCTTGCCGTTGTCATCGACGGTCACGTGACGGACCGGGACCGGGACGATCTCGTCTTTAAATTTGCCTTCCGCAATCGCTGCGGCCGCTTTTTCGTGGGAGCGGACGGCAAATTCGTCTTGCATCTCGCGGGTGATGCCAAAGCGGGATGCGACGCGCTCTGCGGTGTGACCCATGCCCATGTAGATCTCCGGCAGGTTGTCGACGAGCCACGGGTTGAGCGAGACTTTGTTACCGGTCATCGGTACGAGCGACATGCTCTCCGCACCGCCTGCGATGATGGTGTCAGCAGAGCCGCCCATGATGCGGTAGGCTGCATCGGCGATGGTTTGTAGACCCGATGCGCAAAAACGGTTGACGGTCACGCCGGCGACGGAGCTCGGGAGGCCGGCGCGCATCGCGATGATGCGCGCCATGTTGAGGCCTTGCTCCGCTTCCGGGATGGCGTTGCCCATGATGATGTCTTCAACCTCGGCCGGATCAAGCTCCGGCACGCGGTTGAGTGCTTCGCGAACGACGAGCGCGCCGAGATCATCCGGACGCACGTTTCGCAACGAACCTTTATGCGAACGACCTACAGCTGTACGGACAGCCGATACGATCACTGCTTCACGCATTCTGTTCCCCTCCTCGGAAGTTTCCTGGTTTGTCTGCTCCTAGTTGCGGAGCGGTTTGCCTTTGGTCAGCATGTATTGCATGCGTTGTTGCGAGAGCGGCTCGCCGCACAGCGAGAGGAATGCTTCACGCTCAAGGTCGAGCAGATACTGCTCGGTGACTTCGGTGCCTGCGGTGACGCGACCGCCGGTGATGACCGATGCGATCTTCTCCGCGATCTTCACATCGTGGTCGGATGCGTAGCCGCTTTCTTTGAGGGTCAAAGCGCCAAACTTCAGCAGAGCAAAGCCCGTTTCGCCGACGACTTTGATCTTCTTTTGGATCGGCGCGACGTAGTTGTCGGCCATCGACAAGACCGCTTGCTTCGCGTCGTGAAGCAGGAAGTCTTGGTTTACGGTCATCGAGTCGGAGCGGCGCAGGTAGCCGAGCTTTTGCGCGTCGCGGAACGAGGTGCCGACCTTCGCCATCGCGATGGTCTCGAAGGTGCGGGTGACGCCCGCTTGCAGGTCGCCGCCGGCCGGGATGTTTTCGATGTTGCGCAGCAGCAGTTCTTTGTTGCCGCCGCCGCCCGGGAGCAGACCGACGCCGACTTCGACGAGACCGAGGTAGGTTTCCGCCGCGCCGACCACTTTGTCAGCCGGGAACACGACTTCGGCGCCGCCGCCGAGCGTCAAGCCGAACGGTGCTGCCACGACCGGTTTGTCGAGATATTTGAGCGCCATCGTCGCGTTTTGGAACTGGCGGACGATGAGGTCGAGGTCTTCCCAGTTGTCGTCTTGCGCTTCCATCAGGATCATCATCAGGTTGGCACCGACGCAGAAGTTCGGCGCTTGGTTGCCGATGACGAGACCGCGGAAGTTTTTCGAGACTTCTTGTGCCGCGTAGTTCATCATTTGCACGATGTCCTGACCGATCGCCATGTTGAGGGAGTGGAACTCGAGAGCTGCCACGCCGTCGCCAAGGTCGATCAAAGACGCGCCGGTGTTTTTCTTGATCAGCTTGCCTTGCTCTTTGAGCGCCGCCAAGGAGATGTTCTCCTTCTTCTCTTCGATGCCTTTGAACTCACCGCTGAGCGTGTAGAAGGATTTGTTGCCGATCTCTTCTTCATAGAAGGAGGTCTTGCCGGATGCGAGCAGGTTTTTCACGAATGCCGGAACGGTATCGCCTTCTGCTTCCATGCGCACCACCGATTTGGCGACACCGATCATGTCCCACAGCTCGAACGGACCGACTTGCCAGTTGAAGCCCCACTTCATCGCCTTGTCGATGTTGACGATGTCGTCTGCGATCTCGCCGACTTTGCTCGCGGAGTAGATCAGCGTGCGCTTGAGAACGCTCCAGATAAATTCGCCGGCAGCGTCTTGGCCGTAGACCAGAGCGCGGACTTTCTCTTTCAACGTCTTTTGCATCTTCGCCGCTTCGAGGGAAGCCGACTTGAGCTTTTGACGCGGGCGGTATTCCAGCGTGTTGTAGTCGAGGGCGAGGATGTCCTTGCCTACTTTTTTGAAGAACCCGGCTTTGGTCTTGGCACCGAGCATGCCGTTCTCAACCATCTTTTGCATGAAGTCCGGGATGACGAACACTTCTTTTTCGGATGCATCATCGACCGAGTTGTACACGTTGTTGGAGACGTGGACAAACGTGTCGAGGCCGACGACGTCCAGCGTGCGGAAGGTCGCCGATTTCGGACGGCCGAGCACAGGACCGGTCAGCGCATCGACATCGTCGACGCCAAGGCCGCGCTCGATCATCTCTTGCACGGTGACCATCAGGCCGTACGTGCCGATGCGGTTGGCGATAAAGTTGACGGTGTCCTTCGCGTAGACGACGCCTTTGCCGAGACGTTTTTCCACAAAGTCATCCATAAATGCGAGCAGTTCGGCATCCGTATCCGGACCCGGGATGATCTCGAGAAGTTTCATATAGCGCGGCGGGTTGAAGAAGTGCGTGCCGAGGAAGTTCTTGCGGAACTCTTCGCTTCGACCTTCTGCCATCGCCGTGATCGACATGCCAGACGTATTGGAGGAGATGATCGTGCCCGGACGGACCGCTTTCTCCACTTTTTCAAAGACTTGTTGTTTAACGGCGAGGTTTTCGACGACGACCTCGATCACCCAGTCCACTTCGGCCAGGCGGTGCAGGTCGTCTTCCAAGTTGCCGACTTCGATCAGCGCGAGGTTGTCGTTGTCGTACAACGGAGCCGGTTTTTGTTTGAGCAGGCCGTCACGGCCGCGTTTTGCATAGAGGTTGCGATCTTGTTCAGGGTCTTTCGGCACAATGTCGAGCAGCAAGCTCGGAATCCCGACGTTTGCCAGATGTGCCGCGATGCCGGCACCCATGACGCCTGCACCGAGTACCGCTGCTTTGCGGATCTTACGTTCCATCTGCTATGCCCTCCTTCGTCTCGTCCACAGTTACTAAGATGTGTATGGTGCGGACCTTGCCAATATCTCAGTCACGTCAATCCGATCTTCTCCAACCAAACGGTTGGTCGATGGACAACACAACATTGACTGTTCAGTCTAAACTTCTAATACATGATATTCTGCAAGCAAAAAAAAAATCCTCCTGCTCTTTCGATTTTTTCTGACATTCTGCCTCTTTTTTTCGAAATGGGGGCATTGGTAGGTTTATAGTCTTCCAGAACTGGCAAGTCTAGTGGCAGAGAGCTACAGAAACTACCAGTTGCGGAGGTTGAGAGATATGAACGTGAACAAAATGATGACTCTGTTCTTCAGCTTGATCCTGGCACTGACTTTTACTTCGACGGGAGCGATGGCCGCTCCGGCGAGCACGATCGGATTCTTTACGGTCGGTGAGGCGGATACGGGCGTGTTTTACGGGCCGATGTTGCCGGCGGTCGAGACGACGATCCTGAAACAACCGTTGCCGGCGCGCAGCGGAAGCGAGAATCTGCTGGGCAATCTGTTAACGATGGTGCCGGCGACTCTCCCCTATCAAGTGCAGGCCGGCGATTCGTTGTATGTGATCGCGGCGAAGTTTGGGACGGATATTGCGACGTTGCAGCAGATGAACAACATTCAGGATGCTGCTTTTCTGAAGATTGGGCAGGAGTTGGCGATTCCGAATCAGGAGAAGAAACAGATTGATTCCGGGCATAAGATTAAGAAGATCCTGTCGGCTGATTTGACGGCGTATACGGCGGGGCCGGAGTCGACCGGCAAAAGTCCGGGGCATCCGGCGTACGGGATCACGGCCAGCGGGGCGTATGTAAAGGACCATCATACGATTGCGGTCGATCCGCGGGTGATTCCGATGGGGACGAAGGTTTATATTGAAGGAATCGGGATTCGGGTCGCGGAGGATACGGGCGGTGCGATTAAAGGGAATCGGATCGATGTGTATATGAGCGATTTGAATGCAGCGATTCAGTTTGGGTATAAGCGGGATATTAAGGTGTATGTGTTGGAGGAGGAAGAAGTAACTGCATAGAGGGGCCGGGAGGCGGGGGATGGGTTGGTTGTCCTTCGTCTTTTGGGCGGTATTTTATAGAAGGAAGTCGGTGAGTTGGGGGCTGAGGGCTGGGTGGTGGGAAGTGCGGGGGTATTGCCTGCGGGTTCATGCGATAGGCTCCTGCTTCGGTGGGTTGAGGGCTGTGGGCCGGGTGGTGGGAAGTGCGGGGGTATTGCCTGCGGGTTCACGTGAAAGGCCCCTCCTTTTGATTAGGTTTTTGATGGTGAGGAGGGGCCTTTCAATTTCACCTCTCCGGCATTACCCCCACCCTTCCATCGCTGACTGGCATCCAACGTTGAAGTTCAAGGGCAAGGGCAAGGGCTTTTTGCTTGTGCCCGCGTTGGGTGTTTGACGTTGGCTGGGTGGGTGGGGATATGCTGGAGAGGGGCCCACGACGGGAACCCGGAAGCATGTCCCCACCCGCCCCTACTACTCAACCCCCTACAAACAAAAAGAGGCCTCTCGGCCTCAACCCACCCTTCGACATTTTCCCGGGCAATAATCGTATTCACGCACTCCGTGTCGACTCGCCCTCTCTTTCGCCACCACCAACACTAACACCTTCACCAACCAAACTCACTTTCGCAACAAACACTTCATGCGCCAACACGCGCACTCTCTTTCCTTTTTCCACATCGGTCATCAAACGACCCGGGCAATACAGCCGAACTTTCTCTGCACCCTGTACCAACGTGATCTGATACATCAACCCGATATACGGCATCTCTACCCGGCTGACCGTTTCGACCGCCCCGGTGTACAGGTCCATCTCTTCCGGCTTCTCTTCCAATTTTGCTACAGCAGCAAAATACATCGCCACCAACATCGTATTCGTATACGCCATCGTATTGAAAACGATCACCGCTATGCCAACACCGACAGCAATCCCCATTGCCATCCAGCGTACTTGTTCACCCATGATCAGCTGCCACACGACAGTCGCCACCACCGCCAACAAAACGGTCGCAGCCACTCCAATCGTCTTTCGCAATCGATCTCTTTTACCTTGCCATACCACTGCATGTTCTTTCACTCCATCACTCCTCCCTTTTTACCCGTCTACATAGTAACAGTTACTGACCATTATGCCATCCCCTCTGCAAAAATTCCTTGCAAAAAAAGTACCATCACAAACAAAAAGCTCACTCGACGGTGAGCTTTCCTTCCAGACCGGGCTCCGGCGTGCCTGGAGTGTCTGAAAAATATGAAAATGAACCCTTCTTGTTCAGCTTGAATTCTACGTCGGTGCTTTCGCCGCTGTTCAGGTTATGTGTGAAAATATAGTAGTCCGGTATCACCAGATTATGTTTTTTCTTGCCTTTGTTCGTCACGTGGATCTTGATCGAAGTATCAACTTTCCCCGTGACGGTGCTCGGTTGCATGCCGGTGTCGGTGATCACAATGTTTGTCACCGATCTCTTTTCGGCGTAGACGTAGCCAACGCCCGCCCCGCTGACGACGGCCACCAACCCCACGAGGCCCAAAATCACCCATTTCTTCAAATTCATCACCTCCGCTTCTACTTTGCGCCATTCCCCAGCCTCTCATGCATTCATACATGATCGTCCGTCGCTTGACCGCTTCAAAGCACAACGGCTATGATGATGAAAACAAATTCCAAGTCTTTCCCGGAGGTTGCCAACATGACACAACGCATATTTCAGTTCAACTCGCCTGTCAAAGTACGATTCGCAGAAACGGACGCCAACGGGCACATGAGCCACGTCTCCATCGTCATTTATATGGAACAAGCCCGTACCGATTATCTGGCTGCTCTGGGCATTTTTGATCAAGAGCGCATCCAACGCACCAAAACGACGTTCGTGCTCGCCAAGCAGAGTGTGGAATATCGAAACCAAGCTTATTTTAATGAAGATCTCGATGTGACTTGCGGTGTGACCCGCATCGGTTCGTCGTCGCTGGATATCGACTATGAGATCTACAACCGAGCAAACGGTCGGTTGATCGCCACCGCGTCCTCGACGATCGTTCACTTCGATATCAAAGCACAAAAAAGCGCCCCGTTGCCCGCCGATCTGCTCGAACTGATCGCCAAAGTCGAAGGAAGCTCCACCACTTGCTGATCGGCTGCCTGTTTCAGACAAAAGAAAAAGCCCCTTTCGTCATCTCGGCGAAAGGGACCACCTCCTACTAGGAAACGGTATGCACACAGCACCACGCATTCCCTAAGACGTATTTTGTCTAGCGATACAGACGATACGAACTTACTTGAGAACTTCGATCTGACCTTCGCCGCGCTTGAGCAGCTTCGGATAAACAGTGCCCGGCTTCAGGACTTCGAGCAAGTAGTTGATTGCCACTTCCGGGTCCACCGTGTCGCCGCAGGTGTAGCAATCCATTGCAGCAAACCCTTTTTCCGGGTACGTGTGGATCGAAAGATGAGACTCGGACAGCAGAACCAGTACAGTCGCGCCCTGCGGCTCGAACTGTTGTGCTTGCACCGACAACACGGTAGCCCCCGACTTTTCAGCCGCCTTGACCATGTGATCTCTCAAAAAGTCTGCCTTATCAATCAAATTAAAGTCGATACCCCATGCGTCTACAGCACAGTGTCTCCCGAACGTAGAGTATTCCAACATCTACATCGGCCCCCTTCCCATCAAACAATTTTTGTCATTGTTCGCTAGGACCTGCGTCAATCACTAGGGGGAAGGTTAGTCCGATGAGGTCCCAACCCTTTTCAGTGATTCCTGGTTCCTATTGTTATTGACTCGACAGCAAAGAGAATATCACGTTTCGAGACGGACTTCAATAGGTTTTAGCAAAGTTTTTGGGCGAGGTCTCTGCTAATTTCTTTCAGACATGCATAAAGTCGGATTTTGTCTAATCTAGACGAATAAATATGCGTTTTGTCTCTTTTTGGTGCATAAACGTCCATCTTGCAAAGACAACGCTTCCTGCTGTTTTGTGGGCGTGATCTCCAAAGAAAGTATACGACACGAGACCCTCACACGTGCCGGGTTTGTGTACCTTTACAAAAAAAATGCCCTCGACCACAGGCGGTCGAGGGTATTTTTGCACGATTACGGGTTGACGGTGCCCATCGTGACGTTGCTGGTGGTGGTGGACGACCATTGGCCGGTCGCTTTCACGCGGTACCAGGAGACGTCGTAGCCGGTGGAGCCGTACGTTTTTTGGTCCACGACGGTGCCGGTCGGCGAGAGCAGCACGACGTCGTCGCCCGCGTTGTTAAACACGGAGGACGGTTGGTAGACGTAGTAGCCGCCCGCTGCGATGGTGGTGCCGGCCGGGATGGTGTACGCGGCGCTGCCGCCGTTTTGAATGTCGTCGATCTTCCAGCCGGAGAGGTCGACGGCGGTGGTGCCGGGGTTGTAGAGTTCGACGAATTCTTTGGTGTACTTTTTGCTCGGGGCCGGCAGGATCTCGTTGATCAGGATGTTCGCGACGGTGCCCGGAGTGCCGCCGCCCGTATCACCGCCGCCAGGAGTCGAGCCGCCGCCGCTCTCTTTGGTGGTGTAGGTGGTGCCGTTGACGGTATAGTGGACGCCGTCGGTGGAGGTGAGGATGACGTCGCCGTCTTTGATGGTGCCGTCGCTGTTTTCGGTCTGGTAGACCTTGCCGTACGGGGTCAGGCGAGAAACGACTTCAGGAGCCGGGTGCCCGTAGGAGTTTTGGCCCAGCGAAATGATCGAGACGGACGGTTTGAGCGTGTCGACGAAGAATTGGTTGGACGAGTGCGAAGAGCCGTGATGGTCGACGCGGTAGACTTCGATGGAACCGACTTTCGGCGCGACGGAGGTCTCGATGTCCGCATAGCCGTAGCCGCCTGCGCTGTTCCAGTAGTTGGCGCCGGAAAGGTCGCCCGCCACAAAGTAGTCGAGTTCGCCGTATTTGACTTTCAAGGCGATGGAATTGTCGTTTTCATTGATGACAGTGACGCCCGATGCGGTGTCGCTGTCGAGGTCGCCGATGGAGACGACTTTGACGCTCATCGACGCGCCCATGTTGATCAGGTCGTTCTCATAGATGCGGGTGCGCTTGGCGTTGTTCGCCGCGTTGGTCACGTAGTCGTAGTACGTTTGGTAGAGCGTCGAGTTGTACTCGTAGCGGTCGCCGCCACGGTCGTAGGTAGCCGTCTTGACGGTGACGCCGTAGTTTTTCAAGAGATTGACATAGTCGCCCATGTGATCGGCGTGATAGTGCGTGACGAGGATGTAGTCGAGGTTTTTGTGGCCGAGCACCGTCTGAATGTAATCGGCGATCTTGGCTGCGCTGGACTGGTTGACGTCGACGAGCAGCGATTTGCCTTCCGGTGAGACGATCAAGGTCGCATCGCCTTGGCCGACATCGATGGAGCCGATGTGCAATTGGCCCGGTTGCCAAGCGACCGGATTGGCCGCCGATACGGTTTGTTCACCAGACGGCGCGTAACCTGCGGACATCCCGAAGGTGATCGCCGCTGCCAGCGCGAGAAAGCCGGCCTTGCGGATCAGAGAACGAAACATGTGGTGGTAACCTCCTGTTTTTATAAAAGATAGATGAGAGCGTACGAGTACTACTTCGAAACCGAGCACCAAAATCCTTTAAAAATTCGGAATAGTGTTTTATAGTTCTTTATCCCGAATCGTGCGAAACTTACATTTCCCTGTTTGAATCCGCCTGTGCAGAAACGGTCATACTATCTGCGTCAGAAGACAGCTCCCAAGGAGGTGCTTGATTCGATGGACAACGAACGCGGCAATGTCAGCGCTTCGGTGGACGAGTTCTGCCAGCAGATCTGGGACCGCTATGAGAACAAGCCGGACATCATCCCGGCCGAGGTGACGATCAACAACGTCGGCACCGGCATCGTCGCCCGTGTCGATGAAGACGGGCTGTATTTTGAGGCGAACGGCGAGGAGTTTGACATGGAGGAGTTCTTCATGGAAAACAACCTGGCGTCCGATACCCTCGGCTTCCAATCGTTGCAGTGATCAAACGGTCTGGCAAAGGGAACCCCGGCGCGTCGTGCAGCCGGGGTATCGTTCGTTATTTCGTAACGAACGACGTACCGTTGATGGTGTAGTTGGTGCCGTTGGTGGACAGCAGGATGACGTTGCCGTCCTTGACTGCCCCGGATGCGGTCTCGGTCTGGTAGACGCGGCCGTATGCCTGCAGACGGGAGACGACGGTGGACACCGGATGGCCGTACGTGTTGTAGCCGACGGAGATGATCGACTGTTTCGGCTTCAAGGTGTCGACGAAGTATTGGTTGGACGAGTAAGACGCACCGTGGTGGTTGACGCGGTAGACTTCGATGGAGCCGACTTTCGGTGCGACGGCCGTTTCGATGTCGGTGTATTGGGACGTGGTTTGGCCGGAGAGGTCGCCTGCGACGAAGTAGTCGAGGTTGCCGTAGCGGACGGTCAGCGCGATGGAACGGTCGTTTTCGTCTTTGGTGAGGATGCCGGACGCTTGGTTCGTGGACGGGTCGCCGACGGAGACGCATTTGACGGTGACGGAGCCCATGTTGACGTAGTAGCCTTCACGCATTTGCACGCGCTTTGCGTTGTTGGCGGTGTTTGTGACGTAGTCATAATAGGTTTGGTAGAGGGTGGAGTTGTACGCGTATCGGTCGCCGCCGCGGTCATAGGTAGCCGATTTGACGGTGACGCCGTAGTTTTTCAAGAGGTTGACGTAGTCGCCCATGTGGTCGGCGTGGTAATGGGTGAGGACGATGTAGTCGAGGTTTTTATGGCCGAGGACCGTTTGGATGTAGCTGGCGATCTTCGATGCGCTGGATTGGTTGACGTCGATCAGCATCGACTTCCCTTCCGGCGAGACGATCAGGGTCGCATCACCTTGACCGACGGAGATCGAGCCGATGTGGAGTTGACCCGGTTGCCATCTGACAGGGTTTGCCGCTTCCGCCGTGTGAACGCCGGTGCCGGTGATCGCGGTGGCGCCGAAGACGAGCGAGAGCGCAAGCACGACTTGACCGATCTTTTGGATCATTGCACGAAACATTGTAAAGATTCCCCCCAGAACGAAAATTTTTATTACATCTGCAACTCCACTATACTAAAAAGGTACTGATTTTTGTTTGAAAAGACGAAAATTTTACGAAAAATTTTCGCTGAAAGCATGAAAAAACCCCGAGAGGCAGGCTCTCAGGGTTGTATCGTTCGTGTTTGGATTAGTTTTGCTCGACCGCGAGGCGGTTCAATTTCATGAACAGGGTCGGGCCCGCTGCTTTGATGCGCTCGATCAGTTCATCGTCGAGGACGGTGCCTTGGGCTGCAAGGACTTGTCCCGCGTCGTCCGTGAGGTCGGCGCTGAGCACTTTGCCGCTCAGGTAGTGCTGCTGCGGTGCGTCGGTCGGTTCCGTTGTAGCGGCCGCTTCGGTGTGGGCGGCATTCGGGAGCGGGATCACCGTGTCGTTCGCAGGGACGGTGTCTTCGTCGAGGGAGTCGCGGATGAGCGCTTCTTCCTTGATGACGATGACATCGCGACCGAACGTCATGATGTTGGAGCGGTGGAAGACGCGGATCACGTCGGCGTTTTCGTTCACCGAGAAGGAGCAGGCGGTGATGTCACCGGTGTCCGGGTCGACGTAGTATTCGTTGACGGCACCGAGGAGCTGACCTTTGCGGGACAGGACGCGGGTGCCGATCACTTTGTAATTTTTGAGAATCAGGTCACGAGCGCCGTCCACCTCGTGGAGATCGCGGATCGAGTCGGCCGATTCGATGGTGACAGCAAAATCGCCGACGCCGATGGCGGAGGCGTACGGGAGCACTTGCACGCCGATCGAGTCGAGTTCGTTTTCGACGACGAACAGGTCGATGCGGCCGGCTTCCGGGCGGATGGCCAGTTGTTTGATGCGGCCGATCTCTGCGCCGTCGATCAGGGAGAAGATTGGCAATCCTTGAATATCGGTACTGCTTTTCATGAAAAAATGCCTCCTTGCAGGCAGGGCCTGCCCTTTGTCGCGTTGGAAAGTCGGTGTGATCAGGAAGCGTATCGGAGGTGGTGAGATTCACCGCGCAGTTCGAGTTCACGGCAGCAGTCGGCCAGCTCTTCACGGAGCATGGCGACCAGTTCGTCGTCGTCGGAACGCAAGGCGGCCGCTTCGAAGTGGCGGGCGGCCTGAGCGAACGACTGACCCGCTTTCGCTTCATAGCCGGCTGCGATCTGCTCGTTCAGCCACGCTGCCAACTCCGCCCCGGTCAGCTCCGGTTCCGGAATCGGCGGGATCGAGACGTCCTCGTCAAGAGGAACTGCTTCCCCGCTCCCCGTGTCCTCGCTTGCCCGTTCGGCGATCTCTTCTAGGATCACATTCTCTTCTTCGACGAACACCTCGTCGATTTCCTTTGAAAGAACTGCGATTTCATCGGAAGTTTCTTCCTCTGCGACCACGATTTCCTCTTCAAGGACGATTTCATCGTGGGTTTCTGCTACTGCGACCACGACTTCTTCTTCAAGGACGATTTCATCGCAGGTTTCTGCTACTGCGACCACGACTTCCTCTTCAAGGACGATTTCATCGCAGGTCTCTGCTTCCGCGACCACGACTTCCTCTTCAAGGACGATTTCATCGCAGGTCTCTGCTTCCGCGATCACGACTTCTTCTTCAAGGACGATTTCATCGCAGGTTTCTGCTTCTTCGATCTCGACTTCTTCTTCAAGGACGATTTCATCGCAGGTTTCTGCTTCTTCGATCTCGACTTCCTCTTCAAGGACGATTTCATCGTGGGTATCTGCTTCTGCGACTACGACTTCTTCCATGACGATTTCATCTTGCGTTTCTGCTACTGCGACCGCGACTTCCTCTTCAAGGACGATTTCATCGTGGGTTTCTTTTGTTGCGACCTCCGCTGTGGGCGGGGTGGTATGTGGAATCTCTTCCGCGGGTTCTGCGGATGGTGTATCAATGATTTCGATGTGTGAAACCGGTTGGGTCTCGGCTCGTTGGACGACCACGGTGTGGTTGCCGCGCATGCCGAGCGCGAGCACGATGCACGAACAGGCGGCCGCGAGTGCGATCTCGTTGACGCGTTCGGCGATGACAGGCACGACCCCCATCGCACCGATCAAGAGAATGATGCCCCCCCACCCTTTTTGCCGGCGCGACCAATTGAAATGTTGCGCCGCCTCGCAGTACAGACCGATCAATGCCAACGCACAGCCAACTGCCAACGCGTAGGATATCATCTCGCTCCGTCCTCCTCTAATCTATCGGGATTTGGGCTATTCATCCTCTATCATAATCTGTAAATCCCGGTTTACGCGTGAGACAAAAGATCGTTTTTTGTCGAACACCCAAGGTCTATAGTCCTAGAAACGCGAAAAAGCACCCTGTCGCCAGGATGCTTTTCCATAGAAATCGAAGCTTATGCCATGCCCGACTTCTTCGCCCACTCGGTGAGTTGATCCGCCATCGTGTTGAACGGCTCACCATTGTTGCTGGAGTAGGAGGTCAGTTCGGAAGATTGCTTGCGGCCGCCGCCACGACGTTGACCGCCGCCAGCATTGCCACCGCGCTCGCCGCCACCGCGACGGTTGCCGCGCTGCTCGGACCCTTCCGGCTTCGGTTGGGTTTCTTTGATGGAGAGAGAGATCTTGCCGCTCTCTTCGACGTTCAGAACCTTAACTTGAACCGTATCGCCGACTTTCAGAACATCGTTGATATCGTTCACAAAGGTATGGGAAACTTGGGAGATGTGCACGAGGCCGGTCTTGCCCTCCGCCACTTCTACAAATGCGCCAAACGGTTTGATACCAGTGACTTTACCCTCAACAACAGAACCAACTTGAATCGACAACTTGCAACGCTCCTTTTATCAACACAAAAGATAGTCCCTATTATACCGTTTTTCCCACCATAACACCAGCAAAAAAATAATTTGCTTATTTTCTACCAATTTGGTATCATGAGGTATCAGCCCCATCTACAGGATTGGGCATTAGGAGGTACGCACAACATGCAAGGTACGGTAAAATGGTTCAACGCAGAAAAAGGTTACGGTTTCATCGAGCGTGAAGGCGGCAACGACGTATTCGTTCACTTCTCCGCGATCCAAGCTGACGGCTTCAAGTCCCTTGAAGAAGGCCAGCGTGTAGAATTCGACATCGTTGATGGCGCACGTGGCCCGCAAGCGGCTAACGTTACCCGTCTGTAATTTACAGAAGTATGAGACTCCCTCTCTGGGGAGTCTTTTTTGTCCCGCCCCTCCTACTCGATTCCTTCCTTTATATAAAATAGTGCAAAAGGCTCCCGCAGATGCGAGAGCCTTTTTTCGTTACGTATTTTATTGACCCGCTGCCCACCAGACGTATGCGTCTGCAAGGGTCGGGGTGACTTGGCTGACTTCTTCTTGCGGGACATCGTCCGCGACTTCACGGATGTAGACGCCGCCGTCGGTGCATGTTTTGTACGCGGTGATCAGACGTCCTTCCGTCTGCGGCAGTTCGGAGGCGACGTACTCCCACACCTTGCCCTCCACCCAGGAATAGGCGGTGTTGGCCGAGACTTGCACTGCGTCTTTTTCCGGATGCAGCAGCGAGACGGTGTCGTACAGGCCTTCGACCGCTTCACAAACATCGCCGGCGAGCACGATCACGCGGTCTTTGGAGATCTCGGAGAGCGTGTAGCCGATGTTCATCCGCTCTTGTTCGCTCAGCCCGCAGAGCACTTGGTCGAGCAAGAGCAGGTGCGCGTCGTCGAGCAGAGCGCGGGCGATCAGCGTCTGGCTTTTCGCGAGGCCGGACAGCTCGCCGACATAGCGGTCGGACAGGCGGGTCATGTGCACGTGATGCAGCGCCAACTCGATCTGCTCCGCCACGCGGCGGTCGGCGATGCTTTTGCGGCCGGCCATCACACACAGATACTCTTTGACGGTGAGGCGATGAAACGCTTCCAATTCACGCGATACATAACAGGCTTTGCTGTCCTCGCCTTGCGATTGCCCAACCAGGTGTTTGAGCAGGCGCGTCTTGCCGACGCCGCGCGGGCCCAGCACACCGTTAAAACCTGTTTGGAACTGCAACCCATTCGCTTGAATCATCATCTCAATCGCCTCCGATAGTCTATATATGTCAAAAAAGGTTTCGTCGTCAGGATTTGTATACAAAGGATTAGACGCATCGCGGGGTCTTTTGTTTCACTCCGGATGCAATTTGTTTGGCTACGTTTAGAATACGGGAAATCGATTCTGCCCCATAGTGAAGCCCGTCACTCATTTGGTCATGACCGCCGTCATATTTCGACCCTCGTCCTTCGTGACAAACGTCATGTCGACACCGTCTGCGGACAACAAATTTTTGAGAAACAGTATGAAAAGAAAGGAATTATCGGGAATTTGCGCGAATTAGAAGGGAATACTGACAACTCTGGCAGTTATTAACTCTATATCTTTCTATGCGTTTCTCCCGGCCGACTGTCGGTCTTTGCGACTCTTTCTCGAATTCTATAAGGATTGAGAAGGAGGACGATACCATGCAACCGACCAGCGGAACTTTCATTAGACGGGACCTCAGCCAAATGACACGGGAAGAACTCGAAGATCTCGATTTTCATCTGTCCAGCCGCGCGCAAGGACTTCATACGCGGATCGAACAGATGAAACGGGACATGGAAGCTTTGCAGACCGATCGCAAACAGATCAGTCTCCTGCTCTCCAAACGATGATTCCCATCGACAGAGGAGGACGCGGCATTTCGTCGCGTCCTTTTTGATTGCAACCAACGGGGAGGGCGGTATTGTGGTGCAGCCCGTACGGCGATTCGCTGAAATCTGCTTAGTTCTCGCGTTCGTTTTCGGAATCATTTCCTGCTTCTTCGCCAGCCTGTCGCAGACCCATCTGTCCCTTGCGGCCGGTCTGTGCATGCTGTCTGCTCTGACACTCTATGCGGTGCTTCTCCATCAGATCAAACGTCAATACCTCGAAACGTACGCCCAATTCGCGGCCCCGTTCGGAGAAGCGGCGGTTGCGACGAGTACGCCTTCGCTCCGTCATCTGCTCGATTCGCTCGATCTGCAGCGGCGGATGATGGAACAATTTTTTCAACAGGCGCCGTTTGGCGTGCTGATGGTCCGCCATGACGGCTCGGTCTCCTATGCCAATCCGCCGCTGATCCGGCTGTACGGCTATGATCTGGACGAGGGCGAGCATCTGATTCGCCGCGATGCAAACAGGCTGTTTGCCGACGAGACCGGAGCTTCGGCCGATCTGCTCACCCTGCTCAGTCAGACGCAGACGGCGGAGCACCTGCTCTATCTGATCCGCGCAGACGGGTCGCTTCACAACGCGCGGCTGGCAGCCTACCCGCTGCTCACCACGGAGGCGGAGCGCAGCGACGGCTACTTGCTGTTCGTGCAGGACATCTCCCCCGCCGAGCAGCTCAAACTGTTGCAGCAGCAGTGCTCCTATCTGCTCAACTCCATGAATCACGGCCTCGTCGTCATCGACTTTGGCTACACGATCACGTTCGCCAACGATGCGTTCTGTCGGATGTTTGACTATGAACTGCACGAGGTGCTCGGCGAGACGATCGACAAACTGGTCCACGAGCCGGCGGAAGGCACAGACACGCTGTCTCAGCGGCTGACCACTCTCGCGCTGGAAAGCGGTGAAAATGAGACGGCGACGATCATCCTGCCGGAGCCGGAGGGTCGGTACCGGCACATCCAGACCACCGCGACACCGATCCGCGATGAGTTTGGCAACAACATCGGCTGTCTGCTCCACTATCAGGACCGCACCACCGAGCACGAGCTGATGGAGAGCATGCGCCGTAATGACCAGTTGGAGACCGTCTCCCAGATGGCCGCGTCGATCGCGCATGAAGTGCGCAACCCGATGACATCTGTGCAGGGCTTTCTGCAATTGATGAGCCGCGAAGTCGATCCCGCCTCCACGCACTCGATGTATCTGCACGTGATGGAGGAGGATCTCAAGCGGATCAACTCGATTATCACCGAGTATCTCAATTTCTCCCGGATGGGCAGCGACTCGTTGGAAGATGTCTGGATCGGCACGCTCCTGCACAACACCTACACGTTGCTCCAGAGCGAGGCCAACCTGAAAGGCATCCAGATGGCGCTCCTGATGGCCTGCGACAACCCGCTGTTGATCGCCAATCCGAACCGGATCAAACAAGTGCTGATCAACCTCGCCCGCAACGCGATGGAAGCGATGATCGAGCAGGGAGGCGGCACGTTGACGCTGGCGCTCGACAGCACGGACGAGCACATCTCGATCACGGTCAAAGACACCGGGCCCGGCATCGACGCCTCGCATCTGGGCCGCATCTTCTCGCCGTTTTACACAACCAAAAAGACCGGCACCGGCCTTGGTCTCTATGTCTGCAAACGGATCATCGACGAACACAACGGCACGATCACCGTCACTACGGAAACGGGCGTCGGCACGACGTTTGAGATCAAGCTCCCGCGCAACCGGCTGTTTGAGATGTCCTGATCGCACTCTCTGTCAAAACGAAAAGAACCTGCCCCATCGGGACAGGTTCTTTTTTATTCCACTTCCCCGTTGCCCGCCCCTTCGACCAACGCTTCGAGACGGCCGATGTCCGGGTCGGTCGGCACCAACTCCCGGTAGCGGTCGAGATAGCCGAGCGCCTCTCGGTAGCGATTTTGCATCGCAGCCAGCAGCATCAGATTGAACACGGCGATCTGATTGCCGTCATCGAGCGCGAGGGCTTGCCGAAACCGGTCGGTGGCTTCCTCGTACCGCTCTTCCCCGGCGAGGACGGAGCCGATGTGGATCTTCAGCCAGACGTTGTCCGGGTCTTCCGCTTCCACCGAGTGCAGGCATTCCAACGCTCGCTCCGGCCGTTGTTCGCTGCGGTAAAACTCGGCGAGCACCACCCGGCTGCTCCGGCAGTCGGGCAACAGTTCGACGAGGCTCTCCAGCAGGCCGATCGCCCAGTTCATGCCTTTTCGCGCGACGTCCTCCGGCAGTCCTTCGGCGATCCAGACGCGCACGCCGTCGACCAACCGCTCGGCGAGGTCTTCCCGCTCGTCAGGCTGATCGACGAGCGCCTGCACGCCTTGAAACAACACGCTGGCCCACTCGATGTTCCGTCCGGTTTCCTCCAATTGAATCGCGTAGTTGGCGTAGACGTTCCAGTGCGGGTCGACGGCGCCCATCCCGGCTCGAAACACTTCCTCCGCCTCCGCGACCCGCCCGCACCGTTTCAGCGCGACGGCGAGGTTGCCGTAAAAAGCGCCGGAGATCGGCGACAGATCGACCGCCCGCTGAAAATACGGCACCGCCTCCGCCGCCCGATCCGACTCGCCGAGCGCCGCGCCCAATTCGATCAGCATCGGGATGTTGTCCGGGTCGATCAACAGGCCGCTCTGCAGGACGGCGATCGCTTCCTTGTGACGGCCGACCTGGCGATAGGCCGCGCCGAGGCGATGGTGCGAGGCAAATTCAGCGGGAGCGAGCCGGGCGCAATTTTCCAGACACGTGATCGCCTTCACCGGCTGCTCTTCTTGGAAATAGAGATAGCCGAGCGCGCCCCACGCTTTGTGCTGCTGGGGCAAGATCAGCAGCATCCGCTCCAGCGACTCGATGCCGACCTCCATCGGCCCCTGCCCCTCCAGCCCGTAATCGAGAGCCGCACCGATCAGTTGATCCGCGCCGTCCGACCAGTTCGGGTCGTGCTCCAACGCCTCAAAGAACAGTTCGAACGGCGCACGGGGATCTTCCTCCACCGCGCCGATCTCCATCGCCATCAAGCGGTCGATGGCGCAGAAAAACGGGGCGAGCGCTGCCCATTCGGTCGACAGTTCCTCGCAGGAGACAGCGGCCGTGTGCGCCGCCGCATGGGGCACCACTTCCTCCATCACCGCGCCGAGCAGTGTCTCCAGATACAGCCGTCCGTCGGCCAGCGAGCCGATCACCAACCGCTCCCGCTCCACACCGCTGGCCACCTCGACGAACTGCAACGAGACATGCGCCGGGTCTCCAAACTCCGACTGACCGCTGATCACGAGATCGACGTCGTACCGCATCCCGATCTCACGCAGTTCCTCACCGGACTGTTTGTCGCCCGGCACAAGAAACACCGCCTCCTCGTCCTCCGAGGAGCAATACGGGGCAAACTGGGCTTCCACATCCAAACGCTCGTCGAGGCGGAGGCTCAAGTAGCGCGGCACTTGCCGGGCCAGCGCCCCCTGCCTTCCGTCCAGAGGCGCCGTCCTGGCTCGCAACATCACACTCCACGGCACGAACAACACGCGTCGCACACAGAACTCCCCCTTTCGCCCAAATTGTAAACGCCCGACCAAAAATACTATGAATTGACAGGATTCGAAGGGATGACCGCGAATTTGAAGTATCAATAAGACCCAATTGCAAACTCAAAGGAGGGACTCATCGTTGGATCAGCACCGTCAAGGGACTCGCATCCGCTATCGTAGCGCAGTCGCCTTGCTGACCATTCTCACACTGCTCGTCGCCCTGTTCCCATCTGCCGTTCTCGCGGAAACGTACGGGATGACGCTGTCCCACAGCGCCTTTTCCGTCGGCTATGCAGGCACGACCGTCACCGTCACCGGCAGTGACAGCTTTACCTTCCGGGCGGATACCAAGGTATCGCTCTTCGATGCGAGCGGCCGCACGATGTCTGTGATCGAAGGCGTCTCCGTCCTCGACAGCAAACGGCTGCGCTTTACCTTGCAGCCAGGGCTCTCAGAAGGCAAATACACGCTGATGGTGATGAGCTACACGACCGAATTGGCCACCGTCACCGTCGCCTCCGGATACGACCCGGTCGGCGTCACCGTCACGCCCGGTGTCAACCGGGACATCCGGCTGACTTGGAGCGATCCGAACGCGCAAGGAATGCGCGAAATTGTTATTAAGTATGCACGTATCGACCAGCAATATTACCCAGTGACCAACGAAATCCGCGTTGGGCTGGGCGCACAAAAATATACGCTGAACAATTTGACCCACGGCCAAGCCTACCGCTTCAAAGTGTCGGCCCGCCGCACCGAAGCGAACGGGCAGATCGTCGAATCACCGGGCGTGGAGTTCACCAACGGCGGCCAAGGCTACAAAGCGGTGGACAAAACGCCGCCCCGCGACATCACCGATCTG
Organism: Tumebacillus lacus; assembly: GCF_026410385.1. Lineage (GTDB taxonomy): Bacteria > Bacillota > Bacilli > Tumebacillales > Tumebacillaceae > Tumebacillus > Tumebacillus lacus. Next base: position 201,992 of record NZ_JAPMLT010000003.1, read on the forward strand.
TCGGCCGTCGCGATCAACAACGGCTTTGACCTGACATGGGTCGATCCGCCGGATGATGACCTCAAGCACATCACCGTGCAGTACGCGGTGCACGGCACCACCGACTGGTCGGGCAGTTACACCGTCGGCAAAGGGGCGCAAAACGCCTATCTGCAAGCGATGAACACGGCGAAGCGCTATGACCTGCGCTTCACCAAAACGGACATCTACGGCAACTACTCTTACCAGATCGACACGAAAAACGGCTACGGCTACACGTTTGACACCGAAGCGCCCGGCGGCGTGACCGGCCTTGACGTCGACGCGTCCGATACGACCGCCAACGTCTCCTGGGAAGACCCGGAGGACAAAGACTTCCATCATGTCAATGTCTACCTCGCGTCGGCCAACCCGATCTTTGACGAGACGAGCAACAGCTACCGCACCGATTGGAAGCTGATCGGCCGCGTCAACAAAGGCGTCCAAAGTCAGACGCTGACCGGCCTGCACACCAACATCGATTACCAAGTACGCGTCACCTCCGTCGACCAATACGGCAACGAAAACGACTCCCGGACGGAATTTTTCCATCCGGACAAAGAAGACCTCGACTACCTGACCGACTTCCTCACCGTCCGCCAAGAGGTGGAGGACGGCCTGCTGTTCAAGTGGGAAGACGAGGACGAATCGGTCACCGTCGATTTTAACGCGTTTAAAGTCTACTATGCCCTGCACACCGGGTCGTCCGGCGATCAGACCGGATGGAAGGCGGCGACGCTGTCCAACAAGACCGCGTCCTCCGCTTCCCTGCGCAACGTCGAAGCGGGCACGTATGATCTGCAACTGCGCTACTTCGACCGCTACGGCATCGAGCAGATCGTCGAGACGCTGACCAACGAGGGCGACGGCTGGTATATCTCCGGCCCGGAGCGCGGCGTCCCGGCCGAGGTCCGCGACGTGCGCATCCAGCCGGTCGACGGCAAGATGCGCTTGACGTGGAACGCGGCGAGCAGCACCGGCACGCACGTCGAGATCTACCTCGCCGAAAAGTCCTCGCAGCCGAACTACCGCTACGCGGGCAAAGTGCCGATCAACGATCAGTTGTTCGAGATCCCGTATCTCTCCGCGAGCCTCCAGTATTTCTTCAAGCTCGTCGTCCTCGACGAGAGCAAAGGCACCGAGTCGCGCGGCGCGATCTATGACAACTATGGCAATGGATACAACCTGACCGGCGGCGACACCTATCCGCCGGGCGAAGTAAAAAACGCATGGGTGACGGTGGAGAACAACACGCTGGTCATCACCTATGATGAACCGTCCGACACCGACTTTGAATCGGTCGAGATCGAGGTCGTCAACCTGAGCAACGGCAACGAGACGATCAAGTACCCGGTGCCCCGCACCAACGGCGGCAAGACGATCTCGCAGCTCTATCCGGGCACCTATACCGTCCGGATCAAGACCAAGGATGTCTATGGCAACACCTCTCCCGGCGTGCTGATGAACAACAACGGCGCCGGCTACCCGATCACCGCGTTCAGCGATGACAGCGAAGAGCGGCAAGAAGTGCGCTATCCGCTGGTCGTGCCGGCGCGCGGTCAATTGACCGTCCGCTTCCACGACCCGCTCGATCCGGGCTACCGCAAGGCCAAGATCTATCTGTATGAAGGCGGCAAGACCGTTGAAACGAAAGAAGTCTCGAAAGGCACCAACGAAGTCACGTTCTACAACCTGAAAACCAACCAGCCCTACCGCGTGGAGATCAAGACGATCGGCTCCTCCTGGACCGAGTCGAACGGGCTTCATCTCGGCGGCGACTTTTCCGTCCTGCCGGTCGCGTTGCCGGATGTGACCAACGGCACCGTCACGCCGGGCAACCACCGCCTGACCGTCTCGTGGCGCGACCCGGTAAACTCCTCGCCGAGCGACGTCTGGGTCGAGTACCAAGAGTACGGCTCCCAGACTTGGAGCGAACCGATTATCGTCAACGCAGGCGTGGGACTGGCTGTCCTGCCGGGCCTTGAGAACAGCAAGTCCTACCGCGTGCGGATCACCGCTGTGGAAAACGGCCTCTACGGGTCGCCGGGCTACACGTTCTCGACCTACACGACTTTCTCACCGCGTCACAGTTCGGTCGACGTCACACCTGCGAAGATCCAGTACGCGAGTTCGCAGACCTTGACCTTGATCGGCAAAAACACCCGCTTCTCCTCCGGGAACACGACGGCCGTTCGTCTCTACGACAACAAGGGCGCAGAGGTCACCTCCGTGCTCGGGTCGCCGTCGGTCCACTCGTCCGACCGGATGAGCGTCACGCTCTCCTCGGGGCTGCAGCCGGGTGTGTATCGCCTTGTCGTCGCCACCCGCGAGGACGGCGAGATCACCACTTCATTTGAAGTGTCGACGGCGACGAGCTTGCCGTCCATCGCCACGCCGAAGGAACTGACGGCCACATCCGGCTATGACTCGTTCTCCGTCACCCTGTACGGCAGCGGCTTCACCCGCGATTCCCGCGTGCAGATCGACAGCGGCACGCTGATTGCGCCGAGCTCTTACGACAGCACCCGCGTCACCTTCATGATGCCGAAAGACCTGTCGCCCGGTACGCACAAACTGCGCGTGATCACCGGCACAGCCAAGACGGCGCCGCTGGCGTTCACCGTCTTCCCGCTCGAAGCGTCGATCACCCTGACTCCTCCGAGCAGCCGCAACGGCCTGTACAAATCGGAGCTGACAGTGAAAAACCACGACGACTACACGCGCAACACGAAATTGTACGTCGTGATCCGCAAAAACGGTCATCACGTGGAAACGAAAGAGTTTACCCGCTCGCTCGGCAGCGACGAAACGGCAAAGATCAAGCTGGACTTTGGCGGCGCCAATACGCCGTATGCGAACGGCGGCGCGTCCCACATCTCGGTGGAAGTGTTCCTGCTCGACGGCTATACGCAGACTCCGCTGTCCGAATCGCTGATCATCACCAAAGATCTCAACCTGTAAAGGAGGTTTCTCGCATGAACCGAACTACGCATGTTCTGCTCACCGGCGCATTGACCGCGGGACTCCTCCTCGGCAGCGTGCCCGGGATCTCGCAAGTCCCGAGCGCCTATGCACAGACTACGCTCAGCGTCACGGCCGACACCAATACCATCGTCGCCGAGGGCGGTTACTCATCGGACGGGGAGGCGCTGGGCGGAGTCCCGGCGTTCCTCACCGTCGCCGACAGCCAGAACCGGATCATCCACGCCGACCAGTTGAAGACCGACACGGCAGGCCGGTACCGCTTTGAATGGACGATGGCGAACGACGCGCCGACCGGCACGTACTCGGTCAAAGTACGGATCGAGGGCGAGGAGCGCGCCTCCACGTTCTCGTTCACCAACTCCCGCACCTTCGACACGTTCCTGCCGGTCGCCCTGTCGCCGTATCGCTTCACAGGCGAATTGAACGCAGGTCAGTCGCAGGCTGTGCTCTATGACAAAGACAACGGGCTGACGATCTCCTCCGCGCAAGGTCGCAGCAACGTCGACGTCAACCTCTACACGGCACAAAACGCGGTGCGCAGCGCCTACTCATCTGACAGCTCCACCAACTACCTGACGATCTCTGTCCCGACCCGCGACCTCGACGCGGTGGTCACCGTGCCGGGCGGCGTCATCCGGCAGATGTTGACCTCCTACGGTGAAGACGCGCATCTGCTTGTCGCGGCGGAGGCGGGCTCCTACGACCTGCCGCTGGCAGCGCTCGAGCCGTCGATCTTGACCGGTGTCAAGGAAGGCGCCAACTCCGACCTGACCTTCTCGATCCGCCGTCTCGCCGCAAATGACGCGATCTCATACAGCATCAACTCGCAGTTGAACACGCTGAAAGCGACGCGTGTCGCCTCCCCGACCGAGTTTGCCGTGACGGCGCACTACAACGGGCAGTCGATCCCGATCCGCGACTACGGTCGAAATTACGTGCGGTACTCCATCGACCTCGCCGGCAGCAAAGCGAACCACGGCGGCTCCTACAGCGCCCTGTTCCGCCATCCGGTGAACGGCGAGCTGATGACCACGCCGTCCGCTCTGTACCAAGACTACTCCGGACGCGGCAAACTGGTGATCTCCCGCCCTGGCAACGGCATCTACGCGCCGATCAACGCGTTCCGCACCTTTGATGATATCAACACGCCGAACCGGAGCTACCGCGAACTGGAACTGCTCGCCTCCCGCTACGTGATTCGGGGCCGTTCGGAGACGATGTTCGATCTGAAGGGCAAGATCACCCGCGCCGAGTTCGCCACGCTGATGATCCGCGCCTTGGGCCTCGCCGACAAACAAGGCACGTCGCGATTTGGCGACATCCCGGCTGCCACGTGGTACACCGACACGGTGAACATCGGCGCGTCGCTCGGCCTGATCAACGGCTACTCCTCGTACGCCTTCGGGCCGCACGACAACATCTCCCGCGAACAGATGGTCACCTTGCTCGCCCGCGGGCTCCAGTACGTCACGGAGCGGCCCTACGTCGACACCGTGCGCGTCCTCGGCCCCGTGCCAAAACGGGACGAGATCTCCACGTGGGCTCGCGACGATATGGCGCTGGCGATCCAGACCGGCATCCTGGTCGCGTCCGACTTCCAAGACTTCATGTGGGCAGGCTACACCCCGCAGGCAGACGCCACGCGCGAAGAGGCCGGTGAAATGCTCTACCGACTGCTCGCCTATCTGAAATTGATCTAAAACGCTACAAAAAAAGCGCATCAAAAAGGGACCCCCTCGTTTCGTCGAGAATGGGTCCCTTTATTTTTGTCGCCACCTTTTCAATTGGGTTTCACCAATCCAGATGATCCGATACCCGAAGACCTGCTCGTGTGCCCCTCTGCTCTGTCACGTCCTCTCTCTCAAGAATTTTACCGGTAGCAGAATTGACATCTTTTCTTCGTCTCGCTCCTCTCTCTGCGAATCTCGGATCGTCCCTTTGGTGCTGCCCTCCTTCCCGCTTCGCCGTTGCAGCGAAGTTCTTGTGGGCTCATTATAATAGAGTTTTCTGATTATTGTGAAAAGATGAATTACACCATTTTCTCGATTCTAAATCAAACAGATCCACTATTCTCATTTTTTCTCACTCGATCGACAGGATGCGCAACAAAAAAAGAGTCGGGATATGACTCCGACTCTTTCAATGAATTGAACAAGTACAATGCTTGTCTTGCCGATTACTTGCCTTCGATATAGGTGTATTTCAGCTCGTGGGTGACGCCAAACGGGAAGGTGATCAGCCCTTTGACATACGGTTTGGTCGCAAAGCCTTTGCCGCGGAAGAACAGCGGGCCGACCGGCATGTCTTGGAGCATCAGTTTTTCCGCGTCCATCATCAGTTGAGCGCGTTGGTTTTTGTCCACAGACGCCTTCGCTTCTGCAACGAGCTTGTCGTACGCCGGGTTGTTGTAGCCGACTTTGTTAAACTCGGCGGTGGAGACGAACAGGTCGAGGAAGGTCATTGCGTCGTTGTAGTCGGCGCCCCACAGCGAGATGCCGATCTGATAATCTTTCTTGTTCTCTTTGTCGAGGCGGAGCTTGAACGGCACCGATTGGACTTCCACGGTGACGCCGAGCTTCGAGCGCCATTGTTCCTGCAAGAACTCGGCCGCTTTTTTCGCGATGTCCGTGTCGTCGACGAGCAGTTCAAAGCGGAGTTGGTCGACGGTCATGCCGGTTTCCTTCAGGCCTTCTTCCAGCGCTTTCTTCGCTTCGGACGCGTCATAGTTGGTCTTGATCAGCTCGCCCGCCGCTTTGCGGAAGTCGTGACCTGCCGAATCGCCGGTACCGGTCGGGACAAAGCCGGTCGCGCCGACGGTGCCGTTGTGGTAGACGATATCGGCGTACATGTCGCGGTCGACCGCGTAGGTCAGCGCCGTGCGGATCTTCGCGTTGTCGAGGCCTTTGACGGTCGGGTTGAAGATCAGGTAGCCGTTGGTCAACTCCGGCTGAACGGAGAACTCTTCCGCGTTGTCTTTGTAGCGGTCGTAGTGCTCCTTGATGAGGCTGGTGCGGTCCAGTTCGCCCGACTCATACATGTTGACCATCGTGTTGGAGTCCTTGACGACTTGGAAGACGATCTTGTTCATCTTCACAGTCGCTGCGTCCCAGTACGAAGCGTTCTTTTCGATGGTGATCGCCTCGCCGGTCTGCCACGTGGTCACGGCGAACGGTCCGTTTGCCAGCACGTTGTCCGGGGAGCTGCCGAATTTCTTGCCTTTTTCCTCGACGAACTTTTGGTTCAGCGGGAAGAAGGTCGGGAACGCCATCTGGTTCAGGAAGAACGGGGTCGGGTTTTCCAGCGTGACTTGCAGTTTCTTGTCGTCGAGCGCCTTCACGCCGACTTCGTCAGCGGTGGCTTTGCCCATGTTGTAATTGGTCGCGCCCTTGACCCAGTTCAGCATGAACGCGTATTGCGAAGCGGTCGCCGGGTCGAGCGTGCGCTTCCAGGAGTATTCGAAGTCTTTCGCCGTCACAGCGTCGCCGTTCGACCATTTTGCGTCGCGCAGTTCGAAGGTGTAGACTTTGCCGTCTTCGGAAATGTCCCACTTGGTCGCCATGCCGGGGATGGCTTGACCGTCTTTGTCGAGGCGCACGAGGCCTTCCATCGTGTTCGACAAGGTGTCAAAGGAATAGCTGTCGGTCGCCTGCGACACGTCGAGCGTCGGGACGTCGTCGCCAAAGTACAATTTCAGTTCTTGTGCTTGCTCACCGGAGCCGGCGTCGCCGCACCCGGTCAATACGGTGCCGGTGACAGCGATTGCCGCTGCGGTTGCGATCCATGTACGTTTCATCTGTCTCTCTCCCTCTCCTACATCCATCTCTTATACTTGGATTCTAGTAAAAAAGGGTATTGTGGTCAACTTATTAACGAAAGTTCAACTCTTGGCAACACTCTGAGTTGCCCGAAATGAATCGAGAGCCGGGAAGTGTTCCCGGCTCTCGGTCAAACGACAATTTACAATTAGCCGCGAGTCTTTTTGAACTGCGGGTTGTGCTCCGCGCGCACCTTGGTGTAGATGCCGCCGCGGACGTTGAAGTCGCCTTCAACTTCCATCCAGCGCGGTTCGAGCGCTGCGACGAGGTCGTTCAGGATGATGTTGGTCACGTCTTCATGGAAGTGACCTTCTTCGCGGAACGCCCAGAGATAGAGCTTGAGGGATTTCAACTCGACCAATTTCGGGCCCGGCACGTAGCGGACGGTGATCTCGGCAAAGTCAGGCTGACCGGTCACCGGGCAGAGCGCGGTGAATTCCGGGCAGCGGATCTCGACTTCGTAATCGCGTTCCGGATGCGGGTTCGGCACCGGATCGAGCGTTTTCGACGGTTTGGTGGACATCGTTCAAGGACCTCCAGTACATGGTTCAAAAGTCTAAATTTGAATATAGCCTACCCCTGATTGGAGGTCAAGCCCTCTGCCGTGATTCTGTGTGCTTTCTTTTTAGAAACGGGTCTGCATCGGGTCTTGATTCATCGGGTTCATGTCGTTGCGGTAGTTCACCGTGTTGCCGGTGTTACCGTAGCCCGGCACGTTTTGCGCGAACTGGTCCATGTTTTGGTACATGCGGTCGGATACGCTTCTCATCTGCTCATATTGACGCAGCGCTTCATTTTCCTGTTGGATAAACTGCGGGATCGGGAACGGTCCTTTTCCGGCGGTCGCTTGTTCGTACAGGCGGCGGGTCTCGTGTTCGGTGCGGATCAGTGAGCCGATCATTTGACGCACCTGACGCAGTTCTACCTGCATCACGGCCAGTTCCGCTTCCAAATGATGCAACTGTTTGTTTTGGTTCATATCGGTCGATTCCTCCTGATGTTGCATGTGAGATTTCTTCTCTACGATAACCTTTTCTGGCGTTTTTTATGAGGGATGCATAATGTTTCCGGGGATCGGGTCAGGCTACATGAGGTAGAAGGATTTGGGACGCTCACATAGGAGGAGATCAACATGCAACACAGCATCCAACGGATGGCGGGTCAGATTCAATCGATGCAACAGGAAGTGCGCGAACTGTCGCAGATCGCCGGGCAGTTGGCCCAGCAGAGCATGCAGAATTTCCAACAGCTGCAATCGGCAGGTCAGCAAGGCAACCGTCAGTACTACCAGATCGCAGGCAACGAGCAAGCGGAAGGCCACATGCTGCAACAGATCTCGCGGGTCTGTCAGGAGATGAACAACCACCTGCGCTCGATCTCGCAACAACTCGGCACGCAAGGTCAAGGGCAAGGCTCGATGATGAATATGGGTCAAGGCATGGGCAACATGGGCCAAGGCCAAACGTTCGGCATGGCCGGTGCGATGCTGCAAGGGCAGCAGGGCATGGGTCAAGGCATGGGTCAAGGCATGGGTCAAGGCATGAATCAAGGCATGAATCAAGGCATGAATCAAGGCATGAATCAAGGCATGAATCAAGGCATGAGTGGCATGGGTCAAGGCATGAGTGGCATGGGCCAAGGCCAAACGTTCGGTATGGCTGGTGCGATGCTGCAAGGCCAAGGACAGCAAGGCATGAATCAAGGTCAAGGTATGGGTCAGCGCATGAACAACATGAACCAAGGCATGGGCGGCCAGCAACAGAACCAACAGCAGCCCCCGGAAGGCCCGATCAACCGCGACACCACGCATCTGTACCAGCCGCAGAACCAGGGCGGCGGCTACGGCGCACAAAACGGCGCTCGCAGCGGCCAGCAACAGGGCAGCCAAGGCCAACAACAAGCAACCCGCACCACGTCCTCGACCGCTCAGTCCGCGACCGGCACGGGCGGCGCAACGACGACCGAGTACTTCACCGACGCGAGCGGCTCGATGGGTGTGAGCACCCAAGGCAGCCAACTGCGCTCCGGCTCGCAGTCTTCGTCCACGATGCAAAACGGCGGCCAAGGCCAAAGCCAAAACAGCATGTCCAGCCACCAACAAGGCGCCCAAAGTTCGCAAAGCTCTCAAGGCATGATGCAACGGGACGCATACGGCAACCACGTGCCGCTCCAGACCGGCCTCAGCAGCAGCACGGCACAAGGCGGTGGTCAGGGCGGTGCTTCCAGCCAGCAACAACAGGGCAGCGCCCAAATGAACCAACCCAACCAAGTCACTGCTTCTCTCGGAACGCCGGGCTCGATGGGCACCTCCCCGCAGACCGGCTCCCTCGGCAACTCCAGCGGTCAAACGCCGCAACAGACGTTCTACGCCTCGCCGAGCGGCTCCCGCTCCATGTCGCTCAACCCGCAAGGCGGCGGTCAAGGTCAACAACAAAACCAAGGCGGCCAATCCGGCATGAACATGCAATCCGGTCAAGGCGGTCAGTCCGGCATGAACATGCAATCCGGTCAAGGCGGTCAGTCCGGCATGAACATGCAATCCGGTCAAGGCGGTCAATCCGGCATGAACATGCAATCCGGTCAAGGCGGCCAATCCGGCATGAACATGCAATCCGGTCAAGGCGGCCAGTCCGGCCAGCAGCAACAAGCAGGCTCTCAGCAACAGTCCGGCATGTCGGCCGACAACCTGGCCAACAACCTCAACGAATACCGGGAAGAACCGCACGCGCAACATCTCCCGTACAACCGCTACACCACCTGATTTCATTAAAAAAGACCAACGATCCGTCTCGATCGTTGGTCTCTTCTCTTCTCTGCCCTTAATGCAACCGCGCCTTCAACGCCTTTTGATAATGCTCGTAAAAGGCCCGCTGCTTGTCCGAATTTTTCAAGTTGGTCAGATACGCCTCGCGCAGATCCAACCGTTCATCCGGCGTCATGATCGCTTCAAAATCGGCGACGATCAGCGCGATCACCTGCTGAATCTCATTCGAAGGCCACTTCAGGAACTCCTCGTAAGGCAGAGTCATCATATCGCTGCGAAATTGGGCCAGCATTTCCTTCGGCATGTTGTCGTACTGGATTCCCATCGGTCAACCTCCTTTTTCCTTTATCCTATCACACTAACGCGCCGTCGACACCTCCAGCAACGTGTCCAATACCTCCTGAATCTCATACCCGATGTCAAAGCCGATCAGATCCGCATCCTGCCCCGAAGCCGCCTTCACCAACTCGTCGAGCAACGCCACATGCGGGTCGCGCTCCTCGACAGCCACATCGGACAGCCCCTCTCCGACACCGCCTGCTCGCAGCACATTCCAATTTTCCAGCGCAAGAGTGCCTTCCGTCCCGTACAGCTTCAGCCCGACGTGCTCGCGCTCCGCCGCTCCGCTGAATCCGTCCAGCAACACCTTCGTCCCGTCGGCGAGCCTCAACTGCGCCGTGATCCCCGTCTCGCACAGCAGCGGATCGGCCGGATACTCGATCTCGCCCTGCACGCCCGCAAACGGCCCGAACAGTGTGCGGATCATGTGCAGATAATGCGGCACCACCTCGCGCACAAAACCGCCCTGCTCGCGCTGCCCGAGCCACGGCACCTGTTGCCACGGGCGCGGCCATTGCGGGAAGCGGGTCGTCACCTCGATCCGGCGCAGCGTGCCGAGGTCGCCGCGGCGCACTCGGGCTGCGAGATCGGCAAACACATTTTTATAGTAGGTCGGGAAATTCATCGCATGCGCCACGCCTGCCGCCAGCGCGCGATCCCGCATCTCGCGGGCTTCCTCCAACGAATTGGCCAGCGGCTTTTCACAGAGCACATGCTTGCCTGTCGCCAGCGCGCCAAGCACGATGCTGTGATGGAACTTCGGCGGCACCGCCACGTAGATCAGATCCAGACCCGTATCCGCCACCAACTCGTGCCACTGAGCAAACCCGCGCGCCCCGTCCAGCCGCGCCAAGGTCGCCTCCACGCGCTCCGCCGACGTGTCGCACACCGCCTGCACCGTCATCCTCGGATGCACCGCCATCTTTTCCAGCAACCGCACGCCCATCACGCCCAGTCCAACAACGCCGACGCGCACTTTCTTTTCTGTCATCTATGATCTCTCCTCTATTTTTTACTAAATATTACCATAGCCTTCCCAAGTTCTACAACTCGTCCCCCGCCTCATACCATCAAGAGGATGGAGAACAGGAGGAGGTTGCCCGCATGACGATCCGAACCAACACCTTGCCTTTGCGCGAATCGGCGATCTTTTCGCTCGCCGACGCGCTGGCCCGCCTCCTCGGGCTGCTCTTTCTCGCCCGCTTCGTCGCTCTGCTCGGCCTCGAAGCGAGCGCCGCCTTTCGCATCGCCCTGCCCTTGCTCGGCCTCGCCGCCGCCTTCGCCACCATCGGCCTGCCGCAAGCGCTGACCCGCTACTTTGCGACGGACGGCCGTGCCCGCATTCCGGTCGCTCAGTTGCGCACCGCCCTGCTGGCCGCCGTCTTGGCTGCGCTGCTCTCACTGGGAGGCTGGGCCGCCCTGTCCTGGATCAGCACCCGCACCGACTTGCTCCACCTCGGCTCGGAGCGACTGCTCGCCGCCGCGATCCCCCTGCTCCTGCTGCTGTGCCTGAACGGCTCTCTTCGCGGCGTGCTGCTGGGGCTGGGCAGCACCTATGCCCCTGCGTTTGGACAGGTCGTGGAGGTCACGAGCCGCCTCTGCGCCCTTTTGACCCTGCATGAGGCGGCCGCACGCGTCGACAGCATCGAACTGGGCCTGTTCGTCCTGACGGCCGGCGAAGCGGTCGTCACGCTCTATCTCAGCCTCCTGCTCCGCCGCCGCCTGCGTCGGCGCGGGATCGACCCGGGCCACACGCCGCGCATCCGGCTCTTCCGCGACCTGCTCGCCGTCCTGCGCATGTCGCTCGGTCCGACCGGCCAGTCGCTGCTCGCCACGCTCGGCTATGCGCTGGAACTCCCGCTCGCCCACCGTCTGCTCGCCGAAACGCACGGTCCCGCCGTCGCCGAGCAGCTTGTCGCGGGCTACTCAGCCGTCGCGCTGCCCTTGCTCTGCCTCCCGATGGTACTGACCGACGGCCTCGCCACCGCCCTGCTCCCGGCCGCCGCCCGACAAGCCAAACAGGGCCGGGCCACCCTCGGCCCCTCCCTGCAGAGATTGCTCCTGCTCACCTTGCTCATCGCGCTTCCGGCCACCGCGCTGCTCTTCCTCGGCGCACCGGCACTGACCGCCGCGTTCGGCGTGCCCGCCGCCGCGACGGCGCTCCTGCCGCTGGCCTGGCTGACCTTCCCGCTCTACCTGCAGGCGCCGCTGTCCGCCCTGCTCCAAGCGCACGGCTACTCCCGCGCCCTGCTCGCCGCCGGAGGCCTCGCCGACGCCGCACGGCTCGGTGCTCTGCTGCTCACGGGCGGCGACCTGCCGTCCGCCTTGGCCGCTGCCGTGTATACCCAGACCTCCGTCCTGCTCTTGCTCGCCGCCTACCGAGCGCGCGCGGCCGACAGCCGATTTTCCATGTGAACCACTCCCCCGAAAATAATAGTTGCAAATTGCAAGCATCCAGTATATAACTAATACAAGAGGTGAAACAAATGGAAAACACGCGTGAGTTGTTCCAAGTCATGACGCGCCGCTTCGGCTTTCTCAACAAGCGCTGCTGCACGACGGTCGACGGCAAGGAACTCTCGCTGGTTCACAGCCACATCCTCCACGAGGTCCACGCCCAGCATGAACCGTCGATGCAACAGATCGCCGAGACGCTCGGCCTCGACATCACGACGTTCTCCCGGCAGGTGCAAAACCTCGTCGACCTGAATCTGATCAAAAAAACGCCCTACCCCGCAGACCGCCGCATCCAGATCCTCTCCTTGACCGAAGCGGGCCAACACGTCCACGACGACATCGACCGCGAGATGAACCTCTATCTCCAAGATATCTTTTCTCACATGACCGAGTTTGAAAAAGAGACGGTGATCGCTTCCGTCAAACTGCTCAACCAAGCGATGGCCAAATCTTCCATGTGCTGCACTCCGATGGGTTAATCGGACACCCCTTATCCGGGGTCTCCTCCACCTATATTTGCAAACTACAAGTAAATGAGAGGTGATTCACATGTGGTGGGAAGTGTTCCAATCGTTCCTCTGGATCGCCGGTGAACTGTTCGTCCTGTTCATCGCCATCTCCTTCCTGATCAACCTGCTGCAAGTGTACATTCCGTATGAAAAATTGGAAAAGTACATGTCGGGCCGCAACACGCCGCTCGCCGCAGCGCTCGCCATCGTCCTGGCCTTCATCACACCTTTTTGCTCCTGCTCCACGATCCCGGTCATCGTCAACATGTTGAGCCGCAAGATGCGCTTTGGCATCGTCATGGTGTTTCTGTTCGCCTCGCCGGTGCTCGACCCGACGATCATCACCCTGATGGCCGTCATCCTCGGCGTCAAAGTCGCGGTTGTGTACACGGTCATCACGACGGTCCTCTCGATCATCATCGGCTTCACGCTCGAACGCTTCGGCTTTGAGAGCGCCGTCAAAAACGTCATCCTCAAGAGCCAAATGGAAGAGATGCCGACCAAGTTCGATCTCAAGTACGCGACCAAAGAGACGATTGCTCTGATGAAATCGGTCTTCCCGTACCTCTTGATCGGCGCGGCCATCGGCTCGGTGATCCACGGCCTCGTGCCGACCTCGTTCATCACCACCTGGTTTGGCGGTGACAACTGGTGGCTCGTCCCGGTCGCAGCGATCGTCGGCATCCCGCTGTACATTCGCCTCTCCACGATGATCCCGATCTCGCAGATCATGATCGCCAAAGGGATGGCGCTCGGCCCGGTGATGGCCCTGATGATCTCCTCCGCCGGCGCTTCGCTCCCGGAGTTGACCCTGCTGAACTCGATCTTCCAAAAAAGGCTGGTCGTCGCGTTCGTCATCTCGGTGTTCTCGATGTCCACCTTGTCTGGATTCCTATTTTATCTAATCTAAGGAGGCATTCCCCATGTCCTTGCTGAAAACCCTGTTTGGCAAAGAAGAGAAAAACAACGACTGCTGCGCCATCGAAATCATCGAAGTCAAAGACGAAGCCGCACCGACCGCTCAAGCAGAAACCAAAGCGGAGTCCTGCTGCGCACCGTCCGGTCTCTCCCAGCGGGAAGAGATCCTGATCACCCTCGCCGCTGCCCTCGCTCTCGACAACGGCGATCTCGTCAAACAAGCGATTGTCGCAGGCAAGCAGGTCGGCCTTGGCAACACCGAGATCGGCCTGATCTCCGAGACGGTCGCCAAACTCCAAGGCGATGCTTCGATCAAACTGGAGCAACTCGCTTCCCAAGAAGAACAAGGCGGCTGCTGCCGGTAATCGCCAGCATCCGAACAGAAAATAAAAGAGCCGGTCTGCCTCTCGCAGCCCGGCTCTTTTTTGTGTTGGTTTTTAGTAGAACATCTTGTAGATGAAATACACCACCGCCGCGAACAATCCGGCCGCCGGGAGTGTGACCACCCAAGACAGCGCCATGTCGCGCACGACGCCCCAGTTGACGGCTCCCTTTCCTTGGCGCAGGCCCGCCCCGATGATCGCCGAGGTCGAGACGTGCGTCGTCGAGACCGGCAGGCCGAGCTTGCTGGAGAGCATGACCAGCGCAGCCGTCGTCAGGACAGAGGCCGATGCGTTGTTGGTGTCGGTGGACTGCGTCATTTTGCGGGACAGCAGTTGCAGCACGTTCATCCCTTTGATCAAGGAGCCGGCCGACATCGCAACGGTGATCAGCAAGAACAGCGGCAACAGCGTGCTCTCGTTGGCGTCTTTCAGATCGGCAAAGGCGGTGAGCACCGCGATGCCGACGATCTTCGGCGTGTCATTGAGCGCACGGACGAAGCAGACCGCCCCCGAGGAGACCCATGCTGTCGCCTTCCCCGCGTTGGCAGGCAAGCGCAGCAGCGAGAACAGGAAGCCGACCAGATAGGCGCAGGCAAGTCCCACAAACGGCGAGAACAACAGCGGGACGACGACCTTGCCCACGAGGTTTGACCACATGACCCCGGACAGACCAAACGCGACCGCGCCGACCGCGATGACCGCGCCGACAATCGCATGCGTCGTCGACACCGGCAGCGAGTAACGAGTCGCCAGCGACACCCACAGCGACGCCCCGGCCGCCATCGCCAGCACCATGCCGCCGGTCACTTTCAGGTCCGGGTTGATCAGACCTGCCGTGAACAGTTTCAGCAGTTGCATCGACACGTAGATCGACAGCATCGAACCGACCGCCGTCACGATGGAGCCGTAGATCAGCGCCCCCACCTCGCCGACAGCACCGGCGGTGACCAGCGGGGCGACCCCTTTGGACACGTCGTTGCCGCCGTTTTCGACCGCCAGCCAGGCGACCAGCGCCACCCCGATGATCGCCACCGTGGAAAACCCGGTGAAAAGACCGAACGGAGCAAAGATCCCCATCACGATCAGCGCGATCACAAGTCCCGAGATCGGATTTTTCAACACCCCGGACCAGCCGGACTGCGATCTTTGATCAATTGACAATTCCGTTTTCATAATAACCTCCCTCTCTATAAGCACATCAAAAAATTACTATATCTACATATAAAATTAATATTTCGTCAGACAATTGTCAATCTTATTAGATTATACTTATATGTTTATCTTAAAACAAAAAAATTCAACCAGAGAGAACTGGTTGAATTTTTTAAAACTATATCCTTTTAGCAGCATCCGCCCGCATCGCAGCAATCGCCGCCCGCCGCCGTGTCAGCCGGAGCCGGGCAGCAGCTCGACGCCGCCGGAGACGGTTGGTCAAACACGCTCCGTTTGCCTTTCGTCACCTGCGGATCGCGCAGTTGCGGCGTGTTGCAGTCAAACAACGGCGCTTGCTCCAGCGGCACCGACACATAGCCCGGGACGCCGATGAAATGGCCTTTGTACGGGGCGCGCATCAGGATGTCATACGTCTTGGCACAGACGGCCGTCCGGGCACCGCGCACGTAGACGTGGTCGTCGTCATCGCTGACTTGGCTCCACGGTCCTTTGTAGATCACGGCATGCCCTTGGTCGAGGCACACGCCTTGCTTGCCTTTGTAGGCTTCCAGCACGAAGGTGCGCAGCTCCGCCCCGTCGACCACGTTCATCGGCAGTTCGGCGCGCCAGATCATGCTCATGCCGTAAAATCCTGCCCCGTCCAGCAGCGCGAGGATGCCCGTCTCCAGCGGCGCATGGTGAACGGTCAGCCCGTTCGGGAGCTTCGGCAGATCAGTTGTCACCGCTTCGTCGGCGAGCAACGCCGACACGTACAGACGACCGCCGCGACGCAGCACGCGAAACGCCTCGTTCAGCGCCTTGATCCCGTCCGCCAGCGGCAGTCGGTTGATCACCGCATCGAGGATGATCACATCAAACGAGTCGTCCGCCAAAAGCGGCCTCTCCCGGCGCTGTACCTCCAACTTCGTTTGCAACTCCAGATATGCGTCGAGGTCGGCCACCGGACGCTCAGCCAAAAACTCGTTGACAAAGCCCGGATCTGTCGCAAAGTCAGAAAGCTCCGTCCGCACCAGTCTCACGTTTTGATAGCCTTGCTCCCCTTCAAATTTGCCCGCCTGCTCCTGAGCCTGACCGAGCAACGCCACGTCGTTTTCCAACGCGGTCACCGAGCCGGTCGGACCCGCCTGACGCGCCGCTTCAAACGCGATGTGGCCGTCAGCTGCACCGACGACGAGCACGCGCTCTCCGCTTTGCACCGTGCCGATCGACAGCTCCGCAAAAGACGACTGGTCGCCCTTGACGTTGCTCAGATTCAGCCCGCCGCTTTTCGCCGCGATGCTCAGGGCCAGATTGCGCAAACGATCCGCCTGCGAGATCTTCATTTAGTTCGTCACCTCGTTTTCCGTTGCATAGACCTTGAAATTCAACCGTTCCAACACATCGTCCGCCACTCGATCGGCCGCCTGACCTTCCGACCCGTGGACGATCACATAGCCCAGCCTGTCGTAGTTCGAAGTCGTGCGCCGAGCCTTTCCGCCCGGAAGAACGGAGAGCTTGAGCGTTTGCACGCCCGGCATCGCCCGCACCTGCTCCGGGTCATCGTACTGCACCGCTCCGTCGCGATCCGTCGTAAAGAACCGCACAGCTGCCGACGGCGCGGCCACCGGATGGCGCGGCACCTGCTCCAGCGAAGAGCCGATCGACAGGTGCAGAGCCAGTTCCCGCAGGTCAAATCCGGTCGTCGCCCGCACCAGCAGCGGGATGTAGTCGCCGCCCGGACGCGCGTTGACCTCGATGATGCGCGGTCCGCGCGACGTCAGTTTGACCTCCGTATGCGTGACACAGTCGGTCACGCCGAGCGCGGCCAACGCATCCAGCACCAACTGCCGGATCGCCTCTGTATCCGCCTCGGCGAGCGGAGCGGGCACCGTATGCCCCGCCTCTGTCGCGCCGACCGTCATTTTGGCCGTGATCGCCAGCACGTCCGACTCGCCCTGCAACGAGATCGCCTCGACGCTGAACTCCGGGCCGTCCAGGTATTCCTCCAGCAGGATCTCCGGGTCCATCTCCTGTCCCACCCAGTTGCTCCGATGGCGGCGAATCTCATCGACAGCCGCCCAGACGTCCTCCGCCGACTCGCAGCAGGCAACCAATTGGCTTCCCGAGTCATTCGACGGTTTGACGACGGCGGGCAGTTGGAAATTTTGCAGAGCGGCCAGAGCCTGTGCCGGCGTCCGCACCAACGTATATTCCGCCGAACCCACACCCGCCTCGGCCAGCCGTTGACGGGTGCGCTTTTTGTTGCGGCAGTTCAGCGCCGCCTCCACGCGCAGGCCGTGCGGAATGCCCAACGCTTCCCGCATGTAAGCGGCGAGCGGCACTTGGTATTCGTTGAGGGTAAAGATCCCGAGGATCTCATATTTCTCTTGCACGTCCAGCGCTTTGGCGATGACCGCTTCCCGATCCTGCAGATCGATCTGCACCGGGAAGTCGGCGTTCAGCGCGTCCTGCAGCGTGATCTCGCGTTTGAACAGGATCGTTCGATAGCCTAAAGCGCGAACCATTTCGACCTCATGGCCTTCATTTTGCAGACCGATTACAAGGACCGCTTTTTCTTTCCCGCTCATGACCTGTCCCTCCTGTTCTCGACTAGCACTTCAGGCAGCAACGCTTGAACACGCCTTCTTCCTGCGGCGTCAGCGACGCAAAGTACAACTCGTCAACGCGCGGGTCCGGATGTTTCCAATCGACGTGAAACTCGTTATCGGTCAATTCCAGCGCTTGCACCGACGGGGTGTTCAGCAGCGGCGAGCCTTTGTACAGGTGGAGGCGGGTCTCGTACTGGATCGGGTCGATGATTTCATCGAGGCCGTTTTTCTCCACAAACTCGCGGAAGGCGACCATGTCTTCCAATTGAATCCACGGGTTGAACATGATGAAGGTCGGGTTGAGCTTGATCCCGGTGGAGAGCAGGAACGCGACCGCTTCTTCGATGTCTTCCAGCGAGGTGTGCTTGGCGACGGCGTCGAGCACCTCTTGCGTCGGGAACTCCAGCGCGGAGGTGATGAACGAGACGTTCAGACCGGCCATCTCCGTCAGCGTCTCTTTGTTTTCGAGGATGTGGTCGACGCGGGTGGTGAAGTCGTAGGTCAGATTCGGGAATTCCTCATGCAGACGGCGCAGGACTTTGAGGCCGTGGTGCTTGGCATTGAAGAAGTCGGCGTCGATAAACGTCAAGTGCGTCATGCCGCCGTTGACGAGGTTGCGCACGTCCTCGACCACCAGATCTTCGTCGACGAGGAACACTTTGCCGTCGTATGCGGCGAACACCGAGCAGTACAGGCACTTGTGGTGACAGCCGCGCGCGATCTCCGTCGTGCCGACGATCTGCTTGGAGCCGACCAGTTTGTCCACTTGCACCTGCGGGTATTTGTAGAGCGGCGGCAGCATGTCGCGGGTCGGCAGGTGAAACTTCTCACGCGCCATGTACGGGTGGATCTGCTCGCCTTTTTCCACCATCTCGCCGGTGACAAGGCCCGGCAGCATCAGCTGCTCATCGCCGGACAGATGGCGAGCCAGCGCCACGAGCGGCACTTCCCATTCGCCGGTCAC
Source organism: Tumebacillus lacus (assembly GCF_026410385.1). Taxonomy (GTDB): domain Bacteria; phylum Bacillota; class Bacilli; order Tumebacillales; family Tumebacillaceae; genus Tumebacillus; species Tumebacillus lacus. Next base: position 220,905 of record NZ_JAPMLT010000003.1, read on the forward strand.
GCAGCTGTTGCCGTATTTGCCTGCGAGGCGGTACGCGTTGATCGTCGCGTATTGGCCAAAGAAGGTGATGTGCGCCTTCGGGTTGATCGCCCGAACGCGGTTGGCGATTTCAATGCCGGCAAACAGCGCGTCGAACAGCGGGATCGAGATCGCCACCATGTCCGGCTCCGCAAATTTCTCTTCCAGAATGCCGTCCACATACGTGTCGAGCACCGATACGTCAAATCCCGCCTCCTTCAGCGGCGTGATCGCCGAAGCGACCGTCATCGGCTGGAAACCGCCTTCGAAGTTGGACACGAGCAAGATCTTGAACATGTTTGAACCCTCCAGTATAAAAAATATAGGACACTCATAAAAACATGATTTTTTCATATCTAAAAACAACCAAATAACGATTTAATTATATATCGATCTATCTTCACTGTCAAAAGAATATACGAAAACTGAAACTATATTACAAAAATGAAAACATATATTTCTAAATTTGCCAGACAAAACAAAAACGAGGTGCCAACTGACACCTCGCTTGATTTCTCTTATCAAATTTGTTGCCTATGCGCGGCACGTGACCATCAGACCGTTGTCCCGCAGCCACTGGATCTCCCCGCTCAGATCGGGCAATGCTTGGAAGGTGGACTCGATAAACGGGTACACCGAACCGTCGATGGAGTAAAACACCCACTGCCCTTCCCGGCGTTCCTTGACCAGTTTGGCCGTTTTCAACTTGCGCAAATGCTGAGACACGGAGGGCTGGGTCATCTTCAAGATCTCGACCAGTTCGCACCCGCACAGTTCCTGCGTCTTCAACAAAGACAAAATACGCAACCGCGTCTTGTCACCCATCGCCTTGTGACATTCCACCAACATGTCCAGATCCATACTGATCCCCCTCGCCAATTCGAAAATAGATAAATTCATCATAATGTTTTTGATCGAAAATGTCACTTATATTCAATTATTATTGGACAGACGACTGGAAAGTATACCAGTTTTATCCAATTCAAACACCTTGTCTCCTGCTTCTCTTTACGTTATAAATAGATCACACATCTCAAAAAGGAGAGTCCTCCATGCCCTTTTCCTACCGTCCCTTACGTTTAGACGATGCCCCGCTGGTCTGGGACATCTATTCCGAACCGACCGTTCAACAGCAGGCTGTGCTCCACGTGGAGGAGATGCAGGCAGACAGCATCGAACCGATGCTGCGCCGCTGGCTGACAGACGGCCGGCAGTATCACTATCTCGTCACCGATGAGAGCGGCATCCCGCTCGGGTTGAACCAACTGTTCGCCGTCGACCGCATCGCCCGCACCGCCGAGTCGGGCATCCTGCTCTTGCCTCATGCCCGGGGTCGAGGCGCCGCCGCGCAGATCCACGAACATCAGCTGTTCGTCGCCCGCGAACTGCTCGGGCTCAACCGGTTGACCGCCCAGGTCGCCGCCTACAACACCCACTCCCTCCACATCATGCAAAAGCTCGGTTTCCAGCAGGACGGCGTGCGCCGCCGGGCCCTCTACCGGGGCGACGAGTTTCACGACATCTTCCTCTTCTCCAAATCGGTGCCCGCATAAAAAAGTCAGGTCTCCTACGAGACCTGACCCTTCCCCGCCACCGGGATTCTCCCTCTCGTTTTCACATAGAGCAAACAAGCGGCCGTCACCACCAGCGGCACCAGCAGATACCCCTGTGCAAACGGCGCGCAGGCGAGGCAAAACACCGCCGACACCAGCGCGGCGAAGCGGCCTTTTTTATCGTGCCAGAGCAGTTTCACACAGGCGGCCGTCGCGAGGATGTACACCAAGATAGCCGGGGAGGATCAAAATGCCCGACCCGAGCACGGCCCCGACACACATCGCGACCCCTTGCGGCAGTGTTAAAGTGCCTTTATTCATTCAAACTCTCCTTCGACAAACTTCATATAGGCCTATTATGAAGAAGCCCCCTGTCGCTGTCTACCCATGAAAGACATGATAAACGGGACCTGACCAACATAAAAATCCCCATGACTAAAAACTCTATAATTTATAATTTATAAAATTGAAATAATTATTGCTTCACTTCTAAACTCATGTTATTCTAATCATGAAGTAAAAACGAAAAACAAAAGGGGTGTTACGTTTGAAAAAGCTGTCCGTATCTCTTTTGACCGCAACTGCACTTGCATTTGGGGCGATCTCCTTCGCCGTGCCGGCACAGGCGGCCCCGGCAACCATCGCGCCGGAAGGCACTTCGGGATACAGCTATCAGGCTTTTTGGTTCGACTCCTACCCGCCCAGCTACTATCACGATGACTTGACCGGTTTTTCCGGCGTCTTGAAGAGCATGCTCTCGTACCCGGACGGTCGCTACTATGCCACCTACTGGGGCACCTACGACTACTAGGCCGCAAGAATGACCGAATAAATAAAAAAGACCTGAGTTCGCATCCCGCTGAACTCAGGTCCTTTTTTCGTTTCACTGCTCGCAGTTCGTTTTACTTGACCAGATCGCTCAGCAGATACGCGTGGATCAGCTTGATCGAGTTTTCCAGCGCCTCTTGGTGCGTGCGCTCCGTGGCGTGCGAGGCGTCGATGCCAGGGCCGACCAGACCGTGCTTCACGTCGACACCGGCGCTGAGAGCGGCCGAGGCGTCGGAGCCGTAGTGCGGGTAGATGTCGACCTTGTAGTAGAGGTTGTTTTGCTTGGCCAGCTCGACGAGGTGTTTGCGCATCGCGTAGTGGTACGGGCCGCTGGAGTCTTTCGCGCAGATCGAGACGCAGTACTCGTCGGTCGTTTGCCCGTCGCCGATCGCGCCCATGTCGATCGCCAGCAATTCCACCGCTTCCTCCGGGATGTTCGAGTTGGCCCCGTAGCCGATCTCCTCGTTGTTCGAGACGAGGAAGTGCGTCGTATACGGCAGCTCGTCCCCGCTTTCCAGCACGCTTTTCAGCGCACCGAACATGCAGGCGACAGACGCTTTGTCATCGAGATGACGCGTCTTGATAAATCCGCTCTCCGTCACTTCGCAACGCGGTGCAAACGATACAAAGTCGCCCACCTCAATGCCCAGTTCCCGCACCTCGTCCGCGTTTTTCACTTTCGCGTCGACGCGCACTTCGATGGTGTCTTTGTTGCGCTCGATGGAGCCGGAGTCCTTATAAACATGCACCGATGCGTGCGTGGAGAGGATCGTGCCGGTGAAGATCTTGCCTTCCGACGTCTCGATCTGGCAGTGCTCGCCCTCGATGGAATTAAACGTAAAGCCGCCGACCAGCGACAGTTTAAGCCGACCGTTGCTCTTGATCTCCTTGACCATCGCGCCGAGGGTGTCGACGTGAGCGGTCAGCACTCGCTGTTTGGAGCTGTCTTTGCCCGGCACCTTGATCAGCAGCGCGCCTTTGTTGTTGCGGCGATGTTCGACGCCGAGTTTGGTCGCTTCCGCTTCGATGTACTGAATCACCCGTTCCGTGTTGCCGGACGGGGAGGGGATGTTGACGAGATCCACCAAAAAGTTCACGACATATTGCAAATCCACTTTCATTGCAGAAGCCTCCTCTGAGTCAAACCGTCACTTTCTTTCCAAAATCAGTATACCAAACATTCTCCCAGACCCGCCAGAAGTCGAAAAAAAGCCGCCCGGCACCGTGTCGGCCCCTGGCGGCTGTTCGTGTCTGTCGTCTGTCAGTCCCCTTCGCGCATGCGCGGACAGTCTTCCTGACCTGGCAGGTCCAGCGGCGGCACGCTCGGCTCCGGCAGATCATCGTCTTTGCGATCTTGTTCCGGCTCCTCTCCGAGCTTGGCCGTGTCGTCATATTGCTCATCCCAAGACAGTTTCAACTCGTACGACTGCTCGATGCCTTCCTTGCGAAACTCCTGCCGCACCCGCACCTGCTTGGCGACCGTGATCGGCAGCCCGTCAAGAAGGAACGAATGCCCCGCCTCGATCTGATCGGCGATCCGGCGGAACAGATCAGCCGCCTCTTGCGCAGTCAACACATCCCGGCGTTTGATCTTGATCTCGGAACTCATGCAGATTCCCACCTTTTTGCATGTCGTGATGTTCTGCCTTCAGTCTACCCGGTTTAGGAGACAAAAGGCAAACGGATGGTAAAGGTACTGCCTTTGCCGAGCGTCGACGTCACGTGGATCGTGCCGTTGTGCCCGTCGATGATGCGGTGCGACACGGCCAAGCCGAGGCCCGTGCCCGCGCTTTTCTTGGTGTAGAACGGTTCGAAGATGCGCTCGATCACGTCTTTGTCCATGCCGACGCCCGAGTCGGTGAAGTGAATCGAGACGTGGGAGGCGTTGTTTTCCACCTTGATCTCCAGACGTCCGCCCTCCTGCATCGCGTCGAACGCGTTGTTGGTCAAGTTGAGGAACACCTGCAACAGTTGGGCCCTGTCGATGGCCACCGGCAGCAGGGACTCGCCGGGGATGTAGCTCAGCTCGACATTTTGCATCAACGCTTGCGGCTGCACGAGCGCGACCAAGTCCTCGACCAGTTCGGCAAGCGACGACGGTTTCAACTGCGGCGCGCTCGGTTTGGCGATCATCAGGAACTCGGTGATGATCTCGTTGGCCCGGTCGATCTCCGGGATGACCAGCTCTTTGAGCTGGCGGATCTTCGGATCGGGGGAGTCGCTCGGGAGCAGTTGCAAAAATCCTTTCGCCGTCGTCAGCGGATTGCGAATCTCGTGGGCGATCCCGGCTGCAAATTTGCCCAGCACGGAAAACTTTTCCGCCCGCCGCACCTGTTCTTCAAGGAACAGCCGGTCGGTCAGGTCTTCAAAAATGCCGATGGCGCCCAAGATCTCGCCGTGCTCGCCGAGGATCGTGCGCGTCGATGTCTTCAAGATCCGCTCTTTGCCGTCTGCCGAGCGAATCGACTGCTGGATGTCGGTAAACGTCGTCCCGGTGCGCAGCGTCTCATGGATCAACGACAGCGACGGATCCATCTGGAGTTTCTCCAAAAACAGATCGCCTTTGCGATTGATGATCTCCTTGCGCGTCATTCCAAACAGACGTTCCGCCCGTGAGTTGAACGTCGTGATCATGTTGTCTTTGTCGAGGATGACCAGCCCCTCGGTCATCGCGTTAAAAATAAACTCCGTCTGCGCCTGCAAAATGCGGTAATACTCCAACTCGCGGACCACCGGATAGCCGATCACAATCGACCCGCGTCCGTCAAACAGCGGGATCGACTCCTGCGTGATCCAGATCTTGCGTCCCGAGCGGGAATAGCCGGTCAAAGGAAGCAGGTTGTCGAGGTTGTGTCCGACCAGATCCTCTTTTTCGACCTCCATCAATTCGCAAGCCACTCGGTTGGCGTAGGTCAGCGTGCCGGTCTCATCGTAGGTCAGGATCGAGTTCGGCAACGAGTTGAGCACGATCTCGAGATTTTGCATATGCGTTTCCTCGACTTTGCGCTCGCGAAACACGATGTAGCGTTCGAGCAGTTCCGAGGCGTTGACCGACAGCAGGTTCACCGTTTGCTCGAGGAAGGAAAATTGTTCCTCAAGCGAATGCTCCGGTGCGTCCACTCGTTGGCGGACGAGCGGCAGCAAGCCGACGCGCAAGTTGTCCAGCACTTCCCGCACCTTTTGCACCGAATATCCGTGATCCGCCATCATCACCCCGAGTTCGCAAAACGCATCGTGATGACCGACCGGCTCCTTGGCGAGAACGTGTTCCAGGCCCCATACAGCGAAGTCGCGGATCGTATCGGCCAGTTGGGAATTGGTTTCAAAACCAGCCTTCAGGATCACTCTTGCGACGATCGCTTCGACCTGTTCTTGAACGAATCGGCTCACATCCACTTGATTCACTTTCTCACCCACCTCTGTTCAGCGTATAAGTGTTATTTAGTGATTCGATATCTGTATAATTTTCCCCTTTTTTCCTCTCTTGAAAAATGAAAAAACGATAAAAAAGGACCTGCCTCCTCTTGGAGACAGGTCTTTTGGATCTTTTCAACGCTATTTCGCCAGATTTTCCGCCACTTGAATCAGCGTGCGGGTCGAGAAACCGGTCGCCCCGGCCACCGTGTAGCCTTTGGACGATTTGGCCATCGACATGTTGGCCATGTCGAGGTGAACGGCCGGCACGTCGTCGGCAAACGCCACGATGAACGCACCGCCTGCCACCGCTGCCCCGTTGCGGCCGGAGTAGTTGATGTAGTCGGCGATCTTGCTCTCGATCAGCTCGTCAAACTCCGGGTAGGTCGGCAGCGCGTGGAGCTTTTCGCCCACAGCGTCGCCCGCTTCCTTGACCGCTTGCGTCCACGCGTCGTCGTTGCCGTAGAGGGAGCCCGCGATGCCGTTGCCCAGCACCACCGTCACCGCGCCGGTCAGCGTCGCCGTGTCGAGGATCTTCGTCGCGCCGAGGTGCTTCACATACGCCACGCCGTCGGCCAGCACGAGGCGGCCTTCGCAGTCGGTGTCGATCATCTCCACCGTCTTGCCGTTGAACGCCGTCGCCACATCGCCCGGCTTGAACGCGCGGCCGGAGATCATGTTCTCCGCCAGCACCAGCACGCCGGTCACGTTGATCGGAAGCTTTTTCGCCGCGATCGCCTGCATCGCGCCGAGCACGCAGGCCGCGCCCATCATGTCGGTGTGCATCTCGCCCATGCCGGTCTCCGGCTTGATGATATAGCCGCCCGTGTCATAGGTGATGCCTTTCCCGACGAGGCCCAGCACATCTTTGGACTCCGGCGCGCCGGTGTACTTCAGGGCGACCAGATACGGCGGGTTGTCCGAGCCGATGCCGACCGACAGCAGCAGGTTCATGCCGAGTTCCTTCAGACGCGCCGCATCGAGCACTTCTACCTCGATACCGTGCATCTCGCCGGTCTCCTTCGCAACGTTTGCAAACACTTCCGGCGTCAGGATGTTGCCCGGACGGTCGGTCAGATCGCGCGCGAGCAGCACCGCTTCGGCGTTGATGCGGCCGTTCAGCGAGTTCATCTGCACATCGCTCACCGATTCGCCGATCAGCGTGACCGTGTGGAAACGCTTTTTCTCGTCCGGCTTGGACTTGTGCCCTTTGTATGTATAGCTCCCGAGCAAGAGACCTTCGACCACAGCCGACGCGAATGCATCGCCCGGCAGCGCCACTGTCAGTTCCTCGCCGCGCACTTCACGGGAGGCAGCGCCTGCCGCCTTGCGGTACGACTCGGCGTTGACCTTGTCCGCTTTGCCTGTGCCGACCAGATAGAGATGCTTCGCCGCGATGCGGCCGTTTGTGCGGATGTGCGCGATGGCGTTTTGCTTGCCGGTCGCCTCTTCATCGGCGATCATCGCCGCGATCTCACCGCCAAGAGCTGCGTCCAGCGCTTTCAAATGCTCCGGCACTTCCTTCGTCTCCGCGTAAAAGACGACGAGTGAGTCGCCCGTTGCTTGCGTCAGATCTATATGCTGTACAGAACTGATATTCATTGATCGTTTCCCCCTCTGTTCCACTGCTTGCCACCCCTCCAGTATACAGAAAAAGACCCAATGACAACAAGGAGAGCCGCATCACGGCTCTCCTGCCTGTTTTACTCTTTGACGATCTGTCATACAATAGCCACAAGAGGTGACGAGACGACAATGAAAAAACCTGACGAAAAAAACGAGTCCTGGAGCGCGTTTGGATTGGTATCGATGATCGGGGCGGACATGGCGATCTGTACAGTCGGGGGCGTGTACCTAGGCATGTGGTTGGATCGGTTGTGGGGAACTGCTCCGTGGATGTTGCTGGCGGGGGTCCTGCTTGGGCTCGGGGCCGGGATCTACGGCGTGATCCGCATCTTGGCCGCGTTCGGCCCGAAGTAGAGCGAGGGCTTATTGGCTGGTTTCGGTGGGTGTCCCGTGCAGGACGTGATCCGGTTCAGCCCGGTGTCTGTTTCCTGTGGCAGTCGGCAGGTTCAGGATTCTTTGAAGCGGTTGCTGTTGAGCACTTCATCGATCTTGCTGAGTTCCTGCGAGAAGGAGCGCAGCCGCTCCATGCATTCTTCTTCGAGGTCGGTCTGACCGTCCCGCTTGGCTTGCGAATACTGTCCGAGCGCCATGTAGATATGGCCCATGATGATCTCCCGCGTCAACCGCAGATCAAAGTCGGCCGGCAACTTGCGCTCGGCGAACGGGCCGTCATCCATGACCATCCCGTTCAGATACAGCGTGCGAAACAACTCCCCGCGATGCGTTTCATACTTTTCCCCGCGCAGCCTCAACTCCGTGATCAACCCGTCGATGGCGTTGATCATGCGGCCATCCCCTTTTTTCACCCGCATGTACTCGATGAGAACGTGCAACGCTTTGCCGTTCTCGTACATGTAAAAGATGACCTCGTCGTCTTTCAGATACAGGTGAAAGATCATCGTCTTGCCTTTCCCTTTCTCCTCCAGTTGAATCCCTGAACGAGAAACTCGTGTTTTCCAGAGGTCGACCAGCTCGCGGGTCGTCTCGCCCGAGATATTGCGGTAGATGACAATCTGGTTCTCCATGAGACACCCTCCCTTCGAGCTTGAGAGACCGGTGGTTCGTTCATGTAGTACCAACAATATATGCGAGGACGGGGGCATCTTGTTAGGAATTTTAGCGACGGGATGCGCCCGTTTTTTTTCTCAATGCTTCGCGTACTTCATCATAAAATCCAAAAACGGCAGATGCATCGCCTCGTACACCACTTGCAGATCATACTCCGCATCCACGCAGAAAAACGGATACTGACTCAGTGCCTGATCATCGAGCAGGTAGAGATCCGCATCCAACTGCTTGACGTGATACATCTCCAAGCACCCGCACACCACTTGCATAATCGTGTCTTCCTTGACGAGGCAAGCCGTGATCGTGTGATACCAGGTCGGTGCGAGCTCATCCTCACACCGGACTTGTACCAGTCTTGGATACAGTTCCATTTTCACAGGCGAGTCCACCCCGCAACACAATATAGCCGTCACAGCATGAGCCCCCTCTTATACAATTCCCCCTGCGTCTGAGAGCGCACCTGCTCCAACAACTCAAAAGCTCGGAGTATATCATCCGCATCCCTGTACACACACGACAGCTCGTACATCGTATCGCCATACGCCCCCAACTCCCGATGCCACAGAAAAGCATCCGCCGCCGATTCAAAATGGCGGATCGCCGCTTTCTTCTCGTCACGCGTCAGATCGATTTTAGCCTGTAGCCGGTTCACCCACGCTTGGTAGATATGCAGTTCCGGCAGAAGGTTTTGAGCACTCAGGCACGCTTCCTCCGCTTCTGGCCAACGTTCGAGTTGTGTCATCAGTTTGGCGTACTCGACGAGGGCGATCCCTTGCTCCTCCTCCCTGCCGAGATTCGCAAACTGCCGGATCGTGTCTGTCAGCAACGACTCCGCCTCGTTCTCCCGACCTGACTCCCCATACGTGACCGCGCACGTCACCTGATTGCGCAACATCATCACCTGATTGTCGATGCCCTTAAAGATCCCGATGGCCCGCTCCGCATACTCCGCCGACTGCGCCATGTCTTTCTGCATCTGATAGCTCACACTCAGCCCCAGGTACACGTTCCCGATCTCGTTATGACCCTCTACACCCTCGTACAGATCAGCCGCCCGCTTGTAAAAATCCTGCGCCTCCTGCGCTTCCCCCATCTTCACGTATACACTGCCGAGCAGGTGGAGAATCTCCGCTTTCAGATACACATCCTGCTCCGGCATCCCCTCGGCGTGATCTAGTGCCCGTTGCCAATGAAAGGCGGCGAGTGCGTAGCGTTTTCTGTTGGACTCCACGTCTCCCAACAGTTTCAATTTCCGGGTCAACTTCGGCTTGTCCTGACGCAACAGCACGAGTTCCGCAACCGCCTGCAACGTCTTCTCGGCTGCCTTCCACTCCCCCGTATGGAGCAGGCATTCTCCCAGTTCCAGTTGGATGTCCATCTCGGAGACATGCGTCCGTTTCGCGGCGAGGAGATCCTGTAGGATCGGGATCGCGGTGTCGTATTGTTTGGCTCCCATCAACGCACGAGCCATTTTAAATGCACTCTGATGATCCAGACTCATATCCGAATCGATGACCAATTTATCCACCGTCGTGTCCAGCCGCTCTGCTATGGAAAGCAACATCTTGTAAGACGGCCGCGCCCGGTCCGATTCGATCTGGCTGATCATCGACGGCGTGCAAAGCCCCTTGGCAAGATCGATCTGAGTCAGATGTTTTGACATTCGCAATTCTCGGATACGTTGACCGAGTGAGATCATTTAAATACCTCCCTTTTAAATAGGAATCGAATGATGTAACATCAACACTCCTTATATGGAGATTCTATTTGAAATCCAGTTGCTAAGGTATAAAAAGTACTGTTTGATCACTGGCGAAATGTGTTAGCATCCTTTTGCGGTCATAAAAAAGCCTCCCGGAAATATCCGAGAGGCTCTTCCTTATGCTTTAACAATCAGAGGTCCAGGACCAACTTCAACAGCCACATGAACGTCAGTTTCGTCAAAGATTGCTTCGTTTTTGATGCTCAACGGTCCGGTTCCGATTTCAACAGCCACTGTCGTAAATCCGTTTGCCAAGGTAACTGCCATCGAAAGAAGCACAGCACAGACCGCGATTCCACCGAAGATTTGCTTCAGCATTTTCATTGACTGATCCACCTTTACTAACGAAGATGTGTTGCTCGACGTAACATATTACATACACGATCAGAGACTTCAAGTGCTTGTTCAAACATACCCTGATAGCGAAACGCATTCACTGCAGTACTCAAAGATTCAGCCGCATCCTTTATGAACCCCATTTTATCAAAAAGATCCGAGGCCAAATAGGAGTATTGGATTGATTTCTCATATTGTTTTATTTCACAAAGATACTCAGCGAATGATTGGTACACATGCACAAAGTGTAAACATGAAGATGCCTCTTTTTCCGTGAACAGAGTGAGCGCTTTTTCCAGCACTTTTTCAGCTTCTGTTAGCCTTTTCTGGCCAATCAAAAGTTTTGCGATTCTTGCATGAATATATGCGACCTGTTTGAGGTCGCCATCATGCTCCGTTTCTTTGGCACATTCAAACATCTCGTCGATTGCTTTATCAGGATCTTGTTTCGAGAGCACGGTAAATGCATAGGACTCCTTTACCAGACGGGCAAATCGTAACGCATTTTGTGACTTATAAAGGGTATGCGCTTCCTGTAAATATTTCTCTGCTTCCCCCAGGTCACCCATCGACTGATAGGCGATGCCAAGTTCAAACCACGTATGCGCCAACTTATCTAAATCAGAAATATCTTTGAAGAAATTTTCCGACACAGACAGATACTGAACGGCATCCGTATTGAGATTCAGTAACCGGCTCGCCATCCCTAGATTGTAAGCAATTCTGGCCGCTGTGACGTCTATTCCTTGAAAGCGAAGAGTTAGTTGATAGGCTCTCATATAATGCGCATGGGCATTGGATATATTCCACAAGCGATAATTAGCCGTACCCAGTTTATTATAGACGACAGCCATGAGATGGTCGTCCGGTTCTCGTTGAAGTTCCAAGCGCATCTGAAGATCAGTCAATGCCTCAAGAGCTGCATCAGGTTGATTCGTCCCCAATAAACAATCGACCTTGGATAACTCAAGTTCACGCTTTTGATATTCCAACAGTTCTTGCGAGTTCTGGAGATGATCAATTAAGTCTAACGCTCTCGTATACTCATTTCGTTCGATATATATGTTGATAACTTCTAATTTAATCTTAGCACTGAGTTCATCAGTATCATCTATCATAATCTCATGAAAAGGGACACCCAATCGGTCCGCAATCTTCTTCAAAAATTCTGGTGATGGTAAGTGTTGTCCGTTTTCCAGAAAACTAATGGTTTGCCTAGAGCAAATTCCTTCGGCAAGCTCATCTTGAGAAAAACCTCTGTTCAGTCTATAGTTCCGAACTCTTCCACCTATTGATTTGAACGCCTCGTTCTTCAAGTAGATTCACCACCATTAATCATCTTCATACTCCTAGAATTACTATAACACAGCACCAACACAATCTTATAATTTTTGCATGAATTAATTTAATTGTCTGTTTCTTACACTGACTTATTGTGACCAAAATATGATGCTAGACATCATGCGACGGTAGTAACACGATTGTTAAAAACAAACACCGGTGATATAGTACTCGCCCAACTGAGAGTACTATGTCACCGGTGTTTTTCATCCCAATTTCATTTGAGAAGCTCCGTCAGTTGTTCATTATTCATTCTCCAACTGACTTCTTTCAAGATACGCATCATAAAAGCTTGTCGTTTTTGATCCTGATCAGTCACAGGTTCTGGAAGCGGAGTATCGGTTACGTCTCCATCCGTGTTAATCCGTGGATTCATGACATCTAAGCCTTGATTCCCTACTTTCAGGTTTACGGAAATTTCCTTCCTAGTATCATTTTGAAGCTCAACAATATATGTGGCACTCACATCATAGATTTTAGAAGATTCATCGATCAGGTTCGTACTAATTTCTTTAACTGATACCTTTTTTGCTGGTAGCGTTCCATTTCTATACATTTCAGTATAGATGGCGTATTCGGGATGTTGGTCAAGATTCTTTTTGATCCTGTCTTTACTTCTTTCCGTCGGATGCCAAGTAATCAGTGCGTATCTTTCGAACAACTCCTGCTCATCTGCGGCCATAAACAGAGTCGGCCATTCCGCAGAAAGGATATTCGTGATGATCCCCAAGGAACTTTGTTTGGGTTCTACTTGATCCAAAATAGCCATCTTCTTATCAAAGTCGACCTCTACATCCCTTTGAATGTTTGAGCCAGCAATTTGAGCGGGTTGTTCCTCAGTACAGCCTGGTAGCACAAACAGGAACGCACCAAGTGCAATGCCAGACAGCATAAACATCCTCTTTTGAAGTCCCATCATAACCTCCTGATCGTTTTGGTCCGCATCTCTTCCTTCATCTGAATGTGACCATCAAATGGAGTGTTAACTTTCCTCTCTGAGTAATACGCCATCGTGCAGATCGACACCAGCCCAGTCTGTAACCGGCTGCCCTTTTACTTCGATGCGAAGTGTTCTGGCCGTCAGGAAGTTGATTTTCATCGTATCAGCAATCGTTTTGAGGACGATCCCACGATTTTCTTCCGGCATTGCCAGAATGGAATCATCAAAATTCAGCGTGATCATGTCGTCCTGAACTTTCGCGTCAAGCAGTGTAACGCCCGCTGAGATCACTGGCGAGGTTTGACTGCCCTCTCTCGTGAGTTTCATCAGTTTGAGCAATTCGAGGACCTTTTCCCTGTCACTTGTCGGTTTGTTTACGACATAGGCATACTTCTGGGTTACAAATTGAACGGCGGAGTTCTCGTTTTTCTTATAGACGACAAGTTCCTCGTGATACCTTGAATCGTAGACACTCCGATCCTGCGCGTAACGTAAAAATTGATTACTCTCCTCGAAAGATGGCGCGCATCCAGACAAGCAGAGAGACAGTCCAACTAAACCTACAAGCGGTTTCCAATATGCATTCTCTTCCTCCTCGTAGACAGAATCATGCTCTTCCACCATCCCATCAAAGAGTAATAGACAGTTCCTTGGATCAGTAGACAGCATCGGTGATGAAATCCCCCAGCGGAACCGCAATCTCGTTTGCAAACCGGTACATGCGTTGCTTGTGATCCCCCACAAAAAATACAGGATCGACAAGCCCTGCATCGAGGAAGCCGTCTTCTTTTAGAAGAGAAGAATCGATCTTTCTGTCAACAATCGAAGCGATCACATAGGTGTATTGCGGGTGAGAGGCTGGAGTACAGATCTCCTCGACCCGGCATTCTATACTGATCGGACATTCCAGAATTGAAGGGGCCGACACATGCTTCGACGGGACAGACGTATGACCCGACAAGTCAAACTTGCCTCGCTCCTTCTCGGATGTGAAGCCGCATTGTTCGATTTCCGCCATATGCCGCTTGTCCGGCACATTTACAACCAGTTCCCTAGTCAGCCGGATGCAGTCAATGGCGTGTCCAGAGCTTACGAAACCCAGATACATCATGTTACCTAGGCTAAAAGAGGACGATCCCGTCGAGATATTCGGCTGTCCGTTCTGCTCGATGTAACAGATGAGTATCACCGGGTAGCCGATGTACATCTTTGAAAATTCGGTTGGCACTTTTACCACTGACCACTCTCCTCTTCCTTTCCTTGATCGGGTTCGCTCTCTTCATCGTAACATCCCGTTACAAAATTAACCAATATAAATAATGTGTAAGAGGTAATTCTCCGTCACTCAACATCACAGAGTCATTTGAAGTACAACTATTTTCTTTCGAGTACAACCCCCCTCTAAAACAACATGTACGTGGCTTGGGATTTTTTAAATTGATGTTTGAACTGTGCTTTGTATTCCACAACTTCTATCCATACGACATTGCTTCGCGTATTACTTCCCTTTTGCTTCTTCATAAGGCGAAATTTCCATTTGCATCGCCCATTCGAGGAAAACGGGTGTTATGATTCTATTCTTGCGGAATGCTCGACTCATATTTGTAGGGTGGATGAGAAGATCCACCCGTAATAACTTTCCATGTACCTTTCATTTTATAGACGGGCAAGGTGTTGATCGAGACTCGGTCGTCGACATCTGTTTGTCTGACGGTGATCATAACCAGCGAACTGTTGACTGAACGAACATCTTCGATCCGTATCTCTTTTAGATCATTTCGGATCTTTTCTGTAGACCGCTCGTATCGATCACTCTGTTTTTGATAACGCACATCGTGGGTGTATTTGAGCATACCCTGTACGTCATCTGCCAGGATTGCTTTTATTGTCTTTTGCATCACCTCCTCTGCTTTCTTGGCCGCAGGAGATTCGTCGGCCGGTATGACCAACATTCCTGACTCGTCAACCTGACCGCCAGCAAAAGTTGTTTGCATCGTGTAGATCGTGCCGCTCCCGACCAGACCGGCCAACAGTACCCATCCGGCAATCACTTTTTTCATTTCCAATACACCCTCTCGGTCCATATTTTTTCGAACTGGCAAAACATGGGTACTGGTCGAGTATACCAATTGGTTACAAATAAAACTATAATAAAAAAGAAAAAAAGCCGACTATCTCCAACAGATAGTCGGCTCTTTGTGCTCCTTACAACGCGATCTCTTGCACGCTCGTCTCGAGCAAGCGGGCTTCGACTTTGGAGATGGCGTTGCCTTGGGAGAAGGTGAAGATCCGGGTCTGCAACACGAGGTCCATCACGGCGGTGATCTCGGCTGCGGTGAGGTTTTGTCTCGGTTCGGGGATGTTGACTTTGACTTTTTTGTTGGTGTCGGTGAGGAAGATCAGTTCCAGTTCGCGTTTCATGGGGGGCACCTCCGGCAGTTTTAGGTTTTTGGCTTGATGTTAAACGGTTTTGTACAGGTCTTCCCGGTTGACGCGCTCGATGTGGTGGAGAGGCCAAGCGGAGAGGCTGGCGAGCGCTTCGCCGATGGCGTAGAGATCTTCGAGCGAGGCGGACGGCATGACGCGCGAGTAGGCTTTGTCTTTGTAGACTGCGTTGCCGTCGGCGGTGGTGCCCGTTTGCAGGGTGAGGATCATGCTGGAGAAGCCGTGGAAAATGTCGATCATTTTGTATCCCTCCAGGGTGTGTGATGTCTTACACCCTTCTCTATGCGAGGAGTCTGCCGGACCGGGGACGATATTTATGGAAATAGTTCCTTTCTATCATTGCAACAAGAACAAAATTCAATTACAGTTAATATGTCACATTATAAACAAGGAGGTTTGTCAAAAATGAAACTTTGGAAACAATCGATCTGTGTGCTCGGGGTGGCAGCTCTGCTCGCAGGAGGTGCGCAAACCACGTACGCGGCAAGTGTCGGGGAAAGCGAAGCGATGACCGCATCGGGTGTGAACGACTCGTTCCGCACGGCGAACTACTTTGAGATGGGCGATGCGGTGAGCGGGGTGATCGGCACGGCCAGCGACGTGGATGTGTTCGAGTTTATGCCGAACGGCGCCTACCGCGTGGACTTCACGTTCAACACCACCGGCAACTATGAGTTCCAAGTGTGGAATGCGTATGGCTACCTGCTCGACAGCGTGGTCGGCTCCGGCTCGTTGAGCGTGCCGATCAACTATGAGTGGGATTCGTACTATGTGCGCGTGATCGGCAAGAACGACTCCGGTGACACCTACACCTTTACGGCGAACTAATACTCAACCACCAGCGACCAGGAGGTCTCCTTGATATGAACCTGTGGAAAAAAACCATTCTCGCGCTCGGCATCACGGCGATGCTCGCAAGCGGCGCACAAACGTCGTATGCGTATACGGTCTACGAAGGGGAAGCGAGCAACGCCTCGGGCGCAAATGACACGCTCAGCACCGCGGTGATGTATCACGTGGGCGATGTGATGAACGGTGTGGTCGGCACGACCGGCGACGTGGACATGTACAAGTTTGCGCTGGATGATGACCAGGTCTTGCGCTTCACGTTCGACACGACGGGCACGTATGAGTTTGCGATCTACGACGGAGCGGGCGGTTTGGTCGGTTCTGTGGTCGGCCCCGGCTACCTCGATGTGCCGGTCGACTACACGGCCGATCTCTACTCGATCCGCGTATCCGGGAAAAACGACTCGGGCGACGCGTACACGATCTTCGCCAAGCCGATGGGCCGTGGCTGATCCACCCACACAAAAAAGACCCCTGTCTCAGGGGTCTTTCTGCTTTCCTTCTACTCGGTGACCAGAGACGCGCTGACGTAGCCGTACATGCCGTCCGGGGTCTTGATGTAGTACCAGCCGTCGAGCTTCTCGATCAGGGTCAGGTCTTGCCCTTCATAGACTTTGCCGATCACGGCCGAGTCGGTGGTCGGTTTGGTGCGCAGGTTGACGTATTCGCCGGAGACGGTGACCACAGGGCCACTCTGTGCAGCCGGTGTTTGCGGTTGGCTGCTCTCCTGCGGCTGGGTCGTGGTCTGCCGGGAGCCGCCGCCTGCCGTGCCTGCATCCGCCGTGTCGGTCGACGCTCCGCCTTGGACCGTCTCATGGAAGAACGAACGGGTCGCTTCAATGTCCGGCCAGAGGATCGCTTCGCCGTACATGTTGGTCGTCTCGCTCAACGCATCGTCTTGCGGCAGTTGTTCGGTCTTCATGTTGGCCGTGTCGAGCTTGAGCCCGAGGGCTGCCAGTTTGAACAGGTCGTCGCCGCCGAGGTTGGTCTGCACGTACGGTTTGACTTCCTTTAAGATCGTCGGCAGCTTGATCAGCTGACTCGGTGTTTTCATCTCATTGACGACCAGTTTGACCATCTCGCGCTGGCGTTCGGTGCGGTCGAAGTCGGCGCGGACGCCGCCCCGGTAGCGGACGTATTGCAGGGCTTGGTAGCCGCTCAGATGCTGCTGTCCCGCCCGCAGGTTGATGTCGTTGACGCCGTCGTCCGCGTGGATCATGTCTTCCTGCACGTTGACGTCAATGCCGCCGATGGCGTCGACGATCTTGGCAAATCCGACAAAGTCGGTCGCCACATAATAGTGGATCTCCGTCTTCAGAAACTGCTGCACGGTGTCGATCAGCAGTTCCGGACCGCCGTTTGCAAAGGCGGCGTTGATCTTGTGCTGCCCGTGGTCGGGGATGTTGACGTAGGTGTCGCGCATGATCGAGAACAGGGCGATCTGTTTGCTCACCGGGTCGATGCTGGCCAGCAGCATGGTGTCAGAGCGCGGCTTCTCGTCTTTGTTTCGCGAGTCGACGCCCATGATCAGGATGTTGACCTGCTCCGTCCCTTCCCATTTTGCTGTCGTCAGCAGGTTTTCCCCGTTGGAAAACGGCTTGTTCGCATTGACCGATCCTAGGAATGAGAACATCGAATACACATAATAGCCGGCAAACAGGCCGACAACCACCAAGACAAAGCTGAACACTCTCAGCCATTTTTTCAAGTCCTATCACATCTCCTTCAACCCTGTCTATATTCCACACAGAAGGCGCAAATCCTGTCAGAGACCGTTCCGTACCGATCAGTATCGCCAACTCTTTTCCTTTTTTCGCCACTCGTGGTAATCTGGTGGTGGACAACGATATGACCAAAGGAGCGATACTCATGGATTGCCTGTTCTGCAAACTCATCGCGGGTGAGATCCCGTCGAAAAAAATCTACGAAGACGAGCACGTCCTCGCCTTCCACGACATCAACCCGGTCGCGCCGGTGCACGCCCTTGTCATTCCAAAGAAGCATATCGTCAATGTACTCGACCTGACGGAAGACGATGCCCTTGTCCTTGCAAAAATTCATGCGGCGATCCAGATCGTCGCCAAAGAGACCGGCATCGACGAGACCGGATTCCGCGTGGTGACCAACACCGGCACGCACGGACAACAGACGGTGTTCCATATGCACTATCACGTCATCGGCGGTCGCCAATTGAAGTGGGAGTTCTAAAAAACGATTTACACTCTGTTTGATACGTTGTGCGTAACCCTGCTCCCCGCCTGTTGCAGGGTTATTTACTTTTCATAAAATATTGGTATATTTCATTTACCTCTATGGAGTGTTATACTATTCTTAATCACAGGTTTGGAGGTACTCACGAAATGGCGAAAGCAGCTCCTTTTTTGATCACTCTGGTCATCCTGCTCGTCTGTAGTTTGGCGATCACCACGATTCTGCAAGGTACTTCCGCATTTGCTTATGTATCGTACATCAACGCCGGTCTCGCACTCGTACTCGTCCTTGCGATCTATCCGAAGTTGAAGAACATGATGGACAAATACGAGCGCAACCAGAATCAGCAGAATCGTTCCAACAACAACGGCAACCGCTACTAAATTCTGCGCATACACGCGAAAAAAGACCAACGCCCTTTTTAGGAGTTGGTCTTTTTTTTCGTGATCTTGTCGGTGATCTTGCGCAGGAGTCGCTTGTATTGGTCGATCTCGTCCGGTTGGAGCACGAACAGTTTCCATGCCGGGTACCGGGTCACGTAGGCAAAGTAGCCGATGGAGAACAGGAAGATCGCTGCGTTGGCCGACACTTTTGCAAAAGCGGCACCGTGCGCGCCCAGATGCGGGATCAGCAACAACGCGATGGAGAGGTTGACGACGATGGAGATCGCCTCCAAGGCCATCAGCAGTTTGGGGCGGCCCAGTTGGTTCGTGAAGAACGTGGTCAGGATCGTGGCGAGTCCGAGCAACGCCGCGCCTGGCAACAGGATCATCAAGTTTTGCACGGCCGGTGCAAACGCCTCGCCGAAGACCCGCGGGATCAGCCACGGCATGACGATATAGAAGCCGAGCATGGCGACCAGCAAGATGATCGCCGTGTGACGGAAGGTGCGGGCGGTGAGCAGGGACGAGTCCTTTTCTGCCAGCGACGACACGCGCGGCATCACCACCTGCAGGATCGAGCCGGAGACGAGCATCAGCATCTCGGCGATGGTGACAGCGATGGAATAGACGCCCGACTCTTGGACGCCAATCAGGAAGAAGACGATGTAAAAGTCGATCCGCATGTTGGTGATCGTGAGCAGTCGCGCCCCCATCAGTTGCGTACCGTACCGGAACATCTCGCGGCGAATCTTGAGGTCGGGGCGCGGGATGAGCGTGACGCCGCCGTGGCGGATCGCAACGTAGGCGGAGACGGTGGCGGTGACGGCAAACGAGAGGAACCACGCCCCCATCGCGTAGAGCGTCTGCTCGTCCGTCGGGGCAAACAGCACCGCCCCGGTCAACAGCGGGATGAAGAGCAGCGACTGGACGGTGTTGAGCCGGTTCAGCCACTCGTGCTGGTCCAGCCCCCAGATCAGCCGGGTGACATAGACGTGAAACACGGAGAACGGCGCGACGAGCAAGGCAAACCAGATCGTGCGCGTCTTCATCGCCTCAAACGGGCCAAATCCGTTCCACAGCCACGGCGTGCCGAGCAGCGCGACGGCGAGCAGGAACGACACGAGGATCGTCGCAAACCACAGCGCGGTGGAAAAGACGAGGCGCGGGTCGTGTTTTTGCTTGTTGATGCCGTACGGTATGTATTCGCTGAACGAGCCGACGATCGGCGAGTAATAGGAAAAGTTGGTGATCGTCGCGGTCAGATAGCCCCGCCCGGTCGGGCCGAGGTAGTTGGCGGTCAGGATGGCGATCAGGAAGCTCAGTCCCGCCCCGAAAAATTTATAAAATAAGGTGCCGAGGATTCTCATCATCGGTGTCATGACGTTCAATCCCCTTTCTCAGATCACAATACATGAAACATGTCCATCTTAGCATTGTAGCACAGAAATGGGAAAAGGGAGCGGGTGCCTTGCGCGGCTCCCCTCCCTTTTTGCTACTTCGTGCCTTTACCGGATCGGAGCCGGGGTCGTCGACTCCAGTTCCACCACTCGTTCGACCGCCCAGATCCCGCCTCTCCCCTGCTTGACGGGTTGGTAGAGCTCGAGGAGAAACACGCAGGTTTTGTGCCGGGACCAGACCAGCGCGTGAAACAGGCCGGAGCCGGAATCGACGTAGGTGCCGCGCAGCCAGAAGGGGTCTGTTTTGCTAAACCCGAGCTTTGCCGCGCCGACGACTCGCGCCGTCTCCACCGGGTCGAGCCGCCACGGGTTGCCGCCGCGGTCGACGTAGTTTTGCACTCGGATAAAGTCCTCCCCGGCCAACGCCACGTAGCCGACGCGCGGTCCGCAGTCGGAGACCGGGCCTTCCGCCCCCGCCCCTTCTTCGGCCGGCGTGATGTCGGCCGGCGTGTCGCCTGTCGTCGGCGGCGACGGTACGGTCACGCCGGTCGGCTGGTCGATGGGAAAGTTGGTGCCGGCAAACGGGGTCGGTTGAACGGCCGCACCCGGCGGGATGTAGGGTTGGATCTGTTCCTGGCCGGCGACGGTGGTCCCCATCGGGCCGAGCGGCATCAGGGGCATTTGCTCGGCTCGTGTGTGTTCCTCGATGTCAAACTGCCCCACCGGTTGCAGACACGGCCGGTTCCAGACTTCGTTGTGATCGCGAGTATCCATTCTGCTCGCGCCTCCTTTTGCTTTCATTCTCCTCATACGATATGTAGGCACTTGCCGAATGTGTGCGGGTCCCGTCGCATAGGTATCGTACAAGAGCATTCTGGACAAGGAGGGAGCCTGTGGAGCGATTTATCAGCACCGTGATCCTCGACTTTTTTGTCGCCCTCGGCATCGTGCTCGGCGGCTCGATCATCGGCGCGCTGGGCGCGGTGCTCACTCACCGGCCCCCGATGACGACGATGGTCTATCTCGGAGATCAGCTGAAGATCTGGGCGTTGGTGGCGGCGCTCGGCGGGACGATGGATACGTTGAAGGTGTTCGACACGGGGCTGTTTGGCGGGGCGCAGTTTGCGGTGGTGGTCAAGCAGTTCTGCTACCTGGTGTCGGCGTTTCTCGGGTGCAATGTGGGGTATTATCTCATCAAGTGGATCGTCGGGGAGATCAAATGAACAACAAGCGATTTTTCGCGACGCTGTTGGTCGGCGCCCTGTTCGGCGCTTCGGTGTTGCTGGCGGTCAGAGGGCACGATCTGGACCTGCTCTATCTGCGGCTGGCCGAATGCCGGGATACGTGCTCGCAGCTCGCCGAGGATAAACAAAAGCTGGAACAAGAGCTCTCCCACGCCGAGAAGCAGCGCGTTCGTCATGTGAAAAAGCTGGTCGTGACGGTGCAAGATGCCCCGGATGAATTCATCAAGCTGAAGGTGCAAAAGTTGGTGAAGACGGAGCTGAACTATCTGGTGGATAAGGATCTGGCCCTGCTGGAGTCGCAGCCGGATCTGATCCGCCGGTTGCTCGATGAACGGACGCTGGAACTGTCGGCGACGCAAAAGATCACGCTCGATGTGACCGATGTGTTTATCGGGGAGACGACGACGATCTTTTTGACGGCGAAGCAAGCGCAGGAGACGTTGAAGGGGTTGGAGCGGGATTCGTTGCCGTAAATAGAAAATCACCTGTCTCCGTTGCGGGGCAGGTGATTTTTGTATGGCGGGTGCGCTATTTGCCAAGGTGTTCCGCTTGGGCTTGCATGCGGATCATCTGGATCTTCAGGCGGTGCAGTTCTTGGGCGTCCAGCTCGCAGACAAAGGTCGGGACGCGGCCGAGGTAGTCGGCCAGTTCCGCTTTGGTCGCGCGCTCCGGCGGGACTTCGCGGCTGAAGCCGAGGATGCCAAGCTCGGCGATGGTCTCCAGCATGGCGGTATCCGGTCCCCAGTCGAGGCGGAACCGTACAGTGTCTTCGAAGTCGCCGTATGCGTAGTCGACGCGTCCGACGAGGTGGAAAGTGTCTTCAAAGGCGATGATGCCGGTGACGAGGCCATAGGTCAGTTGCTGGTCTTTGGTTTCTTCGAGCTGCACGGTGATCCCGTTTTGCGGGATGAGCAGCGGCCAAGTGAGTTGGTTTGGGACGTGCAAGATCCCCGTTCCTGCCGGGTGCGGAAACTGGCGCAGTTGCTCCAGGGCCTCCGCTCCGCTGACGAGGTCTAAGCGCGGTTGTTGTTTGTCCATCGTCTGCCTCCAGATTGGGTGGTTATTGCGGTTTGACTTTTACGGTGATCATGTGGGTCCGCGAGCCGTCGTTGGCGCTGCGGATGAAAAATTCGATCAAGAGTGTTTTGCCTTTGTAGGCCGGTTTGAGCGGGACGGCCGCACGGATCGGGCTCCAGGCCGGTGCCCCCTCGGCGGCGCGAACGACTTGTTCCGGTTCGAGCAGCACTTTGTTTTCATCGCGGACGCGGTAGTTGCCGACCGCTTCGAAGGCCCTCATCTTGCCGGAGATGTACAGGGTGCGGCCCGCTTCCCAGTCCAGTCGCTCAAGCTGGAAGGCGTCGTTATGCAAGGCGCGTTCAGCGAGCGACAGGGAGCCTGTGTCGCTGAATGCGGAGACGGTGATCACGTCGCTTTGCTCGGGAGCAGGCGGCGTTGTCGGTTGCGGGTCCGGCTGCGGCGGCGTGGTCGGCTGGGCCGGAGTTTTCGGCGGCTGTTGCGGCGCGGTCGGCGCAGGTGCCGGAGTTTTCGGCGGGTCTGCGGGAGCGACGACTTGGCGATCCTCCTGCCCGCCCTGCCAGTAACCGACGTAAAAACCGGTGCCGACGGCGGCAATCAGCAGGATGGCAAAGAGCCAGATGGTGGTTTTTTTCATAGCAGGTACCTCCTGTCTACACTATTCTACAATATGTTTGCCTCATCGTACTCATGGAGATGTCGATCTGCTATAATTCGTGTCAGAAAGATACGGATGAAGGAGTGCGATGTTTGGATGGCAAAGTTGTATCGGGATATGTCGACGGTGGAATTGAATGAGGAGATGAAGCGGCTGCAGGAGCTGGGACGGCAAGCTTTGGCGGACGAGCGGTTTGAGGAATTGGATGTGCTGGAGCGGAAGTATTATTTGGCGTTGTCTTATACGATGGATCCGGCAGTGGTGGAGATCGGGAAGAGTTATGAGATTGTGGATTCGAAGGATACGCTGACGGTGACGCGGATGGACGGCGTGATGGCATGGGGTCATCGGAACCGGGTGCCGATTGAGGAGGCGTATCCGATGGCGATGCTGGTGATCGCGTGAGTCGGGGGCATCGGCATCGGGATAAGAATGTGAAAAAGATGCATCGGATTATTGGTGATTATGCGAAGGTGCTCGATGCGATCGGACAGATCGATGGGGTGCATTCGGTGGTGACCGGGGTGATTTCGCTCAATAAGTCGGAGTTTGAGGAGATGACGTTTCAGTATTTTACGGATACTGGGATTAAGTTGTTGGCGAAGACGACCGATTCGGTGCAGGAGATTTTTGTAATATGTAAGGATAAGAATCGTGTCTTGGAGGAGTTGCGGGGGCGCGGGATTATAGTGGAAAGGGTGAGAGATGTGGGGAAAAAATCGGGGAAGTCTGCGAAGCCGGTAAAGCCGCAAGTGTCTGGTTCTCGGTACGATGAGCGGAAGAATTTGGTGGATAAGCCGAAGGATAAGGGTTTGACTCTGAAGGATATGCTGTCTCCGGATATGTTGGCGAAGTTGACGGAGCAGTCGAACGGGTTGAAGGAGCAGGAACGGGTGCAGCAGGAACATAAGCGGCAGGCGGAGATTGCTCGGAGGGAACGGGAGCAGAAAGAGTTGGAGAATGATTTTGAGTATTTGTTGAAGACTTCGAGGCAGGATTGGAAGGATTTCAAGTAAGGGATTTCTCTGGCGAGGGCTAGGGGGTCAAGAGCAACTGGGGGGGCCTTTCCCCCGCTCAAACATTTATGACTAAAGTTATAAAAAACTCGCTCCTCGAAAGGCCCCCCCAGTCGCTCTTGTCGTCTGTGCGGCGGCTGTCGGGGGGAAGGGATTTTTTTTGGATGAAGGAAAGACCCTTTGCCCGTTAGCGGGTGGAGGGTCTTTGGGTTTGGTTTTTTGGGGTTTTGCGGGTGGTGAAGACCACCTGCAAGTGGCGGTCGTAGTAGCCCTGGCGGGCGAGGAAGCTGTGCAGGGGGTCTTCGACGAACATGCGCCAGAGGACGCGGCGGCCGGTGGCAGCCGGGAAGATGACGTAACGGCGGATCGGTTCGCCGGTGGCATCTGCCAACCAGAGTGAGGTGATCTGGTCAAGGTCGCGGACGCGTTTGTAGTGGACTTGTTCGCGGCATCGCGGACAGGTGCCCGCTTGATACGGGACTTGGTCGTAGGTTCCTTCGCTGATGGAGATGCTTTCAAAGGGCGCGCCCTTTGCCTCGCAATGGGGGCAGGTGACGCGGTCGCCGTATCGCTCTTCATAGACCATCATGCCGGGCTCTCCTCCTGTTTCAGCTCGACTCGTCCAGACTGTTATGAAAAAAGACAGACGGCCGCCTGAGCTGTGGTGTGTGTGCACGTTGCCCAGGCGGTCGGCTGTCCTTCCCTTGCGTTCCCTCGTGGTGACCCACTTTTTCCGCCAGTTGCGCAAGGTGATTCTGTTGTGTTTATGATACCCGAACGGCGGGGCCGTTCGCAAGTTGATTTAGAGCGGACGTGATGGGATCAGGACGCGTTTGGTCTTGACTTCGAACAATCCCTCCGAAGAAAGGCGCAGTTCGGGCAGGTGGGTCGAGGACAGGAACAAGAGCGTGTAGATCGGGTCGTAATGGGTGTGGCCGAGGTCGGCGAGGACGTCGGCGATTTCTTTGGACAGGCCGACGAGGTCGGCCACCGGCCGATGGCTGAGGGCGCCGCCGATCGGCAAAGGCAGTTCGTTGAGGACGTTGTGCTCGTTGTCGAGGATAACGATGCCGCCGCCGATCTCGAGCATGCGTTCCACGGCTGCCGCCATGGCGGCGCGGTCGCGGCCGATGACGATGATTTCGCTGGCTCCGGTGTAGGAGGAGGCCAGGGCGGCGAGGTCGGTGGCAAAGTTTTTGATCAGACCGTTGCAGACCCATCTGCCCTGCCGGTTGAGCATGGCGAGGTAGCAGATGTCGTCCGATGCGGTGACAAACGCGTCGTCGATCCGACCGTCTGTGGTCGGCACGGCCACATCGACGCGGCGGGTGATCGCCGGGTTTTGCAGGTTGAGCACCGGGAAGGTGTCGCTGTCGGTGTGGACGGCGAACCAATCCGGGTCGACGGTGCCTTTGGGGCCCAACGGTCGCAAAGGCGGCAGGCCGATCTCGGCCCAGTTGGGCTGCGGGAGCGGCTCGAGGAGCCGGCCGTTTTGGGCGACGGGGCGGCCGTCGGCGATGACGGTCTCCGGGGTCGGGTCCAGCAGGTCGGAGAGGATCAGGATGTCGGCGATGCGCCCGGGGGCGATGCCGCCGATCTCTTCTTCGACGCCGTAGTAGGTGGCCGGGTTGATGGTGACCAGTTGGTAGGCGATGATCGGGTCGAGGCCGAGGGAGATCGCCAGACGGATCAGGTAGTCGCTGTAACCTTGGCTCAGGTACTCCGGGGTCGGGCCGTCGGTGGTCATCATCAGGCGGCTCCAGTTTTTGAGGCCCGCCTCGATCAGACCGGGAATGAGATCTGGAAGATCCGGGCGCAGCGAGGAGTGGCGCAGGGTGGTCCAGATGCCAAGGCGCAGTCTGCGCAGGGCCTCCTCGGTGTTGATCGCTTCATGGTCGGCGGTGACGCCGGCTGCGGTCAGGGCGTTGAGCGTCTCCCACGACGCGCCGGCGGAGTGACCTTCGATGCGGCGGCGCATGTGCTTGGCGGCGAGGGACGCCTCTTTCATCTCTTCGTCGCCGTCGAGCCAGGATTTCCAGTCGGTGAGTTCGCCCGCTTGCCAGACATGGGGGCTTTTCATGAGCCGGCCGAGTTCGTAGGCGCGGTACTTGTCCTTTTTCTCCGGGAGATGGGCCTGCGGGTCGAGGCGGACACTCCAGACCATTTTGATCGGCAGGCCGGACATCATTTCGAAGAAACGCCCGACTTGGGAAAATTCCATGTTGAGGTGGACGACGAGGTCGTCGTTGACGGAACAGGTGGTGCCGCGGGCGAGCACCGCTTCGGCGTAGCTCATCGGGTTGTAGAGCTGGAACGGGTGGGCGTGCGGCTCGATGTAGCCCGGGCTGAGCACTTTGCCCGTCGCGTCGAATACACGGGCTGCCGTGCCTTCGTAGCGGCGCGGGCCGACGTAGGCGATGCGGTCGCCGATGATCCAAATGTTTGCCGGCATCAGTTCGCCGCTGTATACGTTGAGCACGGTGCCGTTTTCGATGACGAGGTCCGGCTCCCGCTTGCCTCGTGCACAGGCTACGAGTCCATCCCATTGCTCCGACGTCAGTTCACGTACTTTCATTGCCGTTGCCATTCCGTCTCCTCCTTGAAGTAAAGACCGTTACTTGTTGTGTTAGTACTAATAGTAATGGAGTTGGAGCGGAAAAAAAAGAGCAAGGTCGCCTGTTTGTCGGGCAACCTTGCTCTTTTTGTCTAAATTTAGAACTGTTCGACGACCACTTTTGCTTGGGTGAAGAGGAGCAGGTAGTCGCGGCCGCCCGCTTTGGAGTCGGTACCGGACATGTTGAATCCGCCGAACGGTTGCGCGCCGACGAGCGCGCCGGTGATCTTGCGGTTGAAGTACAGGTTGCCGACGTGGAAGTCCTCGCGAGCCTTGAGCAGGTTTTCGCGGTTTTTGGAGTAAACGCCGCCGGTCAGACCGAACTCGGTGTCGTTGGCGATGTCGAGCGCGTCATCGAAGTCGTTTGCTTTGATGACGGTCAGCACCGGGCCAAAGATCTCTTCTTGGGAGATGCGGGCGTCGCGGTGGACGTTGCCGAAGATGGTCGGCTTGATGAAGAAGCCGTTTCCTTCTGCCGCGCCGCCGCCGCAGAGCAGCTCGCCTTCGCCTTTGCCGATCTCGATGTACTTCAGGATGTTGTGGTAGGAGTTCTCGTCGATGACCGGGCCGAGCGAGACACCCTGTTGGTGCGCCGGGCCGACGGTCAGCTTTTCGGTAAAAGCGACCAGTTCGGTCATGAACTCTTCGTAGATGTCTTGGTGCACGATCACACGGGAGCAGATCGAGCATTTTTGACCGGAGAAGCCAAACGCGGACATCGCGATGACCGGAACGGCCGATTTGATGTCGATGTCTTTGTCGACGATGATCGAGTCTTTGCCGCCCATCTCCAGCACGACGCGCTTGAGCCATTTTTGGCCGTCATGCACTTTCGCAGCGCGCTCGTTGATGCGGATGCCGACTTCTTTGGAGCCGGTGAAGGAGACGAAACGGGTATTCGGATGGTCGACGAGGTAGTCGCCGATCTCTGCGCCCGAGCCCGGCAGGAAGTTGACGACGCCAGCCGGCAAGCCCGCTTCTTCGAGCAGCTCGACAAACTTGGCAGCCAGCACCGGAGTCGGGGTCGCCGGTTTGAGGATGACGGTGTTGCCCGCGACGAGCGCTGCGGTGGTCATGCCCGCCATGATCGCCATCGGGAAGTTCCACGGCGGCACGACGATGCCGACCCCAAGCGGAATGTAGGTCAGTTCGTTGTCTTCGCCTTCGACGCGGGTGAGCGGTTGTTCTTCGGAGAGGCGCACCATCTCACGGCCGTAGAAGTCGATCAGGTCGATCGTCTCCGCCAGATCGGCGTCCGCCTCGCCCCAGTTTTTGCCCGCCTCGTAGGAGAGCAACGCGTTGAACTCGTAGCGATGGCGACGCAACAACGCTGCCGTTTTGAACAAGACGCGGGCGCGCTCTTTCGGAGCGACTTTTTTCCACGTTTTGAACGCCGCTTGGGCGGTGTTCATCGCTTCTTCCGCTTGGGCGCGGGTCGCTTTGGCGACGCGGCCGATCACTTGGTCTTTGTTGGACGGGTTGATCGAGACGAAGTGCGACTCGCCTTTGACACGCTTGCCGCCGATGATCAGGTCGTACTCGGTGCCAAACTCAGCCGCGACCTTTTCCAGTGCCGCGACCATTTTCTCGCGCACTTCCGGTTGGGTGAAATCAAGAACTTCTTCGTTTTTGAATTCCGTTACCATGTTCTCTCTCCTCCTGGGATCTCAAGTGAATTTAAGCTGCTTTTGCTGCTGCTGCCGCTCGAGCTGCGACGCGGCGGTTGTACAGGTTGTTTGCCACCAGAGCGATGATCGTGATCCCCGCGCCGAGCAGTTCGACGGAGGTGAACGTGCCGCCTTGGATGATCGTGATCGTAAAGGTGGTGATCGGCACGAGGTTCATGAACAGAATCCCGTTGATCGGGGTCAGGATGCGGTTGCCGAAGTTCCAGAGGAAGACGGCCATAACGCCTGCGATCATCGCCATGTAGAGCAGTTCCCAACCGACGGAGAAGGTGCCTTCCAACGTCGGAACGGACAGCAGGCCAAACGCGGTGCCTGCGATGGTGATCAACAGGACGGAGATCATGCCAAGCAGAGTCGACAGCGCGGTGTAGCGGATCGGGGACCAGGTCGGGAACGTGGTGCCGCCGATGGTGTAGATGACCCAGCTCAGTGCGCCGAGGTAGATCAAAATGTCACCGATCAGGTTTTCCGTGGTCGCCAGCAGCGTGGCCGGATTGCCTTTGGTGATGACGAGCAACACGCCGAACAGCGCGACGAGCATCATGCCGATCCCGAAACCGCTCGGTTTTGCACGGCCGAGCAGCGTGTTGACGATCAGGGTGTTGACCGGCATCAGCGCCATGATGATCGACGCGACGACCGCGCCGGAGACGCCGAGCATTTTTTGGCCTGCAAAGGTCAGGAAGGAGAAGCCCGCAAAGCCCATGGTGCCAAAGAAGTACAGCCACCAGCCGCGGTTGTCAAAGCCGAACGATTTTTTGCCTTCCATCAGGGCGAGAAGAATCAAGAATACGATGACTGCGGTGCCGTAGCGAATGCTCGTAAACCAGAACGGGTCCATGACTTTGAGGATGTTGCCCGCAACCGGGAACATGCCGCCCCACGCGACCACGGCGAGGAAACAAAAGATCATGCCCTTAACTAATCCATCGCGATTCATAACAGGTTTCCACACTCCTTAGTATTTATATCTTTATGTTACGATTTGCATTCTAGCATACATTTACATGACTTGGTATAACATTTTCAAGTCTTTTTCTTTTACTTTACCGGACATGGAATACGGGATTTCTGCCACCATTCGCACGTGTGCGTTTGCAAAGCCCAGCTCTTGGACAGCTGCGATCACGTCCACGCCGATCATCTCTTCGTTCGCCTCGTGTTCCGGCATGATGAAGATGTGCAGTTCACTGGAGGAGTCGACCATCACGTAGAGATCGTCGATGCCCGCGATGTCCCGCAGACGGTTGTCCACTTCATAGACGTTGAACTCGCTGTTCGAACGGCTCGCGAGGAACAGGTAGCCTTCTTCATCAAACCAGCCATAGTCGGGGGTGATGATGTAGACTTTGTCGTCGATCACCACGGCGTCCGATTTTTTGAACAGGTAGCCCGCCATGTTTTGGTACGAGTAGATCGCCACTTTGCCTTTGACGCCGGTCGGAGCGATCTGGTGGAACTCGTCGAGGATGACGATGTCGCTGCCGTCCATCACGAGGCCGACGCTGTCCGGGTGGCGGCGGATGTTTTCCGGGCGCGAGATCGTGTTGACGCCGGTCTCCGTCGAGCCGTAGTACTCATGCACCACCGGGCCGAGCACGTCGAGGGAGCGATGTTTGAGCTGCACCGGGAAGTTTTTGCCGCCGACGATCAGGAATTTGAGCTTCGGCTCTTCGGTGACCGCTTGGGTCTCGAACGCTTTGACGACGCGATGCAGGGTCGGTGGCACCATCAGCGTGACGGTGACGCCGCGGTCGACCATCAGTTGCGCCATCGAAGCCGGGCGCGCTGCGTCGCCGAGCACGACCGTGCCGCCCAGTCCCATAAACAGGCGTGCCCAGCCGGTCGCCGACACATGGTAGAACGGCAGCGAGACGAGGAACACGTCCGTTTGGTCGAAGTGGAAGTTTTCGATCAGATAGCCGAAGCGGCGCGCGTCGAACGGCGCGTTGCGGTAGACGACTTTCGGCAGACCGCTGGTGCCGGAGGTGAAGGACAACGATTCGAACGGACGCTCGATGCCGGCCAGTTGCAGCTCCAGCCCGTCGAACTCGTCACTGAGCAGAGACGGCAGTTCGGTCTCCAGGCAGATCACCGGGATGTTCAGCTCCGACGCGATCTGCAGAGCTTCGTCGGCAAATTTCTCGCCGTAGACGAGGCAATCCGCTTCGATGCTCTTGACGCAGTGCGCTTTTTGCTCGTAGGTGGCCGTGAAGTCGAGACCGACAAACGGGACTTTCAGCGTGGAGAACGCGCCCATCAAGATGACGATCTCGTAGCGGTTTTCCGCCATGTAGGCCACTCGTTTGAACGAGAGCGCATCGTGTTTGTTTACCAGACCGCGCAGGCAGCGCTCGGTGAGCAGTTGCAGCTCCGGCCATGCGACGACGCGATCTCCTTCAATCAACGCGGGATGCTGCGGGTATTTCGCGGCCATCTCGCCCATCTTCATCAACGGAATCACAGCGATACACTCCTTGTCTCTCGTTTGGCCATCCGCTCGTCTTTGACGATGATGATGTCGACGCCGGATGATTCGATCTCTTGCAGGTCTTGCAGCAGGCTCGGATCGGACACTTCGCCCGGCACCAGCACCGGCACGCCGGGCGGGTACGGGATGACGAACGAGTCGATCACTTCCCCGTTTTTCAACTTTTCTTTGACCTCGTAGTACTCGGCGAGATCGTTTTGAATCCACTCGGCCGACTCGTTTTGCACATCTCCTGCCAGCACGCGTTGTTGGAAATCGATCATCGCGTTGAGGAGCTTGTCCGCATGCTCCGGACGCACGCCCAGATGAACGTTGATCAAAAAGGCCGTGTGCGTGTGGCGGTTGATATACACGCCGTGCTCGTGGAAAGCGAAGTCTTTGAACATCTTCGGTGACACGCCGAGTTTGGACATGTCGACCGGGATTCGCAGCGGATCGAGTTGCACGTATTCGCGCATGTCGTCGGCGATGAACGAGTCATCGACGAGAGCGTACTGAGAGAGCCGCTCGTCGTTCAAAATTCGTTCGCGCAGCGAGTCGGCGACCAGCAGCGCCTTATCCACCATCCCTTCGCCCTCCAGGGCGATCTGCGCGCGCCCGAGCTCAAGGGAAACCAATATCGGATAGCTCGGCGAAGTCGTATGCATCATGAACTTGTTCGTTTCAAAACGCCGCACCGCGTCTTGCGGCCCGTAGATGTGGATAAAGGAGGCTTGGCGCAGGCAACTCAGCGATTTGTGAGCCGATTGCGACGTCACGACGGTAAAGTTTTTGTCCGGCATCTCCTCGGCCAGTTCGGCCGCGACCTGCATCGCCGAGAATGGGCGGTAACGCGGGTGGAAGAAGCCAAACGCCGACCATGCCTCATCGACCAGGAAGGAGACGTTGTCGTGAATCTCCAGACACTCGCGGAAGATCCGCTTGATGTCGTACGTGACACCTTCATAAGACGACCCGTTGATGACGACCAGCGAGAAGGGGCGTCCGGACTCGTACGCCTTGCGGTACTCCTCGATCAAGCGCGTGACGGAGAAATGGGAACGGCTCATCCCTTTGCAGACGAACTCGCCTGGCAGATAGGTCACTTCCGCCTTGTTGCTCTGCATGCCGAAGTGAATCGACTGATGGCACGTCTTGTCCACCAATGCGCGGTCGCCTTCGTTCAACAGCGAGCGCAGAGCGATGTAGTTGGCCATCGTTGTGCCCATCGTGATGTAGAGCGAGCTTTTCGCGCCAAATGCTTTGGCTGTCATCGCCATCGACTCTTTGATGATCCGTCGGGGCAGGATCGGTGAATCGAACACTTTCCCCGAGTAGGTCACCTCTGTTTTGAAATACTCCTGCCCGAACAAAGCGTTGTACTTGTCACGGATCGGTGAATCCGTGAGAGACCGCCCTTGCGAGATCGGCAATGCATGAAAAGACACGATCTCCCGCTCCGTCAGTTGAATCAGGGTATCAGCGATTGGCGTAACCGATTGATCAATCGTATTGCTCATAGTTTCACCCGCTGTTCCGAATTTTTGGTCAATCTGTTTGACCGGCCAGAATTCATTATGATTGTAATTTGCTGATATCGACCCCTCTCTCTTACTTTTGAACTTGATTTTAATATTTTTGGGTTCACCAATATTTTTACTACCCATCACTACAATTGTCAATGGTATATTTTTAATAAATTGCTCTAATTCCAAAATATCAGTAATACCTACATAATAGGCAATAAAATAGGGCTCCCTTTAGAAGGGAGCCCTGTGTTTACTAAACAGTTAACTTAAAAACCACGAAAATGCATAGAAGAGAACGGTGTATACCAATGCAGTAACCAACCAGCCGATCACACCGTCATTGCCCTCTCGCGCGCGCATCCGGTACGGGATCAACGCCCCGAGCAAACCGGACACATACAGGCCGATCACCGACAGCAGGTTGGAGCCGCTGGCGTACAGATAGAAGCCGATGTACGTGGAGAACAGAAAGGACACCCAGAAGCCGGCGATGTACAACACCACCCGCAACACATCGTTCGTATGTCCTTCCATCGGATTTATCCGACCGTTGCGGCGGATGATCAGGAACAGCCAGATGGCAGCAGCGAGCGGCAACAGGATTGTAATGATATTGTTCATAAATTGTAATCTTCCTTTCCTTCTGTGATACGACCGTTGAACTTTTCCACATGACGTTCAAACACCTCGTCGGTCACGTCCCCAACATGGGCGCGATACATCCCCAGCGAGATCTCAAACCCGTCCTTGTCGTTGATGTCAGTAAACACGGCGATTCTCACCGTTCCGGTTGACATTCTATATGTAGAGTAAAAAGTTTCAGAATTTGTCACATTTACATCTCCTCTTTGAAAGTGCGTTATGCTCTCGTATTCAATTGGCTATAGTGGTACTAAGTGTGCCAGACGACAAAAGTCCCAAACTTTGCTATCGAAGTTTTCTGACTCGCAGTCTATACTGAAGGCACACACGTCTACTTTATCAATAGAAAAGAGGCATCTGAATGATCCTACTGCCACACCTTGACCATCGACTGGAACAGCGCCTGATCGACCTGTACAATGACCACTTGGAACGCGCTGAAAAAATAGATTGGAGCTACCACGAATTTGTTCCGTGGGAATTGGGTCGCTCCTACAAAGAGCACCCTTGGACCATCGAACAACGCCCTCTGCCGCCTGCTATCTACTCTGCCATTGAAACAGCATTGCTCACAGAAGTCAACCTGCCCTGGTTCACGACCTACCTGTCGTCGACGTTCGTCGGTTCGCTGGATGTGATGAAGGAGTTTATCCACACGTGGGTCGCCGAAGAAGACCAACACAGCAACCTGCTGGAAAACTACCTGCTGCTCACCCGCAACTCTTGCCCGAACGAACTCCACCAACTGCGCAAGACGGTCGTGAAGGGCGGCTTTGAGTCTTCGTTCACCACGCCGATCGAAGCGATCTCCTACGCCTCGATGCAAGAGTTGGCGACGCTGGTCTTCTACAACAACGTCGCCAAAGCTGCAACGCCGTATGACCCGGCTCTCGGGACGCTGCTGCGCCGTTTGGCGAAGGACGAGGCGTTGCACTTCGCCTTCTACCGCGACGTCGTAAAAGCCCATCTGGAGCTGGAGCCGAACTACATCATCTATGTGTCGAACGTGCTGAAGAACTTCTTCATGCCGGGACACAACATGCCGAACTACGAGCAGCGCATGAAGACGATCGCCCGCGAAGCTTCCTACGGTCCGTCGCACTTCTACAACCAAGTGACGAAAGTGCTGATGGAGTACTGGGATGTCGAAGGCCTGCGCCCGAGCGCACCGGAAGCGGAACTCGCTCGCCTCGACCTGCTCAAGCACACCTCGCGCCTGGAGCGCATCGCCAAGCGGTACGCGTAACACAACGAAAAGACCGACAGCCTTGGAGGCTGTCGGTCTTTTTTTGTGCGCTGCCTCTTACTTTTTGCGTTCCAGTTCGAACGTGTCGGTTACCCGCACGTAGTCGCTGCCGGCCAGACGACCGACCGGCTGCAGAGCGGCGGTGTCGATGCCGACCTTGCCTTCGCGCTGCACCGACTCGTCGACGTGCAGGGCGATCACCTCACCGAGGATCAGCGCGCCTGCGCCCGCCTCGTCGCCGCCGATCTCGACGATCTGCGTCAAGCGGCATTCGAAGTTGACGAGCGACTCCCCCACGCGCGGTGCTTTCACTTTGTGCGAAGCGACCGGGGTCAGCCCCGACTGGTCAAATTCGGAGACGCCGTGCGGGTACTCGCCCGCCGTCTGGTTCATCTGCGGCACGATGCCTTCGGAGACGATGTTGACGACAAACTCTTTTGTGTCCTCGATGTTGCGGAGCGTGTCCTTTTTCGCGCCGTCCGAGCCGCGACGCATCGCGGAGAAGCAGATCGTCGGCGGGTTGGCTGCGACCACGGTGAAGAAGGAGAAGGGCGCCAGATTGGTCCGACCCTCTCCGTCAACAGTGGAAACGAAGGCGATCGGACGCGGCAACACCGCGCCGATCAAGTATTTATAGACGTCATTCCAAGGCATGCCTGCCGGATCGATGTGCATGAGATGTCTCTTCCTCGCTTCCGTTTACTCTTTGGGTAACCAAGAAGACATGTAGCCCGGGTCTTCCACGCTCTCCGCCACTTTCGCCACATGCAGAGGACGGAACGTGTCGACCATCACGGCGAGCTCCATCGTGTCTTTTTTGCCGATGGATGCCTCGATGGTGCCCGGATGCGGGCCGTGCGGGATGCCCATCGGGTGCAAGGTGATCGACCCTTCCTCGATGCCCTTGCGGCTCATGAAGTTGCCGTCGACATAATACAGCACTTCGTCCGACTCGATGTTGGAGTGGAAGTACGGCGCCGGGATCGACTCCGGGTGATAGTCATACAGGCGCGGCACAAACGAGCAGATGACGAAGTTGTGCGCCTGGAAGGTTTGATGCACAGGCGGCGGCTGATGCAGACGACCGGTGATCGGCTCGAAGTCTTCGATGTTGAACGCGTACGGGAACAGATACCCGTCCCAGCCGATCACATCGAGCGGATGGAAATCAAAGAAATACGCGGTCAGCATGTTTCTCGCTTTTACCCGCACCTCAAACTCGCCCTGCTCGGTGTGCGTGACGAGTTGCGACGGCGGACGGATGTCACGCTCGCAGAACGGCGAATGCTCCAGCAGTTGCCCGTTGTTGTTGCGGTAGCGGTTCGGCGTTTCAACAGCCGAGTTGGACTCGATCACGAAAAACTTGCTCGGCTGATCCACGACGACGCGATAGGTGGTGCCCATCGGGATCACGAGATAGTCGCCCGCCCGGTATTCCAGCGTGCCAAATACGGTTTCGAGATGGCCGGTGCCGTAATGCACGTACAGCACCTCGTCTTGCTCCGCATTGCGATAGAAATAGTCCATCGCTTCCGTCGGCTGGCAGAGCGACAGCGTGACATCGTCGTTGAACAGCAACGGCACGCGGCCGTCAATCGGGTCGCCGCCCTTTTCCAGCTTTGCAGTGAAAAAATGACGGTGCACCAGCGGTCCTTGCTCGGCTGCTTCCAACACGATATCGCGCACCTTTTCCGCGCGAAGCACCTGCGTCGGCGGGTTGGTGTGATAGAGCAGCGAAGAAATGCCGGAGAAGCCTTTCGTCCCCATCAATTGCTCACGATACAGCGAACCGTCCGGCTTGCGATATTGCGTATGACGTTTGCGAGGGATCTCGCCCAATTTATGATAAAACGGCATACTGTCAGCCCCCTTTCTACTATATATAGATACTTATTTTCAGACGATACGATTTCGCAAGATCCCGAGGCGTTCGATCTCCATCTCGACCACATCGCCCGGTTCGAGCCAACGGTGCACGTCGGTGCCGAGTTCCAAGATGCAGCCGGTGCCGACCGTGCCCGAACCGATTACGTCGCCCGGATACAAGGTGACGCCGTCAGACGCACGGGCGATCAGTTCGGCAAAGGAGAAATAGATCTGCCGGGCATTGCCGCGCGACAGTTCCCGGCCGTTGACGCGGGCGGTCATGGTCAAGTTCCAGCGCGCCCCGTCCCGCACGTCTTCCAACTCGTCGAGCGTGAGCAGGTACGGGCCCATCGAAGTGGCAAAGTCTTTGCCTTTTGCGGGTCCGAGGCCCACTTTCACTTCTTCGCGCTGAATGTCGCGTGCGCTCCAATCGTTGAGCACCGCCAGACCGGCGATGTGCTCCAGCGCGTTTTCCGGCGTGATGTCGCGCCCTTCTTTGCCGATCACGC
This sequence comes from Tumebacillus lacus, assembly GCF_026410385.1. GTDB lineage: Bacteria > Bacillota > Bacilli > Tumebacillales > Tumebacillaceae > Tumebacillus > Tumebacillus lacus. Next base: position 257,593 of record NZ_JAPMLT010000003.1, read on the forward strand.
AGGCGATCTCGAGCTCATAGTCAAGCCACTCGGTATAGCGCGGACGCGGCACGTCCTGCTCCGGGCCGACAAATGCGTTGTGGTTGGAGAAATAGAACACCGGGAAGTGGTACCATTCCGGCACCATCTCCAGACCGCGGCGGCCGCGGGCGGTCTTCACATGCTCTTCAAACGCGTAGAAGTCGCGGAACGAGCGCGGCGTCGGCAACGGGGAGAGCAACGGCGTGCCGTGCGCAGGAAGGACAAAATCAAGTCCTTCCACGCCGACCTCGTCGAGCAGCCGGGCGATCTCTCTTGCCCTCGCCCCCATCTCCGGTCCGCCTTCCAAAAAGGCCAGCAGGGCAACTGGCAGAGGACGCTGCAGATCGCAGCGCCCTTTGTGTTGGGCCCACTGGCAACTCCGCTCGAGATCGACGATGTGCGCACCGTGCAAAAAGCCGGCGCGCGCACCGTCAGCGGGGTGCTGGTAGGTGACGTATTTCATGCTTACAGCGTCCCGCGCAGCTCTTGCTCACGCTCGATCGCTTCAAACAGGGCTTTGAAGTTGCCTTTTCCGAACGACTTGGCCCCTTTGCGCTGGATGATCTCAAAGAAGAAGGTCGGGCGGTCCATGGTCGGCTTGGTGAAGATCTGCAGCAGGTAGCCGTCTTCGTCGCGGTCGACGAGCAAGTTCAGCTTTTTGATCGCTTCGATCTCTTCGTCGATGTCGCCGATGCGGTGTTTCATGTCTTCATAGTACGTGTCCGGCACGCTCAAGAACTCGACGCCGTTTTTGCGCAGTTCGGAGACGGTGTGCAGGATGTCATGGGTCAGCAACGCCATGTGCTGCGCGCCCGGTGCTTTATAGAAGTCGAGGTACTCCTCGATCTGCGATTTCTTCTTGCCTTGCGCCGGCTCGTTGAGCGGGAACTTGACGCGGCCGGTGCCGTTTTGCATCACTTTGGACATCAGCGCCGTGTACTCGGTGGAGATGTCTTGGTCATCGAAGGAGATCAACTGCGAGAAGCCGAGCACGTCCGCGTAAAACTTGACCCACTCTTCCATCTTGCCTTCTTCGACGTTGCCGACGATGTGGTCGCACGCGACGAGGCCGGTGTCGCGAGCGGTGATCGGACCGGTGTACGGCACGAAGCCCGGCAGGAAGATGCCTTTGTAGTCGTCGCGCTCGACGAAGGTATGGATCGTCTCGCCGTACGTTTGGATCGCAGCCAGTTTGACGGTGCCGTTTTCGTCGGAGATGACGGTCGGCTCCATCGCCGATTTGGCACCGCGCTTGATCGCTTCGTTGTACGCTTGCTCTGCGCTGTCGACGCGCATCGCGATGTCTTTTACGCCGTCGCCGTGCAGCTTGACGTGAGCGGCGATGTCGGTGTCATCCGACAGGGTGCCGGTCAGTACGACGTGGATGTCGCCCGCCACCATCAGATAGGAAACTTTGTCACGCGAGCCCGTCTCCAGGCCCTTGAACGCGACCGGCTTAAAGCCGTATGCCTGCGCGAAGTAGTACGCCGATTGCTTGGCGTTGCCTACCCAGAACTCTACATAGTCCACATGACGAATAGGGAGAAAATCGTATTGATCTGCCATGAAACACATGCCTCCTCACTCTATAGGTACCTTTTACAGGTAAACCGCTTTCATAATTTTCAAGCATAGCGTATCAACTCTTCTGCCATCTGTGCAAGTATGCGCTGTTAGGTGCTAAAGCATCAAAGCCGCTTCTTATAAATATTGCCATGTGTTCCCCACGGGGTCCGGGAGATACTATCCTCAGACCCCATTTGAGAGAGGAGTGCATGTGGATGCCGGAAGTACGTTGTTCCGTAAGCAACTGCACGTATTGGGCTCAAGGCGGCGCTTGTGTGGCTGACAAGATTCTCGTAGAGATCGACGCTCATGCCAACAAAGATTTCTCTTCGGAAACGGGCGAGATCGGCGACGGCGTGCACAAAGACTACGCGAAAAACTCTGCCGCGACCATGTGCAACACTTTCAAACAAAAGTCGAAGTAAACCCACGCACCGCGAAAAGAGCAGCCCTTGCCGCTGCTCTTTTTGATATATTGAGAGAAGACAAACAGAAAAGGAATGATTTGCCGTGACGAAACGCCGCTATGCCGAACACACCGTCACCGAAGCGGAAGCCGGACAGACCGTGCAGGATATCCTCACCGGGCCGCTTCAGATCTCGCGCCGGATGATTCAAAAATTGACCCGCTCCAAAGGGATTCACCTCAACCGCCGACCGGCCTTTCTCGGAAAGCCGGTCAAAGCGGGCGACGTGGTGAAAGCCGCCCTCTCCTTCCAAGAAGAGTCAGGCCTGACGCCGGTGGAGATGCCGCTTGAGATCGTCTATGAGGACGCCGATCTGCTCATCGTAAACAAACCGCCGTTTTTGCTCGTGCATCCCTTGAACGAGACGCAGGCGAGCACGCTCTCGCACGGGATCGCCTATCACTTTCAGCAACAGGGACTGTCGGCGAAAGTCCGACCCGTGCATAGGATCGACCGCGACACGTCCGGTCTGCTCGCCGTGGCGAAAACGGCGTTTGCCCATCAGCATCTCGACCGGCAACTGCGCGAACGGGATCTGCACCGCGAGTACCTCGCGTTCGTCGACGGCGAGATCGCCGAAAAGAGCGGCACGATCGACGCGCCGATCGGCAAGAACAAGCAAAATCCCAGCCTGCGGGCTGTGCGTCCCCATGCGGGCGAGTTTGCCTTGACCCGCTATGAGGTGGTGGAGACGTATGAGCATGCGTCGCTCGTCCGTCTGGAGTTGGAGACGGGGCGCACGCATCAGATCCGCGTCCACATGACCCACGTCGGGCATCCGCTGATCGGCGACCGCCAGTACGGGCAGGTCGGCACCCGCCTGTTGAAGCGGCAGGCGTTGCACGCGTCCCGCCTCTCCTGCACGCATCCGACCACGGGTGAGCGGATGACGTTCGAAGCGCCGCTGCCGGACGATCTGCTCGCGTTGCAGGTGAAATTGAAAGAAGGGATCAAACCGTGAAAGCGGCCCTGACGTTCGTGTCGTTTTTGCTGGCCGTCGGCGGCACGACGCTCTGGTACCGGATCAAAGCGGGCGGCGGCACGATCCCGCTCTGGCTGATGGGCGTGGTGGCATACGGGTGGATCTTCTCTTTCTTTATGCTGATCAACTTGTCCGCCAGCACGTACGCGAAAAAAAGACGGCCTGGGATTCAGCAGCAGGGCGGCACGGTGAAAAAGAAATAAAGGGATAAAAAAGACGGCTCCGCAGAGCCGCCTTTTTTATTTCTGCCACATCTTGTTCCATTCACCCGCTTCAAAGAGAGCCCGTGCGTCGTGTTCGATGTCGCCCGGTGCGTTCGCTTGCCCGATGAGGTACCCGGCGAACGTCATGCCCATGAAGCCGAAGATGTATTGGAACTGCTGCACCAGCGGCAGGGCTTTCAGGCGCGGGTTGTCACCGCCGGTGATGACGACGTACGCTTGCTTTTGCGCCATCTCCGCTTTGAAGTCAAAGTGCGGCGAGCGCAGGCTCTGCGACCAGCGGTCGACGAAGTTTTTCATCAAGCCCGACATGCCGTACCAGTACAAGGGCGTGACGAACACCAGCGTGTCGTGTTCGCGGACCGCTTGGATCACTTCGTCGTAGTCGTCGCCGAGCGGGCGAAACCCGGCCGGGTCGTGGCGTTTGTCCTCGATGGGGAGGATGTTTTTCTCCATGAGGTGGACTTCCGTATGCGGCACGCCTTTCAGCGCGGTGCGAGCCAGCGTATCGGAGTTACCGTCTTTGCGGGAACTGCCGTAGATCACCAGAATGCTCATCGTCTCACGTCTCCTTTTTCCCCATCATGCCACGTTTTCCCAAAAAGTGCAAAAGAACAAATCCCCTAGCGGTACACGTTGGCTCCGGCGGCGCGGAACTCTTTCGACTTTTCTTCCTGCCCGGCGTCAAACGCCTCTTCCACGGTGATCCCGTGCGTGCCTGCGTATTCGCGGATGTCCTGCGAGATCTTCATCGAGCAGAACTTCGGCCCGCACATCGAGCAGAAGTGCGCCGTCTTGGCCGGTTCGGCCGGCAGCGTCTCATCGTGATACTCGCGGGCGCGCTCCGGGTCGAGGGAGAGGTTGAACTGATCCTGCCAGCGGAATTCAAACCGCGCTTTGGACAGCGCGTCGTCCCGCTGCTGCGCGTTCGGATGGCCTTTGGCGAGGTCGGCGGCGTGGGCGGCGATCTTATAGGCGATCAGTCCTTCTTTGACGTCCTCTTTGTTCGGAAGGCCGAGGTGTTCTTTGGGTGTGACGTAGCACAGCATCGCCGTGCCCCACCAGCCGATCATCGCCGCACCGATCGCCGACGTGATGTGGTCGTAGCCCGGCGCGATGTCGGTCGTCAGCGGCCCGAGCGTGTAGAACGGTGCCTCTTTGCAGATCTCCATCTGGATGTCGACGTTTTCCTTGATCTTGTGCATCGGCACGTGGCCCGGCCCTTCGATCATCACCTGCACGTCGTACTCCCACGCGATCTGCGTCAGTTCCCCGAGCGTGCGCAGTTCGGCGAACTGCGCTTCGTCGTTCGCATCGTAGATCGAACCCGGACGCAGACCGTCGCCGAGCGAAAAGGCGACGTCATACTGCGCGAGGATCTCGCAGATCTCCCGGAAGTGGGTGTACAGGAAATTCTCCTCGTGATGCGCCAGGCACCACGCCGCAAGGATCGAGCCGCCCCGCGAGACGATGCCCGTCTTGCGGGAAGCGGTCAGCGGGATGTAGGGCAGGCGCACACCCGCATGGATCGTGAAATAGTCCACTCCTTGCTCCGCCTGTTCGATCAGCGTGTCGCGGTAGATCTCCCACGTCAGCTCCTCCGCCTTGCCGCCGACTTTTTCCAGCGCTTGGTAGATCGGCACGGTGCCGATCGGGACCGGCGAGTTGCGGATGATCCACTCGCGAGTGGCGTGGATGTTTTTGCCGGTGGAGAGGTCCATGATCGTATCGGCGCCCCAACGGACCGACCACGTCATTTTCTCCACTTCCTCTTCGATGGAGGAGGTGACCGCCGAGTTGCCGATGTTGGCGTTGATCTTGACATGGAAATGGCGGCCGATGATCATCGGTTCGCTCTCCGGGTGGTTGATGTTGCTCGGGATGATCGCCCGTCCCGCAGCCACTTCGGCGCGGACAAACTCCGGCTCCAGTCCTTCGCGCAGGGCGATAAACTCCATCTCCGGCGTGATCATCCCTTTTTTGGCATAATGCATCTGCGTGACGATCCGCCCCGGTTTGGCCCGCAGCGGACGGCGGGTCAGGCCGGGAAACGTCTCGCGATTGGCCAATTTATCGTCTTCGTCGCGGATGCCGTCGTCGATCAGTTGCACCTCGCGCCCTTGATACTCCTCGACGTCGTCCCGCTCGAGCACCCAGTGACGGCGCAGCGCGGGCAGACCTTTGCGGACATCGGTGACGACCGTATCGTCGGTGTACGGGCCGCTGGTATCATAGACGCGCAGAGAGCCGTTTTCTTCAACGCTGCCGTCGCGGCGATACGTCGGCGACAGCGCGATCTCGCGCATCGGCACCCGGACGTCTGTTCTCGATCCTTCTACATACACTTTGCGGCTGTTCGGAAACGCCGCAATCCCGATCTTTTCCATTTTAAAAGACCTCCTAGTCAGGGATGAGTGGTGCTTCAAAAAAGATGGGCAACAAAAAAAGCCGCGAGGATTTAGAAAAATCCCGCGGCTGTACACGCAAAAAATGTGATGATTCCCTCCGCAGGCATTACCCTGATCCGGTTATACGGTCGATGGTAGCATTCCCATCCTCTCAGCCTGGTTCAACCAAGCTCCCGTCACGCTATGCAATTGTGTGTTTCCGTTGCCAAAATCATCCTATCACAGCTCTGCCCTGTCGTCCAGTCATGAATGAGAATCGTCTTGTTCGAGTAAACTCAAAAAATCGAGGGCCGCACGAGGAAGGTCTTTGTTGCGCGGCGTGATGACGTAAGTGTACGACTTGGGCAGCCGCAAGTCGGGCGTCGGGATCACGACCATCCGGCCGGCCGCCACATCCTCCGTGATCGCGAGGCGAGGCAGGAACGACACGCCGAACCCTTCGGCGATCAGTCGGCGCGTGACGTGCACCTGTGAGACCGGCATCGGGCGGATCAGCATCTGATGATCGTGGAGCTGATGAATGATCTCCTCCCAGTACTCGGGATGATTTTTCGTCAGCAGCGGCTGGACGGCGAGCAGATCGCGATAGTCGGCCGTCTCCGGATCGATGGAGGCGGGCGCGATCAACACCACTTCATCCTCGTTCAGGATGCGCGTCTCCGTATCCGGATGCGAGGACGGGATGCGGGCCAGCCCGACGTGCGAGCGGCCGGCCGCGATGCCGGGCCCGACCGAAGGCGAGCGGGTCGTGTAGATGCGCACTTCGACGTTCGGGTGGCGGGTCATGAACTTTTTCCACAAAGGGGGGAGCACATGCTCGGCGCACAGCGGCGAAAGCAGCAGATCGAGCCGATCGTCGTACCCGGCCTTCCAGCGGGCCAGGTCGGACAAGGCTTCGTCATGCGCTTCCAGAATCCGGTCGGCATGCAGGCGAAACCGCTCACCGGCAGCCGTCAGCCGCACTTTGCGCCCCGTGCGTTCAAACAGCGGGTAGCCGACATGCTCCTCCAACTGGCGAATATGTACCGTCACCGTCGGCTGCGCAAGGTACAATCGCTCGGCCGCCCGATGGAAATTTAACTCTTTTGTCATCATCACAAAAGTTCGAAGCAGTTTGATATCCAGTCTGATTCACCCCGAACCGATTATGTTTTATAATCAAATACGCTATTAATCTCTATTTCTCCTGCTTGAATTGTGAAGATATAATGAAAGTAACTATGAAGGGAGTGGACGAATATGGAAAACTTGATCTCGCTCGGTCTTGAAAACGTTGTCGTCGCAGAAACGGATCTTAGCTTGGTAGACGGCTTGAAAGGCCATCTCGTCTATCGCAACCATTGGGCGCGTGACCTCGCCATCAACAATACGTTCGAAGAAGTCGCTCATCTCCTGTGGTACGGACACCTGCCGTCCGAACAGGAACTGGCTGATCTGAATGCGAAATTGGTGGCAAACCGCGAACTGCCGGCGCACGTGAAAGCGGTTGTGGACGCAATGCCGGACGATATGGATATGATGGAAGTTCTGCGCACGGGTGTTGCATCCCTGCCGCTGGCAGGCGATACCTGGCCGCCGACTCTGGATCAAATCATCTACCTCACCGCCAAACTGCCGACGATCATCGCACACCGCTACGCTCGCCTGAACAACCGCGAGCCGGTCGCACCGCGCACCGACCTCGGCCACACGGCGAACTACCTGTACATGCTCAAAGGCGAAGAGCCCCTGACCGCTCACGTCCGCGCGTTTGACGCGTACCTGATCCTCACCCAGGAGCACGGTCTGAACGCTTCCACGTTCACCGCGCGCGTCATCGCGTCGACCCGCTCCGACCTCGTCTCCTCGATCACTGGCGCCATCGGCGCACTGAAAGGTCCGCTGCACGGCGGCGCACCGTCCGAAGTCACCGAGATGATCGAAGCGATCGGCACCAAGGAAAACGCCGAGCCGTGGATCAAAGCGAAACTGGCTGCCGGCGAACGTCTGATGGGCTTTGGCCACCGCATCTACCGCACCACCGACCCGCGCGCCATCGCGCTGTCGAAGGTCGCTTCGGAGTTGACCGCAGAAGACAAGTGGTTCGACCTGGCTGTCCACGTCGAGCAAATCGCGCTGCGCCTGCTCAAAGAGCACAAGCCGAACCGTCCGCTGGAAACCAACGTCGAGTTCTACGCAGCGGCTGTCATGCGTGCGATCGGTCTGCCGGACGAACTGTTCACCCCGTCCTTCGCCGTTTCCCGCACCGTCGGCTGGAGCGCGCACGTCCTCGAGGCGGCAAAAGGCAAGATCATCCGCCCGCAATCCAACTACACCGGGACGATGCCGGAGTAATCATCGCTCCGCTCACCTGCGATTTCAGACCAGCGAGCCCTCTGCTCGCTGGTTTTTACATGTCTCCACCTTCTGGTAAAGTTCCTGTAATGTGACAATTTTCGTAAATTGTTGTAGTATTATGGATAACTCTGATGGGAAGAGGCGGTGAAACGTGTTGACGCTAGGCCAACTGATAGAATCACTTCGCACCGAGCGAAGTCTCTCGCAAAGTGAATTGGCAGCGGAGATCTGTTTTCGGTCGACCCTCCAACAAATCGAGGCGGATCGCATGGTTCCATGCGAGATCCTGACCGAGCGGCTCGCCAAACGGCTGGCGATTCCGGTCGAAGAACTGCTGACAGCCCGTCGCAAGCAGATGGCGGCGACGGCAAAACTTTTGCTGATCAAAGCGTTCCTGGAAGCAAAAGATCACAAGCAGGCCGGGAACCTGCTCGCCAGTTGTGACGGATCGAGCGACGCGACGGGCCTCCTGCCTCGTCATCAGCAGATCGAACTGCGTTTGTACCGGGCGGATCATCTGATGCTGTCAGGATCGGTGGCAGATGCCATCGACCTCTACGTCTCGATCCTCACGCGCATTGACAGCCTGCACGACGCCAATCCGGACGAGCGGGAGTTTGTACCGCAGATCTATTATCGTCTTGGCAAGGCCTACTTGTCGACCCAAGACCACGCAGAAGCCCTGACTTCATTTACCAAAGCGTATCGACTGAGCAAAAACTATCCCGCTCTCTTGCTTTTGACCGGCGAGATCGCCTACCATCTGGGCTGGATGTGGCGCAACCACGGACTGCCCTCCGGTGCGAGCGCCTACCTGAAAGAAGCGGACGAGATCTTCTCGAAAATGATCGGCTTCGAAAGTCCGGTCGTCCCTGTCGCCGCAGCAGATGACACGGACTGGCCCGACTTGGAAGATATCGAATACCACTGACTGTCGAACCCTTCTCATGAAAACGTCGTGCCCCGTCGGGAGCCCGGCGTTTTCCTTTTTTACAGTCCACCGCGTGAAGTCAAAGTTTCTTCACATTTGAACGCGGGGTCGACACTTGTATTCCGAAAGGCGAATCGGGTAAGGTATAGAGGTATGACTCAGCGGTCAAACCCGATTTGACCGAACGTTCAACTGATAGAGAACGAGTAGAGAATGAGGAGTGGTTCTGTGCGGGGGATTATCAATTTTTCCTTAAACAACAAGTTTGCCCTGTGGATTCTCACGATCATCGTGACGGTCGCAGGTTTGTATGCGGGCATCAACATGAAGCAAGAGATCATGCCCAATCTGGACGTGCCGATCTTGGCTGTGTCCACCGTCTATCCGGGCGCATCGCCGGAAGAGGTGGCCGAGCAGATCTCCAAGCCGCTGGAACAGCGGATCAAAAATCTTCAAGGCGTGAAAACCGTCTCTTCGACCTCGATGGAGAATTCCTCCCAGATCGTCGTCGAATACGACTACGACCAAGACATGGACAAAGCGCAGAGCGACGTGCGCGACGCGATCTCCGGCATCAAACTGCCGGCGGGCGCGCAGGAAGCGTCGATCAACCGCTTTTCTCTGAATGCGTTTCCCGTCGTCTCGCTGAGCATCACGGGTGAGAACCGGTCGTTGGAAGAATTGACCCGCTTCGTGGAAAGCGAAGTCAGACCGTCGCTGGAAGGTCTGCCGGGCGTATCGGACGTGCAAGTGTCCGGCCAGCATGTGAAAGAAGTGCAACTGACGTACAACACGGAAAAGATGGCGCAGCTCGGCATCAGCGAAGACACAGTCAAAGGGCTGATCCAAGGCTCCGCTGTGAAAGTGCCGCTCGGCCTGTTTGAACTGGACCAAGCGGACAAGATCGTCGTCGTCGACGGCAACATCACCACGCTCGACGACCTGAAAAACCTCGCGATCCCCGCGATCCCGTCGACCGGCGGTGCCGGCGCTTCCGCTCCGGGCGGCATGGCAGCTCCGAGCGGCAAAGCCCCGGCTGGACAAGCGCCTGCTGCCGCCCCGACCGCGCCTGTCGCTCCGGCTGTGCCGGTCGAGATCCCGACGGTCAAACTGTCGGAGATCGCCGATCTCCAAGTCGTCGGCAAAGCGGAGTCGATCTCCCGCACCAACGGCAGCGAATCGATCGGCATCAACATCGTCAAAGGCCCGGATGCCAACACCGTGTCCGTCGTCAACGCTGTCAAGGAAGAAGCGTCCCGCATCGAAGCGGACCATGCAGGCATCAAAGCGGTGACGATGATCGACCAAGGCAAGCCGATCGAAGACTCCATCGACACGATGATCTCCAAAGCGCTGTTTGGCGCTCTGTTCGCCATCGTGATCATCCTGCTGTTCCTGCGCAACATCCGCACCACGATCATCTCGATCATCTCGATCCCGCTCTCTTTGCTGATCGCTCTGGTGATCTTGAAACAGCTCGACATCACCTTGAACATCATGACGCTCGGGGCGATGACCGTCGCCATCGGCCGCGTCGTCGACGACTCCATCGTCGTCGTGGAAAACATCTATCGCCGCATGTCGCTCAAATCGGAGGAACTGAAAGGCAAAGAGTTGATCCGCGAGTCCACCCGCGAGATGTTCGTGCCGATCCTCTCCTCGACTCTTGTCACCATCGCGGTATTCTTCCCGCTCGGCCTCGTCAGCGGCCCGATCGGACAACTGTTCATGCCGTTCGCTCTGACGATGGTCTTCGCCCTGCTCGCTTCCTTGCTCGTGGCGATCACCGTCGTGCCGATGCTCGGTCACTCTCTGTTTAAAAACGGGCTGAAGTCCTCCCGCGTCCACGACGACAAGCCGGGCGCGCTGGCCCGCTTTTACAAGAAAGTCCTGACCTGGTCGCTCAATCACAAGTTGATCACATTCGGCCTCGCCGTGTTGATCCTGATCGGCTCCTTCTCGCTCGTGCCGGTGATCGGCGTCTCCTTCCTCCCGGAGCAGGAGGATAAATACATGATGGTCACCTACACGCCGGCTGCGGGCGAGCGCAGCGCCGACGTGGAGCAACGGGCCCTCGACGCGGAAAAGATGCTCCTCGAACGCGCAGGCGTCGCCAACCTGCAATACTCGGTCGGCGGATCGACTCCGATGAGCTTCGGCCCGCAAAAAGGCGCCCTGTTCTACCTTCTCTACGAGAGCGAGTTTGAAAACTTCGAAGCCGAAAAAGAAAATGTCCTCACCGACCTCGCCAAACTCGGCGCCAAAGGCGAGTGGAAACAGCAGGACATGGGCGGCGGCGGTGTCGGCGGTTCGCAACTGGCCTTGAACGTCTACGGCGACTCGCCGGAAGAGATCAAAACGGCCGTCGAAAAAGTCCAAGCCGTGATGAAAGACGACGCCGACTTTGAAAAGATCCAATCCTCTCTGTCCAAATCGTACGAGCAATACACGCTGGTCGCCAACCAGCAACAGTTGAGCAAGCTCGGCCTGACCGCAGGTCTTGTGGCGATGAAACTCACCCCGCCGCGCGGCCGCACGGAGTTGACAAACATCGAGATCGACGGCAAATCGTACCCGGTGTACCTCAACGTCAACCAGGAAGAATACAAGAGCATCGGCGACATCGAAAATTCGCTGCTGACCTCGCCGGTGCGCGGCGCGGTGCCGATCAAAGACGTCGTGACGGTGGAAACGGGCACCTCGCCTGACACGATCACCCGCAAAGACGGCCGCATGTACGTCGAGATCAAAGCGGATATCACCGCCAAAGACGTGGCCAAAGCATCGTCCGACCTGCAGGCGGAGATCGACAAACTCGACCTGCCGCCAACGATCAACGTCGAGTTTGGCGGCGTCACCGAGCAGATCAACGAAACGTTTACCCAACTCGGCCTCGCGATGCTGGCGGCCGTTGCGATCGTCTACCTGATGCTCGTCATCACGTTCGGCGGCGGACTGGCACCGTTTGCGATCTTGTTCTCGCTGCCGTTTACCGTCATCGGCGGTCTGGTCGGCCTGCTGATCGCCGGCGAGACGCTCTCCGCATCGGCGATGATGGGCGCTCTGATGCTGATCGGCATCGTCGTCACCAACGCCATCGTGCTGATCGACCGCGTCATCCACAAGGAAAAGGTAGGCCTCTCCACCCGCGAAGCCCTGCTCGAAGCGGCCGGCACCCGCCTGCGCCCGATCCTGATGACCGCGCTCGCCACCATCGGTGCATTGCTCCCGCTGGCCTTGGGCTATGAGAGCACGAGCGGCAGCATCATCTCGAAAGGCCTAGGCGTCACCGTCATCGGCGGTCTCGCTTCGTCCACGCTGCTCACCCTGCTGATCGTCCCGATCGTCTATGAATTCCTGATGAAGTTCCGGAAAAAAGGACGCGCGGCAGAATGAACGAAAAAAAGCGGCAGATCATAGAAGCAGCGATTCGATTGTTTGCGCAAAAAGGCTACCACGCCACCTCGATTCAAGAAATAGCGGACACCCTTGGCATCGCCAAGGGTTCCCTCTACTTTTACTTCAAATCAAAAGAAGATCTGTTCGTCTCCGTGTTCGAATATCACATCGACCAGATCTTGCAACAGTTCCATCTCGTCTCCGATGACAAAAGCCTGAGCCCGCGGGATAAAATGTTCAAACTGCTCATGGAAAACTTCGACCGGCACCGCGAATCCCGCGACTTTTTCCAGATGCTGATGAAAGAGCGGTTTGAGATCAACGAAGAGATCGGCAAGCTGATCTTAAACCTGCGGGCGCAGTCGCTGTCTTGGTACCAGACTTGCATCATCGAGATGTACGGAGCGGAGGGGCAGCCCTACTCCCTCGATGCGGCGATGATGTTCTCCGCGATGACCGTCGAGTACATGCACCACCTGACACTCGACAACATCGAGTACGAAACGAAACCGATCGCCCTGTACCTGCTGGAGCGATTGGACGACCTGATGCGCGGCATGATCGCCAAAGGGCAACCGCCGCTGCTGTCCCCCGACCGAATCCACCAGTTCCTCCCGGCAGCAGGCTTTGGCATCGCCAGCGAGATCCATCAGATCCGCTCCCTTCTCGCGAGCCTCGGTTTACCGCCGGATCGGCGTGAAGAGATCGAGTCCTCGCTGCTCGTGCTCACCGACGAGCTGGCAAAAGCGGAGCCGCAGCCGGTGATCATCAAAGGGATGATCGCCTATCTGCATACGCTGGCCCTGCCGGAGTTGAACCCGCATCTGGACCGCATCGCGGCCTTGGCTTTGCCCGCGCAGTAAACAAAAAAAAGAACGCCTCTCTCCGGTGAACGGAGTGAGGCGTTCTTTCGTTTTGCCGTCTAGACTTTAAACTTTCCGACCATCTCCTGCAACTCTTGCGCCATCTCGCTCAGCGACACGGCGGACGCGGCGATCTCCTGCACCGAGGCGAGTTGCTGCTCGGATGCGGCGGCGACGCTCTGTGCGCTGTCGGAGGAGTCCTGGGCGATGCGGGTGACCTGCTCGACGGTGTCGGACACCGTGTCGGAGGTCGATGCGATCTCTGCGGACGCCAGATTGACCTGCTCGATGCGAGCGGCGACGGTGCGGGCGGAGGTGACGATGTTTTCGAAGGCGCGGCCCGCCTCGTGAACGATCTCCGTGCCCGATTCCACCTCGCGGGTCACCTGTCCCATGGCGGCGACGGCGCGGTTCGTGTCTGACTGGATCAGACGGATCAACTCGGCGATCTGCCCGGCCGATGCGCCGGACTGCTCGGCCAATTTGCGCACCTCGTCGGCGACGACCGCAAATCCGCGCCCTTGCTCGCCGGCGCGGGCCGCCTCGATGGCGGCGTTTAAGGCGAGCAGGTTGGTCTGTTCGGCGATGCCGGTGATCACGCCGACGATCTGGTCGATCTCCTGCGAGCGCGACTCCAGCCGCAGCACATCGTCTGCCGTCTCGCGAACGACAGCCGAGATCTGGCCCATCTGCCCTTCTGCGCGGCGGATGGAGTCTGTGCCTTGCTCCGCCTCGTCTGCCGTCGCCCGGGAAGCGGCGGCCACGTCTTCGGTGGTGCCGGAGATGCGCTGCAGACTGGTCGCCATCTGATGGATCGCCGCCGCGCTCTCCGTCGCCCCGTTGAGTTGTTGCTCCGCCCCTGTGGCCACGTCTTGGATCGTCAAGGTGATCTGCTCGGTGGCGCGAGTCGCTTGGTCGGTGTTGGCCGACAGCTCTTCCGACGCGGCCGCCACCTGGGCTGCCGTGTCGCCCACCTGCCCGATCAGACCGCGCAAGTTGGCGACCATGTCGTTGACCGCCGTGGCCAGTTGCCCGATCTCGTCTTTGCTCCCCGCGCGGACCTCCTCGACACTCAGATCGCCTGCCGCGACGTGGCGGGCGGTCTGCGTCACCCGCAAAAGCGGGCGGACGTAGTAGCCGATGAGGAAATAGAGAAACGCGACGGCGACCAACATCCCGACCGCTCCGAAGAGATACAGATTTTGATTGAAATGCGCGATGATCGTGTCATAGGTGCTGTACGGCACGCCGACATACCAAATGCCGATGATCTGCCCTTTTTCGTCCAGAATCGGCTCATAGGCGGCCAGATAGCGCGTGCCCAGCACGTCCGCCTCGCCGATGTACGTCTCGCCTTTTTTGAGCACGATGTCGGCGACCGCCTCGCTGATCTTGGTGCCGACCGCCCGCTGGTCGCCGCTGATCACGTTGGTGGCGACTCGCGTGTCTTGCAAAAAAACGGTGGCGGTATTGCCGGTCAGTTTGCCGATCCGGTCGACGATCTCGTAGTTGCCGTTGATCAACGTCGCGCCTTTGTAGAGCTGATCTCCCTTCACCGACCAACTGCCCAGATATTTTTCGTCGAACAGCGTCCGGCCGAACGCAAGGTCCGATTTTAACTTTTCAGTCGCCGCCGTCGTGATCTCCTTCTCCATCGTGTAAGACGAGAAGATCGTCATCGCCAGCGTCCCAATCGTAAACAATGTTGCAAACAACAATACGACCTTACCCTTGATCTTCATGCTGTGCCCCCTGTTATCAATGATAAGCCTGTATATCGTTAATATTCATTTTCTATATGACTAACATCTATTATCTCATGAATCAACAGGTCTGTCATCAACATAAAAAGGACACCTCTCGATCAGGTGCCCTCTCGACATGCGCTCGCTGTTACTTTTGCTTCCACTCGACCGGCTTGCCGGTTTCGGGCAGTTTGACGACGAGTGCGGGATAGGTGATCATCTGAATCACGCTCAACCCGGCCGCCGGTTCCTTCACCTTGGCGTGGATCTCGATACGGCCGGCCGACTCGATGACCTGCTGCACCTCGATGGTGTAGCCGCCGGTCGGCCTCTCCCCGAGGGAGAGCAGCGCGTAGGTCGCGCCTTCCGCCTCGACGACGGTGAGGCCTTCACTTTGCTGCTTGCCTTGCAGGCCTTGCTGCACCTCCTGCGGCAGTGCGGACAGATCCTCGATCACTTCATAACGGATTTGGCTCATCTCTGTCACCCTCCTTTACGTGTTTCAGGTTATTCCCGGAGTGTCTACTTTTATACGTAAAAAAACCCTCTCTTTTTGTAGAAAGAGAGGGTTTCGAGTTACTTCGACTTTTCTTTGATGCGCGGCAGGATCTTCGCCAGCGGCACTTTGCTCTCCGTGTTCCACGTCGACTCGTCCTCCGGGTCGAACTGCTCCAGAAAATCGATCACTTCCTTGGTCATCAGCGTCGGGGTGGACGCGCCGGAGGTCACGGCGACTTTTTTGATGCCTTTGAGCCACTCGATGTCGATCTCCGACACGTCGCCGACGCGATAGGCCGGCGTGCCCGCAATCTCCTGCGAGACCTGAGCGAGGCGGCCCGAGTTGTTCGAGGACGGGTCGCCGACGACGATGGTCAGGTCGGCCGCGCCCGCTTGCTGGGCGACCGCTTCTTGGCGGATCTGGGTGGCGAGGCAGATCTCGTTGTGGATCTCGACGTGCGGGTACTTTTTCAGCACTTCGTTCATCAGTGCTTTGGTGTCCCACTGGCTCATCGTCGTCTGGTTGGTGACGAGGATGCGCTCCGCCTCGATCCGCAGATTTTCAACGTCTGCCGCGTTTTCCACGAGATGGACTCTGTCCGGGGCGACGCCGAGCGCGCCCTCCGGCTCCGGGTGGCCTTTTTTGCCGACATAGACGATCTCATAGCCTTTTGCCACTTTTTCGCGGATCAGATCGTGCGTTTTGGTCACGTCCGGGCAGGTCGCGTCGACGACGGTCAGGCCCTTTTGCGCCGCCTTTTCCCGCACTTCCGGCGAGACGCCGTGGGCGGTGAAGATCACGGTGCCTTTGTCGATCTGCTCCAGCAGTTCGAGCCGGTCGGCTCCGTCGACGGTGATGATGCCTTGCTCGTCAAACGCGTCGACGACGTGTTGATTGTGGACGATCTTGCCCAGTATATAGATCGGACGCGGCAGATCGAGGTCTTTGGCCGCCTGTTGAGCAAGCACCATCGCATCCACGACGCCGTAGCAATAGCCGCGCGGCGAGATTTTGATCACTTCCATGAGTTCGATTCCCTCCTGAGTGTCAGGCGTTGTTTCTCCATTTATTATATCACATTGACAACGCGTGAACTTCGCAGGATAATCGCGCTAAGAAGAAAGGACGGAATGTGATGAAATCGGAATGGAGCCTCTACCGCGAACTGTTGGCGAGGCGTGATTTTACGGTGTATGTGTTCGCCTATTATCTCGCCAGCTTCGGCTCGGTGATGACCTTGTTTGCGATCTGGGCGCAGATCTATCAGCTGCACCAAAACGCGATGGCGCTGGGCGTCGCGACGATCTTGGAGATCCTGCCCGGCATCCTGATCGCCCCCTACGCGGGCCTGCTCGCCGACCGGATGTCCAAGCGGACGCTGTTAATCGCCGCCTTTGTGCTGCGCGGCTTGACGGTGGCGGGGATGTTTTTCTCGACCGAACTGTGGCAGTTGTTCGTGCTGGTCGGGCTGCACTCGACGTTCGGCGCGTTTGAGCAGCCGCCGCATCGGGCGTTGTTGCCGCTTTTGGTCCGGCCGGATCAGTATGTGACGATGAACGCCTTCCTCGCCACGCTGAACAACTTTTTGCAGATCTTCAAACCGGCGTTGGCCGGGGCTCTCGTCGGCGCGCTGGGGTACAAAATGGCCTACGCCATCGACTTTTGGACGTATTTCCTGCCGGCCGCCGCTCTGCTGCTGATCCGCGTCAAAGACGTGTCGGCCGAACGCGGCGAAGACGGCGCGCCTCAGCCCGGGATGTGGCAGGAGGTGCGGGAGGGGGTCGCGTACATCCGCACGGAGCCGATCCTTGTGTATATCTTTATCTTCATGATGTGCTTCACGCTGGCGATGGGGATGCAAGGCACGCTGACCTACGTCTTTGTCGATCAGCATCTCGCCTCCCCTGACGAAGTGTCGTCGGTGACCGGGATCCTGTTTTCCGCGCTCGGGATCGGCGGGCTGATCGGGGCGTTCTTTACGCCGCGTTTGATTCGCCGGATGAACATGCTCTGGCTGCTGTTTGGCTCGCTGGCGTTTGACGGCTGTCTCGTGGTGTTGTTCTCCATGAGCCAGACGGTGTGGCTGGCCGTCTCCTGCTTTGCCTTGTTCGGGATCGTCAACTCGGTGACGCAGATCGTCCAGGACACGCTGATCCAGACCATCGTGCCGGAGGGCATGCGCGGCCGGGTCTACGGGGCGTTCGGACCGATCACCGGGCCGATCTCGCTGCTTTCGATTTCGACGGGCACGTCGCTTTCGACGGTGATCGGGGTACGGGCGATGTTCTTGATCGCCGGGCTGATGGAGATCTTGACGGTGCTATTCTGCCGTCTTTTGCCGATGTATCAGAGCGTGCGCGCTTCTTTGCAACGGGTCACTTTCCGGTGATCCGTTCTTTTTTTTCATTCGACAAAATAAGATAATGCAACATTCCTGTGAAAGGAGCTGCGGCCGTGTACATCCCCGAGATCCTGGAAGGAGAAGCGCGCGGCCGGCTGCGCAGATTGTACCACCACATCAAAGCGACGATGCACGTCCCCATCGTCCCCTACCTGTTCCGCACGTTGGCCTTCTACCCCTCGTTCCTGCAGTACGCCGTCGAGACCAGCCGTCCCAATCTCCTGTCCCGTTCGTTTGAGGAAGCGGCGGACGAACTGCGCGCCGTGCCTCCTCCCGACGTTCCCGTGCCTCCTCTGCCGCCGTACGTCACGCACCGCGACCTGCGCGGAGCGGCCGCTTTGTTGCCGGTGTTTCATGATGCCAACGCCAAAGAGCTGTTGATCGTCACCGCTTGGTACGAAGCGCTGTCGGAGCGACCTGTCGCCGGAAATGGTACATCTGTAAACGATGGAGAGTTCCTCCCGCCCGGCATCCCCGCCGCCTTTCCAAGGCCGATCCCGCTGGTGCGCGTCGAATCGGCCCCGCCGCACCTGCAAGCGTTGCTGAAGCAGATTGTCGATGCACAGCGGGCATCCGGCCCGGCCAGCCAGTACCGGGCGTTGGCGCAGTATCCGACGTTTCTCACCGGGGCGTGGCAGGAGATCTATCCCTACCTGCACGAACCGTGGTACCAAGAACAGCGCCGCCACCTCCTCGACCGTGCCCAAGTACTCGTCCACCGCCTCCCCTACCCGTTGCCGCTCTCGCCAAGGCGCCTGCGCCAAGTGCTCTCCCCCCGCGAGATCGCCTCCTGCATCGGCCTGATCGCGATGTTTCGCGATCTTCTGCCGAGCCTGATCCTCGACATCGACTTGATGAACCGGATGCTCAGGCAACCGCCGAGGAGGAGATTTCCGTTTGTGTGAGAGAGTGCGAGCTTGCACCACGCAAAAAAGGACGGTCACTCAGACCGTCCTTTTTCCCTACCATTCGGTCAGCAACTCCCCGATCCCCAGTGGGTACAATTGCCGGTCCCATCTCGAAAAATCGACAATCGGTACCCACACGGCCGGGTTGTCGGTGAGCCCGTTGTCGAGGATGCGCAGGTCACCGCGAGCATAGAGGCTCTCGTCGAGGAAACGGACGTGGTAGAGCTGCAACAGTTCGTGCAGGCCGTCCTCTTCCGTACCGAGGACGTTTTCCACGCAGCCGAGGTACTCCAGCACCTCCACCTCCGCGTTCAGTTCCTCACGCATCTCGCGCACGACCGCCTCACGGGAGTGCTCCCTATACTCGATGCCACCCCCCGGCGGACGGTAAAACGTACCGGTGCCATGCTCATGCTCCCCGTACAATTTCTCCATCAGCACCGCGCCTTCGTGCACGACGATGCCCAGTGCCACCGCACGCGGTTTCCGTTCGCTCACGACAGCTCCCCCCGCCGCAACGCCATCGTCAGCCACTCGTCGCCTTGCAGGCGGGCCGTCACGTGCCAGCCGAGGTCGGCATAGACGCGGACCACTTCCTCCTCGATCCATTCGACGATGCCGGAGAGGAGCAACACGCCGTCCCCTTTTACGATCCGGTGGCAAAGGTCGGCCAGCAAGATCGCCTCCTTGCCGCCGATGTTCACCGCGACGAGGTCGTACGCGTCCGTCACACCGGCAAACTCGTCGTGGACGTCACCGATCTTGATCTCGATCCCTTCGATGCCGTTCAGCTCCATGTGATGGCGGATCACGTTTTCCGCCGACAGCTCCAGATCGACGGCGACGACCCGCTCCGCTCCTTTTTGCTTGGCAAAGAGGCTCAAGATCCCCGAGCCCGCTCCGAGGTCGGCCACCTGATCGCCCGGACGCACCAGATCGTCCATCAGTTCGATGCACTGTCTGGTGGTCGGGTGTTCGCCGGTGCCAAACGCGGCGGCCGGTTCGATCACCAGCGTGCGCTCGCCGTCCAAACGCTCCTCATCCCACGGCGGACGGATCATCAGCCCCGGTTTGACCTCGACGGCGGTAAACGCGTACGCCGGGTCTTCCGTCACCGGCTCCGGCACCGTGATCGTCAGCTCCCCGGCATATCCGCCCTCGGCCATCCACGCCGCCATGCTGCTCCGCAGTTCTTCCAGCCGTTGCTCGGTCAATTCGAGCTCCGGCGCGATCTCTTCGTAGGCGCGCACCGTCACCTCGTCCACATCCGCCTCCCGATAGCCGTAGCCGTCCTCGATGACGAACGTCTCAATCGGCGCGTCGACCCACACATATTCGATGCCGCGCCCCTGCAGCCGCGCGACCGCCTCATCCGACCGCTGTGCGGCGACGGTCAGCGCGTATTCCACATAGCGCGGCGTTTGTGTTTCACTCATGTTGTTCTCCTCCGATTTCCCTTCATCTGCCTGTCCCCCATTGTAATCGAAAGACAAATGCCGGGGCAACCGGGGTATCTGTCCCTTCCCGAATCGAGGCGTCTGCATACCGTAGTAGTAAAAGCCTTGCGAAGGAGGATTTCCGATGAGCGACGTCGACAAAGTGTCCAAAAGCTTGAGCGATCTGATCATCGCCGACACCTTCAATAAGCACGGTGTCACAACGGATCGCACCCGCGGTCTCACGGCAGAACAAAAACAGCAGGTGAAAGACCTCGTCGAGGATCTGAAAAAACAGGTCGACCAATTCCTGAAGGTGCAATCCGAAGAGAAACAACAGCCCCCGGCCGCCACGAAGAGAGATCGGCTGCCCGACCCGCCGCAACGAAAGGCGGCCCCCGCCTCGACTCCAAGTCTCCACTCGGCTGTGGCCCCCAAAAGCAAACGCCGCCGGCTCGGCTTCAAGAAAAACAACTAAACACCCGCACAGGAAAAGCCGCGATGCTCCGCCATCGCGGCTTTTTGATAGCCCCTCGGCAAAACCGCCAAATTGTGCGAATGCCCGTGGATACTTGTCTATACCGATTGTCCCCGTCCCACATAGCATGACAGTAAAGACAAACGAGGAGGGAAATCAACGTGGAAAAATGGTCTGCGCTCTCGGGCGGGCGTCATCCCCTGTGCCGAGACGAAGAAGTCGTGCAAGATGCTGACCAAGTCACCGAGACGGTGCAAATTTCTAGAGAGTTGATCGTCATCAAGGATTCCTTTGATGTCGAAGTCAAAACGACCGACACGCAAGCGGCGGTCAACCTGCAGGTCGCTTTGCAACTGGCGATCGCACTGGTCCTGAGCATCACCATCGCAGACAGTGACCAAGCGGAAAAAGTACGCCAAGATCTGTTCCAACGCATCGAAAGCAAACAGATCAACAACCAACGCACGGTCATCGAACACTCGCGCGGCGTGCGCGTCGTCACGACCGACACGGATGTATCTGTGAACATCCAAGCGCTGCTGCAAATCCTGGTCTCGCTGGTCGCCAAAATCGACATTCTCTAATCACGAAAAAAGGAGGGTTTCCTACATGAAAGGGAAAAAACACACGCATAAGCGTCGCCGCTCGACGGGCATGCGTTCTCTGTCTTCCACTTCCAACCGCGGTCACGACCGCGTCGCTGATGACACGACGGTCGACCAAGATGCGGATCAAGACATCGAGGACCTGCAAGTATCCGAAGAGTGCATCATCATCCGCAACTCGGCTGATGTGGAAGTGCACACGACCGACACACAAGCTGCGGTCAATCTGCAAGCGGCTCTCCAAGTGGCCATCGCCCTCGTGCTCTCGCTGACGATCGCAGACAGCGACAAAGCGGAAGCAGTCACGCAAGATCTGCTTCAAAAGATCGAAACCAAGCAGATCAACAAACAAAAAACGCTTATCCTCAATTCCCAATGCGTCCGCGTCACCACGACCGACACGGACATCGCCGTCAACATCCAGGCTCTCTTGCAAGTCCTGGTCGCACTGGTTGCGAAGATCGACGTTCTCTAAGCGTTCCGTTACCTGTGGGACGGAACCTCGACGGCCTCCGGGCAGCACCGAATCATCGGTGCTGTCTTTTTTTGTGTTACAATTAGAGAGACAATGTGGCAAGAAATGGAGGCACTGACCCAAGATGAACAAACGCAAATGGACCACCGCCCTGCTCGCGACCGCCGTAGCAACCGGCCTTTTGACCGGTTGCGGCACCGACAACGCAGAACCGAACACCCCGGCCAAGGACACCGCCCCGGAGCAGTCCGCCACCGAGCAAACCAAGTCCAAAACCTACAAAGAACCGCCGGCGATGGCGATCGACAAATCGAAAGAATACACCGCCGTCCTCAAGACCAGCAAAGGCGACGTGACGATCAAGTTGCTGGATGACCAAGCACCGAACACAGTCAACAACTTCGTCTTCCTCGCCAAAGATCATTTCTATGACGGGGTCAAGTTTCACCGCATCATCAAAGAGTTCATGATCCAGACCGGCGACCCGCTCGGCAACGGTCGGGGCGGCCCCGGCTACAAATTTGCCGATGAACTGCCGCCGGCCAAACCGTATGCGCCCGGCATCGTCGCGATGGCGAACGCAGGTCCGAACACCAACGGCAGCCAGTTCTTCATCGGCACCGGCGAAGGCGTGGTCTCGCTGAACAAGCAGCCGAACTACACCGTGTTTGGCGAAGTGGTCGGCGGCATGGAAGCGGTGCAGGCGATCGCCTCCACGCCGGTCGGTCAGAGCGAGACCGGTGAAAAGAGCAAGCCGACCGAAGACGTCGTGATCCAATCGGTCGAGATCCAGGAGAAATAAGGATCGGCACAGTCGCCCCTGCCCGCCCTCCATGCATAGACTGCCAAGAGAGATCATGCAGGCAGGGAGGCTCGGCCGATGGGAAAACGAAGAAAGAAACGACGCGACCGCGGGCCGCTGTTTGAGTATTTTCGCGAGTTGGCGAACCGACCCGATTTCTTGGTCATCCCCACACCGCCGGGGTTTGGTGTCGTAAGGCCCGAATATCAAGAGGCCTCGCCGCTTTTGACCGGGCAGGTTTTCTTTGACGATCCGTTCTGGAATGTGCTCACCCCGCCGCCGTTCGGGGAACAGGACCCTGTTTATCCGTACTACGCCCGCGTGCTGGCAGCGGTGGAACGGCGTCAGGAGGCCTGCCCCCACGGTCAGGAGTCGCCGACGTGCACGGCTGCAAGGGAAGCCTATTTTGCGGCTGCCCGTGAGTACTCGTATGAGTTGGACCACGTGTATGGACTCCGGCGATTTCAAGAAGAACGCCAAGAGGCGGCTCGGCAGAAAAAAGCCGCCAAACGAACAAAAAAACGTACCTGACACGCGTTCAGGTACGTTTTTTTCGTGCCGCCGAGCCGGTCATTTCGTCGCCGTTCAGGACCGTGCCGTTCTCCGTCTGGTACACAGCGCTGTATCCGTCTCCCATCCCGTTCCCCGTACCCGCGTTCGGGGGGAACGGGGCGGCCTCTTTGACGGGCAAGCCTTCTTTGTTCAAGATCGGTTTCACCTCTTTGGTGATCTTGCTCTCCAGCTTTTGATGGGCCTGTTGTTGCGGGATGTACTCTTTGATATCTTCGGCGTGCGATTTGATCGAGCCGCTGGTGCCGACCTGCACAATCGAGGAGTTGCTCATCGAGTTGATCCGCAAAGTGCCGATCGAGATCTTTTGCGTGACGCGCATCCCTCCACCTCCTGCCGTCAAAATGCCGAAAAGACATTGTCGTCGACCAAGTCGTTATCGTTCGTGTTCGTGGAACTGACCACGTTATAGGTCTGCGGGAAATCACCCGTGTTAAAAGAACCGGAACCGGAATACGTCTTGGCGGTCGTCTTCGGCGAGATAAACCCGGTATCCCCGATGTGCAGAACGCCGCCGGAGGAGACGTTGATCACTTTCAAGTTCCCTACTATGGCCGGCAAGACGACACCACCTTTGCTGACAACTTCTTGGATATAGGCAATCTATGCGG
The DNA here is from genome assembly GCF_026410385.1 of Tumebacillus lacus. GTDB lineage: Bacteria > Bacillota > Bacilli > Tumebacillales > Tumebacillaceae > Tumebacillus > Tumebacillus lacus. The sequence goes on from NZ_JAPMLT010000003.1 coordinate 281,318, forward strand.
GGCGCCCGCCTAACGTGAACCTTTGCACCCGCCGTGCAATAGCCTATGAAGGAATCACATCTCACAAAAGGGAGTCTCCCGATGATCGCACGCGACCGAAAAAAACAAGTGTATGTCCAAAACGTGCAGGCCCTGACCGTCTTTTTCAGCTCTGTGCTGCAAGTCGGCGACGTCTACGGTGATTGCCATCCCTTCACGTACGCCGAAGCCTACTCCGGGTACCGAGGTGAACCCAGTTTCAAGACGGAAGAGGTGGCCCCGCCAAACAAAACCCGACTCAACTTTGACAATCAGCTCGATGAAGACCCGATTAACTTCAACATCATCGGCGAAAAGGTGGTCACTTACACGCCGAACATTCGAGGTGAAGCAGCGCGATGAAACTCAACATGCATGTGCAAAATGCCGACCTGCACGTCGGCGGCGTCAAGATCAACTCCGTCTCTTCCTCCTCCATCGTGATCTTTGGCGACGCCGAAAGTTTTTACCCGAAAGTTGTCTCGATCACACGCGGGCTCAGCACCGCCACCGTCGTGCCGACTGCCGGCCCCGGCGGTCCGGTCGGTTCGATCCGCTGAGTCTTTGTCCAATTGTGAGCGTCTCGGACACCGACAAGCGCGAAATCACATATTCTATCTAGTAACTACAACTGAAGGAGCGATACCGATATGCCAGCCCTTGTGGGGGGACCCATCAAAATCATCAGCGTTTCCGGCGGCAACGTCAGCTTTGGCGACACCGGGTTTGTAGCCCCGAAATCAGCATCCAAATCGTACAGCGGATCAGGCGGCGGTCTGACCGGCGACTTCCCTGTCTCGATCAACGGGATCAGCAACGTGAATACGTTCGACGCAGACGGCATCGATACGAACACGGCAGCGGGCGTCTAGAGAGCACCCCGATGATCAAGCGAGATCGACAAAGGCAAGTGATCGTTGGCCACATGACGGTACTGAACATCTCGTTCTCCTCCGTCCTGCAGGTAGGCGACGCGCCGGTGATCGAGCCGTTCGACTACGCCGAAGCGTATTCCGGCTATCGCGGAGCGGCTAGTTTCGTGACGGAAGAAACGCAAAAGCCCGTAAACACCCGCCTCCACTATGCCAATCAGGTGGATGAAGACGTTCGGGATTCCAACACCCTCGGTGAAGAGTACCTCGAAGCATTCGAACCGAACATTCGAGGAGTGAAAGCGCGATGAAGATCAAGATGCACATCACCAACGCCGATCTGCAAGTCGGCGCCATCAAGATCAACAACGTCTCGTCTTCCGCCGTGGTCATCCTCGGCGATTCGGAAGAGATCAAGCCCAATTCGATCTCTGTCACGCGCGGCATCCAAGCGCCGCTGGTGGTCACACCGTCCGGCCCCGGCGGCCCGGTCGGCGCGATCCGGTAAGAGCAGACAAGGCAAAAAAAGACCCTCTCGCCTGTTCGCGAGAGGGTCTTTTGCGTCTTACTCAGCCAATGCTTTTTTCAGCTCTTCGGTCAGGATCGGCACGATCTCGAACAGATCGCCGACGATGCCGTAGTCAGCGACTTTGAAGATCGGAGCTTCCGGATCTTTGTTGATCGCGACGATGACTTTCGAGTTGGACATGCCAGCAAGATGCTGGATCGCGCCGGAGATGCCCGCTGCGATGTACAGGTCCGGGGTGACGACTTTGCCGGTTTGGCCGATCTGCAACGCGTAGTCGCAGTATTCTGCGTCGCATGCACCGCGGGATGCGCCGACTGCCGCGCCGAGGACGTCAGCCAGCTCTTGGAGCGGCTTGAAGCCGTCAGCCGATTTAACGCCGCGACCGCCGGAGACGATGATTTTCGCTTCGGACAGGTCGACGCCGCCGGTAGACTTTTTCACCACTTCTTTGATGAAGGTGCGCAGGGAGTCAGCCGGGAGATCGACAGACAGGTTGACCGTCTCAGCAGAGCGGGAGGTGTCCGGCTCGGACTTGGTCAGGTTGTTCGGGCGGATCGTCGCAAAGATCAGGTCGGAGTTGACGGTGTTCTTGGTGAACGCTTTGCCCGCGTAGATCGGGCGGGTGAACACGAGGTTGCCGCCATCCAGTTCGACGTTGATGATATCAGACACAGCACCTGCGCCAAAGCGAGCTGCCAGTTTCGGCGCGAGGTCGCGACCGATCGCGGAGTGCGCCAGGAAGACGACGTTTGCCCCCGCTTCTTTGATCACAGCTTCGAGAGCTGCCGCGTATGCGTCCGGCACGTAGTTCTCCAGTGCCGCGTTGTTGACGACGTAGACTTTGTCAGCGCCGTAATGAGCGAACTCACCGGTGTTGACTGCTGCGTTGTTGCTAAGGACGGCTACCGATACTTCGCCGCCTTCCGAGATGTTTTTCGCTGCGCTCAGCGCTTCGAAGGTCACGTTGCGCACACCGCCGTTGCGGAGGTCTGCCAGGACGAGAATCTTTCTGCTCATGAATGATGCTCCTCTCTATCGGACGGTCTCTATTTTTACAGGACTTTTGCGTCGTTTTTCAGCAGGTTGACCAGTTCGGTCACGCGAGCTGCGTTGTCGCCTTCGAGGATGCGACCAGCCGCTTTGGACGGCGGCAGGAACGTTTCGAGGACGGAAGATTTGGCAGCGACTGCGTCGCCGGATACGCCCAGATCGCCGGCAACCGGAGTTTCCAGCGGCTTTTTGTTCGCTTTGCGGATGCCGATCAGGGACGGGTAGCGCGGGTCGTTGAGACCTTGCTGCGCGGTGATGAGCAGCGGCAGTTTGCCGCCGACGACTTCCAGGTCGCCTTCTGCGTCGCGCTGTGCGGTGACGTCGGTGCCGTTGATCTCAAGGCCGGTGACGGTGCCGATGTGCGGGATGTTCAGCAGTTCCGCGAGGCGGATCGCCGTTTGACCGGAGCCGCTGTCTACCGCTTGGTTGCCGGTGAGGATGATGTCGTACGACTTGTCTTTGAAGTACGCCGCCAGCACGTTGGAAGCGGTGAACTCATCGCCAAACAGCGACTCGTCGGAGATCAGAACCGCTTCGTCAGCGCCCATCGCAAGAGCGGTGCGCAGCGCTTCTTGTGCGCGCTCCGGGCCGATGGTGACGACGGTGACAGAACCGCCGTTAGCGTCGCGCAGCTTGATCGCCTCTTCGACAGCGTACTCATCGTACGGGTTCATGACAAAACGCACGCCGTCTTCTTTTACCTTGCCGCCTTCGACGACGATCTTTTCCTCGGTATCAAACGTTTGTTTGAGGCACACGAAAATGTTCATCGGTGTAGCTCCTTTCAACCAACTGGATTGTTCAAGGATGTGCTTGCTATTTTTTGCTGAGTCCGCCGATCATGATGTCGCGGACCGGCTGAATCAATGATAACAGATCGTACTTCGCCCCGGTAAGTATCCATGCGGTCACCGTCTCATCCATCGTGCCGAAGATCATGCGGCGGGCGATGCGCAGATCATGGTCGCGGAACTCGCCGCTGTCGACGCCCATCCGGATGATGTCGTCGATGATGCTGTAGTAGGGACGGATGATCTCGCCGATCTGCTTGCGCATCTCGGCGTTCGACTGACGCAGGTGCACTTGCGTAAACATCGCCAAGTCGGTGCTCTTGCCCAGCGTTTCAAAATAGACGGTGACGACGAGATGAAGCGCTTTCACCGGATCTTCCACGCCGGGCAACTCTTCCTGAATCCGGTCGACAATCGTGCCGATCGTCTCGCGCAGGATCGAGATTAAGATGTCCTCTTTGTTCTTGAAATACAAATAGACAGTTCCGTCGGCGACCCCGGCTTCGCGCGCGATCTTGGAGATCGGAGCGTTGTGATAACCGGCTTGACCGATCACCTTGACGGCGGCGCTCAGGATCGCTTCATATTTTTCACTGTTTTTCTTCTGTGCGATCTCTCTCACCTCAATGAATGAGTGTCCATTCATTTCTTGTTTTCTATTTTAGAATAGCGGGTCTAAAACGTCAACCGTCCGTTTGGTCAAAAGATGTGAAAAAAAACAGAAAAAAGCGGCCTGACCTCCAATAGGTCAGGCCGCTCTCCAATGCGGTATGTAAGCCCCGCGCGTGCCGTCGGACCCCGTGTTCCAGAACCCGCTCTCGCAGGTGGGTGACTCTTCGCCGTTTTTGACTTCCCAATCGTCTTGCAAGCAAGAGGTGGGCCTGTCAGCGACAGACGAGTTCCGTCTCCCTAGAAACACTCAAGGTTCAAAACATAAGAGCCCTAACGAGCACCGCAGGAAAGTTGCTTCTATAAGAACATTGTGCATAGGTTCGCTGCTTTCATATGTGCCGCGCTGCTTGGCTTGGCGTCTCGATTGCGTGTCGCTCTCGATGTCCTTATACTACTCTCTTCTCGAGTTCTCCTCAAGCCGCTGCGGAGAACACGCATTCACGGAATCGCGAGGATACGAGCGAGGAATGATACTGATGTCGCGCCAAGCAAGCGTTTGTCGGTCAGATTCACTTGCAACAGTCCTAGTTTGTCCTTTGGACAAGCTGGCTAAACCTGCCGATTTCATCGTCGTGGCGGTACGTCGTTTGGCAAACGAATAATATGACCATCGTCATATGGGGAAAATGACTTTCGACACTGTAATTTCAGCGATCCGACTGGTACGATAAGTCACGAGAGAAATGCCCAACATAGTTGAACGGAAAAAGTCCGGCTTCTACAGAGAAGCCGGACTTTTTTCTTGTGCAGGGTCTGTGGCGGACGGGATGCGATACTGATCGCGCACCGACCGGTACCACGGTGAGAAAAAGGCGAGCAGCGCGGTCGCTCCGTAGCCGATCGACGCGTAGAGATACAGCGTGCGCGCCCCGAGTTGGTCGCCGAGCACACCGGCCGCCAGCATCGTCACCATCGACAGCGAGGTGACGAGCGAGCCGTACATGCCGGTCACCCGCCCCATCAACTCGACCGGCGTGTTTTCCTGGCGCAAGGCTTGGTTCAGCGGATTGACAAACCCATTGAAAAACGCGCCTGCCGCGTAAAAGCACAGCGCGGTGATCAGATCGTCCGACAGGGCCAGACCTACCGAGGAGGCGCCAAACAGAAACAGCCCGGTCTGCATCAGATAGATCCGGTTGAACGAACGGTTCAATCGCGGCGAGACGAGCGAGCCGAGGATCGTGAAGATGCCAAACAAGGACACGGCCAGCCCGATCATCCGGCTGTCCGCTCCGAGTTCCCCTTGAAACAGCGGGTAAAACAGCACGTTGGTCGGCATCGCAAACATCATCACGAACGGAAACAGCGTCATCGAGAACAGCAGAGCCGGCGTCTTTTTGATATGCGCCGTGCCCTCCCGGAAATCGCGCCGCATTTTCTCCCGCAACGGTTCGCGCACGGTGGAACGCTCCAGCGGCGGGATGCGCACGCGCAACAGGAGCAGGCCGGAGATCAGAAAGGTAAGGCCGTCGAGATAGAACGGCCACTCAAAGCCCAGCGCCGCGATGGCCGCGCCGGCGATGATCGGTCCGAGGATCGTGAACAGATTGTCGAGGCTTTGCACCAGCGAGCTGGCGGTGAGGAGTTGGTCGCGCTCCACCACCTGCACAGTCAGCCCGACCTTGGCCAGATCGAACAGCCGCCCCGTCGAGGCGATCACAAAGCAGAGCGCGTAGAGCAGCGGCATCGACGGCATCAGCGGGATCAGGACGGTCAGCACGAGCCGCACGATGTCGGTGATCACCATCAGGCGCTTGCGGTCGACCCGGTCGACATACAGGCCGAAAAACGGGGCGAACAAGATCGGCGGCAACCAGTAGGCGGCCATCATGAACGCCATCGACATCGCCGAACCGGTGCGCTCAAAGATCAGGAGCGGCAAGGCGATCCCGGTCAGCATGTCGCCGATCTTGGAAAACGACTGCGACGCGAGCAACGCCCGAAAATCCCGATTTTTCAAAAGGGCGGCGTAACTCATCGCTCCGTCTCCCCGTCCGGGAGCCGGATGCGCTGCCAGCGGATGCCAAGGTCCGGGTGCGGGTCGAGCCCGTGCACACCCTTCTGTTTGGCGATGATCGACAGGCCGCTGCGGGTAAAGATAAACGGCGAGTCCTCGACGATGATCTGCTGAGCCGCCCGATACAGCAGGATGCGCGTGTCGCGGTCCGCTTCGACGCGGCACCGTTCGAGCACGGCGTCGAGTTCCGGATTGGCGTAGCTCATCCGGTTTTGGCTGCCCGCGGAGTGAAAGAGCGGATACAGCACCTCGTCCGGGTCGGTTCCGCCCGACGCGCCGAGAAAGAGCGCGTCATAGTCGCCGCTTTGCAAGGCGTCGTACAGATCGGACATCGGACGGACTTCGATCTTCATCTCGATTCCGCAGGCTCGCAGTTGATCGCCCATGTACGAGACCATTTTCCGCATCTGCTCGGTGGGGATCAGGATGGTGAAGGAATACCCGTCCGGGCAGCCCGCCTCCAAAAGCCGTGCCCGCACCTGCTCGCGGTCGCCTGTGAACGGGCGGTACTCGCCGTCATAAGCAAAGCTCGCGGGCGGGATCGGGCCGTGCATCGCATAGCCGACGCCGAGATTGACCTCGGCCAGCATCCGCTCGCGGTCGACGGCGGCGGCGAACGCTTGGCGCAGCGGTTTGCTGTCAAAAGGCGGCCGTGCGCAATTCAACCGCACGCCGTTGTAGCCGTGGGAGGCGATGGCGTCGAACGCCAGGTCCTGCCGCTCGCGAAGTTCCGGTACGCGCGCGTACGGCACTTCGTTGATCACCGTCAACTCCCCTTGCTCCAACGCCGCCAGCATCTGCGTCCCGTTTTCGTACCACGGCAGCTCAAGTCCCGCCGCATAGGGCAAGGCCGTGCCCGACTCATCGCGGCCCCAGTACCCGTCGTATCGCGCCAGTTGCACGGCAGACGGCGTTTTGGCGACGAAGCAGAACGGGCCGGTGCCGACCGGCACCGTCAGCGGTTCGCCCGCCCCCTCGTCCGGCACCACGATATTTCGCGTGGAAAAGATCATCCCGGCATTGGAGGCGAGGCTGGCGAGAAACGGCGCGTGCGGTTTGTGAAGGCGCACGCGGAAGGTCAGTTCGTCCACCGCTTCGACGTCCTCGACAAACGACAGCGCCGAACTCTGCGCCGAATCGTTGCCGCGCAACCGATTCAGACTCCAGACCGCATCGTGCGCGGTCAGCCGCACGCCGTCCTGAAACGAAACACCGGCTCTCAGGTGAAAACGGTACGCCGTCGGCGATTCCTGTTCCCAACGCTCGGCGAGATGAGGTTGCACCTCCATCGCGCTGTCGACTTCCAGCAGCGTGTCGTACAGGGCCCGCATCACGTGATACTCGGCAAAATTGACATCCGCCGTCGGATGGAACCGAAACGGCTCCGTGTCGAGGGCGAAGCGTATCCGATCGGAACTGCTCATGAGAAAATCACCCTTTCGCGGTTCTGTGTATACCCGTATGTACAGGGAAAAACGCCCCTGCAGGACGTTTTTCCCGGTGCTATGCATCACGCAGTCAAGGCCCTATGTAGGCCGTGCTGTGATTAGCAGTTGCAGTTGTTGTTGTTGCCGGTCGCTTTGCGCTCTTGCGTTGCTTTGACGATCCATTTCATCCCCGCTCACCTCCTTTTACGAATCGAACGAAGCGTGGATCAACCGCAGTTGCAGTTGTTGTTGTTACCGGTCGCTTTGCGCTCTTGCGCTGCTTTGACGATCCATTTCATCCCCGCTCACCTCCTTCGTTTCGTTCACCGGGCAACCCGATTAGCAGTTGCAGTTGTTGTTGTTGCCGGTCGCTTTGCGCTCTTGCGCTGCTTTGACGATCCATTTCATGCGAGATCACCTCCTTTCAAGGCATCGGAATGTCAGGATGTCAGGACGTCGAGCGCGTATTTCATATGCGTTTTCGTCGGCGGGCAAGGCTGGATGCCGTTTTGAATCCGCTCCAGCGGGCAGGCCGCGCCTTGACAAGACGGGCGGAAGAAACATTTCTGACACCCGCTGTCGACCGTCTCGTTCGCCTCCACCCAGAGGTTGAACCGCTCCTCGTTCAGGTTCAGGTTGCCGGTCTCGTCGAGCTGCCCGACGTGATTTTCCGCCAGGTCCAGTGCGACTGTGCATTTGCGGACAAGCCCGTTGGCCCCGATGACAAAGTGGAACGGCAACGCTGCGTAGCAGACGTGGGAGTGCGGCGCGATGATGTTCTCGATCACCGCCAGTGACAGCCCTTTGTCTTTCGCTTTCTTGTGCAAGGAGAACATCTCTTTGATGCCTTGCGAGCCGTCGCACACCTCCAGCGACTCATCGTTCGGTCCGCCCCATTTGCCGATGTTGCGGTAGTAGACCGGGAAGCGCGGGTCGCCGTCAAACACGTCGAGCAGATAGTCCATCAGGCGCGGCACTTCGTCGAGCGAGTTTTTGTCAAAATTAGTGCGCAGTTGGCAGTGATACTCGTAGTCGGTCTCCTTCATCGCCTTTAAATTGGAGAGGATCGTCTCGAACGTCGCTCCGCCGCCTTTTTTGATTCGACGCTTGTCGTGCTCTTCGCCGCAGCCGTCCAGCGTGATGTTGTAGGAGGTGATGCGGCAGTCGTCAACCAGCTTTTTGAACAGGTCCGGCTTGAGGTTGTAGCCGTTTGTCGTCATCGCCGAGGAGTATTGGATGCCGTACTTTTCGCAAAGTTCCAAAAAGTATGCCGACAGCTCCAAGATCACATCCGGCGCCTCGGTCGGTTCGCCGCCAAACCAGGAGATGTTCAGGTATTTGATGTGCGGCGCGCGCTCGGCGACCAAATTTTTGATCCCCTCGCGAATCTCCGGCTTCATCTCTTTGACCGCGAAGTCCTCGTAACAGTACACGCAGCGGAAGTTGCATTCCTCCGTCGGCATGATCGTCAGCTCAAACAGGTCATCGCGCTCGAACAGCTCGCGGTGCAGATCGTCCGCTTTGGCAAACTCATCTTCCTCCGCCGCCACCAGCAGCCCGCCTTCTTTGAGATCGGCGAGGATGCCGTCCAACTCCGTGAGCACCGCTTGCGGCTTCAGCGCCGCTTCGACTGTCGCCTGATCCTCTTCCGGCACCACGCCCACGACGCCGGTGTAGGAGTTGTAGACGACGAGATCGCCGTTTTCATTGCGCGTCTTAAAGTTAAAACGAGAAGGCTTATAGTGGGCAGAATCTGCCATTTGATCTCCCCCATTCCATTCATCCAACACTTTGTAAGGATTTATTTTGTAAATACCCTTCACTCACACTCTCAGTATATTGACCCCTTTGTAAATCATTCCAAATCATACATGAAATAATTTGAAGAGCCTGTACATTATTTATCAGAAAATAAAGAAAACCGTCCTGCACGAGAAGGACGGTCAGCCGATGGAGCCTTTCATTTCAAATTTGATCAAGCGGTTCATCTCGACGGCGTACTCCATCGGCAGCTCGCGGGTAAACGGTTCGAGAAAGCCCATCACGATCAGTTGGGTGGCGTCTTCTTCGCTGAGACCGCGGCTCATCAGGTAGAAGAGCTGGTCCTCCGACACTTTCGAGACGCTGGCTTCGTGCTCCAGCGTCACGTCATCGGTGCGGATCTTGTTGACCGGGATCGTGTCGGCAACCGATGCGTCGTCGAAGATCAACGTGTCGCATTTGATGCTCGCTTTTGATCCTGCCGCTTTGGGGCCGAATTCACAGAGACCGCGGTACGTGGTTTTGCCGCCCTGTTTGGAGATCGATTTGGAAAGCACCGTCGAGGTGCAGCCCGGCGCGAGGTGGACGACTTTTGCTCCGGCGTCTTGATGCTGGCCGCTGCCTGCGACGGCGATGGAGAGGATCGTCCCTTTGGCGCGGGGGCCGGTCATATAGACGGCAGGGTATTTCATCGTCAGTTTGGAGCCGATGTTGCCGTCGACCCACTCCATCGTCGCGTCGGTGCGGGCGACGGCTCGTTTCGTGACGAGGTTGTAGATGTTCGGCGCCCAGTTTTGGATCGTCGTGTAGCGGCAACGGGCCCGGTCCTTGACGAGGATCTCGACGACCGCCGCGTGCAGGGAGTCGGTGGAGTAGATCGGTGCGGTGCAGCCCTCTACATAATGCACGAAACTGTCCTCTTCGGCGATGATCAGCGTGCGCTCAAACTGGCCCATGTTTTCCGAGTTGATCCGAAAATACGCCTGCAACGGCACCTCGCAGCGGACGCCTTTTGGCACATAGACGAACGAGCCGCCCGACCAGACGGCGGAGTTGAGCGCGGCAAATTTGTTGTCGACAGGCGGGATGACGGTGCCGAAGTATTTTTTAAAAATCTCCGGGTGATCGCGCAAGGCGGAGTCGGTGTCGGTAAAGAGGACACCTTGATCGGCCAGCTCTTTTTGCATCGAATGGTAGACGACTTCCGACTCGTACTGGGCGGAGACCCCGGCGAGAAATTTGCGCTCCGCCTCCGGGATGCCAAGCTTTTCAAACGTGTCTTTGATCTCTTCGGGCACCTCTTCCCACGTCTTACCTTGCCCTTCGGACGGTTTGACATAATAGGTAATATTGTCAAAGTCGAGGCCGGTGAGATCGCCGCCCCACTGCGGCATCGGCATCTTTTCAAACAGCTCCAGGGCACGAAGGCGAAAATCGGTCATCCACCCTGGCTCGTTTTTCATGGCGGAGATCGCTTCGACCGTTTTGCGGGTCAGACCTTTCTGGAATTTGACGACCGAGATGTCGCGGTCGCGAAATCCGTATCGGTACTCAGGCAGGTCGAGACGTTGTTTTTTGTCTTTGTCGTTGTGTTTGTCGTTGTCGTGTTCACGGCTCATCCGGTTCCCCCCTGATGCCTTGCTCCAGCGCGTTCCACGCGAGCAGGGCGCATTTGATCCTTGCCGGAAACTGTCGCACGCCGCTGAGCGCTTCGAGATCGCCGAGCTTTGTCACGTCCGCGTCTTCGCCTTGGACGAGCCGGCGAAATGCACGGCTGAGTACGAGCGCTTCGGACAGCGGCAGTCCTCGGACCGCCTCGGTCAGCATGGAAGCCGAGGCGATCGAGATCGAGCAGCCGACCCCTTCGAAGGAAGCGTCGGCGACCACACCCTGCTCGACGGTGAGATAAAGCGTCACTTCGTCGCCGCAGGTCGGGTTGAGCAACCGGACGGCGAGGGCGTTCGCAAGGGCATGGCGGTTGCGCGGGCGTTGGCTGTGGTCGAGGATGACGTGGCGGTAGAGGTCTTGCAGGTTCATGCCTGAAACAACTCCTTCGCCTTGCGCAGCCCGTCGACGAGTCGGTCGACGTCCGCACGCGTGTTATAGAGGGCAAAACTGGCCCGGACTGTCGCTGGCACCCCAAGCCAACGCATCGCCTGCTGGCAACAGTGGTGTCCGGCGCGCACGGCGATCCCTTCGCTGTCGAGCACGGTGGCGATGTCGTGCGGGTGGATGTCCCCGAGGTTGAAGGTGAGCAGGTCGCCGCGCTCTGTGCCCGGTCCCGGACCGTAGAGGGAGATGCCTTCGAGGTCTGCGAGAGACACGTACGCGTAGCGGGTGAGGTCTTGGACGGCGCGGTGGATGCGATCCATGCCGATCCCGGACAGATAGTCGAGAGCTGCCCCGAGTCCGATCGCCTGCAGGATCGGCGGCGTGCCCGCTTCCAATTTCCAAGGCGCGTCTTTCCACGTGGAGTCGGTCAGTTCCACGCGGTCGATCATCTCGCCGCCAAAGAGGAGCGGGTCGGTCCTCTGCAACATCTCCCGCTTGCCGTACAGCACGCCCACTCCGGTCGGGCCGTACGCTTTGTGCCCGGAAAAGGCGAGAAAGTCGCAATCGAGCGCCATCACGTCCACCAGCCGCTGCGGCACCGACTGCGCGGCGTCGACCACAAGGGCGGCTCCGACGCGATGGGCGAGGTCGGCGAGACGGCGGATCGGGTGGACGGTGCCGAGCACGTTGGAGACGTGGGCGATGGTGACGAGCTTGGTACGGGGGTTGATCTTTTTTTCTGCCGCCTCCAGATCGAGCGTGCCGTCGGGCAGGAGCGGGAGAAATGTCAACCGGGCGCCGGTGCGTTTGGCGACCTGCTGCCACGGGACGAGATTGCTGTGATGCTCCGCCAAGGTGGTGACGATCTCATCGCCCGGCTGCAGGCGCGGCATCGCGTAACCAAACGCGACGAGGTTCAGCGATTCGGTGGTGCCGCGCGTGAAGACGATCTGCTGCCCGGACGGCGCGCCGAGGAAGCGGGCTGTTTTTTCCCGGGCCGCTTCGTAGAGGTCGGTCGCTTCGGCGGCCAGTTCGTAGACGCCGCGGTGGACGTTGGCGTTGTGCAGCCGATAGCAGCGGTCGAGCGTGTCGAGCACGAGTTGCGGCTTTTGCGAGGTGGCCGCGCTGTCGAGGTAGACGAGCGGTTTGCCGTGCGAAGAGCGGGCGAGCAGCGGGAAATCGTCGCGCAGGACGCGGCGGTCGGGATCGTTCATCGCGGGCTCAACTCCTTCGCCCGGTCGTCGATGTGCCGGTCGAGCCAGCCGTCGAGCGCAGGGACCATCCCTTGAAACGGCAACGCTTTGGCGAACGGCTGCAGGAAGCCGCACAAGAGCAGCCGCTTTGCCTCCGTCTCGCTCAGCCCCCGGGCCATCAGGTAGAACATCGGATCATCCGGGAGCGGCCCGACGGAGAGCGCATGATCGCATTGAACGTCCTCTTCCTCTATATAAAGAGTCGGCACCGCCTGCGCACGGGCAGTCGGATCGAGCAAGATCATCCGCTCCTCTTGGATCGAACGGGCCTTGACCGCCCCTTTGTCGATCTGCGAGACCGTCTGAATCTGCAGGTTCGCCTCTCCTGTCGCCAGCGCATGCGCCCGCATCCGGCTGTCGGTGTGGCGGCCCTTGTGGTGAGCGGTCAGGGTCAGGTCGAGATGCCGCTGTCCGCTGCCCAAGCAAACTGCATCGAACGTCGCGGCCGCCCCGTCGCCGCTCAGCTCCGCCTTGAGGTCGGCGCTGTGGTAGCCTGCACCGAGATCGGCTGTCAGCACTTCGACGCGGGCACCGCGGGCGGCTTTGGCGTGCAGGAGGTGCACCCGCGTCATCTTCGCGTCCTGCTCCTGCACCGAAACGATGCGCACGCGGGCGTTGGACTTCGCGATAATCTCAGTCAGACCGAGCGACACGGCCGTCCCGGTCAGGTGCGACGTTTCACCGAGCAGCAACGTGACGTCGCTCCCCTCCTCCGCCACGATCAGCACGCGCGGATGCAGATGACCGCCACTCTCCGTGCGCCGCCACCAGACTTGGAGCGGTTGTTCGGCACGGACGTTTTTCGGGATGTACAAAAAAAGCCCCTCCGTCCACAACGCCGTCTGCAACGCCGCATAGCGGTCCGCCGTGTACGGCAAGGCCGTGCCCAGATCGTTCTCCACATACTTGGGAAACATCCGGGCCGCCAATCCCAGATCGGTGAACAAAATGCCGTGGCGGGCCAATTCGGTCGTCAGGCAATGCGCCGTTTTGCGCCCGTTGACGAACTGTATCCGGCTCTCGCAATCGGCGCGAAACCCTTTTTCCAGCGGCGTCGTGTCCGGGTTGCCCGGCAGGCAGACGGCCAGCGAGGTCGGCGTGCGAAACAGGTCGACGCCACTGTCGCCGATCCGCTTCGTCAGCGGGCTTTGCGGCGGCGCGGGCATCTGCAGGGCGGCCGCCAATGCCGCCGTGCGCAGGTCGCGCAGAAACGCGGGCTCTTGGCGGCATTCGGAGATGCGCCTCACCCGCTCTGTTGCTTTCGCCTCATCGATCATCGGGCGCCCTCCCCCTCTCCCGACACAGCCTCGTACCCTTTTTCTTCCAACAGGTCGGCCAGGTCCTTGCCGCCCGACCGGACGATCCGACCGTTTTTCAACACGTGCACATGATCGGGCGCGATGTGATCGAGCAGACGGCGGTAATGCGTGATGATCAGCACGCCGAGATGGTCCGACCGCATGTCGTTGATCGCCTTCGCCACCGCTTTCAACGCGTCGATATCAAGCCCGGAGTCGATCTCGTCGAGGATCGCGATGCGCGGCTTGAGCAAGGCCATCTGCAGGATCTCGTTGCGCTTTTTCTCGCCGCCGGAAAATCCTTCGTTGAGGGTGCGGTCGGCAAAAGACGGGTCGATGCCAAGCTCCTGCATTTTCGCCAGCAACCCCCGATGAAACGGCAGCACGGGCACCTCCCGCCCTTCCCGTGCGTTCACGGCCAGCCGCAGAAAATTAGCATTGGACACGCCTGCGATCTCGCCCGGCTCCTGCATCGCCAAAAACAGACCGGCCCGCGCCCGCTCGTCGACCCTCATTTCCAAAAGGTTCTGCTCGTCGAGCGTCAGACTCCCCGCCGTCACCTCATAGCGCGGATGGCCCATCAACGCCATTGCCAACGTGCTTTTGCCCGTGCCGTTCGGTCCCATGATCGCGTGGACTTCCCCTCCGTTGATCTGCAAATCCAAGCCCTGCACGATCCGGGTGCCGCCGGCGGAGACATGTAGGTTTTCGATTTTCAATTGCGGTTTGCTCATACGTATTTTGCGCCTCCTCTCTTCCAAATCCTGACCGCTCTGGTCAAGTATCTCTTGTCAGCATATGTGCAGAAAGTTCGTCTGCTTCCAACATTTGAAAATCTCGTTCGACCGGCACAACAAAAAGGACAGCCTCCTCGCGAGCGCTGTCCTTTTTCCCGTTTCATCAAAACAGATAGCGCAGCAACGTCCGCGCCTCCTCCGACATCTTTTCCCGGCTCCACGGCGGGTCGAACGTCAAGTCCACATCGACCTGCTGCACGCCCGGCAGTTCGGCAACCCGCCCGATGATCTCCTGACGCATGCTGTCAAACGCCGGGCAGCCGAGCGTGGTCAGCGTCATCTTGATCCGCACCTCCCGGCCGTCGCCGCTGATCCCGATGCCGTAGATCAGCCCGAGATTGACGATGTCGATCATCAACTCCGGGTCGAACACCTCTTCCAGTTTGGCCCGCACCTGCTCTGTCGTCACCATCCGCCTCGTGCTCCTAGCGGCCTTTTTTGATCACAAAATTGTCTTCCAGCAGCACCCAGTTTTGCGGGAACGGCAGGCCGAGCTTCCAATAGGAGATGCCGCGCAGACCGAGTTCTTTGATCAGGTCAAATTTGGCCTGCATGCTGCGCGCGTCTTCAAACCAGACGACATGCTCTTTGCCCGCATCATCCCGGTAGCGGAAGAACGGGGCTTGCGCTTTTTCATCGTATTGGATCGCGACGTTCTCACGGGCTGCCAACGCGATGGCCGCTTGCGGCGACAGGGCTTTGGCGTATTGACCCCCGGCGACAAAAGGCAGCGTCCAGTCGTAGCCGTATAGATTTTGCCCCATCATGATCTTCGAACCGGGCATTTCGGTGAGGGCGTAGTTCAGCACTTTGCGCACCTCGGAGATCGGCGAGACCGGCATCGGCGGGCCGCCGGAATAGCCCCATTCATACGTCATGATCACGACAAAGTCGGTCACCTCGCCGTGGAAGCGGTAGTCGTGCGCTTCGTACCAGGCTCCCTTTTGCTCGGCGCTGGTCTTCGGAGCCAGCGCGGTCGAGAACAGGAACCCGGCGCCGCGGATCGCCGTCGACGCTTTGCGCAGGAAATTGTTGTACGCCTCGCGGTCCTCCGGGCGCAAGTACTCAAAGTCGAAGTGCACATCGTTAAAACCGAGCCGTCTAGCGGTCGTGATGATGTTGTCGATCAGACGGTCGGCCAGCGCCGGATTGTTCAGGAACAGGCGGCCGAGCTCGTTGCTGAATTGGCCCTGCTCCAGATTGGTCACGACCATCATCGCGATCACGCCGTTGTCACGGGCGATCTGCGGCAGGTCGCCGAGCGGGGGCGGGGTCAGCGTCGCATCCCGGTTGACGCGGAACGAGAACGGGGCGAGATAGGTCAAAAACGGCGAGGCTTCGCGCGTCGCTCTGCGCTGTGCTTCTGTCACCGTCCCGCCGAGCGGCTCGACATAGGCGTTGACCTCCACCGTGCGCTCCGGACGTCGCGGGATGTAGAGCCGCTGGCCGATGGATAGCGGCGACCCGACGGAGATGGCATTGATGCGGGCCAGTTCTTGGTAGTTCATCCCAAATCGTCTGGAGATCGACCACAGGGAATCTCCCGACTGCACATAGTAATACTGTCCGACAATCGGGATCACCATCGATTGCCCGATCACGAGTTGACCGGGATTGGGTATTTGATTGATTTCTGCGATGCTCTGGTAGGACACGCCGTAACGTTGTGCGATCCCCCAAAGACTCTCACCGCTTTTGACGACATGAATCTGCAAGAGAATCCCTCCTTCTCTCCCCTACCCTATTCCGCGACCGCCCACATTGGTGAAACACTAGGCACAAAAAAAAGACCTCTGACCGGGAAATGAAGTGACCCCCTTATAGTAGACACATGGGAAAAACCCCTTTCCCGTCGAAGTCTACTTTAGGGGGTTTTTCATATGTCGAGAAAAGGACAGAAACATATCACGTATTCTCTTGATCTGAAGAAACAAGCAGTTGAAATGAGACTGAACGGCATGACGAAAAAACAGGTGACGGAGCAATTGGGGATTCATGATCTGGACCGTCTCAAAGTTTGGATGAGGAAGTATAAAACGGAAGGTGAAATTGGTCTTATAGACCAACGTGGGAGGCGGGAGAAGTATGTTGACCGCGAGCGATATATTCGCAAATTGGAAGTGGAGAACGCCGCATTAAAAAAGGTTTTGGAAATCCGCATGAGGAGGGGACGCAACTAAAGTATCAGGCAGTGGAAGAGCTCAAACACCAATTTTCTATAACAGAGTTGTGCAAGGCTCTCAAAGTCTCTAGGAGCGGTTACTACAAGTATCTCGAACGCAAATGCCAACCCGATAAGAACCAAGCACTGAAAAACATGATTCAATCCATTTACCAGCGTAGAAAGGGTACTTATGGGTACCGCCGCATCCAATGGGATCTTCAGCGTAAGTACGATATGCAAGTCAATCACAAGCGAGTGTACCGTCTTATGAAACAAATGGGACTGGCATCTGTTATTCGTCGCAAGTACCGTTATAAAGCGTATACGATGGCGGCAGCCGGGGAAAGAACCGCAGACAACCTGCTCAACCGCGATTTTCGTGCAACAGGCCCGAACCAGAAGTGGGTCACTGATGTTACTCAGATCCGAGTCGGAGGCAAGAAGATGTACCTATCGGTTATCTTGGACTTGTTCAACAATGAGGTGATCGCCTACCACACAAGTCATAGAAACGACAACCCATTGGTTCTGAACACTGTACGTAAGGCCTTGAAAAAACGGAAAGACGTATATCAGACTATCCTCCACAGTGATCGAGGATACCAGTATACGTCCCATGAGTACCATGACCTGCTCACGAAGCGGCAACTTCGTTGTAGCATGTCACGCAAAGGCAATTGCTTAGACAATGCCTGTATAGAGAGTTTCTTCTCCCATTTGAAAAGCGAAGCACTCTATCCCTATCATATACAAGATTTAGAGGAAGCACAAAAAAGAATTGTACAGTTTATGCGATTCTACAACGAACAACGCGTACAGCTGAAACTAAACAAGCTGACGCCTGTAGAATACAGACGTCAGCTTGCTGCTTAGACCAGGGTGTTTTTATCCCTGTCTACTAATTGGGGTCTTGACCAAAAAAGTCAGAGGTCTTTTTGTTTTTGTCGTGGTGTCTGTCGATCAATAGGAGCGGTCCGTGTCCACCAAACCGCAGAGGGTCTGCTTGATCTCGTCGGCCAGCTCGACCAATTTCACGATGTCGCCGCCTTGCGCCTCATGGAAGCGTTGGTGGTAGTCGGCCGCCAGTTCGATGTGGCCTTCGCGGATCATCTTTTCGAGGTTTTTGAGGATCTCTTCGACGGTGTTCGATTTGGTTTCGAACAGCACCTGCGCTTCTTTGATCTCTTCGCGGATCGCCGACATCTCGCCGTCGAGGTGGTAGGACGCTTCGGCGGCGCGCACGAGGCGCTCCTTGACCGGCTCCGGGATGTTGCCTTTGTATTTGTAGTTCAACGAGTGCTCGATCGTCGCCCAGAAGTTCATCGCCAGCGTGCGCAATTGGATCTCCGCCAGCAGTTCTTTCTCGCCGTCGGCCGTCTGCACCGGATATTTGACGATAAAGTGGTAGGAGCGGTAGCCGCTCGGCTTGCGGTTGGTCACATAGTCGCGCTCTTCGACCACCGTCATGTCTTTGCGGTTGCGGATGTGCTCCGCGATGCGGTGCATATCTTCCGCGAACTGGCACATGATGCGAAGACCTGCGATATCCGGCACCAGTTCGACCTGCTCCAGCGGGATGTTCAGCACTTTCGCTTTTTCGATGATCGAAGATACTTTTTTCAAGCGGCCGGTGACAAACTCGATCGGCGTGTACTCTTCTTTGCGTTTGATCTCCGTGCGCATCGAGCGAAACTTGACTTTCAGTTCTTCCACAGCCTGCTCATAAGGAAGCAAGAACGTATCCCAATCACGTCCAAACACACGGGACGCCCCCTTCTATTGCCGATTCATCTGATGCTCCATACAGAATCATAGCAAATCTGCGTGCAAGATGCCATTTCCCTGTCGCGCTTTACAGCGGTCCGCAAGGCAAAAAGGCACCCGCTGCCACGCGGATGCCCTTATTTCGGCGATTATATCGCTTGACCGTATTCTTTAATAAAACGGTTGGTGTGGATGCGGACGTAGTCGATGCGCCCTGTGTCGTCGGTGCGGAAATGCACGGTGACAGGAATCCATTGTCCCTTTTCGCGGGAGACGAGCACCGTTTGGTGGTGGCCGCGCTTGTGTTCGTGCGGGTTGACGAGCTCTGCTGTCAGCAGGCGCTCGCCGAGTTGGTCGGCCGATTCGGGAGTGAGGATCGTTTCGTTTGGCATGTATTCGCCGACGATGGTCTGGACGGCAGTGATGTAATCCGGGTATGTGAGCATGTCGCAGGGTGCCTCCTGTGCCAAGAAAATAGGTGTGCAAAGTCTATTGCCGATGATAGCATATTTTCTTTACATTTCAACTGCTGAATAGTATTATGGGCTCAAACTCCTCAGAATGGCTTGTCTTTCCAATACGTGGATTCGCTCTGCACCCGTGCGGTGGGGAGATGCAATCCCTGTTTCACTTCTTTTTGAGGAGGAGTTTTGGATGACCAACGAAGAAATGGTGCTTGTGATTGTGACCAGAGTCTCTGATGTCATCGAGCGGATGTTCGATGAGAAGTTTGACCAGAAGTTCGATCTGAAGTTTGATGAAAAGTTCGATCAGAAATTCGATGAAAAGTTTGATCAGAAATTCGATGAAAAGTTTGATCAAAAATTTGCACAGGTCAAACGCGAGCTGAAAGGTGAATTGGGCGCGGAGTTCCGATCTGAGGTCGGCCACCTCCGCAGTGAGATGAACGCGCAGTTCGTGCTGATGCGTGTGGAGATCGAACAGTTTAAAGATCGTTTCACAGCGTTGGAGCAAGTCACCCATGCTCTTGAGGGGAAAATGGGTTCGCTGGATGACCGAGTCGGTGTCCTCGATCACCGCTCCGTCATGGTAGAGGTCAAGCTCGACAGCGTCCTGGAAAAAACGCGCCTGCTCGATACCAAAGTAGACAACCTGAGCCGCACATTCGAAGCCAAGCTGAACAACCTGAGCCTCACGTTCGACGCCAAGTTGGACAACCTGAGTCTCACGTTCGACGAAAAGTTGGACGCTGTGAAATCCGAGTTGATTTTGATCAATTCCAGAATGGAAGCTCTCGATTCCAAAATGGAAGCGCTCGATTCCAGAATGGAAGCTCTCGATTTCAGAATGGATGCTCTCGATTCCAGAGTGCAAGCGCTCGATTCCAGAATGGATGCGCTCGATTCCAAGATCAACGATCTGTTCCAGATGTTCCACCGGCTTGATGCCAGGATCAGCGAGATTGAAGAAAGACTGGACATCATCCGCACTCAGACAGCCACCAACGCCGAGATGGCTGCGACTGTGGACGATCTGAAGGTCGATTTGGTCATTCATCAGAACACGTTTCAGTCTGTGCAAGACGCGATCAACAGCCAATTCAAACGCAGACGGATCAACAGGCACTTCTAATGCTGCTTCCTATAAAAGACTCCCTGCCACGCAGGGAGTCTTTCTTTTCCCGATCACATCCCCTTGCAGATCCCCCGATACCCGCATCCCCCGCAACGACGCTCCTCCGCCGTCCGAGCATACTCCTCCGGGTGCTCCGCCATCGCGATGTGCTCCAACGCCGCTTCCGCTTGCCCCGCGAATGCTCGCAGTTCCGCCTCGCCGGTCGGCACCGCCGCTTCTTGCGCCAATGCCGTGAAGTACAACACCGCCCGCTCCACGTCCCATCCGAGCAACTCTCGCACCACCATCGTATACAACTTCAACTGCGGCGCATACTGCCTGACCACATCCGGAAGCCGAGCCTCCGTCAGCCGATTCGTCTTGAAATCGATCACGACCGCCTGCCCGTCCTCCCGCCGAATCGCCTTGTCAAGCACCCCGGTCACCTCATGCCGTCCGAGCGCATAGCGGAACATCATCTCCCGCTTTTGCTCCGCCGCCTCTTGCACCTCGCGGAACAATCCGCTGTTCAGATACGCATCGAGATCCCGCCGCAACACCGGCTCCCACGCCTCTGTCGCAGGGCCGACGATCCCCTGCTCCGCCAACGCCCGCCGCATCGCCTGATCCGCCTGTGCCGGTTCGTCTGTCCACTCCAACACGCGGTGCACGAGCGTCCCGCGCAACGCCGGATCGAGCGCCGTCTCCTCGCGAGCCGCCGCTGGTTCGTCATCAGCCGCATCCCGGCCGCCCGACTCCGGCAACCGCCACTCATACCGATAGAAATACAAGCGGGGACACTCCAAATAGGTCATCAACGCGCTCACCGACACGGTAACCCCTCTGCCCTGATCCGTTCTCGGCACCGGGGCACGGAGCAGCGGAAACGCCTCCGTCACCGTCTGCCGAGCCCCCTCGGCGGAGACAACGGACGCGGCCGCTTCTCTTTCGGCCAGCGCGACCTCGCGCCACGCCGCCACTGCCTCCGCAGGATCGCGCACCAGAGCTGGGTCAAGAGCATGTACCGGCACCACATCCGCCATACCGCCCGCTTCCGCTTCCACGCCGCCATCCATCACGCCATCCGCCGCGTCAGCCTTCGACGTCCACCGCACTTCCGGCCACTCCGCCCGGATCGACGCTTCCATCTGCGACAGCCTGCCTTCCGCCATCGCCGCCACCAGCCAGTCGAACCAACGAGAGCTGTCCAGCGTCACCGCTTGCTTGGGCTCATCGCGCGTCCCGACCAGCAGCAGATAGTCGCGGGCACGCGTCATCGCCACGTACAATTTGCGACGCTCCTCCGCCAGCGACTTGCGCCGCTCCCGCTCCCGCAGGGCCGCCGCATAGCCGAGATCATTCCACGCCTCCTGCTCGGCAAACGACACGACCAGCCCGTACTCCGGCGCATAGCGAAACTTCCCGTCTGACCGCGCACTCGCCTCCCGCGCCATGTCCGGCAAGATCACCACCGGAAACTCCAGCCCTTTCGACTTGTGCACCGTCATGATCTTCACGACATCGCTTTGATCCGACTCCACCTGCGCGTCCTCTTCATCCGCACCGTCTTCGATCTGCCGCGACACCATGTCCAGAAACGCCGGCACCGATGCCCGCTTCGGCGGTTGCTCCAGCGAGAGATCGAGCAATTTTCGCACGTTCCCGACCTTCTGCACACCGCCGAACGTCAGCAACACCGCCTGCTCATACCCTGTCTGCTCCAGCACGTCGGCCAGCAGTTCATACGCCCCGCGAAACACGACGCCCTCGCGCCAAGCCCGCAGCCGCTCTTGCGCCGCCGTCAGCACCTCCCGATCCCGCTCGGAGATCCGGTGCCAGTTGGCCGTCTCCCGCCAGTCATCAGCCAGCAACCCTTTGCGCCCCAGCCAATAGATCGCCTCGTCCGACACGCCAAACAGCGGCGAACGCAAAGCCCCGATCAGCGGCACCACCGCACCCTGCAACGCCACCGCCTGCAACACCTGCACCAGATCCCACACTTCCTGCCGCCGGAAAAAGTGACGCGAGCCGACGATGTAATAGGGAATCCCCGCCTCCTGCAACGCATGCTCATACAGCGACACATGCGTCATCGCCGCAAACAGCATCGTCACATCGCGGTATTGCACAGCCCGCAGCCCGTCCGCCGTCGGCACCAGCGCCTCTTGCTGGACCATCTCCTGAATGCGCCGTGCCACCGCCTTCGCTTCCTGCATGCGGTTCCCGGCACTGTCCCCCGTCTCCGGCAGATGCAAAATTTCCACCGTCGCGGCATCCTGTGCAGCCGCCCGCGTCGCTTCCATCGGCTGGTACTCGACGCCGTCCTCCCCGGACGCCATCACCCGCGCAAACAACCGATTCACAAACTCGATGATCGGCCCCTGCGTCCGAAAGTTATGAGCCAGCGAGAGATGCTCACCCCCGCGTTCCCGTATCTCCCCTTGCGTTTGCAAAAAGACATCCAGATCCGCGCCGCGAAACCGGTAGATCGACTGCTTCGCATCCCCGACAACAAACAAGCGCAACTGCTCATTCCCCGCCGTCAGCGCATCGAGCAACAGCTTTTGCACCGGATTCGTATCCTGAAACTCATCCACCATCAAATATCGCAACCGCTCCGCCTGCGCTTCCCGCACAGCCGGACGCATCAACAGCTCCACAGCGCCGTTTTGCAGATCGGTAAAATCGAGCGCCCCTTCCGCCCGTTTGCGCTGCCCGTACGCGGCATGCACCCGCTCCAGCAGAGCGCAGACATCGCGCACCGCCGTCACCATGCCCGGCGGCACCAGACAGCGCGCCAGTTCGACCGCCGCTTCCTTCAAGGGGGGCACGTCCTCTTTCAATTCCTTGATCAGCACGCCCCACCCGTCCGGCAGCCCGGCCAGCCACGCGCCGATCTCCTCCTCATACAGAAAGCCGCTCTGTCGCCAACCATGCAGCCGCTCCGAGATCGACGGCCACTGCACCTGCAACTGAGCCGCCCGTTTCGCCGAGCCTTTCGACGTATCCTTCTTCGACAGATCCAACTGCGCGATGTTCCGCAGACGCAGTTCCAGCGCGTCAAACCACTCGGGAATCCGCGACGTCAACCGTCCAAGCCGTTCCACCGTCTCCTCCGCCATGCGGGCAAAGTCTTCCGTCTGTTCCCGCACCCCGTTGTAAAACGGCTTCACCGCCCCGACCAACGCCTCATACCCATACTCCCCGACCAGCCGAATCACCGCTTCCTCCTCGCCGTCGAGCCCTTCGTCGAGCACCTCGCGCACCGCCTCATCCAGCCAGCGGCGCGCCTCGCTCTCCTCCGCCACCGCAAACTGCGGATCGACCCCCGCCTCCAGCGGATACTCACGCAGCAGTTCCGAGCACCACCCGTGGATCGTCGTGATCGTCGCCCGCTCCACCTCTTCCTTCAGCAGCCCGATCCGCCGCCGCTCCGCCGGATCGGCCTCCGCCAACCACACGGCGAGCCGCTCCCGGACGCGGGCCTTCATCTCCCCGGCCGCCTCCTTCGTAAACGTGATCGCCACAATATTCCCAGGTCGGCTCGGCGCATGTACCCCAGCCTCCGCCTCCGATACACCGTCCGCACTCTCAGACGGCGGCAAGATCAGCGGCCGTCCCGCCAACATCGCCGTATACCGCTCCGTCAGCACCCACGTCTTGCCCGCCCCGGCACCGGCCGACACCGACAGATGCTGATTTAGCCCCGTGATCGCCTGCCACTGCTCTGCCGTCGGACGCACATCCCGCTTCTCATTCGCCATCTGACACCGCTCCTCTCCCGTTTCGCTTCATCGCCCGCAGCCGGTCATACCGGCACGCCTGACGATACTCGCAGTAGTCGCACACCTTCTCGTCCCCCGGCTCCACCGGAAACTGCCCGTCCGCCATCCTCTCGCGATATCGGCGCAGCATCGCCTCACTGCCCGCCAACAACGCGTCCCATTCCTCGCTCCCGAGCTTGAGCCGCTTTTTGCCCATCCCGAGATCCTGCAGATGTTCCGCTTTCACCAGCGCACCGGTCGTCCGATCCGCCTTTTCAATCGAAACGTACGCCCCGCCGACAGCCGAGCCCTCTCCAAACAGCGCCTGCTCGACCGCCTTCAGATACACAGGCAACTGAAAATCCAGCCCCTGCTCAATCGCCTTGGGCATCGCCTTCGTGCCCTTCGTCTTGTAATCGACGAGGTAAAACGCCCTCGCCCCCGACTCAGTGCCCGCCACATCGATCCGGTCGATCTGCCCGCGAAATTTCAATCCGGCGACCGTCACCGGCTCCGTCTGCGAACGCGGGTCCTGCTCCGGCCCAAACTCCATGCCAAACACCCACTCCAGATAGCGCGGCACCAGCGGCAACCCGAGCGTCTCCCACGCCTCGATCTCGCTCTCCACATACTCCTGCAGCCGCCGCAGCATCCGCTCCTTCGCCAGCTCCTGCCGCTTCCCGCCGGCCTTTTGCCGCCCGGACTGCGCCTTGCGCCACTGCCTTTCAAACACCAGCGGCAACTCCCCACGCAGACGCTCGACCGCATCCGATGTGATCCGCTCCACACAGGTCAGCGGACGGTACAACTCATGCAACACCGCATGATACAGGTTGCCTTTCTCCAGCGCGGACAGCTCTTCTTCCTCCTCCTGCTCCTCTTCCAACCTCAACACACGCGACAGGAAAAATTGATACGGACACGCGCCGTACCGATTAAACAGCGACACGCTGTACACCCGTTCCTCCGAAAACGCCGCCGCCAACTCCCGCTGCGCCTCCGGGTCCTGCAACGCGCCGTCAAACGGCGTCCTGCCAGGCTGTGCGGCACGCTCCAACTCCCCTTGCGCCTGCCGCAACACCTGCCACCACCTCGCAGTGCCACCGGCAGCCGTCACCGCTTCCGGCGGCACTTCGCCAGACGTCGCCGCTCGGGCTGCCAGCCAGTCCCGCACCTCGCGTCGATTGGAGATGCGTCCCTGCTCCGCCGGATACAGGGCCGACCCGGACAAATACGCATCCTTGTCCCGCTCCTTCAACGCCGGACACAGCCCGCAGACCTCCTCGACATACCGTGACGGCAGATCCCGCTTCGACCCGCCGACATAGGAAAGAAACGCGCCTTCCCGCGCCGTCTGCCAGCCCATCAGGAAAAACAGCTTCTGCTGATCCCCCTGCACATGTGCGGACAGCAGCGGCATCTCCGCCGCCAACTCTTCGCGCAGCCCTTCCCGCAGCAACCACGGGGTACTCGGCGGCACCGGCCACGCGCCTTCATTCAGCCCGACGAAAAACACATACCGGAACGACAGCCCTCTGGCAGCCGACGGCTCCAACACGGTCACCCCGCCGCGACGCCCGCGATCCGGCCGCACCTCTGCCGCTTCCAACTGCCGGCGTATCCACCCGACACATTCACCGCGCGTCATCGTCTCCGCACCGAGCAACGCTTCCGTCTTCACCACGCCGTCGAGCACCGCGACCAACGCCTCCCGCGCTTGCAGATCGCGCTGCAGATCCGCGCCGCTCAGCTGGCCCGTCCGATACCGCTCCGTCCACGCCGCGTGCATCTTCGCCGCCGGTATCCAACCGCGCAACGCATCGGCCATCTCGCTCCCCGTCGCCGCCACAGGCAGCGCGGCCAACTTCTCCGCCAAAAATTCCAACCAGCCCGCGACCGCCTGCCAGATCTCCGCCGCTTCCCCGTCGGCCGAAACCAGCGCCGTCGCCAAACGAGACCGCCACTTCTCCAGTCCCTTCACCACACCGAGCCCGCGAGCGGCCGCCATCACCTGCGTCTCACGCCCGCGCAACGGGTGCTCCCACCACCACAGAGCACCTGCCGCCCGCTGCAACGCCTCGCGATGCCAGTCCTCGTCCGCGACCGCGCACAACGCCAACAGATCGCGCACCCACGGCACATCGGCCGCGCGCATCGTCGCCGCTCGCTCCACCTGGATGCCTTCCGCCGCCAGCACCCGTTGCCCCGTGCCGCCGACCCGCCATTCCTGCGGCGTCAGGATCGCGATCTCATGCGGCGACACACCGTCCGCGCACAGTTCCTTGATCCGTTTCGCGACCCACAGCCACTCCTTCTCCACCGTCCGGGCCGCAAACACCTCCACGTTCGGCGCGTCTGACACCGGTTCCGCATGCGGCGCAAACAACCGCTCCCGAAATGCGAGCAAATCCTCAGCAACAGCATCGTCCAAAGCCGCACCCGCATCCGCGACCTCCACCTCAAACCCGCGCTCCGCAAACTGCCCGATCATCCGCTCCATCTGGGCGGCCGCTGCTTCCAACCACGCCCACCGCTCCTTTTGGTACGGCAAATAAACCAACACCTGCTCCGCGCTCAGCACTTGCTCAAGCACGCTCCACTGGTGCGGTTCAAAGTCGGTAAACGAATCGACATACACCCGCGTCGCGCCGGGAAACGCCGCCTGCAGGCCATGCTTCAAAAGCCACCTTGCCGCCTCCAGATACGTCTCCTCCGTATCGAGCAGCACCGCTTCCCCGGCCCGCAGCTCCGCCTGATATGCCGCATACACGTCGGCCAACGCCTGCACATCGGCCGCATCCCGCGCACCGGAACGCGCCCGGCTGCCCGCGATCTCCTGCAGCCGCTCCGGCTCGATCCGCGCCCGCTTCAGCTCCCCGATATGTTGGCGAAACGCCGCCACCACACCGGGCGAGTGCGACCACGTCTCCCACGGCGAGCCTTGATACGTACCGTCCATCCCGCGCATCACCCGTGCCGTCAGCCGTTCGGCCGTCAACGCATCGATCCGCGCCACAGCACGGTCGCCGCTGCGTCCGCTCCGAGCCAGCACCGCCTCGACGACCTCATACAGCGTCAACACCTGCTCCCCCGCCGTTCCGGGCAGCCCGGTCAAGATCTGTTGCCGCACCGCGCCTGCCAATCCCCGCGTCGGCACCAGATACAGACACGACTCCCCTTTCCCGTCCTGGATCGCCCCGGCCACTTCCGCCGTCCACACCTCGCGCAACGCGCTGTCAAACGGTCCGCAGATCACTTTTTTCATCATTCCGACCTCCCTTTCTTCGTTAACATAACTTCTACCTCACCACCTCCTGATCCTTTTTGCGCACACAAGAAAAAAGAGGCAGCCCGCACCCGGCTGCCTCTTCCCGTCCTACTCTTCCACTCGCAAATACCCGACCATCGGCCCGTTCTTTTCCTTCGACGGGTGCGTCAGGCACACGATCGGATACGTCCCTGCCTTCTTCGGGGTAAACGTCACCGTCGTCACCTTGCCTTTGACGACGTTGCCTTTCACGCCGAGCCCGATGATCTCGAAGGGGTGCGCCTTGCCTTTCACGCCGTAAAAATGCAGCGTGACCGGCTTGTCCTTTTGCACCACCAAAAATCCGGGGTCCCAGCGGTACACTTCCATCTCCGGCGTCGTGTCGGTCGCCTTTGCCGAGATTTCATTGGTGACGATCCAGTACTCCTGCTTCGGCTCGACCGGCTTTTGCGACACGTGCGTCGTGCTCAGATACGACTTGGTCTCCGCGTGCACGTGCTTGGGCAACACGATGCCGGTCGCGACCAGCATCCCGAGTGCGGCCAGCAACAGCTTTCGTTTCATCCACTCTCGCCTCCTTCCTTTACAGGTAGGATTCCCCGCCGTCCCCGAAAACATAAAAAAAGAGCAACCCGTCGCAGGCTGCTCTCCTCCGCCGCTTCCTAGTAATAACGGCGCGGCTCTTCTTTTTTCTTCTTCATATGCTCTTCATGCTTCGTGCGGTTCCACTCTTGCCACTGCTGTTCCGTACCGACGTAGAAACTGCCGGTCAGCGGGCCCGAGAGATCGTCTTCGTCACGGCCGAGGAAGATGCCGTGGATGTCCTTGCCGTAGACCAGTTCCGTGCGATTGCCGTTCGCGTCCACATAATAATACAGATCTTGCGCCACGCCGGAGTTCGGTTGCTTCGTCACCGTGTCGAGCTTGCCGTCCGGCGGGATGGTGAAGACAAAATGATCGCCGTCCTTCGTCAGCTCCGGTGTGCCTTCGATCCAGTACTGCACAACCACCGGACCGTTGTACCCTTGCGGAATCAGATAGACATCTGCCTCGCGCGGTTTGTTCTTATCATAGAGATAGGCCAAAGTGCCGGCAAAGACAATCACGAGCACACCGATCAACACGATCATGCCGCGTTTAAAGCTTCGCTCTTTTTGAATCGGATCAGCCACACTGTTTCACCCTTGTCTGTCAAAAATGAGTTGTCCAGTAGCATTATAGCATACTAGATGTGTCATTTTCGCAACAAACTCGCTTCCTAAATTGTTTATCGCACTCCCGGCAACACAATCTCCTGCATCGGTGTCAGTTCCGCTCCCGCCTCGTCAAACACGCGCACCCGCACCTTCTGCCCCGCATAGTCCTTGAGCAGCAGGCTCGGCACCGACCACACCTGCAGCCGGGTCGGCTCTTGGCGGATTCTCACCTGCAGTTCGCCGTCGGCCAGCCCGTACGCCTGCACACTCCCGTTGAGCAGATACAGGCCAAATTCTGTCTCTTCATCGAGCATCTGCTCGGGCGGCAACTTGAGGTCGCGCATCTGTTCCGCCGTGATCTGCCCGGAGAAATAAAACGCGAGCTGCCCCGACCCCAGATCGGGCACCGTCGTGTCGTATTTCACCACTTCCTGCGGTGTCGCCACTCGTTTCGCCGTGTCCGTTGTCATGTTGGCTGCCGCGGACGAAGCGGATTCTGTCGCGGATGTCTCCCCTCTCGCCTTCGGTTCTCCCGCCTGGCTGTAGAGTCCCGCACCCTGCTCCGTCTGCGAAGCGGTGAACGGATCGGCGATCAACAGCCCCGCCCAGACCGCAGCCGCCGCCGTCAAGCCCGTCAGCCCCCGGCCCAGCCAGCGCGAACGGGTCTCCGCATGCGTGCGCCGCTTGTATTCGCGCACCACCCGCCGCTTAAAACGCGCCTCGTCAAACTCCGGTCCCACCGGCAGTTCGCCCTGTTGCGGTCGGATCGACTTCAGTTCCTCGTCGAGGCCTTCCCACTGTCTGTCGGTCATTTCACGCTCACTCCTTTCTCCGCAGACTCCGGCGCAAACAGCTCATCCTCGCCAAGCAACTCCTGCAATTTTTTCATCGCCCGATGCAGCGTCGTGCGCGTCTTCGCCGACGACCAGCCGAGGATCTCCGCCGTCTCTTCCGTCGAAAACTCATGGAGCATCCGCAGCACCACCACATCGCGGGCGTCTTTTTTCAACTGCAACAGACCTTCGCGCAGCCTCGCTTCCCGTGCGCCCATCACCGCCTGTTCATGCGGCGACGGCTCCTCGCTGACCACGTCAAACGCCTCCGACAGCGAAAACAACGCCTTCAACCGCTTCTTGCGGTACCAGTCGGCCACCGTCCGGCGGGCGATCGCCAAGATCCACGTCTTGGGACTGGCCAGCCCCTGATATCGTTCCGCCCCGATCAGCACCCGGACGAACACCTCCTGCGCGATGTCCTCCACATCCTGTCGCCCCCGCACATGATAGCCGATATACGCAAATACATCGCGGTGATACAGCCGGTACCACTCGTCCAGATCCCGTTCCACCATCTCTCGTTTGTCCCCCGCCTTCTCCACCAACGCGTTCTTCTGCCTATCTAGTCGCGGCCCGCCCCCTTTTTGTTACAGAGCCGCAAACACGAAAAACTCCCCATCATGTCGATGGAGAGTTGCGCTTTTCGATGGCGAGCAGCACGGGCGGGTCGTTTTTCTGGTTCCAGAACTGATAGAGCAACACGTGCGCCCGCTTCTGATCCAGCCCCTTCGCCCACTCCAGCACCGCCTGCGCCTCTTCTTTGCCCTGCGGATGCCCGGAGTAGAGCATCGCCGTCACCAGCCCGCCGGGTGCCAGCAGATCGAGCGCCGCTTCGAGGGCGGGCAATGTCGTCGACGTCACCGTCACCCGCTCCTTGTCACCGCCTGGCAGATAGCCGAGGTTGAACGTCACCGCCTTGACCTGACCGCGATGCATCGCAAGCCGCTCCCCCATCTGCTCATGCCCGGCCTGCCACAGCGTCACCCGCTCCAGCACACCGGCCTCGTCGAGCCTCGCCTTGGCGCTGGCCAACGCCTCCGCCTGCACATCAAATCCGTACACCTGCCCGTCCGCGCCCGTGCACGTCGCTAAAAACAGCGTGTCGTGCCCGTTGCCGACCGTCGCGTCGACCGCGATGTCGCCCGGTTCCAGCACCTTGGACAGGATCTCTTTCCCATAGCCGAGCAGCGGCTTCAGCGTCAAGCTCATGCTTCCGTCGCCACCTGCTTTTTCTGATAATACTTGCCCTGCCACGAGTTGCGCCGTTTCATCTCATCGTCGATCCCGTTGAGCACCGACCATTTGTCCAAGCTCCACAGCGGACCGATCAGCGTATCGGGCGGACCGTCCCCGGTCAGGCGGTGGATCACCATGTCGGGCGGCAAGATCTCCAGCATGTCACAGACCAACTTCAGATAGCGGTCCATATCCAAAAACTCGACCAGCCCCTGCTCATGCTGCTTGACCATCGGCGTGTATTTCAGCAGATGCAACAGGTGGATCTTGATCCCCTGCACATCCATGTCGGCCACCGCTTTCGCCGTCTGCATCATCATCTCATCCGTCTCACCCGGCAGGCCGAGGATGATGTGCGAGCAGACGCGGATGTCCTGTTTGCGGAGCCGCTCCACCGCATCGAGATACGTCTGGAAATCATGCGCCCGGTTGACCAGTTCGGCCGTCTCTTCATGCATCGTCTGCAGGCCGAGCTCCAGCCACAGATACGTGCGCTTGTTCAGATCGGCGAGGTACTCGACCACGTCGTCCGGCAGGCAGTCCGGCCGTGTCGCGATCGACAGCCCGACCACGTCCGGCTGGGCGAGGATCGTCTCATAGTACTCGCGCAGCTCTTCCACCGGCGCGTACGTGTTGGTGTACGCTTGGAAATAGCCGAGGTATTTCGCTTTCGGCCATTTTTTGTGCATCTTCTGGCGGATGTCGTCAAACTGCTGCACGAGGTCATCGCTGCGGTTGCCCGCAAAGTCGCCCGACCCGCGCGCCGAGCAGAACGTGCAGCCGCCGGTCGCCACCGACCCGTCGCGGTTCGGACAGGTAAATCCGGCGTCGAGCGGCACTTTGAAGATCTTCTCTCCAAAAATGCCGCGCAGGTGATGATTCCATGTATGATAGCGTTTATCTCCCCAGAGGAGAGGTTGTTGTTCCATTGCGTGGTCACCCCTTTTTCAAACAGTCTCTCCTATTGTATCACATCCGACAAAAAGCCCTCTTGGAGAAAGAAATCCGCATCCGCCCACCGTTTTTTGAGCACCGAACCAAACCTTTTGGACATATGATACAACACATCAGCGGGTCATGATGCAGGTCTAGGACGAGAAAGTACTTACCATGCACCTCTCCGATCAAACGCTTGCAAAGAAAAAGCCCCTTTGCCCCTCTCCGGCAAAGGGGCTTTTTCTTGTTCCACTCCCCCGGCTGACGTATGAACCGCCGAGGTCGCGAGTATCCTAGTTCGTGGGATGCGTTACAAAAACACCACTTGGCTTTCCCATCTTTATAAGATAAGATACAAGTATGTATAATAACTCGACTACATAGGAGGTTTTTCCCAATGGCACATCAACTCCCGGCACTCCCGTACGCGTTTGACGCACTCGAACCGCATTTTGACGCGCTGACCATGGAGATCCACCATGACCGTCACCACGCGACCTACGTAAACGGCCTGAACGCAGCTCTGGAAGCACACGCAGACCTGCAAGGCAAATCCCTGGAAGAGCTGCTCGCAAACATCGACGCGCTTCCGGAAGGCATCCGCACCCCGGTTCGCAACCACGGCGGAGGCCATCACAACCACTCCCTGTTCTGGGAAATCCTCTCCCCGAACGGCGGCGGCGAGCCGACCGGCGCAATCGGTGACGCGATCAACGCGGCATTCGGTTCCTACGAGAACTTCAAAGCCGAGTTCACCAAAGCGGCTACCACCCGTTTCGGCTCCGGCTGGGCATGGCTGGTCGTAAACAACGGCAAGCTCGAAGTCACCTCCACCCCGAACCAAGACTCCCCGGTCATGGAAGGCAAAACGCCGATCCTCGGCCTCGACGTCTGGGAGCACGCGTACTACCTCAAGTTCCAAAACAAACGCCCGGACTACATCGGCGCGTTCTACAACATCATCAACTGGGACGAAGTCAACAAGCGCTTCGCAGCTGCGAAGTAATTCGTCTTTCATAAAAAACAACCGACTCTCACTGCAGAGTCGGTTGTTTTTTATTTCTCATACACATACCCGATATCTCTGAGGTCTTTCAACAACTTCTCTTGATCCAAAGAAATCAAAAAATCATCCTCACTTTCCCAATCATCTCCCGCGGAAATTCGACGTCTCATACAGGGCTTTGCGATTACGAAAGAATTGAAGCCGTTTTTCAATGTTGTGTGGGTGGAGCTTGTTTTTCACGAATTTTTTCTAGTTTCTTGATCACTTTTTTCGCTTCGTTGCGATATCCGGCAACTTGGTGAGTCAAAAAAGGCTCCACATAGGGAATTAAGTTCGAGTTCTTCAAGCCCCAATCGCATCAATCGCATGCAAATTCACATCCTGATCGTGTAACAACTCGAGTAAGACAGATGCTTCCTTTGCACCCCCGAGTTTCCCAACTAGCGTTACAATCATCTGTCTCGATCTTCCATGCTCTTTGTTCTTAATGATCTCTACATATTCGTGAAGTTTAGACTTATCCCGGATGATTTCTAACGAATTGCCGATCGCCCATTTATAGTAGTGACTATCAGATTTACGGTACTCCTCGATAAGAAACGAAGTCACCTCATCGTATCCCTTTACCCCTAAACATCGTACCAGTGTTTGCTTGTCCCGTTCATCTGTGATCGTTTGCAGATGTTCTAAAAGAACAGGTATGACAACTTTGTCCTTTGGACCGATCTTCATTAGATCGTTTAACCCAGAAATACTGTATCCAAGCTGATTAACTTGCTCAATTAATCGATTCTTATCTAATGGGATCATGGTACCTCCTCACTTCTTAGCTTCTATATGAGTGTAATCTTGCCTATATCGATTCTTGTTAGCCCCTGTCCACTCCTTCCACCTCGCCAGCACTTCCTCTCATTCTGCGACTCGCATGTCTCATGGCTCAACCCCACTTGAATCCTTCCTGATTTTCCCGCAAAAGATATTTAAAATGTCGAATCATCGTGCAGGAATCTGTGTTTTCTTGTCGAATTCATGTCGAAACGTGACGAACGAACGCCTGTATTCTGTTTGACTTGATTGAGGTGAAAACCAGTTGTCCGGTATTCAAGACTTATTTCTGAATTTCCTGTTGATTTTGATTCCGATCTTTATCTACCAGTCGTTTTGGGTGGAACGCCGGGACTTCGTGCCGCATCGCAACCGCGCCGCGATCACCGTGCTCACCGCCGTTTCCATACTGCTGTGCATGACCTTCCCGCTGCGTCTGTCGCCCGACTATCTCTATGACCTGCGCTTGATCCCGCTTCTGCTCGGCATCCTCTACGGCGGACGCCGTTCCGGGCTGTTGCTGATCGCCGTGTTGTTCGCCTATCGCCTGTTTCTGGGCGGCAACGGACTGTGGGTGGCGCTCGGGACGTACCCGGTCGTTCTGCTGATCGCCTTTTGGCTGGCTCCCCGCTTCCGCTATTTTGCGAGAGGTCAGAAAGTCATGCTCGCCGTCCTGCTGGCGACGCTTTCCTCGACGCTGGTCAACCTCGTCATCCTGCTCTCCGAAGGGATGCCTTTCTTTGAGAATGAGCATCTGCCGCTGTTTGCCGCCTATACGCTTCTTCACGCGTTCGGCATGTGGCTCGCTCTCTATCTGATCGAAAACATGCGGGAAAAAGTCCACATGCGCCGTGAGATCCAACGCGCCGAAAAGCTTCAGGTGCTCGGCGAACTGGCCGCCTCGCTGGCCCACGAGATCCGCAATCCGATGACGGTCGTGCGCGGCTTCCTCCAACTCCTGCTCGAAGGCCGCCTCGACAAAGAAAAAGAGGCCCTCTTCCTGCGCATGAGCATTGAAGAACTGGACCGCTCGGAAAAGATCATCACCAACTACCTGTCCTTCGCCCGTCCCAAAACGGAAGAAGAGCAGATCTCCTTCGACGTCGGGGAACGCATCGCCCACGTCACCGGCATCATCTCCTCGTTTGCGCTGTTGCGCAGCGTCGAGATCCGCCAACACACGGAGCTCGGGCTGTTTGTCGAGGCCGATCCGTCCAAGTTGAGCCAAGTGCTGGTCAACCTGTTCAAAAACGGCATCGAAGCGATGCCCACAGGCGGCACGCTGACGATCCAGGCCGGCCGGGAAAACCGTCACGTCATCATCGACGTGCGGGACACCGGCATCGGCATGACCAAGGAAGAGACGGCGCAGCTCGGCAGCGCCTTTTACACGACGAAAGAATCGGGCACCGGCCTTGGCTTCATGGTCTCCTACCAACTGATCCAAGCCATGAACGGCACGATCGAAGTCACCAGCGAAAAGGACATCGGCACCCGCTTTAAAATCTCCCTGCCCGCCGCTGACGAAGAGATGCGAGGTGAGCCTGCATGAGCGAATTTAAAGACCTGTTGTTTAACGTGCTGATCGTCCTGTTGCCGATCTTCCTGTTCCAAAGCCTCTGGGCGGAGAAATCCACCCAGTGGTCGCGCTCCCGGCACCGGGCGGTGATCTCCCTGTTTTCCATCCTGTCTCTGCTCCTCGTCATGACCGTCCCGGTGCGCCTCGTGCCGGGTTTTCTCTTCGATCTGCGCCTCGTGCCGATGGTGATCGGCATCCTCTACGGCGGCTATCGGGGCGGAGCTGTGCTCGTCGCAGCCTTCTTTCTTTATCGGTTCGCCATCGGCGGAGTCGGCGCGCTGTACATGTCGCTGACCTTCCCGCTGATGTTCCTGCCCGCCTTTCTGTTGATCCCGTATTTTCCGAGATACGCCAGACGGACCAAAGTGCTGGTCGCGATGGGACTCGCCCTGCTGGAACTGGTGATCCTGGTCGTTGTCGCGCTCTGGCAAATGCACGATCAGATGCAGATCCCGCCGCTTTCCAATCCGCTCATGCCCTTCTTCCTCTGCCTCACCGCCATCACGCTGCTCTGTCTGTTCATCGCCGTCTACCTGCTGGAAAGCACGCGGGAAAAAGAGGTGATGCGCTATCAGATGCATCGCAACGCCAAATGGCAAGGCATCGGCGAATTGACCGCTTCGATGGCGCACGAACTGCGCAATCCTTTGACGGTCGTGCGCGGCTTTCTCCAACTCTTGCAACGCGACGGCGTCGATCCCCAAAAGCGCGAGACGTTTTTGAAAATGGGCATCGAAGAGCTCGACCGCTCCGAGAGCATCATCCGCAACTACCTCTCTTACGCCAAACCGCAGTTCGAACGCATGGAGGCGGTCGACGTCTGCGAGCGGATCACTCACGTCACGGGGATCATCTCACCGTTCGCCACGCTGCGAGGCGTCATGATCGATACGGTGTGCGAACACAATTTGAGCACGATGGCCGACCCGGAGCAGCTCAGCCAAGTGCTGATGAACCTGCTCAAAAACGGCATCGAAGCGATGCCGGACGGCGGTACTGTCACCGTCCGCGCCTACAAGCGCAGTCGGCAACTGATCATCGAGATCGCCGACTGTGGCGTCGGCATGACCCCGGATGAGCTGACCAAGCTCGGCAATCCGTTCTTCACCACCAAAGAAAGCGGCACCGGGCTCGGCCTGATGGTCTGCTACCAGATCATCCACTCGATCAACGGCCGCATCGACGTGCAAAGCGAAAAAGGCAAAGGCACGCAGTTCACCCTGCTCTTGCCCGCTCTCTAAACAGCAAAAAGCAAGTCTCCGGACCGGAGACTTGCTTTTTTTGTTTACTTCACCAGCACCCACACACCCACGTGCAGCACGGCGAGGATCACCAGATACACCCCGTCGCGCCACGTGATCGGCACCGTGCGGTAAAACGTGCGGTTCCACGAGCCGTCAAAGCCCCGTGCTTCCAATGCGACCGCCACTCGCTCCGCTTTGCGGATGCCCTGAGCCAGCAGCGGCACGGTGTAGCGGAGCACCGCCTGCACCTTGCCCCGTATCCCCGGTACGCGGGCCACGCCGCGCACGCGATGCGCCGCTTTGACCTGCTCGTACTCCTCTTTGAACATCGGCAAAAATCGAAACGCGGCCAGCATCGCATAGGCGATCTTCGGCGGCAGTTTGCACTGTTGCATCAAGGACAGCACCAGTTTGGTCACATCGGTCGTCTCGGTGAACAGCAGCCCGTAGCTCACGAACGCCATCGTCCGAAACCCGATGTTGAGGCCGTTGCTCAGCCCCTCCTCCGTAAATCGGAACCAACCCAGTTCATACACCACCGTCGTGCCTTTGCCGTACGCCGCGAGCATCCACGTCGTCGTCGCCAGCAAGACCAAAAACGGCGCGATCCGCACGAGGAATCGCTTCAGCGGAATCCGAGCCACCGTCAGCGACAGGAGCACCGGAATCGCCAGCAGATACAGCGTGGTCACCGGGTCTTTCGCCACGATCAACAGCAACATCGCGATCAGATGCAGAAACAGCTTGATCGACGGATTGACCCGGCTGACCAGACTATCGGTCTCAGACATGCACGGCACCTTCCTCCCGTTCGCGCACCCGGCGCTTGTACTCATACGCCAGCGGCTCGTTCAGCGACGCGTGGCGCAACAGGTCCGGCCGGGCAAACAACTCCTGCGGCTGCCCGTCAAAGAGCAGCCCGCCCTCGGCAAACACCAACACCCTCGTCGCATACGCTGCCACGATCTCCATGTCATGCGTCGCCATCAGGATCGTCGTGCCCTGCCCGTTGCGCTCGGCGAGGCGCTGGAGCAGTTCTTCCGTCGTCGCCGCATCCTGCCCGAACGTCGGCTCGTCGAGGAGGAGCAACTCCTGATTTTTCAAGAGCATCCCGGCGACGCTCAGCCGCCGCTTTTGCCCCTGAGACAGCGTGAACGGGTTTTTGCCGCGCAACTCCTCAAGGCGGAAATCGACCAGCAACCGCTCCGTCTCCGCCTGCACCTGCTCCTGCGGCCATCCGGCGAGCTTGCCGCCAAATGCGACCTCCTCATAGACCGTGTCGGCGATAAACTGATGCTCCGGGTTTTGAAACACAAATCCGACCGCGTCATACAACGCTTCTGATTTGTAGCTCTTCAGTTCCTTTTTCTTCCACAAGACCTTGCCTTCCGTCAACTCGTGCAGACCGCCGACCGCCTTCAGGAACGTGCTCTTGCCCGCTCCGTTCGCGCCGACGACCGCGACCCACTCGCCCGGCCGCACCTCGACGTCCACATCCGACCAGACCCGCAGGCCGCTGCGGTACGTCAGCCCGCCGCCCTGCACAGCCAGCAGCGGTGCATCCGCTTTTCGAACCGCCTGCTCCATCTGCGTCTCGACCGCCCGCTGCTCAAAGCGGGCCGCCTGCTGAGTCAACGAAGCACCCAGTTCATGGCCCGGAAGCAACAGCTCCGGCCACGTCACCGGCCACAGGCGCGGCGTCCAGATCCCGTACCGCTTGATCGCATCGGCGTGATCGCGCAGCACATCCTCCGGTCGCCCTTCACCTTCGATCCTCCCCTGCGATCCGAACAGCAGCACCCGGTCGACCGCTTCCATCGCACCGTCCAGTTTATGCTCGATCAGCACAAGCGTCTTTTTGCCATGCAGGCGGCGGATGTCCTCCAGCACATAACGCGTGTTCTCCGGGTCAAGCTGCGCCGTCGGCTCGTCAAAAAACAGCACATCCGGCTCCAAAGCCAACAGACACGCCAAAGCCAATCGCTGCTTCAACCCGCCCGACAGCTCATTGATCCTGCGGCAAAGCGGCACATCCAACCGCACTTCCTTCATCAAGGCCTCGATTCGTCCGCGCATCTCGGCAGGCGGCACCATGCGATTTTCCAAGGAGAACGCGATCTCGTCCTCCACCGTCATCATGCAAAACTGCGCATCCGGGTCTTGGAACATCACCCCGACCCGGTCCGGCCGGTAGACCGTCCCTTTCATCCACGCATCGACCGAGCGCGGGATGATCCCGGACAGCACCAGAGCCAGCGTGCTTTTGCCGCTGCCGCTCGGGCCGAGCAGGAGCACGCTTTCCTTTTCTTCGATCGAAACACTCATCTCGCTCAGGGCAGGCGTTTCCCGGTCAAAAAATTGCACAGACACCCCTTCACAGCCGAGAAAGGGTGTCTTGTTGAGGTGCGTATGGTTCATTAGAACGGCCGTTCCATCTTTTTCTTGACGATCGCGTAGGAGTTCAGCACGCCGGTCTTGACCAGCAGACCTGCCACCACTTGTGCGAGGAGACCTGCAAAGATCGCCCCGGACAGCACGCGCAGCACGATCTTCGCCGTCATCGCCGTCGTGTTCAGCTCCGCCAGGTAGCCGGAGAACGCGTCGTACACAAGGCTCGCCGCACCTGCAGCCGCGCCTGCCAGCAGCAGCACCGGGAGCTTGAAGTTTTTGTAGCCGAAGATCAGGAAGATCACCTCGGTCGCCGCGCCTTGCGCCAGACCGTAGAGCAGCGTCGACAGCCCGTACGGACCGCCCATCAAAAGCTCCCCGGAAGCGGCCGCCACTTCAGCCAGCAGCGCGATGCCCGGCTTTTGCACGATCAGCGCGGCCAGCACGCCCGCAAAGAACCAGACCCCATAAATCGAATCGCCCGCGCCCGGAAGCGCTGCGTCCAAGCCCATAAACAGCGGAGCCCACCCCACGTAGAGAAAACCACAGATGATCGCCAGGATCACCGTGATCATCACTTCGCGGAAGTTTACGACATTGCCAGTTTTCATGTCCCATTTCCTCCCAAGATGTCATGTATGATGCGGATAAATAAAAATCCTCTCCCGCAGAAACGCGGCAGAGGACGAGACAGATCGAGGCTGAGTGTTTCAGTACTTTTGCTCAGTCAGGTCACTTCCTCACGCCGGTATTACCCAGGATCGAGTTCGGAGGGTTAGCGTTCTTTACGCTTCTCAGCCTGCAAAAGGCACCCCTAGCGACTGCGGGTATGGAATTGTCCAGTACGAGTTACATTTTAGAGGAAAGACGAACCTTTTGTAAAGAACAAAAAAAGCCCGGCCTGCGTCCTGCGCATAACCGGACTTTTTTTGGTTGTTCGCCCGCTCATATTACCAGATGATGAGGATGTTGCGCTCCATGTCTGCTCACCTCCTTGACTTCATTTTATCTGATTATTCTTTTTATTACAACTATTGACTTTATTTCTGAAATGAATATAATAGCAAACAATACATTAATGGATAAAATAAAAAGTCCGGTCAGCGTCAGACGCGTGGACCGGACTTTTTGGGTCATCGGGTGATTACCAGATGATCGGAGCGACTTCGTTGTTCCAGATGATCGGCTCAGCCGCGTTTTTCCAGATGATCGGCTCAACGTTTTTCCAGATGATCGGTTGGTTTTCCATGTTTGTCATCCCCTGTTCTCGATTTTTTATATGGAAGCGGTCAAGCCGCAGGTCCATCAGTTAGGAAGATCTTACGCGTTTTCCAAAACGACCGTCGGCTTCTCGTCGAACGGAAGCAGCAGCTCCGTCCGATCCGGCTCTCGGCCGTCTTCGATGCGGCCCTCGATGTAGTTCGAGATGATCGTGCGGCCTTTTTCCGGCATCAGGTAGTAGATGAGGTTGACGTAGAACAGCCAGCCGGGCTGTGCCAGCAGATAGCGGTCCTCGTACTCCACCACAAACCCGCCTGCCACCACTTCGTCAAACCGCTGCTTGACCTCGGCCGGGATGCGATCCCAGTCGATGCGGTCTTTTTCCAGCGAGCCGCGGTACGGGAAGTAGATGATGCCTTTTTCCGGGCATGCCTCGATCTCGTACGCCTGCGTCGGCAGTTCACCTTCGTCCAGCGCTTTGAAATACTGGTCGAGGTTGGCCACGTTGGTCATCAGGAAGCCCTGCGCCTGAGTGTAAGCGCCGGCGCCGAATGCGATGACTTCGTCTTCTTCATGGCCGTACGCAACATCATGATACATGAACACCGGGTCCGGATGAATCGAGACGCGACCGGTGACTTCGGCCGGTTTTTTGGTGTAGGCATAGCCGTTGATCGCGACGTAGCCCCGAGCACGCATGTACTCGTCGAGGAACATCCGGTGCGAGACCTTGGTCATCATCGAGAGCTGCGGCAGCGATTGCTTGCGCATCTCGCGGTGCATCTTCATCGACGCCGCCATGTTGTTCAGCGGGTAGAAGTCGACCGTCTTGGTCCCGAGCGCCATCGCATGTTCCGCGTCTTCGATCAGTTCTTCGACCGTCTGCCCGGCCATGCCGTAGATCATGTCCACGTTGACGTAGCCGATGATCTCTTTGCCCCACTCGGCCACCTGGCGCACTTGCTCCACCGTCGACGTGATGTTGAAGATCTCGCGGTATTTCGGGTTGAAGGTTTGAATGCCGAAGGAGATCCGGTTGACCCCGATCGACTTCATCGCTTCGAGTTTCTCGCGGGTCACGCTCTTGACTTCCAACTCGAACGTGAACTCTTTGAGCTGTGAGAGATCGAAGTGGCGATGGATCGCTTCGCCGAGGCGCTTGATCTGGTCGGCGGTCATGACCGACGGCGTGCCGCCGCCGATGAAGATCACCTCGACCGGGACTTTCCCGACCGCCGGATACTGGCTCTTCAACTCGATCTCTTTCAGTAAAGCGTTTACATATCGTTCTACCGCATCAGACTCCGAATGGTTGGCGATCCGGTAGAAGGGGCAAAACGTACAGATCGTGTCACAGAACGGCACGTGGAAGTACAGAGCGCGGCGGCGGCTTCCCGGCACATTTTCCAACCGAACCAGCGCTTCGTGAGCGGATACTTTCGGGCTATCCGCTGTCAAGAATGGATAGTACCAGTTGTAAACCGGCAGCTGACGGTCGAACTTGAGCAGGGTATCGTGTTCGTTGATCTTCAAATCAAACATGTTCGTCCTCCCGTTCCAGATGCGGACCGGTGACGCCCGCAGCCGTTGTAATGTTTTATTTTTGCATGATTACTTTCAAGCGTTTCTTGTTGACTCAATAGTATCTGATAATTCTATGTATTTCAACTATTGACTTTACAGTATCTTTGATTATAATAATCAGGCATATTGGGTTAGGGTAATTAATACACAAATGCATAGGAATTTCACTTCTTTTCGAAAATGTTTTCTTCCTTCCGTTTTGCATGCCTTTTGTCCGATTGACCCTTATGAATTTTCGGAATAAAATAAACTCTTACAAGCGAATCATGGAGGTGCACTTGATGAGCAACCAGACTGCGCCGCCTGTCACCTACCGCGCTGTCTTGCAAAACCGCAACTATTTCTGGATGTGGATCGGTCAAGCGATCTCGCAGATCGGCGATGCGCTCAGCGTCGTGGCGATCCCCTTGCTGGTGTATCAGATCACCGGTTCGGCACTCGACCTGGCGATCTCCTTTATGATCACCACGTTGCCTTGGATCTTGATCGGTCCCTTTGCCGGCGTGCTCGTCGACCGGGCCGACCGGCGGACGGTGTTGATCGCAACAGATTTGATTCGTGTCCTGTTTATGTTGATCATCTTCTTCACCAGCAACATCTACCTGATCTACGTCTTGCTCTTCCTGTCGCAGTGCATGGCGACGATCTTCTCCCCGGCCCGTTCCGCCGTCATTCCGGAACTGGTGCCGCGCGAGATGTACGTCAAGACGATCGGACTCTCCTATACGACCTTCCAGATCTCGCAGATGATCGGGCCGTTTCTGGCGGCCGGTCTGGTCGCGCTGGCAGGCGGTGCCCGCACGATCATCCTGCTGGACAGCTTCACCTTCCTCGCCGCGGTGCTCGCCACGCTGATGATCCGCTTCCCGGACAGTGCTCGCCGCTCGGCCGCCCGATCTGCCGCCTCTTCCGCTGGCAGATCAAACGGCATCGTCACGATCCTGAGCCAGATGAAAGAAGGAGCGATGACGATCCTCCGCACACCGCTGCTGCGCTTTGCGACGATGATCTCGCTGTTGCGCTACTTGGCACGCACGGTGTTGCTCATGGGCGTGTTGCTCTATTTGAAAGACGGCCTTGGCATGTCGGCGACGGAGAGCGACTCGCTCTACACGCTCGTCGTCTCGGCCGCCGCTGTCGGCACGGTGCTCGGCACGTTGTTGATCGGCTGGAAAGAGC
The DNA here is from genome assembly GCF_026410385.1 of Tumebacillus lacus. Taxonomy (GTDB): domain Bacteria; phylum Bacillota; class Bacilli; order Tumebacillales; family Tumebacillaceae; genus Tumebacillus; species Tumebacillus lacus. Next base: position 323,620 of record NZ_JAPMLT010000003.1, read on the forward strand.
GCTCGTGGGAGCGTCGTCTCGTGATCGTCGGCGGAGTGATGCTGCAAGGGCTGTGCTACGTCGGCGTGCTGCTGCACCCGTCCGCGTGGTGGCTGATCGCTCTGTTCCTGCTCTCCGGCCTGTTCGAAGCGGGCGCGATCACCCCGGTGTCCGCGCTCTTCGCCGAAGGAACGCCAAACGAAGTGCGCGGTCGCGTCTACTCGGTGATCAACGCGATCCTCTACGCGTTCTCGCTCCTCACCTACAGTGTCGCAGGTCCCGTCGTCGAAACGGCTGGACCTGTCGCGCTGATCGCCCTGGGCGGCCTGTTCATGCTGATCGCCGCCCCGCTGATCGCTTGGAGCACCGGAGCGTATCGCCTGTTAAAACCGGACGTGCCGCAAGGGCACACGCATTCCGCGTGATGTTCCCACATCAAAAAAGCTCTCCCCGTTTCAGGGGAGAGCTTTTTTTACATCTCCAACACCGCACCGTCCACCCGCTTGATCCCTCGCACTTTCGCGAGGTCTTCCGCCAGTTTCAGGCAGGCCAGATCCTTTTGTTTCGCTTCGACCATCACGTCGACGCGGTTCATTTTCTGCTCTTTGCACCCTTTGAGAAACAAAAGCAATCGCTCCGGGTCGATAAAGTCGGCGTGCGAGCGAAACTCATGCTCGTCCTTTGGCGACGACACGTGCATTTTCAGCGGCGCGTCCCCCCACGTGTCCCGGATGCGGGGCAACAGGTCCAGCGTGGTCTCGTCGCTTTTGTTGCACCAGTCGTGGTGGATGTCCAGCATCATCGGCTGCCCGAGCCGTTCGCAGGCGGCCAGCGTCTCGGCCATCGTGTAGGCTTTGTCATCATTTTCAAACGTCAGCCGCTGCCGGACGTTTTCCGGCACGAGCGGAAAATTGTCATACAGCTTTTGCAACGCCGTCTCTTTGTCCCCGTACACGCCGCCGATGTGGATGTTGACCTTGTGCCGGTGATCGAGCTCCATCCCGTCCATCAGCGACGTGTGGTAGTCGAGGTCGCGCAGGGCCGCCTCCACCACCTTGTCCGAACCGTTGAGCAGCGTGAACTGATTGGGATGCATCGACAGCCGGATGTCGTGCCTTTTGGCAAATGCGCCGAGGTCGCGCAACTCCTTTGCATACGTCGCCTGCACGTCGATGCCCACGTCCGGGTGCGTCGCCAGCGGGATCAGCGACGAACTCATGCGGTACAATTTGATCCCGTGCGCGGCGTTGTAATAGAGAATGCGCCGGGTGGCGGCGATATTTTTGCGCCCGACCTCGATCGCCCGCGCCATCGCTTCCTCATAAGGTCGCTGCTGAAACAGCTTATACGTAAACGTCGAACTCGGCGTGTTGTTGTAGATCGCCAATGCGATCGACACGTATCCGATACGAACTTGCATAACCAGACCTCACCTCAACGTTCAGCATGCCCGGAACGCTGCATCTTCATTGCTTGTCCGCTTTTCGCTCCTCCAGATAACGCCGCAGCCAGTGCTCGGCGATCTTCGAGACAAACGCCTCTTCCCCGTCGATGTGCAGCACCGGGATCTTATCAAAATAGCGGGCGTACACGCTCTCGTCGGTCGTGATGTCAAACTCCTCCACCGTCAACGGATAAAACAGCCCCACCCGGTCGAGGATCTCCTTGGTCTTGTCGCAGAGGTGGCAGTCCTCTTTGGTAAACAGCGTCACTTGAAACGGCTTCATGCCCTCCCACTCCTTTCGTTCCTCTCCCAGTATAAACCACGGCACGCGGCAAATCCTACCGGGTAAAGGAGGCGTCTCCCCATGCTGCCGTTTTTGTTTGGCCTCAGCGCGATCCTCGCTCCGCTGATCATGTTCGCCCTGCGCAACCGCCGATACGCGTGGTGGTTCGATCTGATCGGCGCACTGGCGATGGTCACCGCCAACATCTCCGCCGCCTGGCACACGCTGAAAATCAAGCTGGCGGGCACCGAGTTCACCACGCACATCCACGAGATCTTCATGGACCCGTTCTTCCTCATCGCAGCCGGCTACCTCGGCCTCTACGCCGTCTACCGCGTGTTGCTAACCGCCGTCTACACCAAAGCGAAAAACGCCTGACAAACAAAAAATACGGGTCTGTGCCATCCCGTTTCGGGAACACAGACCCGTATTTTTTTAGGAAGCCGATTCGACAGCCGAAGACGACGAGGACGCAGGCACAGGTGTCTCCGCCGCTTTGGGCAGGCGTTTCAGACTGAGCAGGGCGATGAGACCCGCGGTGACCAGACCGCCGTAGATAAAGATCTCACGCACGGTGAATACCGTTTCCACCACACCGGCCAACGCCATCGACAGCACGGTGCCGGCCATGAAGATCGTGTCGTAAAAGCCCATCACCCGCCCCATGTACTGCGGGTCGGTCTCCGTCTGAATGATCGTCGCAGCGGCGATCATCGCAAACACCGTGCAGACGCCAAATCCGACGACGACCACCCATTCCGCATAGAACGAGTGCACCAGATAGCCGAGTGCGCTGATCAAAAGCGCGTCGACGATCATGCCGAGCCGCACAAAGAGCAGCAGATCGATCCGCTTGGCAAAGTTCATCAGAAACGCACCGAGGGCAAGTCCAATGCCGATGCCCGCCTCCAGCCAGCCGAACTGACGGTCGGTGACAGCGATGATGTCTTTGGAAAAGACGATGAACAAGACGTTGAACATGCCCGACAACGCCATCGCCGTAAACATGATCAAGATCGCGTTCATCACGCGCGGCTGACGGACCATATAGGTCGCCCCTTCACTTAATTCACGCCAAAACTGCGACTTCTCACGCTCCGTGTCCGACGGCGCGATCCACTTCGGCACGATCAGCAAAGCCAACGTGAGGGCTGAGAGGACAAACGTGGCAAAGTCGACCACGAACGCAGCGGTGTATCCCCACATCGAGACGACGAGGCCGGCGAGAATCGGGCCGACGATGCCCATCGTCTGGATCGCGGTCTGGATCTTGGCGTTGTAGCCGAGCAACTCCTCGCGCGGGAACAACTGCGGCGTGAGCGCCGACTGAGCCGTGTTGGAGATGTTGCCGATCATCGAAGAGAGGAAGGCGAACAGATACATAAGGCGAACATCCGGCATGAACGGGATCGCGAGCACCGTCAATCCGCGCAGAATCTCGCAGATCACCGCGAGTTTGCGTTTGTCGAGGCGGTCGATCCACACGCCGGCGAGCGGTCCGACGATCAGCATCGGCAGCGTGGTGGCGACCATCGCTTGACCCACGCTGAGCGCAGATTCCGTTTTCGCATAGATCATTAAGGAAAGAGCCAGAAAATGAAATGTATTTCCCAAGCGGGAAATCGAGCGACCGATCAGAGTCAACCAAAAATTGCGCTGTAATTCTGTCATTTTAGAGAACTCCCGTTTCCTTAATAATGTGTTGGGATTCCTTATAGTATGGTTGACGACAGAGTATAAGTCAACCGGAAGTTCTCGTTTACAATCGATACATCCCGCTCCCGCTCGGGGATCGCCGTTGGCGTATGCTTCCTCGTTGCCCAGTCGATTTGACTGCTCTGGCGCGTGTAAAAAACGATGCAAGTCTGCTATAATGAAAAGAAGACCGCACGCGTCGGTCTTCTTTTTTCACATCATGATTCTGCGGATCAGGCCAGATGATCCCGTTTGCGCATCAGTTTGTCGAGGCGTTTGAAGCGGATCAGTTCGCTCACCTGCGACTGGATCACCTTCATCACCGTCGCCTCGCTCATCTGCCTGACCGTCTCTTCGCCGTGATGGCGGATCGTCGCCGTCAGAATACCTGACAGCAGTTCCATAAACTCATCGGCCGTGTAGCCGGGCTGTTGCTCGGCGAGCCGATTGGCATATTCGTGCAATTGGGTCTCCAGCATGGAGACATCACCCCGATTTCTATCTACCTGTACTGTCCCGAGAGGAGGACATTTCTTATATGATGAACCTTGTGGATCAACGCGCTGCCATTCTCGGCAAAGCGCATCAGATCGTCAACCTTTTGCAAAGCTCGGAAGAGATGCACCGCTTCCGTCAAGCGTCCGACAAAATGAACCGCCATGCAGACGCGCAAGCTCTGATGTTTATCGTCAAAGCAAAGCGCAACGCGTTTTCGCAGACCTCCTTGCGCCACGGCTACGACCACCCGGCCTCGATCAAGGCGCAACAGGAGTATGAGACGGTCCTCGACCAGATCGCGTCCATCCCGCTGATCGACGAGTACCGCGAGGCGCAGGAAGACCTCAACGACATCGTCCAAGGCATCCTGCAGACGGTCGTCTCCACCGTCTCCGGCGTGCTCCCGGTCGAAAAGAGCGAAGACCCGGGCAGCGGCGCGGCAGGCGGCTGCGGCAGTTGCTCCAGCGGCGGTTGCGGCCGTCACTGATTCATGAGCGGAAAAGCCAGCGTATGGTCACATGCGCTGGCTTTTCGCATTTACTCCGCCCGCTGGTACCAGTCGTCCGCGCCCCACTGTTCCGCTTTCCACGGCAGGGTCTGCGGCGTGGCGAGGTGCATGATTTCCTTCCAGAAATCAAGCCGCTCCATCTCCGTCATCGGGGAGAAGCTTTCGGCGACGGCCAGATTTTTCTCCAGTTGGTCCATCGTCTCCATGCCGACGATGATCGTCGAGATCGGCAGCGACATCGTGTAGCGAAGCGCTTGCTCGTACCACGGACCGAGCTTGCCGAGCGCGATCACCTTCATGCCGATGACGGCCGTCTTTTTCTCCATCGCCAGCGGCAGGAACTCATGAGCGAAGGAATAGATATGATGGTCGAGCGCCGAGAGCGCGACCAACGCCGAGTCAAAGTCAAAGCGGCGCAACGCTTCCACCTGCACCTGCGGGTTGGTGTGGCCGCTGATCGAGAGCTTTTTGACGACGCCTTGCTCCTGTGCCTCTTGCAGAGCCTTCAGGGCGCCGTCGGGGGCGAAGCAGCGGTCCAATTGCTCCAGATCGACGACGTTGTGCAGCCGCCATTCGTCGACAGAGTCGGTCTGAAGTCGTTTCAGGCTCTCCTCCAGCAGCCGCCACGAGCCGTCGCGGGTGCGGTCGTGCGTTTTGGTCGCGATCTTGACCCGTTCGCGAAGGCCGCCTTGCAGGGCGAGGCCGAGGCGGTGCTCCGATTGACCGTCGGAGTAGCTCGGAGCTGTATCGAAATAGGTGATGCCGCGCTCGATCGCCGTGTGGACGATCTGAATCGCTTCTTCCTCGGTGCAGTTGTGTTCGTCGACGATGCGCTGGGCACCGAAGCTCAAGATCGGGACTTGCCAGCCGGTTCGGCCAAAGGAACGTTCGATCATGTGGACAAGACATCCTTTCCAGCCAATAGCAGTAATGTACAGCAACAGAGATTCGCTTCTTACACAGGATTCCCTTTTGCTCATGAAAAAAAATCCCGTCTCTCCTGAAATGAGAGGCGGGATTTTTTTGGTCAGGCTTCCGGCAGGAGCAGCGTCTCGACGGCCCGTTGCGGAGAGACCTGGGGAAGCACGTACAGCGTGTAGGTGATGTTTTTGTCGAAAGTGATTTGCGGGATCTTGATCAGGGTCTCTTTTTTGCCGGCTTGGCGCAGTTCCAAGTCGCGCACGCCCGGGGTCACCTGCAGGTAAGGCGAGATCTTGCGGAATCGCAAGTCGCCGATCAGGATCTTGCCGGAGGGAAGCGTCACATCCACAGACGGCGCGTTCGTGGCGAGATGGACGATCTTCAAGCGGGCAAAGCCGGGTTTGCCGCCACGACGGCTGTCTTCCACCACCACCGGCTTGACATCTTCGGGGATGCCGGAGACAGCGACCGTGTAGTGGCGGTTCGGCAGGAGTTTGACCTCCTGATCGATGACGGCGCCGGTCGTCTGTCCCGTGCGGAACAGTTGGACACGGTGCGCGCCCGGTCCAAGCGCCAGATACGGGCTGATCCCTTCATAGCCGACGTCGGTCGCCACTTTGCGACCGTCGACGACCACATCGACGTTCGGCACGCCCGGTGCTGCATGCAAAAATCGAACCTGCGCCTGCGCCGCCTTCTGAGGGCGAATGTCCGTCTCCGTCTGCCCATCGTCCGTAATACCCGCCACAGCCGTTTCTTCCGCACGCGCCGGCGGCACCAACTCGGTCGGTTGCGGCAAGCCCGTTCCCGGCTGCATCGACTGACTCATGCCCCCGCTCAGATCCACCGCCTCGTCCGCCGTCTTCGGCATCATGCCCGGCTGCATCGTCCCCGGCTGCATCGTGCCCGGCTGCATCGTGCCCGGCTGCATCGTGCCCGACGGCATCATGCCCGGTTGCATCGTACCCGGTTGCATCGTACCCGACGGCATCATGCCCGGCTGCATTGTCCCTGACGGCATCAGGCCCGGTTGCATGGTGCCCGTCATCTGCTGGAACTGATCCTGCAGTTCCGGCGGCAGGGCGATCTCCATCGTGCTCGGCAACTTGCCGTCCGCCTGCAACGCCTGTTGCAATTGCTCCAGAATGTATTGGCCCAGGCTCTGTTGATGGCGCATCAGTTCCACATCCTGCCCTTGCTCCCGGATGATCTGATAGGCCTCCTGCATAAACTCATGTTGGTTCTGCTGGCTTTCGTGAATGAGTTCGGCCAATTTCTCCATCTCACGCATCAGCAGTTCATATGCGACCTGTCGTTCGTCCTTCAAAGCCCAGTTCCTCCTTCATCCTTGAAAAAATGTCGAATCTGCCTCGACTTCCCTCTTCAAGGTATTACGGGAACTGGGCAATGGTTACAACAAAGGCGACAACAACCTCGCCCCCGACTCTTTCAACCGATCAAACAACGGCCGTTTCATATACGACTCCCGGCGCACCTCGATGCTGTCCTCCACATCCCGCCAAAAGTCCTGCTCCAACCGCTGCACAAACCCCCGGTCATACAACAGCGCACTCACCTCAAAATTCAACTGAAAACTGCGGATGTCAAAGTTCGCCGATCCCACCGACCCGACGATGTCATCCACCAGCAACACCTTGGCATGCATGATCCCTTTTTGATACTTGTACACTTTTACCCCCGCCTTGAGCAGATCGTCAAAGTACGAGCGCGATGCCCAATACGTCAGTTTGTACTCCGCGATGCCCTGCACGATCAACCGCACATCCAGCCCGCTGAGCGCCGCCGTCTTCAACGCCATGATGATATCCTCATCCGGCACAAAATACGGTGTCTCGATGTAGATTTTCCGCTCCGCCGTCGCCAGCGCCGTAAAGAACACCTGCCGGATCGACTCCCAGTCCGAGTCCGGTCCGCATGCCACTACCTGCGCCAGTTGCTCTCCGACGGGATCGTGCTCCGGGTAAAAAGGCGCGCCGTTCACTCGCCGCTCGGTGATAAAATACCAGTCGTTCAAAAAGATCTGCTGCAGATAATGCACACAGGCCCCTTCCAATTTCAAATGCGTATCCCGCCAAAACCCAAACTTCTGCGTACGCGACAGATACTCGTCGCCGATGTTCATCCCGCCGATAAACGCTGTCCGCCCATCGACCACCACCGTCTTGCGGTGATTGCGGAAATTCAAGCGTGACGTAAGAAACGGAAAGCGCACCGGGAAAAAGATCGCCAATTCCACACCGGACTGCCGCATCTTTTCCCAAAACGCCTCCGGTGTCGTCCGCGAGCCGAGCCCGTCGATCAACACCCGCACCTGCACGCCTTCCTCCGCCTTTTGAATCAGCAGGTCGCGCGTTTCTCGCCCGATCTCATCATCTTTGAAGATGTAATATTGCAGATGCACGTGATGACGAGCCCCGCGAATCGCCGAGAGCATCGCGGCAAATTTTTCATCGCCGTCGGTCAGCACCGTGACCCGGTTGTTTTGCGTGATCGGGGCCATCGCGGTGTGCAACAGCAGTTTGATCAGCCGCCGCTTTTGATCGACCACGTTGCCAAAGCGCTGCTCGCCCGCGAGGATCCCGCGTTGATGATGCACCACGCTTCGCAGTTTCTGTTCGTCGATGTACTTGTGGTGGAACAGTTTGCGTTTCCGGGCGTTGCGCCCGAAGAGCAGATAGAACACAAAACCGACCAGCGGAAAGACCGCCAGCACGACCAGCCATGCCACAGTCTTTTCCGGATTGCGGTTTTCAAGGAATATCACAGTCCCGACCAGCAACAGACCGAGGATGGTCAGCAGTACGATCACCGTCGACCAGATGATAGCGATCACTCCCTTCCGCATGTGGTTCGGATACGAGTCAGTTAGCCGTTAGTATGTGTCAAACGGGCACAAAAAAAGCGCGACTCCGTCACGCAGAGTCACGCTCTTCTTGTCTCCCCATCCGCACACGCCACCACACGCTCCACCGCTCGCCCGCATAGCAGGTAAACGCCGCCAGCGCGACACCGGCGAACACGTCGATCACATAGTGATAGCGCAGATACACCGTGGAGATCAAAATGCTGACCACCATCGGCACGTACAACCACAGCCAGCGGGGACGGTACTTGGCGATGTAATAAAACATCACGCAGGAGATCGCCGTATGCAACGACGGGAACACATCGCGCGGCACCGCCAAGTCGTTCGGCGAGACCACTCCTTGCCGCAGGTCGGAGATCGCACCGCCGGTCAACGACACCGTATAGCTGTCGGCCAGCGTATACAGCGGACCTGTCGCCGGCACCAGCGTATAGCAGAAATAACCGATATAAAACGAAAACAGCGCGGACGTCACATACGCCGCCACCGTTTGCCGCGCATGCAAAAACATCAGCAGCAACGTGATAAAGATCATCGGGAACCACGCCATATACACGAACGACATCCAGTCGGTCAACCAAGGCCTGATCATCGGCTCCATCCACAGCGACGGGTGGGTGCCGAACAACCACTGATCGACATCCAACAGCCACTGGTCTCGGTCGACCGGCGCAAACAGCGGGATGTAAAAATTCAACGCCCGGTAGATGATCAACAGCACGCAAAACGGCAATGCCACGCGGGCGATCGTCAGCGTCTTTTTCACACCCCAGCGCAGGTCGCGGTACTTCCACCAACCGACGAAAAGCAGCACGGCGAGCGCAATCAGAAACGCCTTGGGGATAAAGTCCCGGTAGATGTCCCAGATCCACTGCACCGGATACCAATGCCAGCCCTCCACGCCCTGCTTTTGGTCGACCGCATCGCCATAGGCAAAAAACACGGTCATCGCCAGGATCGAGACCACGATGCCGACCACTTCATACAATTCAAAATGAGAGAGCCCCTTGCGAAGCCCGTTCCATGCTTTCATTTGCAGGATCCCTTTCCGTCCGAACTACTGCATGCGCGGCGCCGGCATCGCTTCTTTGCCCATCTCGCGCAGACGCTGTTCGATCATCGCATGCACACGGTCGTCTATCGATTCATAAAGCCTGTCGTCAGGCAACGCCAACACCTCGACCGACTCGTCGTCCCACTCCCAGATCAGCCATTCCTGCTCCAACACGCAATCGTCTCCTTGCCAGAGCGCCAAGTGCATGTTGGCATGTGCCTCGCGCAGCTCGCGGCCGTCAAACTCCTCGTTGTAGAGCACTTGCGGCTCCACGCGCCATCCGTATCCGAGCAGCTCATTCTGATACCCGGCGATCACATCATCGGCCGTATCGATCAGCCGGGCTTCCAGACGCTCCAGACTGGCGCGGTCCAATTCGGCCGTCGGCAGCGCATCGTACGCGACCAGCTTGCGGACGCCAAGGGAGTCCAGCACGCGCTCCATCTCTTCGCGGTGCGGACCATACTGCTGTTCGACATGTCCGAGCGGTTTGAGCGCAAACAGGATCGTCCCCCGCTGCACCGAATAGCCAAAGCAATCCTGCCACTCGATCCGCGTCTCAAACGTCCCCTGCCCGACCAGCGCGTAACGAGGGGGCAAAATCGTCACCCCCTCAGAATCAAACACCACGATCTCACATGTGCGCGTCTGACTGCGCAGATAAAACGGCCAGACCGCCGAGATCAGCACACCGGCCAACGCGACCCCTTTGGCAAACTCCACATCCACCCCGCGCAACAGTCCGGCGGTGAAAAAGGTGACGATCATCGTCGACGCGATGGCGTTCAGCGTGCCCGGAGGCGACGAGACGACGCGCACGGCGATCTCCGCCCGCACATTGCGCTCCAGAGCCCGGCCCAGTGCCCACTGGCGAAGCGGCACGTTCCATCCATATAAAAACACCCAGACCAGCGTGGCACATACAAATCCGATCACAGCCCCGCTCATGACACCACCCCCTTCGAAGACGGAGTGCTGTCATGCAACACATGACGAATCCACTCGTTGAGGCGGTCCAGCAACTCCTGATCGAGCAGACCGATCAGATAACCGACCGACCCGCTGCTCTGCCAGAGCGGGTAAGAGCCGACAGACTGCCGCTCCAACGTCTCCGCATGGAACAGATGGAGTTGCAGCCACGAGCGCGCATGCTCGTCGAGCAGCCGATCACCCGGCATGTTGCGCATCACGCTCAACTCCGGCCGCAGCCCCATCGCCTGCATTTCCTCTTGATAGAGGTCGATCAACTCCCAGCCAAGGGAACAGATCTCATCTTCCAAGCGGAACAACGCCTGCTCATCAACCTGCGCGACCCAGACGCGGTCAAACGCTTCCAAGCGGGGGATCTTCAGATCGTGCAACAACTCGCGCAGACGGCGGTGATCCGGCAGGTCAAACTCCACCTGCACCGCCATGTGCTCCCCGCGGAAAAACTGCAACAGGCTGCCGTCGACCCGGTAGCCGTCGATCTCCTGCCAGTCAAGAAACTGATGACGCCCGCCCTTCCAGATCGGGCGGCCTTGTCGCTCCGGGAACAGGTGCAGACCACGCAAGGTGATAACAAATCCTTGATCCGCCTGAAAAGCACTGTGACGGTACAGATGACGCACCACCATCAGCAGATAAGCAAACGTGGCAATGCCGCGCGTCCCGCTGCTGTCGGTGAGCCACCAGACAAACGCCAGCGCCGCTCCCCAGCCGACCAATTCCCAATGATTTTTCACTAGGGTATAGCCGATCAATTCGGTATGAACCTCCGCCGTATGCAACACTTTTTCCCGGCGGCCGATCCGCTCTTTCATCCGTCGTCTCCACATCGGTTCCAATCCATAAGCAATCGTCCCGACCATCGCGGCCAACAGACCGGCGATCAGCAGGACGCCTGCCGCGTTTAAGATCGTTTCCAGCAACGGTCCTGCCTCCTTTCCCGTTCGATGTTCCGATCCGGCTTTACACATTTCGAGTCAAACAGCCAAAATCCTCCCATCTGTTACTTGTTAATAAAAAAGCATGATCCCATGTAAGTTCTACATGGGATCATGCGGATGTGCGTCGATTATTTCTTCGTAGAGATGGAGGACGTGAAGTTGAACAACATCCACAGCAGGCCGGAGAAAACAAACAGCCCAAGCGCAGCGCCGATCATAATCATGTTAGAGTCCCTCCCTACTTAGTTGGTGAGTTGCTGGAGCTTCGTGCCGCACCAGTCAGCGAATTCGCCAATGGAGATCATGTTGGTGATCACGAGGACAGCAAGGCCGATCACAACTGCGTAGAAGATGATCGACATCGTCGCCGGAACCAAGCTGCGCATTTGCTTTTCATTGCGGTCGCCGTAGTACTTAACGTTCGCGATGAGGAAGCCGATGATCGTGAAGGCGAGCAGGATCTGGCAGACATAAATGCCGATGTATCCGGTCCAAGCGCCGGCACCGAGGTACCAGGTGAACGCGATCAGATACATTTGCAGAGCGGTGTACACGAAGAAGACGAGGGTCAGAGCGACCATGAAGCCTACGAAGGCTTTGCGCTTGCCCGCTTTCCAGGAGGTACCCGCAAAATAAGCAAGGAAACCTGCCAGCAGCAAAGCAATCACGGTGAAGCTCGGGAGATCTGCTTGTGCCCCGAAGTCCACGTTGAACTGGTCGGGCGACCAAGCACGCAGATAAACGTTCGCCGCAACGAAGGTTGCCAGGAAGAACGTGAAAGAGATCAGGCTGAGCCACGTTGCGAGGATACCGTCGTGTTTCGCGCCGGTGCCTTCGCGATGCGGGACCCAATCAGGAGCGTGATGGGCAGACATTGCGATTCCTCCTTTTTCAAAACTTTTAGATCGATGCTTCGATGATCCACACGACGTTGATCGTCGTGAGGTAGATCAGAGAGAACACAAACGAGATGCGCGACCATTTGATCGTATCTTTTGCAAAGAATCCGGCGACGGCCAGCGCGAACCAGATCGCGCCCAGCACGATTGCCGTGTACAGGTACACTTCGGTGACCGGTGCCACTTTGTACAGCAGGAACGAAGCCGGGATCAGACCCGCGACGTACCGGATGTTGTGACGCTTGGTTGCTTCAAAACCTTTGACGACCGGATGAACCGGGATGCCTGCTGCGCGGTAGTCTTCCGAACGGCGGATCGCCAACGCCAGCGTGTGCGGCATCTGCCACAGGAACATGATCGTAAACAGGACCCAAGCTGCGAGGTCCATCTGTCCGGTGATCGCCGTCCAACCCATGACGAGCGGCACAGCGCCGGAGATGGCGCCGCCGATGGTCGAGGTGGTCGACGTGCGCTTCAGCCACATCGTGTAGATCACGACGTAGTCGAAGAGCCCGATCAGACCGAGGATCGCGGTCAGCGGATTGATCATCGTCGCCAGGAGCACAGTCCCGACGGTTGCGAAGCCAAGGCCCATGTACAGGACCGCTTTTGCAGAGATGCGACCTTCCGGCAGAGCACGGCTGGCGGTGCGCTGCATCATCTTGTCGAGGTCTCGGTCGATATAGTTGTTCAGGCAGGTGCCGGCCATGATGACCAACGCCGTCCCGAGCAACGTGAAGAGAATCTCCGTGCCGGTCGCCTGACCGCCGGACGCCAGCCAAAGGCCGGCGAAGACGGTCATCATGTTGGCGACGGTGATCCCGATTTTGGTAACGGTGACAAAGTCACGGAGCGTCCCGGTGCGGTTCAGGTCCGACAGTGGACCCGGTTCCATGACCGGGTTGCGGTTGATGCTGGATTTTGCGGTCTGATCCATTGAGAACCCTCCTTTGGGCGTTTTCTTTTCGATATGCTTGTTTCGTGCCGATGACGAACCAGCACATCTGCATGAGGACGACCAGAAGGAGTGTGTCGCGGGAACGACCGCAGCTCACTTCTTAACCGGTGACGTCTCTCGCGAAGTACCGCTACGCGAGGGAAGGCACACCGGATTCCTCATCAGACAGACTGGTGTGAACAACAAACAGCTCGACAGCCATAGATGATCTCCTCCGGCGATTTGTCCTTCTCACACACGCGAAACTACGCGATGTTGCCTTTCGACTTACCCGGCTTCTCACCATATTGGTACGGATCTTCCGTCACGATCGGGAGAGCTTCGAAGTTGAACTCGGTCGGCGGCGAGGACGCGTTGGTCCACTCCAGCGTGTTCGCGTTCCACGGGTTTGCCGAAGCTTTTTCGCCCTTCATGGTCGCGACGCAGATCTGGATGACAAACGCGAGCGACGCGAGGCCGACGAGGAAAGCACCAGCGGTCGAGATCTGGTTCAGGAACGTCAGGTCCGGCGTGTAAACGAATACGCGGCGCGGCATGCCGTTCAGACCGATCATGTGCATCGGGAAGAAGGTCAGGTTCGTACCGATGAAGTACGTCCAGAAGATGATCTTCGCGGTCGATTCCTTGTACATTTTGCCGGTGACTTTCGGGAACCAGAAGTAGGTGCCCGCGATGATCGCCATCATCGAGCCGCCGAACAGAACGTAGTGGAAATGCGCGACAACGAAGTAGGTGTCGTGCAGATGCAGGTCGAGCGGAACGTTACCCAAGACGATACCGGACAGGCCACCGACGGTGAACAGGCCGATGAAGCCGAAGGTGACGTACAGCATCGGAGTCGTGTAGTTGATCTGACCGCCCCACAGGGAAGCCAGCCAGTTGAAGATCTTGATCGCCGTCGGTACCGCGATGATCAGCGAGGTGATCATGAACGGAATACCTGCGGACAGTTGCATGCCTGCTACAAACATGTGGTGAGCCCAGACCAAGAAGCCGAGCAGACCGATCATGATGGAAGAATAAGCGATTGCTTTGTAACCGAAAATAGGTTTGCGTGCAAAGACCGGAATGATCTCAGACACGATCCCCATCGCCGGTACGATCATGACGTAAACGGCCGGGTGAGAATAGAACCAGAACAGATGCTGATACAGCATCGGGTCGCCGCCTGCAGCCACATCGTAGAAGGTGGTCTTCAAGTGACGGTCCATCAGCAGCGTGGTGACAGCACCGGCCAGAGCCGGGGTACCGAACAACTGGATGAACGAGGTGACGAGGTTCGCCCAGACGAACAGCGGCATGCGGTTCATGGTCATGCCAGGAGCGCGCATGTTAAAGGTGGTGACGATGAAGTTGATCGCCGCCAGAATGGACGACAGACCCAAGATGTGGACCGAGGTGACCCACAGGTCGAGGCCTGCGCCTTGCGATTGGATGGAGTACGGCGGATAGGCCGTCCAACCCACTTCCGGAATCGCACCTACAACGAAAGAGCTCATCAGCACAAGGCCGCCGAGCAGGAAGAGCCAGTAGCTCAGAGCGTTCATTTTCGGGAACGCCATGTCGTGAGCACCGATCATGATCGGCACAAGATAGTTACCAAACGCACCCGTGAGCATCGGAATGATCCAAAGGAAGATCATGATCGTACCGTGCATGGTGAAGGCTTGGTTGAACATGTCGGGCGGGATGATCATGTTGCCCGGCATCGCCAGCTGCGTGCGGATAAACAGCGCAGCCAAACCGCCGATGAAGAAGAACACGATTGCGGTTACGGCGTACATGATCCCGATTTTCTTGTGGTCTACCGTCAAGATCCACTCACGGAAGAAAGAACGACGTTTAACATCTCCCGTAGCTGCTGCCAACATTTCCACCCCCAACTTTTAGAAGTCGATTATTTCAGTTCTTCGAAGTATTTGACGAGGTAGCCGATCGTTTCATCATCAAGTTGGTATGCCGGCATGACACCGGTTACGCCCTTCGCAACTTTCGCGTTCGGGTCGAGGATCGATTCCTTGATGTAGGCTTCGTCTACTACTACTTTTTGACCGTTTGCCAATTCGCGCTCGGAACCCAGGAGACCTTTCCAGGTCGGGCCTGCGCCCTTGGAGCCGTCGATGGAGTGGCAAGAGGTGCAACCATTTGCCAGAGCAATGGAGTAACCATCGGTCTTTTTGCGGGTCTTCTCTTCCGCAACCCACGTGTCAAACTCACCTGCCGGCATGATGGTGAAGTCAGCCAGCATCTTGGAGTGCGCGTTGCCGCAGTACTCCGCGCAGATGACGCGCTTTTCGTACTTCTGGTTCAGGTTTTCAACGTCTTGCGCATAGAGCACGAATTGGGTTTCGCGACCCGGCACGGCGTCTTGCTTCAGACGGAATTCAGGAACCCAGAACGAGTGGATAACATCTTTGGAAGTGATCTTGAACAGAACGTTCTTGCCTTCCGGGATGCGCAGGTCGTTCATGGACTTAGCACCGTTCGGATATTCGAACTCCCAAGCCCATTTCATACCCACTACCTTGATCTCGTATACGTCACTCGGAGTTTCTTGGATGGTGTATACCATCCCCGAGCTGTAAATACCGAGAACGACGAGGATAATTGCCGGAATCAAAGTCCAGATGACTTCCGCTTTGGTGCTACCTTCAATGTAGCGGCCTTCTTTGCCCGGTGCTTTGCGCTTGAAGCGGATCATGAAGATCACCAGCAAGGCTTCGACCAAAACAAAAACGACCAAAGCGATCGCGAAGGTCAGGTTAAACAGACCGTCGATTTCCGACGCGGTTTTGCCAATCGCTTCCGGCAGCCAGAGAAATCTTTCCACTTGTCCTCCTCCTATCTTAAGATCTTGATTTGCCTCGGAGAGATCACGGGACAAAGATCGCTCTCCTTGCTCTTCTCACGCCTACTCAGAACTGGTTTCGACGTGTTCAGACAGCATTCTACCATCTGATTATACTAGTTCTTTTCGGTTTCATGTTTTGCTTTTCGAGCCCATTTTGGTCATTTTCTTGACAAAAGTGTGACACAAGCCCTAGTATCTACGTTTTTCGACCGTATACGACGTTGGCGCGTGATGGTGCAAGGGTTGCCACGTCAGGAAAAAACCCCTAAACATCAAGGTTTTCCGGTGTTTTTTCCCGTGCTAAAAACCGCACCAAAAGAGGACTTCTTCCATTAAGTGAAGTCCTCTTCGGCCACTGGCCGTGGGTCTATTCTCCCGCTTCTTCCGCGCGTTTGCGCGGCGGCAGCGGTCCGAGATACTGATAGAGATTGCATTCGATGCGCCCGTTGAACAACTTGCGCTTCTTGTCAGCACGTTTTCCGTAAAAACGCTCGAAGCCCGTATGCGATGTTAACACAAACACCGACCAAGAATCAAGGTGATTTGTCAGATCACCCATCTCTTCATAGAGCTTCTCCACCGATTTGGCTTCACCGAGACGTTCCCCGTACGGCGGGTTGGTGACGATGACCCCGTACTGGGCTTCCAACTTCAGTTCGGCGAGCGGCAGATTTTTGATCTTGATTGCGTCTTCGAGTCCCGCTTTGCGCACGTGGTAGTTGGCAAGCGACAGCACGTCCGGGTCGATATCGGAGGCGAGGATCTCCAGCGGACGGTTGCGGTCGGCGAGATCGTGCGCTTCTTCGCGAGCGGCGTCCCACATCTTTTGCGTCACGGTCGGCCAGTGATCGGCGGAAAACTCGCGCAGCAGGCCCGGTGCAAAGTTGCGGCCGATCAGCGCCGCTTCAATCGGGATCGTGCCGGAGCCGCAGCACGGGTCGAGGAACGGGCGGTGCGGTGCCCAGCGGCTGAGGTCGATCATCGCGGCGGCCAGCGTTTCTTTGAGCGGGGCTTGGGCGGAGAGTTTACGATACCCGCGTTTATGTAATCCGGCGCCGGTGGTGTCGATCGTCAGCAGGGCGATGTCTTTGAGCAGGGAGACCTGGATACGGAACAGAGGGCCCTTCTCGTCGAACCATTCAATACCGTATGCGTCCTTCATCTTTTCTACGACCGCTTTTTTGACGATGCTCTGGCAGGCCGGCACGGAGCTCAGTTGCGATTTTTGCGATTTGCCGTCGACCGGGAACTCGGCATTTTTCGGCAGCCAGTCCGGCCAGTTCAGCGCTTTCGTCCCTTCGAACAGCTCTTCGAACGACGTGGCTTTAAATTCGCCCATCTTGACGAGCACGCGGTCGGCGCTGCGCAGCCAGAGGTTGCAGCGGGCGATGGCCGCTTCGTCGGCCTCAAACTCGACGCGGCCGTTTTCGACGCGCACGTTTTCGTAGCCCAGATTTTTTACTTCGCGAGACACGATCGCTTCGAGGCCCATCGGGGCGGTGGCGATCAGAGTGACTTTACCCATCCTTCATCCACATCCATCTTCGTTTTTTTGCTAGTATAGCCCAATTTAGTCGATTGCAAAGATCAGTTCGCCCTCTTTATCAAAGAAACCCTCGCCGTCCGCTTGCAGCGTACCGTCTGTCGCGTCGAGCAGCAGTTCCAGCAGGTACTCGACCAGTTCCCAGCCTTCTTCGGTAAAGTCGTCCGGGATCATGCAGGCGATGATCTGTTCCGTCTCCGAGAGCAGCTTATCGACGACGGCGCGGCCTTCGTCTTGCCCTTCGACAGCTTGCATGGCGGTGCGGAACTCTTCGATCTCCTCTGCAAAGTCTTCGGCGCCGCTGACGGAGCGGTCGACCATGACGGATGGACGGCGATCTTCATAAGAAAGATGCACCGTTTTCCAGTCCGGGTCTTGATAACGCGGATCGTCTTTGGCCGGGAAGATTTTCAGTTCGAAGCCGATGTGTTCGATCTTATCGACCAGGTGCGGAATGGTCGGGGCTTCTTGAGTCCGACAAAACACGCGCATAAAATGTGCCATGATGATGTCCCCTTTTTTCAACCTTTGTCAAATCATAGCATAACCATTTCCCATCCTATCATATCTCGACATTTATTTCCCGGGAAACCGAATCTTGTCAGGAATGGGCGTAAAGATCAGAGTGGTTTGTCGTATGTTGGGTGGTGGGAGGGGGGAGCAGTATCTACGGAAAACCGCTAGCTTCGCAGACAAAGGTCTTTCCTCCGATACTCCTCCCCCCTCCCATCGCTTGTCAGGCACAAAACGACAACCACCTTTACAACGACAGAAGGCCGGGGGAGTCCCGGAGGTTTGCCTTTGTCTGCGTAGCTAGCGGCAAACCGCAGGGACTCCCCCGGCCTTCGGGCACCCACCGAGCGTCAACCCACCCGGCACCCCACCATCCTCTAAATCCTGTGCATCCAACTACCACCAGTCACCGACAGAAGGCCGGGGGAGTCCCGGAGGTTTGCCTTTGTCTGCGAAGCTAGCGGCAAACCGCAGGGACTCCCCCGGCCTTCGGGCACCCAACGAGCGTCAACCCGCCCGGCACCCCACTCTCATCAATTTCATCCCGTTCTCAATCAACGCTCCCTTCTCCTCATCACTCTCACCTGCACGCACCAACTGCGCCTCCACTCTCTCCTGCAACTCACGCTCAACACCCCGCGCAGTCAAGATCTCCAAAATCTCCACCCGCAACAACCAATCCTCCGCAAACTCCGCTTCGATCTGTTGCAGCACATCTGCCAGCGAATCGATCAACTGCCCGTCAGACAGCTCTCCCTCGCGCAAGTCCCGCACCGCTGTGTACAGCCGATGCAAAGCTCGCTCCTCTTCCGAAAGAACAGCCTTCCCGGTCACCGTAGCCGACACAGCCACCGCCGACGCGTGAAACCGCTCCGGATCGGCAGCCCCGGCAAACACCGAGACGATCTTCGCCCCGACCGCCATGTCAAACGTTCCCCACTCCGCGCGGAACAACACCGTCTCACCGAGCGTCACCGTGCAGCGATTGAACGCGATCAACACGATCTTGCCGCCGCGACGAACCACCTCTTTCACGATGCCTTCGACTCTCACCCCGGATCGGAACTTCACGTTTGCCTTGCATCCTGCCACGATCCCGGCCCGTTGCAACAACAGATCGGAGAAGTCTTCCAACGGTGTGCTGTAGCCCTGCAACAGCCCAACCGGCGAGCCAAACCCTTCCCCGTGGTACACCTGATCATGTCCCGGCAACTCTTGATCCGCATACGCCAACGCCGACGACCCCGTGGTTTTCAGGTAGACCGCTTCCCCCTGCTCATCGAACACGAGATCGGTAAACGTCCCCGTCACCTGCAACCCCGACGCATACACCGCCGTCGCCGTCGCACCGGAATCGACCGCTTTCACAAGGCTTTGCGTCCCGCCGACACGGAACGCCATCCCCGCCGCAAATCGCTCAATCGCCTCCGTCAACTGATCAAAATCCCGACACACAAACAACTGCGGCTGCGGCTTCGTGATGTCGTAGTCGGTCGCGATGCACGCCTCCAGCGAGAACGGAATCTTCCGCACCGCCGGTGCCAAACAGCTCCGGCTCTCCCCCATCGACGACAACAACCCCGCCCCGTAAATCTTCGGATCTTCGAGGTCGCCGATCAGCCCGTATTCCACCGTCCACCAGTACAGCCGCGCCAACAACGTCGCCTCCGAAGAAGACGTCACCGCCGCAATCGCCGCATCCAACCGCCGCTCCGAAGCGGCGATCTGCTCGTCTGTCGCCTTCGGATCTTCTTTCAAAATCGACAACAGCCGAATCGCTTCATAGACCTCAAGGTCCTCTTTCGAAGACAAAGCCTTGCGCCCGATCTCACCGAACCGCCGCAAAAACCGCCCGTATGCCTCATCATGCAGCATCGGAGCATGCCCTGCCGATTCGTGGATGATGTCCGGGGCCGGCGTGTACGCGATATGAGCCAGAGTGCGCATGTCACAGGCGATCGGCAAGATCCCATGCGCCTGAAAATCAAAAAACGCCACAGGCGGGATAAACCCGTCGACGGCGACCGCTCCCCAACCCATCGCGGACAGCTCGGCACTCATCGTCGTGATATCAGGAATCGACTCAATCGACATCCCGGTGGAAAGCAACCCGTCCCGGTAGGAGCCATAGCCCTTTTCCTGAAGAAACGCGCTGTTTTGGCGCAGCACATAACGCCACACCGCCTGGTCGACCGGCGTGTACTTCGCATAGTGCTGATCCACCACAAACTGTCGCAAATGGGCAGGGACGGCAGGCCCCTGAGTCGTCAGAGTCGTTGTACTCATCTCTTTTTCTCTCCTCTCCCGCATTGGGTGCTTTAGCACATAAAAGCATATGTGCATAAAAGCATAAAAGTGTTGAAGCTATTGTATGACCATTCCCGCCGCTTGGCAAGACCCCAACGCACACAATTTTGTTAAATTTACATCGACCGCGTTGTGTTACGATAAGGGAAGAAGCCCGGAAAGTGTGAACATCTGCCAATTGTGGTATACTAACGGGGAAATTTTGAGCGAAAAATGAGGAGCTGTTTTCAGATGAGCCAAAACGAAGCATTGCTGACTCTGGAAGGCTGGTACGTCCTGCATGACTTCCGGAAAATCGATTGGGATACGTGGAAAATGGTTTCGGAAGAAGAGCGTCAAGGCGCACTCGACGACCTGATGAACTTCATCAACGAGTTTGGCGCGGTTGAAACCGACAAAACCGGCAGCACCGCAATGTACTCGATCCTCGGGCACAAAGCAGACTTTGTTTTCATGTTCCTGCGCCCGACCCTCGAAGAACTGAACGCGGTCGAGACCGCTTTTAACAAGACCCGCTTTGCGGACTTCACCGCTCCGGCGTACTCCTACGTCTCCGTGGTCGAGCTGTCCAACTACGTCAACACCACCGGTGAAGACCCGTACCAAGACCCGGCGATCCGCGCCCGCCTGTACCCGGAACTCCCGAAGTCGAACCACATCTGCTTCTACCCGATGAACAAAAAACGTCAAGGCGAAGACAACTGGTACATGCTGACCATGGAACAACGCCGCGAACTGATGCGCGCCCACGGCATGGTCGGCCGCAAATACGCAGGCAAGATCAAGCAGATCATCACCGGCTCCGTCGGCTTCGACGACTGGGAATGGGGCGTCACCCTCTTCGCAGACAACGCGCTGGAGTTCAAGCACATCGTCTACGAAATGCGCTTCGACGAAGTCTCCGCCCGCTACGGCGAGTTCGGCAACTTCCTCGTCGGCAACATCATGGATGCGGACAAGTTCCAAGCGATGCTGCGCGTGTAATCGCGTACATACAAAAACCCTCGATGGTCGCTCATCGAGGGTTTTTTGCATGCGGTATTTTCAAACCTGTCACTGGAATTCCTTCTCAATCTCCGAGATCAACTGTTCACCCGTCCAGTTTTCCACTTGCTCGGTGACGCCCATCTTTCCGTATGAAATGATCTTTTCTTTCAAATAACCTGCATTCCGGTCAAACTTTCCTACCCGCTCGCCCTTGTTGTTCTTTACTTTATATTTGCCCTCTCCTCCAAGGCAATAATATTTGTCGCCTTTGTCCATGAACAAGAGGTATACGCCTTCATCGAATAGTGGGTCACGCTTCGATTCAAATTTCTTCCCCTCATACACGCCGCCTGTTTCATTGAGGGTAATCTCCGTGTTCTCGATCTCTTTCGGACCTTTGTACACTTTGAGCACTTGGAAGTCATTGTGCGTTTCTACGATCCCGCCTTCAAGGCGAGACGGTTGTTTCTCAAGAAACTCGGCGACTACGATGTACGTGCTGTTCTCTTGAAGTTCCTGCAAATTCTTATATTCCCGAGGAAGCGCAAACTCGTACTCATGGACGGGCATTTCTGCAAGAGTTGCTTGTGTTGATGTTGCTGTGATGTCAGCTTTATTCGTCTGCTGTACTTGGTTCAGAGAAAAATAGAGTCCCACGCTAACGACGATCCCCAAGGCCACTAAACATCCGACTTTTGCTTTATTCATTGTAGCCCTCCAATTTCTTACTATAAATAGAAAGCCTCTTGCGTTACACCTTAAGGTTCTGGCAGAAAGAAACCAGGTGCCTTTTCTACACGGCAATTTCTGTTCGTTCCCAACTATCCAGTACATCAGTTTTCATTTCCCAATAGTCGAGCATGTCATCCGGAGAGTTAGGCACTTCCACTGTTGTGTTAATCGTACAATTCACGAATCCAGCACCAGAGTCTACTGACACGACAAGTACCTCGTAGTTATTGAAATAAAATTTAACTCCAACGTCCTGAGATACTCTCCATTCGATATGCTCTTCCGATACCCATTTCACCTCATCGCGAATTATTGAAACTCTTTCTAATTCTCCTACACACAATTCGTCCCATTTGTACTCATTCTCAGGGGAAGTAGTTAACGAGAATATCGGGTACTCGTCGTGGTCCTGTTTTCCTGTGGGTACATTTAGCAAATATAGGTTTGTATCTACTTGGAATTTAACAGCCAGATACATCCCGTTAAATTCAGTAGCGACATAGCTCGTTATACATTTGCCGATCAGTTTCTGAAGTTCTGTAATATCTTGACTCACCATGGTGTTGTTCATTTCAAAACTCATACTAGTCCTCCATATCATGGTGTCCCTTTTGTTTATGTCAACAATAGGTGTGCCATCAGAGAGTGGACACATCGACTTTTAATCGGTACCCTTCTCAATCTCCGAGATCAACTGTTCGCCCGTCCAGTCTGCCACTTGCTCTTTGACGCCCATGTTTCCGTACGAGGTGATCTTTTCTTTCAAATAACCTGCATTCCGCTCAAACTTTCCTACCCGTTCGCCCTTGCTGTTCTTTACTTTGTATTTGCCTGCTCCGATGCCGAGGCAATAATATTTATCACCTTTGTGCATGAACAAGAGGTATACGCCTTCATCAAAGAGTTTGTTGTTCGGCGATTGATATTTCTTTCCCTCATAGATACCACCGGTTTCATTGACCGTAATCGCCGTATTCTCGATTTCTTTAGGCCCTTTGTACACTTTGAGCACTTGGAAGTCATTGTGCGTTTCTACGATCCCACCTTCAAGTCGAGACGGTTTTTTCTCAAGAAACTCGGCGACTACGATGTACGTGCTTTCTTCTTGAAGCTCTTGCAGATTCTTATAATCCCGATCCAATGCAAACGCGTACTCAATCACCGGCATTTTCGTTTGAGTTGCTTGCGGCGCTTGCTGTGCTTGATTCAATGATACATAAAGTCCAGCGACCACAACGATCCCCAAGGCCGCGATACTTGCGGTTATTCCATAATTCATGGTTGTACCTCCAATTATTTACAATCCATTATAAAGCAAAAACCCCTTTGATGGACGTATCCATCGAAGGGGTTTTTCATGCACAGACCGGTCTGTGCTCATTCGGTTCGTTTGAGGGACGCGCGAAAAGCCGCATTCAACCCGGCCGCGCCGTACTGTTGTTTGAAGCTTTCAACGCTCCCGTGTTGGATCACGCGGCCTTGGTTGAGAAAGATGGCTTCATCTGCGACCGCTTCGGCCACATCCAATTGGTGCGTGGAAAACAGGACCGAGTGACCGGCCGCTTTCAAGCGGGTCAGCAAGTCGGACAACGACTCCATCCAATAGGGATCGAGGCCGTTGGTCGGCTCATCGAGGACCAACAGAGCCGGCTGGGCCAGCAATGCTTGCGCCAACAAGAGTCGCTGCCTCATCCCTTTGGAGAAGCGGAAGACCGTTTTGCCCTTCGCCTCGGTCAGACCCACGAGTTCCAGTACGTCTGCCGCACGCTGTTCTCCTACTCCGCGCAGTCCGGCGTAGAAACGGATCGTATCCCACGCGTTCAATCCGCCGGAGAATTGAAAATCGTCCGGCATGTAGCCGATCTGTTTGGCATAGGCCGCCCGTTGCGAGTGGGCATCCAGCCCCTGCACGAGGATCGTGCCCGTGGTGGGGCGGCTGATCCCGACGACCATTTTCAAGATCGTGCTCTTCCCCGCTCCGTTTCCTCCGCACAGGGCCAGCACGCGCCCGGTATCCAGAGTAAAAGAAAGCGGCTCGACGAGTGTCTTGCCGCCCGCTTTTTTGCTGACATGGTTCACTTCCAAGCAAGCATTACCCACGTCCCCGCCCCCTTTCCCAGATCCAACTCGAAAGGCCCAAAAAGCCGATCATCCAAAAACACCCGAACACGAGGGCGGTCGCGATCCCCCATTGGCTGTTGATCCAGTCGATCCATTGGTAATAATCAGGTCCGAACACTGCTCCGCCGCCCAATCGGGTCACGGTGACGATGCGTACCAGTTCGGCCGGATTGAACAGTGTGAGCAGGCCCAAAGCGGGTTTGATCACCGGATAGGGCAGCGTGTTCAGGACGGCGATTAAAAGCGTCGGCCACGCGAGCACGGTCACAAACCAGATGCCGACCCCGTAGGTCAACGCTTGCCATCTGTTTTTGGCCAAGGAACCGACGACGACGGCCAAGGCCAGATACAGAAACAGGAGGGCCGCCGAAAACGACACGTAGGCAGTCACCCCGGAGAAGGTGAGCGGTTGTCCGGCCCAGACACCCACGACGCCGTAGAGACCCAGTCCTGTTGCCAAGATGGCCAGCAATACGACCGACAGTCCGAGGAATTTCCCGATCAAAAATGAGGAGGAGGACAGCGCGTAGGTCGAGAGCAATGTCCAGGAGCCGTCCTCTTTTTCTGCGGTCAGTGAAAAAGACCCGAGCAACAAGGTCATCATCGGCAGCAGGTACAGGGTCAGGTTGATCATCGTGCCGGTGGCGTGCGTGTATCCTTGAAATCCCATGGATTGATTCGATTGGATCAACAGCAAAGAGATGCTGAACACACTGAATAAGAGCAAAAATGAATACGACCACGGATTGCGAAATCCGATCTGCATCTCACGTTTTGCGATGAACCAGACGCTCATCGGTTACATCCCCGATTTCATACCGGAACCCGACATTTCGCTGCCACCGGTCGAATGCCCGTTGTTCGACATGCCGCCATGTCCGTCCGTCTTATGCCCGTCTGTGGATGCACCGCCGTGTCCGTCCATCTTTTGCCCGTCTGTCGATGCACCGCCATGTCCACCGGACATGCCTTTTTTGTGTTTTTCCATCAGCTTTTTCATCATGTCTTTGTTGCGTTCCCAACCGTGCTCCAGCAGTTCGTCATAGGTGAGCAGTTCACCGTGCCCGTGTTTGGCGAGGAAGGCCTCCGCATCCGTTTTCTTTTTAAAGGAAATGACGTTGTAGGCCATCGGCGTTTCGATCTCTTGGTCAAATACATACGTCGCTTCTTCGATCTTGACCCACTCCGACGTGTGATAATCGCGGACAAACTGCGCCTCTACTTGCTCCGTTCCGTTTTTATCCGTCCATGAAACCAAACACCCGAGGTCGTCGAACTTCATCGCCTTGCCGTTTTTCTGCACCATTTCGACCGCATATTGGTTGTTGTGAACCAACATGTTGCAGGTGTCGCACTTGTCCACTTTTTCGTCTATCGCCACCGGCTTCGGTTCCGCATTTCCACACCCCGCCACACTTGTTGCGAGCACAAACGCTGCGAGGACGCCAAAAAAGATCGGTTGTTTTTTCATGATGACACTCTCCTTCTATAACTTCGCCAAAATGGGTAGAATCCTGCGCCGAGCAGCAGCAGGGAAAACACAAGCACCGACCCCTGCGCGGGAGATGGCTCGCTCGTTTCGCTCCCCGGCGGGGACATCAGCGGCGAGGGGTCATGCAACCACTGGTCTGTATCGCTGGTCGACAGGTCTTCCAAGACGGTCAAACCGGGCGATTGGAAAAATAATTGATACGCCGATACCGCATCGGTCAGCGAGAGAAAGAACGGCGACGCCTGATAGGAGAGGTCCGATGAGCCGTCACCGTTCACATCAAGTCCCTGGTGGTCGTCCCAGTAGTTTCCGGAAACGAGGTTGTCGCGGCTTTCAATCGCCTGTGCTTGCACGGCGTTTCCGCTCCATGTATTGGCGTGAAACTGGTTTTGAGCCGATTCTTGCATCCGCATTCCCAAAAAGTTGCGGGTGACTCGATTGTTCGCGATGCGGTTTCCAGTCGCTGCATCGACGTGGAGTCCGATCCGGTTTCCATCGATCAAGTTGTTCACGATCTCAGCACTTTCGACCTGGTAGAGAAAGATGCCTTGCGACTGGGCATGACCCGCTTGCTTCGTGATGCGGTTGCCGACGATTCGACTCCCGACGTCTTCCATCACCATCGCGCCCGTCACGTTTTGTTGCAGATCGTTGTCGGTCACTTCCGACCGATGCGAGAACATCATGTGCACAGCATAACGGGAATTGGAAATGCGATTGTGTGTGATCAGGGTGTTCTCACTGTTGTCGAGATACACCCCGTCTTTCACGTGATCCAAAACAGAATCTTCGATCCGGTTGTCATCCGAGTTCCAGATCTCGATGCCGTTTCTCCGCTTTTTCAAATCGGGTTCACGGCCGCTGATGTGCAACCCCTGAAGGACGTTCCGGTTTGCGTGTTCAAGTTTGACGGCGATCCCTTTCGTTTGGATGGTGAGATCGCGAAATCTATTGTCATCGCCACGTACTGCCAGTCCGCCCCGCTCATCGGACAGGTTCAAACCGCTGATCGTGGCTCCATCTGTTTCAACCCGCAACAGCGGGGTTTCCGGTGACGAGTGCACAGGACGGATGATCGTGGCATCCTGACCTGACAGGTGAATCGGTTTGTCGATCAGCAAAGGTCCCTCATACGTTCCGGGCGGCAGTCGCACGATGTCTCCGGGCTTTGCTTGGTCCAGCACGCTCTGCACGTCCACCGGGCGATCCGCAGCCTGAACGGGCACAGCCATGATCAGAGCGGGTACGACCAGAAACGAGAGGTATCGTCGCATGCTTTTTGCAAAATCGATCATGGTGACCCCCTTCCTTCCTGCACCATTATAGCCCCTTCGACCCTCTCGTCCCATGACTCAAACGGGCTATTCTGAGACATCACGTTTCTTGAACAGTTGCTCGACTTGTGATAATTTGGAAAGAATCGAGAAGGAGAGGATCAGAGGATGAGTACCTTGCACGGCGATCAGATTTACGTGAGAACCCTTGAGGAATCAGATGCGGAAGCGTTGTTGGCGGTGGAGGAGCGCAACCGGGAGTTTTTCCAGACGTTCACTGCGCTGCGCCGCCCCGACTTTTACACACTGGAAGGGCAGCGCACTCGAATCAAGAAAAGTGCCGAACTGAGAGCGGAAGACCAGCAATATATGTTTGGCATCTTCTTGAAAGAGAGAGATGAATTGATCGGCTGGGTATCGCTGACAGAAGTGCTCCGAGGTGCCTTGGAGAGTTGCTATGTCGGGTATATGCTGGATCGGTCGCACAACGGGCAAGGCTGTATGACCGAGGCGGTTCGGCTGGTTGTCTCGTACGCGTTTGATGAACTCAAACTCCATCGAATCGAAGCCGGCGTGATGCCCCATAACATCGGGTCGATTCGCGTTTTGGAAAAGTCGGGCTTCCATAAAGAAGGCATCGCGAAGAAGAACGTCAAGATCAACGGCCGCTGGGAAGATCATCAGATCTTGGCGATCGTCAACGAAGCGGATCTGTAAGATCGAGACAAGCACGTCCAACTTTTAAGAATCGACACCTGCAGCGACACCGAAACAGACAACTCGATCCATACGAAAAACCCCTCCCGGTGGTGCCGGGAGGGGTTTTGGCATCGTGCTATTGACTCAGGGTCTTCCGGTCTTTGTTTTGCGGCGGTTGTTCCATCCAGTGATGTTTGATCATCAGTTTGGCGCCTTCGAGACAATACTGACTGGATTCCGTCATCAGGCGCGTGTACATCGCACTCAGATCGGTTCGATGGCTGGCCGCCAGCGAGGCGGCGTAATTGCCAAAGCCGGTGCTGCAGACCGCGGTGATGTGGAACGTCATCAATTTGTCCGAAAACGGCGCCTCCTGCGACTCGGTCACATCGCCGATCCAAGTCGCAGGCTGCATCACGTCGTCCTCCAGCAGATGTTTGGCGAGGATCTCAATGTGATGTTTGGCCATCTCCTTGCCTTTCCACGCATAGTCCCGCACTTCTTTATGTTGCGCGGACTGAGCAAAACCCAGCAACAACGCCATCCCGATCAGATTCGTCTCCGTGTTCATCCCCATGTGTGTGATCTCCACCGCATTTAAGGGTCGGTGCGAACCGAAAAATTGCGACAGAAACGATTCGTCCTTGACCATCTCCGCTTTTTCCGGCTTGGCGATCATCGGCGGCCGCACAAAAACACCCTTGCGCAACAGAACTTCGGCCGCTCTGTCATACAGATAGGACGCCTTGTTGAGCGCCACCGTAAAACAATCCCGAACGTCCTTTCTCGCCGCTGCCGACTTGGCCAACGCAGAAGCGGTCATGCCAAGCCTCGTCATGTGTTTGACATACCGCATCGTAAAAATATCAGGGTACAACCGCTTGGCTTCAGGGTTCCAGTCTTTGTCCGTAAATCCAATCGGGAGCGGGATCTCTTCACGCTCAAAGATCTCCCGAATGGTGCGAATCTCGTTCTCTGTGATATCGAGTGCCGTTTCTTGAACGTGCCGGATCGCCGGGTCTTCGCAGACCTTGAGAAAGTGGTGGAGCACACAGCGAACCATCGTATCCGTCTGATAAGCCGACCAGAGCACCGCCATTTCGGACGATGTCAGCGATGGATTGTGCGACACCTGCATCTGTATCACCTCACGTGTAGTAAAACCTCGTCGGTGATCAGGATTTGTTTCGCTACCGTTCTTATACCTGCCGTTTATACCCGAACCTCATCCAACAGTTCCTGCACCCGCATAAAGAACTGTCCGACATGCACGCCGTCTGCCAGTGCGTGATGGGCTTGCACCCCGAGCGGCATTTTGATGCGGCCGTTTTCTTCAAAGAACTTGCCCCACGCGATGCGCGGGACGCTGTCGAGTTTGTCCATGTGTATCGGATGCTGGACGCTGGTGAACGACACCCACGGCATGCACGTCACATAGATCAAGTCGTCGCGTCCAGGCTCGTCCTCGATGTAGACGGTGTGCTTGGCTTCGTCCATCCGCCGCTGCGCGCCGGCGAGAAACTCCGCCCGATCCAAGTTGTATTTCACTTCACAAAAGCGGAAGACCTCGTCTGTCGTCATCAAGGTAAACGACGGGTGCACCGCTTCATGCTCGACCACGCCGTCCTCTCGCAGCCGATACCGAAACTCCTTGCGTTCGTTGGCGGTGCGGGTGATCAGATAGAGAAAGGCTTGGAACAAAGACTCATTTCGCTCCTTGACCGCCCGGTACAGGTCGGTGATGTCCACATTGGCGCAGACGTTGAAAAACGGATAATCCATGGTGCGAAAATAATGATAGTGGCTTTTTCGCGGCCACGTTTCGATGTCGATGTACTTCATGAGAGCAGTCCCTCCGCATTTCGAGTCGCAGTATTTGCCTACAAGTATACACAAGGAACCGCCCCGTTTCCGAGGCGGCTCTGGACCTGCATCAGTTCGCTTTTTGGACGCGTTTGATCTTTGCCGCGTGGCCAGCCAGTTCGTCGGTGGTCAGGAACGGAGAGAAGAGTTGGTAAAACACGCCGTTCAGTTCTGCAGTCAGGGCGTGCTCGCCGACACGCGCCCATCGGAACGGGCCGGCCTCGACTTCACCGTTGAAGGTGTAGACGCCGAGGTTGTATGTGGAGTGGACCCGCTGCGAGTTGTCCGGGGTGGCAAGGAAGTGGATGACGTCGCCTTTTTCCCCTTTGCCTTGGACGACGTAGTCGAGCTCGACCATCTGGTAGGCCAGATGGCGGGAGTACTCCGGGGAGAACATCGACGTGGAGACGAGTTTCAGGGAGTCGTCTTGCAACTCCAGCAGCGGGAAGGCTGCCAGTTTGCGAATCTTGAGGATCGCGGCGGCCGCTTGGTCCGGGTTGTTGTCGGCAAAAACGTCCGGGGCGCTTTTCAGTTCCGGCGCGTGGGTCGACTCGGCTGTGGAGGCGACCGGCGTCGGTACGTTGGTCTGCTGCGACGGGATCAGTTGTGCCATCCGGTAGCGGACAGTGTTGCCCGTATCGGTCATATAGAGAAAAGACGTGCCTGCAATGATCGCCACCGAAGCGGCTACCGCGACTCCCCGCCACCACATCTCCATCTTCCTTTTCTGCGACGCTTCTTCCAGCCGTTCCAGCGTCTGCGAGAGGATGTCCCGGTGTTCGACGTCCACCCGCAGTCGGTCGATATCGTGAAAGAGCGCTCCGTATTCGTCAAACTCCCGCTGACACTCCGGGCACGCGAGCAGGTGCCGCTTCATGATCTGTTGCTCTTCGGTCGCCAGCTCGCCGTCGTAATACCGCTGGATCATGTAGAACGCTTCTTCACAGGGCATCCCGCTCACCTCCATGCAGTTTGGCTTTCAATTTCTGCCGCACCCGATACAGCCGGGAGCGCACATGCGCCTCGCTGACGTCGAGCGTCGCCGCCACCTCGTGGTAGGACAAGGCTTGCAGGTGGCGCAGGACGAAGATCTCCCGGTCTTCCTGGTTCAGCTTCAAGATCTCTTTGCGAATCTGGTCGAGGTGCCCCCGCACCGCAACCGTCTCTTCCACCGAGGCGGCGGTGTCGACGAGGTCGTCATCGAGCGGCACGAACCACTTTTTCTTTTTGCGCGCCGCATCGCGGTAGGTGTTCAAGGTGATCGAGTACACCCACGTGCGAAACGAGCTGTTGCCTTTAAATTGATGCAGGGAACGGCAGATCTTCCACAGCGCGTCCTGCGCCACATCTTCGCCGTCCATCTTGCTCCCGGTCAGGTAGTAGGATGTTTGAAACACGTACGGTTCGACTAACCGCAACAGGTCGGCCATCGCCGCTTTGTCGGTCAGCGCGTCGGCGACCAGTTCTTGCTCTTTCAACCTCTCCCCGCCCCCCTTCTCCGTGATCTCTCTATCTGTTAAGACGAGTTGCTTGCGGAAAAAGTTCAAGTGTTGCAGAAAAAAATATGGCTTACTGCCCGGTGCGCTTCCAGTCGCCGGCCAGCATGGCGAAGGCGATGTGGTCGACGTAGCGGTCGTAGAGCCATTCTGACTCTTTGACGATGCCCTCTTCTGTGAAACCGAGCCGGCGCGGGATGGCTTGGCTTTTTTCGTTGGCGACGGCGGCGCGGATCTCGACGCGGTTGAGTCCCCAGTTGTGGAAGGCGTTGTCGAGCAGGGCGCGGACCGCTGCTGTGACCAGCCCTTTTCCTTGTGCATCCTCGGCGAGCCAGTAGCCGATGCTGGTTTTTTTGTTGATCCAGTTGATGTTGTGATAGCCGCAGCAACCGACGATTCGGCCTTTATAGACGATGGCGAGGGAGTAGCCTTGGTTGTCGCTCACTTGCTTGCGGGTGCTGCGGATGAAGCCGAGCGAGTCGGCGGGCGATGTGGTGCTGTCCAGGAAGGGCAGCCAGCGGCGCAGATGAGCGCGGTTGGCGTCGAGAAGGGCGTAGAGTTCGTCGGCGTCCGCTTCTTCGAGCAGGCGCAGGTGCGCGTCTGGTGACAGGGTATGAGTGAGCATGAGGGGCAGAGTCTCCTTTTTCCGATAAAGTCTATGCCCTTATAGTAACAGAAAAAGAGAGTCCTGCCCGATGCGGGGGGGGGGGGACTCTCTTTTGCAGGATCAACCGGTGTTTCGCAGGCCCGAGGCGATGCCGTTGATGGTGAGCAGGACGTCTTGGAGATCGCCCGCCTCGCCTTTGCGCGTTTCTTCCAAGAGCAGGACTTGGAAGTAGGACAGCGGATCGACGTACGGGTTGCGCAGGCGGATCGACTCTTGGATCACCGGCGAGCCGGCGAGGATGTCCTCCTCCCCCGTGATCATCAGCACGATCTGGCGCGTGCGGGCGTATTCGTCCTCGATGCGGGCAAAGACGCGCCGGGCCAACTCTTGATCCTCCAGCAATCCGGCATACTCGCCCGCGATGAGCATATCCGCTTTGGCCAGCGCCATCTGCAGGTTGTCGACGAGGGCGCGGAAGAACGGCCAGTGGCGGTACATGCGGCGAAACTCTTCGGCGGCGTCGGGCGTGTGCCGGATGTAGTGCTGAACCGCCGTGCCAAATCCAAACCATGCCGGGAGCAGGTGGCGGTTTTGCGTCCACGAGAACACCCACGGGATGGCGCGCAGGTCTTGGATGCGGTCGGAGGCGCGGCGTTTGGCCGGGCGCGATCCGAGGTTGAGCTGACCGACCTCGGCGATCGGCGTGGCTTGATGGAAGTAGGGCAAAAAATCGTCATTGCGGTACACGAAGTCTTGGTAGGTGCGGAACGAGTCCTGGGAGAGCTGTTCCAAGATCGCCGACCAGTAGATTTCCGTCTCTTTCATTTTGTCGGTCTGCACGTTGAGCGAGCCGAGCAGCACGGCGGAGACAGCCTTTTCCAGCGAGCGGGTGGCGATGCCCGCGTGGGAGTAGCGTTGGGAGATGACTTCGCCTTGCTCGGTGATCTTCACTTTCCCTTGCAGGGCTTCCGGCGGCTGGGCGAGGATCGAGCGTTCGACCGGGCCGCCGCCGCGACCGAGCGCACCGCCGCGGCCGTGGAAAAATTTTAAGGCGACGCCGTGCCGACGGGCGACTTCGTAGATTTTCTTCTGCGATTTATACAGCTCCCAGTTGGCGGTGAGGTAGCCGCCGTCTTTGTTGCTGTCGGAGTAGCCGAGCATGATCTCCTGCAGGTGACCCCTTGCAGCCAGATGCTGGCGGTAGACCGGATTGGCAAACAGCTCGGAGATGATCCGGGGAGCCGCTCGCAGGTCTTCGATGGTCTCCAAGAGCGGCACGATGTGCAGGCGCGAGTCGGCTGTGCCGTCCGGGCGCAGGGTGAACAGCCCGGCCTCTTTGGCCAGCAAAAGCACTTCCAGCAGATCGCTGACCCCCTGCGTCATCGAGATCAGGTAGTTTTGGATGCACGCGGTGCCAAACCAGTCCTGCGCTTTGCGGATCGTCCGGCACAAGGCAGTCGCCTCGCGGGTGCTCTCGCTCAGTTCGGCGTACGGCGAGACCAGCGGGCGCGGGTCTTGGAGCAGGACGGTGAGCCGGGCGATCTTTTCGCTCTCGGACAGGTCGCGGTAGGGGCCGAGTTGGCCGAGTCGGCACAGTTCGTCGAGGGCGTTTTCGTGCACTTCACTGTGCTGACGGATGTCGAGCGTCGCCATGTGAAAGCCGAACAACTCGATCTGCCGCAGCAAAGGTCTGACCTTTACGTCGACGATCTCCTCACCTTTATGGGCGAGCAGCGACTGCTCGATCAGACGGATGTCGGCGAGAAAGTCGGTCGGAGTTGCATAATAGTCGGGATCGCCACCCTCGGAGTGGAAACGGTTTTGGGTGCCGCGCAGGCGGCGCAGGATCTGGGTCGCCTTTTCCCGATACGGTTCGTCGAGCGGCTCCGGTCCCCTCCAGTCGAGGGAGGAGATCAGGTCGACGCTCGCTCCGGCGATCTCGCAGGACTGGCTGAGATCTTGGCCGAGCTTATGCACGGCCGCTTCGTATTTGCGCATCGCGAGGTCGAAGTGCAGGATCAAAGTCTGGAAGGTGAGGTCGGCGGTGACGTTCGGGTTGCCGTCGCGATCCCCGCCCATCCACGAGCCGAAGCGAAGAAAGCCGGGCACTTCAAAGGTGGCTTCCGGATAGACGTCGCGCAGTTGCTCCTCCAATTCGAGATGGAGTCCCGGCAGGACGTCGAACAGGATCTCGTCGAGGAAATACAGCCCGTTGCGCACTTCGTCTAGCACGGTCAACCGCTCTTTGCGCACGGCGCGGGTCTGCCAGAGCGAGACGATCTCCGCCCGCAGTTGTTTTTCCATGCTGCGCGACTCGCGCGAGGTGAGCCAGGGGTCGTCAAACGCTTCCAAGAGCCGGGCGATCTCGCGGTGCTTTTCCAACACGGTGCGGCGCATCGCTTCGGTCGGGTGCGCGGTCAGCACCAGTTCGACGCCGAGTTGGTGGATCAGCGAGGTCATCTCGGCGGCGTCCACGCCCTTTTCCCGCATCTCGCGGATGACGCTGCGCAAAGAACCTTGCTGCGCGCCGTCCTGCCCGCTGCGCTCGTATTCGCGCTTGCGGCGGATGCGGTGGTTTTGTTCGGCGATGTTGACCAGTTGGAAATACAAGGCGAACGCGTGAATCACGTGCGTCCGGTGCTCATCGGGGATGGCGCGGATCGTCTCCCAAAACAAGGTGCGGTTCTCCGCCGTGGGTTGCGCCCGCAGTTCTTTGGCCGACTGGCGCACCGTCTCGACCAGTTGCAACACGTGTTCGCCGCATTGCGAGACGAGGACGTTGCCCAGCAGATTGCCGAGGATGCGGATGTCGCGGCGGAGGGCGGCATCCCGCACGGCGGTGGTTTCTCTCTCTTTGTCTCCTACTCCAACTTTCATCTCTTTGTCACCTGCCTGTTTTGATATGCATGAATATTCGGTACTTTTTATTTTATTCCATCTTCACGAATAAAGAAAGAGCTGCATGCCCGCCTGGGTGAACAACTCGGTGAGTGAGTTGGCTTGCAGCAGGTGGTCTTTAAAAGTCGCTTCCTGCACGCAGGCGTGGATCGCCGGGAAGTTGCCGACGGCGAGCACAGCCGCTCCCGGCGTGATGTCTTGCGCGATCTCTTGCGTCACTTCTTGCTATTCCTGATCTGCCACTCCGGTGTGCCTTCTCGTTCTCTGCTCGTTCGGTCTATTTCGAAGCGGCCGATCTCCACGACCGGTCCGCCGATCTTGGTCTCGGTATCGCCCGGTTCCACAAAAATGGTGGTCGGGTTGAAAAGCGAATGGCCTTGCTCGACCACGAACGGTCCCGTCTTTGGATCCAGCAGCCCGCGCTGATGGAAAACGCCGGCCAGAGCGCCGGCCGCCACGCCGGTCGCGACGTCTTCCTCGACGCCGGACAGCGGGTTGAAACTGCGCGCCTGCACGGTCGATCCGGCCGCTTCTGTCTCTCGCGTGTAGGCGTACACGCCGTTGACGCCGTTTTGCAGACTCCACTCGCGGATCGCGGCCAGATCGGGAGTCAGACCGCGCAGCACCGCGAGGCTTTGCACCGGGATCAGCAGTTTCGGACTGCCGACGGTCGCCACGCACAGCGGCAGCGAGAGATCGAGCGACTCCGGCGTGAGACCGAGCAGCGCAGCCGCCTGCTGCGTCTCGACCGGCACGTCGAGCACCGTGGCAAGGCTCGTGCGAAACTGCACGCCCCGTTCCCCGCTGCGCTGCACGGTGACGGTGGCCGACCCGGTCTCGACGACCGCTTCCTCACGTCCGGCCGCATTCAGAAACATGGCGGCCGCCCCGAGGATGCCGTGCCCGCAAAACGTCATCTCCGTCGCGGCGGTGAAAAACCGAAACCGGACATCTCCCGCTTCTGTCTCCGGTGGCAACAAAAACACGGTCAAAACAGATCCGGTCTCTTGCGCCACTCGTTGCATGTCGGCGTCTGTCAACTCCGCCTCCCCTGCCAAAAGCACAGCGGCCGGATTGCCAAAGCGGGGATCTTCTGCAAATACGTGGACGAGCGTTCCATTCATGGGTGAGTGTCTCCTTTTATTCCGCCAGCGAAAGGATCGGCTGTTTGCAGCCCCCTTGAAAGATGTTCACTTTCAACTCGTCGCTGAGCTTCGAGCCCAGGCGGAACTCCGCATACGTGTCCTGCTGGATGCCCACAAACGCATCCGTTCCGTGAATGAGTTCGTCACGCAGAGGTGGAAGTTCCTGCAAATACGGCGGCACGCCCGGACGCCAGCCCGGAGCGAGCACCATGTTCAGCCCCCGCATTTTTCCATAAAAAAAGCCTTCACGCGATGTGAAGGCTTTTTGAGGTTACGGAATTTGAACAAACACGGCGCTCGGTGCGCCCCATGCGCCCGTCTCGTCCTGGGCTTCGACGATCAGCAGGTGCTTGCCTTGGGTCAGGCCCTGCGTGGAAAGCGTCGCCGTGAAGTCGGTCAGCGAGCCGGCGCTGGTCGTTTTCTCCAGCGTGCCTTTCACGCCGGTGCCGCGTGCGCCGAGGGTGTCGACGAACACTTCGAC
Source organism: Tumebacillus lacus (assembly GCF_026410385.1). Taxonomy (GTDB): domain Bacteria; phylum Bacillota; class Bacilli; order Tumebacillales; family Tumebacillaceae; genus Tumebacillus; species Tumebacillus lacus. Next base: position 359,683 of record NZ_JAPMLT010000003.1, read on the forward strand.
TGCCTGTACGCGGTCGTTGCCGTTGTAGCCGTCGTTGGCCGCGCCGGTGATCACGATCCGGCCGTCTTGCACCGTCGCGGTCAATCCGTTGCTGTCCGGACCTTTGACGCGGCCGTACGGATCATCGAGGATCTTGTTGCCGTAGAGGAACGGCCCGCGATTTTCGGCGATCTGTCCGGCCAGCTCTTGGTTGGACGGCCAGAAGGTCTTGCCGATCTCGATGGTGAACGACGGGATCTTGTGGAAGCCGTACGCCCAGTCGGTGGTGTCGCCGGACGTGGCGTACAATTTCGCACCGAGTTGCGGTTTGTAGGTGTTGTAGGCGGCAAACTTGGTGCCGATCCGCTCCATGTTGGCAATGTCGGAGGCAGCTCCGTGCACGCTGGTGTCTTTGGTCCAGTTCCACGGCCACATCACGAGGTTGCCGAAGGAGTGCATGTCGACGACCATGTTAAATCCGTTTGCCACCGTCTGCGGCGTGCCGGTCGGTCCCATCACCGAGTCGACCAGGTTTTTGATCGCCTGCGTCTCCGGTTCGGAGAACGCTCGCGGTCCCGGATAGACGATGGAGAACGGGTTGGACGAGGTGCCGTACAGCCCCCAGATCCCCGGTACGGCCTCGTCGTAGTTGCGATTGAGGTCAACGCCGTCCGAGCCCCACGAGGTGTTGGTGTTTTTGCGCTGGTTGATCAGTTGTTCCGCCTTGAGGTGGCCGTCGGCGTTGAGGACCGGCACGATCCACACTTCGCGGGTGTCGAGCATCCAGGTCACGTCCGCGTCGTTGCCGTAGCCTTCGAGCAGCAGGTCGACGTAGGACATCATCACCTCGGGCGGCGAGATCTCGCGTGCGTGCGTGCCGCCGATCCACAGCGACTTCGGCTTGCCGGCCGTCGATTGAGAATTGGTGATCTTGATCGCTTGGATCGGTCGGCCTTCAAAGGTCTGACCGATGGTCACGACTTGAGCCAGCGACGGATAGCGGTCGGCATAGTCATTCAGCGCGGCGCGGACCGACGCGTACGTGCGGTATGAAGTGTCAAAGCTCGGGCCGTTGGTCTGACGGCTCATCTTGTAATCCCAGCCGCTGCCCTGCAGCCAGTCGATCTGCTCCGGTGTCAGCGGCGCTTCCACAAAGTTCGGCTGCACCTGCCAGACGTCGACCCCTTGCGCTTCCAACTGCGCGACGGTGTGCGTGCTGTCGGTCGTGATGCGGAACAGCGTGATCGAGTTGGCCGCCTGCGCCGTTTCCACCGCCGCCGGCAACGCCGTGAAGACGCCCGCTCCCATCAACACGGACAGGGCGAGGGCCCAAGCTTGTTTTTTTGTTTTTTTCATCACGTTTTTGCCTCCCTTTTTTTACCTACTCTTATAATTGAATATTAATTCAGAAAATTGTGTACGTCAATATAAAAGAAAAGGCCGGAGAGTTTTCTCCGACCTTCGTCTGTTCGTGCGGTGCGACTAGCGCTTGCCCACTTTCAACCGCTCCGTCAGCGATTCGACACCCATGATCAGCGCCGACAGCTCCTCGGCTGCGGCTGCCTGTTCTTGGGCGATGCTCATCATGTTGGCGACCTGCGGGTTGATCTGACCCATGCGGTTGATAACCTTGCTGGTCGATTCTTGGATCTCCTTGGAGGACTGGCGGGCGCGGTCGGCCAGTTTGCGCACTTCGTCGGCGACGACGGAGAAGCCGCGCCCTTGCTCGCCGGCCCGGGCCGCCTCGATGGCTGCGTTCAAGCCGAGCAGGTTGGTCTGAGAAGCGACCTCCATGACGAACTGCGAGAGCTTTTCGATCTCACGGCTCTCCTCGCGCAGGTTGTCGACCGAATCGACGATCACCTCTTGCAGTTCGGCGAGCACGGTCGCCGATTGGGCAAAGTCGCTGGCGATGGAGGAGACCTGATGCACAGTCATCGTCAGTTCTTTCGAGACGTCTTCCATGTTGGCCCGATATTCGCGGTTTTCGCGGTGGGTCGCGCCGATGTACTCCTCCAGGATGACGGCCGCGTCAAAGTACAGGCGCTTGTTGACCGCTTCGTAGAAGTCGAGGGCATCCGGCATGTCGCGAAGGCGCTCTTTGATCAATTTCAGATAGATCGAATAGCCGCCCAGATACCACGAGGCCGAAAGCCCGATGCGGGCATGCACTTCGCCGACTTTTTGACGGCCTGCGATGTAGGCGTCATCGATGTCCGGGTCGCCGAGCGTCTGGAAGTACCAGATCTGAGTTTGCTTCAGCCGGTCGATGGTGCTGTGTTGGCCGATGATGGCGTTGAGGTTGCCGTTGGCTCCCACTTCTTCATAAAAGCGGTCGACGACATCGACGGCGTGCTGTTGAAAGAAATCGCGATGGCGTGCGAGAAAAGCCAAGTCTTCGTCGCGCACGTTGTAGTAGTCGAGCAAACGTTTCCAATTTTCTTGTACATGTATCATCAGGTTCACAACCCCGCTTGTCATTTTTCTATTCTAGATCATTCGACAATCAGGCTCACTTTCCTTTCACTCACATTTGGTCTTTTATTATCTTTTTAATGGAAATAAAAAACGCACGGGATCAAACCCGTGCGCTCCGGAACTCTCACGCTTCTGTAAATTGTTCCTCTTCCGTCGAGCCGGTCAGCGCCGTCGTCGACGATTGCCCGCCGGAGATCGTCACCGCCACGTCATCAAAATAGCCGGTGCCCACCTCGCGTTGGTGGCGCGTGGCCGTGTAGCCGTTGACTTCGCTGGCAAATTCGGCCTGTTGCAGTTCGGAGTACGCGGCCATGCCGTGCTTTTTGTACGCGCGAGCCAGCTCAAACATGCTGTGATTGAGCGCATGGAACCCGGCCAACGTGACAAATTGAAACTTGTAGCCCATATCGCCCAGCTCATGTTGGAAAGCGGCGATCGTCTTTTCATCCAGTTTGCGCTTCCAGTTGAATGACGGCGAGCAGTTGTAGGCGAGCAGTTTGCCGGGGTATTTCGCATGGATCGCCTCGGCGAAGCGGCGGGCTTCGTCGAGGTTCGGCTCGGACGTCTCGCACCAGATCAGGTCGGCGTGCGGCGCATAGGCGAGACCGCGAGCGATGGCGGCATCGAGACCGCCGCGCATTTTGAAAAATCCTTCCGCCGTGCGCTCGCCGGTCAGGAACTCGCGATCCCGCTCGTCGACGTCGCTGGTGATCAGGTGCGCGCCGTTTGCATCGGTGCGGGCGACGATCAAGGTCGGAACGCCCGACACATCGGCGGCGAGGCGGGCAGCGGTCAGATTGCGGACCGCTTGCGAAGTGGGGATCAACACCTTGCCGCCCATATGGCCGCATTTTTTCTCCGAGGCGAGCTGGTCTTCAAAATGCACGCCGGCCGCGCCCGCTTCGATCATGCTCTTCATCAGCTCAAACACGTTCAACGCACCGCCAAATCCCGCCTCCGCATCGGCGATGATCGGGGCAAACCAGTGGACGTCCTCGTCTTTGCCCTCCGCGTGCGAGATCTGGTCGGCACGCTGCAGCGCTTGGTTGATCCGCTTGACGACCTGAGGCACCGAGTTGACCGGATACAGGCTTTGGTCCGGGTACATCTGCCCGGCGAGGTTGGCGTCGGCGGCCACCTGCCAGCCGCTGAGGTAGATCGCTTTCAGACCGGCTTTGACCTGTTGCATCGCTTGGTTGCCGGTCAGGGCCCCCAGCGCTTTGACATGGTGTTCCGTGTGCAGCAAATTCCACAGCCGCTCCGCTCCGAGGCGTGCCAGCGTGTGCTCGATCTGCACCGAACCGCGCAGGCGGACGACGTCCTCCGCCGTGTACGTGCGCTCGATCCCCTTCCACCGATCCGCCTTCCAACTCTCTTGCAGGTGCACCGCTTCTTCGTGTCGCTTCATTGTAATCCCTCCGCTTGGCTCAATTTGAAATTACAAATACTGATAGCCCGGCACCGTGAGAAAATCGGCAAACTCCTCATCCCGCGTCAGTTTCAGGAACAGACCGGCGGCGAGGTCGTAGCGGCCTTTGATGTAGGACTCGTTTCCGACAGAACGCTTGATGTTGTCTAACTCCTCGTCGAGCAACGCTTCCACCAGCTCAATTGTCACCTTGCGCCCATCGTCCAGCACGCCCGCCGGATGGCGAATCCATTGCCACACCTGCGCCCGCGAGATCTCGGCGGTGGCGGCGTCCTCCATCAGGTTGAAGATCGGCACCGCGCCGGAACCGCGCAACCAGGCTTCGATATATTGCACGCCGACGCTCAGATTGAGGCGCAGGCCCGCTTCCGTGATCGACCCTTCCGGCACGGCGAGCAGGTCGGCGGCAGTGACGCGCACATCCTCGCGTTTGACGTGGACCTGATTTGGGGTCGGCATGTTTTCGTCAAACACCGCCAGCGCGACCGGCACCAGTCCCGGATGGGCCACCCACGTGCCGTCGTGGCCGTCGGTCGCCTCCCGCTCTTTGTCGGCCCGCACTTTTTCCAAAGCGGCCTCGTGCGCCGCCGGGTCGTTTTTGATCGGGATCTGCGCCGCCATGCCGCCCATCGCGTGCGCACCGCGACGGTGACAGGTCTGGATCGTCAACAGCGAGTACGCGCGCATAAACGGCGAGGTCATCGTCACCTGCGCCCGGTCGGGCAAGATCACATCGGGGAGATTTCGAAATTTCTTCAAATAGCTGAAGATATAGTCCCAGCGTCCGCAGTTCAATCCGGCCGCGTGATCGCGCAGTTCATACAGGATCTCATCCATCTCAAAAGCGGCGAGGATCGTCTCGATCAGCACCGTCGCCTTGATCGTGCCTTGCGGGAGGCCGAGTCTCTCCTGCGCAAAGACGAAGACATCGTTCCACAGCCGCGCTTCCAGGTGGCTCTCCAGTTTCGGCAGATAGAAATACGGACCGGAGCCGCGGGTCAGCAGCTCTTTGGCGTTGTGGAACAGATGCAGACCAAAATCAAACAGAGCGCCGGAGATCGGCTGCCCGTCGCCGTCCAGCACATGCTTTTCCTCAAGATGCCAACCGCGCGGGCGCACGATCAGCACCGCCGTCTGCTCCTGCAGGTCGTATCGCTTGCCGTTCGGAGCGGTATATCCGATCTGACGTCGGATCGCATCGCGCAGGTTGAGCTGCCCTTGCACCGCGTTGGTCCACGTCGGCGAGGACGCGTCTTCCAGATCGGCCATGAAGCATTTGGCCCCGGAGTTGAGCGCGTTGATCACCATCTTGCGGTCGCTGGCCGGTCCCGTGATCTCCACGCGGCGGTCGAGCAGATCGTCCGGCAGCGGCGCGACCGTCCAGTCTGCCTCGCGGATCGCCTTCGTTTCTTGCAAGAAGTCCGGCCGCCTCCCCGCATCGATCTGCCGCTGCCGCTCGGCTCTGTTCTGTAACAGTTCCAGCCGACGAGCAGAGAACCGCTCGACCAGCTGCCCGACAAACTCCAGCGCTTCCGGCGTGAGGATCTCCGCAAAATCCCCCCTCACATCCCCTGTTACCCGTAAAGACTTCATCTTGGGAAAAGCCTCCTTCCAAACCATCCGTTGCTATACAACAGCCATATGTGTCTGCGCGATATTCTATAACAGGAAAATAAGAAATGTCACACGAACAATTTTGGATTTCGGTGCATACTGTTATAGCACAGAGATGCACAATAACCTCTGTACCAAAACAGTAAACAAGAAGGAGCGATCACGATGAAACATCAACGAGAAGAACTGAAAACGAAAGAAAAGCATATCCAACACAACGAGTGCATGACTTGCGGGACGGAGATGAAAGAAGAGTACACCACATACAGTTATGAATGTGAACGCTGCATCAATTTGGCAGACGAGTGAGAGAGTAACAGCAAGGGGGGAATCGACTGTGCAAAACGAGGAATGGACACAAGAAGAGGAAACGGCAACGGAACCGTCGTCCGCGCACACCCATCATTCGATGTGGCTCGGCGGCAAACGACCGATGCACGAGATGTGGAGCCTGCCGGAGACGGCAGAACCGCAAAGCGACTGACAAAAACAAAAATCCCTCCCGAGCGGCCAGCGGCTGTCAGCCCACTGCTGCGGGGAGGGATTTTTTGTTTGCCACGCATCGGGATGCGTTATTTCACTTCTTTCAATTCGTGGACCCACACTTTCATCTGCGGGACCCACGGCATGCCTTTGTGCATGGACAGGATGTAGTTTTTGTACGCCTCCATGCTCTCCATGCCTTCCGCCTGCGCATGCTCGTCGGTCATTTCACCGAGCGATTGGGCATAGACGTTGACGATTTCAAACCGGCGGCCTTGCGCTTCCCAGATCTCGCCGATATCCGCATAGCGGCCGTTGCGGCGCTGTGCGGTCTTTTGCCCGTTCAGGACTTTTTGAATGTCTTCTTCCACCGTGATCAGCCGATCGATCTCGCACGTTTTCGGCGGCAGTTGTTGTTGTTCCGTAGACATTTGTCAGACACCTCCGTCTCTCAGCCCGATTCGAACTGATTTTCCCATCAGGTTATTCTTTCCACAACGGGGTTAAATAATCCTTCACTCCGCACGGAGTTGCAGTTCTTTTTGCACCCTCGCCCGCTCTTCCTCCGCCACCACCACGTAGGACAACTGTTGCGGCCCGAACGTCGCCGTCGTCGCCTCGTACCGCAGCGATTCCACCGCCCCCGCCTGCAGCGGTGGCAGATGCAACGCCAACGCCGTCATCTGCGGCAGTGAGAGATCGGTGCGCACGCCTTCGCCAAGGATGCCGAGCAACTCCTTGATCTTGCCCGGCGACCGCACGCCGCTCGTCTGGTCGAGATACGCTTTGAACACCGCCTGTTGCCGGTCATTGCGACCAAAATCACCGCGCGCGTCGCTGCGAAACCGGGCAAAGTCCAACGCTTGCGACCCGTCCAGCCGCTGTCGGCCCGGTGTCAGGCCAAATTTGCCCGCAAACGCCGCGTCGACCTCCAACTCCAGCCCGCCGACCGCGTCGACCGCCTGTTCAAACCCGGCAAAATCAAATTCCACATAATGATCCACTCGCACGCCGGCAAACGACTCGACGGTGGCGATCGTTGTGGCGACGCCGTATCGGTAGGAGTGATTGACCTTGTCTTTGTATCCTTGACCCGCGATCTCGACGTACGTGTCGCGGGGCAAGGAGAGCAGCGTGATCTTCCCCTTTTCCCCGTTGACCACCGCCAGCAGGATCACATCCGCTCGCCCGATGTCGTTCGACTGCTCCCGGCGGTCGAGTCCGAGCAAGAGGAACGTTTTCGTCTCCGGCTGCTCCGATGGCGTCTTCACCGATAGTGGCTTCTCCGGCGGACGCACACTGGACGGCAATCGGTCGACCGGCTGATACACGCTGTCGGCCGTATCCAGCACCTGCCACACGACATACGTAAACACCCCCGCCACCAGCACGAGCACGGCGAGCACCGCACGCGGCACCCACCGCCCGGCACGCCGACGCTGCCGACGCGATCTCATCCGCCGCTCCCCTCCCGTCGCATACCGACATTCATCCCGTCGTTCATCCCGTCGTTCATCCCGTCGTTCATCCCGTCGTTCATCCCGTCGTTCATCCCGTCGCTGCCCGACAGCTGCCACGTATCGTCTCCGAGCGCTTCGCCGTAGATGTGCTGCATCTGCCGCAGCACAAAGCCGAGATCATAGCGGCGAGCCTGCCGCTGCGCCTGTTTGCCGAGCCGTTCGCGCAGCAGCGGCGAGTCGCAGAGCCTGATCAGCGCGCGCGCCGTCGCTTCCCCGTCGCCGACCGGCACCAGGAGGCCGTTCTCTCCGTGGCAGACCAGGTCGCGGTTGCCGCGCACGTCGGTGGCGACGACCGGCTTCCCGGCCGCCATCGCTTCCATCAGACAGCACGGCAGCCCTTCCCGCTTCGACACCAGCGCAGCCGCATCGGAGGCGGCGAGCAGTTCGGCGATGTCCCGGCGAAATCCGAGAAATCGCACATACCCTTCCAGCCCCCTCGCCGCCACTTCCGCCCGCAGCCGCTCCTCCGCCTCGCCGATGCCCGCCAGCAACAGCGTCACCTGCCGCCCTTCCAAAGCCATGCGGTGGACCGCGTCAAGGAGTTGGGTCTGATTTTTGTTGGCGTTCAATTCCGCCACGCACAGAATGACAAATTCATACTGCGGCACCCCGAGTTGCTCGCGCTTCATCAGGCGGTGCCAGACCGGCTCCGGCAGTTGAAACTCCTGCGTCTCGATGCCGACGCCCGGCACATAGTCGATCTTGCCCCGCACGGGCAACGAGTCGGCACGCTGCGCATCTTCCTGATTGATCGTGATCAGCCGGTCGGTGCAGCGGGCCATCCACCACTCCACCGGGTAATAGAGCAGCCAGTTCAGCATCGGTGCCCCTTTAAAAAAATGAAACCCGTGCGCCGTGTACAGCACGGCCGGCACCTTGGCCCGCTTGGCTGCCAACCGTCCCAGGATGCTGCCGACCGGCGTGTGCACGTGCACGAGTTGAAACATCTCCTGCCGAAACGAATCGGTCAACTCCCGCAGCGCCTGGAGATTTTCCCGCTTGAACGGACTGCGCTGAAAGGAGATGTCGTGGCAGATCACCCCTTGCGCAGCCACTCCTGCATAGCCGTGATCCGGGCGCGCGTAGGCGTGCACTTCGATGCCGCGCTCCTGCAACAAACGCATCTGCGGCACCGTGAACGCCTCAAAAAAGCGGTACCCCGTCGCGACAAACGCCGCCTTGCGTTTTCCCATATTGCTCATCCCCCGCGCCTCCCCCAAGGCTTATGTCCTCCCGTGCCGTCCCCTCTTTCCGTTTGCCGATTCGGCCGCGGCGGCGATCATCGCCAGCACCAACCACCAGTGACGCTGATACGTCGCTTCAATCCCCATCGAAAGCCCGATCATCGCCACATGCGCGAGCAGCAACCCCAGCAACAGCGGCCGCTCCTTGGGCCCTGCCAGCCGATACGCGACCCAGCCGCGCCAACCAAACCACAAGATGAATCCGAGAAACACCGAGATCCCCACCAGCCCGAACTCGGTCAAGATCCAAAACAGAGTATTGTGAATAATCGCTCCCTGCGTCTCGTAAAACGTGCCGAGCCCCGCGCCCAGCAGCGGCGATTCGTAAAACATCTCCCAGCCGGTGTGGATCAAATCCAGCCGCACCGCGATCTGATTCTCCCGGGTCGCCATCTCGGTGATGATGCCGATGTACTCCGTGCCCTTGACGAGCAACACCGCTCCGGCGGCGACGGCGAGCAGGGCGAACAACTTCGGTACCAGACGCGGGCGCAGGACGGTCATCACCGCCAGCACCAGTGCCATCCCGATCCACGACGAGCGGGAAAACGTAAGAAAAATACCCATCGCCATCGTCAACGTCGTGAACAGGCCGAGCACCCCGCCGACCAGCGGTGCCCTGAGAAACGAGGTCGCCGCATGAATGGCAAACGTCACCACGAGCAAGCCCCCGTACGCGTTCGGATCGATCAGCATCCCGGACAGACGGCCCGAGTAGGAATTGATCCAAGGCGCTTGAAAATCTGCAAAAAAGGCGATCATCGCGATCAAGTTGTGCACCGTCACACTGAGCACGAACGTGCGCAGCAACCCTTGGATGCGCGTCCAGTCGCAGGCGTAGGCGGTGAGCACCGCGTAGAGCAGAAAGAGCAGGATCAGCCCGAACCCCTTTTGCACCAGCGCATAACTGCCGACACCCCCCGGCCCCGCCGCCGCCACCGCGAGTCCGCCCGTAAACATCAGGAGCAGCCCGAGATGCCAGATCGACCACGCGCTTTTCAACACGCGCATCTGCCACAGCGACCCAAGCAGCGCGAGACCGAGAAACAGATCGGACGGCGCGATGCGCGGTCCGGCTCCCGTGCGAAACTGCATCGGCAAGCAAAAGAGCAGCAGCACCAGCAACCAGCCGATCAAACCCGGCCGCCATGTCGCCGAACCCTCCCCGTCACCCGATCCGCTCCGGACTTCCGGCCGTTCCTCCATGCGGGGTCACCTCCTCGCCGAGCACCCGCTGCAAAAACGCGGCCGTCTCCCGCGCCTGTGCCTCGCGGGTCAGCCCCAGCGCCGCCTCTTCCCGCATTGCCGGGATCTCACCCCGCCTCGCTTTCACCCACAGCCACCGCCGCAACTGCGACGCGATCTCCTGCGGATCGTCGAGCACCACCCCTGCCCCTCGCTCGCGGATCAGGTCGCCTGCCACGTTGTCGCCGTACCCGACGGCGAGGATCGGGCGTCCGGCCCCGATGTATTCGAACAGCTTGCCGGTGTACACGCCCCGCTCCTCTGGATCATTCCACTGGAGCAACAGCAACAGATCGGCACGCGCCTGCAGCCGCAACGCTTCCTCATAGGACACCTGCTGCTCGATCTCCACCTGCCGTTCAACGCCGTACCGGCGCGCCTGCTCCCGCACGCTCTCCAGATACCGCCCGTAAAACGACACCCGCACCCGTTTCGCTTCCTCCCCCATCGCCTGCAACGCCGCAAACAGCGGAGCCGGGTCTTGCTTTCCTTCATAGACCATCCCCGTGTAGATCAGATCCAGCCCATCCTCCCGCAGCGGCGGCCTCGCGCCGCTCGGCAGATCCTCCGGGTCATACCCGTTCAACACCACCTGCACCGGCTTCTCATATTTGGCCCGCAGCGTCTGGGCCAGCGGTTCTGACACCGTGATCAGCCCGGCCGCCTGTGACAGTGTCCACGTCTCCAGCCGCGACTCTAACGCCCGCCGCCAGCGCGGGTGCCCGTACTGCGCATTGTCGGTCCACAGATCGCGCAGTTCGGCGACAAACGGCACCCCGTGCCGCTTGGACAGCGTGCGGGCGACGAGCAGTGACGTGAACGGAGCCCCGCTGGCGAGGATCACATCCGGTCGCCATTCCTTGATCCACCGCGACCCGGCCCGCACCGCCTGCCCATACCATCCGATCTGTCCGTCCGGGACGTTCAGCCACGTTTTGTACAGCCGTCCCAATCCCCGCAACAACCGGCTCTTCCACGACGAACCGCCCCCCACCGCATAGCCTTTCGCCGCCACCTGCCCGCGCCCGCCCATCGCCCACTCCACAGGCGCATTGACGTTGCGCCACTTCGTCGCCCGGATCGTTGTCGGCGGCACCTCGATCCGCAGATTGCCCTGCAAAGGCAGATCCCTCGCCGTCAGCACCCGCACCTCATGCCCGAGACGGCGCAGGTACTTCGCCGTCTTTCCCACGCGCACCGCCCCGATCGTGTTGTACGGCGGGAACAGGTACGACACCAGCATGATCCTCATCCCCGTCTCGCTCCCCCCACTCTCACATCGTCTCGACCAGCCGCCGATACAGATCGGTCTCGCCCTGATCCACCAGCTGCGAGTTGTGCCACAGCATAGAAAACTCGCCGTCGAACAGGCGGCACCGCGTCCGCAGACGGTCGATCAACACCCACGCCTCCCACGGATCGAGTCCGAGATACTGCCGGTGCAACACCGTCTGCTCCATCACGATCAACGGCCGCTCCCGCAACTTCAACTCTTCTCCCGTCAGCAGATTGAACACCGGATACTCATAGCACACCCCGCAGCGAAATCCAGGTCGCTCCGCAAACGACAGCGTGCTGTCATAGTCGAGCCCGGCCTCCTCCCACGCCTGCCACGTCCCCGGCGCTTCCCAGCGCAAAAAATGCTGCCGTCCGCCCCACCGCTCCTGCTCGATCCCTTCCTCCGCGCAGACCAAGCGCAGCCGGTCAAACTCCCGCCGCAGCCGCCTCGGATCGCGATACGTCTCATAGCTCGGGTGCAGCCCGATCTCATGCCCCCGCTCCTTGATCCGCCGCATCAGCCGCCGCACCCACGGCTCCTCCAGCGAGTAGTCACCGTCGACCTCCCCGGCCCCGCTGTGATCCGCGATCAAATAGAACGCACTTCGCAACCCCTGCTGCTCGCTCCACTCCATCAGGTGATCGAACGTGTTGTACGGGTCCCCGTCATAGTCTCCGTGCGCCGCCGCCCGCCACCAACCGCCGAGCCGCCTGACAGCCGCCTGCGCACTCCGCCGCCGCAGCGCATCGCCTGCCGCCCGCTTCACCGTCTGGAAAAACGGCCGTCCCGCGCCCATCAGCGGCCAGTCGACATCATGGCTCAACCGGGGCGTGAACCGCCGTTTTTTCCGCTCCAGATCCGGCCACAGCGCACGCAACGCCCACCAGAGGATCTCCAGATACTCGTTCACCACCGGCCGCTCATAAAAATGCTCCTGCACCGCCAGCGACGCAAACGCCGGATATCTCCCCCGCACATCCCGCTCCTTGCGCACGATCTCCTCATACCGGGTCAGCATCCAAAACGCCCCGCCGAGCAGATCCGCCCCGATCTGCAGCCCGCCGTCCCACACGGCCAGATACCCGCCGTTTGGCACCTCCTCGCCGTACAGCACCGGCACGTCGGGCGCGACGAGCGGCGCTTTGACCGGATGGCCCCCCGTATGCCAGCGCGGGACCGGTCGCGACGGCATCGCCTTTTCGGTCAGCCACTCCCCTTGCGGCGTCCGAAACAGCACATCGGCCAGACGCAATTCCTTCCCGTCCTCCTCCTCGCCCCGTACGATCCGCCAGCCCGCTTCCTGCCCCGCGTGCAGCGCGATCTCCAGACCCAGAAACTCCTCAAACATCACACGAGCCGCATACACTCGCTCCCGCTCATAACCCGCTCCATGAAAAACGTGCAGCACCAATACACACCGCCCCCTTTCCCGTGCCGCCACGACCTACCCCTTGCTGCTGCGTCGGCTCTTCGCTGACCGATACCAATCCCGCACCCCTCGCAGCAGACTCGCCATCCCGTACTCGCGCACCGTATAATACGGCATGATCCGCCCGCCCCAGTTCGTCTTCGAAGCGGCGACACTCTTCATGTTCGCGCCGATAAAGTCAAACCCGTCCGCCCCCGCCGCCTGCAAGTCTTGCAACATCTCCCAGATTAACAACTGAGTCGCCCCGGATCGCAGATGTTCGGACGCACTTCCGACCAGCCAGCCGAGCGCCCGCCCGCCGGGTCGGTGCAAGATCACCTGCGCCGTCGCCGGTTCGCCGTTTGGCGCGTAGCAGATGTAACTGCGCACCTGCTCCTCTCCCAGCAGTTCGGTCAACAGCCGCAGATCCTCACCGCTCACCCGGTGCACAAACCCCTGCCGCTGCTCCGTCTCACGCAGACAGACCTGCACATCCTCCGGCCGCAACACCCGCTCACAGCGATATCCGGCGGCCCCCGCCTTTTTCACCCGATTGCGCACCATGCCGTCAGCCGCGGAGAGGTCGTAGGGAAAGTCCAGAGAGATCGTATACCGCACCCCCACGTCATACCCCGCCCACTGCCACGGCCGCACATCGCTCACCTCCGGCCCGAACATCAGCATCCCCGCCAGCTTGCGTTCCCGCATCCGAGCGGCCAATGCCTCTGACACCTCCAGCCATTGGTGGGTCAACCTGTGAATCGACCGGGTCGGCGTCGGCAGAAAGCGCAGCGGCAGATAGGGATTGTGCAGCGGCTGACAGATGCGGCCGCGCTTGTCGAGATAGAGCATCGCCTCCATACTCGGCCGTCCGCTGTCACCCTGAATGCACACCTCCTCCAGCGTCACGCCCCATTTCCAGCGATTAAACTCGTGCCACCCCGGCAACTCCAGCGGCGATCCCGATCTACCGTCCGGCTCCTGCATCAGTTCTTGCATCGGCTCCTGTGTCGTCTCCATTTCGATCCCCTCCGATTTCCCGCTTGAAAAAGTACTGCATCGACCGCCACGACATCCACAGGTGGATCAGATAGCCGATCACCCCGGCCGCGCTCAGCACCAAGATCGCCGGCAGCGGCTCATACCCGAGGTGCCAGGCCAGCCAGATCGCCCCGGCCATCAGCAACAAGCGGCACACCTCGCGAATCAAATGCAGATCCTGCCGCTCAAACACAAACAGATTGCCCCCGAGCGGAAACGTGACAAATTGCAGGACAAACATCACGGCGAGCACCTGCACGTACACCCCGGCCTCCCGCCACTCGCTGCCAAAGATCCAGCCAAAACACCACGGGGCCAGCACAGCCGCCGCACCTGCAATCGGCACGCCGATCATCAGCATCTGCTTCGCCGTCCGCCAGAACAGCCGCCGCAGTTTGGGCTCCCGCTCCGCTGCCGGGAGTTTGACCAGTTCGGCCGCCTCCGCCAGATACACTTGCGCCATCGACGAGCCGATCACCTGAAGCGGCACCCCCATCACCCGCTGAGCCAGCACATACCAGCCGACCACCTGCACCCCGTAGAACGCCGTCAAAAGCAGCGCAGGCAGTTGCAACACGAGGCTGTTCAAGATCGACGACCCGCCCGACAGCAGCGGAAACCGCCGGTAGCGCACCGCCATCTCGGCCATCCCCCGCCACGACACCTGCCGCAGCGGCGCTCCTTCCCCGCGCCACACCAAGCGGGCCAAGGACAGACTCCCGGCAAATCGACCGATCATGTCGCCGATCAACAGACCCAGCGGCCCAAACGCCAGCAGTCCGAGCCCTACCTGCCCGCCGACCGTGCTCGCTCCCTGTGTCAATTTGGTCTTGGCGATCGTCCCAAACGCCTGCTGTCGAATCGCCCAGTAACTCAACGCCTGGTAACACCCGGCTCCAAACAGCGTCACGGGCAACAACCACAGAAACGGCTTCAAAGCCGGAGTCCCCACCGCACGCACCACCGCATCGCCAAACACGGTCAGCAACATCCAACTGACCCCGCTCGTCACCGCCACAGCCAGCAACGACAGCACGAGCAGATCGGCCGCCTTCCCTTCTTCCTTCGGCAAAGGGATCGCCGCTTCATACAGCCAGGACGCGACGACGAGCAACACGGTGAGCACCGCCGCAAAAGCGGCATAGACACCAAATTGATCGGGCGCATACAGCCTCGTGAGCAGCGGCGACGAGAGGACCAGCAACGCCTGCGAGAGCACCGTCCCGCCCGCCAACACCCCGACGCGCCGGGCAAAGCTCCCTTTGGGCATCCACCTTTGCATAAAGTCGCGTCCCCGCCCCGCCGCCTTGCTCATCGCACCGCCGCCCGCACCGCTTCGGCCACCCGCTCCTGCGCCTCCCGTTCGATCAGCGGCCCGATCGGCAACGACAGCACCTCCCGCGCAGCCTCCTCCGTCACCGGGAGCCGACAGCCTAGACCCGCATAGACCGGGAGGAGATGCACCGGCACCGGGTAGTAGACCATCGTCCCGATCCCCTGCTCCGCCAGTTTCTCCCGCACCCTGTCCCGCTTACCTTCCGCGATCCGAACCGTATATTGATGAAAGACATGCGTCCGATCCGCCGCCACATGCGGCAAGATCACGCCCTCCACCCCGTCCAGCAGCTCCCGATACCGCATCGCCGCCGCCAACCGGCCCCTGTTTCGCTGGTCGAGATGAGGCAGTTTCACCCGCAACACCGCCGCTTGCATCTCATCGAGGCGCGAGTTGTAGCCGAGGATCTCATTGCGGTATTTCTCCTTCGACCCGTGCGAGCGCAGCATCCGCGCTGCGTCTGCGATCCGGGCGTCGTCTGTCGTCAGCAGCCCGCCGTCGCCAAACGCCCCGAGATTTTTCGACGGGAAAAAGGAATAACACCCCGCCGCCCCCAACGTTCCGAGCTTTCGTCCCTGATAGTCGCCGCCGAACGCCTGCGCCACATCCTCGACGATCAACAGCCCGTGCCGCCGTGCGATCTCACAGAGTTCCCGCATCTCCGCCGCCTGCCCGAAAATGTGGACCGGGAGGATCGCCCGCGTCTTGTCGGTCACCGCCGCTTCCACGCAGCCCGGATCGAGATTCATCGTCAGCGGCTCGATGTCGGCAAACACCGGCACGGCTCCCACCTGCGAGATCGCCTCCGCCGTCGCAAAAAACGTAAACGACGACGTGATCACCTCATCGCCCGCGCCGACACCGGCCGCCCGCAACGCGATCACCAGCGCATCGGTGCCCGAATTCACCCCGACCGCATGCTTCACGCCGAGATAAGCGGCCGCCTCCTCTTCAAACGCCTGTACCTGCGGCCCCATGATGTACTGCCCGCCGCGCAGCACCCCTTCCACCGCCGCCGTCAGTTCGCTCCACAGTTCATTCGTCTCCGGCGCCAGATCCAAGATCGGGATCTTTGTCTTCGTCACACACCCTCGCCCCTTTTCGTCACGCTCTCTTCGCCCGTCCGCTCATACTCCCGTCCGCAACTCCCGCACCGGGCTTCCTTCCCCGCAAACACCAGCGTCTCGCCGCACGCGCACGCCCAGCCGATCCGCCGGGCCGGCACGCCTGCCATCAGCGCATAGGAGGGCACATCTTTCGTCACCACCGCCCCTGCCGCGATCAACGCCCATTCCCCGACCGTCACGCCGCAGACCACCGTCGCATTGGCCCCGATGGAAGCCCCGCGCCGCACCCTCGTCGGCAGATAGTCGGCGCTCGTGTTGCGCGGAAACGCGGAGCGCGGCGTCCGCACATTGGTAAACACCATGCTCGGCCCGCAAAACACGTCATCCTCCAGCGTCACGCCTTCGTAAACGGACACATTATTCTGGATCTTCACGTTGTTCCCGATCCGCGCACCCCGCGCCACAAAGACGTTTTGCCCCAGCGAGCACCGCTCCCCGATCACCGCGCCGCCGCACACATGAGCAAAATGCCACACGCGGCTGCCAGCCCCGATCACCGCGCCATCGTCGATCACCGCCGTCTCATGCACCTGTCCGCTCTGCTCCGCCGTCATCCCGGCCCCGCCTCCTTCCAGCCCGCCGTCGCCCGCTCCAACACGCGCAGCACTGCCACACCGTTCGCTCCGTCCGACAGCGGCTGCTTGCGCTCCGACACGCAGGCGAGAAAATGTTCGCACTCGATCCGCAGCGGCTCGCCGGTGCCGGAACAGACGACCGCCGATCCGTCGTCATACTGGGAGAGATCGCCGCGCACCCCCTTTTTGAAATGCGTGACCGTCTGCCGCAGTTCGTCGTACACCAGCATCCCAAGGCTCCCGACCACCGTCAGTTTGCGCTCCTGCTCCGGCCACAGCCAGGACGTGTGCAGATGCGCTTGCACCCCGCCGGACCAGCCGAGATGCAGATGCACGTCGTCCTCCACGCCCGGCTGCAACATCCGCTGTCCGTGCGCGGTCACCCGCTCCGGCTCGCTCCCGACCAGATGGAGCAGCACCGCCAGATCATGCACGCCAAAGCTCCACAGCACATTTTCCACCGACCGCACCCGGCCGAGCTTGAGCCGCTTTTGATACAAGGCGCGCAGCTCGCCGATCTCCCCGGACTCTAGCAGGCGTTTCACCACGCCAATCGCCGGTTGATACAGCAACAGATGCCCGACCATCAGCACCCGCTCCCGCTCCAAGGCCAGCCGATGCAGCTCTTCTGCCTCGCCCGTCGTCAGCGTGATCGGCTTCTCCACAAACACATCCAGCCCGGCTGTCAACGCTTCCTTGGCCAGCGTAAAATGAGTCGGCACCGGCGTCGCGATCGCCACCGCCTCCACCGCTCCGCTTCCGATCAACGCCCGTGCGTTCTCATACAGCGCAGCCGCCGGAAACTCCCGCCCGATCCGCTCCCGGATCACAGGCGACGACTCCGCCACCGCTGTCAGCACACCGATCTCGTCGAACGTCCGCACCAAATTTTTGCCCCACTGCCCCGCTCCGATCACCCCGACCCGCGTCACAGCAGCACGATCCTTTCCCGGCCCTCGGTCACCCGACGCGTCGCATTGCGCGTGTCGAGCACCCGCCGCGCATGGCGCACCACCTCCGCATAGTCGATGCCGCTGTGGTCGGTCGCGATCAGCACCAGATCGTGTGCGGCGATCAGTTCCTGCGTCAACGGCACCGACCGCATGTCATCGCCGATCGCCGGAACGAACGGATCGTGGTAGGCCACCGTCGCCCCCGCCTCCCGCAGCAGCCGCAGGATGTCGAGCGCAGGCGATTCCCGGCAGTCGTCGAGGTCCTTTTTATAGGCCACCCCGAGCAGCAAAATACGGCTCTTCGACACGGCCAGCCCGGCCTCATTCAGCGTCCGCACCGCCTTTTCCCGCACAAAATACGGCATCCGGCGATTGACCTCGCCCGCCAGTGCGATGAAATGGGTGTTAAAATCGAGTTCCTTCGCCTTCCACTCCAGATAGTGCGGGTCGATGGGAATGCAGTGGCCGCCGACCCCCGGCCCCGGATAAAAGGGCATGATCCCGAACGGCTTGGTAAACGCCGCGTCGAGCACTTCCCACGCGTTGAGGCCCATCCGGTCGCAGAGCAGGGTCAGTTCGTTGACGAGCGCGATGTTGACGGCGCGAAACGTATTTTCAAACACTTTGACCAGTTCGGCCGCTTGGGTGCTAGATACCGGCACAACGCGGGCGACCGTCTGACGGTAAAACGTCGCGGCCACCGTCAAGGAGTGCGGGCCGACGCCGCCGACGACTTTGTTCGTGTTTTGCGTGGTGTAGCGGGCGTTGCCCGGATCGACCCGCTCCGGCGAGTGGGCGAGAAAATAATGCTCTTCCACCTCCAGCCCCGACTCGGCGAGGATCGGCAGCATCACCTCGTCGGTCGTTCCCGGATAGGTGGTCGACTCCAGCGAGATCAACTGGCCCGGCCGCAGCCGCTTGGCGATCTCCCGCGTGACGCTCTCGACGTAGCGCAGATCGGGGGTGAGGTTTTTCGTCAGCGGCGTCGGCACGCAGATGACGAGGGCGTCGAGCTCCGGCACGCAGTCAAAGCCGGTCACGGCGCGGATCAGCCCTCTTCCAACCAACTCCGCAAGGTCACCGCTTTGCACGTCCCCGATGTAGCTCTCTCCGGCGTTGACGAGTGCGGCGCGCTGGGGATTTTGCTCGATGCCGACGACGCGGTATCCGACTTTCGCCTTTTCCAGCGCAAAGGGGAGCCCGACGTAGCCGAGCCCCACCACTCCGACGACGGCGGTGCGATCCTGTATTTTTTGCAAAAGCTGTTCTCGATGAGAAAATGCGGACTTGTTCTCCATCCCGTAAACCTCTTTCCTGAAAGTGATAGATCGGTCTTCAATACAGCCACCACCGCCGCTTCTTCCGTACCGGCTCCGGCACGTCGCAAGGCTCTCCGGCGAGCACGGACACGGCGTTTTGAGATATGCGTGCGGCCGACCGTGGGTCGAGGCGCAGCAGCGCGTCGTGCGCAGCCCGGATCTGCGGCGGACGACGGGCCGGGCTGTGGCCGTCGGATGCGACCAGATGCACGATCCGCCGCCGCACCATGGTTTCTGCCGAAGCTTTTGCCCGCCGCCCCATTCCGCCGAGCAGAGAGGAGGCGGTGAGTTGCACGAGCATCCCGTCCTCGACCCATGCGGCGATGCGATCGAGGTCGTCGCGCAGGACGGCGTGACGCTCCGGGTGGGCAAGGATCGGGGTGAGTCCTTTGGTGCGGAGTTCGTGCAGAAGATCTGCAAAATAAGGCGGGATGCTGGTCACCGGCAGCTCCAGCAGGAGGTATCGACCGGCGTCATTGACGGTGAGCAGACGGCCCGCCTCCACGTTTCGCACCAGTTCCGGATGAACGTGGATCTCCGAGCCCATATGTACGCGCAACGGGAGCCCAGCCGTTGCCAATGCGGTGCGAAAGGCGGCGACGGCGACTCGGATCGAGGCCGCGTCGGTCCGGTACAGGCCGTCGGCCGCATGCGGCGTCGCCACCACATCGGTGATCCCGTCCGCCACTGCGACCCGCGCCATCTCCAGCGCGGTCTCCAGATCGCGTGCGCCGTCATCCAAGCCTGGCAGGATGTGACAGTGCAGGTCGATCATCGGCATCCCTCCTTTGGTAGCGGGCGGGTACTGGCAGGTGCTCCGTTTCGGCTGCCTGTTTACTCCCGGTACTCATAGGTGCTCAGATCGAGCTTTTTCCCGTTGAGCACCGCGCCGATGACGTTTGCCCCGACGTGGTTGAGCAAGTGTTTCGCCTTTTTCGCATGTTCCCGCCGCACTTCGCCCGCTCGCAGGACGAGCAGCACGCCGTCGACGAGCCGGGACAGCAGTTGACCGTCGGTGACCGGCAGGATCGGCGGCGAGTCGAGGAGCACGATGTCGTACTCTCCGTGAAATTGCCGGAGCAACTCACCCATCCGCTCCGAGCCGAGCAGTTCGGCCGGATTGGGCGGGAGACCGCCCGCCGTGATCACGTCGAGCCCCGCTTTCGGAAACCGGCGGATGACGGCGCCCGCCTCCTGCGTGCGGATCAAGAGGTCGGTCAGCCCGACTTCGTTGCTGATGGAAAAAAAACGGTGCAGGCTCGGATGCCGCAAGTCTCCGTCGATCAACAACACCCGCTGTCCCTCCTGCGCCATCGCCAGCGCCAAGTTGGCCGCTGTGGTGGTCTTGCCCTCCCCCGCCGCCGAGGAGGTGATCATCAAGGTGCGGAGCTCTCGGTTGACGGTGGAGTAGCGAATGTTGGTGCGCAAGGTGCGGTAGGCTTCGGCAAACGCCGATTTCGGATCATTCAGGTACAACAGGCGGTCGGTCTTCGTCTTGGTCTTGCGGGTGCGTTTTTGTCTCATCGAGGATCACACTCCCTTCGAGCTGGTCTTCGGCCCCGGCTGCGACCGGCATGGATTTGGTTTTGGCGATGACGCCGACCACGGGGAGGCCGAGCCAGTCTTCGATCTCTTCCTCTTCTTTGACGGTGCGGTCGAGCCGCTCGCGCAGGAACGCCAGCCCCGTGCCGAGCAAGATGCCAAAGACGAGTGCCGCGCCGATAATCAATGATTTGTTCGGTGAAACGGGCTTCTGGTCGTCCGCAACGACCGCACGGTCGAGGATGACCACTCGGTCGACTTTCATGATCTTGCCGAGCTGCCCCGCAAACGCATCGGCGATCCCGTTGGCGATGGCGGCCGCCCGCACCGGTCGCTCATCCCGGACGGTGACGGCGGTGAGGAGGGATTCTTCGTCGGCTTTGACTTGGATGCGGTCGAGCAGTGTTTCGGAGGAGTACGGGAGACTCTGGGTGCGGACGACTTCATCGGCGATCTGACGGCTGGTCAGGATCTCGCCGTATGTTTTGGCCAGCCGCTGGCCAAGAAGGACGTCGTTGTAGGCGATCTGCGCGCCGCCGACGGTGTTTTGCGGTTGGACGAGGAGGGTGACGGTGGATTGGTACATGGGGGGCAGGACGAAAAAGCAGAGCAAGGCGGCGATCAACGGGCAGATCACAGCCGGGAGGAGTACCCAACTCCAACGTTGGCGTATGATCCGGGTGAGGTCGTGCAGTTCGAGTTCCATCGTCAGGTTATGCTCCTCTCGTTGTCAGGATGGAAAGGAAGGGGTCGGTTGGGTTGGGCGGGTGTCCCTTTATATGGGACTGTGAAAGTCTTGCAATCGTTCGATATAGAGAACACCTATTTTCAACTGTATGACCCGGTTCTTGTCGATATGCGGGGGATTGTAAAAGTATGGGACGGAGAGGGGTTGATGTTGGGGATGTGTGGTGTTTGAAAAGATGCGGGGGTTTGTGAAGGTCGGGGTTGCTTGGTCTTGATGGCTTGGTCTTTTTGCTTTTGGGGGCTGGTGTCTGCTACTATGGAAGGAGTTTGCAATTTTTTGTGCGGAGGGTGTGTTGGGAATGGATGTGCGAAAGGCGATCTCGACGGTTGTCTCGGAGTTGGATGCGGCCAGTGTGGGCTATGTGCTGATCGGAGATACCGGATTGTTTGTGCAAGGGGTCAAAGGGGTGGAACTGTCCGCTGTCGAGGTGTCGGTGCAGTGGGATCAGTTCGCCGACCTGAAGGCG
Source organism: Tumebacillus lacus (assembly GCF_026410385.1). Lineage (GTDB taxonomy): Bacteria > Bacillota > Bacilli > Tumebacillales > Tumebacillaceae > Tumebacillus > Tumebacillus lacus. The sequence continues at coordinate 381,469 of NZ_JAPMLT010000003.1, forward strand.
AAGTTCGCCGGTGAGATTGTGGAGGAGGAGTCGGGGCGCGGAACCGGGCGCTTCACGGTCGTTCTCGACGGAGTGCCGGTTCATGTGGTCTGCTTCTATAATACGGTGGTCGCGACCGACATCCACCGGGTCGCAGTGGAGATGGACGGGCTGACGGTGTATGCGAAGTCTCTCTATTATTTCCGCCGCGTTTTGGAGAAGGATGATCCCCGGCAGGTTCGAGTCACAGTCCGTCTCGCGGAGATTCAGCAGCAGTACAGCGCTCTGAACGCAGCCGCGTGGAGCGAAAATCCTTACGACGCCTGGGTCTCTCGATACGGCACGCCCGATGTGGCGGTGGAACGGATCCGGAAAGACCCGATGGATCGATTGCGCCCTTTAGGGCCGTATCTCGGCGGCGTAGAAGGGAAAAAAGTGGTGAATCTACTCGGCTCCCACGGCAGTAAAGCGGTCGCGATGGCTCTGCTCGGTGCCCGCCATGTGACGGTGGTGGATGTGTCGCCGGAAAACGCACGCTATGCCCGGGAGTTGGCGGCGGCTGGCGGGGTTGAGGTGGAGTATGTGGTGTCTGATGTTTTGGCTGTGGGTGAGGATGTGTTGAGCGGGGATTATGATGTGGCTCTGATGGAACTCGGGATTTTGCATTATTTTGTGGATCTGAAGCCGCTGATGGAGGTTGTGGCGAAGTTCCTGCGGCCGGGTGGGCGGCTGGTGCTGCACGATTTCCATCCGATTTCGACGAAGTTGATTACGTCGAAGGGGAAGAAGCATAAGGTGACGGGGAATTATTTTACTCAAGCCTTGGATATGGATCATGTGGCGTACAGTAAGTTGCTCGAAGGGTTTGAGGCTCCGAAGGTGTATCTGCGGAAATGGACGCTTGGTGAAGTGGTGAGCGCTGTTGCGGAGGCGGGGCTGTTTGTGAGAGTCTTGGATGAAGAGCCGAATACGAAGAAGGATGATGTGGGGCTGCCGAAGACTTATACGTTGGTGGCGGAAAAGATGTAAGCAGGCGTTTTCTGGGTGGTCGGGCGGCGGCGGGGAGGCTTCCGGGTTCCCGTCGTGGGCCCCTCTCCAGCTCTCCCCACCACCACCCCGCGTTCGTCCCGCGTCAGGCGAGTTTCAAGGGAATTTCGGCGATCGCTTGCTTCAGGCGAGTTCATTGGTGTTTGTTGTTCGGTAGTTGTATTTGTGGACGGTTTGATCTTTTAGCTTTTTGTAGGGGATTCCTTGAATGTATGGTCTCGACCCATGTAAGAAAAGACACGGCTGTGGGCCGTGTCTTTTCTTTTGTTTTTTTACTTTATTTATTTGTAGAGGATCGCTTCACGAAGCGTACCGACGGTGGCGAGGACTTCGTTGATGTCTTCGTCCGAGACGTTGAAGTGTGCGAGCGCGCCTGCAAGGTGCGTTGCGACAGCGTCAAAGTGCTCCGGTTGGAGGTTCATGCCTTCGTGAGCTTTTTCCATGGACTTGCCGGTGTAGGCCGGACCGCCGAGGGCGAAGGAGACGAATGCGGTTTGGTGACGCATCTGTTTTTTCATGTCGGTCTCTTTGAAGAAGTGGTTGATGGTGTCATCTGCCAAGACGCGCTTGTAAAATTCTTCCACGACTGCTGCGATGGTTTCGGTGCCGCCAAATTTTTCGTACAGGTTTGCCATTTTGTATTCCTCCCTTAGGGATGATGGGTGTGTTTGGTGTTCCTTATGGCTATATCTTACACGCGTGCGTGCGAGGGGGTTGTGATTTATATCACACGTCTCCTAAAAATGTGCAAGATTAGAGTTGTTTTTCTAGCTGCTCGGGGGACAGGATCATGATGTGATCCTGTGTGATTTCTAAGACGCCCGACTTTTTGAGTTGCGAGATGGTGCGGTTGACGGTTTCGCGGGAGGTGCCGATCATGCTGGCAAGGTCCTGATTGGTCAGCGGCACGCTGAGATGGACGCGGCCGTCGTCTTGGCGCACGCCATGCAGGCGCGACAATCGCACCAAGAGGAGGACGAGTCGACCAAAGGTGTTGTGCATGACCATCTCGGTCAACCGTCCCTGCTGTTCTAAGTATTGACTCTCCATGACGGACATCAGTTTGAGACACAAGGCCGGGTTGGATTCAATCAAGGCTCGGAATCGTGTGGTGGACAAGGCCAGGAGGACTCCGTTTTCCAACATGACGGAGTGCGCCGGGTACACGGCCCGGGATTGGAAAAATCCTGCGTGCGGAAAGAGATCGCCGATCTGGAGGATGTTGACGACCTGCTCACGGCCCTGGTCGTCGTTGCGGAAGATTTTGACCTGCCCGGAGACGATGAAGTAGACGGTGTCGAGCGGGTCGCCTTGGTGAAAGATCTGGGTCTTCTCTTCTAACTCGCGACGAATGATGAGTCCGCCGATTTTTTCGATCTCGTCCGGGTTCAGTTCGCGAAAGAGCGCGATGGTGCGCAACATCTGCGCGGTCTCATGGTGGATCATGCCCCGACCGCCTTTTCCAGTTCGATCTCATCCCGGATCGGGATGCCTTCTCCGCTGACCAGCGGGATCTGAGGTTTGATTTTTCTCGCCGCTTCGACGGCCCGCCGATAGACGGCGACCAGCTCGTAGCCGCGCTTTTGATAAAAGCCAAGGGCTCGGAGGTTGTCGTTGGTGGTGATCAACCATACGCGTGCCGCTCTCCGTGCCGCCGCTTCTCGCTCGACGGCCTGCACCAGAGCCGAACCGATGCCCCGCCCTTCACGAAGGGAGTCGAGGGAGACGATCTCGCAGTGGTCCTCGTGGATCGCATAGGTGATCAGCCCGACGGGCTCGCTCCCCTGATAGGCCGCATAGCCCGGCAGTTGATCACAGTGATGGACCCCTTTGCTGTACACCATCTGCGGGCTGCCCCAGTGTTCGATCAAAAAGTGTCGCAGCCAGTCCCGGTCTTCTGACCGGATCGGCCGGATTTCGATATCGCGCATGCTCCCCGTTCCTCCTTCCCTAGTATCTCTCCCGCACGCGGTGAAATTCTCTTTTTAAGGTGTCCACCTGCTCCGCGTAGGCGGGCTTGCCCCAGTTGTTGTACGACGGGTGCGGGATGTCTTCGATGATCCGCCACTTCGGACTGTGCACGTCTGCGAGGCGAAAGAATTTTTGGGCAAATCGACCGCACGGGACGAGAGTCATCTCCCGGTCTCTCAACTGTCGCAAGCGACTGCGCAGGTTTTCGACGAGGAGGTCCTGCACGGCGTTCCAGTCAGGATGGGGATAGTGATCCCGATCATTTTTGGTGCGAATGCCCTCCAAGATATGGATCAAGGCGTGATGCGCCTGTTCCGCATCTGCGGAGGTGTAGGCTTTGCCCTGCATGGGCAGGGTGCAGACGTTCATCAGGGCGATGGGGCGGTTTGGATCGAGTCCCTTTTTGACGACGAGCCCGAGCGGTTCTTTGCCGTATGTATCTTCGTATAAATGCTTGGTCATCGACGCTCCCGAGGTGCCGGATACCGGCGCGCCGTGTTTGAGTTCGTGGACGTGAGGACTTTCCAAAAGAAAGAGAAATCGGGCTTCGTCGGGGATCAGGTCTTCGACCCGCCCGTGATCAGCCAATTTGTGAAAGTCGTGGCTCCATTGCTTTATCTTATCCAAGATTTCGGTCACGTTTGGACTCCTTGTTCAACTTGTCAAAATTTCTTTCAGTATACCACATCTGTCTGCGTGAGACGCTATGCCAGAAAGCGAGGTGAGCCCCGATGATCGAACGCGACCGTGACAGACCGGAAGAAGATCGCAAAAATGATCGCCGCCGTCGAACGACCCGCAGCGAACTGAACTCCATCAATGAACGCCGCCACGTCGACGACCCGAATCAAGGGCCGAAGCACAAACGCACGTGATGCAAAAAAGGTGAAGCCCCCGCTCGGGAGGCTCCACCTTTTTTAGTTTTGGTTCCTGTTAGCCGTTGCTGCGTTGGTTCAGGGTGCTGTGGCGGCGGCTGTACGCGAAGTACACGACGAGGCCAATCAGCAACCAGATGACGAACGCTTGCCACGTGACGGCCGGGAGCTGCACCATCAGGAAGATGGAGGAGCCGGCCGCCAGCAGCGGGACGAGCGGCACGAACGGGACGCGGAAGGAACGCGGCAGGTCCGGCTGGGTGCGGCGCATGACGATGACGCCGACGGAGATCAAGGTGAACGCAGCCAAGGTGCCGATGTTGGCGAGGTCGGCGAGCTGTTTCAGCGGCACGAAAGCTGCCATGCCAGCCGCGATGAAGCCCACGATCCACGTGCTCTTGGACGGGGTTTGGAAGCGCGGGTGGACTTGGGAAAACAGTTTCGGCAGCAGTCCGTCGCGCGACATCGCAAAGAAGACGCGGGTCTGGCCGTAGAGCATGACGAGCAAGACGGTGGTCAGGCCGAGGATCGCACCCAGCGAGACGAAGCCTGCCACCCAGTTTTGGTTGACAGCTTGCAGGACGAGCGAGATCGGAGCCGGGTCGTCGAGCATTTTGTACGGCAGGATGCCGGTCATGATCGCCGAGACGACGATGTAGAGCACGGTGCAGATCAAGAGCGAAGCGATGATGCCGATCGGCATGTCCCGCTGCGGGTTGCGCACTTCTTCGGCAGCGGTGGCGACCGCGTCAAATCCGATGTAGGCAAAGAAGACGAAGGCCGCCCCGGAGAAGACGCCGCTCCATCCGTACGGCATGAACGGTGTCCAGTTGGCCGGTTCGACGTACCAGACGCCGACGACGATGAAGAGCAGGACAACGCTGACTTTGATCAGGACCATGATGTTGTTGATTTTCGTGGATTCTTTGATGCCCCGTGCCAGCATGGCGGTGATCAGCAGGATGATCAGAGCGGCCGGCAGGTTCATGATCGCGCCTGGCACGTCCGGATTGCCCGGACTGGTGGACAGGACGGCCGGGATGTGAATGCCAAATCCTGATAATAATTTCTGGAAGTAGCCCGACCAGCCGACGGCGACGGTACTGGATGTGAGCAGATACTCCAGCATCAAGTCCCAGCCGATGATCCAAGCGATGATCTCACCGAGCGTTGCGTAGCTGTACGTGTACACGGAACCGGATACCGGCACCGCCGTCGCGAACTCCGCGTAGCAGAGCGCCGCGAAGATGCAGGCGAGCCCCGCGAGGATGAACGAGACGATCAGACCCGGCCCGGAATACTTGGCCGCGGCCACGCCCGTCAGGACGAAGATCCCCGTCCCGATGACACCGCCGATCCCCAGCAGCGTCAGGTCGAACGCGCCCAGTACTTTGGCGAGTTGCTGGCCTTTTTGTTTCTCAGCCAGCATGGCTTGAATGTCCTTGCGACGAAACAAACTCATCAACGTTTTCCCTCCTTGTTCATGCTTCCTTATTATTGAACAGATGAAAAGAATACATCCACTGTACTAGAACAATGGCAGACTTGTCAAAAGACTCTGTAGTCATTTTTAAGTTACTAATAATTTCAAATATTCGGAAGTATCCAGCAATATAAAAAGCGCAGACAGGGTCTTCTGTCTACGCTTTTTTCTGGCGTTTTTTGGGCTGGCCGAGTTGCTTGGTCAGTTGGTCAGCCGCTTTTTTGGTGCGGTCTTTTTCGACGCGGATGCCGTTCGCCCCCAGATGGGCGGCCAGATCCTGCAAGGCGAGCGCCGCGTCTGCATAGGCATCGTCTTCGAGCCAGACGCCGAGCACGGCGAGCTCTCCGGCTTTGCGGTCAAATTTCAGATCGGCCCGCCCGCAGAGACGGCCGTTTGCCAGCAAAGGCAACACGTAATAGCCGTACACGCGCTTGGGCTGCGGCACGTAGATCTCCAGTTTGAAGGCAAAGTCCCACAGCCGCTCGACCCGCTTGCGCTCCCAGATCAGGTTGTCAAACGGTGACAGAAACGTCGGCCTGTGCTCCGGCATGGTGAACGGTCCGGCCAGCAACTTCGGCGTGGTCAGACCTTTTTGCTTCCACCCCTCGACGGCGACCTCGACGACCTCGCCGTCGGCGATCAAATGTTGCAACGCTTCCTTCCACGGTGCCGGCCAGCTCTGACAACGAAAATAGTCGGCCGCGTCTTTCGCTGTGGAAACGCCGAGGACTTCGATTGATTTCTTCATTAAATAGCGAACGGCCGCCTCCGGTCCCGGGTCTTCTGTGTCGAGGTGCGCCGGCAGCACGCGCTCCGGCAGATCATAGATCCGCTCAAACCCTTTGCCGCGCCCGCCGGCGGTGATCACGCCTTGGTCAAACAGGTCTTCGAGCACCCGCTTGGCCGGTTTCCAATCCCACCACGTGCCCCGGTGCCCGCTCGTGTCTTCAAACGCACCGGTGCCGAGCGGCCCCTCTTCTCGGATACGACCGAGGATCTGCGCGTAGAGGTCGGCTAGCTCGTCCCGATTTTCCGTGTTGACGATGCTCCACCCCCGCCCCTTCTCCCGCATCACCTGCATCCGATGCAGAAAATACCGATACTCCTCCATCGGCAGCCACGACGCGGCATGCGCCCAGTATTCGAATCCTTGCCGGTTCTCGTAGAGATCCCGGTACAAGCCCCCGATCTCGAAGGGCCCCATCCGCGAAAACGGCACGATCTCGTGACTGCGCGTGACGACGTTGACCGAGTCGAGTTGGATCACACCGAGATGGCGCAGGACATCGGTGGGGGAGTTGTAGTGTTTGCCGAAGCCTTGGGCGCGTACGGTTAGGGCGCGGGCTTCGGTTGTTGTTAGGGTGTTTTGTATGGGCATTGCTCTCGCCTCCCATTATGTACTGACTTCAAATCCCTACACCACCAAACAATTACCAAGACCGCCGATACTCGGCAGTCTTCTAAAACGATCCAGAAAGTCCTGTCTTCGTTTGCTGACTCAAAGAAATAGTTTAGCAGGAAAGGCATTGTGCGGAATGGATCTAGTCAGACTCCCCATGCTCCCGCTTAGAGAAAAAAGGAAAGTGTGCGATATTTATCACTTCTACTCCCCTCAAAAATCCTATCGTACTTGATGATTTCGATGTTCTTACACCATTTTGCTTCGTAGCACACCTAACACTCCCTGCAGATACGCAGCAAACTCCAACAGTTCCCCCTCTTCGTTTGGAACCTGACACTCTTGAAGAAAGAAATCGATGAGTTCAACAGAAAAGTCATCCATCATAAGAACCCCATCCAACGCTGCTTTTCGCAGTGCATTCATCTTTGCCGTATCCAATCCCAACTGGCGGATCGTTTCAGCCGCCATCGGCCCTTTTACGGGGTCATAGCAGGGTTCCATCTCGCCGTTGAGCGTGTACGTAAAAAATTGCTCGCAATCCTCACGTAGCGGTGACACAAACAAATTCGCGTCATACCATTCGTGTTTGTTGTGTCCGCAATGTTGGAGTCGGTTCTCCCCTTCACACGAGGCTACAATGTTTTGATAGTCGACGGTTTCCTCCGATGTGCAGTTGTGTTGCGGCTTCAAGTGTTCGATGTGGGTATTTCGTCTATGAATGCGAACTCCGCAATAGGAACAGATCTTTCCCTGTTCGGTGATCAGAGAGTCCTTGACCTGATTCTTGAGGGGGTTGAGAAGATCATCATACTTCGCAACCCTCCCTTCATTCCAACTGGGGAAATCCGACTTCCACTGCACGAACTCTACAGGTTCAGGCTGTTTGCGGATGTGTTTCATTTTCCGAATCTCCGCATCTTTCGAATCAAGATGTCTGCTTTGATCAATTCAGGCTCATCGGTGCCAACGCTGTCCACCAGCGTTTCTTTCAGCTCTCGAACTTCCTCCCAGCGTTCGTGGGTGATCGCATCGAACAAGTCCTCGATCTGCTTCTTGACCTCGCGATTGCGCAAGACGCTTCCCAAGACATCTTCCAAGATCCGATTGCTGTCTTTTCCAAACACAGTCGGATGCGGTGTGACGGTGATCCCGGTGTCACTAGATTCCAATTGGAAGATCTTCATATCCTGCACCTCGCCCAGTACTTGCGGTGAGTGGGTGCTGATGATGAATTGTACGTTCGGGAAAGTCGCTCGCAGGCGCGGGATCACTTCTCGCTGCCATTCAGGATGCAGGTGCAATTCGATCTCGTCGATGAGCACCACGCCGTGCCCATGTGATGGATTTTCCAGAGTGGGGTTGATCAAAGCAAGTCGACGTGCCAGATCCCCCACCAGGGCGAGCATGCATTTCTCACCGTCTGAAAGTTGATTCAGTTGCAGGGATTTGCCGCCTTTATCAATCAACAACTGCTGTGGGCGTCTGTTCACGCGAAGGCTCGAGAAGCCCGGTAAAAATGCATAGATCGCTCGACGAACTGCTTCGAGTTGGATATCAAATAAATCAAATTTCCGCTCTCTAATCTTCGCTTCGTTTTCAATATCTTCTCGGTACCTGTACCAATCAAAGAACATCCTGAAATCTGTGCCGCTGGTCAAGGCCCGCTCATACGCATCACTAGAGCCAAATTCATTCACTTCACTCATTTTATCCAGTGATTCCAATACCGTTCGATTTACTGGATAGTAGGCTAAGATGGGAAGACTTTTGTCCTCATAATCCTCTGTATCAAATTCAACGTGCCATATATGGCTGTTAAAAGTGTAGACGCAAGTGTGTTGTTTCCCATCGAGCTCAAAATCCATACTCATTGATAAACCGGGAGCACCATTAAAAATGTCCGAATTTACCACATCCCGAGTTGAGACTTTTTGTTCCAAACAGACCTCTACAAAACTCGATAACAGTACACCCACAGCATCCAAAACACTCGATTTCCCCGCTCCATTCTTCCCTACTAAAACAACGTTTTCTCCATCTAAATCAAGGGTCAGATCCTGAAACCCGCGGAAATTCTGAAGCACAAGTTTATGTATCTTCACAGCAACTTCTCCTTTTGGCAAGATACAATGATTTATTACCAGTATAAACAAAAAAGTGCGAAATGACCGTAAGGAAAAACAAAAACCGTCATCTGACCATCCAATAGAAAAGGACCATGCACCAACTCCTGTGCATGGTCCCACTTCGCAATCACTGTCCTACAGTCATTCCCGCAAGAACTCCTGTAAACGAATTCTCTACACCCCCGCCAACCTCTCCGTAAACTCCTCTGCCCCCATCGGCTTCCCAATCAAATACCCTTGCACTTGATCGCACCCCAGCGCTTGCAGCAGAGTCTTTTGCTCCTCCGTCTCCACGCCTTCTGCGATGACGTGCATATTGAGGTTGTGCCCGAGGTCGATGACCGCTTTTGCGATCGTCATGTCCCCGTCGCTGTGTGCGAGGTCGTTCACAAACGAGCGGTCGACCTTGAGATTGTTCACCGACAGTTTCTGCAGATACGAAAGCGACGAGTACCCGGTCCCAAAATCGTCGATCGAGATCGAGATCCCCATCGCCTTCAATGCTTCCAGCTTGCGGATGACCTCGTCCACGTTTCGCATCATCGTGCTCTCGGTAATCTCCAGTTCCAGCATCTCCGGGTTCATGCCCGTATCCGCCAGAATCGCCTCGATCTGCTCCAGCAGGTCCTCCTGCTCCATCTGCACGGCCGACAGATTCACCGCCATGCGGAACCGGGTATCTTGCCAGGCGTGCCACTGCTTCCCTTGCAGGCAGGCGGTGCGCAGCACCCAGTTGCCGATTTCCAAAATGCTGCCCGACTTCTCCGCGATGGGAATAAACTCCGACGGCGACACATTGCCAAACAGCGGGTGGTGCCAGCGGAGCAACGCCTCCGCCCCGATGATCGAGCCGGTGCGCAGATCTTGGATCGGCTGGTACATCAGCCTCAGCTCGCCCTGCTCGACCGCGTGTTGCAGGTGTTGCTCCAGCAACTGCCGCCGCTGCATGTCTTCGTCCGTCTCCATACCGCGTCGCCCCGCTTCCTTGATGCGGAACATCGCGGTGTCGGCCGCTTTGATCAACGCGTGCGGATCTTGTCCATCGTTCGGATACAGGGAGATCCCGACGCTCGCGGAAACAGGCACACGCATGCCGTTCACTTCAAACGGCTGGCTCAGCCCTCTGTTCAAGCACTGCTGCGCCCGTTCCACATCCCCCAGCGACACGTTCGGCAACAGAACGGTAAATTCATCGCCCCCAAGGCGGGAGATCGTTCCGTACGGGCCGAGAAAAACGGTGAGCCGCTCGCTCAATTGACGCAGCAGTTGATCGCCGCAGTCATGCCCATGCCGGTCATTGATCTCTTTAAAATTGTCCAAGTCAACAAACAGCACCGCCACTTTCCCGTCTTTGCGCTTGGCTTCGTCCAGAGCACGCTGCAGCTGCTCCGCGAACAAACGACGGTTGGGCAATTCGGTCAGCGGGTCGAGGTTAGCCTGCCGCTTGATCGTCTCCTCCGAGTGCTCCACCGATTCCAGCAACAGATTGAACGCCCGTTGCAGATCGGTGATCTCGTCCGTCCCTTGCACCGGGACCCTCGACCCGGATGTACGAGTCGCGGTGATCTCGGCCACAGCCCGCCGCAGAGAGACGATGCGCTGCAAGATCACCTGGTAGATAAACATGCTAAACGCGCTTGCCGAAAGCACCGCAATGACCACCAACATCCAGAAGATCGAACTAAGAGTCCGCTCCCCTTGGTTGTAGATCTCCCGGTGCTTGTCCACCTCGACTACCAGCAACGGATCGCCGTACAAGTCGGTCAACAACGCCTGCTCCCGGATCAGATCCCGCTCCGTCCGTTCGATGTGACGCGTGTTTTGCGTGTTCAAAGCCGGGAACTGCTCCGCCACATACGGCATGACCGATAAATTGGTGCGCGTCTTCTCCGCGATCTTGGCCACCTTCTCCGGCGTCAGCAGTCGTCCAAACACAATCGTACCGCCGATCATACCGGACCGGTCGCTGTTGGTGATCGGCTGCGAGACGATCATCATCACGCCGCTTCCGGTTTTCAGAAATCCTTGTTTCTGACTCCTCGCATGGGTATGTGTGAGCAGACCTACGTCCGGGTCCACGATCTGAGCGAGCAGATCTTCCGGGACCGGCACTTGGCGGTCTTCCGCCCCTTCATAATACCGCCCGTAAAGCAACTGACGGTTCTCGTCAAACATCGTCATGACTTGCAGTTCATTTTGAACGAAGAAATAATTCACATAATTGCTCGTCAGATAAGGGTCTTCCTCCACATTCCCCGTGAAGTGCTGTACAAACGAGAGCGTGTCATCCCAGGCAGAATAATTCGACAAGTTTACTTGCATCATCGCAAATTGGTTCTTGACCGCCAGCAACGCACGATCCGTATTTTCTCGAATGTCTTTCGCTTCCAGTGCCTTGTAATGATTCAGTACGACACCCTGTGAAAATAAATAGACGAAGAGCAACGCCACAGATAAGACCAAAACCACCATACCGAAAATTTTGCGTCGTATCTTCATTGGCTCCCCCCCAAAAATCCCCCGATTCTTGACTCCCATTATAGCAGGAGTTCACAGAAAAGATACCCTTAAATTTACAAGGAAATAAATGTCCACTCACTTAATAAGAAAGTCAGGAAGGGATATAAAAAAAGACTTACTCTTCGCGGAGAAGAGTAAGTCTTTTTCCAGTTTTGGTGGAGGCGAGGGGAATCGAACCCCTGTCCGAAGACCTCGCTACATGAGCATCTACGAGTGTAGTCGTCTCTTTTGGGGTTTCGCCATCGGGTCGCGGAGCGACACGCTGCCCTCAGGCTAGATCTCTACAGTTTCATCGGCGGCACGAGATCAAGACCGACGACTATCCCGCTAGAGTGACGTTCTAAGGGCTACACGGGCGATAGCACAGAGAACGGATTCGCAACTATTAAGCTGCGAACGCGAGTTGGTTGTTTTGCTTGTTAGCGTTTATAGCTTTCCGCGTTTTTACGTGGCCACGCAGCCCCACGACTCGCCACATCATGCCCGAACAATCCCCGTCGAATCCAGAAACGCCCCCATGTTTAGAAAGGGTGCAAGGGTGTTCTCGCACTGTGTTACATAACAAGTATACCATAAAACGTTCCGAAGAACGCAGGTAACTCTTAACACCACTGGGTTTAATACTTCTGCCGTTCGCGCAGGGCGCGTTGGATCTCGCGCTGTGCGTCTTTTTTGGCGAGGTCTTGGCGTTTGTCGTAGTTCTTTTTGCCTTTCGCCAGACCGATCAGCACTTTGCAGTAGCCGTTCTTGATGTACATCTTCAAGGGGACGAGCGCATAGCCCTTCTCCTTGACGTGACCCATCAGTTTCATGATCTGCACCTTGTGCAGCAGCAGTTTGCGCGTGCGCACCGGGTCGACGTTGTGACGGTTGCCTTGTTCATAGGGAGAGATGTGCATGTTCCACAGGAACGCCTCTCCGTTGATGATGCGGGCAAAGCTGTCTTTGAGGTTGGCGCGACCTTGGCGGATCGATTTGATCTCGGTCCCGGTCAGGACGATGCCGGCCTCCACCGTCTCTTCAATAAAGTAATCATGCGACGCTTTTTTATTTTGAGCCAGTACTTTTGGTTCCGACATGTCTCCACCTCCTCGTTCCAGCTATTTTACCACTGTGCGTTCTAGATATCAAGGGGGAAAAAGCCCCCGACCGAAGTCAGAAGGCTTTTTTCTTTTTGTTCTTCGAAGGCTTGCCGATCACCTGTTTCAGCTCGGACAGTTCTTTCGGGGTCCGACCTTTTTTGTTCGGCTTCGGCTTGGACTTGTTGCGGTCTTTGTTCGGGCGACCTTGTCCCGCGCCGTTCTCACCGCGCTTTTTGCCGACCATCTGGCGCTTTTCTTTAAATCCGCCCCCACCGCCGCCGCGCGGAGCCGGACGGGCCGGACGCTCACCGGTGTCGTTGGCGTTCATCAGCAGTTGGAAGTCGATGGTGCGGTCCAGTTTGTTCGCGCCCATCACTTTGACGCGAACTTTGTCGCCGATGCGGTAGATCTTGCCGGTGCGCTCCCCGATCAGGCAGTATTGCTTCTCGTTGAAGTTGTAGTAGTCATCGTCCATGTAGGAGAGATGAATCATGCCTTCAATCGAGTTGTCCAGTTCGATGAACATGCCAAACGACGTGACGCCGCTGACGATGCCGTCGAAGATCTCGCCGACTTTGTCCAGCATGTACTCGACTTTTTTCACATCGTCCGTCTCGCGCTCCGCTTCCACGGCGACGCGTTCGCGCTCCGAGGTGTGGCGGGCGACTTCCGGCATGATCGCGGCGAGGCGCTCTTTGCGCTCTTCCGGCAGACGGTTCTTCGCCTCGATCGTCTCGCGGATGATCCGGTGGATCTGCAGGTCCGGATAGCGGCGGATCGGCGAGGTGAAGTGAGAGTAATACTCAGCCGCCAGACCGAAGTGCCCTTCCGGCGACGGTGCATAGCGAGCCTGTTTCAACGAGCGCAGCATGACGGTGTTGACGATGCGCTCTTCCTGGGAGCCCTTGACCTTCTCCAGCAGTTCCTGCAGCGCGCGCGGATGGATCTTGCCTTCGCCGCCCGCCCCTTTCAGGTGGTAGCCGAAGTTGTGGATGAACTCGTTGAACTGCTGGATGCGGTCGCCCGCCGGCTCTTCGTGGATGCGGTAGAGGAACGGGATGTCCAGCCAGTGGAAATGTTCCGAGACGCATTCGTTGGCCGCCAGCATAAACTCCTCGATGATCATCTCGGCGATGGTCCGCTCGCGCTTGACGATGTTGGCGACTTTGCCCTCCTCATCGACGAGGATCTTCGTCTCTTGGAAATCAAAGTCGATTGCGCCACGATCAAAGCGGCGTTGACGCAGTTTCATCGCCAGCTCTTCCATGTCGCGGAACATCGGCACAAGGTCTTTGTACCGCTCGATCAGTTCCTGGTCGTTGTCGGCGAGGATCTTGCGGACGTTGGTGTAGGTCATGCGCTCGTTGGTCTTGATCACCGACGTGTAGACGTCATGGCGCACCAGTTCCATCGTCGCCGGATTGAACTCCATCTCGCAGGACAAGGTCAGGCGGTCGACCTGCGGGTTCAACGAGCAGATCCCGTTGGAGAGGCGATGCGGGATCATCGGGATCACGCGGTCGACGAGATAGACCGACGTGCCGCGCTCATACGCTTCTTTATCCAGCGGCGAGCCTTCGCGGACGTAATAGGAAACGTCGGCGATATGAACGCCGAGCAGCATGTTGCCGTTTTCCAGGCGCATCACGTTGACCGCGTCGTCGAGGTCTTTGGCGTCCTCGCCGTCGATGGTGACCATCATCCAGTCGCGCAGGTCACGACGTCCGACCAGATCGCGCTCGGTGATCAGGTCCGGCACGTCGTTGGCCGCTTCCAGCACCTCTTCCGGAAACGCTTCCGGCAGGTTGTACTTGCGGATGACCGAGAGGATGTCGACGCCCGGGTCGTCCGCAAAGCCGAGCACTTCCAGCACGCGGCCTTGCGCGTTGCGCCAGCCTTCCGGGTAGGAGACGATCTCGACGACCACCTTCTGCCCTTCTTTCGCGCCGTTAAAGTCTTCTTCGGGAACAAAGATGTCCTGCCCCAGACGCTTGTCGTCCGGCGTGATGAACGCATAGCGTTTCGCTACCGTCAGCACGGTGCCGACCACCGTTTTGGTCGAGCGTTCGAGGATGCGGATGATCTCGCCCTCGATGCGCGGACCGTTGCCTTTTTTGCTGATCCGGGCGATGACGCGGTCGCCGTGCATCGCGCCGTTCATGTCGCCTGCCGCGACAAACAGGTCTTTTTCCCATTTGGTCGCATCTTCCGGGATGACAAAGCCAAAGCCTTTTGCTTTGCCCTGCAGTTTGCCGACCATCAGGTTCATCTTTTCCGGGACGCCGTACGCGTCGGTGCGGGTGCGCACCACTTTGCCCGTCTGTTCCATCTGTTCAAGCATCGCCTGCAGCCCGCCCACCGCGTCGGCATCGGCCAGTTCGAAGTGTGATTCGAGCTCCGCGAGGGTCATCGGCTTGTATTCCAGTTCTTGCATCAGGTCTAAGAGTATCTCTTCAGTCAACAAAAAGAGTGCCCCCCTTCATCATTCCGTTATGTATCTTCATAAATCGGGTATTCGCCAGAAATGCCATTCTACCGCTAGTATGAACCGATCACCCAAACGCTAAACAAAAAGGGGGCAATCATTGAACTGACCTGCCCCCTTCTTACCAGTATATCATTTCCCGTCCTGCAGAAAGGATAAAATTTCCGCAAACACGTGCTCTTTTTCCACATCGACAGACAAAATGTGCCCGGACTTCGGATAGTGACGCAACACTTTCCTCTCCGACGCCAGACGGCGGTAGATGCCCCAACCGTTGATCGGCGGCACCGTCTCGTCGCGACCGGACTGCATGATCAGAGCCGGTGCCACGACGCGTCTCAGGTCTTTGCGCACGATCTTGAGAAATTTGAAAAGTGATGCGGTCGCCCGCAACGGCATCCGATCATAGCCGATCAGATAGCGTTGAATAAACTCCGGACGGATCAAGGTCTTGCGTTTGAACCGTTTAAAATAAGAAATCACCATCGCCAAGTTGGCGACCAAATTGCTGGAATAGATCGGCGCACACATCGGAATCACGCCGTCCACCTTGTGACGGGCTGCCAGATGCAGCGCGATGGCGCCGCCCATCGACAGTCCGCCGACGTACAACTGTTCACAGCGCGGGCGCAGTTTTTCGTACGCCTCAATCGCAGAATTGACCCAATCCACCCAGTTCGTGCGCTCCATGTCCTCAGGCGTCGTGCCGTGGCCTGCGAGCAACGGAGCATACACCGTATACCCTTGTTGGTTCAAAAATCTCGACATCGGCTCAAACTCGTAAGGCGTCGATGTGAAACCATGAATCAACAAGATGCCAATGCTGCCGCCTTCCATGTAGATCGGGTCCGGACTCGGCTCCCGCTCCAGCGGCGACAGCAACACCATAGGCTCTGCAGCTGTCTCCAGCATCATCTCTGCATTCATACCCCATCTTCACGCTCCAAGATAAAATCCGCGACCAGACGGCACACTTGGTCCGCCTCGCAGTCGTGGCAGATCATATGGCGAGATTCCGGAAAAAAGTGAATCTGTTTTTGTTCTGACCTGACACTCTCATAGATATAGGTGGCGCTTCGTGCCTCCACCAGATCGTCCTGCTCGCCTTGCAGGATCAGCAACGGCACCTCGACGGCGCCCAGTTGCATTTTCACCATCTGCACCAGCCGCTTGAAATGTGCCAACGAGCGCAGCGGCGTGGCCCGCACCTTCATCAGGTAGCGGGAGACATCCTCCTGCCGGTTGCCCGTCCGCATCGACTGTTGAATCGCCTCGGCAATCGTTTTGAACAATTGCTTGGGATTGATCGTGTAGATCGGCGCGGACAGCATCGTCAGCGATTTGATGCGGCCGGGATATTTGGCTGCCAGAAAGGCTGCGATCAGGCCGCCCATCGAAAAGCCGACCAGATGCACCTGCTCATGATGGTGCAGGAGTCCGGTCAGCACCTCTTCGACGCCTTGGATCCAGTGCCGCCACGTAACGCGCATCATCTCATGGCGTTCCCCGCCGTGGCCTGGCAACAAGGGAGCGACCACTTCACAACCTTCGCTTTCCAACCGTTTCACAAGCGGTTCCACTTCATAAGGCGTCCCTGTAAAGCCATGTATCAACAGACAAACAGCCACCTATCCGCTACCCCCTATGAAAAAAGCACCGCCCTAAAGAAAAAAGAGCGGCACTTTGGTTGTCGTGTCAATATTAAGCGTTGGCAATCATCCATGCAACCCAGAGGGTGATGGCGATGAAACCAAATGCCAAACCGGCTGTGACCTTGGCCAGAACAGCATCAAAACCGCGTGCCTTGCGACCCATGATCTGCTCGGCACCGCCGGTGATCGCGCCGGAGAGACCTGCGCTCTTCCCGGATTGGAGAAGCACGACGAGGATCAGACCGATCGAGAAAATCATCAGCAGAATCTTTGCAAACGTTAACAACTTCCATTCACCTCCGTGCGTAACACACCTACTTACACCCCTATATTCTAACACAGCACTACGGTGGTGACAAGAAAAGGGGAATTTCCAGAAAAGCCGACCTCCGCGGGGAGGTCGGCTCGGTGGTGAAATCCGGCAAGACGATCAAGAGCAACTCGGGCTGCCGGGATGAGATCGAATGCCAGAACGAATCACCACCCGGCAAGACGATGAAGACGAAATCGAACTGCCGGGATGATATCGAATGTGGGAACGATTCCCGACCGTGAAGTCGGTACGCGTATCCTCGATCTGTCTGGTTTACTTCTTGATGTTGTAGAACGCTGCACGGCCGCCGAATTTGGCGGTGTAGTCGAGGTTGTTCTCGATGCGCAGAAGTTGGTTGTACTTCGCCACGCGGTCGGTGCGGGACGGAGCGCCGGTTTTGATCTGGCCGGCGTTGGTCGCCACCGCGATGTCGGCGATGGTCACGTCTTCGGTCTCGCCCGAACGGTGCGAGATGACAGCGGTGTAACCGGCGCGCTTCGCCATCTCAATCGCGTCAAACGTCTCGGTCAAGGTGCCGATCTGGTTGACTTTGATCAGGATCGAGTTGCCGACGCCTTTTTCGATGCCGTCAGCCAGACGGGTGGTGTTGGTGACAAACAGGTCGTCGCCGACGAGCTGCACTTTTTCGCCGAGGCGCTCGGTGAGCTTTTTCCAGCCATCCCAGTCGTCTTCTGCGAGGCCGTCTTCGATGGAGATGATCGGGTATTTGTTGCACAGCTCTTCATACATGTCGATCATTTCATCGGAGGTTTTGGTCACGCCTTCGCCTTCGAGGTGGTATTTGCCGTCTTTGAACATCTCGGTGGATGCCACGTCCAGCGCCAGCATGATCTGCTCGCCCGCTTTGTAGCCCGCTTTTTCAATCGCGGTCATGATCAGGGAGAGCGCTTCTTCGTTCGATTTCAGGTCCGGAGCAAAGCCGCCTTCGTCGCCGACAGCGGTGTTCAGTCCTTGTTCTTTGAGAACGTTCTTCAGGGAGTGGAACACCTCGGAGCCCATGCGCAGCGCTTCACGGAACGACTCCGCACCGACCGGCATGACCATGAATTCTTGGAAATCGACGGTGTTGTCCGCGTGCTCGCCGCCGTTGAGGATGTTCATCATCGGCACCGGCAGCGTCTTCGCGTTGAAGCCGCCGAGGTAGGTGTACAAAGGCAGGCCCAGCGATTCAGCCGCCGCATGCGCGACCGCCATCGAGATGCCGAGGATCGCGTTTGCGCCGTATTTGCCTTTGTTTTCCGTGCCGTCGAGCGAGATCAGGTAGTTGTCGATGCCGACTTGGTCGAGCACGTCCATGCCGATGATCTCCGGCCCGAGCACTTCGTTCACGTGCTCGACCGCTTTCATGACGCCTTTGCCGAGGTAGCGGGACTTGTCGCCGTCGCGCAGTTCGACCGCTTCGTACGCGCCGGTGGATGCGCCGGACGGAACCATCGCGCGGCCGATCTCACCGGACTCCAGTTCCACTTCCACTTCCACGGTCGGGTTGCCGCGGGAATCGAGGACTTCATGGGCACGAACATCAAAGATAATGCTCACAGAAAACACTCCTTTTGTGTATGTACATTCCTGACTTGCAGGATCTCAACTTACAGGATCAAAGTCTGGCCGGTCATCTCCACCGGTTGCGGCAGTTCGAGCAAGGTCAGCACAGACGGCGCGAGATCGGCGAGGATGCCGCCTTCGCGAAGAGTCGCGCCTTCCTTGGTGACGATCAGCGGCACCGGGTTGGTGGTGTGCGTCGTGCAAGGCTCGCCTTTTTCGGTAATCATGATGTCGGCGTTGCCGTGGTCGGCGGTGATCAGGCAGGCGCCGCCCATCGAAAGAATTTTGTCCACGACTTTTCCCAAACATTCATCGACGACCTCGATCGCCTTCACCGCCGCTTCCAGCGAGCCGGTGTGACCGACCATGTCCGGATTGGCAAAGTTCAGGGCGATAAAGTCGACGTCGCCTTTGTCGAGGCGCTTCAGCAGCGCGTCGGTGACTTCATACGCGCTCATCTCCGGCTGCAGGTCGTAGGTGGCGACCTTCGGCGACGGGATGAGGATGCGCTCCTCGCCTTCGAACTGCTCCTCGCGACCGCCGGAGAAGAACGACGTCACGTGCGGAAACTTTTCCGTCTCCGCGATGCGGATCTGGACTTTTTTGTTCTGGGTGAGCACTTCGCCGAGCGTGTTGTCGAGATTGGTCGGTTTGTACGCGACGTAGCCGCCGACCGTCTCGGAGAAGCGGGTCAGCGTGACGTAGTGCAGATCTTTCGGGAACAGCGGCCCGCGGTCAAAACCGCGGAAGTCCGAGTTGGTAAACACCTGAGAGATCTGCACGGCACGGTCCGGACGGAAGTTGAACACGATGATCGAGTCGTTGTCGCGGATCTGCCCGACCGGCGTGCCGTCTTCGCGGACGATGACGGTCGGCATGACAAATTCGTCGGTGACCGAACGACGGTAGGACTCTTCGAGCGCTTCCAGCGGGTCGGTGTACTGCGGACCGTCGCCGTAGACCATCGCCCGGTACGCTTTCTCCGTACGCTCCCAACGCTTGTCGCGGTCCATCGCATAGTAACGGCCTTGAACGGTCGCGATCTCGCCGACACCGTTGTCCGCCATCTTCTTTTGCAGGTCGGCGATGTACTGGCGAGCGGAGCCAGGGATGACGTCGCGCCCGTCGAGGAAGGCGTGGACGAACACTTTGGTCAGGCCGTGCTTTTTGACGAGGTCGAGCAACGCCATCAGGTGGTTGATGTGACTGTGCACGCCGCCGTCCGAGACGAGGCCGTACAGGTGCAGGGCGGTGCCTTTTTCCTTCGCGTGTTGGATCGCGTCGAGGAACACCTGATTTTCAAAGAACTCGCCTTCGCGAATCGACTTGGAGACGCGGGTCAGGTCTTGGTAGACGACCCGGCCGGCCCCGATGTTCAGGTGGCCGACTTCGGAGTTGCCCATCTGACCTGGCGGCAGACCGACCGCTTCGCCGGACGCTTCGAGCTGCGTGTGCGGGAACTGGTTCCAGTAGCGGTCGTAGTTCGGCTTTTTCGCCAGAGCCACGGCGTTGCCGTTGGTCTCGTCGCGCAGGCCGAACCCGTCCAAGATGATCAGGGCGACAGGTTTTGGTGCTGCCATGCGGGTTCTCCCCTTTTCTTATAAGAAGGTACTGTCTGAAGTTACTTCCGTGCGCCTTGGAGCAGTTTCGCGAACGAGCCCGGATCGAGGCTCGCCCCGCCGACCAGCGCGCCGTCGATGTCCGGCTGTGCCATCAGCTCTTCGATGTTCTCCGGTTTGACCGAGCCGCCGTACTGGATGCGGACCCCGTCCGCCTTTTCCTTGCCGTACATCTCGCCCACGACGGAGCGGATGTGGGCGCAGACTTCGTTCGCATCCTGCGCGGTCGCCGTTTTGCCGGTGCCGATCGCCCAGATCGGTTCGTAGGCGATGACGAGGCGGGTCACGTCGTCTGCGGTGACGCCTGACAAGGCCGCCCGCACCTGCTCTTCGACCAGTTGCTTGGTCGTGCCTTGCTCGCGCTGGCTCAGGTCTTCGCCGACGCAGATGATCGGCAGCAGGCCGTGCTTGAACGCCGCGTGCACCTTTTGGTTGACCGACTCATCCGTTTCGCCGAAGTACTGGCGGCGCTCCGAGTGGCCGATGATCACGTAGTGCGCCCCGACGTCTTGGAGCATCAGAGCGGACACTTCACCGGTGTACGCGCCTTCTTCCGCTTGGTGCAGGTTTTGCGCAGCCAGTTTGATCGAGGAGCCTTCCAGTTGGCTCTTCAGCGCGTAAAGGCTCGGGAACGGCGCGCAGATCACAGCGTCCACGCCCTCCAGATCGTCGACGAGACCTTGCAGGTGTTCGACGAAGGAGAGCGATTGCGAAACGGTTTTGTACATTTTCCAGTTCCCAGCGAGGATCGGTTTGCGCACGGGGGTCAACTCCTTTTTGTTTCCTATAAATTATTTATCGTTCAGCGCCACCACGCCCGGCAACGCTTTGCCTTCGAGGAATTCCAGAGAGGCGCCGCCGCCGGTGGAGATGTGGGTCATCTGATCAGCCAGACCCGATTTCTCTACCGCCGCCACCGAGTCGCCGCCGCCGACAATCGTCGTGCCGGTGCATTTCGCGACCGATTCGGCCACCGCGTTGGTGCCTTTTGCGAACGCCTCCATCTCGAACACGCCCATCGGGCCGTTCCAGATCACCGTGTTCGAACGCTTGACGACGAGGTCGAACGTCTTCATCGACTTCGGACCGATGTCCAGCGCCATCCAGCCGTCCGGCACACCTTCGAGTTCCGCGTCGACGATCTTGTGTTCCGCGTCCGCTTTAAACTCGGATGCGACGACGAGGTCTTCCGGCAGGAACACCATCACGCCTTTGCTCTCCGCTTTGGCGAGCAGAGCGGATGCGAGGTCGAGTTTGTCCGCTTCGACGAGCGAGTTGCCGAGCTTGTAGCCCATCGCTTTGAGGAAGGTGTTCGCCATGCCGCCGCCGATGATCAGTTGATCGACCTTTTCCAGCAGGTTGTCAAGCACGGTGATCTTGTCCGAAACTTTGGCGCCGCCGATGATCGCGGTGAACGGGCGGTCCGGGTCTTCCAGTGCGCGGCCCATCACTTCGATCTCTTTTTCCATCAAAAATCCGGCGACGGCCGGTATGTAAGCAGCGATGCCGGCGGTCGATGCGTGTGCACGGTGCGCCGTGCCGAACGCGTCGTTGACGAAGAGGTCTGCCAGAGACGCAAACGCTTTTGCCAGCTCCGGGTCGTTTTTCTCCTCGCCTTTGTGGAAGCGCACGTTTTCCAGCAGCAGCACGTCGCCGTCCTGCAACAGGCTCACTTGTTCTTCCACAGCCGGCCCGATGGAATCGGTCGCCTTTTCCACCGGCTTGCCCAGCAGTTCGGACAGGCGTTGGGCCACCGGTCCGAGCGTGTACTTCGCGTTGACTTCGCCCTTCGGACGTCCGAGGTGAGACGCGAGGATCACGCGCGCTCCCTGCTCGACAAGGAAACGGATCGTCGGCAGAGCTGCCACGATGCGGGTGTCGTCGGTGATGCGCTCGCCGTCGAGCGGCACGTTAAAATCGCAGCGCACAAATACTTTTTTGCCGCGCACGTCGATGTCTTTTACCGTTTTTTTGTTCATCTGTCGTACCTCCGATTGTTCCGATCATAGGAAAGGAGGAGGCATGTTGCCTGCGCACACCCTCCTCACCTTGCAGTACGATGTAAGTTTACCAAATCCTGCTCCACTAGGGAACCGGATTCGGGCATTCTGTCATACTTTTTTCAATCGAAAGCCGTATATGTGTTATACCAATCAGGAAACGTTAGAGACCTTTGCCCGCCATGTAGACGCAGAGGTCGACGACGCGGTTGGAATAGCCCCACTCGTTGTCGTACCAGGAGACGACTTTGACCATCGTGCCGTCGACGACCATCGTCGACAGCGCGTCGATGGAAGACGAGTGCGCGTCCCCGTTGTAGTCGATGGAGACGAGCGGTTTTTCCACGTAGGCGAGGATGCCTTTCAGTTCGCCTTCCGCCGCTTCCTTGAGGATCGCGTTGACTTCCTCGACGGTGGTCGGCTTTTCCACTTCGGCGTTCAGATCGACGACCGAGACGTTCGGGGTCGGCACGCGGAAGGAGAAACCGTTCAGTTTGCCTTTCAGTTCCGGCAGGACGAGCGAGACTGCTTTGGCAGCGCCGGTGGTCGTCGGGATGATCGACAGGGCGGCAGCACGGGCACGGCGCAGATCTTTATGCGGCAGGTCGAGAATGCTCTGGTCATTGGTGTAGGCATGAATCGTCGTCATCAGGCCGTGCTTGATCCCGAGCTTGTCGTTGAGGACCTTCGCAAACGGTGCGAGGCAGTTCGTGGTGCAAGAAGCGTTGGAGATGACGTGGTGGTTCGCCGCGTCATATTTGTCTTCGTTGACGCCCATGACGATGGTGATGTCTTCATTCTTCGCCGGAGCGGAGATGATGACTTTCTTCGCACCGCCGCCTTCGATGTGAGCGGCTGCCTTTTCCCGGTCGGTGAAGCGGCCGGTCGACTCGATGACGATCTCCACGCCGAGCTCTTTCCACGGCAGTTTCGCCGGATCGCGCTCCGCCAGTACATGGACGCGTTTGCCGTTGATCACCAGGTCGTTGCCGTCCACCTTCACCTCGGCGCCAAAACGGCCGTGCACCGAGTCATGCTCGAGCAGGAGCCCCAGCGTCTCTGCGTCGGTCAGGTCGTTGACCGCGACGATCTCCACTTCCTCATTGCCAAATGCTGCACGAAATACGTTGCGCCCGATACGTCCGAAACCGTTGATACCCACCTTAATTGCCATGAACAGTCTCCTCCTTGTTCTCTCCACTGATTTCTGTTTCTGATTGTCTGGTTTCTGTCTCTCTCTGTCTGTTTCCCAAGATCGCGTCTGCCACCGCTTCGTCGGTGACCAGCACGTGCACAGGACAGCCGCTCGCGACGGCGGAGATCGCCTCCGCTTTGGTGGCGCCGCCTGCGACCGCCACGACCTGCTCGATGCGCGAGAGATCGGCCAGTTTCAGCCCGACCGTGTTCATCGCGTGCACGATCTGGCCGTCGCGGTCAAAGTAATAGCCGAACGCTTCGGCGATCGCTCCTTGCTCCGCCAGATGACCGATCCGGCTCTCCGGGATGCGCCGTCGTTTTGCCATGGGGATAGCTTGCCCGATGCCGTGAACGACAATCCTTGCCGAGCGGATTCGCTCCAGCGTGTCCAGCACCTGCGGGTCGTTGACCAGCGAGTGGTGCGCCTCGTCGCTGAGCAGGTCCGGCGCGTGCAGCATCCGGTAGGTCCCGCCGAGCTTGGCAGCCAGTCGGGAGGCGATGGTGTTCGCTTGGAACTCCATGTTTTCCCCGAGACCCCCGCGCGCGGGCAGCACCTCCACGCCAAGCGGCGCCTTTTGCATCGACTCGGCGATGGCGGCGATGGTCGTGCCGCCGGTCACGGCGATCGAATCGCCGGGGCGGAGCATCCCGCGCAGCAGTTCGGCGGCGGTGTGTCCGAGCGCCTTTTTGACCAGCGGATCAGCATCCGCGTCGCCCGCCACCAGCCGCACCTCGGCGAGCCCGAGGCGTTCGGCCAGCAGCCGTTCTTTCTCCGCCAGCCCGTCGATCTCGCGGATGATGTCGGCGAGATCATGGAGCAGTTTCTTGCCTTCCTCCGTGACGTGCATGCCGACCGTCTCGACGGCGAGCAGACCTTGGTCTTTCAGAAAATCCACCTCGGCCCGAAGGATTCGCTCCGTCGTCTGCAACTGCATCGCCAAGCCCCGCCTGCCGATCGGTTGCGTTAAAAAGAGGTGGTGCAAGACGCGATACCGCTTTTTCATGCCGTCAAGCAGGTCGGGCACAAGCTTCATCTGCAAGGCCAACAGTTCCTTAGACAAGCGAATCACTCCTTTCCGTGCGACCACAGGGACTTAAAATGTCCCAGTTATGCAAATTATGTCCCGTCTGCTGTAAAAAAAGTGCAGACGCGTTGTCTGCTGTCATGATTATCATATCCAATCCTTGGAGATTGTGCAACTGTTGTCTTGTTAACTTTGCAAAAACAGGCTGATGTTATGCATCGTACCTCTTGCGCTGCGAGGAGGCGGGGATGTTGTCTTCCTCCCGGTATTTCGCCACCGTGCGGCGGGCGATCTCGATGCCTTTTTTCTGGAGCAGGTCGCAGATCTTCTGGTCGCTGAGCGGTTTTTTCGGGTCTTCTCCCGCGATCATCTCCCGGATCTGCGACTTGATCGATTCGGCCGAAGCCCCGTCGCCGGACAGCGTCTGCACCCCGGAGGAAAAGAAAAATTTTAATTCAAACACACCGCGCGGCGTCTGCGCGTATTTTCCGGTCGTCGCCCGCGAGACGGTCGATTCGTGCATCCCGATCTGCTCCGCCACCTGACGCAGCGTAAGCGGTTTCAGCGCGCGAATCCCCTGCTCGAAAAAGCCCTGCTGCAGGTCGACAATCGCCGTCGTCACTTTTAAAATCGTCTGCCGTCGCTGTTCGAGCGCTTTGATCAGCCAGAGCGCTCCGTTCAGTTTGCCGGTGATGTACTCCCGCACTTCTTGCCCTTGCTCGTCGGAGGTCTGGAGCATGTTGCGATACAGATCGTTGATCTGCAGGCGCGGCACAGACTTGTCGTTGACGAGCACCACGTACTCGCCGCCGACCTTTTCGATGTGCACGTCGGGGATGATGTAGGCCGGGGCATCGGTCGAATAGCAGCAGCCGGGCTTTGGGTCGAGCGTTTTCAGCAGGTCGACCATCGACTGCACCTCGGACGGCGTGACCCGCAGCGCAGCCGCCACCGCTTTGATCCGCCCCTGCGCCACGTCTTCCAAGTGCTGCTCGATCAGCTCGTAGATCGCAGGCGGCACATGCTCGCGCTCCGCCAGTTGCAGCCCGAGACACTCGCTGAGCGTGCGGGCTCCGACTCCGGTCGGCTCCAGCGTCTGCACCTGCCGGAGTGCCGCTTCGACCTCCGCCGCGTCGGCAAGCAGCACCTCCGCAACCTCGGTCAGCGGCATGGTGAGGTAGCCGTTCTCGTCGAGACTCCCGATCAGATACTCCCCGATGCGACGCTGATCAGCGGAGAGCGTCAGGAGGCGCAACTGGGCGCGCAGGTGATCGGTCAGCGACACCGGCTGCCGGACGGACGGCTCCGGCCAGTCCGCATCGTCGCGGGAGACGGCGGCCGACTGCCGGTCCGGGGCCTGATCGCGCTGCTGACGGGCCAGTTCCGCCCAGTCGATGACCGGCTCCGAGTCGAGCACCGGATTGACCGCGATCTCGCCCTCGATGTACTCCAGCAGCTCCAGCGAAGAAAACTGCAACACCGTGATCGCCTGCCGCAGCTCCGGCGTCATCACCAGCCGCTGCGACTGCTCCTGCCACAGTCCAAAGCCCATCTGCATCCCGCACGCCCCCTTTCCGTAAAATGAATCTGCTTCTACCAGTGTAGCAGAAGAGCGAAAGGTTGGCGACGACCGTCACGCGTACAAGACGTGCACACTGCCGTTTGGATCGAGCAGGGCATATCGGACATCCCGCACGTCATAGATTTGCAATTGGGAGAGCGTTTCCCGCAGCCACGGTTCCGACTTCCCGATCTTCATCAGATTGTCGTACATCGTGCGGCCTTGCCGGATCAGGCACAACGGCATTTGCACCTCTTCCATCGCATTCATCCTTTCCAGAGATCATGATCTTCCCAGCATGCGCCACGAAACCAAAAAAATTCATCGTCATGAAAAGTATGCTTGTCGGAATATGTTGGCAGTAACACACATCACGCCAAAGGAGGAGACTGCCTTGCGGATAGGATTTATCGGGACAGGTAGTATGGGGAGCATGCTGGTACGCGCCTTCGTCCAGTCGACGTCTTCCTCGGAGATCGAGATCATCGCCTGCAACCGCACGCCGGAGAAACTCGCGCAGATCACCGCGCGGCACCCGCAGGTGGAAGCGGTCTGCACGCCGGAGGAGATCGTGCGCCGCTCCGACATCGTCTTTTTGTGCGTCAAACCGGGCGATGCTCGTCCTGTCATCCAACAAGTGCTTCCGTACGTGCGCGAGGACCAGTATTTCGTGTCGATCAACAGCGCCGTCTCTTTGGAAGAGATGGAGGCAGTCCTGCCCTGCCGCGTGGTCAAGATCATCCCTTCGATCACCCAAGTCGCCCTTTCCGGCGTCACCCTCGTCATGCATGGCAGCCGTCTGACGCTGGAGGAGCGCCACGATATCGAAAGCCTGCTCGAACGCATCTCCAAACCGACCGTCGTCGAAGAAGCCGACCTGCGCGTCTGCTCCGACCTCTCATCCTGCGGACCGGCGTTCCTCGCCCTGCTCCTGCGCGAGTTCGCGATGGCGGCCGTGCGCCAGGGCGGCATCCCGAGCAATCTGGCGGAGACGCTGGTCAAAGACATGACGCTCGGGGTCGGCAAGCTGTTGACGCAGGAAGGCTTTGAGTTTGAAGACATCATCCACCGCGTCTCCGTGCCGGGCGGGATCACGGCCGAGGGCATCAAAGTCTTGCAGCCGTCGATTCACGGCGTCTTTGACCAACTCCTGGTCACCACCCGCTCCAAAGCGCATCACCACGGAGCACCGAAGAAAGAGAAGGTGGAAGCGAAAGATCTGGAGGATTAAGGAGCAAAAAGGCCGCCTCTCGTATAGATGAGAGGCGGCCTTTCATTTGAACCAGAATTGCCGCTTGTTCCGACATGACCTGTGGCTTTTGTTCTTCTCTGCTCTACACCCGCTGCTTGCTCTTCCCGTACGCCCAGTGGTTCGTCGGCCCGTGACCCTGGCCGAGACCGAGCGTATCGCGGATCGCGCAGGTGATAAAGTCTTTCGCCGTCTCCACAGCCGCGTGGATCGAACGCCCTTTTGCCAGTTCCGCCGTGATCGCGGCGGAGAACGTGCAGCCGGTGCCGTGCGTGTGCCGGGTCTCGTAGCGGTCGGTGACAAAGATCTCAAACGTCTCCCCGTCAAAGAGGATATCGAGCGCATCTCCTTCGAGATGACCGCCTTTGACGACGACATATCTAGGACCAAAGGCGTGGATTTTTTTCGCCGCTTCCTTCATATCCTCTACTGTACGGATCGACAGGCCCGTCAGCACTTCCGCTTCCGGCAGATTGGGCGTCACCACCGTCGCCAGCGGCAACAGGTGCGTGATCAGCGCATGCTGCGAATCGGACTCCAGCAGTTTCGCCCCGCCCTTTGCGACCATCACCGGATCGACGACCAGATTGGGAATGTTGTGTTCCTTGATCTTGCGGGCGACCGTCTCGATGATCGGAACTTGAGACAGCATCCCGGTCTTCACCGCATCGACCCCGATATCAGACGCCACCGCGTCGATCTGCTCCTCGATCGCCTGCAGCGGCAAGTTGTAAATACTGTGTACACCCAGCGTATTTTGAGCCGTAATGGCGGTCAACGCACTCATCCCGTAAACGCCGAGGACGGTAAACGTCTTCAAATCCGCCTGAATCCCAGCACCCCCGCCGGAGTCGCTCCCGGCGATGGTCAATGCACGAGATACAGTCATTTTCTGCTCCCTCCCAATGTGTGCAATGCTATAGGTAACATTGTAACATGAAAGGATCTCCTCCAAGAGGGAAACTTGGCAGTTGCATTCGCGGAATGGATCGTGTAATATAGCTAGTGTTCCCCCGAGGAACGCACCACCCAGACAACTTGATACCATCGTGCGCTCGTGGTCCAATGGATAGGACGTAGGTCTCCGAAGCCTGAAGTCGGGGTTCAATTCCCTGCGGGCGCGCCATACATAAAAGGAGAACACATACGTGTTCTCCTTTTTTACGTCTTCTAATCTTCAAAAGCGTGAAATCACCATCATCGTTTGAACGGTCGAATCCGTCTGGTTGATGGACAAATACATCTCTTCACAAACTCTGGACAGGTACTGAATGGCCGGATTATGCTTTACTTCTTCTTCAAACTCCCACAAAGCAGGCGTGAAACAGACGACTCCGCTTTCTGTTGACAGAGTCGCGCTCAGGAAATCCCAAAATGAGTCACTGACCCGCTCGGAATCCCCCCTTATCTCCTCAAGATCCAACTTTACCCATGTCAATGGTGCCGGAATGGAAAATCGGCTTGAAGCATCTATTTTTTGCCCCCCTCTAAGCCCATGCACAAAAGGGTGAATTTCCTCATTTCGAAGCTGTTCAATGTACTTTTCCCGAGAAGCGGCCTTCAAATCAGATAACCTGACCTCCACCAACTGATCGTCTTTGTAAAACCCTCTTATCTTGTTGTAATGAGGCATCAGGTGTTTCTGGACCTTCTCGGCTATATCGTTGTTGCGAATGATGATCTGATGGTACATTTTTTCGTCAAAGAGAACCTGTGCAGAAACGAAATACTGGGCAACCTCAGACAGATCCCTCGTTTCCGGAACCGATTCAATCGGTTTCGTCTTCCTCACCCAATTTTGTTGTACTTCGTTTCCGGGTATGTGATCAAACACATTTTCAACGGCTTTGTACCACGTCATCTGTTCTCCTCCCTCCTGCTTAAAGACCCCACCCTTTCGTTATCACAGATCAAATCTGGTAAGTAAAGCCCCCGCCCTACAAAGACCGGCTTGTCAATGTAGCCAGAACGATTTTGAGCGGGTGGCTGAGGTGTTAGAGAAGATACGGGTGGTTACGCATGAGACGCTATCGAAGAGAGGGATCGCGCTGTGCTCCTGTCTCCGCAACACAAATACCCCTCCATTGAGAGAGGGGTATTTGTCCCCTTGCCTCACGTCAACTTATTCAAAAACTCAGTGAAGCTGTCTGCAATCAAACTCATATTCTCATAACCCGCCGTCTTCGGCTCGATCTCGTGATCCCAGAAATAGACTTTGCCCAGATCTTCACCCGCAACAGAGAGACAGATCAAATTCCCAAACGGGTCGTTGGCAATGGGGACGAGATGCGGGAGGATTCGTTCATCGGATAGCAGATCCGTGTACTCCACTTCCAGATCATCGAGTAACGAATCGGCTTTCTCTCCGTTTCGATCTAGAAAACTGAACGTATTGGGTGTGGGTTTGCCACCGTTATTCTTCAATAAAAACGCACGATACTCAGCCGGAAAAACGAGGGTCAATCGTTTTTGCACCTCGTCCAACTTTTCCTCAGTCAAAGGTGTTCTCGATTCTTCAATCTTCATTTTGCTCCCCCTCGCTGCCTCTTCATCGTTCCTTACGTCAACTTCCCCAAAAACTCAGTGAAACTGTCTGCAATCAAACTCATATTCTCATATCCTGCCGTCTCCGGCTCGATCTCGTGGTCCCAGAAGTAGACTTTGCCCAGATCTTCACTGCGAACCGAGAGACAGATCAGATTACCAAACGGGTCATTGGCAATGGGGACGAAATGAGGCAGCAGCCGATCTTCCTCGACACGCGCCCGATATTCGATCTCAAGATTGTCTATATGGCCTTCGAAAATCGCGAAAAAGAAATCGATTTGTGAGTTAGAACTTTCTCCATTCGTATCAATAAAATCGAACTTATTTGGTGTAGGTCTTCCGCCGTTGTGCTTTAATAAAAACTCTCTGAAGTCGGTCGGGAAAACTACTTTCAGGCGTTGCTCAGCAGCCACAAGTTCTTCAGGAGTCAGCAGTCTTTCGGATTCTTCGAGAATCATCGCACATGCACCTCCTTACGGTTGGTCTCCTCACCCTATTACTTCCAGACGCGACTCGTTCATCCTCCCGACAGCAACCAATATTTAACCAAATTAATAACAATGTATAAAATATTTGTTGATTATCACTTACACCTCATTGTATGATCCTCTTATCACGAAATGGTAAAATCTATTATTTCTGGTAGGAGTATCTGTGATGAACAATAGGTTCAGACGTGGCTTGCTGTCCGCTCTTTTATCCGTAGCGGTCGTGGCGAGCACGTTGTTGCCTGCCTTCGCAACGCCTGTGAATGCAGCGTATGACGGAGAATGGGACCCGCTCAATGAGGGGTGGATGCCGGAGGACGGAGCGACAGTCGACCCGGTGCAGATGGCGCTTCGCTCTGCGGAGGGCGGAGGGCAGTCGGCCGGGACCGGCAGCAATCCGGTGGAGTCGCTTGGCGATCCATCCGGTGAGCTGCCGAAGGAGCCGGTCGACATCGCGTCGGGGCAGTTGGTGCTCGATGAAAAGGACTTTGCTTTTCCCGGATACGGGCCGGCTCTGGAAGTCGCGAGGTCGTACAAGAGCGATCAGACCGAACGGCTGGGGATGTTCGGGTACGGCTGGTCGATTCCGCAGGAGCGTTCGCTCCGCATGTACGACAACTTTTCCATCGTCGATCAAAAGGCGGACGGGAGCACGGACCAGTACCTGTTCGAGATGTCCGTCCCTGCGGAAGATGCGGTCGTGGAAGAGTACGACGGCGCCCCGCTGATCTACTATCCGCTGCATCTGGGCACCTACAAAGCGGAGAGAGCGGACAACCGCAAACAGTTGACCCGCCGCAGCCAGCACGACTATCTACTGGTCGATCCGGACACCGGCATGCGCTACGCCTTTTTCGGCTATCAGGCCGCCTGGCGAACCGATGCTCCGAAACAAGCGGGTAAACTGCTGCGGTATGCGGATCAAACGGGACTTGTCATGCTGTTGGAGTATGACGGAGCGGGACGGATCGAAAAAATGCGCGGCAATGCGCTGCCTTCTATCCAGTTTGCGTACAACGGTGCCGGGCTGGTCGAGACGGTCGCCGACCGCAGCGGACAGGTCTACCGATACGGCTACACCGGCCACGATCTGACGCAGATCACGCGCCCCGACGGTTCGGTCGTTACGATGGCCTATGATGGCTCGCATCGGATCACGATGCGGGCTGAAAACGGTGTCGCCACTTATTTTGAATACGAAAACGGCAAGGTGCATCAGGTTAAAAACGCACGACAGGAACTCCTTTTTTCCTATTGATACGAAGCGGGCAAAGTGACCCGCACGGACGATCAAGGCAATCAAACGGTCTACACCTTCAATGACAAAAAACAGACCTTGAGCAAGACGGAGCCCGGCGGCGTGACGACCTCCTACACCTATCA
>NZ_JAPMLT010000004.1 GCF_026410385.1 Tumebacillus lacus
AATGGCGGAGAGGTCACACCCGTTCCCATCCCGAACACGGAAGTTAAGCTCTCCAGCGCCGATGGTACTTGGACCGCAGGGTCCTGGGAGAGTAGGTCGTCGCGGGGCGTTTTGTTATTTCGGAAGAAAGACCCGATCCATCGCGGATCGGGTCTTTTTTTAGGATTGATCCCCCCTTCCTATCACATACTACTAAGGACTCTTCACAAAAAGGGGGAGATCTGATGAACAAAGTCGTGCTCAAACCCGAACTGCGTACTCAGGGTGGCGAAACGGTCAGCATTTATCTCAACGAAGATTGGGCCGGTGATCTGTACCTGGTGTACCGCGAAGGAGAGATCCTGACAGGCACCATCCAGATCGACACCCAGAAGGTCTCCGAAAACCAACTCGACGTCGTGGAAGAAGAAGTCCGCACCTACATCGAACACCTCAACTCCGCATTGGGCGTCCAAGACAGCTCCGTCGTCATGATGTACGGCGACATCAGCAGCGTCGTCGAAATGGAGCCGTTTGATGCCTCTGTGGAGATCGAAGAAGAGGACCTGCTGATGGCGGACGAAGACGAGACGATCTACATGGAGGAAGAAGACGACTTCGAAGCGTACGATGTGGAGGAAGACTTCGAAGGCGGCTACGCGGCGGCGTACGTCACCGATGACGACGTATACGGGGAAGACGAACACCACCTCTCCGTCGTCTACGAAAACGGTGAGCACACCAAATACCACCTCCATGACGCAGACCACGCAACAATCGGCGTAGTCGCGGTAGACGAGATCGGCAACAACGTCTCGGGCCGTGTGGAGTTTTGGAAAGAGCCGAGCGAAGATGAGACCAGCGACGTCGCACGCATGTTGGCACGGACTTTCAACGATTCGCCGAAACTGAGCTTCACCATGAATTATGAAGACCAGCATATCGGAGACATGCACATGGAACATCAAGATCTCTACTAAGCCTCATCCTAGACCCTTCCCAAGCGGAAGGGTTTTTTTAAACACACAAAGAAAAACCCCGCCACAAGGCGGGGTCCCAAACACAATCTAACGAGCAGCCGGGAACACTCGACGCAACGCATCCATCAAGTCATTCCCCGCACCGGTCGCACGACCTTGCACCGAGTCGTTCGTATAAGCGCCCATCCGATCAAACAACTGCGGGTTGGCCGACACATAAACATTTTGGATCGACGGGTTGGCTTGACGGATCGCCGTCGCAACACGCGTCTTCATGCCGCCGGAGACAGCATGGTCCATGTTCGCATTGAAAATACCGGCGTTGTTGTTCGAGGTGTTTTGCCCAGCGGTCGAATACTGGTTGCCAGCACCGCCCGTGTAGCGGTTGACCGTCCCTTGACGGCCTGCGTTCGCACCCCCGGCCAGACCATTGATTCCGATGTTGTTCGGGATCACCGGAGTCGAGATGTTGTTCCCCGGCGTAGTCATGGAGTTTGCGTAGTTGCGATTGTTCGTCGTAGCGCCCGGCGTTGTGCCCGAAGTACCGGACGTCGAGCCGTAAGAACCGGCAGTATTGCCAGTGCCGGTCGTGCCCGGCGAGCCGTACGAGTACCCTTGTACGTTCGCATTGCCGGTCGGCGAACCGGTCGCCCCGTTCATCGCGCCGCCCACCGCGTTGCGCAGCGTCACGTTCGGACGGTTGTTGCCGTTGGTGGTGTTCATGCGCGGACGGTCGTTACCGGTCGCATTGACGTTCGGACCCGGCGTGGTGTCGCGAGTCGTGTCGTCAAAGCGAGTGTTGATTCCGACGTACGCCGTGTTGCCAACCACCAGCACCTTCGCATCGCGAACGCCCGGGATCGCTTCGACCTTCGACTCGAGCGCGGTGTCGTTGCGCAGATTGCGGCCGTTCGTGTCCGGGCCGATGTTGTCGCGAACCCCGAGACGGTCCTTGTCGCGGGTGTTGCCGTTGCCCATCACGCCCGGTCGGCGGTCCGGGCCGATTCGGTCGATCACACCGAGACGGTCTTCGTCGTACGCAGCACCGCGGTCCGGCCCGATGTCGTCCGCCACGCCAAGTCGGTCGCGGTCAACCGTGTTGATCCCGATGTTGCCGCCCTGTACACGACCGCCCTGCGTCGTGTCGTACGTGTCAGCCCGGTTGTCAGGAGCCGGCGAAGCGTTCGGCGTGCAGCCGGCCAGCAGAGAAGAAGACAGCAAGAGAACCCCAGCAAGTGCGGACAAATGTTTCATGCGTCAGCCTCCTCAGCAAGGTAAATTTGGATTGAGAATACGATCAACCCGCTGTTAGTGTCACCGGGGGATCAGGGTGCTACACCGGGCAATCTTTGGTTGTCTGCAATCGCATACAAAAATTGCCGTATATTTTAGGGATTGACGATCCTTGTCAACAGCGTGTATACTCCAAGTTGTAAACACAACTTCATATTTTCTCTTATCCAGAGAGGTGGAGGGTCTGGCCCTATGAAACCCGGCAACCGTCACGGCGTTAAGAAACCGTGAAATGGTGCCAATTCCTGCGAAACGATCTTGTTTCGACAGATGAGAGACATGAACGGTAACCGTGATGTGTCCTTCTATGTCGAAGGACACTTTTTTATTTTCCAAGAAGGAGGGAGATCCGCCACATGATCCACTTGCAAAACTTGCAAAAAGAATACATTGTCAACAAAAAGTCGGTTCCTGCTCTCAAGCAGATCGACTTGACCATAGAAAAAGGCCAAATCTTCGGCATCATCGGCCACAGCGGCGCTGGCAAATCGACATTGATCCGCTGTATCAACCTGCTAGAAGAACCAACGCAAGGTTCTGTGATCGTCGACGGCGTCGACCTGACCCGACTCAGCAAAAAGGCGTTGCAAGAAGAGCGTCGCCACATCGGCATGATCTTCCAACACTTCAACCTGCTGTCGTCCGCGACGATCTTTGAAAACATCGCCTTCCCGCTGCGGCTGGCTAAGAAAGACAAAGGGGAGATCGACCGCAAAGTGACCGAATTGCTCGAACTGGTCGGCCTCACCGAACACCGCAACAAATACCCGGCTCAGCTCTCCGGCGGTCAAAAGCAGCGCGTCGGCATCGCCCGCGCCCTTGCGAACGATCCGAAAGTTTTGCTCTGTGACGAAGCGACATCGGCGCTCGATCCGATGACCACCCAGTCGATCCTCAAACTGCTGGCCGACATCAACAAGAAACTCGGACTGACCATCGTCCTGATCACCCATGAGATGCAGGTTATCCGTGACATCTGCGACCGGGTCGCAGTCATCGACGGCGGCTATATCGTCGAGGACGGCCCGGTGGCGGAAGTGTTCCTCAGCCCGCAGCAGCCGATCACCAAGGAGTTTGTGGCTCAGGTCAGCGACTTTGAGATCCCGGCCGAACTGCTCGCCTCCTATGGTCGCATGGCGACGGATGAACGCGCGAACCACCGCGTCGTGCAAGTCTCCTTCCTCGGCGACACCACGTTCCAGCCGCTGATGTTTGAGGTGCTGCACAGCGAAGACCTCACCTTCAACATCCTGCATGGCACGATCTCCCGGATGAAAGACACACCGTACGGCCGACTCGTGATCGAACTGCAAGGGGACAAGGCGGTACTCGACCGCTCGGTGGAACTGTTCCGCGAGCGCGGACTCGATGTGGAGGTGATGTTGTAAGATGCTCAGCGAACTGCTTGTAAACGTCGATCCGAAGGAACTGTGGCGCACATTTGGCGAGACGATCTACATGGTCGGCTTCTCTACGCTGTTCACAGCCCTGCTGGGGTTGCCGCTCGGCATCCTCGTCGTCCTCACTTCGCCGGGTCACCTGTTGCAAAACAGACCGGTCTATCAGGTGCTCAGTGTCATCATCAATATCTTCCGCTCGCTCCCGTTCGTGATCTTGATGATCATGATCCTCCCGTTCACGAAATTCCTCGTCGGCACCTCGCTTGGCGTCGAAGCGGCCATTCCGCCGCTGGTGATCGGCTCCGCGCCCTTCTTGGCCCGCCTCGTCGAAGTGGCACTGCGGGAAGTGGACCGCGGCGTGATCGAGATGTCGCAATCGATGGGAGCTTCCACGTGGCAGATCATCACCCGCGTCTTATTGCCGGAAGCACGTCCGGCGATCATTGCCGGGATCACGATCACCACAGTCGGTCTGGTCGGCTACTCGGCGATGGCCGGTATCTTGGGTGCCGGCGGCCTCGGGGACCTGGCGATCCGCTACGGGTACCAGCGCTTCCAAACGGACGTGATGATCGTCACAGTCGTCATCATCGTCGGGCTTGTGCAAGTCATTCAGATGGTCGGTGACCGACTGGTCCTGCACTTCACTCGCAAATAATAAAAATTACCCAAATCTCCTCACTAGGAAAGGAAGTATGAACTCATGAAAAAATTGCTCATCGGCGCGATGGCGCTCCTGCTGTCCACCTCCCTCGTTGCATGCGGTTCCAAAACGGAAACGGCAACTCCGACCGGCGCAAACGGCGAAGTTGTGACCCTGAAAGTCGGCGCGACTCCGGTCCCGCATGAAGAAGTACTCAAATTTATCGCTCCGACCTTGGAGAAAGACGGCGTCAAGTTGGAGATCATTCCGTTCAACGACTATGTGCAACCGAACATCCAACTGAACGACGGTCAACTGCACGCAAACTATTTCCAACACATCCCGTACCTGGAGAGCTTCTCCGCCGAGCACAAACTCGACCTGACCCAGATCGCAAAAGTACACATCGAGCCGATCGGCGCGTACTCGCAAAAACATAAAAAGAAAGAAGATCTTCCGGACGGTGCAACCGTCGCGATCCCGAACAACCCGGCAGATGCAGGCCGCGTCCTGGCACTGCTCGCGAAGCAAGAGCTGATCAAGCTCAAAGACGGCGTCGGCGTCAAAGGCACGGTAAAAGACATCACCGAGAATAAGAAAAACCTGGTCTTCAAAGAGATGGAAGCTGCGATGATGCCGCGCGTCCTCGGCGATGTCGACCTCGCGCTGATCAACACCAACTACGCGCTGGAAGCAAAGCTCGTCCCGACCAAAGACGCTCTGTTCATCGAAGACAAAGAGTCCCCGTACGTCAACGTCCTCGCGGTTCGCACCAAGGACAAAGACAACGCAGCTCTGCAAAAGCTGGCAAAAGCGCTGAACTCTCCGGAAGTGAAGAAATACATCGAAGAGCAATACAAAGGCTCTGTCGTTCCGGCGTTCTAATTGAATGTTGCAACACGCAAAAAGGTTCCCGTGACAGGGAACCTTTTTCTTTTTACAATAGAAGGAAAAGAGGATGGAGGCGAACGATATGGATCTGCAATTGCAAGGCAAGGCCGTGCTGGTGATGGCGGCGAGCAAAGGGCTTGGTCGCGCGGTGGCGACCGAATTTTCCCGGGAAGGAGCGCGGGTGATGATCGCCTCGCGCAGCAGCGAGCGGCTGGAACAAACGGCGGCAGAGATTCGGTCGCTGACCGGCGGAGAGGTGGAGGTCTGCGCAGCCGATGTGTCTAAGAAAGAAGATCTCGTCCTGCTCTTTGAACGATTGAAAGAACGGTTTGGCGGGCTCGATGTGCTGGTCACAAACGCAGGCGGCCCGCCGGTGGGCAAATTTGACGATCTGTCTGACGAGCAATGGGAGCAGGCGTTCCATAGCAACCTGCTCAGCGTCGTGCGCACGATCCGCGGGGCGTTGCCGCTGCTGCGGGCAAACGGAGGCGGACGCATCTTGAATATCGCGTCGACGTCGGTGAAACAACCGATTGAAGGACTGTTGCTGTCCAATACGTTCCGGGCGGGCATTTTGGGATTGGCGAAGAGCTTGGCGACAGAACTGGCACCGGACAACATTTTGATCAATACGATTGCGCCGGGTCGCATCGCCACCGATCGCGTGCGCGAACTCGACGAGCAGCGGGCGGGGGCGATCGGTAGCACCCTGGAAGCGGTGCGCGAGGGGCATGAGAAAAACATCCCGCTCGGCCGCTATGGAACGCCGGAGGAGTTTGCCCGGATGGTCGTCTTCATGGGCTCCGGGGCCAATTCGTACGTCACCGGGTCGGCGGTATTGGTAGACGGCGGTATGGTGCGGGCGTTGTAAGTGTATAGAAAAAAACCGAGTCCTTTTTCGCAGGACTCGGTTTTTTTATGCGGGAATCGATGAGTCGAGTGGCTGATTCGACGGCTTCAACGCGCGGGCGATCAGTCGATGTTGAGCAAATCCGGCCACAAAGAGCAAGCCGGCGACGATGGTAAACCAATATGCCCCGCCGATGCTGCCAAAAGCAAACGCACCAATCACCGGGGCGAACGTGCCGGTCAGCGGCCAGGCGGAGTTGAAGATTGCAAAGTAGCGGCCGCGCTGGTCGGCCGGGGCCATGATCGAGACGACTTTGTTGATCTGCGGGCCGTTGAGCATCTCCCCGAGCGTGAACAGGATCTCCGCGAAGAGCAACCACACGAACGTGGTGGACCACCCGTAGCCGATCGCTGTGCCCGTCAGAAGTAAGTAGGCGAGCAACACGACCCGGCGTACGGGGAAGCGGTCGGCATAGCGGGCGATCAGTAATTGGGTGGTTACGACGAGGATGCCGTTGATCGTCATCAAGGTGGCAAACGTGGTCAGATAGTCGTCAAAATTGGCTTTGAGATGCTGGGGCAAGATCGTCTCCACCTGCGAGTAGAGCAGGGTAAACGGAAGCATCGCCAGCGTCATCCCGAGCAGCAAGCGATGGTCCCGGAGCCGGAAGCGGGCCGGAGCGGGTGGACGGTCTGCCTTTGACATGCCGAAGCGGACGCGCTGTTCCTTTGGCAGCGTCTCCGGGATTTTGAAGAGGATCAGGAGGCTGTAGAGCAGGAACAGAACGGAGCAGGTGATGAAGGCGATGCCGGGATTGATCCGGTAGATGATGACGCCGACCAGCGGACCGCAGGCGGCTCCGACATTGAGGGCGGCGTGCATCAGGGCGAACACTTCGTGCCGGATGTTTTCCGGAACGACGTCGGTGATCTGCGCATTGGCAGCCGGGAAGAACAGAGCGCCGCCAATGCCGCCGATGACCGTCAGCGCGGCAAAAGCGGGGAGCGAATCGACAAACGCGTAACCGAAGATCGCGACCGCTTCCAGCATCAAGCCGGCGACCATGATCGGTTTGCGGCCATACCGGTCGGCGACACCCCCTGCGTAGATCCCTGCGACAAGGCCGGTCAACGGTTGAAGGCCGACAATCAGCGCGGCGATGACCAAGTTTTCGCCCAGGCGGTCGTACAGATAAAGAGCGAGAAACGGGCGGATCATAAATCCGCCGACAGTGGACAGTACGGTGCCCAGGACGCGTAGCCAGATCAGACGATCATAGCGGTGGTAAAAGGCGAGCAGTTTGTTTATCAACACATGACCTTCTTTCGGAATGAGACGTATGACTGCGTAATTTGTATGTGACCAGTATACAATCCTCCGCCCAATTTTGTCGATTCAATGGCACATGGAGTGCGGGCGCATATACTGCCAGTGATATTTGACCTAAGGAGGTTGACCGGGTTGAAAGCATATACCGTCCAAAAGGGTGATTCCCTTTGGAAGATCTCGAAAACGCACGGCGTTTCGCTCGAGTCGCTGATCGCTGCGAATCCGCAGATTGCCAATCCCGATAAGATCGCGGTCGGACAACAGATCATGATCCCGACCGCCGGCAGCATGCCGACTTCGCCGGGTGCGCCGTCCGCACCGAGCGGGGTGCAAGCTCCCATTCCCACGCCGGTCGGCATGGTGCCGGGCGAAGACACAGCCAGCCAACCGTCACCCGACATGGCACCGGGGATGGCACCCGGTATGACCGACATGGATGACATCATCGATGAAACGCCGTCTGTTCAACCGACCCCTGCCGCAGCTGAAACGCTGCCTGCGCAGATTCCCGCTCCCCAACAGGCGTACCCTTCGGTGCCGAAGTGGGATGGCCTGTGGAAATACGTGGTGAAAAACGGCGACTCGATGTTTAAGATCGCCAAGCAAGTCGGCGTGACGCTCGATCATCTGAAAGCGGCCAACCCGCAGGTGCCGGACGCTGACAAGATCTATCCGGGCCAAGTGCTCAACGTGCCGTCGTCCGGCATGAAACTCAAAACGGCGTCTGCGCACAAAGAGGACGAAGCGGCCGCGCCGATCCAACAAGCCCCGATCACAGCCCCGATGCCGAGCATGCCGCAAATGCCGAGCATGATGCCGCCGATGCCGATGACCAAGGAGCAGATGACCGCACCGATGCAGCAAATGCCGATGACCAAGGAACAGATGACCGCGCCGATCCAGCAAGCTCCGATGACGAAAGAAGAGATGACCGCCCCGATCCTAAGCCCCAAGGAGATGGTAACGATGGAAAAACCGATGCCGATGCCGATGCCGCCGATGCCCATGCCGACGGCTCCCGCTCAGGTCTCGCCTGTCGAAATCAACGCAAACATCCAATACGCGCCGCATGAAAACATCGTCTATGCCCCGCAAACCCAGGTGCAACAAGTGCAGATGTCCGCGCCGCAACAACAGGAACACCACCATCATGAAGAACACCATCATCATGAACAGCACCAACACCACATGCACCACGAGATGCACCACAACCCGCATCACATGCCGATGATGATGATGTATCTGCCGGTCAAGATGAAGAAAAAAGGCTGCGGCAAGAAAAAACACAAATGCGGCCGTCCGAAACTGAAAGCGATGAAAATGAAGAGCCACGGCTGCGGTTGTCAACACAAACACCACCACCACCACATGGCCGCTCCGGATCTGCACCTGCACATGCAGCAAAAGATGACGCAGATGAGCCTGTATCCGAAAACGTTCTACCGCGAAGAGGACTGAGCAAGGACGGGGAGCCTTCCTAGAGTAAGGCTCCTCTTTTTATATCATGGCGAGAGGGGGAGGGAGCCTGATGGGACACTGAATCTCTCGGACGACCTGTTGACCCGTCTGGAGCGGGCGTACGGACTGTCTTTTCGCGGGACCGTGCGGCTGCGTACCGTCGTCGGTGTCAAGACGAGCGGCGGGGCGATGATGATCAAGCGTTACAAAGGCACCGGCATGCGGCGTCGGCTTGGCGCGCTCGGCGAGGCGTTGGACCGGGCGGTGCAGGCGGGCGCCGAGGTGGCGCCGTATTTGCAGACGCGGGACAACGGATATTTTGTGGAGGCGGAAGAGGGGCTTTGGACGCTGCAGCCGTGGTTGCCAGGACGGCACACGGCGATGACGGTGAAGGAAGAGCGCATCGCGGCTGCCGAGGCGTTGGCCCGGTTGCATGCGGTGCCGGTCGGGCGCGGCGGCAGGAGCGCCCTGTTGCAGGTGCCGCCCCTCTGGGAGAAATACCGCTATCGACTGGAACGCGCACAGGAGGCATCGCTGCGGGCCACGACGTTGCGCGATCTCTGGCGTCCGTACGCGGAACAGGCTCGTCAGTCCCTTTTGCTGCTGCGCGGTGTCAACCAGCGGGCTCTGGAGACAGATATGCGCCACGGCTCACTTTGTCACCGC
The DNA here is from genome assembly GCF_026410385.1 of Tumebacillus lacus. Lineage (GTDB taxonomy): Bacteria > Bacillota > Bacilli > Tumebacillales > Tumebacillaceae > Tumebacillus > Tumebacillus lacus. Next base: position 9,490 of record NZ_JAPMLT010000004.1, read on the forward strand.
GACCCGGCCCCGCACAATCTGATCTGGCAGGGGGGCAGAAGCGCCTTGATCGACTTCGATCTGGCCGGACTGGATGTGCGGGCGCACGATCTGTATCAGTTGATGAACCACGCGCTTTATCTGAACGGCTGGCAACCCGGGCTTTTCTCGGAGATGATCGAGGCGTATGACCGCGTCTATCCGTTGTGCCAAGACAATCGCCGCGTGATCGACGCGCTGATGAAATACCCGGCGCTGGTCGTGCGAGAATGGTATGACTTTGGCAAAGCAAACGACCGACGCGCCTTCTGGCCGCGCTTGCAATGGGCGGTCACCCAAGAGGACAGACGGGAGCGGGAAACAAAAAAAGGCACATCGCCATGACGGGATGTGCCTTTTTTGTCAACCTTCCGAAGACAGAAGCGGCTGGGTGACCGATTCGCCTCTGTCGGTAGCTGAGTTTTCCAGATGTTCAGTCTCGCAACGCGCAATCCATGTCAGGCCCATCCCGATCATCCCGACGATGATCACAAAGGCTACAACGGAAGCCATGCCGCTCACCATCCTTGTCTAATAATGCTTTCATACATATAGACGAAAGGATTCGGCATTTCGTTTCACGAGATTGCAAAATTCTGATAAGAAATTTTGTCGAACGTTTGTTCTTGTGCTTCCGATCAGGAACAGGTATAGTAAGGGGGTATGCGAAGAAAGTTTCAAGCCGTGTTTCGCAGACCGTGACGGCTGAGACCGCTCATGAAGATCAATCCAGAGAACCATCCGCCAAGAAACGGGTAGAGAGGATGGGAATGGACGGAGTAAAGGACCACGCCGGCGCAGTACGTGGCGACGGCGAGGAGGGCGCTTTTTTTCAGCCTGATCACCTCTTTGCTTTGTGCTCTTCCTTCATAGAATATCGACTGGCACTCGTCCATTATGAATGCAGGTTGGGGGAAAATATCGTATACTGAACTCGACCTTTCCCATAGGAGGGATGTTTTGTGATCGAGAACATCGACCGGCGTGTCCCGGCCACGCTCCTGACCGGAGCGCTCGGCAGCGGGAAGACCACGCTTTTGAACCGGATTTTAAAAGAACAGCACGGATTGAAAATCGGCGTGATCGTCAACGAGTTTGGCGAGCTGTCGATCGACCATCATCTGGTGATGAACACCGATGAGGAGGTCGTCGAGCTGTCCAACGGCTGCGTTTGCTGCTCGGTGCGCGACGACTTGCTCTGGGCGGTGACGCGCATGTTGCTGCGGCCGGAAAAAATCGACTACCTGGTGGTGGAAACGACCGGTCTGGCCGATCCGCGCCCTGTGGCACAGACATTTTTGCATGAAGATTTGTACGATCACGTTCGCCTCGACAGCATCATCACCGTGGTGGACGCGGCCAATTTCCATGAAAATCTGCTCCATTCCTCGACCACGCTCGACCAGATCCTCGCAGGCGACCTGATCTTGCTGAACAAGATCGATCTCGTCGAGGAAAAGATGCGCAAGGAGATCTTGGAGGAACTGGAAGATATCAATCCAGCAGCCCGCGTGTTGGAGTCGGTGTCAGGTGAGGTCGATCTGCGCCTGTTGCTCGACATCGACCTGCATCAGAACAAGATCGCCGCCGAACCGTCTGCAGACGCGCCCAAAGGCGACTTTGTCTCCTTCGATCAGTTGACCGCGTCCCATCTGGAGCGGGAGGAGATCTCGTCGATCTCGTTTGCGGCCGAGCATCCGTTTGATTATGAGAAATTGAGCGAGTTTCTTGAAAGTCTGCCGCGCAACATCTTCCGTGGCAAAGGCATTCTCTGGATCGACAGCTATGAGGAGCAGTTGATCTTCCACCTCGTCGGCGACCGCAGCACCGCGACGCTCGGCGAGCCGTGGGGGGAGAAAATGCGCCAGTCGATGCTGGTGCTGATCGGCAAAGGGCTGGATCGCGAAGCTCTGTTGGCCGAGCTGGACCGATGCCTCGACAAAGGACCGCGCGGATGAGTCGTCCGCAAGTCCGCTTTTCGCACCTCGACTACAACGTCGCCGATCTGCTCCTCGCCCGCGAGTTTTACGACCCGCTGGCGGAGGAGTTCGGATGGGCCGTGGAGGGCGGGGGCGGCGACCATGTTCTCTATGGAAACGATTCGTTTAAACTTTGCCTCGTGCAGGTGGAGCCGGAGTACCGCGAGGCGGGGTTTCACCGCAAGCGTCCCGGTCTGAACCATCTGGCTTTTTCGGTCGATTCGCGGGAGGCGGTGGATCGCTTCTATAGAGAATATCTGGTACCGCGCGGCATCCCGGTACTCTATGACGGACCGGGAACATACGCCGCTGACATCGAGTATTACGCGGTTTTCTTTGAAGATCCGTACCGATTAAAATTGGAAATCGTTTACGCACCGCGGTATATAAATGGCTCGGGTGCCTGTTCCTGACATGGCTTATTGGTCGAGATTATGTTAAAAAGGTAGATGTCCGGAGGAGGAATCAGGCTCTGATGCGTATCATAGGGATCGACCCGGGTTACGGGCGAACCGGATTTGGTGTGATCGACGTGATCGGCAACCGCATGAAGCCGGTCGAGTACGGTTGCATTGAGACCAAACCCCGCACGCCGATGCCGGACCGGCTGCTGGAAATCTACAGTGCCGTGACCGAGTTGATCGTGCGTCACCAGCCGGAAGCGATGGCTGTGGAAGAACTGTTTTTTGCGAAAAACGTGACGACAGGTCTGGACGTCGCCCAAGCTCGCGGCATCGTTCTGCTCGCGGGTCGGGAGGCGAATCTGACCATTTCAGAATATAAACCGATGCAAGTCAAGCAATCGGTCGCCGGATATGGAAAAGCGGATAAGAAACAGATGCAGGAAATGGTGCGCATGCTCCTTGGGCTTACACAGATCCCAAAGCCTGACGACGCGGCCGACGCGTTGGCCGTCGCGATCACCCACGCGCATACCGCTCCGTTCTTGAACCGCGTGGAAAGGAAGTTGACCCGATGATCGCGTACCTCGAAGGCTTGGTGGCTTATACAGAACTGGACCATGTGGTGATCGACGTGGGCGGTGTCGGTTACCGCGTGTTTGTCACCGGCACGACCGCTTATTCCCTGCAAGAGGGAGAGAAGACCCGCCTGTATACACAGTATCATGTGCGGGAGGACGCCCACCTCCTCTACGGGTTTCGCACCCGGGAGGAGCGTGAACTGTTCGGACGGCTCAACAACGTCTCCGGCATTGGTCCGAAGGTTGCGCTGGCGATCCTCGGCGCGGGTTCTCCCGATCAGGTGGTGTTTGCGATTCGCGCCGAAGATGTGAATTTCTTAAAAAAGCTGCCCGGTATCGGTGTCAAGACGGCGCAGCGGTTGATTCTTGATTTGAAAGACAAATTGGACGATCTGGCGTCGACATTTCCGGCGACGCCGTACTCGCAAAGTGTCGAAGTACGCCCGTCTAAGACTGCAGGCCTAGGCTCAGAGTTACTCGAAGCCCTGTTAGCCCTCGGATATAATGAAAAAGAAGCTCAAGGTGCTGTCCGGGGACTTGCGGAGGAGCTGACGGGCGGAGAGTTGTCATTGGAACAACTGATCAAGCTCGCTCTGAAGCAGTTGATGCGCCAGTAAGGAGTGGACAGCCTTGGAAGAGCGAATCATCTCATCTGAATATATGAACGAAGACCAAAACCAAGAGACGTTGCGCCCTCGCTTTCTGCACGAGATGATCGGGCAGCGCAAAGTGCGCGACAACATGAAAGTCTATATCGAAGCGGCCAAGATGCGCCGGGAAGCGCTGGACCATGTCTTGCTCTACGGCCCGCCGGGTCTGGGCAAGACGACGCTCTCGAACGTGATCGCCAATGAACTTGGGGTGAACATTCGCACCACATCCGGTCCGGCGATCGAACGTCCGGGCGATTTGGCCGCTCTGCTGACCAACCTGCAAGAAGGCGACGTGCTGTTTATCGACGAGATCCATCGGATCAACAAAAGCGTCGAGGAAGTGCTGTATCCGGCGATGGAAGACTATGCGCTGGATATCATCATCGGCAAAGGGCCGTCTGCCCGTTCGGTCCGACTCGATCTGCCGCCGTTCACGTTGATCGGCGCGACGACGCGGGCGGGGATGCTGTCGTTGCCGCTTCGCGACCGATTTGGGGTCGTCAGCCATCTGGAATACTATGACACGGATGATTTACAAAAGATCATCGTTCGCACGGCGGAGATTTTTGGTGTGCCGATCGTCCCGGCCGGGGCGATGGAACTGGCGACCCGATCCAGAGGTACGCCGCGCATTGCGAACCGGCTGCTCAAGCGGGTTCGAGACTTTGCGATGGTGCAGGGCGACGGCGTGATCACCAAGGAGTTGGCCGATCATGCGCTTCGGCTGATCCAGGTCGATGCGCTGGGACTCGATGAGGTCGACCACAAACTGCTGCTGACAATCATCGAAAAGTTTGGCGGCGGGCCGGTCGGTCTCGACACGATCTCCGCGACGATTGGGGAAGAACCGGACACGATTGAAGACGTGTACGAACCGTATTTGATGCAGATCGGCTTTTTGCAACGCACGCCGCGAGGTCGCGTCGTGACACCGCACGGCTACCGTCATTTCGGTTTGGAAACGGATAGAAGAGACGTATAGGGGTGCAGGGTCCGACGAAAAAACAATTTTGTCGGATTTCTGTTTTTCATACCCCAAAAAACGCATGATCATGTGCGAAACCCTATAACAAGCGAGGTGGAAAGGGTGGGGATTTTATCGTTCCGACGCAAGAAATCGGAGGAAACGACCGATCTCAATAGCCTGTTGAACCGAGCGCGAGGCGGGGATGAAACCGCACGTAATCAATTATTGAAAGACTACATCCCCTTTGTGGCCAAAAGCGCTTCCCAAGCGACGGGAAGATACATTCGCCGTGGGCAGGACGACGAATTTAGCATCGCATTGGCTGCGTTCAACGAAGCGATTGAGCGGTATGATCTGGACCGCGGCACGAGTTTTTTGGGCTTTGCCGACACGGTCATCAAGCGCCGGCTGATCGACTATTTTCGCTCGAAACAAGCCAAGCAGCGAGATCTGCCGTTCTCCGATTTTGAAGTCCAAGACGACGAAGAGAACGTGATCAACTATGTTGAGGTGCAAAAATCGATCGAGGCTCACCAAGTGACGGTGGAGTCCGATGCGAGACGAGAAGAGATCATGCGCTTCACGATGATGCTCAGCGAGTTTGAGATCTCGATGGAAGAACTGGTGGATATCTCGCCGAAGCACCAAGACGCACGCGAAAACGCGATTGAAGTGGCAAAGGTGATCGCCGCGCAAAAAGAACTGTGCGAGCATTTGGTCACCAAAAAATCGCTGCCGCTGAAAGCGTTGATGAAACACGTTTCAGTCAGCCGCAAAACGATCGAACGTCAGCGGAAATATATCATTGCCGTGTCGCTGATTTTGATCGGCGATTTCGAGATGCTGCAAGACTATATCGTGTAAAGAAACGCTGTACGCAAAAGCGATCACGCCAAGTTTCCAAGGAAAGGGGGGGCCGTTGATGCAGAAAAAGGGGGTTGTCATGCAGCTGTCTGACGGATATGCTGTCGTGATGACCAAAGAAATGGAATTCCGCAAGATCCCGTTGCTCGAAGGCATGGTTGTAGGTCTTGAGGTGGATGTGCCGGCGGAGACTGTTGTTCCGCTGACCTCGTCCAAAAGCAAGCGGGCCTGGTACCAAACCAAATGGATGAAGTCGGGTGTCGTTGCCGCTTCCATCCTGCTCGCCGTCGGGCTGTTCAGCAACACGCTGTTCACAGGTCCGAAAGCGTACGCGTACGTCTCGGTGGACATCAACCCGAGCATCGAGCTGTCGATTGACAACCACAAAAAGGTGGTCACGGCGACGCCGCTCAACGAAGACGCGGAGAAACTCCTGACCGAGTTGAAAGTGACCGGCATCCAAGTCGATGAGGCTGTCGGCAAAATGGCTGACTATGCGCGCGAGCACGGGTATCTGCATGACAAAAGTGAAGTGATCATCACTGCATCTCCGGCTGTCGACGAACAAAAACTCGTTGCAGAGGACTTGAATTTGGACCAGATCGAAGAAGAACTGGTCGCCAAAGTACAGACGTTGGCCACTACCTATGGGGCTGAGATCGACGTAGAAGGTGTGCGCGTCTCCGAAGAGGTGCGCAACGCGGCCAAAGACGCAGGCGTCTCACCGGGCAAGTATGCGGTCTATCTGTCCGCTCTGTCCCAAGGCGTCGACGTAGAAATCGACGAGTTGAAAAACGCGCCGATCTCCAAAGTCGTCGAAAAGCGCGGCCCGGAGCTGGCTGGTGCCATCGACGAGATCAAGAGCGGTGAACAACTCGACAAACTTTTGAACGCGCTGAAACAAGACGGCAAAGAAGGTCTGAAACAAGGCGTCAAAGCTTCGGGCGTCCTCCCGAACAACAAGACTCCGGAGCGTGAAGACCAAAAACTGCCGCCGGGCCAGCAAAAGAAGCAAGACAATGCGACCCAGTCGAACGATTCCAAGCAACCGTCCACCCAATCGAACGACACCCAATCATCCGGCCGCGAGTCGAACAACGGCAAGAGTTCGCCGTCCAAGCAGGACGACAAAGGCAAAGACGGCAAATCCGACCGTGCCTACGACAACAATAACGGCTGGATGTTCTGGAACAACTGGAAGCACAACAAGCAAGACAACGACAAGAACAACAAGCAAAACAACCGCAACGACAACAAAAACAGCCGTGACTCCGGTCACGGCAAAGAAAAAAAGGACAAGGACCGCGACTAACCCCACGGTCCCCCTGCAACGGGCCCCCACTTGGCGGGTCCTTTTTCTATTTCCTCCCGCCCTCCGCCACCCAACCCTCACCTCCCCACAAAAAAGACCCCGATCTCTCGAGGTCCCCTCATCACTCACTATAAGCCACAATCATCATCGTCAACTGCTTCGTCAAATCAATATCATACGGCATATCCAACTGCCGCCCCGAATCATCGGTCAGCAACCGAACCACCGGCCGCTGCGGATACTCCGGATTTAACGACACCACAACGGCCGTCTCGTTCGTATTCAAACGCACCGTCATCCCAATCGGATAGATCGCCACATTCTTCGCAAACAGCGTCACCAGATTGTGATCAAACAAAGTCCCGCCGGTCGCCATCACAAACTCCAACGCTTCATGCGGCAGATGCGCCTCCCGATGGAAACGCCGCGAAATCAACGCCTCGTACACATCACAGATGCCGACGATCTGCGCATACTCATGAATCTCTTTCCCGCGCAACCCTCTTGGATACCCGCTCCCATCCACCCGCTCATGATGCTGCAACGCCACATGCGCAGACAAAAGCGAGATCCCATCCTGTTCGCGCAGAATATCAAATCCCCACTCGGTGTGCTTTTTCACCGTCTGAAACTCAATCTCCGAATAAATCCCCGGCTTGTTCAACAACTCCGCCGGCACCTTCGTATTTCCGATATCATGCAGCAACGCGCCCATCCCAAGCTCGGTCAACTCTTTGGCCGCATACCCTTTTGCCAGCCCGATGGCTGTCGCAAGGATCGCCACATTGACTGACTTATGAAACAGATACCCATCCATCGTGTAAATGCTGGCCAGCGAGATCAACCCGCTTTTGTTTGCCTTCAGATCGCCGAGGATATTCTGAAACACCTGCGACAGATCCCGGCCGATCTGCGGGCGGGACGCACGTCGCAACCCTTTGTCATTCTCAGCCAGTTGAACCATCGAGTTGTACACGGCATTGACTGCACCGCGTCTTGTCTCATCCGATACGGCGTCGACGATCACCAGATCGTCGGTCCGCTCATCTTCAATATATAGGCTGGAGACACCAAGTTGTTTTAAGCGAGTGATCATGCGCTCCGACAGTCTGACGCCCGAACCGATCAACACAGTTCCTTTTTCATCCAAGATAGGGCGTGCGAGCACGGAGTTGACCAGACTGAGGGATACTGGAGCTAATCTCATGTAGTTTCGTCTCCCGAAAATTGCAGAATTGATACTTCTATTATAGTCCGACTTCGGAATCAGTGTCTATCGTCAGACACTATAAAATAGCTAATTTTCTTAAATGTCGACTTAACAAGAATCTTGGGTTTTTATGGGAAGGATTCCAGCGAAACGTGTCGAAAAGGGAGGGATCGAAAGAAGAAAATCAGTCATGCGTGAAGGAGACAACGATGAAGAGCAGCTCATGGAGTGTTCGGTGGAAAAGCACCGTCGGGATCGCAGCCGTCACCTTGCTCGCCGGGATCGTTCCCAGCCCTTGGACAGCTCTGCACAGCGCAGAAGCGGCCATCAGCGTCAGCGGCTCTACGCCGCTTCGCGTCGGATTGATGGTCAAGTCCGGTTCCTATAACAAAACGACCGACACGGTCACCCTGCAGGGGCGGGCCGGTTTAAGCGTCGGTTTCTATAGCAATGGCGCGTTTCGCTCCCTCTACGAAGCGAGCAGTGCCGTCCAGACTTCACTGGACAACTATTTCATCGCCGTCGGGGAGTACGCAACCTACAACGATGCGCTCGCCAAAGCGGACCAACTGGACAACATCGGCCTCTCCGCCGACATCTACGTCGAGACGCGGGCCGGCAAAAAAGTCTATCAGCTCGTCAACGGCTACTATGAACGCCAAACACAGGCAGACGCCGTCCTCGCCAAGATCCGCTCCTCCTTTGGCACGGCCACGCTCAAAGGCTATCACCGCCTGACGACCGGCAAACTGAGCGGCCAGCAGGCGGCGGAGGCGAAAGCGAACGACCTGCGCGCTGCCGGGTTTGACGCTTATCCGCTGGCTCGCCGCGACGGTTCCTACGAAGTCTGGGTCGGCAACGAAGCCACTGCCGCCGCCCGCGACGCGCTCAAAGCGAGCGTGCAGTCGAAAACCGGGATGACGCTCGGCAACGCCGACTACAATCCGGCCGACTATGTCATCGTCAAAACGGGCACCTTTAACGGCCAGCAGGTACCGCACGTGATCATCTGCTCGTCCAAAGAAGAAATCGCCTTCGTCCCGAAAGGCAGCCCGGCTGTCACCAAGGTCTACGAAAAGGCCGGTCTCGAATATCGGGGCGCGATGTTGATCCAAGGCTACAACGAAATGCCCAACCTGATCAACTACATCCCGCTCGATCAATACCTGTACGGCGTCCTGCCGCAGGAGATGTCGACCGGCTGGCCGCTGGAAGCGCTCAAAGCACAGGCGGTCGCTGCCCGCACCTATGCGGCGAGAGGCAACGGCTCCAACAAATGGGGCGTCGCCGACCGCACCGACGACGTCTGGGATCAGGCGTACAAAGGGTACTCCATCGAGGCGGCCGACACCACGCAGGCGGTCAACGAAACGAAAGGCCAAGTGTTGACCAAAAACGGCGCCATGATCGAGGCGGTCTTCTCCTCGAACAACGGCGGCTGGAACGGCGATGCCCGCGAGATGTGGGGCTCTTCGGTCGACTACCTGACCGCTGTGCAAACGCCGCTCGACGCCTACCCGTCCGAGCGAGAACCGCTCTACTACCGCGTCGCTCTGCCCAGCGGCAAAGTCGGCTGGATCCGCGCCGACAAAGTCAGCAAAAGCGGCAAAAACGCCGCGGGCTTTGAAACGGGCACCATCAACACTGACGGACAGCCGGTCCGCCCGGTGCCCGACCTCTATGCGCCGGTGGCTGTCTCCGCCGTGAAAGGCTGGCGCGTCGTCATCCTCGGCGAGGAGCGCGAGTACAACACGTACAACTGGCAGCGCGGCCCGTACTCGCCGTCCGACATCCAGCGGATGATCAACGGCAACCAAGCGGGCGGCTATCCGACAGTCGGCGGGCCGGTCTATGACCTGCGCGTTTCCAAATGGGGACAGGGCGGCCGCATGATGCAGATCACCGCCGACGGCAAAGCGATCACCGCGCCGTCCCCCGACTACTACCGTGCGCTCTTCGACGACATGTGGAGCACCCGCGTGACGATCGAGCAACAGGGCACGTACACCGTGCTCGGTGCAAACGGCACGAAAAGCGAGTACCCGAGCGCCAAGTTGAAAGGTCAGACGCTGCACGTCGCGTCCGCGAGCGGCGTGACCTCGGCGGTGAACGGGACCAACGAGGAGTTTGTCCTCGTCAACGGACAAGGAAAGAACCGCGTCGCCAAGAAAAACCAATCCTACGTCCTGCACGGTTTTGGCTGGGGCCACGGCCTTGGCATGTCCCAATGGGGCGCGCATGGAATGGCGAAAAATGGGTATACCTATGACCGGATACTGGCACACTACTACCAAGGGGTCACCTTGACGCCGAAACAGTAAGAGAGGACCTGACTTTATATGCGCGTGGATGAATTTGATTTTGAATTGCCCAAAGAACTGATCGCCCAATCGCCGCTCCAAGAGCGCACTTCGTCGCGATTGATGGCGTTGAACAAGCAGACGGGCGAGATCGCCCATCATAGATTCTCTGATCTGATCGAATTTTTGCGACCGGGGGACACGCTGATCTTGAACGACACGCGGGTCATCCCGGCCCGCCTGTTCGGAGTGAAGCCGGACACGGGCGCAAAGGTCGAGTTTTTGCTTTTGACCGAAAAGGAAAAGGACACCTGGGAGATCCTCGTCAAGCCGGGCAAGAAAGTCCGCCCGGGCATGACCGTCTCCTTCGGTGACGGGCTGTTGACGGCAGAAGTGCTGGACATGACCGAGGAAGGCGGACGTATCGTCCGCTTTTCCTATGACGGCATCTTCTTGGAGATCTTGGAAAAACTGGGCGAAATGCCGTTGCCGCCGTACATAACCGAACAACTGGACGATGCGGAGCGCTACCAGACCGTCTTCAACCGCCATGCCGGATCGGCTGCGGCTCCGACGGCCGGTCTGCATTTTACCCGCGAGTTTCTCGATCAGATCCGCGCCAAAGGCATCGACACAGGCTTTGTCACGCTGCACGTCGGCCTGGGTACATTCCGTCCGATGTCGGCGGAGACCACCGAGGAGCATAAAATGCACGCCGAGTGGTACGACATGCCGCAGGAGACGGCCGATCTGATCGCCCGCACCAAAGCGCGCGGCGGCCGTGTGGTTGCCGTCGGCACCACCGCGTGCCGGACGCTGGAGACGGTCGGCATGACCGGGGAGATCCGGGCGGCCAGCGGGTGGACCGACATCTTCATCCATCCGGGCTACCGGTTCACCGTCGTCGATGCGCTGGTGACCAATTTCCACCTGCCCAAATCGACGCTGGTGATGTTGGTCTCCGCCCTCGCCGGACGGGAGCAGATCCTGAACGCCTATGAAGAAGCAGTCAAGGAACGCTACCGCTTCTTCTCCTTTGGCGACGCGATGTTTATTTATTAGGGAAGCACTTGAGGAGGAAACAGAACACAGATGGCAGCCATTCGCTACGAACTGCTTCATACCGATAAAAAGACAGGTGCCCGCCGCGGTCGCCTGCACACTCCGCACGGCGTGATCGAAACGCCGATCTTCATGCCGGTCGGCACGCTCGCCACCGTCAAGACGATGAGCCCGGAAGAGCTGAAAGACCTCGGGGCGCAGATCATTTTGAGCAACACGTACCACCTCTGGCTCCGTCCCGGCCATGACATCGTCAAGGAAGCGGGCGGCCTGCACAAATTCATGAACTGGGACCGCCCGATCTTGACCGACTCCGGCGGCTTCCAAGTGTTTTCCTTGTCCGACCTGCGCAAGATCACCGAGGAAGGCGTGCAGTTCCGCAACCACCTCAGCGGGGAAAAGCTGTTCCTCTCCCCGGAAAAGGCCATCGAGATCGAGAACGACCTCGGCGCGGACATCATCATGGCGTTCGACGAGTGCCCGCCGTACCCGGCCGACCGCCAGTATCTGAAAGACTCGCTGGAGCGCACCACGCGCTGGGCCAAGCGTTGCATCGCGGCCCATCAGCGTCCGCATGACCAAGCACTGTTCGGCATCATCCAAGGCGGCATGGACAAAGAGCTGCGCAAACAGAGCGCGGAAGAGCTGCTGGAGCTCGATTTCCCCGGCTATGCGATCGGCGGTCTGTCTGTCGGCGAACCGAAGCCGATCATGAACGAGGTGCTGGAGTTCACCACGCCGCTGATGCCGGTCGACAAGCCGCGCTACCTGATGGGCGTCGGCTCGCCGGACGATCTGTTCGAAGGCGTCGAGCGCGGCGTCGACATGTTCGACTGCGTGCTGCCGACCCGCATTGCCCGCAACGGCACCTGCCTGACCTCGGTCGGCAAAGTGGTCGTGCGCAACGCGTCTTATGCACGGGACTACGAACCGCTCGATCCGAACTGCGACTGCTACACCTGTAAAAATTATTCCCGCGCCTACATTCGCCACTTGATCAAATGCGACGAAGTGTTCGGCATCCGCTTGACGACCATCCATAATCTGTATTTTTTAGTCAAAACCATGTCTGAAATCCGAAAAGCGATTGAAGAAGACCGCTTTTTGGAGTATAAGCATGCATTTTATGAGTCTTACGGCTATAATGTGTAAGTAGATAGTTTTCAAGGGGGTTATTTGTAGAATGAACGCAATGCTGACTCAAATCCTGCCGTTCCTGCTGATCTTCGTCGTGTTTTACTTCCTGCTGATCCGTCCGCAGCAAAAGCGCCAAAAAGAGCGCGCTGCGATGCTGAACGCGGTACAAAAAGGCGACAAAGTCGTCACCATCGGCGGTCTGCACGGCACGGTCGACGCTCTGGATGACACCACCATCACCCTGCGCGTCAACGAAGGCACCAAGCTCACCTTCGAACGTTCGGCGATCAACACCGTCAAGAAAGACTAGTTGACCGTTACATAGCCGATCCAAAGAAACAGCGGCCCTCCTGTGGAGAGACCGCTGTTTTTTACTTCTTCAAATTGACTCCGATCATGCCGCCGAACGCGCCGATCAGTCCCATCAGCACCGTCTGGAACAGATTGTTTGCGTTGAAGACGGGACCTGCCACCATCAAAAGTCCCAGTGCGGTGATCAGGATCGCGTACGCGAGGCCGGTGATCCCGCCGTAGTACCACCCTTTGTTGCCCGCTTGCCGGGCGGCCATCATCGAGCCGACGACGACCGCCACCATGTTCAGCACATAAGTGATCGTCGACAGTTTGGCTTCCGCGACAGACGTCCAGCCCATGACGAGCGTCGTGATCAAGATCGAGACAAGTGCGGTAACAAAAGACGCGACCAGCCCGTAGATGATGGGAGCGCCGTTCAAGGATGGGGCGTATTCACTGAACGATTTGTTTTTCAAGGCATCCACCTCCAAATATAACTGGATTTTTCTTCGCTTCATGTATATTCGCTTGTACCTCTGGACATGATGGAAAGTGCCGAACTCTGACAGGATATGCAGTTGATACGCACCCGGACATGCAGCATTCGGTCACCTCTTCGCCTCAAGGCGGGGAGGTTTTTTTTATTTATTTTTTCTTTCAGTGTGTTTTGAAAATTCATCCTACCTAAAGAGCAGGAAAAAAGTCCTGTTTAGTAGAATTAACAGAGACTGATCGAATTCGGGGAGATGAGCAACTGTGAAATGGACGAGTACCAAAGCGTACCAATACACGATCATACTGCTGGCGCTGTTTTGCTTGGCAAACGGGTTTTGGCAACGCGATACGTTGTTTGCCGCTCAGATCATCCCGCTTCTTTTGCTCGGTATCCTCGTCGAAACGATTCACATCCCCCTGCATCGCGCCTATGGCACGCTGACGTACGGTGTCGTGCTCGGCACTTTGATCTTGTACGGGGCGCACACAGCCGCTCTGCTCGTCTTTACGGCCGGTGTCGTCGCCGACCGGGTCAAGCGGGTCAAGCGGGACTTTATCGTGACGTTGTTTAACTCCTCGCAGTTTACCTTGTGCGTGTATGCGGCGGCTGAGGTGTATCACTGGCTGGGTGGTTCGAGCGATCCAAATGAGGTGCTGACGCCGGGCAACCTGTTGGTGATGATCCCCGTGACCATCACGTACCTGGCGATGAATCATATTCAGGTCTTTACTTTGTTCATCATTCGGGGCGACAGACTGGAGCGCTCCGATGTGATGAAACTGATCACCAACGACGCGCTGAACTATCTGGTCACGGCGCCGTTTGCTCTCTTTATGCTGTTGTTTGCCGCCGACATGTCGGTGCTGTTTGTGATCTTTGCTCCGCTGCTGCTACTCGGGCAGGTGCTCAAATTGTACCGACGGATCACGCTGATCAATCAGGTGCATGAGACGGTGCACACCTTGCAGAGCGTGTTCGACCTGCCGACGGTGTATCAGACGATCACCGCGTCTGCCGAGCGGCTGACCGGCTGCAGCGCCGCGGTGCTGTGGGTGTTGCGCGAAGATCGCCTCTTCCCGGTGACGCTCAGTGACGACTCCTTGACCGACCGGGTGCCGTGGGACGGCCTGTTGCTCGACGAATCGGGCATCGTCGCCAACGCGATACACACCCAGGCGGTGCAGACGATCCATGACGTGTCCAAGGACAAGCGGGGAAGGTCGATCAAGGTCAACGACCGCTTCCACTCGGTGATGGTCGTGCCGCTGCGAGCGCGCGACCGGGTGCTTGGCATCATCACTTGCTACGGTCTGCGCCCGTTCGCCTTTTCCCCCGATCAGCGCGAGATGGTGACGATGATGGCAGGTCAAGTGGGCGTGATCATCGAGAACGCCAATCTCTACAGCGAACTGCAAGAAGCCACGTTGCGCGATCCGGGGACGGGACTTTATAACTACAGATTTTTCTATGAAGAACTTTCGCGCCGCTTTGCTCATGTGAAAGCGGCGGGGAAGCCGCTGTCGATCGTCGTGCTCGATATCGATCATTTCAAAAAATACAACGACACGTACGGCCATGTGGTCGGCGATGAAGTGTTGCGCCAGACCGGCCAAGTCATTTTGCGCACCGTCGGCGACCGCGGCGTGGTGGCCCGCTACGGCGGCGAGGAGTTTGCCATCCTGCTCGACCTGCCGCTGGAGCAGGCCAAACAGACGGTGGAGCACATCCGCCGCGCCGTCGCGCACAACCGCTTTGAGTATCAAGGCTATGTGGTGCAGGGCGTGACGATCTCCGCAGGTTTGGCGAGCTACCCGGAGCACGACCAAAATGAGAAAGAGCTGCTGGAAAAGGCGGACCAGGCGATGTACTGGGGAGCCAAGCAGCGCGGGCGTAACAAGATCGCCGTGTACACCCCCGACTTTGATGCGCATCTGTTCGTCGACCAACTGACCGGGCTGTACACGCACCACTACCTGCGGATCAAACTGCTGGAAGAGTACTCGGCCCGCATGGGGGAGGAGAGCCCGTATGCGCTGCTGTTCTTCAACGTCGTCGGATTTGAGAGCATCAACCGCAACTTCGACTTTGAAGCGGGCAACCACGTGCTGCGCGAGATCTCGATGATCCTCAAACAGCACGTCCGCCACGCCGAGATCGCCACCCGCTACGGCGGTGACCAGTTCTTGCTGTTCATCCCCGGCATCGAGCGGATCGAGGCGGAGCGGATCAGCGAGCGGCTGGTCAAAGCGATCTCCCAGCACCCGTTCCGCGTCCGTGACAACGTGATCGTGCGCGTGCGGGTCAGGGCCGACATCGTCGTCCATCCGGTCGATGTGGCCGATACGCAAGGTCTGCTCGCTCAGATCCCGGATACGTTTTTGCAACTGTCCGGGAAATACGTGCAGGTGTAAGGAGAAAAACGCGTCGTTCCGCCACACGGGGAACGACGCGTTTTATTGTCTGGCGAGTATGCGTGAGTGGTTAGAAAAACGCGTTGTTCCACTGCACGGGGAACCACACGTTTTTTTATTTGTCAGGCAAGTATGCGCGGAGTGGTTGGAAGAGCGCGTTGTATCGCCACACAGCAACCATGTGTTTTTTTATTTCCTTTCGAGTTGATACTACCCCTAGACATAGCGACAGGCGGAAAGGAGGAGCTGCGCGGTGGACGGAGTGGGAATGTTGATGTTTCGGGTGGTGGCGATGTACTTTGTGATCTTGCTGTCGATGCGGCTGATGGGGAAGCGGGAGATCGGCCAACTGTCGATCTTTGATCTCGTCGTCTCGATCATGATCGCCGAATTGGCAGCCATGTCGCTGGAAGACCCGGAAGTCCCGATGATGCGGGGCATTGCGATCATCGCGTTGCTGGTCATTTTGCAGATCGTGATGTCGTATCTGACGCTCAAATCGGTGACGTTGCGCTATCTGATCGAAGGACGGCCGACACTGTTGATCGCCAACGGCGAGATCCGAGATTCGGAGATGCGCCGCACGCGTTATTCGATGAGCGATCTGATGACGCAACTGCGGGAAAAAAACATCGCGACGGTCAACGATGTGGAATTTGCCGTGTTGGAGACGACCGGCAAACTCAGCGTGTTTCCGAAGGCGGACCGGCAGCCGCTCACGCCCAAAGACATCGGTCTTGTCGTGGGAAGGACCGGACTGCCGCTGGCGTTGATCGTCGACGGTGCGGTGATGGATGAAAATCTGGAGAAGATCGGCAAGACCCGCTACTGGCTGCGGCAGGAGTTAAAAAAGCACGGCCAGTACGATTTCACCAAGATCTTCTATTGTTCCATCGACAACGAGGGCAATCTGTTTTTCGACTTGAAGGACTGAACGCAAAAACCGCCGCCCGGGAGAGTCCGGGGGCGGTTGTTTGCGTCTCGTGCCTCATCAGCGCAGGAACGGCACGACACGCAGCAGGCCGGCCAGCGGTTTGCCGACGCGGGGGATGCGGGAGATCGTGTGCAGCGTGAGGACGCGGAAGTAGTTCAGGAACAAGAAGTAGATCAGGAGTCCAAACAGCGTGCCGAGCGTGACCAGCCACACGTCGGACGTGCCGGGCGACAGGTTGCGAAACTCGACGAGGAACGTGCTGAGCAGGGCGGTGCCGATCAGGATCTTCATCGTTTCGATCAGGTTCACATAGAAGCCCAAGTGGCGGGTGACGGAGAGAAAATGCATCCCGGTCGTCACCGCCGCCGTCACCACCACCGCCCATGCCACACCGTCGATGCCAAAGTGCGGATTGGGCACGAGATACCAGATGACGCCGAGTTTGAGCACGCTGCCGATGATCGAGTTGCGCATCGCTTCCCCGGCCCGGTTGATGCCTTGCAAGATCCCGGTCAGCGGCGCCTGCAGGTAGATGAGAAATCCGGCCGGTGCCATGATCGCCAGTATCGGCCCGACCGCCGGATCGCCAAAGACGGCGCTCGACAGCTCGGTGGCGTACAGCGTGAGGATCGCCGACGTCGGAAAGCCGATCAGGGCGGTGAGGCGGAACGCTTGGTAGAGCCGCCGCTGCACAAGCAGATGCTCCTTGGCGGCGACCGCCTCCGAGACGGACGGTACCAGCGTGGTGGACAGCGCGTAGGTGAACACCGTCGGCAGGATCAACAGCGCGATCGCCATGCCTTGGTATTGGCCGTACAGCGTCGTCGCCATCCCGGCCGTCAGCCCCAGCGACACGAGGCAGCGGGTGACGAGGATCGGCTCCAGCGCGTACGTGATCGAGCCGACGATCCGCGACATCGTGACGGGGACGGCGATCTCCAGGACTTGCGAGAACAGTTGTCCGCTCGTCAATTCTTTTTTCGGCGTGGAAGCTACCAGATGGTTGATCCGGAAGCGCGTGTAGTACTTGTACACCATGTACAAGAGGCCGGCCAGTTCGCCCAGCACCATGCCGATCATCGCACCGGCCGAGGCGTATTCCAGACCGTACGGCAGCAGGTAGGTGGCAAAGGCGAGCACCGTGCCGATCCGTACCGTCTGCTCCACGATGGATGCCACAGCACCGGGGGCCATATTTTGCATGCCTTGAAAATAACCGCGCAGGATCGACGAGACGGCGATGATCGAGATGATCGGCGCCATCGCGATCAGCGTCCAATAGGCGCGAGGGTCGGTCAGCACATGCGTCGTCAGCCACGGGGCCAGCGCGAGCATCGCGGCTGTGCAGAGCACCGACAGGCCGAGTACCGTGCCCATCGACACGCGGACGATCCGTTTGACACGGCGGACGTCCTCTTCAACCAACGCTTCGGCGACGAGTTTGGCGACGGCGGTCGGCAGTCCGGCTGTCGTCACCGTCAACACAAACATCAAGATCGGAAAGACGGTGTAAAACAGCCCGATGCCCTCCGCGCCGATCAACCGGGAGAGGAAAATCTTATAGACAAATCCCAGCACGCGGGTGATCAAGCTGGCAGCGACAAGGATGACAGCTCCTTTGAGAAAGGATTGTTTGTTCATATCGGCTCCGCTCCTATCTCCGAACTCATGGACCTTCATGCTACTTGTATGCGGGACGAGCGTGGAGTAGTCCCATTTTTCCAGACAGGTTCCGACAAAAGTTGCAGGAGAATGGGGGAGTGAGCACGAAATGAGACGATACGATACGAGAGTTTATGAGGGTCAAGAGGAGGCTTTGAGGATGAGCGAGGAGCACGTACAGCCGGAAGAAGAACAGGTGGCACCGATCACCAGCGCGGAGATGAACCAGATCATCGAGGACATCTGCAAGAGCAAGGCAGACGAACTGCGCATGCTCGGCATCGAGCGAGTGAGCGGTTATGACGTCTGGGAGTGCGTGTCTGCCAAGTATAAAAAGGGCTTGCCCCCGCTGCACCAGCTGATCAACGACATCCTCACGCTAAAGTCGCACGCCTTCACCAATTGGTTGATGATTCAAATGTACAAAGGTCAATAAGCCAAAAACAGGCTGTCATAGCCCCCTCCCCTCGGCGCACACTACTCTTTGTAGGGAGCGAACAGGGGAGGGGGATTTTCATATGCCGCAAACAGTGGAGCGCACCCGGATCATCACCATCTCCGAGGTCAAAGAACTGCCGCAGATCAAGCAATACATCGTCTCGGCCGATCAACACCTCAAGGCGATGGGCTTTACGGAGCACGGATTTCGCCACGTCACGCTGGTCTCGCACATCGCCGAAAACGTGATGGAGCGGCTCGGATTTTCGGAGCGTGAGGCGCAACTGGCCGCCATCGCGGGCTACATCCACGACATCGGCAACATCACCGGCCGCCATGACCATGGAAAGGCGGGCGCGGTGATGGCCTTGCGCATCCTCGAAGACATCGGGATGCCGTATGACGAGGTCGCCTGCATCGTCGGCGCGGTCGGCAACCACGAGGAGCACTACGGTGAAGCGGTCAACACCGTCGCCGCCGCTCTGATCCTCGCCGACAAATCGGACGTGCACCGCACCCGCGTCAGACGGCGTGACGTCTCCTGCTTCGACATCCACGACCGCGTCAACTATGCGGTCACCGAGTCGTTCCTCAACGTCGATGAGGAGTCGCGGGTGTGCACGCTGGAGTTGAAGATCGACGATGCGATCTCCTCGGTGATGGAGTATTTCGAAATTTTCATGCAACGGATGATGATGTGTCAGCGTGCTGCGAAGATGCTGAACAGCAGGTTTGGACTGAAAATCAACGGAGCCCGCATCTTGTAGGGCTCCTTTTTTATGGCCTGTTTTGCGAGGCTGTCGTCAATTGGGAAGTTCCTTTCATTGACCGCTTAATTGAATACGAGATATACTGGAAACATTCACGTTTACAATAGGAGGATTGTCATGATCAAGTGGAGTCGGTTTTTGGGCTTCCTGATGATCGTGGTCCTGTTCTTTGCGCTCGCGATTCCTACGTATCAGAGCATCTGGAACAACATTCAACTCGGACTCGATCTCAAGGGTGGCTTCGACGTACTGTACGAAGTCAAGGACGCGCCTGAAGAAAAAGTAACGATGGAAGGCGTGATCGCGACAAAGAACGCGATCGAAAAGCGGATCGATTCCGCCGGCATCTCGGAGCCGAACCTCGCCATCGAAGGTGACAACCGCATCCGTGTCCAGTTGGCGGGCGTCTTCAATCAAGAAGAAGCGAAAAAACTGCTCGTGCAATCGGCCGAGCTGGAGTTTAAGAGTCCGACGGGCGAAAAGCTCGCATCCGGCCGCGATCTGAAATCGAACGCACGCGCGCAAACCGACCAACAGACCGGTGCGCCGCAGGTCGCAGTCGAATTTAAAGATCCGAAGTTGTTCGCGGATATCACGACCAAGTACGTCGGCCAGCAAGTCTCGATCTGGCTGGACGGCGAGATGATTCAAAACCCGGTCATCAACGAACCGATCTTGACCGGCAGCGCGGTCATCAACGGACAAGCCGACCTGAAAGAGGCGCGCGAGATCGCGAACTACCTCAACGCAGGCGCACTGCCGTTCCCGCTGGAGGAGATCTCCTCCTTTGGCGTCTCTCCGTCGCTCGGTGAAGAAGCGCTGCACGATACGCTCTATGCGGGCGGCATCGCGTTTGTGCTGATCTTTATCTTCATGGTGGTCTACTACCGTCTGCCGGGCCTGATCGGGATGATCGCGCTCGTCATGTACACCTACCTGCTGTTCTCCGTCGTCTCCTTCATGGGCATCACCCTGACGCTTCCGGGCCTTGCTGCGCTGATCCTCGGCGTCGGGATGGCGGTCGACGTCAACATCATCGCCATCGAACGGATGAAGGACGAGTTCCGCAACGGCAAATCGTTGCTCTCCGCCGTCATCATGGGCCAAAAGCGCTCGATGCCGACGATCATCGACGCCAACATCACCTCGATCATCGCAGGTGTCCTGATGTACTGGTTTGGCACCGGCGCGATCAAGAGCTTTGCAGTCGCACACATCATCTCCGTGCTCGCGACGTTCATCACCGCCGTGCTGATCTCCCGTCTGATGCTGCAACTGCTCGTTCGCTCCAACCTGATCAAAAACCCGTGGTGGTACGGCGCATCTAAGAAGGGAGGAGCCTCGAAATGAAATTTGACATCGTCAAAAACCGCAAATGGTACTTCGGCTTCTCCGTCTTGATCTCGATCATCGGGATCATCTTGATGCTCACCATGGGCCTGAACCTCGGCACCGACTTCAAAGCCGGTTCCCGCGTGCAGTTCACGGTGGGACAGGCGTTCGACCCGGCCGACATCGAGAAGGCCATCGAAACCGACCTCAAACTCGACGTCGCGGCTGTTCAAGCGATTGAGAACAACGGCGCCGTCGTGCGGATCGATAAAAAGATCACCGCCGATGAAGAAGCGTCGGTCAACAAGTACCTGACCGAAAAGTACCCGAACGCGATGCCGCAGATCTCGTCGGTCGACCCGGTCGTCGCCCGCGAGCTGGCCGAGAAAGCGATCTACGCGATCATCCTCGCGTCGGTCGGGATCATCCTCTACATGGCATTCCGCTTCGAATACAAGTTTGCCATCTCCGGCGTCATCTCGATGCTGCAGGTCGTGCTGGTCGTCGTGTCGATCTTCGCCCTGTTCCGCTTTGAGATCGACATCACCTTCATCGCAGCCGTGCTGACCATCGTCGGCTACTCGATTCACGATACGATCGTCATCTTTGACCGCATCCGTGAAAACCTCAAGCACTACAAGGTCAAAACGACTGCCGATCTGGAGCAATTGGTCAACGACTCCGTCTGGCAGACGATGACCCGCTCGATCAACACCGTCCTGACCGTCGTCTTCTCGGCGGGTGCCCTGTACCTGTTCGGCGGCTCGCCGATCAAGCACTTCTCGCTGGCGCTCGTCATCGGTCTTGTCACCGGCGCGTACTCGTCGATCTTCATCGCCGCTCAGCTCTGGGTTTCCTGGAAGAGCCGCGAGCTGAAAAAGCCGAAATCGGCGTAATCCTGATGCCAACCGACAGAAAGAGCCGCGGAACCTTGTCCGCGGCTCTTTTTCTAGCGTATAATAAATACAAGAGAATCTACAGCAGTAGAGAGGATTTTCCGCTATGCAAACACCCAAGCGCTGGGTCGTCATCGAAGCTGATGAGACGCAAGTGCATGCCTTGGCAGCAGAGGCCGGCATCTCGCCGATTTTGGCCCGCTTGCTTTGGCGGCGCGGCATCACGTCGGCCGACGAGGCTCGGCGTTTTCTACATCCTGAACGCAATGGTTTTTATGATCCGTTTCTGATGAAAGACATGGACAAGGCGGTGGCCCGGATCCGCCGCGCAATCGACGCCGGAGAGAAGATCATGATCTACGGCGACTACGACGCGGACGGTGCGACCTCCACCTCGCTGCTCTATCTGGCCTTGACGGAGTTGCGCGCCCATGTCGAGTACTACATCCCGGACCGCTTTTCCGAAGGCTACGGCCTGAACGGTCCGGCGATCCTCGCCGCCAAAGAGCAGGGCTTCGATCTCGTGATCACCGTCGACAACGGGATCTCCGCCGTCGAAGAGATCCGTCTGGCGAGCGAGGTCGGTCTTGACCTGATCGTCACCGACCATCACACACCGCCGGAGATCCTGCCGGACGCCTTTGCGATCCTCAATCCCAAGCAGCCCGGCTGCACCTATCCGGACAAGATGCTGGCCGGTGTCGGCGTCGTGTTCAAGCTCGTGCAGGCGCTCTATGAACGTCTGCCGGAGGAGTTTCTCGACCTTGCCGCACTGGGCACCGTCGCCGACCTTGCGCCGCTGATGGACGAAAACCGGCTGATCACGCGCTACGGGCTCGACCTGATGAGCCGGTCGCCGCGTCCCGGCATCCGCGCGCTGATCGACGTCGCGGGCTTGCAAGGCAAACAGATCACCGCCGGTCACATCGGATTTTCCTTTGGGCCGCGGATTAACGCCAGCGGCCGTCTGGACTCGGCGACCTACGCCGTCCGGCTGCTGACCAGCGACGACCCGCTGGAGGCGGGGGAACTGGCCCGCTTCCTCGAAGATCGTAACAAAGAGCGGCAAGAGATCGGCGAAGAGATCTTTGAGCAAGCGGTTGCTCTGATCGAACGTCACCCGGAGTGGTTGGAAGGCCGGGTGCTGGTCGTGCCGCTGGAAGGCTGGAACGAAGGCGTGATCGGGATTGTCGCCTCCCGCATCGTCGAGAAGTACTACCGCCCGACGCTGATGATCTCGCTCAAAGAGGGCAAAGGCAAATGCTCGGCCCGCTCCATCCACGGCTTTGACCTCTACGCCGCGCTGACCTCTTGCGCCGATCTGCTCCTGCACTTCGGCGGGCACAAAATGGCGGCCGGCCTGTCGATTCTGGAGGACAACATCCCGCTCCTGCGTCAACGCCTGAACGAGATCGCCCAGGAAGCGCTCACGGACGAGCAGATGGTGCCAAAGATCGACGTCGACGCCGTGCTCGCACTCGATGAGATCGACCTGCATCTCGTCGAGCAGATCGAGGCGCTCGCACCGTGCGGTTTTGGCAATCCGGCCCCGAGATTTTCTCTGCAGGGGCTTGGGATCGAGCAGACCCGCGTCGTCGGCAAGGATGCCGCTCACCTGCAGGTGCGCGTGCGCCGCGAGACGCGCAAATTGGACTGCATCGCCTTCCGCCGCAGCGAAGACCAGAGCCTGCTCGAAGAACTGGCCGCCATCGACATCGTCGGTGAACTGTCGATCAACGAGTGGCGGGGCAAGCGCGACGTGCAGATGGTGCTCGGCGACTGGCGGCCCAACTCCTTCCAGCTCTTCGACCGACGCGGCGTGCGCGACAAGACGGTGTGGCTGGAGACGAGCAAGGAGCAACTGACGGTGCTCTGCTACCAAGAGAGCAACATTCGAGAGATCGAATCCCGGCTGTTTGGGTATCCTTGGAATGAGGGCAAATACCGCCTGTACCTCGTCGATGAGACGGGAGCCTGGGTACACCGGGCAGGCGAGGATGAGCCGACCGACCACGTCGTCTTTTACGACCTGCCGACATCAGAAGCGATCTTCCTCGCTTCGCTCGCCCCGCTGACACCGTCGCAGCGGCTGACGTTCATCCAAGGCCGGGCGGACGATCTGTGGCTGGGACGCACCGCCGCCGAATGGCTGCCGGACCGCACCCAGTTCAAACAGATCTACATTGCCATGCGCAAATTGGGCAGCGTGACAGCGGAGATGTTGCAAACCCGCTTGCAAATGCCTTCGGGCCTCGCAGGCACCGAAACGATTTTGCAAGTGTTTGCCCAATTAGGATTCGCCAATCAGGAACATTTGACGTATCATGTGGTACAGGACGCTCCAAAGCGCGACCTGACCGAATCCGAGTATTACCGAACACAGGAACAGCGCGTGCACGCCTTGCACCGCATCGGGAACAGGCTGCTGCATGCGACAACCGATACATTAAAGGAATGGCTCGCCGACCACACCGGTGGACGAGCATAGGAGGAACTACATCATGGACTTCAAAGAAAAAATCCGCGTCATCCCCGATTTCCCGAAGCCGGGGATCCGCTTCAAAGACATCACGACTCTGCTCCAAGACGGCGAAGCGTTCCAAGCGGCGATCAACACCTTGAATGATTTTGCCCGCAAACATGATGCGGACATCATCGCAGGCCCGGAGTCCCGCGGCTTCCTGCTGGCAGCGCCGATGGCGTATGCGCTTGGCAAAGGCTTTGTTCCGGTTCGCAAACCGGGCAAGCTGCCGGGTGAGACGATCTCCCAGGAATACTCCTTGGAGTATGGCAAAGACTCGCTGGAAATCCACAAAGACTCGGTCAAACCGGGTCAGAAAGTCATCATCGCCGACGATCTTCTCGCGACGGGGGGAACGATCGGCTCGACGATCCAACTTTTCGAGAAACTCGGCGCAGAAGTTGTGGGCGTCTGCTTCTTGATCGAGTTGTCGTATCTGAATGGACGGGAGAAATTGAAAGGGTATGACGTCTTCTCGCTCGTCCAGTACTGATCCTGCGAAAACGGGGGTGGCTGACCCGGTGGGTATTGAACGCCTGTTGGAAAAGGTCGGCAAGTACGCAGGCCGCGAAGACGTGGCGATGCTCCGCCACGCCTTTGAAGTGGCAGATGCCGCCCATCAAGGGCAGACCCGCAGGTCGGGCGAACCCTATATCATGCACCCGGTTGCTGTCGCCGAGATCCTCGCGGATCTCGAACTGGATGCGGTAACGCTCTCGGCCGCTCTCTTGCATGACGTCGTCGAGGACACCGGCGTCACCGATGAGACGTTGACCACCGAGTTCGGCGCGGAAGTGGCCGCGCTGGTCGACGGTGTGACCAAGCTCGAGCGCATCAAATTCAACTCCAAAGAAGAGGCGCAGGCCGAAAACTTGCGCAAGATGTTCATGGCGATGGCCAAAGACATCCGCGTCATCCTGATCAAGCTGGCAGACCGCCTGCACAACATGCGCACGCTCAAGCACCAACCGACCGAAAAACAGGTGCGCATCGCGACGGAGACGCTGGAGATCTACGCCCCGCTGGCTCATCGACTCGGCATCTCCACAATCAAGTGGGAGCTGGAGGATATCTCGCTGCGCTATCTCAACCCGCAGCAGTACTACCGCATCGTCAACCTGATGGCGCAAAAACGCCGTGAACGGGAAGCGTACGTGCAGGAAGTCATCGACGGCCTCAAGCGCAAATTTGACGAACTGAGCATCAAATCGGACATCTCCGGCCGGGCGAAGCATCTCTACTCGATCTACCGGAAGATGGCCAACTACAACAAGCAGTTCAACGAGATCTACGATCTGCTCGCCGTGCGCGTCGTCGTGGAAAACGTCAAGGATTGCTACGCGGTGCTCGGCGTCGTCCATACGATGTGGAAGCCGATGCCGGGACGCTTCAAAGACTATATCGCCATGCCCAAGGCCAACATGTACCAGTCGCTGCATACGACGGTTATCGGTCCGCGCGGCGAACCGCTGGAGATCCAGATCCGCACCTGGGAGATGCACCGCACCGCCGAGTACGGCATCGCCGCTCACTGGCTGTACAAAGAGAGCCAGAGCGCGCAGCAACAAGGCAACAACGGGGATGCCAAGGAAGCCACGTTCACGCAAAAACTGGCGTGGTTCCGCGAGATCTTGGAGTGGCAACAGGACTTCAAAGACGCGCAGGAGTTTATGGAGACGCTCAAATTCGACCTCTTCGCCGACGAAGTGTTCGTCTTTACGCCCAAGGGCGATGTCATCCAGCTCCCGGCCGGGTCTGTGCCGATCGACTTTGCCTACCGCATCCACACCGACATCGGCAACCGCACGATCGGTGCCAAGATCAACGGCAAGATCGTCCCGCTCGATTACAAATTGAAGACGGGCGACATCGTCGAAGTCCTCACCTCGAAGCACAGCTACGGCCCGAGCTTCGACTGGATCAAAGTCGTCAAATCTTCGCAGGCCAAGTCGAAGATCCGTCAGTGGTTCAAGCGGGAAAAACGGGAAGAAAACGTCTCGAAAGGCCGCGAGCTGATCGACAAAGAGGCCAAGAAACACAACGTGGACACCGACTGGCTGACCGACAAAAACCTCGAAGAGATCGGCGGCAAATTTAATTTTGCCAAGCTCGACGACATGCTGGCAGCGGTCGGATACGGCGGCTTCTCGGCGCATCAGGTCATCACCCGGATCGTCGAAAAGATCAAGAAAGAAGCCCCGCCGGAAGCGGTCAAGATCCCCGAGGTCAAGACCGAGCCGCAGAAGCGTTCGAAAAAAGGCTCTCTCGGCGTCCGCGTCAAAGGCATCGACAACCTCTTGATCCGCTTCTCCCGCTGCTGCAATCCGGTGCCGGGTGACGAGATCACCGGCTTCATCACCCGCGGCCGCGGCGTCTCGATCCACCGCTCCAACTGTCTGAACTTGGAGAACATCGAGGAAAACGAGGAAAATCGCATCATCGAAGTCGAGTGGGAGACCGGCCTGTCCACCCAATACTCGGTGGAGATCGAAGTGACCGGCCTCGACCGACGCGGTTTGATCAACGAAGTGATGCTCGCCGTCGCGGAGACCAAGACGGACATCACCGCCGTCACCGGACGCGCCGACAAGCGCAAGATCGCGACGATGAACCTGACGATCAACATCCGCAACGTCGACCACCTGCACACGGTCGTCGAGCGGATCAAGCGGGTCAAGGACATCTACACCGTCCGCCGCATTATGCAATAAGAGGTATTGCTCATGAGAATCGTAGTCCAACGTTGCTCCAAAGGCTCCGTGACCGTCGACGGGGCGGTCACCGGCGAGATCGGCAAAGGATTTGTCCTGCTCGTCGGCGTCACCCACGAAGACACGACGGAGGACGCGGACTGGCTGGTCGACAAAGTGCTGAACCTGCGCGTCTTCGAAGACGAGGCGGGCAAGATGAATCATTCCTTGCTCGACGTCGGCGGCTCGTTGCTGTCCGTCTCGCAGTTCACCCTCTACGGGGACTGCCGCAAAGGCCGCCGTCCCAACTTCATGGCGGCCGCCCGTCCGGACGAGGCCAAGGCGCTGTACGAATACTTCAATGACAAGGCCCGCTCGCAGGGCGTGACCGTCGAAACAGGCGTCTTTGGCGCGATGATGGACGTCGCCCTGGTCAATGACGGACCGGTCACGCTGCTCCTCGACTCCAAGCGCGATTTTTAAGGCAAGAAATGCCCTCTTCCTTCGTAGCCTTACTAAAGGGAGGGGGTTTTTGCGTGGGAGACGGCACGGGCAAGACACGAGTCAAAGAACTGAAGGTCGAACTGTACGTCGATGAAGACCTGCTCGTTTGTCTGCAGGAAGTCCTCGACGGCACGCGCGACACCTTGGAGCTCCACCAAGTCTATTTCCGCCATCTCGTGGTCGAGGATCTTCGCCATGAAGGATTGAAGATCAGTCACCTGAAAATACCGGTCGGCCGCATCGCCAAAGTCAAGGTGCGACTGTCCGGGCAATAGAAAAACCGGGATTCCTGAGCGGAGTCCCGGTTTTTTTAGTAGATCGGTTTGCGACCTTGAAATCCTTCATACAGCCCGTGCCAGTGTGTGATCTCCGTCTCGCCGAGGTGCCAGCACAGCAGCGCTTCCTGCCCGTCCACCAGCGTCAAAAAATCGACCAGCCCGGATTCGATGTCTTTCAGATCGGCTCCGAGCCCGGCCAGTTGCCCGAGCAGGCTGTTCGCGTTCATCACCAGAAACTCCAACTCCGCCTCTTGAGCAAAAAACGCATCGGACGGTATTTCCGTAGATTGTTGCTTTTGCTCCTGCAGGTGCAGAAACTTTGCATCGATCTCCCGCTTCAGCTCCTGCAACGAGAGGATCATCCCCGCCACCTGCGGCAAAAGAGAGTTGGCCTCTGCCAGCGTGAAATACCGTTTTTCCAAGGGGATCACCTCCTCACATCACCCGTTTGCGGACCATGCCGCCGACCGTGTCGATCAGGATCACCAAGACCATGATCACGAGTACCTCGACGGCGACCGCTTGGTAATCGAACACCTTGAAGTCGATAAACAACTGATTGCCAAGGCCTCCCGCGCCGATGAAGCCCAGCACGAGCGACGTGCGCACCGCCACTTCCAGACGGTAGAAATACTGCGACCAGATATGCGGCACGATGTCGGGGAGCACCGCCATCGCCAGCACATGCAGCCGATGGCCGCCGGTGGCGACCACGGCGAGCTGCGGCTCCTTGTCGGACGCCTCGATCAGCTCCGCGATCAGTTTGCCCAAAACGCCGATGTTGTGCAGCAGGATCGCGATCACCCCGCCGAACGGACCGAGACCGAGCGTGGGCACGAACAGCAGCCCCCACACGATCTCCGGCACCGAGCGGACAAAACTGAGCACCACCCGCACCAGAGCGTGCATCCAGCGGGGCAACGGCGTCGTACGCGCTGCCACAAACGCGAAGGGCAGGGCAAACAGCAAACCGAACGTCACCCCGACAAACGCGATCTGCAGCGTGATCACCGAGTTGGTGAGCGCCTCGTTCCAGACCTCCCACGCAGGCGGCAACCAATGCTCGCGGATAAATTCCACGGTCGTGCCCATCTCGAGCAGTTGTCCTAACTCAAACCCGGTGCTCCTCATGCTCCAGATCAGCAGCGCGACCAGACCCGTGTACAACAACCCCCGCCGCCACCGCGCCAAACGATACGTCCTCACTCCATCACCGTCCATCAAATACCCTGTTGGCACCCAGCCTCACGTTCAAACGGCCAGCACCTCAACCGAGCTTCCAATACGTAATGTCATCACGGATCTCTACTTCAAACGGCCTGCACCGTCAACCGAGCTTCCGATACGTATTGTCATCACGGGTCTCTACTTCAAACGGCCAGCACCTTCAAACGAGCTTCCAATACGTTCTGTCATCACGGGTCGCTATTTCAAGCGCCCGTCAGCCTCAGCCGCTTTTTCAATCGCTTCATAATCCTTGTGTTCCGCCTTTACAAAGCCGTCTGCTGCAAACGCGTCGAGAATCTCCTTGTCCTTGAGGTTCAAGAACGCATGTTGCAACTTTTCAACCGTTGCCGCATCCGTGTCCTTATGCACCGTGAACGGGTATTGGAACAGCTTGTCGGACTCCCAGATCTTCTTGAAGCTCTCCGCCTTGACCGTGCCTTTCTCGATCAGCTTGTTATAATACGCGCTGTCGATCGCACCGGCGGTCACCTTTTTATTTTCAATGTTCAGCGCCGTCACATCATGCGCACCGGTGAACACCACTTCTTTAAAATCAGAATCCGTCTTGCCGCGATACACCCCGCGGTTTTTCAACTCCATCCCCGGGATCAGCGACCCCGACGTCGAACTCGGATCGCCAAACGCAAACGTCACATTTTTCTTGTCCGCGATCAGATCTTCGAGCTTGGTGTACGGCGCGTCCTTATGGACGAGGATATACGAGTGGTAGTAGGGGACACCCTTCGCCGTCTTGGCCACGATGGCCTTCGCACCGCTCTTGTGATGCGCGATCACGTAGGTCAGCGGCCCGAGGTAGGCCATGTCCAGTTTTCCATAATTGAGCGCCTCCACGACGCCGTTGTAGTCCGGGTACTCGGCCATTTTGATCGTCAGCCCGGTCTCCTGCTCCAGATACGTGCGGAACTTCTCCACCGTCGGAGCCGCGATCTTCGTCTCCGCCGGAATCAAGCCGACCGTAAATTCCTGAGTCTCTTCCTGCTTCGGCGTATCGGTACCCGCGCCTTGCTGTTCATTCTTCGCACCGCCGCAACCGGCCAGCGTCGCAGCCAGCACGAACGAAAGCGCGAGGGACAGCATGCCCTTTTTCTTCATCGGTGTTCCTCCTCTTATGTACAGGCATGTTCCTGAGTACAGTATTTCTCTCCACCGACGATTATACCCGAAAACCCTCGGGAACTATAGAGGAGAAGGAGATGATGCTAAAATGGCGGACAAACAACAGAATGCACGGGAAGACCTGAAAGAAAACGTCATGCTCGGCCAAGACGTCAACGTCCCCTACGACCAAAACGTAGCCGGCGAAGAAGACACCACGCTCTGGGACAACATGGTCAACGCCGTCCGACCGGACCTCACGCCACACTTCGAACCGAAAAACAAACAACAAGGCGGAAAATAAAGAGGGGCGCGCGGTCGCCTCTCTTTTTTTGCGGCCAGATATAGTAAAGTAGAAGAAAGAAATCCCAACCCCGACAGGAATAGGAGCGAATGAAGCCATGTACTTGCCCAACTTTCGCCTAGACAACCAGATCGCACTCGTCACCGGTGCCGGCCGCGGTATCGGCCGCGCCCTCGCCATCGGCCTCGCCGAAGCGGGCGCAGACGTCGCGATCCTGGCACGCACCGCCGCCGACCTCGAGATCACCGCCGCCGAGATCCGCAAACTCGGCCGCACCGCCTACATCGTCCGCGCAGACCTCACCAACCGCGAAGACGTCGAACGCGCCGTCCAAACCGTCGCCGAGCAAGCAGGCCGGATCGATATCCTCGTCAACAACGCCGGCATGAACATCCGCTCCCAAGCCCTCGACGTGACAGACGACGAGTGGGAGACGATCATGCAGACCAACTTGAAATCGGCGTTTCTCATGTCACAGGCAGCGGCGCGTCATATGAAGGACTCCGGCGGCGGCCGCATCATCAACATCGCCTCCGTCGCAGGCGCAGTCGCCCTCCGCACCGGCGTCGTCTACGGAGCGAGCAAGGCCGCGCTGATGCACATGACCCGCGTCCTGTCGCTCGAATGGGCGAAGCACGGCATCCGCGTCAATGCAGTCGGTCCGTGGTACTTCCGCACCCCGCTGACGGAAAAACTCCTCGACAACGAAGAGTACCTCGGCGAGATCCTCGACCGCACCCCGATGAAACGCGTCGGCGAACTGCCGGACCTTGTAGGGCCGACGGTGTTCCTGGCATCGGAAGCAAGCGCGTATGTGACCGGGCAAGTGCTGATGGTCGATGGCGGGATGAGCGTGTACGGGTTTTGATGAAAAAGAGAGACCGCTGCGGTCTCTCTTTTTTTGTGACACAGCCTACGGAACCGAAAATTCCCGGGAAATATACGTTTCAACTCGTCCCGGATTGGGCTATAATGAGTCTTGTTACTTTCATGGGGGTGGATGGGGTACTGGTGTCCTTCCCGGTCTTCAAAACCGAGTGCGGCCTGTGGAGCAGGCTGGGTGGGTTCGATTCCCACGCACTCCCGCCAAAAATGAGCAACTCTCTACAAGTATTTGTAGGGGGTTTTTTGTTTATCTTCAGCATCCGACTGCCTCATATATCTGTGTTGGTGAAATAGATTTGCATTGGGTATGATGATAAAGGAAGGAAGTGGAAATTGATGGATCTTGAAATGGTCATGCAGGAACTGGAAGCGCTCGGCAAGGAACGAATTAAAAAAACGTATGTAAGCAATGGTGCACACGAGCCGCTTTTTGGCGTGGCTACAGGCGAAATGAAGCCGCTCGCAAAGAAAATCAAGAAAAATCAACCTTTGGCCGAACAGCTTTACCGGGAACTACGATGCCATGTATTTTGCTGGCGTCATTGCGGACCCAGAGGCAATGACGGATGCGGATTTTGAGCGTTGGATGGATGCGGCGTATTTTTATATGCTGTCCGATTTTGTGGTTGCAGTCACTTTGGCAGAAGCCGATATTGCGCAAGTGGTTGCCGATAAATGGATCGCAAGCGGTGAAGGCCTTAGAATGTCCGCGGGCTGGAGCTGTTACTGCTGGCTTTTGGGCAATCGCCAAGATGGTGAATTTACCGCAAGTAAGATTGCCGGCATGCTTGATCAGGTGGAAAAAACGATTCACGACTCTCCTGATCGAACGAAATTGGCTATGAATAATTTCATCTACACAGTCGGGATTTCATATGTCCCGCTCCATGAGAAGGCAATTGAAACCGCAAAGGCAGTAGGCCAAGTCGAAGTCACTCGGGGCAAGAAAAAAAGCGGTGTCTCGCTCGCTTACGAAAAAATTCAAAAGGATGTAGATCGAGGGCTACTTGGTTTCAAACGCAAAAATGTTAGGTGTTAGCATGGTTTATAGTAAAGTCACTTGCTGTATCTGTTGTTCCGGCGGATGCGTGGGCGTGAGGAAAGAATGCCCGCTCCCGAGTGGTAAGGGTTTCGCAGAGATCGCCTCTTGCGGTCTCTTTTTATATTCACCGCGCGCCGTCTGTCCCGCGTTTTTTCTGACAGTCGCTACAAGAGTCATTGCAAGGATTCAGTGGGGGCGTTTCGTGTGGTCGTGTCCTTCGGTCCTCAAAACCGAACGAGTCATTGGCTGTCATACGAAAAGAGAAGTATGTCCGCGATTGATGAGTAGGCCGAATTTTATCGTTGGTTCTTCCAGTTGATCATTGAGGCAGCCTTTCAATTCAGCACCTGTTATGATGCTTTCAATAATATTGTAAGTCAAACGTCCGGAAGGCGAGGATCAACGTATACTAAAAGTAATGGTTGTATTTATATGGAAAAACATTTATTCTGCTGGTATGTAATTTTTTATAGGTGGAGATTTATTCGAGAAATATCAATAGGGAGGCGTTACAGCATATTTCTACGAGTTGTTATTTCGCGTATCTGAGCTTACTAAGAATGCAATATACTCAATAGAGAGAGGGGTTTCATCTTTGAAGAGCAAAGTTGTTTTGACAACAGTCATTACTACGTCTTTGTTAACTACTCATGCTTATGCGGGTAGCTACACCAGCTCTAACGTCTATGCCAACTCGCAGTATGATCGTGTAAAAGCGAAAGCGTATGCTGAACAATACGCCCTAACTGCGAATAACTCAGGCTATTTTAACTACACAGATTATGGTGGGGATTGTACAAACTTTATCTCTCAAGTCTTGTTCCACGGTGGTTTACCTGAACAAAAAGTGATAAATGGAACAATCGGTCAAGTGGACCCCTATTGGTGGGACAACTGGTTTTATGATGGGAAAGACATCCCGAACCGCTCTACTTCTTGGACAGGTGCCCATGACTTTAGATTTCATTGGGCAAACGTAAATAACATTGGGAAAAACCGGGCGTACAAATATACTGTCTACACCTACCAACAGGCGTATGATAATTTTTCACAAATTTACAGTGACTTGTGGCCGGGGGATATTGTTCAATACGTAAATGACAATGGTGATACTTGGCATGGTCAAGTCGTTCACCGTTACGATGAGTACGGCAATTTGTTTGTTGCCCAACACACATATAACGCAAAGGACTTGAGCCTTAAAGGGAGAATTAAGTCAAGACTGGACATCGGTGATAAGGGCTGGTTTGTGACCTACCGGATTAAAGCGACTTCTTAATCCTAATTATGAGGAGGGGCATTCTGTTGAATATGAAAATGAAAAACCTCTTTTTAGTGGGAAGCCTGTTTGCAGCTACGGTGACTTTTGCAGGGGTCAGTGCTTTCGCTGAAGGTGATTCTTTGACCGAGAAGATCAGCAAGTTGAAACAAGATTTTCGTGCAAAAGAACAGCAAATGGAAAATGAAAAAGATATCAGCAAAAAGATTGCGTTGGGGGAAGAGATGAAAAAGAAAGGGATCGAGATTGGTGATTTGCAACGCGACGTAGCACTGAATGACCTTGAGGATAGAATCAAGGGTGCTGAAGTGGATGTGGCTATGCAAGAGCAATATTTGAATGCAAATGGCAAGTACAAGCATCTGAACGAAAAACTGAAGCCTGCTCGTGATATTATCAACAAAATCAAGGAAAACAAAGAAGGAAAAACCGCAGAGCAACGATCAAAGGAACTCGATAAGGTATACGAAATACTTAAATCTACGATGGACGAAGTCAATCAGGGAGGACAAACAGCACCGTAAATAAGGCGCATCGAGGAAAAGCTTTGGAGACGAAGCCGAGGCTGGACTCTTAGTCCTGTGACACAACTGATACAGGTTAGGGTGACCTTCATGTCCAACTGAAATAGACGACCAGAGCTGTCAGATCCCAGGGGCCATCTATTCCTTTTTGTAATTGTTGCAGGGAAGTTGTTGCTCCTGATGTGAGTAATATTTAGATTGCAAGAAAATCTAGTGGATTCTCACAGCCCTCTTCCAGGGTGGATAGGTATTTGGAAATGCATCCGAATCTTTTGGGTGCATTTTTTATTTTGAGGATCGCAGCAAGAAATGTAATGGTTATGAAACCATAATCATGTTACCATGTGTTGGTAGAATATGGAGGTGAGGGAATGTTTCGTAGAAAGAGAAACGGTTGGCTGCTATTTTTGTTTTTCGTCTTGATATTGATGGCAAGTACGAATCCGGCGAAAACGGAGTATGTGAGTTGGATCAAAGAACAGGCATTGGCGAAAAGTGATGGATTTTTGGAGACGGGTGCGATCTCCTTGTTTGGCGACCCGGTGTTTGATTCCTCGACCACCAGTAACAACTATGTGTTTTTTTCAGTTTTCACGACAGATCTGCCTGGCTCAGATGAAATGAAAATAATTGGACTGTTTCATAATTTTATTCCGTTACAGTCTTTCGAAAGTGGGGGAGCCGCTGTAGGCCGCACGAATGAATCCGCAAAACCCGCTGTGTCCGAACCAAGGAAGCCCAACACAGCACCAGCACCGGCGCCCGTGTCGGACCCGGTGCCGGTGATGAAGAATGGCGGAACGGTGAAGGTGATTGGAGAAGCGGGTACGTTTGAACTGCCTTTCATCGGAGTCTCAGCGATTTATGGAATCTCGGGAGACACAGAGCCTTCCATTCTCCCATCAAGAAGTATTCCGGATCTGCATTTTGATCTGCCCGCAAAATACGCGGATCAACTCGCCGTCTATTGGGTAAACGCGGGTGAGGGTGACAACAGCAAAGGTTTAATTTACTTCGGGCCTCATGGATGGAAGGCAAAAAGAGCAGGAGTTGGGGCTAATGGATCAACAGGATTCACGTTGGTCTCAGATCTTTCGTCGGAACAGCCACAAAGTATATCTTATCGAACGGATGGCTCTTGCTTTGGATGTGCAGTCACATCGATCGGATCATACTTTCCTGATTTGAATGAGTGGGCAAATGAAACGTTCCCGCTCTCAGAGGGGACACAGGTTGTGGATGGCCTGAATGCCGTTCGGATTGATGAACACACTGTCGCCTATTCCATCCAAAATACGTCCGATTATGAAACAAACGGGGTTGCAGTTGAGAGCCACGATTCCCAGCCTTTTTTCTTCGGGAACGCAGAGATCACGAATGCAGACAAAGGGCTCGCAACAACGCTCTTAAATATATATTTACAGAAAATGTCTCGGATTCGGAACTAGAAGGAACGAAACCAGCCCTTTAAAAGGCTTGTTTTTCTTTGGCGCGAACCGAGTGCGGCCTGTGGCAGGCTGGGTGGGTTCGATTCCCACGCACTCCCGCCAAAACAAGAAACAAAGATAAAAGGGAAGTCCATTTAAAACGGACTTCCCTTTTTAGTAGAGTCTATATCCTAACCTTGCCTCTTCACCGATTGAATCGACAGTGTCACCCGATAGGCGTAGAACCCTGCCCACCTGGCAACAGCATCCTGTTGATGGCATGGTAAAAGGCTCGGTATACTTGACCCATGACACCAAGAGGGGAACTCGCAAGCAAATGAACAGATTCAAAACATCAATAGCCGCAACGACAGTCTTTGCGGTGTTTCTCAGCGGATGCAGTTCAGATGCGCTCGTGAAATTCGCAGACGAATTACCCGTGAGCGCAAATCAACAGGTCGAGACTGCGGACCAGTCACCGACCGGCATCCTGTATCAACAAGTGTTTGAACAATTGCAAAACGGTGATCTGACAGGCATTGAACTCCTTTTGGATGAGATCCTCCGTACAGCAGGCGACTCGCCTGACACGTACAGGGCGCAGGTGTTGCTGAGCATGGTGTACACGGCGAGAGCGGAGGCGTACTTTTCCATGACCGAATATCTCGACAAAGGGTTCAAGAAGGTACCTCCTACTGAGGAGGAAGTCAACAGCATACGTGAGATGTACTCGCTCATCAAGGGTCTGTATGAATCGGAACAACCGCTGCTTGCGGAGTCTGTACGGTACGTGCTGGATCACGAAGACTCGGAGGCGGTATTCCCGTTCATCTTTCAGGAAAAGACTCCGATCACAGCGAGATTGTTATTTCAGGGATTTGCAAATGGGGAGCAACGCATCCCTGATGCAACCACGTTTGAGACTTTCATTCTGCAGGAGACGGATGAAATGTTCTCGGGTGTGGTGGGAAAGAGCTTTGACAAAAAAAAATTGAACATGGCAGAATTCCTATTTCGCATACAATACTCGCTCAGGCCTGAACACAACGATCTCGCCATTGAGATGCTGAACCAAGTTCTAGAGTTGGAAGCTTGCGATCCCTACAGCTTCATGCGGGTAGGGGCAACGAACCGTCTCGCTGACTTGAAAGAGAGGCAATCAAAAGCAGACTCTTTTTAGGGGGAGCAGGGTGGCAGACGTTTTACTCCTGCACACGAAAATTCCCGAACCAAGACGTTTCGACTCTCTACAAAAGTAGTGAGTTTTTTTCTTATGCAAGAGACAAAATAAATCATTCCTAGTAGAGGGGGAGATTTCCTGAAACGGGTGATCGGCTTTGTTCTTGTAGCTGTACTGATATCTTCTACGGCAGAAGTAGAAGCGAGGGAGTTCGAAGATTTCTCAGCAGATCGAACGGCCAGTG
Source organism: Tumebacillus lacus (assembly GCF_026410385.1). Lineage (GTDB taxonomy): Bacteria > Bacillota > Bacilli > Tumebacillales > Tumebacillaceae > Tumebacillus > Tumebacillus lacus. The sequence continues at coordinate 46,428 of NZ_JAPMLT010000004.1, forward strand.
CCGCGGTCGATCAGGGATACACGACGGTCTCTCAGGCTGTAAAACAGTTTGAAGAAAAATACGGACGTAAAATAAAAGCCCCAACGGATCTCCCAACCAATTACACACGTCAACGCGGTCGGGTTTTTGACAACGAAGCGAAGCTTGAATTGGAATATACACATCAAGCCGAGACGCTGCTTGTACTGGTACTTGCTCGAGAGGAGCGGTTACGGCCTTCGGAATATCATGAAACCGTTGAGCTACAAGATGGGACGAAAGCCTATTACAGAGTGAGCCATCCAGGTTTTCATCAACTGCATTTTCGTAAAAGAGATCTCGTGTATAAGGTCTGGGCCAGTTCGAAATCGAAACACGTTACATCGAGCCGGCAACTAATAAAAGTTGCAAATTCTGCAATTCGATAACCCATATGTTCGTACATCATCCGCACACAGTCTCGCTTTTTGGTAGAGCCCCCAGTCCAGTCTGGGCGTTTGAACATGCTGAAAGGAGAGACTTTTCGTGCCCCTCTCCATAAAAATTGCAAATTTCATCTGGTCGAATCTTGTCGAAAATTGTAGAATGAATGGGGTTGTCAGACATCAGATGGGTACTTCGTGAACAGCTTTATACAAGGCTGGGAATCGGAAACACTACTCTTGCAGACCAGTTGACTTTGAAAAGTGAGGGAACAGCACAATGAAAACAAAAGCATCCAAATTGATGAGCATCGCTCTAACGGGCATTCTTGTGACGACCTTGATGGCCGGTTGCGGAACGGCAGACGAAAAAAAGGGGGCCGACGGAGGGAAAACAACCGTCGCGATGGTGACGGACATCGGCGGTCTTCACGACAACTCTTTTAACCAAGCGGCTTGGGAAGGTTTGAGCCGTGCGAAGGAACAGTTGGGGGTCGAAGTGAAAGTACAAGAATCGAAACGTGCGGAAGACTACTTGCCAAACCTGACCTCATTCGCCAAATCGAATTCAGATCTGACATGGGCCATCGGCTTCCTGATGGGGGACGACTTGAAAAAAGTGGCGTTGGAAAATCCGAACAACAAGATGGCCATCATCGACTCCAACTTGAACGGCGACATTCCGAAAAACGTCACAGCGGTAACGTTCAAAGAAGAGGAAGGGTCTTTCCTGATGGGGGTGCTCGCAGGAAAGATGACCAAATCGAACAAGGTCGGATTTATCGGCGGGATGAAGTTTGCGCTGATCGAAAAATTCGAGTATGGCTTTAAGGCGGGCGTGAAGGCGGTCAACCCGAACGCACAAGTGACCGCTGCGTACGCAGACGCATTCGACAAGCCGGACAAAGGCAAGCTGCTGGCGTCTCAACTGTACCAGCAAGGTGCTGATGTCATCTTCCACGCGGCTGCGGGAACGGGTGACGGCATTTTCAAGGAAGCGACCGAGCGTGGCCCGGGTCATTGGGTGATCGGCGTCGATCGCGACCAATCCGCATTGGCTCCGCAAAACACGTTGTCCTCGATGGTCAAGCGCGTAGACAACGCCGTGTTCACCGTCGTGCAAGACTTGAAAAATGGCAAATTCAACGCCGGAAATGAAGTCGTGTTGGGGTTGAAAGAAGACGGTGTCGGCTATGCTCCGTCTACAAGTACCAACACCCCGGCTGATGTGATCAAACTGATGGACGATTACAAACAGAAAATCGCCGCAGGCGAGATCCAAGTACCGGCAACTGCTGATCAGTTCGCGAACTTTAAGTAAGAAATGTGCAAAGCCCTCATCCGTCTTCGGGTGAGGGCTTTGATTATTCACAGACTCTTCCAGACCCGGTGATGAATTGGCAACAAGCGCTGGATGCTCCAAGATTCACTGGAGTTCATTGCTGGATCGACCTGCGAAATGTTTGCTGGGCACAAAGTTTGGAAAACTCAGTTGTAAACGTCTCCACGAGTCCACTTTCCAAAAACTGCGGAATCAACTGGCACAGTTCGATCATTTGAACGATCTCTTCACAAACTATTGTATAATGGGGTTATTCTATTTTGCGGAGGATTTAAACATGGATTTTAACAATGCCTTGCACCACCACCTGAATAAGATCACCGAGAAAAACCTAACCGCCTTTCTCTCCACCGTACACCCGTCTACGATCTCCTTGATCCTGCCGAATGGGAAGTTTATCAATGAACGTCAAGACTTCGAAACGTTCCACAAAAATTGGTTTTCCGACCCGGACTGGTCCATGAGTTATGAGGTGTTAAAAACTGTGGTCTCGGCCGACATGGGCATGGCTTTGCTTAAAATACTGTACAAAGACATTGATCCCCAAGGCGAGCCATATGAAAAGCGGTACTACCTCTCCCTCGTTTTTCAACTGCAAAATGGCAACTGGCTACTCGTGCATGACCAGAACACGTTTGAAAACTAGTGAAAACACCCCTTCGAGTCATCTGCTCGAAGAGGTGCTTTTACTGGCGGCTGTGAGGTCGGGCTCGAAATCGATGGCAGGATGGTAAATGACTGCTACTACTCGATGGAGATCGTTGGGTAACTCGAACCGAGTGCGGCTTGTGGCAGGTTGGATGGGTTCAACTATTTCATCGCGGGTGTGGTCTGTAACACATCCGTAATATACCAGTTGAACCAGTTGGTTTTTTGCAAAGTAAAAATCAAACTGCCCGTGTGCGGCTTTTTGACTTGGTTCTCTCCGCTGTACTCGACCATCTCGAAGAACACCACGACCTGCGACTGTTCCGAAGTACGGGCCGCCTCTTGAATCGATACGTGAGGTTTATCGAGGTTGTGTTCTTCCGCATAAAGGAGAAATGACTCGATTTTTTGGATATTGTGAGCCGGTAGCTTGATGGCGTTCAGGTCTTGAGCCATTGCGTGATCAATCGTGTGGGCGACGACCTGAGTAGGCGAAGACCGATACACAAAATAAGCGGCCGACAAGATGACGAGTAGAACCGACAATGCAAGGTAAAGTTTTCGTTTCATAACATCCTGCTTTCCAATTAGTAGCTGATGGAGCCCAACGTCTTCCAATTCGCGCGATATCCCTCGTGGCGGAAGTAGTCACGCGCAGGAGACGTCGCATTTGGGTTATTTTGATACTGGATCAGTGCCACATCCATGATCGCTGTATCGTTGTAGAAGTCACCTGTGTAAATCCAATCAAACGGCATGTAGCCAGCAGAATCAGGGAGATAGTAAGCGGTCGTAGCACTTTTAATCGTGTTATCTCCATAATAGGAAATCTGTTCGTGCTTCCAGTACCACTCACGTTGATACGTTTCATAATAATCACGGAAAGAACCGAAATGATAGACCTGCCCGTATTGGTACACGAGCCGCTGATAAGAGAAAGCGTCCCCCTTCCCTTGCAATGCCTTGTTCAGATCATCCAAGACCAAACCAGTGAAAAAACCAGCGATTGGATTTGATATAACATTGCCAGCAATTAAGTCTAGTGCCTTTCGGTAATACTCTGCATTAAAAGCGCTCAGATAGTTTTTGGTGCTGTAATCAAACTTCGTTCCATCAGTCAATTGTTCATATACGCGATGGATTCGCACATCGCCTTCTTCATTCGGAATAAATTCGGTCGAGAACTTTGGTTCGTTCGATCCGTTTAATTTCGCTTTTTCTGAGTTGATCTTATCTTTTATCCGTTGTGCTTCCTGCGTATCTCGGTACACGGCCTTGTAATAAGTAAATACATGTTGTTGACCAAACATGTCATAGGCTCTCTCTTCTCGGACTTGATGATAACCTGTGACAATCTTGCCTACGTCTGTTTTATTCACTTTTACAGGGCGATTCACACCCAATTTTTCATAGTACTCATCAATTTGTTATTCCGTTGCTGTTCCTACAAATACACCAGGCTCCACTTCACGAACACTCAGGTCTTGCTTTGCTGATGTAATACCACCTGATGACGTCAATACGGCTGCCACTGTCAAAACTCCCAGAATTTTTTTCACAGAAGAGCCTCCATTTCGTAACTCCATACTTTATATTTAAATATATAACAAAATATTTGATTTGTCAATTTTGTTATAAGAACTCGATGGAACGGAAAGATTCGACAGGTCTATTGGGAACTGTGTATTTCTCTTTGAAAACGAGTTGGACTTCATTGGAAGACTGAGATATCAATAACCTTTTCCGTTGTGCAATACAAGATAGACGAAATCTCTTCCGCAAAATCTTCTGCTTCATCTGAAAACGCGGTATAATCAGCAGAGGCCATCTCCCGGGGGGAGGTGGCATTTTCATCGTCGTCAAAAAGGAGACCCATATGATCATCAACGAGCAGGAATATCAGGTCCGCGGCCTTACATACACGATTCGATCTGCACGTGAAGCAGACGCAAAAGAACTGTCAGCCTTGCGACTCCAGATCGATGGCGAGACGGAAAATTTGGATCGAGAGCAAGGCGAGGGGTTCATCGATGCGTCTGGCTTTGAACGGTTGATTCGAGCCGATACGGAGAGTCGCAAAAACATATTTTTAGTGGCGGTCGTGCAAGGTCGAATCGTCGCGTTTTCCAGATGTGAGGGCAATCATCTGAAACGATTCGCTCACAAAGTCGAATTTGGAGTGGGCGTACTGAAGGAGTTTTGGGGATACGGGATCGGAAAGCATCTTTTACAAGAGTCCATTTCTTGGGCGGACTCGACCGGTATCAAGAAAATGTCGCTCCATGTTTTAGAGACAAACGAAAAGGCGATCCGGCTCTACCACTCTCTTGGTTTTGAAGTGGAGGGAGTCTTGAAAAATGACAAGGTGCTGTCTGACGGTCAGTTCTATCACACCGTCATCATGGGAAGATTTCCTGAATGATGCTGTCAAACTCACGCGTGTTGTATTTGTGTACGTCTTGGGCAAGATATGCCGGGGACGTGATTCCCGAACACACACCACAACATGAGGAGTGATATTCATGGCTGAAAACAACAACCGCAACCGCAACAACGAAGGTCGCACGGAAGCCAACGCAACCAACGCGGCTGGCAACGAGGCAGGGATCATGAATGCAGACGGCATGGGTGAGGCGGTCGGAACCGTAGGCGGCGGCGTGGCCGGTGCTGCTGTGGGGTCTGTTGCCGGACCGCTCGGCACCGTGGCTGGCGGCATCGCTGGCGGTGCGCTGGGCAACCAACTTGGGGAGCGTGCAGAAGCTCAAAACGGGGCCAGAAATCGGAACGAAGAGAACCAACAGCAGTAGTCTTTTCACCAGCAAGATAAACAAGGACGCGGGTCATCCCCGCGTCCTTGTTTATCGTTGGCTGGAAGCGCGGCTTATAACAGTTTGCGCAACGCTTCGATCTGCTCAGGCTTCAGATCGGCCATCCATTGTTGTTCTTTATTAAACTTGAACGCGCTGCGGATGTACGCTTCTTTGTACTTGATCTGCTGATCCAGCAGATAGTTGGCCAACTCCGAACCGGACTGGCGGACTTCCTCGCGTTCTTTTGCCCTGCGTTCTTCTTGAATCTTTAAGGCTTCTTCCGCCTGTCTCTGCCGTTCCTCGTTGTAGGCTTGTACCTGTTGCAGATATTCTTCCTCGCTGACATCGGTTGCGTCCGCCAGTTGAGTTTGCAGCAGACCGGTCGCCCACTCCATGATCTCGCCGGCTTCTTCCTTGCTGAGATCGCCTTTCAAACGGTTGGCCGCTGTTTGGGTGAGGCCGTCGAACAACACATGCCGTTTCTGTCCCTTGTAGTTTTCCAGCGTCACAAAGAAGTTTTCCACGGTGTTACTTCGTGCATCTTTAATGAAGTGAAAGTGCCAGGGCCCATACGTAGGATCGTTCTTCATGTTGAACGCTGCCCCGTTTCTCGGTGCCCCTGTGGAACTGTAGTCCTTTCGTACCATCTGGGCGACGCCGTCGGTTGCCTGTCCTTTTGCTCGCAGAAGTTGACCGACGGCCCGGTTGCCGTATGTCTGTTGCAATTGCAAGATCCTCCCGGCACCGGCAGGGTGTGCCGTCTGTCTGGAAATGGGTTTGGTCGATGAAGCCGAGTCTTTGGAGGGTGTAGTGCGCTTTGTTTTTTGCATCGCGATCCCCTTTTCGATGACACCGCTAATATTTTAGCTTGTCGTCGTTGTACAGATTTTGAAAAGCTGCTTTCAGCGTGCCGTTGCACCCTTTGGTATCGCGGGCGGCTGCTTCGAGCAGTTTTTTGACTTCCTCGCGTTTGGTCGGCAGGGGTGTGTATTGCAATCTTCTGACCAGCGATTTGATCAGGCCGAGATTTTTGAACGTCTTATACAAATTGACGACGCTGGTGTTTGTATTTTGTGTGTCGATGTCGCTGACCAGCATGCCTTGAAAATCGGACAGTCTGACATCTCCGCTCAATGAGAGGGTGACCGCGCTTTTCTTTTTGATCTTTTTGGAGCCGGACGACAGGCCCTGACGATTTTTGTTGTAGATGAACCGTTCGTCGTCAGGCGATTCGTCCTGTTCATCCAACGGGTGGGGCACCGCTTGGAAGAACAAACCTTTCACGAAGTTGCTGTTGATGGCAATGTCTCCGGTAGTGTCCATCCCGCCTTCGATGTAACCGAACGCATCTTCCCGATTGGCATAGATGACATCGTCGTTTGAAAAGAGGTGCGGGTCCATCTCGTCTTGATCTTTCACATAGTTGTAGAAGTAACCCTCACTCTTGCTAAGTGACGCCATCGCTTTGGCATTCGGATTGAGCCCGGTGAGCCTTGGCTCCCAGTAATTCGGGACAAACGAGTTGAACTCAATCGGATCGTTCGCCTTGTACTCGCCCGATTTGAGGATCGCGTTGTACTGGGGCACTGTGATCACAGCCGCGTTTTTCAGATCTTCGACGGTGCGTGTAAAGGTGTCGCGCTCGTAATCGACATCGACGACAAACTCGACTTCTTGCTTTTTCGTCGGGTTGAGCGGGTCGATGTATTTGGTGACCAGGTCCTCGAAAAAGCGATAGGAGCGCTGGTTGAATTCATTGATCTGCGGCAAAAGGTTGCCGTGCACATCCGCCTTTTTGCCAAAAAACTGATGGCCGATCAGATGCCCGCCGTCATAGGTCTGATCGCGGGTGCGGCCAAATACTGCCCGTTCCATCGCGCCGAGTTGTCCGTACTGGTCGATGATGTCGTTGTCGCGGTCTTCTTTCACCGTCTTGTCGATCACCGCGCTGGCCTGATCCGGACGGCACATCTGTCCGTCGGCCGATTGGCTGAGTGCAGAGAGATGCACCGGCTTGTTCGAAGTTGTGACGTTGTACCCGATGTTTTCCCCCGCTGTGGACAGGATCGAAGTGAATTCCTCGTCCAACGTTTTCAAGATCGTGTCTTCATAGTCACCGTCGGTGTACAGTTCATGCTTCATCTGCACAACGCCGGCCGGGCTGGGGGACTGGGTCTGTTGTCTCTGCCGCAGCATTTGCAACACCGCCCGGTTGCCGACCATCTTTTGCAAAGCCTGCATCTGTTGTGCCGTCGGACCCGGTTGTGACGGTCGTGTGGCTGCCGGGGGCATTTTTGCTTGCGGTATGAGGGTCTCTTGTGCAGACTTCCGTGTTGTGGAACGACGATCTCCCATGCGAATCCTCCTTGGGACAACCGAATGAGCTTCTATCTTTTATTATCATGAAAAAGGACCCCGGCCGCAATGGTCGGGGTCCTGTTTCCTGTGCTTAGTTGTAGTAAGAGTCTTTGGAGTAGGTGATGATGCGCGGCGACTGCACTTGCTCGGTGATCAGACCGCCGTACTCCTGCCAGGTGTTGGTGTTGGAGCGAGTGCGGGTGCCGTATTCGTAGTAATCGACCGTTTGCGTGTAGTTTCTGACTTCGCGCACGGTGACGTTGTACAGGTCATACACGGTGCCCGAGTAGTAGTTGCGGGAGTTGTACGCAGACGATGCATCCGGGCCATCGTAGACGGTGGAGGTGCCGTACGTTTTGGAGGTGGTGCCAGTGTAGGAGCCGGTCATCGAGAAGCCGATCGTGCCAAACAGCTTATCGTTGGCCGAGACGGACGCGCTGACCTTCACGGTGCGGGAGACGGTTTGCGATTCGGAGAGGGTGAGTTTTTGCCCTTTCGCGACGGAGATCAGATGAACTTGCTCCTCGACCGGGGTGTAGTCGTATTGCAACATCTGCTTGCTCACGAAGTTGTACGTGATCTCTTCGCAGGTGGTGACTTCTGCTTGGTAGGTGACGTCGCCCGATTGCTCGACCGTGCAGTTGTACGAGGCGGAAGCGGCATTCGGGGTGAGGGCACCGGCAGCCGAGAGAGCGAATGCAAGGGCTACCGTGATCAGGGCGCGCAGGTGAAATCGTTTTTTCATGGAGAGAGCCTCTCTTTCTGAGTGAAAGTGGTGTTTTTTGCGGTGCAGGTATTAGTAGTAGAGCGAGTCGATGGAGTAGGTCACGATGATCGGTTTGTACGCTTTGTGCACGGTGTTGCCCAAGTCTTGATCGTAGTTGTAGTTGTAGGAATACGAGTACACGCCGTTGTTGTAGACGTCAACGTACTTGGTGTAATGGCCTTTTTTGTTGACCGTCACATCATACAGGTCGAAGATCGCGCCGCTGAAGAAACTGCGGGAGTTGTACGGGGAGGAGGAGTCCGGCCCGCTGTATTGCGTTGTCGTGTTGTATTTGCGGCTGACCGTACCGGTGTAGGTTGTGGTCAGTTTGAAGTTGATCACGTCGAGGATGCCGCTCTCCACGGTGGTCGAGACTTCGACCGTTTCGGAGACGGTGACTTCATTCGAGAGCGTCATCGTCTGTCCTTTTGCCACCGAGATCAGGAAGGTCTGGTTGGTCATCGGCTTGGCATCGTACTGGACGAGTTTGCTGCTGACGGCCGTGTACGTCGCGCCGTTGTAGCAGGACGTCGTTCGCATGTTCGGGTCGGTGATCGGGTCGGCCACACAGGATGCGGCGAGCGCATTGGACTGGGTGGTGACCGATGCGGTGGCCGATTCCGGTGCTTCGTAGCGGTCTACGATGACAGGAGCGGTGGTTCCTTTGTCCCGTTTTTTGTCCAGTCCAGGCGCGGCTTGTGCCGGGCTGAGAGCCAGCGTGGCGGTCATCAGGACGGTGAGTGAAGTGGCGAGCATTGCTTTCTTCATGCGTGAGCGAACCTCCTTGTACTTTCAACTAAATAAGAAGTTGAAGTGTAGTAATGGTAATGCTTAATGTGATTTTTCATGTAAATCATGCCGCGTATATAATATAGCGTTTTTGGTTTGAAAATTCAATAGTTTTATAATAAAATATTAATATGCATAAAGCGAATATGTAGTTCGTGGCTAAATTAAATTTTATTCGTTCAAAAATCGCAGGCTGACAGGCACAAACTGAGAGTGAAACGGGAAGAAACAGTTTTACAATTTTTTCTATAATATTAAGCGATATGTAAAGTGCGCTTCGTGTGCGGCATCCTCGGAGAGAAGGGAAAGGGCAGTTTTTCCCGATATTGACATCAAAACGCGGGTCTGATATATAAAAAATACTGGCACTCGTTGTGTTCGAGTGCTAATAATCGGGAACGCAAGGAGCGAACAGGCATGGAAAAAAAGCAGTTTCAAGCGGAGTCGAAACGACTTCTTGACATGATGATCCACTCCATCTACACGCAAAAAGAGATCTTTCTCCGGGAGTTGATCTCGAACGCCAGCGATGCGATTGACAAGATCTATTACAAGGCGCTGACCGACTCCGCGCTGGAGTTTGATTCGACCAACTACTGGATCAAGGTGGCGGCCGACAAAGAGCGGCGCACGCTGACCATCGTGGATACGGGCATCGGCATGACGGAGGAGGACCTGGAGAATCACCTCGGCGTGATCGCCAAGAGCGGTTCGTTGGCGTTTAAGAAGGAACACGAGGCGAAGGAAGGGCATGATCTGATCGGGCAGTTTGGCGTCGGGTTTTATTCCGCCTTTATGGTGGCAGACCGGGTGACGGTGATCTCACGGGCGCTCGGCAGCGAGCAGGCGTACAAGTGGGAATCGACCGGAGCGGACGGGTACACGATCGAGCCGTGGGAGAAGGCGGACGTCGGCACGGAGATCACGTTACAGATCAAGGAAAATACGGAAGACGAGAGCTATGACGAGTATTTGGACGCGTATCGCTTGAAGGCGATCATCAAAAAGTACTCCGATTTCATCCGTTATCCGATCCGTATGGACGTGGCCGGTGAGGAACAGACGATCAACTCGATGGTGCCGATCTGGCGCAAAAACAAGAACGAGTTGACGGCTGAAGACTATGAGAAGTTTTATGCGGAGAAGCATTATCGCTTTGACAAGCCGCTGAAACACATTCATATCAACGTCGAAGGGGCGGTCACGTATCAGTCGATCCTGTATATCCCGGAGACGATTCCGTTCGACTACTACACGAAGGAATTTGAAAAAGGGCTGGAGCTGTATGCGAACGGCGTTTTGATCATGAACCGGTGCGCCGATCTGTTGCCGGATCACTTCTCGTTTGTGAAAGGGATGGTCGATTCGGACAGCCTGTCGTTGAACATTTCCCGGGAGATGTTGCAGCATGACCGGCAGTTGAAGTTGATCGCCAAAAACATCGCGAGCAAGATCAAGAGCCAGTTGTTGAGTTTGTTGAAGGACGAGCGGGAGCAGTATGAGAAGTTCTACGAATCGTTCGGGCGACAGTTGAAATACGGGCTGTACAGCGACTTCGGCACGCATAAAGAGGCGTTGCAGGATCTGGTGATGTTCCACTCGTCCAAGGAGAAGAAATGGGTCACGCTGGATGAGTATGTGTCGAGAATGCCGGAGGAGCAGAAATACATCTACTATGCGACTGGCGATTCGATCGAGCGCATCGAAAAGCTGCCGCAGACGGAGTTGGTGACCGACAAGGGGTATGAACTGCTCTATTTCACCGACGACATCGACGAGTTTGCGATCAAGATGCTGATGACGTACAAGGACAAGGAGTTTAAAAACGTGTCCAGCGGCGATCTGGGCATCGAGGCGGACGAAACAGAATCGGAAGCGGAGCAACAGGAACACCAAGAGCTGTTTGCGCACATGAAAGGGCAACTGGCCGGAAAAGTGAGCAACGTGCGGGCGTCGAAGCGGTTGAAGACGCACCCGGTCTGCCTGTCGACGGAGGGCGACGTGACCATCGAGATGGAGAAGGTCCTGAACGCGATGCCGAACGGCCAAGGGGTGAAAGCGAACAAGGTACTGGAGATCAACACGCAGCATGAGGTGTTCCAATCGTTGAAAGCGGCGATGGAGCAGGATCAGGAGAAACTCAATCTGTATACGGAACTGCTGTACCATCAAGCACTGCTGATCGAAGGCCTGCCGATTGAAGACCCGGTTGAGTTCACGAATAAAATGTGCAAGATTATGGTGTGATGCAAGAAGTTAAGCCTGTTCACGGCAGGTGAACGGACTGTGATCCGCAACATCATGAAATGATACGGGAGAGAGAGGATGACCTGTTCACGGTATGTGAACGGGTCATTTTTTTGAATAAGAATAGCTCAAAGATTCTGATTGTGTTAACGAGCAGTGCCCAGTAAGATGGAAACAGGAACCCGTTTTCGGGAAGAGGAGGAATCCGGTTGAAGATCTACTACCGTGAGTTTTTCGGGCAGTTTGATATTGTGGTGATGAGTGTGTTGGCCTTTGTCGCGCTGGCGGTTGCGGGGCCAGCGTGGGCGCAGGGGGCGGCGTGGTTGTGGTTGCTCGCGGGTGCGGTTCTGTATCTGATGAGCGAGTATTTTACGCATCGCTTTTTCTTTCATATGAAGCCGCCGAAAAACGCGTTTCTGCTCAAGATGGTGAAGCGCCTGCATTATGACCATCATGTGGTGCCGAACGACCTGCATCTGCTGTTCCTGCCGGTGTGGTACAGTCTGCCGCAGATGATCGCGGCGGCACTCGTCAGCTACTGGCTGGCAGGCACGGTGCCGCTGGCTGCTGCGTTTTTTGCGGGCAATCTGTTGACGCTGCTGGTCTATGAGTGGACGCACTATGTGGCGCACCGCCCGATCACGCCGTGGACGCGGTTTGGCAAGTGGATGAAGAAGATCCACCTCTGGCATCACTACAAGAGCGAGCACTACTGGTTCGGCGTGACCAATCCGCTGCTCGATGTTCTGCTCGGCACGTTCCCGCCGGAAAAGTCGGTGGAGCGCAGCGAGACAGCACGAAATCTGGAGGCGCAGGGCTGATCTGTTCGATAAGCGTGAATAATTTTCAATCGATACAAGTAAAAAATTCGATCAACTCCTCTCGATGTTCGGTGAGGAGTTTTCTTATTTTATCACGCAATAGGTAAGTGGATTCGGGAGAAGAATTACAGGGGATTGAAGAAAATATATTAAAAGTATTGTCTATTATCAGAATAAATGATAAGATAAGGGCATATATTGTTGGAGGTGAAAACAAATGACCTTGGACGCAGCATCCCCGGTAGCTTTCTAATTTTTATTTATTAAGAAACGGCTTCTTATCTGCAGGTATTGCTGTAGGTAAGAAGCCGTTTCACTATCTGGATCAGTATGGAGGGTCTGAGATGCACTTGCGAATGGATTCGACGGCGGAAAACTGCATGGTGAAAACGCTCGACGCAGTTTTCTCTTACTATAAAGAAGCGCAGATCCCGGAGCATGCGCTGGTCGCAGCCGGAGACGGGCTGCTGTTGGCCTACGGGGAAAACCGCAAGGAGGACGGCAAAGGTGCGCGGCCGCATCTGGCCGGATTTGCGGGGGAAGGGTTTTTGCAGCGGGCGAGCGCGCGACTCGGGCTTGATCTGGAGGTCGCAGCGGCGCCGGTCGACGCAGCCGAGGCAAAGTCCCGTATCTTGGAGTGGCTCGGCAAAGGGGAACTGTGCGCGCTGGTGCTCGATGAGGAAGAGATGACGGCGTCGGTGCGCGAGGAGTTGACCAGAAGCCGCGCCAAAGTCGATCTCGCGTCCAATTTTCACATCGTCATCCCGGTCGCCTTCGATCCGGCGACCGACCAGGTCGAGCTGTGGATGGCGGGCGTACCGGACACGGTGCGTTTCCCTGTGTCCTTGACCGATCTGGCCTCGACTTGGTGTCACACGGCCCGACTGTTCCCGGAGGCGACCGTCGTGTGGTGGGGAGCGCAGCCGGGGGAGATCGACCGCGCCGGGCTCTGTCGCCGTGCGCTCGATACGGTCGCCGACGGACTGCTCGGTCAGGGGGATCTGACGGCGAGATGCTTTACGTGGCTGCACCCGCAGTCGTTTGGCGTGCAGGCGTTGCTCGACATGGCGGACGAGCTGCCCCGGTGGCCGGAGCGCGTCCAGCCGTATGAGCGATGCAAACAGCTCTTCCTCGACATGCTGACGATCAAAGCGGATGCCGGGTATGTGTTTGACCAACTCGCGCATCTGCTCGACGAGGCGGCTCTCGTGCTGGAGGTGCCGGTGTATGCAGAGCTTGCGGTGCAGGCGCGCGAGATCAAGCAGGAGTGGGAGATCCTCTCCAATCTGTTCTTCAAAGCGGGCTTTTCCAAAGCGGCGCCTGCGGAACTGTTGACGCGCATGGCTGACCGACTGCGCAAGATCGCGGGGGCTGTGGCAGGGATCGCGCAGGGGATTCGAACGGCAGCATAAAAAGATCCCTCTTGTCAGCAGGAGGGATCTCATTCATATCGTCTGAGAGGCTACGGGCGGTTGCGCTGGGAGAGATGGATTTTCTTCCACTTCTCTTTTTCGGCCAGTTGCAGTTGCTTGTTGTCTTTGCGCTCCATGTAGGCGATCTCTTTTTGCAGCTTTTTGTAGCTGTTGTAACGCTCGCTGTCCAGCGTGCCGTCGTTCAGCGACTGGATGACCATGCAGCCCGGCTCGTTGCGATGCTGGCAGTCGCGGTAGTAGCAATCGGCCGCCAGCGCGTCGATGTCTTGGAAGCTGTCGTTCAGCCCTTCTTCCGCGTCCCACATGTGCAGCTCTCTCATCCCCGGCGTGTCGATCAACAGCCCGCCTTCAGGCAGCAGGATCAGTTCGCGGTGCGTGGTGGTGTGGCGGCCGCGGCCGTCCACTTCGCGGATCGCGCTGACGTGCTGGATGTCGTTACCGTAGAGGCGGTTGATCAGCGTCGACTTGCCGACGCCGGAGGAGCCGAGCAAGGCGACCGTCTGACCTTGGGACAGATAGCGGCTCAACTCGCCTAGGCCTTCGTTTTGCAACGAGGAGGTCACGTGGATCGGCACGCCGTACGCCACGCCTTCGACTTCAGCGACTTTGGCGGCGACGTTGTCGCACAGGTCCGCTTTGCTCAAGATGACGACCGGGGTCGCGCCGCTTTCCCAAGCCAACACCAGATAGCGTTCCATCCGGCGCAGGTTGAAGTCTTGGTTCAGCGCCATCACGAGGAAGATCGTGTTGACGTTGGTGGCGACGATCTGCTCTTCTGTCGCGCCGCCCGCCGCTTTGCGGGAAAACTTGCTCTGACGGGGCAGCACCGCATGGATGGTCGCCCGCTTCTCTTCTTCGCGCACGGAGACGACCACCCAATCGCCGACAGCCGGGAAGTCGGCGCGGCCGACCGCTTGGTGACGCATTTTGCCGGATACTTCACCGAGCACATCGCCGGATTCGGTATAGATGGTATAAATATGTTTGTGTTCCAACGCGATGCGGCCGACGGCATATCCGTCCTTGGCAAACGGTTCGAAATGGGACTGATACGATGAGTTCCAACCAAGGCTTTCTAAATTCAAGGGAAGTCCTCCTAGATGTCGTGATAGTGCTACTATTTCGATAACGGCAACAGAAGTTCCTGCGACTGTGAAACAAGTGGGTTAATGAATACATTTCAGTATAAGTTACCTTGTATAATGTTGGCAGGTTGATGTAATTTGCAAAGTCTTGTAGAATAATATTCGAGATCCATTAAGAGAACTGGGGTTACATCGTTCGTTTTATTATTTACGGAGGTGCGCGGATTGACAGCCATTGATGTTCGCAATTTGACAAAACACTACAAAGTACCGATCAAACAACCAGGGTTGCTGGCATCAGTGAAATCCTTGTTCTCCCAGGAATATGAAGAAAAGCACGCGGTCGAGCAGATGAGCTTCCAGATCGAAGCGGGCGAGATCGTCGGCCTGCTCGGTTCGAACGGCGCCGGCAAGACGACGATGATGAAGATGCTGTCCGGCATTCTGCACCCGACGAGCGGCACTTGCTCCGTGCTTGGCTACACCCCTTGGGAAAGGAAGCAGGAGTTCCAAAAGAGCATCGCGATGATCATGGGCCAGAAAAACTCGCTCTGGTGGGATCTGCCTGCTGCCGACTCGTTCCTCTTGAATAAAGAGATCTACGACATACCGGACAAGGACTATCACGAGACCCTGAACCACATGGTGGAGATCCTGGATGTGAAACGCTTGCTGACCACGCCGGTGCGCAACCTGTCGCTCGGTGAACGGATGAAGATGGAGATCATCGCCGGATTTTTGCATCAGCCGAAAGTCGTCTTTTTGGACGAGCCGACCATCGGTTTGGACCTGACCTCGCAGTATGCGATCCGCGATTTTATCCGCACGATGAACAGCCAGCGCAAAGTCACGATCATCCTGACCAGCCACTACATGGCCGACATCCAAGAGCTGTGCAAGCGCGTGATCATCGTCAACAAAGGAACCAAGCTGTACGACGGTCAGCTGAGCCACGTGGCGGAAGACTTCTCCGACGTGAAACTGATCTCCATCGATCTGGAGCGCGACGTCGAGGACGCGGTGCTGGCCAGCATCGGCGAAGTGGTCGGACGGGATGTGTTGAAGGTGACGCTGCAAGTGCCCCGCAACGAGATCCCGCAGGCGATCGCCAAACTGGGCTCCCTGCCGGTGGTTGACGTCAACATCTCGGAGATCCCGATCGATCGCGTGATCGAGCGGACGTTGGCGGAAGGAAAGGTGCGGGTGAACCAATGATGGGCGTAAGCACGATCCGCCGGATCTTCACGACCGAACTGCAGCAGCAAGCCGTTCGAAAAGTCGACGTCATCATCGGATTCTTCTTCCTCTGGGTGCCGATCTTGCTGCACATCTTCCTCTGGCAGGCCGTGTACGACATCAACGGCAACGCGGGCAGCCAACTCGGTTACACCTTGCCGCAGATGATCACTTACTTCGTGCTCACGTTGATGTGTCAGCGGTTGGTCGGGGTGCAGATTCATCGTTTGCTGAATCATCAGATCATTCAAGGAGATCTGAATCGTTTTATGGTACAGCCGTTGAGCCATCTCGGCTTCCACTACACCCGAAATGCAGCGGAGAAATTTTCGCAGTTTACCTACCTGCTCGTGCCGGCCGCCGTGCTGCTGCTGGTGTTCCGGGAGAACATCGTCACGCCGACGGTGGTCAACGCGGCGCTCTTCGCCCTTGCGTTGCTCCTGTCGATTGCGCTGAACTTCCTCATCTACTACGCGCTCGGACTGCTGGGCTTTTGGTTTGGGCGTGCCAATCAGATCATGATGTTTGCCACCGCCTTGATCTCGCTGATCGACGGCAGCCGGTTTCCGCTCAGTTTGCTTCCGACTGTGATTCAAGAAGTCTCTTGGTATCTGCCGTTCCAATACATCTTCTACTTCCCGATCCGGATCTTCATCGGAGCGGAAACGCCGGAGACGATTCGGAACGGTCTCTTGATCGAAACGGTATGGATCGTGATCTTTTACGTGCTGGTCCGCATCTTCTGGTCGCGAGGCCTGAAGCGGTTCGGGGCTTTTGGAGGCTGATGAGATGATGCGATATTTGCGAGTGTACCGAGCGATCATCCGATCGAACTTTATTGGCGAGATGACGCATCGAACGAACTTCATCATGGGGTTCTTCAGCGGCATTCTCTATCTGTTGACCGGTTTGGGTTTGTTCCTCGTCGTGTTTTTGCGGTTGTCCATGTTTGGCGATTGGAATGCGGGCGACATGTTCATCTTTGTCGGCACCACCTATTTGATCGACGTGGTATGGATGACCTTCTTCTTCTTCAACATGCTGGGCATGCCGGAAAAGATCAACTCAGGCAAGTTTGACCTGCTTTTGACCAAGCCGTTGAACACGCAGTTTTTGGTCACCTGTGAGCGGATCAATCTGGAGTCCGGGTTTAACTCTTTGATCGGCATCGGTCTGATCGTGTACGGCATCTACATCGCCGGGTACGACGTGACGGTGGTCTCGCTGTTGACCTATCTGTTCCTGCTCGCCAACGGCGTGATGCTGTTCTACTCGACGTTCTTGATGATCAACTGCATCGCGTTTTGGCAGACCAAGTTTAAATTTGCTTGGGACCTGATCGAATGGTTTTACGAGTTTGCGATGAAGCCGGACGTGATCTACCGTGGCAGCGTGCGGTTTATCCTCACCTACTTCCTGCCGGCGATGATGTTGGTCAGTTTCCCGGCTCGGGCGCTGATGGGCAAATTGGACCTGTCGGAAGTGCTGTGGGGCCTGCTGGCGACGACGATCCTGTTCGTGGCGTGCCAATGGGTCTGGAAGCGAGCCATCGCCAATTACACGAGTGCCAGCAGCTGATCCGCTGCTGGCCTCCTCATCAAAACAAAACACTTACACCACTTAGGAGGTTTTTACCATGTTGGAAAACGTAGCGCAAACGATCAAGGAAATCGCGATTGAAGTGTTGGAGATGTCGATCACCCCGGCGGAGATCGACGCGGCGGAAGAGGGCTTCTTGGAAAAGTTCGGTTTCAACTCGGTGGACGCGCTGGAACTGCTGCTGCACGTCGAGCGCAAGTTTGACATCGAAGTGCTGGACGAAGATCTGAACGCAGATCTGCTCAAATCGGTCAACTCGCTCGCGGAGTACGTGGTCAAACATTCGACGTCCCTTCAAGCTTAAGAAGTTAATTCAGAAAATTGCGTGTGGAGGTATAAAGTGTGGATGCTATCTTAATTTCTCCGATGGAAGTCTCGCTCCGACAGAGTCCCCGCACGTTCCGTGAGAACAACGTGAAGGACGACGTGGACTCCTTGACTTCGGGACCGATGAATCAAGTGTTTGTCCGCCGATACCGTGAAAATCTCGGCGTGTCTTGTCTGGCCGCTTATCTGCGTGAAAAAGGCATGGATGTGATGTTGTTCAACGCGAACATTCAGCGCATGTCCACGCAGGAGATCGTTGACGAAGTGATCAAGCAAAACCCGCTGCTGGTCGGGGTGAGCTGCCTGTACGATCTGCACGCGTATCAGGCGGCGTTGATCATCCGCGATCTGCGCCGTGCCGGGTATCAGGGCCACATCACGCTCGGCGGACCGTTTGGCGCCTTCACTTATCAGTATTTTCTGGCGATGTTCCCGGACGCGCTCGACTCGGTCGTGCGCGGCGAAGGGGAGAAACCGCTGTATGAACTGGTCAGCGCGTTGAAGAACGGCGAGTCGTGGCGAGACATCCGCGGCGTCTCCTATCTGAAAGAACCGCGCAACATCAAGATGAACCCGGCAGGCGAGGTCGAGTCGCTCGACAATCTCCCGAACCCGTCCCGCGACGCGCTCGATGCGCTGCGCAAAGCGGGGATCGCGCCCCGTGTCGCGTCGCTGTACTCCAGCCGCGGTTGCTTCGGCCGTTGCACCTATTGCCACGCGCCGGCCACCGCTGAGATGGTCGATGCGAAAAAATGGCGGTATCGTCCGGCGATCAACGTGCTCAACGAGATCGAGTATCTGGTCAACGAGTACGGCGTCGAGTACCTCTATTTCAACGACGACAACTTCATGGGCTACGGAGCGGAGGCCAAGCGCCGTCTGACCGAACTGGCTCAAGGGATCGTCGACCGCGGGATCAAGGTCCATTTCCACGGCGAGTGCCGCGTCGATACCAAGTCGTTCCTCGACACCGAGTTTCTCGAACTGATGAAAAAAGCGGGCTTTAAAGACGTGCTGCTGGGCTTGGAGTCCGGCTCGCAGACGACGCTGAACCGCTGGCGCAAAGGCACGACGGTCAACGGCAACTTGGCGGCGACCAAACTGCTGACCGACATGGGCTTTGACGTGGAACCGGCGATGATCCTGGTCGACGCGTACACGACGCTGGAGGAGTTCTCCGACACCGTTCAGTTTATTGAAGAGGCGGAACTGCACAAAAAAGGCTTCCCGATGTATCTGTTCAACCGTCTGGTCGTCTTCCCCGGCGCGCCCATCGAGTTTGAACTGATGGCGAACGGCGTGATCGAATACCTCGATCCGTTTGAGATCGCACACGACCTGGAAGATGACAACGGTCTGTATGAGCACATTCGCCGTGTCTCCTCCCGTCCGTACAAGATCAAGTCACAGCAGATCGCGGTGATGTGGGATGCGCTGATTCAGCACACCGACCGCCTGTCCTATCTGGTCGATGAAGTCATTCCGGGTGTTCTGCGCGAATGGCGCACCAGCCTCGTGTCGCCGGAGATGTCGCGCGAGGAGAAGGCGGCCAACAAAGACTCGTATCTGCTGTTCGTGCAACAGCTGCGCCGCTGGCGCAAAGGGATGGGCGATCTGTCGCTCGACCTGCTGAAGACCTGCGTGAAACTGGCGGGCGAGCTCGACCCGGCCGATCCGAACACGCCGTCCGTCTATCATGACGTGTTTGAGCGGATGATCGAGGAGTTTGAACGGAAATGCTTCGACAGCTCTTTGGAAGCGCGTCTGAGCCGGGAGCATCAATACGTGGGCGAGATCGCGTTTGAAGAATTTGCAGTCGTGAAATAGAGGAGGTGGCAACACTGGTCCTGCAACAGGAAAAGAAAAAGTTGTTGTACAACGATCTGGTGGTGCGTGAAGACACCTGCAATTTTCGCTGTACCTATTGTCTCTCGTATGAAAGCGATCTGAAAGAACACGAGGAAGACGATTTCAAGCAGTACGTGACCGTCAAGCGGGAACCGCTGGTCTATAAAGAAGGCTTCGTGCTCAAGGAGCGTCTGGACCGCGTGGTCGACAAATTTGAGTCGGCTGCCGAGGCGGCGATCCTGCGGGTGAGCGGCGGCGAGATCTTGCAGATCAACCGCATCATCGATTTCTTCCGCAAAAAGTCGCCGCTGTACGAGACGATCTCCGTCCTGACGAACGGATTTCACCTGACGCAACCGATGGTCGACGATCTGAAAAGCCTTGGCAACGTGCAGGTGCACATGTCGCTGGACGGTCACACGATGGAGCTGAACGGCTACCGGGTGAAAAACCAGAAGGTGCAGGACCGGCTGCTGGAAAACCTCGACCGCACGATCAAAGCGGGCATCCCGACCGAGGTCGGCTCTGTCCTGACCGACCGCAACATCGCGAACTATCACACGTTCCTCGACTACATGATGCAGTATGAAGGACAGGTGATGATCTTCCCGTTCCCGGTGCGCGGCGAGGTCAAAAAAGGCATGTGGCCGGACGATGCGGCGATCGATTCCTTCATTAAGAATGTGTTGGATCGATACGACCACTATCAAGGTATCTTGGCACCGAAGCCGTTTTTGGAAGAGCTGTGCTTCCTGCTGCGGGAAGGGTATCGCCGCATGCGGTGCCACGTGCCGAGCGTCATGGTGCAGTCGTTCGATGACGGCGTGATCAGCCCTTGCCCGAACTGCTGGGCGACGCAACTGGGCAACGTCGAAGAGACGGACCCGGTCGAAGTGTTTGACCGGATGGGCAAGGATCGCATCTACACGGTGTTCCAATGGCCGAAACCGCGCCTGCCGTTCTGCCGTCAATGCTATACCTCTTTCGATGTGGTCAATCTCTATATCAACGGGTATATCGATGATATGGACATTGCCCGTATCCAACTGTACAACAGACCGGTCACGTTCCAGCGGCTGCAAGAGGCGAAAGCGCAGCGGATGGAAGTCATGGCGACGGAGGGCTGATCCATGCTCACACTCTTTGCGAAGAACAGCGTCCGCCATGCGGATCGACCGGCGTTTCGCGATGCCGGGCAGCTCGTGACCTGGCAGGAGGCGGAACGCCGCATCCGGCAAGTCCTCGCGCTGTGGCAACGTGCAGGCGAACGGTCCGGGCAGAGGGTCGCGTTGTTCTTGGAACAAAATGTCGATTCGGTCTTGATCTTGTTGGCCGCTCTTGGCAAAGGGGATCAGATCGCGTTGCTCGACCCGCGAATGTCTGCGTCGGAGTGGGAGCGCACGGAGCAGGCGTTGCAACCGGAACAGGTGCTGGGCAGCGCAGCGGTGTTGAACCGACTGTCTGTGACCGCTCCCGGACGATCTGTCGCCGACACGCTGGCAGAAGCTCAGAACGAGGAGCCGTCCGCCGAAGAAGCGGAAGGAAGAGGCAGTCTGCTGTTTCTCACCTCCGGCTCCACCGGTCAGCCCAAGTTTGTGGAACGGTTTGTCCCGGCGTTGCGGGCGGAAGGTCGTTCTTATGTACAGACGCTGGATCTGACGGAGCGGGACGTTTTTTATGCCGGACTGCCGCTGTTTCACTCGTATGCGTTTGGCTGTGCGTTGCTCGCTGCCTTGGAATGCGGCGGCTGTCTGGTGATCCCGCCGATGTTTTATCCGCCCAAGGTCGTGCAGTGGATCAGACGGTATGATGTGACGTTTCTGCCGCTGGTGCCGTCCTTGGTCCGCCTGCTGGTCGATTCGCTCGACGAGCAGGTCGCCTTGCCGTCTTTGCGCTATGCGATGGTCGGCACCGGACAGACGACGCCGGAGCTTGCCGCCAAGTTTCAGGAAAAGCTCGGCCTGTCGCTGTCCGGCAACTACGGCAGCTCGGAGACGGGCGGACTCGTCTCCCGGCTGGAGAGCATGGAGCAAGCCCGAGGTGCGACCGGCCGTGCGATGAGCGGTGTGAATCTGCTGATCGCCGATGAAGCGGGTCAGCCGGTGCCGACCGGAGTGACCGGTCAGGTGCTGGTCGAGACGGCGGGGCTGTTTTCCGGCTATCTCGGGATGCCTGCGCCGACAGCATCCGCAGTCGGCGGTTGGTGGAAGATGGGCGACCTCGGGTACCTGGACGAGGAGGGCCGTCTGCATGTCACGGGGCGGATCAGCAACGTGTTGCAACGAAACGGCAAGAAGATCAGCGCGGAGTATCTGGAAAGCGCCTTGTTACGCCATGAAGAAATCCTCGAAGCGGCCGTCGTGGGCGTTCGCAGCGGCGAGGCGCAGGATGACCGCATCTATGCGGTCGTGGTGCAAGCGTCGGGGGCGACGTTGGATGCGCCTGCCGTGCGGATGCACTGCTTTGAAACGGCGGGCCGTCATGCGTCGCCCGATGAAGTGATCTTCGTCGAGGAACTGCCGCGCTCGGCAAACGGCAAACTGCTGCGGGGGGAACTGCTCGCGGCGGTGCGGAGTCTGTCGGGAGGTGCGTTGTCATGATCCGGTTGGCGATCATAGGGGCCGGTTGGATCTCGCAGACGGCTCATCTGCCTTTGTTGACGCAGCGGGAGGGTGTGACGGTGGTCGCGGTGTGCGACACGCAGTTGGAGCTGGCGCAACGGGTGGCCGCTCAGTTTGCGATCCCTGCGGCGACGGATGATATCACAGAATTGTTTGAACTCTCTCTGGGCGGTGTGATCGTCGCGACCCCGACGAATACGCATGCGCAGGTGGTCGAGGCGTGTCTCGACCGCGGGTTGCACGTGATGTGCGAAAAGCCGCTGGGGCTGTCGGAGCACGATCTGTCCCGGCTGCGAGAACATCCGCATCGCGAGCGACTCGCCGTCGGCTATGTCAATCGCCATCGCGAGGATGTGACGGCGCTGCGGGACCTGCCGCTCGGAGACATCAGGCGTTGCACGGTGGTCTGGCGTCGCCAGCAAGGCGTGCCGCGTCCGGGCAGTTGGATCACGCAGCGGGAGTTGTCGGGCGGCGGCGTGCTGCTCGATCTCGGGTCGCACATGCTGGACCTCGGGCTGATGTTTTGCCCGCTGGAGGTGCAGTCGGTCGAAGCGGTGTTGAACGACGGGGCCGGGTCGGCGTCGAGCGGAGCGTCGTGGTTTGACGCGGACTGGACGGCGGGACGGGTCGATGTGGAGCAAGCGGCCGTCGCCACGATCCACGGGGCGGACGGACGGGAGATCCGCCTGCATGTCTCTTGGGATGACAGCCCGCAGGACGACCGGACGCAGGTTCTGCTGGAGGGCAGCCACGGGCGTGCGGAACTGAGAACTCTGTTCGGATTCTCTTCGAGACGACATTGGGAGTACCCGCAGATTCTCCATACGGCACAGGATGGCACGGTGACGGAACGGTTGCCGTACGGTCCCTGCGTCCCCGAGCCGCTGCAGGCGTTTGCCGCTCTGCACGATGCGTTTCTTCGCTGCATCGAGAACGGTGAGCCGCACCCCTGCGGGCTGGAGCAAGGCCTGCGCGTGGCGGTTGCGACAGACGCGATCTACAAGGCGGGAGCGATCAAGCGATGAAGGCCGTCTGGGCGTTTGATATCGGCGGCACCCATCTGCGGGCCGGGTGGTTTCCCGCCGCTGCGTCCACGAAGGACGGCTCCGTGCCCCGTGTGATCCCGGTCAAAAAGGCCGCGTGGTCCGGGCGGACGGCGGAGTCCGATCTGCAGGATCTGGAAGCGATGCTGTCCGAATGTCTGACCGAGTGGGGGCCGCCGCAGGCGGTTGGCATCTCGATTGCGGCGATGCTCTCGCCCGATCAGAGCCGGGTCGTCTCGTGGCCGAACCGCCCGTGGTGGCAGGATGTCGATCTGGCCGACCGCCTGAAACGGCTCGTCGGTGCGCCGGTGCGGCTGGAAGATGATGCGGTCGCCGCCGTGCTCGGCGAATGTGTGGCAGGAGCGGCGCAAGGGAGAACGGACGTTTTCATGGTGACGGTGGGCACGGGCATCGGCGGCGGACTGGTATCCGGCGGACGATTGTTGCGAGGGGCGCACGGATGGGCGGGAGATTTTGGCCATCTGCGGATGACGACGACCGGGCCGCGCTGCTCGTGCGGACGCATCGGCTGTCTGCAAGCGTGGGCGTCCGGTCCGGCCCTGCTGCGAGCGGCACAAGAGAGCGCGGAAGCCGCGCGACTGTCGCCCGATGCGATCTTCGCAGCGATTCGGGAGCGGGAGCCTTGGACGAGAGCGGCGGTCGATCAAGCGGTCGGCTGGTTGGCGATTGGGATCGCCAATGTGGTCCGTCTGCTCGATCCGGTGATCGTCGTGATCGGCGGCGGGGTCGCGCAGTCGATTCCTGCTTTTGCGGAGAACCTGCAAGCGGCTGTCCGTCAGGAACTGGGTGCACACCCGGCCAACAACGTTGAGGTGGTCCTGTCGAGCCTGGGAGATGACGCCGGTCTGTATGGGGCTTTTTCATTACACTTTGAAGATAAATGGAGGAATCGGTGAGATGACTACGATGAATACGACGGTGCTGACGTTCCCGGAATGGCCGATGTTTGATCAGCGTGAACAAGACAATCTGAGCAGTGTGCTGACCAGCCGCAACTGGTGGCGCATGACCGGTACGGCGGTGGAAGAGTTTGAGCGGAAGTTTGCCGAGCTGCACGGCGTCAAGCACGGCCTTGCCGTCACCAACGGCACGCACGCGATCGAACTGGCGCTGATGGCGCTGGAGATCGGTGCGGGCGATGAAGTCATCGTGCCGGCCTACACGTTTATCTCCACGGCGACGCCGGTGTTCCGCCAAGGGGCGACCCCGGTCGCGGTCGATGTCGATCCGCGCACGCTGTGTATCGATCCGGCGGCGATTGAACAGGCGATCACGGAGAAGACCAAGGCGATCATCCCGGTTCACTTTGCCGGCCAAGCCTGCGACATGGGGCGCATCATGGAGATCGCCCGCAAACACAACCTGCGCGTGATCGAGGACGCGGCGCACGCGCACGGCGGCGCGTATATGGGCAAACCGCTCGGTTCGTTCGGCGATATCGCCTGCTACAGCTTCCAGTATTTGAAATTGATGTCCTGCGGCGAAGGCGGCGCGTTGATCACCAACGATGACGAGTTGATGGATAAACTGTGGCTCTATCACAACGTCGGACGCCCGAAAAACGACCGTTCCTACGTGCACAGCGTACTCGGTTCCAACTACCGCATCTCGGAGTTCCAAGCGGCCGTTCTGCTGGCTCAACTGGAGCGGCTGACCGAACAAAACGCCACCCGCTTCAACGGCGCGCAAGAGCTGGACCGCCTGCTGGCAGACGTCTCCGGTCTGGAGCCGCTGCTGCACCGCGTCGACTCCACGATCCACCCGTACTACATGTACATGCTGCGCTACGATGCGTCCGAGTTTGGCGGCCGCACGCGGGAAGAGCTGGTCGATCATCTGAAAGCGGCGGGCGTGCCGGCCTACATCGGCTACTCGGCGATCCACCACACCGATGTGTGGAAAGAGCACGGCGGGCGCGCCATGGCGTGCCCGGTCACGGAAGCGGCGGCAAAAGACATGATCTGGCTGCACCACCGCGTCATGCTGGGCACGCTGGAGCAACAAGAAGCGCTGGTCAACTTCCTCGTTGAGGTGCAGGAACAATGGAGTGGCAATTGACGGTTCGCGGCATTGCCTTTGACTTGGACGGTGTCCTGATCAACTCCATTCCGCTGATGGAAGCAGCGTTTCAACACAGCTACAAAGAGTGGGTCGGCGAGGGCGAGCCGCCTTTTGCCGAATACTGCACACATATGGGGCAACGGTTGGAAGACATTTTGCGGCTGATGGGTCTGCCGGTGGAGATGGCCGTCCTCTATAAAAAGTTTTGTCTGCAAAACGAAAAGATGGTCGAGATCTTTCCCGGTGTGATCTCCTTGCTCGACCGCTTGCAAAAAGCGGGCGTGCCGCTGGCGATCTGCACGGGCAAAGACCGGTTTCGCACGTTGCGCATCTTGGAGCGGCTCGGCATCGCGCCGTATATCCAGTGCGTGATCACGTCCGACGATGTGGTCCATGCCAAGCCCGACCCGGAAAGCCTGCACGCCGTCGGGGAAAAGATGAAACTGCGCCCGGAGCAGATGATCATGGTCGGGGATGCTCCCTACGATGTCATCTGCGGACGGAAGGCCGGAGCCAAGACGATCGGCGTCACGTGGGGCTTCACCTCGGAGGAGACACTTCGCAACAGCCGACCCGATCTCTTGGTCGAGTCGATGGAAGAACTGTTGCAAGTGCTGCTCGATCACACGACAGCTCCCCCGTGCCACGTGTCGCAGGTCCGGTGAGCGCGATGATGCTCAGCCTTGTCATTCCGACGCACAACAAATGGCCGCGTCTGCGCCTGACCTTGATTTCATTGGAAGCGGTGCAGGGCGAGATCCCGTTTGAAGTGGTGATCGTCAACGACGGCAGCACCGACGAGACGGCAAAGGGGCTGACCGACTATGCCGCCCCGTATCCGTTGCACGTGGTGCAGCACGCGCAACCGCTCGGGCGGTCAGGAGCGAGAAACGCCGGAGCTGCCGTCAGCACCGGCGACCGCATTCTCTTTCTCGATGACGACTGTCTGGTCGTGCCGACGATCACGGACGCACACGGTGCGCTGCCGGACGATGTCGTCGGGCACGGTCGTATTTACAACATGCCGTATCTGAAATTTTTCCTCGATCCAGCGCTTGGCACGCTGTTTCCCGAACTCCCCCCGCGGCGTCGGTCGTCACTGGCGGAGCAATGCGTCACCGAAGAGATGATCCGCTCGTCTTTTGACCGCATCGTGGCGGAGAACCGGAAAGTCAACGCGTTGGAGCGGCTGACCGACAGCGTGCTGGCTTCGGCCGCTCATCGAGATCTGGCGTGGGTCGCCTGCGCCGGGGCCAATCTGTCGCTGCCCCGCTCCTTGATGGAGCATCATCCGTTCGATGTGTCGTTCGGGCTGAACTGGGGGGCGGAAGATCTCGACCTGGGCATTCGCTTGCTGCGATCCGGCCATGAGATCCGGCAGGTGGAGGGAGCGGCCGTCTATCACATGGACCACCTGCGCAGCGATTTTGACGAGCAGGTGCGCAGATCGTTTGCCGAGTTGGCCGACCGTCATCCCGAGCGGGAACACATCGCGCTCGTCCGTCAATTTTTGCTGCGGGAGATCACGCTGGAAGATCTTTTGCGTCAGAGCGAGCAGTAAGGGAGAGAAATCTATGTACCGTATCGCACTCGTCAACGGTCCGAACATGAACCTGCTGGGCAAGCGGGAAGTGGGCGTGTACGGCACCGAAACATTGGAGCAATTGAACCGGAAGTTGCAAGCGCTGGCGGCGGAGCTCGGAGCGGAATTGATCCCCTTCCAGTCGAACAGCGAAGGGGCGATCATCGACTTTTTGCATGAGACGGGGCAAACGTGCGACGGCATCGTGATCAACCCGGCCTCGCTGTCCCAATCCTACCCCATCGCCGAAGCGATCACCGGCATTCAGGTCCCGGCTGTCGAAGTGCACATGTCGAACATCTACGCCCGTGAAGCCTGGCACAGCAAATCGATGATCGTGCCGGTGTGCGTGGGGCAGGTCGTCGGCTTTGGCGGCGGCAGTTATTCACTCGGGCTGCGCGGCCTGTTGGAACACCTTCGCATCCAGGACACTGTCAGAGCAAACAACGCATAAGAGCGACATCTACTCGGAGGTGCATCATGTATATTCTCGGTCTGGGCGGGTCTGACCACGATGTGTCGTCCTGCTTGTTGAAGGACGATCAGATCTTGATCGCGATAGAAGAAGAGCGGGTCACCCGCAAAAAATACGGGTTTTATTCCAATCTCCTGTTTGGACACAGCCGCAACTATTGCTTGCAAAACGCGGGCATTCAATTGGACGACGTGGAGTTGGTCGTCGCCGACGCGATTTTGGCACCGACCGCTTCCCACGCCGTTCGCCACCGCATGCACGTGTTGAACCACCATCTGGCGCATGCGGCCAGCGCCTTTTATCCGTCGCCGTTTGAAGAGGCGGCGATCCTCGTCGTCGACAACGCGGGCGGGCTCGTGTCGTTCAACGGCAAGACGGGCATCGAGACGGTCACGTACGCGGTGGGCAAAGGCAATGAGATCACCGTGCTCGACAAAGTGATCGGCGATCAGTACGGCGAGGCAGACGTGTCGACCGCCGGCAAAGCATATCAACTCGGAGACCCGAACAACTCACTCGGTCATTTCTATAAAATAATCTCGCACTATTGCGGGTTCGATTTCCTGAACAATGAGAATTTCTACTTCACCGAAGACGGCAAGACGATGGGGCTGGCTCCGTACGGCACCGACCGGTACTATGATCAGATCCGCCCGTTCATCCACCTGCTGCCGGACGGCGGACTGCGCATCGATCTGCACACCGGCGAGCTGCAGAGCCTGCTGGAAGACCTGACCCGCGAAGAGTTGACCGGCGAGGACGAATACCGCCGCAAAGCGGACATCGCGTGGGCGGGGCAGAAGTGCCAGGAAGACGTGATGATCCACTTCGCCAACAGCCTGTATGAAAAGACCGGCTTGAAAAACCTCTGCATCGCGGGCGGCTCCGGCTTGAACAGCGTCGCCAACGGCAAGATCCTGAAACAGACGCCGTTTGAAAACATCTTCGTGCAACCGGCGGCCGGTGACAACGGCACGTCGATCGGCTGCGCGATGTGGGGCTATTACATGCTCAAAGGCATGCCGCGCACGCCGAACGACCGTCTGCGGATGGATCACGCCTACCTCGGGCGCAGCTACTCCGATGCGGAGATCGAAGAAGCGTTGACGCAGTTCCCGGATCTGGAGTTTGAAGTGGTCGAATCGCCTGCCCAAGCGGCTGCCGAACGCATCGCGGCCGGACAGATCATCGGCTGGTTCCAGGGCGGTTCGGAGTTTGGCCCGCGCGCGCTCGGACACCGTTCGATCCTCGCCAATCCGACCCTGCCGCACATGAAGGACGAGATCAATCACCGGGTCAAATTCCGCGAAGGGTTCCGCCCGTTCGCTCCGGCTGTGCTGGAAGAGGCGCAGAGCACCTATTTTGATCTGGACCAAGTCTCTCCGTTCATGCTGATCGTCTGTGACGTCGTGCCGGAACATCGCGCCACGCTGCCGGCGATCACGCACGTCGACGGCACCGCCCGCGTGCAGACGGTCACCAAGCACGGAGCGCCGGAGTTTTACGAGTTGATCGACAAACTGGGCGCGATCACCGGCGTGCCGGTCGTGCTGAACACGTCGTTCAACGTCAAAGGCGAGCCGATCGTCGAGACGCCGCACGACGCGATGCGCTGCTTCTCCGGCACGAACATGGACACGCTGATCCTCTCCCACTATGTCGTCACCAAAAAAGGCGCGGCTCTCAAAGGGGGCGAATAAGCGATGGTCCAGCCTTGGGTGCAAGAACGGCCGCACACCGCTTATCTCTACCCGACGCTGCTGTGCAACCTGCATTGCGAGATGTGCTATTCGGGCAGTCACCAGAGCCGCGAGCGGGCCAAAGAGGAGATGACGCTCGCCGACTATGAGCGCATCATCCCGCAGTTGTACGACATCGGGGTCCGCACGTTCGACATCTCCGGCGGCGAACCGTTTCTCTCCAAAGACATCTTTGCCCTGTTTCGGATGATCAAAAGCTACCCGGACACGAAACTGCTCGTGGTCAACAACGGCACGCGTCTGCGCGCCGTGATGCCGGAGTTGGAAAAACACCTCGACCTGATCGACCGCATGTACATCTCCATCGACTCGCCGGTCGCCGAGGAGCACAACAAGATTCGGGGCAACGCCCGCGCTCTGGAAGAGTCGCTGGCCGGGATGAAAGCGGTGCAGGCGACAGGCTTTGACCGGCTCGGCACCAACATGGTCGTGATGCGGCAAAACCAGCATCGCGTCAAAGAAGCGTTGACGTTCGCCCATGCGCAAGGATTTCGCTACGTCAACCTGCTTCGTCTGATCGACGTCAAGCAGGACGGCACCACGCAGGAGGACAACGCGGACGGCCGAGGCATGGATCGTTCGTACCTCGATGCGCTGGAGTGGCTGGAAGCGTATGCGGACTCCGGGCAAAAAGAGCCGATGGAGATCACGATGGTGTTCCCCGGCGGATTTTACGAGGCGTATCGGAAAAGCCCCAAGCGGCGCAACTGGCCGGACGGGATCTCGTTGAAAGTGGAGTTTGACCCGATCCGCGGCTGTCCGGCGTTTGGCAACTCGGTGATCGTGTCCTCGACGGGCGAGGTGACCGGTTGCACGGCGTTCATCACGCAACAGCCGTTCTACACGGGCAATGCGAAAGAGATGACGATGGAGGAGTCGCTGGCTTCTTGGTCGGAACAGCGCGACCGACTGCGCGAACGTGAACAGTTCTTGAAGACGCAGGAGCCGTGCAAAGGCTGTGAGCATTGGCAGATGTGCCGCGGAGGTTGCCCGGCCACTGCGTACAAATACTACGGTACGATCATGCGCTCCGACCCGACCTGCGTCAAAGCGTTGGAAAAGGGCATCGTCCCGCCGGAGCCGACCGATCTGATTCATCTGGAGGATGCGCGATGAAACACATTCCGAACTGGCCCCAGTTTGATGAGACGGAAGCGGAAGCGGTCGCAGCGGTCGTTCGCAGCGGCAACTGGTGGCGCGGTGCTTACGACTCCCCGGAGGGCAATCCGACCGGGGAAACAGGCGCGGTGCAACAGTTCGAGCGGGCGGTCGCCGACCTGCACGGCGCCGCGTACGGACTGGCGGTGAGCAGCGGCACGATGGCGCTGGACATCGCCGTCCGGGCCCTTGGCATCGGGCCGGGCGACGAGGTGATCACCACCGCGTACAGCTACGTGGCCACCGCCACCTGCATCCTGCAAAGCGGCGCGACGCCGGTGTTTGCCGATCTCAATCCCGATACGTGGAACCTCGATCCGGGCGCGGTGCGCCGTGCGATCACGCAAAAGACGCGGGCGATCATCCTCGTGCATTTCGCCGGTCTTCCGGTCGACATGGATGCCTTGCTCGAGATCGCGAAAGAGCACGATCTGTACGTGATCGAAGACGCGGCCCATGCGTTCGGCGCAGAATGGCGCGGTCGCAAAGTCGGCGCCATCGGGCACATCGGCTGCTTCTCGTTCCAAGGCTCGAAAAATCTCACCACCGGCGAAGGCGGCGCCATCGTCACCAACGACGAGACGCTGGCCACCCGCTGCCGCTCCCTGCACATGGCGGGGCGCGTGATCGGCGGCGCGTGGTACGACCACGAACGCCTCGGCTGGAACGGCCGCATGACCGAGTTCCAAGCGGCGATCGGTCTGGTCCAACTGCAACGCTTCCCCGATCAGCAACAGCGTCGGGAAGCCAATGCCCGTCGTCTGGCGGCAGGACTGGCCGAGGTCCCGGGGATCTCGGTGCAGACGGAACCGGGCGAGGACGGGGTGCATGGACGCCACCTGTTCTGTTTCCGCTATGAAAAAGACCAGTTCGGCGGCCTTTCTCACAAGCGGATGTACATGGCGCTGCGTGCGGCGGGCCTGCCGGTGTTGACCGGATACGGCCGTCCGATCTATCACAACGACGTGTTTGCCGAGTTTGACGCGGTCGAGTGGGCGGAGCGTTGCCCGAACGCGGAGCAGTTGTGCACCAGCGGCTTCTGGCTGCACCATGCCGTGTTGCTGGCCGAACCGGCGGAGATCGATGAACTGGTCGAAGCGATGAAGGGCGTCAAGGCCCGCTATCATAAAGAAAAGCCTCAGAGGACGGTGTGAGGATGAAAACAGGTGTGACGATCTGGGCGTTTCCCGGCGGGCTGCTCGGCCGCACGCGGGTGGACAAAGCGGCGGGAGAAGCGCTGGCAGCCGGTTTTGACGGTCTGGACGTGAGCTTGACCCAAGTGGGCGATGTGTCCCTGCGCTCCAAACCGGCGCAGTGGAACGACCTGCGACAAAAGGTGAGCGAGGCCGGGTCGTGCATCCAGAGCGTGTCCACGCTGTTGCTGCACGACTTCCCGCTGACCAGCGGCGACCCGGAGCGGGCGCAGACGGCGATGCGCATCGGGACGGCGATGCTGGAGGCGGCCGCCGCTCTGGAGGCGCCGACGGCAGCCCTTTCGCCGGGACATGTCAATGAGACCGACTCCTACGCCGACTGCTACCGGCGGGCGTTGGAGCAGGTGGGACAATTGAGCCGACGTGCGGAAGAGCTGGGCGTGACCCTTTGCATCGAAAACGTGGTCAACCGGTTTTTGCTCAGTCCGCTGGAAGCGGCGCAGTTTTTCGATGCTGTCGGCTCGCCGGCTCTGGGGTTCTGCCTCGACACCGGCAATGCCCGGCTGCAGGGGTATCCTGAGCAGTGGATCGACGTGCTCGGCTCCCGCATTCGCAAAGTGCATGCGACCGATCTGAAAGTTCATTCTCCGCTGCATGCCGAATTTACCGACGTGGGCGCAGGCGATGTCGATTGGACCGCCACGCTGGCCGGACTGCGCAAGATCGGCTACAACGGCCCGCTGATCGCCGAATTGTTTGCGTCGGACAAGCGGCCGTACACGGAGCACTTGCAGATCAACGGCGCGGCGTTGCGCAGACTGGCGGAGGCGTTCCATGCGTAAGGGTCCGGTCTTGCTCATCAGCCCGCATCCGGACGATGCGGCCTACTCCTTGGGAGCCGCTTTGCAGAGCCGGAGCAGCGCGCGCGACGTCCATGTGCTCAATCTTTTTTCCGAGCAGGAGTACTCCGTGCTCGGCGAATCGGGAGAGGCGGCGAAACGGCGCATCTTGGCGGAAGAGGAGCAGGCGGCCCGCACGCTCGGCTTTCACGCGGACAACGCCGGATTGCCGGAAGCGGGTCTGCGCGGATACAAGCGGCTGCGCGACATGATCGGTGGCACGGCCGAGCCGTGGACGCTCCCGCAGGAGCAACCTTTCTTTGAAAAGGGTCTCGCCCTGATCCGGGAGCGGCTGGCGAGTCTGCAACCGGCGTGGCTGCTCGCGCCGCTCGGGGTCCAGCATGTGGATCATCTGCTCGCCGCCCGGATGGCGGTGGTCGTGTGGCAGACGCACGCGCCTGCGGACACGCGTCTGCTCTTTTACGAAGATCTGCCGTACTGCACCGACCGGAGAGCTGCCGAGACAGCACGCGCCAAACTGACCCAGCAGGGGCTCACCTTGCGATCGCGGTTGCTGCGAAGCGGAACAGACCGGGACTGGCACAAGGCGGACGCGGTGAAGCTCTACCGGAGTCAATTGCGCGACCGGCAAGTGCAGGTGATCGTCCAGTACGGTCACTCTTTATCCGATGTGCCGGCCGAACGAGTCTGGCTCGCCGGCCGCATGAAGGGAAACAGCGTGTACGAGAGCGGGGGATACAGCATGGAGATCTTGTTGCAGGAACTGTCTGCGAAAGTGAAAGTGCTTTTGGAGACGGATCGCGAAGTGGAAGCGGATGCGGAGCTGAAACAGTCGGGGTTTGACTCGGTGTTGATCATGCAATTGATCGTGGAGTTGGAGCAATCGTACGACATCGAGTTTGACGATGACGACATGTTGCAGGAAAATTTCTCGACGATCCGCAAAATCGCCGAGCGCATCGAGCTGAAACGGGCCAAGCATACAGAAAGTACCTCGCTGCAGTAGCGAGGTACTTTTTTTACGCCGTGATCGCTCGGTGATACTCGTCCAGCAGGAGGATCAGCGTGACTTCCTGCTCTTTCAACCGTTCGAGGCGCGGGCGCAGTGATTTGAGCGACTTGACCCGGTCGAACATCGCCTTCAGGCAGAGGTTGGAGTAGATCAGATAGTCTTGCGCCAGTTGTTTGAGATGCGCGGACAGCTCCGTGCGCTGCTCCAACGCGCCGGCATCGACCGCCTCCAAAAACTCGGAGAACAGGAAGCGGGACGAAGCCATGCCTTTGAAGTTGTTCGACATGATGTTCAGGATCACCTGATGCTCCGCCGATTCTTCCACGGCAGCCAGTTTCTCCAGTGCCACGTCAAACACCGACAGACCTTGTGCGACGATGATCAACTCTTCGGTGATGATCGGATCGTCGATCGGCTGACCGACCGCCGAGTCACCCGTCAGCGCCGTCAGATTGTCGGCGATCGCCTGTTTGTACTGATCGACAGACGGTCTGGAAAAGCCTTGCGCGTCAATCGTATAGCAATGCGCTTTTTCAAACTCCATGTTGGTCGTCACGACGAGCATGCATTCATGAAATTGACCTTCTTCCATCTCGCCTTGGAACTGGTAATAGTGATCGAAGAGCTGATAATGGCCCTCGCGATACCCGGTCACCGACAGCCAATGAGCCGCGTGCTGCGTCTGGAAGGTGCGGCAGAACGGCAGGTTGAACGTGTCGACGAGGCAGATGATCGACCGGCCCGCGTCCAAGTGGGCGTGCAGATACGCTTTCAACTCCGGCTCGGTCGAAAATTCGCTGTGGCTGGCTTTGATGCCGGAGAAGCGGGAGATCTCGTCGCTCATCGAGAGGATCTTCGGCTGGTAAAAAACCAGATCTTTCGGATTTTTAAACGCGTAGAGCTTGCACTCCGACCACAGCAGTTCGGTGGGCGCATGCGGTGCGACGATCTGGTTGACCAAACCGGTCAGACAATCGTGATAAGGATGCAGATCTTGGGCTTGCGCTTGTGATTGAGTCATCTAGAAGTCACCTCGCAGCGTGATGGCAAAGATGTGCATAAACGGGTTGTCCCCCGCGCGGATCGTGTCAAAGAGGATCGGTTCGGCAAGAGTTTCAAAATGACCGTAGATCGAAGCGGTCACGTTGGTCAAATCCATATTTTTCGCGCGAATCAACGGGCAGCGGATGACGGTCGGCTCCCCGAACCAGCCTTCGTTGTTGCCGAAGTTCGACAGTTTGACTTGGAAGCGATGGACGACCTGTCCGTCGAGGAGCAGTTCAAACGTTTCAAAATAGCTGCCGTTGAAACAAGCGCCGAGCAGATCGATCTGATGATAGGCGGCACGGGGCACGCCGATCTCTTGGGCTTCCAGTTCCATGTTGTCATAGCCTTCTGCTGTTTTGACGGGAAACACAAAGGACTTGTCCTCAAAGACGACAGCCGAGCCGTAGGCGGGCAAGTGCTCAGCCGGATAGCAAGACCCGACAGGAGTAAATCCGCCCGTCCGGTCAGCGGCTGTGCAGGTGCCGGCATTGTTCAGAAAAGGGGTCAGATCGACATGAAATGGCTTCAAGCTGTGTTCACTCCCGGTGTCTAAATTCTAAACTGATATTCTAGTAATCATATTCATTATAATACGAATCTTTCAAACAATCTATGAGAAACGACTCGGTTCCCTTGGCTGTGCATACAAAAAAGACGACCTGAGAACAGGTCGTCTTTTCTCTTGATCCAAACGCTAGGAGGGTTTCCACTCGCTGCCGATCACTTGACCGACCAGCCGCACCACTTCCAGGCGGCTGAGCTTTTCCTTGCCGGCGGCGATCTCTTTGAGCGACCCGTGGGCGAGGACGAGGGGGATCTTACAAAACGTATGGATCGTCGTGCCGGGTGTGAGGCTCTCGACGTAGCGGTCGGCCATCGCCAAATTGCGCTCCGCATAGGCGAACATCTCGGCAAACTCCCAGCTCTCCGGGAAGAAGTTCACGCCCCGGGTGCGGTCTTCCACGCGGTTGCGAATGATGTTGACCGCCTGCAAGCCCCGGCCGAACGCGACCGCCTGCTGACGATCGGTGTCCAGATCGTCCGACCACTTCCAGAGATCGGAGAGCATCAGCCCGACCAAGCCTGCGACATAGTAGGTGTAATCGTCCAGGTCGGCCTCTGTCTGAATGCGCCATTCCTTCGCCACCCAGTCGGCCATGCCCTCGGCCATCTCGGCGGTCGATTGCAAGATCTTGGCGGTGATCGTCGGCGGGCTGAGTTCGATCCACTGGTCCAACTCCAACGTCACGTCCGGCAGAATCGATTTGTACGGATGGAACAGAGAGTTCAACTCGGTGCCGGAAAACGGTCGTTTCAAGATCCCCGCCACGCTGCGCAACAGGTGCACTTTGTCGGTGGACGGCAGATCCGGGTGGTCTTCGATCTCGTCGATGGCCCGCATGCACAGATAGGCCGATGTGACCGCTTCTTTCAATCCTGGCGACAAGCGTGAGATCGGGATAAAAAAGGTACGGCTGGTGGCCTTCAACATCGCCATCGATCTCTTATATAAATCAGTCATTTTCCGCATCTTGAAGGAATTCCTCCGTTTCAACTCTCGCCGGTTCCATATTTTTATCTATTATAACGGAAATGAGGACGTAAAAACAGTCTGTGGCAAAACCGAACGATTGACACGCTCACCGCAAGCGACTGCTCACCGGATGCCTCCCCTTGGTGATAAAAAATCATGATATGATAGAGATCAGTACCTGATGTTCTCGAATTCCAATTCATAATAAGGAGGACACAAAATTGAGCGGCGAAAAACGGGTGACTTCGGAGCGGGGCCAAGCCATGCTGGCAAAAGTGCGGGAGATCTGTATGCGACTGCCGGAGGTGGCGGAAGCGGTGGACAAATTTGGCCATACGTCGTTTCGGGTGAAGGACAAGCCATTTGTGATCATGGGCGAACAGGAGAACGAGGGTGAGTCCGGGCTGTCGCTGGCGATCAAAACGCTGCCGACAACGCAGGAGTTGTTGTTGCAGCAGGAAGGGTATTTTAAGACGCCGTACATCGGACAACATGGCTGGACTTCGCTGGTGACGGCCGGGGAGCCGGATTGGGCAGAGGTGGAAGGGTATCTCTATGAAGCGTATCTGCGCACCGCACCGAAGAGTCTGGCAAAGTTGGTGAAGTAGATGCTGGGCAGGTCAAACAAGCGGTCGCCGGAGCCGGGCGACTCGACGGCACGCGGGGAACGGGGCGGTATGACGGAGCGGCCCGCGACGGCGCTCGATCATCAGGTCATGCAGATGCAGCGAGCGTACGGCAACCGCGCGGTGATGCAGTTTCTCAAGGCGCGGTCCTCTGTCGCCGGCCATCGCCGGATTCCTATCCAGCGCAAACCGGTGGCGGATCGGATCGAGGACACGCGTCATTTTCATGATGATCAGAAGCCGGATTTGAAGCTGGTCCGGGAAGATCCGTCCTTCTTCCCGGCAGGACATGAGGACATCGTCGAGTATCGGCTGAAAGATATGTTGCAGCCGATCTATTGGCACAAAGTGAAGGAAAACTACTACACCGCTGTCACGTGCGCGGACGAAGAGTTGTTTGCGGTCGACGAATATCTCGGCAACAAACAGTTTGGCGCGTGGCTGGAAACGTACAAAGAGGTCGAACACGCGACGCATAAACTGCCTCCGAAAAACAAGGAGAAAGACGCGCTGTCGATGCATCTGCTCCAGCAGTTTTTCACCAACGCGCTGTTGAACACGGAGGAGGTGGCCCGGTTCGATTACCAAGCCTCTCCGTTGAACTACCAAGGGGAAAACACATACATCCGGGCGGCTGCGACCAACATCGTCCGTGTGTTGCAGGATCAGCTGAACAAAGTCCACGATGAGGAAAAGACGTTTCTTGCGCAGGATATGAGCTTTCGCCGGGTGATGCATCAGGTGTTTTCCGAGATCATCATCGAGAAAGATCCGGATGAGGAAACGCTGAAAAAGAACATGCAGCCGCTGGCAGACAAGATTCGCCAATTTCTGGAGCAGCGCAAGGCGGAGAAAGACCTCTACGATCAGGAACTGGTCGAGGCGGCACGGGTCAAGGAGTTACACGAGCAACTGCCAAAGGTGGAGATCGGAACGCTGTCCGTCAAGGAGCAAGGGGTGCAAGACCTGCATAGGCTGCGAAACCTAGCGTCCGACCTGAAGATCGACACCTATGACGGGATCGCCCCCGTGCTGGAGAAGGCACGTCTGGACCTGCAAAACGTGAAGATCAAAATCGAAGAGCTGCAAAAACAACTGGAAAAAGAGCCAACCTCCGAAGAACAAAGCACAGAGTCCGGGGTGAAGAGCGGTGTCTCCGTGACCAAGAGCACAGGCTCCGAAGAAAAGAGTGCCCCTTCCTCGACGAAGAAGAAGGCGGTGTCTCCCGAGTTTTTGATCGGGATCGAGAGAAGGAAAGAGGCGGCATTCGAGGAGAAGGTCAACCAACTGGAAGCCCTGCTGGCCGCCGCGAACCGAGTGATCGCTCAGGATGAAGGGGCCAGACAGCATCTGAAAGCAGGCGCATGGAAGGTGCCGTTGAAACAACTGTTTGATGAGCAGGTCCTCGCCTTGGACGAAGACACCGCCTTTTCCAACGGTGCCCGTGAACTGATGAACTTGGAAAACAAAGAACGCAAGCGCATCGACTCGCCATTCGTGTGGATGCACGGTCTCGATGCGCAGATCAAAGATTTGACCTTCGTGGATTTTACCGACGTGCTGAGCCAAGAGTCGGACGTCAAGACCGTGTTTGGCGAAGGCGGACTGGCCGAAAAAGCGAAGGTCGCACTGCGGGAAAGAGTCAAAGAGGATACGATCCGCTGGTATCTGCAGGACAAGTGTCCGGAAGAAAACTATCCGGGACTGGATCGGGAAGAGCTGTTCCGCGTGTTCAGCGCCTATCTGGCTGCCGTCGCGCAGAAAGGCAAGAAAGAGCCGACCCAACTGCCGGAATTTGAAACTTTGCACAACTTGCTCGCCGCTCACCATGTTGAAAAGGAACAAGATCCGGAGGAACTGAAACAGACGGCGCAAGGACTCAGCGAACTGTTGGGCGAGATCCAGGCATCGAAGCGAATCTCCGCCTTGATCGTCAGCGGCGGGATGATTCGTCTCAATAAAGACACGTATGACCAGCCGGCGCTGCTCGTGTCTGACAAAGTCCTGACCGCGCAGATCAACTCCGCTCTCGGCAAATCGGGCAGCGTCCCGACGCCGACCTATGCAGCCCGCAAACTGCTCGGGCAAGGCGTGCCGCTGAAAAAGATCGTGTCGGAGATCATCCAGAAACAGGCGGAGCGGGGCACCGCCTCCGAGACCACGAAACAAAAACTGAACAAAATCAAAGGAGACATCGC
The DNA here is from genome assembly GCF_026410385.1 of Tumebacillus lacus. Classification (GTDB taxonomy): domain Bacteria; phylum Bacillota; class Bacilli; order Tumebacillales; family Tumebacillaceae; genus Tumebacillus; species Tumebacillus lacus. Next base: position 85,290 of record NZ_JAPMLT010000004.1, read on the forward strand.
CTCCTTTACACCCGACGACCCGGAAAAAGGGTATCGGTCGGTCGTCGGCGCCGTTCATCACATGAAGACGCTGGACGAGCAATTCGAGGAGTTTGCCAGTCTGGCCAAAGTCGAGCAGGACTATGTTCGGCTGTTGGCAACGCCTGTGGTCAAGATGATCGACACACTCGGTCTGTTGAACGAGGACAGCGAGTTCCCGGCACTCGCCAAAGAACAACTCCACACCCATCTGGCCGATGCGGTCCACAACCAAACGCAGATCGTGCAGTTTGTTCGCAGTATCCAGAACATTCACGAAATGATCATCCTCGCCTTGGAAAAAGACGAGGCGGCGGTCAGCGACGATTTCAAAGCGGATTTTCCGGCCGGACCGGAGGGCGGGGCCAAGTCGCCGCATATGACGCACTACGGTTTGGCCGCCTATTCGCAGGCGTACAACGCGGCCGTCAAACAGCATCAGGCGGACGGTCGGGACGGGATGAACATCGAGGCGTTTTACAACATCTACTTCGAGATGATGGAGCAACTCGTCTACACGCAGCGGGCATCCGGTGAGAACGTCACGCTCCACGCACCGCAACACGTCCAGTCGTTTTTGCAGTCTGAGAGCTTCCAGACGATGCGGGTCAAACACGCGCAGAGCAACTTTATCGCCATCGACATTCACCCGAACGACGCAGCCCGCAAGGAGATGGCGCGGCAGGACATCGAGGACCTGATGAAACGGCTTTTTGAGGGAGCCGATCCTGATTTCAAATGCACGGTCTTCGTCGACGTGACCCTCAACCACATTGATGAGGAAGAGGTGCACAAACTGGTGCAGGAGACGGCCGCCCCGTATATCGAGTCGGGTCAGCTCAACCTCGTGTTCAGCCAAAGCCTCACCAAGTTTGCTCAGTACGGCATGGACAAACACAGCGGCGGGCTGGTGTTCCATTACAACAAGGGGGAGAAATGGGCCGCGTTCAACCAATACATGCAGGAAGCGGCCCAGAAGGACCGCGTGGATCCGACGATCCAAAAGTATTTTCAACTGCTGTTCCAAGAGACGAAGGACGAGCAAAAGCAGTATCTGAAAAAAGTGCGCACCAACACCGAGTACGTCTACAAAGAGCTGCAGAAGACGTTCGCCAAGCTCAAGATCGACAAAAACGTGATCGGTCTCTTCGAGAATCGGGATGATCAAACGTGCTACGTGACGTTCCACTATCAGGAGTTTGCGGCTGAACTGTTCGCTTTGAGTCGGGATGCGGATGCGGAGATCAAAAAGTTTGCCCACGATATTTTGGAGAACGGGCTCAACGCGCTGATCGCCAAACTGAATCTGCCGCTCAACATGCGGCAGTCGTTCGGCTTCCCGCTGTCCAACTTTGGCGATATCGAGCCGGGGATTCGACTGACGGTCGGGATCGAGGAGAAGCGGACGCTCGATCAATACGTGCAGGTCATCTCCTATATCGAAGGAAAGCTCGACAGCGTGATCAAGGTCGAGGGGACGGACCGGTTGAAAGATCAAAAAGAACGGCAGAAACTGCTCTTGGAATGCGTCGAGCAGATCAAGAGCGCGGAAGACCTGGAACGAGAGGTACAGACCTTGTTGGCGTAACGGATCAAAAGAGGGAGGGAGTGACGGAAACGATGGATCTCTATACAAAGAACGGCACGATCATCCGCGCGCACGAACTCAACGCGGAGATGACCGAGGTGGAGTTTGAATTTTTGGTCACTAAATTTGAGCATGCCTTGCTGTACAGCATCACGGCGATGTATCTGGCGTTTGTGAAGCAGTCGCAGATCGAGTTTGCTCTCTCTTCGTTCACGAGACGGAAAGCGGTGCTGCACACAAAAGACTTTACACCGGACGTGCAGCGCAACCTGATCGACGCGGTCTTGCGGGCGGAGCAGCACACGACGAGGCTGTTGGATTTGGCCGATCTCTACTTTTACGGAGAAGAGGACAAAGGGGTGGTGGAGACCTGTACCTCGGAAGCCTTGCGGGCGTATCAAAAGACAGAGTTTGTGGGCAAGAAGTTTCTCGAAGCGATTGCCGAAGTGCTCGGAGAGTAAAGGGGAGGCAGTTGGGCAAGATTTCCTAGTGAAGGTTTTCATTAGGAGGTAGCGGCATGGACAAAGACGATCAACAAGAATTGACCAACCGACAGGGCCATCCGATCACAGATAACCAAAACATCCGTACCGTCGGCCGTCGCGGTCCGTCGACGCTGGAGAATTATGACTATCTGGAGAAAATCACCCACTTTGACCGCGAGCGCATCCCGGAGCGCGTGGTGCATGCCCGCGGGGCAGGGGCGCATGGCGTGTTCGAGGCGTACGGCACGGTCGGTAACGAGCCGATTTCGAAATACACGCGGGCAAAACTGTTCCAGGATACAGGCAAGCAGACGCCGGTGTTCGTGCGGTTTTCCACGGTGGTGCACGGCAACGCGTCACCGGAGACGGAGCGCGACCCGCGCGGGTTTGCCGTGAAGTTTTACACGGAGGACGGCAACTGGGATCTGGTGGGAAATAATTTGAAGGTCTTCTTTATCCGCGATCCGTTGAAGTTCCCGGATATGGTGCATTCGTTCAAGCCTGACCCGGTCAACAACATCTCCAACCCGGAGCGGATGTTTGATTTTCTCTCCTTGACGCCGGAAGCGACGCACATGGTGACGTTCGTGTTTTCGCCGTGGGGCATCCCGGCGAACTACCGCCAGATGCAAGGATCGGGGGTCAATACCTACAAATGGGTCAACCAAGCGGGCGAAGCGGTGCTGGTCAAATACCACTGGCAACCGCTCAAGCAAGGTCTGCGCAACTTGACCGCCAAGGAAGCCAGCGAGATCCAAGCGCACAACTACTCCCATGCGACGCAGGATCTGTATGAGGCGATCAAGCGTGGCGACTACCCGGAGTGGGAACTGTGCGTGCAGATCATGAGCGATGACGAGCATCCGGAGCTCGATTTTGATCCGCTCGATCCGACAAAACTGTGGCCGGAGGAGCTCTTCCCGTTCCTGCCGGTCGGCAAGATGACGCTCAACCGCAACCCGGAGAACTATTTTAATGAAGTGGAACAGGCGGCGTTTGGTACGGGGGTGTTGGTCGACGGGCTGGACTTCTCCGATGACAAACTGCTGCAGGGCCGCACGTTCTCGTACTCCGATACGCAGCGGTACCGGGTCGGGACGAACTATCTGCAACTGCCGATCAACGCGCCGAAAAAGCACGTGGCGACCAACCAGCGGGGCGGGCAGATGGAGTTTCGAGTCGACCGCGCGCCCGGTCAAAATCCCAGCGTCGACTATGAACCGTCTTCGCTGGGCGGACTGAAGGAAGCGACGCAGAGCGGAAACGATCATGAGCCGGAGTATCACGCGAAATTGGTGCGGCAGAAGATCGACCGCACCAACGATTTCAAGCAAGCGGGCGAGACGTACCGCGCCTTTGAAGACTGGGAGCGCGACGAGCTGATCCAAAATCTCGTCGGGACACTGTCCGTCTGCAAAGAGGACATCCGCGAGCGGATGATCGGTTATTTCACCGAGGCGGACTCCGACTACGGCCGCCGCGTGCGCGAAGGGCTCAAGGACGAGTTGGCGAAACGAGCAGGCCAAGCGCACACCGGCACAGCGGAGGCGGACCGGGCGGTCGACGACGCGAAAGGGATGGGCGGTCGAACGGACGGGTACTAGAAGAAGGAAGAGCAGCGTTCCGTGAGGGAACGCTGCTCTTTTTGGTTGACGTACACATAATCTTCTTTGATGTCGTAGTTGTAACTGTACATATCTCGTAAGAAATTTTATCTGAACGCCGATACTAAAAAAATAGCCTCAAGTCGTGTATGATGGGGAGAGGACGTTTTGGATGCAGGAGGCACATTTATGAATAAAACCGCAGTCGCGCTTTTGATATGCACGCTCTCCGTCTCGCTGTTGGCGGGATGCGAGACGAAGAAGTTTTTTGCTCCGACCCAGGATACTCCAAAGACGACACAACCTGCTGAGCAGGAACATCAACCGGCAACATCGCCGAAGCCGACTCCTGACCCGGCTATGCAACAAGGGCAGCAACAAAACACGCCGCAAACGGTCGATACAAAGCCGGACAGCTATACCGTTTTGGTGAACAAGCAGTACTCGCTGCCGAAAGGATATGTGCCGGCCGATCTGGTCAGCGACCCGACGATTCCGTTCACGTTTACGGGAGAAGCGGAGCGGCGCATGATGCGCAAGGAGATGGCGCAGGCGCTGGGCCGGATGTTTGCCGCTGCCAAACAGGACGGGATCTTGCTGGCCGGGGTGTCGGCGTATCGTTCTCATGCGACGCAGGAGGCGTTGTTCAACGGCTATGTGCAAAGGGACGGGCTGGAAAAGGCCAAGACCTACAGCGCCGTGCCGGGCACGAGCGAGCATGAGACAGGTCTTGCGGTTGACGTGTCGGGAGCGGACGGGAGATGCCAGGCAGAGGATTGCTTTGGCGGGACGAAGGAGTCAAACTGGATCGTCGATCATGCGGCGAAGTACGGCTTTATCATCCGCTACCCGCTCGGCAAAGAGTCGATCACCGGGTATCAGTACGAGCCGTGGCATCTGCGCTATGTGGGCGTGAAAGTCGCGCAGGAGATCGCGGAGAAAGGGATCACGTTGGAAGAGTATTACCGCGTGGTGCCGGTGGCGAAGCAGGAAGCAGGCAAATAACAAACAGGAGTTCCCTCTGCGGGAACTCCTGTTTTTTTGTCAGCTGCAGCCAAGGCCCGTGATGGTGCCGTTTGGCAGTTGGACTTCACCGGTGGTGGAGAAGAACGCGTTGCTGGGATTGGTGCCGCCGATGATCAGGGTGTAGCGGTCAAACTGAGCGGAAGTCGGCAGGGAATCGCGGAGTACGAGTTCGAACGTTTCCAAGCTGGTGGTGTTGTCAGCCAGCGTGACGAGGCCGGTGCCGGTCACGGTGATCACGCAGGCGCCGTTGCCTTCGCGACGGCAGACGACAGACGTGAAGGTCGTGCCCGTGATCGTCGCCGGTGCGACGTTGAACGTGAAGTTCAAGTCGGTATCGGTCGCGTCGGCATAGGCGAAGTTGTAAACGCTGGTAGTCAAGGTGTCGCTGCAGATGCTGCCGTCCGAAGACAGGGTGCCGCCTTGGCGAGGGTCGCCGTTGACCTGTACGTTGTTTTGAGCCGAATTCGGAGCGATCAATGCGCCGCAGGTGCAGGGGGGCAGCGGCGGCGGGCAGTCGGGACCCGGAGTCGGGATGCCGCATGCGACGTTGCCGATCTCCGCATGCACGTCGGCGCCGAAGGACAGCGGGACGTTGACGCAGAGCACTTGGGAGACGGTAAATTTGCAAGACTTGGTCGGACTCTTTGTGAAGTCGGAGCAGGGGCCGAACGAAATCGGACCCAAACAAGTGACCGTCGGGGTGCCGGGGGTGACAAACGGAGTGATGGTGACGTCTGCCTCCACGCAGACTTGGTCGCTTACCGTCTGTTCACAAGCGACAATGTCTTCGCCGGGGGTTTGTTGCGGCGTGACACGTGGCGACGAAGCGCTCGGAGTGGAGCCGCTGCCGCCGCAACCGCAAGGGTTTTGGTTGTCAGATGCCATGAAAGCATCTCCTTTCTCGTGTTCTTACTTTATTAGATGCACGTCTGTGGACGAGGGAAATTGACACATGCTCATCTATTTCGTCGTTTAGGTAGGCGGATTGCTCATCTTTCGAATGGGTGATGGAAAACGAGTGCAGATGTCCATATACTATCGAAGCATGATCCTGCGAGGGGGAATCTGTATGAAGAGGAGGAAGGGGCTGTGGGTGCAGGACTGTCTGCCCTGCCGATCTGTTTCACTCGCATATGAGGAAGCGCGGATGGAAGAGCCGACGGAAGAGTCAGCCCGTGTCGTGGAGCCGGTATCGAACGGATGCGTGCAGTATGTGCACAAAAAGATTCGGGTCGAGGCGCTGGTGACGGTGAAACCGACGGTCGGTCTGGTCAAAGGGGCGGTCGTCTCGTGTCGCCCCGTCAAACGCAAGCGTCGCAAAGGAAGACGAGGCCCCTGTACGAAGATCCGCAGGACCTCGCACAGATCGTGCACGTTTCGTGTGTCGCAGGATCTGATGGTCAAGATCCCGTTGAAATTTGGCGCGGATGTGTCGGTGGAGCCGGGGGGGACGACTTGTTAGCCGTTTGCTTGCTGAGTGTGGAAGAAAGAAAGGTCAACCCTCGTGCGTGAGGGTTGACCTTTTTTAGGACTACGCGATGTATTGCTCGACCATGAAGAAGTGGAGCACGGCTCCGGCGGAGACCCAGAGGTGGAAGATCTCGTGGTGGCCGAAGCGGTTGGGGAAGAAGTCGAACTTTTTGGTGCCATAGATGATCGCGCCGATGGTGTACGCCACACCGCCGAGCACCATCAGAACGAGCGCACCGGTCGGCATGGTGTCGATCAGTTTGACGAACGGCACGACGGCGATCCAGCCGAGCCCGACGTAAAAGATCGTCGAGACGGAGCGCGGCATGCCCATGAAGAACAGCTTGAGGATCATGCCGACGGCAGCCAGCGACCAGACGAGGGTCAGCATCGTCACGCGCCACGTACCGTCCAAGGCAAAAGCAAAGACCGGCGTGTAGGTGCCCGCGATCAAAAGGAAGATCGAGACGTGGTCAAATTTGCGCAGCCACAGCTCCTTTTTCGGAGTGGTGTAGACCGCGTGATATAAGGAACTGGCCAGGAAGAGCACGATCATCGAAATGCCGTACACGACCATCGCGACGGTCTTGCCCACGCCGCTCGATTCGACGAGCAGCACGATCATGCCGACAACAGCAAACAGGCAGGTGATCAAGTGTGTCCAGGTGTTGACAGGCTCTTTAAAGCGCAAAAACCGCATGGTGTCGCCTCCAGATGAGTTGTTTGCTTTATCGTACCATAGCGGGATGCGCGGGTGAAGCTGATTTTGACTGGCGAGTGCAAAAGTAAGTTACTTTCGCAAGCGTCCGATCAGCCAGAAGACAGCGGCGATGAGGATCAACAGCACCGCATAGAAGACGACCGAGAAGCCGATATACGAGCGGGAGTTGTCAAATTCGACGCCGAACAGACCGGCCACAAACAGGGGGATGGTGGCAAACAGGAGTTCAAAAAGCAATTCAAAGATGGAGTCTTTGAGATAAACAGTCATTGCAAGTCACCCTTTCTTTCTTTGATCATACCAATTTTCCAAGAGTCAGAAAACAGGCAGCTGTTCGCTACTGGAAAATATAACAACAATTTGATATTCTACTTAAATAAGGATCGAAATAGGGGTGAGGGGATATGCAAGCAAGGTTTAATACCGGGGTGATCAAACAAGGCGCGATGCGCTTCCAAGCAGCTTCCCAAGAGATGCGCGCGAACGCGATGCAGATCGGGAAAATCGCTGCTTCTTTGACGCAGACTTCGTGGAAGGGCCGGGGTGCCCGCGCTTTTGAGGAATTGACCACCCATTTGCAGCAAGACAGCAACGAGGCGAGCACGGCGTTCGGTCAGGTGGCGCAGGAATTGAATGCGCTGGCGGTGCAGTTGGACTCGGTCAATCAACTGCATGTCCAAGCAGATCGTGTGGAGGATGAGATCGAGTCGGTGGAGCGGCAGTTGCGGCATACGGAAGATCCGAGCCGACGGGCGTCTCTTCGCACCGAATTGTCGCAATTGCGCTACCGGCAAAATTCGATCCTCGCCGATGCGCAGAATCGGGAGCGGTATGCGGACAAGCGAGCACAGGCCAAATTTGATGAGATTGGACATCGGGCAGACAAATTGCACTACTCGACAGGTGTGCCGGAGCGTCTCAAGCCGGGCAGTCAAGTCAAGTTTGAGTGGAGTGATCTGTTGTTGCCTTCCGGGATCGCCGGGCTGATGATCTCCAAAGGCATCAAGTTCCGTCATGATCCTCGCAATCCCAAAGTGGTCATCATCTCCACGGCCGAATGGATGCGCGGGCAGTCGAGATTCCAATGGTGGAACAAGATGGTCAAAGGATTTAATAAAGTCTTGGTCAAGGTGCCAGGTTCGGAGAAGACGGTGGCGCGCACGCTGAAGGACCTCACCGGGATCAGTGCCAACCTCACGCGCATCGGGATCAACAAGATCCCGTGGCATATGGCGAAGCGGGCTGTCGGTCCGGCGAGCATCGTGTTTACCATCTCAAGCGAAGTGAAACCGCTCACCGAATCTTGGAAGAACAACTCCAAGACGGCGGAGTCGCGAGAAGAGTTTTGGAAAAACTTCGGCCAAGATGCGGCGAGTTCGGTCAATCGCATTCTCTTCAAATCGCTGGGTGCGATCGGCGGAACGGCTGCCGGAGCGACCGCAGGGTCGCTCGCGTCACCGGCCGGCACGATCGTCGGCGGGGCGGTCGGCAGCGTGCTCGGGGAGAAAGCGGGCGAGTGGGTGGCCGAGCAGACCGACTGGATCGCGCGCAAAGCGGGCGAAAAGGCGGGTGCCGGTATCGCCAAGGCGCTCAATACGTATGACAGCGTGAAGGACAAGATCAAAGGGTTTGACTGGAGCCTCGGGTTCTGATGACGAGGAAACAGACGCTCATACACAATGACAAGGGCGAAGCGTTGAAGCGCTGGTCGGCATGTGCGGGGATGGTGGGAGCGAGTGCGTTTGCGCTCTATCTGGGCATCGTCGACGACAAGATGCGCTGGACGGTGATCGGCGTGATCGGGCTGTCGTTCTTTTTGTACTATTTCGTCCATTACCTGCGCTATGTGCTCACGTCCCGCCTGTTTTTGGTGCTTGATGAGCAGGGCGTTGCATCGGCGGACGGGACGATACACGTCCGGTGGGAAGACGTGGAACATTTTTATTTTGACCGCACGAAATCGTCGATCAAGCTGGTGGCTTGGACGAAGCGTGAGGAAGAAGTGGCGTTTCCGACCGCCTCGGTCGTGTCGATCCCAAAGGCCACAAAATGTTTGGAACAGTACGGCGCGAAAGTGCTCGGGTAGGAGGCAGAAGACAGCATGAGAGAAGAGCGTCACTATTCGTTGTCGGTGGAAGAGTTGATTTTGGCGATGTACGTGATCGGTCGTCAGGAAGCGGCGGCCGGGCTGTTGCAACTCAGTTTTGATCCGATGTCCGATCAGGAGTTGGAGATCCGGTTGGTGACGGCGGGGCATTCGCTGGCAGCTCGCGGCTGGCTGACGGTCGATGAGCAGGCGGGGACGAAAGAACTGGATGCGGGGTTGACCGCTGCCATCTTGCCGCTGTGCGAGGCGGCGTACACGTTGCGCTTCACCAAACAGGTGCAGGGGGAAGAGGTCGCAATGGGCATCCACGTGGCGTCGGACGGGCAACTGACGGTGCATCGATTGGAGAAAGGCTTTAATCACCGCATGGAGGTTCTCTCCGGGCCGGAAGAGATCTTGGGTGCGGTTCAGTCGTTCTTTGAGCTGACCTGGCAGGAGCATTCGGACGAGACCTTTGAGACGACGGTGCGTCAGGAGTTGGAACAGACCGCCGCACAGGAAGCAGAGGAACTGGAGACGCTGCTCGCCGATTCCGGCATGCCGGAGCCGTTAAACGGCTGGTTTGCCGAGGATCTGACCGAGTCGGAAGACTGGTGGACGGTGCTGCGCGTGGAGTATACCGAAGAGCGCGAACCGCAGGCGGAGCGCGGGTTCCTGCTGCTGAGCGGCAAGGAGCGGTTTTGGCTGCTGCGACCGAGCGAAGGCGACGAAGGCACCGAGGATGACGCATTCGCCGTCGAACTCGGGACACGGGAGTCGCTGGATCGGGATCTTGCGGCCTTGATGGAAGGGTAGAGCAGGATGAAGAACGCACAGACCGTTGTGCATAATGATCGGGTAGAGGCATTTAAGAAGTGGTTTTTGTCGTTGCTGTTTGTCGTAGGTGGCGCGTATTTTACTAATCTTGGGATCGCGGAAGATAGATTGCGTTATACGGTGATCGGGGCTATTACATGTGTTTTCTTCCTATATCCGTTGTATCACTACACGAGGTATGTGGTGGTCAGAAAGCCTTTGTTGGTTCTCGATGAAGACGGGGTTTCGACAGAAGATCGTTCTCTGCTAGTGAGATGGGAAGAAGTCGAGCATTTTTATTTTGACAGAGGGCGAGCGTTTGTCCGATTGGTAGGAAAGAAGAAAACAGGCGAGTTGGTTTCTTTTCCGACCCACTCAGTGATCGCGATTAAGAAATTATCTGCTGTTTTACGAGCGTTTGGAGTGAAAGTTTTGTGAAGCAGATGAACAGCAAACAAATCACGGTTCGAAACGATAAGAAGGAAGCTTTTAAAAAGTTTGTGGTGGTCATCGGATTATTGGCGATGAGTGCGTTTGTGCTGGATTCGGGTCTTCAAGATACAGCCCTTTTCAGTCTCCTAGTAGGAGGAGCGGGTGTTCTGGTCTGTCTAGGGTTGCTCGTTTACTATGGGAAACATCTGGTGGCAAGTCGCGAGTATTTTGTTTTGGATGAGTCGGGAATTCGTGCCACGGACGACTCGTTTCAGGTGAACTGGGAGGATGCGGAGCGGTTTTATTTTGATCGCGGCCGAACTTTCGTCCATCTGGTCGTCAAGACGAAGCGGGGCACGGTCCTGTCCGCGACGACAGGGAATGTGATCTCGGTGAAAAAGTTGACTGGCTTGCTTCGGGAGTACGGTGCGAAGGTCATTTGATAGAGGAACGAAAAGATAGGTCAACCCTTGATCGCGGGTTGACCTTCTCATCGTTACTTGCTCGAAAGTACGCTCTGGATTGGTGTAGGTGCTCGTGTAGCTGTAGGAGTTGTCTTCTTCACCACTTCAAACAAGAAAAAGAGCGCCGGGCATGCAGCCTGAGCGCTCTTTTTACCTGCCTTACAAAACGGTGATATCTTCCCCGCGTCGCAGAGCTTCCAACTGAGCTTCTTTGTCGCCGCGGTAGAACATGTTGTACGTGTCGAACGGGATGATCCGGCCGTCCGGGTGGACGATGTGGACGCAGGATTTTTTGACCGAGCGGACGTCGAAGTTGTGCGGGTCGAGGAACTGCATGATCAGGACGCGGAAGACGTTGTCGTAGCCGATCCCTTCCGGCACGGTGACCATCGGCAGGCAGCAGAGCAGGCTCTGCAACGACAACGCCTGCGAGGACGGCGACAGATTGGTCGCGAACAGTTCGAAGATGCGGTCTTTCAGCGTCTCGTCGCGTTCGAAGACGATGGTGTTTCGGCCGCCTTCGAGCAGGATGTTCGGGTCGATCAGTCCGGTCAGCGGCATCACTTGGTCGCCCAGTTTCAGCGCGTAGCCCATCGCCAGACAGTCCGGGTGGCAGGGGACGGGGATGATGTCCTCCGGTTTGAACACGCCCGACTGGTCGATGATCATCTGGCGCACCTCGCTCAAGGTCAGCCGGTCGGTCGCCGGGTCGAACTCTTCGAGGCGGCCCGCCGCTTGGATTGGTTGGAAGGTGACGCCGCGCACCGCTTTTTGTTTCATGCCGTACTGGATGATCTCGCCGACTTCGTGGTCGTTGAGTCCCTTTTTCAAGGTGACGACCAGCGTCGTGGAGATGTTAAATTCGTTCAGGTGCTCGATCGCTTTTTTGCGGATCTCGCGCAGGTCTGCCCCGCGCAGTTCGCGCAAGGCAGACTCTTCAAACGAGTCGAACTGCAGGTAGATCTCAAAGCCCGGCATGTAGGTCGCCAATCGCTTCACAAACTCGCGGTCCTGCGCGATGCGGATGCCGTTGGTGTTTAGCATCAGGTGTTTGATCGGCTTGGACTTGGCGAGGTCGAGGATCTCGAAGAACTGCGGGTGGATCGTCGGCTCTCCCCCGGAGATCTGCACGATGTCCGGCTCACCTTCGTTGCGGACGACGGCGTCGAGCATCCGGTCGATCTCCTCCAGTGAGCGGATCATCTCTTGATGCGGCGATGATTCGGCATAGCAGATCGGGCAGGCGAGGTTGCATCGCTCGATCACCTCGACCAGCGTCAGGCAGGAGTGCTGCTCATGGTCGGGGCAGAGGCCGCAGTCATAGGGGCAGCCGTACTTGATCGGCGTGTTCCATTGCAGGGGCATCTCCGACGGCTTGATAAACTCGCGGCACCGCTTGTAGTACTCGACGTCGGTGGAGATCAGGACTTTCTCCGGGCCGTGCGTGAAGCAATGTTTGTGCAGGTAGACGTTGTCGTCCTGAATGATCACTTTCGCCTCGACTTTGCGCAGGCAGGTGGAGCAGATCGAGTTGGTCAGTTCATAGAAGAGATAGGGTCTGTTTTTAGGCATGCACGGTCTCCTTTTCCGCCGGGGTCGGCCGCCGCCAGCGCGAGATCAGACGGCCGTAGTATAGCAGGCCAGCCAGCGCGGCGAGCTGTATGTTGTTGAAGATCCAGTATTCGTGCGGCGTCGGTTTGATGAAGTCCGCGCAGAGGCGGAACAGCAGGTAGCCGAACATGAACAGTTGAAACCGTGCCCCTTCCGGCAAAGGACGGTGCCGCAACAGAAGCAGCCCCCCGGCCAGCAGCCAGAGAAAGGCGATCTCGTACAATTGGGTCGGATGGCGCAGCACGCCGTCGCCAAAGTCGATGCCGGTGATCCACGTCGTCGGTGAGCCGTGCGTGTGGTCGTCAAGTCCGGTCAGAAAGCAGCCGATCCGGCCGAGCGACATGCCGACGATCAACGGCAGAGCAAAGTCGTCACCGGTCGAGCGCGTCCAACCGATGATTTTTTTCATCAATTCGACGCCGATCAAACCGCCGAGCAGTCCGCCGACGATGGTCTTGCCGCCCATGAGATAAAACGGGTCGTTCCAATGGGCGAGCGTGAGAGCGGGCGACTCCAGCCAGGCCAAAAGTTTGGAGCCAAAGGCGGCACCAAGCGTCGCGCCGACGATCACCCACATGCCTTGTTGCATGGGAATGCGCTCTTTGTTGCGGGTCCACAGGTAGACGCGAAATCCGATGAAGTAGGCGAGCGATTCGAACAGGAGATGCGGGTGGATCGTCAAGGGGCCGAGGTGGAGGTAGAAAGGGAAGGTCATGAGAACACTCCCATGCCAAAGCAAGCGACGGAATTCAACAGGAATGTCACGCCGCCTGCGATCAATGCGCCTTGGGCGATGCCGACGTTTTTCAGGCCGAGCAGACAGATCGGCACGACGTAGACGACCTGCACGAAGCCGATCAGGAGATAGATCGGGAACATCTCCAGCATCGCGATGATCAAGATCGCATGACAGAGCAGGACTAGACCGATGCCGATCCAGATGCCGTTGCGTTGCTCTTTTTTCACTGGTTGGTGCCTCCCCTATTCATAATACTCAGATTATCGCTGATTTTGGATAAAAAAACCACCTCTCCGGCGTGCGGAAGAGGTGGTTTTTCTGCGTTTAAAACGTAAGAGCCGCCAGAAGAAAGCCGAATAACATCGCCAAGAAGAAACCGACGAACAACAGCAAAAGGAACGGGATGATCTGCGCGACCAGGCTCTGCCAGAAGGACAGGCCATGCGCTTCGCCGAGGCATTTCAAGGCGACGATCATCGCCCATGTTTGCACGATGAGTTCCAATACGAGAAGTGTCGGATGGACATTCTCGGCGCCCGTTTGAAAAACAGCCTCTCCATGCATCAACAGGTCCGGAATCCAGAACAGAATGCAAGAGATCCAGGGGATCTGCCCCCAGAGGATCGCTTGCCGAGTCGCTTCCGTATCGCCGATGCCGCCGTTGAAGCGGTAGAAAAAGCGGGTGATCGGCGGCAAGATGTACATGTAAATCATCGCATTCAGCAGGGTGTGCAGCGCGATGATCATCCAGACGGTGAAAAGCGGTCCATCGAGACCGATCGCGTTCGATCTGGCTGAGGAATAGGCGGTGACAAAACCGCCGAGCACCGCCAGCCCCCACATCATTTGCGGCGAGCGGGGATGGGCGAGGACTTCGCGCATCGTGGCGCGCGGTTGGAGCCAGATCGAGAACCAAGGATTGAGTCGTTTCGTTTGTTCTCCCAAAATGTACACCTCTGCCCACAGGGATAAGTTCAAGGGGCAGTATAGCATGGTTGTCAGACGATTTCAGCAGGGGGTTGCTTGCAGATCAGGGAGTCCTTTCCTATTGTTCAGGCGCACCGCCGCCTTCGGTGCCCCCGACCTCAGGATCGTCCGCTGTGCCGCCGAAGGGCTCGGGGCCGATCATGTCGCGGCAGACGCTTTTCAACTCCTGCAAGCGGCGGATGAAATCGTCGAGATCGCCGAGATGCAGAGTGTCGATGTGCCCGTCACCGGCGGGATTTTTTTCGCCTTTCGGGACGTTGTGGTACACGTGGAGTTCCAGCAGTCCGTCGTGGCGCACGTTGGCGTCAAAGTAGCCGTCCGGGTCTTGCAGTTCCAGACCGAGCAGCATCCCGTCTTCTCCTTGGTGCCGCCGGGTCACTTCCCAGTAGATCGGTTCGTTCATCTGTGTCACCTCGTTTGTATCCTGTCCGCTTTTTTCCAAGATCATGACTAGTAGTGATGTGAAATGTATTTACACGTATAAGTATTAATCGCGTGAATAGCTAAGATCGGAAATTCCCCATTTTTCCAATGAAAACGTATGGTCGTTGACGTTAAGTAAAAGTCTAGTAGGGCATCTCGTTATTTGATATAGTAGGGATATAAAGAATTTTGGGGCTTCTTGTAGAAAAGCGTCGGACGGAGGAAAACGGACGTGACAACGGGGTATGAGAGCACATGGGCGTATCTGGCAGATGAGTGGGCACGGCTCGATCTGATGATTCGGATGCACCTGATCCAACAACAAGCACCGGCAGCCGATGACCCGTCGCTCGATCCGTTTCGCGGATTGGTCGTCTCGGAGCAGGAGGTGCAACGCCTGCTGGACGAGCCGGACTGCTCGTGGGAGGGGGACCCGGAGTGGCAGACGGCACAGCGGGAACTGGCCGCTATGGAGCGAGTGATCGCCGAGCGAGTCGAGGTCTCCCGAGCGGAGGGCGTTTCCTTGCCGCTGCTCGATCTCTGCGCACGATTTGCCCTGACCGAACTGGAACGACAGTGTCTGCTCGTCTGCCTCGCGGTGGAAGCGGATCGCAAATATGAAAAGCTGTTCGCGTTTTTGCACGATGACGTGACGATGAAGCAACCGACGGTCGATCTGGTGTTCAAACTGCTGCGGCTCTCTCCGGACGAGTCGTTACGGGCGCGGGCTGCGTTTGCACCGGGCGGGCGGCTGTCGACCTATTTTTTGAAAAAAGAAGAGAGTGCGGAAAAACAGCAGACGCTGCTCGCACGGGCGTTGAAGCTCGACGACCGGATCGTGCGCTATGCGTTTGGCGACGGCGAGCCGGACGAGTCATTGGCCCGGCTGACGGAGCGGCACCGTCCGGCGGACGAACTGCCGGAGCTGATCTGGGAGGCCGAGGTGCAGGAGCAGATGCGGCAGTTTCTCGCCGCAAGCCATCTGCGCGAGGGCGAGTCGCGCGTGCTGTTTTTGCTGCACGGGCAGCCGGGAGCAGGCAAGGAACTGCACGTCCGGCATCTGTGCCGCCATCTCGGCAGAAACCTGCTGGTGTTCGATGTGCGGCGGGCCAAACAGACGGACGCTGCCCTGCCCGATCTGCTGCGGCAGACCGTGCGGGAGGCGATCTTGCAACGGGCGGTGCTGTGCTTCCGGCATGTCGAGGAACTGCTGGAGGACGGGGTGCCGCAAAAGGCGATGTGCCAGTTGACCGAGGCGCTGGCAGATCTGGACGACGCGGTGTTTTTGCTGTCGGAGCGACCGTGGCGGATGGCGGCGGAAAACGGTCGTCATCTGGTCATCGAAGTGCCGCTGTCCGTCCCGCCCGACCCGGTGCGACGCGGGGTGTGGGAGCGGCTGGCTCCCCGCTACGGCGTCGGCGGGGAGGTCGACTGGGGCGCGCTGGCCGGAAAGTTCCGCTACTCGGTCGGGCAGATCGAGCGGTCGCTGGAACGGGCGGCGTTTGCGTCGACATGGCGGTCGGCTGCAGGACGAGAGCGGACGGAGATCGACCTTGCGACGCTGCATGAAGCGTGCTACGGGCAGGTCTCGCACCGGCTGGAGAAAAAGGCGACACGGATCACGCCGAAATACGACTGGGAGCGATTGATCCTGCCGCAAGAGCAAAAGGAGCAGTTGATCAACGCCTGCAACCAGATGAAATACCGCTCGCAAGTGTTCGGTGAATGGGGCTTTGACAAAAAGCTCTCCTACGGCAAAGGGCTGTCGATGCTGTTTGCGGGACCTCCAGGCACAGGCAAGACGATGTCGGCCGAAGTGATCGCGAAAGATCTGCATCTGGAGATCTATAAGATCGACCTGTCACAGGTGATCTCCAAGTACATCGGCGAGACGGAGAAAAATCTCCATGAGATCTTTGCCGAGGCGCAGCTGTCGTCGGCGATCCTGTTCTTTGACGAAGCGGATGCCCTGTTTGGCAAGCGGTCGGAAGTCAACGATTCGCATGACAAATACGCCAACGTCGAGACGGCCTACCTGCTGCAAAAGATGGAGGAGTATCAAGGGATCACGATCCTCGCCACCAACTTTCAGCAAAACATCGACGAGGCGTTTATGCGCCGGATCAACTATGTGGTCAAATTTCCCTTTCCGGATGCCGCCTATCGCGAGCAGATCTGGCGGGGGATGTTTCCGAAGGAGACGCCGCTCGATGAGGACGTCGATTTTGCCTGGCTGGCCGAGCGGTTTGAGATGGCGGGCGGGAATATCAAGAACGTCGTGCTGTCAGCCGCGTTTTTAGCGGCGGATGCGGGAACGAGCGTGCGGATGCGGCACTTGCTGTCGGCCGTCCGGCACGAGTTGCAAAAGGCGGGGAAGATCCTGCTCAAAGGCGACTGGGCGGAGTATTTCGAGGAATAGGCGGGGGGAGATCTCATGGCAGATTATACGGTGATCGCGGATGTCAGCCGCACGTTGATCCAGTTGTTCCGGGATCATCTCGTCCCGGAGCCGGTGTCGCAGCCGGAGCGGATCGGTCTGGCATCGCCGGCCGACAAGGGGGACCTTGTGCTCTCTTTGTTTTTGTACAACATTCAAGAAAACGGTCTCAACCGCCAGTCGTTCATGACGCCGCGCGGGAGCAACGGGCTCCAGCATCCCCCGCTGTCTGTCGATCTGCACTATCTGATCACGGCGCATTCCAGCGCCGAGGTCGCGACGCGGGCGCTCGATGAACACAGCATCCTTGGGCGTGCCGTGCAGGTGCTCTATGACAACGCGACGCTGAAAGGCTCGGTGTTGCAAGGGTCGCTCGGATACAGCGATGAGGAGCTGCGCGTGGTGTTTGAGCCGATCAGCATGGACACGATGGTGTCGCTGTTTCCCAGCAACTCGCCGTATAAATTGTCGTTTTCGTTTACGGTCGGGCCAGTCTACATCGACTCGGAGCGCGTCCGTCCGATGCGCCGCGTGACCGCATCCGAGCCGAAACTGGAAGACATGGAGTGAGCGGGATGGACAAAGAGACAGGGCTGCTCGTGATATGGCTGATCGACTCGTTCACGTCCGGGCCGCCGCAGGGCGCCGGGGTGAGCGTGACGGTCGACGGGCTGTTGCAACAGCCGCTTCGCAAGGCGAACGGGATGTTTGTGTTTCAGAAGGTGCCGCCGGGGACGTACCGGGTGCGGGTGCAGGCCGGGATCTATTTTTCCGAAGTGTTGGATGTCTCCACGGAGCGTCTCGATCCGATGCATCCGGTGGTGCCAGTCTCCCTGCTGCCGACGCCTGCGTATCCGTTCGACTACGACGCGACGCTGGTGCGGGCCGCCCTGCGCGATGAGAGGGACCTGCCGCTCGCGGGTGTGGAGGTGACGGCCGTCGTCGCGGACGAGGCCAGCGTCAAAGCAAGGCTTGCCAAAGCGGTCGCCGCCGGAGAGCGGGAACTGGCGCTGGTGCGGCAGGTGTCCCGGATCCGCGCAGGCGAAACGTACCTGCTGCGCGGAAGCAAGGGCGGGAAGGAAGAGCTGTGCACGATCTATGAGTCGGACGAGCCGGCCCGCACCTGCCTGTGCGTGGAGACGCTGGGCAAGGGGTTTGAAAAGGGATCGCTGCTGCTGCCCGCGATGCGGGGGCGCAGCGACGACCGGGGCGAGCTCGTCCTGCCGTTTCGCAATGTACATAAAAAAATCTTCGTCGCGGAGCTGAGATTTGTGACGGTCGGCGGGATCGATTCTCGCAAGGAGGTGAGCGTGGGGGAAGGGAGATGGACAGCCCTCGGGGCGGTCCGTTTGTAGTGGATGGCAGTTATTTTCCCAAGCAGAGAGGAGCATCGCACACATGGCTGAATACTTATCGCCTGGAGTGTATGTGGAAGAGTTCGACAGCGGCGCAGTTCCGATGGAAGGCGTCAGCACGAGCACGGCGGGCTTTATCGGTCTCGCACAACGCGGGGACAAAGCAGGCTTGCCGGTGCTGATCACCGGGATGCATGACTTCTTCCGCAACTTTGGCGGCTATCTGTCGGAGAAGGCGTTTGGCGACTATCGCTATCTGGCGTACGCGGTCGAGCATTTCTTCCTGAACGGCGGTTCGCGCTGCTACGTCATGCGCGTCGTGCCGGAAAACGCCAAGAGCGCATCGAACGCCGGTACCAAAGAAGCGGACAAACTGCTCATCACCGCCAAGAACGAAGGCGCGTGGGGCGACCAGATCCGCGTTGAGGTAGGCCCGGCCAGCAAGGCCAAATCGCCGATCACCGCTGTTGTCGGTGAAGGGGCAAACAAATACAAGCTCAAGGGTGCTGCCGGATTTAACGTCGGCGACACCGTGGCGTACTTTGACGGCGGCATGCGCCTCGGGTATTTCCGCATCACGGGCAAGCAAGACGACGTGATCGAGCTGAACGACGCGCTGCCGGAAGATCCGACCGACACCGGGCTCGTGCCGACCAAATGGCTGGCGACTTGCGAGTTCGATCTGATCGTGATCTACGGGGGCGAGGTCGAGCAGTATGAGAAAGTCTCGCTGAACGATCTGGCACCGAACCACATCGGCAAGGTGACCGACACGTCGAACATCGCCTTGTTCCAAGACCTGACTGATGCTGGTGCGGACGCGGAGATCATCGCGCCGTTCACACAGTTGACCGGTCTGGAAGAAGAAGGCTATGAAAATAAAAACGTCGCGCTCTCCCCGCTGTCCGGCGGTTCGGACGGCTCCATCGAGAGCGAGACGGTCGCCGACGGCCTGTACATCGGCTCCGAAGAAGGCGGCCCGGGCGCACGCACCGGCATCCAAGCGTTCAAAGACAACGACGAGGTCTCGATCATGGCGATCCCGGGCGTGACGTCGGCGAACGTGCAGTTGAATCTGACGGCTCATTGCGAGAACATGATGAACCGTTTTGCGATCCTCGACATGCCGATCAAGGCGAAAAAGACGGATGAGCTGCAAAAGCATCGCAATTATTTTGATACTTCCTACGGTGCGGTCTATCATCCGTGGCTGCAGGTGTTCGATCCGCTGGACAAGCGCAACACCTACATCCCGCCGTCCGGCTCGGTGGCCGGGATCTACTCCCGCTCCGACACGAAGCGCGGCGTGCACAAAGCGCCGGCGAACGAAGTGGTGCAAGGCTGCACCGGGCTGTCGGTGCAGTACAACAAGGGCGAGCAGGACGTGCTCAACCCGAAAGGCATCAACCTGATCCGCGCGTTTACCGGCCAAGGCATCCGCGTCTGGGGAGCTCGCACGATGTCTTCCAACGGGCTGTGGAAATACGTCAACGTGCGCCGACTGTTCATCTTTGTGGAAGAGTCGATCCGCCGCGGCACGAACTGGGTCGTCTTTGAACCGAACGACGGACCGCTGTGGGCGCGCGTGCAACGGACGATCGACGCGTTCCTCACCCGCGTATGGCGGGACGGGGCGTTGCAGGGGTCGTCGACCGGTGAGGCGTTCTATGTAAACATCGGCCGCAACACGATGACGCAGGACGATATCGACAACGGGCGTCTGATCTGTGTGATCGGGATCGCGCCGGTCAAACCGGCCGAGTTTGTGATCTTCCGCATCACGCAGAAGACTTCGGAAGAGTAAGAGAGAGGAGTGTAACAGATGGCAGGCGACCGCAAAGATCCTTACCGCAAGTTTCGATTCCGCGTGGAGATCGAAGGCATCCAGCAAGCGGGCTTCAGCGAAGTGTCCGGCTATGATGCATCGCTCGACGTGGTCGAGTACCGCGAAGGCAATATGAGCATCACCCCCCGCAAAATGCCGGGTCTGGCCAAGTACGGGAACATCACGCTCAAATGGGGCGTGACCGATTCGATGGACCTGTACAAGTGGATGGAAGACTGCATCAACGGCAACGTCACCCGCAAGACGGTGACGATCATCGCGATCAATGAAAAGCAAGAAGACGTGTCGACGTGGACCGTCAGCGAAGCATGGCCGATGAAATACACCGCCCCCGACTGGAACGCGACCGCGTCCGAAGTCGGCATTGAGTCGATGGAACTGGCTCATGAAGGCATGAAACGCACGAAGTAAGGTCTGAAGCATGACATCATTTGAGGTTTTGGGTTTGGAGGACGGGAGATGGCTTCCGTTCTCCTCCTCTTGCCTCTGACATCTGAGGAGGAACTGGGATGGCTTTTAAGACAGAGTTTGAATTTGAACTGCCGCGCGGCTATGTGGATGAGGAAGGCACGCTGCACAAGCGCGGTGTGATGCGCCTCGCGACGGCGGCCGACGAGATTTTGCCGATGCGCGATCAGCGGGTGCAGCAAAACCCGAGCTACCTGACGATCATCCTGCTCGCTCGCGTGGTGACGCGACTGGGCGATGTGCGGGCGATCGATACCCGTGTGATCGAAAAGTTGTTTACGGCCGACCTGGCGTTTTTGCAAAATCTGTACCGTCAGATCAACGAGTTGGACTCGACGATGGCGAAGGTGACCTGCCCGAAGTGCGAGCATGAGCACGAGGTGGACATGGCTTTTTTGACGGCGACGGGGACGGGCTTTTAGGATATCCGGTGGAAAAGATTTATGAGGAAGCGTCGTTCATCGCTTACTATTTTCACTGGCCGCACGATGACATCATGGAGATGGAACATCGGGAGCGGCGGCGGTGGTGCGATGAGATCTCGCGCATCAACCGCAAGTTGAACGACGAGCCGGAAAATCCGTTTGACGTCTTCGGAAAGAGGTGACGCGCCGTGGCGACGATGAGCCGGCCGAACGGGTCGTTTCGTTTTCGAGTGGAGCTGGACGGGATCGAGGTCGCCGGGTTCTCGGAAGTGTCGGGACTGCAGGCAGAGACCGAGTATGAGGAGTATTTTGAAGGCGGGCTCAATTCGCACCCGCATCGGTTTGCCAAGCGGACGAAGTATCCGCCGCTCGTGTTGAAGCGCGGGGTGACGGACGCTTGGGAACTGTGGGAGTGGTATGAAGATGTGATCAATGGCAAGATCGTGCGCAAGACCGGGGCGATCGCGATGGTGGATCTGGCTGGCAATGAGTTGCGCCGGTGGGATTTTTCCGGGGCGTATCCGGTGAAATGGCACGGGCCGGACTTTAATGCGTCGCAGAGCGCGGTGGCGATTGAGACGCTGGAACTGGTACATGATGGCTGGAAGAAGGGGCAGAAGAAATGATCTCGCACAAACTCATGCAACCCTCGTCTTTGAAGAACTCTTTGCAGCCGGTCCGGACTTTGGATGGCGCGTTTGCGCTGGGGATTTTGGAGAAGTACGGCTATGCGGTGGAGGATTATCTGGGGTTGTTGAGGTTGGTGTTCCGCGAGGCCGGATGGGACGGCGAAGCGGAGCAGGACGAGGTCTCGCAGGCGGAGCGATGGCGTGAGTGGATCGTCCAGTTGCAAGGACAGGTGGAGAGTCTCGAACGCGCGGGCAAAGGATATTTGCAGCCCGTGATCGCGCAGCAGCGGGTGGTCGAGCGGCTGGAGCGAGTCGTGGAGCGGACGATGGCCACAGACAGGATGCGGGATCGTGCCGGCAACGGCCGGGGTGACGAGCGTCAACCGGCAGGAAATGCGGGTGCGCCGACGGCGTCGCGCGGGCTCGTGCAGAGGGCGCAAGTCCCGGCTTGGACGCAGGCTGTCGGTCGAGCGGAGGCGCAACAGAGGCTGGACGTGCTGGTGCGGCAGATGCTCGGGCAGCGAGGTGGAGAGGTTGTCTATCAGGACAGGCTTCCGGCTTTGGGGCAGGCAAATGATGCAGGGCTCAGAACGGCCGTCCAGCAGGTATGGCGGGATGTGGTGTTCGGCGCGAGGACGGGAAGGGATGGCGAGAACGGTCTCGCCGGAAGCAACGGCCCAGGCGGTGCGCAAGGGCTGACGGGACGTGCGGGCATCGTCGGTGCGAGCGCAAAGGATGGTTCCCGAAGTCTCGACGGACAAGCCGGGGAGCAGGGAAGGAACGGCTCTGACGGGATCAGCGGACTGAGCGGACTGCATGGAATCCTGCGAGCGATCGGGCTCGACGGACCGACAGGAGAAAGAGGTCTGCGAGGGCTTCATGGTCTGAGCGGACTTGGTGGTGCGAAGGGCATCGACGGTCTGAGTAGATTTGGTGGTGCAAGTGGCATCGACGGTTTGCGAGGACTTGGTGGTGCAAGTGGCATCGACGGTCTGAGTGGATTGGGTGTAAATGGCATCGACGGTCTGCGAGGATTTGATGGTGCAAATAGCATCGACGGTCTGCGAGGATTTGATGGTGCAAATAGCATCGACGGTCTGCGAGGATTTGGTGTAAATGGCATCAATGCTCTGAGCGGATTTGGTGCAAGCGGCATCAACAGTCTGCGAGGATTTATCGGTGCAAATGGCATCTACGGTCTGCGTGGATTTAGTGGTGCGAATGGCATCAATGGTCTAAGCGGATTTATCGGTGCAAATGGCATCAGCGGTCTGAACGGATTTATCACTGCAAATGGCATCAACGGTTTGAACGGATTTATCACTGCAAATGGCATCAATGGTCTAAACGGATTTATTGGTGCGAATGGTATCAACGGTCTGAACGGATTTATCGCTGCAAATGGCATCAATGGTCTGAACGGATTTATCGGTGCGAATGGCATCAACGGTTTGAACGGATTTATCACTGCAAATGGCATCAATGGTCTAAACGGATTTATTGGTGCGAATGGTATCAACGGTCTGAACGGATTTATCGCTGCAAATGGCATCAATGGTCTAAACGGATTTAATGGTGCGAATGGCATCAACGGTCTGAACGGATTTATCGGTGCAAATGGCATCAACGGTCTGAACGGAATTATCGCTGCAAATGGCATAAATGGTCTAAACGGATTTAGTGGTGCGAATGGCATCAACGGTCTGAACGGATTTATCGGTGCAAATGGCATCAATGGTTTGCGAGGATCTATTGGTGCAAATGGCATCAACGTTCTGAATAGATTTGGTGGTACGAATGGCATCGATGGTCTAAACGGATTTGGCGGTGTCGATGGATTCAACGGGCTGTATGAACTTGTTGTAGCAAATAGATTCAACGCATTGAATGGATCTGCTGTAGCAAGGGCAATCAGCGGTCTAATCGGTTTCACAGGAGCAAATGGCTTCAACGGTCTCAATGGCTTAGCGGAAGCAAAAGGCTCCAATGGTTCGAATGGATTCGCAGGAATAAATGGCATCTACGGTCTGAACGGATTTGCTGGTGGAAGTGGCATCAACGGTCTGAACGGATTTATCAGAGCAAGTGGCATCAACGGTTTGAACGGATTCGCCGGAACAAGCGGCTTCAACGGTCTGAATGGATTCGCCGGTGCAAGTGGCATCAACGGTCTGAACGGATTTACCGGGGTAAGAGGCTTTGATGGTTTGAACGGATTCGCCAGTGTAAGTGGCATCAACGGTCTGAACGGATTTACCGGGGTAAGAGGCTTTGATGGTTTAAACGGATACGCTGGAGCAAATGGCTTGGATGGATCTGTTGGGGCAAGCGGGATCAACGGATGGAACGGACTTTTTGGAGTAAGAGGTTTGATTGGACGTAACGGGCTAGATGGTCTGAGCAAGATGATTGGAAGCAACGGGATCAATCGTCTGAACGGTTTTCTAGGAATGACTGTCCTCCAACGCCTGAGTGGTTGGAACGGTGTCCATCGTTTCGATGGATTCGAAGGGATACAGGGTCTCAACAGGTTAATCTGGGCCAGTGGCTTGAGAGGGCTGGAAGGACTTGTCGGCGATCAATTGCTCCGTGGTTTGAACGGACGAGATGGAGCCGATGGACAGAATGGACAAGTCGGGGCGAATGGTCTCGACGGTTCAAACGGACTCGCTGGACTTATTGGTCAAAGCGGGGTAAATGGTCTCGCTGGACGGAATGGATGGCGAGGACTCAGTGGTCTTCTTGGATCGAATGGACTCACGGGGAGCATCGGTCTCCCTGGAGGAAATGGTTTCAATGGCATAGCAGGTTCTTCTGGAGCAACTGCACTCAACTGGAGCTACGGGCTTCTGTGGGACAGCATGTCCAGTTCGATAAATGTGTTTCGAGCGGTCAACAGTCTCGGAAGAGACGATGTGATGCAATTCGTTGATCAATTGCGTGGAGAGAACGGTGTAAACGGCGCGAATGGAAGCCGTGGAGCCGATGGTTGGAACCGAAATGAGATCCAGCGTGTGACCGAGATACTTCGTACACTCCGTGGAAATCCGGGGGGGAACGGGCTGAACGGGATTGCTGGATTGACTGGATCGCCCGGAGTGCGTGGTTTACATGGCACGAACGGGCTGAATGGAATCGCAAGTCTGTTTGGATTTATTGGATCACCCGGAGTGCGCGGATTAACGGGCACGAACGGGTTGAATGGAATAGCAAATCTGTTTGGACTTATTGGATCGCCCGGAGTGCGTGGTTTACATGGCACGAACGGGCTGAATGGAATCGCAAGTCTGCCTGGACTTATTGGATCACCCGCAGTACCCGGATTAACGGGCACGAACGGGTTGAATGGAATCGCAAGTCTGCTTGGACTTATTGGATCACCCGGAGTGCGTGGATGGAACGGCCTGAACGGGCTGAATGGAATCGCAAGTCTGCTTGGACTTATCGGATCACCTAGAGTACCCGGATTAACCGGCCTGAACGGGCTGAATGGTATGGCCGGGCTCCTTGGATTGAATGGGCGATCCGGGCTGAGTGGGAGGTACGAGCCCAACGGGAGCGACGGAAGACTCATTTGGAACGGTTTGAACGGCAGCGGTGGTCTGCGCGGGTGGAACGGTCGCATCGGGATGACGGTGTTGCGTGAATTCGTCGGCAGTCTGCCCGGTTTGAACGGACTCGATGGAAGCGATGGATTCAATGGACTCGACGGTCGGCCTGGCAACAACGGTTTGCCCGGCTGGACCGAGACCGGCGCTCTGCGCACGATCTTCCGAGTGACTGGTGGAATGGGGCTCCGCGGTCTGAACGGCGCGGACGGCATCGGCCTGAGAGTGCAGGGAGTGAACGGGATACATGGAGCTGCCGGTCAGCGTGGACAAGAGGGGCGCAACGGACTCGACGGCCAGCCCGGCCAGCGCGTCCTCCACGGACAGCACAGTCCGGACGGCCGAGATGCCCGCACGGCACATCGGCTGCACAGCCCCGCCGAACGCAACCCGACCGCCACCCTCACTTCCACCGACGACCTCGTCCGCCGCCTGCTCCAACGCTCTCGCCGCTCGGCCGATCTGACGCAGGAGCAGCCTTTCCCGGACGAACGCTACGACACCGTCCTCGCGCACAAAAAGCCGTCGCAACCGGCCGCACCGCCGGAGTCGGCTGCTCAAGCGGCGCAGATCACCGCCGCATCGAACGCCCCGTCGCACCAAACGCCTTGGCAGCTCCCTTCGCCGATACCGGGGGAGCAGAACTTCGACATGGACCGGTTTCTCGACCGCGTCTACTCGGAGATGGAACGACGCATTCGCGACGAACAGCAACGCTGGGGCCTGTAACCGCCCTGGCCAAGACTGCCTGACAAGGAGGCTCACCGATGGGTTTGGAAAAAGCAACGATCATCGTCGTCGGCAAAAACACGAAAATCCCGGTCCTCTTCAATCCGACCGAATACTCGCTCTCCTCCGGCAACAGCTACGCCTGGCACAAAGTCCCCGGCCTGAACCAGCCGATCGCCCAATACATCATCGGGGAGACTCCGACACTGACGATGGACCTGTTTTTCGACACGTCGGAGAAAAAGTCGGACGTCCGCACCTACACGAAAAAGGTCAGCGGCCTGCTCAACGTCGACAAAGACCTGCATGCGCCGCCCGTCGTCGTCTTTGTCTGGGGCTCGCTCTCCTTTAAAGGCATCGTCGAAAAAGTCTCGCAGAAATTTACCATGTTCCTCGAATCGGGCATCCCCGTCCGCGCGACCTTGAACATCACCTTCCGCGAATACAAGACGATGAAAGAGCAATGGAGCGAGATCCCCCGCCAGTCGGCCGACCGCACCAAACACAAGATGCTCAGCGAAGGCGACCAACTCTGGATGATCGCCGAACACGAATATGAAGACCCCGGCCTCTGGCGTTCCATCGCCGACGCCAACAGCATCGACAACCCGCGCCGCTTGGAGACGGGCCGCCGGATCACCATCCCGCGTTTGGAGTAGGAGGAGGAACCGCATGGCAGACGTACCTTTTGACAAGACCTCTTACAAATTTGACGATCTGGAGAAAAAATACCGCAGTTTCTTCGCTCCCGCCTACGAGGTGGTGATCGACGGCGTCAACCTCATCCGCCAGAGCGTGGCGATCACCAGCGTCACCGTCAACACGACGGCTCAGAGCAAGTACGACACCTGTTCCTTCACGGTCAGCAACGCGTACGATCTCGTCAAGCGCGATTTCCAGTGGCTCGACTCGTACTTTGTGCTCGGCAAATATGTCGAGGTCAAATTTGGCTATGTGGACAAGTTTGTGACGGTGTTTTACGGGGTGATCCACAAGGTCGACCTGAAATACCCGAGCGACGGCAACCCGACGATCACCGTCGCCGCAGCCGACCTGTCTTTTCTCATGCAAAAAGGCTCGACGTTCGTGCAGTTGAAAAATAAAAAATTCAGCGACGTCGCGAAAGACATCGGCGGTCAGTACGGGCTGTCGGTGGAGGCGGATGACACGAAGATCACGCATCTGCAGATCCCGCGCTTTGGCAAAGACGATTTTACGTTTTTGCGGGAGTTGGCGCAGCAGATCCACTATGAGTTTTTTGTGGTTGGGAAAAAGATGTATTTCCGCAAAAAAGTCTACAGCCAGGCGCCCGTCGTGACGCTGATGTTCGGCAAGCATCTGCGGTCGTTCAGCACGTCGATGGATCTCTCCGAACAGGTCAGCAAGGTGATCGTGCACGGCCAGCTCCCGGACAAGCCGGAGCTGATCGAAGCGACAGCCGAGTCGGTCACGAAGATCGGCAGCAACTCCAAGACGGGCAAGGATATCATCAAATCGGTGTTTGAAAAGACCGAGACCATCTACACGAACGCGACGTCGAAGGACGAAGCGCAGATGTACGCCGACGCGATCCTCAACCGCCGTGCGATGGAGTTGATCAAAGGCGACGGGGAGTGCATCGGACTGCCGGAGATGCGGGCGGGTCTGTTTGTGAAGTTGGAGGGTGTGGGGAAGAAATTTAACCAGCCGCTCTATCTGGAGTCGGTGACGCACTCGATCACGAGCGGCGGCTACATCACGAAATTTAACGTCAGGGGGAACGCCGTATGATGAATCTGTTCACGCAGCCGTCCGACAGTTTTGCCAACGGGGCGGAGAAGATCAACGGCGTGATGAGCGCGGTGGTCACCAACAACAAGGACCCGGAAAAGCTCGGGCGCGTCAAGCTGAAGTTTCCGATGCGGCAGGGCGAGGAGGAGACCGACTGGGTGCGCATCGCGACGATGATGGGCGGTGTGGCGATGGGGAGCCGCTTTATCCCAGAGGTGGGGGATGAGGTGTTGGTGGCGTTTCAGCTCGGGGAGTACAAGTATCCGTATGTGATCGGGATGCTGTGGCACACCGAGGCGAAACCGCCGGAGGACGACGGCAAGGACAAAAACAACCTGCGCCGCATCGTGTCACGACAAGGGCACGAGCTGACGTTCGACGACAACACGGAAGAGCCCAAGCTCACGGTCAAGACGAAAAAGGGGCACATCCTCGAGATCAACGACAAGACGGACGAGATCAAAATCGCCGACTCCGGCGGCCAGCACTCGATCACGATCACAGCGGCCAGCAAAAACGAGATCGTGATCAAGAGCGGCGAGTCCACGCTGAAAATGAACGCCAAAGGCGAGGTCGAGCTGTCCAGCGTAAAAGAGATCAAGGTCAAGTCCACGCAGGTCAATATCGAAGCGAGCGCCTCGATGGAATTGAAGGCCAGCGGCTCGCTGAACATCAAATCGGACGGCATCGTGTCGATCAAGGGCAGCATGGTCAAGATCAATTAACATCAAGTTGCACGGCATCGTGCCCAACAATGGCAGCATGGTCAAGATCAATTCACATCTAGTTGCACGGCATCGTGTCGATCAATTCTTCGACCACGCGCTGGATGTAAGAGTTTCGCAGGAGGAGGTGCCTTATGGGTGAGAGTTTTCTCGGGCGCGGCTGGAAGTTTCCCGTGCAGGTGGATAAAACGACCGGACGTGTCAGGATGTCGGAAGGCGAGGAAGACATCGCCGAGGCGATCAAAGTGTTGATCTGGACGGCGAAAGGGGAGCGCGTGATGCGCCCGACGTTTGGCTGCGGGATTCATGACTTTGTGTTTGACAATACGGATGAGACCACCCTCCGCCTGATGGAATCGGCCATCGAGGACGCCATCCTCCAATGGGAACCCCGCGTCCATGAAACGGAAGTCGAGATCCACCGCGACCTGAACACGCCGGGCAAGCTGGCGATCTCCGTGTCGTACCGCGTGCGCACGACGAACAACCTGTTTAACCAAGTCTACCCCTTCTATCTCCAAGAAGGCGCACAATAACGCTCCACCCACTAACCGACAGAGGAAGGTTTGCCGATGCAACAGCCACCCCGCATTGACAACCGCACACTCGGCGATCTCGTCGAGCAGATGAAAGAGATGGTGCCGCATTACACGCCGGAGTGGCGGTTTTCTCCGGAGGAACCAGACCCCGGCACGGCGCTTTTTTTCCTGTTCGCCGAGATGTTTTTGCAAAACGCGGAACGACTGAACCGCGTGCCGATGAAAAATAGGATCGCCTTCTTGAACCTGCTCGATGTCACGCAGCAGGGCGCCAAGGCAGCCCGCTCCCACGTGACGTTCGCACCAAGCGTTGGCGCCAAAGGGGCGGTGTTGATCCCGGCCGGGACGCGAATTGCGGCGCTTGATCCCGACGGAGGCGACGACGACATTTTATTTGAAACGGAGCAGTCGATGCTCGTCACCCCGGCGGCGATCTCCGCGCTCTGGCAGGTCTCCCCGGCCCGCGACGTGATCACGGAAATGCCGGGCCTCCCGCTGACGACCCCCGTGCGCCTGTTCGACCTCGCCGCCGCGACCAACCGTCAGGAACACGCCCTCTATATCGGGCATGACGATCTGTTCCTCGTCGATGGTCCGGCTGAGTTTGAGATCGTGCTGCGGCATACGACCGCCCGCTATCTGGAACGCAGTCTCGGAGCCGTATTTGCCAATCCCGAGCACATCGAATGGCTGTACAGCACCGACGAAGGCTGGGAGCCGTTTGATCAGGTGATCAGCGATGAAAATCGTCTCACGCTGCGCAAACGTGGTCAGACACCGCTCGCCCTCCGCGAGATCGACGGGCAGACCCGCCGCTGGGTGCAAGGCCGGGTCAAACCGGGCAAGCTCCCGAGGATGTTGGCCGACCATGAGAGTCTGTTGCTGAACGGCGTGCGCGTAAAAGCGGCCTCCCTCGATCTCGACGGACGGGGCGGGTCGGCTCCCGATGTGTTGTTCTTCAACGATACGGAGGTGGAGGCGAAGTCCTGCTACCCGTTCGGGGAGTTTTTCGCACCGTACGGGGTGTTCTACATCGCCTCCCGGGAAGCCCTGAGCAAAAAAGGGGCCGAGGTGGAGCTCACATTTCGCCTGCAAGCGGAACGCAAGCGGCTGATCGAGGAAGAAGAACCGCCGATCCGCTTCAAATGGGTGATGCGGGAAGAGGAGTTTGAACGCAAAAAGGTGCCGGAAGCGTCGATCCGCACGGTGCATTGGGAGTATTGGAACGGGACGGCGTGGGTGCGGCTCACCGGCGAGTCGGAGGCGGAAGAACTCTTTTACAAACCGGGTGAAGAGTCGGCACGGGAACAGACGGTGCGCTTCATCTGCCCGGAAGATCTGGCGGAGACGTTTGTCAACGGGGTGTTCCAGCACTGGATACGCGCCCGCGTGGATCAGATCGACAATCTGTATGCCAACAATCCGATCTATCTGACGCCGAAGATCCAAGACCTGCGTCTCGCGTACCGCTCGGTCGAAGGCGTGGCTGTCGAGACGCTTCTGACGCAGAACAACATGGAGTGGGTCGACCAAACGATGCCCGCGAAACGGGAGCAGGCGCTGTTCCAGCCGTTCTACGGACCGGGGCACAAACATCCGGCGTTGTATCTCGGCTTTGCCGTGCCGCCGCAAAAAGGACCGATCCGGCTGTACGTGTCGCTGGAGGCGCAAGAGTTCACCGGCGCGACTCCGGTGTGGGACTGGGAGTATCTGCGCCGCGACGGGGCGGCCTTCAAGTGGGAGCGGCTGAAAGTGATCGATGAGACGCTCGGATTTTCCCGCAGCGGGACGGTACAGTTTGTCGGGCCGTCCGATCTGACGCACAGCACGCTGTTCCAGCAGGATCTCTACTGGTTGCGCGCGGTCAATCGCGACGATGCGGTGGAGCGTCGGCCGCTGACGGCGTTGCCGCTCATCGAAGGGCTGCACCTCAACACCGTATCGGTCGTCCAGCAGGACAGCGTGCGCGGCGAAACGCCAGGGCTGGTGCTGCGTGACGGAGCGGAACAATACGTACTGACGCGCACGCCGGTGCTCGGTGAGGAGATCTGGGTCGAGGAGACGGGCGAGATCTCCGAGCGGGAGGTCGCCGCTCTGGAAGCGGAAGATGCGAGCGGCGTCAGGGTGGTGCGCGACTCGGAGGAGCAGGTGATCCGCGTCGATGTGCGCTGGAGCCCGGTCGAGACGTTTGACGAATCGGGGCCGGAGGATCGCCATTATCTGATCAACCGCACGACGGGACGGTTTGCGTTTGGCGACGGCACGCACGGCAAAAAGCCGAAGCCGCTGCCGGAGCGGATCACCGTCGACTACAAAGTGATCGCCGGCCGCCGGGGCAACGTCGAGGCGAATGCGATCACGGAGTTGCAAAAGTCGATCGCGTTTATCGACCATGTCCGCAACCCGATCCCGGCGATCGGCGGCGGGGATCGCGAGCCGCTGGAGCAGGCGATGGCCCGCGGCCCGCAACTGGTGCGCCACCGGGGCAAAGGGGTGACGGTCGAGGACTTCGAATGGCTGG
Source organism: Tumebacillus lacus (assembly GCF_026410385.1). Taxonomy (GTDB): domain Bacteria; phylum Bacillota; class Bacilli; order Tumebacillales; family Tumebacillaceae; genus Tumebacillus; species Tumebacillus lacus. The sequence continues at coordinate 116,812 of NZ_JAPMLT010000004.1, forward strand.
CCCGGCAGGCCTATCCGGATCTCGCCAAGGTCAAATGCCTGAAAGGGTACAACGCCCGGATGGAAAAAGTGCCCGGCCACATCGCGCTCGTGCTGCTGAGCAAAAGCGGCCCCGGCCATCTGCGGTCGTTCCGCGAGATGAAGGGGGCGGTGCTCTCCTATCTGGAAGCGCGCATCCCGAACACGATCCTAGGCACGGGACGTCTGCAAGTGATCGAGCCGTGCTATCTGGAGATCTCGATTCATGCCCATCTGATCGCCCGCACGATGGACGAGGTGGTGCCGGCGGAGCAGGAGGCGTTGGATCGACTGACCCGTTTTCTCCATCCGATTCGAGGCAATCACGACGGCAAGGGCTGGGAGATCGGGCAACCGCTCCACGTCTCCGCGTTTTATGCGCTGCTCAAATCGGTGACCGGCATAAGGCAGGTCAAATCGCTGGCGATGACGGTGCACAAGGTGGAGGGCGACGCGCGCACGGAACTGCATGTGGAGCAGGTCGCCCAACTGCCGCACGGGATCGTCGTCAGCGGCGCGCACCGGGTGACGGTGGATCTGTAGAACTGCAACAAGAAGGAAAGAAAGCGAGGTGAGGCCGCATGTTGCCCGTACCCAATCTGGATGACCGTCTGTTTGAAGAGATCGTCGGCGATGCCCGCAAGATGATCCCCAAGCTGTTCCCGCAGTGGACAGACGAAAACGCCCACGACCCCGGCATCACGATGATGGAACTGTTCTCGTGGCTGGCGGAGATGCAGCAGTATTATCTGAACCGCGTGACGCGAAAAAACGAGTTGAAATTTCTCAAACTGCTCGGCGTGCAACTGCGTCCGGCGGCCTGTGCCCGCACCGATGTGACGTTTGACCGGATCGGGTCGCACCTGCGTCTGCCGCCGGGGATGAAACTGGAGGCGAATGACCTCACGTTTGAGACGGAGGAGGGGCTGTGGCTGCTTCCGGCCCGGATCGAGCGCGTGCTGGTGCAGACCGATGCGGATGCGTATGATTTTACCTCGGCGAACGGAAACGGAAAGGTGACGTACTTCGCGTTCGGGGCGGAGGCGAGAAAAGGCAATCGGCTGTTGGTCGGGTTTGATCAGGAACTGCCGAGCGGCCGGCCGTTTGCGCTGACTGTCAGGTTGTATGAGGGCTATCCGATTCCGATGGGGCCGCTCACGGAGGAGCATGGGGATGTCTGCCATCCGTCCGCCCGCGTGGTGTGGAGCTACTTTGGGGAAGCGGGGTGGCAGGAGATCGAGCCTTTGCAGGACGAGACGGCGCATCTGTCCCGGAGCGGGCGGATCACGTTCACGCTCCCCGCTGCGATGCGCGAAACGACGGTGCATCCGGCGACCGATCTCCCGCGGTATTGGCTGCGCTGCACGGTGGAGCAGGCGGGGTACGAACTGCCGCCCAAAGTCGAGGTGATCGAGCTGAACACGATCTCGGCGGTGCATCGCGACACGCAGAGCGAGACGTTTTCCTTTGACAGCGAAGGGACGGCGGAGCAGACGTTCACGGTGGAGCACGCCCTCGCCTTTTTTGAAGAGGTCGAGGTGCAGGTGCGAGCCGGAGAGGACGGCACGTGGCGGTCCTGGGCGTTTGACGCGGAGCGCGAGGCAGAGGCGGCGGTGACCAAGATCCGCTGCCTGGAGACGCCGCCCGCTGGTGCCGACACGGTGCGGGTGATCGCCTTCACCGGAGAGTTTGCGGCAGATCGGTGGATCGGACGAAGCAACGGACTGCCCAAGCAGCGGTTTTTGCTGCCGTTCCAGCAGGTGTTGCCGGAGACGATGCTGTTGCAAGTCGGGGTGCGCGACCCGTTCACAGGCGAACAACTGTGGGAGGACTGGACGTGCGTCGAGGACTTTGACCGGTCGGAAGCGGAGGATCGCCATTTTCTGTATCTGCCCGAGACGGGGGAGATCGTGTTCGGCGACAACGAGGCGGGATTGATCCCGGAAAGCGACGAAGAGCCGAACCTGCGCTTGATCCGGTTGGCTCTCGGCGGCGGGGTGCGGGGCAATGTGCAGAAGGGCTTGATCCGGGCGGTGGAAGCGGATGACGCGCCGTACGCGACGCTCGGTGTGCACAACCGCGACCACGCGTACGGCGGCGCGGAACGCGAGACGCTGGAAGAGGCGAAGGCGCGGATCAGACGGGACCTGAAACAGTCGCATCGCGCGGTCGCCGACGCCGACTTTGAGCGGATCGCCAAACGGACGCCGGGTCTGCGCGTGGCGCGGGCGAAGGCGATCCCGCACTATCGCGTCGGCATGCGTGAAGGATCGCCCGCTGCGGATAACGTGGTGACGGTGGTGGCCGTGCCGTACAACGAGGAGAAAAAACCGCTGCCGAGCCCCGGATTTCTGCAGACGGTACAGGAGTACGTGGACCGTCACCGGTTGCTGACCACCGAGGTGGAGGTCGTGCCGCCGGTGTATGTGGCGGTGACGGTGCAGGCGTCGGTGGTCGTCGATCCGGCGCGGCAGGCCCAAGCGAGGGCGCAGATCCAGGAGGCGTTGCACCGCTGTCTCGATCCGCTAAACGATGAGGACCATTCGACAGGCTGGGCGTTTGGTCAGCCGGTCTACCGGGCGGATGTGTACAGCGTCATCCATGGGCTGCCCGGGGTGGAGTACATCCAAGACCTGCGACTCGAAGCATCGGGGCCGGGGTCTTACGTAGATGCCAGCGGCGATGTGCGGCTGCCGTTGCACGGATTGGTGTATTCCGGCGAGCACCGGATCGAGTGGATTTTGCTCGACAGCAGGAGCTAGAGCGGGGAGACGGGGGGAGGTGGAACGACATGTATCAAGAGGGGCTGTTTTTCTCGCTGAACAAAAGGCGGGACTGGCAAAAGGGCACGGCGTACAACGTCGAGATCGCCGACGAAGGACTGCAACTGGAGCAAGTGACGCGCTACGGCTATGAGCACCACATCCGGCTGGACGCGATCGGTCTGCCGGACGCCGTGAAAAATCTTTGGCTCGACCGCGACGGTCGGCTGATGATGCTCGATCAAGAGGCGGCGGTGTGGCGGTATGACACGCGCAACCAGCACGTCGAGCATCTGTTCACCGCCGGACACGGGCAATTTACCGTCCGGGCTCATCTCTGCGTGCAGGACGACCTTCTGCTCGTGGCCGACCGTCGGGGGGCACATCGCCTGACCGCGTTTTCGCTGCTCAACAGCCAGGTGATGTGGACGCTCGATGAGGCGGACGGACACGCGCTGGAGCCGTTGGGACTGGTCGCGGATCGGCAGTCTGTTTATCTGCTCACGGCACAAAAAGGGACGGATCGACTCGCCCTTTTACAGTTCGACCGCAATGGCAGCACGGTGCGGCGGGTGGAGCATGACCTGTTGACGCTGACGAGCGGCAGACGGAGCTATGCGGTCGCCGTCTCGCCGGACGGCGAGACGCTGTGGGTGCTCGACCGCGTGCGAAAGCGGGTGATCGGGCTGACGTTGGACGGAGAGCTGCGGTCGTATTTTTCGTTGAAGGACATCCAAGATCCGACCGGGCTGGTCGTCGACGGAAAGGGTCGTCTCTATGTGAGCGACGGTCTGAGCGAAGACCATCGGAGTCGGGGGGACGCGTTCGTCCGGCAGTTCTCGCCGCAGGGTCAGTTTCTCGATCCGGTCTCCGGCTACCGGGGGCAGGTGGACAAGCTGATGATCGACGGAGAAGGCAATCTGTACCTCGCCAACGAGGACGCGTACACCGTCACCAAACTCGTGCAAAAGCCAAGGCCACGCCCGCTGCCCGCTCTCGGTGCGGCGGAGGGGTACCAAGGCTACCAAGGGGCGTTCATCACGCACGCGCTGGACAGCACGACGACGGAGACGATCTGGCACAAGATCCAGTTGGAGCTCGATCTGTCCGACGAGACGCAGCTGCGCGTGTCGTTCTACTCCTCCGACAGCAAAAAAGTCTATGTTGGCGGCGGCATCTCCCGTGACATGGACGAGTACATGCGCGACCCGTCGATCTCCCAAAAGGAAAAGCTCGACCGGGTGCGCCACCTCTGGTCGGAGCCGATCCTCAACCCGCGGGATGCGCTGCTCTTTCACGCAAAAGGCCGCTATCTGTGGCTGCGGATCGAGTGGAGCGGCAGTGATATGAGGACGCCGCTCCTGCGGCGGTTGAGGGTGTGGTTCCCGCGTTCGTCGTATCTGGAGTATCTGCCCGCCGTGTTTCAAGAGCATGCGGAGAGCCGGGACTTTCTGGAGCGCTATCTGTCGCTGTTTGAGACGTTTTTCGCGGAGATGGAGACAAAGATCGACGGCATCGCCCGCTATTTTGATGCGGATGCCGCGCCGCCGGAGTTTCTCAACTGGCTCTCCTCGTGGCTCGGGCTCGCCACCGACGAGAGCTGGCCGGAGGAACTCGTGCGCGAGTTGATCCGCTATGCGCCGGTGCTGTTTAAGCAACGGGGCACTCCGGCCGGGCTGCGGGGGCTGATCCGTCTCTTTACCGGACATGAGCCGATCTTGATCGAGTATCACCACTATCGCAAACTGCTGAACAACCCGGAGTTTCGCGAGCGGATGCACCGCCTGTACGGGGATCATCCGTGGCAGTTCACGGTGCTGCTCTCCGCCGATGCGATCCGCTCCGAGCGCGATCTGCTGATGGTGCAGCGCATCATCGACATCGAGACCCCGGCGTTTGCCGAGTCCAAATTGGTCCTGCTCGAACCGCGCATCTATCTGGAGGCGCACAGTTATCTGGAGATCAACTCCGTGCTGTCGGAGCCGGGTCTTCTGACGCTGGATGAAAAATCATCGATGCCGTTCCACACGGCGCTGAAAGTCGACGAAGACTGGAAAAACCGCATCGATCTGCTGTCCCGCCTGGATCTGGACGAGACGTGGAGCTAGATGAAGGAGAAGGAGTAGAAGCGATATGAACAATCCGATCAAATACCCGTTTGAGCGCAACAGTTATTTTTACGGCAAGCTGCTGACGGTGCGTGACTTCGAATCGGAGCAGCAGTATGTGAACGACAAGCGGCGTCTCCTGAACCGGCTCCTGTTTGGCTCCGGGATCGTCACGGGACTGCAGGTGGTGCGCGTCGACGACAAGCAGATCACCGTCGAAGCCGGGGTCGCCATCGACCGCTACGGACGGGAGATCGTCGTGCCGGCTCCCCGCAAACTCCAGCTTTCCACGATCAAGGGATTTTCCAACAACAACTATGAGCAGGATGTGTACGTCACGCTCTCCTACGTGGAAAAAGGCAAGGAAGGGGTCAACCCGGTCACGCATTCCGCCATCGTCGATGACAAGGAGATGAAATTCAGCCGCGTGCTGGAGGAGTACGCCATCGAGGTGAAGGAGCAGGCGCCAAACCCGGATGATTTTGACGATCTCAATCTGACGCACTCCTACTCGGTGCTGCATGAGGACGAGCAGGTGCGCGTGTTGCATATCGTGCCCCGCTATGTGCAGGTCGGGACGACGTTCGAAGGGCGCGTCGTCGTGGAAAAGACGGTGAAGACGCCGGATGTCACCCTGCTGTTTGAAGTGAACGGCGAGGAGTGCTATCTGCCGGGCAACGCGCAGGGCAAGGTGGTCTTTGATACATTTGAATCGGGCAGTTACACGCTCAAAGCCGGTCTCAAGCCGGGCATCAACGGGCAGGTGCTGATCCCGGCGGGCACGGCGGTGCTGACGTACGGCGACCGCCGCATCGAGATCCCGCATCACGACATTCGCCATGCGTTCGAGCTGGTCGAAGGCGCGGTGGAGGCGCGGATCGAGCGGGCGTTTTATGAGCGCAAATTTGATCAGGTGATGCGGCCGATGGATCACACGAAAAACTGCATCTATCTGGCGAAAGTGCGGCTGACGCGCGTCGACGACGTGAACTACACCATCGAGGAGGTCGTGCCCGCTCCGTTTGGCGAATATATCTGCAACAGTTCGCTGTTGCGCAAGATCGGTAGCAACGGGGTCGGCGGCGTGACGGAAGGGGCATCGTTTGGTGTGCATGCAAAGGCCGCGTGGCTGAAGGCGGGGGAGGAGCCGAGTTTGGAGGCTTCGTTTGACCGCCGCACGCAGCAGTTGCACATGGCGCTCGGTGTCCCGGCTCCGGCCAAGGTGGAGGAGCGGCTGAAGGTGACGACCGGCACGGTCGACCTGCCGCTGACACCGCCAGTCAGGCACGGGCTCAATCCGTTTGCGCGGCTGTCGTCGCACAGCTACTCGACGGAGATCGAGCATGGGCTGGGTCTGGGTCCGGTGCGGATCGAACTCGGGGTGGAGGAGTCGAGCGAGAACGCGGTCGCCGACATGCTCGACCGAGGGGACCGGCTGTTCTGCGGTGAGGCCGATGTGTTTCGGGAGAGCGAGTTTGACCCGGACACGCCGGATGTGACGCTGGGGGCGGTCGTGTATCCGAAGAAGGGGACGTTCCGCGTCGGGCTGCGGCTGAACCAGCACACCGACCGCACCTCGATCCGCCTGCGGTGGTGGGCGTATCAGACGGTGGATGGAGAGGTGCGGGCTGCACAGTTGCAGACCGCGTACAAACAGATCGCCGAGACGGATTCCGTGACACCGGAATCGTAGGAGGAGAAGCCCGTGAAACAGCGCACCGACAAACTGCGCAGCGCAACGCCCGCACCTTCGGTCAGTCAACAACAGGCGGCCAGCCCGGACAAAGCCCCGCTCCCGCCGGTGCAACGCCACGTCCTGCAACTCCAACAGGCTCTCGGCAACAAAGCCGCGGGTCAATGGATCAAACAGATGCAACGGAAGGCAGACCCGGCGATTCAACGCATGGCAATGCCGGAGGAAGAAGACTTGCAGATGAAGTCTGACCCGGCGATTCAGAGGATGGAAATGCCGGAGGAAGAGGAACTGCAAATGAAAGCTGACCCGGCGATTCAGAGGATGGGATTGCCGGAGGAAGAAGAACTGCAGATGAAGGCAGACCCGGCGATTCAACGCATGGCAATGCCGGAGGAAGAAGAACTGCAATTGAAAGCCGACACCTCCGCGCCGCCGGTGCAGCGCAAAGGCAAGATGCCGGAGGAGGTGCAGGCAAAGATGGAGTCGGCCTTCCAGACCGATTTCTCCGACGTGAACATCCACGAGGGCAGTCAGGCGACTGACGTGGGCGCCATCGCCTATGCGCAGGGCAGCGACATCCACTTTGCCCAGGGCAAGTTTGACCCGAACTCCCGCTCCGGGCAGGAGTTGCTCGGGCACGAGCTCGCCCACGTCGTCCAGCAGCGCGAAGGTCGCGTGACTGCGACGGCGCAGGCGAACGGCCTGCCGATCAACGACGACCCGAGCCTCGAACGGGAAGCGGACGATCTCGGCCGCAAAGCCGCCTCCTTGGAGGCACCCATCGAGGCCGCGCAGCATAAAAAGAGATAAGGCTACCCTCTCAGCCCTCCCATATAAAAAAGCCAAGACAGATGTCTTGGCTTTTTTCTTCGTCCATTTTCAGCTCTCATCTACTGCACCGGCGTGATCGTCGCCGATCGGCCCGGCTGATACACGATCTGGGACGTGCTGTCCCGATACGTCAGCATGCTGCCGTTTGCCCCGACCAACTTGATCTCCGGTGCTTCCTTGTCTTTTTGAGGACTCTCCACCAGCGCGCCGATCTGCTGAAGCGGCTTGCTCCCCCAGATCTCGATGGCGCAGACCAGCGAGTCTTTCTCATTGGCGGCCGACAGTTCCAGATAGAACGTCGCCTGCAGGTCTTGGTAGATCAGTTCCAACTTCGGCGCTTCCGGCGTGCCCGCCGTTTTGATATCGCTCGGTTTGCCGATCAGCTCTTCCAGCTTTTTCGCGGAGAGGCCGAAAAAGCCTTGGTAGTAGACGTAGCCCTGTTTGAAATAGCCGTTGTAGATCACCGACGCTTTTTCATCCAGCAGCGTGCCGCGACCGTCTTCCCGGCCGTCTTTGAACGTGCCTTTGTAGACGATGCGGGAGCCGGTCGCGTCGTATTTCTCCCCTTCGCCGTGATAGCGACCGTTGACGAAGTGGCCGACGTAGACCGGTTTGCCGTCTTTGTTTTTCAACTCGCCTGCGCCGTTGTACGCTCCGGCTGCAAACAGACCGGCGTATTTGACCTGCCCGTTCGGGTGCAGTTCTTTGCCTTCGCCGGAGTACTGCCCGTTGACGAACAGCCCGTCGTAGAGCGGCACGCCGTTGTCGTACAGCATCCCTTTGCCGTTGTACGCGCCCGCGGTGAACAGGCCCTCGTAGATCAGCGTGCCGTTCGCGTTGAGCAGCTTCCCGGCTCCGTCATACTGCCCGTCCAAAAAGCCGCCACTGTAGCGGACTTTTTTGCTGAGATAATACTCCGTCCCCGCACCGCCGTACGCGCCGTTTTTAAACTCGCCTTCATAGCGCGTCGCACCGTTCGAGTAGAAGAGCGTACCTTTTCCATTGAACACGCCGTCCGTAAACTCGCCCGTGTAGATCGGCGTGATCTGCCCGTCGTAGCGCGAACCGGTGCCGGTCATCTGGCCTTTGGCAAAGTCGCCGTCATAGAGCAACTCGCCCGACGCGCCGTACAGTTTGCCCTTGCCGGTGTAGAGGCCGTCGACAAATTCGCCTTCGTAGAGGATCGAGCCGAGCGGGTCGTACAGTTTGCCTTTGCCGCTGTATTTGCCCTCGGCGAGACCGCCTTGGTAGACCATCGTGCCGTTTTCGTTGAAGAGCTGAACCTTGCCGGTGAAGCTCTGCGCTTTGGTGCCTTGCGAGTAAAAGTCGCTGTACCGTCCGAAAAACTGCTCAATCGGCGCAGGCGGCGTGATCACCAGCAAAAACAGCAGGGCGGTGATCAGCGTCACCGAGAGGATGCCGATCAGCCAGAGCAATCGTTTCAAAACAAACCGCTTCCCGATCTGGAGGTAATCCTCGCGGGTCGGGGAGTCCGGGGTGAGGGAGAGGGTGGACAGACGGGCTTTTGCTTTTTCCAACAGGGCGGGCAGCAAGGCTTTTTGCGCCTTTTTGGCGTTTTGCAAGGCTGCCTGCTGCGTTTTTTGCAGGTCGGTTTGGTTGATCATCCTACGGCACCTGGATCGTCTGCTGCCCAGGGTTGGTGATCTGGATCACGCCCGCCCAGTTGCAGAGCAGTTTCGAAGAGTTGTTCAACGCGGGAAAATTTGCCACGAGCACCGTCGGCGAGCCCGGTGCCCACGGAGCGGTCGTCATCGGTACGCAGGGCATCGGCGTCAGCACGCCCATGGCGGCTGCGGTCGCGGCTGCCACCTGCGGATTGGCCGGCGACTGGCACATCGCAAACGGCATGATGTTGGCCATCGGTTTGTTGTCCATGATATTCGCAATCGGCATGCTCGTCATCACCCGATTGGCCGGAAGCACCGTCAATGTACTGGGCGCCGTGCCAAAACTGCACGAGATCATCGCACCGCCGCAGACCAATATCCCCATGATTTCCCCACCCTCGTTTCCGATATAAATGTCCCTCTCAGAGTACTATAAATCCTGCAAATCTACCAGCCAAAATGCTCAACTTATAGTATTCTGGTATTAACGATTTTTTATGGGGAGGCGTACAATTTTTGACAGTTAAATACACTCGAATACTATCAATCTGCCTCGCCGTGTCCGTGGCTGTACAGGCTGCCGCTCTCCCGGTTGCCCACGCAGCGAACGGGCCGCTGCTTAACATGCAGAGCGCCCTTGATATCGGACAAAAAAACTCCCCCGACCTGCAGGACCTCGCCGCGACGCTCGACCAGAAAAAAATCGAGCTCCAGCAGGCCCAAAAGGTCAAGCGGGCCAAGCCCAATTCGCTTGCCAAAAACATCGACGTCCAGATGAAAGTCCCGACGGCCTGCTCTGCGCTCTCCCGCACGGAGCGGGAGATCAAGTTGAAAACGTTGAGCGTGCGCCTCGACATCGAAAAGATGTACATGAACGCGTACCTCGCCGAAGTCGCGTATGACAACGCCGTGCGCATGCAGGCCGATACGCGCAAGATGAGGGACGACGTGCGCGCGAAAAACCGCTTTGGCCTCGCCACCGACGATCAGGTGAAAGCGGCGGAGGAAGCGATGGAAAAAGCCGACTCGGAGGTCAAGATGGCTGAACTGGCCTTTAAAGGCTCGCGGCTCGACCTCGGCGGCAAGACCGGGCTCGACCTGGAAGCGGACTATCGCTTTGACATCCGGAAAAAATGGGCACCGCTCGATCAGGGCGTGCTGTTCCTGCTGCTCGACCGCGCCGAGCAGACCGACCTCGATCTCTACAAAGCGGTCGAGGACCGCAAGCTCGCCCAAGGCAAAGTCAACGCCACCCACCAGATCTTTCAGCGCAAATTCGGCTGGGGCACAGCCCGGATGGTGGCGGGCATGTACACGAAACCGGACGGCTCGACCGACTATCCGGCGTTCATGCGCGACTATGAAGCGATGCTGCAAAACGTGAAGGAGAAATGGGAGTGGTTTTTCTTCTTCCCGGCTCCCTGGATCATCATCCTGCCGATCCCAAAGCCCTGGCTGCAAGGGGAGTATGACGGTCTGAGATTTTTTGAAGACATCCGCTACTCGCTGCCCGTCTCGATGATGGACCTCGACAAAGCCAAGCTCAAAGAGGCGGACACGCGCAAGAACGTGATCAACAAAATCAAAAAGTCCTACCTCGACGCCAAGCAGACGGAGGAAGCGTATATTCAGACGCTGAAAGCGCGCGACGTCGCTCGGGAGCAACTGCGTGCGGCGGAGAGCAAAGTCAAATTTGGCAAGATCACAGAGGAGGAGCTGCTCAAAGTGCGGGAAGCGTACATCAAAAAAGAGCAGACGGTGCTCTCCTCGTTTGTCGCCTACCAGTCGATGCTCTCGCAGCTCGACGCCTTCTCCGGCGGCGCGATCTCGCAGCGGTACCGACCGGGTGAGATCCCCCCGCCCTACAACGTGGACAGCGGCCTCGGCCCGATGAAGCCGCCTGCCGCCGCTGCCGTCAAGCCGCTCGGCAAATGGAAGCTCAAAGAGCGCGCTGAATCGCTGAGCAGCGAGTTTTCCGTGGAGCCGGATGCGGTGCCGGGGGTCACGCATTTCCAACTGGTCACCAAGGACGGCAAATCGATCGGGGCAGCCGCGCCGGTAAAAGAAAAGGTGATCCACTTGAACCTCGTCTTTGCCGATCTGCAACAGTTGAAGGTGATCCTGCTGAACGGTTCGACTAAGCTGGCGGAGGCGGAGTTGGAAGGCATGGGAGAAGGGCTGCTCCTGCCCGCTCAGAAAGAAGGTGCGACACCGTGAAACAAGCCCTCGAAAAAAGAAAACGCCTCTTCGTGATCGGGCTGCTCGGCGGCGCGCTCCTGCTCGCCCTGTCGCCGTGGCAACAGGCGCAGGCCGACCGTCCGCCCGCGCAACAGATCGAGCCGGGACATCTGATCATCGGCACGTTCCTGATCCACAAAGACGGGCTCGACGCGACCAACGCACCGGCGGCGGAGGCGAGCATGACGACGTCGAGCCAAGGGATGTATTACAAATCGGAGTTTGCCGACGGCGCATGGTGCGACATCGAGAACGCGGGAGACATGACCGGCATCACGTCACAAGCCTGCAAAGTCGTGCCCGACGCGGACATCGACCGGCTGAAACTGACGGTGGAGATCGACCGGGAAGGGAATCCGAAAAATCTGCGGTCTGTGGCCGACGTCAAAAAAGACATCGACCGTCTGACAAAAGACGTGGCCGATCTCGAAGAAGAAAACGACGAACTGCTCGCAGACAACAAAGTCGACGAGTCGATTGAGATCACGCTGAAGATCAACGACAAAAAGACGGAGATCGACTTTCTCACCGCCCTGCTCGCCGCCGACCCGAAAGCGGCGAAAAAGCAGCTTGCCAAGATCGGCAACGACGCCGGTCGGGTCGCCGCTCTGCCCGCTTCCCAAGCGGAGGCGCAGGCGGCGGCCAAAGCGATGCTGGAGGAACAACTGCAAGCGGCGCGAGCGGCGGGAGATGCGGCCAAGGTCGCCGATCTGGAAAAGCAGCTCGCCGACCTTGACCAGTCCCTCGGCAAAGACGATCTCTTGCAGGAAGCGGGTCGCCAACTGGCTGCCGTCGTGGCAGCGGCCGAGATCGCTGGGGAAGAGGCAGGCGCGACCGACGCGGCACTGGTGCAACTGGCCGTGCTGATCAACATCGATGCGAAACTGGCCGACCTGCTCACCCCGGAAGAGATGAAATCGTACCTGCAAACGGAATCCGAGCAATTGATGGAAGCGTTCAAGACGGCTGCGGACAAAAAAGAGATGGCCCTCGCCGATCCGCTGCTCGCCAAACTGGTCGACAACGGGGCAAAGGCGGAAGACCTGCTTGCCGCCACGCAAGCGGCGCAAATCGAAGCGCTCTCCGCCGAAGTGGCGACTGCGCAAGCGGCACTCGATGCGGCCGTCGCGAGCCAAGACGCGGCCCTCGCCGATGCATTGCAGGTGCCGCTGGTGAAGGCACAGGTCAGGCTGGACTTGCTGGAATCGGGGCAGACCGACCAGATCGCCGACCTGAAGGAGACGCAAGCCACACTGGCAGCTCAGATCGCGTCTCCGCCAAAAGGGGTCGATCCGGCCGTCTTGCAGGAGGTGCTGGACAGCGTCTCCCAAGACTTGCGTCAGGCGGAGAAAAAAGCCTTATTTGCAGAGAAGCAGGCTGTCGAAGCCCGGCTGTCAGCGGCAGGCAAAAGCGCTGCGCTGGAAGCCGCAAGAAAAGACCTGACCGTCGCAATCCAAGCGCTGGAAAAACAGAAATACTCCGCTGCCGAACTGGCGGCACTGGAACAGTTGAAAAAACAGATCGAAGCCAACCACCCAAACGCCGCCGTCCTGCCTGTGGAGAGCGTTATTTCCGAGGAAATCGACGTCAAACTGACGATGCCGCCGGTGATCATCGACGGCCGCACGCTGGTGCACATCCGCTCGGTCGCCGAGTCGTTCGGCTCGGTGGTGGTCTGGAGCGATGCCGACCGGAGCGTCACCGTCTCACGCGAAAACCGGCTGGTCTTCTGCGCCATCGATGATCCGCAGGCTTTTGCGAACGGTCAAGCCTTGCAGATCGACGTGCCGCCGAAGCTCGTCGAACAGCGCACTCTCGTGCCGCTGCGGTTTGTGATCGAGGGACTGGGACTTGACGTGAACTGGGACGGCAGCACGCAGACGGTGGAGATCGAGGGGATATTGCCGTGAAAGCAGAGCGATTTGTAAAAGAAACTGCCGGAGTCCGCCGACCGCTGCTCCAGTTGTTGCTCGCGCTGGTGCTGCTCGCCGTGCTGGCCGGGATCGGATGGGCGACCCGCGAGTATGTGCCGTTGAAGTTTCAGATCGAGAACAAGATCGACCCGAGCCTGAGCGATCTGGCCGCTACGAAACTAAAATTTGACGATGAGGTGTTGTACACCAATCCGTACCGCATCGAGACCGGGCGGGATGACTCGATCTACGTGATCGACGACTCCCGCCAGACGATCACCAAACGCAATGACTTTGGCACACTGGAATATGTGCTGCACCCGGAGGACCTGTATCACGAGCGGATCTTGGTCAACTACACCGACCTCGCCGTCGATCCGCACGACCGCCTCTATGTCCACAAATCGATGATGGACATCAACGGTCTGAGCAACCGGGAGGATCAGATCGTCCGCTATACAAAAGACGGGGAGATCGACCCGTTCTGGAAGACGATCACGGTGCCGTACGATGTCAAGCTGAACGCGTCCCTGCGCAACGGCGGTGTGAAAAATTTGCAGATCAAGGACGGTTTTCTCTACTGGTTTACGATCCGGCACTGGGAGCTGACTCTGTACAAGACCGCGCTGGACGGTGGCGGTACGCCGATTGAAGTGTTGAAAAAGACCTTGCCTGAAGGTGCCTACCTCGACGAGGTGATCGGCACCGATCCGAGCGAGATCGTTTATTCCACGAAAAAAGGCGAGATCTATACCCTTGACGGCAAATTGCTCTACCCGCTGCAAGGAAACAAGGAAGGGGACACGTTCCTCAATCCGTACTCGATCCACTTTGACGTGCTCCACAATCTCTATTTCCTCGATCACTACGGAGCGGTGGTCAAACGACTGCCGCTGGAGCGGCCGGAAGCGGTGGAGACCGTCTATACGCCGAAGGACGGCAAACTGCTGACGATGGAGATCGACAGCAACGGGACGCTGGTCTTCGGTCTCGAAGACCGGATCACCTCGTTGATCGAAGGGGAGCTGGAGCCGCTCCGGCACTCGACCAAGACGCACGTGTATCAGGTGCTGTTCTGGATCGGCTGTTTGCTCTTCCTCGCGATCTGGGGCTGGATGACGAAGATCGTATACGTCGATCTCGTGCCGCGCTCCATCGTCGCCAAGCAACTGCTCTACATCGGACCGGCCATCGTGGTGGCAATGTCGCTTCTGGCCGGGGTGATGTATCTTGATTTCCAAGAGGACATGTATCATGAGACGGCCCGCGGACTCTACCACATGGCGCACATGGGGCAAAATCTGGTCGACGGCGAGACGCTGGCTCAGATCCAATCGCCGAAAGACTTCCGCGAAGAGCCGTACAACCGGCTGAAAGAGCGGCTGACGTTCCAGGATGATTTTGGGAAATTTTACTCGGTTGCCTATTTGCGCCGTGACGGGGTTGTCTACCAAGTACTGGAGGATGCCAACGACCTGCGCATGTTCGAGCCGCTGTCGAGCGACGTGTTTCAAGAGTCGGTCTGCGAGTATCGGGATGCGAAGGGGCAGTGGCAGGAGTTGAAAGACGACTACTCCTTTGTGCTGGAGGACGGGCAGTATGCGTCCTGCGTCTCGGAGGATGAGAACGGGTCGTGGATGTTTGTGTTGGGACCTGTGTTCGACTCGCAAAAACAGCAGGTGGTCGGAATCTATGAGACGGGCATCCATCTGCGCGGCTTTGAAGCGCGATTGGCGGAGATGCGCGGGAAGATCCTCACCGTGATCGCCGCCTTCACAGGCGTGGTGCTCGTGCTGTTCCTCGCCTTCACGATGTGGAATCTGACGCCGCTGCGCCGTCTCTCGCTGAAAGTCAAAGAGATGGCGGCGGAGAAAGAGATCTGCGAGGTCGAGGTGACGACCCGCGATGAAGTGGGACTGTTCGGCACGCAGTTTAACGTGATGGCGCAGAACATCCGGGATGAGATCGAGAAGAACGAACGCCTTCGCAAAGCAGCCTATCGATTTGTGCCAAAACAGTATCTTGACTATCTGGGCAAAGAGGAGATCACCGAGATCGATCTCGGCGATCAAGTGCGAAAGACGATGTCGATCCTGACGATGCGCATCCGCAACTTCAGCGAGCTGTCCAAGTCGATGAAAGATGCGCCGAATGACAACTTTGACTTTATCAACGCGTTTATCGCGCGGGTCAGCAATGTGCTCCATGAGAACGGCGGCCTGATCAATACGTATCAAGGTCATCAGATCGTCGCCCTCTTCCCGGACAGCCCCTTGTCGGCTTTGACGGCGGCTGTGGCGATGCGGCGCGAGATCGCCGCGTACAACGAGACCCGCGCGGGGGCAGGGCGGTTGCCGGTCGATATCTCCATCGGGTTGCAGACGGGCGATCTGATGCTCGGGATCATCGGCGATGACTACCGCTATGAAGGGACGGCGATCTCCGAGGACGTGCATGTCAGCGGCATGCTGGATCGGGTGACGACGCAGCTTGGCTCGTCGGTCTTGATCCCGAAGGCGGTGCTGAACAGCGTGGAGCCTCTGCCAGACCTCGCCATGCGCGACCTCGGCCGGATCAAGCTGCCCGGCATGGACGAGCCGATGGAACTGTGCGACCTCTATGAGACGGACGACCCGGAACTGCGCCGTCTCAAGCACAAGACCAAGGACGACTTTGAAAACGCGGTGCGGATGTACCAGCAATCGCGGTTCCGTGATGCGCGGTTTGCGTTTGTGCAGCTCCTGAAGGAAAATCAGCGGGACGAAGCGGCGCGCCTGTATTTCTACGTCTGCGATGAATACTCGCAGCGGGGCGCACCGTCCGACTGGGACGGCTCGCTCGAACTGCACGCGTAGTACGCGCATACCGGCAAATCTCCGCACTTTCCCTGCACGTCTGCCTTTCCCGAATGCTCCGGACGAGCATAGGATGCAGAAGGAACACCGAGCAGGGAGGTGCAAGTCCTGATGTTTGACAGAACCACGTTTTCCTCGTTGCGTGGCAATCGGGTGCGGTTTCGCACGCGCCGTGGCCGGAGCATTAGCGGGCGGGTCGTCGTTGTGAGCCGACAGTTCGTCTTTGTCCGCACGAGCTCCCGGACTGTGGTCGTCGTGCGACAGAGCAGCGTCGTTTCGATCTCCGTTCGTTAAAACAGACTAGGAAAAAAGTCCCCGTCTTGCAAAGATGGGGGCTTTTTTGTTGAAACTCGTGATAAAATGTCGAGAGAGATGTAACCAAGCCCGGTGTTTATGCGACTGACAAGAGGTACGGGGATGGATAAGAGGAGGATATTTTGTTGTGATCGAGCTCATTGTCGGCGTGATCGCCTTTTTCACTGCGTGGCTGCTCGTGCCGCCACTTCGCAAACTTGCTTTTCAATACAAATTTGTCGATCTGCCCAATCCGCGCAAAGTGCATAAAGAACCGCTGCCTTTGCTCGGAGGAGCGGCGATCTTCGGCGGCTTTTTGCTGGCGACTCTGCTGGTGCAGGAGCGCTGGGCAGAGGGGGCACAGGCGTACACGGGCCTTGTGATCGGGGCCGCGCTGCTCTTTGCCATCGGTTTGGTCGACGACTGGTTCAAGACGCGGGGCAAGGACTTCCCGGCCGCGCCCCGCTTTGTGATTCACATCCTCGCCGCGTGGGCGGTGATCGCGTACGGGGGCGCGGTGCAGGGCTTTACGATGCCGTTCCCGGAGCCGCACTACGTCGCGCTGCCGCAGACGCTGTCGTACATCGTCACGATCCTGTGGATCGTCGGCGTGATCAACGTGTTTAACTTCCTCGACGGCATCGACGGACTCGCCGGGGGCATCGCCGCGATCTCGGCGATGACGCTGGCGTTGGTCGCGCTGTTCCAAGGACAGGTGCCGTCGGCGATCTTTGCCATCGCGCTGGCCGGCGCGGCGCTTGGCTTCCTGCGGCACAACTTCTACCCGGCGCGGATCATCATGGGCGATGCCGGGTCGACGCTGTGCGGCTTTTTGCTGGCGGCGATCTCGGTGATCGGGGCGTTCAAATCGGTGACGGCCGTCTCCATTTTTGTCCCGGTGCTCGCCTTGGGCGTGCCGATCCTCGACGGGGTGCGCGTGGTGATCGAGCGGATGCTCAAAGGCCAACCGCCGCATAAAGCGGACCGCAACCATTCGCACCACAAACTGCTCGACGCCGGTTTTTCGCAACGGCAGACTGTCGCGATCCTCTATATGATCGGCACCTGTTTCTCGCTGACCTCGCTGATCGTCTTGCTGGTCGAGCGATAAGACCGGGTCACAGAGGCAAACACACTACTGAACACATCAGCGGAGGAAGATATGGAACCCACTTTGCAAGCGTTGATCCTTGGCATCGTCGAGGGTCTGACCGAATTTTTGCCTGTGTCCTCGACCGGGCATATGATCTTGACCGGGGAGTTGATCGGCTTCACCGGTGACAAAGCCAAAACGTTTGAAATCGTCGTGCAGCTCGGCTCGATCCTCGCCATCGTCGTGATGTTCTGGAAAAAGCTGATCGGCATGTTCAACCCGAAAAAGATCTCGATGGAAGAGTTTCGCAATCCGACCGGGCTCAACCTGCTGCACATCACGCTCGGCATGTTCCCGGCGTTGTTGGTCGCGTTTTTGCTTCACGATCTGATCAAAGAGTACTTGTTCGAAGCGTACTGGGTCGTCTTTTCGCTGGTCCTCGGGGCGCTGTTGATGATCTTTGCGGAGTTCTTCTCGAAAAAACGCCGCATCCTGTCCCCGACTGTCGACGACCTGACCTACAAGCAGGCACTGTCGATCGGCCTGTTCCAGTGCATGGCGCTGTGGCCTGGATTTTCCCGCTCCGGTTCGACGATCTCCGGCGGTCTGATCGTCGGCACCTCTCATAAAGCGGCGGCTGAGTTTTCCTTCATGATGGCGGTGCCGATCATGGTGATTGCCAGCGGCTATGACCTGTTCAAGAGCCGCGACCTGCTTTCGATGAGCGACCTGCCGATGTTTGCCACCGGCTTTGTGGCAGCGTTTGTCGTGGCGTTGCTGGCGGTGTTCTCGTTCTTGAAGATCTTGGAGAAAGTGAAACTGACTCCGTTTGCGATCTATCGCATCCTTTTGGCGACGGTGTTCTGGTTCTATATGTACGGTTGATGCATGAGAAAAGCCCTCGAATCCTTTGGAGATTCGAGGGCTTTGTTTTATTTCGCTTCTCGTTCTGCCCAGAGCAGATAAAGCAGGCCGATCACGAGCGAGACGATGCTGAGTGTGAGCGGGAGGTCTCCGATGTAGGACAAGAACCTCGCAAATGTTTCCTTGCTGTATTCGTTATCCACAGAGATCCCGGCCCCATAGATGGCGGCCGCCACATAGCGGATGCCGAACAGCCATATCGCAAATCCGATGAATGCTACACCTGCTGATCTTCTTGTCATCTCGAAGTACCTCCCGATTGCGGTTTAGAGTGTGACTTTTTTGAAGTAGACAGAACCGTTCGGTTTCCAGGAGTTTCCGTTGCCTTTGTAGGTGTCGGTAGGCGTCCCGCAGTCGTCTTCCCAGACTTCCCACGAATGTTTGTCATGCAGCGCGTACGCTTCCAGTCGGCCGTAGGTGCCGGACGGAACCGCCCACGTGCCGGTGGAAGAGACGCCATAAGTTCCCGTCACGCTGTAGCCTACGCCTGCCGATACCACTTCCGCACTGACCCCGACGTTTGCCGAGAACGTAGCCGATACGCTCTTCGATACGGTGACCGACAGCGTGATCGGACCAGCGCCTTCGGAAGCGCCGATGCGCTGGTTGGTGAAGTAGTAGTTGTTGCCGAGGTAGGAGACGTTTTTCAGGAAGAGACCGGTGCACCATTGCGGAGTGACAGTGTCGGTCTGCACCGGTGTTGCGGTGCGGGTCATGCTGAGCATGTCAGTTTTGTACGCTTTCTTTTCGGCTTCCGACAGTTTGCCGGAGTAGGCGACGGTGCCGCCTGCGATGGACGCGTCCGCATGCCCGCCTTGAAGCAGTTCATAGTGCTGAGCTTCTTCTTTGGTCAGTTCGATGAGAGTGACCGTCTGTTTGGTCGCAAAGCTCGGATGCACCGCTTGCGTGCCGCTGGCTGAAGCGACCGACGTCGTGGCAAACAACACGCCGATCAGCAGCGGAAGTGCTCGGTTCCAATGTTTCATCGTGAATTCTTCCCCCCATTTTTCTGTAAAAATGGATTCCTCTGCGTGAGTTGTTTGCAGAGAAATTCGGAATTGCTTTTAGTTTACAAAATTAATGTAATCAGCACAAGAAAGGATTATGTCACTTTTTGTAAGTGTTCGTTTGATCGGGCGGGTTTTTTTCGTTCTCTGTACTGAACGCCGTACAATCGAGTGAGATGTTTGATAAAATGGGATGGCTGGAAGGAGATTGGGGAAAAATGGGCTCGATTTTTTTGACTATTGCGGGGGGAAAGAATTGAAAAACAAGACGGCATTTTACACATTGTTATTTTCGCAGATTTTGTATGGGATGTTTGTGTTTGTTTGGTTGGTGTTTTTGGGGTTGTCGGTGATGATGTTCGATGCGCCAGGGTCGGAGAAGGACCCGACGACGCTGACGATCTTTTTTGCGATCTTGATCTACCCGGTGGGGCTGCTCGGGGGCATCATCTCCAGTTGGGTCTGCTATGCTCAGCAAAAGTATAAGCTGGCGTATTGGCTCAACTGCATTCCGTTGCTTTGGCTGATTCCCATTGTGGGGTTCTGGAGTTATGCGTTGCTCAGTTAAATGTGCATGGAAAAGGACCGAGAGCATGCAGATGCTCCCGGTCCTTTTCGCTTCAGGAAGAGTATTCCTCAAACGCTCCCACCACTATGCGGAGTCGAACAATTGGAGTATAATGAGGAGGTTATCAATTGTCTGTGATCTCGATTCAAAGATAGGAGTGAAACACACATGATGAAGCCGAAAAACGCAATGATCACCTTCGCAGTGGTCGGCGTCGTGGTGATCGTGGGCACCGTGGGTTCCTGGATGGGCTATATGATGGGCAACTAAATCATGATCGTTACGCACCCTCGGGCCAGTTGGTCCGGGGGTGTTGTTGCATAGATGCAGAAGTAGCAGCAAAAGCGTGAAAAGGACAACTCGGAGAACGCCGGGTTGTCCTTTTTTCATGTTCAAATCATGACTCGATGATCAGGATGCGCGATCTCGGCACCGGGACAGGGGCTCCTTGTTCCGGTTGGAACTGGACGACGTCGGGAGAGTTGGTGGAGACGAGACGGCCGCGCTGGGTTTGGACGAGGTCGTCCGGTTCGGCGTACGGTTTTTCGTTGGAAAAGGTGACGTTGACCGTCTGGCCGCTGTCGAGCACTTCGTTCAGTCGCGATTCGGTAGACATGACAGGTTCCTCCTCTTGCTTTGGATCACCTATAGAGTGCGGAAAAATGCGGGGACACATACACGTGGTTGAATTTGGCACGTCACCGCGTTGTTGTATTTAATTATAAATGTGTTTGACCGAAATACATTCTAATGATATTATCATAATTAATATTAGTTGTTCTTGTATTTACACATAAACCGATTTGCTTACTAGGGAAAGACAGAAGATCTGAAGAAACCTAGGAGGTAATACAAAGATGGATTTCACCCGCCGAATGGAAGAGAGTTTTGGTCACTTGATCAAGCCGAATGCAAAGGAACTGCGTGAGGCGATTGAGCGTTTGGATGTGACGATGGAAGATCTGCACCCGTATATCACCGATTTTGGACCGTATCCGTACGGCCGCAAGATGATCTATAAATCGGATGATGTCGAGATGCTGGTGATGAACTGGTCCAACCACATGGACTGCGCGCCGCACGATCACGGCTCGTCGATGGGCTGGGTATCGGTGCTGGAAGGCGAGTCGACGCATATCCTGTACGATCTCGACGAGGACGGCGTGCCGGTGGAAAAGGTGACGCGTCTCGAAGCGACCGGGACGCACGTCTACGCCGGGGAGAAGATGATCCACGCGATGGGCAATCACTCGGACGGCTCGCTGGTGACGGTGCATGTGTACTCGCCGCCGATCACGGGCATGAAGGTATACGATCTGGAAAAATGCGCGGTCTGCATCGTCAGCGACGACTGCGGAGCTTGGTGGCCGGAGCACGACCGCCAGATCCTGCAGGAGATCAAACTGCGAAATGCAAGTGAATTGGCGGTCGGAGAAAAAGCATAAAGACAAAGAGCTGACAGGGAGGAAAGCGCTGTCTTTGAAGGGGCTTTCAAAGAAGAGACTTTCAGAGAAGGGACTTCAGTGAAGATCTGTTCTGAGAAGGGCTTTATCAAGCGGGCGGTGAATTCATCTCTCGAAGTTGTTGAGTGTGTGTGATGAAAGAGTGGGGTCGATCATGAGTCGGGCTGTCGTCCTGTTGTGTTTGTCTGTTTTTGTGTTGGTGCTCGGCACTGGCATCGTGGCGCCGCTGTTGGCTCCGCTGGCCCGGGATCTGGGCGCGACGGGGTTTTGGGTGGCGATGCTCTACAGCGGATTTTCGCTCGTTCGGCTGATCCTCGGCAACCCGGTCGGACGCCTGAGCGACCGCAAAGGCCCCAAAATGATGCTGACGATCTCGCTGTTGTTTTATCCGTTTATCGCCCTGACCTACATCACGGCCGAGCATTTTGCCCAACTGCTCGGAGCGCGCCTCCTGCATGGGGTGGCGTCGGCGATGATGTTGCCGATGGCGATGGCCTATATGGGGCAGGTATCCCCGCGCGGCGAGGAAGGCCGCTATATGGGCATCTACAACACGGTGTTCAACATCGGCAGCGGACTCGGCCCTTTGGTCGGCGGGCTCGTGGCGCAGGTATACGGCGTGTTGGCGGCGTTTTGGTCGCTGATGGGGCTCGCGTTTGTGGCGATCACCATCGTGTTTTTCCTGCCCAAGGTCGAGCCGGTCGGCGACCGCCGCACGCGCGGGGACGGCGGCAGGCCGCTGTCGACGTGGGATCTGTTTCGCCATCCAGGGCTGTTGGCGGTCGCCGGGATCTTTGTGGTGCTGGCGGTGCTGGAGATCTATTTCATCTCCTTCTTCCCGCTGTTTGCACAAGAGCGAGGGATCTCGACGTTTGCGACCGGCTTTCTGATCGCCCTGAACTACGTGGCGATTGGCGTGATGCAGGTGCCGTTCGGGAGGCTCGCCGACCGGGTCGACCGGTCGAAGTTGATCACCGGCGCGGCCTTTTTTACGGCGGCCGCATTGCTCCTGTTCCCGCTGGCACAGGGTGTGTGGGCGATCGCCGGAATGATGCTGCTGGTCGGCGTCGGAACGGCGTTGACGCTGTCCGCGTCGGCCGCGCTGTCGGCAGTGCTGGGCCGCTCCATCGGCATGGGCAGCACGATGGGCTTTCTCGGCACGGCCAACTCGCTCGGGATGATCCTCGGTCCGCTGGCGAACGGCGCGTGTGTCGACTATTTCACCGTCGAGGCGACGTTCTATTTTTCCGGCGTTGTCTGGTTGCTGGGAGCTGTGTTGTTCCTCTCCCTGTGGGCGGCGTACAGGCGGCAGGCCACGCCCGATGCAGGGATTGGCAACATCAGTCCCGGCAAATAAAAAAACACCCGCATCGCCGGAGTCTCCGGGTCGATGCGGGTGTTTTTTATCAGAACGTCTTTTTCTGAATAAAGACCTCGATGCGGCGGTTCTGGCCGCGATGCTCCACCGTGTCGTTCGGTGCGACCGGTTGGAACTCGCCATAGCCGGTGGCGCTGAAGTTGGCGGGGTTGAGATTGCCGTTTGACAGCAGGACGTGCAGGAAATTGACCGCACGCTCGGTGCTCAAGTCCCAGTTCGACGAGTACTGACCGGAAGAGATCGGCACGTTGTCGGTGTGACCGGAGACGATCACCTTGCGCGGATAGGCGCTGAGCAGGTGCGACATCGCCACGCCGAGATTGCGCGCTTCCGGGCGGATGTCGGCACTGCCCGATTGGAAGAAGGCGAGATCGCGGATGACGATCTTGAGCCCCTCGGGCAGCAGTTGGGTCTCGAATTGGTCTTCGAGTCCGTTTTGGAGGATGTACTGGTCCATGTTTTTCTTGAGTTTTTCCAGTTCTTCTTGTTCTTCCTGCTCTTGCTGGGCTTTTTCCTGCTGTTCCTTCGTCGGTTGCGGCGTGACAGTCTGAGACGGGTCGGACGGCGAGTTATCAGAGGAGCGCGGCACCGGAGTCGGCGTCGGGCTCGGCTGTTGCAACACGCCGGTGCCGCCGTTGAATGCGTTACTGAGCGACTGAGAGAGCATCTCAAATTTCTTGGCATCGACCGTCGAAGAGGCGAACAAAACGATGAACAAGGCGAGCAACAAGGTGAGCAGATCCGCATACGGGATCAGCCAGGTCTCGTCGATATGCTCCTCGTGATGATGGCGCTTCTTAGCCATTGTCGTTGTCCTCCGCCGCTTCTTCCGGCTTGAGGTTGCGCTGGTTCATCGGGAGGTAGACCAAAAGTTTCTCTTCGATCGCGTTCGGCAGGAAGCCGGCCTGGATGGAGAGGATGCCTTCCATCATGATGCGTTTGAGTTCGACTTCTTGCTGCGATTTGCGTTTGAGTTTGTTTGCAAAGGGGTGCCAGAGCACGTACCCGGAGAAGATACCGAACAGGGTCGCGATAAACGCGGCGGCGATGGAGTGGCCGAGCGCGTCGATGTCTTTCAAGTTGCCGAGCGCGGCGACCAGACCGATAACCGCACCGAGAACCCCGAGAGTCGGCGCATAGGTGCCGGCCTGCGAGAAGATCAACGCACCTGCGCGGTGACGATCTTCCATCGCGGCGATCTCTTCATCGAGGACTTGCTGCACGTAGGTGGCTTCCCCGCCGTCGACGATCATCTGCATGCCTTTTTTCAGGAACGGATCGTCGATCTCCACCACTTTTTCTTCCAAGGTGAGCAGGCCTTCACGACGGGCGGTCAACGCCCATTCGCTGAGTTGGCGGATCAGATCGCGCTTGTCGATCAGCTGCGTTTCCTTGAAGATGATCTTGAACAAGGCCGGGAGTTTTTTCAGCTCATCCATGGGGAAGGCGATGAAGATGGCAGCGGCCGTGCCGGCAAAGATGATCATCAGAGCTGCCGGGTTGAACAGCGCGACCAAGCTTGCGCCTTTCAAGACCATGCCAACGCCTACAGCCACGAGGCCAAGGACGATACCAATCACACTGGATTTTTCCATCATTCTACCTCCATAAAAGAACAGTCCCTTACGTATATCTATGTGTTTCGACATACCCTGACAAGTTCCCTGTTGATCAGACATGAAAAATATTTGGAATTCAAAAAAAAAAAACCGTGGGCCTTTTGGCTCACGGTCTTTTCATTTTTTTTGCCTTATTAGATGAAGTAACCCATTTTTTTCGCCGCAAATTCCAGTTCGTCGCGGAAGGCGGGATGGGCGATCCCGATCAAAGCGCGGGTGCGTTCGCGGATCGGTTTGCCTTTCAATTGGGCGACGCCCCACTCGGTGACGATCATGTCGACGTCGTTTTTCGAGGTGGTGACGGCGGCGCCTGCGGGCAAGGTGGGGACGATCTTGGAGACGGTGCCTTGCTTGGCAGTGGAGTGCAGGCAGATGATGCCGCGCCCTTCCTTGGCCATCCGCACCCCTTTGGCAAAGTCGGACTGACCGCCGCTCGACGAGTAGTAGCGGCCACCCACCGTCTCGGAATTGCATTGGCCGAGGAAATCGACTTCGACGGTGGCGTTGATCGAGACGATCTGGTCGATGGCGGCGATGTTGCGCACGTCGTTTGTTTGGTCGACGGGGAGCATGAGCAAGTTTTTGTTTTCATGCATGAAGTCGTATAAGCGGCGGCTGCCGAGGGCAAAGGTGGTGGTCATCTGGCCCGGGTAGAGGTGCGCCGGCTTGTTCTGGTTGGTGATCACGCCTGCTTCGAACAGGTCGACCACTTTATCGGGCAGCATCTCGGTGTAGACGCCGAGATTTTTGTGCTGGCCCAGAAAATCCATCACGGCGTTGGGGATCGCTCCAAAGCCGATCTGCAGCGTGTCGCCGTCGCGGATGATGTCGGCGATGAAGCGGCCGATCTTGATGTCGTTCTCGGTGATCATCGGGTCTCCCAGTTCCGGGAGCGGGACGTTGTTTTCGATGAGGGCGTCGACCTGCGAGATATGGATGCGGTGCTGACCGAACGTGCGCGGCATCTGTTCGTTCACTTCAAGCAGCACGCGTTTGGCCGACGGGACCAGCCCGGCGGTGTAGTCGCAGTTGGTGCCGAGCGAGAAGTAGCCCTCATCGTCCATCGGCGACACGGTGGCCATGATCACGCGGTTGTTTGTAAACTCGGTCAACAAGCGGGGCAGGTCTGAAAAATGGTTGGGCAACAGGTCCAGCAGGCCGGCGTGAAAGCCGGGCCGATCTCCTGCGCCGAGGAACAACGAGACCAAGCGCAGCCGCTCCGGCGGCACTTCGATGGCCGGACGCAGGGACAGCATCTGGAACAGGCGGTTGCCGCGCAGCCCGTCATGTCCCGGCAGCGCGTCGATCAGCGCCGGGGGCTCGCCTGCAGACAGGGGCACGATGATGTCATCGCCCGGCTCGATCAGGCGAACGGCGGCGTCTGCTGCAGTGAGTTTCTCTCTGTATAAGCTCTGGTGATTCATGGAATCTCTCCTCTCTCCAACAGACACTTTACCCGTAGGATGCCCTCGTGTACAGGTGAGTACTATTTTGTGAAATACTTTCATTATAATGTCTTGTCCGTCAATTTAATCTGTGATATAGTACATATCGTTGCATAAAAATACACTCCGACGAAAAAAAATGTGTTTGATATAAGAGGGGGAACTGAGAAGATATGAAAAAACAAGTGATTTCCGGTCTGCTCAGCTTGAGCTTGATGGCGGGCCTGCCGTACGCCGTATTGGCAGAGGCGCCTTCGGGTCAAGCGTGGACGAATGTCAATGCCTACGAAACGAACGAGTCGAACGGCTCTCTTTTTAATACGGAGAACTATGATTTTGTGCGATATTCGCAATTTATGAATGAACTGCAAGCGATTGTCAAACAGAGCAACCGCGTGAAGGTGGAAGTGACGGGGCAGTCGGCGGCCGGTCGCGACCTGTATACGGTCACGATATCCAATCCGTCTGACGGCGGCAAGTTTGGCTACTACCAAGGCCTGCGCAAACAAATGTTCAAATCTTCGGAGAAAGCGGAAGATTTTATCGCCAAGCATCCCGATTTTAAAGTGCCGGTGCTGGTCAACGCTTCGATTCACGGCACGGAGTTTGTCGGGTCGGACGCGGCGTTGAAGTTGATCAAGCGATTTGCGTTGGACAATGATGAACAGACGCAGACCATTTTGGACAACACGATCTTGATCTTCAACCTTGCCAATCCGGACGGGCGCGTCAACGCGACTCGCTTCAACTCTTCCGGCATCGACCTGAACCGCGATTTTATCACGCAGTCGCAGCCGGAGACCCGGCAGACGGTCGGGCTGATCACCGAATGGAACCCGATGGTGATGCTCGATCTGCACGGCTATGTGAAGAACTATGCGGGTCCGGGGCGTCCGGGCCTGATCGAGCCGTGCACGCCGCCGCACAACCCGAACTACGAGTACGACCTGTTCAGCAAATGGATGACGGCGCAGGCGGAGGCGATGGAAGGCGAGATCGTGTCGCAACAGGCGCAGTACAAAGGCCCGTGGTATGAAAACATGACCGGCACCTACATCCCGCAGCGCGATGACTCGGCGGGCTGGGACGACTATCCGCCGATCTTTACGCCGATGTACGCGATGTACCACGGCACGTACGGGTACACGCTGGAAGCGCCGACCAACGATTGGGACGGTGTGCAGTGGCACTATGACGCGACGATGGGCGCGCTGAAGCATACGGCGGAGAACAAGGCGGAGATGATCAAAGATCAGATCGAGATGTTCCGTCGGGGCATTCAGTTTGACCACCCGTACCATGAGGACGGACATTTCCCGACTTCGTACATTCTGCCGGTCGATGGCGAGGACCCGACGGTGACCGAAAAGGCGGTCGCTCATCTGCTGACCAACGACATCGCGGTGGAACAAGCGCAAAAGGCGTTCACCGTCGACGGTACGACCTACCCGGCCGGCACGTACGTGGTGCCGATGGATCAGGCAAAAGCGGGCCTTGCCAACACGCTGCTGTGGGAAGGCGAGGACATTTCAAACGACACGCCGGCGATGTACGACATCTCCTCGTGGAGCCTGCCGCAACTGTGGGGCTTTGCGGCGGTGGCGACGCAGAGCGATGTGACCGTGCAGACGCAAAAGGTCAACGCGGTCGCGAGCACGGGGGAACTGATCGGCAAAGGGCCGTACAAGATCCCGAACTCCTCCGTGAAAGCGGTGCGTCTCGCCAACGACCTGCTGGCAAAAGGGGTGGAAGTCAAGCGCGACGCTGCGGGCGATTTTTATGTAGCGGCGCAGTCGGGGCACACGCTCAAAGAGCTGGTGAAAGCGTCCGGTCTCTCGCTGCAGACGACCGCCGTTCCGTCCGATGCGACGGCGATGACCAAGCAGAAAGTCGCGATCCTCAAGGACGGCGGCTACAACAAAGGGCAGGCGCACGCGGGCACGCATCTGGCGTTGAAGCGTCTCGGATTTGATGTGACGGAAGTGACGCCGGTGCAGGTGGCGACGAACGGTCTGCAGGGCTACGATGCGTTCCTCTACAACGGTTCGGAGCGTCTGATCGCGTGGACGAACAGCGCGGCGAACCAAGAGTTCGGGCTGCAGTCGCAGGCGCAGTTTGACTCGTTCAAGGCGAATGTGACCGACTTTGTCAACGAGGGCGGCCACTATGTAGCGATCGGCACCGGCTCGGCGACGGCTGCCAAGCAACTCGGGCTGACCGACATCACCGTCAACGCGGGCAGCTCCAACTCGAACGGCATCGTCTCGGTGAACTACAGCGCGTCGCCGCTGACGCTCGGGTACAAGTCGACCGACATCGGCTTTGTCTACCGTCCGGCATGGTTTACCAACACGGCGGGCACCGACGTGGTCGCGACCTATGCGAACACCCCGGACTTCTTCCTCTCCGGCCACTGGCGCAACAATACCGCTGCGGCCGGGAAGGCGGTGATCGTGCAGGAGCAGGACCAAAACGTCACGCTGATCGGCCTCGAAGCCGGTTTCCGCGATCACACCGAGTATCTGTATCGTCTGCTGTCGAACGCGGTGTACGCAAAGTAATTTTTTAGATGGAAGGAAAAGAGTCGGGCGTCTGCCTGACTCTTTTTTTGTCTGGATTTACCATTGACGTGTTTGCGAATCGGTTTGTATACTGTAACACGTTGTACTAATTTAATAGACTAAAGCAATACCCTCATCGACAAAATGGTGAGGTAGAGGTTGCGGTTGCTCAAGAGTAGCTTGCGGGAGGTGCGCAGACACCGTGGATCGCGAGGGAAAGGGGGCACCGCCGAAGTTTGTGCACAGCTGACGGGTGCGCAGGCTGGGTCCGTTTCCGAACAGGGGCGGAACTGTCACGGACGAGGTGCCGACTCGTGCGTGTTGAGCTATCTTTCAACGAAGGCTAAGGTGCGGGGTGTTCAGAATGACTACAAACACCGCGAGGATACTCCGGTGTTTTTCTATTTTCTGGGCCCTCTCCTTCCTTTGGATGGAACTAAGGAGGAAGACACACATCATGTCAAACAACAAGTTAGGTTTATGGGTCTTGACGGCGCTTGTCGTCGGGAATATGGTGGGCTCCGGGATCTTTATGCTCCCGCGCTCGCTGGCGGAGGTCGCATCCCCGTCGGGCGTGCTGCTGGCGTGGCTGCTCACCGGCGCCGGTGTTTTGATGACGGCGCTCGTCTTTGGCAATCTGGCAATGCGCAAGCCGGAGTTGAACGGCGGTCCGCAGATGTACGCGATGGCGTTGTTTAAAAAAGGCTCCGGCGCGTCCACTCTGTCCGGCTATTTGGTCGCCTGGGGCTATTGGGTGGCAAACTTCGCAGGAAACGTGGCGATCATCACGACGTTTGCTTCGTACCTCTCCACCTTCCTGCCGATCCTGAGCAGCGAAGCGGTCTGGTTTACCGCTTTCGGCACCGACCTGCGCGTCGGCAACGTGCTGACGTTCCTCACCTGCTCCGTGCTGCTGTGGGGCATGCACACGCTGGTCCTGCGCGGCATGGAAGGCGCGGGCAAAGTAAACTTTGTGGCGACGACCGCGAAAGTGCTCGGCTTTGCGTTGTTTATCATCGCGGCTCTGTTCGCTTTCCAGTCGTCGAATCTGCTGCCGATGGATGCGCCGCGATTTGATGAAGCGGGCGCGAGCGTGCCGCTGCTCGGCCAGATCAACGCGGCGGCTGTGGCGACGCTGTGGGCGTTTGTCGGCGTCGAGTCGGCGATCGTCTTCTCGAACCGCGCACGCAAACAATCGGACGTAAAAAAGGCGACGATCATCGGTCTGTCGATCGCGCTGGTCATTTACATGGGCATCACCGTGCTCGTCATGGGCACTCTGACCCAAGATCAACTGATCGCGTCGGAAAAGCCGCTCGTCGATGCGCTGTCTGTCGTGGTCGGGTCGTCCGGCTCCTACCTGATGGCCGGCCTTGGTCTGATCTCGCTGCTCGGGACGACGGTCGGCTGGATCATGCTGGCCTCGGAAGTGCCGTACCAAGCAGCCAAGCAAGGCATCTTCCTCCCGGTCTTCAAAAAAGAGAACAAAAAAGGCGCGCCGGTCGTGGCTCTGTGGCTGTCCAACCTCGGCTCGCAATTGTTTATCTTCTCGACGATCTCCAACTCGGTGTCGAAGGCGTTTGACTTTGTCATCTTCGTCGCGACGCTTGCGTATCTGGTTCCTTATATCATCGCGTCGATCTATCAGCTCAAATTGGTCGTCTCCGGCGAGACCTACCTCGCAGGCGAACAAGGTCGCAGCCGCATCACCGACGGCATCGTGGCGGCCTTAGCGGCGATCTACTCGCTGTGGGTCATCAAAGCGGGCACGGCCGATCTCAAGACGTTCTCGCTGGGCGTGGGACTGCTGGTCGTCGGCATCGTGTTCTACCCGTGGGTGTTGCGCGGTCGCCGCTTGCAGAACGGGACAAGATCAGCTAGACTGTAAGGTGAGTAACCACTCAGACCGAGCGGGTTGGGAGTGAACCGGATGGCGGAACAGGAAGAGAAAAAAGATCTGTTGCCCGATCTCGAACTCGATCTGGGCGAAGAGAAGATCTTGACGGAAAAACATCTGAAGATCCTCGAAGCGGCGGTGCGCGTGTTTTCGGAAAAGGGATTCAGCGCGTCCCGCACGAGTGAAGTCGCTAAAGAAGCGGGCGTTTCGGAAGGCACGATCTTCAATTATTTTAAAACGAAAAAAGATCTGCTGCGCGGCCTGCTCGTGCCGCTGACCGCACGGGTGTTGCGCCCGTTCGTGCTGGCTGGCATCGAGAAGGTGTTGAATGGCAGCAAGGACCGGGAACTGGCCGATGTGCTGCGGGACCTGATGGTGGATCGGTCGCGACTGATCCGCAACAACCTGCCGCTGGTCAAGACGATGGCGGTCGAGGCGGCCTACCACCCGGAACTGCTCGAACCGATCAAACAAGTGCTCCCCAAAGTCGTCGAGCTCGCCACCGCCTTTGTGCGGGAAGAGCAACAGCGCGGCAACTTCCGAGAGGACATCGACCCGACCCGGGCGATGCGCGTGTTCATGAGCATGGTGTTCGGCTACGTCCTGATGAGCGAAACGCTCGGGGATGTGTTCTCCTTTGAGGAAGAAGAGAAGGAGATCGACCTGATCTTGGATCTTTATTTGAATGGCGTGCAAGTGAAGAAGTAGCAGAACAAAAAGGGAAGGCCTCCTGTCGAAGTGATGGACAGGAGGCTTTTTATATATTACTTTTTATGCAATGAGAGGTGGTGTTTCTTTGAAACGAGGCCTTGCTCGGTTGGCGGGACTTTTATTTGTATGCTTCCTTTCCGGGTGTTCGGTGGGAGAAGAGAGGGAGAAAGAACAGGCGGAGCAGACAGCGATCGATTTTTCAAGGAAAGTACTGACCATGAAAGATCGCGAGACGGATACCGATATCGGAGGGATGGAACATGCGACTCCAGAGGTGCAAGAGATCTTAAAAGAGCGGTTTGGAAACCTTGATCGTCTGCGTGAGTCGGTGAAGGGAGGACAACGTCTGCCCGAGGTCACCGATGTAAAGATCTTTGAAACCCAACAGGTACGAGACAATGAGTCAGGCTATCTGGTGAATGTTCAAATCGAATATAACCCCGTGCGGGAAGTCTATGTGTCTCGTCTTGGGTTGAAAGTGATAAAAGTGCAGGATGTTTGGTTGATCGATGATATTCGCTTTGGTGAGTTTATGAAAGTCACGCAGAAGTAGAAGAGAGCCTCTGGTCAAAATGATTTGACCGGAGGCTTTTCTCTACATCACGCCGCTTCAGGTGGGTGTGCCGAATACATTTTCCAGGAGCCGTCGGGCATTTTTTTGAGGTAGACGAGGCCGCTGGAGTCGTCGGGGGAGACCTCCGGTGCTGCGCCGGGGACGGTGAAGAGGAGGTCGAAGCGGCCGCCGGTCAGTTCGACGGTGGCATAGCGATTGGATTTTTGCAGGACGCGGGCGGACGGGGTCTCAGTGCGGCGGATCTCCATCGTCAGGCCGGCCGGGGCTTCCGGGTCGGTGAGCAGAGATTGCAACGTGGAGAATGCATAGCGCATCATCGCATGCTGCGCGCCGGTGGAGTAGCGGGAGTTGATCGCTTCAAGCTCCGCGAAGTTGCGGGCGTTGAAGGCGGTCTGCCGTTCGCGCAGGTCGGCGAGGACGACGGCGTTGAGCCGGTCGTCGGTCGGCAACGCGCTTGATTCGAGATGCAAGGCGCGGGAGAGCACGGTGACCGCCTCGGCGCGGGTGGCGATGTCGGCGGGGAAGTATTTGCCGTCTCCTTTGCCGTTGACGATCTTGACGGCGGTCGCCCGGTTGATCGCGTCGGCCGCCCAGTAGGCGGGGACGTCGAGGAAGGGCGGCGCGGTCACCGGCTGCCACGAGATGTTGTGTTCAAACGCCCGCACGATCAAGGCGGCCATCTCGTCGCGGCGGATCTGTTTGGTCGGCAGGAACTGGTTGTATTCGTAGCCGTTGACGATGCCAAGCGACGACGCGATCCGGATCGGCTCGCTGAACCAGGTGCCGCTCGGAACGTCGGTAAACGTTTTCGCTGGTGCGTTGCTGGTTAGACCGGTGGCCCGCACGAGCAGGGTGACGAACTCGGCGCGGGTGATCGAGGCGTTCGGACGCACCTCCACCACACCGGGAGCGACACCGGTCGGGTAGCCTTTTACGATGTCGGCGTGGATGGCGTCGTTCAGGGTATCGGCTGCCCAGTGGCTGTCGAGATCGGTCGGAGCGTACTGCCGCAAAGCAGCGATCTCATCTGCCGACTGTGCCACGGCAGGCATCGGAAACAGCGCGGTGCAGAACAGGAGGAACGAGAGGGCACATGCAGGGAAGCGACGAATCACGAAAGCAACGACCTCCTTTTTGACACACGGGTCTTTTCCGTAGCATGGGTCGGAGCGGGGGCGTCTATGAATGGCATGATTTACGCAGGGGCATTTTTTTAATAGACCGATTGGTCTGTTTTACCGTGGATTGTGGTATGATCATAGGAGAAGTCTTACATATTTTTGGTATCTGAAACGGAGGGTTTGTCCGTGCAAACGTTAGATCAAAACTGGGACCTCGACGTCCTGTTCCCGGGCGGCAGCGAGTCGCCGCAGTTTACCGCGCATCTGGAAGAGTTGCAAGAGATGATCCACGCTCTGCAAGCCGGTGTCGCCGCTCTCGAGCAGCAAAAGCCGGATCAAGAAACGTGGGTGGGGTTGTTCACCCGCGCCCAAGACACGCAGCGTCTGATCAAACAGGCGATGGCGTTCTGCTCCTGCCTGATGGCGCAAAACGTCAAAGATGGGAAAGCGAAGATCCACCACGGTCGCGTGCAAAGCTTGTACGCTGCCTATCAGTCGGCGATGACGCAACTGGATAAGCACACCCTCGCCGCGAGCGATGTGGAGTGGGCGGCTGTTGTCGCCGACGAGCGTCTGGCAGCGGTCGCGTTCCCGATCACGGAGCGTCGACTGATCGCGAGCCAAAAGCTCCCGACCGAGCAGGAAGCTTTGATCGGCGATCTGTCGGTCGACGGCTACCATGCGTGGCAGTCGCTGTACAACACGGTGATCGGCTCGATCTCCGTACCGTTTGAGAAAGACGGGCAGCCGGTCAAACTGTCGGTGGGTCAACTGCAAAACATGTACTCGCACCCGGACCGCGACGTGCGCGTGAAAGCATTTGCCGCGTGGGAAGAGGCGTTTGCTGAAAAATCGGATTTGATCTCCACGGCGTTGAACCACCTCGCCGGATTCCGCGTGCAGGTCTACAAGCATCGCGGCTGGGAGTCGGTGCTGAAGGAGCCGCTTGACATCAACCGCATGTCGCAGGCGACGCTCGACGCGATGTGGGACACGGTCGAACGCAACAAAGACGTCCTCGTCCAGTACCTGAACCGCAAGGCCAAGCTGCTCGGCGTGGAGAAGCTGTCCTATTTTGACCAATACGCGCCGGTGGGCGAAGCGAACTCCAAGCTGAGCTATGACCAAGGGGCGGCCTTTATCCTCGAACACTTTGAAAAGTTCTCGCCGGACATGGCGGCGTTTGCCAAGCGCGCGTTTGACGAGCGTTGGATCGAGGCGGAAGATCGCCCCGGCAAGCGTCCGGGCGGATTCTGCACGTCGTTCCCGCAACAGGGGCAGTCGCGCATTTTCATGACCTACGACGGTTCGATGTCCAACGTGGCGACCCTCGCGCACGAACTGGGTCACGCGTACCACAACGAAGTAATGAAAGACCTGCCGCCGATGCTCCAGTCCTATGCGATGAACGTGGCGGAGACGGCGTCGACGTTTGCGGAGTTGATCGTGTCTGATGCGGCGTTGAAACAGGCGCAGTCGGATGACGAGCGGATCGCGATGTTGGAAGACAAACTGCAGCGCTGCGTGGCGTTCTTCTTGGACATCCATGCCCGTTTCCAGTTTGAAAACAATTTCTATGCGGAGCGCAAAAACGGCCTCGTCAGCGTTGACCGCCTCAACGAGCTGATGGTGGAAGCGCAGCAAAAGTCGTACAAAGGTGCGCTCGATCTCTACCATCCGCACTTCTGGGCGTCGAAACTGCATTTCTACTCGACGGGCGTGCCGTTCTACAACTTCCCGTATACTTTCGGCTTCCTGTTCTCCACCGGGGTCTACGCCCGTGCGCTGGCAGAAGGCCCGGAGTTCTCCAAAAAGTATGTGGCGCTGCTCCGCGACACCGGCTCGATGACCGTCGAAGATCTCGCGCAAAAGCACCTCGGCGTCGATCTGACGCAGCCGGAATTCTGGCAGAGCGCGGTCGACATCGCGCTTGGTGATGTAGAGGAGTTCCTGCGTCTGACGGAAGGGAAGTAACACGCATAAATTGCGTTCCCGTACTGCATTCTAAAAGCGTCATGAAGAAACCCGATTGAATGCCAAGGGAGGAACGATCATGAACCGCTACCAGAATCAGTATGGGACGCAACAAAACCAATTTGCCAATCAAAATCAATATGGCAATCAAAATCAGTACGGCGGCACTCAAACGCAAACTCAAAACCGTTATCAAACACCATACCGCACCCAAAACACGATGCAAGGGCAAAACATGGGGATGCAAAATGACAACGGCAGCGGGCTGCGTTTCGGTGCGCATGAGTTTTTGGAGACGCAAGAGGCACTGCGCACGAAAGCGGCGCATATCGAACTGTACGGCGTGATGATCTCGCAGGCGCAAGATCCGCATCTGCGCGACATCCTGACCAACCAGCAACGCCGCATGGTGCAAGGGTACAACCAAGGTCTGGCTCTGCTGATGAACCACGGCATGCAGACGAATCTGCCGCACACGCCGCAGATGAACGTCTATGAGCGCACGCAGATCGGCTTGAACCACCCGCAATCTCCGGCTCCGAACCCGGGCACGACGACGCTGTCCGACCGCACGATCGCACAGGTGGCTCTCGATCTGCACAAAGCGGGCGCGCGCACGGCGATGACCTGGGCGCTGGAGTGCGTGCAACCGCAGATCCGTCAGTACCACGCGACCGGTGCGAACACTTGCCAAGAGATGGCGTATGAGTGCTGGCAATTCCTCAACTACAACGGCTACTACCAAGTGCCGCAACTGGCCGACCACACGATGCGCACGATCATCGAGTCGTACAGCTACTAATAAAAAAAGCCCCTGCCGCGTCGAATGCGGCAGGGGCTTTTTGCATGGGCTACGCGTTGAAATAACGCGCTTGCGGATGGGCGAACACCATCGCCGAGACGCTGGCTTCCGGCTCCATCATGAAGCCGTCGGTGAGCTCCACCCCGATGTCTTGCGGGCTGAGCAGGCGGAACAACTGCGACTGATCTTCGAGGTTCGGGCAGGCCGGGTAGCCGAAGGAGACGCGGATGCCTTGGTAGCGGGCACCAAATCGCTCGTTCATCGTCAGTTCGGCCGGGTCCGGGAAGCCCCACGCGTCGCGCATGATGTGATGGACGCGCTCGGCGAACGCTTCGGCGAGCTCCAGTGCCAATGCTTGCAGGACGTGTGAGCGCAGATATTGACCTTCGTCTTTCCAGCGGTTGGCAAGGGCGGAGATGCCCGCCCCTGCCGTGACGGTCAGGAAGCCGACATAGTCCATCTCGCCGCTCTCCACCGGCTTGAGGAAGTCGCTCAGGCACAGGTACGGTTCTTCCTGCTGGCGAGGGAAATCGAACGTCTCCAGCACGCGGGAGTGATCCTGCGGGTCGTAGATCACGACGCGGTTGCCGCTGGACTGTGCAGGGAACCAGCGATAGAGGCCCTGCGGTTTGATCGTGCCTTGCGTCTTGGCTTCGTCGAGCAGTTGGTTGACGACGCCGAGCAGTTCGTTCGCTTTTTCATCGCCTTCTTTGAGCAGGGCTTCGACGTTGCCTTTCAGTCCGAGGTGCTTGCCGAGCAGCATCCGCAGGTTGAGGTACGGCTGCAGATGCCCGACCGGGTAGTCGCGCAGGACGTGACGCTCCAGATCCGGCGGGAGCAACACGTCTGCCGAGTCGATGATCGGCGAGCGGTCCGGCACCGGCGCTTTGGCGGCCGCCGCCTGTGCGAGGCCGCTGTCGGCGCTGATGAGCGCGTCCAGATGAGCCTGCTGCTCCAAGAGCAGACGTTCACGCTCTTCCGGGTGGCCGATGCGGTTGGCGATGTCGAGACCGTCCATCGCGTCTTTGGCGTAGAGCACGAGGCCGCTGTACTCCGGCGCGATGCGGTTGGAGGTGAATTTGCGGGTCAGAGCCGCGCCGCCGACGAGGATCGGGACGTCGATCCCGGCCGCTTTCAAGTCTTGGGCGGTGATCACCATCTGCTGCGCCGATTTGACGAGCAGACCGGACAGGCCGATCGCGTCCGGCTTTTCCGCACGGACGGCGGCGATCAGTTGCTCCGGCGCGACTTTGATGCCGAGGTTAACGATCTGGTAGCCGTTGTTGCCGAGGATGATCTCGACGAGGTTTTTGCCGATGTCATGGACATCGCCTTTGACGGTGGCGAGCAGGATCTTGCCTTTGAGGCTCGCATCCGATTTTTCCATGAATTGTTCCAGATGGGCGACGGACGCCTTCATGACCTCGGCCGACTGCAACACTTCGGCGACGATCAGTTCGTTGGCGTTGAAGAGGCGACCGACCTCTTCCATGCCGCGCATGAGCGGGCCGTTGATCACTTCGAGCGGGGTGTAGGTCTTCAGGGCTTCGTTCAGATCCGGGATCAGCCCTTCTTTGGTGCCTTCG
Organism: Tumebacillus lacus; assembly: GCF_026410385.1. GTDB lineage: Bacteria > Bacillota > Bacilli > Tumebacillales > Tumebacillaceae > Tumebacillus > Tumebacillus lacus. The sequence goes on from NZ_JAPMLT010000004.1 coordinate 153,877, forward strand.
ACGACGTAGCCGGCCAGCCGCTCTTCGAGGGTCAGGGTGGAGACGTCGACTTTTTGGGTGACTTTTTTCTCGCGGTAGAAGGCGGTGAACGTCGCCAGCGTCTCGTCGTTGGTGTTGAAGAGCAGGTCTTCCGCCAGACGGCGTTCTTCCTCCGGGATCGAAGCGTAGCGCTCCAGTTTCTCCGAGTTGACGATGGCGTAGTCGAGGCCCGCCTTGGTGCAGTGGTAGAGGAAGACGGCGTTGAGCACTTCGCGGCCCGCTCCCGGCAGACCGAACGAGATGTTCGAGACGCCGAGGATCATCTGGACCTCCGGCAGCGCTTCTTTGATCAAGCGGATGCCTTCGACCGTCTCCCGTGCGGAGCCGATGTATTGCTCGTCGCCGGTGCCGACCGGGAAGACGAGCGGGTCGAAGATCAGGTCGCGCGGGTCGATGCCGTGCTCGCCGACGAGGATCTCGTAGGAGCGTTTTGCCACTTCCAGTTTGCGTTCGCGGGTGACGGCCATGCCTTGTTCGTCGATGGTGCCGACGACGACAGCCGCGCCGTATTTTTTGATGATCGGCGCGACGGAGACCAGTTTCTCCACGCCGTCTTCGAGGTTGGTGGAGTTGAGGATCGCTTTGCCTTGCGAATAGCGGAGGGCAAATTCGAACACGTCTTTGTTGGTCGAGTCGATCATCAGCGGCACTTTGACTTTTTTGGTGACGAACTCGAGGAATTGTTTCATGTCGGCGATCTCGTCGCGGTCCGGGTCGGCGAGGCAGATGTCGATGACGTGCGCGCCTTTTTTGACTTGGGCACGGGCGATCTCGGACGCTTCCTCGTATTTGCCTTCGACGATCAGGGTGCGGAACTTTTTCGAGCCGAGGACGTTGGTGCGCTCACCGACGATCAGCGGACGGTTGTCCGGCTCGACAAACACGGTCTCGATGCCGGACACGGCCGGAAGATGCGGCGTCGCCGGGGGACGCGGGGTGAAGTCTTTCAACGCTTCATGGATGGCGCGGATATGATCCGGCGTGGTGCCGCAACAGCCGCCCGCGATGTTTAACCAGCCCTTTTCGGCAAAACCGGCCAGTTTCTTGGCCAGGCCGGCCGGCGTCTCGTGGTAGTGGCCGTCCTCGTCGGGGAGCCCTGCGTTCGGGTAGCAGGAGACGGAGCAGCCGGCGAGATCGGACAGGGTGCGCAGGTGGTCGCGCATGAACTCCGGGCCGGTCGCGCAGTTCAGGCCGATGGAGACCGGCTTGAGATGTTCCAGCGAGACGTAAAACGATTCGATGTTCTGTCCGGCCAGCGTGGTGCCCATCGGCTCGATGGTGCCGGAGATCATCACCGGCACTTCGACGCCGAGTTCGGCAAACGCTTTTTTTACGCCGATCGACGCGGCTTTGACGTTGAGCGTGTCTTGGATCGTTTCCAAGAGCAGCACGTCGACGCCGCCGATCAAGAGGGCGCGGACTTGGCCGTAGTAGGACTCGACGAGACTTTCAAAGGTGACGCCGCCGGTGACGGACAGCGTTTTGGTGGTCGGGCCGATACTCCCTGCGACAAAGCGCGGCCATTCCGGCGTGGAATAGCGGACGGCCGCTTCTTTGGCAATTTTCGAAGCGGCGACATTGATCTCTTCGACGAGATGTTCGAGGCCGTACTCGGCGAGGACGATGTCTGTCGCGCCGAACGTGTTGGTCTCGATGATGTCGGCGCCTGCCGCCAGATAGGTCTCGTGGATATTGAGGATCACATCGGGGCGGGTGAGCACGAGGTTTTCATTGCAGCCGTCCAGATCTTCACCGCCAAAGTCTGCGGCGGTCAGATGTGCCTGCTGAAGCATCGTGCCCATCGCGCCGTCCAAGATGAGAATTTTCTTTCGCAATTGGTCGTGGAAAAGTGTTGAACCCATGGTCGCACAGCCTCCTCCGGAGATATAAAAAGCCCTCTTTCCTTGGCAAACAAGAAAGAGGGCTGTACGTGACATACGGATGTATGGTGCGGGAGCCGCTCTTATCTGCCAAAGCATCGGAAACGCTTTGCTGGAATTAGCACCTGATCAATCGGTTGCCGAGGTTTCGTAGGGCCAGTCCCTCCACCTCTCTGGATAAGAGTGAAACGTATTGAATTGGCTTACTTGGTAATCGTAACACCTTACGAATACTCTGTCAACGAGCCTTCTACGCCTGTACCCCCGCCACATATAGTGTGATGTAGGGAAGGAGGGGGCTGCCTGTGATGAGGAAGCGAATGCGCGTGGGACGCCGCAAAGTGAACTGGCGGTTTGTGCTCTTTGCGCTGCTCGTCCTGTTGCTGTTCTCGACGATCCAGACGGTGAATTATCTGGAGGACAATCTGCGTCCGGCCTTCATCAAAGTCGCGGAGTTGTATTCCAAAGAAGTGGCATCGGAAGCGATCAACGATTCGATTGCCAAACGGATCACGCAGGAGACGAATTATGAGAAGTTGATCAATCTCAAGGAAAATTCGTCCGGAAAAGTGACGGCCGGTTTTTTCAATCTCCAAGAGGCGTCGCGCATTCAATACGCGGTGACGCAGGATATTCAGGACGTGCTCCACGGTCTGCAGGAAAAGGAGATCCATCTGCCGGCCGGGATGGCGGCCGACTCGACGATCCTCTCCTCCATCGGTCCGGCGATCCCGATCAAGATCCGACCGGGCGGCCATGTGCGTTCGGAAGTCGGTTGGGAGACGCACGAGAAAGGGGTCAACCAGACGGTGCATATCCTCTATCTGGAGATCGATGTGCATACGACGGTCGTCGTGCCGTTCACGACCCAGCCCTCCGAACTGAAGACGAAAGTGCCGATCGCCTACCTCGTGATGATGGGCGACGTGCCGCAAGTGGTGCTCAACTCGCAAGGCCAGCAGACGATCAAAGGCACTGGTGGCACGACCGACCTCCTGCCGCCTTTGCAACTGCCCGACCTGAACCCGGCAGAGGGAGATGCAAAGTGAGGCTTCTTTCTCTAAAATAGAGAAGAAGCATTCGAAGGCATCGGATCAGGACGGAGGACCGAGATGGACAAAGAGAGCATTTTGGCGCAGGCGACAGCGTTTGCCCGCGACGTTTTGGAGCAGGACAGCAGCGGTCACGACTGGTGGCACATCCATCGCGTGACGCAGTTGGCGCGCACCATCGCGCACGAGGAGGGGGCAGACCCGTTCGTCTGTGAACTGGCGGCGCTGCTGCACGACATCGCCGATGAAAAGCTCAATGAGAGCGAAGCGGCCGGGCTGGAAAAAGTGCGGGCGTGGCTTAGGGAGCACGAGGTGGAGACGGACGAGTCGGCACATGTGATGGAGATCATCTCGACGATGTCGTTCAAAGGCGGCAACGGGGCGGGCATGCGCACGCTGGAAGGCCGCGTGGTGCAGGACGCCGACCGGCTGGACGCGATCGGCGCGGTCGGCATCGCCCGCTGTTTTGCGTACTCCGGCTGGAAGGGGCAACTGATCCACGACCCGGAGCAAAAGCCGCGTGAGGAGATGACGGCACAGGAGTATCGGCACGGCAAGAGCACGGCGGTCAACCATTTCTATGAAAAGCTGCTGTTGCTGAAAGACCGCATGAACACGGAGTTTGCCAAGAAGTTGGCAGCGGAGCGGCATCGGGTGATGGAGGAGTTTCTCTCGCGTTTGCACGGCGAGTGGGATGGGAAGATGTAACGAACCTCACAGACTGGTTTCAGACGTTTTTCTATACTGAAGCAAAAGATACCCATCGTCACGGCAGAATGATCATGATTCATTCCGCTTATACTAGTGACGTATGACTAGGCTTTTGCTAGTTCTTTCTACTACTTGACATCAAACCGCATCAGAATGGAGGCATACACAACATGGAAGATCTTCGCGCACGCGTACAGGAAGCTCTTGACAAAGTTCGCCCGGGTCTGCAATCGGACGGCGGCGACGCTGAACTCGTCGATGTAGACGCCGAAACCGGCATCGCATCGATCCGCATGACCGGCGCTTGCGGCGGTTGCCCGATGAGCACGATGACCCTGAAAATGGGCATCGAGCGCACGATCCGCGCAGCAGTACCGGAAATCAAAGAAGTCGTCGCAGTTTAATTCTGTTACGATCTGATCACAGGAGGGTACTTTCTCATGGCACACGAATCCATCGTTACCGTTACCGACGCTAACTTCCAAGACACGATCTCGACCAGCGACAAGCCGGTCCTCGTGGACTTCTGGGCAGCTTGGTGCGGCCCGTGCAAAATGCTCGCTCCGGTTCTCGACGATGTCGCAGCTGAAACGTCCGAAAAGCTGACGATCGGCAAGCTCAACGTCGACGAAAACCCGGCGACCTCGCAAAAATACGGCGTCATGTCCATCCCGACCCTGCTCGTCTTCAAAAACGGCGAAGTCGTGAAGACCCTTGTCGGCTACATGTCCAAAAAAGACATGCTCGACAAACTGGCTGACGTTCTGTAATTTAGGATGAAGAGAAAGACCTGCGTGAAATGCGCAGGTCTTTTTTTGTTTGTCTCGTAATTTTATAAACAGTGGTGAATTTGTTAGAAAAGAGTCGAGGAGGGTTCGAATGACAAGAAGAGGGAATGTGTGGACGGCAAGCGCGTTGGCTGTGACGTTGGTGGTGGCCCCGGCAACGGCATGGGCTGCAGAGACAGGGCTGCCGGGCGTTCCGACCGGGCAACCGGCAGCGACGCAAGGGCTCGTCTCGGCGTCGCACCCGTTGGCAGCGGAAGCGGGACGACAGATCCTTTCGCAGGGCGGCAATGCGGTAGATGCGGCCGCTGCGGTGCAGATGGCGTTGAACGTGGTCGAGCCGATGATGTCGGGGATCGGCGGCGGCGGATTTCTGATGATTTATTTGAAAGAGCAGAACAAGGTCGCGATCCTCGACTCCCGCGAGACGGCACCGGGAAAATCGACGCCGCAGTTGTTCCTTGGCCGTGACGGCAAGCCGATCCCGTTTGCAGAACGTCACACCAACGGCAATGCGGTCGGGGTGCCCGGCACGCTGCTCGGCGTGGAGACAGCGTTGGCGAAGTACGGCACGATGAATCTGAGCCTGGTCACACAACCGGCGATCCGCTATGCCGACGAGGGTGTGCCGGTGAATTGGGCGACGGCGAAGTATATCGCCGACAACGCAGCCAAATTGCAAAAATGGGGCACGGCGGGTGCGGTCTTTGTCCCGAACGGTCAACCGCTGAAAGAGGGCGAGACGCTGAAACAGCCGGAGTTGGCGAACACGTTGAAACGGGTCGCGGAGCAAGGCTCGGACGTGCTGTATGAAGGTGAGCTCGGCGACGCTATCGTGGCGGAGGTGCAGCGGACGGGCGGGATGATGACCAAGGACGATCTGCTACGTTATCAGGTGAAAGAGCGGGAGGCGGTACGGGGCACGTATCGAGGCTATGAGGTGGTCTCGATGTCACCGCCGAGCTCCGGCGGGCTGACGGTGTTGGAGATCCTCAAATTGATGGAAGGCTACAACCTGCCGAAGATGGGGAACAACTCGACCGACTACCTGCACCGGCTGATCGAGGCGATGCATCTGAGCTACGCCGACCGGGCGGCCTATTTGGCCGACGAGGACTTCCGGGCCGTGCCGCGCAAGGGGTTGCTCGACGACCGCTACATCGCGCAACGCCGGGAGGGGATCAACCCCAACTACGCAAACGCGGCGGTGAAGCCGGGTGATCCGTGGAAGTACGAGGAGCGGAAGCAGCCGTTGGCCGCTGTGCCGCAGACGGAAAATCCGACCGGGCAGACGACCCATTTTTCCGTGGTGGACAAAGCGGGCAATCTGGTGGCGTACACGACGACGATCGAGCAGGTCTTTGGTTCGGGGATCATGGTGCCGGGCTATGGGGTGATGCTGAACAACGAGATGACCGACTTTGACGCGGTGCCGGGCGGGGTCAATCAAGTGGAACCGTACAAGCGCCCGCTGTCCAGCATGTCGCCGACGCTGGTGCTGCAGGACGGCAAGCCGTTCATGGCGCTCGGCTCGCCGGGGGGACCGACGATCATCGCGTCCGTGGCGCAGACGCTGATGAACGTGATCGACTTCCGGATGCCGATCCAAGAGGCGATCCTCGCGCCGGGGATCTATTCCAGTGCGTACCCGACGGTGCGCTGGGAGCCAGGGTTGACGCAGGATGCGAGGTTGGAGTTGACGTCGAAAGGGCACTCCTTCGAGGAGCAGGCGGCGTACATCGGTAACGTGCAGGGCGTGATCTTCGACTACACGACCGGCAAGATGTACGGCGGTGCGGACAACACCCGTCAAGGTGCGGTGCTCGGCGTCGACGGCGGTGTCAACTGGACCGCGCCGCAAGCACCGGTGATTGCGACGCCGACGGTGCAGTTGCCTTTTAAAGTGAAGCGCAACGGTGCGTCGTTGCCTTATTCACTGGGACAACTGATGCTGCAGGACGGCACGTCCTATGTGGAGGCAGAGAAACTGCTGCTCGGTCTCGGGGCGAAAGGGCAAAACTTCAGCAAACACTTTGTCCATTTCGGAGGCACCACGCAGTATCTGCCGGTGCGCAAAGTGGCCGAGTCGCTGGGCTATCTCGTCGAATGGGACGCGAAGACCGCGACCGTCCTGCTGACGAAGGAGCACCCGACCGCCATCGGGGGTGCGGGGAAGTGGTACAGCGAGGATGAGTTTAAGATTACGAAGTGATTTTGATGGAAGCGATAGGGAGGACCCCTTGTAAGCCTGTAGATTCAGGGTTGCAAGGGGTTCTTAATTTCGCTTTTTAAAATTCGGTATAAATACTCTTGTGTAAAAATATGGAATGAGGTAATATGAACTTGTTTTTATATTCCACTACTCTAAGAGGTGACAATCAAATGTACAAACGCATGTTATCATTGCTTTGCTGTTTGGCCCTGATGTTTTCTCTTTGCGCGATTCAGGCTCCGTCTGCATCTGCAACGCCGCCGACCACCGGCGGACTTTTGCGCAATGTCTTGCCGGATGAGGGGTATGTCAACAGCGCCTTTACGGATGGTTTGGACAATACAACGTCTAGTTTGGGCAGTGTGGGTTATGCCAAATGGAACCTCGGTTCGCCGAGAACGATCACCGGTTTCTATTTTAAAGCGATGACCTATGCAAAACTTGAATTTCTGGATGCCAGCGGGAATGTACTGAAGTCCCTGCAGGGCATTGAAGTCCCGGCTTCGACAGACTTTATTCCTCTGAAATTGAATAATGTCGCTGCGATTCGAATCTCAGGGAACTACTCGATCCATGAGGTAGACGTGTCTGACACGTTTGTAGACCAACCACCAGCCGTGCCGACAGGAACCGCCGTCTATCCGTATGATGGGAAACAATATATCGGATGGAACGCGAACCAAGAATCTACCAGCGACATCGCCGGGTACAATGTATATCAAGACGGTGTGAAATTGAATTCCGAAGTGGTGCCTGTTCCGCATTTCGTTGTCAGTGGTTTGGTGAATGGTCAGGATCACACGTACCAAGTGACGGCCGTAGATTTGGCTGGTCAAGAATCGGGTAAGACTGCTGTGATCACCTCTGCTTCTCGCCTGTTGCCGGGTTCTCCGATCATCGAGTATGGCGGCGGTGTCAATGAGGTAGACAAAGATCTCGAAACATTTACTGAGATTCGTACAACCAGCTATGCAATCTACAATATCGGCAACAACAAGAAAGAAGTGCATGTCTATTTTGCCGCGATCAATGACATTCCCTCTTCTTCGGATCGGAACGGCAAAATGCTAGTCTACTTCCAAAGCAGTACTGGAACGTTAATCAAGTCTTATGATCTCGCAACAGTAGGAACGAACGTTTCGAAAGTAGTTCTCCCGGTGCCGGTAAATGCGGTAAAAGTACGAGTCAGCAACAAGTCATACACGGCTTCACGTCTTCATGAAATCGTTTCTGTAAACAACGGCCCGCTCGCTCCTACCCACCTCGTCGCAGTGGCGGGTGACCGCAAAGCGAACCTGTCGTGGGATGCCAATACGGAACCGAACATCGTCGGGTACAACGTGTACATGGATGGCGTGAAGATCAACACGTCGCTGGTTAATGGTACGACGTACTCGGTGCTCGGTCTGACCAACGGTGTGACGTACTCGTTCACCGTGACCGCTGTGGATGCGGACGGCAATGAGTCGCCGCACTCCAACGTCGCCTACGCGACTCCGAAAGACTCCTGGCCGCCGGATGTACCGCAGCGCGTGGTGACGACCGGTTTGGATGGACAAGTGGATGTGAAATGGGATGCCAACACCGATAGCGATCTGGCGGGGTACAACCTGTACCAAGACGGCGTGAAAGTGAACGGTGCGCTGATCACCGACGCGTTCTACTCGGTGACGGGGCTGACCAACGGCACCACCTATGTCTACACGGTAACGGCTGTCGACACTTCGGGCAACGAATCGGAAGCGTCGTCTCCGGCTCCGGAAACTCCGCGTGACTTGACCGCTCCGGCTGCTCCGGCCGGTCTGACCGCGACGGCGGGCAACGGCTCGGTCACTCTGGCGTGGTCTGCCAATGGGGAGACCGATCTGGCTGGTTACTACATCTGGCAAGACGGTGTGAAGATCAACAGCACGCCAATCACCGACACCTCTTTCGTGGTGACCGGGCTGACCAACGGCTGGTCGTATACCTTCGCGATCTCGGCTGTGGACGCGGCGGGCAACCAGTCGAAGCGTTCGGTTGAAGCGGTGGTTTCTCCGAGCAACAGCCTGTAATAAAACGAGATCAATCGCCTTGGCTCTCACGGGAGCCGGGCGATTTCTTTTTGCATAAATTCGTGAAGTAAGCGATAATTTTGTTTGGGATAACTGTGATTTAGAGAGGGAGGAAAGTTGCATGAGTTCCTTGCAACTGGGTGGGGCGCGAACGATTGATGAAGTGATTGAGCAGATGGATGAGATCATCGCGTGGTCAATCTCGGAAAAAAGCCGGCTCGGTTATTTTGCGGCATTGTATCGTAAAGTGACGGTGAAGGTGCGGGAAGGCATTTTTACCGGTGATTTTGAAAATGGACCTCGGATGGAGCGTTTGGATGTGGTGTTTGCCAACCGCTATCTGGAGGCGCTGGGTGCTTATTTGAACGGGAGACCGACGAGCAAGAGCTGGGAGGTTGCGTTTGAACAGGCGGGACGCAAGCAACCGATCATCATGCAGCATCTGTTGCTCGGAATGAATGCGCATATCAATCTCGACCTCGGCATCGCGGCTGCACAGGTGTGTCCAGGGGCAGAGATCAAGTCTTTGTATGGCGATTTTATGCGGATCAACAACATCCTCAGCAGTCTGGTCGACGAGGTGGAGGCGGAGGTCAGCGAACTGTCTCCGTGGATCGGGCTGCTGGACCGGATCGACCCGCGCGTGGCCGACGCTGTCGTCAATTTTAGCATGCAAAAAGCAAGGGATGCGGCGTGGGAGTTTGCTCAGCATCTGGCTCCGCTGACGGAAGTGGAGCAAGTCGCGGCGATCCAATGGAAGGATGAGGAGATCGCCTTGCTGGCACGGATCGTGGCGAGACCGCCATCTCTGCTGTTCCGGCTGGGGCTGCGCGTGATCGCGTGGCGAGAGTCGAGCGATGTGAGGAAGAATATCGAGGTGCTGAACCGGGCCTTGCCGGGGAGTGTCACAATGGAACAAAAAAGCGCGGCTGTCTGAGGGACAGTCGCGCTTTTTTTGATTACAACGCCTTAAACACGCGCTCCGTCGCCTGCAAGGTGAAGGAGATGTCCTCCGGGGTGTGGGCGGTGGAGACGAACCAAGCTTCGTATTTGGACGGGGCGAGGAGGATGCCTTCGTCGAGGAGGAGCTTGAAGAAGCGGGCAAATTTGTCGCCGTCGACCGCTTTGGCGTCTTCGTAGTTTTTGACGGGGCGGTCGGTGAAATACAGGGCGAACGCGCCGCCGCAGCGGTTGAGGGTGACTTTGTGGCCGTGGCGGCGGGCTTGGTCTTTGAGTCCTTCGGCGAGCAGGCGGCCGAGGTCGTTCATGCGCTCATAGGTTCCCGGTTTTTGCAGTTCCCCCAGGCACGCGATGCCCGCGGCGATGGAGGCCGGGTTGCCCGCCATGGTGCCCGCTTGGTAGGCCGGGCCGAGCGGTGCGACCTGTTCCATGATGTCCACGCGGCCGCCGTATGCGCCGATGGGCAGGCCGCCGCCGATGATCTTGCCGAGGGCGGTCATGTCCGGGGTGACGCCGAGCAGGTTTTGAGCGCCGCCGTACATAAAGCGGAAGGCGGTGATGACTTCATCGTAGATCACCAGCGCGCCGTGGGCATGGGTGATCTCGTTGACGCCTTGCAGGAAGCCATGCTCCGGCATGACGATGCCGAAGTTGCCGACGATCGGCTCGACGAGGACGGCGGCGATCTGGTCGCCCCATTTGTCCATCGCTGCTTGGTAGGCGTCGAGGTCGTTAAACGGGACGGTGATCACGTCGTCCGCAATCGACTGCGGGATGCCTGCCGAGTCCGGGATGCCGAGCGTCGACGGGCCGGAGCCTGCCGCGACCAGCACGAGGTCGGAGTGACCGTGGTAGCAGCCGGCGAATTTGATGATCTTGTTGCGGCCCGTGTAGGCGCGGGCGACGCGGATGGTGGTCATGACCGCTTCGGTGCCGGAGTTGACGAAGCGAATTTTTTCCATCGACGGGATCACGTCGCGGATCATCGTCGCGAAGTCGATTTCAAGGGTGGTCGGGGTGCCGTAGAGCGTGCCGTTGAGGGCGGCTTTGGAGATCGCTTCGGCGATGTGTTTGTTGCCGTGGCCGTGGATGAGAGGGCCGTATGCGGCGAGGTAATCGATGTAGCGGTTGCCGTCGACGTCGTAGAAATACGCACCTTCGCCGCGTTCCATAAACACCGGAGCGCCGCCGCCGACCGCTTTGAAAGAGCGGGACGGGGAATTGACGCCGCCGACGATGACTTGTTGGGCTTGTTCGTACAAGCGTTCTGAGGTTTGACGGTTCACGTGTGTTCTCCACCTTTCCTGATGACTTTCTTATCGTATCAAAAAACGGGATGACCGACATTCTTTTTTGGCGGGGTCCGTATTTGTAGGTAAGAAGGCGTAGGAATATCGGAGGAGTGAGGGAATGATGAAGAAACAGTGGAAGATTGCTTTGATCGCGGCACCGGTGCTTGTGGCCGGTTCGGTGTTTGCGTTTGCGGCGGAAGGGACGGAGAAGGAGGCGGCGAGCGCGGAGTCGACGAGCGGGGTGTCACATACGATTGTAGATTCGCAGCCGTTGACGGAGACGGAGTTGCAGGAGGTGGCGAGCGCGGCACCGGCTCCGGTGGAGGAGCCGGCAGCGGTTGGCAACCAGCCGGAGGGCAGTGTGCCGCAGAGCGTGCTGGACAGTGCGAATCCGTTTGTCTTGCAGCAACCGATTGCTCCGGTACCGACTGCACCGGCTTCGGCGCAGAAGAATGAGTTTGATTTGGCGCAGGTGAAAAAGTTTGAGCTGAAGTCGAACACGACGCAGGGGGAGCTGAAGATCGAGTTCTCCCGCGATGGCGACGGGCTCAAGCTCGAAGGCGAGATCGGCGGACGCAAGATCGAGGTCAAAGGCGCGGTGGCGGAGCAGTTCCTGACGAAGGTGCTGGCGTCGCTCAACCTGCAGCAAGCGCTGACCGCCACCTTGCAGGGCGGGCAGGTCAGCCTCGACCCGACGGTGCTCGCCGCGCTGGAAGAGGTCAAGATCGAACTCACCGACGGACGCAAGATCGAGTCCAAAGGCAACGGCAACAACCCGAAAGCAGAAGGCCGCCACGACAACGGCAAGCACAAAGGCTGGGAAAAAGGCAAAGGGCACGATAAAGATGATGACGACGATGATAAGAAAGAGAAGAAGGAAAAAGACAAGGAAAAAGACAAGGACAAGAAAAACGACGAGTAATGGATCAAATCAATCGAACGAGTGAATAGAACGAATCAATCGAGTCGTCGCTTTATCGTTTCTATTAATTTGCACCATACAGGCCCGCCGCCTGCACATATGTCAAAAGAGCACCCTCGCCGCAGGGTGCTCTTTTCCTATTTTACTTTTTCCAGAAAGAGGTCGTTTATGAAGTCCCATTTTTTCTTGTCCAGCCAGCCCTCGTAGTCGCCTTGCAATTGGAAGATGACGAAGTCGCCGTTGTCAAAATAATTGCCGAGTTCTTTGTAGATGTCGTCGGCCGATTTGTCCGTCTGGATGATCCACATCGCGTCGAGGAGGCGCATGGAGGCGTCGAAGTGGTTGCGCAGGGCGCGGTAGAGACCTTTGTAGTCGGTCTTTTCGCTGGTCAGGTTGAAGTTGAGGGAATAGATCATGCTCACAACTCCTTTTCCGATCTTTTTCCGTTCTCTGAAATCTAGCAGTCTCTCATTTTCTATGCCCTTTTTCTGAAAGATATGCCAAGAACATGTTAAGCCGCGCCCAAATTAGCTAGAATAGAGAGGTGTGGAAGAAAAAGGAGTGGTCGGTGTTGGCAAAAGATTTGCGCTCAGAATTGTTGCGAAGCTTGCCGGCGGTGCATCGGGTGTTGGATCATCCGCTGTGCCTGGAGCTGGCAGGGCAGTATTCTCATAAATGGATCAGCAAGGTCGCGGGCGATGTCATTCAAGCGGCTCGGGAGCGGATTCTCGCGGGCGAGATGCAGATCGACCTCACCCCCGACGCCTTGGCGCAAGCGGTGGCCGAGAGAGTGAAGCGGCAGTTTGCAGCGAACTATCGCCCGGTGATCAACGCCACCGGCGTCGTGCTGCACACCAATCTCGGTCGCGCCCCGCTGGCCGAGGCGGCGGTGAAGGCGATCGAGGAGACGGCGAGAGGCTACACCAACCTCGAACTCAATCTCGCCACCGGCGAACGCGGCTCCCGCTATGCTCATGTCGAGGAACTGATCTGCGAGCTGACAGGGGCGGAGGCCGCTCTGGTCGTCAATAACAACGCGGCTGCCGTCCTGCTGATCCTCACCGAGATGGCGAAGGGGAAAAAGGTCATCCTCTCGCGCGGCCAACTGGTCGAGATCGGCGGGTCGTTCCGCGTCTCGGAGGTGATGCGGGCGAGCGGCGCGACGCTGGTCGAAGTCGGGACGACGAACAAGACGCACGACTACGACTACGAACGCGCCATAGACGACGAGACGGGCCTGGTGCTGCGCGTGCATACGAGCAATTTCCGGATCGTCGGGTTTACGCATCAGCCGGAGCTGCATGAACTGGTCGCACTGTCGCACGCGCGTGGCGTGCCGGTGTTTGAAGACCTCGGCAGCGGCTCGCTGGTCGATCTGCGCCGTCACGGCATTGGCGATGAACCGACGGTCGGGGAGAGCGTGCGTGCCGGAGTGGACATCGTTTCCTTTTCCGGGGACAAGCTACTGGGAGGCGCACAGGCCGGAATCATCGTCGGAAAGCAGGAATACATCAAGCGTCTCAAGAAGAATCAGATGACTCGCGCTTTACGCGTGGACAAACTCACCCTCGCCGCCCTCGAAGCGACGCTGCGCCTCTACCTCGACGAGGAGAAAGCCAAGCGCGAGGTGCCGACCGTCTGGATGCTCCTGCGCACGGCGGAGGAGCTGCGTCCGGAAGCGGAGCGGCTGGCGGCGGGGCTTGCCGGTGTGTTCGGCGAGCGGGCCGTGGTGGAGATCGAGCACGGCCTGTCGCAGGTCGGCGGCGGTTCGCTACCGACCGAGGAACTGCCGACGTGGCATGTGACGGTGAGGAGCCGCCATCTGTCATTGACCGAACTCGAACATCAACTGCGTCATGTGCCGATGCCGGTGATGACGACATTTAAAAAGGAGGCTCTGCATTTCGATGTCCGAACAATCTTCCCAAGAGAGATCGATGCAGTCGTCAAAAGCGTCCGTGACGCCAGCGACCGACTCGGGTGATGCGCTGACGCCAAGCGACGCGATCCGCCTGACCCTGTTGAGCGAAAAAGCGGGCTGAGGCTGCAAAATCGGCCCGGCCGACCTGGCGCAAGTTTTGCGTCATCTACCGAAATCTGAGGTTCCCAACGCCAACTTAATCGTTGGCATCGATACGTCTGACGATGCGGGTGTCTATAAGATCAACGACGAGACCGCGCTGGTGCAGACGGTCGACTATTTCACCCCGATCGTCGATGACCCGTATATGTTCGGGGCGATTGCGGCGGCGAACGCGCTGTCTGACGTGTATGCGATGGGCGGGACGCCGCTGACGGTGTTGAACATCGTCGGCTTCCCGATCTCGAAGCTGGACAAAAAGATCCTCGCCGACATCCTGCGCGGCGGGGCGGACAAGGTCGCGGAAGCAGGGGCGTTGATCGTCGGCGGGCACTCCATCGACGACACCGACCCGAAATTTGGCATGGCGGTCACCGGCATCGTTCACCCGGACAAGGTCTGGACGAACGCGGGGGCTCAGCCTGGCGACAAGCTGATCTTGACCAAACCGATCGGCGTCGGCATCATCACGACGGCGATCAAGCGCGCGAAAGCTTCGCAAGAAGCGACTCGTCTCGCGGAAGAGACGATGGCGGCGCTGAACAAAATTCCGGCGGAGACGGCGAAAGAATTTACCGTCAACGCCTGTACGGACGTCACCGGGTTTGGTCTGATCGGCCATGCGCTGGAGATGGCAAAGGGTGCGGGCGTAGGTCTTGTGCTGGACAGCGCAGCCGTTCCGGTATTACCGGAGACCCGGGACTATGTAGATCAAAAGATCTATCCGGGCGGCACGCTGCGCAATTTGGAATGGGTGCAGAACGACGTTGACTTTGGCGATGTCGACCAAGAAATGCGGATCATCCTCTGCGACGCGGTGACGGCCGGCGGCCTGTTGCTGTCCGTTCCGGCTGCGGAAGCGGACGCGCTCGTGGCCAAGCTGCACGAACGCGGCATCGCGGCGGCTGCGGTGATCGGCGAGATCACGGCGGAGCATCCGAACCGGATTGCGGTGAAGTAACAAATAGGAAAAAACGCCTCTCTGCGCACGGCAGGAGGCGTTTTTATTTTGGCGGTGCAGGTCGAAAGTCCCGGTGCAAGAGAAACAGCAAAGGGAGCAGCAGCGTCAGGAAGACCCAGGCGGACTGCAAGCCCTGCGTTTGCACGATGGCGCAGCAGACCAAAAAGGCGTTGTAAAGAAAATGGCCGAGGATGGCGGCGGTCAGACCGTATCGTTTGTAGAGCCAGTAGGAGACGGGACCTGCGAAGAGAGCGATCTCGACAATGCGCAGATACCACGGCGACACGCTGTATTGCAAATGGGTCAGCGACCAGAGCGACGAGGACAGAAAGGCGATCACGACTGTGGAGCGAGTGAAGCGGCAAAGAAAGGTGCTGAGCCATTTTCGAAAGACCAGTTCTTCGAAGATCGCGGCAGTCAGTCCGATCACCAGCGGCAACAACCACGGCCAAGGGCTGGCTGCGATCCGGTCACGCAGCGTGCTGTCGTCGCCGGTCGCACCGAACCAAGTCGCGATCCAGAGAAAGAGCAAGCCAATGCCAAGGTGCACGCCAAACGCCCCGTAGCCTGCGAGGATCCGAACAGGCGAAGCGAGCAGAGCCCGCAGGCGAAGCGGTCCGTCAACCGCCGAACTGAGATCGGGCTGTGCAGGTGTCGCAGTGGTGTACAGATCACTGCGATAAGCCTGACCCGTCGACGGCGCACGGCCTCCGTAAAAGAGTTGTGCGATGCCGAGCACTCCAAGGCCGTACACGGCGCCTTGGAGCAGGGCGGGCAGGGAGCCGCCGCCGGAGAGCCAGGCGGCGAGGAGTGTCGCGCCGCCGAGCACAAAAGGAGCCTTCGTGGTGACGCGACCTTTGGCGAGGGTGTAGAAGCCCAGGGCTGGGAACGCCAGCAGGAGCAGGTTGAGCGTCTGGGCGACTGTGAGGGCAAAGGGCGGCGGTGAGGCTGGCGTACCGGACGGCAGAGACAGGTTTGTCTGTATGAAGATCAAGTCGATGACGAGCAGCCCGATGCCTGCGCTGCCCCAAAAAAGCAGGAGGCGCAGAGCTCGTCTCGAAGTGCGGGTTTCCATGAACGATCCCTCCCATCTCCCCAGTGTAGCACAAATCAGGAAACAATTTGTTGACAATGGAGATCGTTGCTAGTATACTAATTTTTGCTATGAAAACTACATAGTACAATGAGATGTGAATCTCATTCTTTTAAAAAAGCGATGGCCATTGGCACATCGCTTTTTTCATGGTGCCGCTGTGAAAAATGTTACATAATTTTAATGTCGGAGAATTGCAAAGTCTGTAGGTTCCTGTTATAGTAAATGGAGTCTGGAATTATCAGAATTGTTTCCAGTTGAAAAAGTGCCACTTTTTGGGGGCGTGATGAATGAAACCATTTGCCCTTGGGCAATCCTAGCGAATGTTGAGTTTTCGCATAAATCGAGCATTGCATGCAAACTATCGAAATGTTACATTTCTGTGATATTTGCGTAGTTTTACATGGGCATGCTTGAAATGGCTCACAAGTTGGAATAATGTATATATGGTTGTCACGCGGTTAGAATCAATCAATTCAAAGAATAGATAGCAGGTGAACCCATGGTATTGTTGGAGAAGATACAGCGCTTTAACAGATTGTTACAAAAGTCGGCTGCGAACGGCGTGGATTTCATGGAGTTGGCGAAGTTGCTCAGCGACATGGTCGATTCGAACGTTTACGTGGTCAGCAGAACGGGCAAAATCCTCGGCTTCGGTCTCGCCGAGTATGAGCTGACTCTGGAATGGAACCAGATCATGACGGTGGATCAGCGCTTCCCGGGCACGTTCAACGAGAGCCTGCTCAAGCACAGCGAGACGGTGAAGAACGTGGAAAACAAAGAACCGTTCTACGTCTTCTCGGCGGAAGAGAACGAGGTGTTCAAGAAGAAAAATATCACCATCGTTCCGATCATCGGCGGCGGCACGCGCCTTGGCACGTTGGTGCTGGCGCGTCTCAACAACCAGTTTGCCGATGAGGACTTGATCCTGTCCGAGTACGGCGCGACGGTTGTCGGGATGGAGATCATCCGCTCCGAGCAAGAGGAGATCCACGAGAAGGCTCGTCAGCGCGCGATGGTGATGATGGCGCTGGAGTCGCTGTCGTTCTCCGAGCAAGAGGCGATTCAGCACATCTTCAAAGAGCTGGAAGGCTCCGAAGGTCTGCTCGTCGCATCGAAGATCGCAGACCGCGTCGGCATCACCCGTTCGGTCATCGTCAACGCGATCCGCAAACTGGAGTCCGCAGGCGTCATCGAGTCCCGCTCGCTCGGGATGAAAGGCACCTACATCAAGGTCCTCAACCCGCTGTTCCTCGAACAGCTAGAAGCGATGGACAAGTAAGGAACCACAAACAAAACGTCCTGGCTCTCTCGAGAGTCAGGACGTTTTTGCATGCAAGGGCGGAACGGAGACCTGGACATTCCGGCTCTCTGCGAGAGTCAGGACGTTTTTGCATGCAAGGGCGGAACGCAGACCTGGACATTCCGGCTCTCTGCGAGAGTCAGGACGTTTTTGCATGCAAGGGCGGAGCGCAGACCTGGACATTCCGGCTCTCTGCGAGAAATCAGGACGGTTTTTGCGTTTGCAGGAAGGTCACGAGAGCTCGGAAGATGCCCTCGGCTGCTCGTTCTTGGGCGGCGGCGTCTTGGGCGGTCTGTTCGTCGCCGGGGTGGGTGAGGAAGGCCGCCTCGACGAGGACGGCAGGCTGCGAATTTTCCCGGAGGACGTAGTAGTCGCCAAACCGCGCTCCGAGATCGGGAAGGCCGAGAGTTTGGGTCAGCTCCGTTTGGATCAGTTTGGCGAGCCGATGATCCTCGCCGTCTTGGTTGTAGTAGAACGTCATCGAACCGGACAGAGCCGCGTCTTGATGCGTGTTGAAATGCAGGGAGACAAACGCGTCCGCCTGCCGTTGCTCGGAGACGGCGACCCGCTCGTCCAACCCGAGAAAGCGGTCGTCCGGACGCGTCAGGATCACGTTCGCCCCGGTGGCGAGCAGTTTGTTGTAGAGAATGCGGGTCAGCGACAGATTGAGGTCCTTTTCCTGCACGCCGCTCGTGCGCCCGATGGCTCCGACGTCGATGCCGCCGTGCCCGGCGTCGAGCACGATGGTCCGCCCCCTCAGTTCACTGTCCAGCGTGTGACCGCGCTCCGGGACCCCGGACAGGTCGCCCGACGCTTCGGTCAGCCACCCGGCCACCCACGCCCGGCGACCGTCTGTCAACTCGATCTCCTGCCACTGACCGCTGCGTCCGGTCAGCGGGAAGGTCGCGCCGGAGGTGCCCGTCTGCAGGATTACGTAGTTAGTCCCCGGACCGCTGCGAATGTTGGCGTTCTCCAGCAGTTTGACCTGCGGGCCGGAAACGCCCGGTGGCTGCGAGGCGTTCGGAGCCGGGATGTTCGGGAGGCGGAGGTATTCGGTGCGGACGTAGCCTTTGATCACCTGCTCCGAAGCGGCTGCAAATTCGATCTGCGACCAGCCGTCCGCCGTGCCCGTCACTTTGACGAGCGCGTTTTGGCTCAATTTGCCGACGATGGCGCCGTCCAGTGAGGCGGTCTGGCGCACGTGCAGCAGATCGGCGGTGACGGTCGCCTTCTTTTGCTCTTCTTCTGCGGCAGGCCGGGCCTTTTGCTCGGTGACGTCGACCAGCGCGCGGGAGACCCAGCCGGTGCGCTCGCCCGGCAAACGGATCTGCACCCAGTCGCCGCTGGTCTGAAGCAGCGGATAGGCGGTGCCGGGACCGATCACGGTGATCACATCGTAGGAGGTGCTCGCTCCGCCGCGCACGTTGACGTCTGCGGTGTTGGCGACGGCGATCTGGATGCTCGGATTGGCCGTTTGAAAACGGCTCCCTTCCTTGACCAGCGAGGCGTGAATCCACCCGGTCTGCTCTTTGCCAAATCGGACTTGATACCACCCGTTTTCCGAAGTGATCGCGATCAGGGAGTCGCCGTAGTCGGCCCGCCCGATCACCGGATGTTCGGTCGAAGCGCCGGCCCGGATGTTCACATCGTAGGCGGTGACGCGGACAAACCGTTCGCCGTCTGCGGCAAACGCATAGGCGACGAGAGAAAACAGCACGGTCAAACAGATGAGGACACTCAGCCAACTCTTGCGAAAACGCACAGTTCCACCTCCGCAACTGGATCGTTCTCCACGTTTTTGTGAGGGCTCCTATTCGCCCTGATTTTTTAAAAATCCTCCCCCTCGACACCGTTTTTTTCCTGCTCGACAGGGAAGGATAGAAGGGTACAAAAAGCGACACGGAGGAGGAGTTTTTCAATGCGCAAAACGTTGGAGCAACAGATCGCCTCGTTTACGAATAAACGGCTTTTGAACGTCGACTTTCACGACTTTCTGCAAAAGTCGGCCTACCTGGAAGATGTGGAGCTCGGCACGGAGTTTTCGCTGACGTCGCGCGAGGTGCAGGAGATGAAAGCCCGCCTGCGCCGTTGAGAGTCTGACACGGTGAAAAAAGGTGGACGGTCCGGTAGCGAATCAGTACACTGGAATCTGGAGGTGAAGGCCAGATGCGGATGTTTCTAGACCCTGGCAACCCGAATTACCAGAGTGACACCGAGCGGCTCGTGTATTTGTTCTTCGAAGAGGACGAAGTTACGTTTGAGGAGCAAGACGAGGTCGCTTTACATATTCGCTGCCGCATTGAGGAGCAAGGTCATGACTATATCGACGCCTGTGCGGAACTGATCGACAAGCGGAACGGACAGCGGTACCAGAGCCGCTACCGCAAGCCGATCCTCGCAGGAGCGGACGAGCCGGAGCGCGTGCGCCGAGGCAGACAGGCTGTGCTGCGCGTGCTTCATGACGTGCTGGCCGACGCGACGGGCGAAGGGCAGCCGTGGGGCATTCTGTCCGGCGTGCGCCCGCTCAAGCTCGTGCACATGATGCGCGAGGAAGGCAAAAGCGACGCCGAGATCGGCCATCGCCTGATCGATGAATTTCGGATCACGCCGGACCGCGTGGAACTGCTGCTGGAGATCGAAGCGGCGCAGGCCAAGACGGTGCCGGATCTGTATCGGATCGACAAGGAAGTCAGCATCTACATCGGCATCCCGTTCTGCCCGACGCACTGCGCGTACTGCACGTTCCCGGCGTACTCGATGGAGGACAAGGCGACGTATGCGCCGTCGTTCCTCGATGCGATGGAAAAGGAATTTGTGGCGATCGGCGGCTTCCTGCAGGAGCATCACATCCCGGTCACCAGCATTTACCTCGGCGGCGGCACGCCGACGTCGCTGATGGCGCCGGAACTGACCCGCGTGATGGAGGCGTTGTACCGCCACATCCCGGACTCGGACAAATGGCGTGAGTTTACCGTCGAAGCGGGCCGCCCGGACACGATCACGCCGGAGCGCGTCGAGGTGATGCGTAAGTACGGGGTCAACCGGATCACCGTCAACCCGCAGACGTTCAAAGCGGAAACGCTGAAGACGATCGGCCGCGGTCATACGCCGGACATCGTGGATAAGCGATTTCATATGGTGCGCGAGGCCGGATTTGAAAACATCAACATGGACATGATCATCGGCCTGCCGAACGAAACAGTCGAGGATGTGCGCTACACCCGCGAGCGGCTGGAAGCGTTGATGCCCGACTCGGTCACGGTGCACACGCTCCAATTCAAACGCACCGCCGTGCTCAACAAAGAGCGCGAGACGGCGGGCATTCCGTCAACGCCGGTCGTGCGTCAGATGATGCGCGAGACGAACGAGTGGGCGCGGGGCTTAGGCTATCACCCGTACTACGTCTACCGCTCCAAAGACATCCTCGGCAACTTGGAAAATATCGGGTACGCGATGCCGGGCAAAGAGTCGGTCTACAACGTCTGCATCATGGAGGAGCGTCAGACGATCATCGGTTTGGGCGGCGGCGCGTCGACCAAACTGTACCACGGCGGCGGTCACCTCAAGCACGTCTACAACGCCAAAGAACCGAAAGCCTATGTGGACAACGTGGATGCGATGATCGAGAAAAAGCTCAAAGCTCTGCGCGAAGTGTTCACACCGAGTTCAGACGCCGCACCCCGTCCTGTCTAGGACGGGGGTTTTTTTTGTGGTAAACTGGTGGTTAGGCTGTAAAGGCTCGCTATCAACTACATAAGTGGGGAACAAAATATGTCTTCAGCAACAAAAAAGGGAGTGGTCGCCGGGGCGTTTTCATTGGCGATGGCGGGGTTGGTCGCCAAAATCCTCGGCGTGATCTACATGGTGCCGTTTCAGAACATGGCGGGGGACGGCACGCTCGGTTTGTACCAATACGCCTATGCGATCTATGTGGTGATGCTGCAGGTCGCGACGGCGGGGTTCCCGCTGGCGATGTCCAAGCTGATCTCGGAGCGGCTGGCCAGACATGATTTTGCCGGAGCGGATCAGATCTACCGCGTCGGGGCGCGGTATCTGACGCTCGCGGGTCTGATCATCTTTGTGATCATGTTCGCGATGGGCGGCTGGCTGGCGATCTGGATGGGCAACTACGCCGCGTCGACGGCGATCCGCGCTCTGTCCTTCTCGCTCTTGATCGTGCCGCTGCTCGCAGCGATGCGCGGCTACATTCAAGGCAATCAGATGATGGCGATCTCCGGCAACTCACAGGTCGTCGAACAACTGGTGCGTTCGACGGCGATCTTGTTCGGCGTCTGGGTGGCGGCGGTGCTGCTCGACGGTTCGCAGCGCGTGACGGCTGCCGTCGCGACGTTCTCGGCGGTGCTGGGTGCGGTGGCGAGCTTGGTGTTCTTGGCCCGGCACGTGGTGAAGATTCGCCGGGAGCACAAAAAGCGCTACATCCGCGACGCGACGGAGCCGACCAAGTCGGTGATGCGGACGATCTTGAAATATTCGATCCCGATCACGCTCTCGTCGCTCGTCCTGCCGCTGTCGCAAGCGGTGGACAGCTTTACGATCACGAAGTTGCTCATGAGCGGATTTCAGATGACCAACGATGCGGCGACGGCGGAGTACGGCGTTTTTACCGGCCGCGCGCTGCGGCTGATCGCGCTGCCGTTGGCACTGGCGACCGGGGTCGGGCTGTCGATCATGCCGGCGATTGCCGAGGCGATTGCCGCGAAAAATACGGCCCTGCGCAACTCGCGGGTGATGACGGCGTTTCGATTGACTTCGTTCTTTGCATTTCCGACGTCGGTCGGCATCTTTGTGCTGGCAGGTCCGATCGACATTGCGCTGTTTGAAGATCTGAAGGGGGCCGACACCATCGCGATGGTGTCGTTTATGGCGATCTTCTCGTCATATGAATTGGTCACGACCTATATCTTGCAGGCGATGGGCTTTATGTATCTGCCGGTGCGAAATATGTTTATCGGGCTGGGGGCAAAGCTGGTATTGAACCTGCTGCTGGTGCCGGAATACGGCATCTTCGGCGCGGCGATCGCGTCGGTCTGCGGCTATATCTTGTCGTCGCTCTTGAACTTCTTCTCGGTGCGTCGCTTGGGCGACACGCCGCTGCCGGTCAGCGATCTGCTGTTGAAGCCGATGTTTGCGTCGCTTTTGATGGGCGTGGTCGTCTGGATGGTGACGTGGATTCCGGTCGAGGTGATCATTCCGTGGCCGCGCATTCACTCGCTGGTGCTGGTGATGATCGGCGGAGCGGTGGGCGCGGTCGTGTTCGGGACCTTGATGATCCTGCTGAAAGGGATCTCGAACGAGGAGATGAAGCGTCTGCCGGTGTTGAAACGATTTGCTCGCTGACGGGAGGGGAGCGGGATGAGATACCGGGATCTGTTGTTGCACCGCGAGTACCGGATGCTGTTTTCCGGGCAGGTGCTCTCCCAGCTCGGCGATGCGATCTATGAGGTCGGCATCGTCTGGCTGGTCTATCGAATGACGGGATCGCCCGCCGCGCTGGGATGGCTGGCGATCTCGCAGAGCTTGCCGTTTCTGATCTGCGGGCTGTTTGCAGGGGCGTATGCCGACCGGCTGGACCGCAGGCTGACGATGCTGGTCAGCGACGTGGTGCGGGGGCTGGCGGTGCTGTATCTGCTCGCCCGCTATTTGACGGGCGGGCTGTCGGTGTGGGAAGTGTGCGCGGTGGCGGTCGTGCTGACGGTGGCGCGGTCGTTTTTCCACCCGTCGATGCGGGCGATCCTGCCGCACATGCTGCCGCGCGAAGACCTGCTGCTCGCCAATTCGCTCTCGGAAGCGGCGAAGCGCATCTGCAAAGTCGGCGGCATGACGCTCGGCGGTCTGCTGATGGCGACGGAGCGGCCCGATCTGGTGCTCGGGATTAACGGGGCGAGTTTCTTTCTGTCGGCGGTGACGGTGTATTTCCTGCGCACGAAGGCGTCCGTGCCGAGTGAAAAAACGGCGGGTAGCATCCTCCGGGATATCGGCCTTGCCGGGCGGGAGATCGGAAAAAACCGCATGGCGACGGCGGCCATTTTGTTGTCGTCGCTCGGGCTGCTCGTCTCGGCCGGGATGATCAAGATCGGCCTGCCGCTGCTCGCCGGGGAGACGCTCGGCGGCGAAGGCGATGTGTACGGACTGCTCATGGCCTTTTACTCCATCGGCATGTTTCTCTCCGCCGCCCTGATGAAAAAACTGTCCCGACTGCCGCTGGTGGCGATGATCTCCGTCGGGTGGGCGGTGTACGGATTGTCGTATGCCGTGCTCGCGACCGCGCCGCCGCTGTGGCTGGCGTTTGCGCTGGTGTTGCTGACCGGGTTTGCCCATTTTATGACCGACATCCCGGTGACGACCTACCTGCAGCAGACGATGCCGATGCACCGCATGTCGGCCGTCCAGAGCATCTGGGCGACGGCGTCGTTTGGCTCCGAGTCGCTGTCCTCGCTGTGGACGGGTGCGGTGCTGGGGGGCGTCGCCGTTTCGATGGGATTTGCCGGCACGGGCGGACTTTTGTTGTTGCTCGGGGCGGTGCCGCTGATTGTATGGCGGGGAAATGGGCAAAATAGACTTGACAGACGATCTTTGCCTGAGTAAGATAACCTGTAACTTCAACCGAAGATTCCATCCGATGAACGGGCCCAGTAGTGAAGCACTGCCTAGTCAGAGAGGAGATGCCGTGGCTGCAAGCATCTCTCTAGCGCACCTTGACGAAGAGACACCCGGGAGGACCGCCTGCAAAAGAGGCGGCGTATACCGGGCGTTAACCGGCCAAAAGTGGAAGCTGTGTCTGTGCATCGCACATACACCGCTTCAAGTAGGGTGGCACCACGGGAACCAACAGCTCTCGTCCCTAGCGTAGATTCATTCGCTAGCGACGGGAGCTTTTTGTATTTTTTCTGGAATGATATCGAGGAGGCGTACCCAATCATGTTGATCAACCGACCACGCGGGACCAACGACATTCTGCCAGGCGACGTCGAGAAGTGGCAATTTGTCGAAGAGACGGCAAGAGAAGTCTGCCGCCGCTTTAACGTAAAAGAGATTCGCACGCCGATCTTTGAACACACGGAGTTGTTCCAGCGCGGCGTGGGCGACACGACCGACATCGTCCAAAAAGAGATGTACACGTTTGAAGACCGCGGTGAACGCTCGCTGACGTTGCGCCCGGAAGGCACGGCGGCTGTCACCCGCGCCTACACGGAAAACAAACTGTACGCGCAACCGGCTCCGCAAAAATTGTTCTACATCGGACCGATGTTCCGCTATGAGCGTCCGCAGTCCGGCCGCTACCGCCAGTTCCACCAGTTCGGCGTCGAGGTGCTCGGCGTGAACGACCCGGCTGTCGACGCGGAAGTGATCGCGCTGGCGATGACGTTCCTGCACGAGATTGGCCTGCAAGATCTGTCCTTGGAGATCAACTCGGTCGGCTCGCCGGACAGCCGCACGCACTACCGCGACATCCTGCGTGAACACCTGACCCCGGTCAAAGAGCAACTGTGCAAAGACTGCCAGACCCGCTTTGACAAAAACCCGATGCGCATCCTCGACTGCAAAGTCGACACCTGCAAAGGGCTGACCCAAGACGCGCCGTACATGCTCGACCACCTCGTCGAAGCGGATGCGGAGCACTTCAAGGCGCTGTGCGAGTATCTCGATTCCTTCGGCGTCGAGTACAAAGTCAACCCGCGCATGGTGCGCGGCCTCGACTACTACACGCAGACCGCGTTTGAGATCATCGAGTCCGGCTCGACCATCGGCGGCGGCGGCCGCTACAACGGCCTCGTCGAGCAGGTCGGCGGCCCGGAATCGCCGGGGATCGGCTTTGCGTTTGGCGTCGAGCGCTGCCTGATCGCGTTGAACACGCAACAGGTGACGCCTGATATCCCGACCGGCCTTGACGTGTTCCTCGTCTCGCTCGGCGAAGCGGCGCAAAAGGCGACGTCGGCATTGCTGCAAGAGTTCCGTATCTCGGGTCTCGTGGCAGACAAAGACTATCTCGGCAAGAGCATGAAAGCGCAGATGAAAGCGGCCGACCGTCAGCAAGCCCGCCGCGTCGTCATCCTCGGCGATGACGAACTGGCGCAGGGCGTCGCCAATGTGAAAGACATGGCGACCGGCGAACAATCGACGGTAGGGATCGACGAGTTGACCAGTCACTTGCTGAGCACGTTGGAATAGAGACAACACTCATTTTCAGAGGAGGCAACATCATGAGCGAGCAGCATCAGGCGCAGACGCTTTTCCGCACGCACCAAGCGGGCGAGTTGCGCAAAGAGCATGTCGGACAGAAAGTCATTTTGACCGGGTGGGTGCAACGCCGCCGCGACCTCGGCGGGCTGATCTTCATCGATCTGCGCGACCGTTCCGGGTATGTCCAAGTCGTATTTGAACCGATGGGCCGCGAATTTGACGAAGCGCTGATGGAGCAGGGCAACAAACTGCGCAATGAGTTTGTTGTCGCCGTTGAAGGTCAGGTGTACGCCCGCGACGAAAAAGCGGTCAACACCAAGATCGAAACCGGCGAAGTCGAAGTGAAAGTCTCGAAAGTCGAGATCCTCAACGCGGCGAAAAACACGCCGTTCTACATCCAAGACAACGTCGACGTCGATGAAAACCTCCGTCTGAAATACCGCTACCTCGACCTGCGCCGTCCGGAGATGCAAAAGATCTTCATCATGCGCTCCAAGGCGATCAAGTTCCTGCGCGACTACCTCGACGACAACGGCTTCCTCGAAGTCGAAACGCCGATGCTGACCAAATCGACGCCGGAAGGGGCGCGCGACTATCTCGTCCCGTCTCGCGTGCATCCGGGCGAGTTCTACGCGCTGCCGCAGTCGCCGCAGCTGTTCAAACAGCTCCTGATGGTGTCCGGCTTTGAGAAATACTACCAAGTCGCCCGCTGCTTCCGCGACGAAGACCTGCGCGCCGACCGTCAGCCGGAATTTACCCAGCTCGACATCGAGCAGTCGTTCCTGTCGATGGAGACGTTCCTGACGATGATGGAAGAGATGGTCACCGGCGTGTTCCAAAAGGTGCTGAACGTCGAGATCCCGCGTCCGTTCCCGCGCATGACCTATGCGGAAGCGATGGCCCGCTACGGCTCTGACAAACCGGACATCCGCTTTGGCCTTGAACTGCAAGACCTGACCGACGTCGTGCGCGGCTCCGGCTTCAAAGTGTTCAACATGGCGATTGAAAACGGCGGTCAAGTCAAATGCGTCGTCGCTCCGGGCTGCGCGACCTACTCTCGCAAGCAGATCGACGAGCTGGAAGCGTTCGTCAAGCGATACGGTGCGAAAGGCATGGCATGGATCGCGGTGCAGGAAGAAGGCGTCAAGTCACCGATTGCCAAATTCTTCTCCGAAGAAGAGATGGCGCGCATCATCGAGACGGCGGGCGCGCAAAAAGGCGACCTGCTGCTCTTCGCCGCTGACAGCAAGAAAGTCGTGGCGGATTCCTTGGGCGCACTGCGTCAAAAGCTCGCCAAAGAGCTCGGCCTCGTCAACGAAAGCGAGTTTAAATTCCTCTGGGTCACCGAGTTCCCGCTGCTGGAGTTCGACGAGGAGGCCAACCGCTACGTGGCGGCGCACCATCCGTTCACGTCGCCGATGGACGAAGACCTGCATCTGATGGAGACCGATCCGGGCGCCGTCCGTGCAAAAGCGTATGACCTTGCACTCAACGGCTTTGAACTGGGCGGCGGCTCGATGCGGATCTTCCGTCGCGAAGTGCAAGAGCTGATGTTTAAAACGCTCGGTTTCTCGGCGGAAGAAGCGCGTGCGCAGTTTGGCTTCCTGCTCGACGCGTTCGAATACGGCACCCCGCCGCACGGCGGCATCGCGCTGGGCCTCGACCGCATGATCATGATCATGACCGGACGTTCGTCGCTGCGCGACACCATCGCCTTCCCGAAAACGTCGTCCGCGTCCGACCTGCTCACCGCCGCTCCGTCGCCGGTGACCGCCGTGCAGCTCGACCAACTGCACATCGGTCTCAGCGGCAAAGCGCTGACGACGGCAGAAGAATCCGAGCCGGTCGATGCGTCCGACGCGGTGGCAAAGAATTAGGACTTTCTACCTAACTGAATTTTCTTGCAAATCATAAGTCTGACGTGTTAGGATAGGAACAAGAAATCTGCTACGTTCGTGATCGCTTCTAGTGTTTTGATCCAACACTATGTACCTTGGGAGGCGGATGTCTCTAGGAGGAGCGGATGCCGCCGGCTATAGGCCGAGGCGGAACCGCGAGACCGGAGCGAGCCACCCACCTGCGCGAGCAGGTTCAAAACCAAGGTGACACGGCTCATGCGGGTTTCTCGACTCACAACCAACAAACCGGCTCTGAAATCCTTCAGAGTCGGTTTTTTCATGGAGAAACATATGATATAGTGGTCTGTAGAAAAATCTTAAACGGAAAGTGTGAGCCTATTGATCGAAATCAAAAGTCAATCTGAGATCGACGTCATGCGTGAAGCGGGCCGAATCGTCGCACAGTGCCACGAAGGCATTGCCAAGATGATCAAGCCTGGCATCACCACGATGGAGATCAACGAATTTGTACACGAGTATATGAAGAGCAAAAACGCCATTCCGGCGCAGATCGGGTACCACGGGTACGAATACGCAACATGCGCGTCTGTCAACGACGTGGTCTGCCACGGCTTTCCTTCCAAATACAAACTGAAGGAAGGCGACATCGTCACCATCGACATGGTCGCGACGCTGGACGGCCTCAACGCCGACTCCGCCTGGAGCTACGGCGTCGGTCAGATCTCCGACGAGGCGAAAAAACTGATGGAAGTCACCCACGAGTCGCTGTTCAAAGGCATCGAGCAGGCAATCGTCGGCAACCGCATCGGCGACTGCTCCCACGCGATCCAAAAGTACGCGGAGAGCCTCGGCTACTCGGTTGTGCGCGACTTCATCGGCCACGGCATCGGCCGCTCGATGCACGAAGACCCGCAAGTCCCGCACTACGGCCCGCCCGGCCGTGGTCCGCGCCTGCGCGAAGGCATGTGCTTCACCATCGAACCGATGATCAACATCGGCAAATACCACGTCAAAGTGGACGCGGACGGTTGGACGGCCCGCACGGTCGACGGCTCGCTGTCCTGCCAGTATGAGCACACCATCGCCATCACCAAAGACGGCCCGCAGATCCTGACGGTGCTGTAGGCACATACAAAAAAAGACAGCGGACGTTCTCGCTGTCTTTTTTTGTTGATCAAATTCGTTTATAATAAAAAGCAGAGTAATTTTCTCGGAAATGAGGAACCCCGATATGTTCATTGATCTGCGCAGCGATACTGTGACCAAGCCGAGCGACAAGATGCGTCAAGCGATGTTTGACGCGGCAGTCGGCGACGATGTATATGGCGAGGACCCGACCGTCCGCGAGTTGGAAGAGCGGGCAGCGGCGATCCTCGGCAAAGAAGCGGCTCTGTTTGTGACCTCGGGCACGCAGGGCAACCAAGTGGCGATCCTCGCCCAAGCGCGGGCCGGCGAGGAGATGATCCTCGAAGCGTCCTCGCACATCTTCCTCTATGAAGCCGCCGCTCATGCGGCGTTTGCCGGTGTGCAGACGCACACGATCCACGGGCGCAAAGGGGCGATGGACCCGGAGGCGGTGCGTCAGGCGATCCGCACGAAAAACATCCACCATCCGCGCACGTCCCTGATCTGCCTGGAAAACACGCACAACAAAGCGGGCGGTACGGTCGTCCCGGTGGAAAATATGAAAGCGATCTACGAGATCGCGCAGGCGCATCAGGTGCCGGTGCATCTCGACGGTGCGCGCCTGTTCAACGCGGCGGTGGCTGCGGGTCGTCCGGTCGCCGATTTTACCCGCTACGTCGACACGGTGCAGGTCTGCTTGTCCAAAGGTCTTGGCGCACCGATCGGCTCGCTGGTTGCCGGCTCTCATGAGTTTATCGAGGTCGCCCGCCACTGGCGCAAACGCCTCGGCGGCGGTCTGCGCCAAGTCGGCGTGATCGCGGCGCCGGGTCTGCTCGCGCTGACGGAAAACGTGGAGCGACTGGCGGAAGACCATGCCCATGCGAAAATTCTCGCTCAGGGCATCGCCGAGATCAAAGGCATCGAGATCGATCTCGACACGGTGGAGACGAACATCGTGATCTTTGACATCAAAGGCACCGGCCTTGATGAAGAGCAGTTTTTGGCCGCTCTCAAGGAAGAAGGCGTGATCGCGACCGACTTCGGTCCCTGTCTGATCCGCTTTGTCACGCACATGATGCTGTCGGAGGCGGACGTGCGGGCGGCGATTGAAAAAGTCGCCAACGTCGTGCGTCGAGCGCAGGGGGTCGCCTGATCGTGGATCTGTTCAGCCAGCAGGCGGAGGAAGAGCAACGGGCAAACGCTCCGCTTGCCGCCCGAATGCGCCCGCAGTCGCTCGATGAGCTGATCGGTCAGGAAGAAGTGGTCGGTGCGGGCAAACTGCTCCGCCGCGCCATCGAAACGGACCGGCTCACCTCGCTGATTCTCTACGGTCCGCCCGGCACCGGCAAGACGACGATCGCCCGGATCATCGCCGGTCACACCGAGTCGACGTTCCGCACGCTCAACGCCGTCACCGCCGGTGTCGCCGACATCCGCAAGGTGGTCGAGGAGGCCAAGGAAGCTCTTTCGATGTATCAAAAGCGCACCGTGCTGTTCGTCGACGAGATCCATCGCTTCAACAAATCGCAGCAGGACGCTCTGCTCCCGCACGTCGAGGAAGGGCTGATCATCCTGATCGGTGCCACCACTGAAAATCCCTTTTTCGAAGTCAACGCCGCCCTGCTCTCCCGTTCGCAGATCTTCCGCCTGCAGCCGCATTCGGAGCAAGACCTCGTGCGAATGGCGAAACGGGCGTTGGAGCTGCCGGACCGCGGGCTCGGTCATTTCCGAGTCGACGCGGACGAGGAAGCGCTGGAGCACCTGGCCAGATTTGCGGAAGGGGATGCCCGGCGGATGTACAACGCGCTGGAGCTGTCGGTGCTGTCGACGCGTCCGGACGCAAACGGCGTGATCCACCTCACGCTCGACGTCGCTGCCGAGTCGATTCAGCGGCGCGTCGTGCGCTACGACAAAAACGCCGACCAGCACTACGACACCGTCTCGGCGTTTATCAAGTCGATTCGCGGTTCCGACCCGGACGGTGCGTTGTACTGGCTGGCGAAGATGATCGACGCGGGCGAAGACGCCAAATTTATCGCCCGTCGCCTCGTGATCTCCGCCTCCGAGGACATTGGCAATGCCGATCCTCGCGCGCTGCAGATCGCCGTGTCGGCGTTTCAAGCGATTGAGTTGATCGGGATGCCGGAAGGAAGGATCGTGTTGGGACAGGCTGCGACCTACCTCGCGACCGCGCCGAAATCAAACGCCGCCTACATGGGCATCAACCAAGCGCTGGCCATGATTCAAAACGGCTCCTCAACCGAAGTGCCGCCGCATTTGCGCGACGCGCACTACAAAGGAGCGTCCCGATTGGGACATGGGAAAGGGTATTTGTACCCGCATGATTTCCCGGGGAATTTTGTCGAACAGCGATATCTGCCCGAAGGATTGGGTGATCACATTTTCTATGCGCCGACCCGCAACGGGTATGAACAAGTCATCTCAGAGCGCCTGCACCACTGGCGCAGCAGACGGAACGGGGGATAAGCGGTGCAAGTGGAAACCAATACGAAACCGCCCGCGCCAAATACGTGGCAGATCACCGACTGGAAGCTGTTTTTGCGTCGGCTGATCGTGATGAATCTCGGGCTGTTCATCATGGCGGTGGGCATCAACTCGGTCGTTCATGCTCACCTCGGCGCTTCGCCGTGGGACGTGTTGCACATCGGGCTGACGTTGCACACGGCGATGTCGTTCGGGACGGCGCAGCAGGTGGTCGGCCTCGTCATTCTGCTCTTTGCGTGCTGGCAAGCGCGGAGTTGGCCGACGATCGGCTGTTTGATCAATATTCTGATGGTCGGCCTATACAGCGATCTGATGTTTGATGTCGTGCCACAGCCGGAACTGCTCGTGCTGCGGATCATGGAGTTTGCGGTCGGCGTGTTGCTTTGCGGCTACGGGGCGGGTATCTATATCTCCGCCCAGCTCGGCGCAGGGCCGCGCGACTGGCTGATGCTGACGTTGCATGCCAAAACGGGTATGAAAATCCGCTGGATGCGCACGATCTTGGAAGTGTCGGCCGTCGCGGCCGGCTATCTGCTCGGGGGGCCGCTCGGCGCGGGAACCATCGTGTTCTCGCTGACGGTCGGCCATCCGACCGAATGGGGTATCAAGTGGGCGACTCGCGTGTTTCGCCCGTTTGTCGAGAGGAGAGAGGCAAGCCATGAAATTGTCCACTAAAGGCCGTTACGGCGTGATCTTGATGATCGACCTTGGCATGTTCCACGGGGAGGGGCCGGTCTCGCTGAAGTCGGTCGCTGAACGTCAGAGCCTGTCTGAACATTATCTGGAGCAACTGATCGCACCGCTGCGCAACGCAGGGCTCGTGCGTAGCATCCGGGGGGCATACGGCGGCTACGTGCTGGCGAAAAACCCGCAGGAGATCACCGTCGGTGACATCATCCGCGTCCTCGAAGGCCCGATCACCATCGTCGACGATCCGGAAGAAGAACTGAAAGAGCTGTGGGAGCGCGTCCGCAAATCGATCAACGACGTGCTGGACAGCGTCACGCTGCAAGACCTGGTCGAAAAGAAAAAGTTTGGCGGCGAGAACATCATGTTCTATATTTAAAGGAACGGCGCAAAATGGGTATGTGCAGACATGCCCATTTTTTGCATACTCAGGAGGAGGCACAGCACGTGATTTACCTCGACAATGCGGCGACCACCGCCGTCGCACCGGAAGTGCGGGCGGCGATGGAGCCTTATTTGCATGACGTATATGGCAATCCGTCCAGTGTTCATCAGGCGGGAAGGACGGCAAGGGCCGCCATCGAGCGGGCCCGCGAGCAGGTGGCGAAGGCGATTCACGCCAAGCCGGCGGAGATCGTGTTCACCTCCGGCGGCACAGAGGCGGACAACGCGGCGATCATCGGCGTGATGATGGGCAATCCGGAAAAAGGCAAGCACCTGATCACGACGGCGATGGAGCATAAAGCGGTGCTGACCGCCTGCGAATGGTTGGAAAAGCTCGGCTGTGAGGTGACCTATCTGTCGCCGGGGGCGGACGGCAAGGTGTCGGCGGAAGCGGTGGCAGCGGAGATCCGGCCGGATACGGTGCTGATCTCCGTGATGACGGTCAACAATGAGACGGGCGCGATCCAGCCGATCCAAGAGATCGCAAAGGCGGCCAGGGAGCACGGTGTCTATTTCCACAGCGACGCGGTGCAGGCGGCCGGTGCGTTGGAACTGGATGTCGATCTGCTCGGAGTCGATCTGCTCTCCTTGTCCGGACACAAACTGCATGGACCGAAAGGGATCGGCGCGCTCTATGTGCGCTCGCAGATCAAGTTCGCGCCGTTGCTGCACGGCGGCTCGCAGGAGCGCAAACTGCGCGGCGGCACGGAAAATCTGCCGGGCATCGTCGGGCTTGGCGTCGCCATCGAACGTGCGGTGGAGGAGCGGGCGGACAAGCTGGCGAAGATTCGCTCTTTGCGCGATGAGATGCTCGCCGCGTTTGAAAGGGAACTGGGCGACACCGTCGTGACCAATTCCCCGGCGGATGCCCTGCCGACGATTTTAAACGTCTCGTTTCTCGGGGTGCCGGCCGAGCGGCTGCTGATGAACCTCGACATGGCCGGGATCATGGCGGCGAGCGGGTCGGCCTGCACGTCCGGTTCGCTGCAGCCGTCGCATGTGCTGGAAGCGATGGCTTTGGATGAGGAGCGTGTGCGCTCTGCCATACGTTTCAGCTTTTCGGGGCACAATACGCACGATGAAGTATCGACCGCAGCTGAGAAGATCGTGGCGGCTGTAAGGCGTTTGAAACGGTAGCCAGGAGACGAGCGGGGAGGTGCCTGGATGAGAAAAGCGCGAGAGCTGGTCGGACTGCCGGTTGTCGATCTCACGGGCGGTGAACAACTCGGTGAGGTGCGTGATGTGCTGTTTGCTGCGACGGGCCGGTTTCATTCCCTGTTGCTGGAGCGTGGCGGCCTGCTGTTCGCAGCGAAAGTGCTGCCCAAAACCAGCATCCACAAAATCGGTCAAGACGCGGTGACCACAGATGCCCGCAGCAGCATCGAAGTGCTGCGCGAGGAGATGCAAAGTTTGAGTTCGTTGCTCGAAGGGACGCATGCCCATTTTGTCGGAAAAGATGTGCTGACCGAGGCGGGCGACCTGCTTGGCACGGTGGAAGATGTTTACTTGGATGACAATTTGAACACAATAGTGGGGTACGAGATATCAGAGGG
This sequence comes from Tumebacillus lacus, assembly GCF_026410385.1. GTDB lineage: Bacteria > Bacillota > Bacilli > Tumebacillales > Tumebacillaceae > Tumebacillus > Tumebacillus lacus. Next base: position 187,596 of record NZ_JAPMLT010000004.1, read on the forward strand.
CTTTCTCGTGGATCTGAAGGAAGGGCGCAAGGTGATGCGTGCGCGCCCGGAGTTCATGATTGGACAGGACGCGGTGCTCGTCCCGGACGACACCGAGCTGGCTGAGGAATTTTAGCCCTCCATCGAGGAGGAGACTTGAATGAACCGCTGTCCCCACTGCAACTGCCGCGACATGGGCAAGATCGGCACCAACCAGTACTATTGCTGGGGGTGCTTCGTCGAGTTCAGCGTCTCGGGTGACGAAGTCAAACTGTTCCAAGTCGAAGAGGACGGATCGTTGGTCTCTCTGTCCGACCTGCCGCCGCCGGGCACCCAGGATGTGCAATACGGTGCCTGACCTCTGCAAGGAAAAGAAATAAGAAAACCGGCCTCCCTTGTTGGGGAGAGCCGGTTTTTTGGCGTTATTGACGGGCGACGGGCAGGTCGTTGCGGTCGATCCAGTTGAGGAAGTCCGCGCCGGCGATGCCTTTCTTTGTGGCCGGCAGCTCGCCGGATTGGATCAATTTCTGCATCTTGTCGATGCCGAGTCCCGACAGCCCGCAGAGCACGAGCGGCGGGTACTCGGTGTCCATGTCGATCTCTTTGACGGTGAGTTGATACCCGAGGTCGCGTCCGTTCATCCGAAAGTCACCTCCCCGCGCGATTCGAACGTCCGGCAGTTGGTGTCTTGACACTCGTTGGCAAGCGCGCCGGTCACTTCGATGGAGGGTGCGACGCAGAGGCGGCCTTCTGCCCAGTATTTGCAAGAGGCGACGGTGCAGGAGACCGACGGGTCGAGGTGATGGCCCGGCAGCACCATCTCGGCGGCGGTGCCGCTCCAATTGACGTTGTCCATCGAGCCGAGGTAGGAGGTCACGCCGCTGGCTTCGTGATACGTTTTGCACATCGTGTGGTCATCGATCTGGGCCATGCGCGTTTCCTCTTCGTGCATGATGTCGATGTTGCGGGCGCCGCAGAGATTGCCCGCGACAAAGTGCGTGCAGGTGTTGACGTAGCAGGTGACGCGCGGTGAGGTCAATGGATGATTCTCCCTTCTTCATCTTGTTTGGCGGCATCTTGATAGCGGCCGCGGTTGTAGATCCACTCGTGATAGAGCGCTTCAAAGCCGCCGAGAATCGTCGAGACCGCTCCTATGTACGGCCACGGCACGCGGCTGCCTCCCCCGCTGAGTTTGTTCGCCCCGAGCAGCGAGGCGGCGATCAGCAGGCTGTCTGTCGCGGCGGCTGTCGTCCGGTTCATCTTGGGCATCAGGACGCGGTCGCCGACCGTGCCGAGCAGCGAGATCAGCGCGGTGCTCAAAAAGGCGAACGGGGGCTTGACCCGCGCTCGGCTCATCAGGGCGGAGACGGCGTAGACGACCGAAAAGACGGCGAGCAGTTTGATCAGCAATTTCAACTGGGACCCCTCCTTCTCAGGGGATAGTGTTTGCAAGAGGCGTCCAAAATAACGGAGGTTCCCGGGCGGTACCCTTTGACGGATGTAAAACATTTTCAGTTAGTAAAAAGCCTTGATAATTCGGTTGGGTATGACTACAATTAAAAAGTACCATACATATCCAAGGAGGTAGTGAACATGGCATTGGTTGGAAATCCCGCTCCGAATTTCGTAATGGACAGCACGAAAAACCTTGAAACTCTGAAGGAAAAGGTATCCCTCGAGGAATACCGCGGCAAATGGCTGGTTCTCTTCTTCTACCCGCTCGACTTCACCTTCGTGTGCCCGACCGAGATCACCGCTCTGTCTGACCGCGCTCAAGAATTCAAAGACCTCGACGCTGAGATCCTCGGCGTTTCCATCGACTCCGTGCATTCGCACCGCGCATGGATCAAAACCCCGCGCGAGCAAAACGGCCTTGGCGACCTGAACTACCCGCTCGGCTCCGACATCAACAAGACGGTCGCTCGCGACTACGGCGTTCTGGTTGAAGAAGAAGGCATCGCTCTGCGCGGCCTGTTCATCATCGACCCGGAAGGCATCGTGCAACACGCGACCATCAACTCCCTGAACGTCGGCCGCAACGTAGACGAAACTCTGCGCGTGCTGGAAGCTTGCCAAACTGGCGGTCTGTGCCCGGCGAACTGGAAACCGGGTCAAGCGACCCTCTAGTCGGTACGGATCGATGCCGCTGCGCTTAGGTACCGACCGCCCGGAACTGACCGGGGCGACCGAGTGGTTCGCACAGGATCGATTGCCGTCCGATCTGGCCGGCAAGCCGCTGCTCGTTCACTTCTGGGCTGTTTCCTGCCACATCTGCCATGAGACGATGCCCGACCTGATCAAGTACCGCGATCAGTACAAGGAGCAAGGTCTCGAGATGGTCGGGGTGCATTTCCCGCGCTTTGAAGCGGACACCGACCTGGAGAAAGTCAAGGAAGACATCGCGAAATACGACATTTCGCATCCGGTCGCAGTCGACAACATGCACCAGATCGCGCAGGCGTACCAAAACGAGTACGCACCGGCGTTCTTCCTGTTCGGTCCGGACGGCAAGCTCTTCTTCCGCACGGCGGGAGACAAGGGCTTTGAAAAGCTCCAGCCGAAAATCGAACAACTTCTCGGTCAAGATCAGGCATAATCTGCACATCAAAAAAGGCTCAGCCACCTCTCGTGGCCGAGCCTTTTTTTGTTCGTCTTTGCTGCGGACGTCAATCCTTCACCTCGTACTGATCGCGCATATAGTCCCACACATCGGGCAAGTGCGCACCCAGTTCCCACAGGGCGAGCCCTTGCCAATGGCTCGACTCCAACTCCCGCGCTTTGCGGACGATGCTCCAGAGATCTTCCAGCCACACGGTGCCTCCCTCCTCTCCGCCGCGCTCACGATACCACGCCAGCGCGCTCTGTGCGTCACGTTGAAGAGGGGATCCCGTCTGGCGGGCCAGAGACAGCGCGTCCTGTGCACAGAACAGTTCCTTCGCCTGCCCGCGCCGCAGCCGCACGGCGACCGCGTGCGTGACCAGCCAACATTTCTCCGGCGGCAACACCTCGCGCGCCTCCTCCAGACAGCGTGTCGCCCGTGAGAGCGAGATCAGCGGTGCGGGCGGCTCTTCGTCCTGCCAGCACAGACCGGTCTCTGCCGGTGACTCGACCGCCGGATCGCAGAACACCGCGTCGAGGTGTTCGACAGCGGCCAGCAACTCCTGCGGCCGCTTCCAGGCGGGAGAGTCGGCCGTCAGATACAGACCGACGGTCACGCCCATCGGGCGCAGTCTGCGCCCGGCCTCGCGCACCAGATCCAGATAGAGCGCGACCTGAGAGCGGGGCAGCGCTTGCCAGTCGAACACCACGCCTTCGCCGCCATTTTCCCGCAACGTCACGGCGAGACTGTCGAGCAGCCGGTGCCCGGCCTGTTCGCTGTGCAGGATCGCCTTGGCCACGTCGGGCAAGATGCCGGGCGCACCGTCGAGCTCCAGCGTGATCAGGCCGGTCGACCACGCGTGCGGCTCGTGCAGGCACCCGGCCGCATCGGTGCGCAGTCCGCGCTGCAAGGAGGCGAGGCGCAGGCACGGCTTGAGCTGCGCGTGCGGCGAGAGTTCGCGGTGCTCGGGAGCGGGGAGGAGCACGACGTCGCCCGGTGACAGCGCAGGCTCCGTCCAGCCGTTGCAAAAGGACAGCCAGGTGAGCGGCAGACGCCAACGCTCCGCTAAGGAGCGCGGCGTGTCGCCTTCCTGAGCGAGATAGGTGAGATAGTGATCGCTGCCGGACAGTTCGAGGCGGCTCGGGATGAGCAGGCACTGACCGGGGAGGAGACAAGGTGAAGGCGACAGGTTGTTGCGTCGCAGGAGCATCTCCGGGGTCACCCGGAAGCGGCGTGAGATCGAGGGGACGGTGTCACCGGGGCGAACGTGATACAGATGCATCGTACGCACCCTCCTTCGACATGTACACTCTCCACACGATATGCAGACGCCCACGGGCGGGTGAATGGAAGCCGATCCAAGCAGATTTTGTCAAAGAGTTGACAAGCCAGAAAGGATACTCCTTAATAAAGAAGGAATGTCATGAATGGTTTGGAGGGTTTTCTCATGTCCAAGATTCGTCTCTTTCTGGAGATGATCAAATTTGAACACACGATCTTTGCGTTGCCTTATGCGTATATCGGCATGGTCATGGCTTCGTACTACACCACAGGCGGTTGGCCGGACTGGATGACGTTCGTCTGGGTCACGCTCGCGATGGTCGGTGCCCGCAGCGCCGCGATGGGTCTCAACCGCGTCATCGACGCGGCGATCGACGCCCGCAACCCGCGCACGGCGAACCGCGAGATCCCGAGCGGCAAAATCAAATCGCTGGAGGCGTGGCTGTTCATCCTCGCTTCGCTGGCTCTGCTCGCCGTCTCCGCATGGATGCTCAACCCGCTCTGCTTCAAACTGCTGCCGCTGGCGGTGTTTGTGCTGGTGCTCTACCCGTACTGCAAGCGATTCACGTGGGCGTGCCACCTCGTGCTCGGCCTCGCCGACGCGTTTGCCCCGCTCGGCGGCTGGATCGCTGTGACCGGCTCCTTCGACATCCCGGCTCTGCTTCTGGCGGGTGCGGTGGCTGTCTGGATCGCCGCCTTTGACATCATCTATGCCTGCCAAGACGTCGAGTTTGACCGGGCCAACGGGCTGCACTCGATCCCGTCTCGCTTTGGCATCGCGGGCGGTCTGCGCCTGTCGCGCCTGATGCACATCCTGACGATCGTGCTGTTTGCGCTGGTGCCGCTGTTCGTGGATCTCGGCATCCTCTACTGGATCGGCGTCGCCGCCGTGGCGGGTCTGCTCTGGTACGAACACCGCATCATCTCGCCGCATGACATGAGCCGCATCGACGTCGCGTTCTTTACGGTCAACTCCTATGTGGCGTCGGTGGCGTTCGTCTTCACCTTTGCCGACATCGGTCTGCAGATCTGGTTGTCCTAACAAAGTCCTCCTCTACAGGAGGGCTTTTTCTCTTTTTGGGACAAACTAGGGAAACAAACTTGTACACAAGGAGGGACCGACACGACATGGAATCCTGGCGGCATGGCCGCGCGCTCTATCTCGGATCGGTCACCTTGGTGACGCTGGGCTGTGTCTTTTTGCTGTGGGAGATGCGCGAGGTGATCCGCATCTTCAGCACGATCCTGAGTGCGGTGCTCACTCCGTTTTTGATCTCCGTGATCATCGCCTATCTGCTCAATCCGCTGGTGAACATGTTGCATCGAAAAGGGTTGCCGCGCGGTATGAGCATCATGGTGATCTACGCGCTGTTTTTCCTGCTGATGACCGCGCTGTTGATCAACGCGATCCCGTTGATCATCGATCAACTGCGGGAACTGGGCGAACATTTGCCGCAACTCGTCGAAGATGCCAACGGCTGGTTGAAAGGCTTTCATGAGGACAAAAAGCGGCTGTTCCCGGACGCGGTGGTCAAGGCGATCGATCAGAATCTGAGCGGTCTGGAAGCGAGGGCCACCGCGACGATCACCGAGATCCTCGAAGGGATCGGCAACGCGATGGAGATTGCGGCGGGCGTGTTTGTGATCCCGTTCCTCGTCTTCTATATGCTCAAAGATCTGAAGGTGATGGAGCGCACGGTGATCGTGTTTTTCCCCAAGCAAAACCGCCAAGAGGTGGTGCGGTTGCTGAGATCGGTCGACGAAGCGCTCGGCAACTACATCAGGGGCCAACTGCTGGTCTCGTTTGTCGTCGGTGTACTTGCGTATATCGGCTACCTGATCGTCGATATGCCGTACGCCCTGTTGCTGGCGTTGCTCGTCTCCGTGTTCAACATCGTGCCTTACATCGGACCGTTCATCGGCGCTGCTCCGGCTGTGCTGCTGGCGTTGATCGATTCGCCGATGCTGGCGGTCAAAGTGCTGGTGGTCAACCTGATCATCCAGCAGCTCGAAGGCAATCTGCTCTCGCCGTTGCTCATCGGCCGCACGCTCAAGCTGCATCCGATGCTGATCATCTTCGCGCTGCTCCTCGGCGGCGAGTTGTTCGGCGTGGTCGGGCTGATCCTCGCGATCCCGGTGACGGCGGTCGGCAAAGTGATTCTTCAGCACCTGGTGTTGCACTACATCAAGCGTTGACGTATAATGGACGACGATTCCAGTGAAACGGAAAACATTGCCTGTGACGAGGTGTTTCAATGACGGCTCCCTTTGACAGCACGATCAAATATGGCGCACGACCGGAAGATGACAACGCGGCCAGACGCGCGTTGCTCCTGACGGTGGACGCTCTGAAGGAGAAAGGCTACAACCCGATCTCCCAGTTGGCCGGCTACATCATCTCCGGCGATCCGGCCTATATCACCAACCATAACGGAGCGCGCAACGCGATCCGTCGGCTGGAGCGTGAGGATCTGCTGGAAGAACTGGTGCGTGCCTATATGAAGGGCGTGGAACGATGAACACACAGCGCACGATGGGCATCGACTACGGCGACGTGCGCATCGGGATCGCGGTGAGCGACCTGATGGGCTGGACGGCGCAAGGCGTGGAGACGATCACGCGCAAGACGGAAGAGCAAGACCTCGGGCGGATCGGCGAGCTGATCCGGCAGTATGAGGTCGGCAAGATCGTGCTCGGCTTTCCCAAGAACATGAACAACACGATCGGCCCGCGCGGCGAGATCTCGCAGCAGTTTGCCGAGATCCTGCGCGAAAAGTTCGGACTGCCAGTGGTTTTGTGGGACGAGAGGTTATCGACGATGGCAGCGGAGCGTATGCTGGTACAAGCAGACGTTTCCCGCAAAAAGCGCAAACAGGTCGTGGACAAGATGGCGGCGTCGATCATCCTGCAGAACTATCTGGACAGCCAAGCAAACCAATCCTAGCTGAAAGCAGGTGCCAGACATGAGCGAAATCGAAAACCAACAACAAGTTGAAGCGAACCAAATCATCACCCTGACCGACGACGAAGGCCGCGAGCATGAGTTTGAAGTGCTCGATCTGCTGGAGATCGAAGAAAAGAACTACGCGATCTTGATGCCGGCCGATTCGGAAGACGGCGAAGCGTCGATCCTTCGTCTGGAAAAGGACGAGGACGGCAACGACATCCTCGTGACCATCGAGGACGATGAAGAGTGGGAAAAGGTCGCAGAAACGTACGATACCCTGCTGTTCGAAGAGCAAGGCGGCAACGACGAAGACCTGTAAGAGGATGCAAGAGCATCCGACCGAGAGTCTTGGGGCAACCTTTCTGATAGGGAGGTGGGGCCTCATGGCTGATCAATTCAAGGTGCCGGACGCATACCATCCGAATCTGGTGGATGAAAACCTCGACGAAGTGCGTGGGCGCGCCTTGCAGTCGCTCGGACTGGCTGACGACGTGGCCGCACGCGGCTACGACGCGCTGAGCTCCGAGCAGGCCGCGCAGGTCGGTCAGGTGATGGCCGAACACCTGCATGCCTTGCAGGCGAACGTCAACCAGCAGTCGGAATGACCTCTCCAAAGCCCGTACCGATTCTCGGTGCGGGCTTTTCGCCTGCTGTCGAACCCTGTATAATGATGGGGAATGACTTTGGAGGTGTAATTTTGAAGAGCAAGTTTATGAAGATCGGATGGTATGTCTTCGCGGCGGGCATCTTGCTGCTCGGCGGGGGACTTTTTTATGTGCAGAGCCAGTTTCAGCCGCCGTCTGACAGCGGACAGGCTGTCGAGATCACCGTACCGGAGGGCGCGGGGGCCGAGGATGTCGGTGTTCAATTGAAAGAAAAAGAATTGATCAAAAATGCAAAATTCTTTTCGCTCTACCTGCGCTTTGAAGGGCAGAGCGGCCTGTTGAAGACCGGTAAGTATTACTTGCGTCAAGGCATGACGATGGAGGAGATCGCCCGCGTGCTCGTCGAAGGCGACGCATCGTACAACACCGTCCAGTTCACTGTGCCGGAAGGGCTGACGCTGGAGCAGATCGCCGAGGCACTGGACAAGCAGGGGCTGGTAAAAAAGGACGATTTCCTGAAAGAGGCGGACAGCGGCCAGTTCGACTATGACTTTGTCAAAGAGATCCCGCAGAACGAGGCGGTGGAGCACCGTCTGGAGGGTTATCTGTTCCCTGAGACGTATGAAGTGTTCAAAGAGGCGGACGCGCATCAGCTGATCGACACGATGCTCAAACAGACGGCTGCCGTGTTCACCCCGGAGTGGAGGGAACAGATGAAGGCGCGCGGACTGTCGGTGCACCAAGCGCTGACGGTCGCGTCGCTGATCGAGCGTGAGGCGCAGGCGGCGAAGGAACGCCCGATGATCGCCGGGGTCATCGACAACCGCCTGAAAGCGCCGATGAAACTGCAGATCGACGCGACGATCCAGTTTGCGCTCGGCAAGCAGAAAGAGACGCTGCTGTATGCCGATCTGGAGATCGAGAGCCCGTACAACACCTACAAATACGAAGGCCTCCCGCCAGGTCCCATCGCGTCGCCGGGACGCGATTCGATCAAGGCGGCGTTGTACCCGACTCAACACGAGTTTTTGTTCTACGTCACCAAAAATGACGGCACCGGCGAACATTATTTTGCCAAGACGTTCGCCGAGCACGAGCAAAACATCGCCAAGAGCGGGCTGTAAAATAATCATCTTCCCAATCGCTCACACTATCCCTGCAAAGGAGGGATGGCGCATGAGTGATCCGACAAAAGATCTGACGCCGGAAGACATCGTGCACGATTATCTGATCGGTGAATACGAGCTCGAAAAATTGAAACACGGTTTCCAAGCCCCCGCTGTGCAAGGACAACCTTGCGAGCCGGACCAAGGGCTTTTGGAAGAAAAGTGACGGAGACGACCCGGGCAGGAAAGACCTGCTACGGGTCTTTCCTGTCTATTTCGAGCAAACTAGCGTATAACACAGCATTTCTCTAGTATATGAAAGCATTTTGTGATAACATAGTTCTGTTTGAATGACAGAAGGGACTTGGTATGATGATCGATCCGCAACTGGTGGACTATCTGCGCGGGTTCGTGCCGGAGCGGGATGCGTTGTTGCAGGAGTTGGAGCAGCGGGCGGAGGAAGGGTATATCCCGATCCTCGATCTGGAGTCGGCCGGCTTTCTGCGCGTGTTGCTCGCGATGACGCGACCGCAGCGCATTCTCGAGGTCGGGACGGCGATCGGCTACTCGACGATCTGGTTCGGGCGGCACAGCGAGGCGCAGATCACGACGATGGAGCGCGACCCGGAACGGGCGGCAGAAGCTCGGGTCAATCTGCAACGGGCCGGCCTTGGCGAGCGCGTCGAACTGCTGGAAGGCGATGCCTTGGATATGATCGAGGGTCTGGGGATGTACGACCTGATCTTTCTGGACGCTGCGAAAGGGCAGTATCCGCGCTTTCTCGAACTGCTCACCCCGCATCTGACCGAGGGCGGCGTGCTCTTGTCCGATAACGTCCTGTTTCAAGGGATGGTCAGCGGCGAGGCGGAGGTCAAGCACAAACTGCGGACGATGATCAACCGCCTGCGTGAATACAACCAACTGATCGCCGCTCATCCGGCGTACGTCACGACTTTTTTGCCGCTGGGCGACGGCTTGGCGATCTCTGTCAAGAAAGCGTGAGTTTCAAAAGGGAAGGGGAAGACAGCCATGCGTAGACCGGTGCTGATCGGGATCGCGGGAGGAACCGGATCGGGGAAGACGTCGGTGGCCCGCGAGATCACTCGCAACATCGACCCGGAGAACATCGTGTTGATCGAGCAAGACAACTATTACAAAGACCAGTCGCAGTTGACGATGGCACAGCGCGTGCTCACGAACTATGACCATCCGAACGCGTTTGATAACGATCTGTTGCTTGAGCACCTGCACCAGATGCTCGACGGACAGGCGATTGAAAAACCGATTTACAACTTTGCAGAGCACACCCGCGCCACCTACACGGAGCGCGTCGAGCCGAAGCAAGTCGTCATCCTCGAAGGCATCATGGTGCTGGAAGACGAGCGACTGCGCGACCTGATGGACATCAAGATCTTTGTCGACACCGATGCGGACGTGCGGATCATCCGCCGCATCCTGCGCGACATCAAAGAGCGCGGTCGCTCCATCGAGTCGGTCGTCGAGCAGTACATGGGCGTCGTCCGCCCGATGCACATGCAGTTCATCGAACCGACGAAAAAATACGCCGATCTGATCATCCCGGAAGGCGGCAAAAACCAAGTGGCCATCGACGTCCTCGTCGCAAAAGTCAACGAGATCGTCTCGTCACTGGTGTAAAGACAAGCGAGCAACCCTGTGCGAGGGTTGCTTTTTTGTTTTTTTATCTTGAATAAATAATCAAAATAGTACATCATTTAGAGAGACGAGAACTTTTCATCAATTTCGAAGGGATGTGACACACGCTTTGAAAACGCTTACCTTGTTTTTTGACCGCTTGGTGCAGCGCTATTTGCCGGACCCGTACCTGTTCGCCATCGTCCTGACATTCGTCGTCTTTGTGGCCGGCATCGCCGTCACCGACACGACGCCGTACCAGATGGTGCAACACTGGGGCGGCGGATTCTGGCAGTTGCTCAGCTTTACGATGCAGATGGTGCTGGTGCTCGTCACTGGGTTTGTGCTGGCCAAAACGCCGCTCTTTACCCGCCTGCTGACCGCGCTCGCCAAACTGGCGAAAACGCCGGGACAGGCGATCATCCTCGTCACGCTGATCTCCGCGCTGGCTAGCTGGATCAACTGGGGCTTTGGCCTCGTCATCGGCGCGGTGTTTGCCCGCCAGTTGGTCAAAGTGGTGCCGACTGTCGATTATCGGCTGTTGATCGCCAGTGCGTACAGCGGCTTTGTCATCTGGCATGGCGGTTTGTCCGGCTCCGTGCCGCTGACCATCGCCACGCCCGGTCATTTTACCGAAAAGCTGATCGGGGTGATTCCGACCACGGAGACGATCTTTGCTCCGTTCAACCTGTTTATCGTCATCGGGATCGTCGTCGTGCTGCCGCTGCTCAATCGTTTGATGCTGAACTACACGGACGGCACGTTTAAAGTCGATCCGAAACTGCTGCAGGACGAATCGGCGGCCGCTGTCGAAGTGAAGGAGAACATGACGCCTGCCGACCGTTTGGAAAACAGCATGTGGGTGTCGATGGCGATCGGCCTGCTCGGGCTCTCGTTTATCGTCGCGTATTTCGCGAAAAACGGCTTTAAGCTCAATCTGGATATCGTCAATTTCACTTTCCTGTTTGCCGGTGTCTTGCTGCACAAAACGCCTCGCCGCTTCCTGCATAGCATGGAAGAAGCGGTCAAAGGCACGGGCGGTATCGTGTTGCAGTTCCCGTTCTACGCGGGGATCATGGGCATGATGGTCTCCTCCGGCCTCGCCAAAGAGCTGTCGTTGTGGTTTGTCTCCATCTCGAACGCGACGACGCTGCCGCTCTTCACCTTCTGGAGCGCAGGTCTCGTCAACATCTTCGTCCCGTCCGGCGGCGGCCAATGGGCGGTGCAGGCACCGGTCATGCTCCCGGCAGGCCTGGAACTGGGCGTCTCCTCGGCGAAAATGTCAATGGCAGTGGCGTGGGGCGATGCCTGGACCAACTTGATCCAGCCGTTCTGGGCGCTTCCGGCGCTGGCGATTGCCGGCCTGCGGGCGAAGGACATCATGGGCTTTTGCATCATGACGTTGATCGCCAGCGGGGTGATCATCTCGCTTGGGTTCTTGCTGTTTTAAATGAAAAAAGGGTTGGTGCCTCCACAGCGGGTGCCGCCCTTTTTTTGTTCGTTTAGAGAGCTTTTTTTCAGACCACACTGGTAAGAAAATTCGACTGTTTCAGGCGGGGAGTGTGGTCTGTGATGAGGTTTGATGAGGAACGACAAGCGAGACGACGTGTGCAACGGCGCACGGCGGTGATCTTGACGATGTGCACGCTCGGGATCGTGGGGATGCTCGGGCGGCTGGCGTATATCCAATTTTCGGCACACAACATGCAAGGGCACGATTTGGTCGCCTCCGCGGTCGAGCAGCGGCGTGAAAAGTTTGAACTGGACTCCGGCCGCGGCGACATCCTCGACCGCACCGGCGCTTCGCTGACCGGGAGCAAGCTGCAAGGTCTGGTCGTGTTGCCCGTCTGGCAGGTCAACCCGGACTATCAAAAGCTCAACGATCTAGCCTTGATGCTGCGCACCGACACGGAGACGCTGACCCGGCAGTTGAGCGAGAAAAAAGAGCCGTTTTTGCTGCGTCTCCCGGCTGCGGGCGGCGAGCTGCGCGTCGTCGAACTGACAGACGAGCAATTGAAAAAGGTTGAAGCGTTGCAGGTGAACGGGCTGTATGCCAAAGAGGTCAAGGTGCGTTTTGACGACCAGACGGTGGCGCGGCATGTGATCGGCTTTCTCGGCGAGGACCCGAATCTGGTGGCGAACCAATGGGGCGGCGAGTATCCGCTCGATGAGAAGGTCGGCAAGATGGGGCTGGAATATGTCTACCAAGACGTGCTGCGCGGCCTTGGCATCTCGCGCACCATCGCGTACTACACCGACGCCTACAAGCAGCCGCTCAACGGCCTTGGTATCAGGGAGTCGACGGGGGAAAATCACGCGCTCAACGTCAAGACGACGCTGAACGCCGACATCCAGCGCTCCGTCGAAAGCGCGCTGAACCGCTACAACGTCTCCTCCGGCGCGGTAGTGGTGATGGACGCCGAGACGGAGGACGTGCTGGCGATGGCGTCACGGCCGGACTTTGACCCGAACCAGCCGGTGATCGACGGCGGAGCGTTTCCGGTCAACAAAGCGTTGAAAGCGTATTTTCCCGGCTCGATCTTTAAATCGGTGATCGCGGAGGCCGCGCTGGAGACGGGTGTCGTCAACCCGAGCGACACCTACGAATGCCCCGGACACATCGAGATCGGCGACGGGACGCTGAACTGTTGGACGACACACGGGAAGGTGACGGCGGAGGAGGCGTTTGCGCAGTCGTGCAACGTGGCGTTTGCCCAGATGGCGATGAAACTGGGCCGCGAGCAGATCGACACCTACTCGCAAAAGCTCGGGCTCGGAAAGACGGTCGGCCTGTCGCAAGGGGATCGCTCCCCGTTTTACGGCGAGGACACCGGCAGCGTCTTTTTGAAGGAATACAGTTCCGACCGCTTCCTCGCCAACACGGGGATTGGACAGGAGGACGTGCGGGTGACGCCGTTGCAGGCGGCGCACTTGATGGCGACGATCGCCAATGAAGGCAAAGCCGGAGCACCCCGCCTCGTCCAATCACTGCACACGCCGGACGGACTGCTCTACTCGGAGATCGAGCCGGCGGAGAAACGGACGGTGCTTGAAAAAGCGACGACGCGTACTCTGAAAGGGTGGATGCGCCAAGTGGTCGCCGCCGAAAAAGGCACGGCGCATCTGCTCCACAGCGCCAAACTGCCGGTGGCCGGCAAAACGGGCACGGCGCAGACGGGCGACCCGACTCTGCACCATCAGTGGTTTGCGGGATACGCCCCGGCTGACAAGCCCAAATATGTGATCGTCGTGATGGCCGACAGCGTGCCGGACGGCAAAGCGCGGGCGACCGAACAGGTGGCGTTGCAGATCGTGAACGCGCTGCCGTAGTGATTTTCAGCGTACAGGCTCATGAGACAAACCTACCCACATATATTGAAACACGCTAGCCCGGAAAACGGGCGGGACATCGTTTCAATCTGTGGGAGGTGAACGACGAATGCCTGGATTTCTGGCCGCGGTGGTGTTGCTGCTCAAGGAGATCACCCTGTTCGTCTCTTACATCAAGAACAATGCGTTTCCGCAACCGCTGTCGGAAGGCGACGAGATCAAGTATCTGCGCTTGCTGGCAGACGGGGACGAACATGCGCGCAATGTGTTGGTGGAACACAACCTTCGCTTGGTCGCTCACATCGTGAAAAAGTTCGAAAACACGGGCGAGGACAGTGAAGACCTCATCTCAATCGGGACGATCGGACTGATCAAGGCGATTGAGAGTTTTTCGGTGGACAAAGGGACGAAGCTCGCGACCTATGCGGCACGTTGTATCGAAAATGAAATTTTGATGCATTTGCGGTCGCTGAAAAAAACGCGCAAGGATGTGTCTTTGCACGACCCCATCGGCACGGACAAGGAAGGCAATGAAATAGCTCCGATATTATATCTGTTCTAGAAAACCCTTGTGTATCAAGGGTTTTTTGTTTGTCACTTTATTGATGATTGTTGGGACTAGTTGTAGAATGAGTGCAGAAGCCAAAGAAGTAGGTGATATCCCTTGTACCACCATAATGATCTCGATAAAGTAAGAAAGATTGTTGGAGACAATGTAAAACGTGCGAGGGAGGCAAACGGTCTCTCCCAAAGACAATTAGCGTCGAAGCTCTCTTTTAGTTCAATGACCTTATCTAAGGTTGAACGAGGTGTATCCACAACTTCACCTTCGAATTTGCGCGAGATAAGCGCAATGTTAAAAATCCCCTATGAGTCGCTATATTCTGAGGACACCAGCCAATATGAAATGACACAAAATATAGAGCGGAGCCTAGAAAACGGCGACGATTTGGAGGGGGCATTGGCGCTTGCTGAGAAATTGATTGAACAGGCACATCAAGGTGTCCGTAAGGCGTGGGCATATAACCTGAAAGCCAGACTGCACCATAAACTTGGTAAGTATAAATCTGCAATTAACGTATGGTGGGATATGCTATCAGAGGCCATCTCGGCGAAGGACAACGACTCTAAGTTCACGGCGACTCTCAACATTGCCATTTCACATTTCAATTTGAAAGATTACGGTCAAGCGTTGTCATTGACTTGGTCAGCATTAGACGTTTGTGAAGATCCGGCACAACGGCCAAAGGTGATGCAACTACAGGCGAACATCTATGCAGAAAAGGGCGATTTCCAAGAAGCCTTACGCATACACCGGGATCTATTAAAGTGCTACGAAGAGTTAGACATGAGGAAATATGTCCTAAAATCATTGCATAACATCGGTGACATTTTGACTAAACTAGGTGACTTGGACGCGGCTATACAATATCTTCGAGAGGCCCGAAAATTATCTTTCGAACTGTTCAGCAACGATGAGATTTGTAAGACGTCGTACGACTTGGCTAAGGCGCTCACTATGGGTGGCGATATCCAAGAAGCATTACACTTTTTGGAAGAGGCAGTACTTGTGGTTGGCCAGAAGGCATCCCCTGTAAATCTCTCCAAAATAAGATTCTTATTAAGTGACTGCATCGATGATGAAGCTATGAAGGAACATCATTTGCTATGCGCGCTAGATTACGCGCTTGGCACGGATGAGCTAAGATTGAAGGGGGATATTTACCATAGCCTAGGTGAGTTGTACGACAAAATGGGTGACACCATGCAAGCGTTACAGTACTATAAAAGTGCATCAAAAACATATAGATCTGTGGAGGTGGGGTAAGATGAAGAAGTTTTTAGCAGTAATTGCAGTACTGGTGGGGATCGTCGTTGTGGGTGCAAGTCAACACGATCATACCAACCAGATAGCAGCTCAAAATCCGCCAGATCCGCTCATCTACTACAGCGGCGAGCAATTGTAAACCGAATGTAACGCGATTTTGTCGAAACTTGTCGGTGTAAACCGCAGTTGTCTGAAATGCTTCAAATGCCTCTGATCATGCGATAAGATTGTTTTAATACAACTTATCGAGATGCGGGGGCATTCTTTGTGAGTAATGATAAGATCTTCTCGCAAATTCTTGTTGAGATTGAAGAAATGAATCTTTCTGCTGAAGATGCCGAAAGAATCCGGACGATACTTCGCAAGTATCAAAATGGTGCCGAAGAAACCCGGACAAAGCCGGCATAATAAAGCCCTTACCGCTCAGACGCGGTAAGGGCTTTATTTTTTATACTTATTAAGGATTTTTGCTATTTCTTCTTCATCCTCCATTGATATCTGTGCAACTTTTAGCAGTTTCAGTATTTTAGTTGCGGGATCATCATCCTCGCCTAAGATGTACTCCGCAGTAACATTGAGTTTTTCAGCCATAGCAAGCAATGTGTGTGATGGAATTTTTCTGCGCCCGTATTCGTAGTTCGCATACGTGCTTTTGTATAGCCCGTAAAAATCTGCAGCTTCTTGTACAGTCCATTGTCTATTGTTACGAATCTCCAGAAGTCTATTCGTATGAGCTTGGTTCACGAATCTGATTCCTCCTCCCTGAAAATTTTGTGTTCAAAATGAACACAAAATTGTTGACGTGTTCGTTTTGGACACGATATAATCAACTCAAAGGTCGTGTTCAAAATGGACACAACCAAGAAAGGAGTTGATAACATGAGAAACTGGATGATTGCAGCTCGTGAGAAGAAGGGACTCTCCCGTGAACAGTTAGCCGTTATGGTCGGCTCCACTCGGTCTCACATCTACAAAATCGAAATGGGTTTAAGAACCCCGCGACTCGACCTTGCTAGTAAAATTTGCGAGGAGCTTGATGAAGACGCGGGTAATTTTATGCGGGACTGTGTCCGGAACGGACATAAACAATGCACAGCTTAGTTGGTATCGACTGTAAATAAGTATTTGTGTTCATTTTATTCTAGCATTTCTTGCTCGAAAACTGTACCGAAAGTGTGTTCGTACCGTAAATGGGAGGTGTTCAAATGGTTGTCCCGCAGCGAAGCTCGCATATGATTCCACGAGGTGATGAACCAGTGGGACACGTGCAGTACGGAACGGAACCGGATAAAACCCTTCAACTTGGTAACGCCACGGTCAAGATCTTCGCGCCGAAAGGGCTGACCAAAGAGGAGATTGACCGGCGCGATCTTGAGATCCACCGCGCGGTGGCGGACATCCTGCGTTCGAGATCCGAATCTGCAGCATCAACGGGAGCGTAAGCCTCCCGGTATTGGACAAGGAGGAGTAGCGAACATGGTGCTCGACCCGAACATCTCGGAGATTCAGATTTACACCGAACAGAAAAGCGCCGCCAGCAGCGGGAAGAAAGGTGACAAGCGGTAAGACAGAACGTACACCTAACAAATAACAAGGAGGAATGACTATGCAAAAACCCGGCCTGAAACAGCCGAAAGTGCATCTCTTGCCCACGACCCTGAACCACCGTTACATGTACGCGATGGCGGAGCAAATGCATCTCGCACTCGAAGCAAGCAGTCACCCGCCGATTAGCCAGGAGAAGCGTACTCTGATTCATAAACGTGCAGATGAGATTCGTATCGAGCGCGACGCGATTGCCGATCTGACCGAAGGCGCAACTCAACCGGTGAAGGTCAAGCATTCGACCAAGAGCTATTGCGGGTGCTGTCTGCGAAACTACAAACCACTTGAGTTGGTCCAGTACATTGTCAACGACAACGACACTGTCTGTACCCCTTGCTCGACCAGTACAGAGGCGTTGCGGACCTCGGAGAAAGCTCATCGCGTGTTCGTACCGGACACCGATGACTACGACTTCTACCGTGACACCGAACCGCAAGAGTAGCATTGCCGCGATCCTGCGGCTATGGACAAGCCCCAAACCAAAAGGAGGGACAGACCATGAAAAAGCAACTCAGTACTGAAGTTCGTATCAGCATTCAGGCTAAGGAAGCGCAGCGTCACTTCAAGCGTCGTCTGGAGATCGTCAAGATGATCGCCACACAGAACCGGTGCGGCATTCCGCAAGCCTGCGACATCTTGGAGCAACGGAACCGCGCCGCATTCTTCGGTCAGATCAGCGACGACTTGATGGCCGATTTGAACATGATCCGAAAGGAGTACGCGGAAGATGCAAGCGCGTAACAATCTGTCGCGGATCGCGGAGTTGGATGGCCGATGCAAGCAATGCCCTTACCTCGCAGAGTTTACCCGTTGCGTAACCTGCCCGACTGAGATTCAGCGCAACCAACTGATCACGGCGGAACAGATTGTTATGAACAGGAAAAGGGCCTGACGCGGCAACGTCAGACCCATTCGTGGCACTCGTTTAAGAGAGGCCCTTAGAAAAACTACTTACGGATAGTATATCACATCTTGTCCCATTTTAGACCGCTCGGAGGTACACCATGGCAAAAATCCTCACTGACCTGAGCAAACAGCCTGTTCGCTCCTTTGCGAAGCCAGAGAAGGCGGTCAAGGAGATGAAACGCTCCTCTTTCCGATCCGGTGGCAAGAAGCAGAAGAAGGCGAAGAATCCGGCCAAGAAAGTCGAGCACAAGCGCGGTAGCGCAAAGGCCGGTGACCGCACCACGATTACCAAGCGCGTCATCGTGGAAGTCACGGAGCGGGCTGGTGGCGTATGCGAGATGTGCGGTCTAGCGCCGCAGATCGGAACCTTCCGCGACAGGCTTGAGCTGGCGCACTTGATCCAAGCTGGTCAGTTAGGTCGAGGAGACATCCCTTGGAACATTGCACATCTGTGCGGCCCGAGCGTGAACACAGGAACGTGTCACTGGAAAATCGACTCCAGACGGAAGACGAACCGGCACCTTGTAGAGGAGCTGATCGCTAAGCTGGAGCGGTTGTATGACAAATCGGAATGGCCGGATACGGCCTAGTCCGTGCCCGGCCTTGAATGGAGACGGTCGGAAATGAATAACGAAAAGCGCATGCTTGCTGCTGGTCGCGTGGTTCGCGGCCAGATCATCTACATCGAACGGAAAGCGAGTGAGCGTAAATGACAAAGATCGTAGCCTTGGCAATGGAGAAAGGCGGCGTAGCCAAGACCACCAGCGCAGTGAACATCGCGGCCGCGCTGGCATTGAAAGGCAAGCGCGTTCTGCTGGTCGACAGTGATCCGCAGGCAAACGCGACAGCGGCTTGCTACAGCAAAGAGCTGGAGGGCGATCTGTACACGGTGTACGGAGAAGATGAACTGACAGCCGAGGCGTTGATGAACAACGTGATCGTGGAGACGGAGCACGGCTTCCACCTGTTGCCGTCTTCGCGGGATCTCTCTGGCATTGAGGGGGAGGCGCTGCTGAAAGACAACCCGGCTTACGGGTTGCTATTGGCTAAGACCCTTGAGCCGGTGCGCGACCTCTTCGAGTACATCATCATCGACTCGCCGCCGAACCTCGGGACCTTGACCGCGAACGCGCTCGTAGCCGCAACAGACGTCATGATTCCTCTGCAACCGGAGATGCATGCTGTGGATGGCCTCGGAAGCCTCATAGACACGATTTCAAAGGTTCGGGTACTAAACCCCTACCTGAACATCGCAGGCATCTTTTTAACGATGGTAGAGCGTAATAGCCTCCACCGTGACATCGAGGAGGACGCAAGATCGTCGCTGACCGAGATGGGCGTGAAGGTCTTCGATACAAAGATCAAGCGGACGATCAAGTTCGGTCAGGCAGCAGATCGAGGCAGACCGGCCGTTCTGGAGTTCCCCAAACACCATTCGGTTCGAGCTTATCTTGATCTAGTTGAAGAGGCGTTTGATGTATGAAGGGTAGCCGGTTCGAAAAGTTGGGGAGGGCGGGAATGCTCCCGTCTGTTGCCCCTTCACAAAGTGCATTAAACAGTGCACCAACTAGTGCACCAGAAAGTGCATTAAACAGTGCACCGATTGATGCACCAAACGGTGCACTCCGCACCGCTCTAGAACAGAAGCTGTCAGCGGAACCTCAATACAAATCTCGTGGATTAAAGATACGGTCAGACATTTTGGAGGTGATCGATAGCCTGCCCAAAGGGCGCGGCAAACAGCAGATCATCGTCAACGAGGCTTTGGAAATCGGGCTTCGAGCACTTGGATACATCACCCCACGGGAGGAGCAACAGTGAACAAACTTCTCTTCGACGAGGTACCGCTCGTCATACAACCCTCACTGGCTGCGCTGATCGGCTTGAACGAAGCGATCTTTATCCAGCAACTGCACTACTGGTTGCGACGGAGTCAGCACAACGGACCTGAATACGACAACCGCCCCTGGGCGTTCAACACCTACGAGGGGTGGCAAGATCAGTTCAAGTTCTGGTCGGTCTCGACCACACGCAGAGTGATCAACGGCTTGGAGAAATCCGGGCTGGTCATATCGACAGACAAGTACAACCGGCGCAAGGCTGACAACACGAAGTGGTACACGATTGACTACGACAAGCTCGTCAAAGCACCTGCTCAAAATGAACAGGCCGCCTGTCAGAATCGACAGGCGGGTGATCAAAGTGGACAGGCTCCCTGCTCAACTTGGACAGAGCCCCTGCTCAATCTGAACAGAGCGTTACCAGAGAATACACAGAGATTACTTACAGAGAATGTTGATGATGATGAGCGCGTGCGGGTATACGACTTCGACACAGACGATTTTGGTCGAGTAGCGGAGACAGCGCAGATGCTGCTCGGAAAACCGTTTCTGGATAGTTTCGACATCCAAGCGATAAACGACTGGCTCGGCAAAGACCGGATGCCGGTGCAACGGATCATCGATGGCTTGCAGATTCTCTATCAGCACGCTCGGAACGTTGGCAAAAAGATCAACACGATTCGCTACTTCAGCGCTCAGCTCGTGCAGTACAACGCGGCTCAGGAGCAGATCGAGCAGGGCCGGCAACAACAGTGGGCCGCTCAGGAGATGAAAGGCATCGACGGGCCGGCTAACACGCCAGACGTTGCCCCTGAGCTCAGCGCGGAAGAGTTGGCAGCCGCCGAAGAACTAAGGCGCAAGATGAGAACGAACAACTCGTAGAGAGGGTGACAAACACATGCAGAGCATCGGATCTGCAATCGGAGGGTCTAGCGGGCTCAAGGAGTTGTTGGCGCAGAAGTTCCCTTGGAAGCTGCAAGCCGAATACAACGCGATGCCCGGTGTCCGGGAACTTCGGGAGAAGTACCCCGATCATAATTTTTCGGTGATTGAATTGACCGACTTCTCGAAGGAGTACGAGAACTGCTCCAACTGCCCCGGCCTCGCTTCATGCCCCAACCAATTGGCTGGGCATCGGCGGAAACCGCACACAGATCCGCGCTACGGTTTTACTTTCGCTCCTTGCCAGAAGCAGGCGGCAGCGGACAAGCACATGGCGGTGCGGAGTTTGATCAAGAGTCACAACATGGACCCCGAAGCGATGGCGATGACCTTCGACAAGTTGGAGTTCGATGTTCTGCGAGTGAAGGCGATCACGGCCGCGATGGAGTTCTGCGACGGATTCAAGCGAGGGGAAACGACACAGGGGATTTACCTACGTGGAAACTTTGGGGTCGGGAAGAGCGGCATCGTCGGCGCTATCGCGAATGAGCTGGCCGTGCGTAACGTCGACACCATCGTGGTATACGTGCCGGACTTCACGAAGGAGATCAAGAGCGCGATTCGAACCGGCGAGGTTGATGCGAAGATCGATGCCATGATCAACGCCTCGGTGCTCATCCTGGACGACATCGGTGCCGAGCCGCTGACGCAGTGGACGAGAGACGAAGTGATCGGTTCGATCCTGCAAAACCGCATGAACCGGCTGCCGACGATCTTCACGTCTAATCTCAGTCCGCAGGAGTTGGAAAGTCACTTCGCCAACGCGAAGGACGACCGAGACGCTTGGAAAAAGGCAGCGCGTCTGATGGAGCGCATCGAGCCGTTCGTCTCGGTTTACGAAGTCGGTGGCCGCAACCGCCGCCGTGATCGGAAGGGGGCGTGACAAGATGGCGCGACAAATGAACCCTGCCCAAGTCACGTTGTTCCATCGACTCAATCATGCTTTCCGGACGATGGGGTTGAAAACCCCGAAAGAGTGGCAAGCGGTTATCAAAGAATCCGTAGGCCTTAACCCGGACGGAACGAACAAGCTCCTGTCTCGACTGACCGCCGACGAGATGCGGAAAGTGCTGACGGATATCGGAATCGATTCGGAGGCGACTGCGTCGTGATGATCCAGATCGGAGACGACTGGCGGATCATCAGCGACACGGCGAAAGACGGAGTGGTCAACATCGTCATCCAGCGTCGAGACGGCGAAACGTGGGCCGACGACGAGCACGGAGCATATCACCCGAACGTGCCGGCGGCATGCAGGGAGCTTTTGAACAAGATGGTCAACGGGTCGGACGCGAAGAGTTTGGCGGATCTGATCGCGGTGCACGAGCGGGCCGCGCAGACAATCGCCGACGCGCTGACGGAACGGAACCGCCTGATAAAGGCGAAACAGCTCAGCATCTTCTGGGAGGAGGAAGCAGCATCATGAAACTGACGAAAGAACTTCGGGTGATCTTAGGCTCTGAATGGTCTGAATTTGCGGATGCGTTTGAACAGTGCGGGTACGGGGTGTACGTAGATGGCGGATCGGTGATCATCCGTGAAAACGATGAAGCCCGGGTCATCATGGCACCGAGCATGGGCCGATGGTTGGTTTGGTCTGGGAAGGGTGAGGCGGACTATGCAAAGACTCACGCCGAAGCCCGGGCCATAGCGATCCGATGGCTGGAGAATGAGCACGGCTGCCTGTACTGGCCGAAGGGGCGCGGTGGGGTCTTCCTCACTCAGTCGCAGATGGCGACCTTCTCGCAGGAGTGGAAAGAGTTGTTCCGGGAGATGGCAGAGCGCGGCTACACGGTGAGACAAAATCACGAGGTCACGATGCCGGGTTACTGGGCGCTCGAAATCCGCAAGGGTGAGACACAAGTGATTTTCTATCTCGACAAGTCGCGCTGGGTGGTATGGGTCTTCTCGGCGGTCATGAACGGTGCGGATGTTTTTCGGACGGATGAGACGGCGATGGAGTTCATCCGCGACATGTTTGCTCAAGTCGAGCAGGAGGAGGCTGGCGCAGCATGAGCAAGCGCACCTTGAAACGCCTCCTGGACGATGCAGGTATTCGGATCGGCGGGTCGGTCGGCATCTGGCTCTACGACCTCGGCGGGAAGATGAGGTGAGATCGGATGGCAGCGTGGATCGATCTGACCGGTCAGAAGTTCGGCAAACTGACGTGCCTGAAATACCTCGGCAATCAACGCTGGCAAGTAAAGTGTGACTGCGGCGAATATGCAGAAGTCCGAAGCAAGAGCATGAAGAACGGCAACACAAAAAGTTGCGGCTGTCTGCGAAAGAAGAAAGCCATTGAGGTCGGCACCGCACACGGTAAATCACGACATGCTCAGACGGTTCGAATCGTCCTTGAGCAGGCTGGTGAAACGGATTTGCGCACGGCCTTAGTGAAGACCCTGAACGCTATGCCGAACCAGTTCGTGGCGGCTGAGAAACTTTTGATCGGCTGGTCTACCTTACGGCTGTGGAAACGCAAGCTCAACATCAAGCGGAACGGAGGGCGGTATGCATGAAGATCGATCTGGAAATTGACTATGACGATCGGGTGATAGATGTGCGGGAGGAAAGGCCAGCACCGCCGGAAAGTTTCGCGACCTGTCATCTCCTGTCGCGGGCATTGATCAGAATGCCCGATGGATTCGAAGACCTGACACCCGCAGAGCAGATGACCTACATCGCGATTCAGTTGCAGAAAAAGGGCTACGGGCCGAAGGAAACGGACGGTGAGGGCGCATGAGCACCGCAATCGAATGGACAGACGAGACCTGGAACCCGGTAACGGGATGCAGCAAGGTCTCGGCTGGATGCGCGAACTGCTACGCCGAGGGGATCGACAAGCGGTTCGACGGTTTTGGTAACGGTCACAAGCCGTGGACGGCGGTGAACGCTGAGCACAATGTCACGATGCACCCCGTACGGTTGGGGAAGCCGCTGAGCTGGAAGAAGCCGCGCCGTGTGTTCGTGAACAGCATGAGCGATCTGTTCCACGAGCAGGTGCCGTTCGAGTTTATCGGGCAAGTGTTTGACATCATGTGGCAATGCGGGGATCACAAGTTCCAAGTCCTGACCAAGCGGCCAGCGCGCATGCTGGAGTTTGTAAAGTGGTGGATCAAAAGCTACGAGGATGCAGGACTGACCGAAGACCTTGGACCGTGGCAACCGCCTAAAAACATCTGGCTCGGGGTATCGGTCGAGAACCAGCAGGCCGCGGACGAACGAATCCCGCTGCTGTTGCAGACGCCGGCTGCGGTGCGGTTCCTGAGCTGCGAGCCGCTGTTGGGACCGGTTGATATCCGCCACCAACTTGGTCAGTGCGTATTCACTGAGGCGGATCAATGGGCGACGGGTCGAGGGATCGACTGGGTCATCGTTGGAGGCGAGAGTGGATCAGGGGCGCGGCCGATACATCCGGAGTGGGTAAGGAGTCTGCGCGATCAGTGCGATGCGAAGGGGGTGCCGTTCTTCTTCAAGCAGTGGGGCGAATGGGTGCCTGCCGATCACCACGACGGCGTGGCGAAGTACAGCACGGTCCGTCGTAGTCTGGAAGAGGGTGCACCGTTCATGTACCGCGTCGGTAAAAAGGCAGCGGGCCGCCTCCTCGATGGGCGGGAATGGAACGAGATGCCGGAAGTGGGGCGCCCATGAGCAGCACCGCCGAACAGATCATCTGGCGACCGTCTGATGAGAACCAGCACGACATATCCGAGTTGGTGCCGGTAGACAGTGGATGGATCGCCAGCGTCGCCATGCCGGCCTCGTTGGTGAAAGGTCACAAACGCCGCTTGATCAGCAAGGGCTACGAGATCAAACCCGAGATCGAACAGACCCCCGAAGGTCAAGTGATCCGGTACAGGAAAGGAGGGTGAGAGATGGCAGCAAGCGCCATGCAGTTTGAGCAACTGAGCTTCTTCGAAGATGAGCCGGCACCGCTTTTGCAGATCGTCGAAGAGCGAGTGCCGCTGGAACAAAAAGTGAGAGCGGTCATCGATGAGATCAAAGAACTCTACCTCGACCGCTCCACCCCCGGGCCTTGGTCCATAGCCTGCAGTTTTGGGAAAGACAGCAGCGCGGTACTGGCACTCGTGACCTGGGCGCTGGCCGAGATCGATAAAGGCGACTGGTGGCGGCATGTACATGTGGTGACGAGCGACACGAAGGTCGAGAACCCGATCATGTCGATCTACGCTCACCGCCAATCCGAGAAGGTGAACGAGTGGGCCGCCGCGATTGGCGCGCCGCTCACATCGCACATCGTCAGCCGGGAGACGAAACGGTCGTTCTGGTACCAGCACATTGGATGCGGCTATCCGCCGCCGGGGAACGGGAAGGACCGCACCTGCACCCACTCGCTCAAAATTGAGCCGCAAAATAAATTCTTGCAAAAACTGAAACCATCGCTGTTGTTCCTTGGATCTCGCGATGAAGAGTCCGCTCGCCGGGCGCGCACCATCAAAAAGTATGCAGAGGAACGGGACAGTCGGTTCGGCTACTCGCCGTATCAGAAAGGCATCCGCTTCTACACCCCGATTCGAGATTGGGATGCGGACGAGTTGTGGGAGTTCCTGCAAGCGCCCTTCCTCTGGGGAAGCAGCATAGAGCTACGGATGATCTACCGTGAAGGAACAGGTGAGTGCGGCATTCTCAACCCATATGGAGCGACCAAGGGCCGACACGCATGCGGAACGCGGTTCGGTTGCTGGATCTGCTTACCGATCACGGTAGACAAGAGCCTGGATAACATGAGTGATAGCCATCCGTGGATGCTGCCGCTGGCGAACTTCCGCTCGGAGATGAAGAAACTTTGGGACAGCAAGGTTAGCCCGCAAAACCGCACAGGCTTCATGCGGAACAGAAAGCGGTTGGGATACGGCCAAGGCTGTGTGTCCTTGCCGACACGAAAATACATGCTGGATCGCCTGCTGGCGACACAAGAAGAAGTCAACGAATTACGTGCTCAAGAGGATCTGGAGCCAATCGTGCTGATCAGCTTGAAGGAGCTGAACCTGATTCGGAAGCAGTGGGCAGAGGATGAGGAACAACGGCAGTGGCTGTTCGGAGCTCGCGAGCTGCGACGCCAAGTGGCAGACACGAACTTGACGATGGAACAACGCCGTGCTGCGGCCATTGTGCTGGAGTCGACGCGGAGAAAGCCACGCGCTGCATCGGCGGTGCTGAAACCGCGCGGCAAGAAGAAGGCGGCCCGTTCGCGAAAGTCGGCTTAGGGCAACCCGAAAGGAGAGGAGAACCATAGACGAGGTCCAATCGCAACCGGGTCGACCTAAGAGCTACACAATTGAAATTCTCAGTGAGCCAATGCACGTCTATCTCGACGGTCAACTGTACAGAGTCAAGTGGCTGTATAAGGGCGCTGGTTCCGATCGGCGTTGGTGCGATGCAGAAGTGAGCGCAAACGGCGAGTGGACTGCTGTCAAGTCGACGAAGCTGCAAGAAGCCTTGGCGCGGATATGCCATCTCAGGCGGACCAGCAAAACCGAAGAAGAGGCATTTGGGCAGATCAGCCTTTTTTAGGAGAGGAGAGTGAACTTGAACATGATCACAACAGAGATCAGAACGGAGTACAAGACCCTGTCGCTGTTCAGCGGCATTGGGGGCGGAGCACTTGGTTTTCAGTGGGCGACGCAAGAGTGGCGG
The DNA here is from genome assembly GCF_026410385.1 of Tumebacillus lacus. GTDB lineage: Bacteria > Bacillota > Bacilli > Tumebacillales > Tumebacillaceae > Tumebacillus > Tumebacillus lacus. The sequence continues at coordinate 213,876 of NZ_JAPMLT010000004.1, forward strand.
GGCGTGGTTGGCAAGTTCCGCACCCTCGCTGGCATCGACGCAGTGCCTGAGATTTGCGAAGACTTTGAGAACATCACTGGTGCACCGGGCGTGTGCATGGACCTGTTCAGCCGAGAGCAATACATCGCCTTCCACGGCAAGGAGCCGCCGGAGGACTGGCAAGAAGTCACCGGGGCAGATATGCGGGACGCATGCGGCGGCGAGTACCCAGACGTCGTTTTCACCTCGCCGCCCTGCAAAGGATTCAGCGGCCTGCTGCCGGAAGCGTCGGCATCGACGAGCAAGTACCAAGCGCTGAATCAACTCACGGTGCGGGGCATCAAACTTTGCCTCGACGCTTTCGAGGACGATCTGCCCGCGCTGTTCATCCTTGAGAACGTGCCCCGCATCGCAACCCGGGGCGCATCGCTCCTGAACCAGATCAAGACGCTGCTTCGCCGCTATGGGTACGCTTTCCACGAGGCATCGCATGATTGCGGCGAGATCGGCGGGCTGGCACAGATCCGCAAGCGGTTCCTGCTGATTGCCCGCAACGAGAAGAAGTTGAGCAACTTTGTCTACAAGCCGCCGAAGCGCCCGCTCAAGACTATCGGCGAAGTGCTCGGGCCGCTCCCGATGCCGGGGGACACGGAAGCCTGCGGGCCGCTCCACCGCCTCCCGAACCTGCAATGGAAGGTCTGGATGCGGCTGGCGATGATCCCACCGGGTGGCGACTGGCGAGACCTTGAGAAGATCGATCACACGCAGTACAAGCTCTCGTACCACCCGCGCAACGGCGCATGGGGTGTTCTGGACTGGAACCGCCCGGCAAACGCCGTCACTGGTAGCCAAGGCGTGGGACGCTCGAACGGAGCACAGGCAATAGCCGACCCGCGCGGCGGCAACTGCAGCGCAAACCGCCACATCTCGCACTACCGGGTCGAGAAGTGGGAAGGACAGAGCGGCACCGTCACCGGAGCCACGCACGTAGCGAACGGCCGTATCTGCGTCTCTGACACCCGCTTGAACGCCACCAGCGGCAAGCACCCGGGCGTCTACCAAGTGGTGAAGTGGAACGAGCCGGGACCGTGCGTAACGGGCACACGGTTCGGGAGCGGCGCACCTGCAATTGAAGACCCGCGTATCGGATGCGCACCGCGAGCCGGCACATACGGTGTCCAGGACTGGAACCAACCGGGCAAGACGATCATTGGCTCAGGCGACATCCACGCTGGTGCCGCAGCGGTCGCCGACCCGCGCAATCAGTGCGATGGACAGTGCACGACCGCTGATGCCTTCGACGTACCGGGTGACAAGGAAAATGGGGTTTGGGTGATCCTCTCCCCGCACGGCGGCGCATGGCACCGCCCGCTGACCACTTTCGAACTTGCGATGTTGCAAGGCTTCCCGCAAACGCTCGTCGACGGCCGCCCGTTCCAACTGGTTGGAAAGAACGACGCTCGCTGGCGCGAACGCATCGGCAATGCCGTCCCGCCGCAAGCAGCTCAGGCAATCGCCGAGACGATGCTGCTCACGTTGATGGCTCAGGAACAAAACGACTGGCTGATGAGCGCGGAGGAGATCTGGGTACGCCCGCAAGACATCGAGGTCAAAGAGCCGGCACTGACCCATTAGGAGAGGAGAACCAAACATGAAACAGTCTTTTCGGATCAAGCAAGGAACCCCGGCGTGGGAGAAGTTCCACCGCTACCACACCCAAGATGACGCATACATCGCCAACAAAGAGTCCATCGAGGCGCTGATCGGCTGTCCGATGGAAAAGAACCTCGCGCTCTACACCGAGCGCTTGTACATGAAACAGCCGGCGGAGCAGTACCGCGACCAATTCTCTAAGCAGCCGGATCGCACTGGGTATTACACCGCGAAGAAGAACTCCAAGATCAACAAGGCATGGATAGACTTTGTCAAGGCCAAAGGGCTCGACTCTTACAGCTCGACAAAACTGCGGTTCGACCTCGGCTTGCTGTCCGGACGGATCACCTTGTACCCGCCGATGAACGGCGGTGAGTACTACATCACCATTGAGACCAAGGAAGATCTCGACCAAGAGCGGTACGACTTCCTCGAACCGATCGCCGAAGCATCGCTACTTCGCATCTACGCTGATCACCTTGAACAAAACGGCGGTGAACAGGAATGAGTTACGTACCGTTTGCCGTCGAACACCTGCGGAGGACGGCAGATTGCCTCTCAGGAACCGAGCACAGCGGGCTCGGCGCGGCGATGAAGATGGCGGCCGACGAGATCACTCGCCTGCAGGAGGAGAACGAGCGGAAGGACGCGGTCATCGCCAGCCTGCGTGAGTCGCTGATTATCCGATCTGAGATCCGCACGGATATCGAGCAGAAGAACTTCGATCTGGAGGGCGAGTTGGATGCCCTCGACCCGTCGAGAGAGTGCCTGCACTGTGAGAACGTCTACGTGCTCGGTCCGTTCGAAGACGACGACGAGCCGGCATACTGCAGCGACGAGTGCCGCGACAAGGGGCCGCGCGTAGAGGAGGAGTCCGCATGAACCGCATCGCCATCATCTGCTTGATGTGTCTGGGCGCCATTACAGCGGTGGTCGGATGCACCGAGCAAACTAGCGCAAAACAAACATCTCGTTTTGCTGGATGGGACAGAGTCGTGGTCATCACCGATCAAGATACTGGATGCCAATATTTGATGCCGACAGGGACCGGGGGAACCGGATTGACGCCGCTGCTCGACGCAAACGGCCGCCCGATATGTGGAAAACAGTGAGTGGAGAGGAGGCACCAACGATGGATAAGGTAACGATCACGGTCAGCCAACCAGGTAAAGAGGACATTGTTGCAAGTGGTGACCACGCTCTGTTCGCGGTGAACAAAGAGACGGTCGACGACCAACTGGAAGGCGTGGCGCACGGAGTAGGAGACTTCACGGAGGTCTATGTAGACCTGACCAAATGTCTGATCGGCAGATTGGTCGAGGGTGGACTGACAATGGCAGAGGCGATTGATGTGCTGCAAGAGCGCTTCAACGAGGCCGTGGAGTTGGCGGTGGCCGAGACGGCTGCGGTGTAGGTGGGCGCATGAGCAAGTCGACCACATACGTCGACGGTGCGGGCCGGGAGCGGTGCGGACAGACAGGCCAAGAGGTCAAGACGTGCCGCTGCAAAGCACATACCAAACGCTCGCCCAATCCCAAACCCAGCCGCCGCCCTCCCTCTGCGCCTGATATCACAAGCGTCGCACCTACCAAACACAATGTTGTATGCCCGGCATGCGGGCAGAACCATAGTGATCCACAGGAAGAGTCAAAAGTCCGAGACTGGAAAATGTGGGGGAAGTGCGCAACATGCGACGTCGATCTATTCATCCGCTGGGAAGGAGATCGGTATTCGGTAGAAGCACACAGGGACACTCGACGGGATGAAATCCGGTGGCCGTTTGGCACAGAACTCCCCGTTCCGAATGAAGAGTTTGAGTTGGAAACCCCCAGGACAGGTGAGGAAGTGAAGGTAAAGCTGCTCACTTATCACGGGTGCCAGTGGTGGAGAAATAAAAAAGGCCTGCAAGGTGTACTGATCGACATCACCTACGAGATCATCGAGATCACGAAAGAAGCAAGGCCGCAACTCAACCTGCAGGTCATCAAAGGAGGCAAAGACGAGACCTCATGAAATACATCTGCCTAACCTGTGGCGAGTTCCGCGACGGCGACGAAGAACGCCGTCAGCGGAACCACTGCGAAGACTGTGAGGAGGGAGAAGAAGATGACCCCGAGACAACTGCACGAGACCATCACACAAGACCGCCATAACGCCGTAGCCGTCCGCAAAGCCCTGCGGCGGCGCGGTGGGGAGGCGGGACTGAACCGACTGCCGCTCTACTACTCGGATGATGAAAGCCTGGATCGGGCAGTGCGGATGACGACGGGAATCACGGTGTACACCTGCCGAACGCAAGAAGTTACGACGATTCGATTGAAGGGGTGAGACGATGAACAAGTTTGAGTTGAAGTTGGTGGACGGCAAACTGGTGATCGATCTGAACAGCGAGCCGGATATGAAATTGATCGGCATGCCGGTGCGCGGCTATGACGGAGTACCGAACAAGTACGACATCTGTGACCTCGGACCCGCGCCGGTGATCGGCACGGTGGAGCTGACTGACGAGGCATTAGCGAAGATCGAGGCTGAGTATCAGAACGGCGGTCAGTGTGCATGGTGCGATGAGGTACGCCCGAAGCTGCGCCCGCCGCACATGTTTGATCGAGATCGAGATGGCGGTCGAATGTGTGAGCACTGCTGGAACCATGACCGGAAAATGTACAAGGGCAGTTACGGTGAGGACATCGGACCGTTTGAGGAGGAGGGAGAAGGTGGGGAAGAGGACGACAGCTCAGATCTCACTGTTTGAAACGGAACAGCAGCAAGAAGAGATCGATGAGGAGATCAGTGACGAGGTTGGTGCCGAAGATTTTGATAATGATGACGAGCCGGCATATAAAATGCCCGTTCGAAGAGGGAACAAACCATCACCTCGCACTCTCTGCTTCCTGAACGAAGAGGGAGACATCGCCCACAAGAAAATTGAAGATGGCGACACTTCCTACGACCAATACATGCACGGTCAGGACTACGGATACATCATCGTTTATCACCCGAACATCCTGTTAGCGTGGCAACTGCAAAAAGAAGGCAAGTTCGTCCCCCGGTATAAGGATCGGGAGCTACGGATCGATCAGAGATACTTGGCCTAGATTACTCGCCCTGTAGGGCATTGGAGGAAATGAAGATGACCGAACAACTGCTGAACGTCATGATTGAGCAACCGAGCAAAGACGCACCGACAGCGACCTTTATCAACGCCCTGATCGGCTACGACCACCACGGTCAACCGATCCTGATGAGCCTCGCACTTTGGTTGAAGGCGAGAACGACACTGGCGAGTTTTTGGATGGCAACAACTGCTGGGAACTGAAATTCGACTTCTTGCCGGACGGCGACGCCGGGCAGGTGTTCCGGTGCAAAGTCGACTACTTCAACACCACCGCCGAGGGCTGCGAGCGCGATTGGAAGTTCGTTGTGTGGGAATCGGAAATCGCGTTCCCGGTCGCGCAATCCGCAAACCAAACCGAGAAATTCGCCACGTTCGTACCGGAGATCCCGGCCGGCACTGGACCGACCTTTGTAAACCCGGCAGATGCGGTAATCGAGTTGGTCGCAGATCTTGCCGAGTTGCACCCCGCCTACTTCGAATGCGGCATCCGCAAAGACGAACTGGTCGCCGAATGGACGGAGCAGGTCAAGGCACACAAGCCCGGCGAGACGTGGCACCCGCCCGCTGACTGCCCTGACAACGAGGACTACTCCATTGAGATCGGCGAGATGACCGATGAGGAATACAACTCGATGCCCGAGTTCAACGGCTACTAATCCGAGGGGAGTGAACTAAATGAACAAGGACCGCAAACTGCTGCAAGAGATCGGCTATGAGGAAGCCCTGCTCGACACGATGACGGACGATGACTGCGAAGCGGAAGTCGTCGAACTGTCCTACGGAGAATGACGGAAGAGGGGGAGAGGTTGATGGAAGCACATGAGATCGTAGCCGGAGTGACGTACCACAACAAGCGAGGTCATAAGCGCACAGTGATCGGCTTTCGGAGCATCTACGTGTTGTATCGGACGCCGCGCATGACGAAGACGGTGAAGGGTGAGCCGCTTCCGTACTTTGCGGAATGGGCAACTGGCATCGTGGTACCGGAAGCGCAGAGCATCAAACAGGAGGCGAGGAATAGACGATGAGCGAACCCGAACCGCGCTATCACCAACATGTCACCTTGTACATGAAGAGCGGGAACCAGATCGAGATCACGTTGAAAGACTTTGAGTTCAGCAGATCGTCGATTGCAAGCAAGATCTCGTGGGCGAACATCGACGGACGCACGGGGCTGGCGCACCTTGATATGTCGTCCGTAGAAGCGATCACTGTCAAGTACGTCCGCGCCGGGGAGTGCAGACCGGAAACCGCATAGCAACAAGCCGAATTTCGAGAGCCTATGAGCTCTCTTTCGGCGTTTCACAAGGAGGGGGCAAATGGAAGAGAGACCACGCTGCTGGGTCTGCGAGTTCCCGATGGGACGATCAGAGGATGAGAGGCAAATCTGTCAAGTATGTGAGACGGAAGAGATTTTAGCGGCCGCAGCCAAGAAGGCCGGCAAGTAGCGTTTCACCAACACATAACCAGGAGGAGATCGAAGATGGCACAGACGGCAGCAGTAGCGGATCAAATGGTATTCAGCGGTATGGAAGTTAAGCTCAGCTACAAGCAGGTCGAACAGGAAGTTTTGCGCCGCTTGGAACTCTACAAGCAGAACGAAGGCCGCATCAAAGTGCTGCAGAAGATCAGCATCGGTCACGGCATGCACATCGATGCAACGCAGAGCGCGATGGCCGGCGGCAAAGATCTGCTCTCCTTGGTCCATGACAAACTGAAGCGCATGTCAGAGCGAAAGTACCTCACTGAGCATGAGCAGAAGTTGGCCGAGATCTGGCGTACCTACATGGCCGACCACACGGACATCCTCGCTCTCAGCAGCAAGCTCGTGGCGTTGAAGCAATTCCGTGCCCAAAACCACGACCAGTTTGAGGCGGCGGATCTTCGGTTGATCGACGAATTGATCCGCCGTATTGGCACCGCTGTGGCCTCCCGCAATAACTACGAGCGATACGGCTATGCGATCGGCATGGCAGAAAACGTCGATATGCACAGAGACCGCTTTGAGGTGATCATGGGCACGGAAAACAAGGCGATCGAACGTGCGCACCGGCAGATGCAGGCAAAGGCAGAGCTGGAGAATCTTCGCCACTACCAGGAGGAGATCGAAGCGGCCATCGAGACGCTGGCCTACTACAACGAGCCCTACGCACGACTGATCCGCATGCGCTACCTGAAAGATGAAAGCGTAGAAGCATCCCGGCAGTCTCTGAACATCTCGGAGAAGACCCACGACCGTTACAAGAAGAAAGCCATCGGCATGCTCGCACACTTCATGGGCATCACGAATGCGAATTGAGGTGGTGACGGTTGAGTGACGGTTTTCTGACGGTAAGATGGCGGTTTTTTGATAGATTTCCAAGTTATTATGATAGTGTCGAGATCGAGTCGCCCGAGAGAACCACAGCAGCACACAGCCGCTCGGGGACTCGACACATACCTGATGGATAGACCGTCTACAGCCACTGGAGTGCTGCAGGCGGTCTTTCTATTTCACAAGAGAAGGAGGACAACACGATGACATGGACCTAGATAAGCGTAAGACCCCAACAACATCCACCACACAGGTAAAAGAGAAGCACATACACCGGCCGCCGCGCTGACACCTCGGCGGCCCTTTCACATGCGGACGTGGCCCAAGGGTAGGGCAACGGCCTTCCAAGCCGTCTAAGTCGGGTTCGAGTCCCGCCGCCCGCTCCAAATCTTAATAATTATGGAAACACAGGTGCAATTTACCGAAAGGCGTTCAGCGATAATCACCGAATAATCATCTCATAAACGTTAATTGAGGTGTGGATTCGATGAAACTCGGTGAAGTCGCAAAAAAGCTTGGTATTACGACCAACGACGTAAAGAATGAAACAGCGAAGATGGAAGACGAAGGAGTCGTCTTTAAGCGTATCAATAGCTATCGCGACTACTCAGAAGACGACATTAAGACGATCGCGCAGCGGAGAGGGATCGAATACCCGCCCAAGTCAAAGGAGTTTGATGATCTCATGTGGGTGGCCAATCAGATTCCAGAAGAGAAGAGGGCGGAAGTAATCGCTTATTTTCTGAAACGAGTGATAGGGTAAGGAAGAACGAGCATCTGGTGCACTTCCACATGTAGGTGTTATTAGTCCTGATGTCGAATTTCGATCTCAGGAGGGTGATGATCAAATGTTGCCGAAGGAGTTACTCAACAGCTATCATGAAATACTAAATGGTTCCGGTTCGGTGGAGATGACACACTATATCGCTGAGTTGGAGATGTACGGAATCAAAAATATGGTTCGTTTCATTGATGAAGTGTATCAAAACTACGACTATGGTGATATCGGTGAGATAATTCAAGGTATTGACATGTCCCATTACCATTACCTCCCTCAACTCAGCATTGGAGTTGCAATATCTCTTTATAGTTCGTTCGAGAACTGCCTGAACAGTGTTTGCTTGGAGTACGAAGGCACACTGGAGACGAAGATCACACTCGACGATATGAAGGGTTCGGCGGTATTTCGCTCTGTAAGATACCTTCAAAAGGTGATCGGAATGGATCTAACTGGGTCTTTGTGGGAGGAGATACAAGCCTGGAACGTCTTCAGGAATTGTTTAGTCCATAACGGCACCGTCATTAGAAACCAAAGTGATAAAAAGAAAGTAGAGAGCATAGGGCTGGAAGTCGACGAGAAAAACGGAGACTGCATTACTTTTAGTGTTGATGACCTTGAAAGAATGGCAACGACATTTCATGAGTTTATCAAATTGATCATCAGCCAGTGGAGAGAAATGCACGGCACAAGCAAATGAATGGTAAGTAAGCATCGCGGCCGCGGTGCTTTTTCTTTTACCCATACTGGTGTAGCTCAGAAGGAAAGAGCAACCGCCTCCTAAGCGGTAGGTCGCAGGTTCGAGTCCTGTCACCAGTGCCATAGATCAACATCACGATAGAAAGTGAGGGCAAGGACATGAGCAACAAGACACAGCAGCGCGAACCGCGCGGTGAGATGGCTGACATGGTAGACGCGATCCGGCGCGGGCCGACCCGATGACAACGCAACTGCTGTTGCCGGCACCGAACATGAACTACTACATGTACTGGGATGCGATCAAGATCGGTGACATTGTCGAGTGGCGGCATCAGAGGAGCACGAAGCGTGGTCAGATCGTCGCGCTACTGGATGGAGCCGATGAAGCAAAGCGACCCCTTGGCGTGAAGTCCAGTCAGTGGAAGCAGTCCAAAGCATGGAGCGGTTGTCGGCGAGCTGTGGTGCGCGTCAAGAACGACCCGATGGACCCGATAGATCTCTACTACGTGGTGACCTATCATCGGCTGGCTTGGAATGAGTTCTATATTGTGCAACAGCCGAACGCTGTCTGCTAGAATAAGGGAAAGGAGTTGATGCGGCATGCACACCCAAAAAATCATCGTCTGCGATGCGTGCAAAGAACCATTCACCGAAAACATGCATGAGCAGAAGATCGCGAACCTGACTTACAGCTACCAGAAGTGCCCGCACGAAGCATGCGGCACTGTTTATCCGATCGCTGTCTTAAGCAAAAGCATCACCCGCCGTTCGAAGGAGATCAACGAGATTCGTTCCAAGATCGGCAAGATGAAGTTTCCGTCGCCCGTCAGTCCCGCCTATAAAAAAACGCTGGAGCGTGCGGAGAAGCTGCGAGACAAGGCAGATGACCTCGTAAAGAAGAACCTGGCTGAAATCAAGAGTCTGATCGAAAAACACCGTGCCGACTTCGCGAAGTTTGGCCCAGTGCATACCGTCGAAGCACATTAGTCGCCATCCAACTGGATAGGCGGCTTTTTATATCCCAAAGAAGGAGTTGATAACAATGCAAGAGATCAAAGTGAAACTCGACATCACTGGCACTGACAAATTCAAGGCACTGGCAGAGTTGACGGCCACCGCGATCACGACTCACCCGAATCGTAATGAGTTGGAGCGTGCCTTCTACGAGCTGGCAGGTGAATCACCGGAAGGTTATGTCGCTGGCGGCAAGATCACCACTGCTGGTCTTCAACTCGTCGGCGACAAAGGACCTGAGATCATGAATATGCCTCGGGGCTCGACGGTCCAGCCAGCGTAGAAGACATCGTCGTATTCAAAAAAATGCCGCCAAAAAGGCGGCAATCGACGTTTATCTACTAGACATCAGGGCTGTCACGGCTTGGTCGAAGAGGTTAGTTTGATGCGGATAGTCTGTTTTACGCAGTGTGATTTCTCTGCCGTCGAAGGTCAATGTAAGGGCAAGTTCCTTGAATTCACCGTCCAACATTCGAGATCCGTATGCATCATAAGTTTCGTACGACAAGAGCTTGCTCTTCACAAGAGATAAAGAGAAGACTTCGAGTTGCATCATGCATTCCTCGGGTGTGGGCCTGGGGAATTTCAAGAATCCCTTTACTAGCATTGAAGCATCAAAGGCGACGAATTTGATCTCGAGATCTTCGCCGTATCTATCATTTGCCAAACAGGTTACGGAGTTCGGATCCGGGAGAACAGCGGTAAGCCTCGATAAGTATTGTCTGCCGATGTACGTTGCATCAAGCCATTCAATAAACTGCTGATAGTTTCTCATAAATTCACCTCCTTCCATATTAGGTGAATTCAACGAGAAAATACAAATTCCTATAAGGTGGGTGAAATGACATGAAATGGTGGCACTGCTTTATGGCTGGTCTTTACCTCCGCAGGCTTGGGAGGTACGAGGCGATCGCCAAGCGAGTTGGCTTTTTTGAAGAGAATCGTCAACATCGCAATGCTCTTGCGGAAAAGTTGAAGTATCACCACCGGAAGTGGGTTGGATGAACGGTGTAACGATACAAAACGACCCGAACCGTTACAGTGTAACGGAATAAAAGCTACATCTAATGTCCCGACAAACGACCATCCCTTGTCACGTCTCGGGTCTGTCAGCAAGGAGGTGTAACGTTACATGGCGAGACAGTCCAAGATCGAGCAACATGGGTGCCAAGAGATCGTGGCCGCCGGAGTACGAAATGGGAAGTCGGTGCGCGACATCGCGGAAGAATGCTCGGGTTGGGCGGGTGAAAAGATCTCGCATGCCGCCGTGCAGCGTTACATCGACACGCTCAACCAGAACAAGAGGGAAGTAATCGTCAGCAACGAGCGCGCCCTGGTCAACGTGGTCCAGCAGGACTTCGACGTCATCCAGACCAACCTGAAGATGGCGAACAGACTCATGGCCCGCTTCGATCTGGTCGACAACTTGCCCGACTTGTTCGAGGAGCGGATGCAGGAGTTGGAGCACCGGATCGTATCGGGCGGGGACAGCCTGCCTGATTATCTTGGTCGGTGGGCTGGCCACATGCATCAGGAACTGAAACGCAAGGTCTACGAGATGACGGCACTCTCCAAAGAGACACGCGAGCACATGAAGCTCATGGTTGACTTGAAGGAACGCGTCTATCAGTTCGAGCTGATGGGCGAGTACCTGAGCTTGTTCATGACGATCTTCCAGAAGCACAGCCCGGAAGCGTTCGAGCAATCGATGCAGGAAGTGTCCGGGCATCCGCGTATGGCGCAGATCATCGAGCAGCAGAGATTCTACCAGAACACGAAAGGAGGCGGTTAAGATAGCGCGGCACAGCGTCCTGCAGACCTTTTACGCATCGCGCAAGTGGAGAAACTTCCGGCAGTCGCTGATCGCCGAGCGCGGCAACCGTTGCCAGAGGTGCGACAACATCATTGCCAAGGCGGTCGAGATCATCGGCCACCACAAGATCGAACTGACGCCGGAGAATGTGCACGACCACGGCATCAGCCTAAATCCTGATAAGGTCGAGCTGATTTGTAGCGACTGCCACAACCAAGAGCACGCACGGTTCGGCTACGACCTGCGAAAGAGCGTCCACATCATCTACGGCCCACCAATGGCCGGCAAGAAGACGCACGTCGCCCAGCAAATGAAGCGCGGCGACCTGGTCGTCGACATGGACCGTTTGTATGAAGCGGTATCCTGTCTGCCAGCCTTCAATAAGCCGGACAACCTCTACACCAACGTGATCGGCATACACAACCTGCTGATCGACCACATCCGCACACGCCTTGGCAAGTGGGGCAATGCATGGATCATCGGCGGGTATGCTGACAAGTACAAGAGAGAGAAGCTGGCCGCTGATCTCGGGGCTGAGTTGGTCTACTGCGAGGCAACCAAAGAGGAGTGCTATGCACGGCTCGCCACCAGTGAGCAGTTGCGGTACCGAGGGGCCGAGTGGCGGGGGTACATCGACAAGTGGTTTGAGCAGTATCAGCCTTAGAGTTCGTTAGTCCAGACTGTAATAAGCCACAAATAAGAGCACGTTGCAAATTAAGAAAAACTTGAAGAAAAATATAAATTCTGGGCTCTGTAGCAACGATGCGAAAAGAGCAAATCCACCGATGAACAAAAGCAACTTCCAAAGAATCTTCAGGTTTGACAAGCCACCTTTTCCAACGTTACGGGTCACGTCTCGTGCGAAACGATGCGCCAGATATCTAACACCCTTACCCATTACACACCATCCTCTGAATTCTATTTATACCGTAAGTATAGACTGGATGGTTACCTCTGGATAGAGAGGAGGGAAGAGGATATGACGTGGTGGGTTGTAGCTGCATACGGCACAGGAGTATTGACGGGCATCGGCGTGGGCATGGCGATCATGACTGGTGTTCAAGCAAAGAGGTTGAAGAAGCGAGCGCAAGAACATATTCAAGAAATGAAATGGTAGAGAGGAGGGAACACACAAATGGAATGGCTATGGGCAACACAGAGCCTGATCAACATCGGGCTTATCTGCATGCTGTGGAAGATGCACAAGGGAAAGAAAGAGACGGTGACAAATGTGCAGCTCAAAGTCGAGGGCACCGCATCGAACCCGTTCGTGTTTGAGCAGATGCTGCAGACGGCATTGAAGAGTGAAGTGAGAAAGGTGTGACGATCCCGAAGACTTGGTCAAACCCGATGGAGTATGCAATAGAAGAGATTGAAGTCAGCGTGATCTATGACCATCACGCTGTCCTATCCTGTGAGAGATACATGGCTAACTCACCGCTGTACATCTGGCATGTGCATCTGTGGTGGTGGGAGAGATGCCGGGGAGTGACACTCGAATCCAAGATGGTAAAGAAGAAGCAGCAGGTGATCGAGTGGATGAAGAGGGAGAACGAGAAGATCCGTCGGCATAGAGAGATGGAGAAGCGGCTGTAAAAGAGAGGAGGGGAAACGGCATGGAAAAGGAAAAGCGATTCAAGGTGGAGATCTACTTTGTTGGCGGCGTAGTCAAAACGCTTCATGAGGTGGATGGAGATGGAGTAGCGAACATCCGTCATTGGTTGAACGGGGAAGGTAAGGCAACCATGATCTTCGTCAACGAGTCGAAGGAGTCTACGGTAAGACGAGATGCGGTTATGTTCATCGATGTGACCGAAGAAGCATCTGTATAGCCCCCCGGTCACCGTTTTCAGTAGAGACTTTGATAACCGTGCGGATACCCCTTTTTTCACGCAAGGTCAAAATTTTGAAATTCGGTGGAGGTGAATTCAAAAGTGGGGAAAATCGATCTGTATCAGCAAGAGCATGCGAAATTGACCGGGATCTTTACAGGTGTCGATACGGGAAAGGCCAAGTTGGTTGAGGGGCTGATTGAGGACGCTGCGTTTATGTACGCTGAGATGTCACATCTGCGCGAGATCATAAAAACCACCGGGAGCGTGCAGATCAATCCGATGGACCCGACTCGCCAAAAGACGCCAGAGGTATCGAAGCAGTACCTAAAGCTCCTGAACTCGTATGCTGTGGTCATCAAGACGTTGAACGGGATTCTGAACAAGAACATGAACGAGGGTGAAGATGAGTTTGACGAATGGGTCAAGCAGCAACGTAACGGTGAATAGCTACCTCGTCGAGTATCATGACCTCATCAAGAAGGGTGAGATCATCGCTGGCAGAGAGCTGATCCAGCAACTCGACAATCTGATCGAGGATCTGAACAGCCCGTTCTACGTCTACGACGTGCGGGATGCTCACTTTCGGATTCAGTTCATCGAGCGTTTCTGCAAACACACCAAGAGTCCGTTCCACGGCAAACCGTTTATTTTGGAGCTTTGGGAAAAAGCATTCATAGAAGCCTTTTACTCGTTCAAGTGGAGTGACGAGGGTTACCGGAACTACTATGACGAAGAGCCGATGAAATCCAATCTGCGACGCTTCAAAAAAGCGATCATGCTGATTGCCCGCAAGAACGGCAAATCAACCTTGTGCGCTGCTCTTTGCCTCACAGAACTGATGTGTGGCAACGGCGGCAGTGACATCGTCTGTTCGTCAAACGACGATGCGCAGGCCTCGATCATCTTTGAAGAGGTTGCCAATATGCGTGAGCAGTTCGACCCGGACGACAAAAGGACCCGGAAGAACCTCAAGGGCATCCATAACACCCGGAACAAAAGCAAGATTTTCAAGTTGTCGGAGCGCACGCGCAACAAGGAAGGCCGAAACATCGACGGCGCGATCTTGGACGAGTCCCACGAAATGAAAGACAATGTCATCGCGAAGTCCATCGACCAATCCCAGTCGACAAAAGAAGAGCCGTGGTTCATCAACATCACTACCGAGGGATTCGTCAACGATGGCTACCTCGACCAGGAGTTGAAGTACGGTCGCGCTGTTTTGGCGAAGGAGATCGAGGACCAAACGATTCTCATGTGGCTGTACACTCAAGATAGTGAAGCCGAAGTCTGGCAGGACGAGCGGACATGGATGAAGTCAAACCCGTCGCTTGGCACGATCAAGAAAGCAAAATACATCAAAGACCAGATCCGCAAGGCCCAACACGACAAGGCCGAGCGGGTTTTTATGTTCTCGAAGGACTTCAACTTCAAGCAGAACAACGCGGCTGCTTGGTTGATGCCGGAGGACATCCAGAACGAGGCAACCTTCGACATCGAGCAGTTCAGAGGGGCGTTCGCGATTGGCGGCGTCGACTTGTCCAAATCCGGTGACCTTGCATCGGCGCGCGCGATGCTTATGAAAGGGAGCACCAAGTACATGCTCCAGCATTACTTCATACCAGAAGCCAAACTGGGCGCTCTCTCGACGGCTGAGAGGAAGGTCTACGAACAATGGATTCGGGAAGGACTTATGACCGTGTCCGATGGAAACGAGAACGACTTCCGACACGTAACCGCGTGGTTTGTCAAATTGTTCAAGCAACACGGGATCAAGTTTTACAAAGTCGGGTATGACAAATGGTCTGCTGTCTACTGGGTCAAGGAAATGGAAGACTGTGGCTTCGAGATGCAACGAATAGACCAAAAGTTTGGAAGTATCAGCGAGCCCATGAAACTCGTTGAGGCTGACCTGAAGAGTAAGTTGATCAATTACAACAACCACCCGATTGACCGGCTTTGTTTGGAGAACACCGCGCTGAAGATCAACGACAAAATGGAGATCATGCCGGTGAAGGTCCAAGGGAAAGAAGACAAGAAGATCGACGGCGCGGTGACGATGATCTTTTGCTACCGGGTCTATATCGACAACCGAACCGAGTTTCTGGAGCTGGTGAAGAGAGCGGGGTGATATTGAAACGTGGCGATCTGGAGTTCTTTTAAAGGGTTGATCAACAAGGCGAAAACAGCCTATTCCTATGCAAAGATGATGAACGGCTACACTCCTGTGTTCAGCCAGTTCGGGGACAACATCTATGCTTCGGATATCGTGCAAAATTGCATTGATGTTATCGCGAGTGAATGTAGCAAACTTCAACCGAAGCACATCAGGACTGACGGCGAAGGCATGCAAACGACTCCCAGCAGCAGCCTCAACCGTCTGTTCAAGTTTTCGCCGAACCCAATCATGACGACGAGGGACTTTCTAGAGAAAACGATCTGGTTGCTTTTCTTGAATTACAACGCCTTTATCTACCCGATGTTTGAGATCCGAAGAGACGGGTATGGAAAAGAGACTCGAATCTGCACCGGGCTTTATCCCCTCAACCCCCGTCAAGTCGACTTTTTGCAAGACGAAAATAGTATTCTGTTTGTGAAACTGTACTTTGCAAACGGTGAAAGCTTCACATTGCCCTATACAGATGTCATTCACCTGCGGAAAAAGTTTTCAGTCAACGATATCATGGGCGGCGGGCTAAACGGTCAACCAGACAACGCAGCACTTTTGAAGGTGTTGCAGATCAACGACGTTGTTATGCAGGGGCTTGAAAAGGGGATTAAGACAAGTCTATCTATCCGAGGCGTTATCAAACTTAACACGATGCTTGATGACGAATCGACGAAGGCAGAGCGAGATCGGATCGAGGCACGGCTTGCGTCAGGAGATTCAGCCTTACTGCCTCTGGACTTGAAAAACGAATACATCCCGATTAATTCTGACCCGAAAATCATCGACAAAGTCACATTGGAGTTTTTGGAGAGCAAGGTGGAGAACTGGTTCGGAGTGTCAAAGGCGATCCGGTCTGGAGATTATACCGATGAGCAGTACCAGGCGTTCTATGAAAAAACGCTTGAGCCGATTGTCATCAGCTTAGGTCAAGCATTTTCGAAGACGATTTTTACTCCCCGAGAGCTCGACATGGGAAACGAAATTGTCTTTTATCAAAAGGATATGCGCTACCTGTCCACCAAGGCGATGCTTGATCTGCTCAAGACAGCCGGCGAGCAAGGATTGCTCACTGATAATCAAAAACTTGCACTGCTCGGGTATCCGCCGATTGAGGGCGGAGACAAGCGGACGATGTCACTCAACTATATCGATGTGAATCTGGCCAATGCCTATCAAATGGGGCGGGCAAAGGCCGGTGAGAAAGGGGAATCAAGCAATGAGTAAACCGCTCCCGGCGAAAGAGGCGCCGGTAAAACGCAGTTTTGGTCTGGTAGACCTACGGGCCGTTGAAGATGGAAACTACATCGAAGGGCACCCGGCCGTTTATGACCAGAAGACGAACATTGGTGGTTGGTTCAACGAGATCATCGAGCGTGGGGCCTTTGATGGCTGCGACTTCGATGACGTACTTTTTAGTGTGAACCATGACCTGCGCAAGATTCCGTTGGCGCGTAGTCGTCGCAACAATGGTAACTCGACTATGCAGTTGCGGACCGATGAGCGCGGCCTTTATATCCGGGCGAACCTCGACGTGGAGAGCAACAGCGAGGCGAAATCCCTCTATAGCGCGGTAAAGAGAGAAGACATCGATGGGATGTCTTTTATTTTTTACGTGTCCGATGAAAAGTGGGAAGACCTCGACACTGATATGCCGACCCGGCGTATCCAAAAGATCAGGAAAGTCATTGAAGTCAGCGCCGTCAATTTCCCGGCCTACTCGGGAACTGACATAAATGCTCGTGACCAAGCCGCGTTGGATAACGCGCGACAGGCATTGGATAATGCCCGGTCTCAGTTGGATAACTCGAAAAGCGAGTCAGAATTGGAACTCTTGAAACTCAAAAATCAGATTTTGATGAAAGGTTAAGGTGAGGACAGATGAAAAAGAAACTGCAAGAAATGCTCATCAAGAAGGAAGCGCGTAAAACTGAGCTCGGCCAGAAATCCTCGGCCGCTACGACGGTCGAAGAGCTGCGTAGTATCAACGCTGAGCTTGAATCATTGAACCCCGAGATCGCGGAGTTGCGCGGGATGATCGATGCAATTCAGGACGAAGCGCCGAACGTCGATCCCCCGAACGTGTCGCCGCAAGAGCAGCGCGGGTTGGGCTTGCCGACGCCGGGCACCATCCTCGGCACCTATGGGATGGGTAACGGAGCTGGTGGCGGCCAACAACAGCGTGCACAGCAGGGCATGGAGGATGTGTACGGCACTGTAGAATACCGCAATGCTTTCATGTTGTTTGCGAAGACCGGCCAAGTAACGCCTGAGTTGCGCGCTGATGCAATGACCACCACCGCTGACGTATCAGCGGTCATCCCGACGACGATCCTCAATGAGGTCATCAAGAAGGTCACTGTCTACGGCCAAGTGTTCAGCCGCGTCCGCAAACTCAACATCAAGGGTGGCGTAACCATCCCGATCCTGTCGTTGAAACCGTCGGCTACCTGGATCGGTGAATCGACGCCGTCCGATAAGAAAAAAGTGCAGGCAAATACGAACATCACGTTCAGCTACTACGGCCTGGAATGCAAAGTGGCTACCTCTCTGCTTGCTGACACCGTAACTCTGGCTGGATTCGAGAGCGTCATCACTGACTTGATTGTTGAAGCGATGGTGAAAGCCATCGACCTCGCTGTACTGAATGGCGACGGTGTAGGCAAACCGCAAGGCATCACTTCTGACCCCAGAGTTCCGGCAGCGCAAATCATCACCATGACTCCGACTGAAATCGGTTCGTGGGATGATTGGAAGAAGAAGGTGTTTGCCAAGATGCCGCTGAAATACAAAGCCGGCGCAGCCTTCCTGATGGCATCCGGCACCTTCGAAGGGTACATTGACGGCATGGTAGATGCGAACGGACAGCCGATTGGCCGAGTGAATTACGGAATCGTGGATGGACCGCAAGAGCGCTTCGGTGGTAAAGAGGTCATCCAAGTCGAGGACGACGTCATCCCGCCGTTCGATGATGCCGTCGCGGGCGATGTGGTGGCCGTTTACTGCGACCTGCGTAACTATGGCTTCAACTCCAACATGCAAATGACCATGTTCCGCTACTTCGACCATGACACCAATGAATGGGTTGATAAAGCCATCCTCATCGCAGACGGCAAACTGATCGACCCGAACGGCGTAGTCATCGTCAAGAAAGGCGCAACAACCTAATAATGGGGCCGGAGCGCCCCTCTAAGAAAGGTGGAGTTAATAGTGGCGAGAAAGAAAAACGAACCGACGGCTGAGTTGGTGAACAACGGGGAAGCGATCCTGCTTTGGAAAGCAAAGGGTCCTCTGTCCAATGCGGAACACGAGCAGTTGGCAGAAAAATGCCGTTTTGAACAAGAGCAAAGCGGTGTAAAGATCGTGCTCGTCCCCTTTGCGGTGGATGCAGAATTGGTTTACCCGCAAGCAACTCAGGCACCGGCGGATGACCCGCAACAACAAGTCAATGATTCCGAACCGAGCGGTGATGACCAGTGACCGACGCCGATCTTCTGATCGAGTGCAAGAAGGGCTTGAACATCCCGGTCGCAAGCACCGCCTTTGACGGTACATTGATGCAGAAACTTGCTGCGGTAAAATCCTTCATGATGGGTGCTGGCGTGTCGGCGGATCTGCTTAATGACCATCTGGCAGTTGGCGCGATTGTGCTAGGAGTCACGGACATCTGGAGTTTGACAGGCGGGGAGATCAAGTTCTCACCCGCCTTCAATACGATGGTCGGGCAATTGGCGATGCGTAGCTAGGAGGTTGAGGAGATGTTCAAGCCAGCAGGTGTTCAGCAGTTCGCCACTCCTATTCGTGTCCAAAAACGAGTCATATCCCATGATGAAAACGGAGCGTCGATCACGTCCTATCAGGATGCTGAACCGGCGCTTGATTTTTGTAGTTGGAAGGGCAAAGGCGGCACTCAAACCGATGCGTTCACCATCACGGATACAGCAGAGGTGACCATGTGGTTCCGGCCGGATATCGCTGAGATGGACCGGGTGATGCTCAATGACGACGAGAGCAAGGCCTACGATATCCTCAACGTTGAGAATCTTGACATGCGTAACATGTGGTTGAAGTTGAAGGTGGGCAGGGCGGTGCAGGATTGGCCGCACCTCATCAAGATTCAAGTGTCCGACCTCTCTCGGGACGCAGACGGTTTGGCAGTCGAAACTTGGCGCGACCATCTCACAATCCGAGGAGCTGTCGAGCCCCTGCAGGGGCGTGAATACGATTCAGCCGCTGCTGTCAACGCAGAGGTCACCGTTCGGGTCCGCATTCGCTTCCAGAGTGGGATCACATCTGAAATGCGTCTTGTCTACGACGGGCGCATCTTCAATATCAAATCTGTGATCGATCCAGGGGAACGTCACAACGAACTGCACTTGATGTGCACAGAGGTGGTGGGTATGAGTGGGAGCTGAGATGTCGCTTGATGGATTGGCAGATGTACTAAGAAAAGTCGATCAGCTTGGGGATCGGAAGGCGCGGGCTGAGAACAGGATGCTACGCGCCGGTGCAAAGGTGCTCCAAGCAGCCATAAGTGAGGATGCACCACGAAGCTCATATGCGAAAGACCACATGGCCGACAACATCATGATCACAAATATCTCAACGCGAGACGGGATCAAGCGTATTCGGGTGGGTCCGTCTCGTGGTGACAACTCCCGATTTTTCTATGGAAAGTTTCTGGAGTGGGGAACTTTGAAGATGGCAGCACGACCGTTCGTAGGGCCCGCAGCGGCGCGGTCTAAGAAAGACGTGTTCAACGCCATGAAGGCGGAAGGGGAAAAGGAGTTCAGACGATGAGCATAGCCAACCAAAGGCCGGACGTGCTTGCGGCGCTGGAGGGGCATTCCGATCTGGTCGAACTGCTTGGCGGGCGACGCGTGTATTGGCTGAAAGCGCCGAAGGCTGACGAGTTCCCCCGGATCACGTTCTTCGAGATGACTAACCTGAACGATTTGTATGCCGAGGGTGAGCCGGTGGCGGCTGAGATCCGGTTCCAAATCGATGTGTGGACGAAAGGGAATTTCACCGGGATAGTCGAGCAAGTGGACGCGGCCATGATCGTTGCGGGCTTCCGGCGTTTTGCAACCAGCCCCGACCTCGCTGACGAGGACGGGGTCTTTCATAAAGCCTTGAGGTATATCAAATCAGTTTATCTGAGGGAGGAAAATTAAGATGGCAGCACCGCGCACCAATCTTAAAAATCTTACTGTTGCACTGTTGACGAAAGACGATATCACTGGCGCGACTTACGGCCCGACTCGCAAGATCCTCGACGCCGTTAAGGCGAGCATCGACCCGAAGGTCAGCTCTGACAAGGCTTACGGGGATGGCGTTGTAAAGTACGTGTCCGAAGAGGTGACCGAGATCGAAGTCGAGTTCGAAACGCTCGGCCTGTCGCTTTCGGATCAGGCGTTTCTCATTGGCGGAACCATTGAAAACGGCGTACTGATTGACGGCGACAAAAACCAAGCCCCGTGGGTTGCGTTCGGATTTGAATCGGAGAAGGCAAACAAGAAACGCCGTTTCTACTGGCTCTACAAAGGCAAGTTCAGCCTCTTCAAAGAGGAGTTCAAACAAAAAGAAGACAAGACCGAATTCCAAGGCGACACGATCAAAGGCACGTTCGTCCTGCGGATCTTCGACGGCAACTGGCGTGCGCGTGGCGACGAAGACGAAGTTGGATTCACCGCTGCGGCGACCTGGTTTGATGCTGTCTACGAGCAACCGGCCGACGCTCCGGCAGTCTAATAATACCGCTTGAGAGAGGGGAATCCCTCTCTCTTTTATTTATCCCAAAAAAGGAGTGTTCACCATGCACAAAGCTCTTGAGTTGAAATTTTATCCGGGTGTCGAGGGGCAGGAAAAAACCTACGTCGCCCCCACGTTTATCTCTGGTCGTGTCTTCCGCGAAACCGTAAAGGTTGAGAAGACCCTCAAGCAACGGCAAGAATCGAAGCAGTTTGATGTGGAGGATCTCGACTTCACGGCCGACTATGTCGTTCTCGTGTTCGGTAAGCAATTCACGCGAGACGAGTTTTACGATGGCATTTCGGTCGAGGATGTAGTCACCGCCGCACAAAAGTGCATTCAGCACATCGTGACTAAAGTCAACAGCGCGGCGTCGGGAGGTGCCACCCCAAACGCATAGAGGACGGAGAGGAGGATGAGGTTGACCTCTCTGTCTTTGTAAAAGAGTTTTATCTCGGCCTGATGAAACAAGGGAGATCGCCGAACGAGATCGACGAGATGGATATTGTTTGGTACTTGGAATTGGCGTCCTACTTTGTAGAAAAAGAGGACGACGTAGTGCCCATCGATCAGATCCGGGGCATGTAAGGAGGTGAGCAAGGTATGGCTTCGGAAGAAGAACTGGGCTCACTCCTTGTAACCATCGGGATCGACGGGAGCGGGTTCCAGAACGGTGTCTCTATCATCAACCGACAGCAGCGCCTGCTTCAATCGGAATTCAAAGTTTCTCAGGCTGCGCTCGGTTCATTCGCAAGCGAGACCGATAAGCTCAAGCTCCAGTCGGAAATGCTCGGCAAGCAGATCGGACTCCAGAAGGACAAAGTCACGGTTCTGCAAACGGCGTATGAGCGAATGATAGAAGCCAAGGGCGCGGACGCGCGGGCCACGCAAGAGCTGGCTATCAAGCTGAACCAAGCCCGCGCGTCTCTGTCCGGCATGCAGAACGCGCTTCAACAAACCACGAATGAAATACAGCAGCAATCGTCAGCCCTGGGAAAACTCAGGGCTGATTTTAATTCCGCCTTCGGACAGTCGCAAATGACTGTGTTCGATGCCTCCCAGCAGATCGGCCTAGCTTTGACCGGGATCGGTGCGGCCGGTGCCGCCGGATTGGGCGCGGCGGTCAACAGCAGTATGGACTTCGGGGCGCAAATGTCCAAGGTTCAGGCGCTTGCAAGCGCATCGACTGATGAGTTTGAGAAGCTGAAGGCAAAGGCAATCGAACTCGGCGGTAGCACTTCCTTCTCGGCATCCCAGTCCGCAGCGGGTATGCAGATGCTCGCTGCCGCTGGTATGTCGGCGAATCAGATCATCGATGCGATGCCGGGCGTTCTGTCTGCCGCCGCAGCATCCGGAGAGGAAATGTCTCTCGTCGCGGAGACGATGAGCACGGCCCTCAACTCGTTTGGCTTAGAGGCTTCACAGGCCGGGCACGTCGCCGACGTGCTGGCCGCCAGCGCAAACTCCTCATCCATCGGTGTGGAGGACATGGCATACACCCTCAAGTACGCCGCCCCAGTGGCGAAGTCCTTGGGTATCTCGCTTGAAGAGGTGGCCGCAGCCGCCATTGAGATGGGCAATGCCGGGATCAAAGGCGAGCAGGCAGGTACCACGTTGCGTGCCGCCTTCCTGCGCCTTGTCGATCCGCCGAAAGAAGCGAGCGACAAGCTGAAGGAACTCGGCGTGTCTATCCTTGATGCCAACGGGAAGATGCGCCCGATGGGCGACATCATCGGTCAACTCAACAGCGGGTTGTCGGGCATGAGTGAAGCAAACCAAGCCGCCGCTCTATCAACAGTATTCGGAACAGAGGCTGTTTCCGGGTTGATGGTTATGGTCGGCAAGGGCAAAGAGCAGTTCGACCAGTACACGCAGGCTATGGAGAATAGCACAGGCTCAGCGAAGGCTACAGCCGACGTCATGCAAAACAATCTCAAAGGCACAGTGGATCAATTCACCGGCGCGATGGAATCGGCGGCTATCGTGATCGGCGACGCGCTGACACCTGCGATCAGGTTGATCACGCAAATGCTCACGGGTATGGTCGACTCGTTTAATAAACTGTCGCCGGGGATGCAGACTGCCATCGCCGTTTCGGCGGCGGTAGGTACTGCGCTCGCGCTTATCTCAGGCCCGATCCTGCTGTTGATTGGATTCATACCCATGATAACCGCCGGTTTCGCCGCGCTCGCCCCTGTATGGGCCGCCCTCGGCGGCGCGTTCGCCGCCATCACCGCACCAGTCGGAATCGCCATTGGTGCTATTGCCCTGCTAAGCGCAGCCGCCATCGCCGTCTATAAAAACTGGGATGAGATAACCGCCTTCCTGACCAAGACGTGGACGACCTTGACGACTTCCCTCTCAGCTACATGGGATGGGGTCAAGACGTATTTCTCAAACCTGTGGGACGGCATCAAGCTATCGGTTGTGAGCGCGTGGCAGGGCGTGAAAGATGCGCTCGCTGCTGCATGGGACTCTATCCAGCCTGTGTTCAACGTAATCACGGCGTTCTTTACAGGGTGGTGGTCGTCCATCTGGACGGTTGCCAACGCCTATGTGGAGACCGTGACGGCCGTGTTCAGCGCCTTGTGGGAGTCGGTAAAGGTGATCTTCGCCACCGCCCTCCTCGTCGTGTACAACCTCGTCACAGGGCGTTGGGACGAGGTCGGCACGGTGTTCGCTTCAGCCGGTGAAAAGCTACGCGGCATCGTCGGCGACCTCTGGGAGAATATCAAAGGCATCTGGACGGCTGCGTTCGCTGAGGTCTGGAAACGCACGCAAGCAGCACTGGCCCAACTGGATCAGTTCTTTGTTGAAGCTATGGCGGGTCTAAAAGGAATTTGGAACAGTGCTGTCACGACGATCAAGAGCGCGTGGAACGGCTTATGGGAGTCGGTCAAGACGGCGGCCGCCAGCGGCTGGCAGTCTGTCTACAACTTCTTCGCAACGGCACCGGCACGGATCGCCGCGTCCATGTCCGATCTCAGGCAGCGTATTCAATCAGCTTGGGAGGACATGAAAACGAGCGCGGTTCAAGCTGGTAAGGACTTCCTGACCGGCTTTGTCAATGGTGTGATGGACATGGCCGGATGGGTGCGCGGGAAGATCGCCGGGTTCTTCGGCGACGTCGTAGGGTGGGCCAAAGAGGTATTGGACATTCACTCGCCTTCCCGCGTCATGCAGGAGGTCGGCCAGTGGACGATGGAGGGCTTTGTCGTCGGGATGGAGGACAAGGAGTCCCGTGCCTACAAAGTCGTGGAAGCCATCGGGGAAGGCGTACAAAAGGCGCTGTCATCCATCAACCTTGACATGGACATCACGAACACCGAATACCAGATCGCGATGGCGGTCAACGGGATCGATGAGGTCGAGCGCCTGAATACGCAACTTGAATTGCTGGAATTGTCGTTGAACGCATCCGACGACCGGCTCGCTGTCTTGAACAAAGGATACAACGATTCGGCCGCAATCCTTGGCATGTACGCAGATGAAAGCGAAAAGCTCTACCTTGAGATCCTAAAAGAGCAGCAGGCGCAACTCGACCTCAAGAAGCAGGTCACACAGGCGATTGGCGACAGCGCACAACGAGCACTGTCTGCGATCAACCTCGACATGAGCATCACCGATCTGGAGTACGAGATCGCCATGTCGGCAACAGGTGTTGCAGAGGTCGAGCGTCTGAAACTGGAAGTCGAGAGCTTGAACCTCGCAATCGGCGCGTCTGATGACCGGCTGGCAACTCTCAACAAAGCGTACAACGACACCGTCTACCTGCTCGGTGAAAATGCCGAGGAGAGCAAGAAACTGTACATCGAGATCCTGAAGGAGCAAAAAATCCGGGCTGACTTGAAAAAGCAGGTCGACCAAACGAACCGCTCCATCATCGATCAGCAAGAGCAGATGAGCAAAGCCCAAAAGCAAGTTGCCGAGGAGACAAAGCGCTACCTTGATGAAATGGGCAAGGCGCAGGACGACTACGAGAAGAAGTGTCAGGCTGCACGCGACTCGGAGGCCGAGGGCATTCGGAAGCTGAACGAGGAGTATGACAAGGCGTTCGAGGCGCGACGCTCTTCGTTGGTAAACTTTGTCGGACTGTTCGATAAAGTCCAGAACAAGAACGTCGATGGCTCGCAACTTCTGGACAACCTGCGTGGTCAAGTTGACACGTTCGTCGATTGGCAGAAGAACCTCGATGGCCTGAAGAATCGGAAGATTGATGCCGACTTACTTGGAGAACTGACGCAGATGGGACCGAAGTCGGCGGCGGAGATCGCGGCCCTCAACGGTCTCAGCGATGCCGATTTGCAAGAGTACGTCCGTTTGTGGAAAGAGAAAAACAAACTGGCATCTCAGCAGGCTACTGCCGAGTTGTCCGGGATGAAGGAAGAGACGCGCAAAAAAATCGATGAACTGAAAAAGGTGACGGCAGCCAAGCTCGACGAGATTCGCGCGGAGTGGAAATCGAAGAACGAGAAGATCCGCGCCGACACCGTCGCTAACTTCGACAAGATGAAGCAAGACGCGCAGAAGTTCGGTGGGGACTTCATCTCGAAGATCACCACATCGATCAATGAATCTATGCCTATGTTGGAACAAACTCTCGCTGACATCAGATCGAAAATTAAATCAGCTCTGTCAGTCGATGCGAGTGTCGGTATGATCGGAGGCGCGGTTGGCGCGGCGATCAATGTCCCTGGCCTCGCCACTGGCGGCACGATCACACGCGCTGGTCTGACGCTTGTCGGCGAGCAGGGGCCGGAACTACTGAACCTGCCGCGCGGTTCGTCTGTTGTTCCACTTGACGGCTCGGTCGGGGGGCTGGGCGGAACGACCATTGAAATCCATGTGAATGGAACTGTGTATGGTGTCGATGACCTACAAGGACTCATGACACAGGCGATTCAAAGAACACCGCTCGCTCCCATCCTCGACAACCAGCATCGCCAAACGGCACGCAAAAACTATTAGGGTCGCCGCTAAATCGGCGGCCCTTTCATACTTGAAAGGGGAAATCAAAATGCTGGACTACAACAAATGGCAAGCGCAACTGATGGATAACACAAAAATGTACGGTGGCACCGGCGGCGAGTATGATGTGAACGCCGACACCGTCCCGGTCGATCAGATCAAGTGCTTCTCTGTGAGCGACACGTTGAAGCCATCCATCGCTGTATACAACATCGGCGGGCAGGAGCGCTGGTATCAAGGCGGGGTGACGTACCGTCCGACGTTCCCGTTGGAGTTTCAGTTGAAAGATGGGTCGGTGCTGACGATTACCCGCGCCTCTGACAAATCGATGGATCTGCGCTTTACCCAAAACTAGGAGGTGGTCGGCGTGGCCGTCGTCGCAACATATGAACACAAAAAAGCCGTCCCTCTCCAAGAGGAGGCAGGCGGCTACGTCAGCGACAACGGTGAGATCCGTGTCGCCTTCACTAAAACGGCCAGCGGTGCGAACGCCGCTGAGTTCTATACCGGCGGCTCTTGCTGGCGGTACATCCCGCAGGAGATTAAGTACATCTGCATGTTGACCGGCTTTGAGGACGCGCTCTATGACGCGGATCACACGACTGACCTGTTCGTTCGGCGTGACTTCCATGTTTGGTATGACAGATCGTTCCCGGGAGTGGAGGAGCGCTGGCGTGTCGAGGCGGGCCAACTCAAGCATTTCATCAACCTTCGCGACGATCAGCGCGAGCCGCTGCCATTTCTGGAGCGTCCGTTCCTGTGCTTCACCGGGATCATGGAGTTTGACCCGACAGTGACTATGTTCGCAGACGGGGTGCCGGTAGAGGGGCAGGTGGTAACAGATGGCGATCTGTCTTTTCACGGCGCGGATGCGCAGGCGGTCAGACTACCTCCTATCATTTGTTGGGATCAGGAGCGCACGCAAACAGGCGGCAAATATATCGTCACCCCTCTTGGCCCGGGGCGGGTTGAGATCGCGACGTGCGTCGACTACCAGTGGCTCAACGATCCGGCGCGTACCCCGCCGATAGTGATCGACCCGACTATCGTAACCACCACCGACTCTCAACAAATGTCCCAAAACGTGAACGCTGTGTTTCGTGTCGGAGCAACTGCGGTATGCGCATTGATCCTCGATGGAAAGGCATGGTCGGGTACTAACCTCTTCCCGTCGATGTATCTGTCCGAAGACGACGGGGCGACTTGGCAGGATTACGGAATCCCGAGTGATCTCGCGACGCTCGGGATCACGGCCGGGGCGTTTTATTGGCAGTACTCGCAGGCGATTTTCGAACCGGTAAATAAAATCATCCACTTTGTGGCTCGAATCGGCGGTATGGTTGTATGTCGATTCGATACAGTGGCAAAAAAATGGTTGGCCTCCCGAAACCTAAACACATCCCAACTCACTGTTGGCATGGCGCACGATGGAAACGGCAACTTGTGGGTTCATCGTGCTACTGGCAACACCGATGCGTTGTCTTCTACCTATGTTTGGTGGTGGGTTCCACAAGGGGATTGGGCGAATCTTAGGGTGATATCGGGTGCGCCCGCGATGAGTAGAGCAAGATTGATCATGTTGCCGCATTTAGGCAAAATGTGGGTGGCTGGTGAAAGTGATACATCCGGAAGCGATGGAAAGCTTTACAACCTCTGTACACCAGATAGCCTCACGAATCCGACGGCCGTTTCCAAAGCAAACGCAACCAATTGGGCTCCGTATGGCAACATAGCGGCGTGGGATATTGCTGCCGACAAGAATGGGGATATGTACTTCGTCTACCTGCCGTCTACGTCCGTGACGTCGTATATCAAGAAAATCCCGCTCACGTCTCCGGGCACCTACACTCAATACACGATCCCGACTACAAAGACGAACTCGAACCAAACAGGCTCAAAAAACATCGGACTGTTCTTCCCGACCGGCACTGATTATCACATCGTGCTCTATCACAGCGACATGAACATCTACCTGTCAGGCAAAAACCCAACAGCGGATACGACGTGGGAGAAGATCACCAATGAGCCAGGAACCGGTGGCGCGAGTAATTCGTGGTCATACGGCTACCCGTTGGGCGGTGAAAACGTCGTGGCCCTCGATATTATCCAGAAGCCATATGGTTCGACCACGACGTATTACAGCAAAAGATCTTTTAACGCCGTGCCGCTCGCGCCGACGTTGTTGATGCCCTCTGGAGGGGAGGGACTAGATCGTAACGCAGAAATCACGCTGTCATGGAAATTCAACGACACGCCTTCCGATACGCAGTCGAAATTCGATTTGCGGTGGCGGCTCGTGGGGGCGGCCACGTGGAACGACATCACCACTGCGACTCCAACCCAGCGATTCGATGCAGTAGCTGGGTACTTCCCTTATGGATTGATCGAGTGGCAAGTCCGGACATACGACCAGTCAGGCGCAGGGAGCCCGTGGTCTGATCAGCAAGTGTTCTTCGCTGGTAACAAGCCAGGAATCCCGGTTATCACATCACCGGCTGGAGGGAGCACCGTCGGGGTGGCGAGGCCGCTTATTACTTGGTCCAGCCCGGATCAAAAGAAATACGAGTTGATGGTTAGCGACCCGTTCGGCGTGATGGTGTGGACGACAGGTGAGGTGCCTGACGCAGATGCTCGTATCCGGGCAATAGGCACGGTGCTGGAGAATGGCCGCTCCTACACGCTAAAACTGCGCGTAAAAAACGCCGATGGAGTTTGGTCGGACTTCACCACGGCATCGATCTCCGTAAGCTATACGCCTCCTGCTCAGCCCGTTTCGACGTTGCAAAAGCTGGAGGGGTACATGTCACTGACGATCTTGAACCCGGCTCCACAGGGCACAGAGCCGCTTATTTCGCAAAACGAGATATACAGACGGGAAGGCGGCGGACCGCTGATCCGTATCGGAACGGTCGAATCTGATGGACGTTACGATGACTTCCACGTCGCCGCTGGCAAGGATTACGAGTACGTCGTCCGTGCGATCGGCGAGAACGGAACAGTTCGTGACAGCGAGCCGGTTGGCGGGCGCATCGATCTCTCGGGCATCTGGCTCCACCTCGTCGAAGATCCGGGCAGCACGGTTCGCTGCTTCTTGTACAACGAAGGGCGAGGAGATGACTGGACGCCGAATGTGACTATGCACCAGTTTGCAGGCCGGAAGGACCCCGTCGCTGAGTTCGGAGAGGCCGAGACGAGCAGAGTCACGGTCACGTTAAAGGTTATCGGGGAAGAGCAGTCAGAGTCTCTCCAGAGCCTGCTGAGGGCAAAGCGGACCCTGTGCTACCGCGATCAACGCGGCCGAAAGGTGTTTGGCGTGGTCCCGTCGGTGCCGACAAGGGATACCTTCTACGGCGGTGTGGTCTCGTTTGCGATCAGTAAGACCGATTACAAAGAGGAGGTGTAGACCTTGTTGTCATTGGAACGCGATGGGTTTACCCGGGAGGAGGTGTTGCGGGCTCTCACATCCGAGCGGCGATTTTTGAAATTTAGGTACGAGCTACTTGATTCGGAGAACACGAAAAAACGTGATCTCGACGAAGTCCTAGGTGGTTCGGTCGAGCATGACACCTTGGCTGCGATGAAGCGAACAGCGAAGTTTGACATCCGGGATAACGGCGGTATCGATTTTGCAAGTGACCGAATCAAACCGTGGGCGATGCTGGAAATGCCGAATGGTCGCTGGGTATCCTGGCCGCTGGGGGTGTTCCTCTTGATCACCCCGAACCGGAAAACTCAATTGGACGGCGGAGTGCTCAGAAATATTGAAGCTTACGACCTGTCCAAGGTTCTGGCCGACTTCAAGTTCGATGACCGTTTCATCATCAAAAAGGGAGAGAAGTACACGGCCAAGCTGGCCGATCTGCTCGTAGCCGCTGGAATTCCTCGACGTTGGCACAACATCACGGATTCCCCGACGACCGCGCCGGAAGATCGTGACTGGCCGCCCGATGATGATGCGCTGAAAATAGCACATGAGATATTAGGAGCGATCAATTACAGGTCGCTCTTTTTTGATGGCGAGTACGCGGTAGCGGTCCCTTATATCGCACCAGACCAGCGGGCCAGCGAACACGTCTATGCCGATGATGAATGGTCGGTGATCTTTCCGGAAGTCGATCAGTCGTTGGACTACTTCAACGTGCCGAATCGAATCATTCTCTTTGTGTCCGAGCCAGATCGAAACCCGATCAGATCGGTCTGGGAAAACACGAATCCGAACAGCCCAACCAGTTACCCAAACCGGAAGCGATGGATTGTGAAAAAGGAAGCGGTTGATGCGCCGAATCAGGCGATACTCGACGCTATGGCGGCGCGGATGGGGGAGGAGGTCTCGCAGATCTTCGAGATCGTCAACCTCGAGACGGCGATCATGCCGTTCCACTCCGACGCCGACGTGTACACGCTGCGGTTTTCAGCACTCGGCATCGATCACAAATACAGTGAGACGGCATGGGGATTTGATCTGTCACCGGGAGCGAAGATGCGACACAGCATTCGAAGGGTGGTGTCTGTGTGAACGTTTTTCGCGAGATGGTGGCGAAGGCCGTGCGCACCGCGCTCACGAAAGTTTTCGCTTTCCAAAACGGCACCATACCCGACACCTACACATCCGGTCGACCTACTGTTCTGTTCGACGGCGAGACCACGGCAAGCTCGCGGACGTACCCGTGCCTCGCGAGTTACACCCCGGCGGCAGGTGATCGCGTCCTGTTCGCCAAGGTCGGCACCGGCGGTGTGGTGCTCGGAAAAATTGTTTAATCATGCATATGGGAGGGGTGAGCAAGTAATGGCAATGCAGGAGGGGAACATCAAACTGCTAGAAGAAGTCGCGGAAATGAGGACGATGGTCAACATGACATACAACACGGTGACCGAAATGAAGCGAGATTTGTCCAACAACTATATGCCGCGCCAGGAGATCGAGTCGCGGTTTGAGCGGGGAGGGGAGAGGACGGGGCGGCTGGAATCGCGTGTGAAGGATTTGGAGGCCGCGCCGCACAAACACTTGTCGACGGTGATCTCTTTGATCAGCGTCGGGGTGGCGATCTTTGCTGTGGCGACGAGGTAATTACAATGGCTCTGTGCACACGCACAGGGCCTTTATCTTTGGGAGGGGAAACCTTATGAAAGAAAAACTCAAATCTCGTAAGATGTGGGCGGTGTTTGTCACCGGCCTGCTTATCGTTGCGAACGACGCGTTCCAACTTGGCATGAGTGAGGAAACCGTCAAATGGATCGGCGGACTGGCTGGCGCGTATATCCTCGGTCAATCTGGCGTAGATGCCGTTGCCAACCTGAAAGGCGGCGGTGCAAAGTAATGTCTATTCCGTTCGCAACTACAGCGCAACCCGTCATCGTCATCGACCCCGGCCACGGCGGCCGAGACCCGGGCGCATGCTCCAATGGATCTCGTGAAAAAGACATCACGCTCCACATCAGCCTTCAACTGCGCGACCTGCTCACGCGTGCCGGGTTCGTCGTCGTCATGACCCGCGAGACCGACAAGCACCTTGGCTCTGACGTATCCGCCGATCTGCGCGAACGTGCGCGGATCTCAGACGCAGCCGGTGCAATCGTGTTCTTCTCGATCCATCTCAATGCAGGCGGCGGACGCGGTGCGGAGATCTACGTCCACAAAGACGGTGGTGACATCCGCCCGTTGGCACAAAGCGTCGTCGAGAACGTTGCGACCGTCATGGGCATCCACGGGACACCGATCAAATCCAGCTCATCGGTTCGTGGTGGCGGCCTGTACGTCGTCGACCGTACCGAAGCGCGGGCCATGCTGATCGAGATCGGCTACATCGACAGCGACGACCTGCAGAAGATCCTCGATCACATCGACGAGTTCGCGCCGCTGATCGCCCGCGCCTTCTGTGAGTTTTTCGGCAAGCCGTACCGGCAGCAGGAGCCGACCCTGCCCGTCGTTGCGGTGAACGACGCGATCAAGCTGCTTGGTACGATGGCGGGTGTCGGTGATGCGGAAGCTCTGGTCGCCTTCAACTTCGCCGCCAACGCCGCCCGTCGCGCCGCTGGCCTGCCGATCACGCAAGACCTCGGCAAACCGGCACAGGAGGATGCAGGGCACGTCTGTGACATCCTCAGTAAGTTGTGGCACCTGACCAAGCGCGAAGACATCCGAGCCGTCTACAGCCACATGGCCGACGCGCTGCGTGAAGCGACCGGCATCCCGAAATAGACGAAAGCCCTCGGTGCATACCGGGGGCTTTTTGCGTTACCCCCAGAAAACACTTCGTTCAGTGAGGGAGTGTAAAGCCTTGACTTCGGTCGGTGCTTTTTTTATTTCTTGGAAGGAATCTTCGAATATAAGTAGTAAGTAAGAGTGGACTTGAAACTAGTGGGAGGACGGAATTATGTGTTTTGTACTGATTTTTGCTGTGATTGTTTTGTTCCTGTTACTTTCTTTTTTCGCCGGTATCACAGATTCGTTTTGGGCTTACCCGGTGGGGTTTGTCGCGATTGTAGGTGCACTATACGGCGATAAGTTGATTCGTCAAAAGCGCGAGGAAAACAAACAGGAACAATCATCGTCAAGAGCGGAGGATATTTTCGCGAGACAAAATTTCAAAGCGAGTCAAAAATATTATTCTGCGGACCACCACGCAGCCATCGGCGTTGATATGCAAGCAAAGAAGATTTGCATCATCACTAAACTCAGCACCATTCCGATGTACAATATCATCGACTACAAAGATTTGATGCGCGCTGAACTTGTCGAGGATGGGGTTACAATCACGCAGACGTCACGAGTCGAACAAATAGCCGGGATGGCCGTCGGGGGTCTTCTTCTGGGTGGAGCTGGCGCGATCGTCGGTGGGCTGTCGGCTGAATCCACATCCTCAAACCGTGTAAAGAAAATCGAATTGAAAATCACGGTTAATGATGTTCAATATCCTATCTACACTGTCTGTTTCCTTGATGAGATCACACCTGAAACTAAGGCTTCTCAAAAATACAAAGACGCTAGGGCTCAGGCCGAGCACTGGAATGCCCTAATCGCAGTATTCATCAAGCGTGCAGATCAAGAGGCGATGGCAACCATACCTGTTGTTGATGAGACTGCACCCACGGAGGAGCGGTCACCATCGTCTTCAATAGCAGATGAGTTAAGAAAGTTGTCCGAGTTGAAGAAGGACGGGATTATCACGCAAGAAGAATTTGAACAGCAGAAGAAAAAACTTCTTGAATAAACCAGTAACCCCGGCTCTACGCCGGGGTTTTCATTGCCAAAAATCCCTTGCACAGACATTTGTCCCTGGCACCAATCGATTCAGCGCAGCCACGATCCTCCCTGCCGTTTTCTTCTGCGGCTTGCGCTCACTGTCTTTGCACAAATCGCTTATTGTCTCCTTGTTCACACCAGACTCCTCGCAAAGATCCGTTTGTGACACCCCGTGCTTATCTATCCACTTCCCAAGTATCGATCTCGGCTTTCCAAGTCCTAACATGATTGCAGCACTCCTTCTGGTTGATCGACATCAACCATCCTGTCCAACTTTACGGAGAAATATAATTTTTTGACAATCCGTAATTTTGGACAACCAGTGCCCCATATCCTTCTACCATCACACAGCACAGTGCGCTACAGCACGACGCAGCACCGTGCGGAAGGGGTGCACGATGGCAGAGAGCCGCCAGATCGTCCGCAAGCCGGTGGAGTTCAACTTGAACAAAGAGGAAGACCGCTTGGCCTACGAATACGTCAAAAGCCTGCCCAATTTTGCAGGAACTGTAAAGGCTGGATTCGCGAACGCGCAGCGCAGGAAGATTGCCGCCGCACAGCACAGTACAGCACAACGCGGCACGGCACAGTAAGCGGAAACAAAAAAAGCCCCCGCCGACGATGGGCAGGGGCTGGCTATGTGGGTGATGGGTGGTATCACCCTATGCGTTAGTCTCGGGAAAAATGCCTGTCAGGCGAAAATGTCGACGAGAACTTTTGTCGCAGTAACTGTAACGCCGCCCCAAAACAGGATGTTTCCTGCGATCACGAGCAAAGGCATGACATCATCTCCTTTTATCGTCAAGTATGCCCGTCGAATGCAACTCTCATTCTAGGAGGATACGATATGAAAACCCAAACTCTCGATTGGAAATCGTTCATGCGCGGCGAGGTGCGCCCAAAGATGGAAGCGCCGCCGGCCGTACTCGCGACGGTGCTGGCGGCGCTGACTCTCACGCAGGCTACGTCAGCTCAAGCGGCAGTCGGCGACAAGATCGTTCATGCTTTCGATCCGCTCATCAACGTAGTGCAGTCGATAAGCTATCCGGTCTGTTTTCTTTCGATGGCTGGCGGAATGTTGCTGATAATGGTCGGCCAGCGCCATCGCGGGATCACGATGATAAAGTGGAGTGCGATCGGTTACGTCGGTATGCAGATGGTGCCGAGCATCATGGGAATCGTCGCGGACGTCGGCCGGAGCATGAAATGATTGCGCTAACCCTCACGCCTGACCGCCGCGTCTCCAACACAAACGTCGAGACATTCGCAACGTCGCTCCATGCGTTACACAAAACGCTTCTGGAACGAATAGAACGGGACGGGTGGCGAACGCACATCAGCCCGCAGAGCCATGTTGTCATGGAGTGGCATATCCGCCAGGGAGCGGCTGAGATTCGCTTGCATATGCCGAAGAACAACCGTACCGCAGTCGAGCAGGCGATCAATACTGCGTGGCCTCGAGTGACCGTTTGCGAACCCGAAGCAGATTATCTCGTCGATTGGGATGTCAAGGCGGTGACCGGCGCTAACCTCGAACTGCGCGAACACTTCATGTTCTCGCTCAACGTTGACCGTCGTTCAGTCGCGCCCATGCCGTCTATCTTCGAAACGTTGCGCCTACTACGGGATGACGAGAGAGCGCTGGTGCAGATCGTCTTCGTGCCAGCCGACGCAGATTGGCATCTCGGCGCTCAGGAGGCGTATGAGCGGCTTCGAAACGGTCAGTATCCGCAGAGAGTTGCGCTTGACGGTAAAGCCATAGCAAACGGAGCGGCACGGTTCGGGGCGAGATTCGCGCTTCATGCGTCAGCCCTTGTCGCCGAACTCATCACCGGAAAGGAAGTCGATCCTGAACCGGTTGATCCTCCGTCTCGACTGCGTTCGGAGCGGCCGATCTCTCACCACACGCAGCAGAAGACGAAGCACGGAGCTTTCGACGTTACGTTACGTTTAGTCGCTAAAGCAGAAGATTCTGGACGGAGGGACGTCATTCTTCGTGCGTTGACAACCGCATTCCGCTCGTTGGACGGCGACAACGCGTTCGAAGCAAAGACGGTGAAGGATATCTCCAAGTGGTGGCGACACGTGACGTCGAGAGAGCCTGCGCGTCTAAAATTGAACAGCGACTATCTGTCTATTCCGGAAGCAGCGCGGCTTCTGCAACTCCCGACCAGTGGGCTACAAGAAGAATTTTCGCTTAACAGTGTCAAGCACCGAGAAAGCGACCTCGTGGACGGCATCCTAAGCGAAGGCATTCCAATCGGAACGCGAACTTTCCGAGGCAAGACCGAGCCTATTTGCGTCCCTGTCGATGATCACGACGAGCTTTGCCTCCCGCGCGCCGTGATCGGTGGAATGGGTACGGGAAAGACGAAGGGGTTCGGCGGCAACTTCGGTGCTCACGCGCTCGCCAACGGCTTCTCGGTTATCTCAATTGACGTCGCCAAAGACGAACTCGGTGATGAGATCGAGGCAGGAGCGCGAAAACTAGGCGTGGACCCTCGCAAGATTCTCCGACTCAAGTTCGGCGAGCGGGCGATCAAACTCGATTGGCGCGAAGCATTGCGCGGGAAGCGTTCAGCTAACCGATTGGCTGGCGAAATGCTCAATTTCTTCAACCTGCAAGGGGCGGACTCGGGCGTCGAGACTTCGCGGTATATCCGGCTCGCAGGCAAGACAATCGGCACGCTCGGCGGCTCGCTTGGCGACGGCATTCGCCTCTTCACCGATTCGGACTACCGGAAGGCAGCGATTGATCGCCTAGAGACGACTCGTCCGGACATCGCACAGGATTGGCGTGTGTTCGACAAGCTGAGCGAAGGTATGCGCGGCAAGGTCACGGAACCCGTCCTGAACCGCCTCGACATGCTCATAGGCGACGACTATCTGCGCGAATGCCTCGAATGTAACGACGGTATTGACTTTACACCCTACCTGACTGGCGGATACTACGTCGCGATCCACGTCCCGAAAGGCGGGCTAGACGGCCTAGGTGCTGAGGCTACGGATATACTTGTTGACTTCCTCATGTCGAAGATCGAACTGGCTATGTATGCGCGTCCAGAGGAAGACCAGCAGCCGTGCTTCGTTATCTGCGATGAGCCGCACCAGTTCGCGAGTTGCGCTCCACGATGGAAACGCATGGCCGTCGAGAGTCGTAAGTGGAGGCTTGGGCTCATCTGGATGTTCCACCTATGGGATCAAGTGCCACGTAGCCTCACGGAAACGATCAAAGCCGCTGGTCCTCACTACCATGTCTACACGACGAGCAAGACGATCCTTCGTGACTTGGCAGAAGAAATCGCACCGTTTGAGTTGAACGAGGCGCTTAAGACGCCGCGTCACCATGCGATTAATGTAATGAGAGCGGGCGGGGAGACGGTCACGCCGTTCATGGCGAAGATGTCGCCTCCTCCATGCCTGTGGTGATCGCAATAGGCTTGTCAATCGGAATACGTCATGCTATGATGTTCTCAATTGATTGCGCTTCACGCGCCAAACACGCACGGCAATTTGCAAGATATGGCCCACCAAGCGGCCCGAGCCCCGGATAGTATGACACCGGGGCTTTTTTTATGTTCTCAGCCTGCCTTCCTCCAGATCGCGAAGTAGATCCACACGACGGCCAGCAAGGGGGGCAGTGGGTCGAGCTGCGCTTTTGTTTCTGGGCGCAGTACCTGGAGTGGACGGAGACGGGCAACCTGCGCACACGACGTTCAAGGACTTCCTATTTGATAAACGTCCCAAGGAGTGACGCTTTGCATCATAAAGCTCTGGGCGACGTATAATATGATCGCACCACCTATCCGTATTCAGAGGGGAGGGTGCGCAGTGAAAAAAATCAAATTTGATCGAGGGGCTTGGCTGATAATCATCGCGATCTCTCAGTTGATCGTAAATCTGGCGAGTCTGTGCTTAAAGTGAGGCACACCGATGGAGAGGATAAAACCTCTTCTCGGCCTCGATCAAAAATGAAATTAAAATACACGCGCACCGGCCGCATCAAATAACTGACCCGCCAGCACACCGCTGACGGGTCTTTGTCATCCTCCGGATACCCCAACCACATCCACAATCGCCACGCTGACCCGATCCCCATCCCGATCCAGCCCGCGCAGTTTCCCGTCCGCGACCCGCTGCGGCAACATGTCAACTTCCTCTAGCCCGGTCGGCTTGAACACCAGCAACGTCACGAGTCGCCCGCGCTCCATCGCCTCGGCCAGAGAACGGTTCAGCTCCTCCAGCGCATCCTCATCGAGTGCCGGCCGTTCGATCAACGCTTGCCTATCTTCGTGTTCCATAATTGCCCTGCGGTGTTCTGGTATGATCATCCGGTGTGACTCCCACAGCTTGTTTCCTCTTTGCATCCGTATCATCTCCTGTTGGCTTTTCTCCATAGAGTACGCGATCCGGCACGTCTCCATCAAGGGTATGCACTTTCTCGCACTCCTCAAGCCTGTCAGCAGGTGCTATACTGTGTGCACGAGAGGAGAGATGACGATGAGAAATGAGATCGAAGTTTCAACTGTCATGACCAAGTCCGAGTTTTATAATTTCCTGACTGGCCTGTCCGGAAAAACCGTCGATGTTACGGTTTCGACAGCAATTGGCGATGTGAGCTTTGATCTGACCGAAATCGTGGTCGACCCCAAATTCGAAGGAGAAGAATTGGTGGATGTTTCCCTTCTTACTGATTCGTCGGCTCATATGAGATTTGACTTTGCCGAGATCCAACGTCTGTTGAAGTCGTCGGATCACGAGGAACGAGTCTCCATCAGGGCACAGCGATCCACAGGCGAGATCACCGATTTTATTTTTGAGTTTTAAACGCTACACAAAGGAGAGATGACGATGACCCGAGATAACACGATCCCGATTCAACTCGGTCAATATGGCCCCGATCCGATCATCCAGTTCCGCTCGCGCAACGCCACCGTGCCGATCGATCCGGCGAAGATGTCGATTGCCCCGCCGCTGGCGAGATTCGTACCGACCGACCCGAGCCGCCGCCAAGAACCGCAGGGGCCGCTGATGAAGATCTTCGTTCCGACTGCTCTGCGGCCGATTGCTGAGCAACTACCGACACTCCCTGTACCGGTCGCTTTAATGCTCGGCTCTGATGTTGAACCGCGTTCGGACATCAAGCCGCCAGACCCCGCACTATTTGCCGGGCGGGAACCGCAGACGTCGAAGGCTCAGTTCCCGCCGGAGCCTGAGAGGGCGAGTGACCTGCCACCGGGCATGATTGACTTAGGGTCCGGACCGCTGGTCCAAAAGAATGCGCCTCCTATCCCGTACGTTTCCTGCGATATGGCGCTCTCGACTGCACCGCATGCCGAGCAACTTCCGACCGGCTACGAACCGATCAGCGCGCAGGAAGTGCCGCCGGGGCATTCGCAGTTTCCGCCGCAGCCGATTATGTCCGAGGTGCCGGTGGGCTTTGAACCGATCCGCGCAGAACAAGTCCCGGCCGGCTACGATCTGATCGCGGCATAAGAAAAGACCCCTGTGAGAAAGCAACATTCAAGTCGGAAGGTGGTATCATCGTGTTTCCAAATCTATCGAAGGCAATCAGCATAATAGAGCAGATCACCAGAGAATTCAATGACATAAATGAGGACCGCGACGGGCTATTGAAACGAGCTACCGAAATGTCCGCTTACCACAAGGTTATCAACAATTTGAGAAGCGGACTTGAGTTTGACAAGATATTGGAGCGATCATACCTGACGTACTCTATGAACGGGATGTTGCTACCGGAAGATATGAGAATTCGCGAACGAAGTTACTTTGAAGTGGTTGGGACACTACTGTCTCAAAGCGGCGATGAAACAATCAATGAATTATGGCTACTTAAGGATGGTACTTTTATCGAGACAGAACTCAAGCAGGGTGAGGACTGGATGAAGAGGGAAATCACCCAAAGAAATGTTGAGCCCTTTGGGGTCTGGAGCATGCACAAGATCTTGCAAACAGTGATACCGATCATGGAGAAGAAATGCAAATATCTACAGTGGCAACTCGATACACAGAGGAACCAAGTGAACTACGCAAAGGGCCGACTCGATGAACTGTTGGAAGGGGAACAGCGAGGTGAAGATCAATGATTTCGGCCAAAACACTGGAGAGAATGGAAGCACAGGTTGAAGAGGTAACACATTTCGTTAAGGAGTTTCTATCCAAGGAACGAATCAACACGAAAGAGTTGTTGGAAGTCGCTGTACAAGTATGTAAGCCAGTATTCTCATTTCATTATGAAATCGTCGTAAACTGCGAAGGTAACGTTAAGCGTCTTCTTACAGATAGTTTAGCCCATAAAAACTACGATGATGGGCATGAAATAGATCAAAGTGAACTATTTGTTACTGAGGATGGTCTATATATTGTTGTTACAACACTTTCAAATCAGCAGGAAGGGGATGCGAGATTGGTAAGTGATCCATTCGAAGTCGGATGGGCTGAAGAAGAGATAAAGCACGGTATCGAAATGCAAATTGATATTGCACTTGACGAAATAAATTCTCAAATTGGAAGGTTGGAAGAACAACTGCGCGTTCTTAGAGGAGACAGGAGTAGATTAAACCTTTACTAAACTTCATTGCTACTTTCTGCCGCAAACACTATTGGGTTTGCTGAACTCAAAGGAAAAGGACCTCCAAATGGAGGTCTTTTGTTATTCCGGAAAAGGGACAGACATAATCACGTAGAAATCATTATGTATGTATTATCTGTGGAAAGGTGATGGGTTCTATGGCTAACCGATACCGGGAAGCATATCGCGGCTTTCCGACAGACTTAGAGTCTGTCATTATGTATCTTCGGAAATCCCGTGAGGATCAGGAAGCAGAGGAGAAGGCACGTCGCGAGGGAGAGCGGTTAGATGTCTTGTCGAGGCATAGAAAAAGGTTGTTGGATCTCGCCCGTGAGTGTAATTACAACATCGTCGGGATATACGAAGAAGTTGTATCCGGCGAGTTGGTCGATGAGCGGCCTGAGATGATCAGGCTGCTTGAACGTGTCGAGTCTGGTGACATTGATGGGGTTTTGACTGTGCACATCGACCGGCTCGGACGCGGTGATTCAGCAGACCAAGGGATTATCCAAAGGGCATTCCGGGACTCTGAGACTTTGATCATTACCCCGGAAAAAGTATATGACCTCCTCGATGACAACGATGAGGAGCAGGTTGAGTTTAAAGCGTTCTTTGCTCGTCGAGAATTGAAGCGCATAACTAAACGTATGCAGGACGGTCGTGTCGACTCGGTCAAAGAGGGGAAATTCATAGGGACCTATGAACCATATGGATACACTCGGGACAGAAACGTCGGATTGAAACTGATTCCTGGCGAACGAGCTGACGTGGTTCGCATGATCTTCGACTGGTATGTTAATGAAGGCATGGGCGGGCCGACTATCGCGCAACGTTTGGAGTCGATGGGCCTACCTTCTCCCTCTAATGAAATTCGGGTCAGGTATGGAAAGCCGGTCGACCCAAAGAAAGTTTGGAAAGCGTCAACGATCAATGCGATCTTGAAGAACGAGGTGTACATCGGCCGGGTACAGTGGAGAAAGACAAAAACAGTCCGGCGCCGACAAGAGAATGGCAGGTATAAGAAAATAAAGAGTGTCGATCGAGCGAGAGAAGAATGGGTTGAACAAAAGGGGACGCATGAACCTTTGGTCACGATTGAGCAGTTTGAGAAAGCGCAGCAACTGATTGCCGAGAGGAGCAACAGGGAATACACCCAGAATCGAAAACCACAGAACCCGCTTAAGGGATTGATCATTTGTAAAATCTGTGGCACAAAGATGCAGCGGCGGCCATATGAGCGTCAGGCTCCGCACCTAATCTGCCCTACGAAGGGATGCAACCGAAGCAGCCAGTTCACCTATGTAGAGCAGAAATTATTAGATGCGTTACGAGCGTGGTACAATGAATACAAGGTGCAATACGACCTGCTTGAAAAACAGATGAAACGAGAACGAAAAAATAAAATCCCGACAAACCTGATTGATGAGGTTGAAAGAGAGATCGCAGCCACGAGGGAACAGAAGTCAAATCTTCATACGCTACTTGAACGCGGGATATACGATGCCGACACCTTCTTGGAACGCAATAAACTTCTAATGGAGGTCATCGAGAAGCTGGAGGTACAACGTAGCGTCCTGATCGAGGAGATCGAAAAGCACGAGTCGATTGAAGATGCGCGAACAAATGTCATCCCGATGGTCAGGCATGTGCTTGATGTGTACGAAGCAACCGAGGACGTGAAAGAAAGAAACAACTTGCTCAAGCAGGTTGTTGAAAGGGTAGAGTACTTTAAGGCTCCTGATTGGGTTGATGACCAATTCGAACTTAGTGTGTATCCTCGCATGGGTTGATTTGCACAGATATAATATCGGAGGTAATGAAATTACGCTGATCGACGTGCTCGGCACCGAAACGGACGAGGTGCTCGACGAGGTGCAGCTCAAGTTGGAGAAGTTGAAGATCTACAACCGGTTGCAGTTCCTCGACGAACGGGAGCAAGAGGTGATCCGCGGCCGCTTCGGCCTGCCGGACGGCGAGGAGAAGACGCAGCGTGAGATCGCGGAAGAGCTCGGGATCTCCCGCTCCTATGTGTCGCGGATCGAAAAGCGAGCGCTGACGAAACTGCTCCATGAGTTTCGGCCCAAGCGGGAGGATTGAACCGGGAAAACAGAAAAACGCCCTGTGCTCCGAAGAGGAGGCAGGGCGTTTTTTCGTGTTTCAAGCTCTTCAAGCTCGCTGAAAGACGCGGCGGTACCAGTCTCCTGTCGACAGTTTGCCGCGCAGCACGTTGCGGTAGCCGGTCGCGTCGCCGCAGAGGAGCGCTGCCCGCTGCGAGTCTAGCTGTACGGTCAAGTGCCGTTCCAGCCGCGCCGTCAGATTCTTCGCTGAGTCAGGATCGGCTGCCAGCAGGTCACGGACCGACATCGGCTCGCTGAGCGCCAGAAACGCCTCCGGGCGCTGATCTTCCAGAAAGGAGTAGTTCAGCGTCGCCAAACAGATCTTCGCGTCAGGGGGAGCGTCTCGCAACGCCAGAGCCACGCCCGGTGCAAAGTCGAGCGGGCGCACCTCCTGATGGCGGATGCGCCCTTGCGGAAACAGGCAGACCAGCGCGTTCGGGCTCTGCAGCCGGTCGGCCGTGTAGCGCAGTGAAGCGCGGATGTCGGCGGTGGAGTCGCGCCGGATGGAATAGGCGCCGAGCTTGCGGAAAAACGGGTAGGCACGCAAGCCTTTTTCCTCCATCATCACGTAGAAGTCGCGCCGCAACAAGAGTTGATTGACCTGAAAGAGGAGCAGACCGTCCCACCAGTTGGAGTGGTTGGCGATCAAAACAACCGGACCGGACGCGCCCGTCCACCGCTCCAAGCCGCGTACGTGCAGACCGGCGAACGAACGGCCGATCAGCCAGCGGTTGTAGGCAGCGAACATCGTTTCAAACCATCGCTTTTTCTCTGCCGGAATCAACAGGCTTCCTCCCTTTCAGCCAAAAGGCGAGACTCCACGGGATCAGGCCATACAGGACGGGCAGTTGGTAGCCGATCTGCAAGGACAGACAGCTGAACAGGGCGAGCACTGTGAACAGCAGCAGAAACGCGTCAGACTCCACATCTCGTGACGGTGCGTGTGACGGGACGGCATCGCTTCTATGCACCAGCAGCACGACCGCCGTGTGGAGCAGCCACGCCGTCACGAACCAGCCGCTGAAGTTGGTCCACGGGATGCCGTAGTAGCGGCCCGTTTGCTCCCAGATCCAATATCCTTTCGCAGCCGCGACCGGGTCGAGAAGCAGATCGAGCGCGACGGCAAGCGTCGCCCCCGCGACAGGCAACGGCCAGCCCCGCACAGCATGGCGCAGCGCAAAATGGGACGTCGCCACCACCATCACCCATGCCGTCCCGATGGCGACCGGCACGCCGAACACCTGCGGTCCCAGCCAGTCGGTGTAGCGGTACGCCCCGAAGAGCCGCCCGGTATGAACGCCGACTCCCTCCAGCACCATCGCGCCGAGGGCGATAGTCACCGTGACCACGATC
This sequence comes from Tumebacillus lacus, assembly GCF_026410385.1. GTDB lineage: Bacteria > Bacillota > Bacilli > Tumebacillales > Tumebacillaceae > Tumebacillus > Tumebacillus lacus. The sequence goes on from NZ_JAPMLT010000004.1 coordinate 257,264, forward strand.
CCTCGCAGTCGCCCGTAAGCACGTACGAAAAGGGAGGCACCGACAGCACCCGCCAGATAGAGAAAGACCGGATTGGACCAGCGCAGCCACTCCGGCATCCAGTCGACGGTGAGCAGCACCGTCCCGACGGCAAACCAGAACAGATAGAGGCGGAACAGCCAGCGTATGACCACCCCGTTAGACCGCCTTTGCATGGCTGCCCAAAAATTTCAACAGCAGCGGTTTGAGCAACTCCCGCTTTTTCACATCGCTCACGTAGACGCGCTCGGCAAACACGTCGTATTCCCGCCGGCCGATCTCGCGCAGGATCGCCCGGTACACTTCGCCTGACGCGAGCAACGGCAGGCGGGACGTCGCCGGATACAGCGAGAAACTGCGCATGCCTTCCTCGTACAACTGCTCGGCCTTCGACCCGAGCCACGCTGCCATGCGCTTCCATTCGGCTGTGGGGACTCCTCGCCTCAGCATCTCAAGCGTCACGCCAAATCGCTCCAACTCCACCTGCGGGAGATAGACCCGCCCGCGACCCAGATCTTCTGCGACGTCGCGCAGGATGTTGGTGATCTGCATCGCGATGCCGAGCTTCACCGCCTCGGCGCGCAACGCATCCCCTCCTCCCGGTGCGAGGATCGGCAGGATCATCTCCCCGACCGTGCCGGCGACCAGATAGCAGTACCGTTCCAGATCGGCCATCGTCTCCGGCTGCCGGAACGCCAGATCCTCACACTGCCCTTCGATCATCGCAAAAAACGGCGGCCACTCCATCTCATAGCGGGCAAACACATCCTCCAACGCGATCCACATCGCGCTGTGTCGCGGCCACCGAACGTTTTGCGCCGCTTCCAGGTGTGCGGTGAAGCGTGCAGCCGCCAGTCGCCGCGCGTCCAAATCGACGCTTTCCTCATCGACCACGTTGTCGATCTCGCGGCAAAACGCGTACACCGCCCAAATCGCATCCCGGCTCTCACGGGGCAAATAGGAAAAAGCCTGATAAAAACTGGACGAGTATCGCTGTGTCACCCGTTCGCAAATCGAATACGCTTGAGCCAGTTTCATGCACCCACTCCCTTTACAAATGTTATACATTTATTCTAAGATATATGTAAAACGATTGTATAGGGTCAAATGTTCAAATACATGAAAAAAGGATGGATGAGGATGAAACGAGCGGTTGTCGTAGGGGCGGGTGTCGGCGGGTTGACGACAGCGTTGCGCCTGCTGCGTCAAGGGTGGCAGGTCACTGTCTTGGAAAAGAACGCACGACCGGGCGGGCGTCTTGGGCGGATCGAGCACGGGGGTTATCGGTTTGACATCGGGCCGACGATCCTGTTGATGCCCGACGTGTTTCACCAATTGTTTGCCGACCTCGGCCGCAAACTGGAGGATTACGTCGAGATCCAGCCGCTGGAGCCGAACTACCGCCTGCACTATGCGGACGGCAGCCGCATCGACTCGACGCCGAATCTCCAGCGGATGCTCCAAGAGCTGGAGCGCGTCGCACCGCTGGACGTGGCGGGCTATCTGCGCTACCTCAAAGACATGAACAAACGCTACCGGATCGCCCGCTACGATTTTATCGAACAGCCGATGCGCTCGCCGTTTGAACTGCTCCGGCAGCCGTCGAAGATCTACAAGCTCTATCAGCTCGACACGCTCGGCAGCATGTATGACGACATTAAAAAAATACGTCAAAGACGAGCGGCTGCGCATCGCCTTGACCTTCCAAAGCCTCTACATCGGCATCGGCCCGTTCAAAGCTCCGGCGATCTACAACGTGATCGGCTATATGGAGCTCTCCTACAGCGGTGTCTGGTACTGCAAAGGCGGGTACCACGCCGTCGCCGAAGCGCTCGTGCGCCTGCTGGAAGAGATGGGCGGCGATCTGCGCCTGAACGCGGAAGTCAGTGAAGTGCTCACCGACGGCATACGAGCGGTCGGCGTGCGGCTCGCTGACGGCACGGAGATCGCAGGAGATGCGGTGATCGTCAACGCCGATTTCCCGCAAGCGGTGAAGAACCTGCTCCCGGATCACGTCCGCGGCACATACACGGAGCAAAAGCTCGACCGGATGGAGCAGTCCTGCTCCACGTTCATGCTCTACCTCGGTCTGAACCGCGACTATCGCGACGGAGATGTGCACAACGTGTATTTCTCCGGCGATTTTGCAGGCAATGTCGATGAGATCTTTCACCGCAAAGTGTTGCCGTCCGACCCGTCGCTGTACGTCCACCTGCCGCATCTGATCGACGACCGTGTCGCACCGCCCGGCAAGACGGCCCTGTACGTGCTCGTCCCGGTGCCCAACCTCACCGCCGACATCGATTGGGCGACGGAGAAGGAAGCGTTCAAACAGCGCATCTACGACAAACTGGAAGCGAACGGCTATCCCGGCCTGCGCGACGCCATCGAGTTTGAAGCGGTGTATACGCCGGAAACGTGGCAAGCCGCCTTTGCTTTGCAGGACGGGGCGGCGTTTGGCGTGGCTCCGACCTTACTCCAGTCGGCCTACTGGCGTCCGTCGCTCAAATCGGACGGAGCGGAGGGCCTGTACTTCGTCGGAGCTTCTACTCATCCGGGCGGCGGCGTGCCGATCGTGATGACGGCTGCGCGGATCTTGGAGGACATCATGAGCGAAGACTACCCGGATGCGTTCCAAAACTTGCGCACGGAGCAGACGATGACCCCGCGTCCGCCGGAGCACCGACTGCGGCCGTCTGCCATTTCACGCTAATCTGATAAAAAAATCAGCAAAGACGGACTTCCGGATGCTTTCGAAGTCCGTCTTTTTTCTGTATGATACGAGTAACGATTTTCCAATGGGGACTGGGGTGAGAGCATGACGGAACGGTTTAAGATGGCGGTCGCGGTCCACCTGTTTTTGATACGCGGCTCGCAGGTGTTGCTCTTGCGACGGTACAATACCGGGTTTGAGGACGGCAACTACAGCGTGGTGGTCGGTCACCTCGACGGCGGAGAAGATGTGATTGCCGCTGCCGTGCGCGAGGCCAAGGAAGAGGCCGGCATCGACCTGCGACGCGAGGATGTGCGCGTGGTGGGCGTCATGCACCGCAAGGCACGCGACGAGCGGGTGGACTTTTTCGTCGCGGCCGACCGCTGGTCCGGGGAGATCGTCAACTGCGAACCGGACAAATGCGACGAACTGAGTTGGCATGACCGGGAGCGACTGCCGATCAACACGATTCCGTATATCAGGCAGGCTTTGGGCAATTTTAAAGCCGGGATCTGGTTTGACATCATGGGCTTTCAGGCAGAGTAGAGGAGGACATACAGATGATCAAAGCGATCGTCTTTGACGCGTACGGCACGCTGTTTGATCTGGACACGATCACGGAGGCTTGCGATGCGCTCTATCCGGGCAAAGGCACGGACATCCACCGGATCTGGCGGGACAAGCAGTTGGAATATACGTGGCTTCGCACGTTGATGAACCGCTATGCGGATTTTGAGCAGGTGACGCGCGATGCGCTGCGCTATTCCTTGGAACATTTGGGGCTGGAGCACGACGGCGGGACGCTGGAGGAACTGGCCGGGATCTATCTGAAATTGCGCCCGCATCCGGAGGTCGAGGAGGCCTTGTACGAATTTGCCCCGCGCAAAATGTTGATCCTCTCCAACGGCACCGACCGGATGTTGCATAAAGTGTTGGGCCACTCCGGGCTGTCGCTGTTTTTCTCCGGCATACTGAGTGTGGACAACGAACAAAAATACAAGCCGCACCCGGACGTATACGGTCTGCCGGACAAGCATTTGCGCTTGCCGAAAGAGGAGATTCTCTTTGTCTCCTGCAACTCGTGGGACGTCGCCGGGGCGAAGTCGTACGGCTATCTCACCGCGTGGGTCAACCGGACGGGGGCGGCGCTGGAGCGTCTGGACGTCGAGCCGGACTATACGGTGAGCACCATTGCCGAACTGATCGATCTGCTCGATTGATCGGGTGGATGCACAAGAAAAAAATCGGCCGGGGCACAGAGCCTCGGCCGATTTTTTTCCTCTCTGCTTACCCGTGGTACGGGACCAGCAGGATGAACAGAACGAAGATGATCAGAAACACGACAGCCCATTGGGTGTAGTAACCGAAAGTACCAGCCATTAGAAATTCCCTCCCTTTGAAGTGCTACTCTCAGTACATGCAGGGCGGGTCAATTCGGTTACGGGCAAGCACCTATCGCAAGTACCGGATTGACGTGATAAAATTGATTGGAGAAGGGGGAATTGTGTCGTGCAGAATTATTTGAGCCATTTGGAATGTCCGAAATGTCATCTTACATTTGAACCGGACGCGCAGCATCACCTGTGCGAATGTGCAGCGCCGTTGCTGGTCCGTTATGATTATGAAGCGATCAAAGCCGATTTTAAAAAAGAAGACCTCGTGAATCGCGAACCTTCGCTGTGGCGGTACCGGGAGCTGTTGCCGATCCGCGATGAAAAGAACATCGTCACGCTGGGCGAGGGCATGACACCGCTGTTGCCGCTGCCGCTGGCGGGGAAGAAGATCGGCCTGTCGAACCTCTACCTCAAGGACGAAGGCGTGATCCCGACCGGCACCTTTAAAGCGCGGGGTGCGGCTGTCGGCGTGTCGCGGGCGAAGGAACTGGGCGTGGAGGTGCTGGCGATGCCGACCAACGGCAACGCAGGCGGCGCGTGGGCGACTTATGCGGCCAGAGCCGGGATCAAGTCGTACATCGTGATGCCAAAGGACGCGCCGATGATCACCCGCAACGAAGTGGCGATCGCCGGAGCGGAGTTGTACCTTGTCGACGGACTGATCTCCGACGCGGGCAAGATCGTCGGACGCGCGGTGGCCAAACACGGCTGGTATGACGCTTCGACGCTCAAAGAGCCGTACCGCATCGAAGGGAAAAAGACGATGGGGCTGGAACTGGCGGAGCAATTTGGCTGGGATGTGCCGGACGTGATCCTGTATCCGACCGGCGGCGGCGTGGGTCTGATCGGCATCTACAAAGCACTGCGCGAACTGCAGGAGATCGGCTGGATCGGCGAGAAGATGCCGCGTCTGGTGGCGGTGCAAGCAACCGGATGTGCGCCGATTGTCAAGGCGTGGGAGGAGAAAAAGGCGGCTTCCGAGTTTTGGGAGAACGCATCGACCGTGGCGTTTGGGATCACCGTTCCGAAGGCGTTGGGCGACTTCCTCGTGCTGGAGGCGATCTATAAGACGAACGGATGCGCGATTGCGGTGAATGACGACGAGATCCTCGTTGCGCAGCGGGACCTCGCGACGCTCGAAGGCGCGTTTATCTGCCCGGAAGGCGCGGCCAACTATGTGGCCGCCCGCCAGCTGCGGGAACAGGGCTGGATCGGCGCCGACGAGAAGGTCGTGTTGCTCAACACCGGCACCGGCTTGAAATACCCGGATACGGTGCAGGTCGATCCGCCGCTGTTGCAGCCGGAAGATGATTTGGAGTAGAGAGTTTTGCAGGTAAAACATGTGAAAAACACCTCTCCCAGAGATGGAGAGGTGTTTTTATTTTTTATACTCCGGCGGGACTTTGATCCAGCCGTTTTTGACCATCAGCGGTTTGAACGTGGCGCCAAACATCACTTTTTTGGTCATGATCTTCATGAAGACATAGCCGACATCGGCGCGGATGGTGTTGGTCAGATATTCAGCGGCATAGGTGATGCCTTGATTGAGATTGAAGACGACGAGGTTGGCGATCTGGGCATCGGTGGGTTTGGTACCGAATGAAGCTTCGCAAGGGCCGAGATCGGGAATCATCTCTGTCTCTTTCGGCAGGGGGACGCCTGCATCCAGAAGCAGTTTCTGCAAATCTTGGATCGCGGACAGATGCACGTCATCGCGCAGTTCTTTGAGTTTGGCTCGCAGTTCAGGGTCGCTGGCGACGTTGTAAAAGACCATTTCGGTGCGAACCGTCTCTTGCGAGGCGGCGAGAAAAGTCCAGATGTTGAACGCCTCCCCGATGTGAAGCGGCGGTTTTTCGCCGTCGAGGTAGGGGGCAAAGCTGTCTCTCATGACTTCAAACAGGTTCATGCAAGCCACCCCTTGAAAATGATTGTTTCGTTTAGAGAGTGCCCGAGAACAGGAGCGGTTTATTCATTTAGATCAATCCTTTTAATCGGGCGAGCAGCAAGCCGTGTGACAGTTCCGGTTCGGCGATGCGACCGTCGGCGATGCGGGTGAAAAGTTCCGCGACGGGGAAGCGGAGGACGCGGACGTCTTCGTCCTCGTCGAGGTCTTGGCTCTCGACGGAGAGGATCTGGTCGGTGAAGAAAAAGTGGGTGCGGCGGTTCATCATGCAGGCGTAATTGTAGCAACTGCCGAGCGGGATCAGGTCGCCGCAGACCAGGCCGGTCTCTTCGCGCAGTTCGCGCCGTGCGCCGTCTGCCGGATCTTCGCCGGGGTGCAGCCCGCCGCCGGGGATTTCGTAGGTGAGCCCGCCGACCGCTTCCCGCGTTTGGTGGGCGATGACCACCTGCCCCTCGTGCAAGGCAAGGATGGCGGTGTATTCCGGCTGCGGCTGGTGCAGGTACAGCGAGCCGGTGTCGGTGATGTGGACTTGGTATTTGTCGTTTTCGTAGACGATCATGAGGGAGTCTCCTTTTTGGTAGGTTCTAGGAAGAGGACGGATGAGAACGGAATTGGTTACAGAACTTTTTATACAAATATGTATTGAAAGTTCTTTCCGTTGGAAATATAATGAAGTCATCAAACGATTCGGCAAAGGGAGTGTCTGTGATGATTTCGCAATTTTTCGTACTTGGCAGTCAGCAGGAGCGGCCGGTGAGTCGCCGCACCATTTTTGCGGACGGTTCGGCCGACAAGACGTTTCGTGAGGAGATCGATCTGGAACTGAGCCATTGGGTGCCGAACCGCACGCCGGAGCGCTATCAGGCGAATACGTCGACGGAGATCTGTTTGAATTTTGTCGCGCATCGTCCGGCCGGGGAATGGGACCTCGCGATCAACAATCACTTTGATGTCGACGGCATCCTCTCCGTGTTCTCGCTCGTCCATGCGGAGTATGCGCTCCAGCATCGCGACATCCTCGTGCAAGCGGCGGAGATGGGCGATTTCTGGGCGTGGGGGGAGCGTCCGGCACAGATTTTGTTTCAAGGGTTGACCCTGTTTTACAATCGGCTCCGTGCGGATCAGACAGATGCTCGCGAGATCTATGAGCAGAGTTTCAAGCTCGTGATTGACCTGATCGAACGGGGGATCGAGGCAGAGCCGGCTGTCAAGGAAGGTCTGGATGCGCTGGCACGCTCCGTCGAACGGGTGGTAGCGGGTGAGATCGAGCGTACCGTGTATCACGACCGCTTTGTGATGTACCGCATCCCGCGTCATCTCGCGGAGGCCGACCTCGGCAAAGCGTTGCACATACCGACTTTCAATGCACCGCTGGCAGACGACATGTGGCTGCATCCGCAAGCGCGTCATCGCGACGATCTGGAAAAGATGCACTTGGTCGCTGTCGAGACGGCAGACGGCTGGCAGTATGACCTGCACGTCCCCGGTTACATGTGGGCCGACACCCTGCAGGCATGGCGGGCACCCGGCTTTGCGTTCAGCGGGAGCACGAACGGGCATTATTACGGATTCCTCGAATTGGAGCAGGCGGTCGCGGACTTGCAAGCATGGGAAACGGGCAATGGGGAGTGGACGCTCGCCGCGCAACTGTCGCCGTTTGCGTCGATCAAAGGGCGGAACTACCCGGTGATTCTGTCGGTGATCGGCGGAGAGGCGTCGACCGTCAGTCGATTGCAACCGGAAGCGGTGGCAGAACGCTTGGCCGATGTCTTCCTTTCTCGGTAAAGAAGAGGGAAACAGTCGATCAGAGGTGTTTGAGTATGGATGAGCGGGTGGAGCGTTTGTCGATCTCGTTGAAGATAAGGGAGACGGCTCTCAAAAGGGAGTGCATCGGCGGCGCAGAGGTTCGTTTGGCTACGGGCTTTGGTCAACATAGAAAGGAGCCGTCTCATCACGGCTCCGTTTTATTTTCCGAGCAATCGGGGAAGTGAGTTTTGCTCCAGGATCAGGTCGCTCATCTGCCAGTCCCACTTGGCTTTTTTATAGACCGGCGCGCACCGGTCGAGCGGCAGTTCGGCTCCGGTACGGCGTTGTCGGCAGGTGCCGTGGGCAAAGAGGCCGTCTTTGCCGGCGTGGTAAAAGAGGTCCTCGGTGAAGAACGTTCCCGGCTCGGTGTGGTTGCGAAACGCGGCGTGGCCGGTTTTTGCGTTCAGCAGGTCTTGGCCGAAATAAAACATCCGCTCCCGTTCGATCCCGAGCAGGTTGGCGACGGTGGGCAGGAGGTCCATCTGTCCGGCGGTAATGTGCGAGACGCCTGCGTGTTCGCCTTTGGGAAAATGGATCAACAGCGGAACTTTGCGCATCTCCAGGCGCAGTTGGTCATCGAAGGGCTTGGTGATCCCTTTCAAGCGGGCCATCTCCGCTTCATCCGGCCCTTTTGCGTGGTGGTCGCCGTAGATGACGAGCAACGAGCGATCCAGCAGCCCGTCCCGTTTGAGACCGGTCAGAAATTCTCCGAGGGCGCGGTCGGCATAGTGCTGGACATGGACGTATTTGCGCAGAATCTTGCTGGAGGACGACTCCGGGATCGTCAGTTCCTTTTTGTCGTCCGGGAGGGTGTAGGGCCAGTGGCCGGTCAAGGAAACAAAGAAGGAAAAGAACGGTTGCTTCATTTCCCGGAGCAAGGGCAGGGACTGGCGGTACATCGAGCCGTCGGAGAGTCCCATGCCGATCGACTCGTCGACCCGAAACGTGGAGGCGTTGTAAAACCGGTCAAATCCTTCGTTCGGGTACATCTGGTTGCGCTGGAAATAGGTCGGGATATAGTTGTGAAACGCCGCCGTTTGATAGCCCTTGTCGCGCAACAGTTTCGGGAGCGACCGGAGGGCGTTTTGATGTTTGTCGTTGTAGGTGATCCCGGCCGCCTGCGGGAACAGCGAATTTAACGTCATGAATTCTGCGTCGGACGTGTTGCCGTCGCCGACCTGCGGGTGATAGTCGTCAAAGTAGAGGCTTTCTTTGACCAGTTGATTGAGATGGGGCGTGATCTCTTGGTCGCCGATCTTGGTGTTTAGGAGGTAGCTTTGGAACGCTTCGAGTTGGATCAGGATCAGATTTTGTCCTTGGGCCGCGCCGTGCAGGTAGGGGGCATTGCTGTTGCGTTTGACTTTCATATACGTTTTCAGCACGGCGACGTCGTTGGACGTCAGGATCGCGGGCTTGCTCTCCAGCATGTGGTAGAGGTCGGCGACGTGATAATTGATCAGCCCGAGCCGGCGCAGGACGGTGTCGTTGCCGTACAGATCGCGAAAGGCGGAGGAGCCGCCCGTCTCTGCCACCGCGCCGTACTGAGCGGCGAGGACGCAGGCACTGCCGACGAACACCGCGGTCGCTTGTCGGAACCGAGCGGTCCACGGGAGGTGAGAGTCGGCGACCGGTTCCGACCGGTGACGGCGTCTGCGTCGCAGGGCCAGCGGGACCAGCAGGAGAAAATCGGCGTAGAGCAGGAACTCTTTTTTCGTAAACAGGGCGAGGACGCTGTCCGCCACGCCGCCGATCTGTCCGGCCTGGCGGACGACGACCAGCGGGATGACATGTTCGAAGTAGTTAAAAAACAGCGAATCGGCCAGCAACGCCGTGGTCAAGAGCAGGTCAAAGCAGACCAGACCGAGCATCCGCCTCTGTCTTGGCAACAGCAGGAGACAGGAGGAGAGCAGAAACAGGGAAGCCAGCGTGGCGACGAGCATGAACGGCGAGGCGTACCCGCTGCCAAATCCGAGCGAGAGGCAGGTGACTTTGATCAGCAGCAAAAGGTTGAGGCAGACGATCTCGCGGTGCGCCTTGATCCACTTCAAGGCGCGCGCCGGCGAGAACAGGGGCAAGGGGTTCATGGCGATGCGGCTCCTTTCTGAGGCAGTTTCTGTTAGGGTGAGCGGTATTTTTCAGGTCATGCAGAGCTTGTGACAACTGGCAGGATGTTCCTGTTTCGATGTAAATGGCGAAAGGGAATTCATCTGATGATGTCGAATGTTTATTTACAAGTGTAAACGGCGGATTGACAGTTGGGAGGGCTCGAAGATGATCGTGAAATGGATAACCTGCGCGGTGCCGGAGGAGGAGCGCACCGCATTTGCCAAGGCGCAAAGCGAATGGTCAGCGCTGGCGTCGGTGGCTGGATTTGGCGGGCAGGTCGGCGGCTGGAACCTGCGCGACCCGCACCAAGCCTGCATCCTCGCCTTGTGGCGGGATGCGGACGAGTACCGCCGTTTCATGGCGGAGGAGCACGACCGCATCGTGGAGCGGAGCGAGCAGGGACGCACGTACTCGTCGATTGCGGTCTCGCTGTTTGAGAGCGTGATCGAGATCCCCGGCAGCGAACGGACGATACAGGAGGCGCTGTCGAGCGGGCGCGTGCTCCGCGTCGCCGACTGCCGGATCGGGGCAGGCAGGGAGCCGAGTTTTTATGCCGTGCAGCGCGAGATCTGGAATCCAGCCATGCTGGCCACGTCAGGGCAACTCGGCGGGCTGGTCAGCCGCGAACGGCTGACGGAGGGGGAGTCGCAACGCCACCTCGTCACCTCGTTCTGGACCCACGCAGCCGCTCACGACGACTATGTCGCCAAACGGGAGAGCGCCCTGCGCAAACAGGCGCAGATCGAGCGCGACGTGGAGGAGATGCGCTCGACGTTGATTTTGTTGGAGCCGTCGTGGAGGGTGGGGTGAATTTTAGAAGAAATAACCTAGTATGGATAAGTCGCGCGATGTTTTTTTTTGTTTTGTGACTAAAAAGTGAATGAAGTAACATTGTGATAAGTTTTTTGTTCTGATAAAGTGAGTTCGGTATAGGTTGAATATTTCCCAGTTTCGAAAAGAAAAGGAGGTGGCAATCGGTGAGACGTGTAACGAAAGTTCTCGTCGGCAGTTTGATCGCTACAATGGCGTGGGGCAGTGGCTGGTCGATGTCGTCACCGTACGGAATGACCGGGCAGACGGTGCACGCAGCAGGGGACAAGCACATCTTCGCGGGTGCTGGAAATTCGTTTGTCGTAACCGACAATCGTGCGTTTGGCAGCGGGGTGCCGGGTGCGATGGGCTATCCTAATCCACCGGAGGGCTTGATGGTGGTGCCGACCGAACTGAATCTGTCTGATCGAGTGGTAAATCCGGCTGTACGAAAGATCAGCGCTGGCGCGGGGCAGACTGTAGTGTTGGATGATGACGGAAACGTCTGGGCGATTGGACGGCAAGGAAGAGATGAGGTCTATCGCGGAGCGTTCGGAGACAACGAGGTGATCCACACCGATTGGACGCCTGTGTATGGTCTTACGAACATCGTCGAGATCGCCACAGGCACAGATCACTCCCTCGCTGTGAAAGCGGACGGCACTGTCTATGCATGGGGATACAACTTGACAGGACAGCTTGGCGTTCCGGTCGACACCGTCACGACTGCGATTCCCGTGCAGGTTCCTGGTCTGACCAATGTCAAGTCGGTGAGCGCCGGTGACGGGTATTCTCTGGCATTGAAAACGGACGGCACAGTCTGGAGTTTTGGTAGCAATCAAAGGGGTGAACTTGGGGTCGGTACAACGTTCGAATCGACATACACGCCGCAGCAAGTCTACGGTTTGTTCAACGTCGCGTCTATCGATGCTGGGAGTCATCACGCACTAGCTGTTCTACAAGACGGCACTGTCTGGGGTTGGGGCTATACGATGTCCGGCCAGGTGAATGACAGGAACGCGGCTTATGAGCCGTACCGGACGCAACCGCAAAAAAACCAGTTGGATCAGGTAACGGCGGTAAGTGCAGGCGAAACTTTCTCACTGGCGCTCAAGCAGGACGGCACGGTGTGGGCGTTTGGCAGCAATCTGTACGGCGAACTGGGCCAGGGCGGTCCGACAGCGAACAATCTGCATAATCCGACACCTCTGCAGATCCCGCAACTTTCACAAGTCACAGAGATCGCGGCTGGCGATCGGTTTGCACTGGCGAAACGGGCCGACAACAGCGTCTATGGCTGGGGAGAAAACATGGGGCAGCTTGGGATCGGACCTGTCAGTGATCCGTATGTGACAGCGCCGGTGCGCATGAAGGAACCTTTGAAGTTAAGGGTCGGGTATAAATCCGCGTCCCAAAACAGTTCCGAGTACATGGTGCAATACAGCCTATATGACTACCAAAATCCTGCGCTCAACCCGCCCGCACGTTTTGTGGTAAAGCGAGCCGGTGTGGAGGAGAGCGTTTGCAACGGTTCAGAAACTACTTGCACAGTCAGCATCCCGTCGAACGCGAGAGTAGGGGTGTTTGAAGTCAGCGCATATGACCTGCAGGACGGAACATTAATCGGGTCGCGGCAGATCAGGATCACCAATGGGGCATCTCGTTCCATGGTAGCGGTCGGCGATTATCACAGCATGTGGCGACAAGCGAACGGCACGCTGTACGGCTATGGTTTGAACAGCAACGGCCAGTTAGGGGACGGCACTTTCGATATGCGGTTGTCGCCAGTATCGACCCTATTCGGAGTTACCAATGTGACTGCAGGCAGTCGCTCGACACTCGTAAGCAAGTCAGACGGCACGATCTGGGCGTTTGGCGGAAACAGCAATGGGGAACTTGGCATAGGGAATACAATTGATCAGACCCTACCTGTTCAGGTGAGTCGGGTAGGAGGCGCTCCTTTGATCGATATGGGAAGTCATCACGCGATGGCAGGTGTGTTAGAAGGTCAGTTAGGTGAGGAAGAGGTTGTGCTTTACAGTTGGGGTTTAAACACATATGGTCAACTTGGTAACGGTGATAAGGCCAACCGATCAGTCCCTGAACCGTTTATCGGTTGGGATAGTGTGCTCTTCGGTTCGACATTAACTTCCACCGGATTCGGTCACACTCTGTTCGTAGCCGGTGACGGCAAAGTCTACGCAGTCGGTCGCAATGACTACGGTCAACTCGGCAACCGCACGACAACCGACAGCACTACACCGGTCGAAGTCCCCTATCTCTCCAACGTCGTCGCGATCTCCGCAGGGCCTTTGCACTCGGCGGCGTTGACTCGTGACGGTTCGATCTACACGTGGGGGTACAATGCGAGCGGTCAACTCGGGGATGGAACGTTCGAGCACAGTTCCGTGCCGGTCAAAGCCAAGACCGGGGCGTTCAACGTTGCAATGGACAGCGGGCGCGGTCATATGATCTCGACAGCCAGCGACGGCTCCGTCTGGACATGGGGCTACAATTTCAAAGGGCAACTCGGCAACGGCACCCGAACCGACAGTGCGTACCCCGCAAAAGTGCCCGGTCTGACCGTTGCCGACATCTCGGCAGGCGGCGAGCGGAGTGCCGTCATCCAAGAAGACGGGAGTGTCTATATGTTCGGAAGCAATTCTTATGGCGAATTGGGCGACGGTACCCGCACCTATTCGACCACTCCGGTCATAACAGGCGACTTGCTCGGACTTTCACTCTATGTGTCGGACAGTACGACATCCTCCCTGACGATCTCCACTTCGACGCTGACCCCCGTTGCCAAGCGGGTTGTGAAGCGTAACGGAGTCGTGATCTGTCAAGGCACTTGCGCGAATTTTGTGGATAGCGGCTTGACCGCCTTTACGCCGTATACCTACACCGTGGAAGCGTATGACGCCGTCGGCAAATTGCTCGCCAGCAAAACGCAGGTAGAAGCGACGCAAGCGTCTAACGGTCTGGAAGGATTTGAACAAGAGTACTTCCAAGAAGATTTCTACCCGTTGCAGTAAGGCAACCGGATAAATAATCGGTGCCCCTTTCGCTCAGGCTAGTGAAGAAATGGCTTGGGAAAGGGGCACCTCGTGATGGATCATTTACAATCGCAATACCCGCAAGACTACGTGCAAGACTCGATCCTCGCTTATAAAGAAGGCATCGGTCAGTTCGTGCAAAAGATGCCGGAGCTTGGCAACAAGTATCTGGAGTTCACCGCCGCCTGCTTCCAAGGCGGGGTGATCGGCGAAAAGGGAAAGCACTTGATGGCGCTCAGCATCGCGATCTGCCTGCAGGATGAGTATTGCATCATGTACCACGGCAAAGAAGCGTTGGACAAAGGCGCGACCGAACAGGAGATCCTCGAGACGGTCGGCGTCTGCGCCGCATTTGGCGGCGGGGCCGCCTTGGCGCAGGGCGTGACGCTGGTGAATGACATCGTCGTCGAGTACGGGCGACAAGGGTATTAATCAAGTGAATAACTGGAAAAGTCTCGTGTGTAAAGTTGAGCGCACGAGGCTTTTTTATGTTCTTAAAATAGATATAATATCATATTGATAGCTAGACTTAACACGTGTATGATAGCGTTTGTGGAGATATTTGTGAATTTTACAAATGTCATCCAATTAAAAGGAGGTTTGTGCGTTGAGACCTATTCAAAAAGTGATGATCGGCACCTTGATGACTACGATGGCATGGGGGGCCTGGTCGATGTCTGCCGCATACGCAGAAGAAACGCACATCTATGCAGGCGGTCAACTGACCTTTGTCACAATGGGCACCAAAGCGTTTGGCAGCGGCGATGGAGGAGCTTTGGGGTATTCCTACTCTACGACTGGCTATGCGTATGTCCCGACTGAGTTAAAACTGTCAGACGATGTGCGCAAGATCAGTCGGAGTGGACTGTTGACACTGGTGTTGAAGACTGACGGAACTGTTTGGGCGATGGGCAAGCAAGGGAAAGACGATGCCTACAACGGATCGGAGTTGCTAAAAAATGTCGCATATTCTGACTGGAAGCCTGTCTACGGACTGACCGGTGTCGTCGATATTGCGGCCGGTTCGGATCACGCGCTCGCCCTGAAAGCGGACGGCACGGTATGGGCGTGGGGACAAAATGATGTAGAACAGGTCGGTCTGCCAGTCGACACGCTTACGACAGCGATCCCGACGCGCGTGGAGGGGGTGACCGGTGTGAAGTCGATCAGTGCGGGAGATCGATACTCGCTCGCTTTGAAAACGGATGGGACCGTTTGGGGTTGGGGGATGAACAGCGGCGGACAACTGGGTGTGGGTACTCAAACAGACTCTTCCCGCACCCCCGTGCAAGTCCACAATCTAACCAACGTCGCGGCCGTCGATGCCGGCGACAGACACGCGTTGGCCGTGTTGGCAGACGGTACCGTCTGGGGCTGGGGGGATACGTGGACCGGTGCGGTGAAGGAGTATGATCCGGAACAAGGGCCGTTTATCCTCGAACCGGAGCCGATTTCGTTGCAAGGGGTGACAGAGGTAAGCGCGGGCAATGAGTTTTCGATGGCTCTCAAACAGGACGGAACTGTATGGGCCTGGGGAAGCGACCAGTACGGTGTGCTAGGACAAGGCATGGGGACTACAAACACCTTTTATAATCCTTCACCGGTGCAGGTGCTGTCGTTGTCTCAAATCACGGAAATCGCGGCGGGCGACAACTCAGCGCTGGCGAAGACGGCAGATAACAGCATCTACAGTTGGGGCGACATCTACGGAGGATTGGGTATCGGTTATGTCGAGGGAGTGAATGATTCCACCCCGAAGCGCATGAAAAATCCGCTGATGTTGAGCGCGGAGTGGGAAAAAACCGGCCCGTCCGAGATCACGCTGAACTATCGCTTGCAGGACGCGGTCGACCCGACCCTCCAACCTGCCGCCCGGTACGTCGTGGTGCGCTCCGGGGACGGGGGACCGACTTGTGACGGGGCGGAGACGACCTGTAACTTCAGCAACTTGCCGGGCAACGAGTCGGTGTTTGAGATCACTGCGTACGATGCGAACAACAACTGGGTCGCGCAAAAACGACTTTGGGTGCCCTCTGTTTCACTGGCGAAGCGCAGCGACGGCGACTACCACAGCATGTGGCTGAAAGAGGACGGCACGTTGCACGCCTTCGGGTTGAACAGCAACGGGCAACTCGGCGACGGTACTCGCACCAATCGACTGTACCCAGTGCAGGTCATGAGCGGCGTTACGAATACGGCCGCCGGGTATCGCTCGACGCTTGCAAGCAAGTCGGATGGCACGCTGTGGGCGTTTGGAGCCAACAACTACGGACAACTCGGCTATGGAAATACGACGGAGCAACTCAAGCCCGTGCAAGTGAAAAACGTGTTGAACGTCACGGCTTTCGATCTGGAGGATCATCATGGCGCGGCTGTCACAGCGGATGGCAGTGTCTGGACGTGGGGCTCGAACAGCAACGGGCAATTGGCGACGGGAGACAAGACCAACCGTCTGGCTCCGATCAAAGTCACAACGCTCACCGGCGTCAAGGACGTGAAAACCGGTTCGGGACACACGCTGTTTTTGAAAAACGACGGCACCGTCTGGTCGGTTGGCCGCAATGACTTCGGCCAACTCGGCAACCGAACCGCTGTCGACAGCGCCGTGCCGGTGCAAGTAGCACATCTCGCCAATATCGTTGCGATCTCGGCAGGACCGCTTCACTCGGCCGCGCTGACTCGCGACGGAGACATTTATACGTGGGGCTACAATGTGAGCGGACAACTGGGAAATGGCAATCTCCTCAACAGCTCCGTTCCGGTCAAGACAAGTGCGTGGAAGTTTCACCTCTCGATGGATGCCGGCCGCGGTCATATGATCTCGACCGCAAGCGATGGCTCGGTCTGGACATGGGGGTACAATTTCAAAGGGCAATTGGGGAACGGTAGCCGCACCGACACCGCCACTCCGGTGGAACTGACCGGTCAAACCGCCGTCAAGGTATCGGCAGGCGGCGAGCACAGCGGCGTGATCCAGGCGGACGGTAAGGCGTTTGCGTTCGGCAGCAACTCCTACGGCGAGGCAGGCGACGGCACTCGCACGTACTCGACCACAGCCGTGCAGGTCGGCTCGCCGTACGCCCTGTCGCTGTACGTCACCTCTCCGTCCTCGACGACCATGTCGATCTCGACATCGGCGACTGGCGTGGCGAAGCGGATGATCTTCCGCAATGACTTGAAGATCTGCGAAGGCATCTGCTCGGGACACACCGACAGCGGCCTGACCGCGTTCACGCCGTACACCTACCGCGTCGATGCGTTTGACGCGAACAACCAGTTGGTCGCCAGCAAGCAAGTCGTCGAAGCGACGAAGGCTGCAACTGCGAGCTCTGGTCTGGAAGGATTTGAGCAAGAGTACTTTGAGGAAGATTTCTATCCATTGCAGTAAGGCACCAGGTCAATAATCGGGCCTCTTTTGCTTCAGGATAGTGGCAGCCCGCGATGGATCAAGTGCAATCGCATACCTGCAAGACTACATGCAGGACTGGCGTGACGCTGGTGAACGACATCGTCGTCGAGTACGGGCGACAAGGGCATTAAATACGTAACGAAAGACCTCGCAGATGCGGGGTCTTTTTATTTATTGCAGTAAAACTAGGGATAAAGACATATTGATGAGTGTTTAAGATCCATGTATGATAAGGCATATGGAAATTTTTGTTTTTTATATGAGGAGGAAGAGCGATGAAAACGAGCAAGAAAGTCATCACCGGACTGTTGGCGACCGCGTTGGTGATGGGGGGAGTTCTCGCGCCCAATGCGGAAGCGGCCGGAGAGAAGCACATTTACGCTGGTGGCGGGGCGACCTTTGTGACGATCGACAACAAAGCGTGGGGTAGCGGCGGTTCGCTCAGCACGGGCTTTTATGACTATTATAGCGCTAACCAATATGCCAAGACTCCACAGGAATTGAATTTACAAAATGATGTGAAGAAGATCGCAAGCGGAGGCGGAGGGGGATTTAGCTATGTCCTAAAAACAGATGGCACGGTCTGGTCGATCGGCTACAACGTTTCATCACAGACGGGCAACGGTGCGGTGCTGAGCCGTGGGTATACCGACAAATGGGCGGCGATCCCCAGTCTGACCAATGTGGTGGATGTGGCGGCGGGCAAGGACCACGGACTCGCCTTGAAAGCGGACGGTACGGTCTGGGCATGGGGGGACAATCATTCGAGAGAGTTGGGCGATATCGAATCGTATAGCCCGCGACTCCTTCCCTTCCAAGTACCAATCACCGATGCTGCATCGATTGCTGCTGGAGATGATTTTTCGTTGGTGCTGAAAAAGGACGGGACGGTATGGGCATTCGGATCAAACGACTTTGGTCAACAGGGCACGACCGATGTTGAGGTGTACCCTGGATCTTACATGTATCCCCATCAGGTGCAAGGACTCACCAACGTCAAATCGATTCACACTGGCCACCGCCACGCCTTGGCCGTGCTGCAGGACGGCACCGTTTGGGGCTGGGGCAACAATGATTATGGACAACTCGGCGACACGTCGTACATCGCTCCTGAACCTGTGCAACTTCCTCTGACTGACGTGGCAACGGCTGCAACCGGGGAATCTTTTACTCTTCTGTTGAAGACAGACGGGTCCGTTTGGGCGCTAGGCAGCAATGGATCGTACGGACTTGGACAAGGTGTGGATCTGGACGTGCTGCCGGGAAGCACCGTTCCGCTACAGATCAAATCCCTGAGCGGTATCACGGAAGTGGCAGCCTCTGGATCTGTCGGGATGGCTTTGGCGGCCGATGGTTCCGTCTATGTATGGGGAGAGGGCACGATGGGGGAGGTCGGACTGGGACTTTGCTCGCCGACCACAGACCCGTGGTCGTACATCACGGCAACTGCCCCTACGAAATGGAACCCGTTACCGGAATTGACGGTGACAGCACAAACGGTCAGCACAACGCAGATCAATCTGACGTACGATCTACACGAGTATGAAAATATACTGTCTCATCCGGCTGTCCATTACAAGGTTCGCCGCGATTCGGAAGTGATTTACGAGGGTCCGAATACGAGCTATGCCGACACCGGACTGGAAGGCTCAATCTACTATTACAGCGTCGACGTCTATGATGCGGAAGGCAACCTGCTCGCACGCAAAGATCTGCGGGCCAAAACGTCCTCCCGTAAAATGCTGTCAAACGGCGACTATCATTCGTTGATGTTGCTCGAAGACGGCACGCTGAAGTCGTATGGCCTGAACAGCAACGGGCAACTCGGTGACGGCACCCGAACCAACCTGCTTACGCCAAAGACGGTGCTTACCGGCGTTACCAAGGCGGCCGCTGGATATCGCTCCTCGCTGGCACTTAAAGAAGACGGCACGCTGTGGGCGTGGGGGGCAAACAGCTACGGGGAGCTCGGGTACGGCAACACGACCGAACAACTCAAGCCGGTGCAGGTGAAAAATCTGACAAACGTCACCAACTTTGACTCAGAGAGCTATCACGGAGCAGCCGTGACGGCAGACGGCAGCGTTTGGACGTGGGGATTGAATACCAACGGGCAGTTGGGGACAGGGGACAAGACCAATCGCCTCGCTCCGGTCAAATCGCCGCTGATTTCCGGCGTCAAAGACGTGAAGACCGGATACGGTCACACCGTGTTTCTAAAAAACGACGGCACCGTCTGGACGGTCGGACGCAACGAATACGGTCAGCTCGGCAACGGCACCACCAACGAGTCTGTAACCCCGGTGCAAGTCCCGTATATTCATGACGCCGTCGCCATCGTGACCGGCCCGTTGCACTCGGCCGCTATGCTCAGCGACGGATCGGTCTGGACGTGGGGCTACAACGCCAGCGGTCAACTCGGCATTAGTCCGGATTATTTTGGAACGTACAGCTCGCTCCCGGTCGAAACCCACATAGGAGGGGCAAAGTCCATTGACAGTGGTCGAGGCCACATTCTCGGACTTCAATCAAACGGCATGATTGTCTCGTGGGGGTATAACTTCAAAGGTCAACTCGGCGACGGCACCCGAAAAGACGACTATTTCGGCATAACTATCAACTCGCCGAAAAACGTCATCGGCATCGCCGCGGGCGGCGAACACAGCGGCGCGATCACCGCGGATGGCAAGTATTATGCATTCGGCAGCAACTCCTACGGCGAGGCAGGCGACGGCACCCGCACCTACTCGACCACGGCCGTGCAGGTCGGCTCGCCGTACGCACTGTCTCTGTACGTCACCTCTCCGTCCTCGACGACCATGTCGATCTCGACGTCGGCCACCGGCGTGGCGAAGCGGATGATCTTCCGCAACGACTTGAAGATCTGCGAAGGCATTTGTTCGGGACACATCGACAGCGGCCTGACCGCGTTTACGCCGTATACCTATCGCGTCGATGCGTTTGACGCGAACAACCAGTTGGTCGCCAGCAAGCAAGTCGTCGAAGCAACGAAGGCCGACACGACGACCAACGGAACGGACGCGTTTGAGAAAGAATACTTTGAAGAAGATTACTACCCGATCTATCCAGATCAAATGCAAACGAAAAAGAATCGATAAAAAAAGGCCGCTGGATCGCCAGCGGCCTTTTCTTTACATGCGCACGTCGAGGTTCACGCCGACGCCCGACTGCAGGGCAGCCAGGTTGTTGACGATGCCTTGCGTGACGGGGGCGAGGGCTTGCACTTGTTGCATCGCCATCGCTTGTTGCATCGCCCAGAGGTTAACGGACGTTTGGACATTGCTTACATTCATTCTTAACACCTCCACTTCTTATTTTAAATAAGAAAGGAATCTTTGTCCAGATGTCGTAGAATGTAGCAAGAGAGTTAGAGAGTTAGAGAGTTTGACCTAGAGAGGATGTGCACCGCTTTGTTGAACACGTTGCAACCTGCGCTGAATCAACTGCTTGCCGATGCGGACGGGACGTTCGCCGCGTCGATCTATCATTTTGAGTCCCATACTTCGTTTGACTATCGGGCGGACGAAACGTTTTATGCCGCGTCGATCATCAAAGTGCCGATCATGGCCGCCGTCTACGAACAGGCGTTTCAAGGCCGTCTGCGCCTCTCGGAGCGCATCCGCGTGGAAGCGGAAGACATGGTGGTCGGCTCCGGCAACCTGCAACATCTGTCGCCGGGTCTGGAACTGTCGATCCATGATCTGACCACGCTGATGATCATCGAAAGCGACAACACCGCCACCAACCTCCTGATCGACCGACTGGGCCGGACGACGATCCAAGCGGCGTTGGCCGGGTGGGATCTGCCGGGCACGTCGTTCCACAACAAGCTCTGCATCATCCCGGCTCAGATCGAACACTACAACCTGATCACCGCCGCCGACATGACCCGCCTGATGACGATGATCGGGCAAGGCAAGATCGTCTCGTGGCACGCCTGTAACGAGATGGTCAAGATCTTGAAAGCGCAAAAGTTTAACGACGGCATCCCGGCGAAACTCCCGGTCGACACCAACGCTCCCGTCGGCGCGATGCCCGCCTTTGAGATGGCGCACAAAACCGGCTGGGTGACCGGCACGGAACACGACGTAGGACTGCTCTATTTCCCGGGACATACGTTTGCCGTCTCGGTGCTGAGCAAAGAGATTCGTGACCGCGCCGAAGCGAAACGCGTCATGTCGGAAGTGGGTCGCCTCTTATATGAAGCGACAAAATAACCGGAAATCAGGCCCGACTTCACAGTGAAGTCGGGCTTTTTTTACAGACGCTTCCAAAAGTCACTGAAATTTTGAAATTCCAGTCGAATATTTGGAAGATTTGAGTCTATGATCCGTTGATTTCTGACAATTGATATGCTAGACTTCTGCATATCGCGAATATTGGCCGAATCTGGCAGAGATGCCAGTACGGGGGATGAACGTCTATTTTTTGGGGTGAAACCGCTGTGTGCGGAAGGGTGCTCTCGCCCGAACCCGTCAACTAACCTCGGAGGCATAGGGAGGAAGATTTTGTTGAAAAAGTCTTTTCGCGCGGTGGCACTGGCTGCCGTTCTGTTCGGTTCTTTGTTGTCGACCCAATCGGCTTATGCCTTCTACGGGGAGAGCAGCGTGTTGACCATCGGTTCGCAAAACGCGGATGTGACCGCTTTGCAGGCTGACCTGCGTCTGCTTGGGTACTTCACCTACCCGACCAACACCGGCTACTTCGGTGAAGTGACGGCAGACGCGGTCAAAGCGTTCCAAAAGGCGCACGGCCTTGAAGCGAACGGCAAAGTGGGTCTGACCACCGGCCCGATGATCAAAGCGGAAGCGAATGCGAAACGTCCGGCTGCCTCGGCTGTCGGCTCGCAACTGATCGAATCGGCTAAAACGTATCTCGGAACGCCGTACCGTTGGGCGGGCCGCGATGCAAACGGCTTTGATTGCTCCGGTTTTGTCGGTTTTATCTACGCACAGCAAAACATCAGCCTGTCCCGTACGGCAGCTGATATCTATAACCAAGGCAGCGCCACGTCGGACCCGCAACCGGGCGACCTCGTCTTCTTCAACACGTATGACAGCGGGGCGACGCACGTCGGCATCTACCTCGGCCAGAACCAGTTCATCTCGGCGACCACGTCGCACGGCGTCAAGATCGATACGTTTGACGGCTACTGGGGCCCGCGCTACCTCGGTGCTCGCACTGTCCTGTAGTCTCATCCACTTATCTGTTGTATCAAATGTTTAAGTCTCCCGGATTACGGGAGGCTTTTTTTCTTTTGCAAGAAGGATAATTGTTCAGACTTATCGTATAATTTGTGTAGTGAAATGCTTTCATCAATTAAGAGAATACGAAAAGGGGGAGAGCACGAGATGAAAAAAGGATTGCTCTCAATTCTGATCTGGACGGTAATCTCGGTCCTGGGAGCCTCTGCGTTTGCCCTGTTGGCGCTGAACAACAACGAAACGATCAGCGCGGCATGGGTCATCGTGGCGGCGTTCTGCACCTACGCGATCGGTTACCGCTTCTACTCCAAATTTATTGCGAAAAAAGTCATGGAGCTCGACGACAAGCGGGCGACCCCGTCTGAGGTCAACGACGACGGCAAGGACTTTGTGCCGACGAACAAATGGGTTCTGTTCGGCCACCACTTTGCGGCGATCGCAGGCGCAGGTCCGCTGGTCGGACCGATCCTCGCCGCACAGATGGGCTATCTGCCGGGGATGCTCTGGATCCTCGTCGGCGTCGTGCTCGGCGGCGCGGTACAAGACTTCGTGATCCTGTTCGGCTCGATGCGCCGCAACGGCAAATCGCTCGGTCAGATCGCCAAAGAAGAGATCGGGCCGGTCGGCGGCTTCCTCGCCGGTTTGGGCATCATCATGATCATGGTCATCCTGATCGCCGTGCTGGCAATGGTCGTCGTCAATGCGCTGTACCACAGCCCGTGGGCGACCTTCACGATCGCGATGACGATTCCGATTGCGATCTTCATGGGTGTGTACATGCGCTTCATCCGTCCGGGCCGCGTCCTGGAAGGGTCTCTGATCGGCTTTGTGTTGATGATGGCAGCGCTGGTCGCCGGCCAATATGTGGCCGAGTCTTCCATCGCGCATTGGTTCGACTATGAAAAGACCACGCTCGCGTGGCTGATGATGGGCTACGGCCTGATCGCTTCCATCCTGCCGGTCTGGCTGCTGCTGGCACCGCGCGACTATCTCTCTTCGTTCCTGAAGATCGGCACCATCGTGCTGCTGGCGGCCGGCATCCTGATCACCCTGCCGGAATTGCAGATGCCGAAAGTCACCAAGTTTATCGACGGTTCCGGTCCGGTGTTTGCAGGTCCGCTGTTCCCGTTCCTCTTCATCACCATCGCGTGCGGCGCGATCTCCGGGTTCCACTCGCTGGTCTCGTCGGGCACGACGCCGAAGATGATTCAACGGGAAAGCAACTCTCGCTTGATCGGTTACGGCTCGATGCTGATGGAGTCGGGCGTCGCGATCATGGCGCTGATCGCAGCCTGCGCCCTGACGCCGGGTCTGTACTTCGCCATCAACTCGCCGGCAGCTGTCATGGGCCCAGACGCGGCCTCGGCTGTCGCAGCCGTGCAAAAACTCGGCTTCACCGTCTCGGCGAACGATCTGACCCAACTCGCCAAAGACATCGGCGAGAGCACGATCATCTCCCGCACGGGCGGCGCTCCGGCGCTGGCGATCGGCATGGCGATGATCTTCAAGGACTTCCTCGGCGGTCCGACGATGATGGCTTTCTGGTATCACTTCGCGATCCTGTTCGAAGCGGTGTTCATCCTGACCACCGTCGATGCAGGCACCCGGATCGGCCGCTTCATGCTCCAAGACTACATCGGCAACTTCGCTCCGTCGTTTGCGAAAACTGACAAGTTCCTGCCCAACCTGATCGCATCGGGTCTGGTCACGGCAGGCTGGGGGTACTTCCTCTACGCCGGGGTCGTCGACCCGCTGGGCGGCATCAACTCGCTGTGGGCGATGTTTGGCATCGCCAACCAGATGCTGGCGGGGATCGCGTTGATCGTCGCGACCACCTATCTGCTGAAGATGGGCAAAGCTCGACACATCTGGGTCACGATGATCCCGCTGTCGTGGCTGTTGATCACGACACTGAGCGCAGGCTGGATGAAGATCTTCTCCGACAAACCGGGCCTTGGCTTCCTCGCTCACGCCAATCAGTTCGAAGCGGCGCTGGATCAAGGCAAGATGCTCGGCGCGGCCAAGACGCCGGCGCAGATGGAGCAGATCATCTTCAACGACCGTCTCGACGCCTTTGTCTGTGCGTTGTTCATGTTGATCGTCATCGCGACCTTGATCGACGCCGTCCGCGTCTGGATCAAGATCCTGCGCAACCAAAACACGCTGCCGCTGGCCGAGTCGCCGTACGTCGCTTCTAAAAACTACACGGACACCGGGATCTCGGCATGAACAACACGCTGGTCTGGATGAGCAAAGCTCGCTCCACCGTCAAGACGATGTTCGGCATGCCGGATTATGAGAAATATTTGGAACACCACCGGGCCAATCACCCGGATCAAGAACCGATGAACGAAAAAGAATTTTATCTGCAACGTCTCAAAGACCGCTACGAATCGGGCGGCGCCACGCGCTGCTGCTGATTGAATGAGCTGTCGTTAACCGATTTGCGACAAAAAGCGACCTGTTTGATTACAAACAGGTCGCTTTTTGATGTAATTTAGACTAAAATAGAGGTAGATTGAAATGTAGACCACGGATGGTAAAATCCCCCAGAATAGGAGGGGTAGGGGCAAGTATGGAAGCCTATAAAGTATTTGTGCGCCATCTCATTCGCAACTACGTATTGGGATCGCTCGTTGCGATATTCTGTGTGGCCGGATTTTTTGGCATGCCGATCTTGCAGATCGCAAGGGAGGATGCCGGTCTCTTGTCGTTGACGCTCGCGCTGTCCACTGTGTCGCTGCTGGTCGTGGAGATCGCGGCGTTCCGCAGACAGTTGCGGCCGATTCGGGATTTTTTTGGGGAAAGGCCCCGTTCGGCTGAACAATTCATGAAAGTCTATCTGTATGTCCATCGCATGCCGCTGATGGCGGTCAAGCGGATCTTCGGCCCGCACCTGCTGGGATTTTTGGTGCCGGCTGTGGCGATCACCGTCTGGCAGATCGAGGCGGGCATCTTGGATCTGTCGTTCCATTACATCTATTTGGCTCTGATCGGCTCCGGGCTGATGGCCGGGATGCATGCGGTCGTCGAGTTTTTCCTGACCGCCGAAGCGATCCAGCCGCTGCTCAATGAACTGCGTGGACTGGCCACTCGCGAGTTTGCCGTCAAAGACGTCAAGCTCGACGGCAACGTGATCGTCTCGATCAACCGCAAGTTTACGCTGAGTGCGCTTTTGATCGGCACGTTCCCGCTGTTTCTGTTTTCGTTTGCCGCGCAACTCCAGTTTCAGGAGGCCAACGTGCTCGTCGGCGACTACTGGCGCTGGGCTGCGACGATCCTTGTGCTCGGCATTGCCTTCGCCGCCTTGAGCGCGTGGCTGATGGCGCGAGCGGTGCACAAGCCGATCGACCAACTGGAAAACCTGATGGCCGACGTGCAAAAAGGCCAGTTTGACGTGCGGGCGACCGATCTGTACTCGGACGAGTTCTCCCGCCTTGTCACCGGCTTTAACTTGATGGTCGACGGTTTGGCACGCCGGGACGCGTTGAACAGCCAGTTGATGGATTCGTACTTTGCCACGCTGGCGGCGGCGCTCGATGCCCGCGATCCGTACACGGCGGGTCACTCGATCCGCGTGGCGAACTTCTCCGTCCAGATCGGCAAGCAAGGCGGTCTTGGCGTCACCGAACTGGATCTGCTGCGCAAATCGGCTTTGCTGCACGACATCGGCAAGATCGGCATCCGCGACTCGGTGCTGCTCAAAGAGGGCAAGTTGACCGACGAAGAATTTGACCAGATCAAGATGCACCCGGCGATGGGCGAGGCGATCTTGCGCCAGATCCAGCCGCACGAAGCGATGGCTCCGCTGCTGCCGGGTGTGCGTTCCCATCATGAGCGCTATGACGGACGCGGCTACCCGGACGGGCTGGCCGGCGAGGAGATCCCGCTGTTTGGGCGGATCATCGCGGTCGCCGACGCGTTTGACGCGATGACGTCCGACCGGCCGTACCGCAAAGGGATGCCGGTGGACAAGGCGCTGTCGATTCTCGAAGAAGGACGCGGCACGCAGTGGGACCCGGCGTTTGTCGAGACGTTTGTCAACTGGGTGCGGGCGCAGGAAGGCTCTCTGGAAAAAAAGTTTGACCATCTGGACAAGTTGGAACGGGTGATGTGACGGCGTTTGCGGTCGATTTTTCGCACGTGTGGAAAAACGTCAATAAATTACCAATCGTGTCGAAAAGGATTTTTGCAGACGTTTGTCTAATACAATGATTGCAACAGTGAAGTACCACACGAAAAAACCTCTGTCCTACCCTCGAGCCGGGAGCAGAGGTTTTTTCGCGTTTTCTATGGCGTGTGATTTGCCTTCTGTGATATCCTCTACAGGTGATGGATGAAATGGAGAATCTTTCACATTCTAGAGGAGACGATACAGAATGAAAAGACTGATCCCCGACTTATTCGTCGAGTCGGTTTACAACATCGATCTCGATCAGCTGCAGGCGCGCGGCATCAAAGGCATCATCACCGACCTCGACAACACGCTCGTGCGTTGGGATGAGCCGGATGCCACCCCCCGGTTGATCGAATGGCTGGACCATGTGCGGGACACGCGCGGCCTCAAAGTCTGCATCGTCTCGAACAACCAGGACCATCGGGTCGAACGATTTGCCAAACCGCTGAACATCCCGTGGATCGCCAAGGCGCGCAAACCGATCAACGCCCCGTTCCACAAAGGGTTGCAGGTGCTGGGCACCACGCGGGAAGAGACGGTCGTCATCGGCGACCAACTGTTTACCGACGTGCTCGGGGGCAACCGGATGGGCATGTACACGATCCTCGTCGTGCCGGTGGGCGAAAAAGAATTTATCGGCACCAAGGTGTTGCGGATGATGGAGCGCATCGCGCTGCGCATCTTGCGCCGCCGGGGATTGATCCCTTGGGACTAGTCGAGAGAATACGGGAGTGAACCTACACACATGTCAGAACTGGATTTGATCTGCACCGGATGCGGCATCGGCATTCAGACGGAAGAAAAGGACCGGCCGGGCTACGCACCGCTCAACTCGGTCGTCGAACGCGAATACCCCGTCTGCCAGCGCTGTTACCGCATCAAACATTACAGCGACGTGGCACCGGTCACGCTCGACAATGAAAATTTCCGCAAGATCCTCTCCGACATCGCCAAGCGTCCGGCAC
Organism: Tumebacillus lacus; assembly: GCF_026410385.1. Classification (GTDB taxonomy): domain Bacteria; phylum Bacillota; class Bacilli; order Tumebacillales; family Tumebacillaceae; genus Tumebacillus; species Tumebacillus lacus. The sequence goes on from NZ_JAPMLT010000004.1 coordinate 284,846, forward strand.
TGGTCGTCAAGGTCGTCGACCTGTTCGACTTTGCCGGGAGCTGGGTGAAGGAGATCAAGCAATACGTCGGCAAAAACCCGATCGTGCTGGTCGCCAACAAAGCCGATCTGCTGCCGCGCAGCACCAACTGGGACAAAGTCGAGACCTGGTTGCGCCATGAGGTGGCCAAGCAGGGCGTTGAGGTGTCGAGCATCATCCTGATCTCCGCCAAAAAGCGCCTCGGCATCGAAGAGGTCAAAACGGCCATCGAAGCCAAGGGGAAAGACAAGGACGTCTATGTCGTCGGCACGGCAAACGTCGGCAAATCGACGCTGATCAACGGCCTGATGAACTTGTTTGGCGAAGAGAACGGCGGCGAACTGACCACGTCACGCTATCCGGGCACCACCTTGTCGACGATCCGCATGGACCTGCCGACCGGCCGCTCGATCATCGACACGCCGGGGATCATGACCACGCACCGCCTGACCGACCTCGTGTCGGCCAAATCGCTGCGCATCATCACGCCGGAGACGTACATAGACCCGAAAACGTATCAGCTCAACGACCGTCAGACGCTGTTCCTCGGCGGGCTGTGCCGCTTTGATTATCTGGAAGGTCCGAAGCAAGGCTTCACCATCTACGCGGCCAACCAACTGGAGGTTCACCGCACCAAATTGGAAAACGCGGACAATCTCTATGAAAAGCATCTCGGCACGCTGCTGACCCCGCCGCTGGAGCAGGACTCCGACCTGCTGCGCAAACTGTACACCCATTCGTTTACGCTCAAGTCGGGCCATCCGCAGGACATCGTCATCTCGGGTCTCGGTTGGATCACCCTGCGCGGCCGGGACGGCGCACAGGTAAAGATCCACGCGCCCAAAGGCGTCGACGTGCATCTGCGGCGCGCGCTGATCTGATCCTGCCACCCCGGTCTGATGATCTAGCATCGACAGGTTCCCGTGTCATATTTCAACATAACTCCCCATACACCTTAGATACACACCTTGAAACGACGAGGACGGAGGGGACGCTTGTTGGAAACGATGACGAAGGAACGCCGCCGCACGATCACCCGCCTGTTGGTAAACCGCTATGGTCGAGGAGAGCATCTGCGCATTGAACAGTTGATGGACCACCTGCGCCAAGAAGTCGATCATGTCCGGGAGGAACAGCCGGAACTCTCCGAGTATCAACTCTACGATCTGACATTTTCCTTTGGTGAGAACGGCCTGGTGCTCCAGATGGAGTTTCGCCGATAGCTCCCTAGACCTCTAGACCTGCTGAGAGATAGCTCGGCAGGTCTTTTCGTGTTACACTGAGAGGAAAAGGGGGAATGGACATGATTTCCAGCCAAACGCGCTTGACAGGCCTGTTTGGACACCCAGTCGCGCATTCCAAATCGCCGCAGATGCACAACGCCGCGTTTGAAAGCGTAGGTCTTGATTGCCGCTACCTGGCGTTCGACGTCGCACCGGAGCGGCTCGGCGAGGCGGTGGCGTCGATCCGCGCCTTGCAGATGCTCGGTGTCAACGTGACGATCCCGCACAAGGTCGAGGTCATCCCCTATCTGGACGAGCTGTCGGAAGAGGCCCGGCTGATCGGCGCGGTCAATACCATCGTGCTGCGGGACGGCCGGCTGATCGGATACAACACCGACGGGATCGGCTACATTTCCGCTCTGCAGGAAGAGACCGGTGTGACGGTGAGCGGCAAAAGGGTGCTGATGCTGGGAGCGGGGGGTGCCGCCCGGGCGGTGGCGGCGCAGATGGCGTTGCAAGGCGCTTCGCACCTGACGTTTGTGGCGAGGGAAGCGGAAAAGTTGGCCGCTCATCTGGCTCATCTGACGCAGACGGACGGGATCTCCTTTGCTCAGCTGCAAGAGCGCGGAGCCGACTTTACAGCCGGATATGATCTGATTGTCAACGCCACCCCGGTCGGCATGCACCCGCATGTTGACGCCGTGCCGATGCCGACCGAGTGGCTGCGCGAGGGGCAACTGGTCAGCGACTTGATCTACAACCCGCGCATCACCCGCTTTTTGAAGGAAGCGGCTGCGCGCGGTTGCAGCGTGCACGGCGGCCTTGGCATGTTCATCCACCAAGGGGCGCACTCGTTTGAGATGTGGACGGGATCGAAAGCACCGACGGATGTGATGCGGCAAACGGTGGAATCCTATTTGTAGAGTGTGGTATACTCTACACTTGGCAACAGCTGACAGAAGAAGGAGTTACACAAACTATGCTAACCGGAAAACAAAAGCGTTACCTGCGTTCGATGGCTCACCATGTCACCCCGGTCACTCAGGTCGGAAAAGGCGGCGTGTCTGACAACATGATCGAGCAAATCAACATGGCGTTGGAGACGAAAGAATTGATCAAAGTCTCGATTCTGCAAAACTGCGAAGAAGACAAAGACGTCGTAGCCAAAGAGCTTGCCGAGCGCTCGGGTGCGGAACTCGTCCAACTGATCGGCAAGCAGGTCGTGCTCTACAAAGAGTCTGTAGACCACAAGCAGATCGAGCTGCCGTAGTCCGATGCGTCTCGGGGTGTTTGGCGGCACGTTTGACCCGATCCACATCGGCCATCTTGTGATCGCGCAGGTGGCGCTGGAAGAGGCGGGGCTCGATCAGGTGCTGTTCGTCCCCGCGGGGGTCAATCCGCTCAAAGTCGGCAAAGCGGCGACACCGGGCGAGCACCGGTTGGCGATGGTCAAATTGGCGATTGCCGGCACGCCGCAGTTTGCGGTCACCGACTGGGAACTGCGCCGCGACGGGCCGTCGTACACCGCCTTGACCTTGGCATACATACGGGAACAGCATCCGGATGATGAACTGTTTCTGATCATCGGGGCGGACAACCTCGAGATCCTGCCGAACTGGCGGGATGTCGAGCGTATCGCCGAACTGGCGACGATCCTCGCCCTGACGCGTCCGGGCACCGATCTGCAGGCGAGCGCGGCCGCTGCGGGCGCACAACTGGCGGGACTTCGTTCCCGCATCCGGCTGGTGGAGATTCCCGGACTCGACATATCTTCCACTTGGCTGCGCGACCGGCTTGTAAAGAATCGATCGGTCGCGCATCTCCTTCCCGCCGAGGTCATAGGGTATTGTAAGGAGAACAAGTTATATGAATGAACAATCGATGCAAGAGTTGGTCCGCCAAGCGATCTCCCCGGCAAGGTTTTGCCATGTCGAAGGCGTTGTGCAGACGGCCGACGAATTGGCCAGACGCTTTGGCGTAGACCCGGATCAGGCGCGGCAGGCGGCGTGGGCGCACGATTATGCTCGCGAATGGCCGGTCGACCGCTGGTATGAAGTGGCGAAAGAACGCGGTGTCGACGAACAATTTTTCGCGGTGGCGGAGCTTTTGCACGGCCACATTGCGGCGGCGATGCTGCCGGAGTTGTTCGGCATCGACAACGAGGATGTCGCCAATGCGGTGCGTTATCACACGTCCGGTCGGGTCGGCATGTCCGCTTTGGAAAAAGTGGTCTGCCTCGCCGACTACATCGAGCCGGGACGCACGTTCCCCGCTGTGGAAGACCTGCGCAAATTGGCGGAGCAGGACCTCGATCTGGCCCTCGCGTCCGCGTTCGACAACACGATTCGCTTTTTGCTGGATCGTCAGAAGCCAATTTTCCCTCTGACCGTGCTCGCACGCAATCATCTGTGGAAAGAGATCGCGGACAGGCGGAAACTTTAAGCATAGTACGCGAATAGGATGTAGCAAGGTGTAGTCAAAATAGTGTGACACTTCACCACTTAGGAGGCATGTGAATGAGCGACCGAGTTTTGGAATTGGCGCGGAGTGCGGCTGATGCAGTCGCAGATAAGAAGGCGAACGAAGTGGTGGTGCTGGACATCCACGATTTGTCAGTGATCGCCGATTATTTCATCATCTGCAGCGGGAATTCCAACACTCAAGTGCAGGCGATCGCCAAAGGCGTACGCGAGAAATTGGCGAAGATGGATTATCATCTGAAGGCGATGGAAGGGTACGACGAAGCGCGATGGGTGCTGCTTGACTATGGGGACGTGGTGATCCACGTGTTCCGCCAAGAGGAGCGCGAGTTTTACAACCTGGAACGGGTGTGGGGCGACGCTCCGCAACTGAGTCTCGTATAGCGGTAAAGCGAGGTCATTCTCTGTGTACGAAGAAGAATACGAAGAATCGTCATACGGGGAGTTCGCCGCCTATTATGACCTGTTGATGGGAGACGCTCCGTATGACCGCTGGATGGCCTTTTTTGAAACGGCGGTGGCGCGGTACGGTCTGGATCCGCGCCATATCGCCGACCTGGGCTGCGGGACGGGCACGATCTCGTGGTTGCTGCAGGAGCGCGGCTACAAGGTGACCGGCGTCGATCTGTCAGAGGACATGCTGGCGATCGCCCAAAGCAAAGGGGAGCCCAGCAACCGGCTGCGTTTTCTCTGTCAGGATCTGCGGGAGTTGCATCTGCCGGAGCCGTGTGATCTGGCTCTGTCCTTTTGTGATTCCTTCAATTATCTGACGGAGGAAGCGGACGTACAACAGTCGTTTGTGCGCGTCAAAAAAGCCCTGCGCGACGGCGGGGTGTTTCTGTTCGATCTGCACAGTCCGTACAAGCTGCGGGAACAACTCGGCGATCACGTCTTTTACGAAGTCGGAGAAGACGTGAGCTATATCTGGCAAAGCCGCTTTGATCCGGAACGGGTGAGCGTGGAGTACGACATCACGTTTTTCGCTCGGGCTGAAGAGGAAGAGGAGGAGTTGTACCGGCGCTTTCAGGAAGTGCACGTGCAGCGCGCGTACGAAGCGGACCTCGTCATCGGCTGGTTGCACTCCGCCGGATTCCAAACAGTAGAAGTATATGCGGACTTTGCGTGGGACGTGCCAAATGAAACCAGCGAACGACTGTTTTTTGTTGCGAAATAGGGCGCCTTGTCGAGACAGGGCGCTTTTTTGCGTTTTCAACCGGGCACTCACCCATCCTCACCGTCGAGAATAGGCTGGAGATACTCCCGGGTCAGGAGGGGATGAGTCAGGTTATGTATGTGCATGTTGTGAAACGAGGGGAAAATCTGCTGCAGATCGGCCGTGGTGTGGGTGTCAGCGCCGAGGAGTTGATCGGGATCAACGGAATCACCGACGAGGACCTCGTGCCCGGGCTGTCGTTGCTCGTGCCGACGAAAGTGCCGACTGCGCTTCACACATACACCGTGCGGGCGAGCGAAACGCTGCGGGGGGTGGCCAACCGTCATCGCGTACCGGAGCGGATGGTGATCGATGCCAATCTGCCGCTCCCGGTGGACGGACTGCCGGTCGGCCGGGTGCTGACGCTGCCGGTGCCGATGAACAAGCGGGGCGCCATCGAGGTGAACATGCGGCTGGAGGTGCAAGGCGAGCCGGAGGAGGTCGACACGGTGGAGGAGGCGGGAGCGTGCCTGTCGAGCGTTTCCCTCTGCGCGGCTGTGGTCGAAGGGGACGGCGAGCTGCGAGAGCCCTTTTTTGAGCGGGGACGCCTCGGGGAAGCGATCAAAGGGGCGGACCTCGGCCGGTTGCTGCTGATCGCTCCCAGCGACCCGCAAGCGGCGGAGCGGGTGGTGGCGCACGGACCGACGCGGCGGGCTTTTTTTGCCGAACTGCGCCCGCTGATCGGCCACGACGGCTACCGGGGCGTGCATCTGGAGTTTACCGCGCTGCCGCCGAAGTTGCGATTTTTGTTCACCGGGTTTGTGCGAGAACTGCACACGAGGTTGCGGCAGTGGCGGGGGGAGCTCTATGTCTCCGTACCGCCGATGACCGAGAGCGACGAGGATCATCCGCGCACCGGGGCGTACGATCTGGAGATGATCGGCCAGTATGCCGACCGGGTCGTCTGGAACGCCGATGAAGCGTACGGGCGCTGGGACAGCCCGCCGACGTCGCTTGCACCGCTGCATCTGATCCGCCGCACGCTGACGTTTGCGCAAGGGCGTGTCGCGGCGGGGAAGCTGTTGCTCGGGCTGCCCTTTTACGGCTACGACTGGGAAGTGCCGTATGAACCGGATCTGTCGCCGAGCCTCGTGCTGCAAGTGCCGCCTGTGCCGGAAGAAGTGACCGAGCGTCCCGGTCTCATCCATTGGGACGACCGGGCGTTGTCTCCGATGTTTCAGTACAGGGATGAAACGGGCAAAAAGCGGGAAGTCTGGTATGAAGATGTGCGCAGCCTCGCCGCCAAGCTGCATCTCGTGCGCGAATACGGACTCGCCGGGATCTCCTGCCACGTGCAGGGCATCGCACCTGTCGCCATTTGGCAGATGTTGTCGGAGTCGTTCTCTGTGCGAAGATGAAAGTCCACTGATAAAAAACATTTTCCAGAGTTTGTTTTTGTTGACAAAACGAATTTCGACTGCGTATACTACAGACAACAGGAAACGTCACAATGCGTCGAAGAGGATCAGTATCTGTTGCGGAGCCTTTCAGAGAGCCGACGGTCGGTGCGAGTCGGCAGGACACCGGATAGAGAACTCACCTTGGAGCTGCGGCCGGGAACTGTCTTGGACCAGACCTTCTGGAAGAGACATACTACTTGCCGCCGGATTCGTCCACGTTATCGGATGTGTGAAAGGGCAGACCGCGGGATGTATGATGCGGTTTTGCTGAAGTAGGGTGGTACCACGAGAACGCATACGCTAACCTCTCGTCCCTAGCGAATTGACGCTGGGGGTGGGAGGTTTTATTTATTTTCCAAGGAGGAATCCCGCCATGGCTGCTGAACACCGTTACGCACCTGCTGAGATTGAGAAAAAATGGCAACGCATCTGGGACGAGACACACGCGCACAAGACGCAAAACGACCCGGAAAAGCCGTACTACTACTGCCTCGAACAATTCCCGTACCCGTCTGGTCGCCTGCACATGGGCCATGTGCGCGTGTACACGATCGGCGACGTGGTGGCTCGCTTCAAGCGGGCGCAAGGATTTAACGTGCTCCATCCGATGGGCTGGGACGCGTTTGGGATGCCGGCTGAGAACTTCGCGATCAAGCACGGCGTACACCCGAACGTCTCGACCTGGGACAACATCAACTTCATGCGCGGCCAGGACAAAGAGCTCGGCATCTCCATCGACTGGGACAAAGAGCTGGCGACCTGCTCGCCCGACTATTACAAGTGGACGCAGTGGCTGTTCCAGCTTTTCTACGAGCGCGGCCTCGCGTATAAAAAGGAAGCGGCTGTCAACTGGTGCCCGGACTGCTCCACCGTCCTCGCCAACGAACAGGTGGAAGACGGCGGTTGCTGGCGTTGCGGCACCGAAGTGGTGAAAAAGGACCTCGCGCAGTGGTTCTTCAAGATCACCGACTATGCGGAGCGCCTGCTGACCGACCTTGACAAACTGCCGGGCTGGCCGGAAAAGGTCAAGACGATGCAGCGCAACTGGATCGGCAAGAGCACAGGCGCGGACATCACGTACAAGATCGCCGGACGCGACGAGACGGTGACCGTCTTCACCACCCGCCCGGACACGCTGTACGGCGTTTCCTATCTGGTACTGGCACCGGAGCACGCGCTCGTGCAACAGTTGATCGCCGGATATGAAAAGGAAGCGGATGTCCGCGCGTTCATCGATCAGGTCCGCAAAGCGTCCGAGATCGAGCGCACCTCCACCGACGCGGAAAAAGTCGGCATCTTCACCGGCTCCTATGCGGTGCATCCGCTGACCGGGGCGCAAGTGCCGATCTGGATCGCCAACTACGTGCTGCCCGACTACGGCACCGGCGCGGTGATGGGCGTGCCGGCGCATGACGAGCGCGACTTTGAGTTTGCTTCCAAGTATGAGCTGCCGATCCCGGTCGTCATCGAGCCGGAGGGCGGCCACCAAGGCCCGCTGACCGCCGCGTTCACCGAGGATGGCACGATCATCAACTCTGCTGAGTTTACCGGCCTGCACAACCGCGACGCGCTGACCAAGATCACCGCGCATCTGGAAGCGCAAGGCATCGGCAAAGCGACCACTTCCTTCCGCCTGCGCGACTGGCTGGTCTCCCGCCAACGCTACTGGGGCGCACCGATCCCGATGATCTACTGCGACTCCTGCGGCACGGTGCCGGTACCTAAAGACCAACTGCCGGTGCTGCTGCCGGAGAACGTTGACTTTGGCGTCAAAGGCAAATCGCCGCTGGCGACCAATGAAGAATTTGTCAACACGACCTGCCCGTCTTGCGGCGGCCATGCACAGCGCGAGACCGACACGATGGACACGTTTATCGACTCCTCGTGGTACTACCTGCGCTATGTGAGCGCGCAGGACGACAGCCAGCCGTTCTCTACTGAAGATGCCAACAAATGGCTGCCGGTCGACAAATACATCGGCGGGATCGAGCATGCGATCTTGCACCTTCTTTACAGCCGCTTCTTCACGAAGGTGTTGCACGACGCAGAACTGGTCAACTTTGATGAGCCGTTCGAGAGCCTGCTCACTCAGGGGATGATCGTCATGAACGGGGCGAAAATGTCGAAGTCCAAAGGCAACGTCGTCTCGCCGGAAGACATCATCGGCAAATACGGCGCTGACACCGCACGCGTGTTTATCCTGTTCGCCGCACCGCCGGACCGCGACCTCGAATGGAGCGATCAAGGCGTCGAGGGGGCGAACCGCTTCCTGAACCGCGTCTGGCGCCTTGTCGATAACAACCTGCACCAGATCCGCTCCTCCAAAGGGGCAAATGCGGAAGGCGCAGAGGCGAAAAAACTTCGCACCGCGATGCATGCGGCGATCAAAAAGGTCACCGAGGACATCGGCGACCGCTACCAGTTCAACACGGCGATCTCAGCGGTGATGGAACTGGTCAACGCGATCTACGCGTACCCGGAACACGCAGATCCGGGCACGAAAGCAGACGCGATCAAGACGGCGGTCATCCTGCTGTCTCCGGCCGCTCCTCACATCACCTCCGAACTGTGGGAGATGATGGGGCACAAGACCCCGCTGCATCAGGTGGTCTGGCCGACCTACGACGAATCGGCGCTCGTGTCTGACGAGATCGAATACGTGGTGCAACTGAACGGGAAGGTCAAAGACCGCATCGTCTTCCCGAAAGACACCACAAAAGAAGAGATCGAGCAGACCGTTCTCACTTCTGAAAAAGTGCAAGCGTTGCTGGAAGGCAAGTCGATCAAAAAAGTGATCGTCGTGCCGGGCAAGCTGGTCAACCTCGTCGTTGGGTAATGTTGCTAAAGTCCTGCGGAGTGGCCCTCTGCAGGATTTTTCTTCTGTGCGGAGAATAGATAGCTTTACGGAAAATAGTCAGGGGGAACTACAGAGATGAGTGAAAACAAGTATTTCATAAAACAAGTCTGGCGTTTGAAGGGGGATGCCCTGTTCGATCGCATTCCGTTTAAGGAAGAGAACAAGGCGCAGGACCTCAGCCAGACGACTCGTCCTGTGCTGTTGATCGAAACGAAATCGAACGGCGGAAGCAACAGCGTGTTTGCGCTCGGTCACGTGACCGAGGCGAGTGTGCAAGAAGATGCGCTGACCTTCCCGAATCAGACCGGGGAATTTCTGTACCATGTGCCGTTCGCTTATGACCTCGTGCTCGAAGACAAACAGGCCGGGATCACCCGCGATGAACTGCAAGAACTGGCAGGACAGAAATTTACCCCGCAGGCGAAAGGCGGCCTGTACGAGATCGAGGCGGACGTCTTTGAGCAGATCGTCGCGATCTTGAAAGAGCGAAACGGCGGCGCGGCAGCACCGGCTCCTGCAAAAGCAGAGGCTTCGGTAAAGGCAGAGGCTTCGGCTAAAGCAGAGGCTTCGGCTAAAGCAGAGGCTTCGGCTAAAGCAGAGGCTTCGGCTAAAGCAGAGGCTTCGGCTAAAGCAGAGGCTCCGGCAAAAGTTGCTGCTGAAACCGCTGTCAACACGGAACTGGCGGGTGCGCTGGCTGACGCACGCGCGAAACTCGCAGGCGAACCGGCTCTGCGCTTGCTGGTCGAAGAGGGTCACGTCACCTTCTACCCGGCTTCGCTGCTCGGCGCGGCTGACAATTTGGTCGATCTCCAGCAGATCCTCAATGAATACGTCACCAAAGGCGGACAAGCAGCACTGGAAGCGGCTTCCGCAGAAGCAGCAGCCGCGGCAGAAGCGACCACTGGTCCGCTGTACGCCAACGTGATCGGCCTCGTCGAGCGCCTTGTACGTGAAGGCCGCTACGAGACCGTCCAGATCCCGACGCTGGAAAAAGCGTTCTACCGGGAAAACAAACTGCCGCACCCGTACCTCTCCATCGAGCTCAAGGGTCGCCAAGGCCACCACGTCCTCGGCGCAGACGGCACGCTGTACACGACGGAAGGCAAAGTCGTCCAACATTATCTGGGCCTGTAATTCGTCCCTGCAAAAGACCCCCGTGCGTCCATTCCGGTCGCGCGGGGGTCTTTTCTAAATGGAGCATACCCAGTCGTAAGCGCGGGCATGATATTCGCAAACGCTTATTTGCAGGAGGGGACGATGAATCTAGTAAATCTGATGATGGTCGTGCCGGGCGTCCTGTGGACGATCCTCGCGATTTTGATTGTCAAGAGATTGTCACCTGCGGAAAAATACGCCGTCTGGTTTTTCACGATGGCATTTGCGTTGCTGTTCGATGTGTTCATCGGAGGCAGTCTCGATCTTTACGACTATGGGGGGGAAGGTGCGATACAGTGGCAGGACCTAGTTAACATCTCCTTGGTCAATCCCTCGCTTGCCTTGTTGTATCTGAACTTTCTCCCGCGTCGACGCTTTGCCATCCTGGTCTACACGGCGGTCTGGATCGGCTTCCTGCTCGGCTATGAGTGGCTGTTCCTTTACCTGAAGATCATGAAATACAAAGGATGGAGCATGTGGTACTCGCTCCTGATCTACCCGTTCCTCTTCTGGATCATGGTCCGGAATTTGCGATGGTTTCGTCATCTCATGCAAAAGTCTTCCTAAAAAACGGCTGCCCGTTCCGGGATGGAGCGGGCAGCCGTTTTTCGATATTGAATTACCGCGAGCGGTTTTGGTCTTGGTGGCGTTCGATCGCCAAATGGACCAATTTTTCGAGCAGTTGATCGTAGGGCAGACCGGTCACTTCCCACAGTTTTGGATACATGCTGTAGATCGTGAAGCCGGGGAAGGTGTTGATCTCGTTGACGAGAAACTCACCCGTTTTGCGGTCGAGGAAAAAGTCGACGCGGGACAGACCGGAGCCGTCGATGGCCTGGAAAGCCTTTAGAGCCAGTTCGCGCACTTCGTCGCTTTGTTCAGCGGACATCTCAGCCGGGATGACCATGACGGAGTTGCCGTCGACGTATTTGGCGTTATAATCGTAAAACTCGTCGTTGCCGGAGACGATCTCGCCCGGCACCGAGGCAAGCGGGTCTTCGTTGCCGAGCACCGCCACTTCGATCTCGCGGCCGTCGACCGCTTCCTCGACGATGATCTTGCGGTCATAGCGGGCGGCGATGTGCAGCGCTTCGATCAGGGAGGCGCGGTCTTTCGCCTTTGTTACACCGACGGAAGAGCCCATGTTGGCCGGTTTGACGAAGCATGGGTAACCGAGGTGCTCCAGCGACTGTGCCGTCGTCTCCGGGTCTTTTTCAAAGCGGGAGCGCAACACCGTCTCGTAGCGGCATTGTCTAAGACCCGCTTGGGCAAAGACCGCCTTCATCATCGCTTTATCCATCCCGACGGCCGAGGCGACGACGCCCGCGCCGACGTAGGGGAGGTTCATCAGTTCGAAAAGCCCTTGCACGGTGCCGTCTTCGCCGCGCGGGCCGTGCAGGACGGGAATGATCACATCGATGTCCTGCGCAGACTGAACAGGCAGGACTTGCGACACCGCTTCCGGCAGCAGCGCTTTGGCTTCTTCTTCGGTATATTCTGCCTGCAGCAGTTTGGCCGGGATCGGAGCGCCGAGGGCGTTGTAGGCGCCAAGGCCGACGTGCCAGGTACCCTCCTTGCTGATCCCGATGGGCAGGATGTCAAATTTCTCCGGGTCGAGGTTTTCGATCACCGACCGTGCGGATTGGATGGAGACTTCGTGCTCGCCTGACTGGCCGCCAAAGACGACACCGACTCTGATTTTCTTCATCCGCTCACTCCTCTCTTGATAACCATTTTATTATGCTCGACGTCTGGGCGTGTGTCCAGTGGAACAAAAAAAGCCCCGAGATCGGGGGCCGTTTATTGGTTCGAGGAGTCGAGGTCTTGGTTCAACTCTTCGAGTTCGTCGCAAAAGGTGTTGAACTCCTGCAAGCAATCGGTGTTTTGTTGGAAAAACAGCACGAGGTTGTTGAGCGCGTTCATCGTCGCCGGGGAGACGTGGTGCTCGATCCCTTCGACGTCGTTTTGGATCGTCTCTTCTTTGATGCGCAACATGCGCAAAAATTCTTCCAGCCGCTTGTGGCGTTGCTTCATTAGTTTGCCGAGGTGCTCGCCTTTGGCGGTGAGCACGATGCCCCGGTATTTTTCGTAGGTGACGAGCTTTTTCTCGTCGAGCTTTTGAATCATTTTCGTGACGGAAGAAGGCTGGACGGAAAGTGAGGAAGCGATGTCGGAGACGCGTGCGTAACCCTTTTCTCGCATCAGCTCATAGATTTTCTCCAAGTAGTCCTCCATGCTGGAAGTGAGCATCCGAAATCCTCTCTTTCCCCTAGGTTTGCAAGGCACGTATTATTTTACCCGAAACAAAGGGAATAAGCAAATATTGTTAATGGGTGTTAGAGAAAGATTCAGAGATGATCGTCCCATTGCATGAAACCGCGTTTTTTGAGCGATTTGTAAATGATGCGCTCGAAAAAGCGGTTGATTTTGGTGGGCAGGCCTTCGTAGTCGGAGATCGGGTCGACCCAGATCGTGTAGAAGCCGAAGCGGTTGCCGCCGTAGATGTCGGTGAGCAGTTGGTCGCCGACGACGACCGTGTCGCGAGAGGTGGTGTGAAGCAGGCGCAAGGCGCGATGGAACGGCTGCCCCCACGGCTTTCTGGCTTCATAGACAAACGGGATGCCGAGCGGGCGGGCAAATTCGCTGACACGTGTCTTGCGGTTGTTCGAGACGATCACCACTTTCATGCCGTGGTCGCGCACGTCTTGCAGCCACGAGCGGAGTTTTTCCGGGGCATCGGGGCTGTCTTGGACGACGAGCGTGTTGTCGAGGTTGGTGATGACGCCTTTGATGCCGCGGTTGCGGAGGGCTGTCAAGTCGATGTCGAAGATCGAGTGCAGGTGCAGGCTCGGGATAAATTTATCCAGCAACAGGGGGACCGCCTCCTTGTCCTCGTATAGTCGTTGGGGATAGGGTGAGCCGGTCGTGGGAGGCGGATACGAGGAGAAAGGAGGAAATCGTTTCCCGAAAGGAGAAGAGAGCAACCGAATTTCCATGCGAAAGGAGGAATTGAATGTGCAAAAGAAAGAGCGGTTTTTGATGTTGACGCTGTTGGTTGGGATCTTGCTGGCGGGGAGTGTGTATCTCTACGGCGGGAAACCAAATCAAGAGGCGATGGTGCCCGTAACGGCAGACCGGGCGGACGGGACCGGGCAAAAGGACGCGGCCGAAGCGGCGGTGATGATCAAGGTCCACGTGAAAGGAGAGGTCAACCGACCGGGCGTGTATCAGATCCCGGCCGATTCGCGCGTGATCGACGCTGTGGAAGCGGCAGGCGGGGCCAAGGACAGCGCAGATGTGAACGAGTTGAATCTGGCTGCGGTGCTGAGCGACAGCATCGAGATCGTCGTGCCGCAGACGGGTGTCGCCGCAAAGGAACAATCTGCGGCGCAGGGGGAACAGTCCGGCAAGATCAACCTCAACACCGCCACCGCCGATGAACTGGACAAACTCCCCGGCATCGGTTCGACGCGAGCACAAGCGATCGTCGACTACCGCCAGTCGAACGGCCGCTTTCTGACGGTCGACGATTTGAAGAACGTCCCCGGATTTGGCGTAAAGCTCGTCGATCAAGTGCGCGGCTCGGTGTTTGTCAAGTGAGGCGGGAATCATGACGCATCGGTTGTTGTTGCTCAGTTTTGTTGCTTTTTTGAGCGGTGTCATCCTCGCAGAACGGTATCCGGAATCTTGGAGTCCAGTGTGGGTTTTGATGCCTGTGCCGCTCTGTTTCTTGTTTCGCAAAAGACAGCTCAGCGCGCTGCTCACCGTTTCCCTGCTGACCGGGCTCTTTTACTCGGCCGCGTATCAGGCGCATCAGCGGCCGACGCTCGACGCATGGGTCGGGCAGGAGGTCGAGTTGCGCGGGAGGGTCGCACAGGAGCCGACGGTGAAGGCGAGCGGAACTTCTTTTACGCTGGAGGTCACCGCTGTCCGGATCGGGACTGCGTGGCGTCAGACGGAGGAGAAGGCCGTTGTGCGGCTGCGTGAGACGCGCGGCGGTACCGTGCGCGCCGGTGACCTGCTGTCGGTCGAACGCGCCCTGCTGGAAAAGCCCGTACCGTCTCGAAATCCCGGTGCTTTTGACGCGAAGAGCTTTTATGGCAGACAAGGGATCTTTTACTCACTGTCCCTCACCGCCGCGCAACTGACGGTGACCGGTCACGACGAAAAAGGTCTGTCCGGACGATTTTTTCTCCCGCTGCGGCAACGTTTGCTGCTCGTGTTGAATCAACAGTTCTCCCCGCAGCACGCCGCAGTCTTTGCCGGTCTGTTGTTTGGGATCACGGAGAACATCGACCAGGATCTGATCGAAACGTTCCGCGTACTCGGCGTCGTCCACATCCTCGCCGTCTCCGGCGCGAATGTGGCGATGATCACGGTGCCCTTTCTGCTCGTGCTGAAAAAATGGCAAGTCCCCGCACGTCCCCGCTATACCCTGACGATCCTCCTGGTCCTTCTCTACGCCGGCATCACCGGCTGGGAGCCCTCCGTCACACGCGCAGCCGTCATGGCGATCCTCTTGCTCGTCGCCCGCATGCTGACCCGCGCCGCCGATCCGCTCACCGCATGGGCGCTCGCCGGGTGGATCGCGCTGCTGCTCCATCCCCGGATCTGGCAAGACCTCGGCTTTCAACTCACGATGATCATCACCCTCGGATTACTCCTGATCCCCTCTCGATTGGAAAAACGGTTCCCCCGTATCCCCCGCAGTGTCCTTTTTACTCTCACCGCAGAACTGATGTCCGTTCCGCTCGTCCTCTCGGTCACTCCCGTGTGGACACCGTTGTCTCTCCTCGCCAATCTGTATCTCATGCCGCTGCTGGCCGCGCTCGTGCCGCTGGGGCTGGTCACGGTGTTGCTCGGGCTGGTGCACCCCGCTGCGGCGACGCTGCCCGCTCTGCTTGCAAAGTGGGGGCTGCAAGGGCTGTTTCTGGACCCTTTGCAGCGGGCCGGAGCGAGCGGCATCGGGGTCACGCATGTGCAAGCACCGCCGGTGTGGTGGCTCGCCGTGTATTACTCGATGTGGATCCTCTACGCATCCGGCCGGTTGAAACACCGATGGCGGCAGGGGGCGCTTTTCGGTCTGGCGTTCCTTTTGGCGGCCGGGATGTTGTGGCGTTCGTATGGGCCTGCGCCATTGACTGTCACGTATCTCGATGTGGGACAGGGCGATGCGATCCTCATCCAAACTCCGCAGCGGCACGTCTGGCTCGTCGACGGCGGCGGGGTGCCGGGCTTTTTGAAAACGGACTATGATGTCGGCGAAAAGGTCGTCGTGCCGGCGCTCGCCTCGCAGGGCATCGACGAGATCGACGTGCTGGTGATCACGCACCCCGACGAAGATCATATCAAAGGGCTGGGAGCGGTGTTGAAACACGTTCATGTCAGGCACATCATCACCTCGTTCGCGGCACAAACCTCCGAAGAGGCGCCCTTTTACCACGAGTTGATCGCGGATGCAAAACGGCGCGGCATCGCTGTCACAAACATCCAAAAAGGCGACCGCCACACCCCCGAACCGGGCCTCGAAGTTCTCTATCACAATCCTCCCGGACAACCTTTTCAAAACACTCGCTCAGACAGCAATGCAAACTCAATCGTCTTTTCCATGATCTACGGACAGCGGCATTTTCTCTTTGCCGCCGATCTGGAAGGCGAGGTGGAACGCAGGCTTGGCTCTCTGCCGCGGACGGACGTGCTGAAAGTGGCTCACCACGGCAGCGCGCACTCGACGACTCCGGAATTTTTGCGGATGGTAAAGCCCCGTCACGCCGTGCTGTCGGCAGGGGCGCGCAATCGCTACGGGCATCCGGCACCTGCCGTTGTGGAGCGGCTGACGGCGGCGGGGAGCACCGTGTGGCGAACAGACAGGCAAGGGGCGATCCGCTGTCAGACGGACGGCGAGGAGTTGAAGTGTCTCGCGTGGGCAGACTAAGCGGTGTACCGCCCAAACTCCGGTCAAAGGGGGAATCTTCTCATGGGGAACAATCGCAACCGCAACCGAGTCGAAGTACCCGGCGCACGCGCTGCATTGGATCACCTCAAAACAGAAGTTGCTTCCGAACTGGGCATTCCGAACTATGACCAGCTGGATTTGGGTGCTCTGCCATCCCGCCTGAACGGGAAAGTCGGCGGCTTGATGGTGAGAAAGATGATCGAGTTCGCCGAACATGCGATGCAGGGATCGCCGCAAGTCTTGCAAGCGGTTGAAGCGGAGCCGGGAGCTACTCAGGAAGACATCCGCGTGGCCCAGCAATCGATGCAGGCCGCGAATGCTTTC
This sequence comes from Tumebacillus lacus, assembly GCF_026410385.1. Lineage (GTDB taxonomy): Bacteria > Bacillota > Bacilli > Tumebacillales > Tumebacillaceae > Tumebacillus > Tumebacillus lacus. Next base: position 301,472 of record NZ_JAPMLT010000004.1, read on the forward strand.
GTGGGGCAGTTCAACCAAACGGGGCAACTGCCGCAACAACAAATGCAGGCGACGGGGTTGCCTTTGCAAGCATTTAATGAGCAGTTGCAGGCGTTGAACCAGCAACAGCCCATGCCGAATCCCGCGATGCAACAGGATGCGCAGGCGTTCCTTGAAGGACCATCGTTCCAGTAGAACTCCGTCTTTGGTACGCAACAAGGCGGCGCACCCACGCGGTGCGTCGCTTCTTTGACAAATTTCTGAACATTTGGCAAAGATTGATCGTTGCTCAGGCAGGACCGGGTGTCGTACCCTGACTATAAGAGAGACAGCAGGAGGAACAACTGCCATGACACCGAATGTTCATCAAATCGTTTTGCAAATGTCAGAACTGTCCAAGCAATTATCTGAACATCAGAACGAGATTCTCAAGCTGCAGACGAGCGACTTCATTCGTGCCTTTGTCTCGATGACCACGGCGATCGAACAGTTGGACAGCGTCCGCGAAGTGATGCGGGGTCGCGCCGACAATCTGCTCTCCCGCCCGGACGCCACCGAGCGCAAACTGCGCAAAGAGCATCTCAAACTGGTTGTCAACAACAAATAGATGTGACAAAAGCCCCTACTTTTTGCCTGCATAGCAAGTTCGGTAACGTCAGATATTAGGACAAGTACCGATCTCACGGCAAAAGGGAAGGGGCATTGTTATGTACGAAACTTGGGTCAAAAGCATGATTGACATCCTTGATGAACTGGCACCGGTCACGGTCGTCCGCACGCGGTATGAACTTCCGCTCGGCTCGGTGACCGGCGATCACAGCACGCACGTGCACGCGCGGCTCGACCTGATCGACGATGACAGCCCTTGGTGCGACCTCGTTATGGAAGAGGCGGGCGATCAGGTGTCGATCGGATACATGATCCACATCCCGAACTTGAACAAGCGCACCGACAAGGAGATCGTCGCCAACATCAAGACGATCGGCGAAGTGTCGGACGTATTTTTGCTGACTCCAGTGGGCGAAATCGGTCAAGAGACCTATGTGATCAAAGGCACGATCACCGCAACCATGGAACATCCCACCGACAATTTCAACAGCGCCACGCACGACATGGCGGAAAAGATCGTCCGTCTGATGCAAGCGGGCGGCTATGATGTCACCCAAGGTCAGGACGGAGTGCGGGACGACGATCTCGTCACGTGGCCTGTCGAATGATGGAGAACGAAAGCCGACAACCGCTCGACAAAGAGCTGGTGCAAAAATTGTTCCTCATGCAGCCAGACAATCGCCTGACTCCTGCCCAGATGGTGCGGCGTTCGCTGTTCCCCAGATGGGAAGTGATCACCCCGGCGGAGCACAATCCCGTGGACGAGGAAGACCGCAGGATCACGGAGATTTTGTCCGCCGCAACCCCGGAAACTCAAGCAGAATCAGCAAAACACCCCGACGCATGAGCGCGGGGTGTTTTTTTGTATCTTTTTGATGTGATTGTCTTATATATAAAATTAATTATTTTATAACTATCTTGACAAAAAGTTAGGTTCGTTGTGATAATAGCTACTGAGGGACAGATTCTATCAACTTTGTAAATCAGGTTGTAGAAGTAATTTCTCGAAAGATAGCATCATCTGAAGAAAAACGTAGATTTTGATCGGTGGAGAGGTGACAAAGTTTGCTGAATGGGAAGCGGTACTTAGTGACCGGCGGGTCCCGCGGCATTGGCCGTGCGACCGTTTTGGCTCTGGCAGAGGCAGGAGCTGACGTCGCGTTTACCTACAGCAGCAACGAAGAGGCGGCTCACGATGTCTGTAAGGCGGCGGAGGGCTACTCGGGCAAGGTGCTGGCGATTCAGGCAAACGCAGAAGATTTCGCAGCGGCGAAATCGGCGGTCGAACGGGTTCACGATGAGCTCGGCGGCTTGGATGGCGTTGTGATCAACGCGGGCATCACGAAAGACCGCCCGCTGGTGATGATGCCGGAGGGAGACTGGGATGATGTGATCGCCACCAACCTCAAAGGCACGTTCAACTACGCACGGGCTGCCGTCTACGGCATGATCCGTGAGCGCAGCGGCCGCATCGTCTGCGTCTCCTCGGTCAGCGGACTGACCGGCGTGCTCGGACAATCGAACTACTCGGCGACAAAAGCCGGACAGATCGGTTTCGTCCGCTCCTTGTCCAAAGAGGTGGGACCGTACGGCATCACCGTTAACGCGGTGGCCCCCGGTTTTATTGAGACCGACATCTGGGAACAGATCCCGGAGAACAAGCGCGAAGGCATTCTGGCCAGCATTCCGGTCGGACGTCTCGGTCAAGCGCAGGAAGTCGCGGCGGCGATCCGCTACTTGCTCTCGCCGGATGCGGCGTACATCACCGGCAGCGTTCTGGTGATCGACGGCGGGCTCAGCTCGTAGTCGTCTCATCATCGAAATAATCAAAATAGTTTTTACTTAATCTAACTTACTATTCTGGGAGGAATCAATCATGAACGAAATGGAACTGAAAGGTCAACTGAAAGAAATCATCGCAGAGATCATCGAAGTCGACGAGTTCGGCGACGACGAAAACTTTGTCCGCGACCTCGGCGTCGACTCGATGATGGCACTGGAGATCGTCGCTCGCATCGAGAAGAGCTACCGTATCCGCATCCCGGAAGAATTCCTGCCGGAGATCAAGACCCTGACGGACGTCACCCGTGTCGTCTCCAACGTTATGCAGCCGATCAACGGCTAATTCCGTCTGAAGCTATAGGAAATACTTCATATACGAATAAAAGGAGGAACCAGGATGTCACGACGCATTGCGATCACCGGTCTTGGCGTGTTGTCGCCGATCGGGATCGGTCATCAGGAGTTTTGGAACAACCTGATCGCCGGCACGGTGGGCACCAAGAAGATCAAAGCGTTTGACACTTCGATCTTCGACGTGCACAACGGCGGCGAGGTCGACGGTTTCGTACCGGATCAATATTTCAAAGTGATCAACCCGGAAGTGGCGGGCCGCACGACTCAACTGGCGGTCGCCGCAGCCCGGATGGCTGTCGAGGACGCAGGTCTGACGGGCGACTCGTATGAAGGCGAGCGCATCGGGGTCTGCATGGGCACGACGATGGGCAACCAATCGGTCGTCGAGGATGACAACGATGCGCAGATCAAGGGCGGTTCGCCGTTGATCCCCGATCTCGTCTCTCACTACGCGGAGGTGTACATCTCGGCGGCGGTGGCGGAAGAGATGGGCGCAGAAGGTCCGATCTCCGTAGTCCCGACCGCATGCGCGGCCGGCAACTACGCGATCTCTTGGGGCGCGGACCTGATCCGCGACGGGCTGGTCGATGTCGCCATCGTCGGCGGTGCAGACGCGATCTCGCGCGGTTGCTTCGCGGTGTTCCATCGCCTCGGTGCCATCGCACCGGAGGTCTGCCAGCCGTTCGACGTCAACCGCAAAGGGATGATGGTCGCGGAGGGCGCCGGCTGCGTCATCCTTGAGGATTACGACAAAGCGGTCGCTCGCGGCGCGCACATCTACGCCGAACTGCTCGGCTACGGTCTCGCCTGCGATGCGCATCACCCGACCGCTCCGCACCCGGAAGGTCTCGGTGCAAAAGGCGCGATGCAACGCGCATTGGTGGAAGCCGGGATCGGCGCCGAATCGGTCAACTACGTTTCAGCACACGGCACCGGCACCCGCGCCAACGACTCCTCGGAGTCGCGCTCGGTCCGCGACGTGTTTGGCGTTCGTGCTGATGAACTGCCGACCTCCTCGATCAAATCGATGCTCGGTCACACGATGGGTGCCGCCTCCGCGATTGAAGCGGTCACCTGTGCGCTGACGATCAAGCACGGCGTGATCCCGCCGACGGTCAACTTTAAAGAATCGGACCCGGACTGCCTCAATCAGATCGTTCCGAATGAAGCGATGTCCTATCCCGTGGAAGTGGCGCTGAGCAACTCGTTTGCATTTGGCGGCAACATCTCCACGATCATCATGGGGAGAGTGTAAGCGATGACCTATCAAGCAGACTCCATTGTCATCACAGGGATCGGCGCTGTGTCCGCCTTCGGTCTCGGTGCCGACGCGGTCTGGGCGGCGCTGGAAAACGGCGAGACGCCGCGCGCGCTGCTCGAAGGCGAAGCGACCTCTTCCCCGCAGACCCCGTACGGGGTGAAGGTGGGCAACTGGAACCCGGTCGAACTGCTCGGCAAACGGGGCTTGCAATTCCTGCGCCCCAGCACCCAGTTCCTGCTCGGCGCGTCGCAACTGGCACTCGCCGAAGCGGGTCTGAACGAGCAGATGCCCGATCCGGACGACCTCGGCGTCGTCATCGGCACCAACCTCGCCGGGCTCCAATCGATCACCAACTACGACTTCACCGCTGTCACGGAAGGGCCGCAGTACGTCTCGCCGATGGAAGCGCCGAACACGCTGGCGAACGCACCGGCCTCGCATCTCGCGATCCGCGTGCAAGCCCGTGCGCTGAACACGACGATCGCGTCCGGCCAGTGCGCAGGGTTTGACGCGCTCGGCTATGCGTCCAAGATGCTGCGCGAAGGCCGTGCCCGCTATGTGCTGGTCGGCGGCGTCGAAGAGCTGAACGAGCGGGTGCTGTGGATGTACCAAAATTCCAACGTCCTGCCGCACGAACGCCCGGAAGACGCGGGTCGTCCGTTCGACGGCAAGAGCACCGGCTGGGTGCCGGGCGAAGGCGCGGCTGTGCTCGTGCTGGAGCGCTACGAAGATGCGGTCAACCGCGGTGCGAAACCGCTGGCTGAACTGGTCTCATGGGCAGCGTCCTTCTCCGCACCGTCCTCGGTGGAAAAACGGGCGAAGGGACTCGCTCGTGCGGCGAAAAACGCGCTGCAGATCGCGAAATTGTCTGCCGAAGAGATCGACCTCGTCGTCTCCGGTGCGAACGGGCATCACGAACAGGACCGTGCGGAAGCGATGGCGATCACCGAACTGTTCGGCGAGCAACGTCCGAACGTCGACGTGTGTGCGATCAAAGGCACGCTCGGCGAGTCGTACGGCGCGAGCGGCCTGTTCCAGGCTGTGGCTGCTGTCGGCGCGCTCCAGCGCGGCACCGTTCCGGCGACCGCAGGCTATGAATCTGAAGATTCCGAAGCTCCGCACCTGCCGGGCCTGCGCGCCGAATCGCGCAGCTTTGCAGGCAACCATGTCCTCCTGACCGGCCAAGACCTGTTCGGCTCGGCCAGCGCGGTCGTGCTGCGCGGTGCCGGCGCGTAACGAAAGGGGTTTCCTCAATGACGACGACTATCAAGCTCGGCTTTGATCAAGTTCGCCGCCTGCTGCCTCAGGCGTACCCGTTTTGCCTCGTGGACGTAGTCGAAGAACTGACACCTGGCGAGCGGATCGTCGCCCGGAAAAACATCTCGGGGAACGAGTGGATGTTCCCCGGGCATTTTCCGGACAAAGCGATCTATCCGGGCGTGCTGCTGATCGAAGGCATGGCCCAGACCTCGATCCTGCTGTTCAAAGGGGCGGAAGATCAGGACGCTGATTTTGAAGGCGCGACCTTCATGATCGCCTCGGTCAAATCGAGATTTCTCGCGCCGGTCGTGCCGGGCGATCAAGTCCGCTACACCTGTGAAGTGGTCAAGGTGGTCTCCACCGGCGGCGTGATGGAATGCACAGCGACTGTTGACGGCAACGTGGTCGCCAAGGCAGACCTGACCTTTGCGGTTCAACGATAAAGGGGAGGGGTCTTTGTGAAAACGGATGTTGTCGTGATTGGCGGCGGTGTGGCCGGAGCCGCATCCGCCTTTTTCCTCGCAATCAAAGGGCTGCGCGTCGTCGTGCTCGACAAGACGCGGTTTCCCCGCGATAAGATCTGCACCTCGACGGTCAACCCGCGCACGATGACCTATCTGCTCCAGATGGGCGTGATGAAAGAGCTGCTCAAAGACGGCATGCTTCCGGTCGAAGGGATGCAGGGTGTGTCCTATGAAGGCAACTCCTTCAGAGGCTACTACGGGGAGAGCCATTACCCGTATGTGAACTTCGGCCACACGATCCCCCGCCACCGCCTTGACAGCGCGATGGCCGACCGGATCAAAGCGTTGCCGAATGTGGAATTTCTGGAAGACTGGGCGGTCGAAGAAGTTCTGTACGACGCTTCCGGACGCGCCGTCGGCGTGCGCGGCAACCACGAGGGCATCGTGACCGACATCCATGCCGACATGGTGATCGACGCAGCGGGACGCGGTTCCATCGTCGCCCGCCAAAACGGATTTTTCGAACCGGTCACCGACCATGAACGCTATGCGGTCGTCTGCCAGTTTGACAACGTCGACCTGCCGCACCCGCTGTTCACCATCGGCACCGACGATCAGACCGGCCCTGGCTACTACTGCGTGTTCCCGGTGACGGAGACGACGTCGATCCTCGGCTTTATCATCGACAAAAAAGTCTATGAAAAAGTCCAGGCCGATCCGGGTGCTTGGGTGGACGAGTATGTGCGCCGTCCGGACTGGCACTGCCGCGAGTGGCTGGCGAACGCCGTCCGCTCGACCGATGTGGTCACGTTTGGCCCGCTGGCGTTCAACTCGAAGCAGATCACGAAGAACGGCATTTTGATGGTCGGCGACACGACCGGATTTTTCGATCCGCTGACCGGCGAAGGCATCGGCAACGCCCTGCGCTCCGGGGAGCTGGCGGCCGACACGGTCGCGAAGCTGCTCGGCGGCGGCGCAGACTGGGACGCGGAGCATGAGTTCTACGCGAAACAACTCATGTCGGAGAAAAAGGAAAGCGTCGATCAACTGATCCAGATGAACCGGATGCTCAAACGTCCGATCGTCTACAACCGCTTTGTCGACGCGCTCTCTCAAAACCAAGAAGCTGCAAACTGGGCAGCGCGCTCCTTTGCCAACATGTTGCCGGCGGGTGAACGCTCGTCCGGACGTCTATTTGAGCTTGTCGCAGCGCGGCAAGCGTAGCGGAGGGAACCACGATGAATGAGACGTTTACAGGCCGCACCTACCTCGTCACCGGCGCGGCTCGCGGCATCGGCCGCGAACTGGTCAAAATGCTGGCTGCCGAAGGGGCAGAGGTCTTTTTCACCTATTACCAAGAGCAAGACAAAGTCGATTCCCTGCTCGATGAACTCGGTCCGCTGGCTGCCAACGTCGCGTGCGTCGAACAAGACGCTCGCGTGCCGGAAGGGGCGCAGCGCGTCGTCGATCTCGCCATCGAGCGTTTTGGCAAAATCGACGGTCTGATCAACAACGCCGGCTACAAAGTCGACCGTTCGTTTGTGATGATGCATCAGGAAGACTGGGATGACCAGATGAACATCAACCTGAACAGCGTCTACCACTACTCCCGCGCAGTCGCCTACCACATGATGCGCCGCAAATACGGCCGGATCATCGTCATGGGCGCCGTCTCGGGCTCGCTGATCGCAGGTCCGTATCAAGTGGCGTACGGCGCGTCGAAGGCCGGTCTGATCGGCTTCACCAAATCGCTGGCCTACGAACTGGCCCGCTTCAACGTCACCGTCAACATGGTCACCGGCGGCATGATCAACACCGACGGCATGAAATTCCCGGAGGACATCCGCAAAGTCTGGGCGGAGCACATCCCGCTGCAACGGCTCGGCAACGCGCCGGAAGTGGCGTCGATGGTCAAATATCTGCTCACCCCGATGTCCGACTACATCACCGGACAAAACTTCGTCATCGACGGCGGCATGACGCTGCTCGGCTTTACGAAGATCGAAAATATGTTGCCGTCCTACAACAAGGGCGCATCGAATCTCGGCCAAACGATTTAAGGAGGGCATTCCAATATGTCGAAAGTAACCGGCGCCGTCGAACAAGCGCTGAAAAACCCCGCACCGCTGGCATCCAGCTATGACGCAATCGTAATCGGAGCCGGCATCGGCGGCCTGTTCTGCGCCAACTTCCTGGCACACGCAGGCGTCAAGACGCTGCTGATCGAACGCCACGACCTCGTCGGCGGCTATATGCAAGGCGGCTGGCACCGCGGCTTCTATTTTGACTACGGCACGCAGTCCAACGAGATCAAAGGCGCGATCGAACCGGCGCTGGAAGTACTCGGCCTGTCTGACCGCGTCACGTTCCACCAGTGCCACCACCGCTTCATGACCCCGGACGGCCTCGACCTGTCCTACCACACCCTCGACGACGCGGAGCGCGAGTTTTCCGCTGCGTTCCCGGAGACGGCAGACGGCATCAAAAAGTACTTCGACTACTACCGCCGTGTCACCGAAGTCTCCAAGATGGTCAACATCGACGGCCTCGGCTCGATCATCAAGGGCAACTCGATGGAGTGGATGCCGGACTACCACGCGTATTGGAAGACCAAACCGTACTACGAAGAGATGATGGAGTACGATTCGATCCACTCCTGGCGCAAAGCCCGCGAGTTCCTCGGCGGCGACTCCCGCATCGCCCGCGTCCTGACGCACTTCGGTTATCGCAACCAGTCCTGCCTCTCCACCGGGATCTTCTGGCACATGTGGCGCGAGGACTACTTCTACAATGAAGGCGGCAAACAAGTCTTCATGGACATGCTGGCAGACGCGTTCGTCGAGCGCGGCGGCACGCTCGCGATGAAGACCGACGTCGAAGAGATCCTCATCGACGGCGACACCGCAGTCGGCGTGCGCCTCGCAAACGGCAAAGTGGTTCGCGCGTCCAACATCATCTCCAACGCCGACATGAAGCTGACGTTTGAAAAGCTGTGCGGCGGCCACGAACTGCTCCAGCCGTGGATCCAACAGATGCGCAAAACCACGCTGTCGGAAGCGTTCTTCTCCGTCTACCTCGGCCTCGACATGCCGGTCGAAGAGCTCAACGAGCACCTCAAAGGCGCGCATCACTCCTGGATCTTCCCGACCGACAACCCGGTCGCCGAACCGTTCGACCTGTCGTTCCACGGCGGCTTGCCGGTCGAAATCTCCGCTCCGTGCCTGCATGACCCGTCGCTGGCACCGGAAGGCCAGTCTTCGGTCGTACTCCAGACGTTCTCGTTCTTTGACTGGATGAACCGCTGGAACATCACTGCCGACGGCCGTCGCGCAGGCGACTACCGCGACACGAAAAAAGCGGTCGAGCAGCAGATCATCGAAAACTTTGCCAAAGTCGTGCCGGGCGTGCAAGACAAGATCAAGTTCCAATTTTCTTCCACGCCGCTCACTCACAAGCGTTACACGATGAACGAAGAGGGTGCGACCGGCGCTTGGACGTGGAACCCGAAGCGCACGTTCGTCAAACTGACCGAACAGCGCGTGACCACGCCGATCAAAAACCTGTACTGCGGCGGCCACTGGGCGCTCTATCCGGGCGGCCTGCTCACCGCGACCATCGCGGGCAAGATGGCGGCCGACTGCGTCATCCACGGCTACGACCCGGAAAAAGCGGCAGCATCCGCTGAGATGGTCGGTTCCAACTAGGAGGTGCTGGCCCCGTGCCGACGAGCAAAGAAGAAGAAAAGCTCTATATGATGTGGTGGCTGCATGACGGCCAATGGTACCAAAACGTCGCCAAGCGATTCGGATTTGATGCGGCGAACGAGATCAACAAGGAAGCGGCCCGCTTTATGGCTCGCCGCTCCATGCAGTTGCTCGTTCGCGAGCGCGGCATCGACCCGGATGAGATCACGTTGGAAGAAGCGGTCGAACTGTACATGACCGCTGCGAAAAACATGTGGGCAGACGGCTGGGTCGAGCTGGAGGCTTCGATCACCGGCGACGATACGTTTGACGTCACCACCACGAAAAACTTTGCCCTGCAATGGATCGACAAAGCGGGCACCCTCGACAAATACGACTGCCCCTGCCTCGAACTGCGCGAAGGCTGGTTCAAAGGCCTTGGCATTCGTAAATTTGAACAGGGCAAAAACTCCTGCATGTGCGACGGCGCAGAGGCGTGCACCTTCTGGGCGAAGGTCAACCTGCCGAGCGCCGCAAACAAGGAGGAAGCGAAATAGATGGACAAGCTGCTCTATCAAATCGATGGCCGCTTCGTCAAGCGCGAAGTGATCGGCCATGTGCCGAGCGGGGAGCGCACCAACTTCCACTACATGGCGGAGATCGACGGGCCGGAGCTGAAAGGCTCCCTGCGCGGCATCGACTACGCCTTGACGGTGGACGGCGTGGTGAACGTCCACATCCATGAAGTGCTGACCACCGAGGAGGGCGACCTGATCACGCTGGAGCGGATCGGCCGCTCCCTCCCCTCCGAGGAGGAGGGCATCACGATCATCCAAGGCGAAGGACGGGCGCAGACCGCGTCCGCCAAGTATGCGTGGGTGAACGAGATCCCGCTGGTCTGGCAGGCGCGCTTCGATCAAAATTCGATCCACTTCAAAGCTCAAGTCCATCGCGGGGACGAAGCGTAAGAAGTGGACGCAGAGGAGGACAAAGCATGGAAAACGTGCTGTTCCATGTAACGGGTCGCTTTACCCGTGCGGACCGCATCGGTCGCGTGCCGGAAGGAGAGCGCGGCAACTTTCACTTCAACGGTGATGTGACGGGCGAGATCAACGGCACGCTCGACGGCTGCGACTACGCGCTGATCACCGAGGGTGACGTGTACAACATCCACATCCATGAGCTGCTGACCACGGCGGAAGGCGAGCTGATCTCCTTCGAGCGCACCGGTCAATCCCTGCCGCATGAGGAAGAAGGATTCCTCAATACGCTGGGTAAAGGCATGGCCCGCACCGCTTCCGAGCGGCTGGCGTGGCTGAACGAAGCCGACCTCGTCTGGGGCGCGCGCATCAACCGCGCGACGTTTGAGTACACGGCTTGGGTGAAAAAGGCATGAAGCTGAACATGACCCGGCCGATGCCGAACTGGATGGAAAAGCGCGTGGTCGACGACTACTCCGATTTTTCCCGCAAAGCATTCTGGAAAGCCTACCACTGGCAAGCGGCTGTGGCTCTGTTCCGCTCCGGCGTGATTCAAAACGGCGGCGCGGTGCTGGACCTCGGCAGCGGCCCTGGCTGGATTTCCTTTATCATGAAGCAATTTTGCCCGCAAGCGGTGATCACCGGCGTTGACATCTCCGACGAGATGGTCAAAGCGTCGGCCGAATTTGCAGCGGAGCAGGGGCTGCAGGACATCTCCTTCGTGCAAGGCGATGCGATGGAGCTGCCGTTTGCCGACAACTCGTTTGACATGATCACCTCGTTTGCCGTGCTGCGCCTCGTGCCGGAGCCGGCAAAGGCGATCCAGGAGGCGTACCGGGTGCTCAAGCCGGGCGGTCTGATGTACATCTCCGACGTCGGACAGATGCCGGTCGAGCACCGTCAGGCGTTCCTCGACGGCATCGAAAATCCGGTCGCCAACGACATCATGCAAAAGGCGCTCGCTTCGGCCCTGTCCCCGGAGGAGATCCATGCGGCGCTGGCTTCGATCTCCGACAGCGAGAAAGAAGTCGCTACCGGCGGCAGCGCTGGCTTTGAGTCCGGCTCCCGCGAGATCCTCGACTGGGTCCGCGAAGGCTTCCCGCTGCGTGAACTGCGCGGTGTGGGCGAAGGTCCGGCGTGGGCGTCGGAGATCTCCAAACATTGGACACATATTTACGTTCGCAAAGCCCTTTCTTAAATGAAAGGGTTTTTGTCTGTTCCAATATTTGAGCTTTGTCACCGACCTGTGAATTTTATAAGATAGGGTGGTTCGTTTAACTCACTATCCTTCATACAGAGAGGGCCATCCATGATTAAAATATCGATATTAATGGGGTAAGTGGCGTGAGGAAAATAAGAAAAGCTAAAACTGCGGAACTTCCCAAGTTGGAAATTTCGTTCAATAAGACCTTCATGAGTAAAGACCCGTTTGAAAACGCATTTACAGAAACAATCTAGAAAAAATATTACTATTTCTAACGGAGGGTTACCACTTAACAGAAGACCAATATCAAGCACTTATGACTTCTGTAAAATCAATCAACGAAACTGAATTTGTTTTATCAGAGATTGAGGGAGATTGCTTTACACACCCATCCGATGATGGGATGTATAAACATGGGCATTGGATCGTAGATACAAACACTAGCTATGACGAATATCAAAGTTTAACTCTGCCTTTGGAAAGCGCCATATATTCCAGAAAGGGAAATTGGGGCATCATGATTTCTCACGAAGAGCATGCGATTCTAGGTGGGAACAACATATTCATTCGTGAATTCAAAGAAAATTGCCCTGATTGGAGTTCAAGTCTTGAACGATTCTTGGTGCAATGGCATAGAAATCAAAACCAATACAATTCTACCATCGATTGGATACCGAGTTTCCTTAAGCAATTCGAATAGACTTAACATCGACCTTGGGGTAACAGTCCTCAATGTCATTCTTTTTGCTCCAAATACAGAGGCCAATCAGGAAAGTGAGGAGGAATCTTTTCCAACTTTCTGGACAGATTCATTATCAAGATGCAAATAACGAGAAGTATTTGTTTGACTATCAAAAAGGGGCATTTGTAGATCCCACTGGCAACCTCGCTCCGAAAAGAGTGAATAAGATGCTTAAAGACCCTAATTTCGTGAAGAAACTGAATGTAGGACTTACACAATATCTTGGTGAAAGTCCATATGCTCCAAAAATGAGGTGAAAGATGAAAATTAATTCAATAATGAAACAATATATTGATTCTATGGATATTGATAGTATGAAAAATTTAGCTATCGATTTCACAAGGGTAGAGAGTATCATCTTCCCGAAATTTTTTGAATGGGATGGTTGTGTTCTCCTAAGTCAACAAAGAGATAAGGCATTACCAACTCATTTTTTACCAAGTCAGTTTGTACCTGATCGAACAGCATTTGAAGCCGATTATAACCACATTCACTTAAATGACTTCTTTGATGAGTGCAGCAATTTTAACGCACTCTTAAGCGTCGGAATAAAGATGCTTGAAGTTTGGGCGGCTGTTCTCCATAAGCAATACATCGGTCGTAGGAAGTTCATGCTAATACTTTCATGTGACGATGAAGAGGTCGTATTACGCTTCTACGTTGTGAGAGAGAATGAAGCACCGTGGCTTGATACATCAAAATTGGACTCCTATTTGGATGGATTGGTGATTATCGAAATATAAATGATACTCCTGACATGCAATAGGCCTTGAGGGACTTATTCTTCAAGGTCTTTCGTTTCTCCCCACCCGTACGATTCATATCAGCATGAAATCGACATGAAACGAAGCCGCTACACGCAAGTAATCACACAACAGTGGTGAAGCAGTCTAAACACCGGATGGGCAGCGTCTCTAATATTTTGGAAATACAGACAAAGTACGCCAGCTGATTTCAGTCGACCATGGCTCTCAATGGAAGTATAACGCATGAGATAGAACCGTCTGACTGAATCTAAAGAATCAGCATTACCATCTTGAATCATGGGATGCGAATGGGAACTTTATGTCGCCGGATGAATCGGTTCATATTCTTAAAACAAAAAGGAGGTAGGAGCATGGTTAGGGAAATTGATGGAGCAAAAGTAATTGAATTCACAGCGCTCTCAAACTATGGGGATGTAGAATATAATAACCAAGAAATCGTAATTATTAAGCGGTTGGTAATTTGTAATTACGATAACAAACAACAATACTACCTGTTCGCTTGCGATGATTCCTTTAACGTTCTAGGTGATACTGTTCACAACTCTATTGAAGAAGCCAAGACCTTTGCTATTTCCTATTATAATGAGGACGATATTCGCTGGATTGCGATCTAGACAGTATTTATCGGTAGTTCTTGAGCCATATTTCAATCAAACCTCATCGATCACCCGGTGAGTTTTTTTCGCATTCTTCTCCTCACTCTTTTAAGAGTGTCATCGACCAGTAGGCTAAGTGCTCAACAACCGTCTGCTCAGCATCAACGTCGAGGGCGTGACCTACTACCCGCTGTACAACGGTCACGGCGACATCGTCCAATTGACGAATGCAGCCGGTGACGTGGTCGCTTGGTATCAATACGATGCTTGGGGCAACATGACCTCGCACTCCGATGACACCGACTGGGCGAAGAATCCGTATCGTTATTCCGGCTACCGCTACGACGATGCGACCGGTCTGTATTACCTGAATGCCCGCTATTACGATCCATCGGTTGGACGATTCCTAAGCCCTGACGCCGTCTACGAGACTCCGGAATACAGCTATGCTCTGGACAATCCGATCCACCTGAGCGACCCGTCAGGTCTGCGCCCCATGTGCCAGTGTGAAGAAAACATAAACGCTATATTGCGACCGATTGCCGAACTTGGTGCTGCAATAGCGGCTGAATCGAAGTTTGGACCAGCCATGGTTGCGGGGAATGCGATCCAAATCGGAATGGACCGCGCAGACGCCAAACGGGCCGAACGATCTTGCAACTGTTTCACGGCGGGAACGAAGGTGCTGACAGTAGCAGGCGAGAAAAATATCGAAGACATTAAGGTCGGAGATAAGGTCCTCGCCAAAGATGAGTATAATCCTGATGGAGAATTGGCTTACAATGAACAATTGGCAATGAAAGAAGTTCTGTCGGATCCACTTAAAGGAGCAACAGAGTTAACAAAAGTCAGAATGACTGATAAAAGATGGTTGGCACAAGACGGATGGGTAAAAATGAGCAAAAACGTTAACGGAACTGAAATTCATTTTGTGCATAACAAAACGACAGGACAGTTTGACGATTTTAAGTACAAGTAAAAAGGATGTTGGAAAGATGAAGGATAAGAAAAGAATTTTTAGCACCGAGAACCACTTTCTGACTATGGAACATTTGTACACAGTTGAAGGGTATCTAACTTTGGCTATCGGTGTGAAGTCTGGGGAATTCATGGGAAAGTCGAATTTCTGTATTTCAGAGGAACAACTTGGGGTTTTTATTCGATCAATTAAAGAGATAAGTGTGAGGCTGTCAGGAGATTCAAGAATGGATGATTATGATTCTGATGCTCATATCATTTTTGAAGCAGCTAAATTAGGACATGTAGTTATCTCTGGTCAAATCGGGGGAAGTCATGAGGAACACAGTATGCGGTTCAAGTTTACTTCTGACCAAACAATACTGGAGGGGCTTGTGCGACTGCTTGGTTCATTAATATAATCATAACCGATATTTTCTTGACCTTGGGGGCGTCAATCCTCAAGGTTTTTTCTTTCCCCCTCCCACCCAAAAATTTGCTCAACCGCTTCTTGCAGATATTGGGCGACAAATGTTTGTCTAGTAATACTCTTGAGCCGCTGGAAGGGCTCAACTGGAACCTGACCGTCTCCGGTACGACCGCAGTTGTCACCACTTTGGAGCAGTCCTATGTCTTTTCCAACGGCCGATAGACAAAGATCGAAAACGCGAACGGCAACGCGTTACACGTCTATGATTACGCGACCGAAACCCTGCTCCAAGACGACGCGGGAAACAACATCTTGTTTAAATTGTCCAACGGACGGGTCGCTTCCGCCCAAGACGTGGCCGGCCGTGTGTGGACGTACAAATACGACGCAGACGGCAATCTGACGCATGCGATCTCCCGACGAAGGGGCGACCTTGCAATACCGCTACGACAAAAATCACAACCTGATCGCGGCCGTCACACCGACTGGAAAAGCAACTTATTACTCCTACAGCGATGAGGACCGCATTGTCGCAATCAACCTGATCAACGCCGTCATCAACAGCAACTTCGAAGTCGATGCCGACGGCGACGCCGCACCCGACCATTTCACTTTCAATGACGGCATTCCGGGACTTCCTTTCGCAAAAGAGCGGCAAAAATCAGCCTGACAACACCTGGAACATCCAATTACAAAGTCTATGTATCCAACCCGATCCCCGTGGACCCGACGAAAACCTACACGGTCAGCGCTTTGATGAAAGCCACTCAGACATCTGGCCAACAAAAGACGGTCGTCTCTGTACTGGTATACCGTGCAGACGGCGTGTACATCGGTGAATTGGGCCCTGATCCTGTGTACGGCCCCACTGCCAGCGAAGCAGGCGGATGGATACCTGTCAAACACACGTTGTCAGCCGGACAACCGCAAGCCCTCCCATCCGGCACCAGTTGGTTCGACAGCGTCCAATTTGAAGAAAGCCCGGATGCCAGCGCATTTGTTGCCGGAGACCAGTACACCGCCAATGCCTCAGGCATGCAGACGGCCGGCTACGACGGTGATGGTTTGAAAGAGTTGTATCAATACAATGACCAACAGAACCTGACCGAATACTGGCAAGATCCGCAAAACTACAAACTCATCACGAAATACAACTGGGACAGCAACAAACTTTCGACTGTTACCGATCCGACAAAGCGAGCCAATGCTTGTAATACGCCTAATACAACTACAGAATGGGATATTAAGACTGGTGCAGATAAGAAAGTGGATTATAATTTCCATGGACAACCTGTATCAGCATATCGTGATCCCAAAACCGGATACTGGTGGGCGAGAGATACAACAGGGCATGGTGAGTCGTCTTTTAAAGTATTTAAAGCGGCGAAAGGTGGAAAAGAGCTTCATTGGATCGCAGACTCTGATAAATATGGTAATTTCATCAAAGGCAAGCATAAAAGCTCTACTGGTACAATTATTAAAATCAAATAGATCGGATGTGAGAAAATGTCTTTATCAAAGACAGAGGCTGATCAGTTATTTAAATTAGGATTCAAAAGAGCGGAATACTCTGATGAGGTTTATCCTCAGGATGTTTTTGAGTATCAGAACTCAATCTGGGTAGTAGGTGGCCGGATTTTACCTTCTGGCAATATTTTATGTGACGAGAAAATTTATAAAGAAGGAACTTGGATTCCTAGTCTACCTGACCTGATCACATGGGTAGAGGATCATGATTGCAAGTTCGAAACCAGTTATTGCGGGTTGAGCTACAAAGTGACTGTTACTGATAGCAGCGCAATCAATTATAAAGGAAGCGGGTCAACTCTAGAATTTGCTATGTTTCATGTGATTAAGAAAATTCTCGAAAAATATGGAGGGAATCCGGTCAGCAAGTCATATGTTGTCCTAGAGGCTCAACTAGTGGATGATATAGATAAATAGTACCTCAAAAAACCTCACCAACCACCGGTGAGGTTTTTTCATATTCCTTCCCTCCCTTGCCTTCTGACGCGTTCAGGAGACGGTCAATAATCAGACGACCCACTTCTTCTACGAAGGCACCAGCAACCGCGTGACCTACTACCCGCTGTACAACGGTCACGACGACATCGTCCAGTTGACGAATGCAGCCGGTGACGTGGTCGCTTGGTATCAATACGATGCTTGGGGCAACATGACCTCGCACTCCGATGGCACCGAATGGGAAGAATCCCTACAAAGACATACATACTCCGAAAAGTGGACATGCATACTGGAACAGACAATCTGGAAAACGACGATAAGAGGACTGCATGAAGTACATTTGTCTAGTTTGTAATTATCAAGGTCTGTATGATGTGCCTTATGACCATAGAGGTGTGCCATCAGACGAAATATGTCCATGTTGTGGTTTTCATTACGGATATGATGATGATGGCTTTTGCAAGAATGAAGAATCTTATGATAAGTGGAGAGATGAATGGATTAAAAATGGTTGTGTTTGGTTTTCAGAAGGTAGGAAACCGCCTGCAAATTGGAATCCTGCTGAACAGTTAAACCAAAAGAAATAGTCAATTGTCTTGATTCCCCAGTCGACTTGAGACTGTTTGCCAGGCTTGGTTCAATTTGTGTAAAGTGATCACTGTCCCACCTCTTAGCATTTGGGTGTCTCTCGATGACTCGGTCGTTTTCGAGGAGATATTCGCTAGGTGGTGGGTCAGATTGGAGGCGCAAGGTTCGTGAATCGAGAAGAGATTTTAGTAAAGATATCAGACCTGTATCATTCCCAATTCGTTCACCCTTTCCCATATGAGGATACGGATCAAATCAAAGCTGATTTCGATAGGGAATTCGCGTCACTTGAGGACGAAGGATTAAACTCTAATTTTAACGATTACTGCACATTAATAATCATAACTTCTGGTTATGTTATAAAAGACGAGGCTGCAAACATCCCGAAAAGGCAAATCGATTTATTGCGTGAGGGCTTTTTTCAACGATTTCCCCAGTATAGTATTATCGCAACGAGTTTGAAGAACTATCCTAACTTCCACATTGAGTATCAGAATCATGAACGATTAAGGAAACTACTTCTAGACTATCTATTCAGCGAATAACGCGTATTTCAAGAAAGAAAAACCATGAAGATATCATTCTTTATGGTTTTCTTTCCATCTTCTTCTGAGTCGAGGCGAGAAGAGAAGAGTATCCGTTGAAAAGAGGATTCCTGATGCATGACGTGTCACGATCCCAAGATCAACTTGATTCACTGAAAGAAACGTATACTAAAATATTCAAAAGTACTGATCCATTCTCAGAAATGTTCCAATCAAATATAGAGGAGAAAGTATTACTCTACCCGACTTACGGGACTTATCTGGAAAAGGATCAGTTCGACGCTTTGATGGCCGCCATTGCTTCAACAAATGATCTCAAATTCGCCATTTCCGAAGTCGAAGCGAATGACCCTTTCCTGATACCTGCCAGTACGGACCGGCATCTTTATGTTTCAAAACATCTGATCTTCGACAGCCCTCCCAGCTATGAAGAATATCGGGAGCATACCATCGTGTTAGATAACGCCATTTACTCTCTCAACGGAACTTAGGGAATGCTCATTTCAAACGAAGATCATGCCATCCTCGGGGGGAGCCGTGTTTTTGTTCGAGAATTCAAAAAGCACTACCCGGAATGGGCTGAAAATCTGGTCGCCTTTCGGACAATGTGTGAAGATGATCGAAAAACATATGGAAACGAACACCTCTGGTTCGAAGGTTTGATACGTCACATTCAATCTTAAAGGGGTGCAGCGAGAATCGGTATACTCATCAATCCAGATAACCTCCAGCACTTCTTGGTGTCGCTGTTCAATCCTAGTAGAAGGTAGGCCATGGAATAGACGATCGCGGAAATTCTCGAGGTTATCCGGAATGGAGATACGAGTTAAGCCAAAGCGGGCTAGCCCTTATAGCTCCCGTATGATATTTCTCAAGGAGGGCGGATTCATGATGGAACAAGAAAATCTCATCCCTGAGCTCCTCAAATGCCTGCCGAAACTAAAACCCCTTTACGAAGAAGAATTGGAATGGATGGAGGAGGTATTGCCGCATTACATTTTCGGTTCCGTTGTTACCCCCTATACTGTTGATAGCCTAAAAAACAATATCGAAGAGTCTAAAGAACTCTTCCGTTTCTTTAATGAAATGGCAGTTGGCGATGAATATGTTCAAAATGTATTAGTTGTATCCCTTCTTGAACCATTGATCACAGAAAGAGACATTATCGACCAGGCCAAACTGCTCATGAGCGAGACGACGAAGCAGTTATGCGAAGAAATGGAAAGAGCATACGGATATCTTTAAGACTATCTAAATCAAAGATTTTCGAGGCACCGAGTAATCGCTGTTCACTAAGGCCTTGGGGATAGTACACCCTCAAGGTCTTTCTTTTCATTCCACTCGAGAGGAGGCAGGTACCCTGTTGACCTTGCAAACATGCATGGATAGACATCGCGAACTTTCGCAACAGGAAGGGCAACTCTTGTCTGTACTATATCCCAATGAAAAAATAATAACGGAGAGGAACATCCTATGAACAAAGAAACGATCTTCCAACTTGCCAAAACACTTGATTGTGAATATGAAATTGGTATTTGGTCTGAAGCGACAGACTTCATCGAAAGACAAGAGAATGTGTGTGATTTTACGGTCACATACAGAGATGGACTCTACCAGATTACGATCGAATTGGCGGAGTTCGGATTTGCTGAAGTAAAGAGTCTCTTTTCCTCTCTCGTGAGTTTTCTGGAATATACCTCAACCATCTATACGAGAGAGGACGGTTCTGACTCCATTGGGTATTATTTACTCTCATCTACGAAGGATCAAAAAGCGTTTCTGTGCCAGATACTGTTTAGATAGAGTTTATATAGGTATCGGCTCTCAGAAAGGAGATCGAATGAACATTCTTACTATCTCGCTCCCTTACAAATACGTCATTGATCACATAATGTTATTACCGCCCTATATTGTCCGAAAACTGACTGCGTCTAATGTCCAAAGGTTGACGGATAATATGGCCGAGCGTTCATAGCGAATTCAGAAAAGGAAAAACGGGAGAATCAAGTCAACTCTCCC
>NZ_JAPMLT010000005.1 GCF_026410385.1 Tumebacillus lacus
GACGCGTCGGTATGGGAATTCTGGGCACCGCTCCTGTCGGGCGCGCAACTGGTCATGGCCGAGCCGGGCGGTCACCAAGACAGCGGCTATCTGGCTGCAAAGATCCGCAAAGAGCACATCACCGTGCTCCAACTGGTGCCGACGATGTTGCAGATGCTGCTGGAAGAGCCGACCTTCGCCGGTTGCACGTCCCTGCGCCGCGTCTACTGCGGCGGGGAAGCGCTCAGCGTCGAAGTGAAGGAACAATTCTTCGAAACGTTGCCAAAGGCGAGCCTGCACAACCTGTACGGGCCGACCGAAGCGTGCATCGACGCGACCGTGTGGGATTGCGAACCGGGCCGAAGCGGCCGCAGCGTGCCGATCGGTCGTCCGATTGCCAACACGGAGATCTACCTGCTCGACGAAGCGTTGCAACCGGTGCCGGTCGGCGTGCCGGGCGAGTTGCACATCGGCGGCCGAGGCTTGGCACGCGGGTATTGGCAACGCCCGGATTTGACCGAAGAGAAATTTATCCCGCATCCGCTGAGCGAAGAGCCGGGTGCGAGATTGTACAAGACGGGCGACGTCGCCCGCTACCTGCCGAACGGTGCGATTGAGTACCTCGGCCGCGCAGACCACCAAGTCAAACTTCGCGGCTTCCGCATCGAGCTCGGCGAGATCGAAAACGTCTTGCTCTCCCATCCGCAAGTCAAAGAAGCGGTGGTGACAGCGCACGAGGTTGCGGCGAACGACATCCGCCTCGTCGCCTATCTGACCGCCGCTGTCGAAGCGGACCTGGATACATCTGAACTGCGCACCCACCTGCAAAACGAATTGCCGGACTATATGATTCCGTCTGCGTTTGTCGCGCTCGACGTCCTGCCGCTGACACCGAACGGCAAAGTCGACCGCCGCGCCCTTCCGGCTCCCGACCTCTCGCGTGAGACGGCTCATGAATATATTGCGCCGCGCACGCCTGAAGAAGGGACAATCGCAGCGATCTGGGCGGACGTGATGCGTCTCGAGCAGGTCGGCGTTCTCGATGATTTCTTCGATTTGGGCGGTCACTCGTTGATCGCCACGCAGATCATGACCCGTATCCGGGCAGCGTTCCACGCGGACATCCCGCTGCGCCTGCTGTTCGAAGCGCCGACAGTCGCCGCATTGGCAGAACGGATCGGCAGCCTGCGTGAACCGAGTGCGCCTTCCGAGATGATGCAGATCCGAGCTGTCGGTCGCGAGGAACCGCTGGTACTGTCATTTGCACAGGAACGGCTTTGGTTCTTGGAGCAGTTGATGCCGGGTGCTTCCACTTACAATCTTCCCGCCGGGGTCCGTTTGCACGGGGAGCTCGACAGCGAAGCTCTGGAGCGCGGTTATCAGGAAGTGATCCGACGCCATGAAGCTTTGCGCACCGCTTTCGTTACGGTGGCAGGGCAGCCGCGTCAGCAAGTGTTGCCGCTGGATGGGCTCCGGTTGACGCGCGTCGACTTGCGCACGCTCTCTCCCGATCAGCGCGAGAAGGAACTGCGTACTTATGTCGAAGCGGAAGCCAGACGACCGTTCGATCTCGCCTCAGACGCTCTGATTCGCGGTGTGTTGTTGCAAGTGGCTGAAGAAGAACATCTGTTGCTCGTGACGATGCACCATATCGTCTCGGACGGCTGGTCGATGCGCGTCTTCATTCGCGAGTTGGGAACGCTTTACGAGTCATTCCGCACCGGATCGCCGTCGTCGCTTCCAGAGCTTGACATTCAGTATGCGGACTTCGCCGTCTGGCAGCGGGAACGATTGCAAGGAGCTGTGCTCGATGAACAAATCGAGTATTGGAAACAACAGCTCGGCGGGTCACTGCCTGTGTTGCAGGTACCGACCGATCGGCCGCGACCGGCTGTGCAGACGTATCATGGCGAACGGCGCTGGGCGTATTGGTCAAAAGAGTTGCTCGACAGCCTTCAGGGAGTGAGCAGCCGCGAAGGGGTCACGATGTACATGACGTTATTGGCCGCCTTCAAGGCGTTTCTCTACCGATACACGGGACAGAGCGATCTCCTTGTCGGCACGCCGATTGCGGGACGAACGAACCAGCAGGTGGAAAACCTGATCGGCTTTTTCGTCAACACGCTGGTGATGCGAAGCGAATTGGCAGGCGATCTGCAGTTTGACAGCCTGTTGCAACAAATCCGCGAAACGGCGCTGGAGGCCTATGCCCACCAAGACCTGCCGTTTGAAAAATTGGTCGAGGTCCTGCAGCCGGAGCGCGATATGAGCTACAGTCCGCTCTTCCAAGTGCTCTTCACCTACGAAGAGAGCGCGTTGGAAGACATGCAACTCTCCGGCTTGACGATGACCCCGGTCGAAGCGGACATCGGAGCGGCAAAGTTTGACCTGAGCATGACGATCATCGAGTCGGAATCCGGTCTGACCGCTTCCTTCCAATACAACACCGATCTGTTCGACGGCGCGACCATCGAGCGGATGCTCGGCCATTTCCATCACCTGCTGGAAAGCATCGCCGCCGACCCGGCTCAACCGCTGGCCGCCCTTTCGATGTGGTCGGAGTCGGAGCGCAGCGAAGTGCTCAGCGCGTGGAACGACACCCGCGCCGACTACCCGCAGGACGCAGTGCTGCACGAACTGTTCGAAGCACAAGCAGCGCGCACGCCGGACGCGGTCGCCGTTTCAGACGACCGGGCATCCGTCACGTTCCGCGAACTCAACGCCCGCTCCAACCAACTGGCCCGCGTCCTTCGCGAACGCGGCGTCGGGGCTGACGTGGCGGTCGGCGTGCTGATGGAGCGATCTGTCGAAATGGTCGTCTCGCTGCTCGGCATTTTGAAGGCGGGCGGGGCCTATGTGCCGCTGGACCCGTCCTACCCGGTCGACCGTCTGACCTACGTGGCGGAAGACACCGCGTTCCCGGTGCTGCTCACCCAAGAGCGTCTGCGCGGACTGCTCACCGGCCACACCGCCGAACTCATCTGTCTCGACAGCGAATGGGAGCGGATCGCCGGAGCGGAGACGAGCAACCTCGGTCACCAAACGGAGCCGGAACACCTCGCCTACCTGATCTACACCTCCGGCTCCACCGGCAAACCGAAAGGGGTCATGATCCCGCACCGGGCGATCTGCAACCACATGTTCTGGATGCTGGAGGCGTACCCGCTGACGGCGGAGGACAACGTGTTGCAAAAAACGCCGTTCGGATTTGACGCGTCGGTGTGGGAATTCTGGGCACCGCTCCTGTCGGGCGCGCAACTGGTCATGGCCGAGCCGGGCGGTCACCAAGACAGCGGCTATCTGGCTGCGAAGATCCGCAAAGAGAACATCACCGTGCTCCAACTGGTGCCGACGATGTTGCAGATGCTGCTCGAAGAGCCGACCTTCGCCGGTTGCACGTCCCTGCGCCGCGTCTACTGCGGCGGGGAAGCGCTGAGCGTCGAAGTGAAGGAGCAATTCTTCGAGACGTTGCCAAAGGCGAGCCTGCACAACCTGTACGGGCCGACCGAAGCGTGCATCGACGCGACCGTGTGGGATTGCGAACCGGGCCGAAGCGGCCGCAGCGTGCCGATCGGTCGTCCGATTGCCAACACGGAGATCTACCTGCTCGACGAAGCGTTGCAGCCGGTGCCGGTCGGCGTGCCGGGCGAGTTGCACATCGGCGGCCGAGGCTTGGCACGCGGGTATTGGCAACGCCCGGATTTGACCGAAGAGAAATTTATCCCGCACCCGCTGAGCGAAGAGCCGGGTGCGAGATTGTACAAGACGGGCGACGTCGCCCGCTACCTGCCGAACGGTGCGATTGAGTACCTCGGCCGCGCAGACCACCAAGTCAAAATCCGCGGCTTCCGCATCGAGCTCGGCGAGATCGAAAACGTCTTGCTCTCCCATCCGCAAGTCAAAGAAGCGGTGGTGACAGCGCACGAGGTTGCGGCGGGAGACATCCGCCTCGTCGCCTATCTGACCGCCGCTGTCGAAGCGGACCTGGATGCGGCTGAACTGCGCACCCACCTGCAAAACGAATTGCCGGACTATATGATTCCGTCCGCGTTTGTCGCGCTCGACGTCCTGCCGCTGACACCGAACGGCAAAGTCGACCGCCGCGCGTTGCCGGCACCGCACTTCAGCGAAGCGGAGCGCGAACATGTCGCACCGCGCAATGAGATCGAAACGACCGTTGCCGCCGTGTTTGCCGAAGTG
Organism: Tumebacillus lacus; assembly: GCF_026410385.1. Taxonomy (GTDB): domain Bacteria; phylum Bacillota; class Bacilli; order Tumebacillales; family Tumebacillaceae; genus Tumebacillus; species Tumebacillus lacus. The sequence continues at coordinate 4,180 of NZ_JAPMLT010000005.1, forward strand.
CTTCGTCTGGAACAGGTCGGCGTCCATGATCACTTCTTCGCTCTGGGCGGACACTCGCTGCTCGCCACGCAGGCAGTTTCGCGTCTGCGTACCGCATTTGACACCGAAATCCCGCTGCGCTGGCTGTTCGAAGCTCCGCGTGTCGAGGATCTCGCAGCCCGCCTTGGCCAATCTGGGCAAGGGCAAGCGACCGCCGTACCGCTCATCCCTGTGCCGCGCACAGAACGCTTGCCGCTGTCATTTGCCCAAGAGAGACTTTGGTTCTTTGAACAACTGCAACCGGGCACGGCCGCTTACAACATCCCGGGCGCGTTTCGCCTGCAGGGCCGGTTGGACCTGGCCGCTCTGCAACAAAGCTTTACCCGCTTGATCGAACGCCACGAACCGTTGCGGACGACATTTACGACTTTGCATGGACAGCCGGAGCAAGTGATTGCGACGGACGTTCCTTTCGACATGCCGCAGATCGACCTCAGTCTGTGCGAAGACGAGGTGCGGGCCGAGGAAGTGGCGCGCTTGATGCGGGAAGAGGCCGAGGCACCATTTGATCTCACAACGGAGTTGCCGTTGCGGGCACGGGTACTGCGACTGGCACCAGAGGAGCACATCCTGCTCGTCACGATGCATCATATCGCGGCCGACGGCTGGTCGCTTCGCGTGTTCGTGCGCGAACTGGCTCACTACTATGAAGCGGCCAACCAAGGCCGGGAAACGGCACTGCCCGACCTGCCGATCCAATACGCAGACTACGCGTCCTGGCAGCGCACGTGGCTGCAGGGCGATGCGTTGGAGGCACAACTCGGCTACTGGCGTCAACAGCTCAGCGGCGAACTCGCCGTCCTGCAGTTGCCGCTCGACCGGAAACGGCCTGCCGTGCAGACTTTCCGCGGCGGTCGCGCATCGTTGGAGATGCCGGGGGAACTTTTGCAAAAGTTGCAAGAGTTGAGCCAGCGGGAAGGCGCGACGCTGTTCATGACGTTGCTCGCCGCCTTCCAGACGCTGTTGCACCGTTACACAGGACAGGAGGACATCGCAGTCGGTACGCCGATTGCCGGGCGCACGCGCGAGGAACTGGAGGGGTTGATCGGCTTCTTTATCAACACCTTGGTCATGCGTACGGCAGTGGACCGCGACCAGAATTTCCGCGAGTTGCTCGCCAACGTGCGGCAGACGGCGCTGGGAGCCTACGCCCATCAGGATGTGCCGTTCGAGAGATTGGTCGACCTGCACACCGGGCGCGACTTGAGCCACAGCCCGTTGTTCCAAGTGATGTTCGATCTTCAGCAGGACGAGCCGGAGGAACTGTCTCTTGGCGGGTTGACGCTCGCACCGCTTGAAACGGAAAGCGGCACTTCGAAATTTGATCTGACGCTGTCGATGCGCGAGACGGCAGATCGCCTGATCGCGACGATCCAGTACAACGCGGACCTGTTCGATGTGACGACGATCCAACGGATGCTCCTCCACCTGAACACCTTGCTCGACGGCATCGTCGCCGCACCGGAGCAACCGATTTCCAAACTGACACTCCTGACAGAAAACGAGCGTGTGCAGTTGAACGAATGGAATCAAACGTCCGAGGAAGTGGAGCAACCGCCTGTGCACCGGATGGTCGAAGCGCGCGCGATGCAAACACCGGACGGGCTCGCGGTTCAATCGGGCGCAGAGTCTATGACCTATCGCGAACTGAACGACCGGGCAGACCGGGTCGCCGCTTACCTGCACGGGCAAGGAGTCGGCAAAGGGAATCTGATCGCCGTCTGCCTCGAACGTTCGCCGCTCCAAGCGGTCGCATTGCTCGGCGTACTGAAAACGGGTGCCGCCTATCTGCCGCTCGACCCGGAATACCCGGCCGACCGGTTGCGCTTCATGATCGAAGACTCCCGAGCTTCTGTCTTGTTGACAGATGAGCGACACCGGAGTGAGATGCCGGCGTTTGATGTGCCGACCGTCTGCCTTGACAGCCAATGGGAACATATCGAGCAGACAGGCCAGCCCCAGAACGACGTGGCCGACGTCACCGAAGCAGATCTCGCGTATGTGATCTACACATCCGGCTCGACCGGCAAGCCAAAGGGCGTGTTGGTCCCGCATCGCGGCTTGACCAATCTCGCGCATTGGCATCGCACGAGTTACAGTCTCACTGCGGCTGACCGGACGACGCTGTTGGCTGGTCCCGCATTTGACGCGTCGGTCTGGGAGATCTGGCCGACCTTGACAGCAGGCGCTTCCCTGCACGTGCCGGACGAGGAGACGCGTCTCATACCGGAGCGTCTGCGCGATTGGCTGATCGGGCAGCGCATCACCGTCTCCTTCCTCCCGACGCCGCTCGCCGAAAGCGTTCTGGCCTTGGCATGGCCGTCTGCAGCCTCGTTGCGTTATCTGCTGACAGGTGGGGATCGATTGCGGGTGTATCCGGCCCCGGACCTTCCGTTCGCGCTGGTGAATCACTACGGACCGACCGAGAGCTCCGTCGTCGCCACAGCGGCCTTCGTGCCTGCTGTCACCGATGCTCCGGCAGCGCCTTCCATCGGCAAACCGATCACCAACACCGAAGTCTATCTGTTGGACGCGTCGCTGCAACCGGTGCCCGTCGGCGTGCCGGGGGAACTGCACATCGGCGGTGCCGGGTTGGCCGACGGCTATCTGAACCGTCCGGAACTGACGGCGGAGACATTTATCCCGCACCCGTTCCGAGGCGAACCGGGTGCCCGACTGTACAAAACGGGCGACCTGGCCCGCTGGCGGGAAGACGGCTCGATCGAATACCTCGAACGACTCGACCACCAAGTCAAAATTCGCGGGTTCCGCATTGAACTCGGTGAGATCGAAGCCCGCCTTGCCCGTCTGCCGCAGATCCGCGAGACGGTCGTGCTCGCCCGCGAGGACGAGCCCGGTCAGAAACGACTCGTCGCCTACGTCGTGGCGCAAGCAGAGGCTGCGTCCGATCAAGCGGTGCGCTCCTGGCGCAGCGAGCTTCAGTCGGAACTGCCCGACTACATGGTTCCGGCCGACTTCGTGCTGCTCGATGGCCTGCCGCTCACACCAAACGGCAAGATCGACCGACGCGCTCTGCCTGCACCGGATCGCACCTTGCAGGATGACAAATCGTATCTCGCACCGCGTACCCAGACCGAGGAGTTGGTTGCGAACATCTGGGCCGATCTGCTGCACGCGGACCGGGTGAGCGCAGATGACAACTTCTTCGATCTCGGCGGTCATTCGCTGCTCGCCACCCAAGCGGCGGCGCGCCTGCGTGAGGCGCTGGGAGTCGAGGTACCGCTGCGCACGCTCTTTGAAGCGCCGGCACTGCCCGCATTTGCCGCTCGCCTCGATGAGCTCAAACGCTCCGAACAGGCGGTCAGCATGCCGCCGATCCGCCCGGCCGATCACGAACAGTTCCTGCCGCTGTCCTTTGCACAAGAGCGCCTGTGGTTCTTTGAACAGTTCAAGCCGGGTACGGCCACCTACAACATCTCGATGGCGTTCCGCCTTGAAGGCGTCCTGCATCAGGATGCGTTGAAGCAAAGCGTTCGCGAGATCGTGCGCCGTCATGAGAGCCTGCGGACAGCCTTCGTCACGGCAGACGGGCAACCGAGCCAAGAGGTGCTGCCTCATGTGGAGCCGATCTTCCGCACCGTCGACCTCAGCACCCTCCCGTCCGGAGAGCGGGAGGAGCAGACGAACCGACGGATCGTGGAAGAAACAAATCGACCGTTCGACATCGAGATGCCCCCGCTGCTGCGTGTGTACCTCATCAAACAGTCGGCGGAAGAACACATCATGATCCTGACCATGCATCACTTGATCACCGACGGCTGGTCGATGAACATCCTGTTCCGCGAATTGACATCGCTCTACCAGTCGTATTCCCTCGGCGTTCCGCCCTCGCTGCCGGAGTTCGACATCCAATACGGGGACTTCGCCGCATGGCAACGCGAATGGCTGGCAGGAGATGTTCTCGACGCACAACTCGTGTATTGGAAAGGGAAATTGGGCCGTCAGTTCCCGGTCTTGCAGTTGCCGACCGACCGACCGCGTCCGGCGGTGCAGACGTTCCGAGGAGCGAACCGCAACCTGACGCTCACTTCGGAAGTGGCCGCCTCCTTGCAAGCGTTGAGCCGTCGCGAAGGCGTCACGATGTTTATGACGCTGCTCGCCGCATTCAACACGTTGCTCTTCCGCCACACCGGGCAGCCCGACCTCTTCGTCGGCACGCCGGTGGCAGGTCGGACGAACCAGCAGGTGGAAAACCTGATCGGCTACTTCGTCAACACGCTGGTGATGCGCAGTGAACTGGCAGGCGATCTGCCGTTCAACTCCCTGTTGCATCAGACCCGCGAGACGGCGCTTGAAGCCTATGCGCATCAAGACCTGCCGTTTGAAAAATTGGTCGAGGTCCTGCAACCGGACCGCGACATGAGTTACAGCCCGATCTTCCAAGTGATGTTCGCACTGCAAAACGCGGCGGACGACATCCCGGCGGACGCCTTGCCTGGGCTGACCCTGACGCCGCTGGCCAGCGAACTGGAAACGGCCAAGTTCGACCTCTCGATGACCTTCGCCGAACATGACGGAGCCTGGATCGGCACCTTGCAGTACAACACCGACCTGTTCGACGGCACGACCATCGAGCGGATGCTCGGCCATTTCCATCACCTGCTGGAAAGCATCGCCGCCGACCCGGCTCAACCGCTGGCCGCCCTTTCGATGTGGTCGGAGTCGGAGCGCAGCGAAGTGCTCAGCGCGTGGAACGACACCCGCGCCGACTACCCGCAGGACGCGGTGCTGCACGAACTGTTCGAAGCGCAAGCAGCGCGCACGCCGGACGCGGTCGCCGTTTCAGACGACCGGGCATCCGTCACGTTCCGCGAACTCAACGCCCGCTCCAACCAACTGGCCCGCGTCCTTCGCGAACGCGGCGTCGGGGCTGACGTGGCGGTCGGCGTGCTGATGGAGCGATCTGTCGAAATGGTCGTCTCGCTGCTCGGCATTTTGAAGGCGGGCGGGGCCTATGTGCCGCTCGACCCGTCCTATCCGGTCGACCGTCTGACCTACGTGGCGGAAGACACCGCGTTCCCGGTGCTGCTCACTCAAGAGCGTCTGCGCGGACTGCTCACCGGCCACACCGCCGAAATGATCTGTCTCGACAGCGAATGGGAGCGGTTCGCCGGAGCGGAGACGAGCAACCTCGGTCTGCAAACGGAGCCGGAACACCTGGCCTACCTGATCTACACCTCCGGCTCCACCGGCAAACCGAAAGGGGTCATGATCCCGCACCGGGCGATCTGCAACCACATGTTCTGGATGCTGGAGGCGTACCCGCTGACGGCGGAGGACAACGTGTTGCAAAAAACGCCGTTCGGATTTGACGCGTCGGTATGGGAATTCTGGGCACCGCTCCTGTCGGGCGCGCAACTGGTCATGGCCGAGCCGGGCGGTCACCAAGACAGCGGCTATCTGGCAGCGAAGATCCGCAAAGCGAACATCACCGTGCTCCAACTGGTGCCGACGATGTTGCAGATGCTGCTGGAAGAGCCGGCCTTCGCCGGTTGCACGTCCCTGCGCCGCGTCTACTGCGGCGGGGAAGCGCTGAGCGTCGAAGTGAAGGAGCAATTCTTCGAGACGTTGCCAAAGGCGAGCCTGCACAACCTGTACGGGCCGACCGAAGCGTGCATCGACGCGACCGTGTGGGATTGCGAACCGGGGCGTGGCGAACGCAGCGTGCCGATCGGCCGCCCGATTGCCAACACGGAGATCTACCTGCTCGACGAAGCGTTGCAGCCGGTGCCGGTCGGCGTGCCGGGCGAGTTGCACATCGGCGGTCGAGGCTTGGCACGCGGGTATTGGCAACGCCCGGATTTGACCGAAGAGAAATTTATCCCGCATCCGCTGAGCGAAGAGCCGGGTGCGAGATTGTACAAGACGGGCGACGTCGCCCGCTACCTGCCGAACGGTGCGATTGAGTACCTCGGCCGCGCAGACCACCAAGTCAAAATCCGCGGCTTCCGCATCGAACTCGGCGAGATCGAAAATGTCCTGTTGCAACATCCGCAGGTCAAAGAATCGGTCGTGATCGCACGTGAAGCGGCGGCCGGAGATGTGCGCCTCGTCGCGTACATCACCGCGCGGGAAGAAGTGCTGACCGAAGTCTTGGACGCGGCAGACCTGCAAGCCCATCTGCGCGGACAACTGCCTGATTACATGATCCCGTCCGCATTTGTCGCCCTCGACGCCTTGCCGCTGACACCGAACGGCAAGGTCGACCGTGGCGCCCTGCCGGAGCCTGCTGAATTGCGCGAAGCGGGTGCTGGCGAATATGTGGCTCCCCGCGACGAATTGGAGTCCGAGTTGACGCAGATCTGGGAAGAAGTCCTCCGCGTGCGCCCGGTCGGCATTCGCGACAACTTCTTTGCAATCGGCGGTCACTCGCTGCTCGCCGTGCGGTTGATCGCCAAGGTGCGCGAGCGATACGCCTGCGACCTGCCGCTCGCCACGCTGTTCCAGCACGGGACGGTCGAAGAACTGTCCAGATTGATACAGGCAGACAGTCAGACGGGTTCCGCGTCCTCCTTGGTGCGGATCACTCGTGGTCTGCCGGGCCGCACCCCGCTATTCTTCGTCCATCCGGTCGGCGGCAACGTGCTCGCTTACTCCGAACTGGCCCGCGCCCTCGGACAGGAGCAGCCGTTCTACGGTCTGCAAGCCTACGGGCTGAATGACGACAGCGAACCGCTGGCCGACATGAGCGACATGGCGGCGAGCTATCTCCGGGAGATTCGCGAAGTGCAGCCGGAGGGTCCCTACCTGCTCGGCGGCTGGTCGCTCGGCGGCGTCGTCGCCTATGAGATGGCGCGTCAACTCCGCGAAGCAGGACAAGAGGTCGCGATGCTCGCTCTCTTGGACAGCCGCGCCCCGATTGCTGACTTCAAGGACGAATCACTGACCGAAGAGAGGGAAGTGCTCGCCCTGCTGGTCGACGAGATCGCCGGTCAGTTCGCTTTGGACACCTCAGACTTGACGTCCCGCCTCGATACGATGGATCGGGCCGACGTTTGGGCTGCCCTGCTCACACTGGCCAAAGCCAGCGGTTCGCTGCCTCCGGGCATCGACGCGACTCATCTGGAGCGCCTCTACCGGGTCTACAGAGGGAACCTGCTCGCAGACTACCACTATCAGGCACAGCCGCTCGCACAGCCCACGGTGCTGTTCCGTGCCGCGGATGAAGACTCGCCTTATCACCGCCACGATGCGGCCAACGGGTGGAGCGCACTGGTCACCGCCGATCTGACAGTCCGGGAAGTGCCGGGACGGCACTCCTCGATGCTCCAAACGCCTCACGTCGGCACGCTTGCCGATACACTCGCCGCTTATGTGAAACAGACGGGCGTATCGAGTTTTACCCGATAAACAGATCGACAGATGAACTTGCCAGGGTGTCCTGCACTTGCATCGGACACCCTGTTTTTCCTAACCTACAGATCCTTTCGAAAAGAGGAGGTGTCAGACTGTGACTTCACCTTCGACACCCACTGACAACGTGCCGCAACCGGCACGACGCAGCTCCCTTGTGCTGCCAAGCCTGCTGATCTTATGCGTCTTTTTGCTCCTTACGGCGCTCACCGTATGGCGCACCAGCCCGCCGCCGGCCGTGCCTGTCACCGCGCCGGACACCGAGTTCTCGTCTGCGCGCGCGATGGCCCATCTGGAGCCGATCGCCCGCGAGGTGCATCCGACCGGATCACCGGGTCATGACCGAGTGCGTGACTACCTGACCGAGCAGATCTCGGCACTCGGCTTGACACCGGAAATCCAGCGGACGACCGCTGTGTATCAGATGCCGCAGGTGACATACGACCGCACCGGCACGGTGCAAAACATCCTAACCCGCATCCCGGGGAGTGATCCCACCGGCCAAGCCGTGTTGCTGATCGCGCATTACGACTCCTCGATCAGCTCCTTCGGCGCCAATCGAGACGGCACCGGAGTGGCCGCGCTGCTGGAGACGATGCGCGCCCTGCAGGCAGGACCTGCACCGAAACAAGACATTCTCTTCCTCTTCACCGATGCGACAGAAGCCTACATGCTCGGAGCCAAAGCGTTTGCCGACGAGCACCCGTGGGCACGCGAGGTCGGCGTTGCTTTCAACTTCGACGCCAGAGGGTCCGGCGGTCCGGCCGTCCTGTTCGAAACGTCGGCCAACAACAGCTGGCTGGTCCGCGAGTTCGCCGAGGCGGCTCCGCATCCGTTCGGCAACTCGCTGTTGACGCCGCTTTATGCGCTGTTCGGCTTCTACTCCGACCTGACGCTGGTGAAGCAACAACTCGACGTTCCCGGCCTGAACTTTGCCTATGCCGACGAACTCCAGCACTACCACAGCGCCATCGACAGCGTGGAACACGTCGACGAGCGCTCCCTGCAACATCAGGGTGAATACGCCCTGTCTCTGGCACGGCACTTCGGCAATCTCGACCTGTCTGCCGCGAAGAGCACCGGCAACAGCATCTACTTCAATCTGTTCGGCGACGTGTTGATCCGCTACCCGCAGTCGTTTGCATTGCCGCTGGCGGTCCTCACCCTCTTGCTCGGCGGAGCCTTGCTCGTCAGCTCCGTTCGCAAGCAGCGCGCCACCGTCAAAGGCGTCCTCGGCGGCAGTTTGATCTTCCTGCTGTCACTGGCGGTCGCCGCAGTGGTCCCGATGCTTGTGAAAATGGGTCTGACCGCTGTCGTCGACTCCTATGCGCTGACCAATCACGACGAACTCTATCTGATCGCCTTCACCGCGCTGACGGTGGCGACCGTCTCCGCCGTCTACGCAGGTCTCGGCAAAAAACGAACCCTGCCCAACCTCATCCTCGGCGCCGTGCTCGTCTGGTTGCTGCCGATGATGGCGTCTGCGATCCTGTTGCCGGGCGGCAGCTACCTGTTCACCTTGCCGCTGCTGATCGCATTGCCCGGACTCTGGCTGGTCATCAAACAGCAAGACCGCCCGCTGCCGGGCTCCAGACTGGCGATCATCGCCTTGACCCTGCTGCCGGCCCTGCTGTTGATCACGCAGGCCGTCCATCTCCTGTTCATCCTCGCGGGTCACGACTATCCGGCAGCGCCTGCGATCCTGACCGCCCTGTTGCTCGGACTGCTCCTGCCGCTGTGGCAACCGGGTCTGCCGCGCCGCCGGATCTTGCCGATCACAAGCGCTGTGGCCGGCGTGGTCGTACTGGTCATCGCGGTCCTGCAACCGGCCTACAGCGCAGAACAACCGAAGTGGAACAGCCTGATGTATGGCTACGATGCCGACGCAGGACAGGGATATTACGCGACGATCAACAAATCGCTCGACCCGTTCCTGTCTGAGCACATCAAAAACCCCGAGCCGAGCGGTTTCAACCGCTTCTACCCGAAGGGCATCACCTCCAAGCCGTTCTTGGAGAGCACCGCTCCCAACGCACAACTGGCACCGGCCAAAGCGGAGGTTCTCTCAGACAGCCGGGTAGGAGACGTACGCAAGCTGCGTCTGCGCATCACCTCGCCGGAACGCACGCTGTACACAGCCGTCTCGCTGGAGTCGAACGAACCGTTGACAAAAGCAGAAGTAAACGGCAAATCGATGCAAAACGAAGATCCGGTACCAAACCGCTGGGAGTTCTACTACTTTGCTCCGGGCGACGGCTTTGACGTGACCGTGGGGCTCCAGCCGACACAAAAGCTGGACGTGCGTCTCGTCGATACCCGCAGCGGCTTCCCGTCGTCTCTGGACATCAAGCGCCCGGCCGACATGGTGCCCAACTACTACAGCGACTTCTCCTTTGTCGCGAAAACCTACCACTACTAACGGATCCTCGTGAGGAGGCAGAAAGAATTGAAGAAATGGAAAAAATGGGTACTCATTCCCGTGAGCGTCCTCGTGGGCCTTGGGCTCGTCGGCAGCGGGGGCAGCTACTGGATGGTGCAGCGCTCGCTGGCGGTGACCAGCGGCGAGATCGACACCGGTGTTCAAAAGCCGGTCACCTTGCATCGCGATGACCGCGGCATCCCGCATATCTTGGCGGAAAACGAGCACGACCTGTTCTACGCCCAAGGCTACGCGCAGGCGCAAGACCGGATGTGGCAGATGGAACTCGCCCGTCGCACCGTGCGCGGAGGATTGGCCGAACTGTACGGTGAAGATTTTATTCAGCAAGACCTCTTCCACCGCACGATCGGCTTCCAGCGCAATGCGGAAGCGGCGTTGGAAAAAATCCCGGCCACGACCAAAGAGGCGCTGCAAGCGTACACGGACGGTGTCAACGCCTATCTCAAGGAAGGCAAACTGCCGGTTGAATACAGCGTGTTGCGCATCGAAGCCGAACCGTGGACGCTCACCGACTCGCTGGGCATCAGCAAATACATGGCTTGGGTACTCGGCGGCAACGTGACGACCGAACTGTTTTTAAACGCCGTCGCCCAAAAGGTCGGCGTGGACAAGGCGCTCTCCCTCGTCGAAGATTATCAAAAAGAAAAAGACAGCAAACAGCAGTCCACCGCGCAAGTGCCTGCCGCTCAAGTCAGCCAAGACGTGCGCAGCGGCTTGCTCGCTGTGATGGACGAATCGCGCAAACACGGCATCCCGGGTGAGGGACTGGGCAGCAACAGTTGGGTGGTATCCGGTTCGCGCAGCCAGTCCGGCAAACCGCTGCTCGCCGACGATATGCACCTGACCTTGCAAGCACCGTCTTATTTCTACCAAAATCATCTGGAGATCCCGAACGGATACAACGTGACCGGCGTGAGTTTCCCGGGCGCGCCGGGCATCATCGTCGGTCACAACGACCGGATCTCCTGGGGCTTTACCAACCTTGGCTCCGACGTGCAGGATCTGTACATCATGCGCCGCAACCCCGACAACCCGCATCAGTTTGAATACAACGGCAAATGGGAAGACGCACGCGTGATCGAAGAAGAGATCAAAGTCAAAGGCCAGGACGAACCGTTCCGCGCCGAAACCGTGATCACCCGACATGGCCCGATCATCTCCGACGTCGTCGAGCGGATGGGCTCCAGCGTCAAAGTCAGCGAGCCGCTCGCCTTCAAGTGGACGGCCGATCAGTTCACCGACGAGATCACGGCCATGCTGATGTTTGGCAAAGCGAAGAACTGGGACGAGTTTGAAAAAGGGCTCCGTCACTTTATGGCCCCGGCGCAAAACGTCATCTACGCAGACGTCGAAGGCAACATCGCCTACCGCGCCAACGGCTATATCCCGGTCCGCAAACCGGGCCATCACGGTCTCTTGCCGGTGCCGGGCTGGACAAGCGAATACGAATGGCAGTCCTATATCCCGTGGGAAGAACTGCCTTTCACCATGAACCCGGCGGAAGGGTATATCGCGACGGCCAACGACAAGGTCATCGCGGGCTATGACCGCCACCACATCACCTACGAATATGACGTGCCTTACCGTGCACAACGGATCAAAGAGATGATCACCGAGAAAGACAAGCTCACCCTGGACGACATGGGGCGGATGCAAAGCGACTGGAAAAATCTTCAGGCCATCCAGTTCCGCGACATTTGGTTGCCGATCCTCGAACGCGAGACCTCGTGGAACGAAGTAGAGCGTCAGATGCTGAATGAGCTCAAAGAGTGGATGAAAGATCCGGTCGACTCGCCGGACCTCGTCGGTCCGTCGATCTACCACGCCGTCTACAACCAGACGATGGAGCGTCTGTTCTCCAGTCAACTCAGCGAACAACTCTATCTCGACTTCATCTCCACCGGCTTGGTCACCAATGCGATGGACTCGACGTACGCCGATCCAAATCCGCTGTGGTTCCAAGGCACCGAGGATACGAAAGAGAAAGTGCTGATGGAAGGGTTCCGCAACGCGCACGCCTTGCTGAAAAAACATCTCGGCGACGATCCGAAAAAGTGGCAGTGGGGCAACTGGCACACCGTCACCTTCGCCCATCCGCTCGGTTCGGTCAAACCGTTGCACCTGCTGTTCAACGACGGACCGTACGCGTATGGCGGCAGTCACGTCACCGTAGGCGCGGCCTCCTATTCGAAAAAACGCAGCCCGTACCGTGCGATCGTCGGCGCTCCGTGGCGTTTCCTCATCGACATGGCGGAACCGGCCAAAGCGCGTGACGTGCTCCAGATGGGCGCGTCCGGACAGATCGGGAGCCCGCATTACAAAGACCAGACGCCCCTGTGGCTCAAAGGGGAATACAGACAGATGCACTACACGCGGGCAGACATCGAAGCAAACAGCGAAAACGTACTGACGCTCACCCCGCGCTGACCCGCATCTTGAAAGGAAGGAGACACGATCAATATGGAGAGTGCCTCAAAGCCGAAACAGACCTTGTTTACCCCGCTCAAAGAGCTCGCATTCCGCCGGCTGTTCATCGGACAGGTGCTGTCCGACTTTGGCAACTGGCTTGATTTCACCGCACTCGCAGTCCTCGTCGTCTATACATGGGGACTGGGTGTGGAGGCTGTGGCGTCCCTGATGTTCACCATGAGCATTTCCTGGGTGTTGTTGGGACCGTTCCTCAGCGTATGGGTCGACCGCCTGCCGCGCCGTTCGATGATGATCGCATCCGCCCTGTTGCGGGCGGCGGTCGTCGGCAGCATGATCTTCGTGCCCAACCTGTACGTCTTGCTGCCGCTCGTCTTCTTCAAAGGCGTGCTCGGAGCGGTCAACTATCCGGCCCGTCAGAGCGCGATCCGCGAACTGGTGCCAGAACCGTTGATCCCGCAGGCCGTTGCCTTGAACCAGATCTCGTTTCGCGTCACGCAGATCGTCGCCCCGTCACTCGGGGGTGGCATCATCGCGCTCTCCGGGCCGCGCTCCGTGTTTGCCGTCGAGGTGTTCGTCCTCGTGCTCGCCGGCCTGTTCTTCCTCGGCCTGCCGCGTCTGGCGGGCGAGGGGGCGGAGGCGTCCAAAGAGCGCAACTTTTGGGCGGAGTTCCGCGAAGGCTTTCAGCACATCGCAGCGCGTCGCCAACTGAGCGTCGCGATCACCCTGATCTCCGTCGGATTCTTCATCGTCTTTCTCTATGACGGACTGTTGACCGTCTGGACGAAAGAGATGGCGCTTGGCGAAGCGTCTTACGGCCTGTTGCTCGCCGCTATGGGGCTTGGCAACGTGATCGGCGCCGTGGCAGCCGGGCAGTGGACCTTCTGGCGCAACACCCCGTTCCAAATGATGGCCGGGATGGCCGTGCTGGCAGGTCTCATCAACCTCGTGATCGGCATGAGCGGATTTGGCTACTTTGACTGGCCGCTAGCCGTGTGGCTCGGCGTCTTCCTCGTCTTTGGCATCGTCGGGGCCGCCTCGACCGTTCCTTTCGGCTACATCCTGCAAGCCGAGACGCCGCAGCACCTGATGGGCCGCGTCTCCGCCGTCTCCGGCTCGATCCAGAACGGAGCCGTGTTGGGCGCACCCGCAGCCGGGGCGTTGCTCGCCAACCTGATGGGACTTGGCGGCGTCTTCCTGCTCGCAGGCGTGTTGATGGTCACCTTGGCCCTGCTCGTCCTGCTGTTCCTGCCGCGCATCGTCGCCACGCACGACAGCAAGCAGGCCGAAGTCGCCTGATTTTCCATTCAAAAAGGAAACACAAAAAAACAAGAGCTTCCGTACCGGGTCGCAGTCGATCCGGTTTCGGAAGCTCTTGTTTTCGTGTACAGTTAGAACATCGGTTTTGTCATCATCAGGCCGCCGATCGCGAGGAACAGGCCGACCGAGACGACGATCACGCAGTAGTTTTCCACGCGCAGAGTCTTGAGGCCCTCGCGGTCAAACACCTTGTTCGACTCGACGATCTTTTGCATGCGGCCCATGATCACGCGCTTGATGATGTAGAAGATCAGCGTGTAGATCAGCATCGAAGCGAGCAGCCACAGTTGGAACAGCAACTGGATCGACGTCACCGCCACCATGCCAAAGCCGGTCGCCCACAGCGTATAGTTGGCGATGCGGTCGATTTTTTTGTACGTGCCGAGGAAGCCTTTGACGTGCTCCACGTCTTTGAGTGCCGGAATGTAGAACAGAACGCCGAGCTTGACGACTACCGCCAGCAAGTGAAAGCCTAAAATGATATAGAACCAGGTCACGGTCGGGTTCCTCCCGTCTATGGTGAATTTTTTAGTAGAAAGCGATTTTGTCTCACGCTTATCATACTCGATTTTTGAGAATAACGAAACAGGGGGTTCCCGCATGAACATCCATGATTTACACTCCGCCGCCACCGCCGCAGAAACTCTCTGCCGCGATCTGGGGCTTGAGATCTTAGAGCAAAAAGAAATCCCCTACGGTAGACAATTCAAAGTCCGCCACGGCGGGGCCGGAGCGATCTTCAACGTCTACTACGGCAAAAAAGGCCTCAACCTCGTCGTCCAAGGCGCAGACAACGAAGCAAAGCGCATCGTGGAAGGCGAGCTCTTCACCCGCATGCGCGGAGGTGCCCCGGTCAAGGCGGAGGTCAAGCCGCGAAAGACTTCGGACCGACCGGTGCAAGAGATCGAAGCCGCTTATGATGAGCCGTGGATGGGCACGGACGAGAGCGGGAAGGGGGATTATTTCGGGCCGCTGGTGACGGCAGGGGTGATTGTCGACCCGGATGCGGTGCCGTTGCTCCGCTCGCTCGGGGTGGATGACAGTAAAAAGATCACGGACGCGAAGATCCCCGGCATGGCCGCCGAGATCCGCAAAATCTGCTATGGGCGATACAAGGTGCTCAGCTTAAAGCCCGAAAAATACAACGAACTCTACGAAAAGTTTACCAGCCAAGGCAAAAAGCTGAACTCCCTGCTCGCATGGGCGCATGCTTCTGTCATCGAAAACCTGCTTGAAACGCAACCAGTCAACCTCGTCATCGCCGACAAATTCGCCGACGAGTCCCTCATCGAGAACCGCCTCAAAAAACTCGGCCGCACCGTGAAACTCATCCAAGTCCCGAAGGCGGAGCAGAACCTCGCCGTCGCAGCGGCTTCGATCCTTGCCAGAGACGCGCTCCTGCGCTGGCACTCGGAAGCGAAAGCGCAACACGGGATCTCACTCCCGAAAGGCGCGTCTGTACAGGTCATTCAGGCTGGCAAGACATTTATCAAAAACAACGGCAGAAATCATCTTCGCCATGTTGCGAAATTGCATTTCAAGACAACAGAAGATGTCCTACTGTGTACAGACTAACCTAGGAGTGAGAGAGATGAGGATAAATTGCAATAGTACAGGTCTTACCCAGACCCCACACGAGATTGTTTCAGGAAAGACTCCAATTATTGAATTGAGCCTTTACGATAATAAAATCAAGGAGATTCCAGAAGAGGTCTACTGCCATCCAGAACTGGAGGTGCTCAACTATGGGGGAAACGAGATCGAAGAGATATCGGAGTCAATCAAAAACTTAACCCATTTGAAGATGCTCGACCTGGGTCATAACAAGTTGAGAAAGTTGCCTGCGGAAATCGGTATGTTATCAGGGTTGGACTCTTTTCTCTATCTGAGTCACAATCAACTTGAAGAACTCCCAATTCAAATTGCAGATCTTATGTATCTAAAATACTTGAATGCAACGGATAACAACTTAAAGAGTCTCCCCGAAAACATAGGGAATATGGCGAGCCTAATCGAATTACGAATGTATAACAACTCTCTTGAAGAACTCCCGGAATCAATCACAAACATACCCGGCCTACGAGAAATACATGTGTACGGGAATAGATTGCGTCGCTTGCCAGAAAATATCGGAATGCTAAACGAGCTTCGTATACTCGACGTGAGCAACAACGAGTTACAAACGGTACCGAAGTCTATTGGTCATTTAAAAAAGTTAAGGGTCCTAAACTTTAGAAACAACAAAATAAACGAACTGCCCGATGAGATCGGTGACATGCGTAATCTCATCGAGCTTGACTTGCGAGGAAATGATTTGCAGACGCTTCCGAGTTCACTCATGAATTTGATGAACCTAGAAAAGCTCGACCTTCGTTGGAATCGCAACCTGAAAGAGACGCCGATTCTACAAACTCTCAAACTAAAGGGGTGCATTGTGTACTACTAATTTTTATTTCTTCTGCAAGGGGTGCTGTTTGTATGAATCGAGGAAGGGGGATTACTTTGGGCCGCTGGTGACCGCCGAGATCCGCAAGATCTGCTACGGTCGCTACAAAGTGCTCAGCTTAAAGCCCGAGAAATACAACGAACTCTACGAAAAGTTTACCAGCCAAGGCAAAAAGCTGAACTCCCTGCTCGCATGGGCGCACGCCTCCGTCATCGAAAATCTGCTCGAATCCCAACCGGTGGGTCTCGTCATCGCCGACAAATTCGCCGACGAGAGCCTCATCGAGAACCGCCTTAAAAAACTCGGACGAACAGTCAAACTCATCCAAGTCCCGAAGGCGGAACAGAATCTCGCAGTCGCAGCGGCTTCGATCCTCGCCCGAGACGCGCTCTTGCGCTGGCACTCGGAAGCGAAAGCGCAACACGGGATCTCACTCCCGAAAGGCGCGTCTGTACAGGTCATTCAAGCTGGCAGGACATTTGTCAAAAACAACGGCAGAAATCATCTTCGCCATGTTGCGAAATTGCATTTCAAGACAACAGAAGATGTCCTCCAATAAAGAGAGACTGCCAACCCATACAAAGGTCAGGAATCCGCAGTGGATTTCTGACCTTTTCTTATTAATCGCACAAAGCTAGTTGAATACAATCGTGAATCGCTTGTATGACTACTTCCGGCTCTGACAGTTGCGGAAAGTGACCGCTTTTGGCAGCGAGGATGTGCTTGCCTTGCTTGCTGAGTTGCAAGAACTCCAACTGGTTGTTTCTCCGCTTATCGAATACATGGTCTGGCATCATCGGCGGTTTTTTGCCTCCAGATACCACAAATAAAGGGACATCGGGGAACGCACCGGCCTGTTCGATTTGCTTGATGGTCTCTTCCACGTAGTTCACTTCGCTCCACTTTCGATGGGGAATGAAGGAGTCGAACATCGCAAGGAGTCGATTCACATTTCGAATGATGGCATTCTGATTTTCGTTAAGCTTTATGTCGAGAGGATGGCTCGATTCTAAGAGAACAACGCCCGCTACTTCAGTGGGGAACTGACGGGCAAACAAATTGGAGTAAAAGCCTCCTAGCGAGTGTCCGACGAGCAGGAAGGGAGGTTGGATCTTTTCTTCCTGGAGCAATTGCCGAAGTGCGGTCACAATCGCATCCCCATGTTGGGGAGTGGATGGCTTGTCGCTGTTGCCTACCCCAAATCGGTTATATGCGACAACTGTGGTTTTCTTCGCGATTTCATGAATCACTTTATACCATCCATCTATGGGGCCGCTGCCTCCGTTAATAAGAAGCACGGTGGGTCCACCATTGCCAAGTTGTGCAAATTCCATGGTTCCGTTGGCAGTCCGGCTGTTCTTGGTAGGGATCATTTTCACATCCATCCACCCCTTTGAGAATGTTTTGACCCGCTTATCATGTAGCTACGTTCGCAAGAGCATTTGGTTCCAACAGAAGTGGAACACAAGCTTTGGAGAAGAGAGGGTGAACTCTCTTTACAAATTTTGGACTTCAGATCTATAATAGCAGTGAAATTTAAAAAACAGAAGCCGTGAGAGGGGTTGAATCCAAATGCCGGTCATCAATTTGCAGATCACTAAAGGGGCAACTCGCGAACAGAAAGAGCAGATCGTCCATGAATTTACAGATACACTGGGCCGCGTGCTTGGCAAAAAGCCGGAGCACACGCACATCGTGATTCAAGAGATCGAAGAGGAAAATTGGGGGTATGCCGGGATTTTGACCGACGAGTTTCGCAGTCGGGGAGAGTAAGAAGATCTAATAAAATAGACTGCCGACCCAAACAAAGGTCAGGAATCCACACGCGGATTTCTGACCTTTTCTTTTTTCTCTCACTGATCCGACTTCAAACCCGCCCCGCACATGGGAAGCAGACTATCAGGGGTCTTCCCGTGCCTTTCGCAATAAAGGAGGTAGGCTGCATAGGTGGCGGCTGTGGTGTGTTCACAGTAGATGCCCTTCTCGGCCAGTGCGGCCCGGGCTGGCAAGATGCGCTCTTCCGGGGCGGTGATCACTTCGATCTGGTACTTGTAGATCAGGCGAAGGATCGCTTCCCCCCGCATCGGCTCGCCGATGGCGATGCCCTCCGCCAGCGTGGGGGCCGGTGCGATCCGAGCCGGCTGCGACTGATGTTGACTCACCGCTTTGGCAAGCGGGGCACAGTGTTCACTCTGCACCGCCACGATGCGGGGCATTTCGGAGATGACACCGCTTATGAGCAGGTGCTCCAACGCTTTGATCACACCGATGAACAGGGTGCCGTTGCCAAGCGGGATGAAAATGTGTCGAGGCATCCGGCGCAACTGTTCATAGACTTCGTAGATGTAGGTTTTCGTCCCTTCGTAGAAAAAAGGGTTGTATACATGGCTGGCGTAGTACGTGCCCGTTTGCGCAACTGCTTCTCGGCACGCGTCTGCACAAGCATCTCGGTTGCCCGGTATCACGCTGACCAGCGCTCCGTGGGACTGGATCATGGCGATTTTCTTAGAAGACGTGCCCTCCGGCACGAAGATCTCACAGTCGATGCCAGCCTTTCCGCTATAGGCGGCGATGCTGTTGCCGGCGTTGCCGCTGCTGTCCTGGATAACGGCCTCGATGCCGATGCTCTTGCAATGGGAGATCAGCACCGCAGCCCCTCTGTCTTTGAACGACAGCGTGGGCATACAGTACTCCATCTTCAGCAGGACATCTTCGTCAAACGGCACGACAGGAGTCATTCCCTCTCCCAAGGAAAGATCCCGCCACCTCTCGCCTTCTACAGGCAAAAAAGCCCGGTAGCGAAAGAGGCTCCACGTGTCTTGGTCGACGAGGGACAAGTCAAATGCGGGCGGTTGGTACTCCAAGTCCCACAATCCTCCGCACGCACAGTTCGCCTTGCGCGTGGACGTGGCTTCCGGTTGACCGCATCGGGAGCAGATGTACTTCATCGCGTTTCCCTTGTTTTCACCTGCATAGACGGGCGTGATCTTTTTCATGTGGGATCCCTCGCTTCTTTTTTGGCCGCGGACTTGATCGTTTGATCCTAGAGTGAAAGTTCTGCAGGGCTTTTGCCGTTCCCTCTCCCATTGGACATGCATGTACTAAAGGGAGAACACATGAGAGGAGGTCAAGGTCTGATGCCATTCTACAATTTTACGATCGGCGCTTGCTACGGGATCGCAGTCGCAGGTCAGACGATGGGCTCGTTTACCGTTTACAACGGGCGTGTCGTCGCTGAAGATGTCAACTCGGTCACGATCCGCTACATGGGACGCAATCAAAAGGTCAGACGGCGCACGATTCGCAGAACCGACATTATGAAAGTCGCGAAGCTGTAATCGAATGCACCGAAAGCATCGAAGGCAGTCGCTGTCCTCGATGCTTTTTTCTACGAAAGGAGTATGAGGCGTTTATGCCTACCCTTACACAAAGAGCCCAGAGCCTGCTCAAGTCGTTGCCGAAATCGAACAAGTTCCGATTTGTCTACTTTGGTGACAGTTGGTTTAACTGGGGCAATACGAGAGCAGATGCGATTACACGGTATCAGATTTTCCTCGGGGCGTTGGAGACGGCTGCAAGACAAAAACCGAAGCCGCTGTTTATCCTCATCGGCGGGGATCTCGTGTTTACCGGTCTGGAGTCGCATTATCGATATGTCTCTCAGAAACTGAATCAATTTATGACAAAGTACAAAATCCCCGTGTTCATAGCCCCGGGTAACCACGAGCGGACAGGTCCCCGAGGATCGTTGGACCTGTATCGAAAGTACATCTCCGCGAGACTGAACTATCGTGTGGACGCACCTCGACTGCGGATCATCATGCTGAATAACATCGGTCCGGGTACAGCGGTTTCGGAGAGTTACTCGGAGTATTACGGATTTGATCGGTCGGGTGCGGCCCTGTCGACGCTCAAGAGCAATTTGAACAGCACGCCCGCCAATACGAAAGTGGCCGTCGTCATGCATGTGCCGCCACGCACAGGCACGTGGCGGCGTGCGAACGGCTCCACCTTTACGCTGCGCGACGACGACGGATTCCCGATCACCACCCCGGCAAACCGTGATTTCCTCAACACGTTGCGTCAGAATCGAAACAAAATCCAAAAAGTCATGGTCGGGCATGTTCATACGTACGCGACGAGCACGATCCAAGGCATCCCGTACGTTCTTGAGGGACAAGGCGGTGCGGTGATCGGCAACAACAGCATCGTGCTGTTTGAAGTCAACAACGGCACCATCTCCTCGCCAAAACGCATCCCTGTCAAAAGAAGCAACCAGACTCCGAACAAAGTATTCGTGAATGGCTCGACGCTCCCGAATCCGTAATCGAATCCATACGGACATCGTGATTCAGGAGGCTGAAGAGGAAAGTAGCGCGAAACATGCAGAGTTACCTTTTGGAGAGACAATTGCCGTGTCGGGATCAAGCAGACACACCAAAAAGCCACTTGCTTGCAAGTGGCTTTTTTGCTCTACTTGGTCTTATTCCAGATGTACGAAAACCAAGTGGCGTGACGCGCCTCGTCTGCGGATGCGTCGCGCAGGATCATGGCGATCCGCGGGTCGGAGGTAAACGCGGCCGTGTCTTGATAAAACTTCGAATCCTCCAGTTCATCCCGGATCGCCTCTTCGATCCCTTCCCGGAAGTCGGTCGGCACGGTAGCAGCTGTCAGCGGTGCTTGACGCCCGTCTGTCAGATCGGAGTAAATGTGCGAGAAGTTGCGGAAATGGGCCACTTCATCATTTCGGATGTTGAGAATGATCGTTCGGAAGTCCATATCGGTGGTCAGTTGGGCCAGTTTTTCATAGGTGCGGATGGCATGGTATTCCGCGTCGATGGCGGTGGCCAGACGGTCGAGCAATTGTTGTGAGCCATTTGTTCTGTACATCGTGATCCTCCCTCGCTGGGTAACGTCTCTGACAAGATCCAACATATTCAGGGCGCATGCGGAGAGTGACACACAACAAATGGATGAAATAATGGGTTTGACTTTGACGTTGCGTCAACCTGTACAGTGAATCTTGTCAGGAGGTGAACGCATGGAATACACGGTGCAAAAGTTGGGGCAGTTGGCGGGAGTCAGCACCCGCACGCTGCGGTATTACGATGAGATCGGCATCTTGAAGCCGGCGCGGATCAACTCGTCAGGGTACCGCATCTACGGCGAAGCGGAAGTGGATCGTCTGCAACAGATCTTGTTTTACCGGGAGCTCGGGGTAGGCCTTGAGCAGATCAAAGAGATCGTGAACGACCCGTCCTTTGACGGAGCAGCCGCTTTGAAAGATCACCGGCAACAACTGCTCGACAAACGAAAGCAACTCGATCTGCTGATCGCGAACGTGGAAAAAACAATTGCATTATCCGAAGGGAGAATCACCATGACCGACAAAGAAAAATTTGAAGGCTTCAAGCAAAACATGATCGACGAGAACGAGAAAAAGTACGGCAAAGAAATTCGTGAAAAATACGGCGACGACACGGTCAACCAGTCCAATGAAAAGCTGAAAAACATGACGCAAGAACAGCATGATGAAGTGACCCGCCTCGCAGAAAAAGTGAACGTCACGCTGGCCGAAGCGTTCAAAACGGGCGACCCGGCCAGCGAACTCGCGCAGAAAGCGGCCGACCTGCACAAGCGATGGCTGACCTTCTATTGGCCGCAATACAGCAAGGAAGCGCACGCGGGACTCGCGCAGATGTACGTCGACGACGAGCGGTTCACGGCGTACTATGACAAGGAGCAACCGGGTACGGCCGCGTTTCTCCGCGACGCGATCCACATCTACACGGGTGTAAAAAAGTCATAGGCAACGGCGTGACCGTTCCCTGATGTGTCAAAATGGTGTATACTCCCAGACATAAAATGCTCTGTGCACCAGAGACTGGAGTTGAATCATTGATCATGCGCGACCAAATGCTCGCCTTGTTTGACACGCTCTCCGCCGATGACCAAGCGTTTATGCTGCGCTTGCTCGAAGCCAAGATCCGCACCAACCAGAGCCCGCTCGTCTATATCGAAGAGATGATGTCCTACCAATTCAAAGGCCAGGACGGCGACACGTTTGTCCACACGATGGAGGTGCGACCGGAGATCTCCAACCGCTACGGGATGCTTCACGGCGGCATTCTCTCCACGTTTATCGACACGGCGATGGGGGCGACCTGCTTTGTCAAAAACGGGCAGGAGACCAAGACGGTGACGCTCGATCTGCAGGTTCGATTTTTGAAAGAGGCCAAGCAGGGGACGCTGACCTGCAAGACCCGCTTCCAAAAAAACGGCCGCACGATCGCCGTGCTGGAATCGCACGTCTATGACGCAAAAGGCGACATCGTCGGCAGCGCGACCGGCACGTTCTTCAAGATTCCGGCATAAGCGACAAAATACGTCTATTCCCGCATCAAACCGCGTATCTTCTACCAACCCGGCCGTTTTTTCAAGAGGGTGAACTTACACTATTGTTGCAGAAGTTTGAACTTTTTGTTACGATAGTGTCACAATCTTGATCTACACGGAGGGAATTTGGGATGGGAATGATCGCGTCGTTGCTCTTTTTGGTCAGTGTCGGCCTGTGTGTCTGGCTGTGCGCATGGTGGAGCAAACATGTGCCGCCCGTGCACATTCATGAAGAAGCGAAATCTTTGAACGCACCGGCCGCCTAAAAAAGGCACGCCGCCGGTCAGGACCTTGCCACGCGGGAGGTCGCGGGATGCCGGCGCTCTGGTTTGCCATCGGACTGTTCGTTTTTGTCGGATTACTGTGGTTCGTCTTTCAATGGGGAACAAAAATATCCACCAAAGCGTAAGAGAGGGGAACCTCTCTTTTTTCTGTGTTACAATATAGGGCAGACAGTGCAGAGAGGAACGACGCCCCATGAACTTCCACCGATTGTTTCTCATCCAGAAGGGGCTGGACGACCGCATACGTCAGGAGCACGGTTTGATCGGCCGCGACCTGATCGCGGACAAGGTATTGGCCCTGCAAGTGGAACTGGCCGAACTGGCAAACGAGACGCGCTGCTTCAAATACTGGAGCAAAAAGCCGCCCGCAGACCGCGATGTGATCTTGGAAGAGTACGTGGACGGGCTGCATTTTGTGATCTCGCTCGGGATCGAGCTCGGATACGACTATGAGCCGACCGATCTGCAGGCGGGCTTCGGGTCTCTGACCGAGCGTTTCACCGCCCTGCTGGCTCTCACAGCCGTTTTTGGACAGCGTCGGGAGGCAGATGTCTACCGGGAGCTGTTTGACGCGATCTGGGGCTTAGGGAGCGGGCTGGGCTTTACGGCAGCGGAGATCGAAGCGGCGTATCTCGCGAAAAACGAGGTCAACCACCGCAGGCAGGAACAAGGCTACTGAACATGATGAGGTGAGAACATGAGAATTCTCGACCAAGTTTTGGCGACCAACAAAGAGTTCGTAAAAGAATGGGCAAACCTGCAAGAGCAAACAAACAACAAGCCCGTCTCGAAGATCCCGGCGAAAGAATTGGCGATCTTCACCTGCATGGACACCCGTCTCGTCGATTTTCTGGAAGGCGCGCTCGGCATCGCCCGCGGCGATGCGAAAGTGCTGAAAAACGCCGGTGCCACGCTGGCCTCGCCGTTTGGCGTGATCATCCGTTCGCTGGTGATGGCGATCTATGAGCTCGGCGTCAAAGAGGTGATGGTCGTCGGCCACCGCGACTGCGGCATGGCACATGCCACCGCCGACGGGCTCAAAGAAAAGATGATCGCGCGCGGTGTCTCGCCGGATGCGATCAAAGTCGTCGAACAGTCGATCGTCAACTGGGTGGACACGTTCCATCATCCGATCGAAAACGTCGCCGACGTCGTCAAGCAGATCCGCGAAAACCCGTTCATCCCGAAAGATGTGCCGGTGCACGGTCTGATCTTCGACCCGGTCGACGGCCGTCTGGACCTGATCGTCAACGGCTACGACAACATGCCGCCGCAAGAGGAGCCGGACGCCAACTAAATTTGGCGGGCGCGGGTTTCTTTGCCGCCGTTTTGGAAAAAATGACGAAGGGTGCGGTTTACAAACCGAATCCCATGCGTTATGCTGATCTCAAGTTATTGAGAATGGTTTTCAATTACTGGCGGGTGGTGCAAAATGATTACTTCCCGGATCAAGCATCTGGTGTCTCAAGGCTGTTGGGGCTTGGGATACTACCGCGATGCAGAGCCGATTCGCAAGTGTCTCGACGATGTGTTGACAAACTGGCCGTATACAGAGGATGTGCAAGTAGTAGTGACCCCTTGGGCGGCTGACGGCTGTCATTTACATACAAAGGTACTTGCTAAAATAGGGACAGCGGTGTATCCTTTAATTTTGTCAGAGACTTTTGAGCGAAACCTGCTCAATATGACACAAAATGACATCACCCATCTCTTGGCGGCTGTGATTGAAGAGACGGAAGAAGAGTTGTCGAATTTGAAGTCGGCAGGTGTGGAAGTCACTGACCCGCTTGCTGCAATGCTCCAAGAGATGGAGCAGATGAACGATAATTATCATGATACAAGGGAGTAGATTCTTACATGGCACGTAACACCGGACCGAAACACAAACTCTGCCGCGCAGTTGGACAAGCGATCTGCGGCTCGCCGAAATGCCCGTCCCACAAGCGCCCGTACCCGCCGGGTCAGCACGGCCCGACCAAGCGCAAGAAAGTATCTGAGTACGGCATGCAGCTGCAAGAAAAGCAAAAGCTGAAGTTCATCTACGGCGTACTGGAAAAGCAATTCCGTTCCTACTACGAAGAAGCAGCTCGCCAAAAGGGCAAGACCGGCGAAACCCTGCTCCGTCTGCTGAACTCCCGTCTCGACTACCTCGTCTACCAAGCGGGCTTCGCTCGCACCCTGGCAGGCGCTCGTCAGCTGGTCACCCACGGCCACGTGCTCGTCAACGGCAACAAGGTCGACATCGCGTCGTTCCAAGT
This sequence comes from Tumebacillus lacus, assembly GCF_026410385.1. Classification (GTDB taxonomy): domain Bacteria; phylum Bacillota; class Bacilli; order Tumebacillales; family Tumebacillaceae; genus Tumebacillus; species Tumebacillus lacus. The sequence continues at coordinate 29,164 of NZ_JAPMLT010000005.1, forward strand.
TCGCCCGGGCAACGTGATCTCCCTGCGTGAAAAGTCCCAAGGCGTAGCAGCTGTCAAAGACGCGCTGGAAGGCATCTCCTTCCGTCCGAACTACCTCGAGTGGAACGATGCGGCTCAATCCGCAACCTACACCCGTTACCCGGAGCGCGACGAAATGCCGCAAACCGTACAAGAATCGATGATCGTCGAGTTCTACTCCCGTTAATCGATTGCTCATATGCATGACACAAAACGCCGTGTGTGCCCATTATTGGGAACACACGGCGTTTTTGCGCAGGATTGGTCCTGCGATAGAGGGAAGACATGCGGTATAATGAACTATCATTGATCAAATTGGAGTTGTTACGAGTTGAGTGAAATCAAGCAAACCCCTGTACCGAGACATCCCATGGCCATGGCTTCGCTGTCGATGGGCGTGATTACTTTGTTGACGTCGTTCGTACCGTTTTTGAATTTCCTGTCGCTGGTGATGGGGCCGTTTGGCATCGTGCTCGGCTTTCTGGCGATCCGCCGGATCAAACAATCGAAAAAGCCGCTCAAAGGCAGCGGCGTCGCCTTGACCGGCCTGTTGCTCTCTGTGGCCGGCACGGCGCTGGCTCTGCTGATTTTGTTGCTGCTGTGGGCGGCTGCCGGACAATAAAAAAGTTTTTTCCGGGGAAGTGAAGGGTTTGTTTGCGGGCTCGCGTCTGTAGGAATGAAGGCGCTGAGGAGAAGGGATGTGGGGAACGGTGCAGGAGGCCAGCGATCTCGAATTGATAGAACGCATACGCAACGGAGACGCGATGTGCTGCCGACTGCTCGTCGAACGCTACCAATCTCTCGTCTACTCGATCGCCTGTCGCATGATACACGACCGCGCAGAAGCGGAAGACATGGCGCAAGAAGTCTTTCTCAAAGCGTTTCGAACGCTCGATACGTTCCGCGAAGAGGCGAGTTTCAAAACGTGGATCTGCCGCATCGCCACCAACCGCTGCATCGACTGGAAGCGCAAGCACGCGTCCAGAAACCAACTGACAGCCGGGGTTGAAGAGGCGGATGCGCTGCCTGACGAGGCGGAAACGCCGGAGCAGACGATCCTGCGCCGCGAACGTCAGAGCGAGGTGCGCGATGTGATCGACGGAATGCCGGAGAAGTACCGCGCCATTCTGCTGATGTATCACTTCCAAGGCATGACCTACAAGGACATCGCAGAGTCGGAAGGGATCTCGTCGCGAACGGTTGAGACGAGACTCTATCGGGCAAAACAAATGTTAAGAACTGCCATGGAAGGAGGAGGAGCGGACGATGGAACATCTGGAACGCCGCACGATCTTGAAGTATCTGGCGGACGAACTCGGCGCGGCTGAGACGGTCTCGTTTGAAGCTCATCTGGAGGCGTGCGACAGATGTCACGAACAGTTTCTGTCCCTGATCGAATCCGGGGACGAGGCGGACGGTCTGCCGTCGCTGTTGGAGATGCCGTCGGACGGATTTTCCGACCGCGTGATGAGTGCCGTGCTGCACGAAGATGCAGAATCTCGCGCCGAAAACGCCGTCGCTGCTGAGATCGAACAGACGCACGCCAACGTCGTCCCGCTCCGCCCGCGCCGTCAGCACCGTTTCGAATCGTTTACCCACTTTGTCACGGCGGCTGTCGTCACCGGATTTATGGTCCTCGGCTCCTATCAAGTGCAGGGCCTGCCGACGTTTGGCGTCGTCCAGACTGCCCTGCGCACCGGAGACGTCGTCACAGACGGCACGTACCGTGTCTACACGGAGATTCACGGCTTCATGGCTCGTGTGAACTCGGAAATCTTTCAATAGGAGGTACCCACGATGAATTGTCACAACCACCCGGATCTGCCGGTGGCACGCGAATGCCGGATGTGCCACCACCTGATCTGCACCGAATGCGTCGTCGCAGTCGGCGAGCACGCGGTCTGCAAATCGTGCTTGGCCGACTCGCTGATCCTCGACGAGGGCGGGATCAAGCTCGACCCGAGCATCCAGCGCGAGACGGTTCGCCCCGCCGCCTCGACGCCAAAAGAAAAGGCGGCCGCCCGTCACGACAAGGCGGTCGACACCGTCAAGCAGCGTCACAACGCGTTTGGACAGCCGATCAAAAGCGGTTTTCTGACGGTGCTGTTCTCCTGCCTGCCAGGGCTCGGTCACTACTACCTCGGCCTGCAAAAGCGCGGCCTGAACTTGATGATCCTCTTCTTTGGCATCATCTTCCTGAACAGCGTCGTGCCGAACTCGCTGAACTTCCCGTTGTCGCTCGGGATTCCGATCCTCTGGTTCTACTCCCAGTTTGACGCGTTGAAGTACCGCACGCTGATCAACAACGGCGAGCCCTACATCGACGAGCCGATCTTCCCGCAGTTGAAACACATCACGACCGCTTCGTGGTTTGGCTGGGGACTGGCGATCATCGGGATCTTCGCCCTGTTCTACAACGTGTTGAACTTGCTCGGCATCGACTACCGCTTCCAAAACGCGATCAAGGAGATGGTCGCAGCCGGGGTCCTGCTGGTGTTCGGCTACATGATCTTGAAAGGCAAGTCGTTTTCGTTCTTGACCGGTACGAAACGCGACAACGACGACCACAAACATGCGTAGAGTGGGAACTTTGACCAGTGCGTGCACCATGCTCGCACTTGGTCTTTTGTTGTTCTTCGATGTTGTGATGAACACGACGTGGTTTGCGGGGGGATTGCGCTTTTGGCCGTTGATCGTAATCGGGATCGGCTTGGAGCTGTTGGTCGCCTGGCTGACGATTCGCCGCAAAGGTCTGCCGGAGCGGCTGCGCTTGGACGGGCGTTCCCTGGCTCTCCTGTTCTTGGTCGGGGTGTTCTCCGTCTATTTCTATCAGGAGGCGCACCAGACCGCGCAAAACATCGAGCCGCCGCCCAAGGAGACCGCGCTGTTCAACGTCACCAAAAAAGACGTCGTACTGCCCGAGCAGATCGCCGGCGTGCCGGCGGAGGTCAAGCGCCTCGTGTTGAAAAATCCGCACGGTCAGATGAAAGTGGTCGGCAGCGACAGCCTCACCCGCGAGCTACGCATCGAGGCGGTGGCGCACATCACCGCCGCTCCGGAAAAGATGACGGCGACCGCTGCGGCGGTGAAGCTCTCCCCGTTTGTCACTGTGGAGGGCGAGCAGGCGACGCTGGAGGTGCGGGGTGAGGGCGAGATGCCGGGCACGGTCGACCTGCGGATCGAGGTGCCGCAAGACCTGCTGCTCACCATGAACGGCGAGCACGGCAATCTCCAACTGACCGGCTACAGGGGCGACACGGTGATCAAAGCCAAAACGGGATTGATCACCGCCTCGGATCACACGGGTAGCCTTCGGATCGAAACGGGCAAGGGAGCGGTCACCGTGCAGGGGGTCAAAGGCAGCGTCGAGGTACGCAGCGGCCAAGGCGGGGTCGTTGCGGAGGAGATCGACGGAGAGGCGCGGATCTTCTCGGAAGCGGGAGATGTCCGGATCCACGAGGTCTCAGGCGGGCTCCACCTGCAGGCCAACTATGGCAAGGTCGAGATCGACACCGTGCACGGAGATATCGAAGCCACCTCGATGACGGGGGTGGTGACGGTGATCAATCCGCAGCAGGCGCTGACAGCCGGGGTCACCAACGGCGATGTGACCGTCGACGGGAGTGTCCGTGCACAGTGGACACTTACAACGACAAATGGCAAAGCTCGACTGATGATGCCAAAAGACAGCGACATCAAATTTTTGGGGGAGACCAACGTCGGAGTGATAAAAGGCCCCACCAAACAGAGCCAAAACACATCGACCAAACCGGGTGCTCATCTGACCGAGACGGTCGGTGAGGGCACCTGGCCGGTGACGGCGAGAAGCTACAACGGCAGTATTTTTGTCGAGTTAAAATAATTCTTGAAAACGGTCCGGCAACCATCGTGGGAAACATAGAACAAAGCCCCTGACTCCTTGTGAGCAGGGGCTTTGTCCTTACTGGAGGCGGAAGCTAGTCATTGATCGCATCCATCATTTGGTCGGCGATCTGTGCCATCTGATCGGTCGATTCACCAGCGACGTTGTTGCGGCGCATCATCTCCCAGGCGGCGATCCCAACCGATGCTCCAACCACCATTGCTGTCACCGTGTTCATGCCGCGCTTTTTGCGGGGCATCATGTCCGTGATCATATCCCACATCATCTTACCACCTCCCCTAGGACTATTTTTCGCAATTTGCCGCAGAACATGCGGATGTTCGTCTGGGCAGGAATGTGGTATTATAATGTTACCCGTATAAACTAATCCAGTTTGGAGAGTAGAGATGAGATGAAGATTCTGAATAATGATGCTGAGCAAAGAACCGGAGTTATCCATCTGGTGATTCGCATTAACAACCTGTTGATTAAACACGGCAACAGCCCGCGATTGGCAGGTGCTCACGGATTATCTTTGCAACAGTGGCTGCTGCTGGCTGTCCTGTTCCGCAACGGGCAGAGCATGACGATGACCGAACTCGGTAAAAATCTGCTCGTGACCAAAGCAAACATGACGGGCATGATCGATCGTCTGGAGCGCGACGGGTTTGTCTCGCGCCACCCGGATCAGTATGACCGCCGTGTGACCAACGTTGCGCTGACCGAAAAAGGCACCCAGTTCATGAAGGACATCGAGACGCCGCGCGATCAGTTTCTTTCCGACATGCTGTCCGATTTCTCGAATGAAGAGTTCAGCCAGTTCGTCGATTATCTGGAACGCTTTTTCAAGCGTCTGGATGGCTAAGACAACAGAAAAAAGCGGTGTCCGCAGACTCCGCTTTTTTCTGGGGCAGATTGGTCTAGACAACTAGCCTACCTGATTAGCCGTTGCATTCATTCAGGATCTCTTTCAGTCTGGCTGTGGTCGGAGTGCCCCGTTCGACGTGGCGCACGATCATCTCTTTATCGAGCACATAGACGGTGCGGGCTTGCATCAAGCCGCCGAGCGTGAGTATGCGGTATGCATAGGCGATCTTCCACATCTCATCATAGATGAGCGGGAAGCCAAACCGATGTTTTTGGGCAAACTTTTGGTGACCGGCAAACTTGCCTGGATTGATGCCAAAAACAGCCGTGTCCAACTCCGCATACTCATCGAGAGCATCGCGCGCGGCGCAGAGTTGCTTGCGGCAGCCGGATGTGTTGTTTAACGGGTAAAAGATCAGGATGACGTTTTTCTTGCCCTTGTATGTATAGAGTCGTACGGGGCCCTCTGTGCTCTCTGCTTCAAAATCAGGAGCTTTATCGCCAATCTCCAACATGCATTGAGACCTCCTAGCCGAAGTAGTGTGGCTACATTGTCTCAATCCCATCTTACATAGTCAAGCAACGCCTATCTTTGATACCCAGGGAGGAAGCAACATGAGAGACCCGCGATTTACCAAATTGGCCGAGATCCTCACCACCTACTCCACCGATCTGAAGCCGGGTGAAAAAGTGCTGATCGAGTCGTTCGACGGCGAGACCCATCTGACCAAAGAGCTGATCAAGGCCGCCTACAAAGCGGGTGCGCAGCCGTACCTGTGGGTCCGTCAGCAGACCTTGCTGCGCGAACTGTATGTGGGCGCGACCAAGGAACAGATGGACTTCTGGACAAAGGCGGACCGCGACTTTATGGCGGAGATGGACGCGTACATCGGCATCCGCTCCTACGCCAACTCCAACGAAATGCACGGCGTGCCGGCCGAGCAGATGAAACTGTACAACGAGACCTACTTTACCGAAGTACACCGCAACACCCGCGTGCCGGGCACCAAATGGACGGTGCTGCGTTATCCGACGCAGGGCATGGCACAGGCGTCCGGTCTGTCGATCGACGAGTTTACCGATTTCTACTTCGACGTCTGCACGCTGGACTATGCGGCGATGTCCAAGGAGATGGACCCGCTCAAAGAGCTGATGGAGAAAACGGACAAAGTCCGCATCACCGGCCCGGGCACCGATCTCACCTTCTCGATCAAAGGCATCCCGGCGGTCAAGTGCGACGGCGACCTGAACATCCCGGACGGCGAAGTCTACACCGCGCCGGTCCGCGACTCGATCAACGGCACCCTGCAATACAACGTGCCGTCTGTGTACAACGGCATCACCTTTGACAACATCCGCCTCGTCTTCAAGGACGGTCAGATCGTCGAAGCGACCGCCAACGACACGGAAAAGATCAACGAGATCTTTGACACCGATGAAGGGGCGCGCTACATCGGCGAGTTCTCCATCGCGTTCAACCCGTACATCCTCGAACCGATGAAAGACATCCTGTTCGACGAGAAGATCTCCGGCTCGTTCCACTTCACGCCGGGCAACGCGTACAAAAACGCGTACAACGGCAACCAATCGGCGATCCATTGGGACCTCGTCTGCATCCAACGCCCGGAGTACGGCGGCGGCGAGATCTGGTTCGACGATCGTTTGATCCGCAAAGACGGCCTGTTCGTGATCCCGGAACTGGCAGGTCTCAACCCGGACCAACTGAAAAAATAACCCTTGTGCCGCCCGGTCTCGCTGACGGGCGGCTTTGTATTGAAGGATTTCGATGAATTTCAACAATTTTACACGCCTTTGCAGGAATTTCTCTCCGGAGGGAGAATATACCCACTTGTTATTTTTGCATCACATCATCACAAGCGGAGGTTTGGGACCTCATGCAGAGTGGGGATTCACACAAGGGGAAGAGCATGTGCCTGCAGGATCTTGGGGAAGATCTGAACGCGTATTTTCGCTCGTTGCAAGACAAGGACGTCCCGACCATGTTGCATTCCAAGGATGTCGCCCGCTGTGCGGAACTGCTGGCGATGGAGTTGGAGCTGTCTGTGGAGGTGCGCAAGGAATTGTGCGCCGCCGGGATGTTTCATGACATCGGCAAACTCCTGATCCCGGACCTGGTCTTGAAAAAGCCGGGACGGTTGACCGACACGGAGTACGAACTGATGAAACGGCACGTCGTGTATTCAGGCGAGATCCTCGCTTCGCATTTTACAGGCGATACGATGCGTCAGGCGGTGATCTGCCACCATGAGCGGTACGACGGACGGGGTTACCCGTTCGGACTCAAGGGTACGGACATCCCGCTCCCAGGCAGAATCCTGGCAATCGCCGACGCGTACTCCGCGATGACGCTCGACCGGGCGTATCAGCGGAGAAAGTCGGTCGCCGAATCGCTGGCGGAGATCCGCCGCTGTGCGGGTGTCCAGTTCGATCCGGAGTTGGCGGAGCGTTTCTGCCAAGTCATCGAGCGACAGTCGGTTTGACAAATGGAAAAAAGCACAGGTTGGGGAACCTGTGCTTTTTTCTTTTTTTCAACTGCGCATTTGATAGAATAGAGGGGAAGTCAAAAGAGGAGAGACATGACCTATGATCGAGTTTGACAGAAAAGCGGCGCGCACGGCCGGGCTCGGCCTGCTCGCTTGGTATGAAGCCAACAAACGCGACCTGCCCTGGCGCAGGCTGCGCGATCCTTATGCGATCTGGGTCTCGGAGACGATGCTCCAGCAGACCCGCGTCGAGACGGTGATCCCGTACTGGGAGCGCTGGCTGACCCTCTTCCCGACGGTGGAGGCGCTTGCACAGGCGCTCGAGAGCGACGTGCTCAAGGCGTGGGAGGGGCTTGGGTACTATTCCCGTGCTCGCAATTTGCAAAAGGCGGCACAGGCGGTCTGCGAACGTCACGCCGGCGTCGTGCCCGACACGCTCGACGAGATGCGCGCCCTGCCCGGCGTGGGGCCGTACACGGCGGGGGCGGTGCTGTCGATCGCGTATGACCGCGACGTGCCGGCTGTGGACGGGAACGTATTTCGGGTGCTGTCGCGTCTGTTCTTGATCGAGGAAGACATCATGAAGCCCAAGTCGAGAAAGACGTTTGAGAGCATCGCCGCCTACATGATCCCGGAAGGACGAGCCGCCTCGTTCAACCAAGGGCTGATGGAACTGGGGGCGACCGTCTGCATCCCGAAAAACCCCCGCTGCCACAACTGCCCGGTACAAGAGACATGCATGGCATTTGCCGAGGGCGTGCAGGAAGAGTTCCCCGTGAAAGAAAAGAAAAAGCCGCCGAGACCTGTGGATATGACGGCCGCCCTCCTGCGAGACGGGGATCAACTGTTGATCCGCCGACGACCGGACACCGGACTTTTGGCCGGCCTTTGGGAGTTCCCAGGCGGTGAGCGGGCAGAAGGCGAGACGCTGGAGCAAGCGCTGGTGCGCCATCTGCAAGAAGCGCACGGGATCACGGTGCAGCCGGAGAGCCTGTTCGCGACGGTTGAGCATACGTTTAGCCACCTGCATTGGACGATGCGCGTGTATGACTGCGCCATCGTGGAGGGCACGGTGCGCGTGAGTGAAGATGTGAGATGGGTCCCTGTGGATAAACTGGAGGACTACGCGTTTCCAGTGGCACACGGGAAGATCGTGAAGCAACTCGGTGGATTACTGTGAGTGTATCCACAGTCATGTGGGTAACTATTGTGAATATTGTGGACAATTCACCCGCGCCTTGGGGATAAACCTTGGGCGGGGGTGTTTTTGCTATCTTTACCCACAAGAGAAAAACCTTGAACGGCGGGGGAGCCGATCAAGGTCAGGGGTGTTAGAGTTCTTGGTTTACCAGATCCAATAGAAAATCACCGAAATCAGATGCAACCACTGCAAACGTTTGTTGGTCTACATCAATCCCAGGGAAAAATTGCACGACAGTTGGTTCATGGGGATGATTAAAATCGAGACAGAGGAGTTCCCCGTTGCCAGAGTCATAGATCACAAGCAAATGATTCGGCAGTTTGATCTCTCGCCTTTCCGTTAGCGTATACCAGATGGCATCCGGAACTGAGGAATTCTCAAAATCGTCACCAATAATCCCATAAATCTCTTGTGCGCCAAAATTGCCCGCCCCAAAGGACTTGAGAAAATCCAAGTATGTACCTGAAAATTTCAGTCCGGTCGCTTCTTGCGCGAAGGCGATAAGTTCATCGGAACGTGGTCCAATGAAAAAGCCTTTTTCCTTGTTTGTCAGGATCTTGGCTTTTGCTTCTAGATAGGTGTCCAAACTCATGGATGATCCTCCCCGTCACTTAAAGTCGCAGCCCTGTTTTTCCAGTACTCTGATTTCCATTTATTAAATTCAGTTCTGTTTATACCGGACGGAACTGTATGAGGGTTAATATGAAGTACTTTGGTGTTTTCTTGATGGAAAGTTTGTGTAACTTCAGCGATGGAACTTTCATTTCTTTGTGTCATGTGATGTAGATTGACAGATTTCCCATCCGGACCAATCGGTGCCAAACCCTGTTGCATTCTCTGGATGTTTGTCCGCCCCATAGCATCAGTCTTATTAGGGTCAATAATATCATTTCTTTGGTAGACTTTCACTTCCTTAAACTCGGTTACTCGATTCCAATACATATTCTCAGGAATATAACCCTGACTACTTTGAGATCGCTTGAAACTCCCGCCGACAGCTGTGATTGCGGCGGCCATGCCGAGGACGGCGCCGTCTTGGTAGTACTGTTTCATCGCATACTCGGTGTATCCTTCTTGCTGGATCAGCTCTTTTCCGTGGGCACCGTTTTGGATCTGGTCTTGCCAGTGCTTGTTTCGTTCCTCCTCGGCCGAGATCCTGCTGATTTCGTTTTCTAGGTCATCGGCTGTCAGTTTGGAATAGGATTGCTCACAGAAGACGCGGGCAGCCTCTGTACGGTCTTCATCAGAGAGCCAGAGGGATTGAGATTGTTTGTGGTACTCGATCAGGATGGTCATGGCGTCGGATCGGCGGTTGGCTTCGATTTGATCGGCTGTCAGCGTGGGTGCGCCTGTTTCTTCTTCGAGCAGATCGGGGTGTCGACTGTAATACTCCTGCCAGTGCTTCGGAAGACCTTCGAGAAGGGGAGAAACGGCATCCGCACCGGGTACTAAATTCGGCGGGATCATCTTGGCGATCATCTGAAACTCAGTCGATGCCTGTGAGTCGGCGTTGCTCGCTTCGGCATCGGCTTGATGTCGCAACTGAGCCGCTTGGTGACGGAGGTGCTGACGGGTGTGGATACTGTCGAGGGAGTCATCCCCATACTCGAATGCCTGCTGGTCGAGCCGGTCGGCATGGCGGCGAAGTTCCAGCACCTGCTCCATTCGTATCGCGAACCGGCTTAATGTATGGGCGACGCTCTCAAAGGCACTGCTTGCTTTCTTCACATAGGCTGCCAATCGCTCGCCACGCAAAAGGAAAGACTGCGATCCTTCTCCCGACCATCCGTCCGATCCTTGTCGGACGCTGGTGGCCGTTTGTTCCAGTTGGAGCGACTGCCGTTGCAACTCCTGCGCGGCCGCCGCAAATCGGTGGGCTCCGTAACGCAACGTATTTGGGTCGGCTGTAATCAAAGGTTGTGTCTCCTTTTATTCCTTAGTGCTTGGTGTTGATAACTACGGAGCCGTCCACGTATAATTTCCACCGACCCATGTCTTTGACGACCGGGATTTGGATGGGCGTTGGTTTGAAGTCTTTCGAGGAGAGTTCCAATGTTGCCACGTACTGGTTGCCGTCGCCTTTCTTTATCGAGATGAACTTTACTTTTTCGCGGTCTTCTTGCTTGATTCGCTGTTCATACTCCTCTCTGAGTTGGGCTTTGTTCGTTACACGAGTATCGATCACGTACTTTAACATCGTGTCAATGTCATCGTTTTCGTAGCCGTTCAGGTACTCCTGAACAGATCTGGCTGCCAGTTGCTCATCATCTTGCGAGGCTGTCGTTGAATTGACGAAAACACCGCCGGCGATCAGTGCGCCTGCAACGAGTGCAGCGGTAAGGAATTTGGATGTACGTGTCATGTCTTGGTTCACTCCTTGTTGTATGTCTAGCATTTTTTGGTTTTAAATGGTAATGATAATGTTATAATATCAGTATTCGATTGTGAGTCAATGTGCTTTCGTGAAAATCGCAATTTGGACGATGAGGAGGAAGTCTAATGAAAAACCGCTTTATGATTGGGTTGGCAGTAGCGGTGGTGACAGTCGCGACTGTGTCAGGATTTGTATCGACTAAAAACGAAATGGCTCAAAAGTCAACGTCCGAGCCATCAGTACTCCGTCAACACGCGCAGTTTTCTCCACCAGACCCATCGATAACTCGTTATTCGTAATTCTTTAAACCCCTTGCCTTCGTAGATGGCAAGGGGTTTTCATATCGGATGAACAATTTTGAAGTAGTTGCGTACCAAAATAGACTCTGTTTGAAGCATGTGCAGATTGTCATTAATCTTTTCAATATAATTAGAAATTCGTACAGATTATTCACTGGATGACCTATGCAATGAACAAGATATCCTTTATAATTGGCTGGTGATAATGTTTATGGTCTATTTACTTTTATCTCTGTTTTGCTGATGAGGGGGATCGCGTCGGTGTCTACTGTTGAAAATACATCGGTTGCAAATGAAGTCAAAATGACTCTGCATAGAAGAATCGCAGAGATCATGCAAGAAAAGGGAGACTCCTTTTCGATCCGGGCTTTTTCATCTCGTTTAGGAATGAGTCGTGAAACATTGCGGCTGATCGTGGCAGGTGAGCGTCCCGTAACTCAACTTGAATTGGAACGGATCGCTACTGGTTTGGGTCTGTCCGTCGAACGGCTGAAGAAAATGGACACTCTCTACAAGGAGCAGGAAGTAGACCTCGTCTTGCACGCTACGAAAAGAACGAAAGTCATGTTGATGCGTGCTCTTGATTTTGCTAAAGAGCTGGTCGCGGTGTCCAGAGGAGGAACTGAACGTGGCAGTAATTTGCTTAGGTTGGGCAGAATCCAGTACTTTTTGCAGCAATACGATGAGGCCCATCATTCCTTTCAAAGCGCATTAAAATATGCCGAAATCGTAAATGAGCAATTTGGCGAAACGTACCTACTTCATCGCTCTACGGGACTCTTGATGCTGACCCATACAATCCGCAAGGAGTATTCGAATGTGGAGCATATGATTCAGTTGATGGAAACTGTTTTCCACCTGAATCCTGAAAAAATGGGCTACGTATATTACACACGGATGAAATGGAATGAGCATAAAGGGAATATCCGACTCGCAAAAGAAAACGCATATACAGCATTAGATTGGTTCAAACAAACTTGCGACATGGAGCAGATCGGCAAGGCGATGATCAACGTCGCCCATTTTGAATACTGCACAAAAAATTACGAGGAGTCGGCACGTGTTCTTAACTCGGCGATAAAAATCCTGGAGCCTTTCGATTTTTCACTTCTGTTCGCCGTCAAGGAGTACACAAAGACGTTACTTAGACTTGGTGATTCTGTTGCAGCGATCAAGTTCATCGAGGAGTACTCGTATCTTGCGAACGACTACCCTGATTTGCGGGGGAAGATTCAAATCATGTACACGCATGCAAAAAATGACCCCCAATATGCTGCAAGGATAAGTGAAGACCCTTCAATCAGTGCTGGTGTACGTTCATTAGCTTGCAAAAATCTTATGCAGTTCTTCAGTTTAAAAGATGACGCGAGCTCCGTAATGTTTTACTATAAGAAAGGAAGAATGATTTCAAACAAAAGTGAGTTCTTCGACGAGGAGGAAATTTGATGAAAAACCGCTTTGGGCAAGTGATGCTTTTTGCAGTGGTGGCGATTGCGATCATGCAGTTCACAACGACCGCCATCGTTCAAACGAATGCTGAAACGATTCCGCCGAACCCGATCATCGCTGATAAGAAATAACTTGTTCCCCCTCGTATAAAAACGAGGGGCTTTTTTGTACACCAGTCCGTTATGACAATTGCCACAACAAATAAATGACCATTTTATACTTGCTATTGCCGACTCAATATCGTGGAGTCGGTTTATTCTTTTTACACGGAGTCATTTATTTTGGGATGGTGATTGTAAAAGATGTTTTCACTCGGACAACGCATACGTGAACTTCGCCTCAAACAGGGGCTGACTCAGATCGACTTGGCAAAAGAGCTGTGCACGCCCAGCATGATCTCGCAGATCGAGTCGGACAAAGCGAGACCTTCTTACAAGATGCTGTTTGCCATCGCGGAACGGCTGGATGTGCCGCTGGAAAAGTTGCTGGTGGATGTGGATCTGAACATGGAATACGTGTCGACCTACAAAATGGCGCGGGCGATGGTGAGGTCTAAACGGTTTGCTTCCGCGATCCCGTTGCTGCGCGACCTGCTGGAGACGCCGCGTGCGCAGATCTCGACGATGGACATTCTCTTTGAACTGGGTGTGTGTTTGGTTCAAACGAACGAACTGGCAGAGGCGGAACAGACGCTGACTCAGGTGCAGGAATTGGCGATCATGCGGCAGGATCATCAGTTGCTCGCCGCTGTCTGGAAGGAACTCGGCGAGATCGAGTTTCGACACAGGCGGTACCAACTCGCGGTCCATCACTGGCAGAAGGCTCTGGCGAATGCGGAACAGATGGACGAGCAGGACGTGTATTTGAAAGCGGAACTTTTGTATCGCATGGGGCAGACGTACAACCAGACGGGGCAGGCCGTCGAAGCTCTGGAACTCTATGACCGCGCTGCTCGGATGTACGAGAGTATGGAGAGCCTTCACGAGATGGCGCAGGTGTATCTGGGGCTTGGCATCTCGTATCAGCAGATGAACGATCATGAGAAAGCGGCCGAGTACTCGGAGCGGGCTGCGTCGATCTTTGAGGGCTTGGAGAATGTGTTGATGACGATCAAAACGGAGATTCACAACGCCTCCTTGTACGCGCAAACGGGTCGGGTCGTGGAAGCGGAGGAGATGCTGATGCGAGCGATCCATAAGTTGAGCGGCATGGGGGACAAGGAGATCGAAGGGATCGCCTATGCGGAACTGGCGCAGGTGTTTTTGTGCAAAGGGGATATGGATCAAGCAGAAGCGGCTTGTCAGCAAGCGCGGATGCTCCTCCCTGAACTGCATCTGGATCAGGCGAAGATCAATCGCACTCTTGGCGAGGTGGCGCTGTGCCGAGGGCAGACAGAGGAAGCGATCCGCCGGTTGCAGATGGCCGTGGATGGATATAGACGATTGGATGCGGCGCGGGAGTGCGAGGAGACGATGTATCGACTGGCTCAGATCTACCGCAGCCAAGGCGAGTATGAGCGACAGGCAGAGGTGCTGGAGAAGATGCGGGATGTGGTGAAGGAGGCGTTGGGGAGGAGAGGGATAGAGTTGTGAGGGGAGATTGAAGAAAAGGAGAAACAATTTTGGACGTCTCTCCTTTTCTTCATCAAGTTTTTTTGAGGATATCTTTCAAAGTTTCGACCTTGATCCACGGTCGTTTTCGGTGAAGCATGCGATGGCAGTTTGAACATACGAGGGCTAAGTCTTCTACTTTTGATTCTTTCTCTCCTTGCATTTCGGAGAGAGGTTTGATGTGGTGTGCTTCGATGTAGTCGATGCCGATGTCACCGTATCTTTCATAGAAGGAAAAAAGACAAACTTGGCAACGCAGGAGAGGGTCTTGTTGCTTCGCGATCTGTTTCGCTTTTTTAATTAGGGATTGGCTTCGCTCGTAGGAGCGATGTATTTTGTATTGAGCGCGGCCTTCCGGGAAGTACTGTTCATCTTCATCGAATGGTGGCTCGGTGGTTGGGTTTGATTCTTCATGTAACTGTTGGTAGTAAATATAGGTGTTATGAAACCCGCGCCTTCTGTTTCGATTATTTCCACGGAAGATGATGACGTCGATACCGATTTCAGTGCAGATGTTGCACTTGCAGTCTTTCCACGGTCTGTCTTCCAAGGTTCGACGGTACGCATTTCGGTTTTGGTTACGCTCTTCACCGAGGTGTTGGTCGTATGCGAGGATCGCGTCAAGGGTGGAGTCGATGTCTTTTTCACCGGCATCGAATGCGCGGATGGCAGTAAGAGCCTCGGTTTCAAGCTGTTTGTAGGTGTCCAAAGAACCACCATTCTCGGCGAGTGCTTGTTTGATACGGCCTTTATTTTCTTGTGCTTCCGGTATACGAATGGCCGTATATGTGTTTCCATTATCCATAAAGTAATTTTTGCGCTTGTCCATAAAGGCACGCCGCAGAGGGGAGGCAGAATCAAAGGAAGTAACTCCGAGTGTATGTAGATGCTTCATAAAAGAAGCGTCCCTCAACACGCCACTCAGATGAAGTTGGAAATCAGTATCAGGGATCAGCGGTGTGATCGATTGCAAGATCTCAATTAATTTTTGATCAGGTGTTCGAGACAATCCGCCTAGGGAAACGGCCCTGTAGCCCATCTGGATCAGGGCGGCTACTTCGTATCGGCATGATTCAATTTCAACGCCGCCTGCGACTCCAACTGGGGTGAAGGTGCAATGGTTTTGTTTGTGCTTCTGAATAAATTCTTGAGCGCGGGACAATGTGAGCTCATAGTTTGACATCTCTACAGAAAGACCGTAATCGAACTCAAGCGACTGATAAAATTCTATTGCTTCGTCTGGCGTGTAGGCTTTGTGGTCAGCGTTTCTATAGGCTCCACAATCACCCATTAGCTGGACATGGTCGGGAAGGCGCAGCATGTTACGCAGTCCGAATTGGCGAATGAGTTTCTGTTTGCTTGGTGATTTTAAGCTCGAAGCTGAGATCAAGAGTCCGTCATAAGTGGGAGTATTGAAAATTTCATGGGCGTAATTGTCATGGTGCAACGGACGACGCTTGGGGGTTGTCTGGTCGGTCAGGAAGTTAAATCCCGGATCTACGCGGTCATTATTTTCTGAGATGAAGTATTTCAGATCGGGCAATCAGATCACTTCACTTTCAATGGCTGTAAAAAGTAATGAATCAATCGGTATACTACTTTTATAGAATAGCACAAAAAAAGCGTCCCTTCATAGGGGCGCTCATGTCTTCACAGTAACTAATTTAACTCACAGACCCGCATTGCACTTCATCCAACTCCACCACCGCTGACAGCCACACCGCCACCAACTCGCGCACCGGCTCCGTAATCTCTACAGCCGTGCCGCCTTCGTACATGCGTTGGTACAGGCTCTTCACCGATTGATCCTCGCCATGTTTGCGAGGGTGCTCCGGGCCGGTCAGGAGGTACAGGGCGGCTGCTTCTTGCAAGCCGCGCAAAAACTCGCGGTCTTCCTCTCCTGCAAACAGGAGCGTAATCTGGCATGGCCCGTGGGTGCTCTCCAAGATGATGTGGAGCTCCAGCGCTTGTTTGGTCGGGAGGACTTTCGCCTCCAGCGAGGTGCTGAGCACCGGGCAGGGCAGGACGCACCCGGTTACATACGGGGCATACTGACGGTCGAACAGCAGAAGGCCGGTTTCCATCGGGGGGACACTCCTTTGGGGTCGTCGAGGTTTGGTAGGTTCAGTATAGCCTGTTTTTTTAGAGGTTCCTTGTTATCTGTTTGAAAATATTGTAAACGCAAGAGAAAGAAGGTGCTCTCACCCATGATCCGTGGTTTCTTCGAATACAAAGTCGATCCGGTGCAAAAGGCCGCCTATACGCGCATCATCGCGTCGATCCGCGAGCTGTCTCAAGCGGCGGGGCTAGAGGCATACAGTGTGTGTGAAAGTGTGGAGCAAGAAAATTTGTTTGTCGAGACGTTCCTTGTCGAATCTATGGAGGAGTATCGGGGGATCGAGGCGAATTTATCCAAGAATCCCGAGATGGCGCAATTGCGCGAACAGTTGGCACAGGTGATCGTCGGCGGGATGTCTGCGAAGAAAATGTGGTTTTTCTCGGAACTTCAGTTTTCTTGAAGCGAGTGGGATACACTGTAAGGAAAGCGTTCAAAGGGGTGCAGATCTGTGATCAAAGTAACGGAAACGGCGCTCACCATGATCCGGGACATCCTCAAAGAGGAGCCGGAGTCGACGGTGATCCGTCTGCATGTGTCGCCTGGCTGAGGCGGCATGAAGTTTCGCTTGGCTCTGGATGAGCCACAAGAATATGACAAAAAGATCGAGGCGTCCGGCCTGACGTTTGTCGTCGATCCGTTTGCCGCTTCGTTTATCGAAGAGGTGGGGGTGGATTATGATGAGTATGACGACCAGTTCGTCGTGCTCAATCTGACCGGCCCGGATTCGTCCTGCTAATCATCACGTCCAGCTATCACAACACAAAAGGAGCTTGACTCTCATGACCACACCGGTACAAGTCAATTTTGAAATCAAATCGATGGAGCGCTGCGTCTCCGCTACGTTTGCATACGGCCAGACTTCGGTCAACAACCCGTACTTCACCGTCTACTTTGTCGTCAACAACGCAGGCATCATCGCGGTGTATGACAAGTCCACCCCGGTACCGGGCACGGAGTTGAAAGAAGGCGAGCCGACTCCGTTCCTCGACCAGCTCAAGACCAACTCGCTGCCGATCAAGCAAGGCAGCGACAAGTACGAGATCTTGCGCTACATCCACGGCGAGTTGGAGCGCATCGGCGAGAAACTGCAACGCGAAGGCCGTGCGCTGTCCGACAGCGACATCGGCAAGCTGATGACCAAGATCGCCTCCAAATATGAGGGCGAGTCGGTTCAATAATCACCGGGACGTGCATAGACCTCTCTATGGGAAGAGAGGTCTTTTGTTGTTTTGATCCACTTTTTTAGGGTTATCTTGTATAATAGTAAACAGGTATCTTCGAAAGGATGTGTCTCTGCACATGTATCCGAATCCGTCTTATCAAGGCAGCCGTATCGTCGGGATCAACCGTGTCCTGCCGATGTTCTTCCTGAGCCTGCTGTTCGCGGTGATCGGGACGATTGTCGGCACGCAGGTGCCGCCGGCTCTGTTCCTGCCGCTGGTGATCATCGAGATCGGCATGCTGGTCGCTGCGATGTTCCTGCGCAAGCGCCGCGTCGGCTATACGTTCCTGTATCTGTTCACGTTTATCTCCGGCATCACGTTCTACCCGGTGCTCTCTCACTATCTCGGCTCGATCGGCGGCGACATGGTGATGGCTGCGTTTGGCGTCACGACGCTGGCGTACGGCGCGACCGCGCTGTATGCGTGGAAATCGAAAGCGGACTTCTCGTTCCTCGGCGGTTTCCTGATGGTCGGCGTCATCGCGCTGCTCGGCATGATGCTGTGGAATCTGTTCCTGCCGCTGGGCTCGACGATGTACATGTTGTTCACGATGCTTGGGATCTTCATCTTCATCGGCTTCACGCTGTATGACATCTCGAACATCGCCCGCAACGGCGTGCCGGAAGAGCTCGTGCCGATGGCTGTGCTCGGTCTGTACCTGAACTTTATCAACCTGCTCCTGTTCGTCCTGCGCCTGTTCGGGATCAACCTCGGCAGCGACGACTAAGTATCGACCGGATCGGCTCAAAAGGCTCTTGTCCCCCGATGGGCAAGGGTCTTTTTTTGCTTGTCCCCTCATAAGTAGAGTGTACGGGGGTGATCACTTATGCGGAGATTGGTTCAAAAAGGCATCGAAGAAGGGCTGTTCCCTGGCGCGGTGGTCTGCGTGTCGCGCAACGGGGACCCGCTGTATTATGAAGCGCACGGAAAGGCGGAGGCGACTCCGGCCGAGCGGACGATGACGCTCGACACGCGATTTGATCTGTCCTCGCTGACACAAGTGGTGGCGACTCTGCCTGCGGTGTTGCGCACGGTGCAGATGGGGAAACTGTCGCTGATCGATCCGATCGCGCGCTATCTGCCCGAGTTTGCCACAGGGGTGGATCGTCATGCGAAAGGGCAGATCAGCGTGTTCCAACTGCTTTCTCATACATCCGGACTTCCGGCATGGAAGCCGTTTTTCCTGACCGCACGCGGGGTCAAAGCGTACCTGCGTGCGTTGGCCGACACGCCGCTGGAGGCAGCTCCCGGCGAAAAGGCGATTCAGAGCGACCTCGGGTATCTGCTGCTCGGCTTTGCTTTGGAGCGCATCTGGGACAGGCCGTTGCAGGACGTCTGCGAGCGGCTGGTGTTTCGCCCGCTCGATCTCAACCAGACGTCGTTTGCCACGGGGGAACCGCTGCCGACGGAGCTGTGTGCGGCGTCGGAGGTGGGCAACGAGTGCGAGCGGCGGCTGTGCGCACCGTACGGGATCAATCATTTTCCGTGGCGCGAGGATGTGATCTGCGGCGAGGCGCAGGACGGCAATGCGTTTTACGGACTCGACGGGGTGGCCGGGCATGCGGGGCTGTTTTCGACGGCTGCCGATCTCAACCGATATGCCGAGGTGTGGGTGCGCAAAGGGGTGTTTCGCCGCGAGCGTTTCTTGGATGCGACGCTGGTCACGCTGGCGACGCAGACGCACACGAAAGATCTGGCGGGCGAAGGCGGCATGCAGCGCGGCTTTGGCTGGGAGACGGCCCATCCGGGCGGGACGCTCGGCGAGGCGACGCCGGCGATGTCGTTCGGCATGGTCGGCAAGGGCCATTCGGTGGCGATCTGGTGCGACCCGGTCAGCAAGATGACGGCGGTGACGCTGACCAACGGCTGGCATCCGCGCGGCCGCGACGGGCTGCAGGAATGGTTGAAGGTGTTGCATAAGCGGATCTTCTAGGATGCGGATGCATCCTTTTTTTCTTTTGGCACCGGAACCGGGCGGAGGAAAAGCAAAAGAACCTGCGGGGGCGGTATGCCTTTGGCAGGTTCTTTTTTTTCGTCGCGGATTGACTCGGGACTGGCATAGGATACAGCAGGTCTTTGGCGGACGGAGGTGAAATCGGATATGTTTACCTACACAGCACTGGGCGATTCGGTGACGGCCGGGCAGTCGGCTCGTTCGCGCCGACTCGCGTATCCGGCGTTGACTGCCTGTCATCTGGAAGAACGGCTCCAGACCCGCGTCGTGCCGTTTGTGCTGGCTCGACCTGGCTGGACGAGTGCGACGCTGACGGCGGCGAGGTTTTCCCTGTCCAGCGAGCCGTTGCGCCGCGCAGATGCGATCTCTGTCTGGGTCGGCGGCAACGATGTGGCGCAGGCCGGACTGTCGCTGGCGAGGGGCGGGTCGCGGCAGGTGCTGGAGACGACGCTGGCGGCGTACGGGCAGCATCTGCACACGCTCGTTCAGTCGATCCGGGCGGTCTCCAGAGCTCGGCTGGTGCTCTGCGGGCAGTACAATCCGTTCCCGCACAGCCCGCTGGCCGTGCAGGGCATCCGCTCGTTAAACAGCATCACGGCTGCGGCAGCCAAGCGTTTCGGTGCTCGTTATGCGCCGACCGACGCGTGGTTTGCCGGCAGAGAGGCGGAGTTGATCTACGGCTACCGCACCGGGCATCTCGAAGACGTGCGGACCTCCCCCGTTCTGCCGATCCACCCGAACGACCGCGGGCATGCGGTGATCGCCCGGCAGTTGACGCCGTTGCTCGGCTGACCGGAGAGTCTATTTGCGCATTTTCAGCATCTCTTCAAACTTTTCAGCGGTCAGCGGCCCCGAGAACAGATAGCCTTGGAACTCGTCGCAGTCGCGCTCGCGCAGGAAATCGAGCTGCTCTTCCGTCTCGACGCCTTCGGCGATGACGTTGAGTTTTAAGGAGTGCGCCATGACGATGACCGAGGCGGCGATTGCGCCGTCGTCCTGGGAATCGGAGATGTCATGAACGAACGACTTGTCGATTTTCAGCGTCTGGATCGGGAATTTTTTCAGATAGGACAGCGACGAATAGCCGGTGCCGAAGTCGTCGATGGAGATCTGCACGCCGAGTTGCTTGAGCTGTTCGAGGATCGAGATGGCGTGCTCGACATGGCGCATCGCCACGCTCTCCGTGATCTCAAGCTCCAGCATCTGTCCTGGCAGACCGGTCTCTTGCAAGATGCGCTCGACCATCTCGACGATGTTTTTCTGCTGGAACTGGCGGGCGGACAGGTTGACGGCAACGCGCAGGCCCGGGTAGCCGCTGTCGAGCCATTTTTTGCACTGCAGGCAGGCGGTGCGCAGCACCCATTCGCCGATCTGCACGATCAGGCCGGTCTCTTCGGCGAGCGGGATGAACTCGGCCGGCGAGATCAGTCCCCGCCGGTGGTGATTCCAGCGCACGAGCGCCTCCATGCCGATGATCTGGCCGGTGGAGATGTGCAACTGCGGCTGGTAGTGCACGACAAATTCACCACGGTCGAGGGCGCGTCGCAGGTCGTTTTCCAAGTTGAGCCGCTCCAGAGCCTGCGAGTTCATCGCCGGGGAGTAGAGCTGGTAGTTGTTGCCGTGTTCTTTGGCGCGGTACATCGCGGTGTCGGCGTTTTTCGCCAACGTGTCGATCACGATGCCGTCGTCCGGGTAGAGCGCGACGCCGATGGACGGCGTGACGAAAAATTCGTGATCGGCGATGCAAAACGGCACCATGAACGTATCGAGGATGCGCTGCGCCATCAGGATCGCCTCCTCGGTGTCGGCGATGTTCTCCATGATCACGGTAAATTCATCGCCGCCGAGGCGGCAGACGGTGTCGCGGTCGCGCACCGTGTCGGTCAGGCGTTGGGCGATCTCCTGCAGCAGGCGGTCGCCGACGTCATGGCCGAGCGTGTCGTTGATCAGCTTGAAGCGGTCGATGTCGAGGAACATCACCGCCGCCTTCAGATCGAGCCGCTCCGCATCGGCGACGGCCAGAGCGAGGCGATCCATGAACAGGATGCGGTTGGGCAGGCCGGTCAGCGTGTCGTGGTAGGTCTGGTGGTGCATGCGGGCTTCGTCCTGCTTGAGCTTGGACATGTCGCTGAACAGCGCCGCAAAGCGGATGATCTCGCCGTTTTCGTCATGAACGGCGACGATGTTCAGCCACTCCGGGAAGATCTCGCCGTTTTTGCGGCGGTTCCAGATCTCGCCCGCCCAGGAGCCGGTTGCTTGGATCTCGTTCCACATCGACGAGTAAAAGTCGCAGTTGTGCCAGCCCGACTGCAAAAAGCGCGGGTTTTGACCGACCGCCTCCGACGCGGTGTAGCCGGTCGAATGTACGAACGCCCTGTTTACATACTGGATCGTGCCGTCCGGGGAGGTGATCATGATCCCTTGCAAGGTGTGTTCGAGCACGGAGACGGCGGAGAGCGCAGCGACACCCGCATGGCGGCGCATGACGAGGTCGCGTACGCACAGGACCCACAGCTGCTCGTCCCCGGCCGAGACAAGGCTGTGCTCGACTTCCGCGTCAAAGGCGGAACCGTCGCGCCGCACAGCCTGCAGCGGCGCGGTCAGGTCTGTCTCCGGGCCTGTCCAACCGGGCAAGAACCGGGTGATCGGCTGTCCGACCGCTTCGTGTTGTTCATAACCAAATAAGAGGGTGCCCGACTCGGGGAACGAGCGGATCACGCCGGATGTATCAATTGTCAGCACAGCATCGCGAATCTGCAGATGCCGGATCAAAGATAGTGTAGGCTCCATTCAGATACTGTCCTTTCCGGGAGATTGTCGACTCCGTTACCCCTACTTTACCGTATTGTTACCTACTTCGGCTAGGACGTTAGAGAAATTCCTGCTGTAAACAGGGTTTAGCTGTGTATAATAGAAAAAATGGCATCCATGCTTTGGAAAATATACAGACGTTGGTGAGCGCCGTGGAACAGAAGCGAAACAGACTGAAAAAGACATACGAGCAAGTGGCGGACCATTTCAAACGCTTGATCGAGCAGGGGGCGCTGCTCCCGGGGCAGAAACTGCCGCCGATGAGTGAACTGGCGGTGCGTTTTGGCGTGTCGCGCGCGACGGTGCGCGAGGCGTTTTCGTCGCTCGTCGGCATGGGACTGATCGATCTGCGCCACGGAGAAGGCACGTTTGTCCGCCGTTTTGACGTGCAGACGATGGTCACCGAGCCGATGAACGCGGCGTTGCTGCTCGGCATGGGCGAACTGCGCGAACTGCTGGAGATCCGGCGCTTGCTGGAGACAGGCGCGGTACGATACGCCTGCGAGCGGGCGGGCGAGGAGGCGTTGGCGGCTGCGGAGGCGGCGCTGGTCGAGTCGGGCGACCCGGCCGACCGCGATTTGCAATTTCACCTGCTGCTGGCCGGATGCGCGGGCAACAACGTGATGCTCAATCTGGTCAACACGCTGGCCGAGCCGATCCGCAGCCTGTTGCGCGAGATCCACGCAGAGCTGGACGACCCGGACGAGTTGGACCGGGAGCATCGCGCGATCTTGCAGGCGATTCGGGCGAGGGACAGCGTCGAGGCGCAGCGGCTGCTTTCGGAGCACCTGGCGCGAACGGAGCGGCGGTTTGCCACGCGGTACCGGCAGGGGGACGCCGATCTTCCCTCCTGAAAATGATTTCCATCCTTTTGTGCCACACTAAGCGGACGCAACAGGAGGAGGAGATCTCATGACGACAAGCGCACAACCGGCTCGCGTGCATCGCAAGGAGCCGCTGTCCGGGCAGATCAAGCGAGCGTTGGCGATCCTGCTCGGCTCTTTGCTGGTCGGGGTGGGGCTGGAACTGTTTTTGGTGCCGAACATGATCATCGACGGCGGCATCATCGGCCTGTCGATCCTCGCCGGACACCTGACCGGATTTCCCATCGGCTTGTATACGTTTTTGCTCAATCTGCCGTTTCTGCTCGTCGGGTACAAGCAGATCGGCCGCACGTTCGCTGTGACGACGCTGTTTGCGGTCAGCTCGATGTCGGCGTTTGTGACGATGTTGCACGGGATGGAGCCGTTCACGAACGACAACCTGCTGGCGACGGTGTTCGGCGGCGTCCTGCTGGGCCTTGGCGTGGGCACGATCATCCGATACGGCGGTTCGCTGGACGGCACGGAAATCATCGCGATCTTGCTGACCCGAAACTCCGCCTTTTCGGTCGGCGAGATCGTGATGTTTTTCAATCTGTTCATCCTCGGCAGCGCCGGGTTTGTGTTTGGCTGGGAGAGCGCGATGTACTCGCTGATCGCCTATTTCATCGCCTTTAAAATGATCGACATCACCATCGAAGGGCTCGACGAGTCCAAATCGGTGACGATCATCTCCGAAAGTCCGGCCGAGATCTCCGATGCGCTCCAGCAGCGTCTGGGTCGCGGGGTCACGCACATTTACGGCAAAGGCGGCTACACAGGCGAGGACAAAGAGCTGCTGTACGTCATCGTCACAAGGCTGGAGGTCGCTAAATTGAAAAACATCGTCATGGAGTATGATCCCGGCGCGTTTATCGCCATCGAGCCAGTCGCCGATGTGATGGGCGGACGATTCCGGAAAAAGGCGATTCACTGATTCCCGGATCATTTCCAAACAATAAAAAAAGCCCTTTTCACCAAACGGTGAAGAGGGCTTTTAACGTGTGACGGTTCTTCGATAGCAATCGACAACGACCGTAAAATATAATAGAATAGAAAGCAAACTAGTAGAGCTGTTTACCGCCCGGATTTAATACGGAAGTTGCAGGTCTTGCAGCTGTTGCTGATCGCGGATCAGTTCCATGATTTGATTTTTGTTTTCAATCAGGAACCAGATCGCAGCGGCCTCGGACATCTTGTTCGTCGAGTCTTGCGATTCGGCTTCGGTAGACGGCGAGTGAGACGATACGAACGAGGAGAGCACGCCGATGGCGACTCCCATCACGAGCATCAGGGCGACAGGAAGCGATTTTTTCAAGTTGTTTTCCCCTTTCGGTAACCCGGCTGCCAGCGTTCGTTTCGCGTAGGCCCGTGGCTTTGCGTCCCGCCCTTTCGATGCGGTTTGCCGTTTGTCGTTTGGGTATTATGGACTGCTTGGTCAGGTTAAAAGAAGTTTCTCTAACAACTAAAATGTGGATTATGTCTCTATAATAGGGTATTCGACAGGACGAAGTCAATGGGTAAACTAGGACTATCTACCTAAAGTGCTTTTTCAAGAATGTTGCGATAACTTTAAGGACATGAGGATTTACGGACAGGGGGGACGAGTTACGTGAAGGATGAAGAGTACGAGGTCGGCAACTCCTCCGACACGGAGCTGCCCAGCCGTTCGGCCAAGCACAAAAAGCGCGGGGGGAACGTGCTGGAGCGGGTCAAGCGTATAGGGGATAAAGCGAAAGCCAAACCACCACACAAAGAGGAAGAGCGGGAGACTGCTTTTTACGAGGCGTTGCAGACCTACCGCGAACAGGCGGCCGGCACCGCGCTGGCTGAAACGCTGGTCGAGCCTCTGCCTGAAGAAGATCGCCGGGAACGCCGCGGCCGATTCTCTCGCCGGTTGATCGTCGGGCTGCTGGCCTGCTCCTTGTTGATCAATCTCGGTCAAGGCATTTTGGTCTACAAGCTGATCCAGAAGGGCATCGAGAAAGACAACACGTTTGCCACGCCGCAGCCGACGCCGGTGACCACGCCAAAGCCGGTGCCCGACGTGGTTCGGATCGTGCAGCCGATCCATTGGACGCCGCAGCAGCTCAGCGGCATCTCCAAAGACCGCCGCACGACGATGGAGGAAACGTTTACGCTGCTCTACAACAACCAGCGCTTTGCAAAAGGCAACCTCAACATGCTGTACGTCTCGGGGCTGAACAGCTTTGTCGTCCATCATGACGGATCGCTCGGGGTGAGCGTGTTCCTGCACAACGGGTATTTGAAAAACTTCACGCCCAAAGCGGCCACCGTCTCGATCTACTACCAAAACAGGCTGATGGTCAGCGGTACGTTTGAGAAAAAGATCCCGCAACTGATGGCCGGCGAGATCTATCTGGTCGACCTGCTGTTCAAGCCGGACGACATCCGCGACCCGGACACGGTGGACAAACTGGCCCTCGCCCAAGGCGAACTCGCCAAAATGCGCTTTGACGTGCGGATCTCGTACGACAACGTCATCACGAAAGATCTCGTCGAGGAAGTGTGGATGATCCTCACACCGCAAGTGGCCCTCGCGCCCAAACTCCCGCAATAACAGCATGCACATCATGCCAACCAATAGAGAAGGATGAAACGACGATGAAACTCTTATGGTTGCGATACTGGAACGCGTTGAAAAAGCGCGCGCCTCTGATCGGACTGATCATCTTGCTGGCCGTTTCCACCAGCGGGTATATGACGTACAACAAAGTCGCGCCGCAATATAAAGCGTCGACCAAACTGTTCGTCAACATCAAACCGACGCTCAAGCCGGACATCGTGATCAACGAGCAGCTCGCCGATCAAAAGATCCTTAAGTCCTACACGGAGATCATCAAGAGCTTTGCGGTCGGACGGGATGTGGTGGCGCGCACCGGGGTCAAACTGACGCCCGATCAGATCAATGCGATGACAGCCGTCACCACCAACACCGACTCGCAGGTCATCTCGATCACCGTCACCGACACCGACGAAAAACGGGTCGTGGCGCTCGCGGAGGAAGTGTCGAACGCGTTTATTAACAAGGTGGCGCAGATCATGCAGGTCGACAACGTGATCTTCCTCGAACGGGCCACGGAAAAACCGCCGGTCACCATCGCGGCCAAGCCGCAGGTCAACATGGCGGTGGCGTTTCTGCTCTCGCTGACGGTCGGCATCGGGCTGACCGTGCTGCTGGAGTACTTTGACCCGACGCTCAAGACCAAGATCGAGGTGCAGGAGATCCTCGGTGTTCCGTTGATCGGTGAGATCGGCCGTTGGGAGACGGTGGCAGGCAGCGGACGGCGCACGGCGAAGGTGCGCAAACGCTCGCTGCTCCTGAACCTGTTCCGGCGTCAAGCTGCGGCTGCTTTGGAACCGACACCGCTGAACATGGTGCCGTCCAAACGCAACCGCCGCGTGCTGGCATGCTATGAGGCGCTGTATAAAAACCTGTTGCCCCTGCATCTGCACAAAGGGCTGCGGACGATCTATGTCACCTCGACGATGCGCAAGGAAGGCAAATCGTCGGTGCTCACTCATTTTGGCATTTTGCTCGCACAGAGCGGACATCGCGTCCTGCTGATCGACAGCGAGCTCGACGCGCCGGTGCTGCACACGGTGTTTCAATTGCCCAATCATACCGGGATCAGCGACGTGCTGACCGAACAGGCTGCGCTGTCTGACGCGGCTCAGGGCACGATGATCCCAAACCTCGACGTGCTGCCGACCGGTGTGGTCACCTCCGCCGGTGCGCGGGCGCTGAGCAGCGGTCCCGCGTTTGCCGACCTGCTCCAAGAGGCACGGGAGCTGTATGACATCGTGCTGATCGACGGCCCGGCCGTCGCCGAATCGCCCGTTCCGCAGGCGGTGGCTCCGCTGGCAGACGGCGTGCTGTTTATCGTCGGTCACTCCAAAGCCCGCCGTGAGCACGCGACGCTGGCTGTCGACTCGCTGCGCAGCTCCGGTGCGCATCTGTTCGGCGCGGTGCTCAACTCGCTTGAGGGCCGTTCGGTGCATTCGAATTATTATCTGGATCGCATCGACTACCAGTTTAACGCGCAAGTTTAGTGCCGCTAGATCGGAAATAAAAAAGACCGCCTGGGCGCTCAGGCGGTCTTTTTCATATGCGGCTGCGGCCGCAAAAACGCATGCGCGGCTATGAGCGGGCGAACTAATTGCGCGAGAGGGCGATCTACTGGTCGCGGCGAGCGAAATCCGGTCAAAAAAGGCTGGTGCGCGTTTTCGAAAATGGGAGTATCATGAGGCAATCAACAGCATACACGGCCAAATTCCGGCACAGCCGGGAGCGGAGGACCCACGTATTTGGGGTTAATCCCGCGCGTTTGCGCGGGAGGGATGAGGGACAATGTTCTCCTTTGCCATCCTACCCGTCAGCTAACTTCGTCGGCTCAAGCAAAGGGGGTTGAAAAGACCTTCGTTTTCGGAACGGTCTTTTTTTGTTGTGTTCATTGGAAATTTTTAGCTTTTAACTCTCGAATCGAAAGAAGGAAGCCGCTATGGTTTCGAAAATGAAACGTATTCTGATCGGCCCTCCGATGAAATCTACTGAGTTGGCAGATGAGAAACTGACGAAGTTCAAAGCCTTGGCTGTCCTCTCGTCTGATGCGCTGTCCTCGGTCGCATACGGCACAGAGCAGATCCTGATGGTGTTGATCATCATGGGCGCGGCTGCGCTCTGGTACTCGATCCCGATCTCGGTCGCTGTACTTGCCCTGTTGTTGATTCTCATCTTGTCGTATCGGCAAATCATTCATAACTACCCGTCCGGCGGTGGTGCCTATATGGTCGCCAAGGAAAATCTCGGCCTGTCTTTCGGGCTGGTCGCAGGCGGGTCGCTGCTCGTCGACTACATCCTCACCGTCGCGGTCAGCGCATCGGCCGGCACGGACGCGATCACGTCCGCGTTTCCGGCTTTGCATGAGCACCGGGTATTGATCGCGCTGGTGATGATCAGCGCGCTGACTTTGCTCAACCTGCGCGGGATCACCGAGTCGGCGTCGATACTCGCCTACCCGGTCTATCTGTTTATCGGCGCGATCATGCTGATGATGGTCAGCGGCGCGGTGCAGGCGCTGACCGGGCAGATCGAGCCGGTCACCGCTCCGCCCGCCTACGGGGCGGCCGTGCCGGGGATCACCTTGTTCCTGTTGCTCAAGGCGTTCTCGTCGGGCTGTTCGGCGTTGACCGGCGTGGAGGCGGTCTCCAACGCCATTCCGAATTTTAAAGCGCCCGCCCCGCGCAACGCGGCTGCCACGCTGATGATGATGGGTGTGATCCTCGGCACGATGTTTATCGGCATCAGCGTGCTGGCCTATCTCTACGGCATCGTGCCGAACCGCACCGAGACGGTCATCTCGCAGTTGGCCAATGCGATCTTCGGCCGCGGCGCGATGTACTATTTCATCCAGGCGGTGACGGCGCTGATCCTGTTCCTTGCGGCAAACACGGCGTTCTCCGCGTTCCCGCTGCTGGCGTTCATGCTGGCAAAAGACAAATTTATGCCCCGCATGTTCAAAGTGCGCGGCGACCGGCTGGGCTTTTCCAACGGGATCATCATCCTCGGGTTCTTCTCCGCGCTGCTGATCGTGCTGTTCAACGGCCACACGGAAAATCTGATCCCGCTGTATGCGATCGGTGTCTTCATTCCGTTCACGCTGTCGCAGGCCGGGATGATGCGCAAATGGCTGCGCGAGAAGCCGAAAGGGTGGACCCTGCCGTTTGCGATCAACACGGTCGGGATGCTGACGACGCTCTGCATCACGCTGATCTTCCTCTTCACCAAATTCGCGCAAGTGTGGATGGTGTTTTTGTTCCTCCCGGCGGTGATCTATGTGTTTCGCAAGATCAACCAACACTACACCGCCATCGCCGAGGAACTGCGGATCGACATTCACACCGACAAGCCTTGTAAAAAAGGCAGCACAGTGGTCATCCCGGTGGCCGGCATCACCCGTGTGGTGCGCAACTCGATCTCCTACGCCACGTCGCTGACCGACAACGTCGTCGCGGTGTACATCGGGTTTGATGAAGAAGAGATCGCCAAAATGGAGCAGAAATGGGCCGAGTGGAACCCGGGCGTGCGGTTGATCTGCCTGCGTTCCCGTTATCGGAGCATCATGAGGCCGCTGATCAAATTCATCGACACGATCGAATGGAAGACGTCGGCGACCGATCATGTGACGATCCTGATCCCGCAGTTTGTCACGAAGCGCTGGTGGCACTATGTGTTGCACAACCAGACGTCGCTGTTGATCCGGGCCTATCTGATCGCGCGCAAAGATGTGACGATCACGACGGTGCCGTATCATTTGAACAAATAAAGAAAAACCGCCGTCCTCCGAAGAGGGCAGGCGGTTTTTGTTTTAGTGCTGCGTACAGACCGTGGGAGCCATCACCGATTCGTACATCTCTTTGAACGTCTGCAACTCGCGCGCCAAGGAGAAATGCTCGCGGATCGTCGCGAGGCCGCCGGCGGCGACTCGTTCGCGGGAGTCGGCGTCTTTGACGAGCAGCAGCGCTTTTTCGGTCAGCTCGCTTCCGTCGCGGTAGAGGTAACCGTTGACGCCGTCGTCGATCAGGTCTCGGTTGCCCGGCACGTGAGAGGCGAGCACCGGTTTGCCGAGCGACATCGCTTCGAGCAGGGCGTGGGAGAGGCCTTCCGAAGAGGAGGTGTTCATCGCCACGTCGACCGCTTGGTAGAGGTCAGGGATCTCGCTGTAGTCGACCGCGCCGATATAGCGGGCAAATCCGGAATAGCGCGCAAACGCCTCCTGCACCTCCGCGTAGGTCTTTTCATCGAGATTCTGCCCGGCGACGACAAAGCGTACGTTCGGATGCAGTTCGTGCACGCGGGCGAGCGGCTCCAGCGCATCGAGCGGCCGCTTGACCGGGCGGATGCCGGCGACAAGCAGGAAGATAAACTCCTCCTCGCCAAATCCGAAGTCGGCCCGCGTCTTGCCTTTGCGTGGCGGCAGGTCGATGCCGAGATTGACGACCAGCGATTTGGACTCGGAACCGGGATAGGCGGCCGCGAGACGCTGGCGGGCATCTTCGGTGAGGAAGACGATCCGCGAGGCGTATTCGACCGCCTCGACCATGCTCGGGCGGGTGTCCGGGTTGGTCAGGTGTTCGTTGACATCGGTGCCGGTCATCGTGACGACGAACGGCTTGCCAAGGCGTTTGGCAATCGGCGCGATGTGGCGGCCGGTGGCGTAGGCGTTGTAAGAGTGTATGAGATCGGCTGCTGCGTAGTCAGCCTCGCTGACAGATTCGAATGCTTTGCGGGTGATCTGGATGCCGTACGGCGCAAGGCCGCGCTGCAGCCGTCCGCTATACGTCCAATTGCCGCCGGAAGGTTGGTTGGGCGGGAGGACGATCAGTATCTTCATGAGGTATCGATCCTTTCTGTGACCTGTTCTTTCTACTTTACCCTTTCCTGTGGCACAGTACTGTCAGGGATGCTACATTTTTTCCCGATGAGATGGTATGATACAGGGGAGGTGAGGACTATGTCTCTCTGGTTTCAATCGCCGATGCCGAAAAAATATCAAATTTTCTTCTTCCTGTGGGTGCTGATCGTGATGGGGTCGTTTGCCTCTGTCGGGATCGCGTTCTCGTATATGGAGCATGGACTGGCTTTGATCTTGTTTCTCGCAGCCATTCTGTTGACCGGCATTGGATTTATGATCCGCAAGCGCGTCATGCGCAGCTTGGGTTGGATCGAGCAAAAACCGAAAGCATAAGAGGACCTTTTTTCTAAAAAGGTCCTTTTACTTTTTAAACTTGACGGATGGAAGGTCCATCCTTAAAATGGAATCAGGCACGTGTTCTGGGGGGAACCGCTATGGAATTCGAGTTGCTGAGATCGATCTATAACACTTTGCGCAATGTTCATGATCTCTCGCTGAAAAACTTCAGCAAAAAGACAGCGGAGCATGGTGTGACGCCGACGCAGTTTGGCATGTTGCGGTGGATCCCGGTGCAAGGGGTGACCACGATGTCCGATCTGATTCGCAAGGTCGGATGTGCGCCGAGCAACATGACGACGATGATCCAGCGCCTGGAGCGAGACGAGATGGTCAAGACGATGAAAAATCCGGAGGACCATCGTGAGACGCTGGTCTCCTTAACCGATCTCGGCCGGGAAAAGCGCGAACATCTCGAACCGATGTACGCGTCCTATCTGGCGGAGTGCTTCGGCACGTTGGAGCGCGAGGAGCAGGAGTCGTTGCAGGTGATCTTAGAAAAATTGGAAAAACATCTCACGCGGGACTGAAAAATTTTTTTGGACGATATTTCATATACGAAACTTCATATATGAAATGAATGTCCGGCAAAGGTGGTTCACAGGCGGCTTTGATGTCTGCCTGTTTACTCATTCAATGAGATAGAGACTTTTTGAAGGAGGCAACAAGAACATGTCTACTCAAGGAACTGCTGCTGCCCCGGAGTCGAGACTGCTGATGATCTTCGCGCTGTGCGCGTTTCTCGTCGGGCTCGACGCGCTGGTGGTGGGTCCGCTGGTCCCGGCCATCGCCGTGGACCTCGGAATGGAGCTGGAACTGGGCGGTCTGCTGGTGACGGCGTACGGCCTGCTCTACGGTCTGTCCGCTCCGCTGTTTGGCCCGGTCTCGGACCGATGGGGCCGCAAAAACATGATGCTGCTCGGGATGTTCGTCTTTGCTGTCGGCACGGCGTTGACCGCTGCGGCGACCGACCTGACCACGTCGCTGATCTACCGCGGCATCTCGGGTCTTGGCGGTGCGATGCTGATGCCGAGCGTATTTGCACTGATCGGGGATACTTTCTCTTTTGAAAAGCGCGGCAAAGCGATGGGTTTAGTCATGGGTGCGATGATCGGGTCGCAGATCGTTGGCGTGCCGGCGGGCACGTTCTTGGCGGGGCTGGGTTCGTGGCGGCTGTCATTCCTGCTGATCGCAGGCCTTGGCTTCCTGGCGATGCTGGTCATCCTGGCCGGCATTCCGAAAGCACCGCCGACGCGGGCGATCCCGGTCGGTCCGGTGAAGGCGTATCAGTTGCAGTTCAAGACGGCCTTCTCGACACCGTCGGTGTTTTACGCGCTGCTCGGCACGTTCCTGTGGACGGCCGGTCTGCAAGGGATGTTTGCATACGTCGGCGTTTTCTACACGGTCAACTTTAACCTCGCGATTGAAAAGATCGGTCTGGTGGCGATGTGTGCGGCTGCCGCATCGATGCTCGGTTCGACGATTGGCGGACGCATGTCCGACAAGTTTGGCAAAAAGCGGGTCATCGGCTTTGCAGCGGTGCTGAGCGCGGTCGGCGTTCTGACGTTTGCACTGATGACGGGCAATTTCTGGGGCGCGTTTGTGGCGCAGATCGTCTGGGCTGCCTTTGTCGGTGTCGGGCAGGCGACGCTCACCGCTCTGTCGTCCGAACTGTCGCCGCAAGTACGCGGCACCGTGTTGGCGCTCAACTCGTCGGCGCTGTATATCGGTCTGATGACGGCGACCGCTGTGTCGGCGGCGATGCTCAATAACTCGATGAGCTTCCTCGCGATCGGCATCATGTGCGCCCTCTGCTCGCTGGCGGTCATGCCGCTGGCCCTGTTCAAGATCAAGGTCGCAGAGCCGGAGCAAGCGCAGCAACCGGTGGCGGCTGCGAAGTAAATACTTACAAAAGAACTGCATAACGGAAAGGAGCCTGGCATCGCTTGACGCCAGGCTCCTTTTTTGATTCAATCATAGGTCACGGAGTAGGGGTGGTCATAGTCGCCGCCGTAGACCGGCAAGCCGCCTCGGGACTCGATCTCTTTTAGGACGGCGTCGTAGATCTGACGACCGGAATCGTTGAGATAGCGGGACAATCGTTTCATGGTGTCTTGGTGGTAGGCGAGTTCTTCGATGGTCCATTTTTCATACGGAATGTCGCGCAGGTTGTCGATGGTCCGTCCGACGTACATCAGTCAGCACCTCCCTCCTGTTAGGGTGTGCCGGGCTGATGCACACTATCCGAAAAGAGGAGGGAGGTGAGACGATGATCAAACTGAGCGACAGTGCGCAGGCGGAGTTGACGACAGCTCTCCCCGAGGGGGAGACAGTGACGGTGCGCTTTTATATCGAGATGGAAGGCGGTTGAAGCGCCACCTTCGACTACAACCTCGTTCTGGATGAACCGAGGGCCGATGATGAAGTGTTCACATTTGACCGCGTGCAGGTGGTGGTGGATCGGGCGAGCCTGCTGTATGTGGATGATCCGATTACGATCGACTACGAGCCGGGGGAGGGTGCGTACCGGCTCCGCGTGCCGACGCACGTGATACCGGATCGGTTTCGATTGTAAAAAGAAAAGAGAGAGGGGCAGATGCCCGTCTCTCTTTTTGATTTAGCCCATGATGCTGTAGCCGGCGTCGACGTGGATCGTCTCGCCGGTGATGCCGCCGGACATGTGCGACGCGAGGAACAGCGCGGTGTTGGCCACGTCGTCCTGCGTGACGTTGCGGCGCAGCGGAGCTTTCTCCGCGACGGTGGAGAGGATCGAGGTGAAGTTGCGCACGCCGCGTGCAGCCAAGGTGTTGATCGGGCCAGCGGAGATCGCGTTGACGCGGATGCCGGACGGGCCGAGGTCGGCTGCCAAGTAGCGGACGCTGTGGTCGAGAGCCGCTTTGGCGACGCCCATGACGTTGTAGTTGCCGATGACTTTCTCACCGCCGATGTAGGTCATCGTGATGATCGAGCCGCCTTCGGTCATCAGGTCTTTTGCGCGTTTTGCAACAGCGACCAGCGAGTAGGCGGAGATGTCGTGTGCCAGCAGGAAGCCGTCGCGGGACGTGTCGGAGAAATGACCTTCCAGCTCTTCCGATTTGGCAAACGCCAGCGAGTGGACGACGCCGTCCATCGTGCCCCATTGCTCTTTCAAAACGGCAAATGCCGAGTCCAGCTCTTCATCGCGGGTCACGTCGACGGAGATCATCGTCGAGCCCGGCATGGTCGATTCGACGAGCTTTTGAACACGAGATTCGAGACGTTCGCCCTGGTAGCTGAAGGCCAGCGTCGCTCCTGCGCCGTGCAGTGCCTTGGCGATCGCCCACGCGATCGAACGGTCGTTGGCAACGCCCATGATCAGGAACTTTTTACCGGCTAACAATTGGTTCATGTCCAAAACTCCTTTTTGTACGGTTGAGTTGTATTATCACACAGTCTTAGTACCTAGTCC
This sequence comes from Tumebacillus lacus, assembly GCF_026410385.1. Classification (GTDB taxonomy): domain Bacteria; phylum Bacillota; class Bacilli; order Tumebacillales; family Tumebacillaceae; genus Tumebacillus; species Tumebacillus lacus. The sequence continues at coordinate 63,535 of NZ_JAPMLT010000005.1, forward strand.
TATCTTCTCTTCTATCTTGGCGTATTTCGTCCTTGAGAGCAAGTCCATTTTTTCCGGCTTTTCCCGGCAAAGTTCGATGAATGCCGACAGAGTGATGGTGCAGGCTATAAAAAGAGTGAAACGCAACGCCCAGAGCGACGTATACCTTGATACAGAAACTTCGAGGGCAGGAGGAACTCACTCATGGGCATTTTTGAGCGGATCAAAGGGATCTGGCGAGCCAATCAAGGCGACGGCACGTCGGTGCCAAAGCGTACGCTGACCAGCCTGCGCGTCGGCGATATCGTCAGCTATGATCTCAACGACTACACGGTTGAAGGGGTCACCACCTACCGCAACGGCGGGCAGCGCAAGATCGGCTACGTCCTCTTTGACGGGCTGCACACGCGCTATATGCTGGTCGACGACCGCGAGACGACGCGCGTGCAGGTGTTCGAAACGCTGGAGGCGAGACTGGAGAAGCCCGACGAAATCAACCACGAGATGGTGTTTGAAAACGTCGCCTATTACGAGATCGCGCGCGGTGAATCGACGGTGGCGGTGCAAGGCAAAAGCGCATTTTCCCAGTATGACCCGGTGTACTGGTGGCTGCATCAAGCGCAAGGCGGCGGGCTCATGCTGTTCGAATGGCAACAAGGCGAGATCATCATCCGCGTCGGACAGGCGATCAAACCGTACGAGGTGAACGTGCTGGCCGGCAGCGAGTAAAGGCAGCAAGGGGGTACTTGCGACATGACAGGGAAGGTCCAGCGTGTGCAGGGGCTCGCGGCCGTGCTGACAGTCTCCGTCCTGCTGGCCGGTTGCGGCGCGCAAAATGCGGCGGAGCAGGCGGTCCGCGAGCGTTATGTGCTCGAAGATGTGCAGGGAGCCGGTGACACGCAGCAAAAGGTGTATCGAGCGGAAAACCGCACGGTGCCCGACGTGGCGCAGGAGATCGCGGCGAACGACCGGCCTGACGAGATCTCGAAATCCAGCGAGGAGCGGATGTTCCTCGTCTACCCGAACCAGATGATCCATGTGCAGCAAGACCCGGAGAAAAAAACGGACGCGCTCGTCGAGGTCAACACGAAGGAGTTTGTCCGTCAGCACTATGACCCGAGCTTTTTGCAAGGGTTTATCGCGGCCACGTTTCTCTCGACGATGTTTGGCAGCAACTGGCGCGCCTATCCGCACGGCAGCTATACCGGATACGGCGACTACCGCCGCTACCGGGATCCGCGCACGTCGCCGACCTATCGCACGCCGACTGCGCCGACCCGGTCGCCGAGCTATACGCCGCCTGCATCCCGTCGGGGCACGGGCCGCGTGATTCGCAGACGATAAGGGAACATCACCCACTCACAGAAAGCAGGATGAAACATGAGCAATTGGGCTCCGATACTGTTTTTGGCCAATCTGTTGCGGCCGGTCCTCGAAGGGATCGAGTCGTTTGTGCATGACTACGGTCTGGCGGTGGTCTTGCTGACCGTGCTGGTGCGTCTCGCGTTGTTCCCGTTCACGGTGAAGCAAGCGAGATTTGCTTACAAGAACCGCATTTTTATGAAAGCATACAAAGAGGTGCAGGCGAAGTTCAAGGACAAACCGGAGAAACTGAAAGAGGAAGCGGCCAAGCTGACTCTGGAGCATAAATTTAACCCGTTCTCGATGATGGGCACGATGATCTTGCAGATGCCGATCTTTGCGGCCGTGTATGCGGTGTTCTACCACTTTGGCACCGATATCACCACGTCGCTGATCCCGTGGGTGTCGTCGCTCGGGATGATGGACCCGTCGCATGTGCTGCCGTTGTTGGTGGCCGGTCTCAGCGCAGCGGGGGTGCTGGTGCCGATGATCTCCCCGGAAGGCGCCGAAGGGGTGCAGCAGGCGGGCAAGATGATGCCGATCCTGATCATGTTCCCGGTGATGCTGTTCTTCCTGTGGAAAGCGCCGGTGGCGATCGCGCTCTATATGGGCGCCTCGTCGGTGTGGGGGATGGCCGAGCGCCTCTTCCTGCGCAGCCGGTTCGCGGTGCGCGCGCTCCGGCTGGACCCGGCGATGCAACCGGCGGTCGTCTCGCCTGCAGCAGCAGGAGAGAGCGGAGCGGACGGGGAAAGGAAACAAGCGTAGCCGACGGGGCTGCGCTTGTTTTATGGTGTGATGGAGCTGTCAACAGAGGGGAGGGGACGGGCATGTCTTATACGGCGGTGCCGATCATTCGCGATGAGCCGCTGACGTTTGGCAGCGAGCACCTCGCGCTGGACGGAGCGGAAGGGGAAGCTTTTAAAAAAGCGATGCAAAGCCTGCATCCGCGTCTGTTGCCGCAATTGAAGGAAAGCGCGTTGCTGTCGGAGGAAGACAGCGCATTTTGCGTGGCAGGCGGGATCTTTGATTATCAGCGGGGGCAGGAATTGGTCTTTGACGGGGCAGACTATCGGTTGTCGCATTGTGCGGAGAACTTTTTTGATTTTTTGCTGACTCCGCAAGAATGTTTGCAGATCCTGGAGGATTCGCGGGGGTCTTATGCGAACCTATTAGAGGGAGAAAAAGCGACCGGTCGGTTGGCTGTGCTCACTTCTTGGTGGGAACAGGGCTGCCGCGTGCTGCTGCTCCAACATGCGTAAGCGATATGAAAGGGAGGATGTTGTACATGACGACTGCAACGACTACCGGCAAACTCTACATAAACGGGGAATGGATCGAAACCGAATCCACGTTTGAAGTCATCAACCCGGCGAGCGGGGAAGTGATCGGCCACGTGGCGGACGCGACGTTTGAGCATGCGGAACAAGCGCTTGCCGCTGCGAGCAACGCGTTCAAGACCTGGTCGAAAACGCAAGCACACAAACGCGCGATGGCCCTGTACAAATGGTACGAACTGATCATGAAAAACCGCGACGAACTGGCGCACCTGATCACCGCGGAGAACGGCAAGCCGTTCCCGGAAGCGCGCGGCGAAGTGGTTCACTCCGCGACCTTCGTGCAATGGTACGCAGAAGAAGCGAAGCGCGTCTACGGTGACACCGTCTCCTCGATGGAAGCGAACAAGCGCATCACCGTGCTGCGCCAACCGGTCGGCGTGGTCGCTGCGATCACCCCGTGGAACTTCCCGGCCGACATGGTCACCCGCAAGATCGCTCCGGCGATCGCAGCAGGCTGCACCGTGGTCCTGAAGCCGGCGGAACAGACGCCGCTGACCTCGCTGCGCCTCGTGGAACTGGCGCATGAAGCGGGCATCCCGGCCGGCGTCATCAACGTCCTGACCACCAAAGACCCGGTCGCGGTCGGCACGATGATCACCACCGACAAGCGCGTGGCAAAAGTGACCTTCACCGGCTCCACCGAAGTCGGCAAGATCCTGTACCGCAACGCAGCTGACACGATCAAGCGCATCTCCTTCGAACTGGGCGGCCATGCGCCGTTCATCGTGTTCGAAGACGCGGACATCCCGGCTGCTGTCATGGGCCTGATCAACTCCAAGTACCGCAACGCAGGCCAAACCTGCATCTGCACCAACCGCGTGTATGTTCACTCCTCCATCGCAGAAGCGTTCGCAGAGGAAGCGGCGAAAGCGGTTGCGGCGCTGAAAGTCGGCCCGGGCCATGAGAAAGGCAATGAAGTCGGTCCGGTGATCGAGCCGGAAGCACTGGCAAAAGTCGAGCGTCACGTGGCGGACGCGCTGGAAAAAGGCGCGAAGCTGCTCGCAGGCGGCAAGCGTTGGGGCGAAGTGGGTCACTTCTACGAGCCGACCCTGCTCGGCGGCTGCACCGAAGACATGCTGATCACCAACGAAGAGACGTTTGGTCCGGTCGCTCCGATCATGACCTTCGAGACGGAAGAAGAAGTGCTGGAGCGTGCGAACAACTCCGACTACGGTCTGCAGGCATACGTCTACACCCGTGACCTCGGCCGTGCGATCCGCATGCAAGAGGGCCTCGAGTACGGCATGGTCGGCGTGAACGATCCGGTGCCGTCGATCTCCGTGCAAACGCCGTTTGGCGGCATGAAGCAATCGGGCGTCGGTCGCGAAGGCGGCAAGTACGGCCTCGAAGGCTTCCTCGAGTACAAGTATGTGTCGACCGCTTTCTAAGATCTTTTAGAGGCAGAGGCGACATGCAAAACACACCCTACGCTGTGCGCAGAGTGTGAATGGTAAGTTCCGGTCGGGTGCCGAGTCGGACGTTGAGTCCGGCTTGGCCCAGCCCGTCGGAGATATAGACCGATTTGCCGTTGACGGTGTGCAGGCCGGAGATCACGTTTGCTTTCGGCAGCTCGCCCATCGGGAAGAGCTTGAACGCGCCCGGGATCTTGAATTGGCCGCCGTGCAGGTGGCCGGACAACAGCAGATCGACTTTGTGATGTTCTTCGAAGTGCAGCGCGATGTTCGGGTCGTGGGAGAGCACGAGGTTAAACATGCCTTCCTCCACGCCGCGGAAGGAGCGGTGAATGTCCGATTTGCCAAGGCAGAAATCATCGATGCCGATGATGTTCAGACGCTGGTCGCCGTGCAGGATCGAACCTGCTTCGTTGACGAGCACGTTGACGCCTTTGGCGCGGATCTTTTCTTCCAGCTCTTCGATGCGGTCGCCGAGGTAGTGGTCGTGGTTGCCCCAGACCATCCAGACGCCGTGTTTGGCGCCGACTGCGAGGATTTCATCGAGATATTTCATGAATTTATCCATGTTTTCGTATTTGTCAAGGTAGTCACCGGTCATGACGATCAGGTCCGGAGACGCATCTTGGATCAGGCCGGCCAGACGGCACGGTTTGATCGACAGACGTTCCATATGCAGGTCGGAGAGCTGCACGATGCGCAGGTCCCCGTGTCCGCCACCCTGCGGCAGGGTCATCTCGACTTCACGGATGACCGGGCGGAACGTGTTGGAGTAGCTGTAGCCAAGAAGAGCAGCGACGAGGACAACAACGATCATCAGAGTCCAAAACATCGAGAATCACCTTCTTTTCTTTTTTTGTTTTTTACGATCTTATGTCAACAAGATATGAGTCTAGCAGGGATACTCCGAGAATGCTACCCCTCAAATCTTGGCACGGGAGGGTCGCCGATGAGAGAAGTGAAGATGCAAAGCTACAAACACGACGGACGGGAGCACCGCCGCTGGGTGAAATTGTATGAATTGCCGGGTGAGCGCGGGGTGCTGGTGATCGACCCGGACACGCCGGTGGTGGAGAGCGACGGCAAGTCGTGGTCGAGTCCGTTTCCGGTGATCTACTGGGTGCATCCGGAAAAGTGGTACAACGTGGCGGTGCTGTGCCGGGAGACGGGCACGGCTTACTATTGCAACGTCGCGTCGCCGATCCGGTATGAGGAGGGAGAGTCGCTCTATACGTTTATCGACTATGACGTCGATCTGATCGTCAGCGAGGACGGGGTCGGCGAGATCGTCGATGAGGAAGAGTTGACGGAGCATGCGCATGCGATGCAGTACCCGCCCGACGTGCTGAATAAGATCGCCGAGGCGACGGCGGAGCTGGTCGCGATGCAGGAGGCGCAGGAAGGGCCGTTTGACCCCGATCTGGTGAGCCGTTGGTTGAAGGTGTGGGAGGAGTATGCCTCATAAGATTGGAAGAGGCAGGAAATACTTTTCTTGACATCAATCAAGAGGTGAATGCAGATGACGAGGATGAAATGGATCGCGGGCGCGATGATCGCAGGTCTGATGCTAAGCGGCACAGGATTTGCCTATGCAGCGGTGACAGAGCCGGTGCACAAGGGTCATCACCAACTGACCGACGAGCAAAAGCAGGCGATCAAAGACGCAGGCGTCGACCTGAAGGTGTTGAAAGACGGGCATCAGCAGATCCGCCAGTCGTTCAAGGCGTTGCATGAAAAAGGCGAGGCTCTGAAACAGGCGGTGCAGAACACGACCGACGAAGAGCTGAAAAAGCAACTGAAAGCGGACATCTACGACATCCACGCCGGCCTCGACAAAGTCCACGCCCTGCACAAAGCCAACAAAGACCTCCGCCACGAACTGAAAGCGGCCGTCGAAGCGAAAGACAGCGCGAAGATCAAGGAAGCGTATGAGAAGATGCTGGAGAATCAAAAGCAAGAGCTGGCCCTGATCGAGCAAGCAAACAAAGCGCTCGATGCCGAACTGGCGAAAGTGAAGAAGTAGCATCGATACGGAAAGAAACGGCCTGGAAAGCAGGGCCGTTTTTTCGTGCTGGTGGGTGGAGTGGGTCTCTTGTTTTTTGTTGTACTCGTTGTGCCAACAACACATTTTTAGATGTGGTAGAATCGTAGTGGACAATCATGGACTGACAGGAGGAATTTACATATGGGTCAATTGGAAGGCAAAATCGCGCTCGTCACCGGCGGGTCGCGCGGGATCGGCAAGGCGATTGCGCTGCGTTTGGCATCGGAAGGCGCGGACGTGGTGATCAACTTTTTCCGCAACCGCAAACCGGCTGAAGAGACCAAAGCGGAGATCGAAGCGCTCGGCCGCAAATGCCACATCATCAAGGCGAACGTCGGTGACTTGGACAAGATCGGCCTGCTCTTTGACGAGATCCAAGAGGTGATGGGCGGCCTCGACATCCTGATCTCCAACGCCGCATCCGGCGTGCAGATCCCGGCGATGGAAGTCGAGGAGAAGCACTGGGACTGGACGCTCGACATCAACGCCAAAGCTCTGCTCTTCCTCGCACAAAAGGCGGCTCCGCTGATGGAAGCCCGCGGCGGCGGTGCCATCGTGTCGCTGTCCTCGCTCGGCTCGCGCTACGTGCTGAAAAACTACACCTGTGTCGGCGTCTCCAAAGCCGCGCTGGAGTCGCTGACCCGTTACCTCGCCGTCGAGCTCGCTCCGAAGAACATCGTCGTCAACGCCGTCTCCGGTGCTGCGGTCGACACCGACGCGCTCAAGCACTTCCCGAACCGCGACGAGATGATCCGAGATGCCATCGACCGCACCCCGGCGGGCCGGATGATCACGCCGGACGACCTCGCAAACTCGGTGCTCTTCCTCTGCACCGACCAAGCGCGGATGATCTGCGGGCAGACGCTGCTCGTCGACGGCGGCTACTCGCTGACCATGTAGTTTGACCTCCTCTCCCGCGTCTTGTAAGATGAAGGTAATTCATTGGATAGGGAAGAGGTGCCACCTATGTTGACGGAACAAATTTTTCGCAGCCAGGAATACATGGTCATCCAAGCGGCCATCGCCGCTACGAACTTTGCAATCGGCGCGTTTACGGTCGAACTGAAAGGCATGGAAGCGCTTGGCAACACCGAGATGGTCGAAAAGCTCAACAACGCGCTGAACAAAGCCAAAGCCGACCGCAAATTTGCCATGAGCCTGTTTGAAGTGCAGATGGAGGGCAACTTCAACTCCGACGAAGACTTCAAAAAGGTGCTCGATCTCGTACATAGCTACAACTCGCTGATCGACCACTCCTTGATCAACGGCCGCTCGGCCTTTCTGCCGCTCGGTGCTGTGCCGCACCTGCGCTTCGAGCGCTACGAGGAGCAATAAGATCGGACCCTTCACCGCCTGTTTTTTCAAACAGGCGGTTTTTTTCTGTCAACCAATTGTGGAAACGGCAGGGGTTTGATACACTGATTGAGGAATTTACTTTTATAGTGGTAGCCTCCATGACGAGGGAAAGCGGTGCAAATCCGCTGCAGCCCCCGCTACTGTAAACGGTTACGGCGTTCGCGTTTTCACCCATTGTGCCCGCAGCGGCATGAGAAGGGGCGGACGACCGGTTGGAGCCGTGAGCCAGGAGACCTGTTTTGGATGCCGCACCCAAGGACCCTTCGGCGGGAAGAGTTCGGGTAGAGCGACGCGGGTTTTTTGTGCCCGGTGTCTGCTGTGTCCGGAGAATAACGCTTCCAACCGCCTTTGGTTTGGAAGTTTTTTTGTTTTCGTCGAAATGGAGAGGAGAACGAACTCGGGTATGAAGATGAAATGGATGAATTGGATGGTCTGCATGATGCTGATCATCTCGTTGCTGGTCCCGGCTGTGAGCGCGTCGGCAGCCGAGGACACCGCGTATGTAAAAGTCCGACTCGTCGGTCTTGGCGACGATGTGAAAGAATCCTGGCTGCCGGTGCGCGCGGGCTCGTACGTTAACACGGCAGGCGAGTCGGTCGCGCTCGACAAGCCGACGGCGATGGGCGCGCTGGTGCAGATCGCTCGCATGGAGCATCTCGACTACAAGGCCGAGACCACGGCGTACGGCGTGTATGTCAAGCAAGTCGGCACCTATCAAGAGAAAAAGCCGACCGCCAACATGGGCTGGGGCGTCTGGGTCAACGGCAAAGCGCCGGGCGTCGGCGCGGAATCGGCGGAAATCAAATCGGGCGATGAGATCGTCTGGGGCTTCTACGATTGGGAAAAGACGCTCTACCCGCAGGTGGAGATGCCCAAATACGTCAAGGCGGGCGTTCCGTTCGAAGTGAAAGTGACGGCGGAGCAGACCACGTATGATGCAGAGTTCAACCCGACGGTGACCACGGTCAACGTCGAAGGCGCGACGGTGAAACTGAAAAACACCGAAGCTGCGTTTGTCACCGATGCCAACGGCGTGGCGCAGATCACCTTGGCACATGCGGGTCTCGCACAACTGACCGTCGAGAAGTTTAACACCGACGGCACGCCGCTCCTGCTGCGCTCCGGCGACGTGCAGGTGCTGGCTGCGTGGCAAACCAACACCTTTACCGATCTCGCAGGGTATGAATGGGCGACCGCATCGATTCAGCAACTGGCCGACAAAGGCATCGTCATCGGTGACGGCGCAGGCCATTTTGCTCCGGGTCGTTCGGTGAGCCGAGGCGAGCTGGCGAAGATCCTGTCGCTGAGCGGTGATCTGAACTTTGGTGTGAAGGGCGGATTTATGGATGTCGGCTCGACGCATCTCTTCAAAGACTATGTGCAAAACGTGGCGTACAAAGGCTACATGAACGGCTATGCGGCAGGCGATCTGCAAGCTCCCGATTACCTGTTCAAGCCGGAGCAAGGACTGACCCGCGAAGAACTGGCCGTCGTGCTGGTGCGTGCAGCAGGTCTGCAACCGTCGAACACCAAAATGCTGCTGCCGTACTCCGACCGGGAGAGCGTGAAGGAGTACGCGGTTCCGTATCTGCTGACCGCGTATCAAAACGGTCTGATGAAGGGCGACGCGGAAGGCACGTTCCGTCCGCAAGCGACGGTCAAACGCGCCGAAGCGGCAAAAGCGTTGGTCAACGTTCTCAGCAAGTACGACGTGAAGTAAGATAAGGGATGGAAGACGGGGCTCCTCGCGTGAGTGAGCCTCGCTCTTTTTCCAAAGCGGGCAAAGGAGGAACTGGCGATGAAATTGGCAAAAGGGCTTGGATTTTTCGTTGCGCTTGCCTTGGTGACGGCGGCGACCGGATGCGGGACGGAGAAAAACGCGGATACGCAACGCTCGGAACAACTGCCGGAGCAGGTCGTCGAACTGCCGGAGCAAGAAGCGGAGCAGAAGGAAGCGGAACAAAAAAACCAAGAGCTGACGGAGGAGGAAAAGGCGAAGCAGGCCGCGCAGGAGAAAGCTGGGGCGACCGATCCGAATACGCCGGTGTCGAACCAGCCGGGCGGAAAGAAAAACGCTTCGTCGGTCGGTGGCGGGTCAGCGACTTCCGGTCAGGGAGGCGGTTCGGCTGCGAATGGCGGCGGTTCGGCTGCGAACGGCGGGGGAGCGACTTCCGGCAACGGCGGTTCTGCGCAGCCGGAGAAGCAGATCGCCGGGAAGTATCAGCTGACGGTGACGGAGAATTTTGGCAAGCACGGGGTGTTTTCGCAGTCGGTCGGCTATACGAAGGATCAGATGGTCCTCGATGTGATGCGCGAACATTTGGAGATCGAGACGGAGTACGGCGGCGGATTTGTCAACTCGATCAACGGGACCAAGTCGGGCTATACGGACAGATCGATCTTTACCCGGAAACAGCGGGATTGGTTCTACTACGTCAACGGCAGCATCTCGGCGGTGGGATCGGACACGTATGCGGCGAAGAGCGGCGACGAGGTCTGGTGGGATTATCATGACTGGTCGGGGAGCGGCAGCACCCTGTCTGCGGTGATCGGGTCGTATCCCCGTCCGTTCACGGTCGGGTACAACGGAGCGACGCCGGGCACGGTAGTCTACTTCGGTGCCGGTCACGCGGAGGAAGCAAGCCGGGTGGCGAGCGCGTTGAAGGCGGCAGGTGCCGGGAATGTGAGCACTGCCGCGTACGGCAATCAGGATCTGATGGCGGCGGGGACGAACACGGTCCTCGTCGGTACGTGGTCGGAACTGAGCGGGCAGTCGAACATCGCCGATCTGTTTGCTTCGCCGCAGCGGTCGGGTCTGTATGCGGCGGTGAACGGGGACCGGATGACCGGGCTGACCTACAAAGGCAAAGGCACCGACGCGTCGGGCGCAGGAGCGATCCTCGCCACCGCGACCGGCAGCGGCGACACGACCCCGACATGGCTCGTCATCGGCGCGACTGAGGCGGGGCTTGACAGCGCGGTGCACACGCTGGTCAACAACCCCGGCGCCCTGCGCGGCAAACTGGGCGCTCTGATCGAAGGCGGCACGGTGACCGGCGTACCGGTGGAGTAAGGGCTGCAGGGAGGATGATCGTTGCGACGTCGTATGCGGCTGATGGCTGTATGAAGGGTGATCGTTTCGGCATCGTAAGCGGCTCTAAGTTTGATGGCAGTGTGAAGGATGATCGTTGCGACATCGTAAGCGATTCGATGTCTGATGGCTGTGAATTTCGATAGAGGTGTTCTTATGAACCGCAAGCTGTTTTCGTTTGGTTCTGGTCCGTTTTTCCGTTATCATGCAGCGACGTTGACGGTGTATCCGATGTTGTTGCTGTTTCTGGCGGTGGCGTTGCAGCATCCGATCTTTCTGTTGATGCTGCTGGCCGTTTCCGTTTTGGCCGTGTGGCGAGGCGGGGGGCTGTCTGCTTTCGGGACGATCTTGCGGTATGCGTGGCCGTTGTTGCTGTTGATCGTGGTGCTGAATGTGCTGGTGTCGAAGGACGGCGCGACGGTGCTGTGGATCGGGCCGAACCTGTTTCTGCTCGGCAAGATCCGTCTGACGATGGAGGCGTTGCTGTTTAGCGGCGTGATGGTGGTGCGGATGTTGATCGTGCTGGCAGCCGGTGCACTGTTTGTGGCGTGGCTGTCTCCGGACAGGTCGCTCGGTCTGCTGGGCCGGATCGCCCGCCGCTCCGCTGTCACGGCGATGATGACGACGCGCCTCGCACCCTATCTCGCCGAGCAGTCGGAGCAGATTGGCGACGTGCTGCGCACGCGCGGGGTGCGGCTCGATCAGGGCGGACCGGTGCAGCGCATCGCCGCCCGCAAGCCGATGGTGTCCGTGCTGTTGATCTCCGCGCTGGAAGGCTCGTGGCAGGTCGCCGAAGCGATGGAAGCTCGCGGCTACGGCATGGGTCGCCGCACCTCGTACACCCGGGAGCGGTGGTCCCGCCGCGACGGGCTGGCATGGGCGGCGATGACGGCCGCCGTGTGGCTGACGGTGCAAAGTGCATGGTCCGGCTGGAGCGAGTTTGTATTTTACCCGCGTTTGATCGGTTGGCCGTTTGCGGGCGGGGCGTGGATCGCCGCGCTGGTGCTGGGCACGCTGTTGCTCGTGCCGCCGTTGTTTGCGAAAAGGAGTCGAAGATAGATGACCCGCTATGATCTGCAACTGGAACAATTCACCTATCGCTATCCGGATGCCCCGCGCCTCACCCTCGACCGAATCGACTGGCAGGTGGAGCGAGGGGAATTTGTGTTGCTCGCCGGTCCCTCCGGCTGCGGCAAATCGACGCTGCTGCGCGCCCTGAACGGACTGGTGCCGGAGTTTTACGGCGGCGAGATCGGCGGACGTGCGCTGTTTCGCGGGCGACCTCTAGCGGAATTTCCCAACCGCTCGATCGCACGCCATGTCGGGATGGTCTTCCAAGATCCCGAGAAACAACTGGTGATGTCGGAGGTCGAGCGCGAGATCGCGTTCGGTTTGGAAAATCTGCTCGTGCCGGAGAGCGAGATGCGCCGCCGGGTGGCGGAGGTGATGTCGTTCTTTGACCTCACCGCACTCCGTCACCGCGCCACCGCCGACCTGTCCGGCGGGGAAAAGCAAAAGGTCGCCATCGCCGCCGTCATGGCGTTGCAACCGGACGTTCTGCTGCTCGACGAACCGACGTCGCAGCTCGATCCGGGCGCGGCTCAGGAGATCCTCGACCTGATCAAGCGGATGAACGAGGAGCTCGGCCTGACCGTCGTGCTCGTCGAACAGCGGCTCGACCGCGTCCTGCATCTCGCCGACCGGATCGTCGCCATGCACGAAGGGCGCATCGACTATGACGGCGAACCGCAAGGATTTGCCCGCTACGCCTCGGAGCAACGCCCGGAATTGCTGCCGCCGGTGACGAAACTGTTCGCCGATGCGGGTCGCCCGGAACGCCCGCTGACGGTGAAAGCCGCCCGGCAAACGGTCGCGTCGCTCGCTGGCGTTCGTCCGGCTGCCGACCCGAATGGCGGTGAGTCTGACAAGCGGAGCCTGTCCCGATTTTTCCGAAACGTGCGGCGCATGTTTCGCGGCGGTGAGTCTGAAGGTGCGATGTTCGAAGCCCGCGATGTGCGATACGCCTACCCGGATGGGGAGGAAGTGCTGAAGGGACTGGATCTGGACATTCTCCCCGGCCGCCTCACCGCGATCCTCGGGCCGAACGGGGCGGGCAAGAGCACGATGCTTCGCCACCTGATCGCGTTGCTCAAACCGCAGGAGGGGCGCGTCCGGATCGACGGGCAAGAGACGAGCTGTCTCGACCCGGCCGACCTCGCCGGAAAGGTGGGGTATCTCTCGCAATACCCGGCCGACTATCTGTTCCACGAGACGTTGCGGGCGGAGTGTGAGTTTTCGCGCCGCCTGATCGGACTGCCTGTCGGGACGGAAGAGGCGGAGCGGGAGATCGACGCGGTGCTCGACGGACTGGGCTTGCTCGCCGCCCGCGACCGCAACCCGCGCGATCTGAGCGGCGGCGAACGGCAACGGGCCGCGCTGGCCACCGTGCTCGTGCAGCGGCCGGATGCCTTGCTGCTCGATGAGCCGACACGCGGGCTGGACAGCGGACAAAAGGATCGGCTCGGCGCATGGCTCAGCCGTTTCGTCGAGGACGGCGGCACGGTGATCCTGATCACGCACGATGTGGAGTTTGCCGCCGAATACGCGCAGGAGGTCGTCCTGCTGGATGACGGGGAAGCGGTCGCTCACGGTGCACCGCAGGAGATGCTGGCCCGGGGCCTGTTCTTTGCCCCGCAGACCGGACGCGTGTTTCGCGGCGTGGACGACCGCATCGTCCGCCTCGCCGACGGGGTGGCCGCCCTGCGCAACCTCGCGGGTGAGGAGGAGTCCCGATGAAGCGTCGTCTCTACTCCGCCTTGCTGATCTTGCTGACCGTCGCGCTGGCGTTCCTCGCCTACACGTACTGGCCGGACGGGGATCTGAACTGGGCGTTGACCTCGCTGTTTCTGCTCCTGCTCGGCCTCGGCCTGTTTTATCTGCGCTACGAGCGGGCTGCTGTCACGTCGAAAGAGACGGCGGTGATCGCCTCGCTGGCAGCGGTGGCCATCGTCGGGCGCATCCTGTTTGCGCCGTTTCCAAACTTCAAACCGACGACCTACATCGTCCTGCTGGCCGGGTATGTGTTTGGCCCGCGTGCCGGGTTTATGGTCGGGGCGACGGCGGCTCTCGTGTCCAACTTATTTTTCGGGCAAGGTCCGTGGACGCCTTGGCAGATGCTGGCGTGGGGTCTGGTCGGCGTGACGGCCGGCTGGCTGGGACGCGTGCGCGGAGAGCGCGTGACGGCGTGGGAACTGGCCGGATTTGGCTTGATCTGGGGTTTTTTGTTCGGCTGGATCATGAACCTTTGGACGTGGCTCTCAACGATGTACCCGCTGAACTTCACGACGTGGTGGCTCACCAACGTGCGCTCTTTGCCGTTTGACATCGCGCATGCGGCGGCCAATGTGTTGTTTGCCCTGTTGCTCACGAAAACGTTTCTGCCGATCCTGCTACGGTTCCGGCGCAAATTGACGACGACCACCTTGGAGGTGCTGACAGATGAAAAGCGTTAAGAGATGGACGGCGCTCGCCCTGACGGCTGCGCTCCTGCCGATTGGCGGCATCGCGCACGCAGCAGACAACGCGACCCTGCAACAAAGCCGCGACAACGCGATGAACTACATGCACCAAGAGCTGAGCAAAAACCAGTTCCGCTACGTGCTCGACTGGCCCGCTCTGGCGATCTATGCGGCGGGGGAGGATGTGACCGGGCCCAAGTGGAGCACCCTCGACGGCAAAAACGGCGTCAAATGGCGCGAGTCCGATCTGCTCAAACAGGTGAACATCGGCGATGCCACCACCGATTTTGAAAGCACGCTGCTCGGCGCGTTGGCTGCACATCAAAACCCGCGTGCCTTCGGGAAAAAGGATCTCATCCAAGCGATTCTTTCCTCCCAGCAGGAAAACGGCAAATTTGCCGACACGATCTACGGCTGGGGCGAGGACCTGCTCAACGCGCATGTCTACGGCATCATCGCGCTGTACGCAGCGGGGCAGCCGATTCCCAAACAAGAGCTGGCGGCCTCCTATCTGCTCGGCAAACAGCATGCGGACGGCGGATTTAACTGGTCGTCGGATGCAATGTCCGACCCGGATATCACGGCGATGGCGTTGATCGCGATGAAGGCGTTGGACCTTGACGCGTCCCATCCGAACGTGCAAAAAGCACAGAACTATTTGAAAAACATCCAAAAGGACAACGGCGGATTTGTCGCGCTCGGGGTGGAAAACAGCGACACGTCTTCGATCATCATCGAAGCGCTGCTGATGCACAGCATCGACCCGGCAAGCTGGGACAAGAGCGGCGGCGACCCGGTCGACAACCTGCTCACCTATCAGACGGCGGGCGGCTCCTTCTCACACGTGCGCGGACAGACGGCATCCAACCTGATGGCGACGCAAAACGCGGCGACGGCACTGTCCGGCCTGCTGACAGGCAAATCGGTCTACCAGCGCCTGCACGAGCAAAACGATGGTAAATCGTGGAGCTCCGCCTTCCCGGATCTCCCGTACTCGCACCCGTACTATGCGGAGGTGACCAAACTGGTCAACCTCGGCGTGCTTAACGGGCGCACCGACGGCACCTTCTCGCCGGAGGACCGCGTCACCCGCGAGCAGTTTGCCAAGATCCTCGTGCTGGGCGCGGGGCAGGGCGACGCAGTCGGACCGCGCACCTCGCAGTTTCGCGACCTCGACTACAACGGTTGGGCCAATCCGTACGTCAAGCTCGCCTTCGACCAAAAATGGATCGTCGGCACCTCGGCCGATACGTTCGCTCCGACCGGGCAGTTGACCGGCGCTCAGATCATGACCGTGCTCGTGCGCATGCTCGGTCTCGAATCGGCTGCCAAGGCGTATGAGACGCAGAGCGGTCAAGGCTGGCCGGCGGGGCACATGCACGTCGCCAAGGCGCAAGGTCTCTACTATCCGAACCTCGCCGCACACCAACCGGCCACCCGTGCCGAAGTGGGCTACGCATTTGTCCGCTACTATGAAGCGGCGATGAAACAAGTGGCGAACTAGACTAGACAGCGAGGGCTGTCGATGCAACGAAAAAAGAGAGTGTCCGTATGACATCCTGGGATGCAGCGGACACTCTCTGTTTTCTTTTCGTGGATGGGGCGGCGAACGCTATTCGCTCACACGCTCCAGGTTGCCGTGATCGTCCATTTTAAAGCGGGGCGCTTTCACGCCTTGCTGCTCCATCTCCAGCAGTTTGCGGGCGCGGTCCATGATCTCCAGCAGCGCTTTCGAGTCTTCGCCGCCGAGCAGATCAGGCGCTTTGTCGTCGCCGACCTGATGGCGAAGGCGGGAGTTTTCATGCAGCACGGAGGAGAGCTGCGTCTCCAGCTCTGCGATGCGCTCTTCGAGCTGGCGGGATTTTTCTTGCAGGTTGTAGTATTCGCGCTCGTGATTTTTCAGTGCACGGATGATGCCGTCGATCGACGGGTCTTCGAGGTCCGGTCCGTAGGCGCGACGTTGCTTGGCCTGTTGACGCATGGAGAGCCGCTCTTTTTTCGCGAGCTTGGCATCTTTGATATGGTCTTCGTAGTGTTTGCGCACGACGCCGTTCCAGCGATAGCCGCACGCGGCCGGGGTGCGGCCGAGCAGGTTGGCCGATTCGACGAACGCGTTCAGTTGCGTGCTGCCTTCTCGTATATGACGCAGGACGATCTCCGCCAGCTTTTGGTCATCATCCGCGGTCCACGCGTCGGAGCGGGTGGTCCAACGTTCAACAGTTTCCATCATATCGCCTCCAAAATCGTATATTACCTTTATGTCCCCTAGTTGGGAGATTGATACACTTTCATCCACGAAATTTAGATGTCTGTAACATTCATATGAGAGAGTCCGCCCATTCTGTCACTTTTCCAGCTGAAAAATAGAGAAAAAGTTTGAAATTTTTTTCTTGACAGGTGTCTGAGACTCAGGTAAGATTCTTAAAACTTTCACCGGGAGGGGGACTGACCATGAATCAAGCAGCTAAGAAACTGATCGCCATCGATTTGGACGGCACGACATTGACCCGTGAGAAGACCATCTCCAAGCGGACCAAGCGCGCCTTGCAAGCGGCGATGCAACAAGGACATCACGTGGTCATCGCCACCGGACGGCCGCCGCGGGCGAGCCTCGCGTATTACCAGGAGCTCAGCCTGCGTTCGCCGATGATCAACTTCAACGGCGCGTTTGTGCATCACCACCACGATGAGACGTGGGGGCACCACCACTTCCCGATGGAGCGCGAGACGGCGTTTGCTGTGCTCGACGCGTGTGAGCGGCTCGACATCTCGTCGATCATGGTGGAAGTCAAAGACAACTACTACCTCGGCAGCCATGATGATGGCTTGATCAAGTTCGCCGCGCACGACGGCCGCCCGCCGTCCGGGATCGGCAACCTGCGCGAACTGGTCACCGAGCATCCGACCAACGTGCTGATCTCCCCCGGCAAGCACCGCATGAACGACCTGCGCGCCTATCTGCACGAGCATCACGCCGACGTGATCGATCATCGCCTGTGGGGCGTGCCTTATCATGTGATCGAGGTCGTGCGCGCCGGGGTGAACAAAGGCTCGTCGCTGGCGTTGGTGGCGGAGAGTCTCGGTGTGGCCCGTGAGGATGTGATCGCGTTTGGCGACGAAGACAATGACACGGAGATGATCCGCTACGCAGGGCTTGGCGTCGCGATGGGCAATGCCAATCCGATGCTCAAGTCGATTGCGGATCATATCACCGATACAAATGACAACGACGGCATCGCGATGGTGCTGGAACGAATGGTCTTGTAAGAGATGGAAAACAGGCTCCCGCTGGTCGGGAGCCTATTTTCTTGTCGATGGGTGTCCCTCTGGCGGGCGGGCGAATATCCTGCAATGACCAGAGGAGGTGGCACATCGCATGTACGATGGATACTGGACACCGGCCGCGGGCGTGCGCAACCCGCACACGGAGGGATTTACCGACCGCACCCGGTTTTTGCAAAAGCTGCTCAAAGCGATCTACGACGAACGTGCCGCGCAACAGTTTTACCGGGTGATGTACGACCGGGCGATGACGATGTTTCAAAAGCGTTCGATCCAGCACGCATGGAACGATGAGATCAAACATGAGCGGATGTTGACGCATCTCTATCGGTCGCTGACCGGCAGCGAAGCGCAAGTGCCGATTCCCGGACCGCCGGAGATCGCCGATTTTGAACGGTCGGTCGAGCAGGCACTCGAAGACGAACTGGCAGCGGCGGAGCACTACCGGGAGATGTATAAAATGACGACGTTCCGCGAAGTGCGCGACCTGTTGCTGGAACTGACGCTCGATGAGATGGAGCATGCTACCCGGTTTACGTACATCCGGGCTGCGATGCCTTGAACAAACACCGTGCTGCGAATTGGCACGGTGTTTTTTAAATTTTTAGAAAAAAAGATCTTGACAGCAGGAAAGTTTCCTCAACAATCGAATATATTTGTTAATAAAATAGCAGCGTATATTATTTCCGATAAAGTTAGAGTCGTTCTTACAAATATTTTTTTACGAGAAGGGGGGACAAAGTTGTAGGAAAGGAAAAAAAAGGACATCTACAAGTAATCTGATTTTCCAGTGAAAAAAGGGAGGGACTCACACCATGTCGCAAACGAAGTCGTCGCCCGTCGTGCCTTTTTTCAGCAATCCGCTTCTCCAGCGCTTCATGCAGGTCCCGGAAAATCACGAGTTGTTTTGCAACGTCTTGCTGCGTCAGGAGGAAGCAGATCGCTTGGAGCTGGAACGCCGCTTTGCGGAGTTTTACTACGAGATGCGGTTTCTCGGATTTGTTCGCAAGCACATTCATTATGAAGCGTTGCATGTATTGCGCAAAGCCCGTCATCGTCAGTCCTTTGAAACGCTGGCTCTCAACTCGCCGATTGGCGGGGAGGAGGGGGGCGGGATTGAGCGGATCGAGACGATCCGCGACCCGTACGTCTCGGTGGAGAACGAGGTGGTCGGCCGGACGCTCGATTTGGACGACCTGGCTGCCGACCCGGCGTTGCATGAAGCGTTGCATGAGTTGACCGAGCGGCAGCAGCTGGTGCTCGACCTGTTGTATGTGCAACAGATGACCGAACAGGAGGCGGCGACGGTACTCGGGGTGTCGCAGCAGTCGGTCAACAAACTGAAGAAACACAGCCTGAGCCGCATCCGCCGTCGTTTGAGCAACGGCACGATGCAGGTGGAAGGGACGATGTCGTGATGAAACACATCGAGTCGCTCCGTACGCTGCTCTTGCGCGCCAAATCGGGGGATGCGGCCGCCCAAAGTGAGATCATCGAGCGGTTTCGCCCGCTGATCAAAAAATATGCAAGACAAGCGGCGATCGAAGACGCCTATGACGTCGAACAGGAGCTGGTCCTGCGTTTGCTCTTGCTGATTCGTTCGTACCGAGAGGAGCTGCCGTATGGTTTTATGGAGTTGGTGGAGAGGGAGCGGACGACCCGCTAATCTGCCAAGACAAAAATATATAGGGAAAAGGTCGGCATACTCAGGGTGGGGAGTATGCCGATTTTTTGTGAGGGGCGGAGCTGTATGGGACAAGCTTTCCACGCATAAAGTAGTTTGACATGCCAAAAAAAGGCCGCTCGCTTCCGCTCTTTTGGCGAAAACGGCGACCTTCAGTGTGTATCTGGACGTGGGAGACGGATGTGCGGATTTGTCATTCGCTGATCTTCAGGGCCTCCGAGATGCGGGCGAGCAACGTCGAGACTTCTTCCAACTTTTGTTGCTGTTTGACGAGGAGGTAGAGGCTGACGACAATGGGAAACCCGTAGTTGCTGACCAATTGTGCCCAATCCATGTAAAGACCCCCTTGATATTGTTGGATTTGTCTTACCGTGTTGCTTTTTGATTGTGTTTCTTATTATAATAGATGGATATTTCAGACGAATTGTACAACCGAAGTGTCAACTTTTTTTGGAACGGGGGATTGACAGGTGGGTGGCATTTGGGATGACATCCTGAGAGAGTTAGATATGATCGACGTGATCGCCGTTCGCTTGTTGATCGCCTTTGTTGCAGGTGCCATCATGGGGCTGGAACGGGAACGCAATTTGAAGATGGGACGACAGGCCACCGGGGCCGGATTTCGCACTTATTCTTTGGTTTGCCTCGGATCTTGCATGTTCTCGCTCGCTTCGATGTACGGATTTCCCACCACCGGTGCCAACAATGACCCCGGCCGTATCGCGGCGCAGGTCGTGGCGGGCGTCGGCTTTCTCGGTGCGGGGACGATCATCAAGGACGGGCGCGGCTTTGTCCGCGGCTTGACTACGGCGGCCGGTCTCTGGGTCGCAGCAGCCATTGGGCTGATGATCGGTGCGGGTATGTATATCACCGGCATGCTGTCGGCGTTGCTGGCGTTTGTGATTCTCGACGCGCACCATCTGTTCCCGCGCCTGTTTGTGAAAAAGGAACGGGTCAGACAGGGCGCTGATGATGACGACGATGACGATCACCATGAGTGACAGACTACGGAACGAGAGCACCTCGTTCCGTTTTTTTGTGCGCGTTTTTAGACCGATCAGACGATTGCCATGATTTGGGGAGGGTGGTACACTGTGTTTTAGATATTGTTAACTCAGATGTTTGGACAAGTTGACAAAGGGACGTGAGGAGGAGTTGCGCATGACTTGGTACAGCGTGCGGATGCGGGCGGCGGAAGGCGGTCCGCATGAGCAGGGCGGCGCGCACATCTCCGGCGGCGAGCGCATCGTCGGCGAGGAGGAGATCGAAGTCATGGTGCAACGCTTGCTGCGGCGGGCGATGACGCATGAGAAGGGGCGGCCGGATTTTATTAATCTGACGGTGGAACGGGTGCCGGATGAGGGGATCGGGAGCTTGACTGCACTGCCGATCCGCACCCGTCCGGTCGCCGATCTGACGGAGGGGCGGGCCGTCGCTGTCGAACTGCTCGAAGCGTGCGGCATCGACAGCCGGATCGCACAGTACGCGGTCGACCTGATCGCCGGCGGTCCGGCACCGGACGGCGGCGCGATGCGGGGGGCGATCGTGCTGGATGCCGACACGGGCGAGCGGCTGGAAACAGACCCCGCGCGCGGCGTGCGGATCTCCAAGATCGACTGGGCCCCGGACGCGCTTGCAGCTTGGCGGGAACAGGTGGCGGCAAACGGCCTTGCCAATGAGCGGATCGCCGAAGCGGTGGCGCTGGCGACCAAGGTGACTTCGACGCCGGGCACGGTCGCCGAACTGTGCTGGTCGGATGATCCCGGCTATGTGGCGGGCTATGTCGCGTCACAGCGGCTCGGGTATGTGCGTATTCCCTATTTAAAACCCCTCGGCAGTCCGTTGGGCGGCCGGGTGTATCTTGTGCGCGGTGTGAGGGATGCGGCGGCGTACGAGCGCGAGTTGCAAGTGCCGGCGCTGGTGCAGGCCATTCCGCCGCAACCGTATCTCAATGAAGAAGGAGAGCTGTCCAAAAGATGACGACCGACTACCAGACGCTCAGTGAGAAGAGTAAACAGTACCTCTGGAATCCGTTTACGCAGATGAAAGGCTACCACGAAGACCAGCCGCTGATCATCGAATCGGCGGAAGGCGTCAAATTGCGCGATGTCACCGGCCGGGAGTACTACGACGGCGTGTCGTCCGTGTGGCTGAACGTGCACGGTCATCGCGTGCCGGAGCTCGACGAAGCGATCAAGGAGCAACTGGGCAAGATCGCCCACTCCACGCTGCTCGGGATGGCGAACGTGCCGGCGATTGAGTTGGCGGAGCAGATCATCCGGGTGGCGCCGCAGGGGCTCCAGAAAGTCTTTTACTCCGACTCGGGCGCGACGTCGGTCGAGATCGCGATCAAGATGGCGTTCCAATATTGGCAACACAAAGGCAAGCCGGAAAAGCAGTCGTTTGTCACGATGAACAACGCCTATCACGGCGACACAATCGGCGCGGTGAGCGTCGGGGCGATCGACATCTATCACAAAGCGTATTCGAAACTGCTGTTCCGCTCGTACCGGGTGGATTATCCGTACTGCTACCGCTGTCCGGTCAGCCAAGAGCCTTCGTCGTGCGGATTTGCTTGTCTCGAACAGGTGGAGTCGCTGCTGACCGAAAAAGCCGGGGAGATCGCGGCGTTTATCATCGAGCCTGTCGTCCAAGGGGCGAGCGGGATCATCACGATGCCGTCCGGATTCCTCAAGGAGCTGCGGAAGTTGTGCACCGAGCATGACGTGCTGATGATCTGCGACGAGGTGGCGACCGGCTTTGGCCGCACGGGGGCGATGTTCGCCTGCGACCACGACGGGGTGACGCCCGATCTGATGTGCGTCGCCAAAGGGCTGACCGGCGGCTATCTGCCGGTGGCGGCGACGCTTGCGACCGATGAGGTGTACAACGCGTTTCTCGGAAGCTACGAGGAGAAAAAGACGTTTTTCCACGGCCACTCCTATACGGGCAATCAGCTCGGCTGCGCGGTGGCGTTGGCCAATCTGAAGTTGTTCCATGACCGCGGCCTGGTCGCGGATGTGGCAGACAAGTCGGGTCATGTGGCGGAGCGTTTGGAGGCGTTTTCTTCTTTGAAATCTGTCGGTGACATCCGACAGCGCGGGTTTATGATCGGGATCGAACTGGTCAAGGACAAAGCGACGAAGGAAGAGTACGACTGGCAGGAAAAAATCGGTTTGCTCGTCTCCCGCCGGGCCTGCGAACTGGGCATGATCCTGCGCCCGCTGGGCAATGTGGTCGTGTTCATGCCGCCGCTCGGGTCGACGGTGGCGGAGCTAGATGAGATGATCGACATCCTCTACAAAGCGATTGAGGACATCACCGAAAAAGGCGTGAAGACGCGCGGGGAGGGACTGCCGCATGGACTTTAAGAGCGAGCTCGACGAGATTCGCGAGGCCGGCCTCTATCGCAGTTTGCGGCGGATGGAGAGCGCGACGCAACGGGCGGTCACCGTGGAGGGACGGACGCTGCTGATGTGTGCGTCGAACAACTACCTGGGTCTGGCCAACGATCCGCGCGTGCAGGAAGCGTCGATCCGGGCGATCCGCGAGTACGGCACGGGGAGCGGCGGTTCCCGGCTGACGACGGGCAATACGGATCTGCATGAAAAGTTGGAAGAGGAGCTCGCCATTTTCAAACGGACGGAGGCGGCGTTGCTGTTCAACTCCGGCTATGCGGCCAATGTGGCGGCTCTGACCGCGCTGGTCGGCGAGGGAGACCTGATCCTGAGCGACGCGCTCAACCATGCCTCGCTGATCGACGGGGCACGGCTGTCGAAAGCGCAGCGGCAGGTCTACGGACACGCCGATCTGACAGAGCTGGACGCGCTGCTGCGGGGGGCGCAGGGGCGGTATCGGCGCATCCTGATCGTCACCGACGGCGTGTTCAGCATGGACGGCGACATCGCGCCGCTGCCGGCGATCTGCGACCTGGCGGAGCAATACGGCGCCGATGTGATGGTCGATGACGCGCACAGCACCGGTGTGCTCGGGCCGAACGGGGCCGGGACGGTCGATCACTTCGGGCTGTACGGCCGGGTGGCGGTGCAGATGGGCACGTTGTCCAAGGCGTTCGCAGCCGAGGGCGGCTACATCGCGGGCAGCCGCGACATGATCGACTATCTGGTCAACCGGGCACGACCGTTTATTTTCTCGACGGCGCTGAGTCCGGCGGTGATCGGCGCGGCGCGGGCTGCGTTGCAGATCGTCCGCGAAGAGCCGCACCGCCGCGAGCAGGTGTTGGCGCAGGCGGAGTGGCTGCGGTCGATGTTGCGCGGGGAAGGGTTTACTGTGTTTCCCAGCGAGACGCCGATCATCGGCGTGTTGATCGGCGAGGCGGAGGAGGCGGTCGCCTTTGCCAGACGGTTGGAGGAGGCCGGGGTGTACGCGCCGGCGATCCGTCCGCCGACCGTGCCGGCGGGCACGTCGCGCATCCGCCTGACGCTGACGGCGACGCACACCAACAGCGACGTGGACGCGATCCGGGAGGCGTTTGCCGTGGCGAGGGGGGCGGTGTGATGAGGTCCGCGTTTATCACCGCCACCGACACAGGCGTCGGCAAAACGCTCGTCACCGGGGCGCTGGCGTGGTGTCTGCGGGAGCGGGGCGAGGACGTCGGCTGCTACAAGCCGGTGCAGTCGGGCGACCTGCTGCACGACGAGACCGGCGACGTCTGCCGCCTGAAAGCGTTGAGCGGTCTGCCGGACCCGGTGGAGCGGATCGGCCGCTATGCGTTCGCCGAGCCGCTCGCCCCGCGGCTGGCGGCGGAGCGGGCCGGGTCGCCGCTGTTGCTCGCCGATCTGCTGGCCGCCTTTGACGAGGTGCGCGGGGATCACGCCCGCTGGCTGGTCGAAGGGGCGGGCGGCCTCGCCGTGCCGCTGACAACAGACGCGACCGTCGCCGATCTGGCCGCGCAGCTCGGGTATCCGTTGCTCATCGTCGCTCGCGCTCACCTTGGCACCGTCAACCACACCGTGCTGACCGTCCGCTATGCGGAGTCGCTCGGTCTGCGGGTGGCCGGCGTGATCCTGTCCGGCGGCAAGGGAGCCGCGCACGACCTTTCGGAGGCCTATAACGCCGCTTACATCGAAGAGTATGCGAACGTGCCCGTTCTTGGGCACGTGCCGTGGCTCGGGGATCTGCCGTCCGTTCAGACGGTTCGGGACAGCGTCCGGGCGCATGTCGACCTGGATCGTGTCGATTCTTGTATGAATTTCTAAATTTCCACATATAGATCATCCTTGGGAGGTATATCAATGTCCATCCAAACGAAAGTCAACTACCGCGAGCTGGCGGAAAAAGTCCTCGACGGCTATGTCGTCACCAAAGAAGAAGCGCTCGCGCTCGTGCAAGCGCCTGACGAAGACCTGCTCGACCTGATGAACGCCGCCTACCAGATCCGCAAGAAATACTACGGCAACAAGGTCAAGCTGAACATGATCATCAATGCGAAATCCGGTCTCTGCCCGGAAGACTGCGGCTACTGCTCCCAGTCGATCGCGGCCGACACCCCGGTTGAAAAATACGCGCTGCTGAACAAAGACTCGATCCTCGCAGGCGCGCAGGAAGCGATCAAACGCAAAGCGGGCACCTACTGCATCGTCGCGTCCGGCCGCCAGCCGTCGCCGCGCGAAGTGGATGCGGTCGTCGAAGCGGTCCAAGAGATCCGCGAGACCACCGATCTGAAGATCTGCTGCTGCCTGGGCTTCCTCAACGAAGACAGCGCAGCCAAACTGGCGGGAGCAGGCGTGCACCGCTACAACCACAACCTGAACACCTCCAAAGAAAACTACGACAACATCACCACCACCCACAACTACGACGACCGCGTGGACACGGTGGAGAAAGTGAAAGAATCCGGCATGTCGCCTTGCTCGGGCGCGATCATGGGCATGGGGGAGACGGACGAAGAGCTGGTCGACATCGCGTTTGCGCTGCATGCGCTCGATGCGGATTCGATCCCGGTCAACTTCCTGAACGCCATCGACGGCACCAAACTGGAAGGATATGACCACCTCAACCCGCGCAAGTGCCTGAAGGGCGTGGCGATGTTCCGCTTTGTCAACCCGACCAAGGAGATCCGTCTCTCCGGCGGCCGCGAGATCAACCTGCGCTCCCTGCAAGCGATGGGGCTGTATGCGGCCAACTCGATCTTCGTCGGCGACTACCTGACGACGCAAGGGCAAGAGCCGACCTCCGATTGGGGCATGATTGAAGATCTCGGCTTTGAAATCGAAGAGTGCGCTCTGTAAGTGCGAATTACAGGTAAAAATGACGGATCGCCTCACTTGCCAGTCTGATCCCTTTGCCCTATTCTGGATAGAGTAGTGGCGAGTCGGAGTATTCAACCACGAGTGAGAGAAGGGAGCGAGCACATGGAAGCTGTGAAATCGGTATTGGCGTTGGTGACCAACCTGATGTTTTCCGTTAAGATCCGCGAAGTGGCCGCCACGATGGGCGGGCATCTCACCCTTGTGTCAAACAACGAGGAAATCCTGGAGAAGCTGGACATTCATCCGTCCTTGCTCATCCTCGATCTGACCGCCGTCGAGGACGGCTGGCAGAACGTCGTCGCCAAAGCGAAGGAAGCAGGTGTCCCTGTTCTCGCCTACGGTCCTCACGTCGAGGTTGATCTCCACGAAGCAGCCCGGGCAGCCGGTTGCGACGATGTCGTCGCCAACTCCAAGCTGAACATCGACCTGCCGAATCTGTTGGGGAAGTATTTGGGGAACTGAACATAGAGATGAAATGGAAAACAGCACCCGATCATGTCGGGTGCTGTTTTTGCGTGTATACCCGTGCTGTCAGTACTGGCTCGGGTGGTAGACTTCGGTGCAGACCATGTCTTCCATGCCGGTGTTGGTCATGCGGAAGTCGACGCCCGACGGGATGTAGACGATGGAGCCGGGCGCGACGTTGATCGCTTCTTCGCTGCCGTTGTTGAGGATGCATTGGCCTTCGCCTTGGTGGACGATGTAGACGTGGTCGCCGATGGCGGCCGAGGTCGCGTCGATCGTTTGGCCGGTTTTGCAATAGTAGGTGTTGGTGGTGAGGTCGGCTCCGGTGAAGTTGTTGACTTTGCCGACGCCGTTGTCGCCGTAGGACGGGTTGTTGAATACAGTTTCCGCGCGGTTCATGGTTGCGTGTGCCCCTTTCAAATCAGTATCATGGGACTAGTATGTGTCAACAGAGGGAGGAGCATGTCATGATACCGGACAGCATTTCCGAAGGGCTGAAGATCCTCTTTATCGGCTACAATCCATCCCTTCGCTCCGGCGAGGTGGGGCACAACTACGCAGGTCCCGGCAACCGATTCTGGAAACTCCTCCGTGACGCCGGGCTCACCGACCGCCTCGTGTCCCCGACGGAGGATCGCGACCTGATCCGCATCGGCTACGGCTTCACCAACATCGTCGCACGCCCGACCCGACGCGCAGATGAGATCACGAAAGAGGAGTATGCAGAAGGGCGGCTGTTGCTGGCAGAGAAACTGCGCCGCTACCGCCCGAGGGTGGCGTGCTTCGTCGGCAAGGGCGTGTACGAGCAATATTCGGGTCGCAAGAAAATCGGGTGGGGTGTGCAACCGGAGCCGACCGTCGAGGGCGTGATCGACTTTGTCGCACCGTCTTCGAGTGGCTTGGTGACGATCCCGTATGAGGAGATCGCGAGGATTTATCGGGGGTTGATGAGCGTAGTTGATGGAAATGGAGAGTGCTCTGGATGAGGCCGAACTATGAGTATGTGGCAAAAGGAGAAATGGCCCAAAGGATTTTGGATGATCTGAAAAGAGAGCATACGGAACTTGAAGTCCAGCGGGTCTTGAAAGCTCAACAAAATCGGTTGGCACGTAGGTCTCCAACGAAAAAAGGAAAGCTCGCTGAGTGAGGAGCTTTCCTTTTTGTATAGTTCAAGTCTCAAGCAGGAAGATGAGCAGCTTGATTGGCTTAGGAAACCCATATTGCGTCGTGCTGACACTATCGATGATATCTTGGAAGCAGGTCATGATTTTATGATAATCAATGGGTGAATGGCTTGCCATCCTGTCAGCATGATTCCATATAATCGCCTGACGGTCAGGGTATTTGTCATCATAGTCCTCAGTAAACGCAAGTCCGACACTGATTGAATCGATGAAGGCATCCAAACTCAAATAGCCTTCACGATTCAAGGGTGGATCTTGTGGCAGGTTCTTATTGATCGAATCCCTGAAGGTGTTTCGATCAATAATGTTTTCACCATCTAGTTCGTAGACGTGGAAATCGTTCTCGGCCAGGTAACGCAGGATATCTGGTCGTTGTTCTTGAGAGAGATTTCGAATCAAGTTGTTCATAAATAATCCCGAATCCCTTCATCAAATGGTTGCAACGCCACATCAAAAGCCAGCGAATACGGCAGCGGGTCGCAGGTGTTGCCTTCCAGTAGCATGGTGAGTTGGGCGGTGGTCAGTGGGAAGAACGGGAATCCCTCCATCATCTTCACCACTGGCTTCACCAAAAACACTGGAACTGGCACCGTCACCACGCCTTTCTTCCCAATCGCGCGGGCGATGCGTTGGAGCATTTGGCGGTAGGGGATCGGCTCGGGGCCGCCGACTTCATATGCACGGCCGATGGTCTCGGGGAGCTCCAGCGCTTTGACAAAACCGGCGGCGACGTTCTCCCGCGCCACCGGTTGCAGGGAGTAGCGGCCGCTGCCGAAGATCGGGAAGACGGGCGTTTTGCGCAGGACGTCGGCGAGCATGTTCACGAACTCGTCTCCGGGCCCGAAAATGACGGAGGGGCGAAATACGGTCCAGTTCAGGCCGCTGTTTCGTACGTACTCCTCCGCTTCCCATTTGGTTTTGTGGTACATCGAGACTGCATCCGGCCTCGCTCCCAGCGCGCTCATATGCACAAAGCGCGGCACTCCGACCGACTTGGCGACGTTGACCATGTTTTTCGTGCCTTGCACATGCACCCGCTCAAAAGTCACGCCTTTGCCCCGATGTTCCCGGATGATGCCGACGAGGTGGATCACGGCGTCGGTGCCGGCCATCGCTTTCGGCAGAGTCGCGGTGTCGAGGATGTCGCCGTGGGCCAGTTCGACGCGCCCGGTCGCCATCCATTTCTCCGGGAGCGCGGAATTTTTACGCAAGAGACATCTCACCTCATGTCCCGCCTCCAGCAGTCTTTCGAGGATGCCGTGCCCGACAAATCCTGTCGCGCCGGTCAGTAAGATTTTCATACGAACGTTCACCTCCAGATACCCGTATTGTACCGGGAAGTAATTAAAATTTCCCATGGTATCAATTCACATTGATTCGATGATTTACGACATGATAGACTGCAAGCAAATCGAAAAATCAGCCGAATCTGACGAAAGGTGTCAGTACGGGGGACCACAGTATTTATGGGGTGAACCGCCACTGTGCGGAAGGGGACTCTCAACCCGAACCCGTCAACTAACCTCGGAGGCTTCAGGGAGGATTTGCTGCAGTGAAACGCATGGTACAAACGGCGTTTGTGACCGCAGCCGTCGCAATCACCGCGATCAGCATGGGTCATGACGCACAGGCAGCCGTCTCGTACGGCGATCCGATCCTCGGCACAGGATCGAAGAGCGGACAAGTCTCCGCGTTGCAACAAGATCTGCGGGTGCTGGGCTATTTCACCTACCAGACCAACACCGGCTACTACGGCACCGTCACGGAAGCGGCAGTCAAGGCGTTTCAACGGTCGCACGGTCTGGCTGAGAACGGCAAGGTCGGACTGACCACCGGTCCGCTGATTGCAGCAGAAGCCGCGCAAAAGCTCGCCGCGCTGGCTCCGTCCTACCCGGAACAAGGCATTATCGCCACGGCCAAGCAGTACATCGGCGTCCCCTATCGTTGGGGAGGGACAACGCCGAGCGGCTTTGACTGCTCCGGGTTTCTCGGGTATGTGATGAATCAGCACAACATCGGTCTGCCGCGCACGGCGGCGCAGATGTACACCGTCGGCCAAGCGGTTTCAAACCCGCTCCCTGGCGACCTCGTGTTCTTCTCGACGTACGCGCCGGGTGCTTCCCACGCCGGGATCTTCCTTGGCAACAACGAGTTTATCTCCGCGACGTCTTCCAAAGGCGTGAAGATCGAGTCGATGAGCAACCCCTACTGGGGTCCCCGCTACGTCGGCGCCCGCAGCCTGCGTTAACCGGTGCGGCCAATCAATCACAAGGCATGTCTCCACTTCATTGTGTGAGCCATGCCCTTTTCCCATTCTCCGCATCGGTTATAATAGAAGAAAAAAAGGAGTCGAGCCGCTCATGAAGACGTTGGTCACCACCTGCCCGGTCAGCGACAAGCACCTGGCCAAGATCCGCGAGATCGCGCCGGATCTGGACATTCATGTGTTCCCGAGCATCGGCGACGCACAGGACATGCTCCCGTCGGCAGAGATTCTGATTACATACGGTGAAGATCTGACCCCTGAGCACATCGGGGTCTGCACGCAGTTAAAATGGATTCATGTGATCTCGGCGGGCCTTGAGTTGATGCCGTTCCCGGAGATCGCCGCCCGCGACATCCTCGTGACGAACGCGCGCGGCATTCACATCATCCCGATGGCGGAGTATACGCTCGGCATGATCTTGATGTTTTCCCGCCGCTTTGCCGAACTGTACCGCAACCAACTCGACAGAAACTGGGACCGCACGATCCGCATCGATGAGCTGCACGGGCAGACGCTCGGCGTGATCGGCGCCGGTGCGATCGGCACGGAGATCGCCAAGCGGGCGCAGGCGTTTGGCATGAAGACGCTCGGTGTCGCCACGACCGCCCGCGAGCAGGAAGGGTTTGACGAGATGTTTGGCCGCGACGGGATGGACGAGGTCTTGCAACGGAGCGATTTCGCGGTCGTGATCGTGCCGCTGACCCCGGACACCGACCGGCTGATCGACGAGCGGGAGATCGGGCTGATGAAATCGACCGCCGTGCTGATCAACATCTCGCGCGGCCGCGTTGTCGAGGAAGCAGCGCTGCTCGACGCTCTGCAGACGGGCAAGATCCGCGGCGCGGGACTCGATGTGTTTGAGCAGGAGCCGCTGCAAAAAGACCATCCGTTCTGGGGGATGGACAACGTGGTGCTGACCCCGCACCTGTCCTCCCGCTCCCCGCACTATATGGAGCGGGCGCTGGCGATCTTCCGCCACAATTTGCGGGTGACACGCGCAGGCGAGGGCGATCTGCAAAACAAGATCGATCCGGTCAAAGGCTATTAGACGCGACAGATCAAGAGACAGCAGGAGTGTGGAGATGAACTTTACAGGTTGGACAAATGAGGATTTTGACGTATTTGCCGTGGAAGGACTGGAGGAGCGCATGGCGGCGTTGATCGCCCATACGCGCGTCAAACTGACGCAGCTCGGCGAGGACTTCGCCCCGGTGCTGGCCGAGATCGCCGGCGAAGAGATGTTTGCGCACGTCGCCAAACATGCCCGCCGCAAAACCAACCCGCCGCACGACTCGTGGGTGGCGTGGAGCAAGAACAAGCGCGGCTACAAGATGTACCCGCATTTTCAGATCGGCGCGTGGGGCACGCATGCGTTCGTGCAGTTCGGCATCATCTATGAGTCGCCGATGAAAGGCGTCTTTGCCGAGCAGATGGTGAAGCATCTCGATGAGATCCGCGCCACGGTGCCGGACGACTACATGTGGTATCCCGATCACATGAATCCCAAAGGCTACCGCACGTCCGAGATGACCGATGAGGAGTTTCAACGCATCGCCCACCGCCTCGCCCATCAGAAAAACGGCGAGGTGATGATCGGCATCATCGTGCCTCGCGACGAAGCGGTCGCGATGACGCCCGATCAATTTGCAGCAAAGGCGAAGCGTACGTTTGAAACGCTCGCACCTCTGTATAAAATGGCATTCTCGGTGGAAGAATAACCGTTTTTTTGGAAGGAAAAAAACATGCAGTCGTTGAATTAGGTAAAGGACGCCCCCGTGTCGAAACGGTCAAGGGGCGTCCTTTTCTGTCGAGAGGCAGTCGACAGCGAGATTGATAGATTTGTCGAATTAAATAGAACGGTAGGAAGTTTAGTCACATTGCACACAGTTAGCACGAATCTATTGAATTGCCGAATGCGAAGGATTATCATGATACCAAGATACCCGATGAGAAATGGCCACGGAGAAAGGAGTGAGTGCTGGATGGAACCGATCGTTTGCGAAGTTGCCGCGCAGATTCGCTATCAACTGGATCAGTTGGAGCAGTTGGCGCAGCGGGACAGCCGCAAAGCGTTGCAGAGCATCGGTGATCGACTCGCCGCCTGGGAAGGGATCGTCCGTCAGCACTCGCACGTGGAACTTGCTTTTCGCATCGGTCAAGTACTGGAAGACCTGCGTCAATATTGGCTCGCGCTGTCCTGGTACCAATGGATCGCCGATCTCGACCCGTCGAAGATCTCCCGGGAGGAGCAGACCCGTTCGATCCGCGCCAAAGGGCGAATGTGCATCAAGCTTGGTCTGAACCATGAGGCGTTGCGCTTCCTCAAAGAAGCGGAAGAACTCTTGCAACAAGCCGGCTCGTCCGATCTGACCGAACTGCCGGTGGTCTGGCAGAACATGGGATCCCTCCTTGATCGACTGGAAAGCTGGGACGAGGCGCTGATGTACACGGAACGGGCGTTGACGGCGTTTCGAAGATTTGACGACCAGAAGCGCGTGTCGATTCTGTTGTTGATGGTCGGGACCTATCAGTACAAACTGCAACGTTACGAGGATGCGTTTGACACGTTGTTGCAGGCGCGGGAGGGACTGGAGAAGTTTAAAGACTATTTTCACCTCGCCCGTTGCTGGCATAACTACGCGGAGCTGATGCGTGACACCGGCCGCATGGAAGAGGCGATCGCAGCCTGGCGCATGTCGCTGGAGATGAAAAAGCGCACCGACGACCATGTCGGGCAGGTGAACACCTTGCTCTCGCTCACCGAGTACGTCTGCACGCAAAACGATTGGTACGGTGCACAGCGCTATGCCACGCAGGCCATCGCGCTGTGTCATGAGCATCGGCTGTACGATCAGGAGATCCTGTGCTTGAAGAGCTGGTCGAACATCCTGTTCGCGCTTGGGCGCTTCTCCGAGTTGGAAGTCTGCGCCGCGCGGGCGATGTATCTGGTGGAGAGCGTGACGGCGCAGGACCAGATCGGTCAACTGTTGCAAAAGATCGCCCAAGACTACAGCAAGATCGGCTACGAAGAACTGGCAATGCAATACAGCAAAAACGCAGTCCAAATACTCAGTTGAGGGAGGAATTCCAATGAGACGCAACATTTGGATCGGGTTTACGGTTGCAGGCTTGCTCGTTGCTTCTTTGATCACCTACAGCGCGCCGGGAGTGCCGGCACAAGGCACGTGGATCGGCGCGCATGATCCCATCGACCCGCTCGCACCCACAGAAGAGGTCGTGATCGCAACAGAGGACGGAAGTACTGACGATACGCAACAGGGGGTAGTGGTACCGATGGCGACCGATCCGGTCGATCCGTGGGGGTAAGCCTCTCGCATATATTCAGAATGTTCGCAATTGAGAAAAATGGAGTCTAAAAAACAGAAGGGGGGAAACGCGTCCTTCTGTTTTTCGCTTTGTTCGGATGGAATTAGAGAGGAAGCGGTTCGGCGAGAACGTGCTGGTCAAAAACGGTAGACAATTTTTCAAAGACGCTGGCTTCTTCAAAGACGGAGATCACGAGAATGGTTTCTTGCGTGAGATTGCGACAACCGTGGACGATGTTCTCCGAGAGGTGCACCAACTCCCAAGAATCTACGATCTGACTCTCGCTGCCGATATGGAGTTCCATACTCCCGTTGAGCAAGAAAAAATGTTCGGCGGCACTGTGAAAATGCTGCGGAATGTAGCCGCCCGGCTTCATGGAGACAAGAAAGATCTCGGTCTTGTCTTTTTTGTAAATCACCTGCAGATCGACCCCCCACTTGCGCATATACTCCTCATAGCGGGGTGACAGTTTTTGCGTGGCAAGCGGTTGGGTTTCAGACAAGGAGAGCGGAGGGCGATGGTAGCGCAGATGCAAGCGCAGCAACAGGAAGAAGATCGTCCAGTCAGCGAAGTAGGACATGGGGAGGCTCCAGAAGTATCGATGGACCATCCAGCCTTGGGTGAGGTAAAGAAATTCGATCAGGATCACTCCGGTCGTCCAAACGGTGAAGTAGAGCAATTGGCGGGAGATCGGTCGGTTCTTGGGGTAGTATTGAAGAAACAGATAGGTGACGACGGGGTAGATGCCGAAGTCATCGAGCAGACCCATCCAGAGCGGGCTGAGCCAATTTTGGTGATCGTGATAGGACCAGAGCGGTAACTGAGTGACGAGCGAATCGGAAGCCAGACTCATGATCATTGCCAAGGCGACGGACGGATAAAACTCCCGCCATCGCCGTTTATCCGCAAACAGGAAAAAGGCAGTCCATGACAGAACGAAATTGACGACGAACGGCATGGCCGTGAACCTCCTAACCCTTTATGCCTAATCTATATTGCGCTTCACAATGATAACAGTTTTGCCAGCGGATTCATTTCCATGCGTGTGCGGGGAACAATCAGGTATGTTAGAATGAAAAAAATGAAGGACAGAAACGGGAGTGGGATGGATGAGAGTCCACTTTTTCCATACGAACGATGTACATAGCCATTTTGAAGAGTATCTGCAGGTCGCGACCCAACTGCGCCGCCGCCGGGAACAGGCAACGGCTGACGGCGATGTGGTGTTCTCCTTTGACATCGGTGACAACGCCGACCGCAAGCGGATGGAGACGGAGGGCACGTTTGGCCGCACCAACGCCGCGTTGCTGGCTCAAGTCGGGTATGACGCGTGGACGTTCGGCAACAATGAAGGATTGACGCTGCCCAAGGACAGTTGGGCCGACTTGGTCAACGAGTCGAACACGCCGCTGCTCGTCGCCAATCTGTTCGATGATGAGTCGCGGGAGCCGTTCGGATGTTTTGAGCCGTATGTGATCCTTGAACGGAGCGGGCTGCGCGTGGCGGTGATCGGGCTCACGGTGCCTTTTTTTGATTTTTACAAAATGTTCGGTGTATGGGCCGAACATCCTCGCGACACGTTTGCCCGGCTTTTGCCGGAGATCCGCGAGCAAGGGGTGGATCTGGTCGTGCTGCTCTCCCATCTGGGCCTTGGCAGCGACCGGCAGATCGCCGAGGAGATCGAGGGCATCGACCTGATCCTCGGCGGGCATACGCACAACGTGCTGGAACAGCCGGAGCAGATCGGCCGTACGTGGATCGCGCAGGCAGGGTCGCACGGGTCGCACCTTGGGCACTTGACGCTGGAATGGGATGATGCGGCACGCCGCATCGCGGCTGTCACAGGCGGTGCGGTGCCGCGCGACCGGTCGCTGGTGCCGGATCAGGACTTGGCCGACCTGCTCGCTCATTGGCAGGAGCATGCGGCGATGCGGATGACCGAGGTGGTCGCACAGTTGGATCAGCCGCTGCTGCACCGTCTCTCCGGCGATTCGCCGCTCGCCCATCTGGTTGTCGACGGGATGCGGGCGCGCACCGGGGCGCAGATCGCGATGATCAACGGCGGGGTGTTCAACCACGGATTGATCGAAGGGCCGGTGACGCGCGCCGATCTGCTGACCTGCTTCCCAGGGCCGTCGATCACCTGCGTCGTGGAACTGACCGGAGGTCAGGTGCTCTCTTTGCTGGAGAAGTCGCTCGACCCGGCCTACGCGGAGCAGGTGGGCAAAGGCTACGGATTTCGCGGCTATCGGGTCGGCGGGCTGCAGGTGTCCGGCCTGACGGTGAACGTGACGCGGCAGACGGACGGCCGCACGGTGATCGACGCAAGGCATGACGGGAAAGCGATCGACCCGGAGCGGGTGTATGAGGTGGCGGGCATCGACTATCTGTATTTCTCGCCGGTCTATGCGGAGTTTAAAGAGGGGCGCAGCGTGCGGTTCCAACTTCCGTTCGTGCGCCAGTTGCTCGGCGAGGTGTTGGCACAGACGGGGGAAGCGGACATCGAGTCGCCCCGTTGGATGTTTGCCGGTTTCGAGCCGCATACTGATCAAGAGGAGCAGGAGGAACTGTAAGGCATGACAGAGAAAAAACGCACCACGACACGTACCAAGGAAGCGGTGGCTCTGCCCCGCGTTCCGACGACGAAGATACTCGACGCGCTGTATGAACTGTATCCGGACGCGCACTGCGAGCTGAATTTCCAGACGCCGTTTCAACTGTTGATCGCGACGATCCTCTCCGCGCAGGCGACCGACAAAAAGGTCAACGAGGTGACGGAGGGGTTGTTCCGGCGCTATCCGACAGCCGAGGCGATGGCTTTGCTCACCCAAGAGCAGATGGAGCAGGAGATCAAGGAGATCGGCCTCTATAAAAACAAGGCGAAAAACATCCTCGCCACCTGTCAGATCCTGCTCGATCAGTACGGCGGCGAGGTGCCCGCCTCGATGGAGCGGTTGGTTGAATTGCCGGGCGTGGGACGCAAGACGGCGAACGTCGTGCTCTCGAACGCGTTCGGCGTGCCGGCGATGGCGGTGGATACGCATGTGCATCGCGTATCAAACCGGATCGGGCTGGCATTGTCGGACGATCCGGTGGAGATCGAACGCCAACTGTGCAAGCGCATCCCGAAAAGCAAGTGGACGGACGCCCATCACTGGCTGATCTGGCACGGACGCCGCGTCTGCGACGCGCGCAAGCCGAAGTGCGAGGTCTGCACGCTCAACCCGCACTGCCGTCACTTCAAGGCGGCAAGCAAAGCCGCGCGGAAAACTGTACAGGCGTCCACAAGAAAAAAGACCAACGTCGACTAGACGAGGTCTTTTTCTCATATCCATAGAGTCAGGGCTTATTTTTGCGGAGCAGTGCCGGCGACGGCGTACAGTTCGCCTTCCTCGTCGAGCTCCACGCGGATCGGACCGCGGCAGTGCATGCAGCCGTCCTCGACGCCGAGGACCTTGGTGTATTTATGGCAGTGCGGACATTCGAGCGTCGGGATCTTCATCGACATCGCGCCCACGCGCAGGTAGATGAAGACGGAGACGAGGATCATGATCGTCCCGATCACGAGCGTGATCGGCAGCAACCAGTCGATGAACACGCCGAAGTACATCAGTAAGAACGCGCCGAAGATCAGACCCAGCGCGAGGTTGCGCATCCGGTTCAGTTTCACAGGCAATCCCTCTTTGCTATACATAATAGACTTTCACTGTCCATGCTACCCGATTTGACTCCAAAGAGCAATCTGGAAAAGGAGGCGTTTCCGATCGCACGTTCTCAATCGACAAAGTCCGTTTTCAGCGACCGCTGGCGTGTGGCTTTCCTGGCCTTGGCCCTGCTGGTCCTCATCGCGCTGCTCGCCCTCTGGGGCGCGTGGGTGTCGCTGACCAACCCCGCCCCGCGCGTGCCGGTGACGCCGCCAGCAAGCGCCGAGTCAGTGCCGGTGGAAGCGAGCGTGTCGCTCGACGCGATCAACCGCTATGTGGCGATGCAATTGACGAAAAAGGAAACTCCCGTGCAAAAAGCCACGTTCGCGCTGGAAAAGCAGATGCTGCGCGCCGACGCGTCCTTGTATTTCTTTGGCCGGGCAGCCAATCTGGCCATCTGGATGAAGCCGGAGATCCAGCCGAACGGCGATCTGCGCCTCGTCGCGCAGGATGTGGAGATGGGCCATTTCTCGCTGCCGCTCAAGACGCTGTTCGCCGTGCTGGAAGGCATGCCGTGGCCGCCGTGGGTGCATGTGCTGTCCGAACAATACACGCTCGATCTGAAGTTTTCCGAACAGACGAGCCAGGACTTCCGCTATCAGATCAAAAAGA
Organism: Tumebacillus lacus; assembly: GCF_026410385.1. Taxonomy (GTDB): domain Bacteria; phylum Bacillota; class Bacilli; order Tumebacillales; family Tumebacillaceae; genus Tumebacillus; species Tumebacillus lacus. Next base: position 100,430 of record NZ_JAPMLT010000005.1, read on the forward strand.
TCGACTGGGCAGAGGAGCGCATTCAACTGGAAATCGACCTCATGAAATAGGCTTGAAAAATGCGAACATATGTGCTATTCTATAGATGTAAAGGATACCTTATGTGAGGGATCGTCTAAATGAAAACAAACAGTACCCATTCCCCGATCAACACCACGGTGCAACAGTTGGTGCGGGTGGACGACGGGCCGAAGCTGATCCTCGTGGACCGCGGCAGAATTTTGGACGAGATCAAGCTCGGCGACTTCGACACCCGCGTGATCAAAACGCACCAAGGTCAGATCATCTCGGTGATGACCGAGGCGACGACCTACTACCGCAACAAATAAAACCCAATTACATGGTCCGACCGAGACCCGGAGGACGTCATCGAGTGTACCGCAGCAGAGCATACGCGGCGCTCCATGGCGTCTTTTTGTTGTGCTTGTTTGTACTTTTCCCTACATGTGCTGACTATCAGAGGAGCGTGACTGAACATATGAAAAAGAAGAGACTTGTAGTGCTGGACCCGCGACATGGCGGTATGGACAGCGGCTTGCGCACGGCCGACGGCTTGCTGGAGAAAGAGGTCAACCTGATCGTCTGTCAGGAGATCAAACAGCGCCTTGGTGACGTGGGTGTCGACGTGATGCTCACTCGTGACGGCGACTACGAGGTCGAATCGATGTCGCGGGCGGCGCTGGCGAACGGACGCGGGGCCGACCTGTTCGTCTCGTGGGCGTGCGACATGCTGGACGATGACAAAGTGCGCGGCGTTTCGCTGTGGTTGCACGACTCGTTCCGCGAGGTGAAAGGCGTCCGGGGCATCAGCGAACAAGTGACCAAACTGATCCGCTTCGAACGGGTCGGTGAACGGCTGGCCGGCATGAGCGGGCAGGTGATGCTCGGCGTGTTCCAGGAGCCGGACGACGTGCTGTCGCTGGTCGATGCGCCGGCGGTCAAGATCAAAGGCGCGTTTCTCTCCAACGAGACGGAGCGCAAACTGTGCCAGAAAGACGTGTTCTTGCATGCGCAGGCCCGCGGGGCAGCGTTTGGCATCTTGGAGATGCTGCATGAGCAGGAGCGGCTGCAACGCGCGGCTCAATAAAAGATCCATGTCCCGGAACGGGGACGTTGGTTGCATAGAGAGAGACGAGGAGGAGATGTTGAGATGCCGATTATCGTATTGGACCCCGGTCACGGGGGTCGTGACCCAGGGGCGCGAGGGAACGTGCTGACCGAGAAAGCGGTCAATTTACAGGCCTGTTTGATCCTGCGCGATCTGCTGCAACAGTCAGGCGTCACGGTGCTGATGACGCGGGAGGCGGATCGCGAGTGCGTGCCTGGCGTCGCGGAACATGTGGATTTAAAAGCGCGGGCGATGCTCGCCAACGCGGAAAGGGCGGATCTGTACGTGTCGTGGCACTATGATGCCAGCCACGACCCGAACGTGCACGGCGTCTCGGTGTGGATTCATCCGTCGCAGCGGGGGCAGTCGGCCTATTACAAAGCCGATCTGCTCGCCTATAAGATCGCGGCGAACACCGGGCAGAAAAATCGCGGCGTCTACCTCGGCGATTTCCAAGTTTTGCGGGAGACGATGATGGATGCACTGCTGATCGAGGGCGGATTTATCACCTCGCCTCAAGAAGAGGGGCAACTGGTCAGCGAAGCGTTTTTGCGTCGGCAGGCGGAGGGAGCGGCGATGGCGATCTGTCAGATCGTCGGCGTTGCGTATGCGGTACACGACGGCGTGGAACCGATGGCTGTGCTGTTCCAAGGTGCGGAGATTGCGGAGGTGAGCCGGCATGCTTGAGGCGGTGACGGGAGTTTCCTTGCAGGATCTGTTGCTGGTCGTGTTGGAAGGCGTGCTGTTGTGGGGCGTGATCGCGTTGCGCGGGGTCCGCCGCAACGCGACCGCCTATTATGACGCACGGGCGACGCTCAAACAGCGCGAGTGGCTGCGGCTGGTCGGCGAAGAGGCGTACCATTTTGCCGAGCGGGCGTACGGCGGTCACGAGAGCGAGGCCAAACGCTATCAAGCCAGCCGCTATGTGCGCGACCGTGCGGAAGAACTGGGGGTCGAGCTGACGAACAGCGAGATCCGCGCATCGATTGAACGGGCGTGGCTGGAACGGCAGCAACCGATGCAAACGGTCAAACCTTCATAGCCAAAAAAGGACAGGCTCTGCCGGGATCGCGGCAGGAGACCTGTCCTTTTTTGTGTTCCTGCTGTGTGGACTGCTACTGCTTGCTGACTTCGCGGGAGATGAAGGTCAGGAAGCGGTTCATGTGCGGACGCATGTCGCCGCCGCGGGCGATGTACGCCCGATAGCCGCTGAGTTCCTGCACCTGTTCGATCTTGCCGGTGACATAGACGTTTTTTACGCCAGGCACGCCTTTGCGGACGATGTCGGCGACTTTTTGCTTGTCTTCGGCGGAGAGGTTGCCGATGGTCGTGGAGTACGGACCGTCTTGCACGGCCGCGTCCGGCAAGCCTTCTTTTGCCAGTTCCTGCACGGTCATGCCCGTCGCCGACTTGGGCTCGGACTGGGTGCCGTACGGCATGTCGTTCCACGTATCACCCGACTGGATGGCTGCATCCGGCCCGTTGGCTTTCTCCGGACCGATGCGGGTAAATCCGACATAGGCGTTGCCGTTGTACATCAGCACCGTCGCGTTGCGGAAGCCGTCCATTTTGTTCACAGCCGTCGCCAAATCGTTGCGCACGGCGATGCCTTGGCTTTGCCGATTGGGCATGCTGGTCATGTCTTCGTGCGTGATGTGCGGCCCCTTCAGATTGCCGCCGTTCTGCCCTTGTTGTTGCGCTTGCGGGGTGCAGCCTGCGAAACTGGCCGCCAGCAGGGCAGTGACGAGCAGGGAAGAGGACAGTTTCAGCCGATTCAACATAGGATTCCCTCCTCTGCTTCGGGTGCGGGTAGAGTTCGCGACTTGGGTTTAGTGTGCGGCAGGAGCGGGTTCCTTTATGAGCGGTAGTTTTTTGGAGATCGCCTCGCAGATGCGGTCGATGCCTTTTTTCACATTTTCATAGTCGGTCGTCAGCGAGATGCGGACATAGCCTTCTCCCGTCGTACCAAAGGCGGTGCCGGGGGCGACGACGACGCGATACTCATCGAGCAGGTAGTTTGTAAACTCCAGCGAGGTCATTCCCTTCGGCACCGGCACCCACAGGTAGACGGTGGCATCCGGTTTGCGCACGTCCCAGCCAATCGTTTCAAACCGGGAGATCGCGTAGTCACGGCGGCGTTGATACTCGGCGCGAGACTCTTCGAGAAAACCGCTCTTGGCCACCTCTTCGAGCGCGGTCACCCCGGCGAACTGGATCGGGGCAAACACGCCGGAGTTGATATGGCTTTGCACGACCAGCAGCGAATGGATCACGTCCGCGTTGCCGACCGCAGCTCCGAGCCGCCAACCAGCCATGTTGAACGTTTTGGAGAAAGTCATGAATTCGACGCCGACGTCTTTGCCGCCCTCGTATTCCAGCAGCGAGCGGGGCTTGTTGTTGTCAAAATAAGTCTCGGCGTAGGCGTGGTCATAGCAGAGCAAGACCTCGTGCTCCTTGCAGAACCGGATGGCCTTTTCCATATACTCGGGCGGTGCCGTCACGCCGGTCGGGTTGTTCGGGTAGTTGAGAAAGAGCAGTTTGGCCCGACGGCGCGTCTCGTCGTCCAAGGAGTCGAGATCGGGCAGAAAGTGGTTTGCCCGGGTCAGCGGCATCCGCAGCACTTCCGCACCGGCGAAAAACACGCCGTCATTGTAAGCCGGGAAGGACGGGTCGGGGATCAGGCCGATGTCGCCTGGGCGCAGATAGGCCAGGGAGATGTGGAACAGCCCTTCCTTGGAGCCGAGCAAGGTGATGATCTCCGTCTCCGGGTCGACGTCGACGCCAAAGCGCTCTTTGTAATATTTCGCGACGTGCTCGCGAAAATAGAGCGACCCTTTGAATGCCGGGTAGTGGTGATTTTCCGGATCGGCCGCCGTCTCTTGCAACCGTTTGACGATCGGTTCAGGCGTGGCGTGGTCCGGGTCCGCTTTGCCGAAATCGATGATGTCGGTGATGCCCTGTTCGCGCAATTGATACACGCGCTCATCGAGTTGAGCAAATATGTAGGGAGGCTGTCCGGCCAATTTTTCCGCTTTCAACATCGTGGGGTCACGCTCCTTCCGCAGTATCAGGAGTAGTATTTCCGAAACCGGCCCTTGAAAAGAATGGCAGATCGTGTTATTTTTGATTAGACAGTTAGATGATTTTCTAAATAACGAAATGAGCGGGGAGATGAGACCGGGATGATCGTGGCAGAGGGTGTGCAAAAGAGTTTTCAGGGTCGGACGATCCTGAGCGATATGAGTTTTGGGGTCAAGGAAGGCGAGATCGTCGGGCTGCTCGGACCGAACGGGGCGGGCAAGACGACGACCGTCCGGCTGCTCAACGGCGTGATCCGGCCGGATGCGGGCACGATCCGCGTCGGCGGGCTCGACCCGGTGACCGAAGGCGATCCGGTGCGGGCGATGAGCGGGATCTTGACGGAGGGAGCCGGGCTGTATCACGAGATGAGCGCGGTGGAGAACCTGCGCTTTTTTGCCAAGCTGTACGGGGTGAAACGGGCGGACAGTCGCATCCACGATCTGCTCCGGCAATTTGATCTGCAAGCTCATCGCGACAAGGCGGTCGGGCAGTTCAGCACGGGCATGAAAAAGCGGCTGGGGCTGGCCAAGGCGTTGCTGCACGAGCCGAAACTGCTGTTTCTCGACGAGCCGACCAACGGGCTGGACCCGGACGGCATCCGCGAAGTCATGGGCTATCTGAAAGAGCTCAACCGGGAGTTTGGCACGACGATCTTGCTGTGCTCGCATGTGCTGCATCAGATCGAGGAGGTCTGCACCCGCTATGTCTTTTTGGACGGCGGCCGGGTGATCGAGGACGGCACGCTGGCAGAGATCGAGGCGAAGTATCTGCGCACGGTGACGTTGCGCGTGGAGACCGACCTGATCGTCGCGGGCGGGCAGTATGCAGGCTATGAAGCGGTGCGGCAGGAGCAGGCGGTGGAGTTTGCTCTGCCGTCGAAGGACGTGATCCCGGGGCTGTTGCGTCAGATCCTGCAGGAGGCGAGCGTGTACACGGCGGAGATCGTCAATCGCGATCTGGAGACGCTGTATTTTCAGGTCAGGAGGGAACACCAATGAAGAGAAGCGTCATCTGGGCGATCGCCCAAAAGGACATGAAGATGATCACATCCAATCTCCAGATCTGGCTGCCGATGATCATTCTGCCGTTGATGCTCGGCGTGGTCCTGCCGACGGCGTTGCTGATTGCGCTGAAAAGCTCCGATCTGAGCTCCGTCAAAGGGATCGAGACATTTCTGAACGTGGTCAATCAACTGCCGAGCGGCGCGTTGCAAGACAAATTTGACACGCTGCCGACAACCAATCACAAGCTGATCTATCTGCTGACCAACTACACGCTGGCGCCGATTTTCTTGCTGATCCCGGTGATGGTGTGCTCGCTGGTGGCGGCGAACTCCTTTGTCGGGGAAAAAGAGCGGCGGACGCTGGAAAGCCTGCTGTTCGCTCCGGTGACGGTGAAGGAATTGTTTGTGGCCAAAGTGTTGGCGGCGTTGCTTCCGGCGTTGGCGTTGACACTGGCGACCTTTTTGATCTATGGGGTGATCGTCGATGCATTGACCTATAGCTTGTTTGGCGGTCTGATCTTCCCGAACTGGAACTGGGTCGTGCTGATCCTGTGGGTGGTGCCGGCGATCTCGCTGTGCACGATCTTGATCTCGGTGCTGATCTCGGCTCGAGTGAAAGGTTTCCAAGAAGCGCAGCAACTCGCCGGGGTGATCGTACTGCCGGTGGTGGCGCTGGTGGTCGGTCAAGGGACGGGGCTCTTGTTTTTGACGCCGCTGTTGATGGGAGTCATCGGGGCGGTGCTGTATGCGGTGTGCGCTGTGGTGTTGCCGCGCATCGCCAAGCTGAACGACCGCGAGCTTTTGTTTGAGCGGCAGGTGCATTAGCCTCCGACAGAGAACCTTATATCCAGCACATCATGAGGAGAGAGGTTTTCAAACGATGCAAGAAGTGATCATCTACACCGATGGAGCGTGCTCGGGCAACCCCGGACGCGGCGGGTGGGGGGCTGTGCTGATGTACGGCGAGCATCTCAAGGAGATCTCCGGCGGCGACAGTCAGACCACCAACCAGCGGATGGAGTTGCAGGCGGCGGTCGAGGCGCTCAAGCTGCTCAAAAAGCCGTGCAAGGTCAAACTGCACAGCGACAGCGCCTATCTGATCAACTGCTTCAAATCGCGCTGGTATGTGTCCTGGGAGAAGAACGGCTGGGTGAATTCCAAAAAAGAACCGGTGGCCAACCGCGATCTCTGGGAGCCGCTGATCGAGATGTACCGGATGCACAAGATCGAATGGGTGAAAGTCAAAGGGCATGCCGGCGTAAAATGGAACGAGCGATGTGACGAACTCGCCCGCGCCGCCGTGCCATCGAAATAGACAGGACGTGACAACGGATGCGCTACGAGATCGACAACGAGACGATTCAGCGAATCGGCGAGGAACTCGGCATCGACGGCATCGGCGTGACGACGGCCGAGCCGTTTGCCGAGACGGCCGAGCATTTGCAGATGTATCACGAGATGGGGCATGCGTCCGGCTTTGAACATGATGTGATCGAGGAGCGGATCGATCCGCGCACCTGGTTTCCGGCCGCGCAGTCGATTATCGCGATCGCCATCGCCTACCGCACGGAAAAGCACGTCGGGCAGAAAAAGCCGGAGGGACTGCGCGGGCAGATGTCGGTGTATGCGTGGGGGATGGACTATCACCTTGTGCTAAAAGCCAAATTGGAGGAGTTGGCCCGCCGGTTGGAACAGGAGGTCGGACGGCCGATTGAGGTGCACAACTCGGTTGACACAGGTCCGCTCGTCGACCGCGCGGTGGCACAGCGGGCGGGGATCGGCTGGATCGGCAAGAACTGCTCGGTGATCACCGAAAAGCACGGGTCATGGGTGTTTTTGGGGCAACTCGTCACCGACGTCGCCATCGAGCCGAACGAACCGGCGCCGCCGCCGCAGTGCGCCGACTGTCCGGATCTGTGCATGAAAGCCTGTCCGACCAAGGCGCTGGTCCATCCGTTTCAGACCGATTCGTCGAAGTGTCTGTCGTATATCACACAGATGAAAGGCATGATCCCGGTCGAGTACCGGGCCAAACTGGGACGGCGACTGTGGGGCTGTGACACCTGTCAGGTGGCCTGCCCGAAAAACCGCGAGGCGGCGTTTGGCACGACGGTGGAGTTTGACCCGGAGCCGGAGTATGCGTTTCCCGATCTGCTCAAACTGCTCGATCTCTCCAACCGCCAGTTTCGCAAGGAATACGGCGCTTCGGCAGCCGCATGGCGAGGCGTGCGTGTCATGCAGCGCAACGCGGTGATCGCGCTGGGCAACATGAAGGAGCAGCGGGCGGTGCCGCGCCTGTTGGAGCTGTTGCAGGACGACCGAGCGGATATTCGCGGGACGACCGCGTGGGCGTTGCGCAAGATCGACGCAGATGCGACCCGCGATGCGGTCGCACAAGCGCATAAAAAAGAGCAAGACCCGGAAGCAAAAGCAGAGATGGCCTGGGCCGTATCGAAGGAGATGTTTGCTCAATGAAAGTCATCAGCGCATGCCTGATCGGATGCCACTGCCGCTATGACGGCAATGCCAAAGCGGTGGACCGATTTACTCGGATGGTCGAGCGCGGCGAGGCGGTCTTTGTCTGCCCGGAGCAACTCGGCGGCCTGTCCACCCCGCGCCCGCCGGCCCAGATCGTCGGCGGCACCGGGGAAGACGTGCTGGACGGCCGCGCCAAGGTGGTCACCGACGGGGGCGTCGATGTCACCGACTCCTTTATCAAAGGCGCACAGGAAGCGCTCCGTCTGGCGCAGCTCGCCGGAGCGAAAGTGGCCGTGCTCAAAGAGCGCAGCCCGTCCTGCGGCTCGTCGCTGATCTACGACGGCTCGTTTTCCGGCGGCAAGAGACCCGGCAACGGCGTGACCGCCGCTTTGCTGAAGCGGCACGGGATCGAGGTCTACTCGGAAGAAACATACCCCGGCGACGCGTAATCGTCACCGGGGTATTAGCCCATCCGGTCGATCTGACGGGCAAATCGCGCCAAAAACGCTTGCCGTTTCGCCTCTTCCGCCTCACAGAGTTGGAAATAGCCGAGGTGATGCGGATCATGCCCGATGTCGTAGTGTTCATAGGCGATCCGCCAGAAGCGATGCGGAAAGGTCAACAGCCCGAGCACGATCCGATACTCCGCCCGGTTCAGCATCCGCAGCGCGTTGTAGTTGACGAGGCAATGCCACGCCACGTCCTCGTTCCATTCCTGCCGCTGCAGGGCGCGACGCATCAGATGCGCGAGGTCGAGCGTGCGCGGACCATAGGTGCAAAAGTCGAGATCGATCAGCGCGACCTGCCGATTGTGCGTGAACACCATGTTGTACGGCGTCAGGTCGAGGTGACAGAGGCAGGGGTCCTCCTCTTCAAACAGCAGTTGAGCGCGGATCTCCGGTCTTCTCAGCATCGCAAGGGCGCGGTCACACTGACCCAGATACAGATCGACATGTTGCAAAAAGAACTCATCGACGCCGTCCGGGCGTCTTTTTTGTTTGGCCCGCTGCTTCCACTCGATCAGCTCTTCCCGGCGGTCGGCAAAGCGGTCGACCATGTCAAAGATCGCGGGCGGACGCTGGCTGGGCGCATACCCCCGCGACGCTTCGTGAAACTCCGCCAACGTGCGCGAGGCCATCGCCAACTGCGGAAAGGAGCGAAAATCAACCTCCTGTCCGCGCAACCAACGGGTGGCATAATAGGTCTCGCCGCCGACCATGCCGTACGGCTGGCCGTCAGCCGTCTGCAGGAAAGGGGCGAATTTGGTGAACTGATTGCCTTCCAGATGGTGAAAGGCACCGTTCAGGAACTGAATTTGTTTGGGGGAAAGGTGGGTTTTTTTCAAGGCGATCAGGCCTTGATTGGTCCGCAAGCGCAACACCGGGCCGAACGGTTCGACCTTGGTCGCGGTCAAGCCGTACTGTTTGAGCACGTTCGGGGCAAAACCGTGACGGCGAATCTGCGAGTGGATCTGCGACAGCGCCTCCGGGGCTTTGCTGCCGACATCGCCCCGGCTTTTGGAGATCGGGACGGGGCTGCTTTTGCGGGTCGGCTTGCGGGAGCCGGCCGCTTTTGTGCGGGCTCGCGAACCGGTGGCACGATGTGCGTCCGGTCGGGACGGGCGCCGCTGGCGGTGTTTGCGCCGGGGCACGCCGTCCGACTGGGACCAGGACCACCAGGAGGGAGGCTGACGCTTCCTCGGCTTTTTCGAAGCGTCAGCCTCCTCCTTTTTTCCGTCCTCCTTCTTTTCATTGCCGCTGCCGGGCTTTTGCACATGGGCCCAGCGCGGCGGTTTCGTCAGCTCTTTCCACAGTTCATTCATAAACCCGCCGACTTTTGGCTTGTTGTTGCCGCCTTTGTTGTCAGCCATAAAGGGTCACCTCCGTTTCTTGGCTGTCCTTTCTGCCAGCATATGAAACGGGAGGGAAGGGTGCGCGTTATCGAGGGGAAATCAGGCAGCCCGAACGCTGAGTGCGTCGCGGGCGGCGGCGAGATGGAGGCGGGAAGCGGCGATGCCGTCCGGATCGTCGAGAAACTCGAAAAATTTTAAAGCGCGTTCAAAGCAGGCGATGGCAGCCTGCCATTTTTTTTGCCGGGATTTGATCTGGCCGAGCGTGGTCAGCAGATGGCCGCCGCATTCGTAGATGCCCGTTTTTTCACCGAGAAACATCGCTTGCCGGGTATATTGGATCGCACGGTGGAGGGAGCCGAGCGCGAGGTGCTGGTGGGAGAGGCGGGAGAGCAGGTGGATATGAATGCGCGGATCGGGAGGGAAGATCAGGGTCAGCTCTTCAGCCTGCTGCAGGCAGTCGAGCGCGAGGTGAGGGTCTCCCAGTTCGGCATGAACGCTTCCGAGGTGGGTCAAGGCGGAGATGCGCTGCGGGATCAGGCAGGACTGCTCGGCGATGCGGGCGGCGGCGGCAAACTGTTCGCGCGCCTCGTGACAGCGCTTTTGGTGGTACAGGCCGAGTCCGAGCAGGCGCAGACAGTCGAGATGCGCAAGCGGCTCCGATTGGATCTGTTTGCGGCGGAGGATCTCCTTGCTCTGGCGGATCAGCGCTTCGTAGTCTTTGTAGGCGAGCAGTTCGTGCAGATGGTCGAGTTGGGTGGAGGTGTCGTCTCGGGCGGCCGGGCTGTCGTGGATGTCGCGCAGCGTCACGCCGAGGCGAGCACAGAGCTTTTTTAGCAGATCAAGGGATGGAAGCGTGCGTCCTGTCTCGATATGACTGAGCATGCTGCGGGAGCAGATGCCGCTGCTGGCAGCATCCTGTGACATATTTTTTTGCAATCTGAGCGTGCGAATCTTTTCCCCAAGCATAGAATCAGGCCTCCATTCAATCGAAATGTTAGTGTCGCTCACTTTTGCTGAGAACCCCGATGAATCCCCCTAGTAGTGAGATTCTATCAGGACACAATGAACTGTCATAAGTGCTAATAGTCTTTGTTTGTTATGAATTATTACAGTATAAATGAGTCAGGAGGCAGGGTTCGAAGGACACGGACAGAAACGGCGCGTCTGTTACGGAAGACCTGTGGGCCTCCGCCAATAGACCTCAAAAAGGAGAGATGAAAGATGAAGAAGATCCTGATTTCTGGACTGGCAGCTGCAATGATGATGGGTGGCTCGGCCTATGCGGTGACCTCGTCTGTGTCGATCAGCTCCACCTCGTCCGGTGTAGACGGCAACATCATCTCGGCCGACTATGGCACGATCCAGTCGCAAGGCACCAACAACGCCTCCTCGACCAACGTGCTCTGGAGCGAACTGTACCAGAGCATCACCGGCCCGGACACCCGCGTCGGCGGCGTCGCGTTGAGCCCTGGTGCGACCCAGTCGTTCTCCAACTCGGTGGCGGCAGGAAACTTCTATCACCACCTCGATCCGGACGGTGCGTATGCGACCGGATGCAACGGCAGCGGGTATTCCGTCTATTAATGCGTAATTCGTGACAGACACGAGTGCTTTGAAATAGAGGGCAGAAGAAACGAACGGAAAGAGAGGAGTGGGCAAGGGGGCTTCTCTCTTTCTCACTTCAAAGGAGGGACGCATCATGGGAAAAGGGACCCGTTCATGGATCAGTTCATGGAAGATTGAATTACGGCTCATCACGCGCAGCAGGTGGACATGGATCATGCTCGCTCTCGGGCTGGCGATGGTCGGAATTCAGTTTTTCAGCCGGATGGGGACAGACGATCCGGGCCTCGCGTTGCACGCGACCGCCTTTATCGTCGCAGGCGGGATCTTCGTCTCACTGGTGGCAGGTCTCGCGTTGATCCGGCGGGAGCAGGCCGATGCGGCGGAGGAAGTGTTTGGCGTCCTGCCTGCGGGACCGAGCAGCAAGGCGGGCGGGAAAGTGCTTGCTCTGCTGACGATGGTGGCAGCTTTTCTCGCGCTGTCGCTGTGGGCGGTGTTTGCATTGTTTGCTTGGCGGGAGGTGCCGGGCGTGTTTTACGGGCGAGCGACAGCGTATCTGCTGTTGTACTGGGCGGTGCCGTTTGTGATCGCGGGGCTGATCGGGATGGCCGTCGGGATCTGGGTCAAGTCGCGGCTGGTGTATCTGCTCTTCGCCGCGATCTGGGTGCTGATCGGGCCGTTCAATCTGTCGCTGATGGAACAGGCGATGGTGACGTTTGCCGTCGATCTCACCGCGCCGCTCGCGTGGCTCAACCTCGGGCAGACCGATCCGAACGCGCCGTATGATCCGGTGTACGGGCTGCCGATGGAGATCCGCCGCTGGGTGCAAAAAGGGGTGTGGTTGCTGGTTGCGGTGTGCCTGCTGCTGCTCGCCTTGAAGCGACGGGGCGCGGTGCTGCTCGTGCCGCTGGTGCTGGCCATTCCGTTGCTCGTGCTGTACAACCAGGAGTCGCAGGTGGTGAACACGAGATATGAAGCGGATTCGGTGCAACGAAACGACTGGCTGTACTACCGGGATCACGGGCAGCCGGCGTTTGCGGCGGACGACTCGTACCGGATCACGGCGTATGACATCGATCTGCGGACACATCGGCTGTTGCAGGCCGATGTGACGATGGAAGTGGTGCCGGAGCGTGCGGTGCGCGAGATCGTGTTTACGCTCTATCATCAGTTGCGGGTGCGGGACGTGAAGGTGCAAGGGAAGGCGGCCGCGTTTGAGCAGCGGGAGGATCAGGTGCGGGTGACGTTTGCAGAGACGGTGGCGGAGGGGCAGGTGCAGAACGTGCGAGTGTCGTATGCGGGGATCTCGTCTCCGGCGTTTTTTGCCAACGAGCAGGCGGTGCTCCTCCCGGCGTATTTTCCGTGGTATCCGCAGGAAGGGTCGCGACAGGCGATGACGCTTCGGGGAGCGGATCTGATTCGTAACGGGCCAGACGAGCTGTACGGGCAGGCTCCGGAGCGGGAGGTCTCCTACTCGTTGCGCTATGACGGGCCACAGCCGATGTATACCAACCTCACCGGGAGCGGCAAGGCTCCGAACGGGTTGACGGTGACGGCCGGGCCGCTGACGGAGCGGATGGTCGGCGGGACGCGGGTGGTGCTGCCCGATTCGTTTTATCGGGGGGCCGCGCAGGTGCCCGGCTTTTTGCGGGACCAAGCGGCATATCGGAGTGAGATCGAACGGGACCTCGGCCTGCCTGAACGGGAGGCGGCGTCGCAGGTGTTCTTTCTCTCTGTGCCCCGCGAGACGGTGTCCGACCCGGATCTGGAGTGGCACCTCGGGGATCACAGCATCGTCAGCGTGACGCAGATGTTCAACCACGGGGGGCTGTTTGCCGACCGGTATCTGATCGCTTCGTCCGCTCTGAACGAAGCGGTGCGCACGCCCGAGTATCTGGCGCAGAGCGGCGAGATGCGGATGCTGTTTCAACGGGCGTATCTGTATGGGTACGGGACGAGGAACGGGTGGTATCGGGCGAACGACAGACCGCCCCTCAAGATTGTAGCAGAAGACGATCTGCGGGTGAAAAACAAAGAAGGCTCAGAAAATACGCGGAAATTGATCAGCTATCTCGATCAACACATGCACGACCGAGCGGAGATGCAAGCCTTTTTCCGCGCCTGGCTGGCGGAGATGAACGGCGGCACGCCGGTGGACTGGCCGCGCATGCTCGGTCTGCTGGAGAAAAAATAGGAGGGGGATGCTTACCGATGGACAACCTGATCATCGACCGACTGGTTAAAAAATACGACAAACACACCGCGCTGAACGATGTCTCGCTGGAGATCACACCTGGCATGTACGGGCTGCTCGGCCCAAACGGTGCGGGAAAGACGACGTTGATGCGCGTCCTGACCACGCTGCTCCCGGCGACGGAAGGTGAGATTCGCCTCGGGTCGGTCAGTTGGAAGCAGGCCGACGATGTGCGGCGGATCACAGGATATCTCCCGCAAAAATTTGCCCTGTACAAACACATCCGCGTCGAGGAGGTGCTGGATCACGTCGCCGTGCTCAAAGGGGTGGGTGACCGCAGACGGGAGATCGAGACGATCCTCGAACAGGTCAACCTGACGGAGCACCGCAAGAAAAAAATGGGGCAGCTCTCCGGCGGCATGGTGCGCCGCGTCGGCATCGCCCAAGCGCTGCTCGGCGATCCGCGGCTCGTCGTCGTCGACGAACCGACAGCGGGGCTTGACCCGGAGGAGCGCATTCGGTTTCGCCGTCTCCTGCGCTCCCTCGGACGGGACAAGATCGTGCTGATCTCCACCCATATCGTCGAGGACATCGAAGCGACTTGCGACCGGGCCGCGATCCTCCACAAAGGGCGGCTGGTGGAACAGGGGAGCATCGACCGTCTCGGCGGATTGGCGACGGGCAAAGTATGGGTGCTGACCGTGCCGCAGCAGGACTTCTATGAAGTCGCGGAGGCGTACGACGTGATCGCCTCCCATCGCCTCGGCGACCGCTACCGCCTGCGCATCCTCGCCGACACGCCGCCGCCGGGAGCGGTCTGCGCGGCTCCGACGCTGGAGGACGGCTATCTGTACGCGATGAGGCGGGATGCGTCATGAGAACGGCGATGCGGTTTGATCTGCGCTTCGACTGGCGCGTCATGGGTACCGCCGCCTATGTTCCGCTGATCGTCGCCGTCGTGATGACGCTGTTCGAGCCGCTGATGAGGGGCTCGCTGAGGCAGTTGATCCCGGCGTTGGAGTTCATCTGGCCGCTGTTTGCAGCATGGTGGAGCATCTTTCTCTTCCAAGACGTGCTGGAAGAGCCGGGCGGGGAGACGATTTTCTCCTACCCGGTGTCGCGGTTCTCCCTCGGCATCGCACGGGCGGCCGTCTTTTTCCTCGGCTATGCGATGCTGACGGCGTGGGTCGTCGGTGTGATCGACTTTTCGCTGTCGCTGTTTGTGCAACTGCTCGCAGAATGCTATTTCTACGCGGGTCTCGGCTTTTTCGCGATGACCCTCCTCCGTCGCACCGGCTGGTCGCTCAGCGTCGCGTTCTGCTACGCGGGGATGCAGATCTTGACGGGCGGGAAGTTGATCCCGTTGTTGAACGTGTACCTGTTTAACCAAGAGCTGTTGCCGCTCGATCTCGTCCTGCAACACTCGCTCCCGACGCTCGTTATGGGCACTGTGCTTTGGGGGATGGGGCAGTGGAGTTTTCAAAAGAGTGGGGCGTATCATTAACAAAAAACCTGAGCCTTGGCTCAGGTTTTCAAATTTATTGACAAGATTATCGAAGGAGTAGTAAAATGACGATTAATTCCACCTATAACAAAATTATCCTAAAGGGGGATCATCGTGTTTGATTTGAGGAGTATGCCAAGAATTTCAGCCGACAAAGGAATTGTAACGAACATCGGTCATTCATCCAGCAAGTCGTCAAACAGTGCTAGTTCGGCAAATACTGCGATCACGAAATCTACCCAAAAGACAACCCCAACTCCCACGTCTGTTTCAGCCGCAAAAACGTCAGCGGTCGTGATCCTTACGATTAGCGAGAAGGCAAGGATCGCAGCCGCTACCTCTTCGGCGACTACATCATTACACAAGGGTCAGTATATGGCACCAGACAAGGGAAAGGTTTATGCTCACGAAGTTACGGATGGGTACTCGCCTTCTTACAAGCCTCCAGTAAATCCACCGCGAATCTCGAACATGCCCGACTCGGAAGTTCGATATGTGAATCAGAACAGTACACCTGAAGTTTCAGGCAACAAATCAACGGGGCAGATCACTTATAAAAGCGGCAACACAACACAGGTGATATCGGACCGTGACCCATACAAAGCGGCTGTCACCGGGAAGTATGATCAGCTTAAAGACAATGAGGCTGTCAGCAAGGCATTTAATAAGCAGGACAAGCAAGCGCTCAACGAAGCAGTGGTTGCAATGAAAGAGGTCTATGCGGATGCAGTGAAAAATGGGGACACTGCGAGACGGGATGCTGCAGCAAAAATGGCTGATGATCTCAGATGGAGGGGGGCTTCGATTGGAGCGGACGTCACACTTGATGAAGCGAGAAAGATCGTGCAACAAAGCAAATCGACATATTCTGATGCAATAAAAGGATTGATCCCGACTGCTACCCAAAGCCCCTTGCAACATACGGGTTACAGTTTTATTACTCAGCAACGCGGGGCATCTGTATTAGAAATCAGGGATGACCTTGCTGGACGAAAAGATAAGGTCACGGGGGCACCGAAAGGGGATTGGGCATTCCGGGTAGATTCCCCTCATAAGGGGGCAGATTATTATCACTTCAATGCAAATACTAATCTGCACCCAGGCAATCGGCTGGTCAGTGACTTCGATCATAAACCCATCTCTGAGAACACATATAACGCTGCGAAAAATGCAAGTCAAATTGCAAACGGTATTTCTACTGGAGGTAAAGTGCTTGGCAGTGTCGGGATTGTGATGGATGCCGCGAATATCTATAATGGTTTCGAGGCTGACGGAGGAAAAGTAGGCACTCAAACTGTTAAGGCAACAACAGCCGCCGCCGCTGGTTGGGCAGGTGCTTATGCCGGAGCGGAGGTTGGCGCTTGGGCGGGAGGTTCCGTAGGGACTGCGGTGTTCCCGGGACCAGGCACAGCGGTAGGTGGGTTTGTAGGCGGGATAGTTGGCGGAGTTGCAGGTGCTGTTGGACTCAGTAGGTTATTAAAATAGGCAGAGCAGAGCAGGTGATCCGTTTTGAACAGAGAGTCTTTGCAGGAAATACGTAAAGTAATGATTCGGAATAACAGAGAAAAACGCATGCTGGAAGTCTCTTTGCCGATGCTTTTAAAATACTTTAACAATCGCCGAATATGGGATAATCTGTTGATGGAATTGTTGAACCGGTTGCAGAAAGGCAAAAAAACTTTCTATCGTATCAATGATGAAAGGGAGGCACATGCATATGCGTCTTATCCGGGGGCTTCTCATCTATTAGAAAACGGGGTACTTACTATCACATACCCGTACTCGGAAGAACTGTTTGATGATCTTTTTTCCAGTGTCTGGAGTTATGATGGAATCTTAAAGATCTTCTGTTGCACGGATCCTGTGACGATTGAAAGTTATACGAGTAATTGCCTGTTTACAATCGCTCCGTATAATGACGGAGAGTCGATTGAAATCGGTTATTCATCGGATGAGATCGCCGAGCAATTGATTGAAAAGATTGTAGCAGTGATTCAATCTTTTGGACTTGCTACGGAGACAGAAATGTAAAAAACGCCCAGCTTCTATATAGGAGCCGGGCGTTTCTATTTCTTAAGCTCAATTACGCCAGCGCTTTCCAAACTTCGAGTTTGGTTTTGATGCGGCGGATGACTTCGTCGGTGAAGTCGGTGGTGGAAGCGGAGCCGCCGAGGTCGGCGGTGCGGACGCCTTCGACGATCGCTTCGAGGGTGGATTCGTAGATCGCGCGGGATGCGAGGTCTGCTTGCTTGTCGTTGAAGAAGGTCAGCATCGACGCAGCAGCCAGGATCATCGCCATCGGGTTCGCGACGTTTTTGCCGAACAGACCCGGTGCGGTGCCGTGCGGTGCTTCCGCCATGACGGTCTTGACGTTTTCGTTCTCGTCAAACGCCAGCAGCAGGGACTCGGAACCTGCGATGGAGCCGTACATTTGCAGGACGAGGTCGGACAGGCAGTCACCGTCGCGGTTCAGTGCCGGGATGACCAGCGGCTCACCGGTGGTGTTCAGGAGCAGCGCGTAGGTCGCGTCGATCAACTGCGGGTCGTATTTCACGTCCGCGTAGTTTTTCGCTGCGAGGTCCATCTCTTCTTTCAGCATGCCTTCATACACCGGGGAGACGGTGAACTTCGGGCCGCCGAACACTTTCGCATTCATTTTGCGCGCCTGTTGGAACGCGTAGTCGGCCACGCCGCGGCAGACTTTGCGGGAGATCTTTTCGGTGCGGTACGCGATCTCGTCGGTGCCTTCGCCTTCGCGCCATTCTTTCGCGCCGTAAGCATCGTCAACCGCCATGCGGACGACGCAGATCGGAGCGTATACGCCTGCGACCGGCGTGATGCCCGGGATGCGGCGGCCGGTGCGGACGATGACCGTGCCGTCGATGCCTTTGCGCAGAATCGCGTTCGGAGAGCCGACGTCGCCTTTTACTTCCGGCGTGATGGTCGCCGCTTTGTAGCCGAAGCCATGCTCGACCATTGCTGCAGCCGCTTCATGTACGACTTCGTTTTTGGTCGCGCGGCGGTTTTCCAGCGACAGGTCGAAGCGCAGGAATTCTACGTTGACGCCGGTCAGGGCCGGGTCGAGTACGCGCAGGCCTTCTTCCAGCAGTTCTTGTCCGGTTTGGTCGCCTTCCATGACGACGATCGTTTTCTTTTCCATGATGGTCACCTCTTCGAAAAAATAAGTGCAGTTGTGTGGAGTCTCAGGTGCGGGGTACAGGTCGCCTGCGGTGCGAGAACGGCTATGTAACCGAGCCAGATAGCGCTTCTTCTCTCTACTGTGCCCTAACTTTGCACAGATTAGTGAGACAGCATCTTGGTCAGCATCTCGGCGGATTTGCGCACTTCCTGGGCGAATCGCTCGACCGCTTCCGGTGTGAAGCGGTCGACCGGGCCGGAGATCGAGAGGGCGGCGACGGCCTCGCCGTTGCGTCCCCGGATCGGGGCGGCGACGGCAGCTGCGCCAGGTTCGCGCTCTTCGATGGAGACCGCGTAGCCCGACTCGCGCACTTGCTGCAGCGCGTGGCGGAACTCATCGCGGCTCAACTCCGGCGGCCAAGAGGAATCGGTCATCAATTCTTCGAGCAGCTCCTCGGAGGAGTAGGCGAGCAGAACTTTGCCGGACGCTCCCACATACAGCGGCAACCGTCGACCGACGTTGGCGACGCGGCGGACCGGCTGCTTGCTTTCGATCGCTTGGATGCGGATGCGCTCGATACCGGAGAGGACGTACAAAGAGATCGTCTCCCCCAACAGGTCGCGCAGCCGGGTCATCTCCGGCGAGACGATGGAGGAGAGGTCATCCGACTGGTAGACGTTCGACACAAGTTCCAGCACACTCCAGCCGAGGCGGTATTTTTCCGTCTGCGGGTGACGCCTGATGAACCCTTTGCTTTCGAGGGAGGCAAGCAGGCGATGAACGGTGCTCTTGTGCAAGCCGATGCGCTTGGCGATATCGGACAGTCCCAGTTCCGTTTCACTTCCCGCAAAGCAGAGCAGGATGTCCAACGCGCGTTCCACGGCGCGCACTGTGCCTTTTTCTTGTTCACCGGCCATTGTCAACCACCCCTTCGATGGGTTTCATTAGGTGAAACCACGTTTCATTATATAGTATACCACGGGTGTCGGAAAGGTAAAAGGGGGTAAGGCATAGGGTAGGGAGGAGAACGCGGGCGCGCATTTGCCCATCAAAGGAGGGACCCTCCCCGTGAACCAGTCTGAGTGGCTGAAGACCGTTCAGCATTTTTTTAAGGAGAAAAACCACGCTTGGCTGACCGACGCCGACGATGTGCTGCTCGCTTATCTGGCGGGCACGCCGGCCGACTGTGCTTCCTATCAAGAGGTGCGATCTCTGCGCCGTGCGCTGCCGCATCGCCAAGCCAAATTTTGCAAAGCGAAGACGCACGTGCGCATCCTGTCGGCCGAGTGGGATGCAGTTCGGGAGCGGGCGGTGATCGACGCGCTGGAGACGGTACGCTTTTATTATGAACAAGGAGGCGAGCTTGATCACGAATCCCGGCAAACGCTGCATCGTCTGACGTTGATCCCGTTCGGCGGCAAATGGCGGATCGTCGAGGATCTCGTCAACCGCGAGACGGCCGCCCCGGCTTTGCAACGGCAGGAGGAGGTGGCGGTGCCGGAGAGCGGGGCAGAGCCGGACGCCCGCGAGTTTCGCGGTCGCTATGACCGGGTGCGCGCCTTCAAGTACGCGGAGCTGTGGTGGAACGGATACAACCCGCAATATAAAAAGATGGAGGGCAACGACTGCACCAACTACATCTCGCAGGTGCTCCACGCAGGCGGTCTGCCGATGATCGGCTCGCAAAGCCGGTCGTCCGGCTGGTGGTACCGCTGGCAGGGCCAAACCCACAACTGGAGCTACTCGTGGACGGTGGCGCACTCGCTGGCCCTCGCCTTGCCGCGGGACTTGAAAGCGGTGCAGGTGAGCGACCCGCGCCAGCTGAAGGTGGGGGATATCATCTGCTACGACTGGGACGGCGACAATCGCTGGCAGCACAACACGGTGGTCGTCGATTTTGACTACTACGGCCGCCCGCTGGTCAACGCGCACACGATTGCCAGCCATCGCCGCTATTGGGATTATCGCGACTCCTACGCGTTTACGCCGCGCACGCAGTATCTGTTCTTCCAACTCCCGGACACCTTCTAAGTTTCGTAATTTTCTTATAAAAAAGAAGGAATCCGGTGGCTCCTCTGCGAAATTTAACGGTTAAGTCTACAGGCAGAAATCGTGGGGGGGCGAATAGATGTGAGGAGATCACGAGGGTGGTATGGGGTCGCCGGATTCCTCGCGGGGACGGGACTTGGCGCACTGACGGTCGCATTGAAAGGGACGGTTCTCTATCCGGGGCCTGTGCTGGCACCGATTGCGCACGGGGTGATCGGCGCGGCGTTCGGGCTGGCGTTGCATGCGGCGGTCGACAGCAGACGTCGGATGTTTCGCTCGTATTCCGGCTCGCTCAATGCGCTGGCAAACGCAGTCGCCGCCAAGGACGACGAAACGAACGGACATTGCAAGCGCGTGGTGCAGTACTCGCTGTTGATGGGACGACGGATGGGGCTGAACAAACGTTTGTTGCAGCAGTTGGAATGGGGTGCGCTGCTGCACGACATCGGCAAGATCGCCGTGCCGGACTCGATTTTGAAAAAGCCGGGCCCGCTGACCGATGAAGAGTGGGTGATCATGAAGGAGCACGCCCACATGGGCTGGCTGATGGTCAAAGACATCTCGTTCCTGCAAGAAGGCGGGGATGTGGTGCTCTCGCATCATGAGCGATGGGACGGACGAGGTTATCCGAATGAATATCGCGGCGAAGAGATCCCGCTCTTGGCCCGCATCTTTGCGATCGCCGACACGTTCGACGCGATCACGTCCGATCGGCCGTATCGGGCGGCGAGACCGATCTCGTTTGCCCGAGAAGAGATCGAGAAATACAAAGGGACGCAGTTTTGCCCGAAATGCGTCGAGGTGTTTTTACAGATACCGGAAAGCGATCTCGAACGGGTGCAGGAAGAAGCGAAGATATTAGACTATGAAGCTCTGCAGTTGCAGAAATTTAAGCATATCTCTTAAAATGTTCACAAGTTGATTCATAAAGGGACGCCTTACCCTTGCGGTGGGCGTTCCCTTTTTGTATGCTATTATCTTAGAGTGTGTTCAAAGAGCCGTATGAGGAGGAGTCCTGATATGCACATCGTACTCGTCGAACCAGAGATCCCGGCAAACACAGGCAACGTTTCACGGACTTGCTCTTGCACAGGCATTACGTTGCATCTGGTACGCCCGCTCGGATTTTCAGTGGATGACAAACAGCTGAAGCGAGCCGGGCTTGATTATTGGCATCTGCTCGACCTGCACTATCACGACAGTTTTGCGGACCTGCAGGCGAAGTATCCGGAGGGACGATTTTTCTATGCCACGACCAAGGCGGAAAAGTCGTACACGGAGTTTGAGTACGGGCCGAACGATTTTTTCGTGTTTGGCAAAGAGACGCGGGGCTTGCCGGATGAGCTGATCGACGCCAATCTGGACACGGCGATCCGCATCCCGATCTTGCCGGATGCCCGCTCGCTCAACCTGTCCAATGCGGTCGCCATCGTCGTGTTCGAAGCACTGCGCCAACAAGGTTTCCCCGGCCTTACATAAGCAAAAGAAAAGAGGAGTTGAACGCAAGTGAGTACCGTTACGACTTTGCTGTTTGACCTCGACGGCACGCTGCTGCCGATGGATAATGACACCTTCACAAAAGGTTATTTTAAAAAGCTGATCCCGCACGTCGCGCACTTGATGGCCCCGGAGCCGTTCATCGCCCAACTGTGGCGTTCGACGGAGGCGATGGTCAAAAATGACGACCCGTCGCTGACCAACGAGGCGGTGTTCAAAAAGCATTTCCTCGAAGCGGTCAACGCCCGCGAAGAAGACTTTTTCCCGCTGGTGGAGCAGTTTTACGCCGGTGAGTTTGGCGAGCTGTCTCACCTCTCCGAGCCGACACCGCTGGCCCGCGAGATCGTGCAGGCGGCTGTCGACAAAGGCTACCGCGTCGTTTTGGCGACCAACCCGCTGTTTCCCCGCCCGGCCACCGAGCACCGGATGCGTTGGGCCGGCGTGGACGGTCTGCCGTTCGAACTGGTGACGACGTATGAAAACAGCCACTTCTGCAAGCCAAATCCAAATTATTATCTGGAGATCGTACAGAAAATCGGCGTGACGCCCGAATCATGTTTAATGATCGGTAATGATGCGTTTGAGGATCTCATTGCTGGTAAAATAGGGATGGAAACGTATTGGGTTACCGATTGTGCGATTCAAGAAAAAGCGGAGACTTCCGGCAAGGAGCAGCTGCCGTTCGATCATCAAGGCACGTTGCAAGACTTGCTGCGCTATATCCGTGAAGAACTGCCCGCATTGCGATCGTGACAGACCGGACCGGACTGTGCCAAAATGCGCACAGTCTTTTCTCTTCTCTTAACTGTTAATGAATGCCAATCTGCACCCGCGACGAATTTTCTGGTCTATTAATGGATATTCAGGTATAGAATGAATTAACTCAGTTAATAATGTTCGGGTAAAGAGGGCATAAATCCGCAGACATCGACAACAACACTCGTTTTGAGACAAAGAAACCACCGCAAACTCTGATTGCGAGAGGAGAGATTTACATGCCAGCGACACTTGGACAAAAGATAAAAGAACTTCGGATTCAAAAAGGGCTGACACAAAGTGATCTCGGGGCCGGGATGGTCACCCCGAGCATGATTTCCCAGATCGAAGCGGACAAGGCAAACCCGTCGCACAAACTGCTGCAGGCGATCGCTGAAAAGCTGGAGACTCCGATTGAATATTTCCTGACCGATATGCAGATGCAAATCGAGCAGATCGCCACGTATAAGGTGGCGAGGGCGATGATGGAGGCGGAGGAGTATACGGACGCCATCCCGATCTTGCAAGACCTGATGGAAGACTCGATTCCGCAGTTGCATTCGGCGGAGATTCAGTATGACCTCGCCGTCTGCCAGTTGGAACTGGGCCGACTGGATGAGGCGATGGACGGTTTTGATAAAGTCTTGTCCTCTGCTGCCACTCGCAAAGACCTCTACATGCAGATCCTCGCGCTGAAAAACCTCGGCATCGCCGAAGAGCGCCGTCACAACTACCCGCTCGCGATCTACCATTGGCAAAAAGCGCTCGACCTGCTGGAGAAGCTCGACAAGCGCGATCCGTTCCTTGCGGCGGAGATCCTGCGCATGATCGGTCAGGTATACTCCTACCTCGGCGAGCAAAAAGACGCGCTGCAAAGCTACGAGAAGGCGCACAAGCACCTGGAAGG
This sequence comes from Tumebacillus lacus, assembly GCF_026410385.1. Classification (GTDB taxonomy): domain Bacteria; phylum Bacillota; class Bacilli; order Tumebacillales; family Tumebacillaceae; genus Tumebacillus; species Tumebacillus lacus. The sequence continues at coordinate 123,561 of NZ_JAPMLT010000005.1, forward strand.
CACGGCGAACTTCAAGAAGATTGCCGACCTGTACCGCCATCTCGGCCAGACCTATAAGGAGATGGGCGAGTTTGACCGGGCGAGCGAATATTCGCAGCATGCGATCTCGCTGTATCGCGGTTTGAAGAACATCAAACTGTCGATTGAAGTGAAAGAAAACTACGGCATCGTCAAAGGCGAGAGCGGCGAGTTGAAAGATGCGCTGACCACGCTGGCCGAGTGCCTCACCGAGTACCAAGAGTACGGCTACGCGGAGAAGATGGCGCATACGCACGGCGAGATGGCGCGCATCCACCTCGCGAACAAATCGTACGACGACGCGGCGCATCACTGCGAAGAGGCGCTCAAACTGCTCAAGGAAGAGGATCTGGAGCGCGGCTATGTCCTGCGTACCTACTCGATGATCCGCAAGGAGCAAGGCGACTTTGCGGCGGCGATCCACTTTATGGAGCAGTCGGTGAAAACGTTCGAGATCGCCGACCTGCCCCGCGAGATCGCCAAGTCGTACTCGCTGCTCGGCGACATATACAAGGATCAAGGCGACCTGCAAAAGGCGATTCACTCGCTGGAGCAGATGAAGCGTGCGATGGAGAGCAACCTGAAAGAGCGCGGCATCGTGCTGTAAAGGGAAGCGACAGAGAAAAAGACCTCCGAGACGTCGGGGGTCTTTTTGCGCATAAGGAAAACCCCCGAATCGATGAGATGCGGGGGTCCTTTGCGTGTGAACGTTTTGTTTTGGATTATGCCGTCACGGCGGCCTCTGCCTGAGTGCCCGGATGGCGACGCCAGGTGAACAGCGAGGTCACAGCCAGCGTGCCGATCAGGAATAGGAGCAGCCAGGAGACATTGGTCGTGATCAGAGCGGCATCGCCGTTTGAGATCACCGCTTTCAGTCCGGCTACGGTGTAGGTCATCGGCAGGTACGGATTGAGCACTTGGAAGAACGTCGGGCTCAGTTCCAGCGGGAAGGTGCCAGCGCTGGAGGTGAGTTGCAGCATCAGGATGACGATCGCCAGGAAGCGGCCCGGTTCGCCGAGCAAGGAGATCAGGCCTTGGATCAGCGCGACGAACGTCAGCGACGTCAGGATGCACATCAGGTAGAAGCCGGGGACATTTTCCACCGTCAGGCCGAGACCGACCTGCAAGGAGAATGCCACGACGAGCGCCTGCAAGATCCCGAACAGGCCGTACAGCGAGAATTTCCCGAACAGCCACGCGGTGCCGCGCTTTGGCAAGGCGGCCACCTGATGCACATCGAGGATGATGAACAGGAGCAGCGCGCCCACGAACAACGCCAGCGAGATGAAGTACGGGGAGAAGCCTGTGCCGTAGTTGGGCACCGGGTGCAGTTTCGACGTCTCCAGATCGACCGGATCGGCGATCATGTCCGCTTTGGCATCGGTGGCGACGAGGTTGGCCTGAACTTCCTCTGCGCCGTCGCCGAGCTTTTGCGCCAGTTCTTGCGAGCCGTCCCGCAGTTTGACGACGCCGTCCGAGAGTTTGGCGGTGCCGTCGGCCAGTCGGGTCGTGCCGCCGACCAGCGTGTTCAGACCGTTGTGCACAGCGGTCGCACCTGCATCGATGCGCGCGGCTCCGTCGAGCAGCTGGCCTTGTGCGGTCGCAAGTTTTGCGGCTCCCGCTTGCGATTGGGACACGCCGCCGACGTAGGCCGTTACGCCTTCGCTCAGCTTGCCGCTGCCTGCTGCCAGTTGGCCCATCGAGCCGTTCAGGGTGTTCAGGTGACCGGAGAGGGTGGTGACCGCGCCGTCCAGTTTCGGGAGCGATGCGTTGACCGCGCCGAGTTGCTGAGCCAGCGCTTTTGCTTCCGGCTGCCCGAGCAGCTCCGGATTTTTCTCCAGCAGGGCTTGCCAAGTAGCGGCTGCAGCGGAGGAGAGGCCGGTGACCTGATGCAGGCCCGCGCCTGTCTCGCTCAGTTTGGGCGCGAGCGAGGCGACGGCGCCGCTGGCCTTTTGGATACCGCCGGAGAGCTGCGCAGTGGAGTTTTGCAGGAGGTTGCCTTTTTCCTGCAGCGTGGTGAGTCCGGCATGCAGTTGCTCGGAGCCGGATCGGGATTGTTGCAGCCCGGAGACCAGTTGCCCGGTGCCGGTTTTCAATTGAGCGGCGCCGTCGGAGAGCTTGACCGCACCGCTGGATAGGTCGGCGGTGCCGGATTGCAACTGAGCCGCGCCATCTTCTGCGGTGACGAGGCCGTCTTTCAGTTGGGAGGCACCGTCAGCCGCTTCCCCGAGTCCGTTGCCTGTTTCGGCGATTTTTTCAAAGAGAGTGTCGGCGTACGTTTCGGTCATTTTGCGCTGCAGTTCATTGCGCAGCGTCTCCATCGCCCGCTCGCCGATCTGCGCGGAGAGCATGTTGAGGCTCTCGTTCGGAACGTAGAGGATCTTCGACCGGGCGGGCGACGCGTCGGAGACGCTGGCCGCCTGTTTGGAAAAATCGGTCGGGATCTGAATCATCATGTAGTAGCGGCCGTCTTCCATACCGGCGAGCGCTTCCGACTCGTCGGTGAAATGAAAGGCGAGCTCCGGGTCTTCTTTCAGCTTATCGGCCAGCTCCTCGCCGAGGTTGACCGACTTGCCGTCTGTGACGGTGCCTGCGTCTTGGTTGACAAAGGCGACCGGCAGTTGATCGAGCCGTTCATACGGGTCCCAGAACGCCCACAGGTACAGGTAGCTGTACAACAGCGGGACGAGCAGGACCGCCACGACGGAGATGATCAGCTTGCGATTGCTCAGCAAGCGGGCCCATTCCAACCGGGCCAGTTTCCATCCGTTCATCGGGATCACTTCGCTTTCTCTGTCTGATGCTATTGATCATAGTTTAAACTGACTGGTCAGTACAAATTTGTCCGGGTGACAAAAAGATTCGTTTGCGAGGAAATAAGGAGAAGAGATGCGTGTAACGCTTGCAATCGTCGAATTTCACGTGGGCTTATTTTTTAGCAGGATTTTTGGGGAACTTAGAAAAAATGTGGTGCTGACAGTCAGTTCCGAGTCAAGGTAAAATAGAGAGATACATATTATACTGTTCAGTCAGTTTTAAAGGAGAAGGAGGGAAACTGTGACGGACGTGGTATTTTCTGACGTCGAACTGCGGGACGGGCGCAAGATCTTGTATCAAGGGCTGAACTTCACGCTGAGCGGCGGTTTGAACGCGGTCTACGGACCGTCGCGAACGGGCAAATCGAGCATTCTGTTGCTCGCGTCCGGGCATCTCGCGCCGACGGCGGGCCGGGTGCTCATCGACGGCAAACGTCCGGATCGCCGCCGGGCGGGGCTCGGACCGATCCACGATCTGACGCCGCTGTTTGACACGTTGTCGGTGCAGGAGACGATTTTATTTCAAGCGCGCCTGCACAAGGTGCGTCAGCCGAAAGCGCGGGTGGCGGAGTTGATCGCGCAGTATGATCTGCATGACGTGCGGTCGTATCGGGTCAAGGATCTCGCTCATCTGGAGCAGTTTCGCACGGGGCTTGCGACGGCGTTGGTGCATCGACCCGATCTGATCTTGATCGACGAGCCGGAGCGCGGGCTGACCAATGAGGAGTGGGAGGTCGCGCACGGGGATCTGCTGCGGTTGACGCGGGACGGACATACGGTGCTGATGACGACGGTGCTGGCGCAGGTCGCCGATCGCTGCGCCACGGTGATCGAACTGCCCGGTGGGGAGGTGCGGAGCGCATGAATGTGTGGTGGATCATCCGCACCGAGTTTCTCCGTCTGCTCCGCTCGCGGATCGGACGGGCGGCGTTGATCGTCGGGATGTTGATCCCGCTGCTGTACAGCGGGCTGTACCTGTACGCGTTTTGGGACCCGTATGCACAGATGAATGAGTTTCCGGTCGCCATCGTCAACCAAGACAAAGGCGCGGTGAAAGACGGCAACGCGGTCGCGTACGGGAAGGAGTTTGTCGAGGAGTTGCTGGCAAAAGGCGATTTTCTCTGGCTGCCGATCTCGGAGCAAGAGGCGAGGGAAGGGCTGGAGGACAATCGCTATTATCTGATCGTCACGATCCCTGCGACGTTTTCCGAGGATGTGATCTCGGTGGAAGGCGAGCATCCGCGGCGGTCGCAGCTGACGTTTACGTTGAATGAAGGCAAAAACTACATCGCGTCGACGATCTCGCAGCGGCTGGCGACCTCTGTGCGGGAGGAACTCGGGAATACGTTCAGCGAGGAGTATTTCAAAGGCATCTTTGCCGTGATCGGCGACGCGGGAGAAGGCATCTCGAAAGCGGCCGACGGGGCAAATGATCTGGCCGACGGCTCGAAGATAGTGGCGGACGGTGTGCGCGATGTGAACGACGCGGCTCAAAAGCTCGCCGACGGGAGCGGCCGGATCGCGGACGCTTCGCAAAAGGTGGCGACCGGCAGCGCGGAGTTGGCTTCCGGTCTTGGCCGGATCAACGAAGGACTCGGCACGGCAAAGACGGGTGCCGACCAGTTGCAGTCGGGAGCGGCAGGCATCGCCTCGGGCAATGAAAAGCTGGCCGCCTCGCTGCAGGAATCGACGGCCGGTGTGAAGCAGGTGCGCGACGGGCTGCAGGCTTCGGCGGCAAACACCGACAACCTGAAGGCGGGTCTTGCGCAGATGCAAGGCACGCTCGGCACGGCCGGGTCACCGCCGCAGACGCAAGACCCGGCGCAGATGTCCGCGCTGGCGATGCTCGGCGTGATCGGGCAGAAGTATCCGGACGCGGGGAGGGACCCGCTGTTTCAAGGGGCGCTGCAAAAGATCGGCGGTGTCAGCGGCGCAATCGGTCAGACGGCTGGACAGGTCGGCCAGAGCAAGGAAGGGCTGACGCAGGCGACCGCTGCATTGAGCCGGATCGCGGGCGGTCAGGATCAGATGATCGCCGGAGCGCGTCAACTCGCCACCGGCTCGCAATCGCTGGCGAGCGGAGCGGACCGGCTGCAAAAAGGGCTGACCGACCTGAGCGCTGGCGGGGCTCAATTGACCGCCGGAGCGGGGGAGCTCGCCACAGGGAGCCAAAGTCTCGCAGACGGCAGCCGGAGCCTGTCGAAAGGCAATCGCGACCTCGCAAACGGCACGCCGGAGTTGCTCGACGGCTCCCGGAAGGTGGCCGACGGCAACCGCGAGCTGGCAGACGAGCTGACCAAAGCGACTGGAGAAGCGGTCGTCGGCAACTCGGAGGAGAAAGCGCAGATCATGGCCGACCCGGTGCGCGTCGAGGAAGTGGCGGCTCATCCGGTCGGGACGTACGGCATGGGGTTTGCCTCCTACTTTATCCCGCTGTCTTTGTGGGTAGGGGCGATGATCCTCTACTTCATCCTCTCGATGCGCGAGTACCGCTGGGTCCTCGCGCCGGTCTCCACGACGTCGTATGTGCTCGGGAAATTTTTCACGCTCGGCATCATCGGGGTCTGCCAAGCGGTGATCTCGTCGTCTGTGCTGGTGCATGTGCTGGGGCTGCAGGTGTTGCACCTGCCGGAGTTTTACCTGTTCAACATCTTGTTCTCGCTGACGGCTATCGCGATCATCGGTCTGCTTATCGCCCGATTTGGCTCAGGGGCAGGACGGTTTATCGCCATCGTGCTGTTGATCTTGCAGTTGACCTCCAGCGCGGGCACGTTCCCAATTGAACTGGTGCCGGGATTGTTCCAATGGCTCTCTCCGTTCGTGCCGATGAGCTACGCGGTCGAAGGACTGCGCTCGATCATCGCCACCGGCGACCAACTGGCCGTCTGGCGGGACATCACCGTCCTCGCCGGCGTGCTCGTCACGATCCTCGCCCTGCACGTCCTCACCACCCGCCGCACGTTGCGGGTGAAAGATCTGCATGCCAAGGACGAACTGGCCGGATAACGGCACAAAAAAAGTCTCCGCCGATGAGCGGAGACTTTTTTATTCGGTCAAAAGACCTGTGAATGCCATGCGTTTCATGTCGGTGAACAAGACTTCCTCATCGTACGGCGCATGGCCGAGCAGGATGTGGAGCGCGGCGATGGAGATCATGCCGAAGATGCCGGCAGCGGCGTATTCGGCGTTGACGCGTTGGAAGACGCCAGTGTCCATGCCTTCCTTGATCACTTCTTCGATCAAGAGCATGTAAGAGCGGATCATCTTGCGGAACTCGCGCTGACGGTCTTCACCGCCCCAGGATTCACGCAGGAGGATGACGCAGAAGTCACGGTACTGTCCAAAGAAATGGATCTGCTCGCGGACGATCAGTTCCAATTTTTCACGCGGCGGCATCTCCGGGAGGAGTTTGGACTCGACCCCTTCGCGCAGCAGTTCGATGCCCTCTTCGACGAGGAAGAGGAACAGTTCTTCCTTGCTCTTGAAATGGTAATAGATCGTGCCTTTCGCGACGTTCGCGCGCGCCGCGATATCGTCCATCGTCGCTTTGTCGAAGCCTTTTTCCGAGAAAATATCGATGGCAGCCTGGAAGATCAGGCTCGTTTTGCTCTTGCGCAAGAACATCACCCATTCTTTAGAAGGAAGTACTAATACAGACTCATGATAGCACACTCTGAAAACACTTTCAATTTTAGGGCACCGCCCATGCTGTGTCTGAAGTTGTGAATGTTTCGCTCCATCACGCAACAGCGGGGTAGGCCTTGCATATTTATGGAGTACGCAATACACAGTCCGCTGTAATTAATCTTAATATTCAGAAATCAGGAACACCCCTGTCATAGGGCAAGCATTTTAAGGAATAGGATGAGAGAACACCATCAACATCAGGTTCCCGGCGGATGGCATGGGCACGGGCCCGATTTCTAAGGGGGATGATGACTTCATGGATCTGCTGAATCGTTTGACCGCCTACCGGGCTCAAGAGGAGAAACTCCGGTGGGAAGGCACCTTCCTTGACTACTTGGACATCGTTCGCAAGAATCCGAAAGTAGCCCAGTCCGCTCACGCCCGCGTCTACAATATGATCGCGGCGGCCGGCATCTCGACAGATGAAGACGGCCGTAAACACTACAAGTTTTTCGAGAACGAGATCTTTGGTCTCGAGGGCTCGATTGAGCGGTTGGTCGAAGAATACTTCCACTCGGCCGCGCGTCGGCTGGACGTCCGCAAACGCATCCTGCTCCTGATGGGGCCGGTCTCCGGCGGGAAGTCGACGCTGGTGACGATGCTGAAGAAGGGACTTGAGAGCTACTCGCGCACCGACGAGGGCGCTCTGTACGCCATCAAGGGCTGCCCGATGCACGAAGAACCGCTGCACCTGATCCCGAGTGAACTGCGGCCGGAGTTTGAACAGGAGTTTGGCGTGATCATCGAAGGCAACCTCTGCCCGCACTGCCGCCTGCGCTTGTCGACTGAGTACGGCGGCCGTATCGAGGAGATGGAAGTCGAGCGGATCGTCCTCTCCGAGGACGAACGCGTCGGCATCGGCACCTTCTCCCCGTCCGACCCGAAATCGCAGGACATCGCCGATCTGACCGGCTCGATCGACTTCTCGACGATCGCCGAGTACGGCTCCGAGTCCGACCCGCGCGCCTACCGCTTCGACGGCGAACTCAACAAGGCCAACCGCGGCCTGATGGAGTTCCAGGAGATGCTCAAGTGCGACGAGAAATTTCTCTGGCACCTGCTGTCCCTGACGCAGGAGGGCAATTTCAAGGCGGGACGTTTTGCGCTGATCTCAGCGGATGAAATGATCGTCGCGCACACCAACGAGACGGAGTACAAAACGTTCATTGCCAACAAGAAGAACGAAGCGCTCCAATCCCGGATGATCGTGATGCCGATCCCGTACAATCTGCGGGTGACCGACGAGGTGCGGATCTACGACAAGTTGATCAAGCAGTCGGATATGCGCCACGTGCATGTGGCGCCGCATGCGATGAAGACGGCGGCGATCTTCTCGATCCTCACCCGGCTCAAGGAGTCGAAGAAGCAGGGGATGGATCTGCTCAAAAAGCTCAAGCTCTACGACGGCGACGCGGTCGAGGGCTACAAAGAAAAGGACATTCAGGAACTGCGCAACGAGGCGCATGATGAGGGGATGGGCGGGATCGACCCGCGCTATATCATCAACCGCATCTCGTCGGCCTTGATCCGGCGCGACACGAACTGCATCAACGCGCTCGATGTGCTGCGGGCGATCAAGGAAGGGCTCGACCAGCATGCGTCGATCACGAAGGAAGACAAGGAGCGTCTGATGAACTTCATCGCCATCGCTCGCAAAGAGTACGACGAGTCGGCGAAAAAGGAAGTGCAAAAGGCGTTCGTGTACTCCTACGAGGAGTCGGCGAAGACGCTGCTCGAGAACTATCTCGACAACGTGGAGTCGTACTGCTCGTGGAAAAAAATGAAAGACCCGATCACCGGCGAAGAGGTCGATCCGGATGAAAAGCTGATGCGCTCCATCGAGGAGCAGATCGGCATCTCGGAAAATGCCAAGAAGGCGTTCCGCGAGGAGATCTTGATCCGTATCTCGACCTACGCGCGCCGGGGCAAGAAATTCGAATACAACTCGCACGAACGTCTGCGCGAGGCGATCGAACGCAAGCTGTTCTCCGATCTGAAGGACGTCGTCAAGATCACCACGTCCTCGAAAACGCCGGACGCGCTGACGCTCAAGAAGATCAACGAAGTCACCGAGCGGCTGATCGAGGACCACGACTACTGCCCGGTCTGCGCAAACGAACTGCTGCGCTACACCGGCTCTCTGCTCAACCGCTAATTTGACAGCACGCACTGCAGGGGACAGGGACCGACAGCCTGTCCCCTTTTATCAAAAGAACTTCAAAAAACCAAAAGGAGGCGGCGCGGATGGTTCATCGTCCGTCTTTTATCCTCTCTCAAGAGGATTGGTCCTTGCACCGCAAGGGGCATCAGGACCAGCAGCGTCATCAAGAGAAGGTCCGCGATGCGATCAAGAAGAATCTCGCCGACCTCGTCACCGAAGAGAGCATCGTCATGCACGACGGCCGGCAGATCGTGAAAGTGCCGATCCGCTCGCTGGATGAGTTTCGTTTCCGCTACAATTTCAACAAAGGGCAGCACGGCGGACAAGGCGACGGCGATTCGTCCGTCGGCGATGTGCTCGGCCGCGACCCGCAAGGCAAGCAACAGCAGGCGGGACCTGGCAAGGGCGAGGGCGCGGGCGAAGCGCCCGGTGTGGATTACTACGAGGCGGAAGTGTCGCTGGAGGAGATCCAAGACATGCTGTTCAAGGATCTCGAACTGCCAAACCTGCAGCGCAAAACGCTGGATGATATCAAAACGACCGACATCCGCTTCACCGATGTCCGCAAAAAAGGTCTGCAAGGCAACATCGACAAAAAGCGGACGTTGATCGAAGCGATCAAGCGCAATGCGCTGGCCGGCCGCGAAAACAAATATCAGATCATCCCGGACGATCTGCGCTACAAGACGTGGGAGGAGATCGAAAAGCCGCACAGCCAAGCGGTGGTGCTGGCGATGATGGACACCTCCGGCTCGATGGGGCAGTTTGAAAAATACATCGCCCGCTCGTTTTTTTTCTGGATGACGCGCTTCCTGCGCACCCGCTATGAAAATGTCGACATCCAGTACATCGCCCATCACACGGAGGCGAAAGTGGTGACGGAGCACGAGTTTTTCACCAAAGGGGAGAGCGGCGGCACGATCTGCTCCAGCGCGTATCAGTTGACCTGGAACTTGATCGAGCAGAAGTATTCGCCCGACAAATACAACATCTACCCGTTCCATTTCTCCGACGGTGACAATCTCTCGTCTGACAATGAGAAGTGCGTGAAACTGATCCGGCAGATCATGGAGGTTTCGAACATCTTCGGGTACGGCGAGGTGAATCAGTACAACCGGTCGAGTTCCTTGATGAACGCCTTCAAAAACATCCAAGACCCGAAGTTCAAAAACGTGCTGATCAAAGAGAAGAGCGAAGTCTACAAGGCGCTGTGCACGTTCTTTACGTCTGGCGAAGCGATCCGGGCTTCGTAGGGGGGAGACGCTTGTGAAAAGGGAAGAGATGCGCCAGTTGGAGCGGTCGATTGAGGAGATCACCGACATCGCCCGCGGCATGGGGCTGGATTTTTATGAGATGCGCTATGAGGTTTGCCCGGCCGACATCATCTACACATTCGGGGCGTACGGGATGCCGACCCGGTTCAGCCACTGGTCGTTCGGGAAGACGTTTCACAAGATGAAGATGCAGTACGATTTTGGCCTGTCGAAGATCTACGAGCTGGTGATCAACTCCGATCCCTGCTACGCGTTTTTGCTCGACGGCAACTCCTTGATCCAAAACAAGCTGATCGTGGCGCACGTGCTCGGGCATTGCGATTTCTTCAAGCACAACGCCAAATTTGCCGGGACGTCGCGCTATATGGTCGAGTCGATGGCCGCGTCGGCCGACCGGTTCCGGGAGTATGAGATGGAGCACGGCAAAGAGGCGGTGGAGACGTTCATCGACTCGGTGTTGGCCGTGCAGGAGCACATCGACCCGAGCCTGATCGGGCGGACGCAGCGTCTGCAAAAACCGGCCGACATCATCCCGGTGAAGAAGCCGGCCGATCCGTACGAAGACATCTGGGCGATCGGCGAGAAAAAAGCGGAGGAAGTCCCAACTCCGGTCCGGTTCCCGGCTCAGCCGGAGAAGGACCTGCTCTTATTTATCATGGAGCATGCCAAAGGGATGGAGGATTGGCAACGCGATGTGCTGTCGGTGATGCGCGAGGAGATGCTGTATTTCTGGCCGCAGATCGAGACGAAGATCATGAACGAAGGCTGGGCTTCGTACTGGCATCTGCGCATTCTGCGCGAGATGGATCTGACGGAGGCGGAGACGATTGAGTTTGCCCGCCTGCATGCCGGGGTCATCGCGCCGTCGCGCACGTCGCTCAACCCATATCACGTCGGCCTCAAGATGTGGGAGGACATCGAGAAGCGGTGGGGTCGCGAGCGGATGTGGGAGATCCGCGAGTTTGACTCCGACATGTCGTTCCTGCGCAACTACCTGACGAAGGAACTGTGCGACGAGATGGATCTCTATCTCTACCAAAAGGTCGGCAATGAGTGGAAAGTGGTCGAGAAGGACTGGGAGAAGGTGCGCGACCAGCTCTGCACCGCCCGGGTCAACGGCGGATTCCCGGTGATCGTCGTACAGGACGGCGACTATCTGAAAAACGGTGAGCTGTATCTCAAACACAGCTACGAAGGCGTCGAGTTAGATGTGAAATATCTCGAAAAGACGCTGCCCCACGTTCACGCGCTGTGGGGACGGACGGTGCATCTGGAGACGATGCTCGACGGGCGGCCGGTCGTGTTCACGCATGATGGGAAGAAGAATCACCGCCGGTTTGTGTAAGGGATGGGCCTGCAAATATCAAAAATCGCCCGCTTCTGCCGATGGATGGCCGGGGAAGCGGGCGATTTTTTTGATGGGATGATTCTTTGGAGAGGTTAACGCAACGTGTTGACGATCTCTGTGATCATACGGTTGATGCTCCAGAGATTGAACCGCAAGACATACAGTTCGCTCAGGAGCAGCCCGATGCCGAGCAGGGACACTGTCAGCCAAAACTCCCGGGCGCGCTCCTTGCGCTGTTGAAAAAGCGGCGGGAGATCGATCCAAGCGAGGACGGAAAAGATCAGCAGCGGAGCGGCGATGATCATCATCAGGAATCCTCCTTCCCGGCAGCGGTCATTTGATTTTCGTCGGGGTCGGCTGGAAGATCAGCCCCGGACGGCGGATCTCCACCTTGACGCTGAGGTCGAGGGGGATCTCGGAGAGTTGCTTGTTCCAGCCCTGGGCGTTCTTTTGCTGCCAGACTTTCGGGTGGCGACGACGCAGTTCGCGTCCGATGCCAAACAGATCGGACTCCAGTTCCGCCGTCTGTTTGTAGGCGGTCTGGATCGATTTGATCACCGCTTTTTCGATATCTTCCTGCAATCGCATCCGATCTTTCGGGTCCTGCAGGTCGGCGGCGCAGGTCTGGTCGCCAAAGTTGCCCTCCAATTGCAGGTCGGCTTTCGGTTTGACCTTGCCGTCTGCCGCATCGACCGTCAGTCGGGAACGAATCTGTGTGATCTGAAACGTCACCCATTCATCCGGTTGATTCGGGCAGGGTACGAGGAGCACGCCTTCGTTGATTTTGCCTTCGATAAATTCGACAGCGGTGGCTTCCTGCCCGGTCAGATAGCCTTGCAACCGGTCACTTTTAAAAAACGCGGTACCGGTCAGTTCGTAGGTTTCGACCTGCCCTCGAATCTTGCGGGGGTCGATCACATCCATCGACACGTCGATGCCGGGTGTGGACAGCCTCGCCAACAGATCGCGCAACGAAGTCTTGCGGGCGGACAGCTGCCGATCGTCCGACGTTTCGAGCAGATCGGCCATCGCTTTGGCCGGGACTTTGCCCAGTTCGATCTTTTGGTTGAGCAGATCTTCCGCTGTGCCGTGCGTGACGACCGTGTATGTACCGGAGCGGCTGCGTCGGTCGCGTTCAAACCAGTTGATCACCGGGGCGATGCCTTCTTTGGCGAGGTCTTCGCCGAAGATGATCAGCTGCAGATGGGACCAGTACATCTGGCGGGGCGAGATCTTGTTCAACTGATGGATGGCGTCCATCACCGTCTTGCCGTTTGCAGAGAGGCTCCACGTCGGCACTTCCGCGCCGCCGCCCTGCCCGCCGCCGCCTTGGCCGCCGGGGGAGGGCTTGATCACTTGGGCGGTGACTTCGTAGTTATGATCGCTTTTTTTATCGAGGCCGACGCCGATGACGACCGCCAGTTCGTTCAGTTCATCTTTGTCCCAGCAGCCGCTGAGCAACAGCGGCACGAGGAGGGCGGCTGTCAGCAACGCGCGGCGCACAAGTGAGAGCGTCATGCGTTCTCACCCGGCTGGATGTTTTCCTCGGCATGACCGCGCAAACGTCGCCAGGAGACGCGCACCAACAGGTCCCGCCAGCCGCTGCGCTTAAACGGCACGATGGGGGAGAGGTAGTTTTCGCCGAAGGAGCGGAGCGTGTTCAGATGGGCGACCACCAAGATGATGCCAAAGAAAAATCCGAACGCGCCCAGCACCGCACAGAGCGAGATGATCAAAAATCGCAAGAGGCGGGCGGCGATCGCCATTTCATAGGCGGGTGTGCAAAAGGAAGCGATGGCGGTGGCGGAGACGGCAATGACCGTGCCGGATGCGACAAAGCCCGCCTCCACCGCCGCTTGACCGAGCACGAGACCGCCGACGATGGAGACGGCAGTGCCGATCGTTTTGGGCAGTCGAATCCCCGCCTCGCGCAGGATCTCAAACGTCATCTCCATAAAGGCGACTTCGACGGCGATGTCAAACGGAACGCCTTCGCGTTGGCCGGTAAAGGCGATCAACAGCGGAGTGGGGATCATCTCTTGATGATAGGACAGCACGGCGATGTAAAAGCCGGGCAACAGAATCGACAAGAAAAAGGTGCCGGTGCGCAGCAACCGCAAAAACGTCGCGATGTCGTAGCGCTGGTAGTAGTCCTCGTTGGCGTAGAGAAACATGGGCAGTGTCGCCGGCACGAGCAGACCCACCGGCGTGCCCTCGACGAGGATCGCCACCCGGCCTTCGAGGAGACCGGCGGAGATGCGGTCGGGCCGCTCGGTGTTGAAGATCGTCGGGAACGGGGTGTAGCCGTTTCGATCCTCGATCATCTCTTCGAGGTATTGCGAATCGAGCACCCCGTCGATCTCGATCTTGGCAAGCCGAGATTTGACCTCATTGACCAATTTGTCACCGGCCAGGTTGTGGATGTAGAGGATCGCGGCCGGAGTGCGGGACAGATTGCCGATCATGATCTTTTCCACCTGCAGATTGGGTGTGCGCACACGTCGGCGGATCAGGCCGAGATTGGTCTGAAGCACTTCGTTGAACGCCTCGCGCGGCCCGCGCACCACCAGTTCGTTGGTCGCTTCCGCCACAGCGCGGCGTTCACCGCCGGGCGTCGAGGCGGCGAGCGCTTCCCGGCTGTCTGCGAACAGCACGAGGCAGTCGCCTTTGATCAGATGTTCGTTGCATTCTTCGAAACTTTTGACGACGTTCAGTTGGTTGGTGGAGAGGTGGATCTCGCGGATCGGCGGCAGGTCATGACGTTCCACCGACCAGTGCTCGAACTGCTTTTGCAACGGCTGAATCACAAAGTCGTTGATCAGCGTCTCGTCGGTCAGGCATTCCAGATAGAGGACGACGGCGCGCCGGTCGTCGCCCGTGTTCATCCGGCGGACGACCAGATCTGATTTTTCGCCGAACCGTTCGGAGAACTGTTTGATGTTCTCCTGCAGATCGGGGAGGAGCGCAGTCGCGTCTGCCGAATCGGTCGCGTCTTGGGGGGGCGACTCTTTCTCCGACTGCCGCTCGCGGTGCTCAACCCGTTTGTGTTTGCGCAGTTTCTTGTACATCGCCGTCCCCCCCGTCCTTGCGTTTGGATCGTTCGCGCCATTTCGCGATCAGCAACACCACCAAGGGCAACAACAAGCCCATGAAGTTCGAGTAGTACGGATAGGTATCACGCAAAAATCGGTAGATCTCCAGAAAATTTTCCGAGATCATCAAAGAGTTGATCGCGATCAACGCAGCGACCGGGATCACGAGGCTGCGATAATCTTTCAGCCCAAACAGTTGCGAGAGTCCCAGCGAGATCGAATAGAGATAGAGCGAGATCTTGCCAAACGAGCCGAGCGACCAGAGCAGGATGCCGAGCACGTCCAGCCGTTGCAACTCACCGACGCGGATGTCGCGCAAGAGCTGGAAGGTCGGGAAGGAGATCCCGATCGACCGCTCCGGTCCGTAGACGGCGACCGGTCCGGTCAACGGACCTGCAAACATCACGATCAGGATGATCATGGTGATCAACGAACTCTTTTTAAAAGACTTGGCATCGCGGCTGACATAAGGAAAGACCATCGACATCAATAAAAAACTGCCGTACAGCCCGGCCAGCGTCAACGTGCCTTGGAGAACCGGCTCGAATCCAAATTCGAGGATCGGCTGGAAATTGTGAAAGTCTTTGTCTTTGTGAGTGAGGATCGACGCTGAGAGGCCGACGAGGATCATGATCGGCAAGAACAATTGATTGGTGCGGGCCAGCACTTCCAGATTGTTTCGCACCGCATACACGGCCAATGACAAGATCGCCGCAAAATAGACGAGGATCGGAGTGTCCGGCGTGATGGCGATGGTGAAAAACTCGCCGAAGCCCCGCACAGACAGCAAGGCATGATGAAAGAAATAAAAGAGAAACAGGACGGCGAACAGCTTGCCGGGCAACTTCCCGACGATGAGCGGCAGGTACTCGATAACGGTCTGACCCGGATACATGCGCGCCAGTGACGAGACGGTGTACGCGATCAACAAGGCCGGCGGGACGACGAGCAGCAGGCACAACCAACTGTCGCGCCCGGTGTGGTTCAAGATCGCCGGGATGAACAGTAAATGTCCGCTGGCGGTGATGCTGGTGATGATCAGCATTTGAGCCTGCGTCAGCGAGATCCGCACTTTTTCCATCGCGATTCCTCCGAGGTGTCAGCTTTGCACGTATTCTCCCCTTTCGGCTGTAAAATATGAGAAAAACAGGAAAGAGCCGATCCCGGCGGGGGATCGGCTCTTTTTTAGATCGATTGAATGGCGGTCTGCTGTGTGCGCAGCATGACTTCCAGTTCGGCCGCGGGAACGGGAGGCGAGAACAGGTAGCCTTGCGCTTCGTCGCAACCTTGTTCGGTGAGCACCTGCAGATGCTCGGCCGTCTCCACCCCTTCGGCGATCACTTTCAATTTTAAATGGTGGGCCATCGAGATGATCGTCGAGACGATGGCCGCGTCGTTTTCGTCGCAGAGGATATCGCGCACGAAGGACTGGTCGATTTTCAATCGGTCAATCGGGAAGCTCTTGAGATAGGAGAGCGAGGAATAGCCGGTGCCAAAGTCGTCGATGCCGATCTGGACACCCAGCGCCTTCAGTTCGCCGAGCACCTGCTTGGTGTAGCGGACGTCCATCGTCATGCTCTCCGTGATCTCGAGCTCCAGCGCCGACGGGGCGAGCTCCGCCTCGGCCAGCGCGCGGGTGACCGACGCGACGAGGTCTTGGTGCTGGAATTGGCGCAACGAGAGGTTGACGGCGACCCGTTCCACCGGGAGGCCGGCCACTTGCCATTGGCGCATCTGTTGGCAGGCGGTGCGCAACACCCAGTCGCCGAGCGGCTCGATCAGTCCGGTCTCCTCGGCCAGCGGGATGAAATGGAACGGCGAGACCAGCCCGCGCTCCGGGTGCATCCAGCGCACGAGCGCTTCCACGCCTTCGATCTGCCCGGTGCGGGCGTTGAGCTGCGGTTGGTAGTAGACGAGGAATTCACTGCGCTCCAGCGCTTTGCGCAGTTCCGTCTCCAGCATCATCCGCTCGTAGGGCTTGGAGTCCATCGTCGCCGCATCGTAAAACTGCCAGGTGTTGCCGCGGGACTTGGCCCGGTACATCGCGGTGTCGGCGTTGCGCATCAACGTGAGCACGTCGCTGCCGTCCTGCGGATACAAGGCGATCCCGACCGATGCGGAGACCTGCACTTCATAGCCTTGGATCAACAGCGGCTCCGAGACGGATGCGCAGACTCGCTCGGCCAGACGCATCGGTGCTTCCGGGCCGTCGACCTGCGGCAGGAGCAAGGTGAACTCATCACCGCCAAGTCGCGCGACGGTCATCTCGGCTGCCGCACAACGGGTGAGCCTCGCCGCCACCTCTTGCAACAGGTCATCGCCGAACGGATGGCCCAGCGAGTCGTTGTACGTTTTGAAGCGGTCGACATCGAGATAGAGGATCGCCAACTGGCCCTCCGTTTTGCTCGCCGCCTCGATCTGCTCGGCCAGACGAGCCACGAACAGGCGGCGGTTGGGCAGGCCGGACAGATCGTCGTGATAGGCCATGTGGTTGATCGCAGCTTCGGTTCGCTTGCGCTCGGTGATATCCTGCGCGATCACGTACAGGCCGGTGATCACATCATCCACGTACATCGGCACGCCGGTCGCGCTCACGTCGAGCAGGCGGTCGTTCGCCGAACGCAGTTGCAGCTCAAAGTGCGCGGCTTGTCCGTTCATGACCTGCTCGTACAGTTGCCTCGCCGTCTCGATGCCTTCACGTTCCAAAAACGGGAGCACGCGCATGTCGCGCAGGTCTTCCACCCGATGGCCCAGCATTGTCTCGGCCGCCGGGTTGGCTTCGGTAAAACGCCCTTCGAGATCAAGCGTGATCACCGCCTCCGGATTGTGCTCGAACAAGGAGCGGTAGCGCAACTCGCTGAAGGCGAGCTGCGTCGACTGATCGGTGAGCCGCCGGTCGATCAACGCGCCGACCATCACCAGCGCGAGTGTGAGCAGCGTCGCGATGGCGATCAGGTAGGCGAGCCGGTCGCTGCTCAGCACCATGCCGTCGATCAGCGGCGCATCGGCCTGATGGTGAAACGATGCCGATTTCATGCCGATATAGTGCATGCCGGCGATGGCGGAACCCATCACCGTCGAAGCGATGACCTTGCGCACGTAATAGCGCCAACCGGTCGGCTCTTGCCGAAACGAAAACATCAGGCACATCGCCACAAACGAGGCGACGACTGCGATGATCACCGAGAAGCCGAACTGTAGCGGGTCATAGCTGATGTGTGCCTGCATCTGCATGGAGGCCATTCCGCTGTAGTGCATCGAGACGATCCCGGTCCCCATCGCCAGCGAGCCGCACACGAGATGTCTGGCGGTAACGTACGGACGGCTGACGAGGAAAAAGGCGATCCAAGCCGCGATGACAGCCGGCATCACCGAAACGAACACGGTCACCGGGTTGTAGCGCACCGGGATCGGCAATTGCAAAGCCAGCATGGCGACGAAGTGCATCGACCAGATGCCAAGCCCCATCGAAGCCGCTCCGCAGAACAACCATATTTTGCGCGCCAACCCTCGTGACGCGTTGACTCGTCTGGTGAGATGAAGCGCGGTGAACGAGGCGATGATCGCCACGAGCACCGACATCACCACCAGAGCCGGGTGGTAATAGCCGGACAGCACACCCATTTTGGAAACCCCCACTCCCTGCACGGAAATCTGCCCTCTTGTATCAGTTCTTGTCGAAAAAGCTGTCAACACCATCTCTCCGTGGTGTCGACAGCTCTTTGATGTGTTATTCCACCGTCTCGTTTTCTTCGGCAGCGGCTTCTTGACCGAGCCATTCGTCGAGAACTTTTTTGTCCAATATTCTGCCTTGAATCATCCGCACTTGTCGTTCGGCAAAGGCCTCTTGCCAATTCTGCCCGAGTCCGTCGGCGATTTTCACAGCCGTTTGCAGGCTGGACCACATCGCGTGACGCTTATACCAAAAGAATGTCTGATCTTCCAGCATGAACGGATAGAGATCGTCGAACGAGGTATGTTTGCACAGCAGGGTGCGGTCAAATTCTTCTTTTGCTTCCAATACATATTTCAATACATCGGTGGCCATTTGCTCCCCTCCTATACTCCCATCATACAGGACGAAAGGCCACTTGGAAAAGGGAAATACCTCCACTTTACTGAATTTTGCTTAACTCAACAAAAACAGATGCCTTTTTACGTTTTGTCTTGTATTCTGATTGTTGGGACTGTTAGTTTTACATTTATTCAGGGAAATGGGGAGTCAGAAAAATGGGAGAACGTCTGACACGCAAGATGGTCAGTCTTCTGCTCGCGTTCTCGCTGGTGTTTGCGAGCTTTGTGAGCTACGGTACGCCGCTCGTTTACGCGATGACGGCGACGCATACCGTTGCGCAAGCGATCGCAAGCACGGGGCAGGCGACGGTGGAAGGCTACATCGTGGCCACGACGGCTGTGGGGCCGAACTACACGTTTGAAGGTCCTTTTCCGACCGACACCAATATCGCCCTCGCGGATCTCGCGACGGAGCGGGACAAGACCAAGATCTTGCCGGTGCAACTGCCGAGCGGCGCGATCCGCACGGCGTTAAACCTCAAGACGAACGCAGGGCTTATCGGGAAAAAAGTCAGAATCACCGGTAATTTGGAAACTTATTTTAATGTCACCGGTTTGAAATCTCCGACCGCCTATGAGATCGTCAGCGACGGCACCACGCCGCCGGCTGAACCGACGCTGATGTCGATTGCGGACGCACGCGGCAAAGCCGGGCAGACGGTGATCGTCGAAGGCATCGTCACCGCCGACAACTCGGCACTGGGCGGATACAAGCTGTCCACCTATCTGCAAGACGGGACGGGCGGCATCAACCTGTACAAAGGATCGGCATCCGGCTATCCGGATCTGAAAGAAGGCGACAAGATCCGTGTCACCGGCTCGATCCTCTCGTACAAGGGACTCACCGAGATCGAGCCGGCGGCGGCGACCGACGTCGTCGTGCTCGCGTCAGGTGAAGCGGTGCCGGCAGCCAAAGAGGTCACGCTGGCCGACCTGAGTGCGGCGGCGACCGCTGAGTCGCTGGAAGGGCAACTGGTCCGCGTCCACGCCTTCGTGGACGGGGTGGACGCGACGCTGCTCGGCGGCGGCTACAACATCACGCTGTACGACAACGAGTTTAACACCACGCTGTTGCGCGTGATGGCGAGCACCAACGCGTTGCCTGCGCTGAAGCCGAAGACCTGGTACGACATCACCGGCATCGTGTCCCAGTATGACACCGACTACCAGTTCATGCCGCGCAAGGCGGCCGACATCGTGGCGTCTGTGGAACAGCCGGGCGCTCCGAAGCCGGAAGACCGCTATGCGACCGCCATCGCCTCGACGGTCGACGGCGACACGGTCAAATTGAACCCGAAAGTCCTCGGTGCCGCTTCGGTGCGTATGCTGTCCATCGACACGCCGGAGACCAACTTTGAAGGTCACTCGCAAGGGGCGCACGGCGAAGCGGCCAAGCAGATGCTCAAAGAGCTGCTTCCGGTCGGCACGCCGGTTGAGATCGAACCGGCGGAGGCGCCGTTTGACGGCTACGGGCGTCTGCTCGCTCACGTGCACAAGGGCGATCTGGACATCAACCGCGAGATGGTCCGTCTCGGGATGGCCGTTCCGTATTTCATCTATCCGAACTTTGAGCATTTTGAAGCGTACAGCCAAGCTGCGCAAGAAGCGATCCAAGCGCAGCGCGGCATCTGGAATCCGGCCGATCCGCTGGCCGAACTGCCGTACGAGTTCCGCACCGCGATGCGCGGCGAACAACCGTCCAAGTACGCGGGCAACTTCTCTACCAAACAATACGTCTCGCCGGCCCGTTACAAGGAGATCCCGGTCGAGGACCGCGTGTTCTTCTGGACGGAGGCGGACGCCAAGGCGGCCGGTTTCACCTATCTGCCGGGCGAAGGCGAACTGCCGCCGGTCAAAGTCCAGATCCTCTCGATCAACGACCTGCACGGCAAGATCGACCAGACGTACTCCGAAGACACCAACGCGGACGGCGTGAAAGAAAACATCGGCCGCATGGAATACCTCGCGTCGCATCTGCGCGCCCGCGAGAGCCAGAACCAAGACAACACTCTGATCGTCCACGCAGGCGACGCGGTCGGCGGTTCCTCGCCCGTCTCCGCTCTGTTCCAAGACGAGCCGACCGTCGAGATCCTCGAATCGATCGGCTTTGACATCGGCACCGTCGGCAACCATGAGCTGGATGAGGGCGTCGCCGAGATGCAGCGCCTGATCGCCGGCGGCGACCATCCGAAAGGCACCGTCGGCTACGACGGCATGAACTTCCCGCTGGTCGCAGCCAACATGGTCTGGAAAGCGAACGGCGAGACGGTGCTCCCGCCGTACCAAGTGCTCGAAGTCGGCGGTCAAAAGATCGGCTTTGTCGGCGTCGTCACCCGTTCGGCTGCTGGCATGGTCATGCCGTCCGGCATCCAAGACATCGCGTTCACCGACGAAGCGGCTGCGGTCAACCAAGCGGTCGCGGATCTGAAGGCGCAAGGCGTGCAGGCGATCGCCGTCCTCGCGCACATGGACGCACAGCAAGACAGCAAAGGCGTCGTCACGGGCCCGTCCGCCGACCTCGCCAACAAAATCGACGATGAGGTCGACGTGATCTTCGCCGCGCACAACCACAAAGTGGTCAACGGCATCGTCGACAACAAACTGATCGTCCAAGCGTATGAGTACGGCAAAGCGTTTGTCGACCTTGACCTTGAAATCGATCCGGTGTCCCACGACATCGTCAAAAAGTCGGCAGAGATCGTCTACAACACGCAAAACGTCACCGCAGACGCACCGGTCGCTGCGATCCTGACCCATTACAGCGAAGCGATCGCGCCGATTCTGAACCAAGTCGTCGGCTACACTCAGTACGACCTGACCGGCGGCTACGGCGTGAAAGGCCCGATGGGCGACAACGCGCTCGGCAACCTGATCGCCGACTCGATGGCGTATGCGATGGGAGCAGACTTTGGCCTGATGAACGGCGGCGGCATCCGCGACCATCTGAATGCCGGCCCGATCACCTGGCAAGAGCTGTTCAACATCTTGCCGTTCAACAACGTCCTGATGAAACTGGACGTGACCGGAGCCGAGTTGCGCACGATCCTCAACGCGCAACTGTCCACCCAGTACGGCCCTGACTACAGCGTCGGCGGCTTCTCGTACACGTACGACCTGGCGACCGCCAAAGTCAAAGACATGTACCTGCCAAACGGCGAACAGATCGACGAGACCAAAACGTATTCCATCGCGGTCAACAACTTCATGGCGACCTCGACTTCAAGAAAATACGCACCGATTGGCCAACTGGGTGAAAACCCGGTGACCGGCGCGGAAGATCTCGAAGGTCTCGTCGAGTACGTGAAAGCGCACGGCCAAGCGTTCGCGTACGAAGCATCCGGCCGCATCCGTCAAGCGGATGCGACTGTGACCGACCTCGGTCCTGTCACGGTCACAGCAGCGCGTGAAGCAGCGACAGGTCAGCAGGCGACCTTGACCGGCACCGTCACCGCTGTGTTCCAAAGCGCGTGGGGCGCGTCCGGCTTCTATCTGCAAGATGAGACGGGCGGCGCGTTTGTGTACCAAGAAGGCACGCAGGCTGTCGTCGGCTCCAACGTGCAAGTGACCGGTCTCACCGCCGCTCGCGACGGCGAGTTCCGCCTGATCGCGACCGCTCCGGTCGTGAAGATCGGCACCGGCGCTGCGGCGGCTCAAAAGCTGGAGTCTCCGGCACTGCTCGGCACCTCCACCTTGGGTGAACTCGTGCTGCTGAAAAACGTCCGCATCTCCGACCTGCGCACCACCAACGACTTCGGCGCGTTTGAGTTTACCGTGACGAAGGACGGTGCCAGTGCGGTGGTCAAAGTGGACCCGCGCTCGGGTCTCCTGTTCAACACCTTCTCCTTCCAGAACGGTCAGATGATCGACCTGCGAGGGATCGCAACGCAGGTGAACGGCGCATTTGTCATCAAGCCTCGCACGGCCGATGACATCATCCGTCACCAAGCCGAATTTAAGAAAAAGTAATCCGAAACAAAAAGGCATCCTGTCCGCGCGTCATGCGCAGACAGGATGCCTTTTCTTTTTTTAAAACTCGACGACTACATCGTGTACATTCCGCCCCACCGACAGCGAGAGCGTGCGCGTCTCACGATCATACGTCGACACGACGCCGTCGCCTTCCACGCGCTTTGGTTCCTCCACGAAATGAACCTGCATCCGAATCGGCTGCCCGCTCGCTCCCGACTCGAAGCCTTGATGTTCCAGATCCCAGTGGATGTACAGTTTCTCCCCGTCGACCCGCTGCGAGATCGAGAGCAGATTGAATTGTCCCTGCTGATAGTCGAACGTCTCGCCGTTGTCATCATAATGCACATACGATCCGTTGCCTTTGTACAGGTGATACGTGATCTCCTGCTTTTCACCCGTATGCTGAATCACGTTGCCGCCCGCATACACCGTTCCCGCCTTCACATACAGCGGCATCCGCTCCAACTGCGCTTCGGCCAGCACGTGACGGCCGCCCTCGTGCGACTCGCCGGTGTGGAAATCGATCCACGTGCCCTCCGGCAGATACACGGCGCGCATCGTCTGATCCGGGCGCAGGATCGGCGCGACGAGGATGTTCGAGCCAAACAGGAACTGATCGCTGAGATTGCGCACGTTGCTGTCCAGCGGATACTCCAGCACCAGCGGTCTGACCACCGGCAACCCGGTCGTCGACGCCTCATGGAATAGCGTGTAGAGGTGCGGCAGGAACTCATAGCGCATCTCGATGTACCGCTTGATGATGCGCCCATACGGCTCGCCAAAGCTCCACGGCTCCTGACGCACAAAGCCGATCGCCGAGTGGTTGCGGAAATAGGGGAGGAACGCTCCGACCTGCGTCCAGCGGGTGAGCAATTCCGCGTTCGTGTCAAACGCAAATCCGCCGACATCCGCCCCGGCGAACGGAATCCCGGACAGACCCATGTTGAGGATCATCGGCAGCGACATCTCCAGATGCTCCCAGAATGAACGGTTGTCGCCCGTCCACACCGCCGCATATTTTTGAATCCCGGCGTATCCGGCGCGGGTCAAGACGAACGGGCGCTTGCCGCCCATTTGCTCTTTCATTCCTTCATAGGTCGCCATGCTCATGTACAGCCCGTACAGGTTGTGCAGTTCGCCGTGCGTTTTGGGATCGCCGTCGTTGCGGTGCATGACGTTGACGTCCATCGTTTTGGTCTCGTTAAAGATCGCCGGCTCGTTCATGTCGTTCCAAATGCCCTCGATGCCCGCTTCGACGAGTCCCACGTGCTTCTCGCCCCACCATTGGCGGGTGCGGCCGTCGGTGAAGTCGGGGAGAGCGGACTCACCCGGCCAGACTTTGCCGATATAGAGGTCGCCCTCGATGTATTTGCAGAAATGATCAAAGGCGAGACCCTGCTGGTAGATCGGATACTTCGGGTCTTTTTTCACGCCCGGATCGACAATCGGCACCACGCGGAACCCGTCATCGCGCAGATCCTCCAGCAGATGCTTCGGCTGCGGAAACCGCGTCGGATGCCATGTGAACACGCGATACTCATCCATGTAGTGGATGTCCAGATAGATCACGTCGCAGGGGATCTGCATGTTCCGGAAATTGTTTGCCAACTCCCGCACCTCGCCCTCCGTCTCGTAGGAGTAGCGCGACTGGTGATAGCCGAGCGCCCACTTCGGCGGCAGCGGCATCCGGCCGGTCAGGTAGGTGTACTGCGCGACAAGGTCTTTCAACGTCGGACCGTAGAAGAAATAGTAGTCGAGATCGCCCGTCTCCGTGGCCAATCGGAACGAGTCTTTCGCCTGCAGATCAAACCGGGTCTTGCCCGGATTGTCGAGGAAAAAGCCGTATACGGTGCCGTCCGGCTTTTTCGCGTGGAAGAACGGGATCGACTCGTACAACTCGTTGATCTCCGGGTTGTGCGGCGCGTATACGTCGGTGTTCCACATCGACTGCACCGAGCCTTTTTTGTTCAGATCGCCGGTCTTCTCGCCAAATCCGTAAAAGTCTTCGCCTGCCGCGTCCTTGCTGCAGAACGTCCCGTTTTTGTCGGTCCAGCCCATGCCGCGCAGGGTGTCAGCCGAGATCAGGGTGCCTTGCTTGTCGTACACGGACAGTCGGTACGGTTGCTTTTGCACTTCCACCACGAGTTCGGCCGTCTCGAAATGGTACGATTCGGCGCTTTCCTCCGCCAGCACGTCCACTTTCGCAACTGTCGCGTGCGTCTCGATCATCGGGCCAAATGTCATCTGTGCTTTGGCCTGACGGGACAGCTTGACCCGGAACAGCTTGTCGGTGAGAAACTGCAAGCCGACCACCGCGTTTTCGCACAGCAATTCAAAGGCGTTGCCCGACTTGTCCAATCCGAGCACTTCGCCGACTGAGAAATAGGTGACACCGTCTTTGACCTCGTAATTTTCCGGTTTGATCGCTTCACTGCCTTGCATATGTAGACCCTCCTTGAGGTTGTGTCGTCAGGTAGATTGTCCGTCTTCAGTATGCCCGTTTACGAGCCGGTCGAGTTGAAGGCGCGCAGGCCGACTTTCCAAAAGCGGTAGGCCAGCCAGCAGGAGATCACGGCGATCAGCGGCGTGATCATCCCGAGCTCCCGATAGCCGGAATGCTCGATAAAAGCAGCGGCTGGGTAAAACGCGGTAAATCCATACGGGATCAGCCACGTCAGCAACCAGCGGATGCCCTTGTGGTAGATGTTCAGCGGGTAGCGGGCAAAATCGCTGAGATTGAACGCGGCGAACGTGATCGGCAACGAATCGACGATCCAAAACGACAGCGTCGCAAAAAACAGGTTGACCGCCACAAAGATCGCGCCGCTGGACACGATCAGCACCAGCAGGATCAACAGGTTGACCGGACCCCATTCCACGCCAAGGTGCGGCATCGCCGCCGCCATCAAGAGACCGCCGATCACCAACTGGCCAAATCCGTCCTGTTGCACGCGGTCGGCGATCAGGTGAAACAGCGGATTGATCGGCCGGATCAACAGCCGGTCAAAGTTGCCCGGCCGGATGTACTGCCAGCCGATGGTCCACAGATTGTCAAAAAAGATGTGGTGGATCGACCGCCCCATCGTCGCCACTCCGTAGATGAACAGCACTTCGTAAAAGCCCCAGCCGTTCAGGTCCTCGATCTGGTCAAACACCACTTTGACAAAGAAGATCGACGTGAACTGGATCAGCACGACAGACATCACGCCGATGAAAAAGTCCAGCCGGTATTCCATCATCACTTTCAAGTGCTTCTTAAAAAACTGCCAGTACAGCTGACTGTAGCGGATCATGAGCCCGTCCTCCTTTCTCTAGCCGCCAAAGACGGTCACTTTTCGCACCGCCAGCGACCAGATCACCCGCACGACCGCCCACATCAACGCGAGCCAGAGGATCTGCACCAGCATCGCAGAGAGGGCATCGAGACCTGCGAGCGTACCGGTGTAGATCGAGACCGGCACGTAGACGATCGACTGAAACGGCATGTACTGCGAGAGCGTCTGCAACCAGCCGGGGAACATCGTCACCGGCACCATCGAGCCGGTGAAAAACAGCAGGATCGCATTTTTCAGCGTGCGCAGGCCAAAGATATTCACCGTCCAAAACGCCAAAACGCCGAGAATGAGATCGATGTACATCGCGAGAAACAATCCGATCAACGTGGAGAGGATAAAGAGGACGGCTCCCGTACCTGTCGCGGGAAACTGAATGCCAAGAAAGATCCAGCCGACCGCCAGCATCGGCAGCATGTCGCGCACGAGGCTCATGCCAAATCCGCCCCAGCTCTGCCAGACCAGCCGGTTGATCAGATCATACGGCCGCAGCAGTTCCACCGCCACGCCGCCGCTTTGAATCTGCTCGGCGAGCTGGTTGCCGGGCCCCGCGAAGTGGAAATTGCCAAGCAGGGCGGCGATCACCGCGTAGGTCAGCATCGTTTCCAAGGGCATCTCGGCGATGGAGGAGCGATTTTCATAGACGGCCGTCCAGAAATAATACAAGATCAGGATCTTGACGACCGTCGCGAACGTGCCCGCCCAAAACCAGGCGACATAGGCGGTCTCGATCTTCATCTGCGACTTCATCATCTCGTAGTATTTTCGCATCGCTACACCCCGCGCTCGTAGATTTCCTTGACGATCGTTTCGATTTTCGGATCGGCGATCGTCAAGTCGCGCACCGAATGAACGCTCAGCACCGCTTGGATCACGTCGGCGGCGGAGAGGTCGCGGGAGGAGAAGGAGAGTGAAACGGTGTTGCTCGCTTCCGCTTCGCCGTCCGCTTTCGGGACGATCTCCACCCGGTCGCGAAGACTTGCGGGGACGGCAAATCCCGCTTTGTTTTCCAACTCAAAATGCACCACCCGTTTCTGGCCGAAACGCTCTTTGATCTGCTGGAGATCGCCGTCATAGAGCACTTTGCCTTCGTCGATGATGATGATCCGTTTACACAGTTCTTCGATGTCGCCCATGTCGTGGGTGGTGAGGATCACCGTCGTCTCCTCCCGCTTGTTCATCTCTTTGATAAACGTGCGGATCTTCTGCTTAACCGCCACGTCGAGGCCGATGGTCGGCTCATCGAGGTAGACGACAGCCGGACGGTGCAAAAACGCGGCGGCCAGTTCGCAGCGCATCTTTTGCCCAAGTGACAGTTGGCGCACCGGGATGGAAAGCAGGGGGCCGAGATCGAGTACCTCGGTGAAGAGGGCCAGCGACTCCCGGTAGTCGTCTTCCGGCACTTCGTAGATGTGGCGGAGCAGGTCGTACGATTCGCGGACGGGGATGTCCCAGAACAACTGCGTCCGCTGGCCGAACACCGCGCCGATCCCTTTCGCATTTTGTTCACGGTTTTGATACGGGACGATGCCGTTGACCTCGACTTTGCCTGACGTGGGAGTCAGGATGCCGGACAGCATCTTGATCGTCGTCGATTTGCCTGCGCCGTTTGCGCCGAGGTAGCCGACCATCTCTCCTTTGCGGATCGAGAACGACACGTCCTGCACCGCCTGTTTGATCTGGTGTTCGCGTTTGAACAACGCTTGGATCGCGCCGGTGAGCCCCGGTTTGCGGAGGGCGATTTTGTATTCTTTGGTCAGACCGGATACTTCGATCAATGAGCTTCCTCCTTCACTGGTCGCGTTGCTGGATTTCGAGTACGATAGGAAAGATAGGAACTGTGCAAGCGTTTGGACAAGCGTATCATGAGGAGGATGGGTATGGAAAGACATTGGTGGAAAGAAGCGGTGGTCTATCAGATCTACCCGCGCAGTTTCATGGACGCAAACGGGGACGGGATCGGGGACTTGCGCGGGATCATCTCCAAGCTCGACTATTTAAAGGAACTCGGTGTGAGCGTGATCTGGCTCTCCCCGGTCTACCGATCTCCAAACGATGACAACGGTTACGACATCTCCGACTATCAAAACATCATGGACGAGTTCGGCACGATGGCCGACTGGGAAGAGATGCTCGCAGGTCTGCACGAGCGCGGGATCAAGCTGATCATGGACCTCGTCGTCAACCACACCTCGGACGAGCACGCCTGGTTCGTCGAGTCTCGCAAATCGAAGGACAACCCGTACCGCGACTACTACATCTGGCGCGAGGGCAAAGACGGCTGCGAGCCGAACAACTGGGAGTCTTGCTTCAGCGGTTCGGCGTGGGAGTACGACGAGACGACGGGGGAGTATTTCCTGCACCTGTTCTCGAAAAAGCAGCCCGACCTCAACTGGGAGAACGAAAAGCTGCGCGACGAAATCTACAAAATGATGACGTGGTGGCTGGACAAAGGCATCGACGGGTTCCGGATGGACGTGATCAACTTCATCTCCAAAGTGCCGAATCTGCCGGACGCCGAGATCGTGCATCCGGACCGACCGTACCAAGGCGGGCACCGATACTTCATGAACGGACCGCGCATCCACGAGTTTCTGCACGAGATGCACGAGCGCGTGCTGTCCAAATACGACATCATGACGGTCGGCGAGATGCCGGGCGTCGATGCGGATGAAGCGGCGCTGTATACAGGCGAGGACCGGGGCGAAGTGAACATGGTGTTTCAGTTTGAACACATGGACATCGACTCCGGCCCGCGCGGCAAATGGGACATCCAGCCCTTCACCCTGACCGATTTCAAAGGGCTGATGAGCAAATGGCAGACCGGGCTCAACGGCCGCGGCTGGAACTCGCTGTACCTGAACAACCACGACCAGCCGCGCATGGTCTCGCGATTTGGCGACGACGGCACGTACCGCGTCGAGTCGGCGAAGATGCTGGCGACGCTGCTGCACACGATGCAAGGCACGCCCTACATCTATCAAGGCGAAGAGCTTGGGATGACCAATGTGCAATTTGCCTCCATCGACGACTATCGCGACATCGAGACGCTGAATATGTACCGCACCGAGGTGATCGAAGGCGGGGCCGATCCCGAGCAGGTGATGCGCGCCATCCACATCAAAGGCCGCGACAACGCCCGCACGCCGATGCAATGGGATGACAGCAGCCATGCGGGATTTACCACCGGCACGCCGTGGCTTGCGGTCAATCCGAACTATACGGAGATCCATGCCAAAGCGGCACTGGCCGACCCGAACTCGGTGTTCCACTACTACAAGCGATTGATCGAACTGCGCAAGGAGCACCCGATCCTCGTCTACGGTGACTACACCTTGTTGCTGGCTGACAGCGAGCAGATCTATGCATACGTGCGCGAGTTGGAAGGACAGCGGTTGCTCGTGCTGCTCAATTTCACGGCTGAGTCGGTTCGCTGTGAACTGCCGGGCGATCTCACGGACGGGGAGAAGGAGCTTTTGATCGGCAATTACGAGGCAGCAGAGCGCGATTGGCAAGGCTTGGAACTGCGTCCGTACGAGGCGCTCGTCTATCGGTTCTTTTGTTGACAAGCTTAGATTGCAAATCTATACTGAATTTAGAAACTCCGTGCAAACGCTTGCTCAATGATGCATATACTTGTGACGGGATTGAAAACGGTTGCAAGAGGCATTCTAGTTGATGCAGTAGGACTCGGATTTGACAGTAGAGGGGGATCTTGTCATGAACAATTGGAAGAAAGCAACGGCCGTGCTGGCCACATCCGCCATGCTGGCAACCGCACTGGCAGGTTGCGCATCCAGCGGCGAAGAGAAAAAGGAAACGGAACAAACCGAGGGCAAGGCGAAAGTAGTCGTCTGGTCCCATTGGAAAGAAAAAGAGTTTGACGCGCTGAAAGAAGTCGCGGAAGCATGGGCGAAAGAAACCGGCAACGAAGTCGAACTGAAAATCGACGAGTCCGAGTTCCAACAATATGCGACGGCTGCCCGTTCCGGCGAAGGCCCGGACATCATGTTCGGCACCCCGCACGACAACCTCGGCACCTTCACCACCGCCGGCCTGCTCGACGAAATGCCGGCTGACCTCGTGAAGGAAGCGGACTACGAAGCGCTGGCATTCCCGGCTGTCACCGTCGAAGGCAAGAAGGTCGCTTTCCCGGTTTCGATGGAATCTTCCGTGCTCTTCTACAACACCGAAAAAGTGAAGACCCCGCCGACCACGTGGGCAGACTTCATCAAAGCTGCTTCCGAAGGCGGCTTCATGTACGACGTGAACAACTTCTACTTCAACTACGGCTTCCTGTCCGCATACGGCGGCTATGTCTTCAAAAACAACGGCGGCACCTACGACACCAAGGACATCGGCCTTGGCAACGAAGGCGCGACCAAGGGCTACCAACTGATCTCCGACTTCGTCAACAAGCACAAGTTCATGCCGGCTGACGCAAACGGCGACATCGCAAAAGCGAAGTTCACCAACAAAGAGACCGCGTTCTACCTGTCCGGCCCGTGGGACATCCCGGCGATGAACGAAGCGAAAGTGCCGTTTGGCATCATGGCATTCCCGGCAGTCGAAGGCGGCGGCCAACCGAAGCCGTTCGTCGGTCTGCAAACCGCGTTCGTCTCCTCCAAGTCGAACAACAAAAAGCAATCTTGGGACCTGCTGAAGTACATCTCCGAAAAAGGTTCCGTCAAGTTTGCCGACCTGTCGGCGCGCATCCCGGTTCTGAAGTCCGCGTTGGCTGACCCGAAAGTAAAAGACAACAAAAACGTCTCCGCCATCGCAGCGGTTGCTGCTTCCGGCGAGCCGATGCCGAACATCCCGGCGATCCAAACCGTCTGGGAACCGGAGAAAAACAACCTGACCCTGCTCACCTCCGGCAAAGCGACTGCCGAGCAAGTGGCGAAGGACGTCACCGAGCAAGTCAAGCAAGGCATTGCAACCCAGCAGTAATCGGAACCAATAAAACCTCATGATCAAAGGGCGGGGCATCGCGTTGAGTCGATGCCTCCTTCCTTATTTCAGGCGAGGGGAGTGAAACTCATGGCGAAATCGGTTCGCATCAAACAAAAACGCAACTCACTGCTTGCGTACGGCTACCTGTCACCGGCACTGATCACCATCGCGCTGTTCAGTCTGTTGCCTGTCGTCTACACCATTTATCTGTCCTTCACCAACTTCAACTTGAACCACTTCGAAACGTTCCAGTTCGTCGGGTTCAAAAACTACGTCGACATCATCTCCGGTCCTTTCTTTGACGTGTTCTGGCCGGTCTTCATTTGGACCTTCGCCTTTGCCACCATCGTCACGGGTCTTTGTTACCTGGCAGGCCTGTTCCTGGCGATCCTGCTCAACAACTCGAATATGAAAGAGACCAACGTCTACCGGGCGATCCTCGTCATTCCGTGGGCGCTGCCGGCGGCGATTGCGATCCTCGCGTGGTCCGGTCTCTATAACGAATCGTATGGTCAGGTCAACTCGTTCCTCAACTCGGTCGGCATCGGCGACATCCCGTGGCTGTCCGATCCGTTGTGGGCCAAAGTCTCAATGGTCGTCACCACGATCTGGCTCGGCTACCCGTTCATGATGAACGTGTGCCTGGGTGCCTTGCAGGCGATCCCGAAAGACCTCTACGAAGCGGCCGACATCGACGGCGCTTCCCGTTGGCAAAAGTTCCGCTCCGTCACTTTCCCCGGTCTGATGGCTTCGACTCTGCCGCTCCTGATCTCGTCGTTCGCGTTCAACTTCAACAACTTCGCGGCCGCCTATCTGATCACGTTCGGCGGTCCGCCGCGCACCGACACGCAGTTTGCCGGTCACACCGACATCCTCGTCACCGCAGCGTATAAAATGACGATGCAGTTCAACCGCTACGAGTTGGCGTCCGCTCTGTCGCTGATCATCTTCTTGATCGTCGGCATCCTCAGTTTCATCAACATGAAAGCAACTCGCGCATTCGAGGAGGATGAATAAGATGAAGTCTTATGACCGCATCAATCTCTGGGTCTCCCGCGCGATCATCTGGTTCGCGATTTTTCTCTCGATGTTGCCTCTGTACTTTGTCGTCGTCGCTTCGGTCTCCGAGGGGGAAGCGTTCTTTTCCGAGTCGCTGCTGCCGACGTCGTTCACATTGGCAAACTACGCGGAACTGTTCACCGAGACCAAGTTCCCGACCTGGCTGAAGAACTCGCTGTTGCTGGCGTTTTCCGTCGCCACGCTGCAGACGCTGACCACCGCTTTGGCGGCGTACGGATTTTCCCGACTGCGCTTTTTCGGACGCAAATACGGCTTGATGGCCCTTTTGATCCTCCAGATGTTCCCGAATTTCATGGCGATCTCTGCCATTTTTGCCATGCTGGCAAAATTGGGCGGCATGGACAACTTGTGGGTGCTCGTGCTGGTGCTGGCAGGGGGCAACGCTTTCAACATCTGGCTGATGAAAGGCTACTTTGACTCGCTGCCGAAGGAACTGGATGAAGCAGCGCGCGTCGACGGGGCGAACACATGGCAGATCTTCTGGCGCGTGATCATGCCCTTGTCCTTGCCGATGCTGGCGGTCGTGTTCTTGTTTTCTTTCATCGGCGTGTTTTCCGAGTACGCGCTCTCGAGCGCACTGATCAAGTCGCCGGAAAACCTCACGCTGGCAGTCGGTTTGCAGCAATTTATTAAAAATAAATTCGCAGCCAACTGGACGCTGTTCGCAGCGGCGGCCGTCGTGGCGTCCGTTCCTGTGGTTGTTGTTTTCACTCTGTTGCAAAAATGGATCGCTTCGGGTCTTGTATCCGGTTCCGTCAAAGGATAAAATTTGACTCAAACAGGATTGGAAGGAGGCTTGAGTCTCGTGACAGCTACCATAAAAGATGTTGCTTTGCGAGCCGGGGTTTCCCCTTCCACAGTCTCACGAGTGATCTCGAACCATCCGCGCATCTCGGAGAAGACCAAACGCGAGGTGCGTCAGGCGATGGAGGAACTGGGATACCACCCCAACATGCTGGCCCGTTCGCTTGCCAAAAAGAGCGCGGAGGCGATCGGGATTCTGATTCCCAGCACCACTGAGGAATTTTTCATGAACCCCTTTTTCCCCGAACTTTTGCGCGGGATCTCCGAGGTCGCCAAGCGGGAGGGCTATGACCTGCTGCTCTCGACCTCCGATACCGGCAAAGAAGACGTCCGAACGCTGACCCGGATGATTCACGGCAAGCGCGTGGACGGTGTGTTGCTGCTCTCATCGCGCATGCAAGACCCGCTGATGCAAGTCTTAAAAGAAAACCCGTTTCCGGCTACGCTGGTCGGCCGTCCGCAGGACGATACGCCGATCTGTTGGGTGAACAACGACAACGTGGCCGCCGCTTACCAAGCGACTCGTCATCTGATCGACCTCGGTCATCAGCGTATCGGTTATCTCGGTGCGGACGAGTCGCTGCTGGTAACGAGGGATCGTCTGCAAGGCTATCACCAAGCGCTGGATGAGGCGGGGATCCCTGCCGATCGGCGGCTGATGTTTGCGTCCACGTTTATGGAGCAAGGCGGTTTTATGGGCATGATGCGGCTCTTGGCTTTGCCGGACCGGCCGACGGCTGTCGTCGCGTCGGACGACTTGTTGGCGTTTGGCGCGATGCGTGCGGCGGGGGAACTGGGCTATCGGATTCCTGAGGATGTGGCGGTGGTCGGATTTAACAACGTGCGGCTGACGGAGATGTCAAATCCGTCGCTGACCTCTGTGGATGTGCGCATCTTCGAACTCGGCACAGCAGCGGCACAACTGCTGATCGAGCAAGTGCGTGACCCTGAAGTAACGGGCAAGTCTGTGACCGTGCCGACCGAACTGGTCGTGCGGCATTCATGCGGCGGCAACAATCGCCAGGGCGGATACGGGCTGTAGCCGGTTTACCGCCCTCTTTTTGTGTGTTCCATTTAGACAGGCAAGGAGTGAGGGAGATGTTCCAAGAGGCGATCTATCATCAGCCGCTGGGAGCGTACGGGTATGCGATCGGCTCGAATCGGGCCAAGATCACGCTGCGGTCGAAAAAAGGCGATCTGAAGGCGGTCTCGATGCTGCATGAGGACCGATTTGACGCACCGGGTTCGCACGGGACGCTGCAGTTGACGCTGGCCGGTTCGGATGAGATGTTCGATTATTGGCAGGGGACTGTGGAGTCGGAGACGAAGCGGGTCCGCTATCGCTTTTTGCTCGACGACGGGGTGAACCGCCTTTGGTATGCCGAGGGTGGATTTGCGACGGTCGGTGAGCGGGCGGGTTGGTTTCATCTCCCGTATCTCAATCTGGCCGATCTGTTCACGGTGCCGGACTGGGTGGAGGGTGCGGTCGTCTATCAGATCTTCCCCGACCGCTTCCGCAACGGCAACAAAGACAACGACCCGGACGGCGTGCTGCCGTGGGGCGGGACACCGACGCCGAGCACGTTCTTTGGCGGTGATCTGGCCGGAATCATCGAGAAGTTGCCGTATCTGTCCGATCTCGGGGTCAACCTCCTCTATTTGACGCCGGTGTTTTTCTCGCCGTCGACGCACAAGTACGACACGATCGACTACTTGGCCATCGACCCGCAGTTTGGTGATCTGGAGACGATGAAAGAGTTGGTCGACGAGGCGCACAAGCGGGGCATGCGTGTGATGCTGGACGCGGTGTTCAACCACTGCGGGATGCTGTTCCCGCCGTTTCAGGATGTGCTGGCGAGGGGGCAGGAATCGGAGTATGCGGATTGGTTCCATATCAAGAGCTTTCCGGTGGACACGCAAGCGATCAACTATGAGACGTTTGCGACCGGCGTGGCGTCGATGCCGAAGTTTCGGACCGAGCATCCGGCCGTACGCGAGTATCTGTTGCGCGTGGCGGAGTACTGGGTGAAGGACATCGGCATTGACGGCTGGCGGCTCGACGTGGCAGACGAGGTGGATCATGCGTTCTGGCGCGAGTTCCGCAGCGTGGTGCGCGCAGCCAACCCGGAGGCGTTGATCGTCGGTGAAGCGTGGCATGCGTCCACGGAGTGGTTGAACGGCGATCAGTGGGATTCGGTGATGAACTACCTGTTCCGAGATGCGTGCATCGATTTTTTTGCCAAGGGGGACATCGACGTGGAGGGGTTCGACCAGCGGTTGACCCGGGTGCGGATGATGTACAAGGAGCAGGCGACGAAGGCGATGTTCAACCTGCTGGACAGCCATGACACGGAGCGGTTCCTGACGACCTGCGGCGAGCGGGAGGAGTTGCTGCGGTTGGCGGTGACGTTCCAGATGAGTTACATGGGGATTCCGGAGATCTACTACGGCACGGAGGTAGGCATGGTAGGATTGACCGATCCGGACTGCCGGCGTTGCATGATCTGGGACGAGCAGGAGCAGAACCGCGAGTTGTATCAGTGGTTCCGTCGGATGATCTCGATTCGCAAGGAGCATCGGGCGTTGCGGGTTGGTTCGTTCCGGTCGGTGATCGTCGATGCGCTTGCGAACGTGTACGGATTTGTCAGGGAGACGGACGAGGAAGGCGTGTTGGTGGTGCTCAATCGCAGCCGGTTCGCGCAGTCGGTCAGCTGGCCGGACGGCGTGTCCGGCGGAGTGGATCTGCTGAGCGGCGCGCGGTACGACGGAGTGCTTGAAGTGGAGCCGTTCGGGGCTGTGCTTCTCAAATATAAATAGGAAAGCAAAACAGGCACATGGCGGCGTTTTTCAGCTGTCCGTGTGCTTTTTTCTTTCATACGATACAGTACATGCGGCACCAAAAAAGGAGATGGATTGACAAATGGCAGACGAAAACCAAGAGATTCTGGGCTCTCAAGAAGAGGAGGGACAAGAAACCGAAGACATGGAACTCACCGAAGCACAAGAAGACGATGACGACGATGATGATGAGGAGCAAGATGAAGTAGTAAGCGAAGGCGAAGAAGACGAAGAAGACGAAGAAGACGAAGAAGACGAAGAAGACGAAGAAGACGAAGAAGACGAAGAAGACGAAGAAGACGAAGAAGACGAAGAAGACGAAGAAGACGAAGAAGACGAAGAAGATAGCAATGTAGCAAGCGCGGCAGACGAAGACGATGACGACGAAGAAGATGATGATGACGAAGAAGATGATGATGACGAAGATAGCAATGTAGCAAGCGCGGCAGACGAAGACGATGACGACGAAGAAGACGATGACGACGAAGAAGACGATGACGACGAAGAAGATGATGATGACGAAGCAAGCAATGTAGCAAGTGCGGCAGACGAAGACGATGACGACGAAGAAGATGATGATGACGATGACGATGATGATGACGATGACGATGACGAAGCAAGCAATGTAGCAAACGCGGCAGATGAAGACGATGACGATGACGATGACGATGACGATGACGATGACGATGACGATGACGATGACGATGACGAAGAAAGCAATGTAGCAAACGCGGCAGATGAAGACGACGAAGACGACGAAGACGACGAAGACGACGAAGACGACGAAGACGACGAAGACGACGAAGACGACGAAGACGACGAAGACGACGAAGACGACGAAGACGACGAAGACGACGAAGACGACGAAGACGATGAAGACGATGAAGACGATGAAGACGATGAAGACGATGAAGACGATGAAGACGATGAAGACGATGAAGACGATGAAGACGATGAAGACGATGAAGACGATGAAGACGATGACGATGACGATGACGATGACGATGACGATGACGATGACGATGATGATGATGAAGATGATGATGATGATGATGATGATGATGATGATGATGATGATGATGATGATGATGAAAGCAACGTAGTCAGCGCGGCAGATGACGAAGACGATGAAACACCCGCAGCGACAGCTGCTCCTGACACGGAAACTGTGGAGGGCGAGTCACAGCGGTTGCGGCGGTTGGCCTTGCGGTTACACCCGCGCTTGAAACGATAATCTCCCTGCACAAAAAAACGGCAGCTCGCACTGCCGTTTTTTACGTCGTATCCATAATGATAGGAAAACTATCTAAATCAAAAGAAGGAATGTTACAGCTTGCAATTGAAATGATAAGTGATATTACTGCGATGTATTGACAATCGCCACCGCTTCCCGTACATTTTACATAGCTCTAAAATCCAATACGAAAACTAGGTGAAAAAGAACCATGAAAACCTTCAAAAAATTAACCTCGCTCCTCGCCATCCCGCTCGTTCTTTCGCTCGCTGTCTCCGCATGCGGCACCGACAGCTCCAAAAACGGCGAAGGCACCCAAGGCGCAGCGCCGGCGAATCTCTATGAACAGATCAAAAAAGACGGCAAGATCAAAATCGGCACCGAAGGCACCTACGCACCGTTCACCTTCCACGATGCATCCGGCAAACTGACCGGCTTTGACGTCGAGATCGCCGAAGAAGTCTCCAAACGCCTCGGCGTCACCCCGGAATTTATCGAAACCCAATGGGACGGCATGTTCGCAGGCCTCGACTCCAAACGCTTTGACATGATCGTCAACGAAGTCGGCATCCGCCCGGACCGTCAGGAAAAATACGATTTCTCCGACTCCTACATCGTCTCCAAAGCGGTCCTGATCACCCACAAGGACAACGCCGACATCAAGTCCTTCGCTGACCTCAAAGGCAAAAAATCGGCTCAGTCCCTCACCTCCAACCTGACCGACATCGCCAAGAGCAACGGCGCGGAGATCGTCGGCACCGAAGGCTTCAACCAAGCGATTGACCTGCTCGCTTCCAAGCGCGTCGACGCCACCGTCAACGACGGCCTCTCCTACCTTGACCTGAAGAAGCAAAAGCCGGACGCACCGATCAAAGTCGTCGCAGAGCACGACCAAGCAGCTCCCAACGGCATCATGTTCCGCAAAGGCAACAAAGAACTGGTCGACGCCGTCAACAAAGCGCTGGCCGATATGAAGGCGGACGGTTCCTACCTGAAGATCTCGGAAAAATGGTTCGGCGCTGACGTCTCCAAATAAGGAGGAGCCTCCATGTTCACCGACGAACGCTCCCAACGCATCCTCGAGATCATGTCCAACGCCTTTTGGCCGCTGTTAAAAGAGGGGATCGAAACGACGATCCCCTTGACGCTGATCTCCTTTGCGCTCGGTCTCGTGCTCGCCATGCTGACCGCGCTCGCCCGTCTCTCCAGCATCAAACCGCTGAACTGGATCGCTGGATTTTATGTCTGGATCATCCGCGGCACCCCGCTGCTCGTGCAATTGTTCATCATCTTCTACGGGCTGCCGAGCATCGGTGTCACCATCGACCCGTTCCCGGCCGCGGTGATCGGTTTTACTCTGTCGGTCGGCGCATACAACTCGGAGATCATCCGAGCGGCGATCCAGTCCACGCCCAAGGGACAATGGGAGGCGGCCTACTCGATTGGCATGACCTATCGCCAAGCCCTGCGCCGCGTCATCATCCCGCAGGCGACCCGCGTCTCGATCCCGCCGTTGTCCAACTCGTTCATCTCGCTGGTCAAAGACACGTCGCTCGCCGCGACGATTACCGTCACCGAGATGTTCCGCGTCGCCCAGCAGTGGACGGCGACCACCTACGAGCCGCTGGTGCTCTATATCGAAGCCGCCGTGCTCTAC
The DNA here is from genome assembly GCF_026410385.1 of Tumebacillus lacus. Classification (GTDB taxonomy): domain Bacteria; phylum Bacillota; class Bacilli; order Tumebacillales; family Tumebacillaceae; genus Tumebacillus; species Tumebacillus lacus. The sequence continues at coordinate 161,898 of NZ_JAPMLT010000005.1, forward strand.
CTGTTCTTCTCGACGGTGCTGTCCTATTTCCAAGGACGGATCGAGCGACGGCTGGACCGCTATGTCGCGTAAACGGAGGACTTACACATGATCCAACTTCACAACTTGCACAAGCGGTTTCACGACCTGCACGTCCTGCGCGGCATCGACCTGTCTGTCGAAGAGGGCACCACGACGGTCATCATCGGCCCGTCCGGCTCCGGCAAGACCACGCTGTTGCGCTGTCTGAACCTGCTGGAAGTCCCCTCGGAAGGGACACTGGAACTGGCCGGACATCGCCTTGATTTCCGATCCGGCCAAAAACTCCGGCAAACCGACGTGATCGCGCTGCGCCAACAGACCGGCATGGTCTTTCAAAGCTACAACCTCTTCCCGCACATGACCGCCTTGCAAAACGTCATGGAAGGGCAGATCACCGTGCAAAAGCGTTCCAAAGACGCCGCGCAGGACAAAGCGTTGAAACTGCTGGACAAAGTCGGCCTGCGCGAACGCGCCGATATGTACCCGCACCAGCTCTCCGGCGGCCAGCAACAGCGCGTCGGCATCGCCCGCGCCATGGCGATGGACCCGAAGGTGTTGCTCTTTGATGAGCCGACCTCGGCGCTCGACCCGGAACTGGTCGGAGAGGTGCTGAAAGTCATGAAGGAACTGGCCGACGACGGGATGACGATGGTCGTCGTCACCCACGAGATGGCGTTTGCACGCGATGCGGCCGACCGGGTCGTCTTTATCGACCAAGGCGTGATCGTCGAGCAAGGCCCGCCCGGCGATCTGTTCGAACGTCCGCAGCAAGAACGCACCCGCCAGTTTCTCAACCGATTGGGAGGAAGATCCGTCTGACAGCGGATCTTCTTTTTTTTGTGCGTTTTCGAACTGATCAGTCTAAAAAAAGAGGACATTTTCTCAACCTGCCGAACATTTGGTAGGGAGAGGGATCTGAACGATACGATTCTGTACGAGATTGAAGGAGGAGAACATCCATGAAAGATCAAGTGGCAATCGTCACCGGCGGCAGCGCAGGCATGGGCAAAGCGATGGCGCAAAAATTTGCGCAAGAAGGCATGTACGTCACAATCACCGGGCGCAACTTGGAGCGTCTGGAAGCGGCAAAAGCGGAGATCGAAACGTTTGCAGGTCAAGTGCACATCGTCCAGATGGACGTCCGCGAGCCGGAGCACGTGCAGCGGATGGTGGACGAGACCAAAGCCAAATTTGGTCGCATCGACCACCTCGTCAACAACGCGGCCGGCAACTTCCTCGTCGCGGCCGAAGACCTGTCGCTCAACGGCTGGAACTCGGTAATCAACATCGTACTCAACGGCACGTTCTATTGCTCGCAAGCGGTGATGAAAGACTGGATCGCCGACGGCAAAAAAGGCGGCAACATCCTGAACATCGTCGCCACCTATGCGTGGACTTCCGGGCACGGCGTCGTGCATTCGGCGGCTGCCAAAGCGGGCGTTCTCTCGATGACGCGCTCTCTGGCTATCGAGTGGGGGACCAAATACGGCGTGCGCGTCAACGCCATCGCACCGGGACCGATCGAAAACACCGGCGGTGCAGAAAAATTGATTCAAAGTGAATACGCCTACAAAGCGACGATCAACTCGATCCCGTTTAAACGCTTCGGAACCCCGGATGAAATCGCAGGCCTCGCCTACTTCCTGCTTTCGCCGCAAGCCGCCTATATCAACGGCGATTGCATCACGATGGATGGAGGTCAATGGCTGAATCGTATGCCGTTTTAATAGTTATCCCCCTGATTTTCAGGGGGATTTTCTTATAAGAAAAACTATTTACACAAAAATAACTTTCGGGTATGATGTATCCAGACATTGATTTGTCTGAATAATTATACAGAAAATGGGAGGTTAAACCAAATGAAGAAGTTGACGGCAATGGCTGTCGTGACCACGATGGTGTTCACGCTGGCATCTCTCAACACGACGGCAGCACCGGTTGGGAAAGACAAGGCAATCGACAAGAAAGTCAAGCAATCGGCAGTTCTCACCAAGATCACCAACGACTCGAAAGGTAAGGACAAAGTGACCTGGAACGAGAAAAAAGGCGTTCCGAACTTTGTGACCGGCAAGCTCTCGAACAAAAAAGTCAAGAGCGCAAACGACGCAGTCGCAGTACTGACCGAGAACAAAGACCTGTTTGACATGAACGTCGTAACGGACGAGCTGAGCCTGACCGTTCAATCGACCGACGACCTCGGCACCTCGATGTACAAGTTCCAACAGACCTACAAAGGCGTGCCGGTCTTTGGCAACCAAATCATCCTCCACGCTGACAAAGATCAGATCGTCTCCTCGGTCAACGGCTACTACGATCCGGAAGTGAAAGTCAAAGGCATCAACACGAAAGCAAAACTGACCGGCACCGAAGCGGTTGATGCGGCGAAAGCGGCACTCGGCCTGCAAGGCGTCGAGCAATTTGATATCCAAAAGGCATCTCTGGTCATCTACCCGACGGCTGGCGACTACGCGCTGACCTACGTGGTCACGCTCTCCACGCTGGCGGCCGATGAGCCGGTTTACAAAGACGTGTTCGTCAATGCTCGCACCGGCGAGATCGTCGACACCCTGAACAAAATGGAGCATGCAGCAGCAGTCGGCACCGGCAAAGGCGTCCTCGGCGACACCAAGTCGGTCAACACCGACTCCTACACCGGCGGCTTCTACCTGCAAGACGTAACCAAGCAAATGAACGCGACCGGCGGCAAGATCATCACCTACACCGCGAAAAACGGCACGACGCTGCCGGGCACCCTGCTGTCTGACACCGACAACAACTGGAACGATCCGGCTGCGATCGACGCGCACGCTTACTCCGGCGCTGTCTATGACTACTACCTGTCCAAGCACGGCCGCAACTCGTTTGACGGTGCAGGCGCTTCGATCAAAGCGACCGTCCACTACTCCTCCAACTACAACAACGCGTTCTGGAACGGCACGCAAATGGTTTACGGCGACGGCGACGGCTCGACCTTCGTCGCACTCTCCGGCTCCTTGGATGTCGTCGGCCACGAGATCACCCACGCGGTGACCGAGCGCACGGCAGATCTGGTGTACTCCTACCAATCCGGCGCGCTGAATGAGTCCTGGTCGGACGTATTCGGCAACCTGATCGAGAACAAATCGGACAACACCTGGCTGGTCGGCGAAGACATCTACACGCCGGGCACCTCCGGCGACGCGCTGCGCTCGATGTCCAACCCGCCGGCGATGGGCGATCCGGGCCACATGGATCAATACGTGAACACCTCGTCTGACAACGGCGGCGTGCACACCAACTCCGGTATCCCGAACAAAGCGTTCTACAACTTCGTTACCACTCCGGGCATCACCCGTGACAACGCAGGCAAAGTCTGGTACCGCGCGCTGACCCAGTACCTGACCACCAACTCGCAGTTCATCGACGCGCGCAACGCGACGATCCAATCGGCGACCGACCTGTTCGGCGCTGGCTCCGCAGAAGTGACCGCTGTCACCAACGCATGGACCAACGTCGGCGTCGGCGGCACGTCGACCCCGGCACCGGGCGACGAATACGAGCCGAACGACACCCAATCGGCAGCGTACGGCCCGATCACGTCCGGCACGATCTACAACGGCACGATCGGCACCTCGACCGACAACGACTGGTTCAAATTCACCACCGGCGCGTCGGGCACGATCGCACTGAGCCTGACCAACCTGCCGAAAGACTACGACCTGTACCTGTACAACGGTTCCGGCACGCAAGTCGCGAAATCCGAAAACGGCAGCACCACGGCCGAGTCGATTTCCTACAGCGCATCGGCTGCAGGCACCTACTACGTGAAAGTCATCGGCTACAGCGGTGCCAACTCCTCGACCGCATACGCACTGAAAGCGACCTACCCGGGCGCTACCACCGGCGGATCGTGGACCTATCTGACCCAAGCGTACGACACCGCTCATCCGTACGCGAACAACTTCAACAGCAACCTGCACACCTACACCAAAGCAGGCGCAACCAAAGTCGCAGTTCACTTCTCGCGCCTTGAGACCGAGTCCGGCTACGACTATGTCAAGATCAAAGACAAAGCAGGCAACGTGATCTCCCAATACACCGGCACGCAAGCAGCGTTCTGGGCCATTGTGGACGGCGACACGATCACGACCAACCTGACCACCGACTCCTCGGTGACCGCATATGGCTATACCATCGACCAAGTCGGGTATTTCACCCCGTCTGCGGTTGACGGCAAGTAATTCGATGTATAAAAAATACCCCTTGAAAAAGGGGTATTTTTTTATGAAGGGGTCATTTACATACGTAAGAATTATGTGTATGATGGGAAGTGTAGATTAATTTTTCAGTAAATTCTAAAAAAGGGAGGCAACACAATGAAAAAGTGGACCGCAATGGCTGTCGTGACCACGATGGTGTTCACGCTGGCATCGATGAGCTCGTCGGCCGCTCCGCTCGGAGCATCCGGCAAAGACAAAGCCATCGACAAAAAAGAGAAACAAGGGGCTGTCCTGTCCAAGCTCTCCAGCGATGCGAAAGTGACCTGGAACGAGAAAAAAGGCGTTCCGAACTTCGTCGCCGGCAAGCTTTCGAACAAAAAAGTCAAGAGCGCAAACGACGCAGTCGCTGTACTGACCGAGACCAAAGACCTGTTTGACCTTGGCAGCGCAACGGATGAACTGTCTCTGACCGTTCAGTCGACTGATGATCTCGGCACCTCCATGTATAAATTCCAACAAACCTATAAAGGCGTGCCGGTCTTTGGCAACCAACTGATCCTGCACACCGACAAAGCGCAAAACGTCTCGTCGATCAACGGCTACTACGACCCGGAAGTGAAAGTCAAAGGCATCAACACGAAAGCAAAACTGACCGGCACCGAAGCGGTCGAAGCGGCGAAAGCATCGCTCGGCCTGCAAGGTGTCGAGCAATTTGATATCCAAAAAGCGTCTCTGGCGATCTACCCGACCGCTGGCGACTACGCGCTGACCTACGTCGTCACCCTCTCGACGCTGGCTTCCGTCGAGCCGGTCTACAAAGACGTGTTCGTCGATGCTCGTACCGGTGAGATCGTCGACACGCTGAATAAGATGGAGCACGCAGCAGCTGTCGGCTCCGGCAAAGGTGTCCTCGGCGACACCAAGTCGATCAACACCGACTCCTACTCGGGCGGCTACTATCTGCAAGACGTGAGCAAGCCGATGAACGCAACCGGCGGCAAAGTCATCACCTACAGTGCGAACAACGGCACCTCGCTGCCGGGCACGCTGCTGACCGACGCCGACAACAACTGGAACGATCCGGCTGCCGTTGACGCGCACGTCTACTCCGGCATGGTGTATGACTACTTCTACAACAAGCACGGCCGCAACTCGTTTGACGGCGCGGGCGCTTCGATCAAGGCGACCGTCCACTACTCCTCCAACTACAACAACGCGTTCTGGAACGGCACGCAGATGGTCTATGGCGACGGCGACGGTTCGACCTTCATCGCCTTCTCCGGCTCCTTGGATGTCGTCGGCCACGAGATCGCCCACGCGGTGACCGAGCGTACGGCAGACCTCGTCTACTCCTACCAATCCGGCGCGCTGAACGAGTCCTGGTCGGACGTGTTCGGCAACCTGATCGAGAACAAAGCGGACAACAACTGGCTGGTCGGCGAAGACGTCTACACGCCGGGCACGCCGGGCGACGCGTTGCGCTCGATGTCCAACCCGCCGGCGTACGGAGATCCGGGCCACATGGACCAATACGTGAACACCTCGTCTGACAACGGCGGCGTGCACACCAACTCCGGCATCCCGAACAAAGCGTTCTACAATTTTGTCACCACTCCGGGTATCACCCGTGACAACGCAGGCAAAGTCTGGTACCGCGCGCTGGCCCAGTACCTGACTGCCAACTCGCAATTCATCGATGCGAAAAACGCGACGATCCAATCGGCGACCGACCTGTTCGGCGCAGGCTCTGCGGAAGTGACGGCTGTCACCAACGCATGGAACAACGTCGGCGTTGGCGGCGCCCCGACTCCTGGCGATGCATACGAGCCGAACGACACGCAAGCGTCCGCTTACGGTCCGATCACGTCCGGTACCACTTACAACGGCACGATCAACACGTCGAGCGACAACGACTTCTTCAAATTTACCACCGGCGCATCGGGCGCGATCTCGCTGTCCCTGACCTCGCTGCCGGCTGACTATGATCTCTACCTGTACGATGCAAACGGCACCCAACTGGCGCGCTCCTGGAACGGCGGCACCTCGGCGGAGTCGATCTCGTACACCGCATCGGCTGCCGGCACGTTCTACGTGAAAGTCATCGGTTACAACGGCGCTTCCTCCTCGACCGCGTACGCCATGAAAGCAACCTATCCGGCTGCTGCGACCGGCACGTGGGTTTACGAAGCGAAGGCGTTCGACACCCCGCACCCGTACACCAACAACTACAACAACGGCACGGCGCACACCTACACCAAAGCAGGCGCGACCAAAGTGGCGGTTCACTTCTCCCGCTTTGAAACCGAGTCCGGCTACGATTTCGTGTCGATCAAGGACAAAGCAGGCAACGTCATCAACAAATACTCCGGCACGCAAGCTGCGTTCTGGGCAATCGTTGACGGCGACACCATCACTTCGAACCTCGTGACCGATTACTCGGTTACAGCGTTCGGCTACACCATCGACCAAGTCGGCTACTTCGTGCCGTCCGCAACGGTCGAAGGCGCGAACACGTCGTTCGAAATGCCGATCATCGGCAAATAATCTTCCGTTCGACAGAAAACCCCTCGATTCGGCGAGACCGAAAGAGGGGTTTTTTCATATCTTACAGTACAAACACCCTTGTGCGGAAAGGAGACGAACCGAATGGACACCGAATCTTGGCAGGCACCGAAACGACCGTTGTTCGGTGTCGTCACCACCTCGGTCGCCTCTCGCCGTGATGCGGCGGCTGCGACCGGCGACTATCGGCCGAAGCCGATCTGGTTGACACTGGAGCAGCGGGCGCACGAATTGGGGCTGCAGACGATCTTCTTTCACCCGGACGATGCGGACTTTGCCCGCGAGCGGGTCCACGGCTGGGTCTGCGAGCGGGGGGAGGACGGCGAGGAGATCTGGCGCCGCCGCTACCATCGGCTGCCCGATGTCGTCTTTGACAACGTGTTCGTCCACCTCGCCCGCCGTCAGGATGTACTGACCCTGCGCCGCCACTGCGTCAAGCGGGGCATTCCGCTGTTCAACCCCACACTCGGCTCCAAGACGGAGTTGGCCGACTGGCTGCGTCGCCACCCGCGCCTGTGGCGTTATCATCCGGACACGGTGGCGTTTACGGAAGGGGCTCAGGCGTTGGACTGTTTGACCCGCTATCCGTCCGTCTATCTCAAGCCGGTGTACGGCAGCGCCGGCAGCGGCATCCTCGAACTGACCCGGAGCGGCACCGGGTACCGCGTGCGCGCCGCCAAGTACGGGCGCTCCAAAAAGCCGCTCGATCGCACGTGCTCCCGCGCCGAACTGTTGCGCTTTCTGCGACGCGAACGGGTCCGCCATACGTTTATCCTGCAACAGGGCTGCGATCTGCTCCACGTCGACGGGAGCAAGATCGACCTGCGCACCCACCTGCAGCGCGACAAAAACGGCGACTGGGTGACCGTCGCCTTGATCGTCAAGCAAGGACAGCCCGACTCCATCGTCAGCAACTACCATGCAGGCGGTGCGACCCGCGACTGGGAGTGGTTGGAGCGGGAGGCAAAGCGGCAGGAGGTCGAACTGCCCGCCAGGCAACACGTGATCTCCCTCTCCGAAGCGATTGCGGCTGCCTATGCCAAAAAAGCACCGACGCTCGCCTCGCTGGGCCTTGACATCGGCATCGACCTCAAAGGCGATCTGTGGCTGCTCGACGTCAACTCGCGCCCTGGCCGCAACATCCTCAACGACGAACAAAAAGAGGTCTGTCAGCGGCTCAATGCCGAGTTTGCTTCCTATCTGATCGAATTGCGGTAGACGGCCGCAAACAGGTAGCCGGCAAACGACAGGACAGCCATCCCGCCTTACATGCGCACCGAGCCGAACGAGACGCCTATTCTTTCAGAGAGCCGGAAATTGAAGCTCTCCTTCAGCGGATCGGAAGGAAGATAGAAAAAATACATCAACGAAACCAGCACAAACAGCACAGTCGCCCCATGCACCGCAAACATCGCCGTGCCGATCCCGACAGACAGCCCGAGCGTGAGCAACAGCAGTTTTTTCACCGTGCGGTGCTTGTCGCTTTGATACGCCCAGAACGGCTGGGAGACGATGCCGATCAACGCCCCGAGCGACATGATGCCGCCGATCTCCTGGGCGGAGATCCCGCGCGCGGACAAATAGACGGGCAGAAACGAGATAAAGAGCGAGAGCAGAGAGAAATAGAAATAGTTATATGTCTTCAGCGCTTTCAACGACAGCATGGGGGTAACTCCCTTTTATGGTGGAATGATCGTCAACTATTTTACCATATGGAGCGGGCGCATCTTGCGTTTGCCTCCTTACTTTCTCGTCAAAAATGGGTATACTATCCATAGGAAAAATTGGGTCGGCCACTTTGCTGTCGGCTCTTTTTGTTGGAAGGGGAGTACTCATACATGAAGATTGTGTTGCCGATCGTGGTCGGGGCTGTGATCGGGCTGTTTACAAACTGGCTGGCGATCATCATGCTGTTCCGGCCTTGGCAGGAAAAACGTCTGTTCGGCATGCGTCTGCCGCTGACGCCGGGTCTGATTCCGCGCCGTCAGAACGATCTGGCGGACAAGCTCGGGCAGATCGTCGATGAAGAGTTACTGACTCCGGAGGGCATGGCCCGCTCGATCTCGCGGCCGGAGTTGGAATATGCGGTGAAGCGGGCTGCTGTGCGCTCCATCGGCGAGACGCTGAACGCCGCACCGACGCTCGGTCTGCTCGTCGCACGGCTGTTCGGAGAGGCGGCGATGGACAAGGCACAGTCGTTTGTCGTGCACCGCACGATGGACTACCTGCGCTCCGACGAGGCGGAGCGGCAGTTGACCCGGATCGCAGACTCGCTGTTCGACCACCTGCGCGGCTCGCTTCGGGAAGAGCATGTGCGGCGGGAACTGGCCCGCGCCTTTGCCGCGCCGTTGCATCAAAATCTCGCCAATAGCACGCTGATCTGGAAGGACGCACTGCCGGAAGGGGCGCGCTCCTTGATCGAGGAGCGGCTGATGCAACAGATCGATCCGCTGCTTGAAGGGGCATCCCGCTGGCTGACCGAGCCGGATGTGGTGGCGGCGATCTCGCGGATGCTTCAGGAAAAAGTCGAAAACATCCCGCTGATCGGTCCGATGGCCAAAGGATTCCTCACCCTGGACCGGGTGCAGGACGACATCGTGCCGCGCCTGCAAAGCGTGATCGAAAGCCGCACCACCCGCGATCTGATCGAGGGCAAAGCGGCGGAGTTCTTGCGCGGATTTTGGGAGCGACCGGTCGGCCGCATCGTCGGGCGACTGTCGGAGCAGGACCTGACCGATCTGCTCGACAAAACGCTGCGGGCGATGTTCGACCGCGCCTTTGCCGAAGGGACGGCGTCCCGCCAGATGTTCCGCGATCTGATCGTGCGCTCGTTGCAAGCGGGGGCGAGCGAGACGACACTCGGCGACCTCGCCGGGCGTTTGGTCGAGGCGCTGGAGGCGTGGAACCTGCGGGATCTGTACATCTCCCGCACCGACGACGTCGACCGCCTGATCACCCGGATCTGGCGGTGGCTGCGCGGCCACTTGATCGACGCGCTGCCGGATGTGCTCGATGCGCTGCACCTGCGGGCTGTCGTCCGCGAACAGGTCGCTTCGTATCCGATTGCGACCTTGGAAAAATTGATTCGCTCCGTCGTCAACCAAGAGCTGCGGATGATCACGCTGCTCGGCGGGTTGCTCGGCGCGGTGATCGGCCTCATCCAAGCGTTGATCCTGTTGTAAAGAACACAGCAGTCGTCGAATGTTGTAGAAACAATTTACACCGCATATATTGATTGATGTTTCAAATCTTTGTTACGATAAGCAGGAACCCTATTTTCTGGCAGGAGGGAACGTGTTTTGATGAACCCGTATGACAAGGCGCACGAGTTGGCACGCGCTCTGCGCGAGAGTCAGGAGTTTCAGGCGCTCGCCGAGCGGAAGCGCCGCGTGGATGCTGACCCGGCTGCAAAGAAGATGTTGGATGATTTCCGGCACAGTCAATGGGAGTTGGAGACTCGCCGGATCATGGGCGAGCAGATCACAGAGGGTGATGTCGAGCAGGTCAAACGCCTGCAAGATGTGATCACGACGAACACGCTCGCTCGGGAATATTTGGAGGCGGAATACCGCTTTGGTGTCGTCTATTCGGATATTCATAAGATCTTAGGGGATGCGGTCAAAGAAGTGGTCGGGCAGCCGGAGGGCGTCTGATCGCGGAGGAAGCATGGGACACAGGAGGAATTGGACATGAAAGTCACGTATCTCGGTCATTCTTGCGCGCTCGTCGAAGCGGGCGGCAAGCGCGTCATCATCGACCCGTTCTTGAACGGCAATCCGAAAGCGGCCCAGAAGCCGGAAGACGTCAAAGTCGACGCCGTCCTGATCACGCACGGTCACGGCGACCATATCGGCGACGCGGTGGAGATCGCGCAAAACAACGAGGGCTGCGTGATCGTCGCTCCGTTTGAAGTCGCGATGTATCTCGCTTCCAAAGGGGCAAACGTCCATCCGATGCACATCGGCGGCGCGCACACCTTCGAGTTTGGTCGCGTCAAACTGACGCAGGCGTTCCACGGCTCGGGCATCCAAGTTGGCGAAGGCCAGTTTATCTCCGGCGGCATGCCGTCCGGCATCCTGCTGACGATGGAAGGCAAAACGCTGTATCACGCCGGCGACACCGGGCTGTTCGGCGATATGAAATGGATCGGTGAGCTCAACAAGATCGACATCGCGATGCTGCCGATCGGCGACAACTTTACGATGGGGCCGGAGGATGCGCGGCTTGCCGCGTCGTGGATCAAGGCGGGCGTCACCGTGCCGATTCACTACGACACGTTCGGCCTGATCGAGCAAGACGGGCCGGGATGGGCCCAGTCGCTCAGCGAGTACGGCCTCAAAGGGCAAGCGCTGGAGCCGGGTCAATCGGCCGAGGTCTAGGAGATATAGAAAAAAGGGCTCTCCCGCAGGAGAAGCCCTTTTTTCCTGTTTAGTGGTTGTCCGGGTGTGCGACCAGGTTGACCATCACGCGAGCCATCGCGTGCTTGTCTTCGTCGCTTGCCACGTTCCACATTTGTTGCAACAGACGCTCTTGCTCGTTTTTCGGGTCTACCTTTTCAGCCAGGTATTCGCCGACGCGATACGCGACGCTGGAGATCTTTTCGTTGGACATCCCCGTTTCCACAGCTTGTTCGACGCGTTCGCCGAGGAACTCTTTCCATTGATCAAAGTTGCTCAGTACGGACATGAGTACCCCTCCTCACGAAAATGTAGATGGTGGTGGTTCCGTCATTACTTTGCCACAGAGCGCCGCCTGCTATGCAAGAAACGGTCGGTTTCCGATTTATCATCAAGTCGTAAAGTTATTGTAATAAACTTGTAATGAAGTTCGAGTATGATGATTTTACATCGACAAACCCCCTTTTCAGTGACCTGACAGACGGTCACCTTTTTTTTGCCTTTTTCTCGGACATACCGGGTTGCTTGTACGCATATGGTGTACAAGACAGCACGTTCGAGAAGGGGGATCACCTTGAAGCGTAAACAGACTCTGCGCTCTTTTGTCTACTTGACCATCGGTTTGGCGATGATGTTCTATGCCCTGCCGAACATGCCCGACGTCACGATGTCGCTGGCAGGAGCCTTTACGGTCAGTTGGCTGGCCTTTGCCTTGCTGATGATCAGTGCCAACCTGTACTACTTGATCGGCGTCGACCGGGAGCAGCGGGCCAGCCGGGAACGCACCGCTTGGCTGCGCAGTCGGATGCGCCAGTGGAACGGTCGCGGACAGCAAGCGAAAACAGGCTCGACTCAGGCAAACCGCCGTCGCTATATGAACTGACACCACCAATTTTGGTGGTGTTTCGTTTTTTTGCGGAGTCTGTTATATAATAAAGGCAAAGAGTCAGACCAGACGGACGGAGGTTCCTTGAGATGACGACCAAACACGAACAGATCCTGCAACACATCGAGGAACTTGAGATCGGCAGCAAAATATCGGTCCGCCAGATCGCCAAAGCGATGGACGTCAGCGAAGGCACCGCCTACCGCGCCATCAAAGAGGCGGAACTGCGCGGCCTCGTCTCGACCATCGAGCGGGTCGGCACAGTCCGGATCGAGAAAAAGCAAAAGAAAAACATCGAACGGCTCACCTTTGCCGAAGTGGTCAACATCGTCGAAGGCACGGTGCTCGGCGGAAGATCCGGCCTGCACAAGACGTTGAGCAAATTTGTCATCGGCGCGATGAAGGTCGACGCGATGATGCGCTACGTGGACAAAGACTCGCTCCTGATCGTCGGCAACCGCGAACAGATACATAAAATATCGCTCGAACACGGCGCGGCTGTGCTGATCACCGGCGGATTTGACACGACCGACGACGTGAAGGAACTGGCAGACCGCCTGGAGCTGCCTTTGATCTCGTCGGCGTACGACACGTTTACCATCGCCACGCTGATCAACCGGGCGATCTACGACCGATTGATCAAAAAGGAGATCCTGCTCGTCGAGGACATTCTGTCGGTGACGGAACAGCCGGTCGTCCTGCACGCCGGAGATCAACTCAGCGACTGGTATCGCCTCGTCGAAGCGACCGGTCACACCCGATTCCCGGTCATCGACCCGAGCGGCAAAGTGATCGGCATCGTGACCTCCAAAGACACCGCCGCTCACGAGGCCGATCAGCTGATCGAGCGCGTGATGACCAAAAACCCGGTCACCGTCTCCACCCGCACCTCGGTCGCGTCGGCGGCGCACATGATGGTCTGGGAGGGATTCGAACTGCTGCCGGTCGTCGACCACAAAAAGTTGGTCGGCGTCATCTCGCGGCAAGACGTGATTCGCGCCTTGCAATACAATCAAAACCAACCGCAGCTCGGTCAGACGATCCAAGACATCATCTTAAGCCAGTTCGCTGAACAGGATGCTCAAGAAGACAAAGGGGTCTGGCTCAAAGGCACCGTCACCCCCCAGATGACCAACCAACTGGGCATGATGAGCCCTGGCGTCCTGATGACCCTGATCAACGAAGTCAGCGCCCTCGCCCTGCGTCGCTTGAAATACACCGACATGGTCGTGGAAAACGTCACCGTCTATTTCCTGAAGCCGATCCAGATCGACAGCCAAGTCTCCGTGAAGGCCACCGTCATCGATGCCGGACGGAAATTTGGCAAGGTCGATGTCGAGATCTATTCGCAAGGAGACCTGATGGGCAAAGCGCTGTTTACGGCGCAGGTGTTGGAGCGGTAGCAAAAGACCCCCGGAGCCGGGGGTCTTTGCGTTTGAACGGGAATTGTATACAATAAGAACAGAATGTTTGTTCGCTATTTGAAAGGAGGTCGGACGATGAGCGATTTCGTCCACCTGCATGTGCATACAGAGTACAGCCTGCTCGACGGGCTTTGCCGGATCGATGAGTTGATCGAGGAGGCGAAGCGGCTTCGGATGAAGGCTGTGGCGATGACCGATCACGCCGCGATGTACGGGGCGATTGAGTTTTATAAGAAAGCAAAGGCGGCCGGGATTAAGCCGATCCTCGGCTGCGAGGTCTATGTGGCTGAGCAAAATCTGCGCGACCGGCCGGCTCGCCGCGAGGAGCCGTATCATCTTGTGCTGTTGGCAGAAAATGTGACCGGCTACCGCAATCTGTTAAAGATCGTCTCGGAGGCGCAGTTGGAAAGTCGCGCCGACAAGCCCTGCACCGACAAACACTCGCTGCGCCGGTATCGGGAAGGATTGATCGCGCTGTCCGGCGGACTTGACGGCGAGGTCGGGCGCAAACTGCTGCAAGGCGATCCGGCCGGAGCGGAGCGGGCGGCGACGGAGTACGGGTCGATTTTCGGCTGGGACGGGTATTATCTGGAAGTGCAAGACCACGGCGTGATGGAAGAAAAGCAGGTGATGCAGCAGGTCGTCAATCTCTCGCGCCGTCTGCAACTGCCGCTGGTGGCGACCAATGATGTCCATTATCTGCACGCGGCGGACGCGCCCGTTCAGGACGTGTTGACCTGCATCGGGCAGGGCCGCACGCTGGCGGAGCAAGACCGGATGCGACTGCCAAGCGGCGAGTATTGGCTCAAGCCGGGCGGGGAGATGGAGGCTTTGTTTTCCCATCTGCCCGATGCTTTGACCAACGCGATCAAAGTGGGAGAACGCTGTGATGTACAATTAAACCTCAACGAAACCCACCTCCCCGCTTTCGACCTGCCGCAGGGCTTCACGGAGGAGGCCTATCTGGCTCATCTGTGCGAGCAAGGAGCGCAGGCGCGCTACGGCGAGATCGGCCCGGAGGTGCGGGAGAGATTGCGTTACGAACTGGACGTGATCTCGAAGATGGGGTTTGCCGGCTACTTTCTCATCGTGTGGGACTTTATGCGTTTCGCTCATGAGCACGGCATCTCCACAGGGCCCGGCCGGGGTTCGGCGGCCGGAAGTCTCGTTGCCTATGTGTTGCGGATCACAGACGTCGATCCGATCCGCTATCACCTGCTGTTCCAACGCTTTCTAAATCCGGAGCGCATCTCCTGGCCGGATATCGACATCGACTTTGAATACGAACGGCGCGGCGAGGTGATCGAGTATGTCTCGCGCAAATACGGCGCCGACCGCGTCGCCCAGATCGTCACGTTCGGGACGATGGCGGCAAGAGCGGCGATCCGTGACGTGGGACGGGCGCTCGGCCTGCCCGCACCGGTCATCGACCGCACGGCCAAGCTGATCCCGGGCGCACTCGGGATCACAATCGACAAAGCGATGGAGATCGAGGCGGATCTCAAGGCGCTCTATGAACAGGATGCGGACGTGCGCCGCCTCGTCGACATGGCGAGGCGCGTGGAAGGGTTGCCCCGCCATACGTCGCTGCACGCGGCGGGCGTGGTGATCTCCAAAGAGCCGCTGACCGAATACGTGCCCTTGCAACGAGGGGCGGAGCAAGGCGTCGTCACTCAGTACGCGATGGGCGAACTGGAAGACGTCGGACTGCTCAAAATGGACTTTTTAGGATTGCGCTTTTTGAGTTTGATCGACCGGACGATTGAGACGGTCAGACGGACAGAAGGGCGCGAGGTCGATTTTCACCGGATGGAGATGGACGACCCGCGCACGTACGACCTGCTGTCCCGAGGCGATACGGACGGCTGCTTTCAGTTGGAGTCCGGCGGGGTCAAGCGGGTGCTGCAAGAGCTGCGTCCGACCGGCTTTGAAGACATCATCGCCGTGATCTCGCTGTACCGTCCGGGACCGATGGAAAACATCCCGACCTTTATCAAGGCCAAGCACGGCGAGATCCCGGTGCGCTATCCGCACGAGGATCTGCGCCCGATCTTGGAGGATACGTACGGCGTCATCGTCTATCAGGAGCAGATCATGCAGATCGCTTCGACGATGGCCGGATTTTCACTGGGACAGTCCGACCTGCTGCGCCGCGCCGTCGGCAAGAAAAAGCGCGACGTGCTGGACGAGCAGCGCAGTATCTTCGTCGAGGGCTGTCTGCGAAAAGGCTACGAAGAGCACCTGTCGCATGAAGTGTACGATCTGATCGTGCGCTTTGCCGACTACGGGTTTAACCGGGCGCATGCGGCCGCCTATGCGGTGCTCGCCTACCGCACCGCCTATCTGAAAGCCAATCATCCCGCCGCCTACATGGCCGCCCTGCTCACGTCGGTGCTGATGTCGCACGGCAAGGTCGCGCAGTATGCGGACGACTGCCGCCGGATGGGGATCGCGCTGATGCCGCCGGATGTGAACCGCAGTTCGTACCGGTTCACGGTGGAGGCGGGCTCGATCCGCTTTGGCCTTCTGGCGATCAAAAACGTCGGGCTGGCGGCGATCCAGGCGCTGATGGAAGCGCGGAAAAAAGGACCGTTCCAGGATCTCTGCGATTTTTGCGAGCGGGTCGACGCCCGCGCCTGCAACAAAAAGGCGATTGAGTCGCTGATCCGGGCCGGAGCGTTCGACGGCATGCACGCAAACCGCCGCGCCATGCTGCTCGCGCTGGAAGAGACATCCGAGCGGGGGCGGCTGCGGCAGAAGGAGCAGGACGACTCGCAGATCTCGCTGTTCGGGCTGATGGAGGAGCGTCAACCGTCACAGCCGGCGGAGTTTCGGCTGCCGACAGCGTCCGACTACCCGGAGCGGGAGCGGCTGGAGATGGAAAAGGAACTGCTCGGCCTCTATGTCAGCGGTTCGCCGCTCAAACCCTACCGTCAACAGATGGCTCAACTCGCCGACAAGCGGATGGCCGAACTGCCGGAGACGCCGGACGGCGCGCAGGTCACGGTCTGCGGCCGGGTGGCAGGGCTCAAGCGCATCCACACCAAAAAGGGTGCGGCGATGGCGTTCCTCACGCTGGAGGACATGACCGGAGCGGCGGAAGTGGTGATCTTTCCCGAAGTGCTGAAGCGGGCGCAGGACATCGTCACAGACGAAGCGGTGCTGGCGATCCGCGGCCGTCTGCAGCACAAGGACGACGAGATCAAACTGATCGCCGACCGGCTGAAACGGCTGGAGCCGGACGCGCCGGGTGAAGGGGACGCGCAGGCTGTGCAGCCGTCCGGCCTCTCGACAGGGGTCGTCTACCTGCGCGTGCGGCCGGAGGACGAGGCGAGATTGACCGATCTGCAACAGGTGCTCGGGCAGCATCGAGGCCCGCTTGCCGTCCATCTCTTTTATACGGCGACACGTCAGGCACGGGCTCTCTCCGAACGCTACTCGGTCGCGATGACGCCGGAGTTTGTGCGGGCGGTCGAGGCGATTCTCGGCAGCGGCGCCGCTGTGGTCAAGCAACGGTAAAGTTTTTAAACAAGATGTCCTGTCATTCGACTGTGCCCCTCCGAATAGAGTGGTAGTATCTTCTCTGCCAAGGGGGCAAACGTCCATGTCCACTGACATCATCAAGTTGCTTGAAAGCCGCGGCGTCACGGTGGAAGACATCGTCGACATTGTCTATACCTTGCAAAAGCCCTACCACCCCGGCCTCGACCGCGAACCGTGCGTCGTCAGCGTCGAGCGCGTTCTCGCCAAACGCGAGGTGCAGTACGCGCTGTACACCGGGATCGCGCTCGATCAACTGGCGGAGCAAAAGCTATTGCCGCAGCCGTTGCAGGCGATCCTCGAATGCGACGAGCCGCTCTACGGCGTCGACGAGATCCTCGCACTCTCGATCACCAACGTCTACGGCTCCATCGGGCTGACCTCGTTCGGCTATCTCGACAAAGAAAAGATCGGGATCATCGCCAAGCTCAACGACAAGCGCAACGGCGTCCACGTCTTTCTTGATGATCTGATCGCCGGTGTGGCGGCCGCCGCATCTGCCCGCATCGCGCACAATAACGGATAAGTACGTTTTTTGAAATTTAAATCTCTGTCATCTGGTAAAGGTGTCCGCCTTCGTGATATGATAAACTGAATCCGCGCGAGAGAATTTTTACATTTGTAAGGAATCGAACCAGCAGACGTTGTGAAGAGGTGAAGGAGTGGTATCTGTGTCGTTGCGAGAAGAAGCACTAGACTTGCATCGCAAGCATCAGGGAAAGCTCGAAGTCGTCTCAAAAGTTCCTGTGACGAACTCGCGTGACCTGAGCTTGGCGTACAGCCCGGGCGTGGCAGAACCTTGCAAAGAGATTCACCGCCAGCAGGAACGGGTGTATGAATACACGGCAAAAGGAAATCTGGTAGCGGTGGTCAGCGACGGCACAGCGGTGCTGGGCCTTGGCAACATCGGACCGCACGCAGCTCTCCCTGTCATGGAGGGGAAAGCGGTGCTGTTCAAAGCATTCGCGGGCGTCGATGCCGTTCCGGTGTGTCTGGACACGACCGACCCGGAGGAGATCATCCGCACAGTGAAGCTGCTCGAGCCGACGTTTGGCGGCATCAACTTGGAGGACATCGCCGCTCCGGCCTGCTTCACCATCGAGGAGCGTTTGAAAAACGAATTGGATATCCCGGTGTTTCATGACGATCAGCACGGCACGGCCATCGTGACACTGGCAGGTCTCATCAACGCCCTGAAGGTGACCGACAAGCGGATGCAGGACATCCGCGTCGTCGCCAACGGGGCGGGGGCGGCCGGCATCGCGATCATCAAGCTGTTGCTCTCGATGGGCGTCAAGCACGTCGTGATGTGCGATACCAAAGGGGCGATCTATGAAGGTCGCGTCGACGGAATGAACCCGGTCAAGGACATGATCGCGAAGAACACCAACCACGAGCGGCTGCAAGGCTCGCTCGCAGAGGTGATGGCAGGTGCTGACGTGTTTATCGGCGTCTCAGTCGGCGGCGCGGTGACGCCGGAGATGGTGCGCTCGATGAACCGCGACCCGATCATCTTTGCGATGGCCAATCCCGACCCGGAGATTCTGCCGGAAGAGGCGATGCGGGCCGGAGCGAAGGTCGTCGGCACCGGACGCTCCGATTTTCCCAATCAGGTCAACAATGTGCTGGCCTTCCCGGGCATCTTCCGGGGGGCGCTGGACACGCGGGCGACCACGATCAACGAAGAGATGAAGATCGCCGCGGCGCATGCGATCGCAGAGTTGATCGCGCCGGACGAGCTCTCGGCAGACTATGTGATCCCGAGCCCCTTCGACCCGCGCGTCGCGCCCAACGTGGCGGCGGCCGTCGCCAGAAGCGCGATGGCGACCGGCGTGGCCCGGCTGAGCGTGGAGCCTGTCGAGGTCAAAGAAAAGACGATTTCCATGACGCGTTCGTAACGTGCACGTAAAGGCGACTTTCTTGCGGCTCCCCTCTGACGTGTGATATGATGAGTCCATCCAAAATTAGGCACGTTTACTGAGGGAAGGGAGTTCTCTTGTTATGTGGACCGTGATCTACATAGCCCCCAACGCGAAGACGGCTGAACGCATCGAGGACAGGCTGGCCGGCGAGGGGTTCTTCGTGAAAGTCCGACAGACCAACATCGCCAAACAGCAATACGAGATTCTGGTTCCGGAGACCGAACTGGACGAGGTGCAGGAAGTGTTGAAAGAAATCCTCCACTCGTCGCACCGCTATCCATAAATGAGGTGAAAGCGTGCTAAAGGACATCTTCCATAAAAAGAAGCGTTATGCTGAACTGACTTCAAAGGACGTGGCGGAGCGTCTGGGACGTCGCCCGAAACAAGAGATGATCACAACCGAAAAAGCAGTCCAAGTCCCTGAAGGGCTGATGACGAAGTGCAAAGGGTGCGGGGAAAGCACATTCACCAAAGAATTGGAGAAAAACTCCAAGATCTGTCCGAAGTGCAGCTATCATTATCCCATTACCGCAGCTGAACGCATCGCGCTGACGCTTGATGAAGGACTTTTCTTCGAATATGACGCGGGCATGACCACTGTCGACCCGCTTGGGTTTCCCGACTATACGTCCAAGATCGACCGCGAACAGAAGAAATCCGGCCTGCAAGAAGCCGTTCTGACCGGCGAAGGAACGATCGGCGGTTATCCGGTCGTGCTCGGCGTGATGGACTCTTCCTATTTCATGGGCTCGATGGGCTCTGTCGTCGGTGAGAAGATCACTCGCGCCATCGAACACGCGATGGCGAAAAAATATCCGTTCGTGCTGTTCACCGCCTCTGGCGGTGCTCGGATGCAAGAAGGGATCTTCTCGCTTATGCAGATGGCCAAAACCAGCGCGGCCTTGTCCAAGTTCTCCGAAGCGGGCGGCCTGTACATCGCGGTCAACACCTACCCGACCACCGGCGGTGTCACCGCATCGTTTGCGATGCTCGGTGACATTAACATCGCCGAGCCGGGCGCGCTGATCGGCTTTGCCGGACGCCGGATCATCGAACAGACGATCCGCCAAAAGCTCCCGGACGACTTCCAAACGGCCGAATTCCTGCTGAAAAACGGCATGCTCGACCTGATCGTGCACCGCAAGGAAATGAAAGATACCTTGGCAAATCTCTTGGAACTGCATGGAGGTGGCGTCGGTGGCGAATGAATTGATGTTTGAAAAACCGCTGCTGGAGCTGCAAAAGAAGATCCAGGAACTGCGCACGTTCTCGCAGCAGAGCGGTCTTGATTTCAGCGAAGAGATCGACAAACTGGAGAAGAAGGCGGAACTGCTCGCGAGCAACATCTACGAGGATCTCACCCCGTGGCAGCGCACGCAGTTGGCTCGTCACAGCGAGCGTCCGACCACTCTCGACTATATCGCAGGTATCTGCACCCACTTCGTCGAGCTGCACGGCGACCGCAACTTTGGTGACGACCTCGCCATCGTCGGCGGCATCGGCAAGATCGACGGGATTCCGGTGACGGTGATCGGCCACCAAAAAGGGCACGACACCAAAGAAAACATCGCCCGCCGCTTCGGCATGCCGCAGCCGGAGGGCTACCGCAAGGCGTTGCGTCTGATGAAACAGGCTGAAAAGTTCAAGCGGCCGGTGATCTGCTTCATCGACACGCCGGGCGCCTACCCGGGCATCGCGTCTGAGGAGCGCGGCATCGGTGAGGCAATCGCCCGCAACTTGATCGAGATGGCAGGTCTGCGCACGCCGATCATCTGCGTGGTGACCGGCGAAGGCGGCTCCGGCGGCGCGCTGGCTCTCGGTGTCGGCGACCGCGTCTACATGCTGGAGAACTCGATCTACGGCGTTATCTCACCGGAGGGCGCAGCTGCGCTGCTCTGGAAGGACTCATCGCTTGGGCAGCGAGCAGCGGAGACGATGAAGATCACCGCCGGTCACATCCACAGCTTCGGCGTGGTTGACGGCGTGATCCCGGAACCGCAAGGCGGCGCACACAAAGACACGGCTGAGACCATCGCAGCGGTCAAAGAGACGATCGTGGCCGCACTGCGCGAACTGATCGAGATCCCGTCCGACTTGCTCGTTGAGCAACGGTACAACAAGTATAAGCAAATGGGTCACTACGCGGAGCTCTAAGGCGCAGGATGCATAGCGAACCATACACGGGCGAACACTGACACTGAGAGATCCGGGACGGTGTTCACCTGATGAGACGTAGGGGTGTGCTCGTTCCCAAGTGAATGAGCACCTCCTTTTACATGGTTGCGGGACAAAATTTGTCCCTAGGGGACGAATTGTGTCATGACAGTCAGAAGGAGTGGAGAAGGATGAAAAAAATCGGGGTGTTGACCAGCGGCGGAGATGCGCCGGGCATGAACGCAGCCATTCGCGCGGTCGTACGGAGCGCGATCTATCACGGATTGGAAGTCGTGGGGATTCGCCGCGGGTATTCGGGCTTGATTCAAGGGGACATCATGCCGATGGAACTCGGCTCGGTGGCGGATATCATCCATCGAGGCGGCACGATGTTGTTCACCGCCAGAAGTGAGGAGTTTCGGACGCCGGCAGGTCAGGATCGGGCCTTGGAAGTGATCCAAGAACACGGCATCGACGGCATCGTCGTCATCGGCGGCGACGGCTCATTTCGCGGGGCTAAGGTCCTGTGCGACCGAGGGATCAACGCGATCGGCATCCCAGGGACGATCGACAACGACATCGCATGCACGGACTATACGATCGGCTTCGACACGGCGGTCAACACGGTCATCGAGGCGATTGACAAGATCCGCGACACGGCCACCTCGCATGAACGGACGTACGTCGTGGAAGTGATGGGGCGCGACGCCGGCGACATCGCCCTGTGGGCCGGTGTGGCGGGCGGTGCGGAGTCGGTTTTGATCCCGGAGTGCAAGTATGACATTAAAGAAATCGTGGAGAAACTGGAGCGCGGAGCGAACCGCGGCAAGAAACATTCGATCATTCTTGTCGCCGAAGGGGCAGGAAAAGCGTTTGCGATCAGCGAAGTGATTCGCGAACTGACTGGAAAAGAAACTCGTGTCACGGTGCTCGGGCACATCCAGCGCGGCGGATCGCCGACTGCGTTTGACCGCACCTTGGCCAGCCGGATGGGCTCGCATGCCGTCGAACTGCTGATCAAAGGCGAGTGTGCGAAGATGATCGGCATCCAAGGCAACCAGATCGTCGCCACCGATATCACGCAAGCGCTGGCGACACCGCGCAAGCCGGACATGTCGCTCTACAACCTTGCAGGCGTACTTTCCATTTAATAACAAATAGACAAGCGAACAGATCCAAGGGGGGTACACGCATGCGCAGAACAAAGATCGTCTGTACGATCGGGCCGGCCAGCGAATCGGTCGACATGTTGAAAACGTTGATTCAAAACGGACTCGATGTGGCACGCCTCAACTTCTCGCACGGTACATATGAAGAACACGAGCAACGCATCACAAACATCCGTCAAGCGGCCAAAGAAGTCGGCAAGGATGTTGCGATCATGCTCGATATCAAAGGACCGAAGATCCGCACGGGCATGGTGCGCGACGGCGCGGTCGAATTGGAAAACAACGCTCCGATCATCCTGACCACCTCGCCGGTGGAACTGGGTGACGAGCACCGCATCTCGATCTCTTACGAAGGGCTGCCGGAAGACGTCAGCGCCGGCTCGATCCTGCGCATCGATGACGGCCTGATCGGGCTGGTCGTGGAGAAGGTCGAAGGACCGGACATCCACTGCCGCGTCACGAACGGCGGCACGCTGAAAAACCGCAAGGGCATCAACGCGCCCGGCGTCCGCCTGCGCATCGAGAGCGTCACCGAAAAAGACATCGCCGACATCCGCTTTGGCGTCCGGCAAGGGGTGGACATCATCGCTGCTTCCTTCGTCCGCAAAGCGTCTGACGTGCTGGATGTGCGTCGCATTTTGGAAGAGGAACACGCAGATCTCGACATCATCTCCAAGATCGAGACGCAAGAGGGCCTCGACATGATCGACGAGATCCTCGAAGTCACCGACGGCCTGATGGTGGCTCGCGGCGATCTCGGCGTCGAGATCCCGACCGAAGAAGTACCGTTGGCACAAAAGATGTTGATCTCCAAGGCGAACCGCCTCGGCAAGCCGGTGATCACCGCTACCCAGATGCTTGACTCGATGGAGCGCAACCCTCGCCCGACCCGCGCTGAGGCGTCTGACGTCGCCAACGCGATCTTTGACGGCACCGATGCGATCATGCTCTCCGGCGAGACGGCAGCGGGCAAATACCCGGCAGAGGCGGTCGCCACGATGGCGAGCATCGCCACCCGCGCAGAAGAGGCGATCTTCGGCAATCTCGTCCCGTCAAGACATGCGGCCGGCGACAATGAGCGCACCGTCACCGACGCGATGTCGCAAGCGGTTGCCACGGTCGCCAACGAACTGGAGGCAAACGCCATCGTCACCGCCACGTCGAGCGGCCACACCGCCCGCATGGTGTCCAAGCATCGCCCGACCGCGCCGATTGTCGCCGTCACGCATCGCGCCGATGTGGCACGCCGTCTCAAGCTCTCGTTCGGCGTTTACCCGGTCATCGTGAACAAGGCGAAATCGACAGACGAAGTGCTCGCCGTCTCCGTGGAAGGGGCACTCTCGTCCGGCATCGTCACGCACGGGGACTTGCTCGTGATCACCGCCGGCGTGCCGGTCGGCATCCCGGGCACCACCAACCTGATCAAGGTGCACACCATCGGGGAGATCCTTGTGCGCGGTCAAGGCATCGGACACCGCGCCGTATCCGGCCGCGTCCTCTCCTCCAACAAAACGGACGATCTGCTCAAGATCGAAGAAGGGGACATCCTCGTCACCCACTCCACCGAAGCGGACTGCGTCCCGGCGATGGAAAAGGCGGCGGCGGTGATCACCGTCGAGGGCGGTCTCACGTCTCACGCGGCAGTCGTCGGGCTGCACCTTGGCATCCCGGTGATCGTCGGTGCCGAACGGGCGACCGAAACGCTCAAAACGGGTATGACTGTCACCGTCGACCCGCGCGGCGGCCTGGTGTACGAGGGCGTCGCACACGTGCTGTAGTGTTTGACATTCTGCACAAACAAGACCCTCCCGGCGCAACAGACGGGAGGGTTTTTTGATACGGGTCTGTTATAATACATGAGAAAGCGGTATAGAGGAGGAATCTGCCTGTGACTGACACCTATACAACAGACATTCGCGTTCGTTATTCGGAGACCGATCAGATGGGCATCGTCTACCACGCCAACTATCTGGCCTGGTTTGAAGTCGGCCGCACCGAGTGGCTGCGGGAGTCCGGCTACACCTATCGGGCGCTCGAAGGGGAAGGGCTGATCATGCCGGTCACCGAAGTGGGTTGCAAGTATCACCAATCGGCACACTATGACGACCTGATCCGCGTGACCACCTGGATTGAATCCTACAACAGAGTCAGGATGCGCTTTGGCTACGAAGTCCGTCGGGAGGACGGGACGTTGCTCGTCACCGGATTTACCGAGCACGTTTTTCTCAATGAAAGCGGGCATGTGGTGCGCTTGCACAAAACGCATCCGGAGCTGTATGAAGAGATCGCCTCGAAGGCGAGGGATCGGGCATGAAGAGGATCCTGCTGATCCTTTTCATCGTCATTCCGGCGCTGGAAGTGTTCACGCTGATCCAGGTCGGACAAGTGATCGGCGGCTGGCCGACCTTCTTCCTGATCGTCGGCATCAGTTTCCTCGGTGCCTACCTGGTGAAACAGCAGGGCATGCGCACGCTGGCTCAGGTGCGGCATGAGCTCGCCTCCGGGATGATCCCCGGCGAGTCGCTGCTCGACGGGGCTTGCATCCTCGTGGGCGGCACGCTCCTGCTGACGCCGGGGTTTCTCACCGACATGGCGGGCTTCGTCTTGCTCTTGCCTTTTGTGCGAACCCCTGTGAAAGCGATCTTGAAAGTCTGGTTGATGAAGCAGATGCAAAACGGCCGCTTCCTCTACTACCGCCGTTAGGAAAAAGGAGATGGCTTTGTCATGCGCCAGAATTCATTGCCCGTCCCGCCGTTTGTTTTTCTGCTGATCGGCGTGCTCGCCGTCTCCTTCTCGGCGATCCTGATCAAATGGTCAGACGCACCGGCGGCGATCCTCGGGCTGTATCGGCTCGTGTTTACGCTCGCTCTGCTCGGGCCTGTTCTGTTCACCGCATCCTCCCGGCGGGAGATGCGCAGCTTTAACGTCCGCACATGGGTGCTGATCGCCCTGTCCGGGGCGTTTTTAGCGTTTCACTTTATCTTCTGGATCGGCTCGTTGAAATACACAACGGTCGCCTCTTCGACGATCCTGATCACCCTGCAGCCGATCTTTGTCATGGTCATCGCCTATTTCGCACTGAAAGAGCGTACCGGCTGGCGGGCGGTGTCGGGGGCGGGCATCGCGATTCTCGGGTCGTTTTTCATCGGGTGGGGTGACTTTCGGATCAGCGGGGCGGCGCTGTGGGGCGATTTTCTGTCTCTGCTCGGCACGCTGGTCGTCTCGTGCTACCTCGTGATCGGCCAACATCTGCGCAACGCTGTCTCGTCGATGGTCTATTCGTTGCTCGTGTATGTATTTGCCATTGTCGTGATGTTTTTCTATTGCATTTGGGAAGGCTATTCGTTGGCGGGCTATCCGGGACGGGAGTGGATGTTGTTCATCCTGCTGGCCGTCATTCCCACCGTGTTTGGGCACACGCTGTTCAACTGGCTGCTCAAATACATGAACGCCGCCACCATCTCAATGGCGATCCTCGGCGAGCCGATTGGAGCCACGGTCCTCGCGTGGCTTTTGCTCGGCGAAGCGGTCACCTCTTCGCAGTGGGTCGGCGGCGCGATCATCATGAGCGGCATCTGGCTGTTCATGACCGCTTCCAAACCGCAAAAAGCGTCAGAGGGTTTCACAGCGTGAAACAACGGTTCGGGATATGAAAAATCCCTTGTTGACCCCCTCAAACCTATGGTATGCTTTATGCAAGATCTGGCACTTTTACAAGACGTATGAAGTAGCGGGGAATGCGTCAAGGTAAGCGTTTTCTTCTACCATCGAATCAGTGAAAAGCGGGTAAGGAGACCATTCTTGGTCACCTTACCCACTCATATATCTGTACATACACAGAGGAGGTCATGATTCATGTTTGAGAAGTACACTGCACCTACCGCCGGTGAAAAGATCACCATCGGTGAAAACAGCCAACTGAACGTCCCGAACAACCCGATCATTCCGTTCATCGAAGGTGACGGCATCGGTCCGGACATCTGGAACGCATCCGTTCGCGTCATCGACGCAGCTGTTGAGAAAGCTTACAACGGCGAGAAGAAAATCGAATGGTTCGAAGTGCTGGCAGGCGAAAAGGCGTTTAACCAGACGGGCGAATGGCTCCCGGCTGACACCTTGACCGCATTCCGCGAGTATCTCGTCGGCATCAAAGGCCCGCTGACCACTCCGGTCGGCGGCGGCATCCGTTCCCTGAACGTTGCCCTGCGTCAAGAGCTCGACCTGTTCGCATGCGTGCGCCCGGTGCGCTACTTCAACGGCGTTCCGTCCCCGGTCAAACACCCGGAGCTGGTCGACATGGTCATCTTCCGCGAAAACTCGGAAGACATCTATGCGGGCATCGAGTACGCAGAAGGCACCGACGAAGTGAAAAAGCTGATCTCCTTCCTGCGTGAAGAGCTGGGCGCGAAAAAGATCCGCTTCCCGGAAACCTCCGGCATCGGCATCAAGCCGGTCTCCAAAGAAGGCACCGAGCGTCTCGTTCGCTCCGCGATCGAATACGCGATCAAACAAAACCGCAAGTCGCTCACCTTGGTGCACAAAGGCAACATCATGAAGTTCACCGAAGGCGCCTTCAAAACTTGGGGTTATGAATTGGCCGAGCGTGAATATGGTGATAAAGTGTTCACTTGGGCACAATATGACCGCATCAAAGACGCAGAAGGCACTGACGCGGCGAACAAAGCTCAATCCTCCGCGGAAGCAGCGGGCAAGCTGATCGTCAAAGACGTCATCGCCGACGCATTCCTGCAACAGATCCTCACCCGTCCGGCTGAGTACGACGTCATCGCGACCCTCAACCTGAACGGCGACTATATCTCCGACGCACTGGCTGCACAAGTCGGCGGCATCGGCATTGCGCCGGGCGCAAACATCAACTACGTGACCGGTCACGCGGTCTTCGAAGCAACGCACGGCACCGCTCCGAAGTACGCGGGTCTCGACAAAGTCAACCCGGGCTCGGTCATCCTGTCGGCTGTCATGATGCTCGAATTCCTGGGCTGGCAAGAAGCGGCTGACTCCATCGTCAAGTCTCTGGAAAAGACCATCGACCAAAAGACGGTCACCTATGACTTCGCACGCATGATGGAAGGCGCAAACGAAGTGAAAACGTCCGTATTTGCAGACGCTCTGATCAAGAACCTGTAAGTCTGACAGATCACGAATCAGCGAATTGGAGGAGAACGCCATGACCTTGAAGCGAAACAAAATCACCGTTGTAGGTGCTGGTTTCACAGGCGCGACCACTGCTCTGTTCCTCGCTCAAAAAGAGCTGGGCGACATCGTCCTGCTCGACATCCCGCAATTGGAGAACCCGACCAAGGGCAAAGCGCTCGACATGTTCGAAGCAACCCCGGTTCTCGGCGTGGACGCGAACATCATCGGTACCGCAAACTATGAGGACACTGCCGACTCCGACATCGTCATCATCACGGCCGGCATCGCCCGCAAACCGGGCATGAGCCGCGACGACCTTGTCAACACCAACGCGGGTATCGTCAAATCTGTCACAGAACAGATCGTCAAATACTCCCCGAACACGATCCTGATCATCCTGTCCAACCCGGTCGATGCGATGACCTACGTCGCGTACAAAGCGTCTGGCTTCCCGCGCAACCGTGTGATCGGTCAATCAGGCGTGCTCGACACCGCTCGCTTCCGTTCCTTCATCGCAATGGAACTGGGCGTCTCTGTGGAGGATATCCAGGGCTTCGTGCTGGGCGGCCACGGCGACGACATGGTTCCGCTCGTTCGCTATTCCTATGCGGGCGGTATCCCGTTGGAGAAACTCATCCCGGCAGAGCGCCTGGCTGAGATCGTTCAACGTGCCCGCGTAGGCGGCGGCGAGATCGTTCAACTGCTCGGCAACGGCTCGGCGTACTACGCACCTGCTGCGTCGCTGGTGCAGATGACCGAAGCGATTCTCAAGGATAAGAAGCGCATCCTCCCGTCGATTGCACTCCTCGAGGGAGAGTATGGCTACAACGACCTGTTCATGGGCGTTCCGACCCTTCTGGGCAAGAACGGCATCGAAAAAGTATTCGAACTGGAACTCACCGCAGAAGAGAAAGCAGCTCTCGACAAGTCTGCCGAATCGGTTCGCAACGTGATTGCAGTCGTTTCCTAATCGAATTTTCAAAAAAGAGACCCCGGAGTGTAACGTCCGGGGTCTCTTTGTGTCTAATGACATGAAACGACCGATTTTGTGGGGGTTACAATTCGACTAAAAACTTCGAAATCGTGTAGAATACTGTAGAATGATGTCGTTTGAGTCTGGAAATATTCTAGTATTGTGACGAATATAGTCATAAATTACTCGCAAGACCTACACGTTTGTGTTATTGTATTTCTTGTGGCTGCTTGTATTGTGACTATTCCGTGGAAATAGAGGGGCATATTCGCTCGTTTCTCACCGTAATTTATCTGTGGACGAGTGTCCCGTCGTGGACTATAATTTTCGTGAATAGTCAGTAATTTTATCTCGGGTATTAGGCTGGAGCCTTACCATACAACTACTTTTAACATCTTCAGGTGACTACTCCATGATGAGGGGGGCTGCGGGGGCGAAGGAAATGCAGAAGCGTTGTACGAAACCGCTTCCATCATTTTCGCAAGGGAACAAAAAGGGCATGGATTTCAGAGGGCCGGTGGCAGAACAGGGACGCTTGCAGTGGTGGGCACCGCAGTCGATTCCCATTAAAAATCACTGGCGAAAGCAGAGAAAAAAAAGTAGACTAATGGCTGTATCTTCAATCACTCGTAAAAAACAAAAACTACTCTTTTGGGAGGTGTGGTTGTGCTTCGTTTTATCCTCCGTCGTTTCGCTTATGGACTGATCACCCTCTGGGTCATCGTCTCGCTGACCTTCATCTTGATGCATAACCTTCCGGGCGATCCGTTTGCCAACTCGGAAAAATTGACGCCGGAAGCTCGCGCAATCCTGATGAAAACTTACGGTCTGGACCAGCCGATCTGGATCCAGTACGGTGCATATGTCAAGAAGGTCTTCTCTCTGGACCTTGGGGTTTCGTTCTACTATCCGACAAGATCGGTTAACGAGATCATCGCGGGCACGTTCCCGACTTCTGCACAACTCGGTCTGTTTGCGATTACGATTGCTGTAATCGTCGGTCTCACTCTCGGTATCATCGCTGCGTTGAACCACAACAAATCGTGGGACTACTTCGCAATGTTCACAGCGATTGTCGGTGTCTCGGTGCCGGCCTTCGTTATCGGTCCGCTGCTGTCCTACTATGTAGGTGTTAAGCTCGGCATCCTGCCGCCGGCACTGTGGAAAGGTCCGGAGTACTGGGTACTGCCGACCATCACCCTGTCGTTCACGACGCTGGCTACCATGGCTCGTATGATGCGTACGTCCATGCTGGACGTCATCAACCAGGACTACATCAAGACTGCAAAATCCAAAGGTCTGTCCCAGATTACGATCGTCTTCAAACATACGATCCGTAACGCGATCATGCCGATCATCACGATCCTTGGCCCGCTGACCGTCAACATCATCACCGGTACTCTCGTCGTCGAGCAGATCTTCGCAGTTCCGGGCATGGGCAAACACTTTGTCCAGTCCATCTCGACCAACGACTACACGATGATCATGGGTCTGACGATCTTCTACTCGGCGCTTCTGATCCTGGCGATCATCATCACGGACATCCTGTACGGGATCGTTGACCCGCGCATCCGTCTGTCGAAAGGTGGGAAGTAACGATGCAAACTGTAGCACAAGAAAAGTTCAAACCGATCTCCAAAGATCAAAACGCAGAACGCGTCGTTCGCCCATCGATGAGCTATTGGGCAGACGCTTGGCGCCGCCTGAAAAAGAACAAACTCGCAATGGTCGGTTTGATCGTTCTCGTCGTTCTGACGATTCTGGCGATCATCGGTCCGTTCGTTCAACCATATTCGTATCAAGAGCAAGATCTTGTTGCGCGTAACCAAGCTCCGAACGCACAACACTGGTTCGGCACCGACGACTTCGGTCGTGACCAATGGGTCCGCATCTGGTGGGGGACTCGTATCTCCCTGTTCATCGGGATCACGGCAGCCGTCCTCGACTTTACCATCGGGGTTCTGTACGGCGGGATCTCCGCTTACTTCGGCGGCCGCGTCGATGACATCATGCAACGCTTCATTGAGATTATCTACGGCATTCCGTACCTGATTTTGATCATTCTGTTGATCATGGTCATAGGACCGGGCGTCTTCACGATTATCTTGGCACTGGCAACAACAGGCTGGGTGGGCATGGCGCGACTGGTTCGCGGTCAGATCCTCTCGCTGAAAGAACAAGAGTACGTTCTGGCAGCCCGCACCCTCGGTGCATCCCCGGCGCGCATCATCCTGCGCCACCTGATCCCGAACGCACTGGGCGTCATCATCGTCAACGCGACGTTCACCGTTCCGGGTGCTATCTTCGCCGAGGCCTTCCTGTCCTTCATCGGTCTTGGCATCAAGGTTCCGCTCGCGTCGCTCGGTTCCTTGCTCAACGACGGCGTCGGCTCCATGCGCAACTTCCCGTGGCGCCTGATCTTCCCGTCGATGGTCTTCTCGCTGATCATGCTGTCCTTCAACTTGCTTGGCGACGGCCTGCGCGACGCGCTCGACCCGCGACTTCGTAAATAAGGAGGTATCGCCATGAACAACATTCTCGAAGTAAAAGACCTAAAAGTGTCGTTCCACACCTACGCTGGTGAAATTCAAGCGGTGCGCGGCGTTACCTTCAACCTGAAAAAAGGTGAAGCGCTGGCGATCGTTGGTGAATCCGGTTGCGGCAAATCCGTAACTTCTCAAGCGATCATGCGTTTGATCGCAACCCCGCCGGGTGAGATCAAATCGGGTTCCTCGATCCTCTTCGACGGTAAAACCGACATCGTAAAACTGACCGATAAAGAAATGGAATCCGTTCGCGGTTCCGAGATGGGCATGATCTTCCAAGACCCGATGACCTCGCTCAACCCGACCATGAAGGTCGGCGCGCAGATCACCGAAGGTCTGATCAAGCACCAAGGTCTGTCCAAGCAAGCTGCGCGTGAACGCGCGATCGAAATGCTTCGTCTGGTCGGCATGCCGAACCCGGAAGCACGCATCGACCAATATCCGCACCAATTCTCCGGCGGTATGCGTCAACGCGTCATGATCGCCATCGCGCTGGCGTGCAACCCGAAACTTCTCATCGCCGATGAGCCGACCACCGCTCTCGACGTGACGATCCAAGCTCAGATCATCGACCTGATGCGCGATCTGCAAGAGAAGACCGGCGCTTCCATCATCATCATCACCCATGACCTCGGCGTCGTAGCCGACATCGCACAGCGCGTTGTCGTTATGTATGCAGGCAAAGTCGTCGAACAAGGTTCTGTTGATGATATTTTCTACAATCCGCAACATCCGTATACCTGGGGTCTGCTGCGCTCTGTTCCGCGTCTCGACAACGACGAGAAAGAGCCGCTGGTTCCGATCGAAGGTACCCCGCCGGATCTGTTTGCACCGCCGAAGGGCTGCGCGTTCGCTGCTCGCTGCCCGTACGCGATGGAGATCTGCCTCGAATCCGATCCGGAAATCGAGAACGTCTCCGCAGGTCACAGCGCTGCTTGCTGGCTTCTCCACCCGAACGCTCCGAAAGTTGAACGTCCAGTAGAAGTGGGGGGGCATCACAATGGCTAACACCGATAACATTCTCGAGGTCAAAAACCTCAAGAAATACTTCGATATGGGCCGTGGCAGTGTTCTGAAGGCAGTCGACAACGTCTCCTTCTCGATCAAGCGCGGCGAAACGTTCGGTCTGGTCGGCGAGTCCGGTTGCGGCAAGTCCACCACCGGTCGTACGATCATCCGTCTCTACGGCGCGACCGAAGGTCAAGTCCTGTTCAACGGTCAAGACGTCCACAAAATGGGCGGCCGCGACCTGCGTTCGTTCAACCGTAAAATGCAGATGATCTTCCAAGACCCGTACGCATCGCTCAACCCGCGTATGACCGTCGGCGACATCATCGGCGAAGGCATCGACATCCACAAGCTGATGGCAGGCCGTCAACGCCAAGAGCGCATCTACTCCTTGCTGGAAACTGTCGGTCTGAACTCCGAGCACGCTTCCCGCTTCCCGCACGAATTCTCGGGCGGTCAGCGTCAGCGTATCGGCATCGCGCGCGCTCTGGCTATCGAGCCGGAGTTCATCATCGCGGACGAACCGATCTCCGCACTGGACGTATCGATCCAAGCGCAGGTCGTCAACCTGATGAAGGAACTGCAAGAAGAGCGCGGCCTGACCTACCTGTTCATCGCCCATGACTTGGCGATGGTCAAGCACATCTCCGACCGCATCGGCGTCATGTACCTGGGCTCGCTGGTTGAGGTGGCAGAAGGCAACGAACTGTATCGCAAGCCGTTGCATCCGTATACCCAAGCGCTGCTCTCGGCGATCCCGATCCCGGACCCGGAGATCGAACGCACCCGCGAGCGCATCATCCTCGAAGGCGACGTTCCGTCCCCGATCAACCCGCCATCCGGTTGCCGTTTCCGCACCCGTTGCCCGAAGGCAATGCCGGAATGCGCGCAGATCGTACCGGAGCTCAAAGAAGTCGAGCCGAACCATCACGTGGCTTGCCTGCTTTACTCCTAATACCGTTTCAAATGACAAGTGCCATCCGAAACCTTTCGGGTGGCACTTTTTCTATGCTACAATAGAACGCAGCAGTACAATTGAACGCAGGACAAACCCCTAAGAGGTGGATAGATTGAGCGAACAAAAGAAACTGGTTCTCATCGACGGGAACTCCATTACATACCGGGCCTTTTTTGCACTGCCGCCGCTGTCGAACAGCAAAGGGCAGTATACGAACGCTGCGTTTGGCTTTACGACGATGCTGTTGCGTCTGTTGCAGGACGAGTCGCCGACGCACCTGATGGTCGCCTTTGACAAAGGCAAGGCGAACTTCCGGCATGACAAATATGCCGAATACAAAGGGACGCGGGAGAAGACGCCGGGCGAACTGCGCGAACAGTTTCCCATCGTGCGCGAGATCCTCGATGCGTTTGGCATTCCTTACATTGAAAAAGAGGGGTATGAGGCGGACGACATCATCGGCACGCTGACCAAGCAGGCGGAGGAAGCGGGCTACGAGTCGCTGGTCGTCACCGGCGACAAGGACTTGCTCCAACTCGTCTCGGACCGCGTGACGACGATGCTGACTCGCAAAGGGATCAGTGAGACGGAGAAGTATGACATCGAGCAGGTCAAGGAGCGCTACGGCCTGACACCGCTTCAGATCATCGACCTGAAAGGTCTGATGGGCGATACATCCGACAACATCCCCGGCATCCCGGGCGTCGGCGAAAAGACGGCGTTAAAACTGCTCGCTCAGTATCCGAGCGTCGAAGAAGTATTGGCGCACGCCGATGAAGCACCGGGCAAGAAACTGCAAGAAAAATTGCGGGAACATGCGGACTCCGCTCGGCTGTCCAAAGAATTGGCCACGATCCTGCGCGAAGTGCCGCTGGAAGATGTCGATTTCAACGCGTTTGCGTTCGACGGCTATGATGCGGGCAAAGTGCGCGAAGTCTTTAAGGCGTTGGAGTTCAAATCGCTGATGGATCGACTGCCAGCAGGCGGCGAAAACGCAGCGGAGGACGAGCCTGCTGTGGAAGCGGTTCCGCTCGTGGAAACGGTCGTCGTGTCGGTCGATGATCTGAATGATGTGATGACACAGCTCCCGGAGACGGTCGGCTTTTGGCTCGATCTCGAAGGCAACTACCAGGTCGGGCATCTGGTCGGCATCGCATGGGCGACCCCGGAGCAGGCGTGGTATCTGCCGCTCGCCGCAGCGGAAGGCGAACGCCCGGTGTTGCCGAACGAACTGGTCGGCCTGTTCCAAGACAAAGAGCGCCTGAAAGTGTTTTACGATGTCAAAGCGGCAGACGTCGCGCTGCAAAGCCAGTTGGTCGCCATCGACCATCACTGCTTCTGCACGCTGCTCGGCTCCTATCTGCTCAATCCGTCTGACGGCGCGCCGGATCTCTACGATGTGATCAAACGCCACGTCGGTTGGACGGTCCAGCCGCTGCCAAAAGGCACGGCGAAAAAGGCGGTCGAGATCTCCGCAGAGGAGCGCGCCCGCCATGCCGGGTCCATCGCGGCGGCCAACGCGCGGATGCAGGCGATGCTGGCGGGGGCGCTGGACGCTCAGGATCTCCTGCCGCTCTACCAAGACCTTGAACTGCCGCTCTCCTTCGTACTGGCCGACATGGAGGTCGCAGGCGTGCGCATCGACACCGAGGAGTTGCGCGGCATTGGCGCTGACCTGCGCCTGCGTATCGACGACCTGCAAAAGGAGATCTACGAGCTGGCAGGGCTTGAGTTCAACTTGAACTCACCGAAACAGCTCGGCGAGGTGCTGTTTGAAAAACTCGGTCTTCCGGCTTCGAAGAAGACCAAGACCGGATACTCGACGGCGGCCGACGTGTTGGAGAAACTGGCGCCGCACGCGCCGGTCGTGCAGAAGATCCTCGACTACCGCCACCTCGGCAAATTGCTCTCGACCTATGTCGAAGGTCTGCTGCACGCAGCCCGCGAGTATGAGCAGGGCGGCTACCGCGTCCACACGCAGTTTAACCAAGCGCTGACTGCGACCGGACGCCTGTCCAGCACCGAGCCGAACCTGCAAAACATCCCGATCCGCACGGAGGAAGGCCGCCGATTGCGCCACGTCTTCGTGCCGACCGATCCGCAATGGAAGATCCTCGCCGCCGACTACTCGCAGATCGAGTTGCGCATTTTGGCGCACATCTCGGCGGATGAAAATATGATCGACGCGTTTGTCAACGACATGGACATCCACACTCGCACGGCAGCCGACGTCTTTGAAGTCGAGCCGGATGCGGTCGACTCCAACA
This sequence comes from Tumebacillus lacus, assembly GCF_026410385.1. Lineage (GTDB taxonomy): Bacteria > Bacillota > Bacilli > Tumebacillales > Tumebacillaceae > Tumebacillus > Tumebacillus lacus. The sequence continues at coordinate 197,081 of NZ_JAPMLT010000005.1, forward strand.
TGCGCCGTGCGGCCAAAGCGGTCAACTTTGGCATCGTGTACGGCATCAGCGACTTTGGTCTGTCGCAAAACTTGAACATTCCGCGCAAACAGGCGGCCGAGTTTATCGAGAATTATTTCGCCAAATTTTCCGGCGTCCAGAACTGGATGAAGGAAATCGTCGAACAGGCGCGTCGCGATGAGTTTGTCACGACGTTGCTGGGCCGCCGTCGCTATCTGCCGGACATCAAAGCGTCCAATTTCAACATCCGCTCCTTTGCGGAACGCACCGCGATGAACACGCCGATCCAAGGGACGGCTGCCGATATCATCAAAAAGGCGATGGTCAACGTCGCAGCGGCGTTGAGCCGAGAAAACCTGCGTGCCCGGATGCTGCTGCAAGTGCATGACGAACTGATCTTTGAGTGCCCGCCCGATGAGATCGAGCGACTGCAAGAACTGGTGCGCCGTGAGATGGAGAGCGTCGTCGTGCTCAGCGTGCCGCTCAAGGCGGACATCAACGTCGGCGATACGTGGTACGAAGCAAAATAACGAACAACAGACAGAGAGGATGACCCCTTGATGCCGGAATTGCCGGAGGTTGAAACGGTTCGACGAGGGCTGGCCGCGCTGGTGATCGGCAAGACGATCTCCCGCGTGACCGTCACGCTCGGCCGGATCATCCGCACGCCCGATGATGTCGAACAGTTTAAGCTGATGCTCGAAGGGCTGATCCTCGACGAAGTCAGCCGCAGAGGGAAATACCTGTTGCTGGGCGTCGGCCCCTACACGCTGGTCTCGCACCTGCGCATGGAAGGGCGCTACGGGCTGTATCGGGCGGAGGACCCGGTGGAGAAGCACACGCACGTGATCTTTCATTTCACCGACGGCACCGAACTGCGCTACAAGGACGTGCGTCAATTCGGGACGATGGACTTGGTGCCGCGGGGTGACTTTTCCTCGTTGCCGGGTCTTCAGTCGCTCGGGCCGGAGCCGCTCGACGAGTCGTTCACTTCCGAGGTGTTCGCCGGGCAGGTGCGCAAACGGCGGAGCGGCAAAATGAAAGTTTTGCTCCTCGATCAGACATTTGTCGCGGGGCTTGGCAATATTTATGTGGATGAGGTGCTGTTTCAATCGGGCGTCCACCCGGAGACAGCAGCGCCGCAACTCTCGGACGAGCAAGTGACTCGCATGCACGCGGCTATCGTCGATGTGCTGCGCCGTTCGGTGGAACTGGGCGGCTCGTCGATCAAGTCGTACGTCAACGGCTACGGCCAAGAGGGCGGCATGCAGCATCAACTGCGCGTCTACGGCATGGAGCGCACGCCCTGTCCGCAATGCGGCGTCGAGATCGTCAAAACGCGCGTCGCCGGTCGCGGGACGCATTTCTGTCCGGTCTGCCAACCGGAGCCAAAAGCCTGACCGAAGTCCTGACTCATCGTCTGGAAAACACTCTTTCCCTGCCCAGCGCATATCGTGTAGGCAGATTGCAGGGAAGGAGGAGACAGCGTGTTACACTACATGTCTCTCTTCGTGCTGGCATTTGCCGTCTCGCTGGACGGCTTCGGAGTCGGGCTGACGTACGGCCTGCGCAAGATCCGCTTTCCGTGGTGGTCGTTGCTCGTCGTGACGTTTTGTTCGGCCTTGACGATCCTGCTGGCGATGCAGCTCGGGATGTTGCTGTCCGGCTACGTGTCGACGCAGCTCGCCAAGGACGTCGGAGCTGTCATCCTGATCGGGGTGGGCAGTTTTGCCATCTACAACGTGGTGACGCAAAAAGAAAAAGAGCCGGTCGAAGAACAGGCTGCATCCGGCACGGGCACAGACATCTATGCGGAGCAGACCGTGTTGCATCTGGAGTTGAAAAAGATCGGTCTTGTGATCCAGATATTAAAGACGCCATCCTCTGCTGACGTCGACCGCTCCGGCGACATCTCGTCAAAAGAGGCGATCCTGCTGGGATTTGCTCTTTCGATGGACGGTTTTGGCGCAGGGATCGGGGCGTCGCTGGTCGGATTTCACTCCATTCAGACGGCCTTGACGATTGCGCTGATGAATCTGTTGTTTATCTATACGGGAATGCGCGTCGGAACGCGGTATGCGGACTTGAAACTGTTTCGCAAATTGGCGTTTCTGCCGGGGATGATGTTGGTCCTGATCGGGATCAGCAAATTTTTCTAGAGGAGGAACGATATGATCGTAGGGCTGACCGGTTCGATCGCAACAGGGAAGAGTACAGTCTCGAAGATGCTGGCCGAGCACGGCGCGGTGATTATCGACGCCGACAAGATCGTTCGCCGCGTGCAAGAGCCGGGCCAGCCGGCTTGGCGCGGCATCGTCGAGCACTTCGGAGAGGGCGTGTTGCAGGAAGACGGCACGCTCGACCGGGCAAAGCTCGGCGATCTCGTGTTCCAAGACAGCACGAACAGACAGCGCCTGAATGAGATCGTGCATCCCATCGTCCGCGAAGAACGCGACCGGGAGACGGCACAGGCACGGGAGCGCGACAGCCAGGCGATCATCATCTGGGACATCCCGCTTTTGATCGAAACGGGGATCTACAAGGACGTCGACCGTGTGGTGGTCGTCTACGTGGATCAGGAGACGCAACTGTCGCGTCTTCTTTCGCGGGACGAGCTTTCGGAGGAGCAAGCCAAGGCACGAATCGATGCCCAGATGCCGATTGAGGAGAAAAAGGCATATGCCGATTATCTGATCGACAACCGAGGCACGCTGGAGGAGACGGCGGAGCAGGTGCGCCGGGTGTACGAGCAGTTGCGGGAACTCGCGGCGCAGGAGCGGACCGAGTGATCTGGCCGCGCATTTCGTGGGCGCTGACTCCGCAGGCCAAGCGCAAGATCGGCTTTCTGCTCAGCCTCCTGCTGATCGTCGTCGTCATGGTGAGTTCGAATTGGTTTTGGCGGCTGTTGTACCCGATTCATCACGAAGCGTTGATCCGCGAGGCGGCGACGGTCAACGGGCTTGATCCGCTGTTGATCGCAGCGCTGATCCGCGTCGAGAGCAAATTTCAGGCGGAAAATGTGTCGCGTGTCGGAGCGGTGGGCCTGATGCAGTTGATGCCCGATACGGCCGAATGGGTCGGGCAGCAGAGCGGGCTGCCGTACGGCGGCGTGCAAGAGCTGGCCGTGCCGGAGACGAACATCCGGCTCGGGGCGTGGTATCTGGCCAACCTCTACCAGCAGTTTGACGGCAATGAGACGGCTGTGATCGCCGCCTACAATGCCGGGCCGGGGCGGGTGAAGGGCTGGATTCGCGATGGCAAATGGGACGGGCAGTTTGCGACGGCCGACCGCATCCCGGTGGGGGAGACGCGCCATTATGTGCAGCGCGTGTTCTACAACTACGAGAAGTACAAGGATATTTATCCCGACTATTGATCGGATACATAGCACCCCTCTGCCGGGCGGACACTACGCCGTAAAGGAGGGGATGGCGATGAGCAGGAACAACAAGCGGGACGACAATCTCAATCCCTTGACCCACAACGACATGAAAAACCATATGCTGTCCGGAGACGAGATCAACGTCACCACCCGCGGCGATCAAGAGGACTACGAGATCGACCGCATACCGGGCGACTCCGGCGGTCTCAAGGACTCCCTGGTCGACCTGCCGACCGGCAAGCACAAGATCCAAGAATAACCCACAAAAAGACCTCCGCTGTCCAAGGCGGGGGTCTTTTTGCCGATGACAAGGGGCACGCAAAAAAAAGCCCTCGCGGCATCGCGAGGGCTTTGCCGGCTCGCCTCGCCTACTCTTCGACCGTTTCGCGGACGAAGATGTACGGCAGGTTGCGGGCATAGTCGCCGAGGTTCAAGCCATAACCGGCGACGAACAGGTCTTCGATCGTGATGCCGGTGTAGTCGAGCGGCACGTCGACTTGACGGCGCGACGGTTTGTCGAGGAACGTGCAGGTCTTGAGCGACGCCGGACGTTTCTGCTGCAAGTGGTCGAGCACCCCGCGCATCGTGATCCCGGTGTCGAGGATGTCATCGACGACCAGCACGTCCTTGCCTTCGATCTCGGTGCGAATATCGTGGACGATCTCCACGCGTCCGGCCGATTCCTCGCCGTGCCCATAGCTCGACGTGGTCATGAAGTCCACGTTTACCTGCAAGTCGATCTCGCGCACCAGATCGGCTGCAAAGACAAAAGAGCCGCGAAGCAGCGAGACCACGACGATCTCCTTGCCTGCGTATTCTTCGGTGATCTGTTTGCCGAGCTCTGCGACCCGCGCTTGGATCTGTTCGCGGCTGAAGAGGATGCGGTCACGAGTTTTTGTCATTCTGATCTTCCTCCCATCTCCGACTGTTTCTAAGAATCGTTGGTATGTAAAAAGAATGTCTGTATTGTAACGTACCTGTCAAATCCAAGCAAGCTACCTCCAGTATGTGACGAAAACAATTTCTCTACACCAAAAAGACCTTTGCCGGCCGACACATGCCGCAAAGGTCTCTCTTCGGTCAAAACAACACCACCCACAGCGAAGCGACGAGCATCACCGCAAAAGCGCCGAAGATCCACGGCAACATCGGGTTGCCTGCGGTCGCTCTGTCCGGCCGCTGTGCAGCCTGTGTGCCGCTCGCTTCGGCGAGGGTCAGCACAGGGGCACTGCCCGCTCCTTCCTGCGCCTCATAGGCCGCCAGCGGCTCGCTGGAGGGGAGCAGGTCCTCGTCTTCATACTCTTCACCCATGGCCTCGGGTTCGTCGACGAGAAAGCCGAAATCGGCCACATCGACCACCGTCACCGGGATGCGGTGCTGAATGATGCGCTGTTGAAATTCAAGCTGATCGGTGATCAGGGGCGCGTTCAATTGCTTGGCGGTGAGGATCAACTCCGTCTCCACCGGGTCGAACGATTCGCCGTATTCGGCGTTGTCGAGCGCATAGACCACCGTGAACGTCACGCGATCGGAAAAAAGGATCGGGGAGCTCTTTTGCCAAGGCACCCGAAGCGACCGTTCGATCTTCTTCTTGACGAACGGTTGCTCAAAGAAGGAGATCACAGCTTCCAAGCTCTGCCGCACGTGTTCGTTTTGAGAAGGGTCGGTGACGATCTGCTCGCTGTCCCGCAAATCATACAGTTCTAAGATTGTCGAATGTGGCACATAGTATTCGACCGGCTCCGTCGGATATAAGAGTTCGCCGAAAATCGCAAAAAGCACAGGTTCAAGCACAAAACGTTGCATTTCGCTCCACTCCTTCGAAAAAAGCATATCGGAGGAAGCCGTCAGATGCAACATTTTTTACATGAAAAGTAAAAAATGAAAAGGACCTGTCCTCCGGTTGAACAGGTCCTTTTCGCACTTCTGGCAGTCCATATGCTGTTGGGACGGTAGGTTACGATGCGATCGTGACAGGGACTGCAAGACCTCGTGAATGGATCTCAAGAAACAGAAGTTCGATGAACTGCGTGTCTAACTTCTGCCGTACTGCATTGCGATAGGCTTCGAGCAGAAAATCGTCAGTGAGTAAGTGCATCCGATTCACCCCACAGTCAGTCTCGTACTCTACCAAATCCCGCGCGCGAGTTGGTGTTGGTATGACTATATCATGGAAAACAGAACCGAACAAGCGTTCCGGTTATCCACAGTACCCTGTGCACAGACTGTGGAAAGGTTGTGGATGCATTGTGGAAAAGGCGTATATTTCCAGTAAAGATCGCATGGAACAATGGGGACAAACTTATCCACAGTTTCCAGAATTCGACTGCATGCCAGAAGAAAAAAATTTTTTCGACAAGAAATTCGACCGACCCGCCCAATTTAGGTATAATTAGAATGAATCTAGGAGGTGCTTCAACATGTCAGACACGAAAGCAAAAACCAATGCAGGTCTGCAAGACGTAGTAGCAGGCGAATCCAACATCTGCTTGGTAGACGGCAAGCTCGGCCGCCTCGTCTATCAAGGGTACGATATTAACGATCTTGTAGGAAAAGCTTCTTATGAAGAAGTCGTTTATTTGCTGTGGCACGGCAAGTTGCCGACCCAGCCGGAACTCGACGCGCTGGACCGCGAACTGAAAGCAAACCGCGAGATCCCGGCCGACGTCCTCACGCTCGTGAAAGCGCTTTGCGAGTCCAAGTCGGCACCGACCGGCATGGAGATCCTGCGCACCGTCACTTCCTATGTGGGCGCTCTCGACGCGGACAAGTCGATGACCCGCGAAAACCATCTCCGACAATCGGCGAAATTGGTCGCACTTCTGACTTCTGTCACCGCTGCCATCGGGCGCTTCACCCAAGGCAAAGCATACGTCGCGCCGCGACATGACCTCGGTCACGCGGCAAACTTCCTTTATATGCTGCACGGCGAGGAAGCGGACGCTCTGTCGGTTGAAGCGTTCGACGTGGCGTTGATTCTCCACGCGGACCATGAGTTTAACGCTTCGACGTTCACCGCGCGTTGCACCGTCGGTACGCTGTCTGACGTTTACTCCGGCGTCACCTCGGCGATCGGCGCGCTGAAAGGCCCGCTGCACGGCGGCGCCAACGAAGACGTGCTCCGCATGCTGATGGAGATCGATGACATCGCGACCACCGCCGATCTGCTGCGGGATCGGCTGAACAACGGCGTCAAGGTGCCGGGCTTCGGCCACCGCGTCTACCGTTCCTACGACCCGCGCGGCCTTGTGCTCAAGCGATATGCGAAGGAACTGACCGCAAAAGTCGGCGTGACCAAGTGGTACGAGATGACCGAGATCGCGGAAGCAGTCGTGCTGGAGCACTTTGCGAAAAAAGGAAAAGATCTCAAGTACAACGTCGACCTCTACTCCGGCTCCCTCTACAACGCGATGAACATCCCGGTCGAGCTGTTTACCCCGCTGTTCGTGATGTCCCGCGTCTCCGGCTGGACGGCGCACATCCTGGAGCAGTATGCCAACAACCGCATCATCCGTCCGGTCGCTGACTATGTCGGCCCGGTCGATCAGGCGTTCCAGCCGATCAACGAGCGATAAACGTCCAAGCGGGTCTCTCTTTTTGAGAGGCCCGCTTTTTTTCTTTCCAGAAAGGGAATGTCTGAGGGATTGCCGAATAGATAGAAGAAGCGGAAATAGTAAGGGGGTTGTCGATAGTGATCGTACAACAGTTAAAATTGGAAGTGCATAAAGTGATCACGATAGAGCCGTCTGCGAACTTGAAATCGCTGCTCGAGACGCTGGATCGTTCCGGGTTCCAGCACATCCCGGTCGTCAGCGACGGGATCTTCTACGGCATGGTCGGTTACGCAGATGTTCACAAAGCATTTTTCGAAAGCCAGACAGACAGAGAGAAATTTCTGGCGGAAACCACGGCGGAGAGCATCGCGGTCAACCGCGGCGCGACTATCCATGAAGAAGGCCATATCGAAGACATCCTGAAAGGGATCGACCGCGTGCCGTTCCTCGCGGTGCTCGACGAGAGCAACCGTTTCAACGGGATCGTGACAAAAAGCGCGTTGACGGAGATGATCCGCGACGGTCTTGGCATGCACAAACCGGGCGTTCGTTTGACGGTGTCGATGCCGGAGATGCAAGGCTATCTGGAGAAGTTCGCCATGGTCGTCAAAGACCACAGCAACATCTTCGGCCTGCTCGTCCTCGACGACAACACCTCGTTTGGCTACCGTCGCGTCACGTTCAAAGTGTCGCCTGACACCAACATCGACGCACTGACAGAAGATCTCAAACACATCGGCGTCCGCGTGTTCGACGTCGCCAAGTAATCACATACCTGACAGCGAGAAGCGCTCACATCTGATCTTTGATGTGGGCGCTTTTTTTCACCATCCGGCCGCTGGGCACATATCATGACAGCGACTAGGAGCAGAAAGGAGTGAGAGGCAGTGCCATTGGTCGTCATTGATCCGGGGCATGGGGGAAGAGACCCGGGAACGAGCGGAAACGGGTATCAGGAGAAGACGCTGGTCTTGAGCACAGCGATAATGTTGCGCGATGCGTTGCGACGTTGCGGGGTGAACGTGCTCATGACGAGAGAGACAGACACGCTGCCTTTGCCAAGCGGGACGATCGGTCAAGATCTGGCGTACCGCGCCGATCTCGCCAATCGAAACAACGCGGACCTCTTTGTGTCCTGGCACATCGATTCGGCAGCAAACGCGACCGTAAGCGGCGTCGCCGTCTGGATCTATCCGGCGACGCGAGGCACGCGGACGGAGACTTGGGCGCAGCGGATCTCCGACGGGATCGCAGCCAATACGGGGCAGCGCAACCGAGGCGTGTACCTCGGAGACTTCCAAGTGTTGCGCGAGACGGAGATGGACGCGGTGCTGGTGGAGGCCGGGTTTATCACCAACGCGCAAGAGGCGAACAACCTCGCCAACACGGAGTTTCAGCGGGCTCAGGCGGAAGGAGCGGCTCGGGCGATCTGCGACTTGTTCGATCTGCCGTATGTCGCCCCGGTGCGACCCGACCCGACGCCGCGCCCGACCACACCGCCGCCTGCGACGGAGCAGCCGCCCGCGCAGAATCGGCCGGAAGAGTGGCCCGACTGGGCAGAAGATGCGATACGCAGCATGATCGAATGGGGCGTGATGACCGGCTATCCGGATGGTTCCTGGCGGCCGGATCAGAACGTGACGCGCGCGGAGCTGGCCGTGGCGTTGACCCGCTTTTACAACTTCATCCGTGGTGGAAACGGAGGTGTCTAACGGGCGATGACAGAACAAGTGATGGCGTACTTGGATCAGGGTCTAGGCATCGTGTTGGAAATCGCCATCCTCGCCGGTCTCTTCTTTTTACGCAAATTGCGCGGGAACGTCGAAGGGTTTTTTGATTCCCGAACGAACGCGCAGAAGCGTCAACTGCTGGCCCAACTGGGCAAGGAAGCGTTTGCCTATGCGGAGACGGTGTACCGCGGCGGTGACGGGCCGGCCAAATTGAACGAGGCGGTTCGCTATATGATCGACCGCTGTGAAGACTGCGGGCTTGGCGAAGTCCCGATGAAGGAGATGCGCGCCGTGATCGAGGGCGCGTGGCTCGACGACCGCCGCAAAGCGGGACTCGGGGTGGCGACGGTGTCGACCTACAGAGCCGAACAGCGGTGACGCAAAAAAACTCTCTCGGCTATCGAGAGAGTTTTTTTATGTACGGGACGATCAGCAGAGCCAGCAACACGCCGCACGCATCGACCCACACATCGATGCTGTGTCCGGTGCGGTGAGGCACAAACGTCTGGTGCCACTCGTCGGACGCCGCATAGAGCACGGAGAGGACGAAGGTGATCCCCCATACGGTCGGACGACGCAACGCAGTGGCCGTCCACATCCCCCACATCAACGCGGCGAGGATGAAGAACTCGGTGACATGGCCGCCTTTGCGAATGAAGAATTCGACAAAGTGGAACGGGTTGCGGTACGAGACCAGTCCGCCGTCGTACGTGAACTCGACGGGTGGGATCAAGCGGGCCAACGTCTGCTCGGAGACGAGCGTGTGCAGCCACGGCTTCAAGTCTTGCTGCTGATACGGTTCGCCCGATTTCCAAAAGATCAAGGCCATCCACAGCAGTGTCAGGATCAGAAACAGGGTGAAACGGCGGCGACGCACGATCAAGCCGCGACACCTCCTCCTTGCAATCTAGGAATCTGTCAGATGCTTTACATGATTACAGAAAAGGACAAGACCTGCAAGTGCAGATCTTGTCCTTTTTGGCTGTCGCGGCCGATTAGTGCAGGTCCGCGCGATCCGGTTCGGAGATCTCCGAGAGGGCGTATCCGGCTTCATCCTCATGGATGCCTTCCACCGCCAAGTCGCCGATGGCGCAGATGCCGACCAAGCGGCCGTCTTGGACGACCGGCAGACGGCGGACTTGGTGAGTCGCCATCAGCTTGGACGCTTCGTGCGCATCGGTGTCCGGAGTGACAGACACGACTTGGTCCGTGTAGCACTCACTGACTTTGGTGGAGTTGACGTCCATGCCTTTGGCGACGGCACGGATGACGATGTCGCGGTCGGTCATGACGCCTTCGAGGCGCTGCGAGCCGTCGTTCGATACGATCGGCACGATCCCGACATCGAGCTCCTCCATGATTTGCGCAGCTTGTTGCAGGGTGTCGTTGGTGGTGCAGCTTTCCACATCGGGGGTCATCAGGTCACGGATTTTCATCGAATCGCCTCCTCAACAGAGTTGGATATCCGTTCGTCTGCTAGTATGCCGCAACGGTACGGGCCGTATGAAGGTAAAAATTAGACCTGCGCTTCGCCGAGCGGGCGCGCCGGGTACGAGATCTCATGCAAAGCAACGCCTGCTTCGTCTTCGAGCGGGCCTTCTTCCGCGAGGTCGCCGATCGAGACGATCCCGACCATGCGGTTCTGGTCGTCGACCACCGGCAAGCGGCGGATCTGGTGCTCGGCCATCAGTTGCAACGCTTCCTCCGAGTTGGAGCGCTCCTCGATGGTCACGACTTTGCCCGACATGCAGTCGCCGATTTTGGTCTGTCCGTTCATGCCTTTGGAGACAGCGCGCACGACGATGTCGCGGTCGGTGATCATGCCTTGCAGATGGTTGTTCTGTACGCAGACCGGGATGACGCCCACGTTCAGGTCGAGCATCAGCTTGGCTGCATCCTGAATCGTGTGCTCAGGTTTGAGCGTGACGACATCTCGGGTCATCAGTTCACGAATTGATTTTTTCACGGTCTCGCCCTCCTTCACCTTTTTATGAAGACAGAAAAAAAGCTGGCGGGAGCGTCCCCGTCAGCTTGTAGTATGCGGTGCGGCAAAGGGTGTTATGCTGCCTTTTCTTTCTCGCCGAACGCGGCATACAGACCCCATGCGCCAAGCAGGATGTGCACCAGATTTTCGACCACTTCCAGATGGATGCCGACCAGCTCCGGCAGGAAGAAGCCGACGATGCCGAGCAACAGATAGACCGCGCCGAGGATCTGCGCGTACAGCTTGGCCCACGCCTCGTTGCGCGCAGCGGCGAGACCGAGGAACCCGAGCACGAGGTGGACGACATTGTGGGTGGTATCAAAATGGATCAGTCCGAGGAGGTCCGTAACGAAGAAGCCGAGCACACCGAGGAGCAACGCCAGCCAACCTGCAGTCCGAGCAAATACCTTCGTCATACCGTATTCCCTCCTAATGATGAATGAGATGCGGGGCGATTGACCCCGCTCATGAACGGTATATGGGCAGGTTCGAACGATTATGACAAAGGAAGCGAGCCGCGGACTCAGGTTCTGTTTTTCACAATCGACTCATAAACCAACAGGGAGATATGGTCGTCCGACTGGGGCGTACAAAAAAGGAGTGAAAGCCAGTTGGTGCAAGATCGGTACAGAAGGTTCGCACGGTATCGCGATGACCGGCTGCATGCGGTTGCTCTCGACCCGAACCGCCTGTGGGTGTATTGGGACGAAGGGACGGCCGTGCAGCGGATCGCGAGCAGGGGATTGCAAGAAGGCTGGGAGAGCCTGCCACGCTATGTCCGTGTGAGCGGGACAGACGGGGAGGCGAGGATGTGGTCGGTCGCCGGAGGTGCGGGTTCGATCTATGTGGAATCAGACGCGGCGGGCGACCGTTGCCGGGTGGAGTACGGGATCGGAGCGCCCGGCGGCTTTCTCCCTTTGTTTGAGCGGGACGTCAAGTTGCCGGGCGGACAGGGGGGCGAAGCACGACTGCGACGGGAACCCGCGACGAGCTTTAGCGCGTACACGATCTATACCCAGGCGTAAGGAGGCGGGGCTGTGAAGTATATGGCGATGGTTTTGCATGCCCATCTCCCTTATGTGCGCCATGAGGAGAGCAGGCAGGCGTTGGAAGAGCGATGGTTGTTTGAAGCGTATTCGGAGACGTATCTGCCCTTGTTGGCGATCTGGGAGCGTTTGGAGCGCAAGGGGACACCGTTTGCGTTCGCCTTGACGGTGTCGCCGACGCTGTTGACGCTGCTGTGCGACAGCGAGATGTCGGCCCGCTACGTCCGCCATCTGAAAAAGACGGTGGAGCTGGCACGGCGCGAGTTGGTGCGGACGGTGCACGAACCCAAGGTGCAGCGGCTGGCGCGGATGTATTATGCCCGCTATGTGGAGCTGCTGGACCGATTTGAACGGTATGGACGGAACATCGTGCCGCAACTGGTCGGGTTGGCCGACCGGGGTCATTTGGAGATCTTGACTTGCGCGGCGACGCACGGATTTTTGCCGGCTCTCGGCAATCGAAACTCGCAGCAGGCGCAGATTCGTGTAGCGGTGGAGACGCACCGTCGATTGACAGGTCGGACTCCGCGCGGGATCTGGCTGGCCGAATGCGGCTATGTGCCGGGCATCGAGAGCGTGTTGGAGGAGCAGGGGTTGCAGTATTTCCTCGTCGATTCGCATGCGTTTGACTCTGTGGCCGACAGCACCGTCTACGCACCGCTCCGAGTGGGGTCGTCGCAGGTGTACGCGCTGGCTCGCGACCCGGAGGCGGCGAGGCAGGTGTGGAGTTCCTTTGTGGGCTATCCGGGCGACCCGGACTACCGGGAGTATTATCGGGACATCGGTTTTGATCTGGACTTTGAAACGGTGAAAGATTTTGTGCATCCGGACGGGATTCGCGTGAACACGGGCATCAAATACCACCGCATCACCGGATCGGGCGACCAGAAAGAGCTGTACCGACCTGAAATCGCGGAGCAAAGATGTCAGGAACACGCCGCGCACTTTGTCGCATCCCGCAGACAAAAGCTTGACGAAATCACTCATTTCCTAGGAAATAATGGTCAGCCGCCGCTGATCGTGGCGCCGTACGATGCTGAATTGTTCGGTCATTGGTGGTTTGAAGGCCCGCAATGGCTGGAACAAGTCGCGCTCCAGTCGGCTGCAGCCGGGGTGGAGATGACCACACCCGGCCGCTATCTCGATCTGTACCCGGAAGCGAAGTCGGCCGAGATGTCGATGACGTCGTGGGGACGGGGGGGCTACGCGGAGGTGTGGGTTAATCCGGCCAACGACTGGATCTATCCGCATTTGCACCGGATCGAAGAGCGGTTGATCGACCTTGTGCGTCGCAAGCAGCGGGACGGCATGGATGATCTGACCGCGCAGGCGTTGAGACAGATGGCGCGGGAGGTGCTGCTGGCCGAGTCGAGCGACTGGGCGTTCATCATGACGATGGGCACGACGGTGGAGTACGCGGTGCGGCGAACTGAGGAGCATCTGCATCAGGCCGCTTTGCTCGCCGAGGCGATTGAAACGGGCTCCATCGATGAGGCGGTCCTGCGTGCGTTGGAAGCGGCCTCACCGATCTTCCCGGATTTGAATCTCGATGTGTTTTTGGACGGATGGGATGCGGAGAACACCGCTCGCCGCCGGGTGTTGATGTTGGCGTGGGAGTTTCCGCCGCGCACGGTGGGCGGGTTGGCACGTGCGGTCTACGATCTGTCGCGGGCGTTGGCGCAGGAAGGGGCGGAGGTCCACGTGGTCACCTGCCACGGGGACGAGACGTTGGAGCGCGAGGTCGTCGAAGGCGTGTGCGTGCATCGGGTGACTGCGCCTGTCTATGAAGACGGAGGCGATTTTGCCTTATGGGCGACGTTGCTGAACATCCGATTGGCAGCGATGGCCAACCGGGTCCTGAGCGCATACGGCCCGTTTGACGTGATCCATGCGCACGACTGGCTGGTGGTCGACAGTGCGCTGATGCTCTCCGAGATGTCCGGCTGTCCGCTGGTGTCGACGATACATGCCACGGAGTACGGCCGCCATCACGGACTGCACAACGACCTGCAGCGCAAGATCGCAGGGATCGAGCAAGAGTTGGCGCATCGGTCTCGCGAGGTGATCGTGTGTTCGGAATATATGCGGGCGGAGATGCGGTTTATCTACCAGGTGCCGCCGGGAAAATTGCGCGTGTTACCAAACGGCGTCGATCTGGCGGAAGTGACGAGGGGCACACAACAAGCGCTGGGTCTGCCAAGGCAAAGGCGCGGGAAGGACGCCGGTGCGACCGTCTTTTATGTGGGGCGGCTCGTGCGGGAAAAAGGCGTGCAAGTGTTGCTGGACAGCGCTCCGGCTGTGTTGCGCGTGTTCCCGGACACGGTGTTTCAGATCGCAGGCAAAGGCCCGATGCTGGAGGCGTTGCAACGGCAGGCGGCAGAGCTTGGCATCGGGCACGCGGTGCACTTTCTCGGCTTTGTCGACGACGAGCGGCGCAATCAGCTGATCGAGCAGGCGGACGCGGCCGTCTTTCCCAGTTTGTATGAGCCGTTTGGCATCGTGGCGCTGGAGGCGATGGGGATCGGCACGCCGACGGTGGTGTCGCAAACGGGCGGACTTGCCGAGATCGTCGAGCACGAAGTCGACGGGTGGCTGGTCGAGCCGGGCGACAGTGCACAATTGGCGTCGACGCTGTTGAAGATCCTCAGTGACCCGGAGCTGGCGCGGGAGGCGGCGGCACGGGGGCGGGAAAAGACGATCACCCGATACGGCTGGGGATCGATTGCGCGCGGGACGTTGCAAGTGTATGAAGATGTGATCACAGAGCACCAAAACGGCCGTCCGGAGGTCGCAGAGAGAGAAGAAAAACCGGTCACTTTATAGGGAGACGGGGGAACTCGAACATGAAAGCTGTCATTCTCGCCGGTGGGAAAGGGAGCCGTCTGCGTCCGCTGACCTGCAACAAACCGAAGCCGATGGTGCCGCTGCTGGGTATTCCCTGCATGGAATACACGATTGACCTGCTGCGGCGGACGGGGATCACGGAGATCGCCGTCACGCTGCAATACATGCCGGACGCGATCCGGGGCTATTTTGGCGACGGGTCGGAGTTTGGCGTGAAGATGCATTATTTTGAAGAGCATGCGCCGCTGGGCACGGCCGGATCGGTGAAAAACGCGCATGAGTTTCTTGACGAGACGTTTCTCGTCATCTCCGGCGACGCGCTGACCGACTTCCATCTGCTCGACGCGCTGCGCAGCCATCAGGAGAAAGGCGGGCTCGCCACCATTGTGCTCACCCGCGTGGAAACGCCGCTGGAGTTTGGCGTGGCGATCACCGAGGCGGACGGGCGGATCGTGCGCTTTTTGGAGAAGCCGTCGTGGGGCGAGGTCTTTTCCGACACGGTGAACACCGGCATCTATCTCTTTGAAAAAGAAGTCCTCGATTTCATCCCCCGCGACCAAGAGTTTGATTTCAGCAAAGACCTGTTCCCCTTCCTGATGGCGAACGGCTACCCGCTGCACGGGCATATCGCCGACGGCTACTGGTCGGACATCGGCAATCTGGCGCAGTATCGCCAGACCCAATTTGACATGCTCGACGGCAAGGTGCAGGTCGGCATTCGCGGCACCCGCGTCGCGCCGCGGATCTTCGTCGGGCAAGGCGTGGAGATCGGCGACGGCGTGGATCTGGCCGGGCCGTGCTTCATCGGGCGCGACACGGTGATCGAGCCGGGCGTGACGGTGGGACCGTATACGGTGATCGGTGAAGGCAATCTGATCAAAGCGGGCGCGTCGCTCAAGCGCACCGTCGTCTGGAACGGCAACTACATCGGTGAAGGCGTGGAACTGCGCGGGGCGACGTTGTGCGGCAACGGGACGCTGGAAGGGCATGCGGCGGCGTTTGAAGGAGCGGTGATCGGCGACGCCTGCACGTTGGGTGCCAAGTCGGTCGTCAAGCCGCAGGTGAAGCTGTGGCCGGCCAAACGCCTGCAGGAAGGAACGATCGCCCACACGTCGCTGATCTGGGGCGAGAAACTGGAGAAGCATCTGTTCGGGCTGCAAGGCGTGCAGGGCATCTGCAACGTCGACCTCACCCCGGACTTTGCCGGGCGGCTGGCGGCGGCCTACGGCGCGACGCTGCCGTACGGGGCGCGGGTGGTGATCTCCTGCGACGACGACCCGTTTTCCACGCTGATCAAGCGGGCGTTTGCAGCGGGACTGCACTCGGCGGGCGTGCATTCGCAGGACGCGGGACTTGGCACGACGCCGATGTTGCGCCACGCCGTTCGCTTGCTGGAAGCGCAGGGCGGGGTGCACGTCCGCCGCTTTGGGGCGACCGGCGATGACCGCCTCTTGATCGAATTTGTCGACAGCGCCGGGTTGAATATCGACAAAGGGCTGGAGCGCAAGATTGAAAACGCATATTGGCAGGAAGATTTCCGTCGGGCGCACCGGACGCAGATCGGCCGACAAGAGTTCAGCCCGCAGTTGACCGAGACGTACATCGCCGACCTGCTTCGCCAAGTGGATGCCGATGAGATCAAGCGCGAACGGTTCCGGATCGCCTTGCAGATCGAAGGCGGGCAGCTCGCCGCCGTGGTCGCGCCGCTGTGCGAGGCGCTCGGCATCAAGGCGGTGCACATCCCGGCAGAGGAGGCGGCGCACGGAGAGTTGCAAGCGACGGTCGCAGGCGGGGCTTGCCACCTCGGGGTGCGGATCGATGAAAACGGTGAAAAGATCGCCTTGGTCACCGAGCAGGGACAGATCGTGGAAGGCGACCTGTTGCTGGCGTTGCAGATGCTCGTCCACCTGACGACCGGCGGCAAACGGTTTGCCGTGCCGGTGACCGCTCCGACGGTGCTGGAACTGCTGGCCACACAGTTTGCCGGCGAGGTGGTGCGCACCAAAGCCAACCCGCGCTCTTTGATGGAGCCGATGCAAAGCGAGGCGTTCCCGATGCTCCACGACGGGCTGTTCACCTGGGTCAAGGTGCTCGGCTCGCTGGCCAAAGGAAGACGGACGCTGTCGTCGCTCCTCGGCGATATCCCGCATTTCCACATCTTGCGCCGGGATGTGCATTGTCCGTGGGAGGAAAAGGGCCGCGTGATGCGCCTGTTGATCGAGGAGACGAAAGGCGAGACGGTCGAACTGCTCGACGGGATCAAAGTGTTCACCGAGAGCGGCTGGACGCTGATCTTGCCCGACTCGGATGAGCCGCTGTTCCAGGTGTTCGCGCAGGGAGCGACCAAGCAAGAGGCGGAAGAGTTGGCCGGCAGTTTTGCGGAAAAGATCCGCGTCTACCAATCAGAACATGCGAAAGGACGTGGATAGGGTGCCACGAACGCTGGTCATCGGCAACGGTCACATGTTCATCGGCTTTGACGGAGCGACGAACATGCGCGACCTCTATTACCCGTACGTAGGTCAGCTCAACCACATCGGCGGCAATCGCAACTCCATCGGCGTCTACGTCGACGGTCATTTTTCATGGTGCGACGAATCAGGCTGGGAGATCCGCTCCCGGTACCGGCCCGGCACGCTGATCACCGATGTCTGCGCTCGCCACGCGGAGATGGGCGTGACGCTCCACATGGAGGACGCCGTTCATTTCCGGGAACACGTGTATGTGAAAAAAATCCGGGTCGTCAACGAGCAACCGCATGTGCGCGAGATCCGTATTTTCTTCACGCACGACTTTTGCATCGACGAGACGGAGATCGGCGACACCGCCTGTTACGACCCGGTGCTCAACGCCGTCTACCACTACAAGCGCAGTCGCTATCTGCTCGCCAACGGCTACACGCATCTGGGCGGCCTGTTCCAGTACACGACCGGCATCAAGCGATTCCACTCGCTGCAGGGCACGTGGAAAGACGCGGAGGACGGCGAGCTGTCGGGCAATCCGATCGCGCAAGGGTCGGTCGACAGCACCGTGTCGTTTAAACTGCACGTGCCGGGAGACGGCGAGGAGACGATGTACTATTGGATCTCCGTCGGCCGCACCTTCCCCGAGGTGAAGGAGAGCAACGCGTGGGTGTTGCAGCGGACGCCGGAGCGGTTGTTCCATGAGATCGACGCGTATTGGCGGGAGTGGTTGCGCCAGTCGCATGCGGAGTTTGGCGATCTGCCGGAACCGATCATCGAACTGTATAAACTGTCCTTGATGACCGTGCAGACGCTGTCGGACGCAAACGGCGCGATCATCGCCGCCAACGACACCGACATTTTGCAATACAACCGCGACCACTACTCGTACATGTGGCCACGAGACGGCGCGTTGATCGCGCACGCGATGAGCCAAGCCGGCTTTGAACGGATCGCCAATCGGTTTTTCAGGTTTTGCGAGGACGCGCTGACGGCGGGCGGATTTTTGTTGCACAAATATAACCCGGACGGTTCGGTCGGCTCCAGTTGGCACCCGTATCTCAAGGACGGCGAGCCGCAACTGCCGATCCAAGAGGATGAGACGGGGCTGGTGCTCTGGGCGCTGTGGGAGCATTATCAAAAATACGGCGATGTCGAACTGGCCGAGTCGCTGTACCCGACGCTGATCGCTCCGGCGGGTGACTTCCTCATCGAATACGTCTACCCGCAGTTGAACCTTCCCATCGAAAGCTACGATCTCTGGGAGGAGCGGCGCGGCATCTTTACTTTCACCGTCTCCACCGTGATCGCCGGCGTGCGGGCCGCGCGCAATTTTGCTCAGGTCTTTGGCGATGTCGAGCGGGCGCAGCGGATGCAGAGCGCGGCTGAGCGGCTGCTGGAAGGCCTCGACCGCCATCTCTACGACCCGGTGTTGGGCCGGTTCCTGCGCGGTGTGGAGTTGGGTGCGGGCGGCGAGATCAAAAAAGACAAAACGCTGGAGTCCAGCCTCTACGGGTTGTTCCACTTTGACATCCTCTCGCCGGACGATCCCCGCCTGCAAGCGACGATGGAGCGGGTCTGGGAGGGCCTTCGCGTGCGCACCGACGTGGGCGGCGTGGCTCGTTACACCGACGACGGCTATTTCCGCAAATCGGGCGACATCGAGAGCGTGCCGGGCAATCCGTGGATTATCTGCACGCTGTGGGAAGCAGCCTGGCGGATCGAGGCGGCCGAAACGCTGGAAGACCTCGCAGTCGCCAAGGAGATCTTTGAATGGGTGCTCCGCCATCGCTTGGAGAGCGGCTTGCTCCCGGAGCAACTGCATCCGTACAAAGGGACTCCGCTCTCCGTCGCGCCGCTGACGTGGTCACACGCGACGCTGGTGCAGGAAGTGCTGCGCTACGGGCGGCGGTACCGGGAGTTGGCGAACAAATCGATGTTTGCGGGGAAAGAAACCGAATAGCTCTGCCCGTGCAAAAAAGCGTGCCTCCGCTGTCGGAAGCACGCTTTTGTTTTTACCACGGGTAGATGCCGATGTTGTCATCCATGCCGGGGATGCGTTCGAGGATCGTCACCACTTCGGCGAGGGTGATGTTCGCTTTCGGGCGAAACTGGTTGTTCGCACCGCGCATCACGCCAAAGGAGTAGCCGATGGCGACAGAGCCTTGCGCCCATTCGGAGATCTCTTGGCTGTCCGCATAGGGCAGTTTGAAGATCGAGTGGTCCTGCGACAGGCGTTTGTACCCGGCCATGCGGGCAAAGATCGTCGCCGCCTCTTCGCGGGAGATCGCGTCGGTCGGGCGGAACGCGTCGCTTTTGCGGATCCAGCCTTTGCGGTACGCCTCCTCGATCTGAACAAACTGCGGATGGTCCTGCGAGATATCCGGGAAGGTCGGTTCCGTTTTTTCATTTGGAACGTACGCGACGGTGCGGTCCACCGCAAGGCGGATCAGTTCGGCGCGGGAGATCGCTTGATCCGGATGCGCTTTGCCTTCTGCCGACACGTTCAAGTGGCCCAGTTTCGCATAGCGGGTGAGCACCTCCTCCGCCCAGTGACCGACGATGTCGGTCGGCATCGACGGTTTCGGTTTCGACGCTTCTCTTTCGTTTTCGAGGAACGGTTTGCCCGTATGCGCGTTGAGCACAAAGTCCAGATAGCTCGCCCGTTTCGGCGCATAGACCGGCACGGTCTCCGTTTCGCCGCTGTCCTTGTGGACGATCAGCCATGACAGACGAAGCGGGATCTGATCGAGCAGAATCGACTCGGCGCGTTCCGGCGTGATCACGCCTTGAGCGGACGGATACGCGGTCAGTTCCTCTCCGTTCAGGAAGTCGGTTTGCACGCGCAGCAACTGGCCGGCCGCGTCAAAGTACAGCTGGACTCCGCCGTCTGTCGCCAAACCGTTGTGAAGTTGGGGGAATCGGACGACTCGTTGCTCGTTGCCGTTTTCGAACTCCAGCGGACCGTCGGTCAGGCCCAGCAGGCCCAGACGGTTCGGGAACAGACCGGTGACGAGTTCCACCGCCTTTGCTTTCACATCGGCATCGGACATCGCAGGCAGACCGTTCACGGGCGGATCACCAAAGTCATACAGGTGGGCCAGTTCGCCTGTGCTCGCATCGACCGAAAGAGAAATGTCATCGTCCAGATTGTTCGACTGGTGGTGAAGGTACCGCAACTGCCAGATTTTATGGCCGTCTTTTTCTGTGTACTGCGTGGAATGCGGGATATACCCTTCCCGGATCAACCCGTTTTTTTCAACGAGGTCGAACACTTCTTGCTCGGTCAGCGCCGTGGCTCGCTCACGGGGCGCGACCGGGCCGTTCGGTTGAAAGGGTGGCGTCCGGGTCAGGTTTGGTTCGGCGACCGGTCGACCTTGCAGGTCCAGGTATTCCCCGCTGCGTGCGTCAAACAAGGGCAGGTATTCGTGTTCGGCATAGCCTGTCGGGTTCCCGGAAGTCGAGCGGTACAAAGGCTTGTAGACTACCGTATATTCCGATTTGCCTTGGGAGTCGTACCGCCGCTCATAGCGGAGTTGCATCTCCAGCGTCTTGGCAAACAGGTCCTTGACTTGCTCCACAGTGAGCTTCGACTCGACCTCCGGCAGTTCGACGTCGGTCCAGTTCAGGTGAAACTGCGTGACTTCGCCGCCGGGAGACACTTCCATCCAGATGCGGTCGTTGATCACATACGCGCCGTCCCGTGTCTTCCGATCCCAGTTTAACCGCATAGTACCGGTCGGTGTTTGCCAACCGGTCGAGGCGTTGCGAGCCAGTTCGGGGAGAACTTGCGGCGCATATCGTTTCAAAAATGCCTCGCCGTTCTCGAACTGTTGGTCGAGGGTAAACTCTTTCGCCTCGGCGGTGGACGGGCGGGTCATGGCGAGCAGTTGGCCTGTATTTGCATCGAGAGTGGCCAGCAGAGTGCCGGAGCCCTTCGTGCTTTCAAACCACATCGACCAACTGGGAACGGTCGCTTCTTTCTGCCATTCGCCTGCCCCCTTCTGGTACAGGGCGACGGAGCGAACCGACCAGTCCGACTCCGCCAGCGCAAACATGTCGCGCGCCTTCGCGACGGCCGCATCTCTCGACAGTTGGACCGCGCTCGTGTTCATTTCTGCCGCCAGAGCAGGAGCGACGGGGAAGACGGTGACGCCGCTCAGAAAAAGGCCGGCGGCGACCAACAAGGGCAGAAAAGACCCGTTGCGTTTTTGCATGTGACAAATAACTCCTCTCATCTTTGGGAAAAGAACTATATTTTAGAAAATATTGTCTATCAGAGTATACCATAAAAAGACAGCGCGCTGTCCCAGGAAGTCGGTCAGCACGCTGTCTTTTTCATACAGGATTATAAAATAATCCCGCGCATTTTCAAGTTGTCGGTCAGGCATTGCTTCATATATTGAAGGCATTCGTTCGCCCGCGAATACTCGCCGCGTTTTTGATAGAGATCACCGAGCATCGACCACGTTTCCGCCAGTTCGGCCAACTGATCATAGGCGCGATAGATCTGCGTCGAGCCTTCCAACGCTTTCACAGCGGCGTCGGTGTCGCCGAGTTTGTCCTCGATCAGGCCGAGCGTGCGCAGCACCGGCGCTGCTTCCTTGGCGCGCTGCGGCAGGTCGCGCAGGGCGAGGGTGCACTCGTTTTTGCCGTCGAGATATTCGCCTGCCCGCAGGTGCATGCGGGCGATCTCGGCGCGCACCGCCGCTCCTTCGTTCGTGTAGCCGTGGCGGTTGTATTCGTCCAGACATTGGCGGAAGATGCGCATCGCCTCGGTGACTTGGCCTTCTTCGCCTTTGAGCAGGCCGTAGTTTTTCTTCACATCGATGGAGAGCTTGATGTTTTTCAACGATTCAAAGATCGCGATCGCATATTGGGAATACTCGGTCGCTTTTTCATATTCGCGCATTTTCTTATAGCTCAGCCCAAGGCCGATATAAGTGAAGCCGATCTGTTCAAAATGGCTGGACGACGACAGGAACTGGTACGCCATCCCAAAGTACTCCAGCGCTTCTTCAAATTCGCCGAGCTGGTTGTGGACCTCCCCGAGGTGCGTGAGGATCTGCGACTGCAGGAACGGCTCCGGCTGGGAGAGTTGGTCAAACTGCTCATACGCTTTGCGCCAGTGAAAGATCGCCATATGGTATTTGCGACGCTCTTTTGCGATCAGTCCCAGTTTCAGCAGGCCCTGCAAGGACGCGGTCGGGATGCCTTTGGTGATGCCCAGTTCGATCACCCGGTCAAACAGCAAGATCGCATCGTCATACCGCTTCATGGCCAGATAGCAATCGCCCAGATCAAAATTGACGTCGATCTGATTGAGATTGGGGGCGGGCTTTTCCAATAAGGACTCCAGCAGAGTGGCCGCCCGTTCAAAATTGTTGGAGGCGAGCAGCGCTTTGGCAACTTTATGCGCGCTGGTCTGTTCCAATTGGGTCTGCACGTCTGATAAAAAATGTTCGAGCGGGGTCTCCAGTTTCTCCGCGATTGCTTCGAGGACTTTGTAAGAGGGGTTTGCTTTATCCGATTCAATTTGGGAAATCATGCTCGGCGTGACGAGACCGTTGCCAAGATCGCTTTGGGTGAGACCTTTTGCGACCCGGAGTTCCCGAATTTTCTGTCCCAACGACATACTCTCAAAACCTCCACGTATGTGATGCGTATAGGCTCCATTTTACTACTTTAGGTATAGCGAATAAAGAGCAAAATAAAGTTTATATGAACTTTTTTTATAACTTAAGTGATAACGGAAAGCAAATAAGTAATAGTTCTAAGGTTTATCTACAAATGGATATTTATGTAAAAGCAGCCCGACGACATCGCCGGGCTGTTCCACATCGTTTACAAGCGGACGCGTCGCCAAGGTGTTTTGTCAGCGAGGAGGCCGTGTGCGCGCACTTCCGCAGAGAGCAAGACCGTCTGTGCGTCTGACAGAGCCGAGCGGGGGATGGACAGGAGCAGCCGGTTGCCAAAGCATTGCAGGTCGGGCTGTTCCCCTTGGAGGAGGGGGAGCATCGTCCGGATGCGGCCGCTCTCGACGTAGAGATCGAGCCGGGAGCGTGTGCTGTCCGGCAACCGCAGATGCAGCGCGTAGTCGTAGCCGAGCCGGACGCTGCCGCCAAACTCCAAGCACAGCCAGAGCCGGTCGGCATCGCGGGCCGCGCCGATCTTTTGCAGATCGGCGTTTGACGATTGCGCCGCCGTCTGATCGTGTGCCGGGTCGCAGACGATCATGTGAGGCAGGGGCGATCTTTGCAAAAAGACCTGTGTGCCGCGGCCTTGCAGTGGGGCGACTTGCGGCAAGGAGTAGGCGGCGGTCAGTTCGTTGGTGCGGACAAAGGAGGTCAACAGATCGCGCATCACCCGCACCTGCGAGCGGTGGGTGAGAATCGAGGTATGCTTTTGCGACTGCTCCAAAGCGGTCAGCGGCTGTTTGTTCCAGCGCACGCCGTCGATGTGAGCCAGCCGCGCCGGCGGGGCGAGCGACTTGACCGGGTGATAGGTACGAGGGCTGGGATAGTCCGGATAATGCACCAGATACGTGAGTTCGCGGGGAGCACTCTTGGTTTTGGCCAGTGCGTACTGAGTGAAGGCGGACGTCGACCAGTGATCGCGGTGCACATCGTGCGGATCGGGATAGAGGACGTCGGTCGGCCGAAACTCGCCGATCACCCGCGTCAGGTCGAATGACACCGACTGGCCGCAGTACGGCGCACCGCGACGGTAAGCCAGCCGGTACGGCACCTGTTGATGGCCGTTGATCCCGCGATACGGACGTGTTGTGTCCCAGTGCGTGTCCCACAACTGGTGAAGTCCTGCGTCCGGATAGCCGAGAAACAAAATGTCCCGCTCCGTCAGGCCGATCTTTTTGGCGGCTGCCAGCTCCTCCCGCTGACGGAGCAGCCCGAGCCGGTACATGTCGTCCGACGTGGGAGACGCGATGCCAAACGCCCGTTTGGCGGCGGTGCGAAACCCGTCGCCGTTCGTCATCACGACGAGCCGCACCTGTCCGCCTGCGTGCAGCGTGCGTTCGATCAAGCCGGTGCCGGCCAGCGATTCGTCGTCCGGATGCGGCACGATCACCAGCAAGCGCGTGCGGGGGCCGGGAGTGAAAGCGGCGGCCTTGGCCAGGCCCGGCTGCCAGGCGAGCAGCAGTGAGCCGATGAGGGCGGAGAGCAGCAAGCGGCGAAACCACATGGGTCGACCTCTCCTTTCCCCGAGAATGGCATAGAGTCTTTGGGTACATTGTGCCGAAACACCCCCTGACCTTATTCAGAGTAGAGGACTTTCTGCGAGGGTACACTGAAGAATGGAGGTGAGCCAGATGACAACACGCAAAACGGGCGAACGCGCGAAACTTCGCGAACGGAATGTGAACAACGATGAGTTGAATGCTCCGTGGCGCAACACGCCGCTCGACAACTGGAGCAAAGACACCGATCCGTTTATCATGTCCGGGGACAAATACGTGGACAACGACCACGACCTCGGCACGACGCGGCGGGAGAACATCGAACTGCTGAACGGTCAGCGCAATCCGGTCATGGCTCCGTTCATGCACCCCACGCACGATGTGTCGATGCGAAATGGGGACAAGTGACATCGGCTCCCTGCCGCACAACGAAAACAGCCACCTGCAGCGGGTGGCTGTTTTCGCTATTTCTTCTTCTTTTTTGCTTTTTTCGTCTCCCGCTCCCATTTGCGCAGGTGCGGCGTCGGATCAAACGCCCATTCGCGCGTCCCCGACTCGCGATACATCCCGTAATGCAGATGCGGCGCAAACTTGCCGGACGTGCCCGGTTTGCCGTAGCCGCTGGAGCCGACCGAGCCGATCAGTTGACCCGGCTTGACCAGCGAGCCGTGTTTCAGCCCTTTTTCAAAGCCGCGCAGATGCGCGTAATAGTGATAGACGTTGTTGAGATCGCGGATGCCGATCCGCCAGCCGCCGTATTTGTTCCAGCCGATCACCTCGACGACGCCGTACGACGTCGACACCACCGGCGTGCCGCTGCCGGCAAAGATGTCGCACCCTTCGTGGACACGGCGTCCGCCCCAACCGCGCGGATCGCCCCACGTCGAGCGATAGGAATAATTGTAGCGCAGCGGGATCGGGAACGAGTGGCCGCGCACGTCGGTCGTGCCCGCTTCTTTAAAGATCTGAGCAAATCCGGTGATGCGGTCGACGACCAGCCCGTCGCGGTAATACTCCCACAGGGAGACCCGGATCGCTTGCTCATTCGTGCCTTCCTTCGCGAGCAGTTTGGCCATCGTGTACATCGCGTCCACCGGGTCGGTGCGATCCGCTTTTTTGTCGTTGTTGCCATCGAGGCCGATGCCGCCGAAGATCTGGATCGTCATCGGATTGATATCCTCAGCCGTCGGATTGGTCGCGCCGCTCCATTTCTCCGCCGGGATCTGGACTTGGATCGGCGACGTGTTGCGCTCTTCCTTTTTCCTGCGCCAGTGGATGCCCATCTCATACTGATTGACCGCCGCGAGATAGTACCAAGGGACCCGCGTCTTGCGTTCGACCTGTTGCAGCACCGGCATCTCTTGCTGAGCGACTTCGGCGGAGACCAAGTCGAGCGACTCCGGGTTTGCCGCCTTGGCAGCGACCGTTGTATCGGTCGCGGCCGCAAACGACGGCAGCGGCCAGAGAGTGAGCGTGAGCATCAACGGCAACATCCAGGCTGTCTTGCGTGTCTTCATCGCATGATCACCTCAATATTCGTCGATCTTCAATTCTTCACCCAGCACTTGCATCGCATCGATCTTGCGCTCTTTCTCCAACAGTTTTGCGTGGCTTTCATCGGCGACGTTGAAGTAGAAAAATTTATCTCCTTGTTTCTGAGGAACCGTTTTCCGTGTTTGCTTGTTTGCCATCGCGTCTCACCCCTCGATTGATCTTGATCTAGTGTACCCGCTCTGCACCTTCGTTTGAGAGGGAAATGATGGGGGATACAAGGCGGAACAGGGGACAAATGTTAAGATTGTGTAAAACATGTCTCTTTTTGTCGAACGGGTATTGTCAGCGTCGATGGGAAAGGATAAATTGATAAAGGATTTATACCAAGCCGATACATATTCTTAGCAAAAATGGACTTGAAATCGAACTGTCATAGGGAGGACAACCTGTCATGTTGCGACTGGGACCGAAAAACGACGCATTCTTTGACCTGCTGGAACAGGAAGTCAACAACGTACATCGCGGAGCCAAGCTGTTGGTGGACCTGATGGAGAACTACACGGATGTGCAGGCGAAGTTCGATCAAATTCAAGACGTGGAACATAAAGGGGACGCGATCACCCGCCAAGTGATGGAGAAACTCAATTCTTCCTTCGTAACCCCGATCGAGCGTGAAGACATCGCTGCGATGGCGTTCACGATGGACGAAGTGCTCGACATCATCACCGGCGTCGCCGACCGTTGCGTGCTCTATCGCATCGGCGCTCCGACCCCGGAGATCATCGCGCTGTCCCGCGCCATGGAAGGCGCGACCGCAGAACTGGTCAAACTGGTACACCTGCTGCGCGAACTGAAATACGACAAGATCCCGGGCCTCGTCAAAAACGTCAAGAAATGGGAGTCGGAGTCCGACCAGATCTATCGTCGCGCCGTGGCGAAACTGCTCAACGACGAAAACGCCAACCCGATCTACGTCATCAAGTGGAAAGAGATCTACGAGAAGTTGGAGGACGGCGTCGACTTCTGCGAAGACGTGTCCAACCTGGTGGAAGGGGTCGTCCTGAAAAATGCTTGATGCGGGCCTGTCTCTGATCATCCTCGTCGTCATCTTGGCGCTGGCGTTTGACTTCATCAACGGCTTCCACGACACGGCGAACGCGATCGCCACCTCGATCTCGACCAAGGCGTTGAGCCCGAGAGCGGCGATCATCCTCGCCGCTTCCATGAACCTGTTGGGCGCGCTCACCTTCACAGGCGTGGCCAAGACGATCGGCAAAGGCATCGCCGACCCGTTCAAGCTGAGCAACGGTCTGTGGATCGTCGCGGCGGCGATGCTCGCTGCGATCATCTGGAACCTGATCACGTGGTACTATGGGATTCCGTCTTCCTCGTCCCACGCGTTGATCGGCTCGCTGACCGGGGCTGTCATCGCGGCTGCCGGATTTTCCGCGATCAACTCCGGCGGCTTTGTCTCGATCCTCAAGGCGCTCCTCTTCTCGCCGATCATCGCACTGGTCGTCGGTTTTGTGGTGATGTTGCTGTTATATTGGATCTTCCGAAACGCCAACCCCGGCAAGATGACGCGCACTTTCCGGGGGTTCCAAGTGCTCACCGCTGCGTTCCAAGCGTTCATGCACGGCACCAACGACGCGCAAAAAGCGATGGGCGTCATCACCTTTGCGCTGATCGCCGGCGGTTTCCAAACCACCGATGACATCCCGCTCTGGGTCAAGCTGGCTGCGGCTGCCGCGATGGCGGCGGGCACCGCGTCCGGCGGCTGGCGGATCATCAAAACGGTCGGCACCGGCATCATCAAGATCAAGCCGGTCAACGGCTTTGCTGCCGACTTGACCTCGGCGTCTGTCATCCTGACCGCGACGCTGTTGCATCTGCCGGTCTCCACGACGCACGTCATTTCGTCGGCGATCATGGGTGTCGGTGCGGCCAAAGGCTTCAACAAAGTCAAATGGGACGTGGCGGGCAAGATCGTCACGACTTGGATCATCACCTTGCCGATCACGGCGGTGCTGGCTGCGTTGATCTACTGGCTGCTCGATCTGTTGTTCATCTAAATACGTATCTCAGGATCACCTTCGCTCGCAAATTCGGGCGGAGGTGTTTTTTTATTTCCGCTTGTGAATAGGTGCTTCGAGTTGGAGACACACTGAAAAGCGAGGGAGCAAAACACCTACATACTTTCGTTCGCGATGGAGGGAAACAACAGATGAATCAACAGTTTGGCACCAACATGATGATGATGGGCGGCCTGCCAAATGCTGGCGGTCAACAACAAGGACAAGGGTTCAACTCCTTTAACCAAGGCTTCACGAATCAAGGTCAACTGCAACGGATCCATCAAAACTCCCTGTTTGGCGGGCAAGAATCCCAAATGAGCGGCAACCCGCAGGTGCAACGCATCCATCAAGCCACGATGCAAAACGGCATGATGGCGCAACCGCAATTCGCACAAAACGGCGGTTTTAACCAAGGCTTCCAAAACCAGTCGTTTAACCAAGGCTTCCAGAACCAGAACCTGCCCAATGGCGGCGGTCTGCAACAAAACCAAGGCTTCAACACCTTCCCGCAAAATTTCCAAAACCAAAGCTTGCAAAACAGCGCGCAACTGCAACGCATCCATCAAAACTCGCTGTTTGGCGGTCAAGAGAGCTCGTATTCTTCGCCGCAAGTACAACGCATCCATGAAGCGTCGATGCAAAACGGCATGATGGCGCAACCGCAAATCAACCAATACGGGCAACAATCCTTCGGTGGCGGCTTCAACCAAGGCTTCCAAAATCAATCGCTCCCGAACGGCGGCGGCCTGCAACAAAACCAAGGCTACAACCAAGCGTTCAACCAAGGCGGCATGATGATGGGCGGTCAACCGTTCACCCAATCGACGATCCCGCAACAACAGCTCGACCGCATTCATCAAGCGTCCCTCTTCCAAGGCCAGTCCCAACTGGACAATCCGGCTCTGGGGCAAATTCATCAACGCACCATCAACGGAGAAGAAGCGAACGTCATGCGCGCAGGCTTTGGCGGCGGCTCGATGATGGGCAGCTCGATGATGGGCGGCAACATGGGCTCCCAGATGGGCATGATGGGCAATCAAGGCGCATTCCGTGCCGTCATGAACGCGGACCAATTCACCAACCGTTTTGACTCCGAGGGTCCGAGCTCTTACCCGGCGTCGATGTACACCGGCCAAAACCAGTATGACCATGTAAACCAATCGGTCCTGAACCAAATGGTCGGCCGTCAGTTCTAAGCCTTTTATTTGAAAGAAGAAGAGTCGGTCACCTCTCGCGGGGAAGCCGACTCTTTTTTGTAACATCTGGAAAACAGGAAAACCCTCTGCCTGTCACGAATAGTTTGAATAACGAATCACGGACTGAAAGACAGAAGAGGGGGAGGTAGTACCATGAACGAAACGCTGGTACAAATCAAAGGCACGCTGCTCACCGCGCCGACATCCTACCAGAGCATCGAGGAGGCGGACGAGATCTTCCTCGCCCGATTTGCGCCGGAGAGTGCCGTCCTCGTCGGCGAACAGGAGGCAGCGGAGCTGTATCTCAACTTCGGCGGTCATCTGCCGGAACTCGCAGTAGGCGACACGATCACCGTCGCCGGGACGGTGGAGGAGCGCCAAACGGTCACCCGTTCCGGAAAAATGCGTCGCGGCGGCACCTTTCATTTGATCGTGCAGGATTGGAAACGGTAAGTTGTGGTACACTAGAGAAGATACTTGCTATGCAGTAGGAGGAATCTTCTTTGACTTACAATGACAGCGCGAAATCCCTGCTCGACGACCTGTTGAGCCCGATCCCGTTCTTTGCCCGTCCGATGGCGAAAAAAGCGATCGAAAAAGAAATCTTTGCTCAAGCAGAAGCAGCCGGCCATGCAACGGTTGACGAAGACGACGTGGTGCGCGGTTACATCATCGCCGGCACGAAAAAAGACACCGACAAGGAAAAGATCAAATCGGTCCTCACTGGCAAGGGCTTCGATATTTCCAAGTACCAAGACCTGTTGGCGTAATGAGGCCAGAAAGCAAGAAAAAGAGCACGCTTCCCGATGACAGGGAGCGTGCTCTTTTTTGTATTCAGCCTCACCGGGTGTCGATGTTCCAATACGGATTGCCGTTTGTCCCGTACGCCCGCACTTGCACAAAGCGGGGATCGAACGCTTTGCGGACAAAGATAAACCCGCGGTTGTGCGACACGTCCAGCCGGTCTTTGCGTCCGTCGCGGTAGTTGACCTCGATGTGCTCGATAAACGGATTGTACACCCGCCCGGCCAGCACGCCGTAGCCGGGGTTGATCTCATTGTTCGGCGGGATCGCCCGCACGACCACGAGGTCTTGCGCCGGGTCGGTCACTGCCATCGGCCAGCGCGCGTGATGCACCGTGACCGAGCCGTCGGCACGGCGTCCGGCGAAGGCGAGTCCGTCATTGTTTGGCACCG
Source organism: Tumebacillus lacus (assembly GCF_026410385.1). Lineage (GTDB taxonomy): Bacteria > Bacillota > Bacilli > Tumebacillales > Tumebacillaceae > Tumebacillus > Tumebacillus lacus. Next base: position 227,239 of record NZ_JAPMLT010000005.1, read on the forward strand.
CATACAGCACATACGTCCCGCCTGCGACATCCTGCGTTTGCAGCACCCGGAACTCGCTGCGCGCCTGCGCCGCCACCGGCATCGCCCGGAACAACTCCTCCTCAAACGCCCGCATATCCCCCGGACGCAACGGCAACGTGCCCGTCACCGAAGGACCGCCGATCTCTTGCACCTGCGCACGATCCGGCACCGGGGTCCCATCTGCCTGCGTACACCCGCTCACCACCACCGCACTCATCAACGCCACTGCCGTAAAACCGGCCACACCACGATTCACCAACCACATATGTAAACAGCCTCCTTCCGGAACTTGGAGTAAGTTGTGTGTAGTGTGCCCTCTCCACAATCTTTCAGTCTCCTGCTATAATGGAAGACTATTCTAAATTTTAGGAGGTAAATCACATGCAGATCTTGTTGATTCGTCATGGGCAGTCGGAAGCCGACTTGCTCGATGTACACGAAGGGCGGGCTGATTTTCCATTGACGGAACTTGGCATCGAACAAGTGCACAAGATGGCGCAGCGGGTAGCGAACGAGTTCCCGCCGGAGATGATCTGGGCCAGCACGCTCCAACGTGCGAGTGAAACTGCCTCCGTGTTGCAGCGTACGGTCGGCTGTCCGATTGAGTACCTGCCGGAACTGCGGGAGATGGACAACGGTGAGCAGGCCGGGCGGCCGATCACCGAAGGGCCGATGCCGTGGGAACTGTTGCACCACGAAAAAGTGGGCACCACCGGCGAGAGCTGGATCGAGTTTCGAGGACGCGCCGAACAAGTCTTTTCCTACATCCGCGAGCACAGCCGCCCGTACAAACGCATCGCCATCGTCGCGCACGGCGGCACGATCTCGCGTCTGATCGAGACGTTCCTGCAACTGCCGGTGATCCACAATCTTTATTTTCACACAGACGACACAGGCATCCACCTGCTGGAATACAACGACATCGGGAGAAAGATCTCCTTCACCAACAGCACCGCTCATCTGGACTGAACGACCGTTTGGAACGTTTGTTTTCCCCGTGCCCTTTCGCTATACTTTACATTAGTAAGGAAAGGGGGATACACCCACATGTTGGATTTCTCATTACATATGCCGACGCGCATCGTGTTCGGGCGCGGCGAAGTGGAAAAGGCGGGGGCAGAGGCGGCGAAGATCGCAGGGAAAGCGATGATCGTCACCGGACGCACCGCAACGAAGAAAACGGGCGTGCTCGACCGCGTGGTCAAGTCGCTGGAAGGAGCAGGCGTCGAGGTGGTCGTCTATGACCGGATCGAGCCGAACCCGCGCACGCATACGGTCGACGAGGGCGGCCGCATCGCCCGCGAGGAGAACGTCGGTCTGATCATCGGTTTGGGCGGCGGGTCGCCGATGGACGCGGCGAAGGCGATCGCCGCCGTCGCGATGTCCGGCCACCCGAGCCACTGGTATATCGGCGGCAACAAGACGGGCAAATGGCAAGACCTGCTGCCCGTGCAGGAAGCCCTGCCGATCCTGACGATCCCGACGCTGGCCGCCACCGGTTCGGAGGCGAACAGCGGCAGTGTCCTCACGCACGAGGAGACCAAAGAAAAAGGCGGCATGAGCGGCCCGGCTCTCTTCCCGCGCATCGCGATCATCGACCCGGAATTGACCTACACCGTCTCGCCGGAGTACACGGCGGACGGCGCGGTCGACATGTTTACGCATCTCTACGAAGCGTATCTGACCGGCGAAGAGGATGCACGCGTTCAAGACCACATCACCGAAGGGCTGATCCGCGCCGCTGTGGAAAACGGCCCGATTGCCGTCAAAGAGCCGCAAAACTACGAAGCGCGCGCCGCGTTGATGTGGGCGTCGACGCTGGCGTTGATCGGTCTCCCGAACGCAGGTCGCGGCGGCGCGTTCCCGGTGCACGCGATGGAGCACACGCTGTCGGCGTTTTATGACATCTCGCACGGCCGCGGCCTCGCCGTTCTGACCCCGGCGTATTTCGAGCGGGTGGCGGCAGACCGTCCGCACCGTTTGGCACGCCTTGGCCGCAACGTGTTCGGCATCCAGGAAGCGGATGACCGCGCAGCAGCCGAGCAAACCATCGCTGCTGTCGTCAACTGGTTCCAGTCGATGAACGTTCACGTTAAGCTCAGCGATCTCGGAATCTCCCGCGATTCCCTCGCTGAAATGGCGGCGGAAGCGGTGCGCGTCGGCGGACGCGGCGCTGGCTTTATCCATGCCACCCGCCAACTCAACGATAAGGAAGTACTCGCGATCTACGAAGACAGCTTCTAAGGCAGGTTCTTACTGTCATTCACCACTCGACCATATGGTCGAGTGGTTTTTTCTTGCATCCGCCAACCACTCGCGCGTATGATAAAGAAAAGAGCATAAAGGGGGAGTGTCGCATGGAAAAACGCCTGTCCTTCATGGAGACCTACAAGCGCGACCACCAGCACCCCGTCAACAAACTGACACACGCGATCGGCATCCCGATGATCGTCGTCTCGCTGCCGCTCGTCTTTTGGAGCTGGCAATGGGCGCTCGTGCTGTTTGTCGTCGGCTGGATCTTTCAATTCGTCGGCCATTACTTCGAAGGCAACCCGCCGTCTTTCTTGAAAAATCCGATTTTTCTGTTAGTAGGACCGTTGTGGATACTCAAACGGATCTGGGGTGCAGCGACGGGCAAGCCGTTGAAATAAGAAAGCAAAAAAAAGAGACTCGACGGTCACAGCACAGCGACCATCGAGTCTTTTCTTTTTGCCTACAGACGAGCGGCCAACAACCGCTCCGCATGCGCCAATACGTCCGGCGCACTCTTCCCGGCCGACCCGCCGCCTTGGGCGAGGGACGGGTTGCCGCCGCCTTTGCCGTCGATGAGGAGCAGGGTCTCTTTCAGCAGTTCGTTCATCGGTACCATGACCTCGCCGCCGCGGGCAAAGACGAGCTGCGTCTTCTCGCCGCCGGTCACCAGCAACGCCACCGCCTGCGGGTCGAGCGAGGCGATGCGTTGGCCGAGGCGTTGCAACTCCTGCATCGAGCGGCCTTCGAACGCCTTGGCGACGAGGAGGACGCCGTTCTGGTCGCGGGCGGCGGCGTACAGCGTGTCCGCTTCCGCCTCCAGCAGTTTGGCGTTGGCTTCGGCCAGCGCTTTTTCCAGCTCTTTGCGCTCTTTCAGCAGGCGAGCCACGCCGTCCGGCAGCTCCGCTTCGCCTGCGGTCAGATGGCGGGAGAGTTGGCGCAGCACGATCTGTTTGTCGGTCATCGCCTGCCACGTCCGCCAGCCGCAGACAAACTCGACGCGCACATTGCCTTTGTATTTCTCCCAGCCCAAGATCTTGATCATGCCGATCTCGCCCGTTCGTGCCGGGTGCGTGCCGCCGCACGGGCTGTAGTCAAACCCGTCCACCGTCACGATGCGGATGTTTTCCGTCACGGACGGCGGTTTTCGAAGCGGCATCCGGGCCAGTTCTTCCTTGTCGACAAAGCGGCAGAGGATCTCGCGGTCTGCCAGCACGATCGAGTTGGCCAGCCGCTCCACCCCTTCCGCGATCTCCTGCGTCAGATCGGGCAACGTGATGTCCACCGTCACCACCTCGCGCCCGAGGTGAAAGCCGACCGTCTCGCCGTCGAACAACTGCTCAAACGCCGCCGAGAGGATGTGCTGTCCCGTGTGCTGCTGCATGTGATCGAAGCGGCGCGTCCAATCGATCCGCCCTTCGATGGAGAGCACATCGAGCAACGGCGCGTCCAGGCGGTGACGGATCTCGCCGTCCACCTCTTCCACATCGACCACCTGCACGCCGTTCAGCGTGCCGAGGTCGCACGGTTGTCCGCCGCCGGTGGGGTAGAACGCCGTCTCGCTGAGCACCACATACGGCGTGTCGTTCGGTTCCGTCCCGTGACCGGTCACCGTGGCGGTAAACTCGGTCAGATAGGGGTCTTCATAAAAAAGTTTGCGCGTCATCCAGCAAAACGTCCTTTCCTCATCACCCAAGCAACACCTGATTATCCTTCCAAAATTCCCGATTCCTTGATCCGGCGCACGACCTCTTGAAGCCGTTCGACCGGCTGCACCAGCGCGATCCGCACATAGCCGCGCCCTTGCTCGCCGAACGCTTCGCCAGGGATCACGCCGACCCCGGCCTCGCGCATCAGACGGAACGCAAACTCGCGAGTGTCGACCTCATACGGCAGTTTGGCCCAGACGAACATCGTCGCCGCCGGTTTGTCGACCGTCCAGCCGATCTCCGCCAACCCGTCCACCAGTGCGTCGCGGCGCGCTTCATACGTTTTCGCCATTTCTTTCAGATAGGACTGATCCCCGGTCAACGCCACCGTCGCCGCATGCTGCACCGGGCCGAACACGCCGTAGTCGATGTTCGATTTCAGCATCGCCAAAGCGCCGACCACTTTTTCATTGCCGACCAAAAAACCGATGCGGCTGCCGGCCATCGAGAAGCTCTTCGACATTGAGTGGAACTCCACCGCGATCTCACGCGCCCCTTCGACCTGCAGGATCGACAGCGGGCGATAGTCGTCAAACGTCAGCTCCGAATACGCCAGATCGTGGACGAGGATGATCTCGTTTTCCTTGCAGAACCGAATTGCCTTTTTGAAAAACGCTTCATCTGCCATCGCCGGAACCGGATTGCCCGGATAGGCGAGCAGCATAAATTTGGCTCGACGGCGCGTCTCTTCCGGGATCGCGTTGAAGTCGGGCAAAAACCCGTTGTCTGCCAAGAGCGGCATCCGCGCGATCTCACCGGACGCCAGGTACACGCCCGCCTCGTACACCGGATACGCCGGGTCGGGCAGCAGCGCGACATCGCCAGGATTGAGCAGAGCGGCGGGCAGGTGCGAGAGGCCGTCCTGCGAGCCCATCAACACCAGCACTTCCTTCATCGGATCGAGTGCCGCCACCCCGTCAAAGCGATTGCCGTACCAGTCGGCAAACGCCTGACGCAGCGTCGGAAAGCCCTGCTGATGCGCGTAGCCGAACGCGTTCGGCCGGAGGACCGCGTCGATCAGCGCCTGTTGCACGTGAGCGGGCGGCGGCAGGTCGGGCGAGCCGATGCCAAGGTCGATGATGTCGCGGCCTTGTGCGATCAGGGAGTGCTTGAGATTCGCCATCTCGGTAAAGATCGAGGAGGACAGAAATTGCAACTTATCGGATTGAATCGAACGTTCGGTCAAAAACATGGAAACGATTCCCCTTCCGGTCTGTATCAAGCCTGTTACGAAATTCGGTTCAGCGGTCTGCGAATCCTTCCCTCTTATGGTAGGATGGAAAAAGAAATAAGGGAAGAGTCAAAAGGAGAATTTCATCCATGAATGATGTGGTCAAATATGAAAAAATCGCCGACGAGCACCTGGCCGTCCTGCGCATCGATCGCCCGGAAGCGAGCAACGCCATCTCCACAGCCGTGATGGAAGGACTGGCAGCCGCTCTCGAACAGGCGCGTCAGGATGACGATGTGCGCGCTGTCATCCTGACCGGCACCGGCGACCGCGTGTTTGTTTCCGGCGGCGACCTCAAAGAATTTCACGCCGACCTCACCGACGAAGAGCGCGTCTACGAAAAAATGTCGCAGATGCGCCGCGTCCTCGAGACGATCCACCTGTTCCCCAAACCGGTCATCGCCGCTGTCAACGGTGCGGCTCGCGGCGGCGGCGGGGAAGTCGCGTCCGCCTGCCACTTCCGCGTCGGAGCGGACACCGCCACCGTCGGATTTATCCAAGTCAAACTCGGCATCGCGCCCGGCTGGGGCGGCGGCGTGCTGCTCTCAAAGATCGTCGGTCGCCAAAAAGCGCTGGCCCTGATCCTGCGCGGCGACATCATCGACGCCCGCGCCGCGATGGAGCTCGGATTCTTTGATATCGTCTGCCCGCAGGACGAGATCCTGCACTACGCCCGCATGTACGCCAAACCGCTGACCGCCAACTCCCCGAAGGCCGTGCAGAGCCTTCTGCGCCTGCTGCGCGAACAAGAGAGCCTGCCCGTCACCGATGCGATGGAGCGGGAAAGTCGCCTCTGCGCCCAGCTCTGGGGTACCCCGGAGCACGACGCGGCCGTCTCCTCGTTCCTCTCGCGCAAAGCCCGGAAGGAGTGAGACGCCCATGAGCGGCCTGTTCACCCTCGCCGAACAACTGCAAGGACTCAACCGCACTCTCGACACGCGACGCCAAGAACTCGTGCCTCGGAGCAAACTGCGCGCCGGGCTGGAAACGTACGTCGGTGAGTTTCGCAAAGCCCGCCGCTTGGACGAGACGGCGACACAGCGCCTGTTTCAAGGGCGGTCCCTCGTCGGCGTCGACGGCTCCGTCAACCAATTTGGCGGCAACTATCCCTACACCATCCAACTGTTCAAAGCGCTCGCCAAATCCACGCAGCGTGACAAACACAACGAAAGCGACGTCGAGATCGTCTCCTTGTTCTCGCCGCTGATCGGCGACGACCACCGCGCCGTTCGCCGCTTCATGGAAGAAAAGCGCGAAGAACTGCGCGTCGCCCCGCAGGAGGATCGCGAGTTGGAACGCGACCTCGCCGAGTCCACCGCCTACGGGATGCTGATCGAACAGCGCATGGTCGAGATGGAGATCGACGTCGCGATGGACGCCATCCGCCGCTTCGACCCGTACCTCGTGATGATGGACGGCGGATTTTCCCGGCTGAAGGGCAAGGGCGGCGAAAAATGGGACGAGCTCGCCGACCTCGCCGAGCTCAAAGGCACCATCCTCGTCGGCGTTATCGAAGAAGTCGGCTCCTATCGCTTAAAATCACGGTTGCTGCCGGAAGAGCACCTGCTCGAAGGCTTCATCCGCGGTCACGACCGGGAGATCCTCTTTGGCACCCTCGACGAAGGCGAGTGGCTGAAGACCAGTCTGGAAAATCCGATCAAAAACGACTTCTACACCGTCTTCACTCGCCTCGCCGACCAACCGCAGGCGGGGGCGTGCGACTTCCTGCGCTCGCAGGCTGAGCACGCGGACGACATCATCGATTTTCTCTACACCATCACCCCGCACAAATCGCGGGGCATCCCGCTCTGGCTCGACCTCGTCGACGCCGAAGCGCGCCTCACCAAAAAACAGATCGACCTGATCGTGCGCAGCAACCTTGACCTCGCGCACATCGAGACCTTTTTACGACCGCAACGGGAACGGAGGGACTTCTAACACATGCAGATCGTCGGCCAAACCACTCAGCTCGAAGCGTGGGTGGCCTCACGCACCCGCCCCTTTTCCATCAACGAGATCTTGATCATCGAAGACAGCGGCCACCGCGACCCGAAAGCGGAAGTCGTCGAGACCCGCACCTTCAACCGCTACATCCCGCTCGCCTCCGAGCAGCACAACCTCGTCGACGACAGCGTCCTGCGGGGACTGCGCCAAGTGGGGTTTGACATCGAAGACGAAGAGATCCACCTCGCCAAACTGCGCCTGCTCGAAGAGCTCGCCACCCCCGTCCGCGTCGGATCGCGCGTGCGTGTGCCGCAGTTTTCCGAAGTCGAGAGCCTCCTCATCAAACGCCGTCCCAAGGACGGCCTGACCCTTGGCGTCATCCAAGGCACCCGCGAAGTCGCGGAAGGCATGCCGCCCGATCTTCAGGACGTCGCGTTGCTCTTCGACAAAGAAGACGGCGTCCAGCGTCAAGACGGCGTCCCGTTCGTCTTTGACTACCGCTCGATGGATCAATATCCGCACATCGGCATCTTCGGCGGCTCCGGCTCCGGCAAATCGTTCGGCACGCGTGTTCTATTAGAAGAAATCATGAAACAGCGCGTCCCGGCCGTCGTCTTCGATCCCCATTTCGAGATGACGTTCGACAACGAATTTCCCGGCCTGCCCGACCACTACCGCGAGTCCTACAAGAAAAAATTCGTCCTCCTCGTCGCGGGCACAGACATCGGGATCGACTTTGTCGACCTGACAGCCGACGATATCGTCTCGCTGCTTCGGGCGTCGTCCGGCTCCATCACCGACGCGATGGAGACAGCCATCAAATCCATGCACAAAAAAGGGGACAGCTACCTGTCCTACTCCACCCGCATGGCCAACCTGGCCGAAGCGCTCGACAACGAAGCGGAGATCCGCGAACAAGCCCGTGACCTCGCCATGCTGCCGGTCGACGAGCGAGAACGCGTCCACACCCTCTCCAAACTGCTCAAAGAATACAAAGACAAAGTCGGCGGCTTCTCCGGCACCTTGCGCTCCGTCATGCGGCGCATGTACCGCCTTGAGATGGAAGGTGTCTTTACCAACGCGGGCACCAAATTGGTCGAAGAAGCGTTCATGAAACGCCAGCTCGTCGTCATCCGCGGCTCCATGTACTTCTTGAACGTCTTCGCCTTCTACGTCGTCCGCAAACTCTATCGCAAGCGCCGCGAATACCGGGATTCCATCCAAAAAGGTCGTCCCATCGAAGAGGCGTTTCCGCCGTTTGTCATCATCACCGACGAGGCGCACAACTTTGCGCCCAAAGGCGACATCCCGGCCCCGGCCAAAGGCGTTCTCAAAGAAATCGCCCAAGAAGGCCGTAAATACGGCGTCTTCCTCGTCTTTGCCACCCAAAGACCGGCCTTGCTCGACGACACCATCACGGCCCAGCTCTCGACCAAAATGGTCTTTCGCACCGTGCGCTCCGTCGACATTGCCGTCATCAAAGAAGAGACCGACATCACGCCCGAAGAGGCGAACCGCCTGCCGTACCTGTCGTCCGGCACCGCCTTCATCTCCTCGGCCATCACCGGTCGCACCACATCCGTGCGGATACGAGTCTCCAAAACCACCTCGCCGCACTTCAAAAACCCGTTCGAAGAACTCGAAGAAGCGTTCGCCGAACAAGACAGCAAACTCTGGGAGGCACTGGAGGGGCAATTGCCCATCGATGCGTTCAACCTGAACGCCTACCTCACCGAAATCGGCCGCAAAGTCGGCCGCCCGGTCACCTACGACGAGTTGGAGCACGCCCTCGACGACTTTGCCGATCAGGGCAAACTCGTCCGGGAAGACACCCCGTTTGGGTCAAGATATAAGAAAGTTTGAAACCTATCACCCTCCCATTCGTAAATCAGATATAATAAGGAAATAACTGTCTGTGTATCTCCTCTCTACAAACGACCACACTGAACGGAGATACGCCATACGAAGGGAGATTTCAAACCATGAACGCGCACGAAATCGACTATAAAATCCACGGTGACGACATGCAATTTGTCGAGATCGAACTCGACCCGCAAGAAAGCGTCATCGCCGAAGCGGGAGCCCTGATGATGATGGAGGATGGCATCCAAATGGAGACCATCTTTGGCGACGGAGCCGACGGCGGCGGCAAAGGACTGATGGGCAAACTGTTCGGGGCCGGCAAGCGCCTCCTGACCGGCGAATCCCTCTTCATGACCGTCTTTACCAACACCGTGCCGGGCAAAAAGCACGTCTCCTTTGCCTCTCCGTACCCGGGCAAGATCATCCCGATCGATCTCTCGGCGATGGGCGGCAAAGTCATCTGCCAAAAAGACGCCTTCCTCTGCGCGGCAAAAGGCGTATCTGTCGGCATCGAATTCCAGCGCAAACTGGGTGCGGGCTTCTTTGGCGGCGAGGGCTTCATTATGCAGAAGCTCGAAGGGGACGGCCTCGGCTTCATCCACGCGGGCGGCACCATCTACGAGCGCGAGTTGCAGCCGGGCGAAGTGCTCCGCATCGACACGGGTTGTCTCGTCGCCTTCACCCATAACGTTGACTACAACATCGAATTTGTCGGCGGCGTCAAAACCGCCCTCTTCGGCGGCGAGGGCCTCTTCTTCGCCACCTTGCGCGGACCGGGCAAAGTCTGGGTGCAGTCTCTGCCGTTCTCCCGTCTCGCGTCCCGCGTCTTTGCAGCGGCCCCGCAAGCGGGAGGCCGCAGCAAAGGCGAAGGCTCCATCCTCGGCGCCATCGGCGACTTCTTCGAAGATTAAATTTCATTTTCAAATAAACCCAAAAACGTCTTGCAGATCACATTTCTGCAAGACGTTTTCTTTTACAATAGGCATAGACACCATTTCTAAACATAGTCATATAATAAGTGTGTAAAGACACAAAGGAGGCAACTACCCATGACCACCCCTCAACGCGTGGCAGAAAATGTGACGGGGGATTTCTACGTCACCACAGCTTGCATCGACTGCGGCACGTGCCGGATGCTGGCACCGGATGTGTACACCGAGACCGGCAAATACTCCGCCGTGCGGCATCAGCCGCAGACCTCGGACGAGGTCCAAAGATCTGTGTATGCCTTGTTGGCCTGTCCGACAGCGGCCATTCGGTGTAACAACCCGGATCTTAAAGCGACCATTCAAAACGCCGCATCCGACTTCCCTTTGCACCTCGAAGGAGGAGTCTACTACAACGGCTTCACCTCCCGCCATGCCTACGGAGCCAGCTCTTATTTCATCCAGCACCCCGATGGGAACTGGATGATCGATGCACCGCGCTGGCTGCCGTCACTCGTCAAAAAATACGAAGCCCTCGGCGGCATCTCCACCATCCTCTTGACCCATCAGGATGACATCGGTGATGCGGAGCGTTATGCGGCGCACTTTGGGGCCAAGCGCATCATCCACGAGTACGAAAAGCACGCCCAGCCTGATGCGGAGCATATCCTCCAAGGGCGAGAGGACATCCAGTGGCACCCTGATTTTCAGATCCTGTTCACCCCTGGCCACACCAAAGGGCACGTCTCCTTGCTCTACAAAAATCGCTTCCTCTTCAGCGGTGACCACCTTGCGTGGGACTCGGAGCGCGACACTTTCAAATACTACAAAGAATTCTGCTGGTACTCCTTCGACGTCCAAAAAGAATCCATCGCCAAACTGACCCAGCATCGTTTTGCGTGGCTCTTGCCGGGTCACGGGGGTCAAAAACTCCTCGACGAAGCCGACATGCATCGTCGTTTGACCGAACTTGTTGCTATAATGAAAAGCAACAACTAACGGAAAAACGGGGGTACGGGAGATGGTCAGCATCCAGTTTCGAGATGACGAATACAAGGTGGAGCGCGGTGGTGAAGTCATCGCCCTCTTGCCCAAAGAATACGCCTTGTTTCGCTGTCTCTACGAAAACAAAAACCGAGCCTTCTCCCGCGAACAACTCCTGAATCAAGTGTGGGCCTTGGAAGCCCCGACCGATCGGACCGTTGACGACCATGTTTATCGGCTCCGCAAAAAACTGAGTGTCTGGGGGCACCTGATGACCCTTGAGACCGTGCGGGGCATCGGATATCGTTTGACAGTCAAAGCGGCAGAGCAGATGGCAAATCCTTTGCTCGGTGATCCTGAGTTCATGGAACAGATCCAGCGCGTGTTGACCAAATATCAGCAAGTGGGGCAAGGAGACGCCATACGCATGCTGTTGGAGCAGCAGAAAATGATCGGGATCGAAGAAGTGCCGTTTTTCACCAACTACCTGCATATGATCGCGGGGGAGTTTGGGCGATTGGTGGAATCGGACCTTCCCTTTTGGGAGCGGGCGTATGCGTTGTTGCATGTGTACTGTCAGGTGACAGAGGATCTGGAGCAAGCCCTTGATTTTTATGAACGGGCGATCGCGGCAAAAAAACTGCCCGAGCCGGAGCATCGGGAGTTGGAGATCCTCAATGTCTTGGATCTCTATCTCTGGACGGGGCGAGCGACCAAAGCTGTGGAACGGCTGGCCATCACGCATGAGACCGTCAAAAAATACGACATGGAGCCTTTCCTGACGCCGGTGGCGATCACCGAGGTCAAAGTCTATCTCTCTGCGGGGGATGACGAGATGGCGGAGGCCAAACTGCGCGAGTCGGAAGCTTTGTTGGAGATGCATCCGTATCTGCGGGAGACGGGGAACTTTTACATCACCAAAGGGATCTGGTTGCTGTATCGGGGTCAAAGGAGGGAAGGGGAGCGATGGATCGAAGAGGGATTTGAGGTTCTGGAGCGATCCCGATTTGTCCCGATAACCTTGAGATCCCTTCGCTACGTCACCCACTACCTCACCACCAAAATCCAAGCCCCCGACCTGCTCGCACGCTATCGAAAGCGCGAAGCGGCCCTCGCTGACCGATACAGATACAAAACCCTTGAACCGGCGGTCTACCGGCTGCTCCACCAAAACCTATCTCCTTGACGAGTGCGGGACGAACGACAGGACCGGCAGACGATGCTTGGAGGCGAGATAGGGGCGCAAGCGACTTCGCGAGCCGACAAGTATCGTCTGAGCGGTCCGGTGCCAGGTCACCGGGCAGGTGCTTTTGATCTGCAAGGGTGGGCTGTTGGAAAGGGAGAAGGCACGGCAGATGATGCTTGGAGGCGAGATAGGAGCGAAAGCGACTTCGCGAGCCAACAAGTATCATCTGCCGGGCCTTGGCACCTGGATTGCGAGAGCTGGTTTTTAGTGATGATGGAGGCTGACCATGTTGGGTACCTCCGTCGGCGGGGGGCGGGGAGGTTCCATCTCGTTCGCGAAGTCGCTTACGCTCCTATCTCACTCGATTGGAACCTCCCCACCCCGCTCTCGCCCGAGTGGTCGACGCAAGGGCGAAAGGATTGGGATGGCTTGCGCCACTGACATGCTCACTGATATGCTCCCTGATATTGCTCCCTGATATTGCTCCTATTGCCCTTATTGCTCTGATATTGCTCTGACATTTCCTCTTTATGATGATCCTTAGATGGTCATTGGAAAGGGGATTTTTTTATGGCACAAGGGAGCATTTGGGGGAATCGAGTGTTTCGGCGGATGTTTGCGGCGTATTCGCTGTCCACGTTTGGGGATTGGTTCGATATCATCGCCATCGCCACGTTGCTGGGTCTGATTTGGAAAGTCGATCCCGTATGGATTGGGCTGACGCCCATTATGTACGCATTGCCGGGGATCTTGTTCGGGCAGGCGGCGGGAGTGATCGCGGACCGGGTGCCGAGACGGACCTTGATGATCACAGCCGATCTACTGTCTTGCGGGCTGACTGTCGGGCTGTATGTTGCAGAGACACCGTATCTGATCTTTCCGTTGTTGCTCCTGCGGTCGTTGGCGGGCGTGTTCAACGTGCCGGCCCAGCAGTCGCTGACGCGGCGGGTCGTCGCAGAGGAGCAGTTGCTGCAGGCCGCGTCGTGGAACGGGCTGGTCAACCAGATCGCCAAGATCGGAGGACCGTTGATCGGCGGGGCCCTGCTGGTCTGGCTGTCGCCTCAGGCGTGCCTGCTGGTGAATGCGGTGAGTTTTCTTATCTCCGCCCTGATCTTGATCTCAACCGGGCGGATCGAAGGGGATACCGCGAGTGCGAGTGAAGAGGCGGTCAAACGTTCGTTTCGCGAGGAATGGCGCGAAGGCTGGCAGGTGGTGTTGGGCAATCGCGTGCTGCTGTCGACCACGATCTTCGGGTTCTTTGGGATGATCGCAGTGGTGTTGATCGATTTTCAGACCACCGTGCTCCTGCGCGACCTGTATCCGGGGAACACACAGTTGTTCGGCTGGTGCATCGCGACCTCCGGCGTCGGGTCGGTCATCAGCATCACCCTGCTGAAACGGCAGAAAGAACTTCGTTCCTATGGATGGCTGTTCGGTGGCGGATATCTGCTGATCGGGATCGGCTTTGCGGGGAACGGGCTGTTGGAGCCGGGAGCTGCGGTGGGCTGGCTTCTCGCATTCTCTTGGCTGGTCGGCCTCGGAAACGGAATGTGGATCGTCACCGGGACCTATTTATTTCAAAAAGAGCCGCCCAAAGAGACCATCGGGCGCGTCAACGGCATCCAAAACTCGATCTCCTCGGTGGTGCTCGTCACCGTCCCGCTCATCGGGGGGTGGCAAGTTCAAGAGTGGGGAGCCTCGTCAGCCTTTTTTGTTAATGGCTGCGCCGTGGCAGTCGTCGGCCTGATCGGCGTGCTGTTTCAAGCCAAGATCTGGAGTCGGAACAACGCCCAAAAGAGCCACCATCTTCCCCAATAGGAGGATGGTGGCTCTCCTGTTATTATTCAATCCCCCATATCTTGCAGGAAAAATGGTATCTTTGTTGAAGACGTTCCCTTTAGGAAAACGAGATTTTGATCAGAGAAAGGAGGATCTCCTCCTATGAAACTATTATATCTAACGGATACTCATATCCGCGCCAGTTCGCCGCAGAACCGCACCGACGATTTTGTCACCACCCTCAAAAATAAAATGAGGGAAGTGAACGAGATCGCGCAACGTGAAGGTGTGCAAGCGATCCTGCATGGCGGGGATTTTTTTGACATTCCGTCGCCAAGCCTCGCCGTATCCGGCGATTTTGTCTCGATCATGAGCGAAGCAGGCGTCCCGATCTACGGGATCGCAGGCAACCATGACATATTCGGCCACAACCCCGACACCCTGCCCAGAACCGTCCTCGGTTTCCTTGACCGTCTGGGCATCGTCAAACTGATCCACCCGGGCCAACCGCTCCTCCTCAAACACAACGACGTGCAAGTCCAAATCTCGGGCCAGCACTATCATTACGATCTCGACCGACGCGACCCCCGACTCGACTACGTCATCGACCACGTCGAAGGGGACATCGGCATCCACCTCGTCCACGGCATGCTGATGGACAAAGCGTTTATCGAAGGCGTCGCCCACACCCGCGTCGACCAGATCCTCGACACCAAGGCGCACCTGACCCTCTGCGGCCACAACCACATCGGCTGGCCGGAAGTCAAACACGACGGCAAGATCTTCTACAACCCGGGCGGTCTCACCCGCCTCTCCAACCACCCGGCAGACGCAGGCCGCACCCCGCAAGTGCTGATCCTCGACATGACCGGCGGCGAACTGAAAATCAAAAAAGTCAAACTCAAATCCGCCCCACCCGGCGAAGAAGTCCTCGACCGCTCCAAAAACGAAGAGGCCGCCTTCATGCAACAACGCCTCGCCGAGTTTGTCCAAGGCATCAAAGCAGCCGGCGACTACAAAGTCATCGACATCGGCGCCATCATCGACGAGATCGCCGGCCGCGAAGGACTGCCGACCTTCGTCCGCGAAGAAGCGATGTCCCGCATCGCAGCCGCTCAAGAACGCCTGTCCAAAGGGGAGGGTGAACGATGAGCACCAAAACGATCCGCAACCTGCGCATCGAACATTTCCAATCCCATGAACTGACCGAGATGGCGTTCGACGACGGGTTGAACGTCATCGTCGGCCCGTCCGACTCCGGCAAATCGGCCGTCATCCGAGCCCTGCGCTGGCTCCTCTTCAACGAGCCGCGCGGCTCCGACTTCATGCGCGTCGGCCACAACAACGTCCGCGTCTCCATCGAGCTCGCCGACGGCGCACGCGTCACCCGCGAACGCACCCCTTCGAAAAACCGCTACATCGTCGTCAACACTGAGGGCGAAGAGCAGATCTACGAAGGATTTGGCAACTCCGTCCCGCAGGAAGTCATCGACGTCACCGGCGTCGCAAAAGTCATGCTTGACGAAGACACCGAGACCGTCCTCCACCTTGGCACCCAGCTCGAACCGGCCTTCTTGCTCGCAGAACCCGGCTCGATCAAAGCCAAAGCCATCGGCCGTCTCAACGGCGTTCACATCATCGACGCCGCCTCGCGGGACACCCATCGCGACCTGACCCGCCTCACGCAGGAGGAAAAACAATACCGCGAACAGCTCGCCGAAGTTGAAGAGGAGCTCGAACAATTTTCCGACCTGCCGTATCTGGAAAACATCCTCCTCCTCGTCGAGATGAAGCAAGCCGAACTCAAAGCGCTTCACGCCCGACGCGAGAAGTTGCAAACCCTGCATCAAAAATACAAAGCCACCCGCGCCGATCTCGCCCTTACCGACGAGATCCTCTCGCGCACCGAACACCTCGACCGCGCCTCCCTGCAAGCGGAGCGCGCCGTCACTTTGCAAACCAAGACCCTGCGTCTGCGCCAAGCCGCTCAGAAACTGGCCCGCGTCGCCGACGGGATCGAGCAGACCGACCGCATCCTTGCGGCCACCGGCGAGCTTGACCGCGCAGGGGACCGCCTGCACACGGGCGAGGCCAAAGTCGCGCGGTTCCGCCGCCTGCGCACCCTCGCCGATCAGCGACAGCAGACGAACGCCGTCCTGCAAAACGTGGATCGCATCCTGCACCAAACAAACGGCCTTGATGACGCCGCGAGCCGCGTCACGCGACTCGAACGGTCGAAACACCGCCTGTCCACGCTGACAGCCCTCGCCGCCAAACGCAGCGACACCGGCGGCATGCTCACCAAAATCGACCGCATCCTCGCCCGGACCGAGCCGGTCGCAGCGGCGGAGCAGAGCCTCGACATCCTCGCCCAAAAACGCGCCAAAGCCAACGCCCTGCGTGATCTGCACAACAAAAAGCAAGACGTCGAACGACTCCTCTCCCGCCTGGGACAGATCATGACACAGCTCGAACGGACGGCACGGGCCGAAGACTCGCTCGCTCGCCTGCAATTCCTGACCGACCGTCAACAGCGTCTGATGCAAATGCAAAACGGCCTGTTCGACGTCACCGACCGCTTGAAAAAAGCGGACGTCTACCTGCACACCAACGCGATGGAACTCACCCAGCTGATCGACGAATACAGTCGTGAACTGAAGCAATCGGCTTCCTGTCCGGTCTGCTTTACACCGATCGACGAACACACGACCGAACGCCTGCTGGAAGAATTCCGCAGCTTTTAGGCAGCAGATATAAAGGAGGTACGACCCCTGATGAGCACCGCAATGGAAAACAAACTGTCCGTACTCAAAGAAGGCCTCGCCAAAGCGAAAGACATGCGCTACAAAGCCGAACTGAAAAAAGACTCCCTGCTCAAACAGCAAGAAGAAATCCTCGAACAGATCCGCGCCGAGCAAGTCGACCCGGACTCGCTGGAACTGGAGATCGACAAACTGGAGCAAGAGATCGCCGCTCTGGCCGATGAAGTCGATTCCCTGATCCCGTGGGATCTGATCAACAAGCAATGACGAACGGAACCGATTTCTCCCGCATCGATCTCGCGGTCGCTTCTCTGCGCGATCATTACAACCGCCGTCGCGGGGAGCAGGACGCCGTCCTGCGCAAGAAAAAGACGGTGGAAGATCGCCTCGAAGAAAAGCGGCACGACATCGACAAACTCCAGCAGGTAAAAATTCTGCTCCAAGAGTCGGCCGTCTTTGCCCGCGAGCAGGCGCGCCGTCAGATCGAGACGATGGTCACCAACGCCTTGCAGTTTATTTTCGGTGACCGCGACATGGAGTTTCGCGTCACCATCGACGAAGTGCGGGGACGCGCCGAGGGAGAGTTTCTCGTCGTGTCGTCGTACGGCGGCGAGATCCCGGTCGAGACGCGCCCGCAGGACGCGCGCGGCGGCGGGGTCGTCGACGTGATCTCGCTGGCGTTGCGGGCTGCTTTGCTGCACGCCAACAAACCGAAGCTTGACGGCCCGATCATCCTCGACGAGCCGGCCAAACACGTGTCGGACGAGTACTCGCGCCAGGTCGCCGAGTTTTTGAAACAGCTCTCGACCGCGTTCGGTCGGCAGATCATCATGGTCACGCACAACCAGCATCTGGCGAACACGGGGGATACTTCCTACATCGTCGAGATGCGTTCGGGGAAAAGCTATGTACGAGTCTTTCAGGCGATCGAACAAGCCTAGACTTTCACGCATACTTCTCCGGAAAAGGGGGTTGGCGCATGGACACGATGGGCAGACACGTCATCGCCGAGCTGTGGGAATGTGATTCCGACCTGCTCAACGATGAAGCGGCAGTCGAACGGATCATGGTCAACGCGGCTCTCGAATCGGGAGCCGAGGTTCGCGAGGTCGTGTTTCACAAATTCACACCGCTGGGCGTCAGCGGCGTGGTGATCATCTCGGAGTCGCATTTGACGATCCACAGCTTCCCTGAGCACGGGTATGCGAGCGTGGACGTCTATACCTGCGGCGACCGGATCGACCCGGCCGTCGCCGCCGATTACATCGCCAAAGGCCTGCGCACCAAGCGCAAAGAGACCGTCTTTGTGCCGCGCGGCCAAGGCAACATGAACGCGAAAGATCTGAAAGTGGAACTGGTGGAAGCAGCGAAATAGGGCAGCGGAGAACTCCTTGATTTGGAGTTCTCTTTTTTTGCGAAAAAGGGGTTGCGTTTTCTGCGCATCCGTCATATAATAAATTCTGTCGCCGGGGAACACGGCACACACGAGAGACACTCTCGGGGGATTAGCTCAGTGGTAGAGCACTGCGCTGGCAGCGCAGGGGTCAGGGGTTCAAGTCCCCTATCCTCCACCAACCATCTCGGAGGTTTAGCTCAGCTGGGAGAGCATCTGCCTTACAAGCAGAGGGTCGGCGGTTCGATCCCGTCAACCTCCACCATCTTTACTTGGAGCTGTGGTGTAGTGGCCTAACATGCCCGCCTGTCACGCGGGAGACCGCGGGTTCGAATCCCGTCAGCTCCGCCATTTTAAAACACAATACACGGCTCGGTAGCTCAGTTGGTAGAGCAGAGGACTGAAAATCCTCGTGTCGGCGGTTCGATTCCGTCCCGAGCCACCATTTACTTTTGAATAAAGCAGCATCACCCGATGCGGAAGTGGCTCAGGGGTAGAGCATCGCCTTGCCAAGGCGAGGGTCGCGGGTTCGAATCCCGTCTTCCGCTCCATATCTGGAGGTATAGCCAAGTGGTAAGGCATGGGACTGCAAATCCTTGACCCCCGGTTCAAATCCGGGTACCTCCTCCATAACATGCTGTCATAGCTCAGTTGGTAGAGCACCACCTTGACATGGTGGGGGTCACAGGTTCGAGTCCTGTTGATAGCACCAAACAGTAGCACCCCTTCGACGAAGGGGTGTTTTTTTGTGCGTAGGCCGTATTTTTTCTTCATAAGTCGATATTTATTGTATAAGAAGGAATTGCGGGGAGGTTATTTGAAATGAGTGAATGAGAAATTCTGAAGGCACGCTCGGACTAACCAAATGATAAAGGGTGATTGCTTCATGCAGATTTCGTGGAAATGGGTTTGGGTAATAGTAGGAGTGTCTGTCTGCTTGGCATTATGGCTAACTCCTGACACCATGCAATATTCGACAACATCTCAATTCAAAATTATTGACAAAGGGCAGGAAAACTATAAACTTTGGATTCTAGGCTATAACCCGTAAGAGGAGCAAAAAAAGGAAATCAGGCTGTTTATAGAAGATCGTAGCATTTGGAATTTGATCTCTGAAGATGAAATTTATATAATAACTTATACATACAAAGAGGGTGAGGAACCGGTTTTCCTAGAGATTGCACCCTACTAGGCAAAAGTTCCAGAGCAGCTCTATTCCGGAGAATGCTCTTTTTTCGTCCTCATTTTCTTTCCCCTCTTCGTGCAACCTAATCAAAACTCGTTCGTATATCTTCTTTGTACGAAACAGAGGAGGGTCCCACAAACACAATGGGCATATGGGAATCGTTGAAAAAGGGCAACACGTCTTCACTGATGGCAGCATCGGGCAATCTGGTCTTGGCCGTCGCCAAAGGAGCGGCCGCTGCGGTCAGCGGGAGCAGTGCGATGTACGCGTCCGCGATGCACTCGGTGGCGGATACGGTCAATCAAGGCTTTGTCTTTGCCGGCAGCGTGCTGGCGGAGAAAAAACCGACGCCGCGTTTTCCGTCCGGGTTTGGCCGGGTGATCAACATGTTCGTGATGGTGGCGGTGATCGTCGTCACGATCATGGCGGTGGAGACGATTGAAAAAGGCTGGGAGATCATTCAGCACCCGAAAGTCTCCAGCGATATCTGGCTCAACGCAGGTCTGCTCTTTGCCTCCATCGTCATCGATGGGCTGATCCTCGTTAAAGCGATGAAGGAGATCGTCAAAGAATCGGACCAACAAAAAGCCCCTGGCTCTCTGGTCAAAAAGGCGCTCGGCAATCTCAAACTGGCCTCCCCGCCGACGAGACTGGTCTTCTACGAAGACTGCGTCGCGACGCTCGGTGCGTTTCTCGCCCTGCTCGCCGTCGTATTGGCTCCGATGACCGGCATCTATGCGCTGGAAGGCGTGGCTGCGATCTTGATCGCGTGCCTGCTCTTGTTCATCGCGTTCAAGCTCGGCTATGAAAATATGATCGGCCTGATCGGGGTCGCCGCTCCGAAAACGGTCGAGGACCGCGTGGCAAACATCATCTTTGCCGACCGGGAAGTGGTCGACATCAACAAGATGCGCATCCTGCAAGAAGGCCGTTCCTACCACGTCGAAGCGTATATCGAACTGCGCAAGGGCCTGTCCCTCGCCGACGCCGACGACATCAAGTTTCGCATTCAAAGCTCCCTCACCGCCGACAAAGACATCACGGACGCCACCCTCGGCATCCTCGAAGACAACGATGTCCGCAACTGGCGTGCGGAGGAAGTCCACATAGAAAACTAACGCACACCAACAGCCGAAGCGGATGAAACGCTTCGGCTGTTTTTTCGTACTACCAGATAAAGGGAGGTGCGGATCGAATGAGAACTGTTTGGCAACTGATCACTTTCTCCAGCATTTTGTATGTCCTGTTTCGATTGGATTATCTGTTCTTCAGAGCTGTCGAGCGTTTCTTTTCCTGGCCGGTGCAGGCTGTGCTGTTCCTTTGTTCGTTGCCTGTCGTGTTTGTGGTGACGCTCGTGCTGACGAAGTTGATCAGCGACCGCTATTTCAAAAAGTCGTACTGACAAACTAGCGCTTCACCACCAGCGTCCCGGCCAAGATGTCGTGCAGAGCTTGCTTTTTCTCCGTGAACGCCGCCATGATGTAGCCGATCAAGAGGAGGATCGCGGAGATGATCTTGCCGAAATGCCGCCCGGTCGCGCGGCCAAATCCGATGCGGTTGCCGTCGAGGTCAGTGACGCGGATGCCGATCACTTTTTTGCCGAGTGTCGCTTGATGTGCGGACGACTCCATCAGCGCATAGTACAGCCAGCCGGTCAGCAAGGTCAGCACCGAATACAAAAATTCGTCGCCGGTCATCCCCCGCAGTACACCGTTGACCAATCCCATCAAGATCCAGTCGATGATCACCGCCCCAAAGCGCAGCCAAAAGCCTGCATAACTCGTTGACATGTCGTAACAATCCCCCTTTTCCACGTACTCTTTCTATCCTATGAAGTGAGGCTTTGTCTCTAGACGCCAGCGGAGCGGCAGACGCACACCAACACGATCTTTGTCGCATATGGTGGGATAGTGACTGCACCGGAGGGACGACAGAATGCGAAATGCATGGTATGTGGCGGCCGAGAGCCGCGAGTTGCAGGACGACGAGATGATGGCGGTGACGATCTTGGATGAAGAGATCGTGCTGTTTCGAGACGGCCGCGGGCAGGCGCACGCCTTGCAGGATCACTGTCCGCACCGGGGGGCAAGGCTGTCGGACGGGCGGCATCACGGGGAGCGGATCGCCTGTCCGTTTCACGGCTGGGAGTTTGGCGGCGACGGTCGGTGCAGGCTGATCCCGTCGAACGGGCCGGATGCCAAGATCCCGGATAAAGCCCGTGTGACCGCGTATCCGTTGCAAGAACTGGGGGGCCATGTCTGGGTGTGGATCGGGGAAGCTGAGCGGGTCACGCCGCTCGATCTGCCGCCGGAGTTGACCGACCCGACATGGCGGGCGGTACCTTTTCGGGCGGAGTGGAAGGCCCATCTGACGCGGGTGATCGAGAGCATCCTCGACGTGTCGCATCTGCCCTACGTCCACCCGGAGTCGACGGGGGATGTCGATCCGCGTGTGGAAGGTCCTGCCTTTCAGGTGAACGAGCGGGAGATCGTGGTCATCGCCAAGCCGTTCCACCCGCTGCTGCAAACACCGGGCGGCTATGTGGACGACCGCAAAGCCTCGACGATCACCTTTCAGTTCCCCAATCAGATCATCCTGCGCACCGACATGATGGAGGAAAAGGTGATGGCGACCTACCTGACCATGACGCCGGTGGCAGGCGGCGGGATCGTGCTGTACGGGCTCGCGTTGCGCAATTTCTTTCAAGACATCGAACTGATCGACGATGTTCATTATGAGCACAACGTCACGGTGCTGGAGCAGGACCGGCCGGTCGTCGAGGCGCTGCGCCCGCGCATCTCACCGTTGGATCTGGAGCGGGAGGTGCACGTCCGCTCCGATGCACAGCAAGTGCGGTACCGGCTTCTCTTGAAAAAGCAACTGGAGCGAGAGCAAGCTTCCGACCCTTATTACGGGCAAGACAAGAGCTGATGAGAAAGGCGGAGGGACGGTCACGATGAGAGACGAACAAGTCTGGCAGACGCTGCGGGAACTGGAAGAGCTGGAGCAACGGGAGGACCTGCAAGAGGGACTGTGGCGGATCAGCGAGGAGACGGGGCTGTTGTTCAATCTGATCTTGCGCCACAGCGGGGCGAGGCGCATCTTGGAGATCGGCACTTCAAGCGGCTATTCGACGCTCTTTCTCGCCGACGCAGCCCGTGCGAACGGGGGCAAGGTGGTCACCTGTGAGATGAGCGAGTACAAGATCGGGCTGGCCAAAGAGACATTTGCCAAAGCCGGTCTGGCGGAGCATATCGTGTTGCTTGAAGGCAACGCGCTGGAGAGAGTCGATGAACTGGATGGGCCGTGGGATTTTATTTTCCTCGACGGAATGAAGGATGAATACATTTTCTACTTCAGCGAGCTCTGGTCGAAGCTTCGTCCGGGCGGCTTGATCGTCGCGGACAATATGATCTCTCACGAAGGGTACCTCGGCATCGAAGCGTACAAATTTACGGTCGACTGTTTTGAGGATGCCGCATCGGTCACTGTCCCGATCGGTTCCGGCGACCGCTTCACGGTAAAATTGGCCGCCTTGCAAAAAACGGCCATAGACCAAGACGCAGAAAAACACCAAGGCGACTAGATGCCTTGGTGTTTTTGTTGATGTTTGGCTGCGAGCCGTTTCAAGGCTCGTTCGATGATCACTTCGTTGTTGTGGTAGCCGGATGCCGCATGCAGTTCCTGCAGCCGCTCCAGCGGATGCCAAAACGCGTCGCGCACCTCTTGGAGCTGAGCCCGCGTCTCTTCGGTGAGCGCTTCCATCAGGTAGTACGTGACTTCCTTCATCACCGGCCCTTTGCCCGGGACCCGGCAGCGATAGTGGATCACGCCCAGCGGGTCGCCGACGATCTGCGATTTGACGCCCGTCTCTTCTTCGACCTCGCGCAACGCCGCTTGTTTGACCGTCTCGCCTTCTTCCAAATGCCCTTTCGGCAAGGTCGTGCGTCCGTACCGGTCCTGGATCAGCAGCACGTCGAGGTGATCATCCCGCTTGCGAAACACGATGCCGCCCGCCGAAATTTCCTTCATGCCCATACACCTCCAGATGTGTACAAACCAGCATGACTCCACCGAATGAGATTTTATACATCCATGAGTATGAAGCAGGGAAGCGGACGATGTGCAGGGATTCGGTCGAGTGGTGGCGAATGGTGATTTACTAGATAAGGACGATTACGAACGGTAAAAGGAGGAGGAGGGAGGATGGCACCGAGAAATGCGGCCCAGAACCAACAGATTCGCGATGAACGGCGGGAGCAATTGCTGAACGCCGCACTGCGGGTGTTTGCCCGACGCGGCTTGGCTGCGACCAAGATCAGCGACATTGCGAAGACGGCGGGGCTCAGTCATGGACTGGTCTATCACTACTTTGATTCCAAAGACGAGATCTTCACCGAACTGGTCGAGCGTGCGCTGGACAGTTCGATGTTGCTCTCGCGGGTGGCCGCCCGGATGAAGGGCGACCCGTGGGAGAAACTCGTGTGGCTGACAGAGAAGATCCTGGCGTCGGCAGAAGGCGAGGCCGGGTATTATTTTCTTGTCATGGTGCAAGCGCTGACATCCGAGTCGGTCCCGCCCGAGGCCAAAGAACAGGTCGAGGACAAATTTCCCGCCAATCTCGCCCAACTCGTGCCGATCCTCGTCGCCGGACAAGCGGCGGGCCTGGTGGTGCAGGATGACCCCGAGCGGCTCGCCGCCGCTTATTTCTCCTGCCTGCAAGGGGTGATCCTGATGCAGATCGGCCGCGGGGAAGACGGAGTGCAGATGGACGCCGATCTGATCCTGCGCCTCTTGAAAGCGTAAGAAAATTATAAAATCGACAGCTCGTTCGTATAACAGCCGTTCCAGGCGCATACACTGAGACATATCACCGCAGAAAGACAAGGAGTCCGAGAAGGCGAGTGTGATCTCATGAGCAAATGGAAGATCGGCGCGGAACGGGACGCCGACAAGCTGTGCGCGTGCCTCGAACAGGCTCGGGAGCATCTTCGCGAACAGGGCATCATCACGGTCGGCGAGCAATCGACCCGCGGATCGTATACTTTCTATACATATCGATTGGTCCGCCCGGCGGAAGCGGCGGAGACAGTGATCGAGGCGTTTGCAGACAGCGTCGCCCGCTACGTGACCGACGTGTGGGAACGTCGCGAGTTGGAGCGCATCGTCGCTGAAGATTTTTACTATTACGAAAAGAGCGAGGTCGAGTACCTCGCCGAGTCGGGGGTGACGATCCTCGCCGACCTGCGCGACGAGGAGGGCCGCCCGCTGCGGTTCCGGCACATCGCCCGTCAGGTCGCCGAGCAGCTCCGGCACAGCGGCGACCTCGTCGTCGAGGGCTTGCTGCGATTTCGGATGCAGGGGTTGCACGATGATCTGCATCGCGTGATCGAACAGGCGATCGACGAATATCTGCTGGAAGTCGAGCAGCAGGAGTTCGTCAAGCTGCTGCGCTATTTCCTCGAAGCGCAGGAGGCCAAAATGCCGCTGCTCCACCTCGTCCATCTGGCTGACGCGATGACCCTGCTCTACGATGCAGAGGGGCAACCGCTGGCGTCCGACGCCGTGCCGGGACTTCCGGAGAGCGCACGGGAGGCGGGGCTGCAGGTGGAGGAGTTGATGAGCGTGTTGATCGCGCTGGCTCCCGAGCAACTGCACATCCATCTGCAGACGGAGGAGACGCCGACGTGGCTCGACACGGTGAAGAAGATCTTTGCCGAGCGGGCGCACGTGTGCCGCGGCTGCCCGATCTGCCTTTCTGCGGCCGAGGAAGTGCGCGACTATCCAAATCTTAACGAATGCTCCAAAAAAGTTTGACACTTGTCCGATACAGGGATATAATCTGTAACAACAAGTAACCGAGCTGGTTGCCAGCGCTTTTGCCTTTGCACCGCGAGCAGGGGCAGGGGCGCTTTTTACTGCGATACAGACTGCCAAGATAAATGGGTTGACACCTTCGTCGATCCTGTGATAGGATGTTTGAGTAAGATAAGTTCATATGCCACTAAGAAGCAGAAGCATCCGCTTCTCACCCGCTTTGAGCGTCAACCGACTGCGACCGGGTTGTGAAATGATTTACTTCAGAACGAACCTTTGTTCTTTCGTCTGTTATAAATCGTGCGGATGTATACCCATACATCCGCATTTTTTAGTTTCACTTCTTTGTATGGCCAAAACTTCAGGAGGTGACAGGCAATTAGCAAAGACGATGTTCAAATCAATGAAGCGATCCGCGCTCGTGAAGTGCGGTTGATCGATTCGAACGGTGACCAGTTGGGTATCAAGTCGCTGCGTGAAGCACTGCAGATCGCAGAGGACAAAAACCTCGATCTGGTCAACGTGGCGCCTACTGCAAAACCTCCCGTCTGCCGCATCATGGACTATGGAAAGTTCAAGTATGAGCAGTCGAAAAAGGAAAAAGAGGCCCGCAAGAACCAAAAGATCATCGAACTCAAGGAAATTCGCATGACTCCTAACATCGAGGAGCACGATTTCCAAACCAAGCTGCGCAACGCGGTGAAGTTCCTCGGCGAAGGTGACAAGGTGAAGGCATCCGTCCGCTTCCGCGGCCGTGAGATCACGCACCAAGACCTCGGTCTGAAAGTACTCAACCGACTTGCACAGGAGTGCGCCGAGATCGCATCGGTCGAGCGCGCACCGAAGCTTGAAGGCCGCAGCATGATCGTCATTCTCGCGCCGAAAGCACAACAAAGCTAATCATCGCTCACAAACGGAGGTAAACACAATGCCGAAGATGAAAACTCACAGCGGCGCTGCGAAGCGTTTCAAGAGAACCGGTTCCGGCGGTCTGAAGCGTTCCCAAGCGAAAACCAGCCACTTGTTCGCAAACAAGGACCAAAAAGTAAAGCGCAAACTGCGCAAAGCTGCAATGGTTCACCCGTCCGACCAGAAGCGCATCGAGCAAATGCTCACCTACCTGTAATATTTACAGCAATAGAGAAACTAGGAGGTACTACCCATGCCGAGAGTTAAAGGCGGTATCGTTACCCGTCGTCGCCATAAGAAAATCCTGAAACTTGCTCGTGGTTACCGCGGTTCGAAGCACCGCATCTTCAAGACTGCGAACGCGCAAGTCCTGAAGTCCCTGATGTATGCATACCGTGACCGCCGTCAAAAGAAGCGCGACTTCCGCAAACTGTGGATCGCTCGCATCAACGCGGCTGCTCGCATCAACGGTCTGTCCTACAGCAAGCTGATCCACGGCCTGAAACTCGCTGGCGTCGAAGTCAACCGCAAAATGCTGGCTGACCTCGCTGTCAACGACGCAAAAGCATTCGCAGAACTGGCTACCCTGGCAAAGGGCAAGCAAAACGCGTAATCGCTGCCAAAGACTTGCAACCCTGTGTTGCAAGTCTTTTTTCATGGTCTGAAGTCGGGGGTTGTGAACGCAAGGGCTTCGGGGTATGCTACTAGTAGCAAGTCTATGATTGTAACTTTTTCCCAGTGGTAACAGGGGGTACATACAATGGCAAAGCAGTTTGCAGTCATCGGGATGGGGCGGTTTGGCACCAGCGTGGCCCGCACTCTTTATGAGATGGGGTACGACGTGCTCGGCATCGATTCCAACGATGATCGGATTCAGGACACGATGGATCTCGTCACTCATGCAGTGACGGCCGACACGACAGACGAACACGCGCTGAAGGCGATCGGCATCCGCAACTTTGACACGGTGGTCGTGGCGATCGGCAACGACACGAAAAACAGCATCATGACGACGCTGTTGCTCAAAGAGCTCGGCGTCAAGTTTATCGTCGTCAAGGCGATGGACGAGATGCACGGCAAGGTGCTGGAGAAGATCGGGGCGGACCGCGTCGTCTATCCGGAGCGCGACATGGGGTATCGCGTGGCACACAACTTGATCTCGCCGAACATTCTCGACTACATCGAGTTGGCACCCGACTACTCGATCATGGAGATCACGGCCCCGACCAAATTTGTCGGCCGCTCTCTGGAGCAAATCGACATCCGCCGCAAATACGGCTGCAACGTCATGGCGATCAAGCATGGCAAAGACATCAACATCTCCCCGATTGCCAGCGATATTTTGCACGAAGGGGATGTGCTGGTCATCGTCGGGAAAAATGAGGATCTGGACGACATCGACGAAAACAGATAGAGGGTGACTCACTATGTATGGAATGGAACAGATCACTTCGGTGAAAAACAACCGCGTCAAAGAATGGGCGTCGCTGAAACAGAAAAAATACCGCAACTCGACCGGCAAGTACATCGCCGAGGGCGTACGCCTCGTCGAAGAGGTGATCGCGTCCGGGGCATCGGTCGAAGCGATCCTGATCGCGGGCGACCTGCAGAGCGGCCGCTTTGACAAGATCGTCAACGGCGCCCACTCGAAAGATATTGTGATGTATGAGGTGGCGGAAGCGGTGATCGAGCACATCTCCGACACCAAATCGCCGCAGGGCGTCATCGCCATCGTACACCGTCATGAAGGTGACCCGGCTCTGTTCATCGCGGGCAAGGAAAAACCGCTCTACCTCGTGCTTGACTCGCTGCAAGATCCGGGCAACCTCGGCACGATGATCCGCACGGCCGACGCCGTTGGGGCAACGGCTGTGTTTGTCTCCAAGACGAGCGTCGACCTGTACAATCCGAAAGTGATCCGGTCGACGATGGGCTCGCTCTATCATTTGCCTGTCTTTGAAGTCGATCTGATCGAGTTCCTGCCGCAGTTGCAAGCTGCCGGGGTCAAAGTCGTCGGCACCGCCCCGGAGGCGGACCGGACGGTGTACGGCTATGACTTCACGCAAGGCACCGCGCTGGTGATCGGCTCGGAAGCGCACGGGATGTCGGCCGACGTGGCGGCTCTCACCGACGCGCAGATCACGCTGCCGATGCCGGGGCAGGCCGAGTCGCTCAATGCGGCGATCGCCTCGTCCGTCATGCTCTACGAAGCGTTGCGCCAACGCACCGTGTAGAGAGATCCGGGGAGTGACCGGGCCGCATTTCGGGCATCCTGAACGTATAGGGGGTGCAGGAAATGAGCGAAACGGCACGTCATCATCTGATTGCGTTTTTGGTCAAGTTCGGGGCGACGGTCGCCTCGATCTACTTCATTGCGCTGTTTTACCCGGTCTGGGGGCACATGCACTTCGGACATGCTCTGATCTTGGGCCTTGTGATCGCGGTGGTGGGCTATCTGGCCGATCTGATCATCCCAAGAGCGGTCAACTACATCGTCGCGGTCGCGTTCGACCTTGTCACGGCGGTGCTGATCGTCGGCTTTGGCAACGTGCTGTTTCCTGGCATGAGCGTCTCGTGGACGTTTGCGTGGTTTGTCGGCCTTCTGGTCGCCGGGGTGGAGATTTTTTACCACTACCAATTTGTGCGGAAATCGAACGAACCGGTGCGTTGACAGTTGCAAACGCGTGTCGGCTGTACTATACTGGTTAGCATTACAAGCGAAAATTTCCCACAACAGCGATGAGGGAGAGAGTAGGGCGTCAGACGTGCCGTACAGGGAGAGGGTGCCAGAGACTGGAAGCAACCTCACGACACAGACAGCCTGAAGTTCACTCCGTAGCTGCCTTCCTGAAGGATCATCTGAATCGCGGAGATCTGTGTAGGGCGGGCCGGTGTTGCCAAACGCCGTTATCTCACAAGGAAGTGGAGCAGCTTTTTTACGTGCTCAATTAGGGTGGTACCGCGAAGACCTTCGTCCCTACGGATGAATGGTCTTTTTTTATTTGTCTGATCTTTTGTGTGATCTTCTAGGAGGGAACAAGCGATGAAAGAACAGCTCGTCGCGCTGCAAACCACAGCGCTCGAAGCACTGCAAGGGCTGGAAACGCTCGGGCAACTGGGCGATTGGAAAGTCCAATACCTCGGTAAAAAAGGCGAACTGACCGGCATGTTGCGCGGCATGGGCGCCCTGTCGGCAGAAGAGCGCCCGGTCGTCGGCGCACTGGTCAACGACGTGCGCGCCGCCCTGGAAGCAGCCTATGAGGAGAAGGAAGCGCTGCTGAAAAAGGCAGAGCGTGAAAAGCGTCTCGCCGAAGAATCGGTCGATGTCACTTTGCCGGGTCGCGCGGTGAAACTGGGCAGCGAACACCCGCTGAACATCGTCATCCGCGACATCGAAGACATCTTCCTCGGCCTTGGCTTCCAAGTGGCGGACGGTCCGGAGGTCGAGTACGACTATTACAATTTTGAAGCGATGAACGTGCCGAAAAACCACCCGGCTCGCGATATGCAGGACACGTTTTACATCAACGAAGACGTGCTGATGCGCACCCAGACTTCGCCGATGCAAGCGCGCGTGCTCCGTGCCACCGCTGAAAAGGCGAAGGCGGAAGGCCGTCAACATCCGGACCCGGTCCGCGTGATCGTTCCGGGCCGCGTTTATCGCCGTGATGATGATGACGCGACCCATTCGCACGCGTTCATGCAGATCGAGGGCTTGGTCGTCGACCGCGGCATCCGCATGAGCGACCTGAAAGGGACGCTGCTGATGTTCGCCCGCCAGATCTTCGGCCCGGAAGTCGAGATCCGTATGCGTCCGTCGTATTTCCCGTTCACCGAGCCGTCCACAGAGGTTGACGTTACCTGCTTCAACTGCGGCGGCAGCGGTTGCCGGACCTGCAAGCAGACCGGCTGGATCGAGATTCTCGGCGCGGGCATGGTCCACCCGTATGTCTTGGAAGAGCAAGGCTACGATTCGGAAGAGTTCACCGGGTTTGCGTTCGGCATGGGCGTGGAACGGGTCGCGATGCGCCGCTATGGCATTGAGGACATCCGCCACTTCTACCAAAATGACGTGCGCCTGATGTCTCATTTCAAATCGCGGATGTAGCAGGAGGGAATCGACAAATGAAGATCAGCTATAACTGGTTGAGAGAATATATCGAGATCGACGACCTGACCCCGCAGGAGTTGGGTGCACGCCTGACCGAAGGCGGCATCCCGGTCGAAGTGTTCACGGAGCTGAACCAAGGCGTCACCGGCGTCGTCGTCGGCCATGTCGTCGAGACGCGCCAGCATGAAAATGCAGACAAACTGCGCGTCTGCACGATCAACGCGGGCACCGGCGATCATCTGCAGATCGTCTGCGGCGCGCCGAACGTCGCTCCTGGGCAAAAAGTGCCGGTCGCCGTCGTTGGCGCGGAGCTGCCGGGCGATTTCAAGATCAAAAAGGCCAAACTGCGCGGCGTTGAATCGCAAGGCATGCTCTGCTCGGCCAAAGAGCTCGGCATGGACGTGAAACTGCTGCCGAAGGAGCAGACCGAGGGTCTGTACATCCTGCCGGAAGACGCGCCGGTCGGCCATGACATCGCCGATTACCTGCTGATGAACGACACCGTGCTGGAGCTCGAACTCACCCCGAACCGTTCCGACGCGCTGAACTATCGTGGCGTCGCGTACGAAGTGGCGGCGATCCTCGACCGTCCGATGAAGATGAAGGAAGAGTACACCGCACACGGCAACGGGTCCTCTCCGGTCACCGTGAAGATCGAGTCGGACAACTGCACCAAATACGCCGCCCAAGTCGTACAAAATGTCACCGTCAGCGAATCGCCGCTCTGGTTGCAAGCGAAACTGCTGGCCGTCGGCGTGCGCCCGATCAACAACGTCGTTGACGTGACCAACTTCGTCATGTTTGAACTGGGTCAGCCGCTGCACGCGTTCGACCTGAGCAAAGTCGCGCAGGACACGATCATCGTCCGTCAAGCGCAAGACGGCGAAACGCACGTCACGCTGGACGGTGTGGAGCGCACGCTCGACGCGTCGATGCTCGTCATCGCCGACCCGGAAAAAGTGATCGGTCTCGCCGGCGTCATGGGCGGTGAAAACTCGGAAGTCGATGCGGCGACCAAGAACATCGTCCTCGAATCAGCGTATTTCGATCCGGGCACGACCCGCAAGACCGGCAAGGCGCTCGGCCTGTTCTCCGAAGCGCAAAAGCGCTTTGAAAAAGGCATGATCGACCAAGGCATGATCACGAACGCCCTGCTGCGTGCAGCCGAACTGATCGCAGAGCTCGCTGGCGGCGAAGTGGTCGGGGGGCCGGTCGAAGTCGTGAAAAAAGGTGCGGAGCCGCACGTGCTCGACCTGCGTCATGAACGCGTCAATGAAGTGCTCGGCACCTCGATCACCGAAGACGAGATGGTCGCTGTGCTCAAGCGCCTCGGCTTTGAAGTCTCCGGCTTCAAAGTGGACGGCGCACACCGCATCACCGTCCCGACCCGCCGTCCGGATATGGTGCGCGAAGTCGACCTGATCGAGGAAGTGGCCCGCATCTACGGCTATGACAAGATCCCGTCGACGCTGCCGTCCGGCAACTACGTGCAAGGCCAGCTGACCCCGGAGCAACGCCTGCGCCGCACCGCACGCGAAGTGCTGATCAACGCCGGGCTCAACGAAGTGGTGACCTACTCGTTCACCAACGTCGGCCTGCTCGAACCGCTCGGTCTGCACACCGAAGCGACGCTGACCAACCAAGTCAAGCTGTTCAACCCGATGTCCGAAGACCGTTCCGCTCTGCGCACGCACCTGCTGCCGTCGCTGGTCGAAGTGGTGCAGTACAACCGCAACCGCCGCACCAACGACCTCGCCTTGTTCGAGATCGGCCGCGTCTTCTCCCCGGAGCCAGGCGTTGACACCCCGGTCACCGAGCGCGTGCGCATCGCCGGCATCATGACGGGCAACTACGGCGCGCTGGGCGTCGGCGAGAAGGGCCGTCCGGTCGACTTCTTTGCTGTGAAGGGCGTTGTAGAAACGCTGCTCGACGGCATCGGCATCACCGACGTGCTGTTCGTCCGCGCGGCCCAAGCAGGCCTGCACCCGGGCCGCACGGCGAAGATCGTCAAGCGGCACGAAGGCGAACTGCTGGAGCTCGGCGTGATCGGCGGCCTGCATCCGGAGGCGGAGGAAGCGTGCGACCTGTCGCCGACCTACTACTTCGAACTGCACATGGAAGCGTTGCTGACCGCGAAGGAACGCTCCGAACTGGTCGTGCCGCCGCTGCCGAAGTTCCCGAGCATCGAGCGCGACATCGCGCTGCTCGTCGACATCGACACTCCGGCCGGCGACCTGCTCGACACGATCCGCATCGCCGGCGGCGACTTGCTGGTCTCCGTGCGCATCTTCGACTTCTACCAAGGCGCGCAGGTGCCGGCCGGCAAAAAATCGCTGGCCTACGGGCTGGTCTACCGCTCGTCGGAGCGCACTTTGACTGACGAAGAAGTCACCGAGCGTCACAACCGCGTGTTGGAAGCGCTGAAGGCAGGGCACCACGCAGAACTTCGTGCCTAGTGACAGGAGGATTTTTCCCCCTGCAAGGCGAAGTGAAGCAGGGAACCTAGAAAGGGGCGAATTTCCCTTGCTGAACAACGCGAACGGCAAGAATGACGTAAACAAGATCAAAGCTGTGATCTACGGCCAAGATTATCAGATAAAAGGCAAGGCTTCGCTCGACCACCTGCGTCTCGTCGCCCTGTTGGTGGACCATAAAATGAAGGAGATCGGCGAGGTCAACCCTCGTCTCGATCTCAACCGCGTCGCGGTGCTGGCGGCGGTAAACGTCGCCGACGAGTATCTGCGGCTGCGGCAGGAGTACGACGAGCTGCTGAAGATTCTGGAGCAAGCGCAACAAATGGAGGGCTAGGGCAGTGATCGACCTGATCATCGGAGCGTTTGTGATCCTCTCCGGCATCAACGGATGGCGGACCGGACTGATCCGCCAGATCGTGTCGCTGGTCGCCGTCTTCGCGGCGTGGCTGATCGCAAAAAGCTCGTCGCAACTGCTCGTCCCGTGGATCGAGGGCTGGTTTCCAGTCCCGTCGATGGCCCCGGAAAATCCCCTTCGGCTGATCCCGGGCCTCGACATCGCGGCGGGTGTGCACGGCGCTGTCGCTTTTATCCTGCTGTTTATCGTCGCGTTCCTCGCGATCAAGCTGCTCGGCTCCTTGCTCGACCTGATCGCCAAACTGCCCGGCCTGTCGATCTTGAACCGGCTGGGCGGCGTGGTGCTCGGTCTGCTGCTCTCCGTGCTGATCGCCGGCATCCTGGTCCATGTGCTTGCATTTCTTCCGTATAACGGCTTGCAGTGGGCGCTGCAGGACTCGGAGATCGCGCAGGTGCTGTTGAACAAGTTCCAATTTTTCTCCCCGCCTACAGAAAAAGCCCTGAGTCTGTGAAGAGACTCAGGGCTTTTTCCTATTTCGCAGGTTCAGAGGATCAGTCGTTGCGTCGTTCGGAGCGGTCGCCGCTGCCGAGCATTCTGCCTTTCATGTCGCCCGGCACAAACAGGTCGATCAACCCGATCACCAGCGAGGCGATCACCGCGCCGAGCAGGGTGACGCGCATCCCTGGCACGAAGAACTGCGCGACATAGATCACCGCTACGCCGACGAGGAACCCGACGATGCCGCGAGCGTACGGCGAAACGCGGCCGCCGAACAGTCGCTCCACCGCCCAGCCGATCACCGCGATCACCACGGCGGCGATCAACGCCGAACCGAACGTCAGACGAGAGAAGCCTGGGACGAGAAAGCCGACCACCATCAGGACCAGAGCGGACACAATGAAACGGACGATAGCTCCTACGATGTTCATGGATGTTTCCTCCTCCTTTACCGGAATGGAAGTGTCTTTCTGCGGTACACAGTAGCATGTCCAACGGGGTGGGGGTTTATCCGATTTCCATTGCGTCTTTTGCAAAAGGTGCTATAATAGAAAGTTAATATCGGGGGTGACTTCTGATGAATGAACGAGTGCTTCGCGTGCTCGAATTTGATAAAATTCGCAATAAAATCATATCTTTGGCAAGCTGTTCCCTCGGCAAAGCACGGGCGGCCGACCTGTATCCGGCGACTGATTTGCAAGAGGTCGAACGCTCGCAGGCGGCTACGGAAGAAGGGGTCACCGTGTATCGCCTGCGCGGACTGATCCCGCTCGGGGGCCTGCACGACATTCGCGGTCCGGTACGCCGTGCGACGATGGGCGGCACGCTGTCGGCGAAGGAATTGCTCGATATCGCCGATACGATTCAAGGCGGCCGTCGCTTGAAAAAATTCCTGCAGGACACCCATGAACAACACCCGCTCCCGATCATGATGGAGCTGTGCGAGTATATCCCGGAACTGCGCGATGTCGAGGACGAGATCCGCTCTTGCATCGACGACAACGCCGTTGTGCGCGACACCGCGTCACAAGATCTGCGCCGACTTCGCGGCGAGATGCGCACCGTGCAGGCACGCATTAAAGACAAGCTCGAATCGATCATCCGGTCGTCGAGCTTCCAAAAGATGCTCCAAGACCCGATCATCACCCAGCGCAACGACCGCTATGTCGTGCCGCTGAAGGTGGAGTACAGAGGCTCTTTTGACGGCATCGTCCACGACCAGTCGGCATCCGGCTCGACGCTGTTTATCGAACCGGCCGCCGTCGTGCAGATGAGCAACTCCCTGCGCGAACTGGAAGTGAAGGAAGCGCGGGAGATCGAACGCATTCTGTCCACGCTGGCCGCTCAGATCGGCACGCACGGCAGCGAACTGCAAGATGCGCAGGAATCGCTGGCAGAGCTCGACTTTATTTTTGCCAAATCGAACTACGCAAACGAACTGCGCGCCGTACGTCCGCAGATGAACGAAGACGGCATCGTCCGCGTCAAACGCGCCCGTCACCCGTTGATTGCGCCCAAAGACGTCGTGCCGTCCGACCTGCGACTAGGGGATGACTTCCTGTTGCTCGTCATCACCGGCCCGAACACGGGCGGTAAAACGGTCACGCTGAAAACGTTCGGCCTGCTCTCCCTGATGGCGATGGCAGGTCTGCATATCCCGGCTGACGACGGCTCGGTGATGTCGACGTTCGACGAGGTGTTTGCCGATATCGGCGATGAGCAGTCGATCGAACAGTCGCTGTCCACCTTCTCCAGCCACATGACCAACATCGTGCAGATCCTCGAGCAGGTCAATTTCCGCTCCCTCGTCCTCTTTGACGAGCTGGGTGCGGGTACCGATCCGACGGAAGGCGCGGCCTTGGCGATGTCGATCCTCGATTTCCTGCACAAGCGCGGGGTCCGCACCGTTGCGACCACTCACTACAGCGAGCTGAAAGGCTACGCGTTCAACGAACCGAACGCGATCAACGCCTCGGTCGAATTTGACGTCCAATCGCTGCGCCCGACCTACCGCCTGATGATCGGTGTGCCGGGCCGTTCCAACGCGTTTGCGATCTCGCAGCGTCTCGGACTGCGCACAGACGTCATCGAAGCGGCCAAGTCGCGCCTGACCACGGAGGACGTGCAGGTCGACGAACTGATACGCAAGCTGGAGCACAACCAATTGATCGCCGAACAAGAGCGTCGGGAAGCGGAAGAGCTGCGACGCGAGTTGGAAGCTCTGCGCGGTGAGTTTGAAAAAGAGCGCGAGACGTTCTACGCGCAAAAAGACAAGCTGATGGAGCGCGCCGAGGAAGAAGCTCGCAAAGCGGTGCGCAAAGCGGAGAAAGAAGCGGAGGAGATCGTCGACGAACTCCGCCGCATCGCCGCCGAAGAGCGCGGTCAGATCAAAGAGCATCGCCTGATCGAGATGCGCAAACAGTTGGAGGACAAAGCCCCCAAACTCAAGCGCGAGAGCAAGCCCAAACAGGCAAAACCGGCCGACCGTCCTTTGCAGGCGGGCGACCACGTCACCGTCGTTCATCTCGGACAAAAAGGCCACATCGTCGATATCTCCGGCAAACAGGCGATGGTGCAGATCGGCATGATGAAAACGAAAGTCCGCCTCGACCAGCTTGAGTTGCTCGCGCCGGAAGTGATGCCGACCCGCACGGTCGTCGGCCGTAAAAACAGTGAGCCGAAGCACGTGAAAATGGAGCTCGACCTGCGTGGCTCCAACATCGAAGAAGGCATTCACGCCGTCGACAAATACATCGACGACGCGATCATGGCCGGACTCTCGACCATTCACCTGATCCATGGCAAGGGCACCGGCGTTTTGCGCACGGGCATTCAGGACTACCTGCGCGGTCATCGTCAGGTCAAGTCGTATCGCTTCGGCGCGGAAGGCGAAGGCGGCAACGGAGTGACCGTTGTGACTTTGAAATAAGCACTTTCCACAACCATATCACACCAAAAAAGTGGCAGTCCCGACGAGGGGACTGCCACTTTTTGTGATGCGAAGGTGTGTACGATGTTTATGGCGTTCCTTTCGCCGGGGCGGAAGGATCGGAGATGGATCCGCCTGCCGAGACGGAGCGGACTCGGTACGAGTACGTTTTGCCCGATTCCAGATTGGAGTCGGTGTAGGCGGTGCCGCTTGTTGTGCCGAGACGTTTGAAACTGCCGCCGTCGGTGCTGCGTTCCACCACGTAATTCACCGCGCCTTGCACCGGGGTCCACGAGAGTTGCAAAGTGTTTCCCGAGCCGGTGCTGTAGATGTCGTTGATGCGCGGCGGCGATATCTCGTCACCGCCGCCGCCACCGGCACTCAGCGAGACTTTTGCCGCCATCGAAGGCGAGCCTTCCTTGCCGTCGATGAGAGCCGCCACGCGGTAGTAGTAAGTCGCGCCCGGCAGTGCGCTGACGTCGTTGTAGCCGTTGCCTTTTGCAGTGGCGATTCGTTGTGCATCACCGTTCGATTCGGTACTGCGGTAGATCGCATAGGACTCTGCGCCGGAGACCGGCGACCAGGAGACGACGGCACCGACTGCGGCCGGTTTCGCGCTGACATTGCCCGGTGCGGGCACGTTGTCCGGTTGGTCTTTGCCCAGCGTGACGGTGACCGATGGGCTCGGGTCGGACTCCATGCCGTCTTCACCCTGCGAGACGACGCGGTAGGCGTACGTGTTGCCTGTGGTAAGACCGGAGTCGGTAAAGGTGAGTGCGGTCGTTTCGTTGATCACTTGGAACGGACCGGCTTCGCTGTCGGCGCGCAAAATCACGTAGCCTTTCGCGCCTGCGACGGCGC
Source organism: Tumebacillus lacus (assembly GCF_026410385.1). GTDB lineage: Bacteria > Bacillota > Bacilli > Tumebacillales > Tumebacillaceae > Tumebacillus > Tumebacillus lacus. Next base: position 264,427 of record NZ_JAPMLT010000005.1, read on the forward strand.
TCCAACTCAAGGTGACCGACGTGCTCGATGCGGGCGTTGCTTTCAGACCGGACGGCACTTTGGTCGTGCGCAGCGTGTCGTCTTCTGCGCGCGGGTCCTTGTCGCTCGGCAGTTCTTTCTCATGGTCGAGCGGCAGATAGGCGCGGTTGCCGTTTGGCAGGGTGTATTTGTCCCGCTTGATGAAGATGCCCTCTTTGACGAGGTGAGCGGGGGTCGAGTCATTGGCGAGATATTTCTTGCCGTTTACTTCATAGTATTTGGCCTTCACGTGAACGTCGCATGCATCGCGGGGAACCGCGTTGGCACGAAACAGTTCGTTCGTGACGGTGTGTTCGGCGTGGCAGAGTTCGGTCGGCAGATGTCCGGAGACCTTGCAGACCGCGACCTGTCTAACGCCGCCCGGATTGGGGAAGAATTCTTTGGTGCGGTTTTCGATGGTCGGCAACACTTGACCCATGATCGCATTCCAAATGTGCTTGGGCGTGTTGCCTTCGCCTTTGAGCAGCGGGTACGGCATGTTGTAGCCGACCCAGATGCCGAGCGTCACATCCGGCGTGTAACCGATGAACCATGCGTCTTTGTCCTCGTTGGTCGTCCCGGTCTTGCCTGCGATTGCGTAGCCGGGGAATTTGCGACCCACCTCAGATGCCGTGCCGCGACGGACCACGCCTTGGAGCATGTCGTTGAGGATGTAGGCGGTGTTCGGGTCAAAGACCTGCGTTTCCTGCGATTGATGCTTATAGGTCACTTCGCCGGTGCGATCTTTGATCTCCTCGATCATGAACGAATCGCGCCAGACACCTGCGTTTGGCATCGTCGAGTAGGAAGATGTCGCTTCCAGCACGGTCAGGCCGTGCGCCATGCCGCCGATGCCGGACGCGAGATTATAGTCAGAATCGTCGAGCGTCGTGACGCCCATCTTCGTGAGATAGCCAAGGCCGTACGTCGGCGTGATGTCGTGATAGACTTTCAGCGCCGGGATGTTGTAGGACTGCTCCAGCGCTTCCCGGACGGTCATCAAGCCGTGGAATCGCTTGTCCCAGTTGAAGGGGAAATACGTCCCCGTCGCGGAACTGCGGTCCGGCCAGACCATCGGCACATCGTCGATCGCTGTGCCGGAGCCGATCAAGCCCCGTTCGATCGCCGGTCCGTAGACGGCGATCGGCTTCATCGTCGAGCCCGGCTGACGGGGCACCGTAGCATGGTTGACCTGGTCGACTTCGTAGTTGCGACCGCCGCCCAGTGCCAACACGCGACCGGTCTTGTTGTCGATCATAGCCGCCCCGGACTGTTCCATCGCGTCTTCGATCTTGGTCTGTTTGCCGGTGTTGTCGGTGATCGTGTAGGTGATGTTTTTCGGGTAGAACTTGTTGTCGTTGATCACGCTGTCGACCATCTTTTGATAGTCGCGCTCAATGGTGGTGAAGATCTGATAGCCGCCTCGGAACAGTGCTTGCCGGGCTTGGTCGAGCGACTCGTAATTGCCGCTGTCCATCAGCCGCTCAGCAGCCTGCGTCTCGATCTCGGCGACGAGATGGCCGAACTCCCCGGCATTGACCCGGCGGTTCTGCTGAGTCTGTTGCAGAGCTTCCGCGACGTTGAACGCTTTGGCCTCTTCATACTGGGCCTGCGTGATATAGCCTGCCGCCATCATCTGCTGGAGGATGTATTCCTGACGGCCGAGCGTGTTTTCCAAATTGACATACGGATTGAACAAGCTCGGATTGTTCGGCAGGGCGGCGAGGATCGTCGACTGTGCCAGCGTGAGATCTTTTGCGTTGACGCCGAAGATCGCCTGCGATGCCCGTTGGATGCCGTACAGGTTGTCCGGACCTGATTTCCCGAAATAGATCCAGTTTAAGTAGGTGACGAGGATCTCGTCCTTCGTCAGTTGTTTTTCCAATTCAATCGCAAGGTACATCTCCTGCACTTTGCGTTCCAACGTGCGGCTCTGCTCAGGGAACATCGCGTTTTTCACCGTCTGTTGGGTGATCGTCGACGCGCCGCTCATGATCGAGCGGCCGAGCACGTTCTGGACGGTCGCCCGTGCCAGTGCCATCGGATTGATCCCGAAATGGGAGCGGAAGTCTTTGTCTTCTGCGGCGATGAACGCGTTGACGACGTGCGGTGATACTTCGTCGAGCGACTTGATCAACTCGCGGTCGCCATCCCCTTGCAGATCGAACATGAACTGTTGATCCGCGTCGTATACTTTCGTCGTCGCCGCCATGTTGGTGATCGTGTTGAGGTCCAATGGCGGCGCTTTCTTCAAGAGCGTCGCCACATAGCCGGCTCCCGCTCCGCCGCCGATCACACCGGCCGCTAAAAATAAGAACAAGAAGATCTTGACGGTTCGCCAAAACCATCTCTTCTTTTTCTTCTGCTTTTTACGAGACTTGCTATCCGAACCGGAATCGCGGTTCGGCTCAGTGGAACGAGCCATGCCGTGTTCTTCCATTTTTGACGCCCTCCCCCTAACTTTAACTATTATACCACAGAGCAAATGGGGCACAAGAAACGACACGTTCGGACAGCGTTCACACGGCGGTGTTTTCTTGACAGCCGCTGGTGGAATTGGTATGATTTTATCTGATTCAGGCTGATATTATACAGGCTGTGAAGGAACGAGTAGCGCTTGTCAGGTTTGATCGTGCAGAGAGCCGGTGGTCGCTGCGAACCGGACGGTCACGAGCGCGAAGTACAGTCCCGAGCCGTTCGGAGGAAATGCCGAACCGGTCGTCTGTTTGGGCGGCCGTTATCTTGCAACGAAGGTGATCCTTTATTTTGGCATGGGATCGACCTAGGGTGGTACCGCGAGTCAGATCCTCGCCCCTAGCTACACAGGGGCGGGGATTTTTTGTTTTCTCAGAATACACACGCTGAAAGGGATGGAACTCAAATGTCGAACCAAGAACAAGTCACCCGCGACCCGCAGGTGGAAGCAGAAGTCGAACGCCAGCTGGCTGTGATCCGCCGCGGTGCGGTGGAGATCATTCCCGAGGAAGAACTGGTGGGCAAACTGCGCCGCTCGATCAAGACCGGCAAACCGCTGCACATCAAGCTCGGCCTCGACCCGTCCGCTCCGGATATCCACCTCGGCCACACGGTGCCGCTGCAAAAGATGCGCCAGTTCCAAGACCTCGGTCACAACGTCACGATCATCATCGGTGACTACACCGGCATGATCGGCGACCCGACCGGCAAATCGGAGACGCGCAAACAACTGACCCTCGACCAGGTCCGCGAAAACGCAGCCACTTACGTTGAACAGCTCTACAAAGTGCTCGACAAAGAAAAGACCAGCATCCGCTACAACTCCGAGTGGCTCGCCCCGCTCAATTTTGCTGACGTCATCAAACTGGCGGCCAACACCACCGTTGCCCGCATGCTGGAGCGCGACGACTTTGAAAAGCGCTACAACTCACAACAGGCGATCTCCCTGCATGAGTTCTTCTACCCGCTGATGCAAGGCTACGACTCGGTCGCGCTGGAGTGCGACGTCGAGCTTGGCGGAACCGATCAAAAGTTCAACCTGCTGATGGGCCGCACCCTGCAAAAGGAATACGGCAAAGAGCAGCAGGTGATCCTGACCCTGCCGATCATCGAGGGTCTCGACGGCGTGCAAAAAATGTCCAAGTCGCTCGGCAACTACATCGGCATCGACGAAGCGCCGAACGACATGTACGGCAAGACGATGTCGATCCCGGATGAACTGATGGTCAAATACTTCGAACTGGTCACCGACATCTCGCTGGAAGAGCTGGCTGAGATCCGCACCGGATTTGCAAACGGCTCGCTGCACCCGCGCGATCTGAAGATGCGCCTCGGCCGCGAGATCGTCACCAAATACCACGGCGAGGAAGCGGCTCAAGCGGCGGAAGATCATTTTAAGACCGTCTTCCAAAAGCGCGCGCTACCGGACGATATGCCGGAAGTGACGCTCGAGCCGGGCACCGTCTGGATCGTCAAACTGCTCACCGATCTGAAGATGGCACCGTCCAACGGCGAAGCTCGCCGACTGATCCAAGGCGGCGCCGTCAAGATCAACGAGGAAAAAGTGGCGGAAGTCGACGCGCAGATCGAACTGCAAGACGGCATGGTTCTCCAAGCTGGCAAACGCAAATTTGCCCGCATCCACCTCGGCTAAACGATACGAGAGAAAGGCCAACGCTGCGGCGTTGGCCTTTCTTCCTATTTAATAGTAGTTGCGCCTGTATTGGGGAATCCTAACAGTCAAATTGGGCAGGAAAATCGTCGCAGAAGCAGGAGATTTCCGCTGGGGTGTTCTCTTTTCGTTTAAGGTGATCTTGAGCATTTGCACAAGAATCGCAGAATCGTGCTACGATGAGCACATAAACGAGACTGAGGGGTGGCGAGTTGGAAAATCAAGCGATTTTGGCGATTGCTATTTTCTTGATCACGTATGCACTGATCGTCAGTGAAAAACTGCACCGTACGATTGTGGCGATGATCGGCGGGATTTTGATGGTCGGCTTTGGCATTTTGGATCAAGAAGCAGCGATTCACCACGTTGACTTTAATACGCTGGGGCTGTTGATCGGCATGATGGTGCTGGTCGCGATCACCGGCAAGACGGGCGTGTTCAAGTACTTGGCGATCAAGGCAGCCAAGATGGCAAAGGGTCATCCGGTTCGCATTCTGGTCTATCTGTCGGTAATCACCGCCCTGTTGTCGTCGTTGCTCGACAACGTGACGACCGTTATGCTGATCGTGCCGGTGACGTTCTCGATTGCGCGGCAGTTGAAGGTCAATCCGGTGCCGTATCTGATCTCCGAGATCATCGCATCGAACGTCGGGGGCACGGCGACTTTGATCGGCGACCCGCCGAACATCATGATCGGCAGCGCGGTCAAGGAGCTTGACTTCATGGCGTTTGTTTACAACCTGGCGCCGATCGCGGCGATCATCCTCGTTGTGACGGTGGCGCTGTTGGTGCTGATCTTCCGCAACCAGTTGAAGAGCGATCCGGAGCGTCAAGCGTTGATCATGAGCTTGAATGAGAACGACGAACTGCAAGACACCAAGCTGTTGGTCAAATCGCTGGCTGTGCTGGCATTGACGATTATCGGGTTCGGGTTGCATCAGCAACTGCATCTGGAATCTGCGACCGTGGCGCTGGCCGGGGCGTTCCTGCTCCTGCTCTTGACGGGCGAGAAGTATCTGGAAGAAGCGTTTGAGAAAGTGGAATGGGCGACGATCTTCTTCTTCGTGGGGCTGTTTGTCCTCGTCGCGGGGCTGATCGAAACCGGCGTTATCTCGATGCTGGCAGAAAGAGCGATGGACGCCACGGGAGGCGACCCGACCAAGATGGCGTTGCTGATCCTGTGGATGAGTGCGATTGCGTCGGCGTTTGTGGATAACATCCCGTTCGTTGCGACAATGATCCCGATGATCAAGGAGATGGGCTTGCTGGGGATCACCGACCTCGAACCGCTGTGGTGGAGCTTGGCTTTGGGCGCATGTCTGGGCGGCAACGGCACGGTCATCGGCGCGAGCGCAAACGTGATCGTCATCGGTCTGGCTGCGAAGGAAGGGTACAAGATCTCATTTATGAGATTCTTCGTGATCGCGTTCCCGCTGATGATCCTCTCGATCATCATCTCGACGGTGTATGTGTATCTGCGCTACCTGTAAAACGAGGAAAAGGGAGGACGGCTGATGGTGACGTACGAGTTTGATCCTGCAAAGATCAAGGTGACAGAACGCCACTCCGGCGTCGAGTATGAGTTTGAAATCGATGTGCTCGACGAAGAGATGCGAGGGCGACTGAAACAGTTGCGGCTTGAAGTGGAAAACAACGACGATCTCACCGACGTCGTGTTCGGCACGCAACCGGGTAACCATTACGTGGTGAACGTGCGGACGAACTACCGCGTGGAGTTTCTGTTGCTGATGTTTAAGTACGAACTGCTGGTTGCAGTGAAAAGATAATGCGGAAGACCCGATCTCTGAGGAGGTCGGGTTTTCTTTATTGAAATCATGCAGAACGGGCCGTTTGAGCGTCTGAGGGAAAGCAGGTGATGCGGTATGCTTGAGTTTGTTTCGATGGAAGGCGCAGTCGATTTTGTGTCGTGTCAGGCAAACGTGATAAGATGATTCCTGTCGCCGCGAGAGTCGCGGTGATGAGTAAGAAGAAATCACCAGTTGACTTTTGATTCATCTGTGTGGTATTCTAATATACGTCGCCTCTGAGCGATATGATATTGATCCTTGAAAACTAAACGAGTGTTACGAGATCGATTTTCGAGCCAGCGATTCATTCGCTTGATTTCAAACTTTTATTGAGAGTTTGATCCTGGCTCAGGACGAACGCTGGCGGCGTGCCTAAT
>NZ_JAPMLT010000006.1 GCF_026410385.1 Tumebacillus lacus
CAAACAAAAACAAAAGCGTCTCGTGACAATGGCGGAGAGGTCACACCCGTTCCCATCCCGAACACGGAAGTTAAGCTCTCCAGCGCCGATGGTACTTGGACCGCAGGGTCCTGGGAGAGTAGGTCGTCGCGAGGCATTTTGTTATATCGAATCATGCGGAAAGGCCAGATCATTAATGATCTGGCCTTTCCATTTTCCACTAATTTCTTTGCCCCATAAACCTCCTCATCAACCCCCACAACACCACACCATGAAACACAAATCCAACCAAAACTGCACGGCCCCCGGGCTCCAAAAACGCCTCTGCCGCCCAATAAGTCGGAAGCAGCATGCCCACCCACTGCCACTGATCCTGCAAAAAATAATTCGCAAACGGAGCAAGCAACAGAATACCGCCAGCTTTTGCGACAGCCATGCCCTCCACCTTATTTCCCGCAACCACCGTCATGAACAAAGCAAACATCGGCGCCTCCAACGCAAGCATCAAAACAGCCGGTATCGCCTGCGCCGCTGAATACTCTGCCAACCCAGCCGCAGCCAAAGCCACCAACGACAAAACAAAACTGAGCACAACCGGACTTGCCAGCCGATAAACCAGATACCCTTTTTTCATCAAGGGCGTGACAGCAAAATACGAGAGCAAATCCTCATCCCGCTCATCCAACAACACCAACCCGATCAACATTCCCAACATCAGAGGCACCATCGCCAACAACAGACAAGCAAAAAGCGCTCCATACTCCATCAATCCGACACCAAAACGAACTTCAAGCCATTGGCTTGCAAACGGAAGAACGAAGCGAATGACCATCGCCAACAGTAAGGGCCCGACAATCGCAATCATCAGCATCGGGTCCCGCCCGATATCTTTCAGATCCCGAAGAGAAAGCGCCAACACCCGGCTCATCGCACTCCGCCTCCAATCTTCAAAATCACATATCGCTCAAATGAGTGCTTCGCATACCACCAAGCCCCGCCGGTCCAGATCGCCAACATCCCGACTGCCGGCAAAGCTTCCTGAAGCGAGAGCGGAGCGAACGCCCCGCCGATCAAAATCAGAGACCCCTTTCCCGGCAACAAGTACAACCAAGGAGATTGCCACAACTGAAACGTCTCCAACAGCGGCACAAAAAACAGAGTTAAAATCATAGGCGACGTCAACAAAAACTGATTCACCGTCCGAGTCCGCACCGCGACGCTGATCCCAAGCAACGTAAAGAAAGCGGAACTCAGCACCACCCCGACCAACAGCGGTCCCACACGAAGACCTGGTCCAAAAGAGAACAACTCGATGCACACAGCCGTCACCGCAGACAACCCGGCCAGCGATATCACCTTTCCCAGCAGATATTCCCGTACTCGCAACGGAGTCACAAACAGATTGTCAAACAGATTCTGCCCCCGCTCCAGCAAGATCAGACCGCCGATAAAAAAGTAACCCAATGTGCTCGGATCAGAAAACAACAGCGCAGTCAACGTTGTCTCCCGCCAACTTTCCGGAAGCGAATGCAAAATCAACACATACACCGCGCACACAAACACATACGCCAAATAAAACCCATGCCGCAACTGAAACCTTACATCTTGCCAGACCGCCCTGCCAACTCTCACGCCAAACGCCTCCCCGTCACCTGCAGGAAGATATCTTCCAACGTCGCTTCCTCCGTATGCATCGTCACGATCTCCCGCTCCCTCAGCAATCGTTGAAACTCCTCGTTATACCCGATGCCTTCCACCTCAAACCTCGCCAGTTGCAACTCACCATCTCCCTGATACTCCACACGGACGCTGTGCCGGCCGTGTTCCACCATCAGTTGACGGGGCGAATCGATCAACGGGATCTTACCGTCGATCAAAAACGCCACACGATCACAGAGTTCTTCCGCAGCGTTCATGTTGTGCGTATTCAGCAGGATCGTTTTTCCTTCCGCCTTTTTCATCAGCATGAAATCTTTGATGATCTTCCCATTGACCGGATCGAGACCGGACGTCGGTTCATCGAGGAAAATCAACTCCGGCTTATTCAAAAAAGCCCGGATGAAATTCAAACGCATCTTCATCCCCTTCGAGAAATTGGCCACGCGAGTATTCGCATCTTTCTCCAATCCCACCATCTCCAGCAACCTCATTGGATCTTCCGTTTCCCCGCTGTACAGGGATCGGAAGAAATTCAAATTTTCCAAAGCAGTGAACTTGCTGTAGAAGTTCGGAAACTCAAACGCCACACCTATTTTTTCGTAATAATCTTGAGTGACATCGCGCAGTTCTTGATTCAAAACCTGTACGCGGCCGGAGTATTGTTTGAGTACGCCGATCAGGATCTTTTGCGTGGTGCTCTTGCCGGCACCGGACGGGCCGAGGAAACCGAAGATCTCTCCTTTGCCAATCGTGAAATCCAACCCATTTAATGCTTCCTCCCGGTTGCCGGGATAGGTAAAGCGCAGATCTTGCACGTCGATCATAAGGAAATGCCTCCTTTTAGTAAGTGCGAGTCAATCGATCTGCCGTTGCTTCAATGAGCAGATCCATCACTTCAGCCCCCAATTCTTTACCGATTTCCTTCTGATGCAAAGAGAGCAGAACAAGTGATCGGATCGCGCCGACGATCACTTCTGGGCTGCGTTGGATCAGGAGACCTCTTCGTTGCCAATCGGTGATCCAAGCCATGGCGGCAGCATTGTCCTTTTGAATGTGTTCTGCGAGCATCTCCTTTGGCAGTTTGCGGATCAACATTTCGTATTCATCGCGCTCGTGCAACTGGAGCAGGAACGGATTGCCCGCTATGTGATCAAAAGAAGCTTTGAGCATCTGCCGCAATGCTTCACGAGCGGGGAGTTCGGATGATTGCAGGTCGACAAGCATCGCATCGCGGAACGCCTCCTCCCGTTCAAGAATTCGGAAGTACAGTTCTTCTTTGGAATCGAAAAATTTGTAGAACGATCCTTTTGCGATGCCGCATGCGTCGACGATCATATCGAGGCTGGTTTTCTTGAGCCCGTAGGCGGTGAACAGTTCTTTGCCTTTCGTCAGCAGGGTTTCAAAAATCGCTTCCTTTTCATGGTCCGTAAACTTGGGCATGTGGATGATCTCCTTTATGTGACTAAAAACAATGAAATAGTCATATGGTTGTGATCTAAGTATGGGTTCCTTTCACAGGAAATGTCAAGAGGGAGGAAATCGGTCTGCAGTATGCGAATCTTGAAGAGACGATTTGGAACGAGAGGATGAAGAGGATGCAAACCTATTTGAAAGAAGTGGGACGCGGCAAAAAGGGCGCGAGAGATCTGTCGTACGAGGAAGCCTTGTATGCCGCTGCAAGGATTGCGGATCGGGAGGCGACTGATGCGCAGATTGGCGCATTCTTCATGGCGGAGCGGATGAAAGGGGAGAGTGTGACCGAACTGCGGGCGTTTGTTGAGGTGTTGCGGGCGCGGACCGAACGGGTCGATGGCGTGCCGGATGTTCTTGACTGCGCGGGACCGTACGATGGTCGGGCCAAATCATTTGCGGCGACAATTCCTGTCGCGGCTGTGCTTGCGAGCGCAGGTGTTCCTGTGGCCTTGCATGGGACTGAGTCGTTGCCTCCAAAGGATGGGGTGAGTCTGCTCGAGATCCTGCGGGAACTCGGTGTGTCGGCCGCAGCGAGTGTTGACCAAGCAAAAAACACGTTGTTGCAAACCGGTTTGGCCTTTATGGAAACGGAGAGCTGGTGTGCGCCTCTTGATGGACTGCGGCAGATCCGTGAAGGGCTTGGCGTGCGGACAATGCTGAACACGGCCGAGAAATTTTTAAATCTGGCCGGAGCAGAGTGGCAGGTAACCGGAGTGTTCCATACGTCGGCAATGGACAAAGCGGCGGAACTGATGAAGGAACTCGGCTATCGAAAAGGAATGGTGGTGCAGGGTATCGATGGTTCGGAGGATATCCCGACTCATCGACCTTCGGCCGTTTTGATTGTGCGTGACGGCGAGGCTGAAAAGCATCTCATTGATCCGAAGGAGTATGGATTGTCTGCGGAAGTGGATGCGGCTGGATGGTCGGCAAAAGAGCAGGCTGAGCGTATTCTTGATGTGCTGTCAGGCGAGGAGCAAGCGCTGGGGAAAATGGTCGTGCTCAACAGCGCGCTGCGTCTGTGGTTGACAGAGCGAGTGGACAGCGTGGCGGCAGGTGCGGATCTCGCTCGGGAAGCGTTGGATTCGGGGCGGGCGAAAGAGAAGTTTATGGAGTGGAGAGGATAAGGGAGAACGAAAACAAAAAGCGGAGATTCGGCGAGCCGACGCATTGCGAACGATCTGGAAGTTCGAGTTTGTTTGCGTTGGCTAGGTCGAGTCGATTGTAGGCACGCATCCGTCGTGGTAAGATAGGTTCTGTCGCCGCGAGAGGGCGGTGATGAAAAATGAAAAAACTACTAGTTGCAAGAAACATCGCAACGTGGTATATTAATTATCGTCGCTTCGGCGGCAAACGATTGATCCTTGAAAACTAAACGAGTGTTACGAGATCGATTTTCGAGCCAGCGATTCAGTTCGCTTGAACCAAACTTTTATTGAGAGTTTGATCCT
>NZ_JAPMLT010000007.1 GCF_026410385.1 Tumebacillus lacus
TGCGGGGCGTGAATCATCTGCACAACCAGCATGTAATATGCACAACCAGCACGCGGTCATGGCGGAATTGGCAGACGCGCAAGATTCAGGTTCTTGTAGGGGCAACCCTGTGGAGGTTCAAGTCCTCTTGACCGCACCATAACTATCGAATAAAGAAACGCCTCTTTCACACCTTGAAAGAGGCGTTTTTTTATTCGATAGTTATATACATCTATATTTATGATTTAAGGACTTGTGGACTATTGCTCTGAAAAATGGAAACAATATGCGATTGTATCGCAGAAAAAATCGTATCAGTTGGCCCAGACGGTAGGACATACGGTAACTGGGCATAGCTGGGTGTCAACGACAACGATTCCACAACAGCCGGAACCACCTATGTGGTTTATGGTCGGAATTATGACACACTATATTCAGTGAAATTTGCTCCGTACCTTAGGTAATCTAAAATAGAGGTGGAATGACATCGTACAGCTTCTGTTTCTCGTGTTCACATTATTCGTAAGCGTGCAGGTGTCCGCTTGCTCCCCTCAAGATCAGGCAGGAAATGACAACCATGTCAGCAACGAAGCGGCGGCTGCATATGTCCAACAGGAAGGCTTGGTGAATACTGTAAGTGAGGCCCATCTCACTACAGCCTTTTCACCACCAATGACCGTTGTAACAGGAAAAAATGCGTCTGGTGATGATGCAGTGATTTTTCTGCGAGGTTCGAATTCAAACATCCACATCGTTCGTAGTGTGCTTCTTAAAGATGGTGTGACAACAGAACAAGTACTCGCTGCGTTAGCTGAAAGAGGAGCAGACAAGAGTCAGGTGCAAGCGGTGCATCTAGTTCCCTTGGAGCCGAATGGACAGACTGCTTGGATGGTCGAGATGAAAGGTGAGGCGAAGCAACAGCACTGGTTCGATTTTCGATCAGGCGGCTACCTGGGTCAAAGTGACAAATACCACTCCTTGCAACCCGCCTCATAAAGGTGATTAAAACTTGCACGGTGCCATTCCAAAATGTTAAAATCAAAGCACCAAAAACACCGATACGAGAAAAGTATCGGTGTTTTTTGCTAAGGAGGCTGCCCCACCATGCAAGAATCGATCCACCAAGCAGCGACCATCTTACTCCTCCGTGAAAACCCTACCACCTGCCACCTCGAAGTGTACATGAACAAACGCCCCGACACCATGCGCTTCCTCCCGGGCCACTACGTCTTTCCCGGCGGCCAGATGGACCAAGAAGACACCGACCCGACCTGGGCGACCTACAGCCATCCCATCGACCCAGCAAAAAATCCAGAAAGACTCCCGCTCTCCTACTGGATCACAGCACTTCGCGAGACATTCGAAGAAGCGGGGATCTTACTCGCCCGTCATGCAACTGGAGAATACATCGACCAGACAACCACCGAGTCATTCCGCACCGCCATGCTCAACGGCGAATGCACCTTCCTCGAAGTCGTTCGCCAACTGAACGTCACCCTCGCCACCGATCAACTCAGGTATTTCGGCAATCGTCTTACCCCGCGCATCGTATCTCCGAAGCGATTTGACACTCGGTATTTCCTTGCCCCATTGCCCGCCGGGATGGCTCCACAGCCGTATGCGGGCGAAGTGGTGGCCGATGAATGGGTAGACCCAGAAGTTGCACTCAGCAGGCGGGCAGAGGGCACCATGCCGATGGTGCCGCCGACAGCCGACTCCCTGAAGGTGCTGGCACGTTTTCACACAGTTGACGAGATCCTGACATCCACCGAGGGAGTTGGCAATCCAACTCCCGAAGAACTCGCATAAACACAAAAAAGGAACTGCCGCATTCCCACCGTCGGCAGTTCCTTTTCACATTTGTTATCCGATCAAAGAATAAACCCCGTCCACTTCCTTTACCCTTCCATCTCCCGCCAACTTCAACACATGCCCCTGAATCGTCCGCACAGCCACCCACATGACGCTGGGATGCACCGTATCCCCATACACCGCCTCGACCAACTCATCCACTGTGCGCGCCTGTTCATCGAGCAGCCGAACCACCTGTTCTTCACGCTCCAAGCGACGTCCGATAAAGAAGTCAATCTTCTCCTCCACATCCGAGATCATCTCCCCGTGACCGGGAGCGATCCATGCGGCCCCGAACGTCTTCAGCCGGCGCAGCGTCGCCAGATACGCCGTCAGATCGCCCTCCGGCGGTCCGATCCACGTCGTCCCGAGCCCGACCACATTGTCGGCCGTAAACAGCACGCCGTCCTCCGGCAGCCAAAAATTCAAACACCCGTGCGTATGCCCCGGAGCGTGCAGCACCTGCAACTCCACCTCGCCGATCTTCCACACATCGCCTTCCACCAACGTCTGCGTCACACGAGCCGGCGAGATCTCTTCCTCCACATAAGGCACCTCCACCGGATGTGCCACAATCGGGCAGTCAAAGAACTTCGCAAAATACTTCGCACCCGGCGTGTGATCCCGATGAAAATGCGTCAACAAAATCGCCTCCACACGCGGCGATCCGATTTGTTTCCAATAAGTCACCACATCTTGATGCACCTGTTCATGCTCATATCCCGCATCGATCAATACAGCCGTCATCCCGTCCGTCACAAAAAACACATTCGTCGTCGTCGCCGGAAACAAAGTCGGTGTCGTCACCGGCACACAATGCACGTGAGCTGTCACTTGCATGGAAAACTCCTCCTCCAACAGTCAGCCAATCTACCCCTTCATCATAACAAAAATCACCAGCAAAATGCCACGTTATGTCTAGTATACACAAATGAGATCCCCCTCCTGTTTTGCAGATAATCGTTAGAACTATATCCCTCGCCTTAAAGCAAGCTTGATCAAATCGGAGAACCAATGTTTTTATTTATGTTAATAAAAGGTTTACAAGACTCAGGTCAGTGATCTATAATGGAAAGTAGGGAGAATCTTGTCAAACTTTGTCGCATTCCTTCAACGGACTGCTTGGGGACAAAGCGCGACTGTCAGGTCTCGCCAGATCGGTTTGGGGACCAATCGGCTGGACCGAAGGACATCTGCCCTTGGGGAAGGGTAGTTTAGAGGCGATCTCTCATAAGGGGAGAGGATCGTTCTCATGGGGATATGAAACTTCAAACAAAAGGGGAAATGAGAAAATGCATTGGTTGGCTGAAATGGTCCTGGATTATCGCAAACGTCTGATGGATATCGAGTTCTTTCAACATGTGAAAAACTCTACGAAAAAGGAAGACTTTGCATGGGCGCGTTACCTGCTCCATCAATCGTATGAGTTTCCGCTGATCCTTTCGCTTCGTTACTCGCTGTGCAAAGATGCGAAATATCGTCAATACTTTGCCGTCCATGCGGACGAGGAGTACGGTCACTGCGACATGTTGCAAAACTGGATGGTACGTCATGGCCTGATGGGTGAAGAGGAAGAAGTGAACGCGGTTCCGCCGACGGTGGAAACGATGAGCGCGATCTCCTACTTCTATCGTCAAGTCATCACCGAAGACGAGTTGGCTCAGCTGGTGGGCCTGAACGCTGTCTCCGAAGGCATTGCGGCTGATTTCTTCTCGACACTCGCACCGATCGTGAAAACTCACGGCATGGGAGATGAATATTGGGACATCCACGCAGAAGTCGACGTGGAACATTCGGAGGAATGCCTCACGATGTTCCCGGAGATCGACCGTGACTCCGCTCTTGGCATCAAACTCGCACGCATTGTGCATGAGTCGTTCGTCTTGAACGGCTACATGTTGAATTCTTGGATTGGGATTCGCGCAACTATGGACACGACTGGACTAAACGAATCGGAACGTCAACTCGTTGTAGCGTAACGATCATCTGACAGAGAGGGAATCAGGCAGATGCATACAGAATTTTTGCAATGGGGTTTGTTCGGATTTTTGATTGGTCTTGTTCTGGCCGTGTTGCTCGTGCCGACAAACGTGTTCGGCGTACCGGGCTTTACGCGGGTCTTTATCAACCCGTCGAAGCTGCGTTCTGCGCACCTTGACTTCTTCATGCAGGCGTTCGCGCTGTGCTTTGCATTCTTGCTGGAGTATGCCACGAAGACGCCTTTCCCGCTGTTCATCACCATTCCGCTGATCTACGGCTCGATCAACAACCCGTTGCTCTTCTTGTATGAGGCAACGCCGCTGATCGTCCACCCGATCGGACAAAAGCTCTTCCCGATCTACATGTTGTCCTCTTGCGGTTCCGTGCTGTTTGCATGGGGCGCGATCGGCTACATGTTGCTGCCGGCGTACATGGGCATTCTGTGGATGGCGCTTGTCGGCGTAGGCGCTGTCGTAGCGGTCATGTACTCGCTGAACAGAGGGAAGCTGGAAGAAAACGCAGCGCATCAGATCGCAGCATAACCAGATCTAGGATCAAAAGAAAGAAGTCCTCTCGAAAGAGAGGGCTTTTTTCTATATCATAGAAGGAGACACTGTTGGAGGAGGCATCTTATGAAAATCTACACCCGCACCGGAGACAAAGGCGAAACCAGCCTGATCTACGGGCATCGCATTCCGAAAGACTCGATCCGCGTGGAGACGTACGGCACCATCGATGAGGCCAACTCGATGATCGGCCTTGCTGCCGCCTATCTGCGCGATGTACCGTTCCGCACGGACGATTTGCTTCCGCAGATGAAGATCATCCAGCGGGAATTGTTCGATCTTGGCCGCGACCTTGCGACGCCGGTGGAGAAAGTGCAGGAAAAAGGCTACCACGTCAACAAGGAGCAGGTCGATCGCCTCGAAGCGTTCATCGACGGCTACGACGCGGAAGTGCCGCCGCTGACCCGGTTCATCCTGCCGGGCGGGCATGTCGCGGCCGCCGCTGTGCAGAGCGCCCGCACGATCACCCGCCGTGCCGAGCGCATCGCGGTCACGCTGGCGGGGGTGGAGTCGGTCAACCCCGAGGTGCAGCGCTATCTCAACCGTCTGTCTGACTACCTGTTTGTCGTCGGGCGGGCGATCAACCACCGCGCGGGCGTCCACGAGCCGGAAGTCGATTTTTCCTGAGCAAAGGAGAGAAGCACCAGTGAACGAAGCATCATGGCTCTCGCAGACCCGTGCCTACCTGCTCGACCTTGACGGCACGCTGTTTCGCGGCAAAGAAGTGATCCCGGACGCGCCGGCCTTTATCGAGTGGCTGACGAGCACCGGACGTCAATATCTCTATGTCACCAACAACTCCTCGCGCACGCAAGAGCAGGTGGCCGAACATCTCCGCCACCTCGGCATCCCGGCGGAGGCGGAGCATGTCGTGACGCCGAGCATGGTCGCGGCCAACTACATAACCGAACAACCGAACGGCGGTCGCCGCGTCTTCGTTGTCGGCGAAGAAGGCCTGCGCACCGCCTTGTTGGCAGCAGGCTGCGAACTGGTCGACCGGTTTGAGTCGGGTGTCGACTACGTGGTGCAGGGGATCGACCGCGGCTTCACGTATGAAAAGTTGAAGACGGCGAGCCTGCTGATCCAAGGCGGCGCGACCTATATCGCCACCAACGCGGACAAAGCGTTGCCGACCGAAGAGGGATTGCTGCCGGGTGCAGGTTCGATCGGAGCTGCGATCCGCACGGCATCACGCACCGAGCCGGTCGTGATGGGCAAGCCGGAAGCGCGGATGATCGACTACGCGCTGCACCTGCTCGGTGTCACCCGTGAGCAAGCGGTCGTCGTCGGTGACAACCTCGAAACGGACATCCTTGCCGGGGTTCATGCAGATGTGCGCTCTGTGCTGGTGCTGACCGGATTTAACAGGCGGGAAGACATCCCGCTCGCAGTCGCTCAGCCGACTCTCGTCACGGAGACGCTCACCGAACTGATGCAGATCGCGAACGGACAGCGTTAACCGACAAACACAAAAAGAAAACGGACTGCGAACGCCTGCAGGCCGTTTTCTTTTTAGTTTGCTGTCACGTCTGCCTCGATCTTCAGTGTCGTGTCGCCTTCCGCTTTTACATTTTCCAGCAGCAGGCGGTAGGTCTGTCCTTCCTGTACGTCATGGCGAAAGACAAATCGGGTGCCGGACGAGGTCGTCTGATAGGTCCCGACGGAGCGTCCCGTTCGGTCGAACAGCGTGACGTACGTCAGTTCGGCGTCACTCGCATCGGCAAAGGTAAAGGTGATCGTCAATTCACCGTCCATGCCCGGCGTCAGGACAAATTTTTCTTCATCCACGCCTTCGATCAGATTTTCCACCGTCACGTCCTGCGTCGTACCGATCTGCAGGGCCGGAGCGCCGGTGAAGTCGATCTTTTGTCCGCGGTGGGTCTCTTGATAGCCGATATAGAAATACCGGGAGATCGCCGCTACCGCCAAGGCGGCCAAGATCAGCAGCAATACTTTGGCGAGACGGCGCCCCGGCTGTGAAGAGTTCCACAGCTTTACGATCCCAAAAGAAACGGCCAGCGCCACCGCGCCGCCAATCGATGTGTACCAGGCGAGCAGCACCGCCATCTCTTGAAACGTGACAAACGCATACACCGTCCAAGCGAGCCACAGCAACGTCAGCAAAATACCCACTCGTGTAGTTGTTTTCATACAGGCTCCTTTCGAGAGAGGGGTCAGAAAGTCCTGTTTGTCACCATTAAAACATAGAAAATTCTCAGTTTTATATTACTTTCGGGTCAAATGTGTTAAATAGTTATTGACGACGATTCGATTATGTTATAACTTGAGAGTAAGGATACAGACAAAAAACAGATAAAAATCTGGGAGGCTTCATCCACATGCAAAATATGAAAAAATGGCCTTATGCCGTACTCAGCACGACGCTGGCTTTGTCGATGCTGCTGACGATGCCGCAAAGCGGCGCGCTGGCTGCGACCGATGAGCAACCGACTTCCCAAGCCGTGACGCACGACCATGACCATGATGCGGAGATCTCTCCGACGCTGGACACGGACGGCGATGGCCTGACCGACGTCTTTGAGCAGGAAGTGACGCACGCGCACAAAGCGGACACCGATGGCGACGGCATCCCGGACAGCGGGGAAGACACCGACGGCGACGGCCTGTCGAACCTCGTCGAGCAGCAAAAGGGCACCAACCCGCTTGTGAAAGACTCCGACGGAGACCGCCTCGATGACTATGAAGAAGTCTATACCCACCACACCGACCCGGCAAAAGCGGACACCGACGGCGACAACCTCTCCGACGGCACCGAGGTGCTCAACTACTCCCTCGACCCGCTCGCAGCCGACCAAGACGGCGACGGTCAGCTCGACGGCACCGTCTCCCGCGACTTCACGATCCCGGCCAACGAGATCGGCATCACCGGCACGATGAGCGGCATGGGTGACATCCCGCAAAAACTTACGGTGCGCCAGTCGCCGATCCTGATCGTCCAGTCGATCCAAGCAGAGCAGTCGTTCGATCTGGAAAGCCTCGACCGCACGGCCACCTTCAACATCGAAATGCCAGTCGGCAAAGGTGAAGGCGATCTGCGCCTGTTCCGTTATGAAGCGAACCAAGCGACGCTGACCCCTGTGGAAACGCAGCAGGTCAAAGGCGGCGTGATCGCAGCAGAATTTACCGGCGGCGGCTCCTTTGTCGTCCTGCCGATGAGCGAATACAAAAAATCGCTGCGCCCGGACAAAGCCGAATACAAAGGCAAGTTCCAGAAATTCTCCGGCAAAGCGAAACTGCACGGCCTGCCAAACGTCGAGATCGACGGCGCGCAGGTATCGGCGGACGGCACGTTCACCGTCAAGCGCGGCGAGGATCAGGCGGTCTATAAGATCCAAGATATGCAAAAAAGCGACGGCACGACCTATGTGACCGCGTCGGCGATCTACCCGGAAGCGGGCAAAGTGCCGACGATCCTCGTTCACGGCTTCTGGGGCTCCTCGACCACGTGGGGCTTCAACCAAAAGTGGAGCAACGGCGGCGACACCCCGTCTGCCGAGTCGGCGATCTACAGCTATGAGACGTTCACCGGCAAAACGTACGCGAGCGGCACCGCTTCCACCTACTCCAACATCGATGTGCAGTATATCACCTCCAACTCGGACAGCACTGAGATGGGCCCGATTCTCGTCGGCAAAGGCTATACCCGCAACGTCGACCTGTTCAACTTCGAATACCACAGCGACGGTCATGTCGCGCTGGCTGGCCAGCACTTGAAAAACTTCATCGCCAACCTGAAAAGCGCAGGCAAGATCCCCTCTGGCGCGGTCAACATCATCGCGCACAGCAAAGGCGGTCTCGTCTCCCGCTACTTCATCGAGAACCAGTCCGGCTCGTCCAGCGTCGCGCGCCTGACCACGCTCGGCACGCCGCACTTTGGCTCCGACTACTCCACGTTCGGCGATATGGACCGCGACGACAGCGACCTGTGGCTTGGGAACAACAACGACGCGTACTGCAACACGTTCACCAACTCGCACCCGTACACCAAGTACTTCGCGTTCGGCGCGTTCCAAGCGTCTGCAGGCGACCTCAACGCGACCTACCCGTCGCAGCGCGGCGTGTGGTCGGTCGGTCAACTGTCGGGCAGCTATGACACCGACGTGCGAAACCGCTTCAAAAACGCGGGCAACGAGATCTCCTGGTGGAGCTATGCGGACGTCGAAGACGGCGTCGTCAACATCGACAGCGCGATGGGCTCCGACCAAGAGCCGGACTACGACGGCACACTGCCGAAAGTCAGCATCTTCAAACGCTGGTACATCTTCCACGAGACCTATGGCGATCACAGCGGCATGCGCAAATACAGCACCGTTCAAAACATGGTATACAACATTCAACAAGGATCGTACGATTACTAAAAGTTGAAGAAAGCATTTTTGGAGACTCCCGAAAACGGGAGTCTTCTTTTCTTTGACCAACAGCGTTTTTGACTGGCCACTGCGATTGATCGAAAAGACCTATTTTCACGAAAGATCCTCGTTGTTAAGCGGGGATCTTCCTACTGGTAAATAGTACTTTCCGCCTGTTTCTCGTGTCGAAAAATTTTCCTTTTTGACGGAATCGAGCAATGGCGGGCTTCGTCTGAGTCAATGGACAGAAATAGGGGTGTTTGCCCGTTTCCGTCCTTTTCAGCGACTCTGGTAAAAATACCTCGTCTCTACCATGCTGGAAGTCTTTTTTCATAGCTTTCGAGTCCCTTGACCCCTAGCAAATCTAGTGTGATAATCATCCTTGTCGCAGAGACAAGCACTACATATGGTGTTTAGAAACGGAGTTGAACCCCACCATGAAATGTCCCTATTGCGCACACGTCAGCTCCCGCGTGATCGAATCGCGATCCGCAGATGAGGCGATCCGCCGCCGTCGCGAATGTGACAATGCAGACTGTCAGCGGCGCTTCACCACGTATGAAAAGATCGAGATGGCACCGCTCATGGTGGTGAAAAAAGACAAAAAGCGGGAGGAGTTTTCCCGCGACAAACTGCTGCAAGGACTGATTCGCGCCTGCTACAAACGACCGATCTCCGCGGAGCAGATCGACGCGCTGACCGATGAGGTCGAGCGGGAGATCCGCCGCGAGTATGAAAAGGAAGTGCCGGCCGCGAGGATCGGCGAGCGCGTGATGGACAAGCTCAAGCATATCGACGGCGTCGCCTATGTGCGATTTGCCAGCGTATACAGACAGTTTAAAGATGTGGAGACGTTTGCCAAAGAAGTGCTCGGCTTGTTGACACATGAGGAGGAGACACGGTGATGACTCAAGAGATGAAAACCAGCATTTTGCCGTTTACAGAGGAAGACTTCCTGGCCCCGACGGGCGAGCGGATCGTGTCCGACCGCTACTTGTTGAAAGACACCAAGAAAGAGACGCTGGCGGCGGGCTCCCTCGTCGTCGCCGTCATCGACAAGAAGCGGGCGTACCACGAATTGGCGAGAGTGGTGTCCTTGGACGCTGCGAACCGCACCGTGCAGGTCGCACTGCGCGACGGCTACGAAATGGAACTGCCCCTCGACCAGATCGACGTGCTGAAAGAAACCTCACCGCGCGAGATGTGGAAGCGCATCGCCCGCGGCGCAGCAGAAGTCACCGGCGACAAATCCTACTGGGAGCAACGCTTCTACGACCTGCAGAGCGGCTGGAAATACGTCCCCGGCGGTCGGATCAACGCCTCGATGGGCACAGGCATCCAGACGACGTCCTACAACTGCTTTGTCATCCCGAACGTCGGCCCGACCCCGCGCGACTACGCGGTCTCCTTCGGCCAAACCTTGGAGATCCAAGCCCGCTCCGGCGGCGTCGGCATGAACCTCTCCCAAGTCCCGCCGCAGGGCAGCCTCGCGCAGGTAGCAGAAAAAGTTCGCGTGTCCGACCTGCAACTGGTGCTCGACGTCTGGCATGCGGATCTGGTGGATTATTTGAATGAAAACTATGCACACTCCACCAAAGTCGTTCGCGTCACCCGCGACTTCCTGCGCGCCGTGGAAGAGAACAGCCTCTGGACCTTCGAGTTCCCGGATACCTCGGTGGATGAGTACGACGAGCTGTGGAACGGCGATCTGATCGCTTGGAAAGAGCGCGGCCTGCCGACGGTGACCGGCGAAACGGTTAACGCGTCCGACCTGTATGAGCGCATCGTCGAAGCGGGTGTCATGGTCGTCCAAGACGTCATCGGCGTCACCTTGAACCCGGGAGACAGCCGCACCACCATTTCCAACACGCTTGGCGACATGTGGGAAGCGATGCTCAAAGGCAAGCGCGTCTCCGTGCTGCTCTCCTCGCTGCGCCCGCGCTACTCCTATGTGCGCGGCGTCAACGGCCGCTCCTCGGGGGCCTACTCCTGGGGTCAATTGTACGACAAAGGCAACTACGTGCATGCGATGGGCTTTGGCCCGGTCGGCGTCGGCGAGATCATGAGCGTCGGCTGCCAGCTGACCTTGCAAGGCGGCTCCCGTCGCGGGGCTCTGATGCTGATCCTGAACGACAAGCACGCGGATATCAAGAAATTCATCGCCTGCAAACAAGTGGACGGCGTGATCACCGGGGCCAACCTCTCCGTCGGCATCTCCGAAGAATTTATGGAAGCAAAGGCGAACGGCGAGACTTGGCAGATCGGCTACCCGCACCTCGACCAGATGCACAACTTTGACGGCGACTTTGAAAAGTGGGAAGCGCTCGGCCACGAGCTGAACGTCGCGGAAGAACTCCCGGCCGAGTCGCTCTGGGACGAGATGATGCTCTCCGCTTGGAAATCGGCTGAGCCGGGCGTCGTCTTCCTCGGCCGCTACAACCGTATGTCGAACTCCAACTACTACAACCCGATCATCGCGACCAATCCGTGCGGTGAGCAGGGGCTGCCGGCATACGGCATCTGCAACCTCGGCGCGGTCGTGCTCTCCCGCTTCACGATGGGCTTTGCAAAAGGCGCGGAAAAAGCGACCTTTGCCAACGCCGCGACGGAAGAGCAGATCCGGGGCGAGCTGAGCAAGCAATTTGACGAAGCGACGACCGAATTCCTGCTCCACCACATCAAGTGGGAAGAGTTGGAGGACACCACCCGTGCCGGGCTGCGCTTCCAAGATGCGGTCATCGACGCGACGTACTACCCGTTTGAGGAAAACCGTAAAAACCAGCTCGGTGAGCGCCGCGTCGGCCTTGGCATCATGGGCCTGCATGACTTGATGATCCAGTGCGGCATCACCTACGGCTCGGAAGCGTCGACCAAACTGATCGAAGTCCTGCTCGGCATGATGGCGGAGTGGTGCTACCTCGAATCGGTCGAGCTGGCAAAAGAAAACGGTCCGTTCCCGATGTTCGATGCGGACCTGTACATGCAGTCCGGCTTCATGCAGATGATGGAACAAGAAAAGCCGCACGTCGCTGCGGCGATCCGCGAACACGGCGTCCGCAACGTCACCACGATGACGATCGCTCCGACCGGCACCACCGGCACGATGGTCGGCTGCTCGACCGGTTGCGAGCCGTACTATGCTTGGTCGTACTACCGCAACTCGCGCCTCGGCATGTTTGAGGAAAACGCGAAGATCGTCGACGACTACTACAACGTCTACGGCGAAGGCGAGCTGCCGGAGTACTTTGTCACGGCGATGGATCTGACTCCGGTCGACCACGTCCGCGTGCAGGCCGCTCTGCAAAAATGGATCGACTCCTCGATCTCGAAGACCTGCAACGCTCCGAACTCGTACACTGTCGAGGACACGAAAGCTCTCTACGACCTCGCGTACGAGCTCGGCTGCAAAGGCGTGACGATCTACCGCGACGGCTCCCGTTCCGAGCAAGTCCTGTCCTTGAAGGACGAGACGAAGGAAGAGGAGACCATCGAGCAGACCACCGCTGCGACTGCGGAAGAACTGCCGATGCTGCAAGCGCAACAGGGCTATAAGAAGCGTCATCGTCCGGATGTCCTGTACGGCGCAACGTATAAGAAAGACACTCCGCTCGGCTCGGCGTACATCACGATCAACGATGACCCGGAAAACGGCCTCGCCCGCGAAGTGTTCGTCAACATCGGGAAAGCAGGATCTGATGTCTACGCTTCGAACGTGGCACTGGGCCGTGCGATTACGCTCTACCTGCTCGACTCCAACAACCCGGACAAAGAAGCCGAACTGGTGAAAACCTTCTCCGGCATCGGCGGCCAAGGGTCTGTAGGATTTGGCGAACGCCGCATCACATCCGTGCCGGACGCGATCGCCAAAGCGCTGATCGAGCACTCGGAGACGTTCCCGTTGCGCCATCTGGAGCAGATGGTCAAGCAGGTCGTGAACAAGGAGCTGGCATGTACGACCGATGCACCGGCGCAGACGAAACTGCGCGATCTCAACACGGGTAAGGACTACTGCCCGAATTGTCATCAGTACACCTTGATCCGTCAGGGTGGATGCAATGAGTGTGAGGCGTGTGGGTTTAGCAAGTGTTAGGTAGTTAGCAGAGGGGCACTCCATGAGTGCCCCTCTTTCTTTGATCTTTTGTTTATTTTTTCAAATCTGAAGGAATGAATGCGGGTAATCGCCCATATGATGATCGTGTAGAGGGTGAGCAAGTTACATACCAGCTACCAGATAAAGTTGAAGGGAGGAATTTGGCATGAAAAAAATGACCATCAAGAAAACGGAAGCGGTAAAACTGACTTCCGCAGCGTCCGCTCTGTACGATTGGGGCTGCTAGTCGGAACAGAACGGCAGGAAGAAGTGGGGCGTCATGCCCCACTTTTTTCCTTATCTGCTGGACAGGGGTGTGACGTGTGGACGATGAACGAAAGATTGCCTTGCATCCGCTGACGTTCCTTCCCGACGGTGAAGGGGTGTCGATCGGGCGGTTTGGCACCGATACGTTTGCTCTCTTTCCAGAGGACGGGGCGGAACTGGTCCGGCAGTTGCAAGCGGGTCTGACGGTGGGCGAAGCGGCTCGCTGGTACAAGCAGACCTATCAGGAAGACCTTGATATGGACGATTTTCTGGAGATCCTGCGCGATTTGACGTTTTTGAATGAAGAGGGAGATGCCCCGGCAGACGGTGGCGCGGTGCGCGGGCACAGGGCGGGGAAATGGGCGTTTTCGCCACTTGCGTGGGTGCTGTATGCGCTGGTGATCGGGACGGCCGGTGCGTTTTTGTGGTCGGTTCCTGAGTTGCGGCCCGCGAGGCATCATGTGTTTTACTCGGAGTACTCCACGTTTGTGATCTTTGGACTGTTTCTCGGGATCCTGCCTGGCGTGCTCTTTCATGAAACGATGCACATGCTGGCTGGGTGGCGGCTCGGGTTGCCTTCTAAATTGAGCGTTGGGCGGAGGATGTTTTTCCTTGTTTTCGAGTCCTCGATGCCCGGCTTGGCAGGTCTGCCGCGCAAGGAGCGGTATTTGCCGATTCTGTCCGGGATGTTTGGCGATGTGCTGTATTTTTCGTTGATGGTGGTCGTCGCGGGCGTGACGCTTACGCAGACGGGGGAGTTGAATGGATTTGCCCGGTTCTGTTTGGCGGTGGCGTTTACGACGGTGTTGCGATTTATCTGGCAGTTTTATTTCCATCTTCAGACCGATATCTACTATGCCATCGTGACGGCGCTGGGCTGTGTCAATCTGCAGGAGACCGCCCGACAGTATCTGAGAAATTTTTGGTATCGGCTGATCGGAGCGTCGCATAAATGCATCGACCCGTCGAAGTGGGCGGAGCGGGATGCGCAGGTGACGCGATGGTATGGCCCGTTGTATGCGGTGGGGTATGTGCTGTTTCTCTGTATGTTTTTGTTTGTGATCGTGCCGATCTTGTATCAATTGCTGGCGAATGTGGTGTGGAATCTGTTGAACGGCTCCACGGTGTACATATGGGATTCATTGGTGGTGATCGCTGTCGTCGGCGTTCAATACGGGACGGTGGGATGGCTGTTCATTCGAGAACGAAGAGCGATTGCAAAAGGAGGATGAGGGAGTATGGGACAAGGTCAGAAACACCGGTGGGTCTCCGGGCGCATGAGGGATGAGCGGGCTGCGCTCTATCAGGGGCGAGTGCAGGGGCTCGCGTTTCATATCGAATCGCATCAGCGGCTGCGGGGACCGTACACGGCGGCTGGCGAACTGTTGCGGCAGGTCGTGCCGATGGTCATGGAACGGTGGCCGGAAGTGGTGGAGCGGCATGTGGTGGAGATCTTGACGATGGCGCCGGAGTTGCGGTCGGTGGTGCCGGCGTCCCGCGAGACGCTGACCTCGTTGGCGATTCCGGAGGAGCGGACGCGCTATTATTCGCGGATGCGGACGATGCGTCTCACCAACGGTGTCGTTGATTTTTTGAAAAAGATCACGGTGCCGGAACGGCTCGGACGTCTGCAGGTCGTGTTTGAACATGCGGGGGACTGTGAGGTGCTGGATGGGGAATTTCTCTCGACTCTGCTGCGCCGGGTGCACGCAGAGCAGATGGAGTTGACGATCTGCACGCAAGGGGATGCCGGGCAGCCTCTGTTGCAGGAGGCGTTGGTGCGGTATGCGGAGCGGGTGGAGGCACCGGTTCTGGCGGCGAAGGAGACGTGTGTGAACGGGCAAGGAGAAGAGATATTGACGCTGGCGGAGCGTTTCGTGCAGTCGGATGGGACGTCCGACCGGTCGGAGGAACTCACGGCGTACGAGTCGCTGCCGGAACGTGAGCGGCAGGCTCTGCATGATCGTCGCGCGGATGAGTTGACGGCGCTTGGCGATACGTCGTGGCAGTACGGGGCGATCCCGTGGCACCGGGAGCGAGGGAGTTCTGCCCTGATGGCGATGGAGGCTCTGCGTCATGCGCTGGAGTACTGTATCAATATCGGAGCGTACGAAGCGACTGTTGATTTCGGTCTTCGCGGGAGGAAATGGGCAGATTGGTCGGATGCACATTTTGCGCATATGTGGGCGTTTACCTTTAAGACGACAAACGCGTTGGCCGCTCTCGGCCGCACGGAAGAGGCGGAGGCGATGTCGATGGACGCGCTTGCGAGCACCGACAGCGTCCGCGTGCAGACGCAGGTGGCCTATGCCACGGCGATGCTGTACACGCGACATCACGCGAACCGCGATCATGAGACGGCCCGCCAGTGGATCGAAAAGGCGATCTCTTATGCGCAGACGATAGAGGATGAAAAGATGCGGGCGTTTCGGACTGTATTTTACAACAACGGGCTCGCGTTGATCGAAATGCATGTGAACAGGATCGAGGAAGCGTTGCGGCTGGTGACTGAAGGTCAACAATTGTTGAACCGGGTGTTGGCGCCGGATGAGCACCTCTTGCACCGCTCGGTGCTGATCCACAACAAAGCGTTGATCCTCGCTTCGATGAAACGGTATGAAGAAGCACTGGCTGATTTTAATCGGGTGATCGAGATCGATCCGAACTATCCGGAATATCATTTTGACCGGGGAAATCTCTACAACAAAATGGGGCGACTGGAGGAAGCGGTCGAAAATTACACGCACGCCATCGAGATCTCGCCTCCTTTCCCGGAGGTGTATTTCAACAGGGCCGGTGCATACAGTCGGCTCGGCATGGCGGAGAAGGCGTTGGCCGACTACGACTATTTGCTCGACATCGACCCGACGCATCTCGACGGGCGTTTAAACCGAGCGACGCTGTTCTTGGAAGCAGGTGAAACGGCTCTGGCACGACAGGATGCGGAGGAGGGGCTGGCTCTCGACCCGACACATGCG
Organism: Tumebacillus lacus; assembly: GCF_026410385.1. Lineage (GTDB taxonomy): Bacteria > Bacillota > Bacilli > Tumebacillales > Tumebacillaceae > Tumebacillus > Tumebacillus lacus. Next base: position 16,082 of record NZ_JAPMLT010000007.1, read on the forward strand.
CAGTTGCTCTGCACGTTGGGGCTGATCGAGATGGCGGAGGGGCGGCTGGACGCAGCGCAACGCGCTCTGACGGCGGCGCTTGAGATCGACGCCGGACTGTTGGAAGCGCATGTGAATCTGTCTGTTCTGCTGTTCGAATGCGATGATGCACAAGGAGCGGTGGACGCGCTGAATCGGGCGGTGCAGCAACATCCCGAAGCTAATGTGCTGTATTTTAACCGCGCGTGGGCGTTGCAATCGCTGGGGCACTGGCAAGAGGCGGTCGCAGATTATTCGAAAGCTCTGGAACTGGGCTGTGACGAGGCGGAGGAGATCCGAGCCCGACGGGAGACCTGCTTGCAGGCGCTCGGTACGAATTGAATGGGAAAGCAGGATGTCCGCAAGGGCATCCTTTTTTTGTGTCTGCGGCACGCGGTGTTTGGAAAGTAATGCACCCGATCTTCTTCTCTCCTTTGGACAAACTGATAGCACGATCTCATCCAAAGGAGTGAGCCCAAGTCAATGGATACCGTTGCAGGGAAAACACAACCGGAAATCGTGGAGTTTATTCGAAGTGCGGTGGCGCGGATCGAGTCCAGATTTCAGGACGTGCAAGGGCTGGCGTTGACAGAGAGCGATCTGAAGTGCATGTTGTACATGGAACTGAGCGAGTTTATGGGCGATCTGATGCCGTTGCATGCGGAGCTGAATTGGTACGATGTCGAGGCCAAACTGCGGATGAAGCCGGACCTCACCATCGTCGATCCGGCAGGCCTGACGATCACGGAGAACGGGACGCTGCGGCTGCCGCATAAAGGGTGCCAATTTGAAGGGCCGACGGTGATCGTCGATATCAAATACATCCGCTCCAAAGGCGTGCAAAAGCGTTATCTGGAGAGCATTCGCAAAGACATGACCAAAATGAAGGAACTGGCCGCGCGTCACGACGATCTGCGCCCGATCATGGTCGTGTTCAACAAGACGCACAACGGATATGAGAAAATTGAGTCGTTGATGTCGGAGTTTGAGCAGGAACGGTCTGTCGAGTGGATCTATGCGACGAGCGATATGAAGTAAAGAAGAACAGGTGACCGCCTCGAAGAAGAGGCGGTTTTTTTATGCGGAGGGGTTGACGTTTGGTGGACGAAATCATAATATGTCTATAAATAAAACAAACGAACCGAGGTGTTGTTTGGATGAGTGATGTATCGGAGTTGTTTTGGAACGCTTCGGTCGAGGAGATCAAAAGCGGGTATGTGCACGACAGCGCAGCCGGGACCTATACGTGTCTCGTCTGCGGCGAGGTGTTTGAGCAAGGGGTGATCTACCCGGCCGACGAGGTGTTGTACGAGGCGTCCCGCTATGTGAAGGTGCATATCGAGGCGGAGCACCGCTCGATGTTTGAGTATCTGCTCGGCTTGGAGAAGAAATGGACGGGGCTGACCGATCTGCAAAAGACGTTGCTCGGCTATTTCCACGACGGGTACAGCGATCAGGAGATCGTCAAAGAGATGGACGGCGGCAGCACGTCGACGATCCGCAATCACCGCTTTACGATGCGGGAGAAGGAAAAACAGGCGAAGGTGTTGCTGGCGATCTTGGAGCTTGCCGGGAGCAAGGCGGGGAAGAAGGAGCGATTTGTGCCGATTCACCGGACGGCGACGATGGTCGATGCTCGCTATGCGATCACGGAGGCGGAGAATGAAGGGATTTTAAAAACGTATTTTCCGGAAGGACCGGAGGGGCCGATCAGCTCGTTCCCGAAAAAGGAAAAGCGCAAACTCGCGATCTTGCGTCATCTGATGCAGCGGTTTGAGGCGGGACGCAAGTATTCGGAGAAAGAGGTCAACACCGTGCTGGAGGCAGCTTTTCATGACTATGTGACGTTGCGGCGGTATCTGATTGAGTACGGCTTCCTCGACCGGCAGGCGGACGGAAGCGCATATTGGGTGAAGAGGTGAGCGAGATGAATCGACGGGAAGAATTGAAACGGGAATACAAAGAGACGCCGCGGCCGATGGGCGTGTTCGCGATTCGCAACACGGTGAACGGCAAGCGGCTGATCGGATCGACGACCGAGTTGGAAAAGGTGTACAACCGGCATCTGTTCCAGTTGCGAACGGGCGTTCATCCGGCAAAGTCGATGCAACAAGACTGGAATGAGCACGGCGAGGACGCGTTTGTCTACGAGGTGCTGGAGCAGATCAAAGAGCCGGAATCGGCGCTCTGGCCAGGTCCGGAAGCCGCCCAACTGCTCGACGAGATGCGGGAAAAATGGATCGCGCAGTTGCAGCCGAACGGTGAGAAGATGTACCACAGCCATCGATAAGCAAAGCCCCCGGATATGCGAAAAAGGCATAGACGGGGGCTTTTTCTTTTGATTTTGTGCATATAATAAGATAAAAAGGGGCTGGACAAGTGAATGGGAGAGAGTAATAATAAGGTTACTCAAATCCATACTGCGAGGGAGCGAAGGAACATGAACACCACTCTCACGACGCCTGAAGTCAAAGTCAATCCGAAGTTGTTGAAGTTGCAACGGTTGGCAGGGGCACTACCCACCAATGGTGCAGCGCAAAAGATCCTCGCAGAACTTCGGTCGCGGTAAGCATGAACAACAGCAAAGTACTGCCCTTTCAACACCCGTCCTTGATACGGGTGTTTCGTTTTGTCGGAATTGATGTGTCGCGATTGCGGAAGAAGGAAATTTTCGTAGATACATGTATCTTGGTGGCGTTGGCTGACCCGGAAGATGCATGGCATGAGGTGGTTCAGCAGTTTTTCACAAGCTGTTTACTGGATGATGACGAAGGACCGAGTTTTTGGGTGACGGATCGTTCGTTTGGCGAGTTTTGTGTTGTGATGGAGAAAGCTCTGTGCAACCATTTTGAATGCGGCAATCGCAGGACACCTCAGCATGAAGAGGTGCTTGCGATTCGTTCACGAGTCGCGAATTGGTTGCGGGATACGATGGATGAGCAGGCGGGCTTGTTTCATACGGTAGCCCTGCAGTCACACACCGTTCGAGAACGGGCTCTGACGCTGTGGGAAAAGCATGAGATCGGGGAGACCGATGCTCTGTTTGTGTCGCTCAGTGCAGAACAGGAAATGGCTTTGCTGACGGTTGATGCGAGGTTGGTGAACAGTTTGCGGCGGGGGCGGGACTTGCCTCTGAAGATGGGATCACAACTAGATATCTATTTTGCAGAGCCTAAGTTTCGAAGAAGGAAAAGGGAGGAATAGATCAATAAAAATCACCCTCCCCTAGGCGTTCTTTCCTAGAGGAGGGTGATCTGCTGTTAGACGTGTTGGTGATGCGAGGTTTCAACCATCTGCTCGATCTTTTGTACTAAGCGATCCAGTTCTTTTTCGGGAGATGCCCACCAATTTCGGCTCCAAATCCGATGGATGGTCCAACCTTGGCTCTCAAGGAAGCGTTGACGGTACAGGTCTCGTTCTCTTGCGACTTTCGATGAGTGATAGGTCGCACCGTCACACTCGATTCCGAGCAGGTAAATATCAGGGTTGGAAGGATGAAGGACGGCAAGATCGATTCGATAGCCGGAGAAGCCGACCTGTTTTTTTATTTCATATCCTCGTCGCTTCAGTGCCTCCCCGACCTCTTCCTCAAAAATGCTCTCATAGACCCCTTGGTCGTCCTCTGCTTGGACGGTGTGGGTATCCAGGATGCCTTTTAGAATCGTCTCGACCAGTTGGTCGTTCCCTTCGGAAATGGCTTTACCATACTCTAAGTATCGTTTCAACAGACGCACACCGGATTTGTACGTTTCTGCTCGGTGCCATTCTGCAGGGTCAAAACTGCATACCAAGTAGGCTTTTTCCTTGGCACGAGTGATCGCCACATTTAGACGATTGGGGCCGGCCTCGCGTTGCAAGGGGCCAAAACTGCTAGGCATTTTGCCTTCTTCGTTTTTTGCATAGGCGACAGAGAATACGATAATATCGCGCTCATCCCCCTGCACGTTTTCGATGTTTTTTACAAACAGACCTACGTCTTCTTCGCCATTTTTCCGCTGCTTTGCTTCTTCAAGGAGCAGTTGGACCTCAGGGCTTTCGGCGGAGCGGCGATCAAAAATGTCATTGATCAACTCCGTTTGTTTCGCATTAAACGTGATGATCCCGAGCGTTTTTTCAGGACGGTTGCGCAAAAGGTAGATAACAATATCCACGGTACGCTCTGCCTCGACCAGGTTCTGTTGCCCGATCCAAGTCCCATTCACTTGGATAAATTCCAGAGGCTTCTCAGTTCCAAAAGTGGCGTTCGGAGCGATTTGCATGCGACGACCGTAAAACGCATAGTTGGAGAAGTTGATCAATGCTTGGTGCTTCGAGCGATAATGCCAAGCTAACCATTGATCTGTAAATCTTGACTTGCCCCACTCTAAAAGACTTTGAGCTGTCTTGTCGCTGGCATTTTTGTATTCTGCGGATTTTTCCTCGTCCTCAAGTTCTTCTTCGTCAGCGGTGCGCTGGAAAAAGTTGCTCGGAGGAAGCTGTTTTTCATCACCGGCAACCACAATCTTTTGGGCTCGCAGAATGGAGGGGACTGCATTTTCCACAGGAAGCTGCGAAGCCTCGTCAAAAATCACGAGGTCAAACAGGCCCTGTTGATGCGGGAAAATCGCACTGACAGCTTCCGGTGTACAAAGCCAGCAAGGAACCAGTCGCAACAGATCTTCCGCAAATGAGCTCATCATTTTACGAAGCGCAGGTTGTGAGCGTTTTTTCTTTGCTTCATGTTGCAAGGTTCTTCGGTTTGGGTTCGTGACATCCAATGACCGTTGGAAAAGCCGATGATCGATCAGTCTCGGCAGTTTGATCCGTTTTTCTTTCAGCAGGTCGCGATATCGGGCGACATGACTGATATACAACTCGGTGGATACTTCCTTGACATGCGGCTCTTCGGACTCGATTTGTAAGATCCACTGGTTGTAGTAATTATTTTCGATCAGGCGCTGCCAGTGCTCCACAATGTCAGAGCGAGAATCGAGAGGAGCCTTTTCCAAGCAGAGCTCAATCAGACGAGTTTGTAACTGGTTGAGTGCTGTTTTCCGTTGATCGAGTTGCACGATGCTTTCAAAATCATCGAGGGAACGAAGCAAACGCAGATAGGTATCGTGGTCATAAATTCCGTTATCAACGTCTTTTCTCAGTTCGACTAGTTGGTCTTGTTCAAAGTAAGGGTGGAGTCGGTCCACGATGGATCGAAGCTGTTTGGTGATCTCGGTGAGCTCGATGGTACGTAAAACGGAGTCGCTAAAACTCGTGGCAGCCAGTTGTTCCAAGTCTTTCGGTGAATTCAGGTTTGGCAGCCATTTCGGATAGATGACCTGAGCTTGCACATAAAGGGACAAAAATTCAATCGCTCGTTTTTTCAGACCGATCCATTTCTCCCACTCTTGATGTTCGTTCAATAGAGGGGCATCGGAAAAAAGATGATGAGACTTGGCCTCGGCACGCATTGATTCGTACTTCAGGAATGTCTCAATTTGTTCGAGATGTTGACGCACGCTTACTCCGTCGAACAAAATACCTTGTTTTTTACAGTAGGCTTCTAATTCCTTACGTAGGGAACGCCAACTGGAAGAGAACCATCGGGTGAATGACTTTTGGTTCAGTTCAAGGAACTCATTTATTTTCCGCACCCAGTCCTGTGCTTCGCCTGATGCGAGATGGGTGACGGGGTCAGGGCGGTTTTCAAGCAATTGAACTTGACGTTGGAGTGCGCTCAATAGGTGTTTGACCTTTTGGAGTTCATCTTCATGTTCAAATTCGCGGCTTTCATTCTGGTAGTACAGCAGGATGTGCCGATTCATGTTTGCGTTCTGCAAAATTCTGATCGACATCTCCAAACCGTCCAATGTTTCTCGATGAGTCAAGAAATAAGACGGTGGATACGCAAACTCAGTTTTTGTTTTGCATGCGACGCCCTGTTTCATGAGATTCATGATGTCAGTGAGCATTTCTTCCAGTTCGCGATGATCTTCAATCGTATAGGAAGCAAAGTTTTTACGGTTCGACCAAGGATGATTCGGTTGGTCATATTTGGACATCAAGAGGACGATTTCACGAAGAGTTTGAGATTGTTTCCTCAATTCCTCGTATGTCATGTTCTCCATCAGTTTGGAAACATCGATCCGTAATGAGCTGTCCCATCTCGCATGATTGTACAGCCAGTACAATGTTTTTCCAAATGGACGTTTGATGTGCAGGGATCGGGCGATGCGATTGAGGCGTTCGGAAAGAGTCTGCATTTCTTCTGAAAGATGGTCGAGTTGGTTATCTTGGTGCTGAGCGGTTCGCTCCAAAACGTTTGCTAATTTCGAGTACACGTACCCTTTGCTTTTGGCATAGTCGTGAACTTGGGCCACGTGTTTTTGCAAGTGAATGGAACCGAGCCGATTGTATACGACATTGAGCGCAGTCGGTTTTTGGCAGACGACAAGTACTCGTTCACCCCGTGCCATCCTGTCGGCTACGAGGTTTACAATGACCTGTGACTTGCCTGTTCCAGGAGGACCGTGAACGATCAATCCCCTTGAGTCTCGTGATGCAGCGACGACAGCTTCCTGACTGGCATCCGTTTCTGTAACAAAATAGTTCTCTGTCTCATGGACGTGATTTAGGATTTCATTGTCGATTTTGTCATGGTCATTGCTTTCGACATGGTCATCAGATGAACGGAACAGATCGTGCAAAAGGCCTTCAGTCGGAAAGTGTTGCAGCAAGTATTGGTAGTCATGGAGCAACGTACTGGTGGATTGTTGATACTTACCGATAACAGCACAGGGGCGAATCGTAAAACCTTTTTTGTAATTTGGCGCATCTTTGGTTGTCATGTTCTTGAAAGGTATTAAATTTGCGTACGAAGACCCGTTTTCTGAGAGGGCGGGCGGAATTGCAAAGAGATCCATCTGTTCCGTTGCCGGTGTTTGCGGGTGAAGATCGAGAGAGACAGGGATGTTGTAACCAGCGAGAAGATCTGTTACAAAAGGCAAGACTTGCGATAAATCTTTCGGCAAATTCTCCATTTGGCGCTCAAGTTCATCCCCGATTTGTATATTGGCAAATTTTTGCGCGGCCAACAAGAAGGTACGATTGAGGAAGGGGTCGTTCTCCAAGTCGCTTTCAATCACCCATTGAAGAACACCTCGAATCTTGACTCGTTTTAACTTGGCCGGATAAAACAGAAGCGGACTGCGTATGAAAAGATCCTCGTGAAAGTATCCTTCAAGGAATCCATAGGCTACGTAGAACGTGTTCATCCCGGTTTCTTGTTCGATCAGGTCGATCTCTCGCTTTAACTGGGTGAGGCGGTGGGCAAGGGACATTCCATTTTCGGACAAATCCCCCGTTGGTAGAAAAGGCACTAGCTCTTTTCGGGATGTGACCTCTTCTAAAACAGAAGCAGCTTGTCCAGTTTGCCAATGGTTTAACGTAAATAAATCGAAATGATTTTTATTGTAGAGCTTCATTAGTTTGAGACTTTTGTTCCGTCCTGTCAGATCTGTTAGTCGATCACGATACAGTGTGAGCAACTCACGTGCTTTTGCATCTTCCAATACGACACCCTCCTAAAGTACTGTTCAAATTAATTATAGGTTTTCATGACACATTTGAGTACCGTTTTTGTACAATGGGAAGATAATCGAGAGAGGGGGGACCTCGTTGAAACTGGGTGCTCGGATTGTCAAGACGGGTGCGGCGGTGGCGTTGGCGCTTGGGGTGTGCGAGTGGCTCGGGTTTGAGGATGCTGCGTTTGCGGCGATTGCGGCGACGTTGATGATTCAGCCTTCGCTCTATCGGTCGTGGAAACATTTTCTGGAACAGTTGCAGGCCAATCTGATCGGGGTGACGATTGCGGTCGGCGGGGTGCTGTTGCTCGGGCATCATCCGCTGGTGGTCGGGCTGCTGGTCATCACCGTGATCACGATCAATCTGCGGTTGAAATATGACCGGAGCATCGGCCTTTCGGTGTTTGCGGCCATCGCGGTGACGGAGGGTGCGGCGGGCACCGGGGCGTATCTGCCGTTTGCGCTGCATCGGTTTGAGTTGATCCTGATCGGCATCTTCTCGGCGACGCTGCTCAACGTGCTCTTTATCCCGCCGAAGTACGAAGGCCAACTCCTTCATGAGATCAAGGAGACGCGGGATCAGATGTCCCTGCTCATGCGCAATATGATCACACAGGAGATCCGCGCGTTCCCGGAAGAGAAAGAGAAGGTGCTGGAGCGGCTGAAGTCGACGGAGGAGTATTTTGAGCGGTATCGCGAGGAGCAGACTTATATGCGCCGGGACAAGCATCAGGCGGCAAGGCGGCTGGTGCTGTTTAAGCGGATGATCCATCTGCTCTATAAGGAGATGGAGACGATCCGCACGCTGGACCGGCATCTGCCGTTTCTGAACGTGGCTTGCGGACAAGAGATGCGGGATCGGCTGCAGGTGCATATCTCGACCCTGACCGCGTATCATCAAAAGATCCTCGGCAAATACGAGGGCACGATCAAGACGCAGTATCCGCATGAAAAATCGGCCAAGGTGTTTGAGGGACATGAGCGGCTCCTGCGAGATTTGATCGAGCTGTACGATCCTCGGACGGAACAGACGCTGTGGGTGCACGTGCTGCCTGTGGTGGCGGTGCTCAGCGATCTGGCACTGCAGATGGATCATCTGGATAAATTGATCGATGTGTACAGCACGCATCACAAAACGATCTGATTTTAAGCAGGATTTTAGACTTGGTAAAAAGAACCTTTTCTTGATGGAAAGGGGTGTGAGGATGCACAGTAATTTTGAAACGATCCTCTTGTTATTGGCGATCGCCACATTGGTAACGGCGGTGGCGAAAAAAAGGAATCATCCGTATCCGATCGCGTTGGTGATCGTGGGGGCTGTGATCGGGTTGGTTCCGATCAGCGGTTTGGAGTCGTTGAAGGAGTTTGTGGCAGAGGATGAGGTGTTCCGGTTTGCGATCATTTCGATCTTCTTGCCGGCCTTGCTGGGTGAGGCGGCGTTGAAATTGCCGTTTTCCCACCTGCTGGACAATCGTCGTCCGATCCTGACGCTGGCGGTCGGGACGACGTTGATCTCGTTTCTTGTGATCGGGATGGGCGGGCATCTGTGGCTCGGGCTGTCGCTGCAGGTGGCGTTTGTGTTTGCGGCGTTGATGTCGGCGACCGACCCGGTCAGTGTGATCTCGATCTTTAAGAGCATGCGCGTCGATCATCGGCTGGCAACGGTCATCGAAGGCGAAAGTTTGATCAATGACGGGATCGCCGTGGTGTTGTTTAATATCTCGGCGTATCATCTGTTGCAATACATAGATGCAGGCGCGATGGGGTTTGGCTACGCGCTGGTGGAGTTTGCGAAGGTGGCGGCCGGCGGGTTGATTATCGGCGGTGCGCTCGGCTATGCGTTTTCGCAAGTCACGCGGCTGTTCGATGACTATCCGCTCGAGATTATTTTCTCGATGATCCTGTTTTACGGGTCGTTCTTTATCGCGGAGCACTTCCATGTGTCCGGGGTGATCGCGGTGGTGACGGCGGCGTTGATCTTTGGCAACTACGGGGCGAAGATCGGGATGTCGCCGACGACCAAGCTGAACATTTCATCGTTCTGGGATGTGACGGCGCTGCTGGCCAACTCGCTGGTCTTTTTGATGGTCGGCCTTGAGATCACGCGGATCGATGTGTTGGATAAATGGGGGCTGATCGCAGGCGCGGTGTTGATCGTGCTCGTGGCCCGGAGCATCGGGGTGTACGGGGCGTTGGTGTTTGTTCGACATTTCCCGGGAAAGTGGAAGCATGTGTTGAACTGGGGCGGATTGAAAGGTTCGCTGTCGATTGCGTTGGCACTGTCTCTGCCGCTGAATTTTGAGGGGCGTGAGGATCTGCTGTTGCTGGCGTTCTCGGTGGTGTTGTTCTCGTTGGTGTTCCAGGGACTGACGGTGAAGCCGTTGATCTCGATGCTCGGCGTACGGGCGGAGAGTGCGGGTCTGGCTGTCTATGAAGAGGTCATCACCTCGATCCACCGCCGCAAGATGGCGATCCATCGCCTCGGACAGTTGCGGGAGGATGCGCTGATTTCCGATGTGGTGTACCGGCAGTTGCACGATGAGTACAAGGGGCAGTTGGAGAGCGGGTATCAGCGATTGGAATCGCTGTATCAGGAACATCCGCATCTGCAGGAAGAGCAGATCGACATGGCGCGGGAGCAGGCGCTCTATATGGAGTACGAAGCGGTGGAGGAACTGCACCGCCGCCATGTGATCTCGGAGCAAGTCACCGAAGAGGAGCGGGAGAAACTGCTCAACCAGATCGAAGCTGAAAAATCCAAGCGGGATACGCATTAGGGAAAGTCCAGAAGAAACGTGAGCATAGCATGAGCTTGAGTACGGGCATGAGTACGGGCATGAGCACGGGCATGAGCACGAGCATGAGCACGAGCATGAGCACGGGCATGAAGCACGGGCTTTGAGACTCATGCGTGTCCGCGCGGTGTATTTCATAGGAAAAGCGGTTCGTCTCCTGCTGAAGGAGATGAACCGCTGTTTTGTTCTTCGGGCGTAGGTTATTTCTTCTCGGCAAGCAGGGTTTCGATGCCTTTGAGGATCGTGGCGTCTTCCATGTCCGGGCCCATCAGGTAGGACTGGCGCAGGTTGTTGTTTGCGTCGAGCAGGAAGAGGCGGTCGTTGTGGGCAAAGTCTTTGCCGCCGTGGGTGGAGTGCTCCAGCATGATCTCGTCAGCCGAGACGCCGAATTGGTCCATGACTTTTTGCGTTTGTTCGGCGTTGCCGCGCAGGAATTCCCAGTGCTTGGTGTCCGCGCTGTAGGACTCGGCAAATTTTTTCATGACGTCTGCCGTGTCGCGCTCGGGATCGACGGTGATCGAGAGAAATTTGACATCGTCCATGTTGACGCCTTTGTTTTTCAGCTGTTGCATCATCGACGCCATGCGTCCGGTGGTAATCGGGCAAGCGTCCGGGCAGTTGGTGTACATGAAGTAGACGAGGCGCGCTTTGCCTTTGAGCTCGTCGTCGAGGGAGACCTGCTGGCTGTTTATGTTTTCCAAGGTGAACGGTTCAATCTGTGCGATCACCGACAGATCGTCAGACGCGCCCGACTGCTGGTCACCGGATGACGCGTGCTCATGGCTGCCGTGCGCGTTCTGCTGCTGCGGGGAGCAGGCGGCCAGCGCAGCGGCGAGCGTCAATGCGCCCAAAATACCTGCTGTATATCGGAAAAGTGGGTGTTTCACTGTGAATTCACTCCTTTGTCAACGATAAGTGTACCGTGTATCAAAAGGTGGGGCAATGGACAATTCATGAAAAAACAGTGACAGGGGAAAGCAGGAAACGAGGTGAGTAGGCAAAAGGGAGAATCTTCTGTATAATCTCTGGAAAAGGGACAGCAGGAGGCGGAATGAGTGGCGGAACGGATCACACAACGAGAGCATGTGTTGCGTAACGGACAGAGGTTGACGGTACGGGAGGCGGTCCCGGCCGATGCTGCGCAGACGATCGCTCATCTGCGGCAGGCAGCAGGGGAGACGAACCATCTGTCGTTTGGCCCTGGCGAATATTCCACGCCGCTGGAGCATCAGCAGATGATGATCTCGGAGATGGCGATCAAACCGAATTGTCTGTTCCTCGTCGGGGAGGCGGACGGGGAGATGGTCTCGATGCTGACGTTCACGTCAGGCGTGCGGGCGCGGAAGGCGCATCAGGGCGAGTTTGGCCTGACGGTGGTGCAGTCGCATTGGGGGCAGGGGATCGGTGAGTTCATGTTGCGCTATCTGATCGACTGGTCCCGGCAGAACGGCGTGACGCGCAAAATCAACCTGCGCGTGCTGGTGACCAATGCGGCGGGAATCGCGTTGTACCGCAAGTTGGGATTTGAGGAAGAGGGGCGGATCAGGCGCGAAACGTTCCTCGATGGACAATTCGTCGACACGCTCCTGATGGGGCTTTGCATCGACCCGGACTGAATGCAGGGATCAGTCCGGGTTTTTTGCTGCCTATTTTCCAAGTCAGGCGGGCAGGAGCCTTTCCCATTCTGGGGGGAGTTGCATTACATGTACTGTGTCAACAACACAAAACGAGCCGCGAAAGGAGTGTTGTTCCATGTACGGTGTTTTCGGTGCTTACACCCAATGGGCGGTGGTCTTCCTGATCATCTTCGTCCTGTTCATCCTGCTGGTCCCGCAGTGCTACCCGGTGCAAACGACCACGATCAAGTGCCACTAATCGCAGACGGAGGGAGCGTATCCCTCGCCAAATACGGAGCCCGGTGACGGGCTCCGTATTTTTTGCTGTTGAAAAAGATTCTCAAAATCAATCAAGTGCCATATTTGGTCATGAAACTCGTTCTCAATTAAAAATCGCGGATTTTCTCTTGTTTTTGTGTTTTTCCTCTGTTTCTTGTGATATGATAATACCAACAAAACGGTACAGTCACCGAGAGGAGGCGAACGCGATGCATGAACATCATCATGAACATCATCATTCTTCACATCATGAATTGTCGGGAAAATCGGAACGGGTAATCCGGATCGGCATGATCCTGACCTTTGTGATCTTTCTCGTCAAGATCATCGGCGGGTATCTGACCGGTTCGCTGGCTCTGCTCTCCGACGGTTGGCACCTGGGCGGCGATCTGGTCACGCTGTTGCTCTCGTGGTGGGGTGTGAGGCAGGCGGTCAAACCGGCGACGAAACGGCAGTCGTTCGGGATGTACCGGGCGGAGATCGTGACGGCGTTCATGGCCAATTTGATTCTCGTCGGTGTGGGCGGCTATATCTTGGTGGAAGCGGTGGAGGCGTATCTGCACCCGGTCGCGGTGTCGTCGGGCTGGATCTTCTGGCTGACGGCGGCGGGGCTGGTGGTGTATACGATCCTGACGTATATGCTGAGCAAGGAAAAGGACAATCTAAACGCCAAATCGGCGTGGCTGCACTTCCTCGGCGATGCGCTGTCTTCGGTGGCGATCTTGATCGGGGCGGTGGTAATCTGGCTGACCGGGTGGTACGCGGTCGATGCGATCCTCGGCGGACTGGTCGGCGTGGTGATCGTGATCGGAGCGGCGAAGATGGCGTGGGAAGCGGCGCGCATCCTGCTCCAGTTTGCCCCGGAGCATATCCATCCGGAAGAGGTGGAGCGGTCGTTGATCGCGCTGGATGAGGTGGAGTCGGTGACCGACCTGCATCTGTGGAGCATGACGCCGACGCAGCACTACATGAGCGTCCATCTGGCGGTCACGGTGACGACGATCGGCGAAGGAGAGCGGATCATCCGGCTGGTGCAGCAGAAGATGTATGAGCAATACGGCATCCACCATGTGACGGTGCAACTGGAGACGTCGTCGTGCTCGACGTGCTTCCACACGGCGGTGGACATGGAGAGCCATTGCAAGGAGTGCCCGTCGCTGACGAATGCGTGCTTGATCTCCCTGGACGGGATGCGGGCGAACAAAGTGATGGGGTCGTAATAAAAAGATAAAAAAACAAAAATTAGAAACAAGATCAAGCAAAGACAAAGCCAAGAGCAGATGCAACAAAGAGCAGATTAGTGCAAAGGGCAGATCAGATGCAAGGCATTGGGCGGGGTCTAGGATCTTGTGTAAATGCAAGAAAGGCTATCGGGGTGTTCGCCCGGTAGCCTGTTTTGTCATGTTCGCCTTTGTGTTGCTTTCTTTGTAGTCAGTCTTTGTATGTAAAGCTGCCTTCGTCGATGGAGGTGACATCGTCCAGCGCCGCGAGGTCTTTCGCGAGGCGCATGGCGGCGTCGTCTTTTTGTTTGGCTTCGACCATGATGTCGAGATCGGTATTGGTCGTCTCGCGGACGAGGTCGAGGAAGGGGAGGAGGTCGCCCGGTTCGATGTAGTCGGCGTGGTGGAGCATCGCCTCCGGGCTCTTCGGCGAGGAGATGTGGATCTTTGGCACGAGGCCGGTGCCGTCCCACGTTTTGAAGATGCGCGAGGTGAGGTCGCGCAGGTCTTCCTCGCCCGGATTGCAGCGGTGGTGGTGGATATCGAGCACCATCGGGATGCCGAGCTCTTCACAGAGGGTGAGCGTCTCCAGTGCCGTGTAGGTCTTGTCGTCATTTTCCAAGGTGATGCGTCGCCGGATGCGTTCCGGCACGAGCTGCCAGTGATCCCGGAAGCGGTTCAGGGACTCTGCTTTGTCTTTGTAGGATCCGCCGACGTGGATGTTCAGTTTGGCCGTCTCGTCGAGCCCCATCAGCTCAAACATGGTGGTGTGGCGGTCGAGGTCGGCGATGGAATTGTCGAGCACTTCTTTTTTCGCACTGTTGAGCAAGGTGAAATGGTCCGGGTGGAACGAGACGCGCATCTGTGCTTTTTTGATAAAATCACCGACTTCTTCAAACTCCGGTTTCAGTTTGGTCCAAAAATCCCATTCGGCGGTGTGGGCGTGTCCGAGCAGCGGAACGAGCTTGGAGGTGAAGCGGTAGAGGTGCAGGCCGTGCGCGTGAGCATGCCGCATCACCCGCAAGGAGTTCTGCAAATTTTTGGCGGCCGTGTTGGTCAGTTTGCGCAGGGCGGCTTCCCGGTCGATGATCTTTTCAAAGTTTGTGACGGTCATCGTCTGCGAGGGCGACGCGTTTTTCAAGTGAATCGACATCGCGACAAATCCAAGTCGAATCTTCATAGCAAAAACTCCTTCACCAGACGTTGTGAAAAAAGGAACTTTCTGTGACGATTTGAGTATAATGTTTGTAGGTGCAATCTTTCACATACTTGGTGACAAGCAGATGGCGAAGCGAGTAGTACAATCTCGCGCTCTCGTAAAGACTAGTTTCACACCAACGTGTCTGCTCCACACCGTACGCTGAACGACCCACCGAAATACTCAAGGGAGTTGATTCCGATGGCTAAGATTTTGATCGCGGGTGCCGGTTACGGCGGCCTGACATGCGCCGTCGAGCTGGAGAAAGCGGGTCAACCTTTCACTTTGATCAATAAGCACGACTATCACTACTTCACGACGCTGCTGCACGAGCCGGCCGGAGGCCGCAACAAGTTTGAAGAGTACAAGGTCAATCTCCATGACGTGCTGCGCAAAGAATCGTCGAAACTCGTCAAAGGGGTGGTGACCGGTCTGTCGCCGCAGGAAAACAAGGTGCTCACCGACAAAGGCGAACTGTCCTACGACTACCTGATCCTCGCGCTCGGCAACGCGCCGGAGTACTTTGGCATCCCAGGCATGGCGGAGCACGCGATGTTGCTGCGCTCTTGGGACACGGCGCGCAAGATCCACGAACACATCGAGCACATGTTCCGCATGTACCGCGATGACCGCGACGAGACGCGGCTGCGCATCATCGTCGGCGGCGCCGGTCTGACCGGGATCGAGCTGTGCGGCGAGTTGGCCGAGTGGATGCCGGAGTTGATGGCGACGTACCACGTGCCGGCGGAGAAGGTGCAACTGATCAACTTGGAGGCGGCTCCGACGATCTTGCCGATGCTCGACGAAGGGCTGCGCAAGGCGGCAGAAGAGGTGCTGACCAAAAAAGGCGTGCAACTGCGCACCGGCACGGCGATCGTCAAAGTGAACGAAAATCAGGTCGAGTTGAAGACAGGCGAGGTGATCGACGCGCGCACGATCATCTGGACAGGCGGTGTGCGGGCCAATCCGCTGATCGCCGCCGCCGGATTTGAAGTCGACCCGCGCGGGCGGGCAAAAGTGAACGAGCACCTGCAGTCGGTCGATTTCTCCAACGTGTTTGTGATCGGCGACTCGGCGTGGTTCACCGGCCCGGACGGCAAACCGCTGCCGCCGACCGGGCAAGCGGCGACGCAGATGGGCGCGGTGGCCGCACACAACGTCCTGCGCATCATGAAGCGCGAACCGCTGGAGACGTTTACGCTGAACTACATGGGCACTCTGGCCTCGCTCGGTGCGGAGGTCGGTGTCGGCAATGTCAAGGGCATGAAGACCAAAGGCGTGTCGGCCGCTCTGATGAAGGAAGGCAGCAAACTGAAATACCTCTGGCAACTCGGCGGCCTGCGCCTCGTCAACAAAAAGCGCGGCCAGCTCTCCTCGCGCCGCTAAGCTGAAAAATGGGGCTCTCCTCTCCGTAACCAATCGCGGAGAGGGGAGTCTTTTTTATTATAGACGAAACGGGTTTGGGTTGGATGTCTCTGGAAAGTAGTGTGCCTCAATGTCGTATTTTGTATCAATGTATGTGCAGGGCCAATACGTTGTGTGCAAAGGGGGTGAATCATTCGATGTGGGCGGTGTATGTGACGCTGGTCGGTGGGCTGATTTTGTTTTTTTACCTCGATATCAAGTTGGCGGCGATGTGGGAGTATTTCAGTGTGAGAGCCTATACGATGTCGATCCAAGCAGGCGGCAAACAGTCGGGATGGGCGCATGACGAGAGCACGTTTGTGACGCACGACGGTCCGATGCAAAGAAAACGTCGAATCATGCGGAATGACTAAGAAAAACAGTCATGATGGTTTTTGGTGTCCACTATACATGGAGAGGGAGTGATTGAGAGGAAAAGGGGAGAGACCACTGCATGTCCGTGATCAAATTTGGAACAGACGGTTGGCGCGGCGTGATCGCAAGAGAGTTCACGTTTGCAAATGTGGCGATTGTCGCGCAGGCGGTCGCGATGTACGTGAAGGCGGAAGGGCAGACCGGGAAAGGGATCATCGTCGGCTATGACAACCGCTTTCTCGGCAGCCTGTTTGCCGAGCGGGTGGCCGAAGTGCTGGCGGCGAACGGCATTCCCGTGTGGCTGTGCGATGCGCCGGCTCCGACGCCGGCGGTGGCGTCGATGATCGCCGAGCGAAGCCTCGCCGGGGCGATGATGGTGACGGCGAGCCACAACCCGCCGGAGTATAACGGCATCAAATTTATCCCGGACTATGCGGGACCGGCGACGCCGGAGATCACAGATGCGATCACCCGCTATGTGCGCGAGGTGGAAGCGGGGCAGGTCGAGGTGCAGGTCGTGCCGCTGGCTCAAGCGACGAAGGAAGGGCTCATTGCCTATGAATGTCCCAGGCAACCTTACGGAGAGCGTCTGAAGCAAGTGGTGGACGGAGCGGTGATCCGGCAGGCGGGACTGCGGGTAGTGGTCGATCCGATGCACGGGTCGGGGATCGGGTATCTGGAGGAGATCGCCGCAGAACTCGGCGTCGAGGTGGTGGCGTGCCTGCGCCATCACAAGGACCCGATGTTTGGCGGTCGGCTGCCGGAGCCGTGCGAGGAAGAGCTGGAGGAACTGGCCCGCCTGACGCAGGAGCACGGGGCGAGCCTTGGACTCGCGCTGGACGGCGATGCGGACCGATTTGGGATCATCGATCCGAGCGGGGCGTATGTGACGCCAAACGAGGTGTTTATCCTGCTCGCCCATGATCAATTGCGCTACAAAGGCGGCCTGCAAAAGATCGCCCGCACCGTGGCGACGACGCACCGGATCGACCGGATGGCGGCCGCGTACGGGGTTGAGGTGGTGGAGACGCCGGTCGGATTTAAATATATCGGACAGGAGATCCTCAAAGGCGCGGGGATCGGCGGCGAGGAGAGCGGCGGCCTGTCGATCTCGTCGCACATCCCGGAGAAAGACGGCCTGCTGGTCGGGCTGCTGATGCTGGAGCTGACAGCAAGAACCGGCCGCACGCCGAAACAACTGCTCGCCGAGTTGGAGCAGACGTACGGCACGGCGGTCAGCGAGCGCGTCGATGCCCGCATCTCGCCTGAGCAGAAGGATCAGGTGCTGGCGGTGATGCGTGACTGGACGGCCGAGCGGCTGGATCGGTGGCTCGTGACGAAAAAGACGGCGGTCGACGGGGTGAAACTCGTGTTTGACACCGGAGCGTGGACGCTGGTGCGCCCGTCGGGCACAGAGCCGCTGGTGCGGATCTATTTGGAAGCGGGGGACAGGGAGGAGCTGAACGGGCTGAAGACCGCCTTGTTCGCGGTGCTGGGGCTGTCCGCGATTTGACGGAACGGGGCACTTCTCTTACAATGCTTTCAGAATGGAAGCATGGAGAGGAGTGCCTTTTTCCTATGGTTCGCAGTATCCGCGACGTGATGCAGGAATTGAAAAAGGGGATCGTGCAGCCGGTGTATCTGCTCTACGGCATGGAGGCGCTCTTGATCGACGAGATGGTGACCTCAATCCAGCAGCGGGCTCTGCCGGGGGGGATCGACGATTTTAACAGCATGAAGTTCCACTACGATGAACAGCCGGTGCAACTGGCGGTGCAGGAGGCCGAGACGCTGCCGTTTATGTCGGAGCGCAAATTTGTACTGATCCACAACTGCGGCGCGTTTACGACCGCCAAGTCGCCGCGTGTTGATCACAATACGGACGCGTTGCAAGCGTATCTGGAAAATCCGGCTCCGTACTCGACGGTGGTGATCACCGTGGGCGCGGAAAAATTGGACGAGCGCAAAAAGCTGACCAAGACGGCGCAGAAAACGGCCGTTGTGGTGCCGTTTCAAGCGTTGAAGGAAAACGAGTGCCGGGACTGGGTGATCGGCGAGGTGAAGCGGCAAAAGGCGGCGATCACCGGCGACGGGGTCAACCGTCTGATCTTGTCGGTGGGGACCAATCTGCGTCTGCTGCGCAGCGAGATCGAGAAACTGGCCCTGTACGCGGGCGAAGGCGGCACGATCACGGAGGAAGTGGTCGACGATCTGGCGACGCGGACGATGGAGCAGAACGTGTTTGTCTTTATCGATGAAGTGGTGCGGCTGCGCGTCGACCGGGCGATGCGGATGATGTACGATCTGCTGAAAAATCGCGAGGAGCCGATCAAGCTGCTGTTTCTGATCACCCGCCAGATCCGGATCATGTTCCAGATCAAGGTGCAGACCGGGCGCGGCTACACGATGCAGCAGGTGGCGCAGCAGATCGGCGTGCATCCGTACGCGGCAAAGATCGCAGGCGAGCAAGGGCATTCCTACACGCCGAAGCAACTGGAGCGGCTGCTGTTTGAACTGGCCGACCTCGACTACAAGATCAAGACCGGGCAGATCGGCGACCGGGCGGCACTGGAGATGTTTTTGCTGACCCTGCCGCAAAAGGCGGGTAGAGGAGCGTCGGCGGGGGCACGATAAGCGTGGAGGTGACGGGCTATGGCTCGCAACAGACGCAGAAAAGTGCTCGTGCCCGAGGCGCGGGAGGCACTCGACCGGCTCAAGAGCGAAGTGATGAACACAGCCACTGCGGAACAAGCCGTCTTTGAATCGGCCAGACGGCAGAACGTGCCGCTGGTGCAAGGGGACAATTCCCAACTCACCGCCGAGCAAGCGGGCAAGGTCGGCGGTCCGATAGGCGGGCAGATGGTGCGCAAATTGATCGCGCTCGCCCAGATGCAGATGATGAACGAACAACAGCAACAGGACGGCAACCGGCCGCATCTATAAAAAAACGACCCTCGCGAGATCGCAGGGTCGTTTTTGTCGGCCGCTGATTCAGGTCTTTGGCGCCAAAGACTTGAAAAATTAAGCGGTTTTGTTCAGCTTCTTGGTCAGGCGGGATTTCTTGCGAGCTGCGGTGTTCTTGTGCAGCAGGCCTTTGGTAACAGCCTTATCCAGAGAACGGCAAGCTGCTTTGAGCAGCGCCGGAGCGTTTGCATCGTTGGACGCGAGAGCCAGCTCGTACTTCTTGATCGAAGTGCGGAGAGCGGATTTCGCAGCAGCGTTGCGCAGGGTGCGGGTGCTGATGGTCTTCACGCGTTTCACGGCGGATTTAATGTTCGGCATCTATGATTCACCTCCATCTTCATGCTACATATCCCTCTAAAAGGACAATGGATATTTTAGCATGCCCATACGTAGATTGCAAGGCTTCGGGCGAATTGCATATTTTGACATGGCGGTTCGCAACCTAGGAACAGTCTAGATCGAGAAGAAGAGGTGGTAGCCGTGGCAAGGGAAATGCGGTACAAGCGACAGGAGCAACAGCCGGTGGAGATCGACTGGAATTCGTACAGCGTCAATACCGATCTGGCGCTGGAGGCACATCAGATCTTTTCGCCGGAGCATGGCGGCTCGATCCCCGGCGTGCAGAGTTCGACCGAGGAGCTGGACGGGATCACGATCACCCGGCTGTCAATTGAAAATGAGATGGGCTCGAAGATCATGGGCAAGATGGTCGGGAACTATTTGACGCTGGAAGTTCCCGGACTGCGCTACAAGGATACAGACTTGCAAAAGCGTGTGGCACAGACGTTGGCCGCCGAGTTTCGCCAATTTGCCGGGCTCACCCCGGAGTCGACGGTGCTGGTGATCGGCCTTGGCAATCGCAAGGTCACGCCAGACGCCCTCGGGCCGCTCGTGTGCGACAATCTGTTCGTGACGCGGCACCTGTATGAACACATGCCGGAAGTCGTCAATCAAGGCGGCTACCGGCCCGTAGCGGCGGTCGCACCGGGCGTGATGGGCATCACCGGGATCGAGACCAGCGAGATCGTGCACGGGATTGTGAAAAAGGTCAAGCCGGATCTGGTGATCTGCGTGGACGCGCTGGCGGCCAGATCGCTGGAGCGGGTGAATACGACGATTCAGATCGCCGATGTCGGCATCTCGCCAGGGGCGGGGGTCGGGAACAAGCGCAAGGGATTGAATAAGAAGTCGCTCGGTGTCCCGGTGATTGCTGTCGGGGTGCCGACGGTGGTCGATGCGGTGACGATCACAAGCGACGCGATGGATCTGATCGTCAACCGTCTGGAGCAGGATGTGCCGAACAACGGGATGACGAAACTGATGGCGAATTTTAATGAGCAGGAGAAGAAGCAGCTGATCTTCGAACTGCTCCAACCGCTCGGGAACAACTTGATGGTCACGCCGAAGGAAGTGGACACGTTTATCGAAGACGTGGCCAACGTGATCGCGAACGGACTGAACGTGGCGTTGCATGAGGCGATATCGATGGATGATGCGACGATGTATACGCATTAGAGTTAGTTATATAAGAAGAAAAGAGATGCCATGATTCTGGTGGCATCTCTTTTTGGCATGAGGTGTGAATTGTACGAAACGACCGTTTCCGGCAATCGGCTCTCCTCATAGACTGTAGGACAAATACTTGCAGAGTGAGGGTATGAGGTAGCGATGAAGGTGTGCGTGATCGGGACAGGCTATGTGGGCGCGACGACATCTGTGACGTTGGCCGCCTTGGGACATGATGTAGTCGGGGTGGATGCTGACCCGCGAAAGGCGGAGTTGCTCGGGAGAGGGACTCTGCCTTTTTTTGAAAGCGGGCTGGAAGACCTGTTGCGGGAGATGATCGCGGCAGGAAGGTTGAGATTTACCGGGAACGGGTCGCAGGCGATTCGGGACTGTGAGGTGGTGTTTACAGCGGTTGGCACGCCGTCTGCCCCGGACGGGTCGGCCGATTTGACTGCGGTGTGGGAGGTGGCCAGACAGATCGGGCGGACGATCACCGACTATACGGTGGTGGTGAACAAAAGCACGGTGCCGGTGGGAACCGGCGAGCGCGTCGAGGAGATCGTGTTGCAAGAATTGCAAGGGCGCGGTGCGGATGTGCCGTTCGATGTGGTGTCCAACCCGGAGTTTCTGCGCGAGGGCAAGGCGCTTGAGGATGCGTTGCACCCGGACCGCGTGGTGATCGGGGCAGCGTCGCAGCGGGCGCGTGAGGTGATGGCGCGGTTGTATGCGGATGTGGTCGCGCCGGTGCTGTGGACGACCGTGCGGGATGCGGAGATGATCAAGTACGCGTCGAATGCGTTTTTGGCGACGAAGATCTCGTTTGTGAATGAACTGGCCCGGCTGTGTGAGCGGACAGGCGCGGATATCGCGCAGGTGGCGCGCGGGATGGGGATGGACGGCCGGATCGGGCAGGCGTTTTTGCAGGCCGGGGTCGGGTATGGCGGGTCGTGCTTTCCGAAAGATGTCGATGCGCTGCTCCATCTCGCCCGCGTGAACGGCGAGCGGCTCGGACTGCTGGAATCGGTGGCCGAGGTGAACCGGACGCAGACGGGGTGGTATCTGGAAAAGGTGCGCCGGGTGCTCGGGGACTTGGCCGGGAAGCGGGTCGCGGTGCTCGGGCTGACGTTTAAGCCGGGGACGGATGATATCCGCGAGGCGCCGGCGTTGCGGATCTTGGCGGCACTGCTGGACGAAGGCGCGCAGGTCTGCGCGTATGATCCGCAGGGCATGGCGGCGGTGCGCAAACTTGTACCGAGCGTCGTGTATGCATCGGATGCGTATGCGGCGATGGAGCGGGCGGAGGCGGTGTTGTTGGTGACGGAGTGGCAGGAGTTGGTCGAATTGGACTGGCAGCGGGCGTTCGGACAGGTCAAGGAGGGCATCGTCTTTGACGGGCGAAATGCGCTGGATGCTGACAAGATGACGGCGGCAGGCTGGCGGTATTACGGCGTCGGAAAGGGGCGATTGCGATGAAGGGTGTGATTCTGTGCGCCGGTAACGGGACGCGGATGCAGCCGTTCTCGTATACGATGCCAAAGACGCTGTTGCCGGTGGCCAACCGGCCGTTGCTCGACCATTGCATCCGCAAGATGCAGGCGGCGGGTATCGAGGAGATCGCGGTGGTGATCAATCCGGCGCAGAAGCGGTTGGAGGACTATGTACGGGCCTATCAAGGCGCGAAGTTGCGACTTCTGTATCAGAAGGAGCCGCGCGGGATCGCCCATGCGCTGATGGCGGCCAAATCTTTTTTGCGCCGCTCGCCGTTCGTGTTGCTGCTCGGGGACAATCTGATTGCGGAGCCGCTGTCGACGATGCTCGGGTCGTTTCGCGGGAAGGAGGCGTCCGTTTTGCTGGCCCGGGTGGAAAAGCCGCAGGAGTACGGCATCGCCGAGGTCGAGGGCGAGCGGATCGTCCGGTTGACGGAGAAGCCCGCTCAGCCAAAGAGCGATCTGGCGGTGATCGGGGCGTATGCGTTTCGAGCGTCGATCTTTGAGGCGATCCGCCGGTTGCAGCCGTCGGCGAGAGGCGAGTACGAGATCACCGATGCGATTCAGACGCTGATCACCGACGGGCGACCCGTGGCGTTTTCGGTGACGCAGCGGCCGTACTTCGATGTCGGGACGGTGCCGCGTTGGCTGGCGGCGAACCGCTGGATGTTGGAGGCGGAGCAGGGTGCGGCTGTGCAGGTCGGGGCGGACACGTCTTTGGAAAACGTCGTGCTGCGCGGACCGGTGCAGATCGGCGACGGATGCCGCCTCAAAGACGCGGTGATCGGGCCGTATGTGTCGGTGCAGGATCAGTGCGAGCTGATCGACTGTCGGATCGAGGACAGCCTGGTGCTGCAAGGGGCGCGGGTGGCGCATGTGGAGGTGCCGATGCGTCGCAGCATCCTCGGGGCACGCAGCCGTCTGGAAGGGCGGACAGCGGCGGCCGGAGAGTCGGTCGAACTGCTGATCGGGGATCTGTCGCAGGTGCGGTGGCTGACCGCAGGAGAGGAGCGGGCGAAGGATGGGACATGAGGAAAGCCTCTTCCGGTGAAGGAAGAGGCTTTTCTCATGTCGTTTTTTTGTGGGTCAGGGCAGGTTGTAAAGGCGTTTGATGTCTTGGATCTGCAGGTAGAGGCCGAGTTCGAGGTCGAAGAGCGGGGAGTAGGCGAGCTCCGTTTTGGCTTTGCAGATGTCTGCCCACGTGTGGCGCGGGTCGCCCGGCTGTTGCGGGAGGTGTTGGAGGCGGGCTTTTTTGCCGGTGTGCGTTTCGATGATGCGGATGACGTCGAGCAGGCGCAGTCGGTCGCGGCCGCCGATGTTGTAAGCGATGCCGTTCTGCTGCGTATCGAGGGCGGCGAGGTTGGCGGCGATGGCGTCGTCGACGAAAGTGAAGTCGCGGCTCTGATGCCCGTCACCGTAGATCAAGAGCGGCTGGTCGGTGAGGATCTGGCGGATGAATTTGTGAAACGCCATGTCCGGCCGTTGGCGCGGTCCGTAGACGGTGAAGTAGCGGAGCGAGACGACGGGGAGTCCGAAGTTTTTGGCGTAGAGGGTGCAGAGCTGTTCGGCCGATAGTTTGGTGACGCCGTACGGGGAGAGCGGCTGCGTCGGGCGTGTCTCGTCGGTCGGTCCGGACATGTTGCCGTAGACGGAAGACGAGGAGGCGTAGATCAGTTTTTTGACGGTGGGGCTCGCTTTGACCGCTTCGAGCAGAGATTGGGTGACGAGGATGTTGTGATCGACGTAGTCGGCGAAGTCGCGGCCCCAGGAGGTGCGCACGCCGGGGAGGGCGGCTTGGTGAAAGACGCCCTCCACGCCGTCGAGCAACTGCGGCATGTCGGCGTGGCGCAGGTTCAGTTCCCGGAAAGTGAAATGAGGGTGGCGGAGCAGGTCGGCGAGGTTGCGCTCTTTGATCCAACGCTCGTAGTTCGGGCCGAACATGTCGACGCCGAGCACGTCGTATCCTTCGCGCAGCAGGCGTTCGGAGAGGTGCGAGCCGATAAATCCCGCGCAGCCGGTGACGAGGATGCGGTTCATTTCCAAACGCTCAGGATGTCGGCGACAACCCGCTCCCAGCCGTATTTTTGCTCGGCCAGCCGACGGCCGTACTGGCCCATCGCTTTCATCTTGGCCGGATTGGACAGCAGTTCGGATATTTTTTGGGCGATCTCGTCCGGCTGTTCCGGAGTCTCGATGATCAAGCCGTTTCGACCGGGCTCGATCACTTCAGGGTTGCCGCCGCGGCTCGTGGTGAGGATCGGCAGTTCGGCGGCCATCGCTTCGTAGTGGACGCGGGCCAGCGGTTCCATCCACAAGGACGGGCAGACGAACAGGTCACCGGCCCAGAACCAATGGTGGATCTGAGCCGCATCGATGTAGCCGGTCGAGATGACGGGCAGCGGCGCGCGGGCGGCGAGGGCGCGGATGTAGGCGACATAGTCGGAGATCGAGTTGTCGCTGAACCAGCGGCCGCCGACGATGACGAGGGCGGCGTCCGGGTGCTTTTTGGCGAGCGGGTACATGGCGCGCACGAGCATGTCGGCGCCTTTTTTCGGTGAGAGGCGGCCGACGAAGAGGACGACTTTTTTGCCGGTCAGACCGTGTTCGCGGCGCAGTTGCTCGCGGATCTGCCGGGACGAGGAGCCAGTCCGGTAGCGGGCGAGGTCGACGCCGGAATAGACGGTGCGCAGTTTGTCGGCGGCCTGCGGGTAGTCGTCGCAGATGGCGCGGCCGACGTAGTCGCTGACGGTGACGATGCGCTCGACCTCTTGGATGGCGAGGGCGGCCTGCTCGGGCGCGATCTTGCCGGGGAGGAACATGTCGTTGTGCATGCTCAGGATGAGGCGGGCATGGGGTGCGGCGCGGCGCACGGTCTCGACCATCAAGGGGCGGTTGAAAATGTGGATCAGGTCGTAGGAGCGGTCTTTGAGAAACGCTTCCACCCCTTCGCGGTACAGATCGAAATTGCCGCCGGGGATGCGCTCATAGCGGATGCGGCCGACCGTTTCGCTGTCCGGCAGCTCCGGGTCGGTGCGGCCGAGGATGGTCAGGCTGTGATGGCGGCTCAGTCCTTCGGAGATGCCGGAGATGTAGGTTTGGATCGCGCCGCCGCGGATCGGGGGCACGGGAAGTTTTTCGGTGACGATCATCAGGATGTTCACTTATTTTTTCTCCTTTCGCGGCTGGTTGATCAGCGCTTCCACAAGCTTTTGAATGCGCGGGTCCGGGGTCAGCGGTTGGTTGGCCGCTTGGATCAGCGCGCGGGCTGTGAACTCGATGTAGGCGCGGCGTTGTTTCAGCGATTCATCCGGTCGTTTGGTGCGGTTCGAGACGGTGAACGGCCGTTTGTCAGGCATGGAGAGCGGCTTGGGACGCGGAGGTGCCGATTTTTTCGAGGATGTTTTGGCGGTCTTTGGCTTGAAATTTTTCAGGTCGAGTGCGTCAAGGAGGGACGGAATGTCCGGCAGGTCGAGGGAGGGGGAGTTTGCGGCGGAAGGAACAGGAGCGGCAGGCGTTTTAGGAGCGGCAGTTGTTTTAGGAATGGCAGGTGTTTTAGCGGCAGGTGTTTTTGGATTGGCGGGTGTACTAGAAGCGGCAGGTGTTTTAGGAGCGGCAGGTGTTTTAGAGTCAGCACGCGACTTGGTCGGAGCAGCGGCAGGCGGCGGGGAGGCCAGACCGGCGTACTGCGGGGACGGCACGGCGTGTGAATGGCTGCGGTTGGCGGCGTGTGCGGAGGCGGCTGTGGCGGTGTGGATCAGATAGCGCGGTTTGAAGTCGCTCGGGGCGGTCTGGATAACGGCTCCCAGCTCTTTCAACGCGGCCCATTTGGTGGCGTCGGTGGCTTCGAGGTGGTCGAGCAGCGCTGCGGTTTGGGGATCGTTCAAAAAGAGTTCCGGCTCAAAGACGATCTCTTTGATGTGTTTGTAAAATTCGTTCGGCATCGCCATATCGATCAAGAGCATCTGATAGAGTTCCGGCTCAATCGGGTTGGCTTGGTTGTAGGCGTCGATCATGCCGCGCATCCACGTCAGGTCCCACACGCCCATGTCGTGCATGGTCGAGGTGATCAGTTTGCGCAGGTCGCGGATCGGCAGGTCGTAGGCGACACCGTCGAGGTCGATGATCCACAGGCCGCCCGGACCTTGCTGACCGTTCGACCAGCCGTAGTCTTGGTGGGCCAGGCCCCAAGCCGCTTCGCCGCGTTCGATCAACGCGGGATAGGGACCGTTTTGCAGAGTGTGCAGGGCGTCACGGGCTTGTTGCTCGTATTTGTCGACGATGCCGAGCAGTCGCCGGCTGGCCGGGTGGTCGGAGTAGGTGGCGGCGATGACGCGGAACCAGCTGATTTTTTCGAGGATTTTCATGTATTGCTTTTCGTAGCCGTACAGACGGGAAGCGCGCTCCGCTCCGGCAGGCGGCATGTAGCCTTGGGAATGGCGGTGAAATTCGCCGAGGCCGTAGCAGAGGGCTTGGGCACCTTCGAGGTCGACTTTGCTGGCGGGGGTGAGATCGATCCAGTCGGTGACGATCCACAGTTTGCCGCCGCACTCGCAGCAGAGCGCGCCGTCGCGATTGGGGATCAGCGCCGGGACGCGGGCTCCTTTGTTGACGAGGTACTCCTGCGCGCCGACGGAGAACAAGCTGCGGGGCGGGGTGCGGTGCAGCACTTTCAAGGAGCGCGGGCCTTTGTCGGTGAGGATCTTCCAGATCGCGCCGCCTTTGTCCGGCTTGGTGGTGATCAGGGTCCGCTCCTGCACGCGCATGTCGTAGCGGGAGATCACTTGTTCCGCCAGTTGGTCGAGCTCCGGCGGTACGGTCGGCACGTCGCCTTCGACGTCTCCCCAAGGGACGATGGTCCATTCAGTCATGGGTTTCCCTTCCTTTTTTAAAGTTTTATTAGCAGTCTATGAGGGGGCAGAGCGTGTCGAAACGGACAAACGGGCAGGTATTTTTCGCGGCTTCGGAGCAAGGGACCGGCATATCTAGCAATCTCGTTTCATAGAATCAGGAGAAACAAGGCAAAGGATACGCAACAGTTGCCGACAGAGGAGGACCTGTGCGCATGAAACGAGATCAAGAACGCAAACGACGCTTTCGCTCCTATACGGTCAATATGGCCTCACCCAAAGCACGGACGACGATCATCATGTTGGGGCTGGCCATCGCCGTTTTTGCGATCATCGTGTCGGTGATCGCGGTGCAGTTGCTGGCGGGAGGGCAGAAGGGGCTGGCCGGAAAGATGTTGCACAGCATATCGGCCCATTCGCTCTCTCATGTGATTTCCCAGGAAATTCCGATGTACGCGTCGGTGGGGCCGGATGTGACGATGGTGGAGAACAAGGTGTATCCGAAAGGGTTTTCCAATATGCTGCTCTACCTGTTTACCGATATCGATGCGGGCAATCCGCTGACGGTGGTCGGTTCACAAGTGCCCGGCATGGCGGTCAGCGAGTTTCAACTGCTGACTCCGGGACCGGAGTTTGACGTTCCGCCTGCGGAACACACGCACCCGGAAGGCTCGCAGCCAAACGCAGATGCGAAGCCTCGGGAGAAAGTCGAAGATTTCAAGACGTCGAACGAGCCGCTGGTCTATGTGTATCACACCCACAACCGGGAGTCGTTCCTGCCGGCGATGCCGGGGGTGTCTGATCCGGATCGTGCGTATCATCCGAAAGAAAACATCGAGAAAGCGGGCACTGCGTTAATCGAAGGGTTGAAAAAGGAAGGCTATGCGGGGCTTCAGACGCTGGAGGACTATTGGGTGAAAGGCGACTTTAACCGGGCGTATGATTTCTCCCGTCCGACGGTGCAGAAGGTGTTGAAGGAAAATAAGAATCTGCAACTGATCTTCGACATCCACCGCGATGCTAACAAGCGGGAGGTGACGACGCGAGGGATCAACAAGGAGAACTATGCGACGGTGTACCTCATCGTCGGCGGCGGGAACAACCCGCACGCGGAGAAGAATGAGGCGGTGGCGTATGAGTTGCACAATTTGATCCAAGAGATGTATCCTGGCATGTCGCGCGGGGTGTGGAAAAAGAACGACACCCGATTTGACACGCGCTACAACCACGATCTCAACCCGAACATGGTCATTCTGGAGATCGGCGGTCCGGAGAACACGATGGCGGAAGTGACGCGCACAGCAGAAGCGATGAGCAAAGTGTCGGCTGCGTATTTGAAAAAGAAAGGATTTGCGCCGCAGCGGTTGGAAGGGCAGAAACAGTAAGGGAAACGAATGACCGACTGATGAGGTCGGTGACAGAGTCGGTGGAATGGGATCGGGCTGTGATTGAAACGCCCACTGATGCGGCAGGTGGCTGAGGGAAGGCAGTCTGATGCGGTTGGTGGAATGGGGGGCGGGCTGTGAAGGAAGGCCGACTGAGGTCATGCGATCACGCGAAAGAGGTCAACCGGCGATCTGCCGGTTGACCTCTTTTGGTGGATGTGCGATTACGAGATGGTGATGGTCGTCGAGTCTTGCTCAGGCATGTTGTAGGACGTGATCTGGCCGACGACAGTGTAGGTGCCGGTCGGGACTTGGTTGCCGGCGGAGTTGGTTTGGTTCCACTCGACGGTGTAGACGCGGGATTCGCCCGGTTGCAGGGTCTCGCTGCCCATCATCTGGGCGAAAAAGCGGCCGTCGCTCCACTGCCAGACTTTGTTGCCGCCCCGGCCGATGATCACGTCGTAGCGCTGCGAGGAGCTGAAGTTGTACGTCTGCGTCGTACCCGTGTCGTTGGTCAACGTCAAGGTGATCACAACCGTCTCGCCCACCGCATAGTTCGTTTTGTTCGTTGTCACTGTAAGCATCTTGAACATTCCTCCTTGTGATGTTAGGGATACTATGTTCTATGTTTCACAGAGATAAGTTGTGAGCGTTTGGCAGGAATTTGTGCGTCTGTCATATCTAGCAATCCTGCCTCATAGATTGGTAGCAAAGTATAGGCGTTGTTTCCCGCTGGACATACTGGAAACAATCGGTGAGAGGAGGAATCGCAATGCGAAGTCTCATGGAACAGACGGCCGTGTACGGGATCTTGATGGTGATGCTCGCGCTGATGGTGCTGTTTGGCATCCAGTCGGCGGAAAAGGGCATCCAGTCGCTGACGGGCAGCGACGACCCGCAAGCGTTGGCTGTGACCGGCACGCAAAACGGACAGGTGGACCTGAGAGTGCTCGGCAAAGACCTGTCTTCCACAGAGATCCCGTGGGCCGACCGGCTCAGCGATCAACTCGAAGGGCAGGAGAGCATCGTCGGCGATCTGGTCGACAGCGCCGCGCTGAACATCGGCGACTGGATGCAGGCGGGGGCGCAGACGCTGCTCGAAAAATTGAACGGGTGGCTGCGCTGAAAGTTTCGTGCCGGGAGCGGGCACGGAGCTTTTTTTCTTGCTGTTGATGTTGCAATTCATCGAATGATATAATGGGGAGCAGTATTGTCTTTAAGGAGTTAAAGGGGGATGTCCGTCAATGGACGCCAGAAAACGTCAGGAACAGATTCGTAACTTTTCTATCATCGCACATATCGACCACGGGAAGTCCACGCTGGCAGACCGGATCTTGGAATATACCGGGGCGATCACGTCCCGCGAGATGCAAGACCAGTTGCTCGACAACATGGACATCGAGCGGGAGCGCGGGATCACCATCAAGCTGCAATCGGTGCGCCTGAACTACAAGGCGCAAGACGGCGAGACCTACATCCTGCACCTGATCGACACGCCGGGCCACGTCGACTTCACCTATGAAGTCTCGCGTTCGCTGGCCGCCTGCGAAGGCGCGCTGCTCGTCGTCGATGCCGCGCAAGGCATCGAGGCGCAAACGCTGGCCAACGTCTACCTCGCGCTGGAGAACGATCTGGAGATCGTCCCGGTCGTCAACAAGATCGACCTGCCGGCTGCCGAGCCGGAGCGCGTCAAGCAAGAGATCGAGGATGTGATCGGCCTCGACGCGTCCGACGCGGTGCTCGCATCCGCCAAGTCGGGCATCGGCATCGGCGAGATCCTCGAACAGATCGTGCAAAAGGTGCCGGCTCCGCAAGGCGACCCGGACGAGCCGCTCCAAGCGTTGATCTTCGATTCGCACTTTGACTCGTACAAAGGCGTCATCGTCCAAGTGCGGATCGTCAACGGCACGATGCGCCCGGGCCAAAAGGTCCGCATGATGGCGACCGGCGCGGAGTACGAGATCATCGAGTGCGGCATGCTCTCTCCGAAAGCGACTCCGGTCAAAGAACTGATGGTCGGCGACGTCGGCTATTTCCACGCGTCGATCAAAAACGTTCGCGACACCCGCGTCGGCGACACGGTCACCGCTGTCGAGCGTCCGACGGCCGAGCCGCTGCCGGGCTACCGCGGGATCAACCCGATGGTGTTCTGCGGCCTGTACCCGGTCGAGACCAACCAGTACAACGACCTGCGTGACGCACTGGAAAAAATGGAACTGAACGACGCAGCGCTCAAATATGAGCCGGAGACTTCGTCTGCGCTGGGCTTCGGCTTCCGCTGCGGCTTCCTCGGCCTTCTGCACATGGAGGTCATCCAGGAGCGTCTCGAGCGTGAGTACGATCTGACGCTGATCACGACCGCGCCGTCTGTCGTCTATCACGTCTATCACACCGACGGCACGATGATCGAGATCGACAACCCGTCGAACATGCCGGACGTGCAGCGCATCGACCGCGTCGAGGAGCCGTACGTCAAAGCGTCGATCATCGTCCCGAAAGACTTCGTCGGTGTCGTCATGGAGCTGTGCCAAGAAAAGCGCGGCGTGTTCGTGACGATGAACTACCTCGACGAGACCCGCGTCACGCTGATCTACGAGATGCCGCTGACGGAGATCGTCTATGATTTCTTCGACCGTCTGAAGTCCGGCACGAAAGGCTACGCGTCGTTCGACTACGAGCTGATCGGCTACCGGGCATCCGCTCTGGTCAAAATGGACGTCATGCTCAACGGCGAAGTGATCGACGCCCTGTCGATCATCGTCCATCGCGACAAAGCGTACGCACGCGGCCGCGGCCTGTGCGAAAAGCTCAAAGAGCTGATCCCGCGCCAGATGTTCGAAGTGCCGATCCAAGCTGCGATCGGCAACAAAGTCATCGCCCGCGAAACGATCCGCGCGATGCGCAAAAACGTCCTCGCCAAGTGCTACGGCGGCGACATCTCGCGCAAACGCAAGCTGCTCGAAAAGCAAAAAGAAGGCAAGAAGCGCATGAAACAGGTCGGCTCTGTCGAAGTGCCGCAAGAAGCGTTCATGGCCGTTTTGAAAATCGACTAAGACTCAAACCGGGGGAGGCGTTCGTGACGAACGCCTTTTTCTGGTACAATAGGGACGATGTATACGGGAAAGGGGTCATGAGAGCATGGCAGACGAGATGAACCAAGAACAGAAGACACCCCGGCAACAAGTCGAAGAGTTGCTCGGTTACATAGAAGATCTGATGGCGGAAGAGGACTATTCGCGGGCGCAGGACATCCTGAACAACGCGCTGCGCCTCGACCATTTTGACATTCGCATCTATGAACGCTATGCGTTCGTGCTCCGCATGATGGGCATGGGCGACGCAGCCGAACTGTTTGAAAAGGTGGCGTTCAATCCGAACGACCCGCAGCCGCTGTTTGAACTGGCCCGCGCCCTGATGAAGGACAAGATGTACGGCGTGGCGATCAACCCGCTGCTGCGCGTCTCGGAGATGGTGCCGATGGCGGCCGCCGTCAACTTTGAACTGGGCTATGCGTACATGAAAGAGTTTGACATTCCGGCAGCCCGCCGTCATTTCGAGTATGCCTATGAACTGGAGCAGTCCCCGGCGACCGCCTACTACCTCGGCTATGTCGCGCTGCTCCAAAACGACATCTCGATCACGGAGCAACTGATCGGCTACATGGATCGTCATTTCGAGACGACCGGCGAAGAAAAGCCGCCGACCCTCCAGATGCTCAAGGACATGATGACGCGCTATGAAGCGTTTCCGGAGCCGCAGACGGTCCGCGACTGGCACTTCATCCAGTACGGCACGCCGCTGCTGCGCCTGTCCAAGGAAGACCTCGGCGATGACGGCGATCTGAACGGCCGCTATGTGTTTATCAACTATGGCTTTGGCTCCCTTGCGATCATCATGGAGACGTTCACCCGCCTGATCCGCGAAGTGCCGGGCTTCCCGCAGTTTGAGTACATCATCCCGGCTTCCTACAACGCCGCACCGCTGGCGTTCGCCCTGTCGAAGATGCTGGAGATCCCGCTCGCACCGGTCGAAACGCTGCAATCGGAGCGCAAAGGGCTGATGGTCGCCGACTGGACGGCAGACGTCGATGCGGTGGCCGGTCACATTGCGCACAACCCGAACGTCACCCTGTTCTCCTTTGCGCTGGACTGGACCAACCAAGCCCACCTCACTCCGGAAGTGATCGGCTACTTCGACCAAGCACACCGCATGCCGTGGGAGTCGACCGTCGTCGTGGAGATCGACGGCACCCGCACGCAGCGTCCGGAGATGGAAGAAAAACCGGAAGAGCTGGCGGAGATGATCCTCGGTCGACTGGAGAAGATCCGCGAAGAGGACGGCGAGTCGATTGACGCGGTGATCGCGTATTACAAAGAACGGGCCCACCTGCTGAAAGTCGGCGCACAGATGAGCATGCCGCGCATGACGTTCCAAGTGGAGTCGCCGATCGAATCGGTGCGGATGATGTTCTGATGCGCGTCTCCTCGCTCTACATTCACATCCCGTTTTGCGCGTCGAAGTGCTACTACTGCGACTTCAACTCATACGTCTCCACGCCGGACGTGATGGATCGCTATCTGGACGGCCTCGACCGCGAGTTGGAACTGGTGGCGGCGTCGTACGACCACGATCCGTTGCAGACTGTGTTTTTCGGCGGCGGCACTCCGACGATCTTCAACACGCGGCAGAGCGAGCGCATGGTCTCGCTCCTGCACAAGCATTTCCGGCTGGCCGACGGGGCGGAGGTCTCTTCGGAGGCCAACCCCGGCACGGTCGATCTGGAAAAATTGCAAGTGCTGCGCGACGGCGGTGTCAACCGCCTGAGCTTTGGCGTGCAGAGCTTTGACAACGACCTGCTCGTCAAGCTCGGCCGCCTGCACGACCGCGACGCGGTGTACCGTTCGTGGGAGCTGGCGCGGCAGGCGGGCTTTGGCTCGATCAACCTCGACTTGATGTTCGGCCTGCCAGGTCAGAGCGTCGAGACGCTGGAAACGAGCATCAACGCGCTGCTGGACCTCGGGCCGGAGCATGTGTCCGCCTACTCGCTCAAAGTGGAGGAGGGCACCCCGTTTTACACGTGGCACAACCGGGGTCAATTGATCCTGCCGCCGGAAGAGGACGAGGTGCGGATGTATCAGCTCGTCATGGACAGGCTGCAAGGCGCAGGCTGCGAGATGTACGAGATCTCCAACTTTGCCAAGCCGGGCCATCGCTCTCGCCACAACCAAGTGTACTGGCGCAACGAGCCGTACATGGCGGCCGGTTCCGGTGCGCACGGCTATGTCGGCAGCACGCGCTACATCAACCAAAAAGATGTGCCCCTCTACATCGAGACGACCAACGGCGGCCAGCGTCCCGTCACCGAGACGGAGGAGATCTCCGAGCAGTATCAGATGGAAGACACGATGATGCTCGGCCTGCGCTTGATCGAAGGGGTCGGCTATGACCGCTTTCGGGACAAGCACGGGCGGGAGATGCTCGACGTATTTGCCGGTCCGATCCGCAAATACGAGGCTCTCGGCCTGCTCACCGTCGACGAGGTCGGTGTGCGGCTGACGGAGCGGGGCAAGTTTTTGGCCAATGAAGTGTTTGCCGCGTTTTTGGAAGGGTAAGCGCTGTTCACAAAATTGTCTTGGGTCTCTCCCTGTGGAGAGGCCCCTTTTTGTCCTTGTGATGTTGACAGCGAGGGCGCGTTTTTGCTACATTCTAAATAGCTTTTAGCACTCGTACCTACCGAGTGCTAACAATAAGGGAGGCGGGCCGCAGATGTTGACCGATCGACAGAAGATGATCCTTCAGATTTTGGTGGATGACTATATTCGTTCGGCTGAACCGGTCGGGTCCCGCACGATCTCCAAACGTCCGGATATCAAAATCAGTCCGGCGACAATCCGCAATGAGATGGCCGATTTGGAGGAACTGGGATTCCTGGAGCAGCCGCACACGTCAGCGGGACGCATTCCTTCCCAAAAAGGATATCGCTTTTATGTGGACCACCTGATGCAGCCTTCGCAAGTCGAAGGGCTGGAGGTGGACTCGCTGCGATCTTATTTGTTGAAACAGATCGACCAGATGGAACAGGTGGTGCAACAGACGGCGACGATCTTGTCATCGTTGACCAACTACACCTCGATTGTCTTGGGGCCGCAAAAAAATGTCGCCAAGCTGCGGCACATTCAACTGCTGCCTCTGCAAAACCATCTGGCGGTGGCGATAATCGTCACCGACACCGGCCACGTGGAAAACCGCACGGTGACGATCCCCGAGGGGATCTCCGCCGAATCGGTGCAAAACTACGTGGAACTGCTCAATCGCAAGCTGGTCGGCCAGCCGTTGCATCGCCTGAAAGACGCGCTGCGCACGGAGATCGTCGCCGAACTGAGACGCTACTCGGAGCAGTTTGAGCACGCGATGGACCTGTTCGACCAGATGGTCTCGTTCAAGGACGAACAGGCAAAGATCTACCTCGGCGGCACGACGATGATCCTCAATCAGCCGGAGTTTCGCGATGTGGACAAATTGAAACCGCTGCTCGACATGTTCCAGCAGTCGCACGACATCGCGCGGCTGCTCGAAGGCACGCAGGCACCTGGTCTGCAAGTGCGCATCGGGCAGGAGAACACGGTGGAGACGGTCCGCGATTGTTCGCTGATCACCGCCACCTACGCGGTCGACGGCCACCTGATCGGCACGATCGGGGTGCTCGGGCCGACGCGGATGGAGTATGCGCGGGTGATCGGGGTGTTGCAGTCGATCTCGAGCGTGCTCTCGAACGTTTACAACACCGACCTGCATAATTAGGTGGCTCCTGAACATACTTGCTAAAGGTTTCCACACAGGCGTGCTTTGGAAGAGGCAGAAGGAGTTGTCAGCATGAGTCAGAACCAGAAACCGAGCGAAAGCGAAGAGCGGCTGGCCGCTCTTTACTCAAACGCGACGGCTGTCCGGGCCATCGCCTCGGCTGTCGAAGGCACCATCGGGCCGAAAGGGCTTGACACGATGCTGGTCGACGCGCGGGGCAACGTCATCATCACCAACGATGGGGTGACGATCCTCAATAAGATGGAAGTCGTGCACCCGGCCGCCCGCATGTTGATCAACGTGGCGAGCGCGCAGCAAGCGGAGATCGGCGACGGCACGACGACGGCGACCCTGATGGCAGCGGCCCTGCTGGCGGAAGGGGTGGCTCAAGTCGAGCGCGGCGTGCCGGTCACCCGGGTGATCGAAGGCATCCAGACCGGCGTGGCGCATGCGTTGGAACGGCTGGAGCTGCGGTCCCGGTCGCTGGAGTCGCTCGGGGACGATGTTCTGTTCCATGTGGCGATGGTCGCCGGTCGGGAGCATGCCGATATCGCCCGCCTCGTCACAGAGGCGGCCAGGTTGATCGGCTATGACAAGCTGCGCGAAGAGACCTATCGCCTGTCGGAGCATGTGATCGCCCGCGAAGGAGCGGGCAGTGAAGTGTTCCAAGGCGTGATCCTGAACAAACAGCGGATGTCGCCGCAGATGCCGGAGCGCGTGGAAAACGCGCAGATCTTGATCGTCGATGACGCGTTGGAGCCGGAAGAGGTCGAAGGCGAGGCGCTTGGCACCGAAGCCGGGTTTCTGCTCTATCGTCAATATAAAGAAGAGTTTCGCCGCAACTTGGAACGTCTGGTCGTCCTTGGGGTCAACACCGTCTTCACCGACCGGGGCGTCTCGCCGGTGGCGGAGGAGGTGCTCGGCGAGGCGGGCGTGATGATCGTCCAGCGCGTCGCGTCCAAAGACCTGCGCAAAATCGCCGAGCACACGGGCGCGCGCCCGGTCAAGCGCACCGGCCTTGGCAAGTCGCCGGAGGAGATGCAAAGAGTCCTCGGCACGGCGGAGGCGGTCTATGAGGAGGAGCGGGCGGGCAACATCCGCATCCTCGGCGGACGCGGCACGCAGTTCGCGACGATCTTGGTCGGCGCGTCGACGGAGGAAGTGGTCGGTGAGCGACTGCGCATCGCCCGCGATGCTGCCTCGTCTGTGCAGGCGGCCGTCATGGGCGGCGTCGTGCCAGGCGGCGGTGCGGTCGAGCTGTGGATCGCCCGCGACGTGGAAAAGCTGCGCGAGACGGTGCGCGGCATGACCGGATTTGGCGTGGAGGCGGTGGCGCGCGCGCTCCGCAAACCGATGACGCAGATCGTGCAAAACGCCGGATTCAACCCGCTGGAGAAAGTGGAGGCGGCGAGCGTGGCGCAGGTCGAGAGGCAGAGCGACGCGCTGGCGATCGACTGCGACGACGGCGCTGTGATCGACGTGATGGAGCGGGGCATCTACGACCCCGCCCCCGTCAAACTCCACGCGCTCCGGGCGGCCGGCGAAGTGACGGTCGCGATCATGCGCATTCAAACGGTGATTCGCATGCGCGAAGACGCCGATCAGGATGAGTGAGTCAGGAGGCTTCAATCATGGATCAAGACAACAACCAACACGAACACGAACAAGAAGTGCTCGAACCGGAAGCGGCGGAGACCGAGTCTGTGGAGACGAGCGACGAGGCGGGCGCCGATTTTGAAAACAAAACCCGCGAAGAACTGCTGGAAGATGTGAAGCGTCTGGCGCACATGGCGGACGATTACAAGACCCGCTACCTGCGCGCACAGGCTGATTTTGATAATTTCCGCCGCCGCAGCCGTCAGGAGAAAGAAGAGTTTGCTACATATGCGAACGTGAAGATTCTCGAAGAGCTGCTGCCGGTGCTGGATACGTTTGATATGGCGCTGAAGACGCAGGAAGGCTCCGACGTGAAGATGCTGCTGGCCGGGATCGAGATGGTCCACCGTCAGTTGATCACCACGCTCGGCAACTACGGCCTGCAAGAGATCGGCGCGGTCGGTCAGCCGTTCGACCCGAACCTGCACGAAGGCATCATGCAGGTGGAATCGGCCGAGCACCCGGCGAACACCGTCGTCGAGGAACTGCGCAAAGGCTACAAAGTGAAGGACAAAGTGGTTCGTCCTTCGATGGTCAAAGTCTCCCAATAATTTTTCATCTATAAAAATTTCCAGATTAAACATCTCAGGAGGTAGTATTTGTCATGAGTAAAGTTATCGGTATCGACCTTGGCACCACCAACTCTTGCGTCGCAGTCATGGAAGGCGGCGAGCCGGTAGTCATCCCGAACGCGGAAGGCAACCGCACCACCCCGTCTGTGCTCGGTCTGAAAAACGGCGAGCGTCTGGTCGGCGATGTGGCGAAACGCCAAGCGGTCACCAACCCGGACAACACCGTCATGTCGATCAAGCGTTACATGGGCACCGCTCACAAAGAAACGCTGGAAGGCAAAGACTACACCGCGCAAGAGATCTCCGCGATGATCCTGCAAAAGCTCAAAGCGGACGCGGAAGCATACCTCGGCGAATCGGTGACCCAAGCGGTCATCACCGTTCCGGCGTACTTCAACGACTCCCAGCGTCAAGCGACCAAGGACGCGGGCAAGATCGCAGGCCTGGAAGTGCTGCGCATCGTCAACGAGCCGACTGCAGCCGCGCTGGCATACGGCCTCGACAAAGAAGAAGACCAAACGATCCTGATCTATGACCTGGGCGGCGGTACGTTCGACGTCTCGATCCTGGAGCTGGGCGATGGCGTCTTTGAAGTCAAAGCGACCTCCGGCAACAACCGCCTCGGCGGCGACGACTTCGACGAAAAGATCATGGACTTCCTGATCGACACCTTCAAGAAGGAAAACGGCATCGACCTGTCCAAAGACAAGATGGCGATGCAACGCCTGAAGGACGCAGCGGAGAAAGCGAAGAAAGAACTGTCCGGCGTGACCGCGACCACGATCTCGCTGCCGTTCATCTCGATGACCGCAGAAGGCCCGAAACACTTGGAAGTCAACCTGACCCGCGCGAAGTTTGACGAGATGACCGCAGACCTCGTGGAAGCGACGATGGTCCCGACCCGTCAAGCTCTGAAAGACTCCGGTCTGTCCGTTTCCGAAATCGACAAGATCGTCCTCGTCGGCGGCTCCACCCGTATCCCGGCTGTCGTCGAAGCGGTGAAAAAGCTGCTCGGTAAAGACCCGTCCAAAGGCGTCAACCCGGACGAAGTCGTCGCGATCGGCGCTGCGATCCAAGGCGGCGTCCTGACCGGTGAAGTCAAAGACGTGGTCCTGCTCGACGTCACCCCGCTGTCCCTCGGCATCGAGACCCTCGGCGGCGTCATGACCCGCATGATCGAGCGCAACACGACGATCCCGACTTCCAAGACCCAAGTGTACTCCACGGCAGGCGACAACCAGACCTCCGTTGAGATCCACGTCCTGCAAGGCGAGCGGGAGTTTGCCCGCGACAACAAGACCCTCGGCCGCTTCATGCTGTCCGACATCCCGCCGGCTCCGCGCGGCGTGCCGCAGATCGAAGTCACCTTCGACATCGACGCGAACGGCATCGTCAACGTATCGGCCAAAGACCTCGGCACCGGCAAGCAACAAAAGATCACCATCACCTCGAACACCGGCCTGTCCGACGACGAGATCGACCGCATGGTGAAAGAGGCGGAACTGAACGCCGACGCGGACAAGAAGCGCCGTGAAGAGATCGACATCCGCAACAACGCAGACTCCTTGGTCTACCAGACCGAGAAGACGCTCAAAGACCTCGAAGGCAAAGTGGACGCTTCCGAGATCGACAAGGCAAACGCAGCGAAAGACAAAGTGAAGTCCGCACTCGAAGGCGAAGACATCGAAGCGATCAAGTCCGCATCCGATGAGCTGAACGAAGTGGTGCAAGCTCTGTCGATCAAACTGTATGAGCAAGCGGCACAGGCGCAACAAGCGGCAGAGGGCGCGGAAGGCACCTCGAACGCGAAGGGCGAAAACGTCGTCGACGCTGACTACGAAGTGGTCGACGAAGACAAGAAATGAGTGAGAGCTTGTGAGTAAACGGGATTACTATGAAGTGTTGGGCGTCGGCAAGGACGCGTCGCCCGACGAGATCAAAAAGGCATACCGCAAGCTGGCCCGCCAGTATCACCCGGACGTCAACAAAGACGACCCGAGTGCGGCCGACAAATTTAAAGAAGCGGCCGAAGCCTACGAGACGCTGTCTGACGGCGACAAGAAGGCGCATTACGACCGCTTCGGCCACACCGATCCGAACCAGTTCGGCGGCGGCGGTGGCGGTCAGGGCTTCGGTGACTTCGGCGATATCTTCGACATGTTCTTCGGTGGCGGTGGCGGCGGCCGTCAACGGAACGGTCCGCAACGGGGGGCCGATCTCCAGTACCAACTGCAGATCGACTTCAAAGAGGCGGCGTTCGGCGTCGAAAAGGACATCGAGATCCCGCGCTGGGAAGAGTGCGACACCTGCGACGGCTCCGGTGCGAAACCGGGCACCAAGGCGTCGACCTGCTCGACCTGCCACGGCACCGGCCAGCAAGAGCAAGTGATGAACACGCCGTTCGGGAGAATGGCGAACCGCACCACCTGCCGCTCCTGCGGCGGCTCCGGCAAAAAGATCGAGCACAAATGCGGCACCTGCCACGGCGAAGGCAAAGTCCGCCGCCGTCGCAAGATCAACGTCCGCATCCCGGCGGGCGTCGACACAGGCAACCGCATCCGCATCTCCGGCGCGGGTGAAGCGGGCGTCAAAGGCGGCCCGCCCGGCGATCTGTACGTGGTGCTGGTCGCACGCGATCACGATTTCTTCGAGCGCGACGCAGAGGATGTCTACTGCGAAGTGCCGCTGACGTTCGTGCAAGCGGCGCTCGGCGACGAGATCGAAGTGCCGACCATCGACGGCAAGGCGAAACTGCGCATCCCGGAAGGCACGCAGTCCGGCACGGTGTTCCGCCTGCGAGGTCAGGGCATTCCGGTTCTCAACCGCCAAGGGCAACGCGGCGATCAGCATGTGCGCGTCACGCTGGTCACGCCGACCAAGCTCAACGACCGGCAAAAAGAACTGCTCCGCGAGCTCGCGTCCACGATGGGCGAAGAGACGCACGAGCAACAACGCTCGCTGTTTGAACGCTTGAAATCGGCGTTCCTCGGCGACTGACAAACATCCACAGGGGTAGGAGGTCGCCTTTTCCGGGCACTCTATCCCTGTGGATTTTGTTTTGCGAATGTGGTATTTTTTAATCTGTGTGTCAACAGTTTCCTACAGTTATCTACTACCCGAGGGGATGCGATAGAAATGCAATGGGCGGAAGTGGAAGTTCTGACCACGTCCGAAGCGACGGAGGCGGTGTCGGCGATCTTGGAGCGCTACGGCGCCAATGGCGTAATGATCGAGGACAGCGGCGATCTCACCCGCGAGTTTGTCGACCGCTACGGCGAGATCTACGGGCTCAATCCGGCCGACTACCCGGAGTCCGGCGTGCGCGTGAAAGCGTACGTGGCACTGGAAGTGTGGCGTGAAGAGATGGTCGGCCAGATCGAAGCGGAGATCAAAGGTCTCAGCGAGATGGAACTCGATCCGGGCGCGGCGAAAGTGACCGCGCGGATCGCCGATGAAGAAGAGTGGGCCGATGAGTGGAAGAAATATTACCACCCGGTGCAAGTCACCGAGCGCCTGACGATCAAGCCGACTTGGGAGGAGTACGAAACGCGCGAAGGCGAGATCGTGATCGAGCTCGACCCTGGCATGGCGTTCGGCACGGGCACCCATCCGACGACGACGCTGTGCCTGCGCACGCTGGAAGGCGTGATCCAACCGAACGACACCATCGTCGACGTCGGCTGCGGCACCGGAATCCTCTCCATCGCCTGCGCGAAGATGGGGGCGGACAG
Organism: Tumebacillus lacus; assembly: GCF_026410385.1. Taxonomy (GTDB): domain Bacteria; phylum Bacillota; class Bacilli; order Tumebacillales; family Tumebacillaceae; genus Tumebacillus; species Tumebacillus lacus. The sequence continues at coordinate 57,492 of NZ_JAPMLT010000007.1, forward strand.
CGTGCTCGCTCTCGACCTTGATCCGGTGGCGGTGCAGGTCGCACAGGAAAATATCGAACTGAACCGCGTGCAGGACACGGTCACGGTGCGGGCCAACGACCTGCTCAAAGGCGTAGACGAGACGTATGACGTGGTCGTCGCCAACATCCTCGCCGAGATCATCCTGCTGATGGTCGGCGATGCCAAGCGCGTGCTGAAACCGGACGGCACCTTTATCACGTCAGGCATCATCAAGGACAAAGCGGATCTCGTGCGAGCGGAGTTGGACGCGCACGGATTCCGAGTCGTCGATACGATCATCGAAGAAGACTGGGTGGCGCTCGTCGCCAAACTCGCGTAGCCGAAGGGGGAGACCGCCGTGCAACGCTATTTTGTTTCGCAAAACGCCATCGCAGGCGATACGGTCACGATCAGCGGCGACGATGTCAAACACATCGTGCGCGTGATGCGCATGGCAGCGGGCGATGAGGTGATCGTCTGTGATGGCAGCGGACAGGCTTTCCGCGTCGAGTTGACAGATCTTGGTGACACCGTGCAGGGCCGCATCGTCGAGAACGTGGCGAAAGACCCGGAACCGGCAGTAAAAATTACCTTGGCGCAGGGGTTGCCCAAAGGTGATAAGATGGAATTGATTGTGCAAAAGGGAACGGAGGTCGGCATCGCCGATTTTCTCCCGTTGGACATGGTGCGCTGCATCGTGCAGTACGACGCCAAAAAAGAAGCCAAACGCCGCGAACGCTGGCAAAAGATCGCCAAAGAAGCGGCGGAGCAAGCGCACCGCAATCGGATCCCTGATGTGCGCGAAGGCGTGACGTTCAAGCAGTGGCTGAAAACGGTCGCTGCGTATGATCTGGTCGTCGTTCCGTATGAAAGGGAAGAGGCGCTGGGGTTGCAAGAGGTACTGACAAACCATCCGGAGATCAAGAGCGTCTGCATCTTGATCGGGCCGGAGGGCGGCATAGCAGAGGATGAGATCGAACAGGCGTTGGCGGCAGGGGCGCTCCCCGTCACGCTCGGTCCGCGCATTTTGCGCACGGAGACGGCCGGGCTGGTCGCTGCGACCTGCGTGTTCTATCACTATGGAGAGATTGGAGGAGGAGAGAAATGAGCACCGTAGCGTTTCACACTTTAGGATGCAAAGTCAACTCGTACGATACGGAAGCGATCTGGCACCTGTTCCGCGAAAAGGGCTATGCACAGGTCGATTTTGACGATCAGGCGGACGTGTACATCATCAACACCTGCACCGTCACCAACACCGGCGACAAGAAATCCCGCCAGATGATCCGTCGCGCCATCCGCAAAAATCAAGACGCGACCATCGTCGTCACCGGTTGTTACGCGCAGGTCGCACCGGATGAAATCTTGGAGATCCCGGGCGTCGACCTCGTCATCGGGACGCAGGGCCGCGAGCAGATCATCGAGTATGTCGAGCGGGCCCAGCAGGAGAAAAGCCCGTTCAAGATCGTTTCTTCCGTGCGCAAACAGCGCGAGTTTGAAGAGCTGGACGTGTTTGATTTTACCGACCGCACCCGCGCGTCGCTGAAGATACAGGAAGGATGTAACAATTTCTGCACCTTCTGTATTATCCCGTATTCCCGCGGCTTCATTCGCTCCCGTCAGCCGGAGAACGTCATCCGTCAGGCGCGCAAACTGGTCGAAGCCGGCTATTATGAGATCGTTCTGACCGGCATTCACACCGGCGGCTACGGCGATGATCTGGACGACTACACCCTCGCCGACCTGCTCGTCGAACTGGAGGCGAAAGTGCCGGAGTTGCGCCGCATCCGCATCTCGTCCATCGAAGCGAGCGAACTGGACGCCAAGATGATCAAAGTGCTCACTGAGTCGAAGAAAGTGGTGCGCCACCTGCACATCCCGCTCCAGTCCGGCTCGAACCGCGTGTTGCAGCGCATGAACCGCAAGTACACCACCGAGGAGTTTGCAACCTCGTTGGCGGACGTGCGCAAGGCGCTGCCGGACCTTGCGATCACATCGGACGTGATCGTCGGATTCCCGGGTGAGACCGAAGAAGAATTTGTCGAGACGTACGAATTCATTCGCGATCAAAACTTTGCCGATCTGCACGTCTTCCCGTATTCGCCGCGCAATTTCACCCCGGCGGCGAAATACAAAGATCAAGTACCGGAGCGCGAGAAAGAAGCGCGCGTCAACCGCCTGATCCAACTCGCCAACTCCTTGCAGGTCAAGTACTCGGCCAAATTTATCGGCCAGACGCTGGAAGTGATCCCGGAGGAGCGCAACGAGCAAGGTCTTTTGATCGGCTTCACCGACAACTACATCAAGGTGGAGTTTGACGGCGGCGATGAACTGCTCGGCGAAGTCGTGGCCGTTCGCCTCGACGCGGCGGGTCCCGTTTTGTCGCAGGGCACGTTTGTGGAGCGACTGACGTTTACCGAACGCGAGGAAGAACTCCCGAGCGTGACCGGGCCGTTCGGTGAAAATGCGATTGAACTGGAAATGATGTAAGAGAAGCACGCATGGGAGAGGGGCCTTTTCACACAAGAGGCCCCTGCCTGTACATATCGCCGTACATAAGGAGGAATCTCAATGCAGGAGACAATCAGCCAAGCCAGAGCTGCTGTCGAGGCGGCTATCGGCCAGGTGGAGACAGGCATCGGCGCGTACACTCCGATCCCGAAAGAGCAAGTCGCTTCGATCATCGACCACACGATCTTGAAGCCGGAAGCGACGCCGGAGCAGGTGGAGAAGATCTGTGCCGAGGCGAAAGAATACAAATTTGCAGCCGTCTGCGTCAATTCGGGGCACATCGAGCGCGTCGCCAAATCGCTGGCGGGCACGGATGTCAAGCCGTGCGTCGTCGTCGGCTTCCCGCTCGGAGCCAACACGCTGGAGTCGAAAGTGTTCGAAGCGCAGGATGCGGTGGCAAAAGGGGCTCTGGAAGTCGACATGGTCATCGCCATCGGTCTGCTCAAAGGCGGCGACCTGAAGGCGGTCTACGAGGAAATCAAGGCGGTCGTCGAGGCTGTCAAAGGCAAAGCGCTGACCAAAGTGATCATCGAGACTTCGCTGTTGACCGACTTGGAGAAAGCGATCGCCTGCCTGCTGTCGGTGGCGGCCGGAGCCGATTTTGTGAAGACGTCGACCGGTTTCTCCAGCGGCGGCGCGACTTCCCCCGACATCGCGCTGATGCGGGCTGTCGTTGGTCCGCACGTGGGCGTCAAGGCGTCCGGCGGCGTGCGATCGGCAGAAGACGCCTACGCGGTGATGGCGGCCGGTGCCAACCGGATCGGCTGCTCGGCAGGCGTGGCGATCATGCAGGGGCAACAGTCGGAGTCGAACTACTAGTGACAAGCTCGCAGGCCAAAAGCGCGCACGAAAAAACGGGAAGGCGCATCGCCCTTCCCGTTCTTTTCATGCCTGCAGCGGCTTGTCCGGCATCAACCACTCCACGAGCTTGGCAAACTGTCTCGTGAACGGCCAGACGGCCAGTGAGGAGATCAGATTGAACAACAGATGCGACGTGGCAACCTGCACGCCGATACCGTCCGCCGTGTAGCGGCAAAAGTCGGCGAGGAGATTGATAAACGGCAGGAAGACAAGCACCCCGAGCACGTTCAAAATCACGTGTGCCAGCGCGACCCGTTTGGCCTCAAGCGTCGTGCCGACGGCAGCGATCACCGAGGTGATGCAGGTGCCGATGTTGTTGCCGAGGATGATCGCAATCGCGCCGGGCAGATCGACCAGCCCTTGCGAGGCGAGCACGACGGTCAGCATCGTCGTCGCCGTGCTCGACGTGATCAGCGCCGTCAGCACAGTGCCGGCCAGCACGCCGAGCAGAGGATGGCGGGACGAGGTGGCCAGCACCTCGCGGAACCAGTCCATGTGGGCGAGCGGGGCGAGGGCGCGCTCGATCAGTTCCAAGGCGAGAAAGATCGCGCCAAAGCCGAGAATGGCGAGGCCGATGTATTTGTATTTGCCGCGCAGCACCAGCGAGAGCACCGCCCCGGCGATGATCGACGGGAGGATCAGCGCGTCGAGGTCGAAGGACAGCACCTGCGTCGTCACCGTCGTCCCGATATTCGACCCGAGGATCACGCCGAGCGAGTCGGCAAACGTCATCGCACCGGCACTGACCAGCCCGATGGAGATGATCGAGACGCCCGCGCTGGAGTGGATCAGGGCGGTGAGTACCGTCCCGGTCAGCAGCCCGCGCGTGGGCGTTTTTACAAAGCGGCCGATGATCTGGGGCAGGCGGTCGATCGCCATGCGCTCCATGCCGGTGCGCATGATCCACATCCCAAACAGAAAACCGGAGAGGCCCAAGACGAGAAGGAGGGCCGATTGCCACATAGCAGCCACCTCCTGAATGCACACTATAAGACAACCTATGCAAACTCGTCCGACAACTGAACCTCTTTCCGAAGGAGCGTCGTACATATGGCAGATGTCATGTTGATGAAAAAACGCAAGAAACGACTGGAGCAAGGACACCCGTGGGTGTTTAAAGGCGAGATTGAGAAGATTATGGGCGACGTGGCAGCAGGCGATATCGTCAATGTCCGCCAAGCCAACGGCATGTTTTTGGCCAAGGGCTACTACAACCCGCACTCGCAGATCTCCGTGCGCGTGATGAGTTACAACGAGCGCGAAGAGATCGACCAAGAGTTTTTCAACCGCCGCATCCGCGAGGCGTGGGACTACCGGCAGCGGATGGTCGAGGACACCAACGCGATGCGCCTGATCTACGGCGAGGCCGATTTTCTGCCGGGTCTGATCGTCGATAAATTTGGCGACGTGCTGGTGATCCAGGTGTTGTCGCTTGGCATGGATGTGCGAAAAGAGATGGTGTTGCACGCGCTGAAAGAGGTGATCGCACCGAAAGCGATCTACGAGCGCAGCGACGTCGGCGTGCGCGAACTGGAAGGCCTGAAGCAGACGACCGGCTTCCTGTACGGGGAGAGCGACGGTCTGATCGAGATCAAAGAAAACGGGCTGAAGATGGTCGTCGACATCATCGGCGGGCAAAAAACCGGCTACTTCTTTGACCAGCGGGAAAATCGCGCGTCGATCCGCGACCTCGTCAAAACGTCTGTCGAGGGCGAAGAAGGCGCGTCGGTGCTGGAATGCTTCTCGCACACCGGCTCGTTCACCGTGCATGCGGCCGCGTTTGGCGCGAAGGACATCACCTGTCTCGACATCTCCGAGCATGCGATCGACACGGCGATCAAAAACGTCGAGTTGAACGGCTTTGAGGACAAGGCGGACTTTGAATTTGTCGTTGCCGATGCGTTCGACCAACTGCGCGTCTGGGAGAAGGAAGGTCGCAAATGGGACGTGGTCATCCTCGACCCGCCCGCATTTGCCAAATCGAAAGGCGCCGTGCCGGGCGCGGTGCGCGGCTACAAGGACATCAACCTGCGCGGGATGAAACTGGTCAAAGAGCGCGGCTTCCTCGTCACCGCGTCCTGCTCGTACCACATGCACCCGGAGTTGTTCATGGAGACGATCCGCGAGGCGGCCTTGGATGCGAAAAAAATCTTGCGCCTCGTCGAGTTCCGCACGGCCGGTCGCGATCATCCGAAGATCCACGGCATGGATGAAAACAACTACTTGAAATTCGCGATCTTCGAAGTCCGCAACCGCGGCTAGAAGCGAATGAGATTCCGGAAAAATTGATTTTACTTTTTTTCCAACGTGCAGTATACTGTTTAGGTATCTAATGGCACCGTTAGTTGACATTATTTGCTCGATTATTTTATAATGTTCTCTGACGGACTCTCGTCATTTGCCTTTTTATTGTTGCTTGGCGGAGGGAGGGAAATCAGGTGTCTGAAGTCAAGGTTCGCAAGAATGAATCTTTGGATAGCGCACTTCGTAGATTTAAGCGTGCCACTGCGAAAGATGGTATCCTCGCAGAGGTTAAGAAGCGCAAGCATTACGAAAAGCCCAGCGTCGCCCGTAAGAAGAAATCCGAGGCAGCTCGCAAGAAGAAGAAATACTAAGGAGGCAACTTTGCCATGAGTTTAACCGAACGTCTTACCAACGACATGAAACAGGCGATGAAGGACAAAGACAAAGTCCGCTTGTCGGTTATTCGCATGGTTCGCACCGCTATCCAGAACGCGGAGATCGATCAAAAAAAATCGCTCTCTGACGATGAAGTGGTAGTCGTGCTGAATCGCGAACTGAAACAACGTCGTGATTCCCTCCAATCTTTCGAAGCTGCTAATCGTGAGGATTTGATTCAGGATGCAAAGCAGGAGATCGAGATCCTTCTCGACTATCTGCCTGCTCAACTGACGGCGGAGGAACTTCGCTCCCTCGTTCAGGAAGCTATCGCTGAGACTGGCGCCAAAGGGAAATCCGACATGGGCAAGGTCATGTCGGCGTTGATGCCGAAGGTGAAGGGGCGTGCCGATGGCAAGCTCGTTAACCAAATCGTCCAAGAGGCGCTTCAATAAAATTCGTTCTGATTGCAGAGAAAAGCCATGTGTCGCAGCAATGCGGCACATGGCTTTTGTTGTACATGAAACTTTTGTGTCTTTGATGCGTATACCCAGGCAGAACGAGTTTGCGAAAGGAGAGAACGGCATGCGGGAGAACTTCCGCAGTATGTTTGCGGCCTGCCTGGCGGTGCTGCTGCTCGCGTTGTCGATCTGGCTGCCGAGCGGCACGCAAGCGGCGGGAAAGGGTCCGGTCTACGTGATCCCGGTGGTCAACGAGATTGAAACCGGGCTGTCGATCTCGCTGCAGCGTGCGTTTGAGCAGGCGCAGGCAGACGGGGCGCAGGCGATCATCTTGGACATCGACACGCTCGGTGGACGCATCGATGCCGCCTTGGAGATCGGCGAGCGGGTCCGCTCCGCTGAGATGCCGGTGATCGCCTATATCCGCGGCGAAGCGATCTCCGCCGGCGCGTACATCGCGCTCAACGCCAAACACATCGCGATGTCGCCCGGCAGCACCATCGGCGCGGCCGAAGCGCGCACCGCGTCGGGGGAGCCTGTCGACCCGAAAGTGACCGCGCTGTGGCGATCCGAGATGGTCGCCGCCGCTGAAGTGACGGGACGGGACACCAAGATCGCAGCCGGGATGGTCGACCGCAATCTGGAGATCCCCGGTCTGAAGCAAAAAGGCGAGTTGATCTCATTGTCCGCAAAAGAGGCGGTCGATCAAAAGATCGCCGACGGCACGTTTAAAACGTTGGAGGAAGTGATGGCGCACTACGGGTACCAAGGCGCTGTCGTCACTCAGTATGAGCCGAGCGTCTCGGAGATGATCGCCCGTTTTGCCACCAAGCCGGGTGTGATTCCGATCCTTTTGATCATCGGTCTGCTCGGGCTGACCTTTGAGCTGATGATCCCCGGTCACGTGTTCCCGGGCCTGATCGGTGCGGCGTCCTTGGGGCTGTATTTCTTCGGCCATATGGTCGCCGGATTTGCCGGGTGGGAGTCGGTGATCCTGTTCCTCGCCGGGTTGATCCTGATGATCGCCGAGATCTTTGTCACCGGATTTGGCATCATCGGCGGCCTTGGAGTGCTGGCTCTGGGGACCGGGGTGGTGATGGCGGCGTACGACACGACCTACGGGTTGAAAGCGATGCTGTTTGCGATCATCATCGCGGTGATCGGCGGCTTTGTGATCTTCAAGTACTTCGGCCACCTCGGCATCTGGAACAACCTGGTCCTGAATGACCGTCAGGAAAAATCGGCCGGCTACGTGCCGACGCGCAACTACCGCCACATGATGTACCAGATCGGCCGCACCGTCACGCCGCTGCGCCCGTCCGGCACGGCTGTCTTTCACGGACAGCGCTATGACGTGGTCAGCGAAGGGGCGTTCCTGCCAGTCGACACCGAGGTGCAGATCGTGCTGATCGAAGGCACGCGCATTGTGGTGCGGCAAAAGGAAAAAGGGGAAAATACGGTCATCCCCGTGCACACAGAAGAATAGAAGGGGGACTTGATTCATGGATACTGCACTCGTTGGCATGCTGGTGCTGATCGCGCTGGGCGTGATCCTGCTCGCCGTCATCTTTACTTTCGTGCCGATCATGCTGTACATCTCGGCTTGGGCCTCGGGGGTTCGCGTGCCGATCTTCACGCTGATCGGGATGCGCCTGCGCCGCGTCATTCCGGCCCGCATCGTCAATCCGCTGATCAAAGCGCATAAAGCGGGTCTCGGGCTGACCACCAACCAACTGGAAAGCCACTACCTCGCGGGCGGCAACGTCGACCGCGTCGTCAACGCGCTGATCGCAGCCGAGCGCGCCGACATCAACCTCGCTTTTGAACGCGCCGCCGCCATCGACCTCGCAGGCCGCAACGTGCTGGAAGCGGTGCAGATGTCGGTCAACCCGAAAGTGATCGAGACGCCGATCGTCGCCGCCGTGGCGAAAGACGGCATCGAAGTGAAAGTCCGCGCCCGCGTCACCGTCCGTGCCAACATCGAGCGTCTGGTCGGCGGTGCCGGTGAAGAGACGATCCTCGCCCGCGTCGGCGAAGGCATCGTCACCACCATCGGCTCGGCCGAGTCGCACAAGAAAGTGTTGGAAAACCCGGACGCGATCTCGCAGACCGTATTGACCAAAGGTCTCGATGCCGGGACTGCCTTTGAAATTCTCTCCATCGACATCGCCGACGTGGATGTCGGCAAAAACATCGGCGCCCAACTCCAAACCGATCAAGCGGAAGCCGACAAGCGCATTGCCCAAGCGAAAGCGGAAGAACGCCGCGCGATGGCGGTCGCCCGCGAACAGGAGATGCGGGCGTACGTTGAAGAGATGCGTGCAAAAGTCGTCGAGGCGGAGTCGGAAGTGCCGCACGCGATGGCCGAAGCGCTCCGCAACGGCAAACTCGGCGTGATGGACTACATGAACCTGCAAAACCTCGTCGCCGATACCGACATGCGCAAGGGCCTCGCCAACATGAACGACGACAGCGGCGACCCTGGCGATCTCACGAAAAAGTAGGTGATGCCCCGTGGATATCGGGCTTCTGATCTTCGGTATCATCATCGTCGTCAACCTGATCCGCTTCTTTAAAAAAGCGGCGGAGGGGTACAACAGTGCTTCGCCCCGTGTGGAGACAGTCCAGACGCCCTCTGTACACGAAAACCCGCAGGACGAAGGCGGCGAAGGCGTGACGCACGAGTGGCGGGAGGATAACCGTCAACCGACGGTTGAATCGCGCCCTGTCACGGCGTATTCCCCTTCGATGCTCTCGACGGGCCGCCGGCCGCAGACGCCGCCCAAAGCGCCTGTGACCGCACCGCCGCAGCCGCAACAGCACCATCCGCTGCTCGGCAGCAAACAGGACGTGGCGCGTGCGCTCGTGCTGGGAGAGATCCTTGGCGAACCGCGTGCGAAACGGCCGTGGGGGCCGCGTTCTACACGCAAGTAAACAGGCATACACATGGAGAGACACCCTCTGTCTAACGGCGGGGGTGGACTCTCCTTTTTTGTTCTCTCAGGGGCGTCCCGAGCATATGTACATAGAAAAGGAGGGTGACGTCTGTGCGTGCTTCTTGGCGTCAACGCGTGAAGAAAATGGCGGCCGATATGCTCGATGTGCCGAAGGACTCCATCTTGGATGTGCCGCGCATCACCCTCATCGGCGGTCTGCAACTGTATGTGGAGAACTACCGGGGCGTCATGGAGTTTCGCGACGACCTGCTGCGGCTCGCTTTGAGCCAAGGCGAGCTGCATGTCTACGGCAAAAGTCTGGTGGTCAAATCGATCTTTCCCGCCGAAGTGGTGATCGAAGGCAACATCAGCGGCATCAAATACCTCGAATAGATCGATAGGGGGATCTGTCATGTTGGGAAGGTGGTTCGTTGATTTTTGGAAAGGAACGGTCGTCGTCACGATGCGCGGCGACCGTGTGCCGGAACTGCTGAACGCAGCGACCGGTCAGGGCATTCCGATCTGGGAGATCTCCCGTCTGAAAAACGGAGACTACCGGATGATGATCAACCGGCACGACATTCACCGCCTGCGTCCCTTGATGCGGCGGTCGCAGATCAAACTGCGCCTTGGTCGAAAGATCGGCGTGCCGTTCCTGCTCTGGCGGGCGTGGCGGCGCAAATTTTTCCTGGCCGGCGCGCTGACGTTTCTCGTCTCGCTCTACATGCTCTCCTCGGTCATCTGGTCGGTCGAGGTGGAGGGAGCGGAGAAACGTCTCTCCCCGGAGTCGGTCGAGCAGGCGGCCGCTGAGATCGGCATCAAGAAGTGGGCGTGGATCGGCCATCTGCCGGACACCGACGAACTGCAGAGCAAACTGCAGGACAAACTCCCGCAGATCACCTTTGCCGGCGTGCAGATCCAGGGCACCAAGGTGAAAATACAGGTCGTGGAGAAAGTCGAAGGCGTCACCCCGCAGCCGACCGCACCCCAGCACATCGTGGCGACGAAAAAAGGCACCGTACGCGACTATGCTGTGCACCGGGGCAAGATCACCGTCGCGCGCGGCGAATTGGTACAACCCGGGCAAGTCCTGATCTCCGGTACGCTTGCGGAAGGCAAAAGCTCCGTCCATGCCACCGGCGAAGTCTGGGCGGCCGTCTACTATCCGAGCAAAGTGGTGATGCCGCTGACGACGACCCGCAAAGAACTGACGGGCGAGACGGTCGAAAAACATTTCCTGACCTTCTGGGGCAAACCGATCCAGATCTGGGGCTACGGCAAGATCCCGTACGCAGAGTTTGAGGAAGAAGCGGAGGACAAGGTGCTGAAAATTCGCGACTTTGTCTTCCCGATTCAATATCGGCATACTGTATACCGGGAAGTGGAAATTGAAAAAATGACATGGACTGAGGAGCAAGCCACCGAGCAGGCCAAAGAGCTGGCGAAGGCCGACGCATTGAGCAAAGCGGGCCAGGATGCGAAGGTTGAAGAGCAAATTCTTTTGCGGAGCCAAACAAAAGATGGTAAGTTAGAGGTAGAGATCGTCAATCGGGTATTGGAGAATATATCCAAACCGGTGCCGTTCACGCCGGGTCCGCCCGCCGATCCCGATCCAAACGCTACCAAACCGGCTCCATAAGCCGTTTTCAGTTCCGTTTTTTTAAAATGACTCACACAGCCACCTGTCGCAAAGGAGTGGGATCCAGCATTGGACCAACAGAAGCGAATCACACTGCAAGATAACCACGAGGCGTCGCAACTCTTCGGGCCGCACGACACGCACCTGAAGCAGATCGAAAGCGAGTTTCCGAACACGAAAATTCACTGCCGGGGTGTCGACATCACGATCACCGGCAGCGAGGAGGACCTCTCCGTCCTGGACAGTCTGTTCTCCGTGCTCCTCAAACTGATTCGCAAAGGGCAGTCGCCAAAAGAGCGCGACGTCGCCTACGCGATCAAACTCGCTCGTGACAACTCGGCGGAGCAGTTGCTCGAACTGTACAGCGAAGAGATCGCCGTGACCTACAAAGGCAAGCCGATCCGCATCAAAACGCTCGGACAGCGGGACTACATTCGCTCGATCAAAAAGCGCGACATCGTCTTTGGCGTCGGGCCGGCGGGCACAGGTAAAACGTACCTCGCCGTGGTGATGGCGGTCACAGCTCTGAAAAAGGGCGAAGTGAAAAAGATCGTGCTGACCCGCCCTGCTGTCGAGGCCGGTGAAAACCTCGGCTTCCTGCCAGGCGACCTGCAGGAAAAGGTCGATCCGTATCTGCGCCCGCTCTATGACGCGCTGTACGACGTGCTGGGTCTGGAGACCACCAACAAATATCTGGAGCGCGGCACCATCGAGGTCGCGCCGCTCGCTTACATGAGGGGGCGAACGCTGGAGGATTCGTTCGTGATCCTCGACGAGGCGCAGAACACCACTCCGGAACAGATGAAGATGTTCTTGACGCGGCTTGGTTTTGGGTCGAAAATGGTCGTCACCGGGGACGTCACCCAGATCGACTTGCCGCGCGGCAAACAGTCCGGTCTGAACGAAGCGGTGCGCGTGCTCAAACGAGTCGAGGACATCGCGTTCAACTTCCTGAGCGAGCAGGACGTCGTACGTCACCATCTCGTGCAAAAGATCATCCAGGCTTACACTGAGGAAGCCGAAGCTTAAGTTACAGCCCGACTGGGAGAGGCTGTTGAAGGAGTCGAACCACGATGAGGAGCAATCTGCTGAAACATCTGCGACAGATTACCCTAAGTCCGGAACTGCGCAAAAGCCGTTCCTTGCGAGCTACGATCTACGTCGTCATCACCGCGCTCCTCTATCTGCTCTTTCTCGGCAATGTGTTGCCTGAGCGATACGACTACGAGGTCGGCGCGATCGCGGAAAAGTCGATCAAAGCGCCGACCGATGCGGTCGACACTTTGGCGACGAATCGTCTGCGCGAAAATGCGCGCAAAAACGTGCCGCGCCAGTTTAACAAAGACACCGAAGTGGAGGAGCGGGCCTACGCCGACGTCAACAAGCTCTTGGAGACGGTCAGGCGTTTTGGCGCAGACCCGGCTCTCTCCGCCGAGGACAAGCTCGCTTCGATCAAGCGGGAAGTGCCGAACCTCGCGCTCAGCGACGAACAACTGAAAAAGTTGCTCGCCGTGCCGGTCGACACTCTGCCGTTGCTGCGCAACGAAGCGACCCGTCTGATCCAACAGGTCTACGTCGAAGAGATTACCGACGCGACGATCCCGGCCATCGACACCAAACTGGATGCGATGCTGGGCTTTTCCGCACTCGACCGCGACAGCCGTCTGCTCGTCAAGGAGATGGTCAAGCCGCTGATCCGGCCGAACATGATCTACGACTACGAACAGACGGAGAAAAAGCGCAACGAAGAGGCGGCGGCGATCCCTGCCGTGCAGATCAACAAAGGCGAGATCATCGTCAAGCAAGGGGAGCGGATCGACGAAGACACGCTGTCGAAGCTCAAAGATTTGAAACTGACCGCGCAGGACCCGAACTACCGGATGTATGTCGGCTTTGCCGCCTTGATCACGTTCTGGTCGCTGGTGCTGTGTCTGTATCTCGAACTGACCGGCTCGAAGGTGGGATCGAACAACCTGCTCCTGCTCTGCCTTGGCATCATCATCATCATCGTCGCGCTCTCGACCAAGACGCTGTCGCTGGCCGAGCCGCTCGGCTTTGCCAACATCGGCTATCTGGCGCCGGTGGCGATGGGCACGATGCTGATCGCCATCCTGTTCGACACGCAGCTCGGCATCGTCATGGCGTTTCTGTTTGCGCTGCTGACGGGGGCGGCGTTCGATTTCAAATTTGACCTGATCTTCATCTCGTTCATCTCCGGGCTGACCGGCGTGTTCGCCGTCTCCCAGGTCAAGAGCCGCCTTGTGATCATGCGCGCCGGCTTTATCATCGCAGGTGTCAATCTGCTGACCATCGCGGCGATGCAGGCGCTGTCGTCGTCCACAGGCGGCGAACTGAGCTCGTATCTGCAATCGTTCCTGTTCGGGATCATCGGCGGCGTGTTCTCCGCCGTCGTCACCATCGGCGTGCTGCCGTTCCTCGAGAGCTCGTTTGGCATCCTGACGCCGATCTCGCTGCTTGAACTGTCCAACCCGAACCATCCTCTTTTGAAAAAGCTCCTGATGGAAGCGCCGGGCACTTACCACCATTCGCTGATCGTCGGCAATCTCGCCGAAGCGGCAGCGGAGACGGTCGAGGCCGATCCCTTGATCTGCCGTGTCGGTGCGTTCTTCCACGACGTCGGGAAAATGAAGCGCCCGATGTTCTTCATCGAAAACCAGATGTCCAAAGAGAACCCGCACGACAAGATCGCACCGAGTCTCTCGCACCTGATCATCACGTCGCACGTGCGCGACGGCCTGGAGATGCAGGAGGAGTACCGTCTGCCCAAGGCGATCCGCGACATATGCGAGCAGCATCACGGCACGACGATCCTCTGGTACTTCTACAACAAAGCGCTGGAGCAGGACAAGAGCAATTCGGTCAAAGTCGACGACTTCCGCTATGCGGGTCCGAAACCGCAGACCAAGGAAGCGGCGATCGTCATGCTCTGCGACGCGGTGGAAGCGGCCGTGCGGGCGATGAACCGCCCGACGCCCAACCGCATCGAATCGGTGATTCAAAAGATCTTCAAGGATCGCTTGAACGACGGTCAGCTCGACGAGTGCGACCTGACGTTCAAAGACCTCGACAAAATCGCCGAAGCGTTTTTGCGTACGCTCAACGGGATCTATCACGCACGCATCGAATACCCGGAGCCTCCTAAAGCAAACTAACACAGAATCCCGTTGCCAAAAGGAGACATGAGTCATGTCCGAAGCAAACATCCAAGTCGAGATCCTCGACGAACTGGGCGAGTCGTTTTCGTTTGATGTCGCCGACCTGCTGACCCGCGCGCTGATCGCCGCGGCCCGCCACGAAGAGATCGAGGCGGGCGAAGTGGTCGTCTCGCTGGTCGACGACGAGCGCATCCAAGAGCTCAACCGCACCTATCGCGACAAAGACCAGCCGACCGACGTGCTGTCGTTCGCCATGCAGGAAGAAGGCGAAGACGAGCCGGAGATCTTCTTTGAAACGGAGGAGGAAGCGGCGGAGATGGACCGCGTCGACATGCTCGGCGACATCATCATCTCCGTGCCGACCGCTCGCCGCCAAGCGGGAGAGTACGGGCACGGCCTCGAACGCGAGCTGGCCTTTCTCGCCGTCCACGGTTTCCTGCATCTGATCGGCTACGATCACATGACGGAAGCGGACGAAAAAGAGATGTTCGGCCGCCAAGAGGAGATTTTGGTCGCGATGGGGTTGACCCGCGACTAGGGGGGACTGGCCTCTCATGCGCAGTTTGAAACAGCCCAAATTTACCAAAAGCGTCTCGTACGCAGTCGAAGGGATGACGCACGCGCTGACCACGCAGCGCAACATGCGGATTCATTTTGCGGCCGCCTTTGCCGCGATGGTTCTGACTTTGCTCCTCGATGTGAGCAAAGTCGAGATCGTGCTCATCTTCTTCGCCATCATCTGGGTCATCGCCGCCGAATTGTTCAACACCGCCATCGAGGCGGTCGTCGACCTGGTGACTGACGATTATCATCCGCTTGCCAAGATCGCCAAAGACACGGCGGCCGCCGCTGTGCTCATCGCGGCGGTGCATGCGGTGATCGTCGGTTTTTTTGTCTTCTTCGATAAATTGCTCCCGCTGCGGGTCCGCGACTGGTCGAGCACCGGGGAGATGGCACTGTACGTCGCCACGATCCCGTTTGGCATTCTCGTCTTGCTGCTGATCTCTTGGCGGGCCTATGTCCGAGTCAAACGAAATGGAAGGTGATCCTTCAATGGAAATTCGTGAGTTGATCGAGCATTCGCGTCAAGCGCGGGAGAGAGCCTATGTGCCCTATTCCAAATTTGCGGTCGGTGCGGCCGTCGAGCTCGCAGACGGCGAGATCGTCAAAGGCTGCAACATCGAAAACGCCGCCTATCCGTTGTGCCTGTGCGCGGAACGCACCGCCATCTTTAAAGCGGTGTCAGAAGGGAAGACTGAGATCAAACGGATCGCCGTCATCGCGGATACGGCGGGACCTGTCTCGCCGTGCGGCTCCTGCCGCCAAGTGATGGCCGAGTTCTGCCGTCCGGACACTCCGGTCTTCCTCGCCAACCTCAAAGGTGTCTACCAGGAGACCAGCGTCGGCGAACTGTTGCCATTTTCTTTTACTAAGGAGGATTTACAAGGTTGAGCAAAACACACTCCGGATTCGTCGCGATCGTCGGACGACCAAACGTAGGCAAGTCCACCTTGATGAACCACATGATCGGCCAGAAGGTCGCGATCATGTCGGATAAACCGCAAACTACGCGCAACCGGATTCACGGTGTCGTCACCGACGAAGCGCAAGGCAAACAGATCATCTTCATGGATACACCCGGCATACATAAACCGAAACACCGCCTTGGCGAGCACATGGTCAAGATCGCTACGCAGACCTTGCGCGAGGTGGAGGCTGTGCTGTTCCTCGTCGATGCGACGATGCCCAAGGGCGCCGGTGACGAGTACATCATCGAGATCTTGAAAAACGTCAAAGACACGCCTGTCTATCTGATCATCAACAAAATCGATCTGATCGAAAAACAACAGCTGCTGGAGATCATCTCCTCCTACAAAGACGCCTATGAATTTGCGGAGATCGTACCGATCTCGGCCAAGGTCGGCGAAAACGTGTCCCGCCTCAAAGACTTGATCTTCAACCTGCTGCCGGAAGGGCCGTTCTACTATCCGCCCGATCAGGTCACCGATCATCCGGAGCGATTTATCGTCGCCGAATTGATTCGTGAAAAAGTGCTCCATTTGACGCGCGAGGAAATTCCGCACTCGGTCGCTGTCGAAGTGGAGCAGATGCAGTTGAAAGAAGAGAAAAACATGTTGATCATCCATGCGGCGATCTACACGGAACGCGATTCGCAAAAAGCGATCATCATCGGCAAGCAAGGCTCCCTACTGAAGAAGGTCGGACAGCTCGCCCGCTATGACATTGAGCGCCTGATGGGCTCGAAAGTCTATCTCGAACTGTGGGTCAAAGTCAAAGAGGATTGGCGCAACCGGGACCATCTGCTGCGCAACTTTGGCTTTACGGAAGAGTAAGCCATTCACCCGTTTCACGCACGTTTTCTGCCTTTATTTCCATAGTATAGGGCAAGGAGCCTTGGCGAACATTAGAGTTACGATGTTGGCTTCACCCTCACTTTGGAACGAAAGGATGAGCTGCATGAGAGATTTTTCGTGGCGCTACTTCGAGCGTACAGGTGAGATTGACGCCTATTTGCTCTACAAGGAGCATCAAACCGTCTGCGGGGGCATAGAGCTGATCGAGGAAGGAGAAGGCTTGGAGACTGAGCAGGGCGCTCCTTCTGAAGGATAAGGGTTTCTTGTTTGCAGCGTGAAAGAGGTTCTGTTCATGAACAAAGTCGAAGCGATCGTCTTACGCACGGTCGACTATGGTGAAACTCATAAAATCCTCACATTATATTCCGCACAGATGGGCAAGATCGCAGCCCTCGCCCGTGGCGCAAAGAAGCCGAGGAGCGACTTGGCGGCGGTCTGCCAACCCTTTACATACGGCACGTTTCTGCTCTATATCGGCGAGCGGCAGGGCATGGGCACGATCTCGCAGGCGGAGGTGCTCGACTCGTTTCGGGCGATTCGCGAGGATCTTTTTAAAGCGGCCTATGCCTCGTATGTAGCGGAGTTGACAGACCGGTTCTGTGCGGACCGCGAGCCTTCCCCGAGCCTGTTTCTCTTGCTTCAAACGGTGTTGCACTATCTGACCGATGAGGACAAGGACCCGGAGGTGCTGGTGCGGCTCTATGAGACGAAGATGCTGGATCTGGCGGGGATTCGCCCGGAACTCTATCATTGCGCTCATTGTTTTCGTCCGGTGGAAACGAGCATCCGCTTCTCGATCCTGCACGGCGGACCGCTCTGCGGTGCTTGTCACCAGTCGGACGAGCGGGCTGTCTGGATGAAGCCTGTCACGTTAAAGTTGATGCAGACCTTTCAGGGCATGGACGTGCGACGGCTCGGACAGACGCGGGTCGGCGATGACGTTAAACGGCAGCTGAACAAGATCTTGCGCCAATATCTGGACGAGTACAGCGGCGTGCAGTTCCGTTCCCGAGGGTTTCTCGATCAGCTTCACAAATACGAAATCTAGGGAGGACCCCTCATGGCAGAGACGACGATGCTGGAAAAAGTGGACATCTTGCGCAGCCGTTGCCGCATCTCTTACCGGGACGCCTACGAGACGCTGGAGCGAAACGGCGGCAACGTGATCCGCGCCCTGATCGAACTGGAAGACCGCGAACACGCGGCCAAGCCGAACGTGCTGAACGCGTTGCCGCATCTGCCGGGCAAGGTGGAAGAGCGGATCACCGTGATGGGGCACGAACTGATGGACAAGCTCCAAGAGATCGTAAAGACCGGTCAGAACACGAAGATCCGCGTGATGCGCGACGGACGCACCGTGTTCAAAGTGCCGACTGCGGTCGGTGCTGTCGGCGCGCTGTTGTTCCCCGCCGTCACCGTCGTCGCCACCGCCGCCGCGATGGCCTCCCGCTATGAGATCGTGCTTGACAAACGTCCGCAGAATCAACAAACGGAGGACAGCGACACCGGCCATGACCCGGTGCTCGTCAACGTCCACACCGAGACGTTCGACCCGCTCGACAACGGCCACCGCCAGATCAACCCGTCGATTTCGTCGGGGAAGGTCGGTTCCGTATAAGCATTCAAAAAGACCCTGTCAGAGATTTCTGACGGGGTCTTTTTATGTATTTCAAGAACAAGGATCAGGAAAAATGTCCTGTGTTGAGTGTTGTAAAACAGTATCGTTTTGTGACTATAATACTGATTGTAGTAAATATAGATAAATTACTATTGCTTGTCTTTTGTTTATGATTATATAATCTGAGTGTGATCCAAATACAACAACACTTATTTTTAGGAGGTACTAACGAATGAAAAAAACCATCCTCAGCTTGGCACTCCTGGCAGCGTTCACGATGAGCAGCAACACCCTGATCCAAACGGCAAAAGCGGACAACCCGTTTGGCAACACGTACAAATGGTCGACCAACGAATCGATCACGACCAAAGCAACGCCGACCACTGACCCGAACGTTACGCGCTGGGTCGGCACCACCTGGCCGTTCGACGATGTTCATTACACGACCGAGATCTTTGGCAATCAGTCCCCGACTTACAGCAACAAATGGTACCTCCAGCACTTCCATGCGTATTCGGTCCAATCGTCCACCTGCGGCGACAGATGGGGCTTGTCCTCGGTTGAAATCATTGACGCTGGCGGCACTCCGATCTACGGCGTAAATGGCGGCGACCGTGTGATCGGCGAACACGTAGGTGTCAACAAAGAAGCATGGGTCACCAAAGGAAACAACAAAGTCACCTTCTACCTCTACCACGAGATGAAGAGATGTGACGGCGGCACCGGCGAATATTACGAGGGCAAGCGCTGGCGCTCGAACTTCTAAGGATAGGCAGGGGTCATGATGAAAAAGAAATCTATGATGTTGCTGAGCATGTCCCCCTTGGTGCTGGCCTCGATGATGTATGTCGGGTGGGCGTCTGTCAACTCGCCAGACACGGTCACGACCCCGGCACCGTCTGAGCAAGCGACGACCGCACAGCCAAAGCAGGCGGCGACCTTTGCGGAGCCGATGCCATACGCGGACACGACGGTGTTGGTGGAAGAGGAGGTCAAAGGCGAGCGGGTGGTCACCCGGTATGAAATCGCGGCCGACGGTTCCTGGCGTCAAGAGATCATGGAACATTATGATCCGTCCGGCGTGGGTCTGGTCACAGCTTGGGACAACTCCAAAAAGTACAGCTATGATCCGACCACCAATCGCCTGATCATCGCCGATCCTCCCAAAACGACTTCGAGATTTATGCCGAACCAGATTCTTTCGCAGGCGTATCCCTTGAACATCAAGAACAGCGCCGGCAAAGCGGCGAAAGTGGAGCAGGAAGGCGATCTCGACGTGTACACCGTGGGCAAAGAGCGATACAAGATCGACACCAAAGACGGCTTCATCAAGCAAATCGACCTTCTCGACGAATACGGTGCGATCGTGGGCCACGTCACCGTCAAGGATGTCAAACCGATGAAGCATGACAAGTCGCGGTTTCAGATCGATCCTGCAGGCAAGATCGTAGAGCATGTGCACGACCCGTCAAAGGGATAACAGACAATGCCAAAGGGGATACCTTCAGATGAGGGTATCCCCCTTGACTTTGCCCTGCACGATTTGCTATGATGATCCTCAAATTCCATATGATCGCGTTGAAGGAAAGAAAGTACCCGAGAGAGACCGATAACAGCGACCCAGGGACGGTGTGAGCCTGGGATTGGCGCTTGGCGAAACAGGCATTCCGGAGCGATCGTGAGTGAAAGAGGCGGGAACGTGCATCAAAAAGGCGTTCCAAACAGGGTGGAACCGCGGGAGCAACAGCTCTCGTCCTTGTGCAATTTATTTGCGCACAGGACGAGAGCTTTTTTGATTTCGAATTGCCCAAAAAGGAGTCGAAGAAAAGATGAAGATGAATTTCCAGAACATGATCCTCACGTTGCAACAGTTCTGGGCTGAACAGGGCTGCTTGCTCGTTCAACCGTACGACGTGGAGAAAGGGGCCGGCACGATGAACCCGATGACGTTCATCCGCGTGCTCGGTCCGAACGATTGGAAGATCGCGTATGTGGAGCCGTCCCGTCGCCCGGCAGACGGTCGCTACGGCGAAAACCCGAACCGCCTGTACCAGCATCACCAGTTCCAAGTTATTCTCAAACCGAGCCCGGAAAACGTGCAGGAGCTCTATCTGGAGTCGCTCAAGCGTCTTGGCATCGATCCGCGCGACCACGACATCCGCTTCGTCGAGGACAACTGGGAAAATCCGTCCTTCGGCGCATGGGGCCTCGGCTGGGAAGTGTGGCTGGACGGCATGGAGATCACCCAGTTCACCTACTTCCAGCAGGTCGGCTCGCTCGACGTCCGCCCGACCGCTGTCGAGATCACGTACGGCATGGAGCGTCTCGCTTCCTACATTCAGGACAAAGAGAACGTGTTTGACCTCGAATGGACAGATGGCGTGACATACGGCGACGTGTTCAAGCGCAACGAGTACGAGCAATCCAAATACACGTTCGAAGTGTCCGACACGGCGATGCTGTTCGACCTGTACAACAAATACGAAGCGGAAGCACGCCGCACCATCGACCAAGGGCTGGTCATGCCGGCTGTCGACTACGTGCTGAAATGCTCGCACACCTTCAACCTGCTCGACGCGCGCGGTGCGATCTCCGTCACCGAGCGCACCGGTTACATCGGCCGCGTCCGCACATTGGCCCGCCTCTGCGCACAGGCGTACGTGAAGCAGTTTGAAGTCACGGAGCCGTCCGCAGAAACAGATGCAGCAGCGAAGGAGGAGCAGTAAGCCATGACCACCACCCGTGATTTTCTTCTTGAGATCGGGACCGAGGAGATCCCGGCCCGTTTTCTCCCTGATGTACTTGCTCAGATGGAATCTAAGTTTGCCGCTTGGATGGAGGAGATGCGCCTGACCTACACCTCGCTGAAATCCTACGCCACCCCGCGCCGCATGGCGTTGCTCGTGCAAGGCCTGCAGACGAACCAAGCGGACCTTGAAGAAGAGATGAAAGGCCCGGCGAAAAAAGCAGCGCAGGACGCGGAAGGCAACTGGACGAAAGCGGCGGAAGGGTTTGCCCGCGGTCAAGGCGTCTCCACCGCCGACCTGTTCTTCAAAGAGCTGAACGGCGTTCCGTACGTCTTTGCAAACAAAAAGACGGTCGGCCGCGCCACCCAAGACCTGCTGGAACAGGGCCTCGAAAAATGGATCACCTCTATGCACTTCCCGAAGCATATGCGTTGGGGCACCCATGACCTGTGGTTCGTCCGCCCGATCCGCTGGCTGGTCGCGCTGTTTGGCGATGACGTGATCCCGCTGTCGATCACCGGCGTGGAAAGCGGATGCGCGACGTACGGTCACCGCTTCCTCAGCAACACCGACTATCAACACGAAAACGGTGCATACACGATCCCGTCGCCGACCGCCTATATCGAAACGCTGCGAAACGCTTTCGTCCTCGTCGACCAAGACGAGCGCCGCGAACTGATCCTCAAGCAGATCGACGCGCTGGCACAGGCGCACAACGCCAACGTCGAGATCGACGAAGACCTGCTCGAAGAAGTCGTGCACCTCGTCGAGTGGCCGACCGCGCTGATGGGCTCGTTTGAAGAAGAGTTCCTCGACGTGCCGCAAGAAGTCCTGATCACCTCGATGCGCGAACACCAACGCTATTTCCCGGTGCTCGACAAAGCAGGCAAGCTGCTGCCGAACTTCGTCACCGTCCGCAACGGAGACGACCGCTCGCTGGACGTCGTCCGCCGCGGCAACGAGAAAGTGCTCCGTGCCCGTCTGTCTGACGCCCGTTTCTTCTATGAAGAAGACAAAAAGACGCCGATCTCCGAGAACTTGAAAAAGCTCGAAACGGTCGTCTACCACGAAGACCTCGGCACCGTCGCGGAAAAAGTCCGCCGCGTCCGTTCGCTGGCAGGCAAGCTCGGTCAAAAGCTGGTGCTGACCGACGCCGAACAAGCGACCCTCGACCGCGCAGCCGAGATCGCCAAGTTTGACCTGACCACGCAGATGGTCTATGAATTCACCGAGCTGCAAGGCATCATGGGTGAAAAATACGCCAAGCTGCACGGCGAGAGCGAAGCGGTCGCCAAAGCGATCTTCGAACACTATCTGCCGCGCAACGCAGGCGACATCCTTCCGGCCACCTTGCCGGGCACGGTGCTCTCCATCGCCGAGAAGGTCGACACCATCGTCGCTTCTTTTGCGATCGGCCTGAAAGTATCCGGTTCGCAAGATCCGTACGGCCTGCGTCGTCAAGCGGCTGCCGTCGTCACCAACCTGCTCCACCACAACCTGAGCCTGAACCTCGGCGATCTGGTCGACCTTGCCCTCGAAGGCATCGCGGCACAAGGCGTGGGCAAAGTCGCTCCGGAGCAAGTGAAGCAAGACGTGCTCGACTTCTTCACCCTGCGCCTCGAGACGCTCTTGCAAGAGCAGAACGTCCGCTACGACGTGATCAACGCCGTTCTCGCCGTCGCAAAAGGCGACGTGCTGGCGACGGTCGGCCGTGCCAAAGCGATGATGAACGCGCTGACCGACGAACGATTCCTGCCGGCTGTCGAGTCGTTCAAACGTTCGAACAACCTCGCGAAAAAAGCGGAAGGCACTGCCGTCTCGGAAGAATACCTCCAAGACGACGCGGAAAAAGCGCTGTACAAGCGCGTCCGTGCGGTCGAAGAAGCGGTCCAGCCGCTCCTGTCTTCCCGCGACTACGACGCGATCCTGAACGAGCTGTTCGGCCTGAAAGCGGACATCGACGGGTTCTTCGATAAAGTGATGGTCATGGCGGAAGACGAAAACGTCCGCCGCAACCGTCTGAATCTGCTGAACGCAGTCATCCACAATGTAAGACTCGTGGCCGACTTCGGCGAGATCGTCGCGTAATACAAAACAAATCCGCACACCAAAAAAGCCGTGCCCTCGTGGAGAGGACACGGCTTTTTTCTTATGCCCGGACGATCAAGATCGACCCGAACACGATCAACAAGACGCCGGCGATGATCCCGAACGAGATCTTTTCCTTCAAAAAGATCGCGGCCAGCAAGATCGTGAACACGATGCTCAGCCGGTCAATCGGCGCGACTTTGCTGGCCGGGGCCAGTTTTAACGCGCCGAAGTAAAACATCCAGGACGCCGCTCCGGCCAGACCTGAGATGAAGATGTACATCAGGGGCTTCAACTCGATCTGTTTAATCTGCCCAATCGTGCCTTGGAACGTGATAAACGCAATCGTTGCGCCGGCCATCACCACGGCGCGCACGGCGGTGGCGACGTTGCTGTCGACGTTTTGCACCCCGATCTTGCCGAGGATGGCGACGAGGGAAGCAAAGACGGCGGAGAGCAAGGCATACATCAACCAGCCCATCCTGCTCACGACTCCTTTCTGCGCGGACATCTGTGTCTTGTTGGTATGCCCAAGGAAAAGGAAATTCAAGCAAAAGCGTGGCGGGAAGCTGTATCCTGTTATATAGTATATACTATATCATTGCTGACACAGTGTAGTATGGCACATTGATGGCATAGAAGGTGGTGGGCACCATCGAACTGACGAAACGACAAGGGCAGATCCTGGAGATCGTGCGAACGGAAGGTCCGATCACCGGCGAACAGATCGCCGATCAACTCGGTCTGACCCGCGCCACGCTGCGCCCGGACCTGGCGATCCTGACGATGGCGGGCTTTTTGGAAGCGCGCCCGCGCGTCGGCTATTTTTACGCCGGAAAAAAGAACGGCCAGATCTTCGGCGAGCAGTTGCGAAAGATGCTGATCAAAGAACACAAAGCCGTGCCGATCGTCATCGCCGAGAACACGTCGGTGTACGATGCGATCGTCACGATGTTTATGGAAGACGTGGGCACGATCTTCGTCGTCAAAGACCACGGCATTCTGGCCGGGGTCGTCTCGCGCAAAGACCTGCTCAAAGTCGCCATCGGCAAGCAAGACACGCATGAAGTTCCCGTCTCGCTGACGATGACGCGGATGCCGAACATCGTCACCCTGACCGGCGACGAGACCGTCTATGACGGCGCGAAGAAATTGATCGACTACCAGATCGACTCGATCCCGGTGGTCAAGCCGCTCGACGACAGCGGGCGCACCCTCGAAGTGATCGGACGCTTCACCAAGACGACCATCGCCAAGATCTTCGTCGAACTGGGTGAAAACAAAGAAGTGTAAATGGCTCTCTTGTGTAATCAGCTCGCTTAGGAGGCGGTCGTATGTCACAACCGATTGTATATGTTATTTCCGACTCGGTCGGCGAAACGGCAGAGTTTGTCGTTCGCGCCGTCGCGAGCCAGTTTAACGGCGGCCGGGTGGAGATCCGCCGAGTCGGCTACGTCGATGATCAAGAGCAGATCAAAGAGGTCGTGCAGGCGGCCAAGGAAACGAACGCCGTCGTGGCGTTCACGCTGGTGCTGCCGGAGATGCGCGATTACCTGATGGACTACGCGGTGATGAACGGCGTCGTCGCCGTCGATATCCTCGGTCCGATGATCGACGCGTTTTCGAAGGTGAACAACCAGACCCCGAAAAACCGTCCGGGCCTTGTGCATCAGCTCGATGACGAGTATTTCCGCCGTGTGGAGGCAATTGAGTTTGCCGTCAAATATGACGACGGCAAAGACCCGCGCGGCCTGCTGCGTGCCGACGTCGTGCTGATCGGTGTCTCCCGCACTTCGAAGACACCGCTCTCGATGTTTCTCGCCCACAAGCGGTTCAAGGCGGCGAACGTGCCGCTCGTTCCGGAGGTCGAACCGCCGGAAGAGCTGTTCGAGATCAACCCGCGCAAAGTGATCGGCCTGACGATCTCGCCGGATGAGCTCAACCTGATCCGCACGGAGCGGCTCAAAGCGCTCGGCCTCGGCTCTCAGGCCAACTACGCGCAGCACGAGCGGATCAAACTGGAACTGGACTATGCGGAAAAGATCATGAGCAAGATCGGCTGCCCGGTGATCAACGTCTCCAACAAAGCGGTGGAAGAGACCGCTTCGATCATCATGGACGTGATCAAACGCGGCGGTCGCGGCTGACAGCCGTAAATCGAGCGGCTATAACATAAAAATCCCGTCCTCTGCGACGGGATTTTTTCATGTTGTGTGAACATTTCGTGTCAGAATGGGAAAGTCATCGCTTCAGGAAGGATTTTTTGCGAAATAAAGCGTACATATTAAAGAAAGCTGGAACAGGTTTCTCTTGACAAAACGTCAAAAATGCTGTAATGATGTGGAATATTTTTGAATGGGCACGTCTATACTAGGGACGTATTTTGGAGAAAAGATTTTTGTCGAATCTTGTCTAATCTCTTGGAGAAACAAGCAGGAATCTAGTTCCTATCGTAGAATATTTATCACCTGTGCAAGGTGCGATTTCGGGAAAAATCTGTCGTACGCACAGAAGGAGATTGTTGAAAGTTGGCGAATATCTAACGTACTCCAGTAGACTTCACATGTTTTACAGAAGGGTGATGTCTGTTGAGACACCGGATTCCAGAAGAGATTGTCGAGAGAGTTCGTCAACATTTTGACATTGTCGACGTCATCGGAGAATATGTACGGTTAAAGAAAACAGGTCGCGGCTATGTCGGCCTGTGTCCGTTCCACAACGAGAAAAGTCCGTCTTTTTCTGTTTCTCAGGATAAGCAGCTCTACCACTGCTTCGGATGCGGTGTGAGCGGCAACCTGTTTTCCTTTCTGATCGAAAAAGAGGGCATCACATTCTTTGAAGCCATCGAACGGCTGGCACAACGGGCGGGTATCGCGTTGCCTGCTGCCGAGATGGAGGACGTCGAGTCTCCCGAGTACAAACGACGGAAAGAAATGTTTCGCGCACACGACCTCGCAGCGAAATACTACCACCACATCCTGATGAACACGGACGTCGGTCTGCCGGCCCTCCGCTACTTGGAGGAACGCGGGATCACGCGCACCACGATGGAGGCGTTCTCGCTGGGCTATGCACCGCAGGGCTGGGATGTGTTGCTCAAATTTCTGCTCAAGCGGGGTTTTCAAGAAGATTTGCTTCTCGAAGCAGGTTTATTGTCGGAAAGCGCGAATCAAAAAGGCAGATGCTTTGACAAGTTCCGCCATCGCGTCATGTTTCCCATCCAAGACGGTCAAGGTCAGGTCATCGGCTTTGGCGGCCGGGTGATGGACAAAGACGCGAAGCCGAAATACCTGAACTCACCAGAGACCCCTTTGTTCCACAAGGGGCGTCATCTGTTCAACCTGCACCGTGCCCGTCCGGACATGCGGCGCGTCGGTCAGGTGATCGTGCTCGAAGGCTATATGGACGTCATCACCGCGCATCAGCACGGGATCGGTCATGTGGTCGCGGCGCTCGGGACGGCCTTGACTGTCGATCAGGTGCGGCTCTTGCAACGCAACGTGCAGGAGATCGTCATGATGTTCGACGGCGATGAGGCCGGTCAGAAAGCAGCGCTGCGCTCCTTGGATGTCGTCAAAGAGTCGGGCTCCGAAGTCAAGGCCAGGGTCGCGACCATACCGGACGGGATGGACCCTGATGAGTTTCTAGGCACGTACGGCAAAGAAGCGTTCACCAGAGTCGTGCTGGACAACGCGTCCTCGACGACGACGTTCCGCATGCTGGCGTTGCGCAAAGACTTCAACCTCGCGACACAGCAAGGACGGGAGGACTACATCAAGTCGGTCATCTCTCAAGTCTTGTCGACGGTGCAAAGTCCTGTCGAGCTGGAAACGCACCTGAAAGAACTGTCAGAGGAGTTCGGCTACCCGAGGGAAGCGTTGCTCGAAGAGGTGGCGCTGACCAGAAAAAAGGCGCCCATCGGGGATAAACCTGACAGGAAGTGGAATACTAATAGAAATAATGCCGCAGGAATGGGCACCGGTATGCACCGGACCGCGTCTGACTTTCCGCCGCATATCCGGGCGGAACGCAAGCTCCTTACTTATATGTTAATCGATGAAGGGGTGGCAAGACAAGTTCAAGACACGCTGGCAGATGAATTTTCTGTGGATGAACACGGAGCGCTGCTGGCACATCTGTACGCGTTCTATGCCGAGCAGGAACATGCGGACCCGCAACGTTTTATCGGTCGTCTGGACGACCGGGAGCTGGTGCGGCTCGCGACATCGCTCGTCATGGAATCGGAGTCGGAAGGTTTTGAACGGCGGCCGGAATACGTGGAGAGGATCGTTTCAGAGCAGATCTTGCTGTTGCAGAAGCATCATCTGGAGCGAGAAGTGAAAAGGTACGATCAATTGGCGATTGATTGCGGAAATCGTGGGGATTGGGCAGGAATGAGGGTAGCTCTTGAAGAAAAGAGTCGTATCGAGACTTATATTGCAGCCCTTACGCATGCCTAACCGCAGTTATTGCAAATGATAGAATGTCAATCACTCCTTGAGGGGAAGGAGGGGTCGGGATGGTGAAGAATGTGAAAGATGGAGAAGTACAACAACTGACAGTCGAAGATGTCAAGCAATCACTCGTCGCGACGGGTAAGAAACGAGGCGTGATCACCTATAGTGAGATCATGGACAAACTTTCTCCCTTCGACCAAGACTCGGATCAAATCGATGAGTTTTTCGATCATCTCTCCGAGCAGGGTGTGGAAGTGATCAATGAATCGGATGAAGATCCCTTGCCGCTCGACGATGACGAAGAAGAAGAGGACGGCCCGCGCGGACCGCGCGATCTGGAAGAGGAGGAGTTTGACCTCAACGACCTGAGCGTGCCGCCGGGGATCAAGATCAACGACCCTGTTCGTATGTATCTGAAAGAGATCGGCCGCGTGCCGTTGCTTTCTGCTGATGAAGAGATCAATCTCGCCCGCCGCATCGAAGACGGCGACGAAGAAGCGAAGCGCCGACTGGCCGAGGCTAACTTGCGTCTGGTCGTTTCCATTGCGAAACGCTATGTCGGACGCGGGATGCTGTTCCTCGACTTGATCCAGGAAGGCAACATGGGCCTGATCAAGGCGGTCGAGAAGTTCGACTACCAAAAAGGCTACAAGTTCTCCACCTATGCAACGTGGTGGATTCGCCAAGCGATCACCCGTGCCATCGCGGACCAAGCGCGGACGATCCGCATCCCGGTGCATATGGTCGAGACGATCAACAAACTGATCCGCATCTCCCGTCAACTGCTGCAAGAGCTCGGCCGTGAACCCACCGCCGAAGAGATCGCAGCCGAGATGGACATGAGCCCGGACAAAGTGCGTGAGATCTTGAAGATCGCTCAAGAGCCGGTATCGCTCGAAACGCCGATCGGCGAAGAGGACGACTCCCACCTTGGCGACTTCATCGAGGACCAAGATGCGCTGGCTCCTGCAGATGCAGCCGCGTACGAACTGCTCAAGGAACAGCTTGAAGATGTGCTTGACACGCTGACCGAGCGCGAAGAGAACGTGTTGCGCCTGCGTTTTGGTCTGGATGACGGACGCACCCGCACCCTCGAAGAGGTCGGGAAGGTATTCGGTGTCACTCGTGAACGGATTCGCCAGATCGAAGCGAAAGCACTTCGCAAACTGCGCCATCCGAGCCGGAGCAAACGTCTGAAAGATTTCCTTGAATAGAAGGCCCTGAGCACTCACTGTTACGGTGAGTGCTTTTTTTCTTAGGAGGAGTTCCGGGTGAATCAACAAGAGAAAAAGATCATCATTCAAGAGATTCGGACGTGGCGGGACAGCAAGCTACTTCCGGCGGAATATTGCGACTTTTTGTTGAACCTATACGCCGAGGGTGATTCGTTTTCTGCCGAAGAGCAGAATCGTCCCCGGAAGAACAACCGCACAAACGGTGGCGGCGAAGGGCTCAGACAGTTTTTTAACAGTCAAGCCAGCCTCGTCCTGCTTGTGATGGGCGTGTTGTTGTTGTTCGTGATCTTTGCCTTTAATTTTACCTTGTTTCCTTTGCCAATGCAAATCGGAGTCCTTGCTCTTGTCACGGTGGTCGTCTACTTTTTGGCGATCCGTTCCGGGCAGGGGCCTGCTCTCAAACGGTTGGCTTGGACGGCGACATCGGCTGTGCTGGTAGCGGTGGACGGGTACTTTTATCTGAGCAAGACCGGGCTGATCGAGAGCAGAGGCTCGGTGATCGGCGTGATGTCGGTCGTCTTTCTGCTGTGGGTGCTCACCGGCGGGATCGGCCGCTCCCGGTTGATCTCCGGCATCGGCTGGGGCGGGCTGCTCCTGATGTACGCGATGCTGATCGAGCGGATCGCCGAGATCGGATCGAGTCCGTACGGGGTGCAGCATTTCTACTGGCTGATCCCGGCGATTCTCTCGCTCGTGCTCGCCTATCTGCTCGGTCGGGGCCGCGTCTACATCGCGCCGGTGTTTTTCGTGCTCGGGCTGCTCTCGCTGTTCGGCCCGGATCTGCGCCTGCTGGTCTACGGCGGGTCGATGGACTTCTTCATCCAAGCGATCATCTTTTTGAAGTTGGCAGTGCTGATCTCCGTGGTGATCGTGTTCCGGCTGGACCTCAAGAACTGGTGGGACGGCACTTCTGTCGAAATCGGTCGATAACGACAGGGAAAACGTCTTGCCACTTTTGCCGATCAGCGTATATAATGAAGATGAGAAACAATGAATGCGTATTCATTCATCGTACTTCGTTCGGTCCCCGTTGTTTCAACGGGTTTTTCTTTGAACATGATCTACCGAACGGTCGATTTAGGACTTTATTCGAGGAGGAATCACAATGAACTTTGATCTGACTCAAGAACAAGTGATGATTAAAAATATGGTGCGCGACTTCGCAGACGCGGAAATCGCACCGCGCGCGGAGCATGTGGACCGCACCGGCGAGTTCCCGTTCGACACCTTCATGAAGATGGGCGAACTCGGCATGCTGGGTCTGCCGATCTCCGAAGAGTACGGCGGCGCAGGCGCTGACACGATCTCCTACGCGCTGGCTGTTGAAGAAGTCGGCCGCGCTTGCGGTTCGCACGGTCTGTCCTACGCGGCGGCTGTCTCCCTCGGCGTCTCCCCGTTCTACTACTTCGGTACCGAAGAGCAGAAGCAAAAATGGCTGGTGCCGCTGGCGGAAGGCAAGATCCTTGGCGCATTCGGCCTGACCGAGCCGAACGCCGGCTCTGACGCGTCCGGCACGCAAACCACGGCGGTGCTGGAAGGCGACGAATGGGTGATCAACGGATCCAAGTGCTTCATCACCAACGTTTCCTACGCGGGCGTGTGCATTGTAACCGCTGTCACCGACCGTTCCAAAGGCTCGAAAGGCATCTCCGCTTTCATCGTGCCGACCGACACCCCCGGGTTCTCCACCTCGACGCCGTATGACAAGTTGGGCCTGAAAGGCTCCAACACCGCCGAGATCATCCTAGACAACGTCCGCGTCCCGCGTGAAAACCTGATCGGTACGGAAAACGAAGGCTTCAAGCAATTCATGGTCACCCTCGACGGCGGCCGCATCTCCATCGGTGCCCTGTCTGTCGGGATCGCACAAGCTGCGTACGAAGCATCGCTGAAATATGCGAAAGAGCGCGTGCAGTTTGGCCAATCGATCTCCAAGTTCCAGATGATCCAGCAAAAGCTCGCGGACATGGCGACCAACATCGAACTCGCTCGCACCGCGGTGCACAAAGCGGCGTTCCTGAAAGACCAAGGCCGTCCGTTCACCAAGGAAGGCGCGATGGCAAAGCTGTTCGCATCCGAGATCTGCATGCGCGCTTGCGACCAAGCGATCCAGATCCACGGCGGCTACGGCTATATGAAGGAATACCCGGTGGAGCGTTACTTCCGCGATGCGAAACTGATGGAGATCGGCGAAGGCACCTCCGAAGTTCAACGCATCGTCATCGCTCGCCAAATCGGCTGCTAATCAGTTTTTGATTGCTAAACTTTGCAAAGTTTAGTATAGTATGAGTTGGCGTATAATCATTATCCATTTGCACGGATATTGTACTGTAAGGAAAGACCAACACAACACTAGCCCTCTGCCATGCCCGGCAGAGGGCCTTTTTTTGTAAAAGGAATTTTACGGTGTGCAGTCGAATACATGTACTGTGAATATTTCGAAACTTTGCAGAACGTTGCTGCATCGGACAAGGAGTGGACGTACATGGCCGAAACTTTGCATGTGACAGTCGGACAACTGCTCGACAACATCACCGCCCGATATCCGGAGGGGGAAGCGGTGGTCTACCGGGATCGGGGACTGCGCCTGACCTACCGTGAATTCAATCAAGTGTGCGCCCAAGCGGCGAAAGGATTTATGAAACTGGGCATCGACAGGGGAGAGAATGTCGCGATCTGGGCGACCAACCACCCGGAATGGCTGATCTCGCAGTTTGCGACCGGCAAGATGGGCGGCGTGCTCGTCACCGTCAACACCAACTACCGGACAGCCGAACTGGAGTATCTGCTGCGCCAGTCCGACTCGACGACGCTGATCTTGATGGAAGCGTTTAAAGGGGCAAGCTATATCGAGATGCTCTATGAGATCGTGCCGGAACTGCGCGATGCGGAGCCTGGGAAGTTGCAATGCGAGCGATTGCCGCATTTGAAAAATATCATCGTGCTCGGCGAGACCCGATATCCGGGGATGTTCAACTGGTCGGACCTCATGGCGATGGGAGCGGACGTCAGCGACGCGGAACTGACGACAAGGCAAGACTCGCTCGATCCGGACGATGTGATCAACATGCAGTACACGTCGGGGACGACCGGCTTCCCGAAAGGCGTCATGCTCACCCACAACAACATCATCAACAACGGCCGCAACATCGCGGCGTGCATGGATCTGACCGATGTGGACCGACTGTGTATTCCGGTGCCGTTCTTCCATTGCTTCGGCTGCGTGCTGGGCGTGATGGCTTGTGTGACGGTCGGGGCGACGATGGTGCCGATCGTGTTCTTCAACCCGCAAGAGGTGCTGGAGACGGTGGAGGCGGAGAAGTGCACCGGTCTGCACGGGGTGCCGACGATGTTTATTGCGGAGCTGAACCATCCGGAGTTTGACAAATACGACCTGTCTTCGCTGCGCACGGGGATCATGGCCGGGTCGCCGTGCCCGATTGAGGTGATGAAAGCGGTTGTGGAATGGATGGGTGCGAAGGAGATCACCATCGCGTACGGGCAGACCGAGTCGTCGCCGGTGATCACGCAGACCCGCACGCAGGACCCGATTGAGCTGCGGGTGGCGTCGGTGGGGCGTGCGTTGCCGAACGTGGAAGTGAAGATCGTCGAGCCGGGGACTTCGATTGAAGTGCCGGTCGGCGAGCAGGGCGAGCTGTGCACGCGCGGGTACCATGTGATGAAGGGGTATTATAAAAATCCGGGTGCGACGGAAGCGGCGATCGATGAGGACGGCTGGCTGCACACGGGCGATCTGGCGACGATGGATGAAAACGGGTACTGCAAGATCACGGGCCGTTTGAAGGACATGATCATTCGCGGCGGGGAGAACATCTACCCGCGTGAGGTGGAGGAGTTTCTGTACACGCACCCGTCGGTGCTCGACGTGCAAGTGGTCGGCGTGCCGGATCTGAAGTTTGGCGAGGAAGTGGCGGCGTATGTGATCCTGAAAGAGGGTCAGTCGCTGACCGCCGATGAACTGCGTGAGTATTGCACGGGCAAGATCTCGCGCTTTAAGATCCCGCGCTACTTCGAGTTTGTCGACGCGTATCCGATGACGGCGTCCGGCAAGATCCAAAAGTTCAAGCTCCGCGAACAGGCGATTGAATCGCTGGGGCTCAAGCAAGCGGCTGAGATCGAAACGGCGTAAAAGATAAAGGAAAAGACCCTCGCAGCGAGTGCGAGGGTCTATTTTATCTTGCGAGGTGCTGACAATGCGTAGAAGATGTTGAGACGAGCAGGTTTGAGAACGTACAAGGTCTTGAGGGCATCGCAAGGACTTGCGAGTGATGAGGGTCTGCTTCTATTTGTGTGATGGAGTCGACGGTTTCAGCACCAGTTTGTGTTCGCTGCTTTGATACTCGTCTGGACGAGTGCTCGTGATGTGGTACCCACCGTATGCCCAGGCCTCCGCTTGATCGTCGTACCACGGGGAGAGGACGTGGCCCGATTGGCCGGGGCCGACGACGTTGTGGGTGCGGGTGAGGTCGGAGAGGTCGTTGACGGTGCGCCATGACGCGCCGTGGTTGACTTCGCCGGTGATGCTGTTGTATCCGGCTGCTCCGACTGTCACTTTCGAACCGCCCACAGCGAGCGGCTCCGGGTTGAAGAGCAAGTCGAGCGGCTCGACAGACGCGAGCGGGTGCTGGAACTGGACCTGATGGAAATCGCCCCAGTTCCATTTTTTCGTATGGCCGCCTTGCAGGGCGACCACTTTGTCGACCGTCTTTTGGAACGAAGCCAGCGCCACTTGCGACAGTCCGCCTTTTTCTTTCAGCCAGATGCTCTCTTTGCCGTCTGCCGCATCCCGGATCATCCCATCGACGGTGTTCCCTCTGCCTTCAAACATTTTGTACAGATCGGCATCGATCTCCGGCAGGAAAATCTCGTCGGCGATCTGCGTCATCCACAGATTGAACAGCAGCGGCCCGGCCTGATCCGGGTCATCCTTCAGAGGTCCTACGCTGGACTCGCCATATATCCAAAGCCGCAACATCTGTTTGGCTTCCAAATCGATCAGGCGCAACGAGTCTACCGGCACCAGTTCCAACTGTATCAACAGGATCGGCAACAACTCGTCTGCTTGCAGATTCATTGCATCATGCTGCAGTTGTTTGACCGACTCGACGTTGATCTTGCCCCTTTTTGCCGCCGCTTCGATGAACGCCGCAATGCGCTTTTGCCGATACGGTTGCGCCCACAGATTGGAGATGTGGTACGGGTAGTCATCCGGCGTGACCTTGTTGTTCGCCGTGGCGATGTACCCTTGCTTCGGATTGACCGAGGTCGGCAGTTCGTCCCACGGGATAAATCCGGTCCATTCGTATTCATCCGTCCAGCCGGGCACCGGCATCGAACTGTCGCCTTTTTTGCGAATCGGGATCAGCCCGTTGGCCCGGTAGGCGATGGTCCCGTCGGTGGAGGCAAAGACAAAATTTTGCGCCGGGGTGTGGAAGGCGGTCAACGCGTTTTTAAATTCCTCCCAGTCTTTCGCTTTCGCAAAGTCCAGCACAGCCTCCAACTCTGTCGACGGCTGCAACGCCGTCCATTTCAAAGCCAGAGCCGTCCCCGGCTTGTCATGATGGGCAAATTCGGAGATCACCGGTCCGTGGCGGGTGACGGTGATCTGATAAGGCACCGGGTCGCCGTCTTTGACCCGGATCTCTTCCTCGATCACTTGGGCCGCTTCCCATTTGCCGTTGTACTCGAACTCGTTCGGGTTGGCCGGGTTGCGTTTTTCGATGTACACGTCCTGCACGTCCGGGCCGACGTTGGTCACGCCCCATGCGACTCGCTCGTTGCGCCCGAGGATGATGCCGGGGACACCGGCGAAGATCACGCCGCTGACGTTGGTTTGATCCGACTTCAGATGCGTCTCATACCAGATCGCAGGCGTTGCCAGCCCGAGATGCGGATCGTCGGCAAGGATCGGTTTGCCCGACTCGGTGAGCGAGCCTGCGATCACCCAATTGTTGCTGCCGTTGAATTCGTTCGGGATCACCGCTTCGTCAAACGAGTCGCCGAGGGCGAGCTTCGTCTCTTGGACGGCGGGGAGGATCGTCGGCGCGTCTTTCGGATAAGTCGGGAACAGGTCGAGCGCTTTTTCCTCGGAGAAGTTTTGCACGAGGTAGTAGCGAAACACCTGCGACTCCCAGTGGCCGCCGAGATCGAACGCCATGTATTTGCCGATGGTCAGCGAGTCGGTCGGCGTCCACGGCTTCGGTTCGTAGCCGAGCAGCTTAAACTCGACGGGGAGCGTTTGGGTCGCCTTGGCCGCTTCCATATAGGCGTTGACACCGGCAGCGTACGCTTCAAGCACTCGTTTCGCTTCCGGAGAATAAGAATCCCACGACGCGACGGCCGCACGGCGCAGGCCGAACGTTCGGAAGAATTTATCGCGATCCAACGCTTTCGCCCCGACGACCTCGCTCAGTTCGCCGGACGCTTGCCGACGGCTCAGATCCATCTGGAACAGGCGATCCTGCGCGGTGACGTAGCCTTGGGCAAAGAACAGATCCGCGTCGCTCTCCGCTTCGATGTGCGGCACACCGTTCTCACTGCGCCAGACGGTGACGGGAGCGGCGAGTCCGTTGACGGTCAACTCGCCTTGGGTGACCGGCAGGCTCTGCCTGAGCAGCCAATGACCGGCTCCGACCGCACTGCTCGTGACGAGTATCAACACGAGCAGGACAGCCAGCAATACACGCACCCACCGCCGCCGTTTCGGGCGCGGTGCCGGTTGGGAGAGAGCGGTTGATGAGGATGATGACATACAGATAACCTCCTTGCCGGATAGATGGGATGTCCAATTATAAATGATATAAGAAGTCAGGCAATTCTATACAACAAAACTCCGCAGATCGTGATGTGCATTCCCTGGGGCTTTTGTTTATAATGAAAGCAAATTCCCATAAAATCTCTACATACAACAGGTGATCTCATTTTGCTGAACATATCGGAAAGACTTGCACGCATCGCCGCGCACGTGCCTCAGGGTGCGCGGATGGCGGATATCGGGAGTGACCATGCGTATCTGCCGCTCTATCTCGCACAAAAAGGGCAGATCGCCTCGGCCGTCGCCGGGGAACTGAATGAAGGCCCGTTCCGGGGAGCGGAGCGCAATGTGCGTTCGCGCGGGTACAGCGACAGGATCACGGTGCGCAAAGGAAATGGCCTCGCCGTGATCGAGCCGGGGGAAGTGGACGTGATCACCGTCGCCGGGATGGGCGGCGGTACGATCCGCGAGATCCTGTCGGCAGGCGAAGAAAAGCTCGCCGGCGTGCAGCGGCTCGTCCTCTCTCCGCAGGGGGACAGCGAAGGTCTGCGCCGCTGGCTCGGGGAGCACGGCTGGCAGATCCTCGACGAAGAGATGCTGGTCGAGGATGAGAAAATGTACGAGATCGTCGTCGCCGAACGCGGTGAGATGGCGGTCGACGACCGCAACGCGATGGAGTTCGGGCCGATCCTGCTCGCTCAAAAGCATCCGCTGATCGCAGACCGCGTCGACTACGAACTGGGCAAGATCCGGCTCGCGCTCGAAGGGCTGGAAAAGGCCAAAGGGGACTCCGGGGAACAGCGCCGTCAGGAACTGCTGGCCCGTCGTCAGCAACTGGAAGAGGTGAAAGCATATGTCCAATCCTAACTCGCACTACGCCACGATCCGCCAAGTCGCGTCCGCGCTGGAAGAGATGGCCCCGCTCACCCTCGCCGAGTCGTGGGACAAAGTCGGCCTGCAGATCGGCGACCCGAACCGCCCGGCTCGCAAAGTCCTGCTCTCGCTCGACTCCAACGACGAAGGCGTGATCGACGAAGCGATCCGTATCGGCGCCGACCTGATCATCGCTCACCACGCGATGATCTTCAAAGCGGTGCAGACGATCCGCACCGACTCCCCCTACGGCCGCAAACTGCAAAAACTGCTGGCTGCGCAGGTCGGCGTCTACGTCGCCCACACCAACCTCGACATCGCCGAGGGCGGGATCAACGACATCCTCGCCGGCCGTCTTCATTTGGAAAATGTGAAGGTGCTCTCCCGCGTCCACAACACGCGCCTGAAAAAGCTGGTCGTCTTCGTGCCGGCCACGCATCACGAGCTCGTTCGCAAAGCGGTTGGCGACGCCGGAGCGGGCTGGATCGGCAACTACAGCCACTGCACGTTCAACACGCCGGGCACCGGCACGTTTGTCCCGCGAGAAGGGACAAATCCGTTCATCGGCGAGCAGGGCAACCTGGAGCAGGTCGACGAGGTGCGCATCGAAACGATCGTCACCGACCGCAACCAAGATGCGGTGATCGCCGCGATGTTGGAAGCGCATCCCTATGAAGAAGTCGCCTACGACATCTACCCGCTGGAGATCATGGGCCAGGAGCTCGGGGTCGGCCGCGTCGGCGATCTGGTGCAGGACATGACGTTGGAGCAGTTTGCGCAGTTTTGCAAGGGGCAGCTCGGCGTCGAGCACGCTCGCATCGTCGGCCCGCATGACCGCGTGGTCCGTCGCGTCGCCATCCTCGGCGGCTCGGGGGAGGAGTACTGGCCGGAAGCGCTGAAAAAAGGCGCCGACGTGTATGTGACCGGCGACATCCGCTACCACTACGCGCAGGACGCACTGGCGGAAGGTCTGTGCCTCGTCGATCCGGGGCACAATACAGAAAAGGTCTGCCTGCCCGCCTTGCAGGCATTTTTGCAGGCCAAGATGAACGAGTACGGATATGACACGGAGATCGTGGTCTCAGAGACGAACACCGAGCCATTTTCCTTTGTGTAAGGCGAGTCTTTTTTGCGGGACATCCCCATAGGATGGTAGTGGGGGTGACGAGCAATGGCTCATTTGATCATGAGCGGACTTTTCTTGCTTGCGGTGATCATGGCCTTTATCTATGCGTACTATCTCTTGCAAATGATGTTGACCATCACGAAGTGCCCCGATTGCGGCCGGATCATGCAAAAGGTGCTCTATACCGAATGGGCAGACGACAAACAAGAGAAAGTGGTATACGAATGCCGCTTTTGCCAAGCCAAGCGCATTCGCAAGACAGGACACACCGGAAAAGGCCGCAGACATACGCTGTATCCATAACGGTTTTTACAACGATTGGAACTTGATAAGTCGGTTCCGATCCTGTATACTTTCTTCTTGCTGATACACAACAAAACAATTTGCAAACCGAAAAGTAAGCCGGGCAATCGCCGGTGCAAGTTCCGAAAGGACGCACGGGAGGAAAGTCCGAGCTTCACAGGGCAAGGGTGCCAGTTAACGGCTGGTGGGAGCGATCCTAAGGACAGTGCCACAGAGAGATACCGCCAACGGCTCCTTCACGGAGTGCGGGCAAGGGTGCAAAGGTGCGGTAAGAGCGCACCAGCAGCATGGAGACATGCTGGCTCGGTAAACCCCACCCGAAGCAAGACCGGATAGGAGTCCGCATGTGCCGGCCCGGCACGGACTCGGGTTGGTCGCTTGAGCGTACTGGCAACAGTGCGCCTAGATAGATGATTGCCGCTCCATCGTGCGAGGGTGACACCCGTTTGCAGCACGCGGAGAGACAAAACTCGGCTTACAGGCTTACTTTTCGGAGTCAATAAAAAAAAGAACTCGCCGCTTGCGGCGGGTTCTTTTTTGCTATATAATCATATCCAATTGATTCTGTTGAAAAGCGATGACGAAAGACGCGCCTGCACCGCGCACCCTTGATCAGAGAGAAGAAGCCGTCGGCTGAGAGCTTCTTCGTTGGGTCGGACACAGGACACCACTTTCCGAGCTGCTGTCTGCAAAGGACAGCCGGGGCGTACGTTATACGCGCGTGGAGAGCGCATGGCAAAATGCCGATGCGCTGAAGATTGGGTGGTACCGCGAGAGTAACGTCTCGTCCCTTTTACTGGGGACGGGACTTTTTTATTTTCTCTAGCAACCAAATTTTGTAAAACATAAAAGGAGTGTATGAGAACAATGTCTGAGCAGTTTATCGTTCGTCTCAAAGATGGTTCCGAAAGGTCGTACGCGCCGGGCACCACCTTTGCCGAGATCGCAGGTTCGATCTCGAAATCTCTCGCCAAAGACGCGGTCGCTGTCAAAGTGAATGGTCAAGTGATGGAGATGGCTCGCCAACTGGAAGGCAACGTGGATCTGGAGATCCTCACCCTGAAAGACGCGGAAGGCGTCGACGTCATGCGTCACACCGCAGCTCACGTGATGGCGCAGGCGGTCTCCCGCCTGTATCCGGGTGCGAAGTTTGCCATCGGTCCGGTGATCGAGAGCGGGTTCTACTATGACTTCGCCGATCACACCTTCTCCTCCGACGACTTCCCGAAGATCGAAGCGGAGATGAAGAAGATCATCAAGGAAAACCAGCCGGTCATCCGCGAGGTCATGTCCCGCGAAGACGCTTTGAAATTCTTCCGAGACCGTGAAGACCGCTTCAAAGTCGAACTGATCTCCGACCTGCCGGAAGATGAGATCATCTCCGTTTACCACCAAGGCGAATTTACCGACCTCTGCCGCGGGCCGCACCTGCCGTCGACCGGCAAGATCAAGGAATTCAAGATCATGTCGCTGGCGGGCGCGTACTGGCGCGGCGACTCCGACCGCGAGATGCTGACCCGTATCTATGCAGCGGCGTTCGCGAAAAAAGAAGACCTGGAAGAGCATCTGCGCCTGCTGGAAGAAGCGAAACAGCGCGACCACCGCAAGCTCGGCAAAGAGCTCGGCATCTTTACCCTCGTCAAAGAGGTCGGCCAAGGCCTGCCCTTGTGGCTGCCGAACGGCGCGAAGATCCGCCGCGTGATCGAGCGCTACATCGTCGACGTGGAAGAGAGCCTCGGCTACGATCACGTCTACACCCCGCACCTCGGCTCCATCGAGCTGTACAAGATCTCCGGTCACTGGGATCACTACCATGAAGACATGTACCCGCCGATGGCGATGGACAACGAAGAGCTGGTGCTGCGCCCGATGAACTGCCCGCACCACATGATGATCTTCAAGTCGGAGATGCACTCCTACCGCGACCTGCCGCTGCGTATCGCGGAACTGGGCATGATGCACCGCTACGAGTCGTCGGGCGGACTGGCCGGTCTCCAGCGCGTCCGTGCGATGACCCTGAACGACGCGCACATCTTTGCCCGTCCGGATCAGATCAAGTCGGAGTTTAAGAAAGTCGTCCAACTGATCCAGCGCGTGTATGAAGACTTTGGCATCGAGGACTTCTACTACCGCCTGTCCTACCGCGACCCGGAAGACACCGAGAAGTACCACTCCAACGATGAGATGTGGGAAATGTCGCAGCGCATGCTGAAAGAGACCATGGACGAGATGGGGCTGCCGTACGTGGAAGCGCCGGGTGAAGCGGCGTTCTACGGTCCGAAGCTCGACGTGCAGGTCAAAACGGCGCTCGGCAAAGACGAGACCATGTCGACCGCGCAGCTCGACTTCCAGCTGCCGGAGCGCTTTGAACTGGAGTATGTCGGCGAAGACGGCAAGAAGCACCGCCCGGTCGTCATCCACCGCGGCATCGTCGGCACCATGGAGCGTTTCGTCGCCTACCTGATCGAACAGTACAAAGGCGCGTTCCCGGCTTGGTTGGCTCCGGTGCAAGCGGTCGTCGCAACCGTTGCGGAAGCGTACGCTCCGTATGCGGAAGAAGTGGCGGAGAAACTGCGTGCCCAAGGCCTGCGTGTGCAGACCGACGTGCGTCCGGAAAAGATCGGATACAAGATCCGCGAGGCGCAAGTCGGCAAGATCCCGTACACCCTCGTCGTCGGTGAGAAAGAGCAGACCGAAACTGCGGTCTCCGTTCGCCGCTACGGCCAAGGCGACCTCGGTTCGATGTCTGTCGAGGCGTTCGGGGAGAAACTGGCCGAGGAAGTGCGGGGCAAAGAGCTGTTGGTGCAAGCGGTGGAGAAAAAGTAAACCGGTTCTGGTAAGGGCGGTTCCGCGGACGATGAGACGACCGCCGACCTGCTGCTCGGGATTCACACGGAGTTGGAAAAGCACGTGTGGATGCTGAGATCGTTCTTGGGATCAGACAGAAAGAAGCCCTTGGTGAAAAAACGCCAAGGGCTTCTTCTTGTTTGCCTTGCTCAGTCCTCGATCTTGATTTTGTACTCGCGCAGCCACGTATCGACCTGCGCCAGATAGGCGAACATCTGGGGACCTGCCATCAGTTGGCCGAACCACGGCTTGACGAAGTTCGGGTCGTTCGCTTTGGCGATCTCGCGGATCTGGTTGGCGTCGATCAGCGGCAGGATCGGCGAGCTCGGATCGTCGAGGATCTCCAGCACCCAGTCGCGGACCGCCGCAAAGTAGGCCGGATGGTGCGTTTTGGGATAGGGGCTCTTTTTGCGGTAGAGCACGTCATCCGGCAGCACGCCTTCGAGGGCGAGGCGGAGCAGACCTTTTTCCCGCTCTTTGTAAAACTTCATCTCCCACGGCACGTTCCACATGTACTCGACGATGCGGTGATCGCAGAAAGGCACGCGCACTTCCAAAGAGGCGCCCATCGTCATGCGGTCTTTGCGGTCGAGCAGCGTCGGCATCCAGCGGAACAGGTTGAGGTAGGAGATCTCCCGCGCCCGCGCTTCCCGTGCCGATTCTCCGTCCAGTTTCGGCACCTCGGCGAGCGTGTCGTGGTAGCGGGAGAGCACGTATTCTTCAATGTTCACTTTGGCGCTCAGTTCTTTCGACAGCCAGCCGGCGCGGCCTTCGACGTTGCGCGACCACGGGAAGGTGCCGGCGTTGACCATCTCTTCCCGGTAAAACCACGGATAGCCGCCAAAAATCTCATCGGCGCACTCGCCCGACAGCGCGACGGTGGCAAATTTCTTGATCTCTTCGGAAAAGAGGAACAAGGAAGCGTCGACGTCCGCCATGCCCGGCAGATCGCGGAACCGCAGCGCGTGTTTCAGCGAGTCGATCAATTTGGCGTTGTCGATCTGGATGTAGTGGTGCTCGGAGCCGAGGAACTCGACCATTCGTTTTACCCACGGCGCGTCGGAGTTGGGCTGGAAGTCGCTGGCGGTGAAGTGTTTGTCATTGTCCACGTAGTCGACGGAGAACGTGTGCAGAGGACCTTTGCCTTCACGTTCAAACTTTTTGGCGGCAAAGGCGGAGATCATGCTCGAATCCAGCCCGCCGGACAGCAGCGTGCAGATCGGCACATCGGAGACCAGTTGGCGCTCGACCGCGTCCTGCAGCAGTTCGCGCAAAGTGGCGATCGTCGTGTCGAGATCGTCTTCGTGCGGGCGGCTGTGCAGCTGCCAGTACGGCCAGGTCTTGAGCCCGTTTCGGGTGAAGAGCAGCACGTGTCCGGGCTTCAGTTCGTGAACGCCTTTGAACACGCCGTGCCCCGGCGTGCGGGCCGGGCCGATGGCGAACACTTCGGCAAGCCCCTCGGTGCCGACGACCGGCTCGACGGCCGGGTGAGCCAGCAGTGCTTTCAACTCCGAGCCGAAGATCAGCCCGTCGCCTTGCTCGGTGTAAAACAGCGGTTTGACACCGAGGCGGTCGCGGCCAATAAACAGCGACTGCTCCGTCTCATCCCAGATCGCAAACGCAAAGATCCCGTTTAAACGCTCGACGCAGGCCGGGCCCCACTCCATATAGGAAGTGAGCAGGACCTCCGTGTCGGAGTGACCGTGGAAGCGGTGGCCGCGAGCGAGCAGGTCTTTGCGCACGTCTTCGGTGTTGTACAGCTCGCCGTTGTAGATCATCGTATACGAACGATCCCCGACATTTCGACTCATCGGTTGCGCACCGCCTGCGGGGTCGACGACGATCAGGCGGCGGTGGGCGAAACCGCAGGACGGCGACGTCCAAAACCCTTCCGTATCCGGACCGCGCCGGGTCAGAGAATCAGCCATGTCTTTCAGAACAGACTTCTGCCCGGTGAGGTCTTGTTTCCAATCAATCCATCCTGCAATACCGCACATAGTGTTCTTTCCCTCCCGAATCAGAGACATTCGCCTAGCATGACATAACGTATGCCGGGGGGAAACGAGATGTGTCTGACCGAGCCATCCCGCCGTGTGTCGGCTAGGGGCGGGGCAGGTCGAGCGGTGCGCCGTTCGGTTGGATCGAAGCGACGCATTTTGCTGCGATGTCGACACCGGCCAGCGTTTGAATGATCCACTGGGCCAAGGTGACGGCCGACAGACACCCGGCGGCGGTGGCGAGGTTGCCGGTTTGCACGAACGGTTCGTCGACCACTTCGACATCGTAGTTCGCCAGTTGTTTCAGGCGGGTGGCATATGTTGTCGCCTTCCGATTTTTTAACAGCCCGATCTCCGCGAGCAGAATCGCGCCGGAGCACATCGAGCCGATCAGCTGGCGGTCCGGGTCGAGGAGGTGTTTCAGTTTATTGAGGTAGGCGTCGTCCTTGATCAGCCGCTGCACCCCCGGACCGCTGGCGACGAGCACCGCGTCCGCCTCTTCGAGATACGAGAGGTCGGCCATCATCGGGATGGTCAGCCCGGCGAAGGACGTATGGTGAGCGGCGGTGCCGACGATCTTCACCTCCCAGTCATGCTTCGGGAAAAATTCGTTGACCCGCTTCAGCACATCCCACGGCAAAAAGACGTCGATGTCGGTAAAGTGATCAAAAGCGAGGATGGCGATTTTCATCTGTTCCGAATCTCCTTTATTTTGCGTTTGTATCATTGTAGCACAAAGGCAGAGACTAACACCGACTACCAGTCGAGGAGGTGTGCACACATGACGACTAAACTGGCGCATTTGTCTGACGCGCAGCACCAACAGATCAACGAGTTGGAACAACAGCTCGGCGTGGTATTGATCGCGTACGACGGTTACCAACAAGAGGATGAACAAGGTCATTCAAAAGAGCAGTAGCAGGTACGAAGGGAAAGGCAAGACCGCCTCGCTCCGTCGGGCAGTCAGACCGTATTTGCCGCTGAGAGCGACGGCACTTCGCCCAGTACAAGTTTCACGCGTACGTGCACG
The DNA here is from genome assembly GCF_026410385.1 of Tumebacillus lacus. Taxonomy (GTDB): domain Bacteria; phylum Bacillota; class Bacilli; order Tumebacillales; family Tumebacillaceae; genus Tumebacillus; species Tumebacillus lacus. The sequence goes on from NZ_JAPMLT010000007.1 coordinate 101,166, forward strand.
GCGACTGGGTGTGCGCCTTGGCGTTGCCCTGCTCGACAGACTCCAAGACCGCGATCTATAAAGAAAGAGGCAGCCCGACGGCTGCCTCTTTCTTCATGCCGTATTTAGTTTTTGCTGATCTTGATCGTCGCCGTGCTGCGGTCGGCCGCTTCGCCGGTGACTTGGATCTTCAGCCCGTAGGACGGCAGTTTCAGACCCGCATCCGGAGAGGACGGGCTCCAGTAGCTTTGCTTGTCGTCAAAGACAGCCACCGGAGTCTTCGCCGCGTTGTAGAGGTGGAAGTCCGGACCGTAGAAGACGTCGAGGTCGGAGCCTTTTTGCAGCGAGAACGAAGCGTCGAAGATCTGGTAGCGGGTGCCGGCCAGATCGCCCGTTCCCACGTTGCCGCCCCAATGGTGGACGTTTTGGTGCGCGTCGACGACGCCGAGGAAGCCTTGGCCCGGGTGGACGCCGGTCCAGTTGTTGTCAAACGCTTCATTGACATACCAGATCACCATGCCCGGATCGTAGGACAGGACAGACTGACCGCGTTTGATATGCGAGAGACCCGCGTCCACGCCTTGGTGATTGCGCCATTCGACGAGGTAGTGGTGTTTGGTGGTCATTTTGCCTTCATGCTTTTCAAAGCCGTTCAGGGTGAAGGACGATGCCGACTCGCCGCCGTCGTTCAGCACGGTCGCGCCGTTTGCGGTGACTTTCACATTGTCGACAAAGAAGCCTTCTTCGTTGGTGCCCCAGTCGGTGATGTATCGGAATTGGAGCTGGATCTTTTGACCCGTGTATGCGCTCAGGTCCATCGTCTCATGCACCCAGCCCGCGCTGGAGCCGGTGTAGCCCGGCACGTTGGCCGCGACAGACGGGTACGCGTCATTGACGACATCAGAGGTGGTGCGTGCGGAGGACAGGGACTGCCAGGTCGCGCCGTTGTCGGTGGAGACTTGGACAAACGCCATGTCCCAGCCGCTTTCGATGCGGTACCACGCGTCAAAGTCCAGCGTTGCGGACGTCGCGCCGGTCAGGTCGACGGTCGTCTGCATCGCGTGATCGATCTCGTCGCCGCGGCCGCCGTAGTATTCATAGGAGCCGGTCGCCGGTTGGTTGATCACATGGACGCGGTCCGGCAGGTCGATGCGGACGACGTCTTCGTTGGTGCCTTTCGACGACGCTTGGTCAAGCGTGACGTTGACGCCGGTCGACGGGATGTTCGCCAGCGAGAACTGTTTGCCATGCTGCCAGTTGCCTTCGAGGGACTTTTGGAAGTACTGTTTCGCATACGGGGAGAATCCGGTCGGCTCGGTGCCCGGGATCAAGCCCGCCCACGAGCCGCCGGACATGATCGACCAGTACTCGACCGGTTCGCCTGCGCCCGAGTAGATCGTGTCATACTCGTCCGGGAGGCCGAGGTCATGGCCGTATTCATGGGCAAAGACGCCGGTCGCGCCGTCTTCCGGCTCGATGGTGTAGTCGAACGCGCCGATCTGACCGCCCCAGTACGGGACGCTGGTCGAGGTGCCCGGGATCGCGTACGGCTCGCTGAGATCCCAGCGGTGCGACCAGATCGCGTCTCCTGCCAGGTTGCCGCCGCCCGCTTCTTCGCCGACGCCGGCGTGGATCACCATCAGGTGGTCGACGAGGCCGTCCGGCTCGCGCTTGTTGCCGTCGCCGTCGAGGTCGTAGATGTCTTCGAGATCGTATTGGTTGAGATCGACGCCGTCCGCCGCCGCTGCTGCCAACGCCTCGCGAACGAGCGCGCGCGGGTTGGCATCGTTGCCGTCGCCGCCGATGTTGCCGCCGTATGCAGCGGCCGTATGCAGCGGCCGGTTGAGACGCTTTCAGCCAGCCGTAGACATCGCCGTCCACGGTGTAGGAGCCGCCGGACTGCTGCAGGTAGTACTGCGACATCGAGATCAGGTTTTGCCCGTTTGGACCGGTGAAGCCGGTCGGGGAGAAGAGCATCTGCTCATAATGTTCTTTGGAATAGTTCGGATAATGGAAGTCGGTCTCGGACGGCTGGATCGAGTTGTGCGCGTAGTCGCTGTACTCGACGAGCAGCACGAGGATCTTGTCTTCCCGGGTCTCACCGTTCCACGACGTTGTTTGCACCGGTGCCGGCGCGCTCGCGACGGTGCCGGACTGTGCGCTTTCATGCAACGTGTTGCGCTTGGCAGCCGGGTTGTTTTTCTCGGATCGGATCTCGGCGGATCGCACGCGCTTTTGCAGATAGGCGTTGAGCGCTTTTTCTTTCTGCTCCGGCGAAAGACCCGGCTCGATCACGCCGCGCTTGACCAGCGAGTCGATCATGCGGTCATGGTTGACGATGCCAAGGTCGAGCGGCGCACCTAGGCCGCTTTCGGCTGCAACGGGGGTCGTCGCCGGGTTGACGGTAAACATCGCACCCGCGACGAGCACGCCCGTCAAACCGATGGAGATTGATTTTTTCAATTTGAATCCTCCCTTTGTCATACTCTTTTTGAATCTAAACCTTATATACTTACTTCAATGAAATATCTTGATATTCCTATTTGTTTATCAAATTTTTTTCTGAATTCTCTGTCCGTGACGTTTCTTACAGAAATCAAATCTCACTTGAAGCACAATTGTGGGTACAGAAGAGAGCGAGGCGAACTTAGATGTTGGAAAACCAAGTGTCTACCGGCGGCGTGTTTTTGGACGCGCAGCCGACGCGGGCTGTGGAGTGGGAAACGGTGTGTGCGGCGTTGCAAAGCAGGGAGGCGGTGCTGTTGCACCTCGACTACCTGAAACAGACGCGGCAGTTTGCTTTGTTGAGCTACAGCTCTGCCACGGAAGAGACATTGCTTGCTCTGAGCGGGATCGTCGGCGACGGGGCAAAGATATATACGACAGACGGCAGCCTGCTGCCAAACGAACCGTCCGGAGGTTTGACGCTCGGCAAAGTGTCGCAGGCAGACTTCGCGCAGGAGCCGCATTATATTGAAGCGAGCCTCCAACTGGCCCTGTGGGCCGATCTGCCGCCGCTGGTGGTGATCGCCGAGTTGGAGGAGGCCGATCTGCAAGCAGTGCGGGCGGCAGGCCTCGGACTGTCGGACGCGACCTCGCTGTCGGTGAAGGACATCCTCCACCGCAAGATGAGCGAAGTGTCGATCCGCGACATCTCCGCCCGCGTGACGGTGCCGACCCGCTGGGGCCCGTACGATATGATCGCGTTCACCGATTCGTTCGGCGTCTCGCACAGCGCAGTCGTCTACGGCGACATCTCGGGTGACGAACCGGTGTTGCTTCGCGTGCATTCGGAGTGCTTCACCGGCGATATCTTCGGCTCGGGTCGCTGCGACTGCGGCGAGCAGCTCGATTTTGGGATGCGGGCGATCCGGGAGGCAGGCCGCGGCGTCGTGCTGTATCTGCGTCAGGAAGGGCGCGGCATCGGGCTGGTCAACAAGCTCAACGCCTACATGCTCCAAGACGCGGGCTACGACACCGTTGAGGCCAATCACCACCTCGGATTCCCAGGCGACGCGCGCGACTACACGTTTACGATCCAGATGATGCGACATCTGGGCATCCGCCAGATCCGCCTGCTGACCAACAACCCGCGCAAATGGAACGGTCTGGGTGAATACGGCATCGACGTGGTGGAACGCGTGCCGGTGCACATCGAGCCAGGTCAGCACAACGACCACTACCTGCAAACGAAAAACGACAAGCTCGGCCACCTGCTCCGTCCGTAACCCGCCGCCAAACGGAAAAAACCGCTCCGAAACGAGCGGTTTTTTGCATGGGAGCGGTATGATACAATAGGAAAAGATTAGCCGACACAAACGGCCTTTTCAAAGGGAGAGATATCAGAGTGCATCGTAATTTGCGCGAGTTAATCGATACATTGCGCCGCGAGCGCGACATCGTCGAGATCACGGCGGAGGTCGATCCGTATCTGGAACTGGCGGAGATCCACCGCCGCGTGATCGCCGAGGGCGGTCCGGCTTTGCTGTTTACGAATGTGAAAGGAAGCACATACCCGGTATTCAGCAACATGTTCGGCACGATCCGCCGCGTCGATCTGGCATTCGGCCCCCGTCCCGAGCAGTTGATGAACGACCTGATCTCGTTGACTCATAAATTGATGCCGCCGAGCCTCGGCAAGATTTGGGGCGAGCGCGGTCTGTTCATGGACCTGCTCAAGGTCGGCACGAAAAACGTCTCCACCGGACAAGCTCCGATCTTGGAGTCGGTCGACGCACCGGCGCAGCTCTCGAAACTGCCGGTGCTCACCTCCTGGCATGAAGACGGCGGCCCGTTCCTGACCTTGCCGCTCGTCTACACCGAGCACCCGGTCAAAGGCAAGGCGGATCACAACCTCGGCATGTACCGCGTGCAGATCTACGACGACCGCACGACCGGCATGCACTGGCAGATCCACAAAGGCGGCGGCTTCCACCACCATGCGGCGGAAGAGCGGAACGAGTCGCTTCCGGTCACCGTCTTCCTCGGCGGCCCGCCCGCTCTGATCGCATCGGCCATCGCGCCGGTGCCGGAACCGCTGCCGGAGTTGTTGCTCACCTCGCTGATCATGGGGGAAAAACTGCCGGTCGTCGCCGACCCGCGAGGCGGCAAATACCCGCTGATCGCCGAGGCGGAGTTTGCCATCGTCGGCCAAGTGCCGCCGCATGAGCGCCGCGTCGAAGGCCCGTTTGGCGACCACTACGGCTACTACTCGCTGGAGCATGACTTCCCGGTCTTCCACGTCGACCGCGTCTACCACCGCAAAGACGCGATCTACCCGGCGACCATCGTCGGCAAGCCGGTGCAGGAAGATTACTACCTCGGCGACTTCCTCCAGCGTCTGCTCTCTCCGGCCTTCCCGATGGCGATGCCGGGCGTGCGCGACCTGTGGACGTACGCGGAGACAGGATTCCACGCCCTCGCGGCAGCTGTCGTGCGCGAGAGCTACAAGCGGGAGTCGATTGCCAACGCGTTCCGCATCCTCGGCGAAGGGCAGCTGACCCTGACCAAGTTCCTGATCGTCACCGACAAAGCGGTCGAGCTCGGCAACTTCCGCCTCCTGTTCGAGCAAGTGCTGGAGCGGTTCGACCCGGCGACCGACCTGTTTGTCATCGGCAACACGTCCATCGACACGCTCGACTACACCGGACGCTCCTTCAACAAAGGCTCGAAAGCGTTCATGCTCGGCACCGGAGACCCGATCCGCAGTCTGCCGGCCGAGTATCATGGCCCGGAGATCCCCGGTGTGGACGCGGTGTCGGCGTACTGCCGCGGCTGTCTCGTCGTCTCCGGCGCATCGTTTGAAGACGACCCGGAGCTGGCACCGCGCATCGTGCATCTGGCGGGCGAGCAGTTGCAGGAATGGCCGGTCGTCTTCCTCGTCGACGACGTGTCGATTGCCAAGCATCAGTCGTCGTTCCTCTGGACGACGTTCACCCGCTTCGACCCGTCGCAGGACTTGTACGCGGACGCGGAGTTGGTGCGTCACCACGTCGGCTACAAACTGCCTATCGTCATCGACGCCCGGATGAAGCCGTGGTACCCGAAAGAAGTGGAAACCCGCCCGGACATCGACGCCAAAGTGTCGGCCCGCTGGACGGAGTATTTTGGCAAGAAAGCGTTCTAAGCGCTCGGTGCATCGAAATGGAAAAATCCCCTTTGCCGCCAGTGGACAAAGGGGATTTTTCCATTAGAAAGGCTCTTTCCAGTCGGACAGCACGTCGATCCCGGCCGCCCTCACCGTTTTGCGGAGCTGGTTCACGTTCACCAACTGAGAGTCATACGCGACCTCGATGATGTGGTTCCCCGGATCGGCCGTCGCATGGTCGACACCGGTCAACGCATTCAACGATTTCGAGACTTTGCGGTACTCGTCCGGCGAGCAATTGCGAATCATGATGTGTGCGATCGACATGGAATGCACCTCCCTGTCATAAGTATGAGCGGAAATGGTGAACACTACTCGCAGGAGGTGTCTTGCACATGTCCAATCACATCGAGTATCGACGCTTGGAATGGCTGATGAAGAAGTCTCGTCACGGTACATTGACAAAGCAAGAGCAACTCGAATTGGGAAATGCGTTTTTGACTGCCTCCGTACGTGCAACAAAAAGACCTCAGTAACAAAGACCTCCGTTTCAGGAAAAACATCCCTGCTCCCGCCTAAATTCGGGTCAGGGATGTTTTTTCGTGTGTCTTACAGTTTGTGTAAATTGACCAAATCTATTAGAATAGAAAAAGTTGAACGATTTTCATCAGATTGTCGAACTTTTTGCGGGTTGATTCGTATACATCGATACCAAGCAAAGGAGGTGGTACGGAATGGCTCGTTTGGAATACCGATTGTTTGATGAGTCTCAGGGCTTTCCGGTGCTGTATTATTATGAAGGGATCGAACGGCAGGAAGTGTCGTTGCGATTTGCCTGCTATTACTTTGTCAAAGACCGCACCGTCTACGAGCGGGTGTCCTGCGCCATCGAGGAGGGGACGTTCGTGATCTATGTCAGCCAGTCGGATGAGGAGAAGGTGCTCGATCTCAATGCTCCGCATCCGGTCAGCGGTTCCGGCATCCGATTGGAACTGCGGCAGTATCGGGAAGACACGGCGATCTATCCGGTGGTTCACGAATACAAGTTCCACAGTGCGAGCGACGCGCTGTTGCATTTGCAAAGCGATTTTCATTACGTGCAAGAGCGTGAGTGGAAGATGTCATCGACCGAGATCGATGAGGACCGCCGCACGTATGTGATTTACGCGGAACCGATTTCATAATCTGTTTTGGGGGGAACGGACATGCAACACAAAGACACGGGTCATGAAGGCCAGACCAAGACCATGAAAGTCGTCGGCCTGTTCGCGGCAGCCGCCCTGGCCGTCGCGGCGACCGGCTGTTCCAGCCAACCGGCGCAGCAGCCGGTGCCGATCAGCCAGGGCGCGCCGAGCCAGTCGGAGGTCACAGTCAACTCCGATGACATCTGCGAGGATGACAACAACGACGGGTACTGCGACAGCAACACCAGCACCCGCGTTCACTCCGGCGGTGCGTTCGTCTACATCGCCGGCAAGAAGTACTACTACAAAGACGGCCGCGCACCGATCGTGCAAAGCCAGAAACAACAAGAACAAAACTCCGGCTCTTCCGGCGGTTCTTCCAGCGGCGGCTCCAAAAAAGGTACCTCGGTCGGCAGCGGCAGCACCGTCACGCCGCCGTCCTCTTCGTCCGGCAGCGGGCAGGTCGTCTCGACTTCCAAATCGTCGAGCTCGTCCTCCAGCGTTTCTTCCGGCTCCAGAGGCGGCGTCGGCTCGTCGGGCGGTTCGAGTTCCTCCTGATGCGCCAGATCTCGTATGCCGACCGTCGCGACCGGATCTATCTGCCGCTGCGGGAGGCGGGGGTGTTCACCTGGGATTGGATGTACGGCGAAGAGTATGCACTGGCTTCGCTGCATGAGATTGACGCCGCGTTTCGCCGGGAGATCGCCGAGGCGACGGCCGTTTTGGGACGGATTTTTACAAAGGTGGTCGGCATCCTGCAGCAGAGCCCGGATGAACTGCTCTTGGAACTCGGCGTCCCGGAGGCGGCTGTCGGCGCGGTGAAGCGGGTGATCGACCCGGAGCGGGCGACGCTGATCGGGCGGTTCGACTTTGCGCCGACGGCGGAAGGACTTAAAATGCTCGAACTGAACAGCGACACGCCGACCGGCATCGTCGAAGCGTTTTACGCGAACGGGCGCGTGTGTGAGCAATTTGGCAAAAGAGACCCGAATGCGGGGATGGCGGCCGGGCTGCGGGACGGATTTCTCCGGTTTGCGGCGAAGTATCGGGAGCTCGGCTATCCGACCGACCGCGTGTACTTCTCCTCTCTCGACTGGCATGAAGAGGATGCGGGCACGACCCGCTATTTGCTGGAGCAGTCCGGGTTGACGGGGCAGTTCCTTCCGCTCGCCGATCTGCGGGTGCATGAGGATCGGCTGTATGCGCTGATCGACGGCGCGCATGAGCCGGTCGACCTGCTGTATCGTCTGCACGCGCTGGAAAAATTGGCGGAAGAGACAGACGAGGACGGCTATCCGACCGGCGCGCACGTGCTTGACCTGATCGCACGCGGGCATCTGGCGGTGCTCAATCCGCCTTCCGGATTTGCCGCGCAGACCAAGGCGGTGCAGGCGCTGGTGTGGAATCTGTACGAGACGGGCGAGTTTTTCGACGAAGCGGAGCGGGCGGTCATCGGCCGCTACATGCTGCCGACCTATCTGGAAAACCGATTTCACGGGAAAGAGCCGTATGTCTCCAAGCCGATCTTCGGTCGCGAAGGCGGCGCGGTGACGCTCCACGATGCGAGCGGACAGCCGATTGACCGCGACGCGGAAGAAAACTATTGGGAGCAGCCGATGGTCTACCAGAAGCTGGTCGAGATGCAGGAGATCGAAGTCGAGACGTTGAAGGGGCCGTATCGAGGGCGACTGCTCTGGGGTTCCTTCCTGATCGACGGTCAGGCTTCGGCGATTGTTGCGCGCGTGGGCGGCCGGATCACCGGCAATCTTTCGTATTATCTGCCTGTCGCCATGCGCGACGAACGATAGAAACGAGTTCCGCTAAGGGAAAGGGGAATGGAAATATGGCTTCGCAATGGGAGAGCATTTTTAACTTTTTGATCTACCTCGGGGTGACGTTGCCGCTGATGGGGTTCGGGATTTTTGTGTTTGCGATCACGACGCCGTACAGCGAGTTTAAACTGATCCGCGACGGGGGCGCCGAATCGGGCGACCCGCAAAAACAAGCGGCTGCCAAAGCGGCGGCGCACGATCTCGGCGGCAAGATCATCGGCCTTGCGCTGGTGCTCGCTTCGGCGATCTACCACTCGCTCGGTGTCACCGACCTGCTGATCTGGGGTGCCATCGGCATCGTCGCACAGGTGCTGGTGTTTTACGTCTTCGAACTGGTCACGCCGTTCCGCGTCATCTCGGAGATCCCGAAAGGCAACGTCTCCGTCGGTCTGTTCGCCTCGCGTCTGAGCATTGCGACCGGTCTGTTGATGGCGGCGCTGATCTCGTACTGATCGGGTCCGCTTCCTGCTTAGTTTCTCTGTCGACCACTTCCTCCTGTTCATGTTCCGAACAGGCAGGTGAAGTGGTCTTTTTTTTGTCCCTGTGAATAAGATCAAGGTGGATGCGGGTCTTGTGAAGGGTTACTAATGAAAGGGAGCAGAGAGGTGAAACATGCCGCAGGAGATGAACATCACTTATCAACTGGATATCGACGTGATCACCGCCGAGCCGTTCGCCTTGTCCGAGAGTTTGACGAAGGCGTGGGCCTCCGTCGGCGTGCAACTGAGTTGGAACGTGATTCCTGCTGCATGCGCACCGGCGGTGGAAATCATCGAGGATTCGATCCGTTCGGAGACCGCGTGGAGTCATACCCGCAAAGGTGCGTTGCAAGTGATCTGCTGCCGGACGCTGCACCGTGCCGGTATGCCGACGGACAGATTCCTGATCGGCGCGGACGGCGGATTTGAGTCCGATTGGCACAACAGTCTCTTCGTCACCGCTATCGACCTCGACGTGATCGGCACCGCCCTCGCCCAGTTGGTGCTGGGACGGACAGCGACGCAGGAGCAGCCAGGCAGGAGCGGCCGATTGTGCACAGACGGCACCCTCACGATGTCAATGACGGAGCAACTTCTGGCTCGCGACCGCATCTTGTTCGACCTGCAAGGACCGCCGAAACAAGCAAAAGGGCGCATCCTCTGGGTGTTTGCCAACCCATATATCGATTTGATCGCAGGGCCGTACGGACTCGACATCTTGGACGGCATAGCCAAACGCCGCGGCTTTCAAACGCATTTTGTCAATCCGTACCTTGAATCCCTCGATCCGCAAGCCGGGCTCTTGGAGGCGATCCGACGCACTCGTCCCGATCTGATCGGTGTATCGTTTCGAAACATCGACGATGCCTTGATCGTGCATCGCCTGGAAGGTGATCCGCAGTCGATCGACACGCACGATCTGGTCGGCGGCGTGACGCAGTTGTTGCAGGTGCTGGGCGAGTTTGACGGGCCGGTGATCGTCGGCGGTGCGGCGTTCGGCACAGCGCCGGAACGATTTTTGAATCAGTTTCAGCTCGACTACGGCATCATCGGCGCGGCAGACCTGGCGATCGATCAACTCTGCGCGGATTGGTCGCCGCTTGAGAGGAGCGGCGGGTGGCGAGCGGAATTTGAACGCGTCTGGTCCACTCTGCCGGGAGCGGTATGGCGAACGGGTGACACATTTGCCCGCCGCGATGGGAGCCGGACGCGGGAGTTGCAACAGACCCCGCGCATCCGCCGCACGCTGCCGTACACGCTGCTCAACAAGCGGGATTGGCTCCCGGAACCGGTGCGCGGGGCACAGGGGTGCGCGCTGGGCTGTTCCTACTGCGTCGAGTCGGTCAACCGCAAACAGATGAGCTGGCGGCAGGTGGGCGAAGTGGTCGACGAGATGGAGTTTGCCAGGCGCCACTATGGCCTGCAGGTGTTTCACCTTGCCGATTCGGAAGCCAATGTCCCTTTTTCGCGGCTGACCGACCTCGCCGACGAGATCGTGCGCCGGGGATTGGACGGTCACCTGCTCTGGACGGCGTATCTCAACGTCAAGCCGTTTGACACGGCGGCGATCCCGCTTTTGTCGCGCTCGGGTCTCTACCGGTTTAAATTTGCCCTCGACCATTTCCACGATTCGATGCTGAAAAGCTACCATAAAAATTTTCGGGAAGATGACATCGCTCAGTTGCTGGACGGATTTGCCCCGTATCTTCGGCAGACGCAGTTTTACGCGGGCGTCTTGCTCGGCGGGCCGGGGGAGAGCGAAGAGACGCTGGCCTGCGCGGTGCAGAGGATGAAAGAGGAAGCGGCGCGCGGCTTCACGTTTTACTACAACGTGGGGGTGCGGGTGTACCCTGGCACGCCGTTCGCCGAGCAGTGGCAGCGGGCAGCCGATCCGACGCACTACTACGGGCCGGGTCTGCACGACGGTGCCGTGTCTCCGCTGGTCTACTGTGCGCCGCAAGCGCCGCGTCCGCTGGCTGCCCGGCTGGAATCGGTGTTTGCCGACACACCGCGGGTGTTTCGGATGAATCAAGAGAAGATCCTCGAGATCGGATATGAAGGGTATCGGCGCTATCTGATCGCGTGGCACGCGTGGCTGGCCGGACGGGAATCGGAAGCTGCCGCGATCCTCGATCAGATCGAGAACTTGAACGTGCTGCGGCAAGGGATGGCGTTGCGCAGACTGTTGCGCCTCCGAGCCCGCCGTTCGCCGTGCACCGCACAATCCATAGAGAAATGAGGGACCCTCGTGAAAGTTTGTCTGGTTCGACCCCTGCTCTCATCCAACGTGTTTAACGGCTACCCGTTGAACTTGCTCATCCTGGCGTCTGCGATCCGCGATGTCGGCCACTACCCGGTGATCTGCGACTACGACTACCTCAAGGAGATCGACCCGTCTTGGATCGCCGAAGACTTTGCCGCCCGCGCCGCCGAAGACATCCTCAGCCACAACCCGGACCTCGTCGGCATCACCTCGATGTGCTCCAACTACGTCCTCGCCGTCGATCTCGCCAACGAGATCAAGCGGCGCGCGCCGCACGTTCACATCACGTTTGGCGGCCCGCACGTCTCCTTGTGCCCGGTGGAGACGTTGGAGAGCTTCCCGTCGGTCGACACCTGCGTCGTCGGGGAAGGGGAGATCACGTTCCCGGAGCTGCTGTCGGCCGTCGAGTACGGCCACTCACTCGAAGGCATCCTCGGCGTCCACTACCGGGACGAAGCCGGGGCGCCGGTCAGCAACGGCCCGCGACCGTTGATGAAAGACATCACGCTCTCGCCGCGTCCGGCGTACGATCTGGTCGACATGCGCTCGTACATCGACAATGCGGAGGACATCTACATGCAGGTCTATGCCGGGTCCGGCTGTCCGTTCGACTGCTCGTTTTGCTCGACCAGCATCGTCTGGGAGCGCAAATACCGCGTGATGGGGGCGGAGCGCGTCGTCGACGAGATCGAATATCTGCACAAAACGTATGGCGTGACCCACTTCAATCTGCTGCATGACAACCTGTCCTCCAACAAACCGTACATCCACGGGATCGCCGATCAGATCGTCTCCCGCGGCTTGAACATCAACTGGGGCTTCTCCTCCCGCATCGACACGCTCGATGAGAAGACCGCGCAGATCGTCGGCGCGGCCGGTTGCAACTATATCTTCTTCGGCGTGGAGAGCGCCTCGGAGCACATTCAAAAAACGATGGGCAAACGGCTCAAAGTCTCGATGATCCACCAGACGCTGCGCCATTGCCTGGAAAACGGCATCCTGCCGACGACCTCGTTCATCCTCGGATTTCCGGAGGAGGAAAAGCCGGATATCGAAGCGACGATCAAACTCGCGTTTGCCTGCAAAGTGGTCGGAGCTTGGCGTTCGTTTATCAACCTGCTCTCTCCGTACACAGGTACCCGCCTGATGCGCAATTCGGAAAAACTGGTGCTCGACTGGGACAATGTCAATACATCGATGGTGTATTTCCTGTACGACAAGCACAAGCGCGAAGTCGAGAAAAATCCCTTCATCTACGCCAACTTCTATTTCCTCGATTATTCCAAGTCCTATCTGAAAGAAGGCGACTATTCGAACATCGTCGACTTCTATACGATGTGTCTGTTCAAATATCCGTACACGATGCACTATCTGCTCAACGAGCTGGAACTGGCTCCGCTCGATGTGTACGCCTTCTTCAAAGATCAGGTGACGACGCTGACCCCGGCGCAGCGCGACTCGCTCGACGTCAAGATCACCGAGGAAGACCTGATCGCCATCGCCGGCGAGCAGCATGCGTACGACCTCGTCTCCTGCCTGCGCTATGACCAATCGATCGTCTTCGTCTCCAAAGCCGGCTTTGAAGGACGCGTTCTTTTCAAAGGATCGATCTACCTGCCGGACGAAGTGCCGCACAATTTCTTGGAGCAAGTGGTCGTGATGCCGGGCGAGCGGTATTTCCTGCACGAGAACAAAAAAGGCCACCTCGCGACGTATGAGCTGAACGAGGAACAATATCGGAACTTTGAACGGGAAGGTCTGCCGGTTTACTTCCCGGAGCATTGGGAGCCTGTGCACACAACCAACGGTGATGGGAGCATCAAACATGCTTAATCTCAATCTGAACGACCGGGATACCCTGTTGAAATTTGATCAGCAACTGCCCGTCTACAACTGGTACTATCCGTTTCCGTCCGACGAAGACGAAGTGGTCGACACCCATCAAGCATTGCTCACCCTGAAGACGGTCAAAGAGAATCGCGGCCGGCGCGCCTTGTATTTTCATGTGCCGTTTTGCGATACGCTCTGCACGTTTTGCCCGTTCTACCGCCTGACCAACTACACCTATCTGGAACGGGTCGATCAGTATGTGGATGCAATGATCGCCGAGATGAAGTGGAAGTCGCAATACCTCGGCATCGGCAAAGTGCCGGTCGACATCATCGCCGTCGGCGGCGGCACCCCGTCGGTGCTCACCGCCGAGCAGATCCGCCGCTTTGGGGCGGCTTTGCGGGACCACTTTGATCTCTCGGAGTTGAAAGAGTTTACGTTTGAGCTGGAAGTGAAGAGCGTGACGCCGGAGAAACTGCAGGCGATGAAGAAGATCGGCGTCAATCGGGTCAGTTTCGGGGTGCAGACCTTCCACCCGGTCTACCGCGAGATCTTCAACATCACCTCGACGCCGGAACAGGTGCGACAGGTCGCCAAGTGGGCGACGGATACGTTTGCGTACGTCAACATCGACATCATCTTTGGCCTGGCCGGTCAGAGCTTGGACGATCTGATGGCGGAGGCGGATGCAGCGATCGCCCTCGGCACGACGACGGTCGATTTTTACCCGCTCAACTACATGTCGGCCTCGCTGAAGATGCATCGCCAATTCAAAGAGCGGGGGTTGGAGCCGCTCTCACCGGCGACCAAGATCGGCTATCGCATGTTCCTCGACGAATACATGCGGGCCAAAGGGTACATTCCGATCAACGGCTACAGCTACACCCGCGACCGCAAAGAGCGCACCGGGCGGGTGCTGCTCGACCGCGATCCGGTGTTCCAATACCACGATGTACTCTACGGCTACAGCACCGACGAAGTGATCGGATTTGGTGCGAGCGCCGTCACGCAAGCGGGAGATTTCAACACGTTTAACCCGAGCTCGCTCGATGAGTACATCGATGAATTGCAAAAAGAAGGGGCGCTGCTCTCCGCCTTGACGCTCGGCAACAAAGACTGCCCGGAAAAAGGGATCGTCTATTTCCCGTATCGCGGCGTGTTGGAAAAAGACCGCATCGAGTGGGCGCGCGTGCCGGATGAAACGCGGCAGAGGTTGGCAGAGGCGGTGCAAAAAGGGCTCGTGGCAGACGGCGGCGACCGGTACACGCTGACGCAAGCCGGCTGGTTGTTCTATGTCAATCTGGTGTATTTCCTCACGCCCGGAGCCGGGCAACAGTGGCTCAACGAACGCATCGAGAAACGGATCGAAGAGGGGCGCGACCCCGACGCGATTCAGTTGTACGAACTTGTATAGAAAGGCGTGACCGTTCATGGAGTTGCAGTGGTGGGAAGAACTGATCCCCGACCGAGAATTGAAAACGTTGCACTTTTTGACTCAAGTCCCGCCGTTGACGTTCAACCCGGCTGAGTCGTTTGATCTGGTGACGCGCAACGTCGTGTCCAATCTCTTTGAAGGTTTGGTCACACAAGATCCGCAGACCTTGCAGCCGCAGCCTGGCATCGCCGATGAGTGGCAGGAGCTCGTGCCAGGTCAGGTCTATCTCTTTCATCTGCGGATCAACACGCGCTTTTCCAACGGAGACCCGGTGATGACAGACGATGTGATCTATTCCATCGGCCGGCTCGGCGAGTTTCAAGGGAGCGAATTGCAGGTGACGGAGGGGCCGGAGCCGCGCACGGTGCGGATCGAGCTGTCTCAGCCGTTGCACGGATTTCTCGACCACCTCGCCACGCCGCCGTTCGCCATCGTTTCTCAAAAGGCGGCAGAGCGGCACGGGTATGCACCCGAGCACCTCGTCTCCTCCGGCCCGTTTCGGATGAAGGAAGTGAGCAAGAAAGGGATCAAGCATCCGTCGATTGTCGTGCTGGAGCGCAACCCCTACTATTGGGACTGCTCTTCTGTAGGGATCGATCAGGCGGTCTACATCCCGATCATGGATGCGGACGAACGGCTGCGGGTGTTCAAGACCCGGTATTCGCCGGAAGGAAGACGGTTCCACTATTTTCTCAATCACGGACCGGTCATGCGCTACCAAGAGCTCAAGGAGGACCCGGAACTGCAACCGGCTCCCGTCTACGGCACCATCGTGATGACGCCCAACTTCAGCGTCAAACCGCTCGACGATGTGCGGGTGCGCAAAGCGATCTCGCTGGCGATCACCCGCCGCAACATCATCGACTACGTGGTGCCGCACATTCATGTGGCCGACGCGCTCGTGCCGCACCACATGCGCGGCTACCCGGAGTGTCGCGGTCTGGTGCGGGAAGATGAGGCGGAGGCCCGACGGTTGCTCGCCGAAGCAGGATACCCGGACGGGCGCGGGTTTCCGGAACTGACCTTGACGATCTTTGACCATGACTACCAAGAAGTGATGGTCAACTTTCTGATCCGCGATCTGAAGCGGGTGCTGGGCATCACCGTCGCGTGCAAGCGGCTGAAATGGGGGGACTATGTGCGCCATCTCGAATGGCGCAACTACGAGCTGCTGTACGAGACGTGGCATGCCGACGTCCCCGACCCGGGCGCGTTCCTGATCCCGCTGGCGACCGATCATCCGTTTAACACGCCGGGTTATTCCAACGCGGAGTTTGACGAACTGATGCTCCGCACTCTCGAGGAGCGGGACCCGGAGACGCGTACGCAGCACTACCTGCGCGCCGAACAGATCTTGATCGAGGAGATGGCCACCATCCCGCTCTGCTACGACTCGCACTTTGTGATGATCGACGAGGGCGTAAAAGGGGCTCGTTTGAACAAAGCGGCGGTGCTCCCGTTAAAACACATCGAATTGCAGTCGTAGCTTCAATGGATGCCGCATTGCCATTGAAAGGGGGTGAAATTAATGGAAAACATCACGAACGTAACGGAAACTCAAGAGACCGTTGAAGAAACGGTAGAAGTGGTGCTGGACGCTGAAAAAGTGACCGAAACCACGACCCTCGCTCCGAAGCGCCTGACCCGCGTGGTCACGAGCCGCGTCGTGTCCGAGTGGTAAGAACTCGCGTACATCTGAAAAGCAAGGAGGAGAAAAGACTGTCAAAAAATTGACAGTCTTTTCCTCCTTTTTCTTGTATAATAATCATTATCGATGTAAGGAGGGGAATGAATGAGTGGGAAAGGGTTTCGGCAGGTCTTTCGAAACCGCAACTATCTGCTGTTGTGGTTTGGACAGACGATCTCGCAGATCGGGGATGCGGTTTCATTGGTTGCGATGCCGCTGCTGGTGTTTGAGTTGACCAACTCGGTGACCGAACTGACGCTCACCTTTGTGATCGAAGCGATCCCGTGGATCTTGATCGGCCCGATTGCGGGCGTGTTTATCGACCGGGTGGACCGCAAAAAATTATTGATCGCAACCGACGCGATCCGGGCGGTGCTGATCTCGTCCGTCTTTTTTATCGATCAGATCTGGATGATCTATGTCATCGCCTTTTTGATGCAGACGATGGCGACGATCAACACGCCGGTGCGCTCGGCGATCATCCCGGAGTTGCTCGACAAGGAACTGTATGTCAAAGCGATCGGCCTGTCCCACACGACCTTTCAAACGGTGCAGGTGATCGGTCCCTTTCTGGCGGCCGGGTTGCTGTCTCTGAGCGGCGGACCGCGTCCCGTCTTTTTGTTGGACGCGCTGACATTTCTTGTCTGCGTTGCGATGGCGCTGGCGATGCGCTTCCCGGACGGGGCTGCGCGCGGGGAAAAGAAGACCGAATCGGCGGCCGACACGTTTGCGCAGATGGTGCAGGTCGGAGCCAAATTTCTCGTGACTCATCCTGTGATGCGCTACATCACGTCGATCAACCTGCTGAAAGCGGCGGTGCAGGCGCTCGTCTTGATCGGCTCTCTGCTCTATGTCAAAACGACGCTGGCGATGACCGGTACAGCGGGCGACCGGATGTACTCGCTGGTGATTGCGGCGATGGCGGTCGGGGTGATCTCCGGCACGCTGTTGATCGGCACGTTTGAAAAGCGTCTGCAGCGCCGTTGGCTGATCGTGGGCGGACTGATGTTGCAAGGCACCATGCTGCTGCTGGTCCAGACCGAGCCGGGGCAGGTCTCGCTCTTCTTCCTGTTCTTGATCGCAGGCTTTGGCGCGAGCGGTGCGATGACGCCCGTGTCCGCCTTCTATGCGGAGACCACGCCCAATGAGATTCGCGGCCGGGTGTATTCGATGACCAACTCGATGCTGCGCATCGCCTCCCTGTGCGCCTATCTGGCGGCAGGCCCCATCGGGGAACGCTACGGGGCGGTGGCCCTGCTGACCGGCACCGCCGCCTTGTTGCTGATCGGAACGCCGCTGTGCACGCTGCTCTTGCGGGGGTTTCGGGTGCTGCGACCGAAACTGTAAGACAGGAACGGCTTGCGCGCTTTCCTTTTTTCCTGTAGAAAAAAGGAAAGGCGTTTTTGTATGAAGGTGGGTGGAAAGATGAGTATCTGGATCGTGATCCCGGCTGTCGTCGTGCTCGGCTATTGGGCGGCGATGGCTGTGATGCATGCGTTCGGGCTGCCGAAGATTCCCCGGGTGGACGTGCGGTCCGACCGGTTGCCGGAGGAGCCGCTCGTATCGGTGCTGGTGGCGGCAAAGGAGGAAGAGGAGTCGATTGCGGCGACGATGCGCGATCTGCTCGGGCAGTCGTACAGCAAAATGGAGCTGATCGCCGTCAACGACCGCTCGGAGGACCGCACCGGCGAGGAGATGGAGTCGGTCAAGCGGTGGGCGGCCGAGCAAGGGCTGCCGGCGGCGGTGGAGGTCGTGCACATCAAGGAGTTGCCGCCCGGATGGCTGGGGAAAAACCACGCGCTCTATATGGCGGCACAGGCCGCAAAAGGGGACATCCTGCTGTTCACCGATGCGGACGTGCGGTTTCACAAAGATGCGCTGCGTTCGACGGTGCACTATTTTCTGAACGAGCAGGCCGACCATCTGACCACCCTGCCGGTGATGGTCGCCAAATCGCCGCTGTTGCGGGCGTTTGTCCACTTTTTCCTGTTCTCGCTCGGCATCCTCAAACCGATGTGGCGACCGAACGACGACGAGCAGACAAGCCTTGGCATGGGCGTGGGCGCGTTCAACATGCTCAGTCGATCCGCGTATGAACAGATCGGCACGCACCGCGCCATCGCCCTGCGGCCGGATGATGATCTGGAACTCGGCATGCGCGTGAAACGAGCCGGACTGCGGCAACGGGTGGCCGTCGGCATGGAACTGCTGTCGGTTGAGTGGTACCCGAGTTTGAAAGCGGCGCTGATCGGGCTGGAGAAAAATCTGTTTGCCGGATTGAAATATCAATTGTGGCAGGTGTTTGCCGCTACAGCCGGACAAGTGTTGTGTTTCGTCTGGCCGTTTCTCGGGGTCTGGCTGACGACCGGCTGGGTGCGGGGCGCGTACATCGTATCGGTGGCGATCATGATCTTGCTGTACGTCGGCTATGTGCGCAAACTGAGCCGGTATCGCGGCGTGGAAGTGTGGTTGCTGCCGGTGACCGCGTTGCTGTTCGTGTACGTGCTGTTCCGCTCGACGTTTTTGACACTGCGTCGCGGGGGCATCTACTGGCGAGGGACGTTCTACTCGTTGGCGGAGTTAAAGACGATGATGCGCGACACGGATCGGTGAACCAATGAAAAAGCTCTCTGCCGTGAAAAGGCAGAGAGCTTTTTCTTATTGCGCTTCGCTGGCCGCCGCTTGCACCCAGCGGGGGTGTTTTTCCGAGTTGCGGAATTCGCGGACGGCGAAGGTGACCGGGCCGAGCAGCGCCATGCCGATGCCGCCGATGTAGAACAGCATCGGCGCGGTCAGCACGCCGTTTTCCAACAGGAACGAGGCGAGGGCGTAGGAGATCGGCGTGATCCCGAACGACATCAAGGACAAGAGTGACATCACCCGGCCGAGCATGTGCCGTTCGGTGACGGTCTGCATGTAGGTGAGTACCGGGATGTTGAACATCGCCATCGACAGGCCGAGGACGAACATCACCGTCAGGCCGTAGGACATCGTCTGCATCGAGCCGATAAACGCGAAGGCGATGCCAAAGACGGCGATAAACAGCGAGACGATGCGCAGTCGCCCGCGAAACGCCTTTTGCCAAGCGACGATCAAACCGCCGATCAGCGCACCGATGGAGATCGTCGCTTCGAGGAAACCGTACTCCGTGCCGTCAAACCCGAGCGATTTGACCAGCGACGGCAATCCGATCTGCAACGGTCCCATAATCATCACGTTGGCAAACAGAGCGGTGAGCAGGATCAGCGCGACCGTGCGGATGGAGAGCGCATAGCGAATGCCTTCCACGATATCGGCGAATGCCGATTGCTTTTTCGCCTCGGGCGGGGCGGCTCCGTCCGTCTGCTCGTCTTGACGGAAGCGCAGCGGGAGGAGCAACACCGTCGCCACGAGGAAGAAGGAGCCGATCACGCTGAACATCAGCGAGTAGTTGTCGAGCAGGAACAACTGCGACGCCAGCATCATGCCAAAGACGGACGAGAGCTGCAGAGACGTCTCCAGCAGGCCGTTGGCGCGGGCGAGGTCGCTTTGTTTGACCACGAACGGCATGCTCGACGAGCGCGCCGGCCAGAAGAACGCATCGACGACGCCAAAGATCACCGCCATCGGGAACAATCCATACATCACATTTTCAGGCAACGCCCGTGTCAGGAACAGCGCGAACAAGATCATGATCCCGCCGCGGATTGACGCAGACAGGATGAGTATCCATTTTCGGTTCAACCGGTCGGCCGCCACGCCGCCGATCAACATAAAGAACAGGCGCGGCAGAGAGATCAACAGCAACGTGATGCCGAGCATCCCTTCCGACCCGGTGATGTCGACGACAAACCACGCCAGCAAGATCAGCAGCGCGGCATCCCCCAGCGCCGAACAGACGGTCGCGAGGTAAAAGCGTAAAAAGTTGCCGTCGCGCATAAAAGACTTGGCCATGAAAAGAGAGCCCCTTTCGATTTCACTTATTTACCTATCTTATAATAAAAACAGTAGCGAGGAAAGGAAAAGTAAAAAGAGGGAAGTAAAAAAGCACCGGAATCCTTTTCAGGTCCGGTGCTTCTGGTGTTCATTGATTTCTCTTACACGCGCGGTGCTGCGCTCTTGATCTCGTCCGAGACGCTGTCAAACTTCTCGAAGTTTTTCACGAAGCGGGAAGCCAGATCGCGGGCTTGGGCATCGTAAGCGTCTTTGTTTTCCCAGGTGTTGCGCGGGTTGAGGACGTCAGCCGGGACGCCTTCCACTGCGGTCGGGATCGCGAGGCCGAAGATCTCGTCGGTGACGAACTCCGCGCTGTCGAGGCGGTTTTCAATCGCAGCGGTGACCATTGCGCGGGTGTAGGACAGCTTCATGCGCGAGCCGGTGCCGTACGCGCCGCCGGTCCAGCCGGTGTTGACGAGATAGACTTTGGCGTTGTGCTTGGTGATCTTCTCGCCGAGCAGCTCGGCGTAGACGGTCGGTGCCAGCGGCAGGAACGGTGCGCCAAAGCAGGTGGAGAACGTCGCTTCCGGCTCGGTGATGCCGCGCTCGGTGCCTGCGAGCTTCGAGGTGTAGCCGGACAGGAAGTAGTACATCGCCTGTTCCTTGGTCAGCTTTGCGATCGGAGGCAGGACGCCAAACGCGTCGGCCGTCAGGAAGACGATCACTTCCGGGTTGCCGCCGAGGCTCGGCAGGACTGCGCCCGGGATGTAGTCGATCGGATACGCCGCGCGGGTGTTTTCCGTCAGCTGGTCGCTGTCGTAGTCCGGCAGGCGGGACTCGCGGTCCACGAGGACGTTTTCCAGCACCGCGCCGAACTTGATCGCGTTCCAGATCTCCGGCTCGTTCGCTTCGGTCAGGCGGATCGCCTTCGCGTAGCAACCGCCTTCAAAGTTGAACACGCCGTTGTCTGTCCAGCCGTGCTCGTCGTCGCCGATCAGACGGCGGTTCGGGTCGGCCGACAGCGTGGTCTTGCCGGTGCCGGACAGACCGAAGAACAGCGCGACGTCGCCTTTTTCGCCGATGTTGGCCGAGCAGTGCATCGGCATGACCCCTTTTTGCGGGAGCAGGTAGTTCATCACGGAGAAGATCGATTTTTTCATCTCGCCTGCGTAGTGCGTGCCGCCGATCAGGATGACGCGCTTTTCAAAGGAGCAGATGATGAACGTCTCGGAGTTGGTGCCGTCGACAGCCGGGTCGGCCACGCAGCCCGGTACGCCGATGACGGTGAACTGCGGCGTATGCGCTTGCAATTCTTCTGCGTTCGGACGGATGAACAGCTGATGAACGAACAGGTTCTGCCAGGAGAACTCGTTGATCACGCGGATCGGCAGACGGTACTCGGTGTCAGAGCCTGCAAAACCGTCAAACACGTACAGCTCTTCTTTGGTCTTCAGGTAGTCGAGCACTTTGGTGTACAGTTTGTCGAATTTTTCCGGATCGAACGGTTGGTTGACCGGACCCCAATGGACTTGGTTCTCCGTCGTTTCATCGCGGACGATAAATTTATCCTTCGGAGAGCGGCCGGTATATTTGCCGGTCGTGACGCTCAGCGCGCCGGTCGAGGTCAGAAGGCCCTCGCCTTTTTGGGTCGCCGTTTCGACAAGGAGCGGCACAGACAGGTTGCGGTGAACTTTAACTGTATCTAAAATTTGTTGGAGTTCCGGGGTGATCGTTTTGGTGGTCATGCGGGTTTCAGTTCCTTTCCAGTTGGGTCTGAGGAAACATGTTAGTACCATATTAAGCATATGCACATCATTGGTGCAACAGATTTTGGGAAAATGTCACGATTCCGCCAATGTTTAAGTCATACTATTTGCCAAGAGTATAACACATTGGGTCTGCCTCGGAAACACTTTTTTCCCAGTATCTATTAAACTACCTTTTTTCAGACTTGTCGAAATTTCATGATATTTTTAATCGAATTCGTGTTCCTCTTACAAAACCCGTGTTATAATGAAATCCCGAAACAGGGGAAAGTTGGGAGGAGGGACAGCGATGATCCGTGTGATTGCGATGGATCTCGACGATACGTTGATCGCGCCCGATCAACAGATTCCGGAAGAGAATCTCCAGATGATCCGCACCGCTCGTGAAGCGGGGGTGCGCATTGTATTTGCGACTGCCAGAGGGTGGTACCGCACAGAGAGTCTGTATCGCGCCCTGGATCTCGACACCCCGGCCATCGTGTCGTCCGGCGCACAGATGATTGACGGCGTGACCGGCAAAGAACTGTGGGGGCGCACCATTCCTTTGGAACTCGCCAAAGAGGTGATCGCATATGCCAACGAGCAAGCGATTGCCTTGCGGGTGTACGTCGGTTCCGAACTGTGGAACAATCTGCCCCGCGACCCTATTTTTGCGAAGGGGCAATATGAATTGAAGTATGCCCCGGACCTGCACCGCCATATCCGTCAGGCCCCTTACCAAATCTTTACCAAAGGGGAGCGGGAGGTCGAATTGCTTCTGAAGAAATTCCCGCAGGCGGGCGACGGTTGGCTGAGCCGCCGGGTCGTCTACGCGGACGGGGTGCCGGAATTGATGTACCTGCACCCGCAGAGCAACAAAGGCGAGGCGTTGGCCGCCCTGTGCGCGAAGTGGGGCGTGCCCCGCGAGCAAGTGATGGCGATCGGCGATTCGACGAACGACCTGCCGATGATCGAGTGGGCGGGTGTCGGCGTCGCGATGGGCTGGGCTCCGCAAAGCGTCCGCGAGCGGGCGGACCTCGTCACGGCGGAGAGGGACCCGGCCGGCGTCGCTGCAGCGATCCGCCACGCTTTGTCCGCCAACGTGTCGCCTCGGGTATCCTAGGCGCCCATACTTGTAACAAAACGAGCAAAAGCCCCGACGATATACTCGTCAGGGCTTTCTTTTTATGCCTTGCTTACTGCTTACGCCAATACATCGCGGCGGGAGAACGTCACAAAGGCGACGATCAACGCCCCCAGAGACCAGAGGCCCAGCATCGCCAGCGAGAACGGCAGGGTCAGATCGGGGATCGGCAGCGGCGTGCCGTTGATATAGTCGGTCAGCCGCAGGTGCGTGACGAACAGATATTTTGACAACGGGAAATCGGACGCCATCTGCACCAAGATCGTGCCGCCGATCAGCACCGCCATCATCACGCCCATCCCGGCTGCGGTGGAGCGGATCAGCACAGAGACCATAAACGACAGCGTGGCGACGGTGATCGCAGCGACAAAGCCGAGGCCGTAGTTCATCAGCACGAGTTTCCACTGCGGGATCATCTGCACGGCGGAAGTGTCGATGCCGCCGCCCGACATGGAAAAGCCGGTGAACATTGGCGCGTCCCAGCCTTTGTAGCCAAAGAACAAGCCGGAGATCAGATAGGAAAACACGCCCATCGCCATCACGGTCAAGCCCGTGAAGAGCAGCAGGGTGATGTATTTGCTGAGCAGAATCTTCCACCGCTTGACCGGGCGAGTCAGCAACAGTTTCACCGTGCCGTCGGTGTGTTCGGTGGAGACGATGTCGGCGGCGACGACGATGATCAAAAGCGGCATGAACAACTGCGAGCCGAACTGCATGAAGACGCGGGTAAACGTCGAAGCGCCGGTCTCAGCCGGGTTGATGCCCCGGTCGAGGTAGTAGCGGTTTTGTTCCTTTTGCATCGTCAGCACTTTCTTGTATTCGTCCGACAGCGAGGCCGATTGCAGACGGCGTTCCGTGTCGGTGATCTGTTGTTGGAGCTGAATGCGCCAGTCGTTGATACCGACCTTGGCTTTCAATCGCTCTTGCTGCGTCTGCTGCCCGTAGGCGAACAGCGGGATCAGCACGAGCAGGATCAAGAGCACGACGAGGAAGCGCTTTTTGCGCACCACTTTCAGCGTTTCGTTTTCGACGAGTCCAAGCAGGTTACGCAATGGAGTCACCTCCTGTGATCTCCAGGAACAGCTCTTCGAGCTGCCCTTGCAACTGCACGCTGTACAGCTTGACCCCGGCGGCGATCAACCGCTCGTTGACGTGGGCGGTCTGCGCTTGGTTCAAGGTGGCGACCACTTTGTTGACACCGAGCAGATCGACCCGGCCGTCGCCGACCTCCTCCTCGATCACCCGGACGGCAAGTTCGCGGGGCTCGACCGTCCACTCGATGCGGTTGATCTCCGACTGCACGATCTCTTCGACGGTGGCGACGCGCAGGATCTTGCCATTGCCGATGATCGCGATGCGGTCGCACATCATCTGCACCTCGCTCAGCAGGTGTGAGGAGACAAAGACGGCCAGCCCCTCCTCGCGGGCCAGTTTGCGGATAAACTCGCGCAGCTCGCGAATGCCGGCCGGGTCGAGACCGTTGGTCGGCTCGTCGAGGATCAGCAGTTTCGGACGCCCTAGCAGCGCTTGGGCGATGCCGAGGCGTTGGCGCATCCCGAGCGAGTACGTCCGCACTTTGTCGTGCACACGGTTTTCCAATTTGACGAGGCGGACGACCTCTTCGATCCGCTCATCGGTGACATCGCCGAGCATGTTGGCAAAATGTTCAAGATTTTGCCAGCCTGTCATGTATTTGTACAGCTCCGGGTTTTCGACGATACAACCGACGCAGCGCATCGCTTCAATAAAGTTTTGACGCAGGTCGAAGCCGCCGATCTGCACCTGGCCGTTCGTCGGCTTGATCAATCCGACGATCATTCGGATCGTCGTGGTCTTGCCGGCGCCGTTCGGGCCGAGGAAGCCGAACACTTCGCCTTCGCAGACATCAAACGTGATATCCTCGACGATGGTGCGGCCGCCGATTGCCTTTTGCAAGCCGCGCACAGACAGAGCGGCGGGGCGTTTGTTGGATGGCACTGTCTCTTCCTCCTCGATATGGTTATACTGGGGTTATACGAAAGTTATACCTACTTCATCTCTCTATGATACACTATAGATCAGGAGGTGCATCGCTCCATGCGTAAAAAAAGTTCATCTGCACTCTGGATTTCAGTGGCAACGGTTGCACTCGTCTCCATCTGCGTGCTGGGCGGCGGCTTTTTGATGGCTGTCACCGGACCGAAGGGCGAAGTGGCGAGCAACGCGCCCGTAGGGCAAGTAGAAGCAAAGGAAGCGGCAGCCGCAGCACCGGCCGCCAACGAGCCGTATCGCATCGTCGCTCTGGGCGATTCGCTGACCAAAGGCGTCGGCGACACGACCGGCAAAGGCTATGTCGGCTTCCTTAAAGATAAGCTCGAAGCAAACGGCCGCACGGTTCACCTGCAAAATCTCGGCATCTCCGGTCTCGAATCGACCGAACTGGCCGCCTCGCTCGACTCGGGCGGGATCAAAGAAGCGATCCAAACCGCCCAGTTGATCACGATCTCCATCGGCGGCAACGACGTCACGCACTCGATCGGCGGCGTCGGCAAGATCTTCTCGACCAGCGCCATCCCGGAAGCGGCGATCCGCGAGGCGCAGGCGCAGTATACGAAAAATCTGGGCCAGATCCTGCAGACGGTGCGACAACACAACCCGGAAGCCTCGATCCTCGTGCTCGGGTTGTACAACCCGTTCGAAGGTGTCTTTGAAGACCAACCGTTGATCCAGAAGCTGCTCAGCGAGTGGAACGCCAACCTCATCCAAACGGCGCAGACGATGCCGAATGTCAAAGTTATCCCGACGTTCGATATCTTCCAATGGAACGTTGGCAAGTTTCTCTCCCCCGACCATTTCCATCCCAATGAAGCGGGCTACGAACGGATCGCCGAGCGGTTCTTCCAAGCGTTGCCCGAAAAGATGCAAGCCAAAAAGCAATGACCGGCCGCGTTCTCCATCTGGAGGACGCTTTTTTTTTTACAAAAAAACTATTGAATTGTGCATCAATTCAGCGTATACTGTCCAACATACAAAAACACAAATCCATAAACAGTGAACACGAAAAGGGTGCGCGTCGATGGATTTGAACAGAGGAGTGGACAGACATGAACAGACATCCAGTGGTGAAAATCGGACTGCTCGGGCTCGGCACCGTCGGGTCCGGCGTTGTGAAAATGTTGGAGAATCACCCGGAGGCGTTGTTGGAGCGCAGCGGCAACGACGTTGAGATCACCAAGATCCTCGTGCGTGATCTGGACAAACAGCGGGCGGTCGACGTGCCCCGCGAGCGGCTGACGCAAAACGTCGCGGAGATCATCCAAGACCCGGAGATCGACATCATCATCGAGGTGATGGGCGGCGAAGAGGAGACCAAACAGATCGTCCTCGCCGCGCTCGAACAGGGGAAACACGTTGTGACTGCGAATAAAGATTTAATCGCGCTGCACGGAGCCGAACTGTCCCGCATCGCCGAAGAAAACGGCGTGGAACTGCATTACGAAGCGGCGGTGGCGGGCGCGATCCCGATCCTGCGGGCTCTGCGGCAGTCGATGGCGGCCGATCAGATCGTCGAGGTGATGGGCATCGTAAACGGCACGACCAACTACATCCTGTCGAAAATGACGGGGGAAGGCGCGTCCTACGACGAAGTGCTGGCGGAGGCGCAGATGCTCGGCTATGCGGAGGCCGATCCGTATGCGGACGTGTCCGGCCTTGATGCCGCTCGTAAAATGGCGATCCTCGCCTCCATCGCGTTCCATCGCCCGGTGGCCCTCGCCGACGTGGCAATACAGGGGATCGAGAAGATCACGCAGGAGAAGATCGCCGCAGCCCGCGCACAAGGCGGCGTGATCAAACTGATCGGCCGAGCGCAGCGCGTCGGAGCAGACGTGCTGGTGTCGGTCGGGCCGATGGTGCTGTCGAACGATCACCCGTTGGCGCTTGTCAACGATTCGTACAACGCCGTCCACGTGCGCGGCGAGGCGCTCGGCGAAGCGATGTTCTACGGTCGCGGTGCCGGCATGATGCCGACGGCCAGCGCGGTGGTCGGCGACCTGTTGGCGGTGCTGCGCAGCCCGCAGATGGCGCAAGGTCACGCGGAACTGCGGCTCGCGGGCGTACTGAGATAGAGAGGGAGGCAAGGGGAGATGAATCTGAAATTGTGGCCGGGCTTGCTGGCCGCCTACCGTGACCGTTTGCCGATCAACGAGCAAACGCCGTTGGTGTCGTTGCAAGAGGGGAATACGCCGTTGATTTTTGCCGAAAGTATTTCCCGGGAATTAGGCCTTGAGATCCATCTGAAATACGAAGGGCTCAATCCGACCGGGTCTTTCAAAGACCGGGGCATGGTGCTCGCCGTGGCAAAGGCTGTCGAAGCGGGCAGTGAGACGATCATCTGCGCGTCCACCGGCAACACCTCCGCATCGGCCGCTGCGTATGCGGCGCGGATGGGGCTGCGCTGTCTGGTGCTGATCCCGGACGGCAAGATCGCACTGGGCAAACTGGCGCAGGCGATGATGTACGGGGCGGAAGTGGTGGCGATCCGGGGCAATTTTGACCAAGCGCTCGCCCTCGTCCGCGAGATCGCCGAGGAGTCGTCGCAGGTGACACTGGTCAACTCGGTCAACCCCTACCGCATCGAAGGGCAGAAGACGGCCGCCTTCGAAGTGATCGACCAGCTCGGCGGGGCTCCCGACTACCTGGCGATCCCGGTTGGCAACGCAGGCAATATCACCGCCTACTGGAAAGGATTTTACGAGTCCCGCGAACGGGGCGACATTGACAGACTGCCGAAGATGATCGGCTTTGAAGCGGAAGGCGCGGCTGCCATCGTGCGCGGCGAACCGATCGCCGACCCGGAGACGGTGGCGACGGCGATCCGCATCGGCCACCCGGCGAGCTGGCAAGGCGCGGTCAACGCAGCACGCGACTCGGGCGGTGTTATCGACAGCGTGACCGACGAGGAGATCCTCGCCGCGTACAAAATGCTGGCTCGGCAGGAGGGCGTCTTCTGCGAGCCGGCTTCGGCGGCAGGGCTGGCTGGCGTGATCAAGCGGTTGAAGCAAGGTCGGATCGAGCCGGGTTCCCGCATCGTCTGCGTCCTGACCGGCAACGGGCTGAAAGACGCCCATATCGCGCTCTCCGTCTGTGACAGTGAGTTTCCGGTGATCGACGCGGACATGGCGGCTGTGCGAAATCAGATCTGGAGTCACCGCCGATGAACGTCCACGTCCGCGTGCCCGCCACCACCGCCAACCTCGGACCGGGATTTGACCTGATGGGGATGGCGGTCGATCTGTACAACGAAGTCTTTTTAAAGGAAACCGACGGCGGCCTGCACATCACCGTCGAAGGCGAGGGGGCGGAGACGATCCCGCTGGACGAGAGCAACCTCGTCTATCAGGTCGCTCACCGGCTGTTCCGCGAGGTCGGCTACACACCGCGCGGGCTGTCCTTTCATTTAAAAAATGACATCCCTGTCACCCGCGGCCTCGGCAGTTCTTCAGCGGCTGTCGTCGGCGGGCTGGCAGCGGCGAACCGGCTGTGCGGCGATCCGCTGTCCCTGCTGGAGTTGCTCGCCATCGCCGCCGACATCGAAGGGCATCCCGACAACGTCGCTCCGGCGCTGTTCGGCGGCGTCGTGCTGACGACCGAGGCGAAGGGGCGGCTCCACACCGTCCGCCTCGACCCGCCGCCAGAGCTGGCGATGGTCGCGGCGATCCCGGAGTTTGAACTGCCGACCGCCCTGTCGCGGGAGGTGCTGCCAAGCCTCGTGCCGCGACAAGACGCGATCTTCAATGCGGCGCACGTCGCCTTGATGACCGCCGCCCTGATGCGAGGCGACCTCGAACAGTTCAGCGCCGCACTCGCCGACCGGCTGCACCAACCCTATCGCTCGCCGTTGATCCCCGGCATGCCGGACGTGATCGCGGCGGCCGATCGTGCCGGTGCGCTCGGTACCGTGCTTTCGGGGGCGGGCCCGACGATGATCGCCTTCACCGAGGGACCCTGCTTGCGCGTCGGACAGGAGATGCAACGGGCGTTTGCCGCCCACGGCGTCGACAGCGTGATCCGCGTCCTGCTCCCGGACCGGGAGGGCGTCGCGTATCAGGGAAAGGAGTTGATTTCCACGCAACAGGACAGGAAACAGGACACGCAACAGGAGATCGTTTGCCATGACTGATCAGAAAAGACTGCGCGATTACGAAATACCTATTGGCACCCTGCCAACCGGCGCACGCAACGCGATCACCGACGTGCCCGGCGTCCGGGTCGGCCACGTCACCCTCGACGACGGCCCGGTCAAGACAGGCGTCACGGCGATCCTGCCGCATGGGGACAACGTCTTTCGAGAAAAGGTGCTGGCTGCCTACCACGTCATCAACGGATTTGGCAAATCGACCGGCCTCGTGCAGATCGAGGAACTGGGCACCATCGAAACGCCGATCCTGCTGACCAACACGCTCTCCGTCGGCACCGTCTCCGAAGCGCTCGTCCGGTACAAACTGGCGCGAAACGAAGACATCGGCATCGCCGCCGGCACCGTCAACCCGCTCGTGCTCGAATGCAACGACGGGTACCTCAACGACATTCGCGGCCTGCACGTGCGAGCCGAGCACGTCTTCACCGCGATTGCAAATGCGTCCGAAGACGTGGCAGAAGGCGCGGTTGGCGCAGGCACGGGCATGTCTTGCTACCAGCTGAAAGGCGGCATCGGCACTTCCTCCCGCGTCATCAGCATCGCGGAAAAAGACTACACCGTCGGCGTGCTCGTCCTTTCCAATTTTGGACGGCTCGACGACCTGCGCATCGACGGCCAGCCCGTCGGCCGCCGGATCATCGAGCACCGCGAGCAAGCCACCCGGCCCGAACCGGACAAAGGCTCGATCATCCTGATCGTCGCCACCGACCTGCCCGTCAGCGAGCGGCAGTTGAAACGCCTCGCCAAACGAACAGAGGTCGGCCTTGTTCGCACCGGCTCCTACATCGGCCACGGCAGCGGCGACATCGCGGTCTGTTTCTCAACGGCACAGCGGATGCAGCATGAAGGTGTGGCGGTTCACCCCTTGCACATGCTCGATGACTCACATCTCGACCCGGCATTCCGCGCCGTTGCCGAAAGCACAGAAGAGGCGATCCTGAACTCCATGATCGCCGCACACACCACCGTTGGGCGCGACGGACACGTGCGGGAGTCGTTGCGCGGGTATCTGGATCGCGGGCAGGAAAAACAGTAAAAAAGCGTACCTGTGAGAAAAACAGGTACGCTTTTTTATCGTGTTTGCGACTCTTTGCCAGTCTGAACGATCACAGGGAAATGGATCGACCTGTTCTTTCCGGCTCGCTTTCTGTCATTCTTTTATTCCGGTCGGATCTCTTCCATCCCGTTCATGTACGGCCGCAACGCGACCGGGATATAGATCGACCCGTCCTCGCGCTGGTGATTTTCCAGCAGCGGGATCAGAATGCGCGGCGTGGCGACGGCTGTGTTGTTCAGCGTGTGGCAATACTGGAGAGTGCCTTGCTCATCCCGGTAGCGGATGTTCGAGCGGCGGGCTTGGAACTCCCAGAGGTTCGACGCCGAGTTGGTCTCGCCGTAGCTCTCGCGGCTCGGCATCCACGTCTCGATGTCGTATTTTTTATATACGCCTTGCCCGATATCGCCTGTGCAGACCGCAACGACGCGGTAGGGGACCTCTAAAAGTTGCAGCAGGTCTTCCGCATTTTGCGTGATCTCTTGCAACAGGCGCTCCGACTCGTCCGGGTCGTTTTTGCAGATCACGACCTGCTCCACCTTCGCAAACTGGTGGACGCGGTACAGCCCGCGCGTGTCGCGTCCCGCCGATCCTGCTTCGCGGCGGAAGCAGTTCGAGACGCCTGCGAGGCGGATCGGCTCGCTCACATCGACCGTCTCGCCGCTGTAGTACGAGACCAGCGCGACCTCCGACGTGCCGACCAGCCATTTTTCATCGCGGGGCAGTTCGTACGTCTGCTCCCGGCCCGACGGGAAAAATCCGGTGTTGGTCATCATCTCTTCCCGCACCATCAGCGGCACGTCCATCGCCGTAAAGCCGCGTCCTGCCAACACATCGAGAGCGAGTTGCTGCACGGCGCGATGCAAAAACACACCGATCCCGGTCATGTAATAATTGCGACTGCCGCCGACCTTGACCCCGCGCGGCAGGTCGAACAGCCGGTGCATCTCGCCGAGCGTCACATGATCGCGGATCTCAAAGTCGAACACAGGCAGTTCCCCGACGCGGCGCACCTCGACGTTTTCCTCATCCGACCCACCCACCGGCGTGTCCGGCGAGATGATGTTCGGGACGAGCAGCATCAGCTCGCGATACGCGGCTTCGACCGTCAGCAATTCCGCCTCCAACTCCGTCAGGCGGGCGTTGACGGCGCGCACCTCCGCTTTTTTGGCTTCCATCTCGTCTTTTTTACCTTGCTTGGCCAGTTCAGGCATCGCCTGCGAGAGTGTGTTGCGCTGCATGCGCAGACCTTCTACCTCCAGCAGCAGTCTGCGGCGTTCGTTGTCCACGGCGAGCAGTTCGGGGATCGAGACCTCGATGCCTTTGTGGCGAGCCACCTCTTGTACCTGATCGGCGTGTTCGCGAATAAATCGGATATCCAACATGATTTTCTTCATCCTTTCTCCTGAAAAAATACAAAAAGCGCCCCTGTCCATTGATTGGGACGAGGGAGCGCTGTATGATTCAGGTCTCGCGGTGCCACCCAACTTGACCGCTTCTTGCCCGCAGGCGAGACGCGATCCGCTTTGGTTCCGCTGTAACGGGCGGTACCCGGTATACTTAGAGGGAATGACTTGCCAGAAACAGACCCCGGTCGCACACGCCTCCGAGTTGGATGCTCATCATCGGCCTGATACGCATTGTCAAGATTTGCTTTATTATACGATAGCTTTTCACGAAATGACAAGGAGCATTCGGGGGAAAATGAAAGTAGGACGAATGACGGGAAATGAATTATACTAGTAGAGTTTGGTACTTATGACATGACACAGGGAAAAGGAGACTTTCTATAGATGGCACAAACACAACTGCGACGCGAAGACATCGAATTGCTCGCTCCGGCGGGCAACTGGGAAGCGATGCGGGCTGCTGTCGCCAACGGAGCCAACGCTGTCTTTTTCGGCGTTGAAAAATTTAACGCACGGGCCCGGGCGAACAACTTCCTGATGGAAGAACTGCCGGACATCATGAAATTTTTGCACCTGTACGGGGTAAAAGGGTTTCTGACCTTCAACATCCTCGTCTTTGAAAACGAGCTGGAAGACGCCAAAGAGCTGGTCGAAGCCTGCATCGACGCGGGTGTGGACGCGATCATCGTCCAAGACCTCGGCCTCGTGAAAATGGTCCGCGAGATCTCGCCGGACTTCCCGATCCACGGCTCGACGCAGATGACGATCACCTCTGCCGAAGCGGTGGAGTTTACCAAGCAATACGGCATGGAGCGGGTCGTCCTCGGCCGCGAGAACAACCTCAAGCAGATCCAAAAGATCCACGAACAGGCGCAACTGCCTTTGGAAGTATTCGTCCACGGCGCGCTGTGCGTCTCCTACTCCGGCCAGTGCCTGACCTCGGAGATGTGGGGCGGCCGTTCGGCCAACCGGGGGGAATGCGCGCAGGCTTGCCGTCTGCCGTATGACATGATGGTCGACGGCGAGCACAAAGAGATGGGCAACATCGCCTACGTCCTCTCGCCCAAAGACCTCGCCGCTCTGGAGATCGTGCCGGAACTGATCGAAGCGGGCGTCACCTCGTTCAAGATCGAAGGTCGGATGAAATCGGCCGAGTACGTCGCCAACGTCGTCAGCAAATACCGCAAAGCGATCGATGCCTACTTTGCCGGGGAGAAATACGACCCGAGCATCATCGACATCCAGGAGTTGGAGCAGTCGTTCTCGCGCGGTTTCACGCCGGGCTTCCTGCTCGGGACGAACAACAAGACGCTCGTCGACGGCACCTTCCCGAAAAAGCGCGGCGTCCTGCTCGGCACCGTGCAGAAGATCCTGCGCGACGCGGTGCTCGTCGAGCTGAACGCGCCGCTCAAGCGCGGGGACGGCATCGTGTTTGACGCGGGCGACCCGACACAGGACGAAGAGGGCGGCCGCGTGTACGACCTGCGCGTCAAAGGCAATAAAATCGAAGGCTCGGTCGACCAAGGCACCTACGAGATCGTCATGGGCCGCAACGACGTCGACCTGCGCCGCGTCAACGTCGGCGACAAAGTGTGGCGCACCTCCGACCCGGAGTTGGAACGCCGCCTGCGCAAAACGTACGACACCGAAAAGCCGTACCACACCTTCCCGGTCGACGTGCACGTGTTCGGCAGCGTCGGTCAGCCGCTCGTTGCCACGTTCAAAGATGTGCGCACCGGCCACGAAGTGACCGTGCACTCGGAAAAACCGGCCGAAGCCGCGCTGAAGCGTCCGCTCGACCAAACGGTCCTCAGCGAGCAACTGGGCCGACTGGGCGGCACCGTTCTCCACCTCGGTGAACTCACGATGGATCTGGAAGGCGACGTCATCGTGCCGATGTCTGAGCTGAACAAGATGCGCCGGGAAGCGGCTGATCGATTGATGGACCTGCGTGAACAACCGCCGCAGTACACCAAGCGGGAGATCGACGTCTACGAAGACGCGCATGTCCCGGAGCCGGTGGACGGCAACGACGCGCGCCTGATCGCGCTGTGCCGCTCGCTGGAGCAGATCGAAGCGGCGGGGCAGACCGATGTCGACTACATCTACGCCGACTTTGAGTTTGTCAAAGACTACCCGAAAGCGGTGGAGACCGCCCGCAAGCACGGCAAAAAGATCGCCCTTGCCACGCCGCGCATCCTGATGCCGGGCGAGATCGGCATCCTGCGCCAGATCATCAAACATCAGCCGGACGGCGTACTGCTGCGCAACACCGGTGCGGTGCAATACTTTGTGCAGGAGCGACCGGAAGGGATTGAGCTGATCGGCGACTTCTCGCTCAACCTCGCCAACCACAAAGCGGTCAACCTGTTCTTGGAGCGCGGCCTGTCCCGCGTGACGGCGTCCTACGACCTGAACACCGAGCAGATGGTCGACCTGCTGTCCCAGTCGGACACGAGCAACGTCGAGGTGGTCATCCACCAGCACATGCCGATGTTCCATACGGAGCATTGCGTGTACTGCACCTTCCTGTCCGAAGGCACCGACTACACCAACTGCGGCCGTCCGTGCGAAGACCAGCGCGTCTCCTTGAAAGACCGTGTCGGCATGGAGCATCCGGTCCGCGTCGACACCGGCTGCCGCAACACCGTCTACAACGCCATCGACCAATCGGGTGCGGAGTTCCTCTCCGAATTCCTGTCCTACGGCGTGCAGAGCTTCCGCCTCGAATTCCTCGAAGAAGAAGGCGGTCGTGTCCAAGAAGTGATCAAACTCTATCGCCAAGCCCTGCGCGGCGAGATCACCGGCACCCAAGTCTGGAAAAACCTCAACGCCACCAACCAACTCGGCGTCACCCGAGGCCAACTGGTCAAAAAATAAGAACAAAGAGCCCGCCCACCTCACCCGTGGACGGGCTCTTTTATCGATCAAAAAAAATGCGTCAAGAACCCTGTCAACAAAACCCTGTTAAGTGCCCTCAAGAACTAAGAACATGCAAAATACCCTCAAGAACCCTAAAAAGAACCCAAGGAGTAACTAGTCCTCAATCAAGCGCCTGTCCGACCACAAGAAAGAGCCTTGTCTCCCTACCAGTAGGAAGACAAGGCTCTTTTAGGCCGTCAGGCCACCACATTTCTGCTCAGATCAAACGATCAGATGGATCTCGGTGGAGAAGTAACGCTCGTATTCCGACTCGATCTCGTCGATCAGGCGGTCCCAGATCGCTTCCGGATTGTTCAGGTGTTTCGCTTCCACTTTCGGGAAGATCGAGCCCGATTTGAGTTGGGACGCGAACGCTTCACCGTGGATGAAATCGATTTCAAACTCGTCGAGGTCGGAGTAGATCTTGTCCAGATCGATCTTTTTCTTCAGCTCGCCCGGATCTTTCAAGCTGTCCTTGATCTCGGTGACCATCGAGACAAACTCATCTTTTTTCGTGGTGACAACTGTGCGCAGAGCATTTTCAAAATCTTTTTCGTTTGCGATCATTCGACACAACTCCCTTGGCTGAAACTTTCGAATCTGTGAATCACTTCGACACTTGTTTGACGACTCCTCTCCCAATCAGAGGACAGTTCATTAAAACTTTCTGTTACAGAGGAGGAATTCGAGCTCTTAACCGAGAATCTCTCTTCTAAATCACGGTGACGAAATGAGTCGGTTATTGACGGATCCTTTTACCGTGGTAAAATAAACTTATACTTGCATACTTTCGTTTTGAAACAGGAGGACTAGGGATGAGCGTTGACAATCGAGTAGAAACGAACGGCGCTACGGTGCGGAATATCATCGAAGGTTGCGGTGTATTCCAGTCGCGCGTGACCAAACTGCTTGCAGAAAAAGGAATTACCGATATCAAACTGGACGGTTGGTATCCGCTGGGCACTGTCCTTGATATCATCAAAGAGCTTGCTAAGTCGGTCGGTCCGAACATCCTGTCCGAGATCGGCAAAACGGCTCCGAAAAACTCCGTCTTCCCGCCGGAGATCGACAGCTTCGAAAAGGTGCTCGTCGCGCTCGACTTCGCATACAAAGCGAACCACCGCAACGGCAACATCGGCAAATACGAAGTGATGCAGCTCGAACCGAAGAAGTACCATGTCAAGTGCGACAACCCGTACCCGGCAAACTTCAACCTCGGTCTGCTGCGCGGTCTGTCCCGCAAATTCTCCACGCTCGTTCGCATCGAGCAAGTGGACTCCCCGCTCGAAGGCGGCGAGTTCATCGTCAAGTGGTAGGATTGCCCGCCACAGTTCCAATCAATACGTTCAAAGACCACCTTGCGATCCCCGCAGGTGGTCTTTTCTGTGTGCAAAGACGAGGGACGACAGCAGAAATTGAGTACGATATAATGTGAAGGGAAATCAGATGACAATGTGGAGGAATCTCGCCTTGGAGATCAACGATTTGTTTACATATAAAGAGCGCGGGTTCCGCCTCTATCCGATCCACCGCACCCTGCACGACATCCCGCCGCATCCGGCCGACCTGTATGAGCGGCTCGGCTGGCAAGGACACGGTCACTTTTTGCTGGAGTCGGGCAAGATGGGCGAGTGCTCCTTTATCGGGGGAGATCCGTTTGCCGTGCTGATCGGCAAAGACCAGGACGTCACGTGGATTCATCGCGGCGGACACGAGCATCTGCTGGGCAATCCTTTAGATATTTTGAAAGAAAAAATGGCTCAGTATCAGGCCCCGCGCCTGCCGCACCTGCCCAAATTTCGCGGCGGGGCGGTCGGAATGCTCTCCTATGACATGATCCGCTATATCGAACGCATGCCGGAATCGACAGACGATGACCTGCAGACCCCCGATCTCTATATGCTGTTTGTGGACGAACTGTGCGTCGTCGACCACCGAACGGGGGAGGTGCATCTGATCGTGCACCTCGACCTCCATGCGGACGATCTGGAGGCGGCGAGGGCTGCCTGTGAACAGCGTCTCGACGAGTTGGAGCTCCAAGCCCGGAGCGGGGCGTCCCGTGTGCCGGCGTTTGAGCAGACGACGCAGGGAACGGGCGAGTTGGAGCGTTCGATCTCGGAGCAAGACTTCTGTGCGGCGGTCGAAGCGGTGCAGGAGTACATCCGGGCGGGCGACGTCTTTCAGGTCAACCTGTCCGTCCGCCAAGGGCGCGCCTTGGGGGCGGCACCTTACGAGATCTACCGCCATCTGCGCGAGATCAACCCGTCACCGTATTCGAGCTACATCCATCTGCCGGAACTGCAGATCGTCTCGTCTTCGCCGGAGCTGCTGGTCGGCTGCCGCGACGGCAAGGTCGACACCCGCCCCATCGCCGGGACGCGGGCCCGCACCGGCGATGACACGCGCGACCGCCTGATGCTGGAGGAACTGCGCACCAACGAAAAAGAGATCGCCGAGCACATCATGCTCGTCGATCTGGAGCGCAACGACCTCGGGCGCGTCTGCCGCTACGGATCGGTGGAAGTCAACGAGCTGATGGTGATCGAGGAGTATTCCCATGTCTACCACATCGTCTCGAACGTGCGGGGCGAGTTGGCCGAGGGCAAGGACGTCTACGACCTGATCCGCGCCACTTTCCCCGGCGGCACGATCACCGGTGCGCCGAAGATCCGCACGATGGAGATCATCGAAGAGCTGGAACCGACCCGGCGCGGGCTGTACACCGGTTCGATCGGCTGGATCGACTTCGACGGCGACATGGAGCTGAACATCGTCATCCGCACGCTGCAGGTGCAAAACGGCAAAGGCTACGTGCAGGCCGGAGCGGGCATCGTCATCGACTCGATCCCCGAGCGCGAATACAAAGAATCCCTGCGCAAAGCCAAAGCGGTCTGGGTCGCCATCGAAGCGGCCGAAGCCAAAAAACGCGAGGAGGAGGCAGCCCGATGATCTTGATCGACAGCAAAGACTGCGATGGATGCCAACACGAGCAACATGTCGGCGAACAGGATCACGCACGAGTCTGCCGCAGCAAGGGAGGTGCGATTCGATGATTTTGATGATCGACAACTATGACTCGTTTGTCTTTAATCTTGTCCAGTATCTCGGTGAAATGGGTCACGAACTGGTCGTTCGCCGCAATGATGAAATCACCGTCGAGGAGATCGAGCAAATGAACCCCCGCGTCATCGTCATCTCGCCCGGCCCGTGCACGCCGAACGAAGCGGGCGTGTCGCTCGATGTGATCCGCCGGTTTGCCGGGCAGATCCCGCTGCTTGGCGTCTGCCTCGGGCACCAGTCGATCGCGCAGGCGTTCGGCGGCACCGTCATCCGGGCCGAACGGCTGATGCACGGCAAAACGTCGAAAGTCTTCCACGACGGCCGCAGCGTCTTCCAAGACGTGCCGAGCCCCTTCACAGCCTGCCGCTACCATTCGCTGCTGGTCGAGCGCGAGTCGTTCCCGGAGTGCCTCGAGATCACCGCTTGGACGGAAGAAGGGGAGATCATGGCCTTGCGCCATCGCGAACTGGCGGTGGAGGGCGTCCAGTTTCACCCGGAAGCGATCCTCACCGAACACGGCAAACAACTGTTGCAAAACTTCCTCGAACGGCAGGGGCTGGCATGCACGTCTGTCTGAACGGCCGTATCGTGCCCGTCGCCGAAGCGACAGTTTCGGTGCTCGATCACGGATTTCTGTACGGAGCCGGGCTGTTTGAAACGATGCGCACCGTCGGCGGCCGCCCGATGTTTTGGCTGGAGCATGCGGCGAGACTGCGCGAGTCGGCTGTCTCGATCGGCCTCTCCGTGCCGTGGAGTGACGCAGAGTTGGAAGCGTGGATCATCGAGACCGTACAAGCCAACGCGCTCGCAGAAGCCTACGTCCGCCTCACCGTCACGCGCGGGGAAGGCGCGCTCGGTCCGAGCGGCCAAACGTGCGCCCGGCCGACCTTGGTGATCTACGTCAAAGAGTTGGTGCTGCCCTCGGCCCGCGTCTACGAGACGGGTCGTGATCTCATCGTCTTCGAGACCCTGCGCCAAACCCCGGAAACACCCGTCCGCGTCAAATCGCACAACTACCTCAACTCCCTCCTCGCGTACCGCGAGCTCGAACAGCGCGGTGCCGCAGAGGGCATCCAACTCACGGCGACCGGCTTTGTCGCAGAAGGCGCAGTGTCCAATCTGTTCTTCGTCGTCGACGGTCAGCTCTGGACCCCCTCGCTCGACACCGGCATCCTTCCCGGCATCACCCGCGCCTGGGCGATCCGGGAGGCTCGCGAAGCGGGCCTCGACGTTCGCGAGCATCGCTTTGGTGTAGAGGATCTTCGGACGGCGACAGAAGCGTTCACCACCAGCTCCGTCGTCGGACTGATCCCCGCCGTCTCCATCGAGGGAACCCCGTTGGGAGACGGAAAGATCGGCCCGGTCACAGATCGATTGATGACCGCATGGAAGCAAGTGTCCCGGTAACTGCACCGGGGCACTTTTCTTTTGAGAAGGTATTTTTTGACAGGTTGCGAAATAGGGTAGGAGGAGCTTCCTTATGGAGTCTCTTGAAAGGGGAGGTTGTCACGATGAAACTTTTGATTTTGGGCGGTACCCGTTTTCTCGGTCGCTACCTCGTCGAAAACGCGCTGGAACGCGGTCACGAGGTCACGCTGTTCAATCGCGGCCAGTTTGACCCGCACGTCTTCCCGCAGGTGGAAAAGCTGACGGGCGACCGGGACGGAGGACTCGACGCACTGCAAGGGCGCAGATGGGACGCTGTGATCGACACCTGCGGCTTTTACCCGCGCATCGTGCGGATGTCGGCCGAGCTGTTGAAAGATCACGTCGGGCACTACACGTTTATCTCCAGTGCCTCCGTCTATGCCGACCTGTCGCAGCCGGTCGACGAATCGTCCGCCGTCGCGACCATGCCGCAGGACAAACTGGACGAGATCCAGACGGGCAACTCCGGTCCGGCGTACAACGAATACTACG
Source organism: Tumebacillus lacus (assembly GCF_026410385.1). Lineage (GTDB taxonomy): Bacteria > Bacillota > Bacilli > Tumebacillales > Tumebacillaceae > Tumebacillus > Tumebacillus lacus. Next base: position 140,789 of record NZ_JAPMLT010000007.1, read on the forward strand.
GCGCGCTCAAAGCGTTGTGCGAAGAAGCGATTGAAGATGTGATGCCGGGGCGTGCCTTGCACATCCGCGCCGGGTTGATCGTCGGTCCGCACGACTACAGCGACCGCTTCACCTACTGGCCGTCGCGCATCGCCAAAGGAGGCCGCGTACTGGCTCCGGACATGCAGGGGCGACCGATCACCGTCGTCGACGTGCGCGACCTCGCAGCGTGGATCGTGCGCAGCGTAGAGGCGAGACTGACCGGTGTCTGCAATTGCAGCGGGGCTGCGACGACGATGGAAGAGATCTTGGAAGCTTGCAAAATCGCGTCCGGCAGCGACGCACAGATTGCATACGCAGCAGAGTCCTTTCTGAAAGAGCAAGAGATCGCACCGTGGGGCGAACTGCCGCTCTGGCTGCCGTCCGACGGTCCGATCGGCATGTACGAGATCAACAACGACAAAGCGTTTGCCGGCGGCTTCACGGCGCGTCCGATCTTGGACACCGTGCGCGACACGCTGGCCTGGGATCGGACGCGTCCGGCCGACCTCGAACGCAAGGCGGGGCTCGATCCCGAGAAAGAAGCAAAAGCCCTGCAAGCATGGGGTTCGGGAGCCGCCCACTAGGCTCCCGATTTTTTTTGCAAAAACCTCTTGCAATCTAGCAGGCAGTCATGATATATTTACACCTGTCGCCGCGAGAGATCGCCACCGACGAGAACGAAAGCAGTTCAGTTTGAAACACAGCATGAGTCATTAGCTCAGTTGGTAGAGCAGCTGACTTTTAATCAGCGGGTCGAAGGTTCGAGTCCTTCATGACTCACCATTTTTATAACATGCGGTCGTGGCGGAATGGCAGACGCGCACGCTTGAGGGGCGTGTGGGGTTTCCCCGTGGAAGTTCGAGTCTTCTCGACCGCACCATTTATGGGGGTATAGCTCAGTTGGTAGAGCACCTGCCTTGCAAGCAGGGGGTCAGCGGTTCGAATCCGCTTATCTCCACCATTTCCCCGCCCTTTTAGCTCAGTCGGTAGAGCGCATCCATGGTAAGGATGAGGTCATCGGTTCGATTCCGGTAAAGGGCACCATTTTGGCTCGTTGGAGAAGCGGCTTAACTCACCGCCCTTTCAAGGCGGCATTCACGGGTTCGAATCCCGTACGAGTCACCAATACGGAGCTGTGGTGTAGTGGCCTAACATGCCCGCCTGTCACGCGGGAGACCGCGGGTTCGAATCCCGTCAGCTCCGCCATTTTTACAACGCAATACAAGGCTCGGTAGCTCAGTTGGTAGAGCAGAGGACTGAAAATCCTCGTGTCGGCGGTTCGATTCCGTCCCGAGCCACCATTCTCTTTTGAAAAAGCAACATCACCCGATGCGGAAGTGGCTCAGGGGTAGAGCATCGCCTTGCCAAGGCGAGGGTCGCGGGTTCGAATCCCGTCTTCCGCTCCATTTTTATACGGGCCCATAGCTCAGTTGGCTAGAGCGCACGACTGATAATCGTGAGGTCGGAAGTTCGAATCTTCTTGGGCCCACCATTTATATTAGGGTACGAGCCTATCCGGATATAGCACAGGACGCTGTCATCAGACAGTGTCCTTTTCGCATACTCAAATCAAACTGTGCGGAGAATGTCCTGTTCCAGCCAGTTTTTTTATTTGCGGATAAATGTTATCATAACACTATGAATAAGCTTTCATAAACCCTGCCAGATTGACGGGCACATACATAAGGGGGTCACACCATGAACAAAGTCTATACCAATTACCAAGAAGCGGTCGCGGATATCCACGACGGCGCGACTCTGATGGTCGGCGGCTTCGGCCTGTGCGGGATTCCGGAAAACCTCATCCTCGCTCTGCGCGACAAAGGCGTCAAAGATCTCACCGTCATCTCCAACAACTGCGGCGTTGACGACTGGGGCCTCGGCCTGCTGCTGCAAAACCGCCAGATCAAGAAGATGATCTCTTCCTACGTCGGCGAAAACAAAGAGTTTGAGCGTCAGTTCCTCTCCGGCGAGCTCGAAGTCGAACTCGTGCCGCAGGGCACCCTGGCAGAGCGTTGCCGTGCAGGCGGCGCCGGCATCCCGGCGTTCTTCACCCCGGCGGGCGTCGGCACTCCGGTGGCAGAAGGCAAAGAGACCCGCGTCATCGACGGCAAAGAATACATCCTCGAATACGCGCTCAAAGCTGATTTCTCGCTCGTGAAAGCGCATACCGCCGACAAGATGGGCAACCTCGTCTATCGCAAGACCACGATGAACTTCAACCCGATGATGGCATCGGCCGGTGCGATCACCATCGCCGAAGTCGAAGAGATCGTCGAAAACGGCGCCATCGATCCGGATCACATCCATACCCCGAGCATCTACGTGCAGCGCGTGCTTCAAGGGACGTTTGAGAAGCGCATCGAACGACGCACTGTGCGTCAGGGCTAGACTGATTCTACAGATCGAAAGGGGACACAATACCAATGGCATTGACTCGTGACCAAATCGTACAACGTGCAGCGCAAGAAATCCAAGACGGCTTCTACGTCAACCTCGGCATCGGCATCCCGACGCTCGTCGCCAACCACATCCCGGAAGGTCTGAGCGTCGTGCTTCAGTCTGAGAACGGGCTGCTCGGCATCGGGCCGTACCCGACCGAGGCGGACATCGACGCCGACCTGATCAACGCCGGCAAAGAGACCGTCACCGCCATCGACGGCGCGGCGTATTTCACCTCGGCGGAGTCGTTCGCGATGATCCGCGGCGGCCACATCGACATCGCCATCCTCGGCGCGATGGAAGTCTCCGAAAAAGGCGACCTCGCCAACTGGATGATCCCGGGCAAGATGGTCAAAGGCATGGGCGGCGCGATGGACCTCGTCCACGGTGCCAAGCGCGTCGTCGTGACGATGGAACACACCAACAAGCACGGCGAGACCAAAGTCCTCAACGCGTGCAAACTGCCGCTGACCGGCAAGCAGGTCGTTCACCGCATCATCACCGACCTCGCTGTCATGGACGTCACCCCGGATGGCCTCGTCCTGCGCGAAGTCGCACCGGGCCACACCGTCGAAGAGATCAAGTCGAAAACCGAACCGACCCTGATCATTCCGGCAGAAGGCGTCAAAGAAATCGCGATCTAATGGAGACAACGAACGCTTCCTGATCTTGGAGGCGTTCTTTTTTCTAACAGAAGGTTGCACATTTCTTTGAAACCTGATATATTATTAGACGTTGACCCGGTCAACACGGTTATAGTTTCTTCTCAATAGAGTATGACGAGTCATTAGCTCAGTTGGTAGAGCAGCTGACTTTTAATCAGCGGGTCGAAGGTTCGAGTCCTTCATGACTCACCACATGGCATCGTAACATCTTACTAAGTCGAGGAATGCCAGTCATTCCTTTGTCTGCGGAAGTGGCTCAGGGGTAGAGCATCGCCTTGCCAAGGCGAGGGTCGCGGGTTCGAATCCCGTCTTCCGCTCCATTTTCACCTTATCTCGATATGCGGTCGTGGCGGAATGGCAGACGCGCACGCTTGAGGGGCGTGTGGGGTTTCCCCGTGGAAGTTCGAGTCTTCTCGACCGCACCAACTGAAGACAGGAAAAAAGGTTCTTGGAGATCTCCAAGAACCTTTTTTCTTGCGTTTGTTTCGACCTCTTCCCTTACTTCATCGCGAAACTCGCGAGGGCACCCGCAAAGAACAGCGCAGCCCAGAATTTATAGGCTTGGTAGCGACAGAACATCATCGTACCTTCCTCCTTTCTCATGCCAAAATAGAGGGCTGTGGTAAACCGTATGCGGGGCAGGTTGGCCATGTTGCAGAAAAAAACCACAGTCCGCACGGGACTGTGGTTTTTCGGTTACACAGGGAGTCTCCTATTAATGAAGCAACGATTCATCCGAGATCCCGTTTTCCCCGAGATCCGGCCGATCCGCCGGACGGGTGATCATATCGCCGTTCGGCTCGACGACCGATTGCAGAAACTGGGTGTCAGGCTCCGACGGCTTCTGTGCGGCGGGGCCGCTGCCTGTCAAAAGCGTGTGCGCCTTTGCTTGCGAGGCCGGTCTGCTGTCGCGCCGCATGCCCTGCGCAAGGCGACCGCCGTCTACTGAACCTAACAACCGTGTCGCACCGGACGACAACGCCCGTTTCGCCGCCCGCCGCGCATCCGGCGACAGGGCGAGCACAACCCCGGCGACCGTCAAGGCGAGTCCGAGCGGATTGGCGCGGGATGATCTCTTTTTCACAGCCCATACCCCCTTTACTTACCAGTAGTATGGCGGCAAGGCTAGTGAATCATCCGGCCTTTCGTCTCTTTCGTCAGGAGGATCGCCAGCAACGACAGCGAGCTCGCCAGCATGAGATAGATCGCGACCGGCACGTAGGAGTTGTCATACCGGCTCAGCAACGCCGTTGCGATCAGGGGTGCCGTACCCCCGGCAAGAGCCGCTCCGAGCTGGTAGCCGAGCGTTACGCCGGTGTAGCGGACCTTCGTGGAGAAGATCTCCGAGTACAGCGTGCCGAGCACCGCCGTGATCGGGGTCCAGATGATGCCAAGACCGATCACGTTGGCGAGAATAAGCAGCCCGTTCGATCCCGTATTCACCAGCATGAAGTAGGGGAACGTGTACAAGATCATCGCCACCGTGCCCCACAGATAGAGCGGACGGCGACCGACCCGGTCGGCCAGGCGGCCCATCACCGGGATCAGCAGCACACAGACCAGCGTCGAGATCGTGATCGAGTTGAGCACGACGGTGCGATCCATGTTCACAAACTTCGTCGCATACGAGATGATAAACGTCGAGAAGATATAGAACGGAGCGGTCTCCACCACTTTCATCCCGGTGGCGAGCAGGACTTCCTTCCAATGATGTTTGAGCGTCTCCACCAGCGGCACCTTCGCCACCTCGCCGCTTTCTTTGACCTTCTGGAACGCCTCCGACTCTTCAACCCCGTTGCGAATCCAGAAGCCCACCCCCACGAGCACAGCCGAGATCAGGAACGGCACACGCCAGCCCCAAGAGAGAAACTGCTCGTCTGTCGTCAGGAACGTTGTCAGCGACATCGCAAACGTCCCGAGCAACAGCCCGATCGGCACTCCCATCTGCGGCACCGACCCGTACAACGCCCGCTTCTTTTCATCCGAGTGCTCCACCGCGATCAACAGCGCACCGCCCCACTCGCCGCCGATGCCCATCCCTTGGATCACACGCAGCGTCACGAGCAAGATCGGAGCCAACACCCCGATCGACTCGTAACTGGGCAGCAAGCCGATCAGGACGGTCGACACGCCCATCAGCATCAACGTCGCCACCAGTGTCTTTTTGCGCCCGATGCGGTCGCCGATGTGCGCAAACACGATCCCGCCCAGCGGCCGGATAAAGAACGGCAACGCAAAGGTCAGATAGGAGAGCATCAGCCCCACTACCGGGTCAAAGCTCGGGAAGAACAGCTTGTTAAACACCAACGCCGTCGCCGTCCCGTACAGGAAATAGTCATACCACTCAATCGAGTTGCCCACCAAACTCGCGATCAGCGCCTTCCGCTGCTGCCTCGCATTCGCCATACCGATCCCTCCTGTTAGCAGTACGAATTTAGAAAGTTCGTACAAAAATTCTATGAAGAACAAGAGGAATCCTGCACAATTTTCAGTAAAATGTGAGGTGCGAGTTAATTTGTAATTAGAAAAAGTGTTGGCACTTCTGGAATCGATATCTTCTTGACGAGTCACGCCTGACCTTGTATAGTATAAAAGTAACTTTCACACACACGGAGAGGTACCGAAGTGGTCATAACGGGGCGGTCTTGAAAACCGTTAGGGGGCAACCCCACGCAGGTTCGAATCCTGTCCTCTCCGCCATACTCACCTTACTTGGAAACTGTTACTCATGCCGATAGGAGCAATCCTGTCGGCTTTTGCGTTGTATGGGGTCTATCCAAGGAGGACTCAATCGGCTATAAGGTTTCTACGCAAAGAAGAGACCACTTCGAGTGGTCTCTTCTCGTACAGCATCCAATAATTTATTCGCAACCGGAATACCCAGGAACATAAGGACATTCTAACGATTCGGTCGTGTTCGTTGCAGCGGCTACTCCAACCATCGAAAAGGAAATCATCGATACAAGACCCAGTAAAGCAAGAGCTTTTTTCATGAGAAAACCTCCTTTGAATTGGGATGTGAAGTAATTATACAATAACAATTTATTTTTGTAAATCATTAAATTTCAATCTATTATCACTCTTCAAAACAAAGTGTGGGCTGTGCGTAGGAGATAGAGACATCGTTTTCCGAAAGCAATCAATTGATTTAATGCTTGGTGAGGCACTATCAAAAAAACATGTAGATAAATTGTTCGGTTATGATATAACGAGTTGTATTTCCTGATGGGGTTGCTAAATAGCCAAATGAGGTTTGGGGATAGTACAAAGACATATCATTATAAGAATGAGACCGCAAGGCTACACCACATGCCAAATCAATCACCCAACAACGATAAATCCGCGTGATAACAGGCATTCACACACGGAGAGGTACCGAAGTGGTCATAACGGGGCGGTCTTGAAAAGCGTTAGGGGCAACCCCACGCAGGTTCAAATCCTGTCCTCTCCGCCATCTACATACAAATTACGTGCTGACAGGTAAATGCCTGTCAGCTTTTTTATGACTTGGTTATTAGGATTGTTTTACTAGCGAGGCAGATGCTACTCTGTTTATACAAGAGCGGTCAGCGGAGGAGGAAGCAGGATGACAAACGAACAGTTGCTGTTGCAAATTGGTCGTATGATGGGGGACACAGTGCGAGAGGCCGTCCAGGAGATGAAAGCGTACGTGCATGAGGTCGTACAGGATAGTGAAGAACGGTTGACTCGCAAAATCGAGGAAGTGGACGAGCGCCTGTCTGCTAGAATGGATGAGTTGCAAGCATCGTCCCAACGCTCCCTGGACGAGACGGAAGAGATGGCTTTGCAGATCGCCGCCACATTTGAACGAATCGAGAGGATCGAGGGCGTGCTATAAGTGCGGCGAAGTAATGTAAACATGAAATAATGCCTGACATAACGGAGAGTTGGCCAATCGGTCAACTCTCTTTGTTTATGACCGCCTATAATGTTTGACCGAGTTTACGTGCTGACAGGTAAATGCCTGTCAGCTTTTTTATGACTTCCTCTTTAGGATTGTTTACCCAATCAGGCGGATGTTACGCTGTCTGTATAAGAGCGAGATGCGGAGGAGGATGCGAGATGACAAACGAACAATTGCTGTTGCAGATCGGTCGCATGATGGGCGAGACCGTGCGAGAGGCGGTACAAGAAAGCGAGCAACGCATGAGAGTGTATGTCCAAGAAGTTGTGCAGACCAGCATTCAAGAGAGCGAGCAACGGATGAAAGAGTATGTGCAAGAGACTGTACAAGCCAGCGAGCAACGGATGAAAGGGTATGTGCAGGAGGTCGTACAAGCCAGCGAACATCGCATGAAAAAGTACGTGCAAGAGACCGTACAAGCCAGCGAACAACGGTTGACTCGCAAAATCGTGGAAGTGGACGAGCGCCTGTCTGCTGGAATGGATGAGTTGCAAGCATCGTCCCAACGCTCCTTGGACGAGACGGAGGAGATGGCCTTGCAGATCGCGGCCACATTTGAACGAATCGAGAGGATCGAGTGTGTGCTATAAGTGCGGCGAAGTAAGGAGCTGGTGGGACGGACGACCCATCGGCTCTTTTTGTAGGTTCTCTTGAGACAGGAATGATAACGTGCTGACAGGTCTATTCTTCATGTATAATTTAATGAAAAATCGCATCTTTCAGGAGGAAGCACCTACACATGCAGACGAGCCAGCATCAAGCACAATCTGATCGCGCGATGGTTTCGAACGAAGCGGCGAAGTCCAACTCGGGCGCAGCATCACTTCAAGGGAGCGCCGCATACTCTGCCATTCTGGTGATGCAGCAAAAAATCGGCAACCAAGCCACCGCAAAGCTGTTGCAGAGAAGGCAGGCGGCTCAAAACCAGCCACCGATTCAACGGATGAAAGACGCGGAGTTTCAACAAGCATTCGGCGTTGCCATGAACATCAACAAGAAATTGACCTTGTTTGGTGAAGTGATGAAGTTCAAAAAGTGGTTGAAGGGCACGATTCGGGATAAGACCGATCTGAGCGTGGATGAGTACATGGACCAAAAGGAGTTTACTTCTGAGACCTTGGAAGGATATATCGCCCAGTACAAGGCCTTTCGGGATCTCGTCGGGCCGGAAGTTGCCAGCAACAAAAAAGCAGATGTGCCGGTACCGCAAGGCATGTTTTTGGTGGCGAGTCAATCGGAACTCGAGGCCGGGATGTATACGGACGGGGTGTCTCCTTGTGTGGCGGTCGGGTTTCAGATCCAGACGGAGGAGGAGGACGATGTGTTGGCACTGGGACACTTCGACAGTTTCACTTCGCCAAGCCTCCTGACCACGATGTATAAAGCGGCGCTTCAAAAAGCGGGCAAGAACATCGAACAGGTCTCGAATGTCACCATCAGTTTGGCAGGCGGGATCTCATCCCCTCAGCATGAGGATTCCAGTGAATTATCCGGTCCTGAGTTGTTCAAGCAATTGGCGGAAATCGCGGATGCATTGAAGGCGGACGCGTCCGATAAAATCCAAGTCATCAAAAGGCCTTCCATTGACGATCAGGACGTGAACGTCAGGCTTGACTCGAACAAAGGGATGGAACGGTACAAAAAATCGCTCGTGAACCCTGCGATGTCGGATCAACTCAAACAGAATCCGCAAGCGTTGAAAGCGACCAAATTTCTTCTTGAAAACGGCCAACACCTGACGAACAACAAAGGGGTGTTGGATCAGTTCGGCGTGGAGAATCGGAACAAGTTGCAGAATTCGGTAAAGGCGGCTGAGGAGGAGTCCGAGAATTGATGCACGTTTTCCAGTGACGCAACGCATGAAAGTGCATGTCTTAGAGGCTGTGCAGGCCAGCGAAGAGCGCTTGACTCATAGAATCAACGAACTGGACGAGCGCTTGACTCTCGCGGTGGATGAGTTGCAAGAATCGATCCGGCGGTCCCTGAACGAGACGGAGGAGATGGCGCAGCAGATCGCGGCCACGTTTGAACGGTTGGGGAGAATCGAGGAGGTTTGTTAACCACGTCTTAGAGTGGACTTCTACGGAAGTCTGCTTTTTTTGTTTGAAAATAATCAACTATTCTATATTTATTGACTTGAATGGACTATCCATGATAATCTGTAGATAAATGAAATTATCACATTATTTCACGGAGGTTTACATCCATGTTCAAAAAATTGTTTGCTACCCTTGCTCTGTCTGCTGCTGTCATGACCGCTGCTGTGGTCACTCCCGATCTGGTAGCTCCGCAAAAAGCGGAAGCGTCCTTCAACACCTGGCTGTATAAGCAATACTCCTCTCCGTGGGGCGATGACCTCATGGGCGGCGGTGACACGATGAGCGAATCCGGCTGTCTCGTCACTTCCGCAGCGATGGCGCTGCATCACAAAAACATCGCCATCTACGGCCTGGCTGCTGACCCGGGCAGCCTGAACTCCTGGTTGAAGTCCAACGGCGGCTACTCCGGGAACCTAATGGTGTGGAGCGCGCTTCCGAAGCTTTCCTCCCGCATCACCTTCCAAGGCCGTTACACCGGCGGCACGTCCCTCTCCGCTTCCACGCTGCGTTCTTATCTCGACGCAGGCAACAAAGCGATCATGGCAAACGTTCGCTCCGGCGGCCACTGGGTCCTCTTGACCGGCCACAACGGCGGCACGACCTTCTACGTCAACGACCCGGGCTACAGCACCACTTCCTACAGCTACTCCTCCATCGTCGGGTACGGCGTATACACCATCAACTAATTGTGAGCGGTGTGCCACACTTGCAGATCGAAAACAGTATGTGCTGACAGGCAAATGCCTGTCAGCTTTTTACGTATCCGGCTTTTTCGATAAAAGGTACACGTGTTATACTGTTTCTATAACGATTCGTGAGTCGAAATAATGGAGAAATGAGTGTGTCATCACTGATGAATCTGGGACATCTGTACGCGTTGCTGGCCTATGTGATGTGGGGGATCTTGCCGTTGTACTGGAAGGTGTATGAGGATGTGGGAGCGGGAGAAATCTTGGCCCATCGCATCATTTGGTCGGTGGTGTTTGTCATGGTCCTGATCGCGGTCACGCGACGGTGGGGCCTGTTGAAACAAGGGCTGCCGGATGCAAAGAGCAGGTGGGCTGTGATGATGTGCTCGATTTTGATCAGTCTGAACTGGTTGATCTACATCTGGGCGGTCAACAACGGTCAGATCCTGCAAGCGAGTCTCGGGTATTATATCAATCCATTGGTAAATGTGTTTGTGGGCGTCTTTTTGCTCGGGGAGCGCCTGTCGAAGTGGCAAGGGGCGGCGATTGTGCTGGCCGGGATCGGGGTGCTGATCATGACGGTATCCTATGGGGAGTTTCCTTGGGTGGCGATCACGCTGGCGCTGTCGTTCTCGATCTATGGATACACCAAGAAAAAAGTGCAGGTGGACCCGATGGTCGGTCTGTCGCTGGAGACGGTGATCGTGTTGCCGTTTGCGTTGTTCTATCTGTTCTTCTTTGCCCAGGGCGGGCAGGCTTTGTCTGTCTTGTCAGGGTGGGAGCTGGCAGGTCTCACGCTGTCGGGAGTTGCGACGGCGTTGCCGTTGTTGTTCTTTGCAGAAGGTGTGAAGCGGCTGCCTTTCACGGTGATCGGCTTCATTCAGTACTTGTCGCCGACGATTTCTCTTTTGATCGGGGTCTTGGCGTTTGGAGAGGACTTTACGGTCGTGGAGATGACCAGCTTCGGTTTGATCTGGAGTGCTTTGGTGCTCTATTCTCTGCAGATGGTGAAAAAGCAAAAAACAGTCGAGATCCAGCCAAACGTATCGTCGTAGCTGATGGTTCTACTACCGTCAGCTTTTTTATTTTTTCTGTTGTTAAACATCCATTGCAGATGTTAGGCTGAGAGCAACGACAAACTGACCACAAGAACGATTGGTGAAGGGAGCCCGCTCATGGACAACCAACAATTGCAAACCGCTTTTGCTCATCTCTCCACGCCGCTGGTCGCCGACGCGTGTTTGCGCTTGCAGATCCCGTATCGGATGGCACCCGCCGGTCTTCGTCCGCTGCAGCCTGGGACGCGCACAGCAGGCCGTGTGTTGCCGGCGAGACATTACGGCAGCGTCGACATCTTTTTGGAAGCGATGCACACCGCAACGGCCGGGGATGTGCTGGTCATCGACAATCAAGGCCGAGTCGACGAAGCTTGCATCGGCGACCTGACCGTCTTGGAAGCCAAAGCCAGTGAGCTGGCGGGGATTGTGGTATGGGGCTTGCATCGCGATACGTCAGAACTGCTGGAGATCGATTTCCCGGTCTATAGTTATGGAGCCGTGCCGTCCGGTCCGCAAAGGCTGGACCCGCGTCAGTCCGACGCGTTGCATACCGCTTCTTTCGGGGGCTTTACGGTCGGTCGAGAGGACGTTGTGTTCGCGGACAGTGACGGTGCCCTGTTCGTACCCGGAGACGCCGACCTCCAGCAGTTGATGGCCGTCGCCAGCACCATCGCACAAACGGAACGCCGCCAAGCGGAGATGATCCGCTCCGGACAGACGCTCCGTGATCAATTGCGTTTTTCTGACTATCTGGACAAACGGTCTGCAAACGCCGAGTATTCCTTCCGGGAGCATCTGCGAAGCATCGGCGGCTCGATTGAAGAGTAAGAAACGATCTGCCCGCTGTCACGAATCCCGACCCCGGTGGTGCGTGACAGTTTTTTTATGAGAAATGTGGGGGTACGATGTACCCATGTCGCTTTTTATCTTTCGGAAAAATCAGTTCTTACGTCATGTCATATGCTCATTCAACATATCTATGGACTATGCAACGGAAGTCCTGGAAGGAGAGTGAGCACGATGGCAGACTATCAACGGGTGATGACACCGAGTCAAGCGATCAACGCATTGGACTTGGAGCCGATGAAAGCCAAGTTGATCGAGGAAGGTGAGGGACACGGCTGGACGCTGGAAAAGGCGGATGCGGTCGGGGAGGTGTATCGTTGCTTTTTTTACCTGAACCTCAAATTCCCGGAACGTTACTTGGTACCGACCAAGGACATCGATCTGTTCTGGCACCAACACATCTTGGACACGCAAAAATACGCGGAAGACTGCCAGCGTGTGTTCGGAAAGATCCTGCATCACTTCCCGTACGTGGGCATGCGGGGCGAAGAGGATGCGGCGGTCTGGAAAGACTGTTTCCAAAAGACGCTCCAACTGTTCCGTACGAGTTTCCCGAAGCGGCAGGGCACCTGGATCATCAGGACAAGGCAGCCCTGTGCGTCGATGAAACATGGCCCTACGTGCAGGATCGAATTCAGTCCGGTGTTCGACCGGTGCCAAAAAGATAGGCGTGTCGAGCTGACGTCCGGGTCGGGCAGACGTCAGCTTTTTTAGATAAAGTGCGAAGTGTCAGGTTCCTCCAATTTTTTCTTTTTCGCTCAACCGCTTGCAATTGATTCTAAATGTGGTATGCTTATAACAGTTCCAAAGATGAGACCTGAATTCACTTGTTGTAAAGGGTTATCATGAGGAGATGGAACCTTTTCCAATGTGTGAATTTTATTTATTACGGTGAATAAGAAGCGCATGTTAACAATTCCCATTATCTGGAGGTTTTTTCTAATGCAAAACGGTACCGTTAAATGGTTCAACGCTGACAAAGGTTTCGGTTTCATCGAGGTTGAAGGCGGCAGCGACGTATTCGTACACTTCTCCGCTATCACCGGCGAAGGCTTCAAGACCCTCGACGAAGGCCAACGCGTACAATTCAACGTTGTTGAAGGCAACCGCGGCCCGCAAGCTGAAAACGTTGTAAAGCTGTAATGTCAGACAGAATGACTGCCCTTAACCTGGTTAGGGGCAGTTTTTCTTTTGTCCGAACATTTTGAGGAGGGATCATCCATGTACAATCGAGCAAAACCGGTCGAACTCCCAGAGGGGGTCACGGCGATCTGGTCCTGCACCCAAGAAGGTTGCAAAGGCTGGATGCGGGATAATTTTGCGTTTGAAGTGACGCCTACGTGCCGTCTGTGTTCGCATCCGATGGAGAGCACCACCAAGATGCTGCCGCTGCTCCAAAACTCCAACGTCGATCTGAAAGCAAGCAAGAAAGGCACCCAGATCGGGCGTTCGTCGATCTAACAGACCTTCGCGTCTGTTTTCCTGGAGAGGTACCGAAGCGGTCATAACGGGGCGGTCTTGAAAACCGTTAGGGGGCAACCCCACGCAGGTTCGAATCCTGTCCTCTCCGCCAACTTCATCAGCTATCAAGAGTGTACGTCATGGGTGTTTTTCCATGGCGTTTTTTGTATTCGTGATCCTGACGAAGCGTTAAGGATAAAATAATAATAATTTAAAACTTGGAAGGCTTACTAGTTTGTAGTACAATTGTTTAGGGAATTGTTTTCTTTTACAAATAGTGATTCCGTTTTATGAGTTAAAGATGAGGAGCAAAACGAAATCATCTTGTATGGATCAAGGGGGAGTAAACGTATGAGTGTCTTTGAAGCGACGGAACAAATTCACCGGAATTGGAGCGGTTTGTCCAATTTGGACCGTTATACGGTAGAGGCCTGGGAGAAACGATTCAAGTATCCAAGCGCTGATCACATACCGACCAGACTTTCCGCGCCAGCTCTCGAGTCCCTTTTATATCGGAATAGGGAATTTATTGAAATTGCAGGACATGACTTGGCGTTGGTAGACACCGAGATTGGGATTCCCCATTTTTTTCTGGTGACCGATCCGAACGGGATCTTGATTCAATTGATCGGGCAAGCGGAAATGATCGAAAAGCTCCGCGGATACAATGTGGATGTAGGAACTCCTTTTGCATTTGAACAGGCGGGAATCAACGGAGTCTCTCTGGCGATGCGACTGCAATCCACAGTGGTCGTTCAAGGCGAGCAGCACACGATGCAACTGTGTAAAGACTGGACTTGCATCTGTTCGCCCGTTCGCATCTTTGATGAGGTCTGCGGGTATATAGATTTATCATTCGGGTCTGACGTGGATGTGACGTTTGCAGTGCCCCTGCTCAAAAAGACGATTGAGGAAATTGAGCGGAAGTTGAAAAAAACCAGACAGTCCATTGGCGGCGGAGCAACAGCATATTTGTTATTTGAACCTTATAACCTGTCCAACCGGGAGAAAGAAGTGGCCTATGGTTGGCTGCAAAACAAGAGTGCTTTGCAAATGGCCCATACGATGGGGATCACGGAAGGCACGGTGCGAAACGTGCTGAAGAAAGTATACGCCAAAACGGGCGTCAGTGATAAAGGGCAGTTCTTCAGGAAGTTTCTTGTATAAATATGTCCAACATGTGAGAATTGATAGAGAACTTCACCCGTGACAACATGGGTGAAGTTCTTTTTTTATAATCTAAAATGAAATAATATATATCCCATTTAGGATAATTATGTGTCCTATATGGTATATGTTTTTAATTTAGAAGCGGTGATATGATTTTAATAAGAGTAGCTACACTTTAAAACAAGTAGCTGCCATTTTAGTAAATTTATACAGGTGGTGTTGAAATGGGCAAGCGTATGATTCGTATGTTTGATACTACGCTCAGAGATGGTGAACAAGCGCCTGGCAATGCGATGACACCGGAACAAAAACTGGAAATCGCATTGATGCTTGAAGAAGCTGGAGTCAATACGATTGAAACAGGATTCCCTGCTTCTTCGCGCGCTGATTTTTTGGCAACTCAGATGATCAGCGAACATTTGACGACGGCATCCTTCTCCACGTTTTCGCGTGCTCAAGTAAAAGATGTGAAGACCGCGATCGAAGCCGGCGGGGTGAGTGACCGGCACATTGTGATGCTGGCGGCGACCGGCAGTGACCTGCACTTGAAAAACAAGCGCAATATCACTCGCGAGCAAGGGATCGCTGAAGTTACGGAAGCTGTTGCCTATGCCAAGGAACAAGGCATTGCAAATATCACGGTGGGCATCGAGGATGCAAGTCGCGGTGCGTATGACTATATCGGAGCGATCACGAAAGCCTCGATTGAGGCGGGTGCAAACCAGATCATTTTGGCGGATACCACAGGTTTTGCCACGCCCGCATCCTTTGGGGATCTGGTTCGTTTCGTGCGCGAGGTCGCAGGACCTGCCATCAAGATCTCGGTGCATTGCCACAACGATCTGGGTCTTGGTGTTGCCAATGCAATCGCAGGTGTCCAAGCAGGTGCAGACGAGATCCAAGCCACCCTTGGCGGCATCGGTGAGCGGGCAGGAAATACTTCGCTGGAACAAGTGGCGGCGTTGCTGTACTACAAGAGCGACGAATACGGGCTCGAGACTTCCGTTCAACTGGACAAGTTGTATGAAGGCTATCTGCTGCTGAGCGAAGTGATTCAATTGGAAGAATCCCGTACGCAGCCTTTGTTTGGGAAATATGTCTTCAGCACGGCTGCAGGCATGCACCAACAGGGGATGTTGAATGATCCTGATACGTATGAATACGTGAAGCCGCGGGACTTGGGCCGCGATAGATCGCTGCTGGTCACCCGTCATTCCGGCAGAACGATCATTCGTCATCTGCTGCACGACCTGGGTGTCTCGCACAGCGATGAAGATGTGAATCATCTGTATGACAAATTTATTTTCAAGCAGCATTCCAGCTTGTGTGACGATCTTGTCACCTTTAGAGAGAAGATCATGCAAGAACTTCAACATCAAACGGCGGAGGTGGGTGTCTCATGAAGAAGGCATTGCTGGTCCTTGATTTTATCAACGATATCGTTCATGAAGAAGGAAGCATCGGCAAAGACGGCTATTATCACCACGAGCAGGAACAACAAGCGGTGGCGAATACCGCGAAGGCGATCGAGGCCGCTCGGAGAATGGGCATGCCGGTCCTGTATGTCGTCGTCGGTTTCTCCCCGGGGTATCCGGAGTGGAACGACCGTTCCAAACTGTTCCGCCCGCTGAAAGAGAAGGGGCAACTGGTGCTGGGCACGTGGGCGACGCAGGTGCATGATGCCCTGCAGCCGATGCCGGGTGAATACGTCGTGACAAAGAACCGGATCGATCCGTTCTATAACACCAATTTGGAAATCATGCTCCGCAACATGGAGATCGATACGCTGTACTTGACCGGGGTCTCGACCGAGTTTGTCATCTTGAGCACCACGCTCAGCGGGCATGACCGCGGGTATGTGGTTCGACCGCTGGAAGATTGCATTTCGTCCAGCGACGCGCACAGCCATGCATGTGCGATGAACGTCATCGAAAAACTGGCGGACGTGTACACCCTTGAACAATTCATGGCCGAGGAGGGCGTCAAACTGTGAAAGCCTATCACGTATTTTCCGAAGAGCAACACAAAGAGTTGTGTGCAGCACTTTCCGATCTTTCGGCGATCTCGCCGTATGTCGACTACTCGGCGTTTCAAGCACGGATGATCCGCAACGTGGAAGAGGGTGTGTTGCCGAAGTTTTTCCTCGACCTGTGCGAACGCATTCGCGCTGACCGGGCACACGGCCGTCACGTTCACGTCCTGAAGAATTGCCCGGTTGATACGGACGTTCCGGATCTCAATCATGATGACCCGGTAAACGACAAGTATCGCCTGAAGAAAACGTTCCTCGGCGAAGCATTCCTCGGCACCTTCGCTCACCTGCTGGAAAATCCGTTGCTCTCTTACGCATCGCGCAACAACGGCGATTTCTTCACCGATGTCGTGAGCATCAACCGGTTCCGCGGCATGCGCACCGGCTTCACCGACGGGGATCTGATCTATCACAACGACCGTTCGAGCCATCCGGTGCGTGCGGACTACATCACCCTCTTGGGCGTGCGTTGCCCGGAAGACGATCTGGTGTACACCACGTATGTGGACAGCCAGGACATCATCAGCCACTTGACCCCGGAGCAGGTGGAGGCGCTGAGTGAGAAGTGGTATTACACAGAAGTGGACGATCTGACGAAAGACAAGATCAAAAACTGGGATCGCTCAACTGCGCACGCAGTCCTTCAGGGCGAAGGCAAGATCTGCTTCACCGACACGATGACCCATCCGCTGCCCGATGCGCCGGTGGCTGCCGTGCATGCACTGCTGGCCTTCACGAATGCCGTCACCAAGGCGATGAAGCATCGTCATAAACTCGATTACGGGGATCTGTTGGTCTTCTCCAACCAATATGGTCTGCATAACCGCGAACGCATTGAAGTCAACAACCCTGAAGACACGGCAAAGCGTTGGTTGTTGAAAACTTATTCCTTCAAGAGCCGGGCGGTGTCTGATACGTACGCCGACTACTGGGTGAACGATGTGTACGGCTGCGTGAGCGACGGACTTGAAAAAACGGCTGTAACTTCAATGTAAGATGTTCAACTAATAAAATAAATCAGATGAAAGGAAAGTATGATTTTGTGAAGAAACACTATCATACGAGGTGGACCTTATGAGCATGCAAGTGGCTGACCTGATGAAAGCATTGCCGGTTCTTCTTCAACTGAACGAATCGGGCATGTTGTCTGATACTGAGATCGAGTTCCAACCGTTCAAAGCCAATGAACGGTCCGCTGCCGAGGTTCATTGGCTGTTCCGTCCCGAGGAAACGGGAGGCTGCGCTGCAGGTCTCGTGCGCTATGCAGCGGGCGGCAGTTCTCCGGCTCATGAGCACACGGGCTTTGAGATCATCTACATCTTTGATGGCGAGATGATCACGAACCAAGGTGTGCTCAGAAAGAACGAGCTCATCTGTTTGCCTCCGGGCAGCCAACACAGCTTCCACAGCGAAACGGGTTGCTTGGCTTTGATCATCTGGGAGAAACCGCCTCAAGTCGTCAAACCGTGAAAGGGGTAAGAAAATGGACACACTCTATTCGACTGCATCAAGGTACCGTTGGATCATCTTGTTAATTGGTGTACTCGCGCAAATCACGTTTGCTGTCGGATTTGTCGGGGTTCCTGTCACCGGGGTCCTCATGCGCGAGGACTATCAATTTACCCTCAGTCAGTTAGGTTTTGTCCTTGGATGCATGGGGCTGGGTGTTGCGATCTCCGAAATCGCCTGGGGCGTTTTGACCGACAAACTGGGCGATAAGATCGTCCTGATGATTGGGCTTGGAGGAATGGGCGCTGCGTTTTTGGCGATCTCGATTTGGCTTGTACCGAACGGAGATATGATTCCGAGTTACATATCGTTGGGTGTCCTGTTGATACTTGCGGGCGCGATCGGAGGCAGTATCAACTCTGCCTCCGGGAGTGCCGTCATGACATGGTTCCAAGATCATGAGCGAGGCTTTGCGATGAGTATTCGCCAGACGGCGATCCCTGTCGGCGGAGCGATCGGGTCGGTTACCTTCCCGTTCATCGTGGCCGGTTACGGTTTCGGTGCCGCTTTTCTTTCGTTTGCCGTCTTGTGCTTTGCCGTCACGCTGTTGGTCTGGTTTGGGATGAAAGTAAAAGAGGTGGGTCAGGCTGCTGCCGGCACCTCGCAGGCGAGTGACGTTTCCCCGCTGAAACGGATGTCGGTGTGGAACATCGCGCTGGCTGGTTGCGCGTTGACGTTCCCTCAGATGGCCGTGCTTACGTTTGCTGCTGTCTTTCTGACCGATGAACACCATCTCAGCATGGGAACGATCTCGCTGATTCTGTTCGGTGTCCAATTGGGCGGCGGGGCTTTGCGGATCATCACGGGGCGTCTAACCGATAAGTATAAAAATCGCCGCCAAGTCCTGCGCTGGATCGCGGTCATCGCCGCTGTGGCAGGGATCGTGCTGGGTCTGGTCTCCCATCAAAATACGTTCGTCGTCGTCACGTTGCTGGCGATCACCGGGCTGGCCGGGAATGCATGGCATGGCATTGGCTACACGGAAATCGCAGTGGCTGCCGGTGTCCGCTATGCAGGCACCGCGTTAGGCATGATGGGAGCGACTGTGTTTATCGTATCGTTTGTCATTCCTTATATGATTCCGATCATTCTCGGAGTCGCTTCCTGGACGGGTGTCTGGATCATTGTCGGGATTACAGCCTTCCTTGCTTTCCCGCTGTTGGTCCAATCTGTGAAAAAAATTGAAAACAAAGAAGTCAAACATGCCTAAGGAAGGTGAACGTTTTGGCGAAAACTTTGCATGAGAAAATCTGGCAGGCCCATTGTGTGAAGACTTTGGGTGAGGCGGAGGATCTGATCTACATCGACATGCATCTGTTGCATGAGATCAACACGCCGCAAGCTTTCGACAGTTTGCGCGCTGCCAATCGGACCGTGCGCCGGCCTGATCTGACCGTTGCAACTGTTGACCACAATACCCCTACGTCTTCGATCGCCTTGCTGGAAGGGGATGAGTTGCGCAGCAATCAAATTGATCTGCTGCGCGACAACTCTGCGGAGTTCGGCATCCCGTTCCACATGCTGGGCGAAGCGGGGCAAGGGATTACGCACGTCATCGCGCCTGAACAGGGTCTGGTGCTTCCGGGCACCACGGTTGTCTGCTGCGACTCGCACACCACGACGCACGGTGCGTTTGCCGCGCTGGCGTTTGGCATCGGTACGAGCCAAGTGGAACACGTGTTGGCCACCCAAACGTTGCGACTGCAAAAGTTTAAATCTTTCCGCATCACCGTCAAAAACTCCCTGCCTGCAGGTGTTTCGGCAAAAGATCTGGCGCTTGCGATCATTCGCCGGATCGGCACCGGCGGCGGGATCGGGCATGTCATCGAATATGCGGGTGAGGCGATTCACTCGCTGAGCATGGAAGCTCGGATGACGCTGTGCAACATGTCGGTCGAAGGCGGGGCCAGTGCCGGGATTATCGGTGTGGACGACGTCACCATCGACTACTTGCGCAAGGTCTACGCAGCCAAGGGGCGTCCGCTGACAGAGGAAGATGTGGAAGGATGGCGTTCCTTTGTGAGCGATCCTGACGCAGTCTTTGACAAAGAGATCGTGATCGATGCGGCGGCACTCGATGAGTCGGTCACCTGGGGGACCAACCCGTCCCAAAGCATCACGTTCGACGAAAGCATTCCGGCTGTCTCTGACTACGAAGATGCAAGTCAGCAACTGGCAGCAGAGCGCGCTTTCGAATATATGGACCTGCAACCGGGTCAAACTCTGCGCGACCTCTCGATCAATAAAGTCTTTGTCGGCTCTTGCACCAATGGACGCATCGAGGATTTGCGCGTTGTGGCGGGGGTCTTGGAGGGGCATAAAGTACATCCGGATGTGCATCTGTTGATCGTGCCGGGCTCCGTTCAAGTGCGCGACCAAGCCATTCGGGAAGGGCTGGATGAAATCTTCCACGCGGCGGGGGCAGACTTCCGTCCCTTGCCGGGCTGCTCGCTGTGCTGCGGCCTGAATGAGGACCAGATGAAAGCCGGTCAACGATCTGTCTCGACCAGCAATCGAAACTTTGAGGGACGGCAGGGAGCCGGTGCAAGAACGCATATCGCGTCTCCTGCTGTGGCAGCTGCCAGCGCGATCATCGGGCGGATCGCTCGCCCGTCAGATCTGGAAGCATGGGGGAAGGCAGAATGAGCAGAGCACAAATCAGCGGATGCGGTGTTCCTTTGGTGAGAAACAACGTGGACACGGATCAGATCATTCCCGCGCGCTTTTGCTACAAAGCACAACGCGTGGGACATGCGGATTCCTTGTTCGGCAATTGGCGTCAAGACCCGTCCTTCGTATTGAACGACGCCAGATACGCCGGCAACGCGATTTTGGTGGCCGGACGTGAGTTTGCCACCGGTTCGTCTCGCGAATATGCGGTTTGGGCAATCAAAGACTATGGTTTCAAAGTGGTGATCGCAGAAAGTTTCGGCGATATCTTCTATAAAAATGCGATCCTCAACGACGTTTTGCCGTTGAAGACGACGGAGCAAGGCGTTGAAACGCTGTGGGAGATCCTTGGCCGCGACCCGCAAGCATCGATTCACATCGATCTGGACAAAGAGACGATCATGATCGAGGATCATGTCTTGCCGGCGATCATGGATGAACATTTCAAGCGCAAATATATCCTCAATCTCGATGACATCGCGCAAACGCTTGAGGAGATCGAATCGATCAAAGCGTTTGAATCGTCGAGAAACAGACATTTGGCCACTACGGTACACAGAGGAGTATGACTATGAATGAGTCGCTAAAAGTTGCCATCATCGGCAGTGGTCCTCGCGGCATGTCGGTTCTTGAACGAATGGCAGCCCATCTGATTGAAGCAGACAACGGGGAACCGGTTGAAATTTTCCTGATCGACGATGTCAACATCGGGACAGGGAGAATCTGGAAGACCGATCAATCTCATTTTCTGCTGATGAACACCATCGCTCCGGAAGTTTCAGCTTTTTCCGGCTTTTGGGACGGTGGGGAAGTCCGTCCTGGCAACGGTCCTTCTTTTGCTCAGTGGTGGCAGACGCACCGTGACGATTATTCCGAATATGGCGGGTATGGACCTCGTGCCATCTATGGGGAATACTTGCTGTTCGTCTTAGCAACTGTCGAGCGCACGCTTCCGCCGGCTGTCACTTTGCACAAAGTGACAGCTCGTGTCGACAGCTTGGACGAACTCGATGCCTCTCAATTGTTGCATCTCTCCACCGGTCGCACGCTGGAGGTACACCGGACCGTATTGGCAACCGGCCATCCGGTGAACGAGACGAGCGGTCATGAATCGACGATGGAAGAATTCGCGGCTCGCACACCTGGTGTTTCCTATTTAAAAGGAGACTCGGTCGCGTCGATGGATTTCTCGTCGATTGAGCCGGGTCAACACGTCGGCATCATGGGAATGGGATTGACTTTCTACGATCTCATGAGCGAACTGACGATGGGCCGCGGCGGGAAGTTCTCCAAAAATGACGACGGCTCGATGACGTATCATCCGTCCGGACGAGAGCCGCGCATCTTTGCCGGCAGCCGCAGCGGCTTGCCTGTCCAAATGCGCGGTCTCAACCAGAAGCCGTTTGACTATGAATATCAGCACGCCATCTTTACGGTGGAGCGCGCTCTGATGATTCGTGAACGCGGTGATGTGTACTTCCACCGTGATGTGCTGCCCTTGCTGGAAGCTGAGATGACGCTCGTGTATGCGGAGACGAAACTGCGACTGGAAAAGGGTGAGGAGGAAGCGCAGAAACTGCGCAATCTGGTCTTGGAACACCAAGTGCAGACAGTGGAAGGCGTCATGATGCTGGCTCATACGCTGGGCGTTCCTTACCCGGTTGGTGTGAATCTCTATCAGCTCGGCTACCCGTTTAAAGGATGCACCTTCTCATCTCCCGAGTCGTTCAAAAAAATGATGTTGTCCGTGCTGGAAACAGACTACGCGGAAGCTATGAAGGGCAATGTGAACTCCCCGATCAAAGCGGCGCTCGATGTGATTCGCAGTACGAGACACATCATTCGACTGTTTGTGGACTTTGGCGGGCTGAATCCTGAGTCGCATCGGGAAGAGTTCCTGAAAAAGTTTAATCCGGTGTGCAACGCGCTGTCTGCAGGTCCGCCTGCTTTCCGCAGCCTGCAGTTGCAAGCGTTGATCCGTGCGGACATTCTCACCGTCGTCGGGCCTTCGATCAAGTTTGAACCGTCGGAAACGAGCCCGTGCATCAAGATGTATTCTCCGAGCGTGCTGGATTCGACTGTGGAAGTGAAGACGGTCATTGACGCGCGTGTTCCGAATCCCAACTTGTATCACGACACGTCCACGTTGACTCGTTCGCTGATTGAAAGCGGGATCTACACCCAGTTTGTGAATGGGGCGGATGATGCCCTCTTCGAAACGGGCGGCGTAAACGTGACGCAGTCGCCGTTCCATCCGATCCGGCATGATCAAACGGTCGCTGACCGGCTGTATGTGATCGGCATTCCGACCGAGCATACCCGTTGGTTTATGCAATCGGGCAGCAGTCGTCCGAACAAATGGAATGATTTGATGGTGGATGCAAACGCAATCGCTGCGGATATCTTGCAAAGGGGGAAAGGCGATGCAAACGCTGATCAAGACCAGCATTATGCAATTGCTCGAACTTTATAGGCAGGACCCGCGTGCCGATAAACTCAACCTGACGGCGGGGATCTATATGGACGAGTCCGGTACTTGTCCGATCCTTGACTCTGTGCGTGAGGCCGAAGCCTTTCGCGTGCAGAACCAATCCAGCAAGGCAACATTCAATCTGACGGGTGCGCCCGACTATCAACAGGCTGTACGCACGCTGCTGTTCCCGAACATGGGGGGCAGCGGTGAAACCCATCATGTTCAGGTCATCCAAACGTTGGGTGCGAGCGGGGCTTTGCATTTGGTTGGAAAGTTGGTCAATCACTACACGCCGAACGCAAAGATCTGGCTCAGTGCACCGACGTGGGAAAATCATCCGGCTGTTTTGAACAGTCACGCGGGCGGGTTTGGCCATTATCGTTATCTCCCGGCTCATCTGGATGAAGTGAGCCTCGATACGATCTTGGCGGATCTGGAGTCTGCAAAACCTGGCGATTACGTGCTGCTGCATGCCTGCTGTCACAATCCGACGGGGATGGATCTCAATCTGTCTCAATGGACGAAAATGGCAGACTTCTGCGCAGAGCGCCATCTCATTCCTTTGTTCGACTTTGCGTATCAGGGCTTTGCTCATTCGCCGGAGCGGGACGCTGAATTGTTCGATGCATTTAAGGAACGGGTCGACAGGTTCCTGATCTGCAATTCGTTCTCGAAAAATATGGGCCTCTACGATGAACGGATCGGCGCTTTGACGCTGGTCTTTAAAGAGGAGGAGCAGGCGCTCGATTGGAACAATACGGCGAAAAGATTGATCCGATCCAGCTATTCCATGCCGCCGACGCATGGCAGCTTTATCGTCAGCCATATCCTAAACGACCCGGACCGCTGTGCCCGTTGGCAGCAGGAATTGGCCGGTATGTGCAACGATCTTCACACACGGCGTGCTGCATTTTTTACTGAATTGGCCAATGCCGGTATTCAGGATCAAGTGCTGACATATCGCCAACAGCAAGGGATGTTTGTGATGCTGAATCTCTCCGAGCAACAGATCGACACGTTGCGAGAGCGATCTGGCATCTATCTGCTCGGCAATGGCCGAATCAGTATCGCGAGCCTCCGTACGGAAATGATGCCGAGATTTGTTGAAGCACTGAAGAGCGTGATCTGAGTCACGCGCCACGAGAACCGTATCCGATTTGGATGCGGTTTTTTGTGTACGCATGTGTGCTTGCAGCGCAAGGAATCGAATTGCTGGAATTGAACGGCTTGTGTATCATGAGATTATCCAGTAAATGAGGCTTACGAGACGGTGAAGGAGTGATTGCAGCGATGCAAGGTTACAAAACGGTACCACGCCAGCATTCCGTCACAGCTCAACGCGCAGCACATCCGGTACGCACCGCACAAACGGGAGCCGGACGCCTTTTGCAGATGCAGCAGTTGTACGGGAATCAGAAGATGGGCCGGCTGTTGACGCAGTATCGCGGAGCTCCTTTGCAACGGATGACGTCGGAAGGGGAGTCGTCTGAACCAAAAGGGCAGGTCACGATCTCGCAGATCCCGGAGGAGAAGTTTTTCGGGACAGGACCTGCGGGTGAAAAGGTGACGCTGACTTTGCAGGTGCAAGGCAACCGGGTGATCTCGATCTGGGCAAGCGAAAAAGGGGAGGTCCACACGGGGGAAGTAAAATTTGGCATCCGCCACGGTGTGCCGATCATCACGTGGGTGGAGGCGAGCCCGCAAAGTCAAAGGGTCGGGTCGGCTTTGATGTACTTTGCTGCGAAGGCGTGTCAAGGCGTGGTTCCCACCATTTTCGTAGACAACGTGTTGGAGACGGCTCGCAATTACTACGAGGGCATGGCGTTTGACACCTATCTGACAGTGAAAGAGGACGGAGAGCAGGTGGCCAGCCCGTCCGACATGATCGGGCAGACCTCGGAGATTCTCCTCGCCGCGCAGTCCAGCATGCAAAAAGGATGGGCGAGCGAGACGGGCGAGACGACAACCGACGAGACGGAAACGCAGGGCAAGAACAACAAAAAGAAACGGCAACAGGATTGCAGCGTTCAATAAGTGCGGAGACGGCAAGGTCGCGACTGGATCGCATCGTCGCGGGCATTTTGCCTGTCGCGTTTTTGTATGATGAATCATGAGGAGGTTGAAACATGGCCGTACAAACTGTCAACTCTGAAGAGTTGCACCACTGGCTGGAGCAAGGTGAGCCGCTCGTCCTGCTCGATGTGCGTTCACCGCAGGAGATCGCGGAATGGAAGATCCAGACGGAACCGGGTCTGTTGGTGAACATTCCGTATGCCGCGTTCGAACAAGGGGACGCGTCTGCGTGGCAAGACCTGCCCAAGGGCAAAAAGATCGCGGTCATTTGCCGTCGCGGCCGCACAGCCAAACTGGCTGCCGATGTGCTGGCCGAGCACGGCGACTATGATCTCTATGTCTTGGAACGCGGCATGCAAGGCTGGAGTCAGTTTTATCACCCGGTCACCGTGCATGCGGACGACTCGTATACCCTGATCCAGATGATGCGGCTGGGCAAGGGATGCCTGTCCTACATGATCCACTCCGGCGGCGAGGCGGTCGTCGTCGATCCGGGTCGTCATGTCGAGGAGTATGTTCGCCTGGCCGAGCGGGAAGGAGTGCGGATCAAGCACATTCTCGACACACATCTCCATGCGGATCACATCTCGGGCGCGAGTGAGTTGGCCGCACAGACCGGTGCGACCTACTATCTCTCCGCGCAGGAAATGCAGGAGGGTGTCATCCGCTACGAGGATGTGTCCCGCTATGAGCGCATCTCCTTGAGCGGCGTCGACCTGCAGGTGCTCCTGATGCAAACGCCGGGACACACGCCGGGCAGCGTTTCCTTCCTCGTCAATGACCGCTGGCTGCTCTCCGGCGACACGATCTTTGTCAGCGGACTGGGTCGACCCGATCTTGGAGGCAAGGCGCAGGAGTGGGCGTTGAAGCTCTATGAAACGGTGCTCGGCCAGATCGCGCCGTTGTCTGATGACGTGGTGGTGCTCCCGGCTCATTTTTCTGAGATCAGCGAACGGTGCGCGGACGGATATGTAGGCGCCGCCTTGGGCCGCATCCGGGCAGACAACGCCGTGATGCGTCTGACGGATGCGGCTGCGTTTGCGGCGGAAGTGACAGCACGCATCGGCACGACCCCGCCCAACTACGCAGAGATTGTGCAGATCAACCGCGGACTGGTCACAGCAGACGACGACAAGCGACTGGAGCTGGAAGTCGGTCCAAACCGCTGCGCAGTCAAACATCTGCCGCAATAGAGCAACGGCGATCTCACCAAGAGAGGCACCCTTCCTGGGTGTCTCTTTCGATTTCACGACCGCCTCCTCCGCAGTGTGTTTTTATTTAGACTTTACATGTAATTTAATTCCAACTTGAATCGTGTGCACAACTTGTGTATTCTCGAAGAAAGGAGGAGAACAGGTATGGGGTCCAATCATCGCATTTCTGATTTCAACGCTCGCTGGAGGCGGCTGTCTCTCAATACGTATTGGCTGGTTTTGATGCTTTCCTGTGTGGGCTCTGGACTCAATATTCTGCTTCTTCCAATTGAGGATGCGCACCGTCAAGATCTGCACACCCTTTTGATCGTTACACTTGTGCAAATCGTGCTGATTGCCACGGCTGAGTGGACGCTTCGATATCGAAAGCAATTTTTTATAGATGTGATGATCGTGCTCGGTGCTGTGTTGGCTGCGACGCTGTGTATCGTCAACAAAGAACCGGGCATTCTGTTTGTCTTAGTCCTGCCGATCCTCGTCCCGACTTTCTTGGGACAGCAGCAAAATCGAACGTTGTTCTCTTTGGCGGCGTCGCTCGTGACTTATTTTCTGTTGGTTATGTTCCACGAGACGATCAGAATACGGACGAGCCCGAATGAAGTGATCTTGATCGTTTCGTTGATGGTGTCGTTTGCCTTTATCACCGTCGGGGTGCACAAGCGGGGGAGCGAGTTGCTCAAGATCCTGCTTTCTTCAATCAGAGAAAAACAAGAGATCGAACGCGTATCCAAACTGGATGCGTTGACCGGACTGTCGAACCATCGCAATTTTCATGAAACGCTGGAACGGCACCTCGATGAGTATGATCGAGACCCGTTTCCGCTGTATCTTTTGTTGCTCGATCTGGACTCATTCAAGAAAGTCAATGACACGTACGGTCATCTGGCAGGCGATCTCGCGTTGAAGTATGTGGCGGGTGTGTTGCAAACGGCGATGATCGACCAGGCGGCCGCTTTCCGATACGGCGGAGAGGAGTTTGCCGTATTGCTCACTCACTGCACACCGTCGGAAGCGATCCGATTCGCGGATCGGATACGCGAGGAGATCGCCAAGCAGGCGCATCCGGAACTGGGCGGCAGGCATCTGAGCGTCAGTATCGGTGTGAGCCGGTATCGGCCGGAGCTCCACAAGGAGGAGCTCTTTGCCGAAGCGGATGCGTGTCTGTATGAGGCGAAGCGCACGGGGAAAAACAAAGTGGTAGTGCACAAGGATTGATTTAGAGAAGCGACCACGCAAGCAGCAACTGGGCGGAGTAGTAGGTCGCCATGACGGTCAGTTCGGCCGTTAGTGAGGGTTTGATGAAACGGTTCCAAGCGAGGACGGAGTCGGAGATCAGAAACAGCGCGGCACCGGCCAGCATGAAGGCGTCGCCAGTAAGAAAGGCGCGCCAGACCATGATCAGGATCACGGTGATGTAGCACATGACGGCGACGAGCAGTCCCATGCCCCCGGAAGCCAAGACGCCTCGGCGCAGCACGGCGACCGACAGGAGGCCGAGGAGTGTTAATACGACGGCCACGCTCGCTGCGTGTTCGTTGTCGCCTTGATCGGCAAACGCCGCGATGTAGCACACGTGGGCTGCAAAAAACGAGCTGAGCCCCGCCAAGAATCGGTCGCTTGGCAACACCAAAAACACATCTCCCGCCAGAGAGAGCACAAGGCCCGCCAGGAGCCATCGATGCCAGTCGTTGCTCCAGTCGGCACCAAGGAAAGCCAGAACGATGATCAGGATCATCGTAAAAGGCTTCCACACATATCTTGCTTTTGTCCAGCCGCGGCTGATGGCGAACAGATCCATCAAACCGCTGCCGATTGCAACACCTGTCAATATGATCACGGTCACAGCCTCCTCCAGATGTAAAACGGCTATGACAATTATAACCGACGTGGAGTTTCCTGTCGGTCTTTTTGCGTGGAACACCAGTAAAATACCCCTCTATGTTTGACAGGCGGTTTCGGCGGTGATACTATTCCTGTATATTCAAATATTCAGAGATACGGATATTGATAGGAAGGATGAAGTCACCGTGGAAACACTCGACAAACGTGTCTACACACTCGGGCGCTTGAAGAAAGACTTGCTGTCCGGTCTGATCGTCGGGGTGATCGCGATCCCGCTGGGGATGGGGTTTGCGATTGCTTCGGGCGTGAAGCCGGAGTACGGCATCTATACGACGATCATCGCCGGCATTCTCATCTCGCTGTTTGGCGGTTCGAAGTATCAAATCGGCGGACCGACGGGGGCGTTTATTCCGATTTTATTTGGCATTGTGATGACGTACGGGTATGAGAAACTGTTGATGGCGGGGTTTTTGGCGGGTGTCCTGTTGGTGATCATGGGGTTGCTGCGAGTGGGCACTCTGATCAAGTTCATTCCCCAATCGGTGACCATCGGCTTTACGTCCGGGATCGCGGTGATCATCTTTACGGGGGAGATCCCGCATTTTCTCGGGTTGCAAGATGTGGAGAAGCACAAATACTTTTTGGATAATCTTCGTGAAATTTTCTTGCATATCGGATCGGCCAATCTGTACAGCATCGTCACCGCCCTCCTCTGTTTGATGCTGATCATCTTGACCGCGCGAACGCTCCCTAAATGGCCAGGGGCGCTGCTTGGCATCGTGGTGGCGAGTGTATGTGCGTGGTGGTTTTATGGCGACAAGGTCGAAACGATCAGGTCTGCGTACGGGCCGATTTCTTCCGCCCTGCCGAGCTTTCACTTTCCGGCGTTCACGTGGGACACGGTGGGCACGCTGATCTATCCCGCCTTGCTGATCGCGTTCTTGGGCGGCGTGGAGTCGTTGCTCTCGGCGGTGGTGGCCGACAACATGTCGGGCAGCAAGCACAACAGCAACAGAGAACTGATCGGGCAGGGTCTCGCCAACATCGTGACTCCGCTCTTCGGCGGCATACCGGCGACGGGGGCGATCGCCCGAACGGCGACAAACATCAAGAGTGGTGCCACATCAAGGGTGTCCGGCGTGATTCATGGTATGATTGTGTTGGTGACGTTGCTGTTGTTTGCGCCCTTTGCTTCCCGGATCGCCTTGGCCAGCCTTGCGCCTGTGTTGATGGTGGTCGCTTGGAACATGAGCGAAAGGCACGAGTTTATGCAGCTGTTAAAGGCGCGGAACAGCGGTTCTTTTGTGATGGTTGTCACCTTTTTGTGCACGGTCTTCCTCGATTTGACGACCGCCGTGTTGGCGGGGATGGTGTTGGCGGCGCTCCTTGGCAAGAAGCGCGTGTGAAGAGGATCGCGGAGCAGACCAAGAAATTTGTTGCGCAGATTGGAAGGAGCAGGAGTCGGTCTATGAACTTGGAAATGCAGCGATTTAAAGCGGATTTTTTTAAGGCGTTGTCACACCCTTTGCGGATCAAGATCTTGGAGTTGCTGTCGGAAGGCGAGATGAGTGTGAACGAACTGCAATCGTTGGTCGGCAGCGAAGGCTCGGCGATGTCGCAGCAACTGAGCATCTTGCGATCCAAAAACATCGTGGTCGGCACCAAAGAGGGCAATCGGGTCATCTACTCGTTGCGAGATCCGATGATCGTCGAGCTGTTGCAGGTGGCGCGCAAGATCTTTAACAATCACTTGATCGACGTGATGAACACGTTGGATAAATTGTCTGATGAATGATTTGCTTCGCTCCATGCAAAAAAGGGAAGCTTGCCACCGGCGCACAGGCCGTTGAGCGAGCTTCCCTTTTTGTCGTTTCGGTCTGTCAGTGTGCAGGATGGTGCTGATAGCGATCCAGATCGATCCGGTCGCCGATGGAAAATTCGACGCCTTCCATCTCCAGCGACAGTCTTTGGACGTTAAAACTCTCGTCGTCTGAGAGGCCGATTTGGCCTTTTGAGTTGATCACCCGATGCCACGGGAGGTGGTGCTTTTGGCTCATCGAGTGGAGAATGCGCACGACCTGCCGGGCCGCTCGTGGACTGCCAGCGAGCGTTGCGATCTGGCCGTACGTCATGACTTTGCCGGGCGGGATGTCCTTGATGATCTGGAGGATTCGTTCGGTAAAAGGGGTCATCGTTTGTCTTTCTCCATCAGTTTGCGCACATGGTCTTTTGGGTTCCAACAGTTGAACTGGTACTTCGGATGGGTGTCAAACCCCAAGCGAGCGCATTTTGTCACCTGTTTGCCGTTCCTTTTTTCCACGGCATAGTGCTGACAGGTGGCGCAACAATGAAAGCGGCTCATGCGATCTCCTATTCAGCCGGAACGATATACTTTTTGAGCAGTCGCAAGCTGTCTTTGTGGCGGTTCCAGAGGCCCTTTTTGTTGTCAAACTTTTTGGCGATGTCGCTTTGTTTCGAGGCCGGTTTCATCAGCGGTTTGCGGTAGGCGACGGTGCCGTTGCTTATGTAGTAGTTGTGGGTGATCACCGTTTTGTTTGCGCGCAGGACAAGCTCGATGACGTGCAGCAAGTGATCGGTGTCGCGCGAGATCCATTTGAACGAGTCGCGGAACAGGAAGGAGATCTCGCCGTTTTGGATCTGGGTCAGGTCGTCCAAGATCTGGCTGTCGACGCCCGATTCGAGCGCGGGCAGGTCCGGCAGGTCTGTTGCCGTCGGGGTGTAGGTGACGTATTGGTATTTCATCGTGGAAAGCGCGATCTGTTGGAACGCCTCCCAGGCGAGCGGATACCGGGACGGCAGCGAGCCGAAGAGATCCTGTGCGGGCTGATCCGCCTGACGGGCCAGTTCCGCGAGGTCGACTGTCGCAAAATACTCGATCGCTTGCGAGGTGAGGGTGCGGATCTCGCTGTCGTCGAGGAGCTTCAGCTCGCTGTGGAGGTGTTGGATCTGGTCGCTGTTGCGGACGGCGAGGACGACCAGCGCGTTGACTTCCTTGTGATAGGGCATGTAGAACGTGCCTTCTTCCAGCACGGTCAAGAGCAAGGTCGAGCGAAACTTTGCGTCGTTCCAATGCGAGAGGAGCGAGGTCAGCCGGTTTTCCACGTCGTTTGTGACAGCGGTGACCGTCTCTTCGTTCAGGTCTTTGGATTGCAAAAATACGCCGAGTTGTTCGTTCAAGTAGGTCGAGATGGGATGTGTAATGATCATTCACTCCTTGGATGGTCTGTGTGACTTGTTCTAGTATAACTGATTATCGCCCCTGTCTTTCTGTTTCTTTCCATGATGACGTTTTTTTATGAATGGCGGTCGAGGCGGCAGGAAACGGGTGATCTTTCTTGAAGGGATTTTTAACAGAGCAGGTGAGAGGGGGATGTCAGGTGGAAACGGAACGCAAAGCCCGTCCCGTGGAAAAGTCGACACCGGTATCGAAAGCAACGTCGAACGTTCCGGCTCAGGCTGCCGGTCCGTTGCTGTCGGTCGCCGGGTTGCATCGGCTGCAGCATACGGTCGGCAACCGGGCGGTGCTGCAGATGATGAGAGACCGGCGGAGAGCGCAGATGCAACCGGTGCAGACGGAACAGCGGGGACAGGTGCTGCAGGGCCAATTCAAGTATACCAACAACATCGATCTCTCCCGCAAAAACGGCAAAGAGGAGGCGCAGGTGTCGCCGGGATCACTGACGGTCGGGGCGCTGTCGCTGCCGGCCTCCTATCGGCCGCCGACCCAGTTCGGCATCGAGCAAAAAGCGCATTCGATCTCGTGGACACTGCTCAAACAGGCGTATGAAAATGTCGGCAATCTGGACGAGAAACTCACGGTCGAGAAGTTTATCAACGAGTATCTGAAAAAGGATTGGGCCGCTTTGAGCGAGCAAAAACCGCTGCTCGAAGAGGATGAAGACAACGAGACGTTGACGAACGCGTATGCCGCGTTTAACCGTTTTTTGGGTGAATATCCCGACAGTTTCTTTACTGAATTGGTGACACAGTCCAAATCGGCGGCCGACTGGTCGGCGTTGGTTCAAAAGTGTGTGTCCGATCTGTTTGTGGCGACCCAGTTGGCTCCGCTGACGACGCACACCGGATTTACAGCTGTGAAAGGCGCGAGTTCCAAAGGCGTGCAAGAACACCGTCCGTCCAACCACGGAGAAGGCTATGCCAACCGCAAACTGCGCGAGTTGGAAGCAGAGTTGAAGCAAGGCAAGTCGGTGTCCGGCCAAACGGTGGAAGAGTGTGCTGCGATGTATTGGGACCCTGGCAGCGACCGGGAAGGCGGCATTTCGGATCTGAAAGAGTTGCAATATTTGAAAGCGGAATTTCTCAAGGCGTTTGAACGCGCCTATCCGAACATCTGGAAGGCGCATGCGGCAGATGTGAAGAAGGTGTTCACGTCGGTCGCCGACAAAAAGCCGAATGCGGAGGCAGACGCCGAAGCGGAAGTCGAAGCGGCGGTCAAGGAAGAGGACGAGGAGAAGGAAGAGCCGGGCAAGCAACAGTTTCAAGCGTTGCTGCAGGTGGAGGAGAAGGACACGGGCGGCAATTTGCAACGGTTCCCGGCATCAGAGTTTGATGTCGACGATCTGAAGTTGTCCAACGACCGCCCGCCGACCAAGTACGGCCCGATCGGCCAAAAATCGCATACCGTGTCGTGGTCGCTGGTGCTGCAAGGATTGCAGAAGGCAGCGTCCGGGAAGGATCTGTCCCAATTTTTGAGCTCGCTGCTCTCCAGATGGACGTTCTTGAACGACCAAGACTGGGAAGGCATGATCGACAGCGAACTGCTGAACGCAAGCGATTTTAAAGCCAGTACGAAACCGAGCACGGTCCAGAGCGCACAAAAAGTCAACAAGACGCGTTTGGAACAGGTGCAGGCCCTGATCGAGCCCAATCTGACGCGCCTGAACGCGGCGCTCAGCGGACTTTGTCTGACCGGACTGGAGTGGAAAAATCTGTTGCAGACCACGATCTCCGACTATGTGGTCGTCTACCAGTCTTCGCCGCTCGCCAGCTACAAGGACGGCATGCCCAAAGGCAACGGTGAGTCGGACGCGAACAAGTGGCTGACCCATCGGGAGTACTACCTGACCCACGCGGATGATGAAAAGTTTGACGACGAAGCGAAGGAACTGATGGAAACGCAATGGGAGAAAAAATTCAAATACGAATTTGACAAGAAATCCAGGGGCGGCAACCCGGTCAGGTATCAAGACAAAGACTCGGAGGAGATCTCCAAGTCAAAAGCGGTAAAGAATTTGATCGGCAAAAAAGGATTTACGGACGATACGCAGAAGGACATGGACCGTTTGCTCGTCAAACAGGAAGCGTTGAAACATCTCGATGTTTCGTGGAACACGTTCAAGTCGGGCCGGATGACGACGGCCGACAAGATGAAGTACATGTCGATGGTCCTCTACGAGTGGGAATCGGCCGTCGCCGAGGCGTACCCGAAGGTCGGGGAGTCGCATGGGCAGGAGTTGCGCGATTACAGCGATCTGTATGCTGTGTCCGACACGATGAATGAGGACCTGATCGAGCAGAAGGTGGAAGAGAAGCGCGAGTCGCTGAAGGACAAGATGTTGGAAGACGGCGAGTTGGAGAAAGAGCTGGAGCAAGTCAGAGCGGAACATGAAGGCAAAGTCTTCATCCTCAGTCCGATCATGGACAGGACGAGAAACGCCTATCAGAATGTCGCGCCCGATTCGGCGAGCGTCCAAGCCAGCCCCGAGTATGACAAAGGGTTGGCCTCGGCACGGGGAGGGGCTCGCGAGCAAAACGGTTCGGAGGCGTACAAGCTCGCCATGCAACATTACCAGTCCGGGATGGAAAAGGCGCAAGGCGAGCAGGCAAAACCCGCGGAGAAAGCGGCGGCCGCCGGGTATGACGACTATAGGAGGGGTGTTTCGATCGCCCAATCGGACGGAGCACTCCCGGCAGAGGCGGCTGCAAAGACCGGATTTGCCGACTATCACAGTGGCATTTTTGACGCGCAGATTCAGGCGGCCAAAGGGACGGGCGGACGCGGTGTCGGCTATGAAGATTTCATGAGAGGGACACAAGATCGGGATCAGGACCCGAGCGGCATGGTGCAGGAGCCGGACTGCTATGGCTACATGGCGGGCTTCCGCAGACCGCAGGACGGAGGGGCGCGCAGCACCAGCCCTTCGCCGAAGAAAAAAATAAAACAGTAAAAAAGTAAAACGTTTACTATCTAGCTCCTGCATGAAAATAGTCACAAACACGTCGATGTTTGTGGCTTTTTTGTATATTTTGGCAGATGCGTTCATGTACTGTCATGTAAGCATTTATTCAAGGGGGGTGTAAGCATGCCGAAAGTGATTTGCATCGATCCCGGTCATGGCGGCTATGATCCGGGAGCATGCGCGCAGGGTGCGAGAGAGAAAGAGATCACCCTGCAAATCGGGCTCCACCTGCGCGATCTGCTGCGTCAGGCCGGATTTACGGTGGTGATGACGCGGGAGACCGATCAATCGCCGGGCGGATGGACGCGGGTGGACGCCGACCTGCGGGAGAGGTGCCGGATCTCCAATCTGGAGAGGGCGGACGTGTTTCTGTCGATCCACGTCAATGCGGGCGGCGGCCGCGGGGCGGAGTTGTACGTGTACGGGGACGGCGGACCGATCAAAGGGCTGGCGCAGAGCGTGATCACAAACGTCGCGACGATCTGCGGCACGCACGGGCGGCCGGTGCGCGACGGCGGGCCGAACGGGACCGGGTTTGCGGTGCTGTGCAACACGGAGGCGGACGCGATGCTGCTGGAGATCGGCTTTATCGACTCGGATGATCTGCCGAAGATCAAGGCGCGCATCGGGGAGTTTGCACCGTTGATCACCAAGGCGTTTTGTCAGTTTTACGGGGTGCAGGTTCCGGTGAGCCCAGCCAAAGAGCAACAGGAGACGGCCGATGGTCTTGAACGCAGCGCTGTCGAACTGGTGATCGGGCAGCTCGGTGCGATGACCAAGACGGGATCGAGCGATGTGCTGGTCGCTTGCAACTACGCGGCCAATGCGCTGCGTCGCGAAATGTCACTGCCGATCACGCAGGCGCTCGGGGTGCCGAACGACCGGGCTGCGGCCGGGGTGATCAACGTGCTGAGCGCGCTGTGGATGTGCGCGGATAAGCGGGCGATTCAAGAGGCGTACCATTTCGCTGCCGATGCCTTGCGTTCGATTCGTTAATGTTTTATGCTCCATAAATATTTATTGCATATATTTGGAACTCCGGAAATAACATCTTATCAAGTTGATGTTAAATATTGAACTCTAGCAGGGATGTTGGGGGAAAGGGGCTTTTGTCAATGGCACAAACGAATGACAAAGACAGAAACAAGGCGGTGGCGACGACCGATTCGACGTTTGTCGATACGCCGATCGAAGACAGAATTCCGACGAACTTTACGGAAGCGATCTACTACGGGATCTTGAAGGCGTTCGCATCGGGCAATCCGAAGCAGATGTTTTCGCTGAGCTGGCCGGGTACGGTGCTCGATCACGAGCGTCTGGCTTGGGAAGCAGACGATGAGGTCGCAGGCATCATGCCGGAAACGCAGATGGTGCGCACGTCGCAGATCCTCGACATGTATGTTCCGCCGTCCCCGATCACGCAGCCGGACGGCACCCGCGTGTCGGACCGTTATGCGACGGCGCTGTCGGCACTGGGTCCGAAGCCGAACCCGGAGTTGATGAAACTGCAAGCGACGATCCGCGAGCGTCTGCGCATGGAGATCACGAGAACGGTGGACGGCAAGGAACAGACGTTTACGCTCGTCTCGTGGTTCAATTATCTCTACACCCAGTGGACGCAAGAGAAGGAACAATGGTCGCGTAAACAGACGGAGATCAAGGCGGAACTGCTCGCCAAGTATCCGGATGATGAGGATAAATATTGGAATGCCTACCTTGCGTGGTATGAGGAGAATGCCGACGCGTATATCCAAGACATCAATTCCAAATGGGATCAACTGCTGATCGAGTTCCCGTTGGTCGAGTGGCAGGATGCGCTGGCGATCCTTGACACCCGCGATGACGGCGGTCTGAACGCGGCGAAGGATCTGATTCAAAACATGCGCCTGCCGCTGCCCCGTCAAGAGGGTATCGACTATGTACCGACGACCGGCATTCCGTATGATTGGCCGCAACAGTTGACCCCGACCACGAAGCACATCGACCTGCTGGCCGACCCGATCGCGCAAAAGATGGCGCTGGACACGGCGATCACCAAGCTGGAAGACGAAGTGCTCAACTGGATGGCGATCCTGCCGAAGGTGAACGACGAGGTGGTTGCTGCCAATACGAAGGCGTTCAACGACTCGATCCGCAATTTCAGCAACGCGCAATCGGCGCTGATCAATCAGTACACGGCCAACGTGGTGACGGCCGTCGAGGTGTTCTGTGACATTCAGAAGTCCCGTGGCGTGCAACTGTTCGACGTGGCGGATGAAGACACCGACACCAAGACCAAACTGACGGCCGGCGTGCAAAAGCTGGTCAACGGTCTGGCCGCGTCCGCGACGGGCGGGGCGCCGGCTCCGACGGTGAACTGGGATCAGATCAAGGAAGTGGCGAGAAAGCTGGCGGACGGCCAAGACAGCCTTGTCGCGAAGCAGCAAGGGCTGATCGACGCAGGCAACGATCTGGCGGAAGCGGCCAACGCCTACCTGCAAGATCAAGCGCACAGCACGTTGCTGACCTGGCTCCCGACGTATGTCGAGCAGCTCAAGAGCAAGTTGGCCGATCTGATCGAGCAGCGCACCAATTTGGCGACGGCTGCCAACGTGTACTACAAGTACGACACGGCGAAACCGAAAAGCCCGGAAGAGACGCCGGAAGAGACGTTCGGCCAAAACGCGTTCGCCACAAAGCTGGAGTATCCGGCGAGCGACCGTTGGACGGAGATCAACATTGCGATTGAATCGAGCCATATGACGTCCGACTCGACGATGAACACCTATTTCTCCAACAGCCAGTGGGGCGTAGACTTCTTCATCGGCAGCGCAGGAGGTTCGTCGCGCCACAGCTACTCGCACTTTGCGAACACCTTTATGAAGAAGGGCACCAAGATCCAGATCGGCTTCCTGGCGACCAAAGTATTGATCCAGCGCCCGTGGATGAAGCCGGAGATCTTCAACAACAGCGCGAGCTACTTCCGTACGCTGGAGAAGCCGCTCTCGCCGACCACGCAAGTCACGCAAAACATGCTGCTCAACCCGGCGAATCAAGGCGTCGTGTCGGAACTGGCGCACAACTACACGCTGCCGGCGTATCCGGTCGCCGTCCTGCTGGTTAAAGACGTGACGATCAAGGTGCAGATCGACTCGACCAAGACGGAAGACGTGCGCACGTTGGCGAAGTCGATCCGCTCCAACGGCGGCGGGTTCCTCTGCTTCTCCGTATCCAGCGTGGAGACGTCGCAGTCGCAGAGCGAGCGGATGAACTCCTTCTGCATGGCCGGCCAAATGATCGCCAAAGCTCCGGCTCCGCAGATCATCGGCTACTGGAACGAGTTTGTCGCGCCGGACAAATCGACGAAGATCGATGAAAAGATCGCCTCGCAAATCGCCGAAGCGATCGGATTTGCGAACAAGATCCAGACGGTGTACCAAGGGGCACCGGTACACAAGGAAGTGCCGCTGCGCTAAAAGGAAACGAAAAGCCAGCCTCTGCGACGAGAGGCTGGCTTTTCGTATTTCTGAACCGTCTACAGCTACTCAGAGGCGACCAAGCGCTCCCAGCGAGTCAGCACAAACTGCATGAACATCGCGTTGACGATGAAGATGATGAAGTACGAGATCGCGGAGTAGGCGAGCGTCCAGCCTGCACCGTTTGATAGCTCCCGCGAAACTGCCATTTGTCATACGTGTAGGCAAAGAGGTAGCCCATCAGCGGGTAGATGATGGTGTAGATCAGGAGGTCGAAAAAGTCGTACTGAGGGGAGCCTCCCGTGTCATACAGGTCGAACGGCTCCAAAGCGATAACGTGATCGGCCGTGGTGCCGAAAAAGGCGTTGAAGAGGAACAGCAACACGGTGACAGATGTCGGAAAGCGCTTGGGCAACAGGAAGAACAGCAGGCCCAGGATGAGGAATAAGGTGGCAAACAATGAGAGCATATCTGCAGTCACCTTGTAGAAGTTTTCCTTTATCATGTGCAAGTTGGCAAAAAAACTTGCATCTTCAAGTTTTTGTGTGAAAAGTTATTGTATACTGATAGGAATTGAATGAGGATTGGAGACGTGCATATGGAGCAGTCCTTGCAGTCGGACCGCACGGCGCGGTCACGACGTTTTTGGATGGTCGTGACGTTGGGGTCGTTGACGGCGTTGGCTCCGCTGTCCATCGATATGTATCTGCCGGCGTTGCCGATGCTCGCGGCAGATCTGGATACGAGCGCGTCGCTGACTCAGTTGTCGCTGACGCTGTTTTTGGTCGGCCTCGGTGCCGGGCAGATCATCGCCGGGCCGCTCAGCGATGCGCGCGGGCGTCGCGGGCCGCTGATGATCGGATTGATCCTATATCTGATCTCTTCTGTTTTGTGCGCCGTGACGTCTTCGATCTGGGTGTTGCTCGCGTTGCGATTGGTTCAAGGGTTGTCCGGTGCGGCGGGGATCGTCATCGCGCGGGCGATTGTGCGCGATCTGTACGAGGGCACGGAGATGACGAAGTTTTTCGCGCTTTTGATGCTGGTCAACGGGGCGGCCCCGATCTTGGCCCCGATCTTTGGCGGGCAGTTGCTCCGGGTGACGACGTGGCACGGAGTGTTTGTTGTGCTGGGGTTGTTGGGGCTCATGATGCTGGTGGCGTCGCAGTTGAGTTTGTCGGAGACGCTTCCCGTGGAGAGACGCTCGACAGGGGGTATCCGCAAGACGCTGTCGACGCTGCGCCATCTGCTTCGCGACCGCGTGTTCATGGGCTATGCGTGGGCGCAGGGTCTGGTGATGGCGGGCATGTTTGCCTATATCGCCGGGTCGCCGTTTGTGTTGCAGGATCTGTTCGGGGTGTCGCCGCAGACGTTTTCCTTGCTGTTTGCGGTCAACGGGATCGGGATCATCATCGCCGGTCAGTTGGCAGCCCGGCTGTCGGTGCGCTACGGTGAGCTGAAGGTGTTCGTGGCCGGGATCGCGTTGGCGGCGGCTGGCAGTCTGTCGTTGCTGGTGATGATCCTCACCGGAGCGGGTCTGTTCGCCGTGATGGTCTCGCTGGTGGCGGTCGTGTCCAGCGTCGGCATCGTCGGTCCGACCGGCACGTCGCTGGCGATGCAAAACCAAGGCAAGGCGGCGGGCAGCGCAGCGGCGCTGATCGGGGTGCCGCCGCTGTTTCTCGGTGCGTTGATCGCCCCTTTGGTCGGCATCGGCGGCAGCGAGACGGCGGTGCCGATGGGGGCGGTGATCGCCGTCACCGACGTCGGGGCGTTGCTCTGCTACGTGCTGATGATACGCGGGCGGAACTGAGTTTTTGAAAAAGAATGCGTCACCGGCTGCGGTCGGTGACGTTTTTACGTGAACATTTTTGCACGTTCTGGAAACGCTATGCACAACACGTTAACACTCGGATACAAGCAAAGGAGCCTTGGCAGATGATACATGGTTTTTTGTTTAAATTGAGTCTCGCGCTGTTTCTCGGCCTGTTGATCGGGATCGACCGGCAACTGCGCAACAAGCCGCTCGGGGTGAAGACGAGCATGATCATCTCGGTCGCCTCCTGCCTGATCACCATCGTCTCCATCGAGGCGGTGAATCGCTACTCCGCACCGGGTCACACCAACATGGACCCGATGCGACTGGCGGCACAGATCGTCAGCGGGGTCGGCTTCCTTGGGGCCGGGGTGATCTTGCGCCGGGGAGATGATGTGATCTCGGGTCTGACCACCGCGTCGATGGTCTGGGCGGCGTCGGGGCTTGGCATCGCGGTCGGGGCGGGGTTTTATTGGGAGTCGCTGACGGCGATGCTGATGATCATTTTGGCGATCAATGTGTTTCCTTTCCTCGTCAAGCGGCTCGGTCCCAGTTCGCTCAGGGACCGGGATATGGCGATCCGGGTGATCGTGGATCAAGATCAGGATCTCAATCATATTTTCAAACAGATCAAGGGCCAAGATCTGCAGGTGCGGCGCGTGAAGATCAAGGACACGCCCGACGGGCATCAGCAGTTGGAGATGATCGTTGTGAGCGCAGATGAGCGGTACACGACCGATGTGTATATGGCGTTGAAGTCGATTCCTCATATCCTGTCGGCCGAGGTGCAGAGCAGATAAAAAAGAAGCGAGAGCAGGGGATGCTCTCGCTTCTTTTTTGTGTGGCAGCTTACAGGCCGTTGATGTCGGTGATCATCAGGGTGTCTTGGCCGTATGCGTTCGAGTCGGTGTCGGACAGGTATTTGTAGGCTCCCGATTCGAACAGGGTGTACAGGGAGTTGTTGTGGTAAAGGGTGTTTTGAGCCAAAGGAGTTGCCGTCAGCGTGTTTCTGTGGTTTTGTCCGTCCAAGAACCACGTTTTGGTGGACACGCCGTTAACGGTGTGCCACTCGTACGCGCTTTGGCTCAACTCGTCGTTGTAGAAGAGCAAGGAGGACGCGGAGTTGCGACCGTACGATTTGCTGAGGACGATGCGTCCGTCCGGTGTGAAGGCGATGCCTTGGATTCTGTCCGGAATCGACAGGATCTTGTCTGGCGTGCTCTTGGTGATGTTGCCGGAGGTCGCATCGACCGGATAGGCGGAGATGATCGCCGGATTGGTTCCGCCGGTGCGGGTGGTGATGTGATGCGACGGATCGGTGGGATAGTCGGTGCCGGTCGCCGAGTCATAGTAGAACTCACCGACCCACAGATAGCCGTTCGAGTAGGTGACAAAAGAGGCGTTCGTATTGACCGGAATCGCTTCGGTGATGAAGACTTTGTCGCGGTCGCGCACGTTGTAGATCGACGTCAGCGGGATGCGCAACAGTTGATCGTCGTTGGAGATCCACGCGTCGGTCGACGTGACGGTGATGCCGCCCGCATGCCCGTTATACAGGGCGCGGTCCAAGGAGCCGGCGTTGTTGTAGATCGTCATCGACTTGACCTTCTGGCCGGTGGCGGCATCGAGGACGGTGATCATGCTGGATTTCTTGTCATCGCGGTAGTGCGTGATCAGGAACCAGTTTTTCGCCGGGACGTAGGTCATGCCTTGCGGAACGAGCCCGTCAGTCGCAGTCAGGCCGGGAACGATCGGACCTTTAACCGAGCGGTTTAAGAAGGACGTATAGGAAGAGTTGGTGCTCTTCGGCATGTTGCTGATCGCCGCTTGGGAGATCGCTTTCGAAAGCGGTGCGGCGATGAGTTTGTTCTTGATCGACAGGTTGTTCGACGTGTCGACGGCGCCGACTTCGAACGTATAGTCTTGCTCTTCGGTCAACCCGGTCAGCGTTTGGGAGCGGATCTCTTTGCGGTAGGTGTGGTAGAAAGCGCCGTCCATGTAAATGCGGTAGAACGCGAGATCCGACTCGGTGTTGGCGTTCCACGACAGGGTCACTTTGCCGGTTCCCGGCACGGCGGTGAAGCCGGTCGGAGCGGCCGGATCGGTGTTATCCCATGCGGACGGCGGGACTTGACCGGTGAATACGGAGCCCGGTGTGGCGAGCTGTCTGTCGGTGGTCAGGTTGCGCATCTCGATGGAGCCGTCAGTCGGGTAGAGATAGGAGATGCCTTTGTTTTCTTGCACGTCCGTTTCGGCGTAGTGGACGGTGCTGATCTTGGTGCCGCTGGAGTTGGCGATCGAGATCGTG
The DNA here is from genome assembly GCF_026410385.1 of Tumebacillus lacus. GTDB lineage: Bacteria > Bacillota > Bacilli > Tumebacillales > Tumebacillaceae > Tumebacillus > Tumebacillus lacus. Next base: position 182,772 of record NZ_JAPMLT010000007.1, read on the forward strand.
CGAGGATCGGCCGGGACGTTGGCGAGGCCGCCTGCGGAGACTTCGAAGACTTGGCTGGCAGTCAGTGCGGTGCCGTAGTTGCTGTTGAAACCGGACAGAGTGGCGGAGTCCACCGACTTGATCCAGACGACGAACGTGCTTTTGGGTGCGATGTATTTGTCGGTGGTGATCGTCCAGGTGTAGACGGTCGGCGTTTCGTAGACGATGCGGTAGTTTTTCAGGTTGATCGTGGAAGACGTGTTGTTATACAGTTCGATAAATTCATAAGCGTCCGGCGTGCCCGTGTCGCCGCTGACCGTCAAAGTGTCAGGCGTGACCTCGGTGATCATGAGATTCGGCACGGTGTAGGAGTTGGCGAAGGCCGTTTCCGTGGCAAACGGGATGCCCGCCAGAACCAGCGCAGACGTCATGACGGCTACACATGCTTTCGGCCATGCTTTTTTGAAGATGTCCATGAGTATCGCTCCTTTGTGTGAGTCGTTTTGTTTATATATTAGTATAATTTTCGGGGTTGCGGTAGTTTTTTACGGGTGCAGAGGTGTGGAAGAATGTGGGGCAAGAGCGTGCCTCTGTATAAGGAACCTGCTTTTATTTGTTTTCGCGGGCTAAAATTCAACAATTTCTGTTTACAGATCGAAATTGTAATGGTTATAATCTCTACAGGTCCATGGAAAAATAAATGACGTAAACGGGAGGGGTATTTATATGTATAAAGGTTGGAAAACGACGGCCAGCTTGCTCGTCGCGAGCACGCTGCTGCTGTCCGCTTGCTCGACAGAGACGGAGGAGACGGCGACGCCTGTCGATCTGAAAAACAGCTCCAGCGAGGTGACGCTCGCGTCCGACATGTCGAAAAACCCGGAGGCGGCCAAGAAGCGCAACGACACGTTCATCGCAGGCATGTCTTCGCCGCAGGGGGTCTTCAATCCGTACTTCTACCACAACGGCTGGGACGGCAATGTGACGTCCGTGCTGTTCGGCTCGTTGGTTGATGTTGATAAATCGGGCAAATACATCCCGTCGCTGGCGGAGAAGTGGGTCCTGTCCGACAACCAGCTGACCTACACGTTCACGTTGAAAAAAGGCCTGAAGTTCAGCGACGGCTCGCCGCTGACCGCAGACGACGTGGCGTTTACGCTGACGATGCTCCACGACAAGACGTATGACGGTGAGACCGATGTGTCGCAAGTGCAGATCAAAGGCGGTCAGGACTATAAAGAAGGCAAGGCGACGTCGATCTCCGGCATCGAAGTCATCGATCCGCTGAACATCAAGATCACGACGGAGAAGGTCAACGCGCTGTCGTTGCAGATCCTCGGCGGCCCGGTGCTGTCGAAGGCGTACTACGGCAAAAACTATTCCCCGGGCAATCTTGACCATCTGCGCACGCTGCACGGCGCGCCGGTGGGTGCAGGTCCGTACAAACTGGAGAAGTACATCCCCGGTCAAGAGGTGCGCACGAAGGCAAACGAGCACTATTTTGCAGGCAAACCGGCGATTGAGAACTTCATCTACAAAGTGACGACCTCCGACACCAACCTTCAATTGTTCCAGACCGGCGAGACCGACTATGACGGCTTCACGGCCAACCCGGACAATTTTGAGCAGTTGAAGAGCCTCGGGTTTGCGAACATCAACGTGATGACGTCGAGCGCGTATTCCTATCTGGATGTCAACCACAAGCGTCATCTCAAGGACAAAAACGTCCGTCAAGCGCTGATGTACGGCATCGACCGCAAGCAGATCGTCGACGCGACCTTCCGCGGCTACGGCGAAGTGGCAAACGAGCCGATCTCGCCGATCTCGTGGGCGTTCACGCCGGACATCAACCCGTATGACTTCAACCAGCAAAAAGCGAAGGAATTGCTCGACGCGGCCGGTTGGAAAGCGGGCGCGGACGGCATCCGGGAAAAAGACGGGCAAAAGCTCAAGCTGACCCTTTTGACCCGCAAAGGCAACGACGCGCTGATCACCATCGCCAAGCAAAACCTTCAAGACATCGGCATCGTGCTCGAAGTGGAAGTCATGGACTTCAATGCGATGCTCGACAAGATGGAAAAGGGCGACTACGACCTGTCCTCCGTCTCCACGCCGGGGATGGTCGACCCGGCCGAGAGCGCGCAAAACTTCCTGAGCACCATTGCGGACAACGGCTACAACAACCCGGCCATCGACCAGCTGATCCTGCAAGGGCAGAGCACGCTCGACATCGACAAGCGCAAACCGATCTACCAAAAGCTGTTCAAAGAACTGAATGAGGACGTGCCGTCGATCTTCCTCTGGTACAGAAAGTCGATGACTGCGCACAACGGCCGCATCCAAGGACTGGAGCCGAACGCGTACACGGGCATCATCGGCGATCTGCCGAAGTTGAAGATCCAATAACCCAGCCATCTGGCTGGGTTTCTTCTAAAGGAGGCTCCTCATGGCCATCTATGTGCTGCGCAGGGTATTGAACATGATCCCGATCTTGATCGGGGTGTCGGTGATCATCTTTTTCGTGTTTGCGATGACGCCCGGTGACTTTGTGGACAGCAACCAAAAGCTCACCCCGGAGAGACAGGCGGAGTTGCGGGCGCTGTACGGGCTGGACAAGCCGGTGCTGGAGCGGTATTTCATCTGGATGGGCAATGTGCTGCAAGGCGACTTTGGCTATTCGATGCAGCATCAGATCCCGGTGACGTCGCTGTTGAATCAGTATTTATGGAATTCGTTTATGATCGCGGTGGCGACGTTGTTTTTGACGTGGACGATCGCGCTGTTTATCGGGGTGTTTTCGGCGGTCAGGCAGCATTCGTGGTTTGACGCGTTGGTGACGCTCGGTGTGTTTGCGACGATGTCGTTTCCGTCCTTTTTCCTCGGCTTGCTCCTGATCAAGTTTTTCGCGGTCGATCTGCACTGGCTGCCGGTCGGCGGGATGATCTCGACCGGGTCGCAGACGACCGGCTGGGCGTATGTGTGGGAAGTGGCCAAGCATATGATCTTGCCGGTGATCGTGCTGACGGTGCTCGGGGTCGGGTCGCTGACCCGCTATTTCCGCACCAACATGCTCGATGTGATCCGGCAGGACTTTGTGCGGACCGCCCGGGCCAAAGGGCTGAAGGAAAAGGTGGTCGTGTACAAGCACGCGCTGCGCAACGCGCTCCTGCCTGCGATCACGTTGCTGGCGTTTGAACTGCCGGGCTTGTTTGCCGGGGCGATCATCACGGAGAAGATCTTCAACTGGCCGGGTGTGGGGCAGATCCACATGCAGGCTCTCGAGATCCGGGACTATCCGGTGTTGATGGGGCTGACGATGCTGTTGTCGATGCTGACCATCGTCGGCAATCTGCTCGCCGATATCATGTACGGCGTGGCAGACCCGCGCGTGCGGATCAAGTAGAGAGGAGGTTTTCGTATGTCTGCAAATGCAGGGACTGTGTCGGAGAAAAACCCGGGTGTACGGGCCAAGTCGGCGAAACCGGCCTCCCCTTGGGCGCACGCGTTCCGCCGCTTGCGGAAAAATCGTCTGGCGGTGACGGGGCTGGTCTTTCTGATCTTGATGGGGCTGTTTTGCACGGTCGGGCCGCTGTTTTCGCCGTATGTGGACGAGCGGGTGACCGGTGCGAATTTTAACCGGCCGCCGAGCGCGCAGAATTGGCTTGGCACAGACAATCTCGGGCGGGATATCCTGACCCGGCTGATGCTGGCAGGACGGATCTCGCTGACGGTCGGCATCGCGTCTATGCTGCTCTCCGTGTTGATCGGGTCGGTGCTCGGCGCGGTCGCCGGGTACTACCGGGGGATCGTGGATCAGGTGATCATGCGGTTTGCCGATGTGCTGATGACGATCCCGAGCCTGCCGCTCCTGATCATCATGGGGGCGGTGTTGTCCGATCTGAAGGTGCCGTCCGACTACCGGATCTACATCGTCATGCTGATGCTTTCGATCTTGGGCTGGCCAGGGCTGGCGCGGTTGGTGCGCTCGCAGATCCTGACGCTCTCTCAGCGCGAGTTTATGCAGGCGACGGAAGTGCTCGGGCTGCGGGATCGCCGCAAGATCTTTGTCCATCTGCTGCCGAACACGCTGCCGCTGTTGATCGTCGTGGCGACGCTGAGCGTGGCCGGGGCGATCCTCAGCGAGTCGGTGCTGAGTTACCTCGGGCTCGGGGTGACGCCGCCGACGCCGTCGTGGGGCAATATGATGGACTCGGCCAACTCGTTGATCGATTTCCAAAAGCGGCCGTGGTTGTGGATGCCGCCCGGTGTGGCGATCTTTGCGACGGTGATCGCGATCAATCTGCTCGGGGAAGGTCTGCGCGATGCGCTCGACCCGAAGATGAAAAAGTAGGTGACAGGGACGATGACGACGATGACGAACACACTGGCGGAAATCAAAGGTCTCAGCACCTATTTTCACACGGAGGAAGGGATCGTCAAGGCGGTCGACGACGTGTCGTTTTCCATCCCGGCCGGCCGCACGGTCGCGGTCGTCGGCGAGTCGGGCTGCGGCAAGAGCGTGACGGCGTTGTCGGTGATGCGGCTCGTGGCGGAACCGGGCCGCATTGAGAAGGGCGAGATCCGCTTTGGCGATCAAGACCTGCTCCGGCTGCGGGAAGGGGAGATGCGCGGGCTGCGCGGCAACGACATCGCGATGGTGTTTCAAGAGCCGATGTCGTCGCTCAACCCGGTGCTGACCATCGGCGAGCAGTTGATCGAGCCGCTGATGGAGCACCGCCTGCTGTCAAAAAAGGAGGCGCGTGCCGAGTCGGCCGGGCTGATCACCCGCGTCGGCATTCCGCGCGCGGAGGAGATGCTCAAAGCCTACCCGCATGAACTGAGCGGCGGCATGCTCCAGCGGATCATGATCGCCATCGCGCTCAGCTGTCAGCCGAAGTTGCTGATCGCCGACGAACCGACGACGGCGCTCGATGTGACGGTGCAGGCGCAGATCCTCGATCTGCTCAACGGGATCAAGGCGGAGTCGAACACGGCGATCCTGCTGATCACGCATGATCTGGGCGTGGTGGCGGAGATGGCCGATCATGTCGTGGTGATGTACGCGGGCAAGGTGATCGAGGAAGCGCCTGTGATCGAACTGTTCCAAAACCCCCGGCATCCGTACACGAAAGGCCTGCTGCGCTCCAAACCGGTGATCGGACGGCGGGAGGAGCGGCTGTACTCGATACCCGGACAGGTGCCGCAGTTGATCGGACTTGGCGAGGCGTGCGCGTTTGCCGACCGCTGCGAGTCATGTCTGCCGGTCTGCCGGGAGCGGCGGCCGGTGATCACACAAGGCGAGAACGGACATCTCGTGGCATGCTGGCTGTACGAGGAGGGAGTCTCGCGCGATGAGTGATGCGATGCTGGAAGTCAAAGATCTGAAAAAATACTACCCGATCACCGGCGGGCTCTTCGGCCGGACGGTCGCCCACGTGAAAGCGGTGGACGGCATCTCGCTGTCGATTGCCAAAGGAGAGACGTTCGGTCTGGTCGGCGAGTCGGGCAGCGGCAAGAGCACCGTCGGCCGCACGATCCTGCGCTTGACCGACAAGACGGCGGGCGAGGTGAGATTTAAAGGAAAAGACCTCTACTCGCTGTCCAAGCAGGACCTGCGCCAGATCCGACCGGAGATGCAACTGGTGTTTCAAGATCCGTACGGGTCGCTGAACCCGCGGATGCGGATCGGAGACGCGATCGGTGAGGCTCTGCTCGATCACGGGCGGGCTTCCCGGGCGGAAGTGCGGGACAAAGTGCTGGAGACGCTGGCGCTCTGCGGGCTGTCTTCGTCGCACATCGACCGCTATCCGCACGAGTTTTCCGGCGGGCAGCGACAGCGGGTGGGGATCGCGCGGGCGATCATCCTCAATCCGGAGTTTCTGGTCGCCGACGAGCCTGTGTCGGCGCTGGACGTGTCGATCCAGGCGCAGATCATCAATCTGTTCAGCGACCTGCGCGACCGGCAGGGGCTGACGTATCTGTTCATCTCCCACGATCTGAGCGTCGTCGAGCATCTGTGCTCGACCATCGGCGTGATGTACCTCGGCTCGATGGTGGAGATGGCACCGCGCGATGAGCTGTTTGCCCAGCCGCTGCACCCGTATACGCGGGCGTTGCTGTCGGCGGTGCCGATCCCCGATCCGACGCTGAAACGGGAGCGGATCGTGCTGCGCGGCGACATCCCAAGCCCGGTCGATCCGCCGAGCGGGTGCAAGTTTCACACGCGTTGCCCGGTGGCGACAGACGCCTGCCGGGAGTCGGCTCCGGAGTTTCGCGAGGTCGGCAGCGGACATTTTGTGGCGTGTCATCTGGTATAGGGCGGAAAAGCTGACAGGGAAGAGGCTGTCAGCTTTTTTGCATGGGATGGTACAATAACAAGCAAAGAGAGCAGGTACAAAGGGGAGAGAACCGATGAATTTGCGAATGATCAAACAGATGATCGGATCGATCAGCGAGGTCCTGCCGCAAGAGGCGTCGATTGCGCTGGCCGATCAGTCTCAATATTTGCTGTACCGTCCCAGCCAAAAGATCGACCTCGGCATTCATCCCGGCGAGCCGGTCAAGCACGGGTCGATTGCGGAGCAGACGCTGTTGGAAAAGAAAAAGGTGGCGCATTTTGTGCCGGCTCACTTGTTCGGGGTACCGTACTTTGGACTTGGGACGCCGCTGTATGATGAGCAAAATCAGTTGATCGGGGCGTTGACGATCATCGTGCCGCCAGAAAGGACGCAGGGACTGCCGGATCTGGGACCGCGCACGGAGTATGTCGTCGGGCAGGCGGACAATCGATTTGTCCCGGTGCATGAAAGTGAGATCGCGTTTTTCTCGTCTCGGGAAGGGGCGACGTACATGCACACGCAGACGGAGGTGCTCAAGGTGCGTCAGACGCTCCAGTCGCTGGAGATGACGCTGCCGAGCCATCAGTTTTTTCGGTGCCATCGGGCGTTTTTGGTCAATATCGGCTGGATTCGCGAGATCATGCGCGATTTTCATTCGACGTTTCTGCTCACGATGAAAGACGGTGCGCAGAGCAAGATCCCGGTCAGTCAGAAATATGCGAGTGCGTTTCGGACGATGTTGGACTTTTAAAGGGGCAGCGTGCCCCTTTTTTTCATGCCGATTTTTGCTGGCTCAGCGGCAAATCTGCTGTTTTAGGGGGAGACAAACGCAAGGCAGGGAGGGCTGTGATAGGATGATGAAAACGTTATCACGTTATCAATAGAATGATGGGGAGGATCAGAGCGATGATTGAACAGAGAATCCGCAACCGTGAGTTTATGGATAAATTGATGAGCGCTGAACAGGCGTCGACTTTGATAAAAGACGGGATGACCGTCGGCTTGAGCGGATTTACCCGTTCGGGCGATGCGAAAGTGGTGCCGCTGGCTTTGGCGGACCGCGTGAAAAAGAGCGGTGAGAAGTTGAAGATCAATCTGTTCACCGGCGCGTCGATTGGCGATGAGGTGGACGGGGTGTTGGCGGAGGCGGGATTGATCGCCAAGCGGCTGCCGTTCCAAAACGAGCGCAAGATGCGGGCCAAGATCAACACGGGCGAGATATTGTTTGTCGACCAGCATCTGTCGCATACGGCAGAGCAGGTGCGAAATGGATTTTTGTCGCCGATTGACGTGGCGATTTTGGAAGCGGTGGCGATCACGGAAGACGGCGGGATCGTGCCGTCGACGTCGGTGGGGAATTCTTCGATTTTTGCGTCGCTGGCCAAGACGATCATAATAGAACTCAATGTCTTACAACCGGTCGGTTTGGAGGGGCTGCACGATATTTATGATCCGCAGATGCGGGGGCAACGCGATCCGATCCCGCTGAAGGCTGTCGATCAGCGCATCGGCACGACGTATATTCCGGTGGACCCGGCGAAAGTGGCGGCGGTCGTCGTGACAGAAAAGTCCGATCAGACGGCGGGGATCGTGCCGCCGGACGAGGAGACGCAGCGAATGGCCGGGCATCTGATCGAATTTTTCCAGCACGAGATCAAGCTGGGCCGTCTGCCGAACCACCTCGCGCCTTTGCAGTCGGGCATCGGTTCAGTGGCCAACGCGGTGTTGCACGGGTTTTTGAAGAGTGACGTGACCGATCTGGTCGTGTATTCGGAAGTGTTGCAAGACGCGGTGTTCGATCTGATGGATGCGGGCAAGGTGAAGTTTGCATCGGCGTGCTCGATCACGCTGTCGCCGGAGCGGGCGGAGGATGTGGTGCGCAACATCGACAAGTACCGGGATCGGATCGTATTGCGACCGCAGGAGATCTCCAATCACCCGGAGATCATCAGACGTCTCGGGTTGATTGGGATCAATACGGCGATTGAGTGCGACATCTACGGCAACGTCAATTCGACGCATATCATGGGCACGAATATGATGAACGGGATTGGCGGCTCGGGTGACTTTGCCCGCAATGCGTTGCTCGGAGTGTTTGTGACCAAGTCGACGGCGAAGGATGGAAAGATCTCCAGCATCGTGCCGTTTGCGTCGCATGTCGACCACACGGAGCACGACGTCGATCTGATCGTTACCGAACAAGGTCTTGCCGACCTGCGCGGGCTGGCTCCCCGCGAGCGGGCGAAGGTGATCATCGAAAACTGCGCTCATCCGATGTACAAAGACGCGCTGCTCGACTATTACCGTGAAGCCTGCAAGCGCGGCGGTCACACCCCGCACCTGCTGCAAGAGGCGCTGGCCTGGCATGTCAGATACCAAGAGACGGGCACGATGCGTGAAGCGGTGTCTGTGAAGCAACGTGAGAAATAGGGAGCAAGGGAAGAAGTCCATCCAGACAGGGATGGGCTTCTTTGCTTTCCCGGAGTGTGTGCTCCGATACATTGACTGTTTGTGAAGTAAATGTTATTTTACTTATGTAGCGATTTGCTTTTTTAAAGGAGAGATCAGATATGCTAAAATTTAGTGTGCTCGATCAATCACCGGTCTGCACCGGCCGCACTCCGGCCGACGCCGTGCGGGAGACGGTGCAATTGGCGCAACACGCCGAAAAGATGGGCTATCAACGGTTCTGGCTGGCCGAACATCACAATATGACGATGCTGACCTCTTCCACCCCGGAAGTCCTGCTCGCTCACATCGCCGCGCAGACGTCGACGATTCGCGTGGGCTCGGGCGGGGTGTTGCTCTATCATTACAGTGCGCTGAAGGTCGCGGAGAATTTTAAAATGTTGCAAGCGCTGTATCCGGGTCGGATCGATCTTGGGATCGGCCGGGCACCGGGCGGCGACTATGCAACGTCGCTGGCCCTGCGCGAAGGCGAGCCGGCGGCGAACAACTTCCCGCAAAAGCTGCTCTCGTTGATCGGCTTCTTGCAGGACGAGATGCCGGCCGGACATCCGTATGCCAACATCGCGGCGATGCCGACCGATGTGCCGTTCCCGGAGCTGTGGTTGCTCGGCTCCAGCGATCAGAGCGCCTACTATGCGGCAGAGCTTGGCTCGGCCTATTCGTTCGCCCACTTCCTCGTCGGCGGTACGAACGGCATCGCGGCGATGCGCGCGTATCAGGATCGGTTTAAACCGGGTCTGATCGACAAGCCGGAGAGCTCGCTCGGCATCTTTGTCATCTGCGCCGACACGGATGCGGAGGCGGAGCGGCTGGTGCAAAGCCGGATGTACTCGATGATGCGCCTCGAGAGCGGCAAAGGCGGTCCGGTGCCGTCTGTGGAAGAAGTGGCGGCGCAACGCTTGTCCGACTACGAACGCGCTCACATGGCCCAAGTCCGCCAGCGTGCCATCGTCGGCGACAAGACCTCGGTGAAACAGCAGATCCTCGCGATGCAGAAAGACTACAACGTGGACGAGTTCCACGTGCTGACGGTCGTGCATGATTTTGAAGCGAAACTGCGCTCGTATGAGTTGCTGGCGGAGGCGTTTGATTTCAAACCGGAACCCCAATTGGAAGCGGCAGCCCGTTCGTAAACGACGAGGACCTGCACAAACCGCATGGAACAGCATCACCGGCAGTCGCATTCCGCTGGCCGGTGGTGTTTTTTCCTGTTCAGGGGCATACAGTTCGAGAGGAATTGCCGGGTTAAGGACCGAATCTATTGCAAGAAAGCCTGATTTGATGGGGGGCGCAAAAACGTGAATCGATTTTATTTGGGTGTGTGCTTGATCCTCCTCTCGTCTGTGGGCTTTGGGGTGATCCCGATCTTTGCCAAGTACGCCTATCAGGGCGGTGCCAACGTGGCGACGATCCTGTTTGTGCGCTTTGCGGTGGCCTCGTTAATCTTCTTCCTCTATCTGTGGTGGAGACGGCGATTGCGGGTCTCCTTGACGAAAAAGCAATGGGCGTCGCTGTTTGTGTTTGGCGGCGTGGTGTATGCGCTGATCTCGACGTGGTATTTTGAAGCGTTGCATTATATCTCCGGGTCGCTCGCGACTCTGCTGTTGTACACGTATCCGCTGTTTGTGGTGGTGCTGAGCATCTGGTGGGAAAAGAGCGGGTTTTCCAAATCGACGCTGTCGGCCATTCTGCTGTCGCTGCTCGGACTCGCAGTGGTGCTCGGGACCAACTACGGGGAGATTCATTATTACGGCGTCTTTTTGGCGATGATCGCGTCGGTGGGGTACGCGGTGCATATCGTGCTGATGAACCGGATGGTCAAGGCGATGCCGCCGTTGCTGACTTCGGCGTTTATGATGCTGTTTACGACGGTGACGCTGTTTGTGATTGCGCTTTGGACAGGGACGTTGGATTTTCAGTTTAACGGCGTCGCGTGGCTGTCGATCATCGGGCTGAGCTTTGCGTCGACGATCTTGTCGCTGCTGACTTTTTTTGTGGGGCTGGAGATGGTCGGGTCGACGAACGCTTCGATCCTGAGCATGATGGAGCCGCTGATCACCATCGTGCTGTCGGTGCTGATCCTCGGCGAGACGTTTACCGGCGTGCAGATGATCGGCGCGGTGGTGGTGATCGCCGGAGCGGTAATCGTGGTGCGCAGCCAAGGTCGCAGTCAGGGAAAGGTCGAGATCAATCATTCGGCATAGAAAAAATGGGATACGAGCAGTAACGCGCTGTCGACCGAGGTCGGCGGCGTCTTTTTATTTGGCAGGAGTTTACTTCTTGAAGTTTATCAGCGAGGGTGACAAAATAAAATTAACAAAGTTCGCTGTGCGACGCAGTGGTGAAATGGGTAAAGGAGAGTCTCGCGAATGCCTAAGTTTGTGATGTTGGTCGGGTTGCCGGGCAGCGGCAAGTCGACGATCGCCCCGCTGGTGGCGGTGAAGGAAAAAGCGCTGCTGCTTTCGTCCGACAAGATGCGGCAGGAGTTGTTCGGCGATGAAACTCATCAGGATGACAACGGGCTGTTGTTTGACCAATTGTATGCACGCGCCCGTCAGACCTTGAAGGAAGGCCGGTCGGTGGTGATCGACTCGACGAACATCTCGCAGAAGCGGCGGATGGGCGTGATCAAGCAGTTTGAACGGTATGTGCGCGAGGTATATTATCTTGCCACGCCCTACGAGGTCTGTCGGCAGCGAAACCAGGCTCGTGACCGCGTCGTGCCGGAAGCGGCGCTTTTGAAGATGTACAAATCGCTCCAGATCCCCGCTCTGTATGAGGGCTGGGATGAGATCCATCTGATGCACCACGAGACACCGAGCGAGACGCCGTATGCGCCGTTTGGCGACGAGCAGGCCGGGTCGCATGACCGGCTGTTCGGGGAACTGGCGGAGTGGTCCGGGTATTTTCGGGCGATCCATGACATGGCGCAGGACACGCCGCATCACAGCTTTTCGGTCAGCCGTCACTCGTACCATGTGCTGGATCATCTGCGGGCCACGTACGAGGGGGAGGACCGGGAGCAGATGCTGTGGGCGGCCTTGTTGCACGATCTGGGCAAGAGCGTGTGCAAGGCATTTAAGCCGGGCAGCCGCTATGCGCATTTTTACGGGCATGAAAATGTGTCGGCACAGATGACGGTGGAACTGCTGCGCAAGGCCGGGTATGATGACCTTTACATCTATGAAGTCGCGCAGGTCGTGCAATTGCATATGCGGCTGTTGCACAACCAAGGCAATGCCGATGCGAATGCGAAACTGAAAGCTCTCATCGGCAAAGAGATGTATCAAACATTGGAAATGTTCCGGAAAGCGGATGTCAGCGGGAAGTGACCTGTGGTAGAATGACAATCGTGCATCGAAAGATGAAACGGGCGGGTTGAGGGGCTACTGGTAAAAGAGGAAGTCATTTGCGCAAACATGTCCGGAAGCTCTTTGATTTGCAAGGGCACGGGTCTACGTTGAAGACGGAAGTGATGGCGGGTTTGGTCACGTTTTTTGCCACGGTCTATATCGTGGCGGTCAACGCGTCCATTCTCGCCGATGCGGGGATTCCGCTGGAGGCGGGCATCCTCGCGACGGTGCTGACCGCGTTTGTCGGCTGCCTGTTGATGGGGCTGTGGAGCAACGCGCCGCTGGTGCTCGTGCCTGGCATGGGGGTCAATGCGCTGTTCTCCTACACGCTCGTTCACGGGCTTGGCCTGTCGTGGCAGGAAGCGCTCGCGGCAGTCACCGTATCGGGGCTTTTGTTCACGGTGATCGCGTTCACGCGGCTGGCGAACGTGCTGTCGGAGGCGATCCCGTCGTCGTTGAAAGAAGCGATCACAGTCGGCATCGGCCTGTTGCTTACGTTTATCGGCCTGCAGAAGAGTGGGTTGATCCAGCCGAGCGACTCGACGCTGGTGGCGCTCGGAGACCTCAGTTCGACCGGGGTATGGCTGACGCTGCTCACGCTGTTGATCACGCTGGTGCTGTTTGTCCGCGGGGTGAAGGGCAACTTCCTGATCTCGATGGTGATCGGGACGGTGCTCGCCCTGCTGGCAGGCAGCGTGTCGCCGGCAGGCATGGCGGGGAGCGGGTTTTCGTTGTCCTCCTATGCCGATGTGATCGGTGCAGTGTCGTTTGGCAGCGTCGGCACGGTCGTGTTTTGGGTCGCCGTGTATTCGATGACGATGGTCTTGGTGTTTGAGAACATCGGGCTCCTGCACGGGTTCCTCGGCGAGCGGCCGGAAAAGTTCCCCCGCGCGCTGCAGGCCAATGCGGTCTCGGCGCTGACGGCAGGTCTCTTTGGCACGTCGCCGACGGTGACGACCGTCGAGAGCGCGGCAGGCGTGGCGGCAGGCGGCAAGACGGGGATCACGGCGCTGACGACCGGCGTGCTGTTTTTGCTCACGCTCGGTCTGACTCCGCTGATCAAGCTGATCCCGAGCAGCGCCATCGTGCCGATTCTGTTTGTGATCGGCGGGCTGATGATTCAGAATGTGAAGAAGATCGACTTCGGGGACTTTACGGAAAGCTTCCCAGCCTTTCTGATCCTCGCTCTGATCCCGCTGACGTACTCTATCGTTGACGGGATGGCGTTCGGCTTTATCGTGTATCCGCTGCTGAAGTTGGCGACGGGACGCGGGAAAGAAGTCTCGGGGCCGCTGTATGCGGTGTCGGGGTTGTTCTTGCTGTATTTTGTGTTGCATGCGTTGGGATAAAGGAAAAAGACCGGTCACGCCAGGAAAGCGGCGTACCGGTCTTTTTACGCGTGCAGAGGCACGGCTTTGCGGGAACGTCCGCGACGGATGATCCACTCGGCAAAGGTCAGATTGCCGACCCAGCAGATCCAGATGGCGAACTGGTAGGCGGTGATGTGGTCGAGACCGATCACGGTGTCGCCGATCATCAGCCAGATATGCAGTGTGGTGTTGGCGAGCGACAGGGCGTAGCTGCGGATCATCCACGCGTGGTGACCGCTGTAGTCGCGGAGCTTGATCATCGTGACCGAGCGCCAGGTGGCGGCAAACCAGATCGTGCTAAGTAGGAGGAAGCCGATGATCGAGACGACCCCGCCGTCCGCATAGAAGCTCAGATACAGGGCGGTGAGAGCGGCGATCAGGACGGCCAGCACGTAGATTGTGCCGTTGCGGCGATGCCAGCCGGGTGATTTGACCCGCAGCTTCTGAGAAAATCCAAACGGGCCGGTCAACACGGCGACGGAGGCGGCAACGATATGCGTGTAGAGGACGGGGAGCCAGATCTCGGTTTGGACCCCTGTCCAGTCTTTTTGGGCGATGATTTTGGTGTCATGAACATCGAGCACGAGGTTGGACGTCAAAGTGTGACCGATCCAGCCTGCTGCCAGCAGAAAAAGCAAGATGAGCGAGAGATTGCGAGTGCGCATAAACGGGTGACTCCCTTCTGTACGAGACTGATTATACACAACAACGCGCACGAGGTGAAAGAGGGAATGAATGTGGGGCAGATCGTGATCGATTTGGCGGGCTCTCACATAGGGTAGTATCACAAGGGGGGAGTCGATGGTCGAACGAGATAAGGGGCAAGAGCTGGAACAGCGGGTCAACCGGCTGGAGAAGGAACTGGATGAAATCAGGAGGAGTCTGAGCGGCGGCGGTTTTGTCACCGAGTTTTTGACCGGTTTTTTCGCGGTGTTGATCGTGATGCTGGGACTGCTTTTTGTCTATAAGTTGGCGTACGGGATCTAGGCGGGTACAATGGAAGGGGTTGAGGAAAAAGGAGGTTCCTGCATGCGGGATGGGGTATTGTGCGTCGGAGCGGCCCATGTGGACCGCAAGGCGTATGCGCAGACAGACGTGAGGCTGAAGACTTCGATCCCGGTTCGCTCGGAGACGGGACTGGGCGGAGTGGCGCGAAATGTGGCGGAGAATCTGGTGCGGCTCGGAACGCCTGTTGCGCTGATCTCCCGCATCGGCGGTGATGCGGAGGGCGACCGGGTGCGTCGGGAGATGGCGGCGCTCGGGATCGATCTCGCCGGACTGACGACGTCGGACGTGCGGTCGACCGCTTCCTATACGGCGGTGCTGGAGGCGGGCGGCGAACTGGTGGTCGGGCTCGCCGACATGGAGATCTATGAGGAACTGACGCCGGAGCGAGTCGATGCGCTGCCGGATGAACGGCTGGCGCGACCGATATGGTTTCTCGATACGAATCTGTCCGCCGCCACGCTGGAACGGCTGGCCGGACGGGCAGCGGTGGGACAACTGCTGACAGCCGATCCGGTGTCGGTGCCCAAAGCGAGCCGGTTGTTGCCGATCCTCGGGCGGATCGATGTGCTGTTTCCCAGCCGCGAGGAGGCGGAGTTGCTCAGCGGACTGGCGATCCGCACGCCGGCGGAGGCGCAGCGGGCGGCCGAGCAGATCGCCAAGCTCGGCGTGGGTCAGGTAATCATCACGCTGGGCTCGTGCGGGGTCTGTGCGGCCGGAAAATGGCTGAACGGCCAAGAGTCGGCGTTGACCGCCAACGTTCGCGATGTGACAGGAGCCGGAGACGCGTTGATCGCCGGGTATCTGCACGGGCTCGCCGGCGGGCAGAGTGCGCTGGACGCGATCCGTCTGGGCATCGCGGCGGCGACGCTGACGGTGGAGCATGCGGCGACGGTGCACCCGGAGATGGGGCCGGAATTGATCCGGCAAAAGATGGAACATTGGACAAAAGGAGTTTGACGCAGCATGAAATCGTACTTGGAACTGCACCCGGAAGTGGAACAAGCGTTGCAAGAGGGGAGGCCTGTCGTCGCGCTCGAATCGACGATCATCTCGCACGGGATGCCGTATCCGGAAAACGTGCAGACCGCTCGTGAGGTGGAAGCGATCATCCGCGAGCAAGGCGCGGTCCCGGCGACGATCGGGATCATGAACGGCAAGATCAAGATCGGGCTGAGCGACGAGGAGTTGGAGGCGTTCGGCAGCTCGAAGGACGTGATGAAAGTCAGCCGACGGGACCTGCCCTATGTGGTCTCGCAACAGAAAAACGGAGCGACGACGGTCGCGGCGACGATGATTGGCGCCCAGTTGGCCGGCATCTCTGTCTTTGTCACCGGCGGGCTGGGCGGTGTGCACCGCGAAGGGGAAGTGACGATGGATATCTCCGCCGACCTGACCGAACTGGCGCAGACCAGCGTCGCTGTCGTCTGTGCCGGAGCCAAGTCGATCCTCGACATCGGCCGCACGCTGGAATACTTGGAGACGCAAGGCGTGCCGGTGATCGGGTATCGCACCGATGATTTCCCGGCTTTCTATACCCGCAAAAGCGGCTACGGCGTCGATTGCCGCCTCGACTCGCCGGAAGAGACGGCCGCACTGCTCAAAGCCAAATGGGACCTCGGCCTCGCAGGCGGCCTCGTGATCGCCAACCCGGTGCCGGAAGCGGACGCCCTCGACGAGCAGGAGATGGAAGCGAACATCGAGCGCGCGCTGAGCGAAGCGAAACAGCTCGGGATCAAAGGGAAGGACGTCACCCCGTTCCTGCTCGGCAAGATGAAGGAGATCACGCAAGGCAGAAGCCTCGTCACCAACATCGCACTGGTCAAACACAACGCGCTCGTTGGCGCGCAGATCGCCAAGGAATATGCGCGATTGAAATAAGGAAGAGCCCCCTCCGCGAATCGGGTACGATGCGCGGAGGTTTTTTATGGTAAACTGGGGATAAAGACATCGACGGGGGTGCTGAGATGAGCAAGATCGACATGCGCGTGGCCTTGACACCGAAGGAAGCGCTGGAAAAGGTGTTGAATCGACAGACGGCCGATCTGGTGCACGAGGAGTTTCATGACTTGGGGGCGGGTCGCCAGATGGGGACGCTGGTGTTTGAAAAGTATTATTTTCGGGCGGGCAATCGGGCGGCTCTCGTTGTGATCGCCGACAATTTGCAGGGCGTTACGGAGGTGCGGATCGTGGCGACAGGCAGCGGACGAGGGGTCTTTTTTAAGATGGACAGCGGGGCGGCTACTGACTTCGCACGGAGTGTGGAAGAGATCTTGGCGGACGATCAGGTCTGAGCGGGGATGAGCACTAAAATATTTCAGAATAGTCTAAATAACTCAAAATCCCATGCGGGGAGGTGAGTTGGCAGGTCTGACAGGCTCCCTTATAATGGGGCGTACTACCTCACCAAGGGGGCGATGCAAGAATGAATCAGATCCTGTTCGATCACGAAGAGATGACGAGAACGCGTCACGTGGGATTTATCGCGGGGGACACCCGCTTTGATTACATGCTGACCTATTCGCAACACTTTTTCGGAAAGACGGTTGTGACTTGCTTGCAGTCGAAAAAGAGCGCGATCCTCGGCAGCGAAGACTTGGAGATGCTCGAGGAGTTTGCCGATCAGTTTGGATTGGCGTTGGAGGACGCGGAGCATCTGGCGCGATTTTTGGAGGGGCCGCTGAGCGATCAGTTGCTGCGCACAAAGTATTAACAGAAAGTCAGGCGTTTGGGCACCCTATCTGGCAAAGGGGGTCTGACCTATGAGACATAAGCAGCACTTTCCGACGCAAGCCAAGCGACAGCAAAAGCAGGCGGACGCGCCGGTGTCGGCTTGGCCGTCTGTCCAACAGTTGGACAGACGCATCCCGTTTATGCCGCATGAGCCGAGCGACACGGCTTGGGGCTGATGCAGAAAAAAAGAAACCGTGCGAGGAGATCCCGCACGGTTTTTCCATATCTCGTATTACTTGGTGGCTTCCTTGATCTCGATGTCGGCCAGTTCGGTGATCGGCTCGGCCAGAGAGCGGCGTGCTCTGCGCTTTTCGGTGCGTTTGTTTTGCGCGAGTTCCAGCAGGTATTTGATCGGGAAATAGACGATCACGCCCAGCACCGCGCCGACGATCATGCCGCCAACGATCAGGTCGAGCGTGCCGCGAATCAGGCTGAATACGGTTTCTAGCCAGGGAGCACTGAAGTGGGTGGTGGCCAGGAAATCGTCGGGCACAATAAAGTTACCGACCTTTTGGTTCAAAAACGCCATCGGCAAATAGATGATCTTGCCAAACAGGAAACCGATCAACGCGCCTGGCAAGGAGGCGCGGAACAGATAGACGAGCGGCAGAATCAAAAGCGCTGCCAATCCAAGCGTCGGCAAGGTGAACATCTCGATGAAGATGCCGATCGAGAATCCTTTGGCGACGATGGCCGCTCCGCCTTTGGCGCGGAACAGCTGCAAAATTTTGTATCGGGCCCATCGTTTCAGGGACTGTATCCGTGTGGTGGAGGAGTTCGGTGTTTTCTGTTGGTCCATGTCTCCCTATCCTTTGGCAAAAGTTTTGGTTGTAGCACGGCAGAACGCCTCGTATCTTTTTATTATGCCACTTTCGGGCGGTGGTTTAAAGCAATTTGTTGGTTCTTTTGTTTTTTTGTCGAAAGTGCTTCTCAGATCAGGGCCCGATGCTTTAGAATAGTAAGCTGTAAAAGCGTTGAAAATATACGGGTCTGAGAAGGAGAAGGAGCCGATGAAAATACGAGTATCCGCTGTGCAGTATCATCTGCACACGATCCATAGCTTTGATGAGTTTGCCGCACAGGTGGAGCATTACGTCCGCACGGCGATGGAGTTTGAGACGGAGTTTGTGCTGTTTCCGGAGTTTATGACCACGCAATTGCTGTCGATTGGCGACAGCAGCGGCAACGCACTGTCGATCAACGATCTGCCCGATTTTACCGACCGCTATGTGGAGCTGTTTTCCCGACTGGCGGCCGAGACCGGGATGCATCTGATCGGCGGCACGCACGTGGTGCGCAAAGAAGGCAAATTGTACAACGTCTGTCATATGTTCTACCCGGACGGTCGCATCGCGGAACAGGCGAAACTGCACATCACGCCGACCGAGGTGCATGAGTGGGAGTTGGAAAAAGGCGAAGACTTCAAGGTGTTCGACACCGACAAAGGCCGCGTGGCGCTGATCACCTGCTATGACATGGAGTTCCCGGAGATCGTGCGCATCGCCAAGGCACGGGGTGCCGACGTGGTGTTCTGCCCGTCCTGCACCGATGACCGTCATGGCTTTTACCGCGTGCGTTACTCCTGCCATGCCCGCACGATTGAAAATCAGATCTACGTCGTCAACGCCGGCACGGTCGGCTCGCTGCCGACGGTCGATTTTATGCGCGCCAACTTCGGTCAAGCTGCGATCCTGACGCCAAACGACATTCCGTTCCCTCCGGGCGGGGTGCTCGCGGAAGGGGAGATCGGTCAGGACATGATCATCACCGCCGACCTCGATCTCGACCTGCTGTACAAAGTGCGGGAAAAAGGCTCGGTGACGACGTGGCGTGACCGCCGCACTGATCTGTACACCGACTGGAGCTGATGAGGAGGGAACGCCGTTGTACCGCAAGACATGCTATGTGTTTGACGGGAACAACCGGCCGGTCCGGGCGGTGATCCGCAATTATCGACGGGAAGACTTTGCCGAGCTGATCGATGTGCAGCGGGAGAGCTTCCCGCCGCCGTTCCCTTCGGAGCTGTGGTGGAACGAGGAGCAACTGACCAACCATGTGACGCGGTTCCCCGAGGGGGCGGTGTGCGTGGAGATCGACGGGCGGATCGTCGGTTCGATCACGGGACTGGTCGTCGATCTGCCCGACCCGCAGCAGGCGCACACGTGGGCGGAGATCACCGATGAAGGCTACATCCGCAACCACGACCCGCAAGGCGACACGCTGTACATCGTCGACATCTGCATCCGGCCGTCGCACCGTCAGTACCGGCTGGGCAAATTGTTGATGCAGGCGATGTATGAGCTGGTCGTGCACAAAGGGCTGTCCCGGCTGCTCGGCGGCGGCCGGATGTCCGGCTACCACCGCGTCGCCGACGAGATGACGGCCGAGCAGTATGCCGATGCGGTGGTGCGCGGTGAGCTGTATGATCCGGTGATCACGTTTCTGCTGAAATGCGGCCGGACGCCGGTGCGCGTGGTGCCGGGCTATCTGGACGATGAGGAATCGCGGGATCACGCGCTGTTGATGGAATGGCAAAATCCGTTTTGGAAAAAGACGTTGGCGTAGCGGCCGACGTCTTTTTTTATTTTGCATGACTTGTACAAAGGCATCATAAGTTATACAATACTTATACAAACGACGGGTGGAGGTTCTGACATGAAGTGTCCCTTTGGGTTTCTCAGCAAGGTGAAAAAACAGACGGCAGCAGCGGAACATGGGCGTGAACGACGGGAACCGATCCGGGTGGAAGACCGCGAGATCATGGCTCGGTTGCACTATATGAATCTGGATCAGTCGCATCTCGACGCATTGCGGGAGATCCATCCGGTGGTGCTGGCGAAGGCGGATGCGATGTTTGAGGAGATCCTTGATCTCGTGCCGCAGACGATGACGATCCATGAGGTGGCCGACCGGTCGACGAGGGAGCGGTTGAAAAAGGTGTTCATGCATTACACCGACACCCTGTTCCAAGGACGGATCGACGACGAGTACATCCAGTATCGCAAGCGGATCGGGTTGACGCACAACGGGGTGCAACTGCCGGTGGAGTGGTTTTTGGCGACGTTTCAGACGATCTTTTCCTATCTGGTGCCGGAGTTTGTCAAGCTGTTCGCGCATGATCCCGACAAGCTCAGCCATGTGTTGCTGGCGGTGACAGGACTGGTGAATTTTGACAAGCAACTCGTGACCCAAGAGTATCTGGACTCGCGGACGCGGACGATTGAGCAGTTGTTGAAAGAGCAGACGACGGTGCAACAGGAACTGAGCGAGATGGGACAGCATCTGGCGGCATCGGTGCAGCAGACCAGTTCGTCGGCGCAGGAGACCGGCGAGAAGGCGACGCTGGTGATGCAGGAGACGGAGGCGACGATGAAGAGCTCGCGCAATCTGCACAACTTGACGACGCTGTCGGTGACCCGCGTCGATGAGGTGACGGCGAAGATGAACCGGCTGCGGCAGGAGGTGGAAGGATCGGTCGGCGGTATCGAGGCGCTGTCTCAGTTGTTGTCCCGGATCACGGAGATGTCGCGAAATATCGAGCAGATCGCCAACCAGACCAATCTGCTGTCTTTGAACGCGTCCATCGAGGCGGCGCGCGCGGGCGAGCATGGCCGTGGATTTTCGGTGGTCGCGCAGGAGGTGCGCGCGCTGGCGGTTGCGACGAAGGATACGAACACGCTGATCAACGAGATGGTGCGGGAGAGCGGGGCCAACATGGCGGCGATCCGTCAGAATCTCGACAACATGACGCAGGCGGCCGCAGCGACGGAGGAGGCGGTGTCCGATGTGCGCGGGTCTTTGCTCGCGGTGTCGATGGAGATGGAGCAGAGCACGGAGATGTTTGCGGCGAATAAGCAAAATCTGGACGGGATTCTCGTCGCGGTGCAGGAGATCTCCACGACCATCGATTCGCTGTCGGTGCTGGCGATGGCGTTGGCCAACAAGGCGGAACGCACGGTGTGAGTCTTTTTTTCAGAAGAGAGATCAGATTCGGACAAAGCCCTTGCCGGGATGGCGGGGCTTTTTTATGATGGAAAGAACAGGAGAGGAGTGAGCGGCGATGGCAGGAGTGGATGAGGAACGGATCAAGGCGTTGCGGCAACTGGTGCCCGAGGCGTTTGTTGACGGGGTGCTGGATGTGGATGCGCTGAGGGCGGAGTTGATGCCGGACGGGGAGGAGAGCGGATCGGTGGAGCCGTTTGGGCTGCAATGGCCGGGGAAGCGGCAGGCGCGGCTCTTGGCGGTGCAGGACCCGTCCTTGACGCTGGCAAGGGTCGGCGGGGAAGGCGCGGACGAGGAGACGACCGGGCATGTGCTGATCGAAGGGGAAAATCTGGAGGTGCTTCGGATCTTGCAGCGCGGCTACAGAGGGCGCGTCGGGGTGATCTATATCGATCCGCCGTACAACACGGGGATGGATCTGTTGTACCCGGATCGGTTTGGTCAGTCTGCAAGGGAGTATCTGGAGCACAGCGGGCAGGCGGATGCAGGCGGGTTGCTGACGAGCAATCCGAAAGCAGGCGGGCGCTATCACACGAACTGGCTGAACATGATCTACCCGCGCTTGAAACTGGCGCGCAATCTGCTGCGGGCGGACGGGTTGATCTGTATTTCCATCGGCGATCAGGAAGTGCATCATTTGAAAAGTGTGATGGATGAGCTGTTTGGCGAGGAGAATTTTATCAATCTGGTGTCGGTCAAGACCAAGGTGGCGGCCGGAGCGTCGGGCGGCGGTGAGGACAAGCGGTTGAAGAAAAATATCGAGTATTTGCTGATCTACGCGAAGGATCAGAGCGAACTGGGGAGCTTTGCGGGGAAGGTGCAGGGCGAGCCGCTGATGGACGTGATCGGGGAGATGCGCGAGGCGGGGCAGAGCTGGAAATATACGAGCATCCTGCGCGGCGCGGGTGAGCGGCGGTATGTGAAGACGATCCAGGACGGAGACGGGCAGCCGCTCCAGATCTATGTGCGCGAGGGGATCGAGCGGACGACGGTGCGGGAAGTGATGAAAAGGGAGGGGCTGACGGAGGAAGAGGTGTATCGAAAATACCTTGGATGCATTTTCTCCGACACGAATGCGCAGACGAGCATCCGGACGCGGTTGATCGAGGCGATGCCACCGCTTAAGGACGGGCAGATGTATGAGCTGGAATATGTACCCCGCTCGGGCAAAGACAAGGGGCGCCAGGTGGTGCACAGCTACATCGGCCGCACGGTGAGACGGGTGATCTGGCTCGGGGATGTGGCGTCGGAGCAGGACGGGGTGCTGGTCAAAACGGAGCGGTTGGGGACGCTGTGGGATGACTTGAAGTACAACAATGTGGGGAAGGAGGGCGAGTTGTCGTTTCCGAACGGGAAAAAGCCGGTGGAACTGGTGAAGCGGTGTCTGGAGTTGATCGAGGATGATCAGGCGCTGGTGCTCGACTTTTTTGCCGGGTCGGGGACGACGGGGCATGCGGTGTATGAGTTGAACCGGCAGGACGGCGGACGGCGGCGGTTTGTGCTGGTGCAGATGCCGGAGCCGATGGAGGGGGCGTTGGCAACGATCTCCGAGCTGACGAAGGAGCGACTGCGCCGCTCTGCCCGGCAGGTGCGGGAAGCAGGAGCGACGGCGGAGCAGGACCTCGGGTATCGCGTGTACCAAGCGGTGCCGCCTCGAGTGCGGACCTGGCAGGCGTATGAAGGGAGCGACATCGCGGAGCTGGAAGTGCTGCTGGCACGGCACGTGTCGCAGTTGGAAGAAGGGAGAGCAAAGAATATGCAGGCAGAGGTCGTGCAGGCAGAGGATACGTTGTGGAAGGGGTGGCGGGCGGAGGACTTGTTGGTTGAGATCTTGATCGGGCAGGGGTTTCCGCTCGACAGCCAGGTCGCGGTACGGGAGGAGTATGCGACCAATGCGGTGTGGGAAGTCTCGCACGAGACGGTGCCGGTGCGGCTGTGGGTGTGTCTGGATGCGCAGGTGCAGGTGGAGACCGTGCGAGGCCTGACCGAGCGGGATGCAGGAACGCCGGTGGTATGGATCTGTTTGGACGGTGCGTTGAGCGACCGGGACAAAATGATGCTGTCTGAACGAGTGACCGTACAGACGATGTAAAGGGGGGAACAGGCTGTGGTGACGTTTCAGTTTGATCCGCATCAGGCCCATCAGGTGCAGGCGGTGGAGAGCGTCGTAGAAGTGTTTGAAGGCTATCCCGCGCACGGGGAGGCACGGTTGCTCTCTCTCGTGCATAGGGTACAGGAACGAAACGGCCTGCCCGTGACGGCGGAGCTCGACGTGGACGAAGGGCCGGTGCTGGTCGGGGACGAGACGGTGCGCGCCCCGCATGTGACGGTGGAGATGGAGACGGGCACCGGGAAGACGTATGTGTATCTGCGCACCCTGCTGGAACTGCACAAGCGGTACGGGTGGAGCAAATATGTCCTCGTCGTGCCGAGCGTAGCGATCTATCAAGGGGTAATAAAGACGGTCGAGGTGACGAGGTCGCATTTTGCGGCGTTGTACGGCAATGAACCGATCACTCTTGTCGAGTATGACGGATCGCAGCCTGGACGAATCCGGGGGTTTGCTGCTGATCAGGGATTGCACCTGCTGTTGATGACGCGGGACTCGCTGAACAAAGCGAGCAACAATTTCTACAAAGTCACGGAGAAACTGCGCGGCGAAAAGCGGCCGTTTCAATACGTGCAGGAGACGCGTCCCGTCGTGATCCTTGATGAGCCGCAAAATATGAACACAGAACAAGCCCTCGCCGCCGTCCGCACCCTGCATCCGCTGGCTGTGCTGCGCTACTCGGCGACGCACAAGCGGACGCCGAATCTGGTGTATCGTCTGACCCCGGTCGACGCCTACACGCAGGGCCTTGTCAAAGGCATCGAAGTGGTCGGGCTGGCCGAACTGGGGCAGGGGAATGCGCCCTCTTTGCGGCTGTTGTCGGTGACGAGACACCCGTTCACGGCAAAGGTGCTTGCAGTCAGAATGAGAGCCGGTCTGACGGAGGAAGCGGAGATCACGCTGAGGCAAGGCTCGGACCTGCACGAACTGACGAAACGGGAGGAGTATTGCGGCTATGTGGTCGCCGACATCCGGCTCGGGCGCGAGGAAGGCAGGGACTGCGTGGAGTTTGAAAATGGCGCGGTCGTCTCGTCCGGCGACGAGGCGGCCGGGTCGCGGGAGGCTGTGTTTCGGGCACAGATCGAAAAGACAATCGAGGTGCATCTGCGGCGGCAGGCGGAACTGCGGCCGCTCGGGGTAAAGGTGTTGTCGCTGTTTTTCATCGACCGCGTGCGCCATTTTACGGCGGAGGACGGGATGATCAAGCGGCTGTTCGACGAGTGTTTTGACCGAATGAAGGGGAGCGACCCGCATTTTGCGTCAATGAACGCCGCCGAGGTGCGGGAAGGGTACTTTGCCCGCAAGCAGGACGAGGCGGTCGATACGCAGGGGCGAGCTCAGGAGCGGGAAGCGGAGCAGGCTGCGTTCGCGTTGATCATGAAAGACAAGGAGCGGCTGCTGTCGTTTGCGGAGCCGGTGGCGTTTTTATTCGCCCATTCGGCGCTCAAGGAAGGGTGGGACAATCCAAACGTGTTCCAGATCTGCACACTGAACGAGACGCGCTCGCTCCTGCGCAAACGGCAAGAGATCGGGCGCGGGCTGCGCTTGGCTGTGGATCAGCGCGGCGTGCGGGTGAGCGACCCGGGCGTGAATGTGCTGACCGTCGTGGCGAATGAAAGCTACGAGCGCTATGTGCAACAACTCCAGCAGGAGTACGCCGACGACGGATACCGCCCGCCTGCCAAGCCGCGCAAGCCCGGTGAGGCGGTGGCCGTGCGTGAGGAGCAGGTGTTTGCATCGGCTGAGTTTCGCGCGTTTTGGGAGCGGCTGAACCGACGGGTGGAATGCGCGTATGAGATCGACACGGACGCGTTGGTGGAGGAGAGTGTAGGGCGGCTGGATGCGGCTGTCTTTCCCGAGGCGGCGATGGTCTGGACGCAAGGGAGAGTGGGGGGAACGGGGGCGCCTGTGCAACGGAGCGCGGTGACGGGGATCGAGTTGCCGCAGTACCCGGTCTTTGATCTGATGGAGCGGGTGGCAGCAGAGACCGACCTGACGCGGCGGACGGTGCTGGCGATCTGGCAAGGGGTGCGGCCGGAGCAGAAGGAGAAGTTGTTTGCCGATCCGGAAGGGTGGTGTGCCGTTTTCTTGCGTGAGATACGAGCGGTGCTACAAAGGCAGATCGCAGACTCGATGCGCTTTGATGTGCGGCCGGAGCGGATGGCTGAGGAGATCGAGGTGTTCTTTCCCAAAGAGCGGCGTCTGCCGCAGAAAGACTGGGCGGTGACGGACGGCCGGGGGCTGTATGACAAAGTGACGGTCGACTCGGCGGCCGAGCGGGAGTGGGTCGAGAGCCGGAGCGGGTCGGGGCAGACCTTGTTCCAATTTCCGGCCGCCTATCGGATCAGACTGCCGAAGATCATCGGCGACTACACGCCGGAGTACGGGGTGATCGGCGGGGAAGATCCTTGCGTGCTGGCTCGCCGTGGCGGTCTGAAGGCGCGGTGTGCGGCGAAATATTTTGCTGCGCTGGGTATCGCGTTTCGAGTAGATGAGAGCTGACAGGTGATTGGAATCTGTCAGCTTTTCTGTAGGATGTAAATGTTTTGCCCTTGGCTTTGCAGTAGTTCTCTGCTATACTTTTTAATAAAAAATAATTTGTCGGAATCTTGAGATTTAAAATACAGGGGACCGGGGGCGGGTTTGGATGGCATGGAAGGCGAGCAGCAGCTCGTTGCGGCGGATGGCCGCGCAGTACACGCAGACGGCGGAGTTGATTCGCAGACAGGCGACGCAGGTGAAGGCGGTGCGCGAAGGGGTCGCCAGCGGCAAGGACGGTTGGGCAGGCGCGGGGGCGCAGGCCTTTTTCGCGCAGGCGGAGATCATGGTCCGCGACATGGCGAAGGCGCAGAATGCGTTTATGCGGACGGCGATGACGCTGCAGATGATGGCCGTTTGGAACGATGATCTGAAGAGCCTCAAGCGGCAGATCGAGCACATCGACGACCGGATCATGGACATCGCCCGCCGGGGACGGGCCAATATGGGCCTTGTCAACAACTACGGCGATTCGGAGCTGGCGCGGTTGCACTCGGAGCGGGAACAATTGCAGGCACGGCTCCATGACAGCGAACGCCGCTATGATGCGGAAGGCGAGCGCAAGTTTCAGGAGATCGCGGCGATGGCTTCGAAGATCGGAGAGCTGCAGCAACAGCTGCGTCTGGCGGCAGAGTCGGTCCACGGGCCGTTCCTTGGCGGCACGACGGCACCGGTCATGGTGCGCGTCCGTCCCGGCGACCGCAAGGGGCGGGAGAAGGTCGATTATCTGAACGATGTGATCCGGATGAATCAGATGGTCAAGGACTATTACAAAAAGAACCCGAACGCAAAAGGACCGAACGGCGAAAGCGCGGAGATGATGGTCAAGATGGCGCACGGTCTGATGGAGGAGTCCCGACGTCAGGGCGGCACGGTCGGGGTGCCGATCGTGTTTATGCACGGGCTGAACGGTGGCAAAGGCACGTTTAAAGACATGGTCACGGCTCTTGGCGGCGCATCGGGCATATATACGTACGAAGACGGCAAGGTGCGTTTCGATGCGGGCAGCAACACGTCGGGAGATCGTCCCGTCATCCAGTATGTGTTCGAGGACGGCGCGATGTCGTTTAAAAATCAGTCCAAGGCGTTCGGCAAGATGACCGACGAGGTGAAAGAGAAGTACGGAACGGAGTATATGATGGTCGTCACGCACAGCATGGGCGGGGTGATCACGACGAAGTATATCGAAGACACCGGAGGTCGCGACGTGACGAAGTTTGTAACGCTCGGCTCGCCGATCCTCGGGTCAAAGGCGGATGCGGCCGGACATGCGGTGATCTCGTCGATTCCGCTCTTGTTTGGGATCGAGCGGATCGTCGATCATTACCAGCCAGCGTATGAAGATCTCAACTACGGGTCGAAGGCGATCCGCGATCTTTATGACAACCGAGGCCATTTCAACGTGGGCACGGAGGTCTTTTCGGCGGCCGGCACCGGGGCGGGGTGGTTGGGAGACGGCGTGGTGACGGTCGACTCTGCGTTTGGACTGCGCGACTTTGCGTCACCTGGCAACTGGACGGGCAAGATCTACAAAGACTCGACGCACTCCGCGTTGCATGACAATCCGGAAGAGATCGTCGATTCGTTGAATTTCATTCTGTACGGGGAGGAACCGGAAAACCATGTCAAAGTCACGAAATAAGGCGGTCTTGCTGAACGTTGCCGTATTGCTGCCTGTGATGGTGTTGACGTATTGGGCTTCGATGCAAGGGCCGATGTTGCTGGCGGAGATGATCATCCTCGGGATGTTTGTGTTCCCGGCGGTATCGGTGATGTGCGGTCTTTTGTTGACCGGTCTGGTTTCGTTCGTGTTCCGGCTCGCTCCGTTTCGGCAGATGGTGCCTGCGCTGGCACTGTCTGCGGTCGTCGGTGTGGGACTGGTCGGGACGGCGATGGCGTTCGATGAGGTCAGCGATCATTATTTTCATGTGGCGATGCAAAAGGAAAAGCTGGAAGAGGCGGACGATAACGGGTGGGTCGGTCAGTATGGGATCGGGGATCACACTGTGGTGCTGGTCCACATCATGAAGCCTTCCTTCCTGCAGGGGGCAGTCGATCTGTACGGTCTGTATGACTCCTACTACACGAAAAAAAAGCTCTTGACGGAACTGCGCACGGAAGACGAATTGTGGGAGCAGTTACGGCGCGAGCAGAAACTGACGTCGGCTGTGTTGCTGGATGTGGAGATCGATGAGCGGTCGGGCGAGTTGCGGTTTTTCACGGAGGAGCCGACCGGCCAGTTTTGGGTGAAGGTGGGGGCAGAGCAGGGGCAGTTCAAATATCGCGACGTGCGCTTTGTGGAGTCGGAAGTGTTCAACGTGGAATAAGCAAAAAACCTCCTCGGGTGCGAGGAGGTTTTTTAGCGACCGCGCCGGTACATGTTGCGGTCGGTCATTTCGTAGCTGAGCGCGGCTTGCTCGACGCGGACGCCGATCTCTTCGAGGCCTTCGGAGAGGTCGTGGGCGGTCGGTTGCCAGCGGCGAAACCACATGCTGGCGAACGCATCCTGCGCTTTGCCTTCCCAGCCTGCTTGGTTGTGCAGGACGGTGCTGTGCAACTGCATCAGCTCTTGCGAAAAGTCTTGGCCGATCCGGTTGAGCTGGCCGTACGCTTCGTGCAGGCGGTCCGGGGACACGCGTATTTGAGCGGACATGACGAGAACTCCTTTTCTGCCGAGGTATGTACCTTAACGATAGCATAAAAGGAGTGGATCGTCAGCCATATTTTGACTGAAAATTCTAGCGTGTTTGGTAGGCGTGCAAGAACGTTTTCGCGGTGTGGTCACTCATCGTAGGCACTTGGTAGAGGCCGCGCGCGTTCATGTACTCAAACACTTCATACGCTTGGTAGTTGCAGGCGGTCGCGCCGTTGAGCAGCATCTGACGCACATACGGATCGGCGCATTCCAAGGAAGCCGCCATGTGGTTTTTCGCCGAGTTTTTGTGAGCGAGCAACACCGAGCGGGCGATCTGCGCGTCGTAGAATTGGCCGAGTTGGACATCCATCGGCGACTGGGGAGCCGGGTTGCGCAGACCGTACTGGATGCCGCCCGGCGAGGTGACTTGGGAAAATTGGACTTCAATCGGGGTGACAGCCGTCATATCGTGGGTGTAGGCGACCAGTTCGTTGTAGGCGCGGATGGCATGATTTCTGTGGCGCGAGATCAGGTCGATCAAGGTCGGGTCGGTCGCTTGATCCGAGTACGTTTGCAGATGATCGATCATGCAGATCTTTTCATTGAGGATTTCATGGACTTCCATCGCTTCGTGAGCACCAAACGGCACAGCAATCACTCTCCTTTGGGAATTTCCTCTATCAGCGTGTCTTGAGCCGCTGTTTTTTATGCAAAGTGGCGGTGCGGGAGAATGGGCATACTGACAGCATCTGAGAAACGAGAAGGAGATGATTCGGATGGGTAAGCGATTGTTGCAACCGCAGCCGGATTTTCAATATGAGCAGTCCTATGTCGCCCGCGACGGCCGGACGGTGACGTTGCGACCGGCGAGACCGGAGGATGCGAGAGCGATCTTGAAACGGATGGCGCGGGTGGTGCGCGAAGGGATCTATCTGCAGGAGGACGAGGACACGCTGGCGAGCGTGCGGGAAAAGGAAGAGGAGATCCGTAAAAGTGTCCGCGAAAACTCGATGTACACACTGGCGGTGGTCGACGGCGAGGTGGTGGGAGCGGCGATCTTAAAGCGCGGTCCGCTGGCGATGAACCGCCACACGGTCAACTACCGCATCTGGGTCGGCCCGAAACATCGCGGGCTCGGCATCGGCAAGCGATTTATGAAATACAGCATCGCGTGGTGCAAGGCGTACGGGGTGCGGAAGTTTTGCTTGGATGTGTTTTCGAATAATGACCGGGCGATTGAACTGTATCAACGATATGGATTTGTGTTGGAGGGGCGCAGGAAGGAGCAGTTTTATTTGGAGGGGAAGTATGTGGATGAGGTATTTATGAGTTTGTTTTTATGAAGTTTGTAGGTGGAACGAATCGCCCCTTATCGAAACTGTCGATAAGGGGCGATTCGTTTTCTATGACCGGGTGGTCTGATTTTGGAGTATCGTAGAGACAGGAGGTGTTGAACATGAACGACCAAAATCAAAACGAACGGCAACTCAAAGCCAAGGTGCAGGACGTGTTTGGCGCAAATGCGGAGAAATACGTGGCGAGCGAGATTCATTCGAAGCAGAGCGATCTGGATCAGATCGTGGAGTGGTTGCAGCCGCAAAAGGATTGGAGGGTACTGGATATCGCGACAGGCGGCGGGCATGTGGCGAAGGCGTTGGCAGGCAACGTCGGGACGGTGTATGCGGCCGATCTGACGCGCAAGATGCTGGAGGCGGCGAAAAAGCACCTGGACGAGTCCGGGTGTGAGAATGTGATGTATGTGGTTGCCGATGCGGAACGGCTGCCGTTTCTCGACGGGGTGTTCGATGCGGTGACCTGCCGGATCGCACCGCACCATTTTCCCCATCCGGAGCGGTTTGTGGCGGAGGCGGCCCGGGTGTTGAAACCGGGTGGGCGGATGATCCTGATCGACAACGTGGCGCCGGAGGATGACGATCTGGCCGCCTATATGAACAAGGTGGAGCAACTGCGCGACAGAAGTCATGTGCGCTGTGCGAAGGTGTCGGAGTGGAGCGCGTGGCTGACACAGGCGGGGATGATCGAGGAGCGGTCGCTGCAACGCCGCAAGGAGTTCAAGTTCCCGACGTGGGTGTTGCGCACGGCGGAAGATGCGGACCAACCGGCGGAGGTCGAGGCGTTTGTGCTGTCCGGAGGCGCGAAGGAGCATGCGTATTTTGATGTGAAGACGGAAGCGGGACGGGTGCAATCGTTTGAGATCGATGAATGGATGGGGATGTTTCGCAAGGCGTGCGTGTAACGGAGGAGCGATCCCTTTCGACTATTTTTTGGAAGGGGAGTGACTGACATGATTCATTTGTTGCACAGTCTGACTGTGTGGATCCTGATCGCGGCGTTGACGGTGTTCGCCGCCCCGGCGGATCGGGCGGCCGCTTGTTCGTGTGTCGGATTTACAACGCTGGAGGCGAAGGATGTTTCGGATGCGGTGTTTCGCGGGACGGTGACGGAGATCAAAAAGCCGTGGATGTCGAAAGGCACGGGAGACCTGGCGAAGATCACGCTGCAGGTGGAGGAGGTGTGGAAGGGAGCGGCGGTGCAAGAGATCGTCGTCTCTTCCGCCCTGTCTGAAGCGTCGTGCGGGGTGGAGTTTCGAGAGGGGGAGTCTTATCTCGTCTTTGCAAAAAACGATGGCGGGCGCTTGACCACATCCATCTGCAACGAAACGAAGAAACTGTCGCTTGCGAGTCAGGCATTGAAAGATCTCGGGTCAGGGCAGACGGATCTGATTCGAAATGAACTGGAGAAGACAGGGGAACAGACGGAGCGGAAGGAAACCGCCCCTGCCGATGATGTGGATCTCTTCACGCCGCTGTGGGCCGCGCTCGGGGGGACCGCGCTGCTCGGTGCGGCGTTGTGGGTGTTTGGCCGTCGCGGGCGGGATCGGAATCGGTAAATCGCCCTTGAAGAACAGGATGTCACAGATTGCCCACGCTTTTTTAAGAAAAATCTAATCCGTCTCTTCCATACTGAGGGTGTAAGGACGGTCGTCCGACACACAACCTCAAAACCGAAGGGATGGATGGAAGATGATGAATAAGAACACGAAGATGTGGATCGCAGCGGGGATCGTAGCTCTGATGGCGGGTACGGGTACGGCATTGGCTGCCACCGAGACTCCGGCGGCTCCGAGCAGCGATGCGGCACAAACGCAGGATCAAGTGGAAAAGTTTGACAATCGCGGCGAGATGAAAGGCGGCAAGTTCCTGATGAAAGGCGATCATCAAGCGTTGCTCGACTTCTTGAAGATCACCCACGAAGAGCTCCACACAGCGAGAGAAGCGCAGAAGTCGCTGCTCGACATCGCGACGGAGAAGGGTATCTCGAAGGATGCGCTGGTCGACTTCCTGCTGGAGAACCACACCAAGAGCATCGATCAAGCGGTGACCGACGGCAAGATCGACGCGGAAAAAGCGGCGGAGATCAAGAGCAAGCTGACCCGTGAGCAGATCGAAGAGCGGATCTCGCAAGCGGCTCCGGCGAAGCATGACGGCGAGAAGGGCTTCGGCGGTCCGGGCAAGATGATGATCGGCAAAAACAGCCAAGAGCTGCTCGATTTCCTGAAGCTCACCGAGGAGCAACTCCGCACGGCGATGCAAGCGGACAAGACGCTGCTCGACGTGGCGACCGATCAAGGCATCGAAAAAGATGCGCTGGTTACCTTCCTGCTGGACAGCCAGACCCAACACATCGACCAAGCGGTGACCGACGGCAAGATCGACGCTGAGAAAGCGGCGGAGATGAAGACCCACCTGACACGTGAGAAAATCGAAGCGATGATCTCCAGCAAAGGACCGGCATTTGGCAAAGGCGGCGCGCATGGCGGTCATCACGGCAAATTCCGCAAGGGTGCTCCGCAAGACGGCGCAGCGACCACCGAGCTACCGTCTGCACAAACGCAAGTCCAGCAACAATCGTACGAAGCGCTGTAAGCAACAAGTCAGACGCAACGTGTGCAAGAGATCGGAGGCGGGGTGGGCAACCGCCTCTCTTTTGTATACAATGATCGGTACAAGAGTGTGTGAAGAAGGCGAGGGACTGAGGGTGCGCATGTTGATCGTGGAGGACGACGCCGGGCTGCGCGATGCGGTGGTGACGGTGTTTGAGGAGGAGTCGTATCAGGTGGACACAGCCGGGGACGGTGAGGAGGGGCTGCTGTTGGCCGAGCAGGGGATCCATGATCTGCTCGTGCTCGACATCATGCTGCCAAGTCTGAGCGGCATCGAAATCGTCAAACGGCTGCGCAAAAAGGGGCAGACGGTGCCGATCCTGCTCCTGACTGCTCGTGACAGCGTCGCGGATCGGGTCAAAGGGCTCGATGCCGGCGCGGATGACTACGTGGTCAAGCCGTTTGCCGTGCAGGAACTGTTGGCCCGGGCGCGGGCGGTGCTCCGCCGCCACGGAACGCTCAATCCGGAAGGCGACATCAGCTATGACCGCCTGTCACTGCGCCCCAAATCGCACGATGGCTATGTGGACGACCAGCCGTTGAAACTGACCGCCAAAGAGTACAAGTTGCTGGAGTTTCTGTTGATGAACAAGGAGCAGATCCTGACGCGGGAGCAGATCTTTGACCGGGTGTGGGGCTTTGACGTGGACACAAGTTCCTCGGTCGTCGACGTCTACCTGCACTATCTGCGCAAAAAGCTCGCACCGGCGGGCTGCGATCACTTGTTGCGTACGGTGCGGGGCGTCGGCTACATGCTGTCGGGGAAAAGCTGATGTTCCAGAAGACGCGGGTGCGGCTCGCCCTTTTCAATGCGGCGGTCCTCTTTTTCCTCCTTGTGCTGGGCGGATCGGCCTTGTTTGTCTATACGAAACACCGGCTTTACCAAGGCATCGACGAAGACCTGGCCAGACGGGTCGCTCAGCAGCAGGTGCAGATCGGCCGCGGCGGTCTGAAACTGGTTGTGCGACCGCCACGCGGGGTCGATGAAGCGCCTGTGGCGACGTTGATCTGGGACGAGCGGGGCGCGTTGATCGCCTCGCTCCCGGAAGGAGCGGTGCCGGACGAATTTGTGGATGCGTTTGCAAAGCGGCTGGAGGCCGATGAGCCGCAGACGCTGGAGGTAGCCGGGCACAGCTTTCGTGCGCTGACGGTGAAACCGAACAGGCCGCCGTCCCTCTCTCAGGCCTCGTTTGCCTATCTGCAGATCATTCGCAACGTCGACGCGGAACAAGCGGTGCTCTCCAGGCTGTTGATCGGCATCATCGCCGGTTCGTTGCTCGGGGCCGGGCTGGCGGTGGCGGCCGGGTTTGTGCTGGCGGGACGGGCGCTGGTGCCGATCCGCGCCGCGTGGGAAAAGCAGCAGGAGTTCGTCGCCGACGCGTCACACGAACTGCGGACCCCGCTGGCGGTGGTGCGCACGCACACGGAGTTGTTGCTGCGCCATCCGGAACGCACGGTGCTGGAGTCGAGCCAGCAGATCTCGATGATCTTGAAAGAAACCCGCCGGATGAGCGGTCTCGTCGCCGACCTGCTGACGCTCGCCCGCTCCGACTCGGGCCAGATCGAACTGCGGATGGAACAGATGCAGATCGACCGGTTGCTGGCCGAGACGGCCGAGCAGTTTGAAGGGCTGGCCGAGTTGAAAGAGATCAGGCTGACGGCGGAGATCGAGCCGGATCTGACGCTTGTGGCGGATGAAGAGCGGCTGCGGCAGTTGTTCGTGATCTTGCTGGACAACGCGATCAAGTACACGCCGGAGGGCGGCCGAATCACGCTGTCATGCCGCCGTCACGCTCACGGGATCGAGGTGTCGGTCACCGACACGGGACACGGCATTGACCCGGACGATCTGCCGCAGATCTTCGACCGATTTTATCGCGGCGACAAGGCACGTCACCGGCAAGAGGGCGGCTACGGGCTCGGGCTCGCCATCGCCAAGTGGATCGTCGAAGCGCATCACGGCCGGATCAAAGTCGAAAGCCATCTCGGACAGGGGACGACGTTTTCGATCTCTTTCCCGCAGAAAAAGACGCCGAAAGGTTGATCCTTTCGGCGTCTTTTTTGGCAGGTGCGCGATCTAGTACACTCGTTTCGCACCCATATAGTGCGGGCCCCAGTAGGAATTGTCCATCGAGTAGATCCAGACCCCTTTGGATATCGTGGCGGAGATGAATTTATTATTGCCCATATAGAAGCCGACGTGCGAGATCACACCCCGCGACTCCATCGAGAAAAAGACGAGGTCGCCCGGGCGCAGGTTATTGCGCGAGACGGCAAATCCCCGGCGGTAGAGCTGCGAAGCGGTCGTGCGCGGTACGCTCCAGACGCCGTGCGAGGTGAACATGTAGTGGACATAGCCGGAGCAGTCGAAGCCTTGGCTTGGGCTCTCCGCACCCCAGACGTATTTGACCCCGATGTATTTGGTCGAATCGGCGATGATCTTTTTCTTGACCACCGCATGTTTGATCGCCGTGTTGGTGATCGGACCTGCGATGCCGTCCACTTTCAAAAGATACGCGGCTTGAAAGCGTTTAACGGCGGCGGCGGTGATCCAGCCGTAGTAGCCGGTGTTTCGAGAGTACGTAAAATAGCCCAGAGCGCGCAGATTTTGCTGGAGCTGCGTGACTTGCCAACCGCGCGAACCGATGCGAAGGGCGGGGGAGGTGGCGGTGGTGACCGCTTCCGGTTCGCCGCCGTTTGCTGCGAGGGCCGGTTTGATATCCGCAAAGACAGCGGTGAGCAACACCAGACTCAGCATCAGCCGACAGATGCGATGCATGAAGGTACGCATGAGACCTCTCTCCTTTGTGAGTTCGACTCTTCTCTCTTACCGTCACCATGCGAGAGGTCGCTCATGCGCGGAAATGTCAGGGAACCGATGGTCGGGCGTCCTGAAAAAAAGCCCTTTCCCGGAGCGGGAAAGGGCTTTTGGTGTGTTAGTTGGCAAATTCGAGCGCGCGCATCATGCGGTACAGCATGTCGGCCGCTTGGCCGCGATCCGCTTTGTGCGTCGGGTCGAACCGGTCCAGCGTCGGGCCAAAGAGGATCTGGTCTCGGACGCAGAGTGCTGCCGGGGACAGCGCATAGTCGCCGAGTTCGGCGCTGTGCGGGAGTCCGGCGAGCAGCGAGGATTGTTCGCTGTCGGTGATCGAGGTGTCATAGCCCGCATAGCGCAGGGCGCGGACGATCATCGTCGCCATCTCTTGCTCGGTGATCAGATCGTTCGGAGCAAAGACGCCGTCGCCGCGACCGTTGATCAACTGCGAGCGGAACGCGGCGACGACCGCCTCGGTGAACCAAGCGTCCTGCGGCACGTCGTCAAACATCGTCTCGATCTGCGGAGCGGGCGGTGCGGTCGGCGGCACAGCCGGGACGACCGGCGGAATGGCCGGCACGACATCGGAAGCGCCGTTGTCCGTCTCGGTGTCCGCATCCGGCGCGGTCGGATCAGGCGTCTCGGACGGCGGCGGTGTCGTCGGTTCGTTCGACGGGAGCTGCGGCTGCGGGAATCCGTTTGCTTGCACGGCCAGCGCTTTGACGATCATCTGAGCGAACTGGGCGCGGGTGACCGTCTCGTGCGGGCGGAACGTGCCGTCTTCAAATCCGTTGATCACCAGGCGTGTGGTCAAGGACTCGATGGACTGTTTCGCGTAATGGCTTTCCTCCACATCGGGGAAGGAAGACTCTTTTTTCAAGACGCCGAACGTGCCGTTGCCTTGATACTTGAACGTGGCGGTCGACGTTTCATTGCCGCTGTGGAACAGAGCCGGTACCGCAAGCATGCGGCCGGCCGCATCGAGGCGGAACCCGGTCAGCGACGCGAGGTTGCCGGAGCCGGACGGGAGCGGCACGGTCAGCGCGAGATAGCCGGATGTCCGGTCCAACTCGCCGAGCACACGGTCTTGCTCGTCGGTGAGCGAGACGCGCAGGGAGACGGGAGACATCTGCTGCCCGGTCGGAACCAGCGCGGTGGTCGGGCGCAGTTCGATCACCGCATAGGTGTCGGCGAGCGAAGAAGCAGAACGGCTGGAAGGCATCCCGGACAGTTCCGAGAGCGGCAGGGTAAACGAGCCGGCCTCGGAGAGCACCTGCACCTGCGCGTTGGCAGCAGAGCGGGCGAGCAGTTTATCGAGGATCTCGCCGCCGATCTTGATGCGCCAGCCGCCGGACTTCACGTCGAGCGGCAGCACGAGGCGGTACGCGTTGGTCGCGGTCACACCGGCGAGCACCGCCGTTTCGTCCAGTTGAACGTTGGTGATGGTGATGCCGTCCATCGACTCGGTCGTGGCCGAGATCTCGTCATCTGCCGCCGCGTACAGGTTGGCTTCCAGCCAGAACTGCTCCGTCGGGGAGGGCAGCGAGTCGAGCGAGTGGGCGTTGTTCAGCCCGAGGGTCTGCACCTTGATGAAATACCGGCCGCTGCGGGTGATCAGCTTGCTGAGGTCGGCGGTCGTCTGATCTTTTTCCGCCTGCACAAAACCGACGATGGCGCCCGACTCGGCGCGGTAGACACCGATGCGGTAGCCTTGATTGGCGGTCACCGCGCTCCACGTCGCGGTGCGACCGGAGTCGAGGGTGACGGTGGACGGAGCGGCAAGGGAGGCCAGTTTGAGCGAACGGATCGAAGAGGATGCCGACTCGGCCGAATCGCGGATCGTTTGACCGTCGCCGCGGGCGATCAGTCGCACATAGTAGCTGCCTGCTGCCGGGATCAACCGTTTGACGTCATAGGTCGTCGAGTCTTTGGCGAGGTCGTAGGAGGTGACCAGCGTCTGGCTCGGCGAGTGGTAGACGTGGAGCGTATAGCCTTCGTTCGGAACGTTTTTCCAGGTGACCGTGCCGTCGGTGGCGAGCACAGGCGCTGCCGGTGCGTTCAGGGTGACCGAATAGGAGATCGTCAGCACGTTTGACTTTGCCGACGCGAGCGAGTTGATGTGGATGGCGGTGTTGGCGCTGGTTGCCGTCACCTTGACATAGTAGGTGCCGTTTTTGTTGGCCAACACGCTGTCGATCGACGCGGAAGACGCATCGAATGAGGTGCGCACGTCACCGATCACTTTGTTGGTCACCGCATCGAAGACTTGGATCATATAGCCGGATGCGTTCGGGCTTTGGGTCCAGGTGACCATGCGGTCGCCTTTTATCATCACGTTCGTCGGCGTCGCCAGCCTCGTGGCGGCTGCCAGAGCCGTATCGGGGGTCGCGAGCGGCAGAACGGGGACGGCCAGCAGGGCCGCCGCCAACAACAGCGGGAACGTTTTACGTTTCATTTGATTCCTCCATCTTCTTCATTAGCCATTTCATGCCAAGACTGTCTGCCACTTTTTCGACATCAGAAGTCAAATTCCTTGTGTGAAAATCTTTTTGAACTTGTAGAGATATATTTATATCTGGTACAATACGCCTAATTGCAGTTTTCGTTCTGGATTTATAGCAGGGAGGAAACCATCTATGAAGCGGAATCTGGTCACGACGCAGATTCTCGTTCGCGTGGGCTTTGTCATGGCTGTGATCGGCATCGTGACAGCACTGGTGACCATTTGGTTCACCAAGGCGGAGGTGGAAAACTATCTCGCCAGCGAAGTGCATGCGAGCAAAGAGGTGATCGCCAGCGCGATGGATTCCAACCAGCGCGCAGCTCAGACGGTGGAGCGGCTGGTCGAGCGCAGGCTCTCCACCGTGTCGGCGGCGATCGCGAAGGCGTTGGCCGATAAAAAGACGGCGGACGAGGTCAGCCGGGAAGAACTGGAGCAGTTGAAGGAAGAGTTTCACCTGTTTGACATCTCCCTGTTCGAGCGCAAGGGTGACGATATCGTGATCACCCAATCGACCGACTCGATGGAATTGGGGCTGAGCACCAAGGGCTGGGGGTATTGGCACACGGCGTTTCAGCAGTTGATGAGCGGTCTGACGGTCGATGTCGGCAAAGGCTACAGCGAACGGCATTTCTGGGTCGGACCGATCTCCAAGTCGGAGTGGGACGACAAATATTTAAAATACGCTTACTATTACGACGGCACGACTTCCTACATGATCAATCCGTACGTGCTCGATCAGGAACTCTATCAGCTCACCCGTGAGTTTGGGCCTTCGCAGATGATCGAGAAACTGGTCAGCGAGAATCCGACCATTGAAGAGATCGCCGTGATCAACGTGCCCGCCTGGATGAAAGGCGAGGCCAACGTGATCGTCGAGCCGGATGTCGATACGCCGGTGCTGTTCGGCCGTCATGAACATCTCGTGCCGGAAGACCGCGAGATGCTGGAGAAGACGATGCTAGACGGTGACGAGCGCCATGTCACGTTTGTGGAGGACGGCCTGCAGAAGGCAAAATACTACCTGCCGATGGATGACCAGCGGGTGATGGCTCTGACGGCCAACTACACGCGGCACGCGACGATGGAGCGGCGCTTGGTGGCGTTGCTCGCTGTAGCGTTTTTCTGCTGTTTTGTAATCATCATCTTGACGGTGCGGGTGATCGCGATCCGCCGACTGCAACCTTTGCAACAGATCGAAGCGTACCTGGCCCGGATCGCGGAAGGGGACTTCTCGACCGATCTCGATGTGCGGGAAAATAACGAGCTGGGCTGGCTGGCCCGGCAGATCAGCGCGATGGCGGCCAAGTTGAACCTGCTGATCGAAGAGGTCAACTCCAAGGCGCAAGATGCGATCACGCAGATGGCCTTTTACGACGACCTGACCAACCTGCCGAACCGCCGTCTGTTCAAGCGGCGGCTGCAGGCGGCGATGGCGGAGGCGGAACTGCGCGGCGAGATGATGGCCGTGATGTTCCTCGACCTCGATCGATTTAAGTTTGTCAACGACTCGCTCGGTCACACGACGGGCGATCTGCTCTTGCAAAATGTGGCCAAGCGGCTGTCCGGGGTGTTGCCGGAACACGCGATCCTCGCCCGGATGGGCGGCGATGAGTTTACGATCTTGCTGCCGAAGGTGGAAGGGGACAGCGACTGCGTGGTCGTGGCCCGCTCGATCCTCGACGGATTTGAGATCCCGTTGCGCTTTGACAACCATGAGTTCCGGCTGTCGACGAGCATCGGCATCGCCGTCTATCCGCGAGACGGCGAGGACGACACGACCTTGCTGAAAAACGCCGATGCGGCGATGTATCACGCCAAAGAGAGCGGACGCAACAACTTCCAGCTCTACTCGCGGACGATGAACGCGACGATTCTCGAACAGCTCCAGTTGGAGCAAAGCCTGCACCAAGCTTTGGAGTTGGAGGAGTTTGTGTTGTACTACCAGCCGCAAGTCAACGTCTACACCGGCAAGATGATCGGCATGGAAGCGTTGATCCGCTGGAACCACCCGGAGCACGGCATGATCTCGCCGGCACTGTTCATCCCGATTGCGGAAAACACCGGGCTGATCGAGCCGATCGGTGACTGGGTGCTGCGCAGAGCCTGCCGTCAATTGATCGAATGGCAGGAGGCGGGACTGCCGCCGGTCTGCGTCGCGGTCAATCTGTCGGCGCGTCAGTTCCAAAAGCAAAACTTCGTCGAACAGATCGCCGAGGTGCTGCAAGAGACGGGCCTTGATCCGCAATATCTGGAGTTGGAGGTCACCGAGTCGCTGGCGATGACGCACGCCGACCGGGCTGTCTCCAAACTCTATGAGTTGAAACATCTCGGGGTCAAACTGTCGATTGACGACTTTGGCACCGGCTACTCCTCGCTGAACTATCTCAAGCGCTTCCCCATCGACACGCTGAAGATCGATCGCTCCTTCGTCGGTGACATCACGTCCAACGAAGGCGATGCCACCATCGTCACGACGATCATCGCGATGGCGCACACGCTGGAGATGAAGGTGATCGCCGAGGGCGTGGAAAACGAGGAGCAGCTCGAATTCCTTTATGGACAAGGCTGCGACCAGATGCAAGGGTATCTGTTCTCGCCGCCGCGTCCGGCGGAGGAGATCGAAAAGATGCTGCGCGGCGGTCTGGACAATTTCTACACGCGTCGGATCGAAACATAAATTTGAACGGATCGGTCAGTGGGCGGTGCTGAGAACTGGCGTTTCGCGGAAAATTTTTGTATCATGACAGAAAGCAGGGAGG
Source organism: Tumebacillus lacus (assembly GCF_026410385.1). Taxonomy (GTDB): domain Bacteria; phylum Bacillota; class Bacilli; order Tumebacillales; family Tumebacillaceae; genus Tumebacillus; species Tumebacillus lacus. Next base: position 223,345 of record NZ_JAPMLT010000007.1, read on the forward strand.
GTGTCAGATGCAAAAAGCGATTGAATTGCAACATGACGGCATGACGCTGCGCGGCATGGAGCACGTGCCCACGCACCGCGAAGGCGAGCGGCTGCCGGCTGTGATCTTGTTCCACGGCTTCACCGGCAACATCTCGTCGATGCATGGGATGTTTGTCAAGCTGAGCCGGGAGCTGGCGAAACAAGGCGTCGCGGCGTTCCGCTATGATTTTCTCGGCAACGGGGAGAGCGACGGCGACCACCGGGACATGACCGTCTCCCGCGAGATCGAGGAAGCGCAAGCGATCCTCGACTCGGTGCGCCAAGATCCGCGCATCGACCCGGAGCGCATCTCGCTGCTCGGCATCTCGCTCGGCGGCTTGGTGGCGAGCGTCGTCGGCGGCCTGCGCCACGATCAAGTCTACAAACTGGCTTTGCTCTGCGCGGCGGGCAACATGTACGAACTGGTCAAAGACATGGTCGAGGCGTCTCTGGCGATCCCGGATCTGGTCTACGTCGACCACGGCGGCTATCTGATCGGCCGGGCGTTCGGCGAGGATATCAAGCTGCTCAACGTGTTTGAGGACGCCAAAGCATTCAAAGGCGATGTGTTGCTCGTCCACGGCACGAAAGATCTGATGGTGCCGTTTGACATGTCGAAGATGTATCAGAGCATGGTCTACGGCGGCCGCGCGACCCTGCATGCGGTGGAAGGCGCCGATCACACGTTTAACAAGCACGAATGGGAACAAGAAGTGATCCGTACGGTCGTCGAGTTCCTGGCGCCCTAGTGAATGAGGAGGCAAAACCCGGTTGCGGCCGGGTTTTTTCTTTGGCTGCGTGCCGACCTTGACAGGGCGGGGGAATCCTTTGTATGATATTTGGTAAGATGGAACATAAGTTGAGTTGAAGTGTTGAGTGAAGAAACGACAGACCCCTGAGAGCAGAGTTGAGAGCAAGACCCTGAGAGCAAGATCTGAGATGAGCCGAGAGGAGCCGAGGAGAAAAGGGTGTCGTCTGTCCACATAGAGGGACACACCCCTGACCAGGTACGCCTTTTGCGGACGCTGGTTTTTTCGCGTGTCTTCGGCTCAAATAAGCGGAGAAGAGGTGTGGGTCCCATGATCGTCGTGATTGATAATTATGATTCGTTTACTTACAACATCGTGCAATACTTGCGCGAACTGGATGCTTCTGTGCATGTGACGCGCAATGACAAGATCACCATAGAAGAGCTGGAAGAGCTGCGCCCGACGCATCTGCTGATCTCACCCGGCCCGTGCACCCCGAACGAAGCGGGGATCTCGATGGAGGCGATCCGCCATTTTGCCGGACGCATCCCCGTGCTGGGCGTGTGTCTGGGACATCAGGCGATCGGCCAAGTGTTTGGCGGCCAGGTCGTCAAGGCGGAGAAGATGATGCACGGCAAAACGTCAAAGTTGCAGCATGACGGCAACGGCCTGTTTGAAGGGGTGCCGAGCCCGTTCACGGCCACGCGCTATCACTCGCTGATCGTCGAGCCAAAGTCGCTGCCCGATTGTTTTGAGGTGACGGCCAAGAGCGAGGACGGCGAGATCATGGCGATGCGCCACAAAGAGCTGGATGTGGTCGGCGTGCAGTTTCATCCGGAGTCGATCCTCACCGAGGGCGGCCTGACGATACTGGCCAACTTTGTCAATGGCAAGACGGGGGTGCCGGCATGAGCGCGTATCCGTCCCCGGGCAAGATCCCGGTTCGCACGCATCACCGCACCTACCGCCGCATCTGCGAATCGTTCGAAGTGTTTCAAGCGCTGACGAAGGAGTATGGCATGGAAAGCGCGTTTTTGCTCGACTCGGTCAAGGATATTCACAGCCGCTACTGCGCGTCGAGCATCGCGTTGTTCCCGCAGTTGACGGTGAAGGTCAAAGGGCGTTCGCTGGCGTTGACCGGGCCGCTCGCCTCGCGGGTGCAACCGCGTCTGGAAGAGATCGAACCGGATCTTTGCCTGTTTACCGGCAGCGTGTCGGCCTTGCTCGACGGTGTGATCGACAGCTTTGACCTGCTCGACCGGCAGACGATGGCCAAATATTCGTTCGGATTTGTCGGCCATTTCTCGTACGACTCGATCCGGTATTTTGAGCAGATCCCGAAAACGACAGCCGACGATCTGGCGACAGACGACATCCGTCTGCAGGTGCATCAGGTAGTGCTGCACTTTGAACAGGAGATGATCCATGTGATCATCAACGAGATCGAAGGAGTGCCGACTCCGAGTTTTGAGGAGATCGAGGCGTTTATTCGCCTATATGAGGAGCCGGAGTTTGAAGGATATGACGCCGGCCTTCTGCATGTGGAAGAAGACGTGCAGGAAGCCGAGTTTCTCCGGCGGGTCGACCGGGCAAAAGAGTACATTCGTGAAGGCGATGTGTTCCAAGTCGTTATCTCCAAGCGCAACCGGATCGTCGGGAAGGTCGACTCGATGCAGATGTACTGCAACCTCAAAAAACTGAACCCGTCGCCTTACATGTACTACGTGGACTACGGGGATTACAAGATCTTCGGCACGTCGCCGGAGATGCAGATCCGCCTCGAACAGGGTGTGGTGCAGATGCGACCCATCGCCGGAACGTCGAAAGGGAAAGGCACGCGCCCGGAGGAGAACATCCAACTGATCGAGCGGTTGCGCAACGACGAGAAAGAGCGGGCGGAGCATCTGATGCTGATCGACCTGTGCCGCAACGATCTGGGCCGCGTGTCGGTGCCCGGCTCGATCTATGTGAAAGACTTCATGATCATCGAGGAGTACTCACATGTCTATCACATGGTCTCGACGGTGGAAGGGCGCGTGGAGACCAACCGCTCGCTGTTCGACATCTTCCTCTCCACCTTCCCGGCCGGCACGCTGACCGGTACGCCGAAAGTGCGGGCGATGGAGATCATCGATGAGTTGGAGGACTTTGACCGCGGTCCGTACGGCGGCGTGCTCGGGTTTATTGATTTCCTGGGCAATATGAACACGGCGATCGTGATCCGCACCATCGTCCAAAAAGGCGACACGTGCTACCTGCAGGCCGGGGCAGGCATCGTCGCCGATTCCGATCCCTTGCAGGAATGGCAAGAGACCGACCATAAGCTCGGCGCGTTGCGCGTCACGGCGCTCAAGCAGGCGGCCGGCGTGAAAAAATAACGGATAAAACGTCAGACCGGCCGGGAAACTACAGCGTACAGGAGGTGTCTCTGATGCGACTGTACAGTGGTTTCTTGGCCGGTCTGTTTTTGTTGGCTGCGCTGTTTGCGCCGATGCATCACGCGCAGATTCACCAGCCTATGAGCGATTCCTATATCTTGATCGACAAATCGGAGAACAAGTTGACGTATTACTATTACAAACAGCCGATCCGCACGTTCAAAGTGGCGACCGGTGCCAACCCGGCCGATACGCCAAACGGCGTGTTTGAAGTGGTGATGATGGTGAAAAATCCGTGGTACCTCAAGAAAAACATCCCCGGCGGCGACCCGGACAATCCGCTGGGCGTGCGCTGGATCGGAATCGAGGTGCCGGGTACGGACGGATCAAAATATGGCATCCACGGGACGAACCGTCCGGACTCCATCGGCAACCATGTGTCGGCCGGATGTGTGCGGATGACCAACGGCGATGTGTCGTGGCTGTACGACCGGGTGAAAGTCGGCACGCTGGTGGAGATCGTCGATTGATCGGATGGACAAGGCGAGCGTTTTTCCGCTAGAGTAGTAGAGATACTTTCTACGGTGCTCCTGCGGAAAAACGCTTTTTTGTACGAGTTTTGTAACAGTTGAAATGTCAGGAATATGGTATAATCTTGTCGAACTTTCTGTACTTTTCGCAGATGATAGGGAGCAAAGACACGATATAGAAGGGCATGATCGAGATGCAGAGCAGAAGAGACCGGACGCGACCCGGTTCCGGCCAGAAGAAAAAGTTTTGGCAGTCGCGCAAATTTCGCTGGGGCCTCGGCATCTTTTTGGTGTTGCTGCTGGTGATCGGTTTGGTATATGCGTACTACATCAACAACTTCCTGAACCAGATCCAGGTGCCGAAAAATCCGGATCAACGCGAGGTGAAGGAAGTGGAGAAATGGTCGGGCACCGACCCGGTCAATATCGTGCTGTTCGGTGTGGACAACCGGGACAATGATAAAAACCCGCGCTCCGACAGTATTTTGATCGCCAGCATCGACCCGGTCACGAAGAAGGCCAAGGTGATGTCGGTGATGCGTGATACGTGGGTGCAGATCCCCGAAGGCTACGGCAAGGAAAAGATCAACGCTGCGTTTGCACTCGGCGGACCGGACCTTGCGATCAAGACATTGAAAGAATTTTTGCAGATCCCGATCCATTATTATGTGAAGACCGACTTCCAAGGCTTTATCGGCATCGTCGATGCGCTCGGCGGAGTGGAGATCGATGTGGAGAAGCCGCTGCACTACAACGATGACGGGGTGTACGACATCAACCTCAAACAGGGGTTGCAACGTCTGGACGGGCAGCATGCGCTGATGTATGTGCGCTTCCGTTATGATGCGATGGCAGACTTTGCCCGCACGGAACGCCAGCGAAAGTTCTTGGAGGCGGTGGCCAACGAGATCAGCTCGCCGGCGACGCTTTTGAAGGTGCCAAAGCTCCTTGAAGCGATTGGGCCGTATATCGAGACAAACATTTCCAAGTCGGACATGGTCAAGCTTGGGATGCTCGCTCGAGAGGTGGACAGTTCTGCGTTGGAGTCGATGCAGGTGCCGCCGATGGAGACGTTGCGCGAAGGCACTGCTGGCGGCGGGCAGTCGGTGTTGATTCCGAACATCTATGAGACGCAAGTGAAGGTCTATGAGTTTTTGGGGCTCGACCCGTCGAAGTTGGACAAAACTCCGAACAACCAGCCGTCTGAGTATTATCAGCCGGAGCCGGTAGTGCCGGACAACCCGAAGATCGAACCGGATACGCCGACCCCGACCGTTCCGGAGACGAAGGAGCCGACACCGGGCACGGGAACGGGCGGCACGAAGACGCCGGGCACCGGGACAGGCACGACGCCGGGTACGGGTGGCGGCACGACGACGCCGGGTACGGGCGGCGGCACGACGACGCCGGGTACGGGCGGTCGAGACAAACATTTCCAAGTCGGACATGGTCAAGCTTGGGATGCTCGCTCGAGAGGTGGACAGTTCTGCGTTGGAGTCGATGCAGGTGCCGCCGATGGAGACGTTGCGCGAAGGCACTGCTGGCGGCGGGCAGTCGGTGTTGATTCCGAACATCTATGAGACGCAAGTGAAGGTCTATGAGTTTTTGGGGCTCGACCCGTCGAAGTTGGACAAAACTCCGAACAACCAGCCGTCTGAGTATTATCAGCCGGAGCCGGTAGTGCCGGACAACCCGAAGATCGAACCGGATACGCCGACCCCGACCGTTCCGGAGACGAAGGAGCCGACACCGGGCACGGGAACGGGCGGCACGAAGACGCCGGGCACCGGGACAGGCACGACGCCGGGTACGGGTGGCGGCACGACGACGCCGGGTACGGGCGGCGGGACGACGACGCCGGGTACGGGCGGCGGGACGACGACGCCGGGTACGGGCGCCGGGACGACGACGCCGGGTACGGGCGGCGGGACGA
>NZ_JAPMLT010000008.1 GCF_026410385.1 Tumebacillus lacus
GCACCCCGACCGGCCACGAAGAAGCCATCAAGCAATACCACCTGAAAAAAGAGCAGACCCGCTACCTCTACGACGGCGCGACCTTGCTCAACGAATACACCGGAGCGGGCGATCCGCTCGCCCAATATTACATGGGCGCTGACGACCAGATCGTCTCCCGCAAAATGTTCGGCTTCCACGGCCGCAAAGACCAAGGCTACCTCGGCAACCTGCGCGACCGTGGTCACCAGCTCTTCTACCACTACGACGCGATGGGCAACGTCAACGACCTGACCGACCATCTGGGCAGCGACGTGCTGAAGTACCGCTACGACGCATTCGGCGGCGTGTTTACCCAACTGTGGACCCCGTACAACAACGTCGGTCTGACCGGCAAGAGCTACGACATCAAAGCCAGCCTCATGGACTACAGTGCCCGCTGGTACAGCCCGGCAGAAGCCCGTTTCACCACCAAAGACACGTGGGCCGGCCTGCAAGATCTGCCGCAGACGTTGAACCGCTACGCCTACGCCCTGAACAACCCGGTCAACATCACCGACCCGTCCGGCCACGCCCCGTGCTACGAAGATGACGACGGCGTCCTGCACTGCGGCTACGATCCTGATCCCGACAACTGGGAACCCCGCGGAGGCGGTGGTGGTGGAGGCGGCGGTTACACCCCGCCCAACCCAGACCCGGTCGACCCTGACCCGACCCCGCTCCCGCCCGCCTGGATGGACGTCGCGAAACGCGCCGCCGACCTGCTGGCAGCAGCAGGATTCACCCCGGAGGAGATCCAGAAGATCATCCCGCAACTGTTCTCGACAGGCGTGGACTTCATCCCGGTCGTCGGCAACATCAAATCCGGGCTGGAAGCGACCCTCGGCATCGACCTGATCACCGGGGAGAAACTCTCCACCTTCGACCGAGTCACAGCGGGAATCTCCGCCTTCAGCCTCAACTCAGGGGCACTGAGGGCAGGCTTAAAAACAGCCGGAAAAGTCGCCGACGTCGCCCTCGACACGAGCAGGCACACCGACGACCTCACCGACGTCTCACGAGCCCTCTCGTGCGGCCGCTGCTTCGGAACCGGTACGAAAGTCGCCACCGACGAAGGTCCGAAAAACATCGAAGACATCCAAGTCGGCGACAAAGTGCTCTCGAAAAACGACGTGACAGGCGACCTTGACTACAAAGAAGTCGAGGAGCTCTTCACCCGCATCGCACCGGACGTGTATCGGATCACCATCGGCAACGAAACCCTCACCACCACCGCCGAACACCCCTTCTACATCCACCACGTAGGCTGGGTCCGAACACAAGACCTCCACATCGGCGACGAGATGGAGACCAGTTCCGGCACGACGGCGGCGGTGGAGAAGATCCAGCGGGTAGACGAGCCAACGAAGGTGTACAACTTCAGCGTCGCGGACTACCACACGTACTTCGTGTCGGAGTTGCAGGTGTGGACGCACAATTCGAGTTCGGATTGTGGGATTGAGACGAATTATGTACTTTATAACAGTAAACATAAAGATTCAATGCCGAGACCAAAAGGAACTGGACCAAATGGTGGTCTACTGCAATCACACCATGGATTACAACAAGAATGGGCAAGTAATAATCTTAAACAATATGGTTATGATCCAAAACTTGCGCCGACAGTAACTATCGAGACTGGAAAAGGACTCCCACACACCTCAATTAGTAACGCACAAAATGCAAGGAGGAGTGCTCGGGTTGCTGTAGGAAATGGGAAGTGGAGTACGACTTTGCAAGACGAATTACACTATATTGTTGAAGATTTTTCTCGGGCAGGTTTTTCTCGGCAAACTATTCAGGGGGTTCTAGATCAACAGTATAGAATGCTAGATAAGCTCAATGTCCCATATGGGAGGGTAGATTTCTAATGGACATATACAATGATTTAAGCAGCAGGTTTGTAGTAGAATCAAAACAGTTGGGAGCAACAGAGGAGGAATTGAACCAACTCCGTGCAATTTCACCAATTGACGTGCCAAGTGAGTACGCGGAGATTGTAAAGCAAGCAACTGATCTTGAAATAAATGTGGATAGCAGTATGTATCTTCGCATATGGGGTCCATCTAGATGCATTGAACTAAATGAAGCGCACAATGTTCACATGTATATGCCACACTCACTTGCTATTGGAGATGATGAAGGCGGCAGAGGGTTATTTTACCTGAGTGGTAAATCAGGATTTGGGCTTTATGTCACTGGGTTCGGAAACTTGGACATTGATGAAGCGGAATACCTTGCACCAACATTGAATGATTTGTTAAAGAATAATGTTGGAGTAGAAAGGTTGTTAGAGTATTAATGCTGTTCGGATGGTTGTTTTATCAACCATCCTTTTTTTATGAAGAGGGGTTTCTTTTACTTAAAACGAATGGGGCGCAGACGACCAGATCGTCTCCCGCAAAATGTTCGGCTTCCACGGCCGCAAAGACCAAGGCTACCTCGGCAACCTGAGAGACCGTGGTCATCAGCTCTTCTACCACTATGACGCGATGGGCAACGTCAACGACCTGACCGACCATCTGGGCAGCGAAGTGCTGAAGTACCGCTACGACGCATTCGGCGGTGTGTTTACCCAACTGTGGACCCCGTACAACAACGTCGGTCTGACCGGCAAGAGCTACGACATCAAAGCGAGCCTCATGGACTACAGCGCCCGCTGGTACAGTCCGGCAGAAGCCCGTTTCACCACTAAAGACACGTGGGCGGGCCTGCAAGACCTGCCGCAGACGCTGAACCGCTACGCCTATGCCCTGAACAACCCGGTCAACATCACCGACCCATCCGGCCACGCCCCGTGCTACGAAGATGACGACGGCGTCCTGCACTGCGGCTACGATCCCGACCCCGACAACTGGGAGCCACGTGGAGGTGGCGGTGGTGGTGGAGGCGGCGGTTACACCCCGCCCAACCCAGACCCGGTCGACCCCGACCCGACCCCGCTCCCGCCCGCCTGGATGGACGTCGCGAAACGCGCCGCCGACCTGCTGGCAGCAGCAGGATTCACCCCGGATGAGATCCAAAAGATCATCCCGCAACTGTTCTCGACAGGCGTGGACTTCATCCCGGTCGTCGGCAACATCAAATCCGGACTGGAAGCGACCCTCGGCATCGACCTGATCACCGGAGAAAAACTCTCCACCTTCGACCGAGTCACAGCGGGAGTCTCCGCCTTTAGCCTCAACTCAGGAGCCTTGCGAACAGGCTTAAAAACAGCCGGAAAAGTCGCCGACGTCGCCCTCGACACGAGCAGGTACACCGACGACCTCACCGACGTCTCACGAGCCCTTTCCTGCGGCCGCTGCTTCGGGGCGGGTACGAAAGTCGCTACCGACGAAGGTCCGAAAAACATCGAAGACATCCAAGTCGGCGACAAAGTGCTCTCGAAAAACGACGTGACAGGCGACCTTGACTACAAAGAAGTCGAGGAGCTCTTCACCCGCATCGCACCGGACGTGTATCGGATCACCATCGGCAACGAAACCCTCACCACCACCGCCGAACACCCCTTCTACATCCACAACGTAGGCTGGGTCAGAACACAAGACCTCCACATCGGCGACAAGATGGAAACCAGTTCCGGCACGACGGCGGCGGTCGAGAAGATTGAGCAGGTAGACGAGCCGACAAAGGTCTACAACTTCAGCGTCGCGGACTACCACACATACTTCGTGTCGGAGTTGGAAGTGTGGACGCACAATTCGAGTAAGGATTGTGGTGCAGGAGCTAAAGTATTGTGGGGGAGTTGGGCAGATTATCCCAAAATGAAGGTTGATGGGCAAGACTATGCTCAAATAGGTGTCAGGCTGTATTCGCGACATGCGGTTGATAGATTGCAACCAAGTGGAAAGAGATACTCGGGGGAGTCACAAATTGTCCAAGCTGGTGGGTACGGTAAAACGAACGACTACGGTAGAAGTGTTTCTCCTAATTATGTTGAGGATGTTATACAAAATTCGACTCCCATAGTTCAAGAGAATGGAAATTTGTCCTATGTATCTGGTTCTCTTCAAGTGATTACGAATAAATATGGGACCGTCGTTACCGTAATAACAAAGTAGGTGACAGATGTGGGAAATGAATCACAAAAACTGATAGAAATCATCAAGAAGTTTATTAGCCATGAATTCGACCTGGAAGAATTCCAAAGCAGATTGGATACGGCAAACTTCCCCAAAGAGATCCAGGATGTCAAGCAGAACATCATCAACGAATTAGAAGAAATAAGGTTTACGAAATTGGAATCCAATCAATATGATTTTGGGGTAAAGGTGGCTCAGAGAATACTACATTCTCTAAAGGCATAACGTCATTGAGAAGGTTTTGCCTTTCATACACCCTTAGTTCCTTCAAGAAAGAGGCGGTTCAACACCCTAAATCTTGAGTCTATCAGCCTTATCCTTCATTTCTCACAAACTTCGTATGTTTCCCCGTAAATTTTCTCACCTTTACAACTTCACAACCAGAGGCTTGATTTTTCCGGCACGAACAGCTTCGCGGTACTCATTTGGTGACAGGTCGTAAAGACTTCCATGAATTCGCCGATTGTTGTAAAACTTCATGTATTCCATGATGGCTTCATGAGCCTCAGCAAAGGTCTCAAACTCAGACCTGCTCAAGAGTTCATCTTCCAAGACGGCATGGAACGACTCGATGTGGGCGTTCTTGTTCGGGGTCTTGGGTGGGATGCGCTCATGTTCGACACCAAACTCCACACAGGCAGACTCAAAGGCGTGGCTAATAAACTGAGGGCCGTTGTCCGTTCGAATGTTGGGACGATGGTCTCCCTCAAATTGATTTCGTTTCCACAATGCACGCTGCAACAGGGCCACCGCATCGCTTGCCTCACACTTGGTTCCTACGTAGTAATCCACGATAGATCGGTCTCCGACGTCTATGATCGAGAGGAGGAAGAAGAAACGATTCTCTCCTTCGATGTATCCGTATTTCACATCCGTTTCCCAGAGTTGATTCGAGGAGGTTACTTCACGATTGCTCGCGATTTTCCGCGGGTGTTTGGTTTTGATTTTACGTTGCGGGCGCAGGAGATTGAGTTCTTGACAGAGTCGGTAGATTTTCTTCTTGTTGATGATGAGAGCATGTTCTCGCTGCAAATGCACAGTTAACTTTCGGTATCCATATGCGTTCCCGTCACCGGCCACCGCCTCTAGCAACCACTCTTTGATCTGTTCGTCGCTGATTCGTTTCCCATCCTGCGTGACAGAATAGCCTGGCTGTGGACGGCCGCCGTTATGCACTCTCGACTTTGTTTCCTCTTGTGCACGCTTCCTGCGCGCGTACCACGTCGCTTCTAAGACACCGACAATCCGCAATACAGTGCGAACCGCATATCCCAACCCGATCCATTTGTCGGCGATTTCTATCTTCTGCGATAGGTTGGGTCGACCTTTTTTACAAGGTCACGCAGGATCTCGATCTCAATGTCTTTTTCACCGAGGATGCGCTTGAGCTTATCGTTCTCCTCCTCGATGGCTCGGAACTCGTCTACTGTTGGGACAAAGACTCCGACCTTCTTGGCCTCAGGTCGCGTTTGTTGGAAATCTTGATGCTTGGACTGCTTGACCCAACGATAGACCAAATCCGATTTGAGCTCATGACGACGCGCTACTTGTGCAGCATTGCCGACTTCCTGTACCTCTTTCACGATCGCTTGTTTAAACTCCAGGGTGTAACGAGTTCTTTTCATGTTGATCCCCTCCGATGATTTCTACTATATCGGAAAAGGCTATGAGTCTCAAAATGACTTCAGGGGCTTAATAGGAGGTATGTCAATAATTTTGTGCAACCTCCTGCAAGGTGATAAATTTAATATCGGAAGAAGGGGAAATGAGAGGTGAGGAATTTAAACGGATGAAGTTATAAGGAAATAACAAGATGATCTAGACCCTAACATAAAGGGGCTAGTAAATGTACTAAATTCATTTGAAGCCATTCGGACTTTAGGTAGTTGTGGCGGGCATCCTAACCCATTGCCCGGCCAATGGGAAGAAGGAACTTGATATGTAAAGTTTGATGTTGAACAATCCCTTGAAGGGTGGCGCACAATTGAGTTCTTGGCTTGGGCTATTAATCATGAATAGGATGAGGACTTGACGGTATTTTTTATACCGAAGTCAAGCCCCCCTTGGCTCAACGTACCCTCACAGACTTTGGGATGGGTTATTGAGGGATATAACGAGCAAGACCCTAACCAATTGGCAGATTTCTTGTATAAGGTGAAAAATGATTTTTACAAGTCTGCGAAGAATCTAGAGACTATGAGTGAATAAATATCTAACCTTGATTGGCTCAATGCCTTTCAAGGTTTCTTTTTTTCGTGGGGGCTACCCAGTATCGAATGAGCCCATCATTCAACCAATAACACGTACAACCCATGTAATATCCGTATAAAGATTTATCATTTTGATTGTACGCAAATCAGCAGTACGGACAGCCGTTCGCCTACGACGACGACAACCGCCTCACCAAAGTCAGCTACCGGGACGGCACCTACGTGTCCTACGCCTATGACGCTTTTGGCCGCAAAGTCTTCCGTGAAGAGCAATACTTTGACCTCAACGGCCCCGGTGCCTCGACTTTTACCCCTCCCTGCCGCAATCTCCGCTATAATAAGAACCATCTACCCATTCCACTGGAAGAGGCGGTGCAACATCATGTCATTTGAAGTGGAAAGATTCGCAAACCATCTGTTGGCTGGCGATCAGCGGGCGGCGTGGGCGGAAGTGATGACGTCGCAGCAGGCGGGGCACAACAGTTTGTATATTTTTGATCAGGTGATCACCAAAGCGATGGAGCACATCGGCACGCTTTGGGAGCAAAATGAGATCACGGTGGCCGACGAGCATTTGGCGACGTCGGTGTGTGATGTGGTGCTCACGTACTGTGAGTCGCTGTTCCTTGAGGCGGGTCAGGCGCTCGCGGCCAAACCGGCGGGGCGGGCGATGTTTTTCTGTTTGGAGAGCGAGCGGCACTATCTCGAGATCAAGATGGTCTCCCTGCTCTTCAAGCAAGCGGGCTGGGAGGTGCAGTTCCTCGGCCCGGACCTGCCGCTCGAGTACGCCATCGCCAAAGCGGCGAAATGGAAGCCGGATGTGATCGGGATCTCGGTGTCGATCGCCTACCATCTGCCGCATCCCGTCCCCTCCCGTCCCCTCTCGGCGGCCAACGACGACAGAAAAGCGTCGATCGGCAGGTTGATGCCTTGATCCGGGACGTAGGGGCTGAGCAACAGCGTGCCCTGATTGATCGACATGAAGTTCTGCGGCGGAATCAGATAGACCTGATTGGGTTCGATCCGCATGCCGTGCTCCGCGACGTTGATTTTCATTCTCGTGCGTCGAGCCAAAAGTTCGCTCATCAGGCTCTTGTGGTTCGGTGACAGATGTTGCACGACGACAAAAGCAGCGCCGGTCGTCGGCAGCACGTGTTCGAAGTACTGCTCCAGCGCTTCCAAGCCCCGGCCGATGCGCCGATGCCGACCACACGAACTGCCCCGTTCGTTTCCACCGCCACTTCAGCGCGGCCTTCCCGGTCGTCCCAAGGCATATCAGATCCCTCCAGTGGTTAACACGTGTCCGTCTCTATACGTGAAGATTGCGATTTTTTGATCGCCGTGTCTATAATGATTCCGTTGAAATAAGCCATGTTACATTCCATACTTACTGTATCGAAATAAAGAGGATGTGTCCATGTATATTGGACACTCCATCGTCCGCGTGCCGAAAGAAAAAGTGGAAGAAGTGATCGGTCTTTACCAAAATCGCTCCCGCTCGGTCGATCAAGCGGCTGGATTTCACTCGTTCCACCTGTTGCAAAGCGAGACGGATGAAGAGGAACTGACCGTGCAGATGATGTGGGAACGCAAGGAAGACTACATCGCGTGGGTGCAGAGCAGCGACTTCAAGCGCATCCACGATCTGGAGAAAAAGTACCCGGATCAAGAACTGGCCGCCATCAAGCCGACCGTGCTGCGCTACCGGGTGGTGGCCGACTGATGAAGGACGTGCAACTCCCGTTCGACCCGGTGCCGCTCATCGAGGCGATCACCGAGGACATCTACGCTGCATATCCGCAACTGCTGACCCGCTACGGGGAGGGCGGCAAGGACAAGTGCCGGGAAGACAACATGCACCACCTGAAACATCTACAGACAGCGTTCGTACTCGAAAATGATCAATTTTTTATTGATTATGCGGTTTGGTTGAACGGCATTCTCACATCGCGCGGGATGTTGCCTGCGCTTTTGATCGACAATTTGGAACGAGTCGACCGTGCCGTTCGCGGACATCTGTCAGAGGAACTGGAAACAGCGTACCGGCGGATGTTGGCCAGCGCGGTGAAGCGACTGTCGGAAGAATAAAAAGAAACGCCGGCAGGGCCTTTGCGGGGCTCTGCCGGCGTTTCTTTTTATTTGACCAGATCCAAACGTTTCAGCAGCCGGACGAATGCCAGCGCATACTCCGTGTCTGCCACACCCGATTCCAACTCGACGGCGGTGATCACCTCGCGCAGGGTGCGGGTGCCGTCCAGCCAATATTGCAACAGGGTCGGGAGCAGGCCCGGTGCGGCACAGCGGGATTCTGCCCCTTTCCACGCCGCCGCTTCTTCCGGGGTCAGGCGGTCGAGGTATCCGTCGAGGGCGATCGGACCTGAGAAGCGTCGGATGAAAATCTGATCGAGGAGCGGGTCGTCGTGCACAGACGCGGCCGGCTCTTCTTTGCCGTCGTGACCGCACTCGTGCAGGATGTGCAGTTCGCCTTGCTGGAAGGTGTGATGACTCTCCAGCATCGCCGTGTGCCGGTCGAGTGCAGTTCTCCACGCGGCGAGGTCATCCGGGCGGACGAGGACAGCCAGCGAGGCGAGGTCCGCTTTTTGCCGTTTGTGCAGATATTGGAGCCGGGCCTCCGCCTGCGAAAACGCCAACTCGCCGTCGCAAAACTGACCGATGACGCGCTCCAGCTCCCCGGCGAAGAGCGAGGTCATCCGCCCTGCCAGCGAGACGATGTCGCGCAGTTCGGCGTTGGCGATCCAGTGCAGGTAGGTCGCAGCGGTGGCGGCGACGCGCTCCATCAGGGCCGGGTCGATGTGCTCCGGTCGGTCCGCGTCGGTGTGGTAGTATTTGTCCGGCCACGTGATCATCATCGGGGTCGGGATGCCGACGCTCGGGTCGGCGAGGATGTAGTGATCGGAGCCGCCGGAGAACGGCGTGAAGACGTGCGGCGACGTGGCGTAGCGGGCCCCGCCGGAGAAAGAGCCTGCGTCTGCCGCCAGTTCACTGTAGATCGCGTAAGCCAGCTCTCCGACAAACGACGGCAGCGCGCGGGTCGGCTTTTCCACGGTGAGCGGCCCGCCGCCTTTGCGGTAGTCGGCGCCGACCATGTCGAGGTTGAGCGCGGCCACCGTCCGTTTCACGCGCTCCGGGTAGGCTTGCACGTAGGCGTGGGTGCCGGTCATCTCCGGCATCAGCAGGAAGCGCAGTCCCCGGCGCGGCTTTTGCACCTTGCCCTCGCGGATCAGGCGGGCGAGGATGCGGGCCGTCTCCAGCAACGTGCTCGGGCCGGACGCGTTGTCGTTGGCACCCGGTTTCGGATGGCAGAGGTGGGAGACGAGCAGGACTTCCTCCTCGGTCTCGCCGGGGATAAACGCTTCGACGTTTTCCAGTTCGCCTTCGTAGAGGTCCGCATCGACGCGAGCGTGGACGGTGACCGTCCCTTTGGTGCATAGGTCGCGCAGTTCCTGTCCCACGCGTGGCGACACGGCAAATCCGAACCCGGTCTCTTCGTCGGCATGCCACCAGAACGACATGTATTGCACTGCGTCGTAGAGGTCCTCCGGCGTGCGCACCGGCGGGAACGAGACCATGAAGTCCGAGACGATCCCGGCCGCGCCGTATTTTTTGACCGCGATTTCAAAGAGGTCTTTCGGACGTGCGGTGGCCAAGACGATTTTGCCGCGCACGTCTATTTGGGCATAGCTCGCATCGTCAAGTGGTCTGTCGATGCAGACCAGTTCCGCCGTGATCCCTTCCGGCGGCGTGGCGGTGCTGCGCTGGATGATCGTCATCTCGTTGTGCGTGTAGCTGGCGAGCCGTTTTTCATGCGGAGCGATCAGGGTGAGCTCCGCTTCCCGGCAGTGCCACTCGCGGAACGAGCGCCAGTTGCCGAAATAAACGTCCGGCGAGGCCGGGTAGCGGACGATTTTGGCGTCGAGGCCGTATGTAAGCAAGCGTTCGAGGCAGTAGTTCGCCGCGTCGCGATAGCCCGGCGAGGCTTGGATGCGATGATGCTGACAGATCGCGCGCAGATGATTCATCACCGACTCGCCGGATGCTTCCCGGCGGAAGGGAGTGGTCCAGTGTTGGAACATGGTGAGATCTCCTTTTCGGTACATTTATTTACTAGAATATTTCGACAGCCGTGAAAATCTTCCTTGTTCCTTCTCCCGTTGACGGGATATTTTTGCCATGCTATCATGCAAATAGGAATCGTTACGATTTACTTAGTTAAAAGGGGTTGATCGTTTTGAACAAATTACTTGTTGCCCTCGTGTTGAGCGCGGCTGTCACTTTGAGCGGTTGCAGCAGCCAAAGCGAAGTGGCGAGCGTGGCCGCCGGTGAGAAAAAAGCGACGCTGCTCTATCACTTCAAGAGCGGATCGCTCGACCCGCACAACGAGTGGGCTGTCCTGCGGGCCGGTGTGACGGAGACGCTGGTGCGGCTGGATGACCGGTTGCAGGTCGCACCGTGGCTGGCGACCAAGTGGGAGACGAAAGACAACCGGACCTGGGTGTTTACGATCCGTGACGGTGTCACCTTCTCCGACGGGAGCACACTGGATGCGGCCGCTGCCAAAGCGTCGTTGGAACGCGCAGTGAAAGCCAGCAAGACGATCGGCAAAGCGCTCAAGATCGTCTCGATGGAGGCGAACGGTCAAGAGCTGACCATCGTCACGTCCGATCCGCACCCGTCTCTCCCATCGGAGCTGATCAATCCGTACACGTCGGTGATCTCTGTGGCAGCCGAGCAAAAAATGGGAACGGAAGCGTTTAACAAAGCTCCTGTCGGCACCGGTCCGTTTAAGGTGACAGGATTCACGCCGAACTCCGAGATCCTGCTGGAGCGCAACGAGAGCTACTGGGACGGACCTGCGAAACTGGAGGAGGTCGTGTTCAAATTTAACGAAGACGGCAACGTCCGTGCTCTGGCTCTGCAATCGAAAGAAGCGGATATCGCCACCCAACTCCCGGCCGAGACGGTTGCGGCGATCCAGAAAGACAGCGACCTGCGCGTCGAATCGGTGCCGTCGCTGCGGGCGCACTTCCTGCTGTTCAACCAGCAAAAGCCGCTGCTGCAAGACATCCGCGTCCGAAAAGCGGTCGATCTGCTGATCCACCGCGACTCCATCGCCAAAGATGTGATGCTCGGACACGCGACGCCGGCGAACGGACCGTTCAACACGCGATTGCCGTTCGGAAGCACAGACGAGGTGCAACAGCAAAACCTCGACGAAGCGAAAAACTTGTTGCAGCAATCAGGCTTCCAGACCGGCGCCGACGGCAAGCTGACCAAGGACGGCCAGCCGCTCACTCTGGAGCTGATCACGTACAAAGCCCGCCCGGAACTCCCCTTGATCTCGCAGTTGATCCAGTCGGACGCTGCCAAGATCGGCGTCGCCGTCACGATCAAAAACGTCGAGAACGCCGACACCTATCTGCGCGAAAACAAAGACTGGGATCTCGCCACCTACAGCAACCTGTCCGCACCGCGCGGGGACGGCGGCTATTTCCTCAACTCGGCCCTGATGCCGGGCGGGTCGGTCAATGCGGCGGGCATCTCCAATCCGAAACTGAGCGAGGTCGTGAATCGACTCAACGCCACCAGCGACATCGCACAGCGGATCGCTCTGACGCAGGAAGCCGTCTCGGTGATCAAATTGGAAGTTCTGCACACCTACGCCGTCTATCCGAACCTGCTCGTCGGCGTCAACCAGCGCGTCACCGGTTGGAAGCCGGGCCCGGAAGAGTATTACATCCTCACGAACAAGCTCGACGTGAAGTAGCATGCTGCGATTGATCACAGCTCGTCTTCAGCAACTGGTGTTCGTCCTCTTTCTCCTCTCGGCGTTCACGTTTCTCCTGATGAAACTGGCACCCGGCGATCCGGTGCTGACGTTGCTGAAAATCGACCAAATCGCTGCCACGCAGGCGGAAGAAGCCGCGCTGCGCAGCCAACTCGGATTTGACCGCCCGATCCACGAGCAATACGCCTCCTGGATCTGGGGCGTGCTGCATCTCGATCTCGGTGACTCGTATCTGGCCAAACGCCCCGTGCTGGAGATGTTGCTGGAGCGCGTGCCGGGCACGTTTCAACTGGCACTCGGCGGCATCGCGGTGATGATGGCGATCGCCGTGCCATTGGGGCTGTTGGCAGCCAAATATCCCGGTCGGCTGCCCGATCATCTCAGCCGGTTGCTGGCGTTGATCGGCTCCTCCGTTCCGAGCTTTTGGATGGGGCTGCTGCTCATCTATGCGTTTTCCTACAAATTGAACTGGCTGCCGACGATGGGCACGGGGAGCTTCCGGCACATGATCCTGCCCTCCCTCACCCTCGGCCTCGCGATTGCCGCCGTGTATGCCCGCTTGCTTCGGGCCGGGCTGCTCGACAGTCTGTCGCAGGAGTACATCCGAGCGGCCAGAGCGCGAGGGATCGCGGAGTGGCGGGTGCTGACTCTGCATGCGCTGCGGGCCGCGCTGTTGCCGGTGGTCACGGTGTTCGGCATGAGCGTCGGACATCTGCTGGCCGGGACGGTCGTCGTGGAGATCCTGTTTTCGTGGCCGGGGCTCGGGAGCCTCGCGGTGGAGGCGATCTTTGCACGCGATTATCCGGTGATACAGGGCTATGTGCTGTTGATCGGGGTGTTTGTGGTGGCAGTCAATCTGCTCGTCGACCTGAGCTATGGCTGGCTCGATCCGAGAATTCGCTATGAAAAGGGGGAAGCCGCGTGAACACTTGGCACAGCATCCGGCAGAGCCCGATGACCGCGCTCGGCATCGCCTTGCTGACCCTGCTGGTCTTCCTGACGCTCTTCGGTCCGTGGATCGTGCCCAACGACCCGCTGACGGTGCAGATGTCGGAGCGGCTCCAACCGCCGAGCTGGCAGTATCCGTTCGGTACCGATCATCTCGGCCGTTGCCTGTTCTCCCGCCTGGTCGAAGGCGCGCAGATCACGCTCGGTCTCGCGGCTGTCGTGATCGTCACGGTGGCGGTGATCGGCATCCCGGTCGGCCTGTTGTCCGGCTATGTCGGCGGTCGCCTCGACACGATCCTGATGCGGATCGTCGACGGCGCAGGCGCTTTGCCGGAGTTTGTGGTCGCGATCTCCGTCGCCGGATTTCTCGGTCCAAATCTGACCAATCTGCTGCTCTCCATCGTCGCGATCAAATGGATGGGGTACGCTCGCGTCGTCCGCAGCATCGTGCTGTCCGAGCGGGAAAAAGAGTATGTGCTGGCGGCGAGAGTCGCCGGCGGGAGCGCGTGGACGGTGATGCGGCGGCATCTGATTCCGCAGATCCTCTCCCCTGTCTTTGTGCTGGCCGCGCTGGATATCGGCAAGATCATTATGTTGATCGCGATGTTTTCGTTTCTCGGTCTCGGCGCACAACCGCCGACACCGGAATGGGGTGCGATGCTCAACGACGGCCGACCGTATTTTCAGACGGTGCCCGAGTTGATGATCTATCCGGGGATGGCGATCCTGCTGGTCGTCATCTCCTGCAATCTGATCGCCGACGGCCTGCGCGACCGTTTGGACGTGCGGAGCCGATGAAAAGGAGGTGCGCGGCATGAGACCGATCGTAGAAGTGGAAGCTCTCTGCGTGCAGGCCCTTGCCAAGCGAGGGAAGGATCGTATCCCGCTGATTCAGGATGTCTCCTTTCAGATCCATCCCGGTGAGATGTTGGCACTGGTCGGCGAGAGCGGCAGCGGGAAAAGCGTGACGGCCGGCGCGGTACTCGGCCTGCTGCCAAACGCGTTGCACATCGGCAGCGGGAGCCTCCGCTTTCAAGGCGAAGACGTGCTGGCTTGGACGGAGAAAAAAAGACGGGGTCTGCTCGGCTCGCAGATCGGCTGCGTCTTTCAGGATTATCAAGGAAGCTTTACCCCGTTTCGGAAGATCGGCAAACAGTTGACCGAGATGATCCGCACGCATCACTCCCTGTCCAAGGCGACTGCGAAAGATCTGGCGCTGGAATGGCTGGATCAAGTCGCGTTGCCTGCGGAGCGCGTCTATGACTCCTACCCGTTTCAACTGAGCGGCGGTCAGCGGCAACGAACGGCCCTCGCCGCCGCGATGATGCTCCGTCCGGCGCTCGTTGTAGCCGACGAGCCGACGACGGCGCTCGATGTGCTGACCGGCGAGCGAGTGCTCGATCTGCTGGCCGAGCTCCAGATGCAGGTCGGATGCGCGGTGCTCCTGATCTCTCACGACCTGCGCCACGTGATGAAACGGGCCGATACGGTCGCCGTGATGAAAGACGGGCGGATCGTGGAGTGCGAGGCGACGGAGATGATTCGCCGCCGTGCGAGTCACCCGTACACGCAGACGCTGTTGCATGCGCGGCCGCTGCTGACAGATCTCGACGCGGGGCTGGATTGGGAAAACGAGGAGGTGGTGTCGAGTGAAAGACACGAAGGAGTCGATGGAGTCGAGTCCCTTGCTGACCGTGAACCGGCTGTCTAAGACCTACTCGACAGCAAAAGGAGCCCCCGTACAGGCGTTGCAAGATGTTTCCTTTCACATCCGCAAAGGCGAATGCCTCGGCCTCGTCGGGGAGAGCGGCAGCGGCAAAAGCACCTTGTCCCGCCTCTTGCTGTCACTGGAGCGTCCCGACAGCGGCGAGATGTATGTGCACGGTGTGCCGCTCAACGGATTGACCGGCAAAGCTCTGCGCGAGACTCGCAAACAGGTCCAGGTCGTCTTTCAAGACCCGCACGCCGCACTCAACCAACGGCTGCCGATCTGGCGGTCTGTCCTTGAGCCGCTCGACAATTACCCGGACGTTACCCCGCCTTTTTTGGCAGACGTACGCCCGAACAGACGGGAGACCGCTGCGAAACTGCTGGAGATGGTCGGTCTGCTCCCCGAGCACCTCGACCGCTACCCGCACGAATTGAGCGGCGGGCAAAAACAGCGGGTCGCCATCGCGCGCGGGATCTCGCTGCGTCCCGACCTGCTGATCTGCGACGAGCCGACTTCCTGCCTCGACGTCTCACTGCAAGCGCAGATGTTGCGACTGCTGAAACGGTTGCAACGGCAGCTCGGTCTGTCCTATCTCTTCATCTCGCACGACATCGTCTCGATCCGCATGATGAGCGACCGCATCCTTGTCATGCAGGAAGGCCGGATCGTCGATCAGTTCCCAAGCGATCAGATCTTGAGCGAAGAGCGGCACCTCTATACCAAACAACTGACAGCCGCAGTCCGTTAACCAAAGGAGGCCATCCAGCGTGAAAGAGAAATATCAATTCTTGCTGTCCCTCAAATCTCTGGCGTTTGAAATCAACGAATTGAACCTCTACTCAAAAGCTGACTCCGTCTGCTATGAACTGTTGCAAGAAAAACTGGATCAACTCAGCCGCTTCATGATCTGCGAACACAATCTCCAGCAATGGAGCCTCTGGGAAGACCACGAGGAGATCCGCCTGCACAGCGGTCATCTCCGGGAAACATCGGTGCAGGCTCTGTGCGACATGGAGAAATATCAGTCGATCTGCACCTGCAACGAGGAGCTGAACATCAGCGACTACATCGGCGTCCTCTCCGGCACGGTCAAGCAAGAGGTCGAAGAGTTTGGCATCGACGGCAGTTCCAAAGTGCTTTTTATCGGCTCGGGTGCCTTTCCGCTCTCCGCTCTGACCATCGCCAAGGAGACGGGGGCGCAGGTGATGTGCCTCGACATCGATGCGGAGGCGGTGCATTTAGGCAAACAGATCGCCGACGCTTCCGGCCTGCATGCCAACGTCACATTTTCCGGCAACACCGCAGGAGAGCAGGCTTTCCTGCGGGAGGCCACCCACATCATCGTCGCGTCTCTCGTTCCGAACAAACTGGAGGTGCTCGCAGAGTTGAAAACAGTTGTGAATGACGACGTGCAGATCGCCGTGCGCTACGGCAACGGACTGAAATCGATCTTTAACTACCCGCTGGAACAGGATCTGTCCGTCGAGTGGAACCTTACCCGCATCACGCGGGAGCACAGCATCTACGACACGGTGGTGCTGACTCCAAAGCGGCATCCGGTCACAGAAAGGCAGGTCTATTAAATGAAGCAATCGTTTGGCAACACGCTGATCATCGGAGCTGGACCGGCTGCACTCCACGTCGCGGTCGATGTCTCGCGGGGCTGGCACGGGCAACTCGGGATGGCCAATCGCAAAGGCGCTCACACCGATCAGATCCTGCACGAGTTGGAGCGGTCGGGCAACCGGGTCCGGCTGGAAGCAAAGGCGGAGAAGTTTCAACACTTGGCTGCGGAAGCGACGCTGATGCACTTTTATGAAGGATTTGACGAGATCGACGATATCTGGGAGACGGTGATCGTCTGCACCCCGAGTGACAGCTACATCGAGGTCGTTGACGCGTTGCAACTTCACTCGTTGAACGCTGTGAAGCGTGTGTTGTTGCTCTCCCCTGGGATCGGATCGAATCTTTTGGTGCAAAGTCGCCTCGGCGAGGCAAGGGATCGGATTGAAGTGATCTCCTTTTCCACGTACTATGCGGCCACGAAATGCGAGTCGGTGACGGGCAGTCTGTTGACGTCTTCGATCAAAGGGTTGAAGCGGAAAGTGTATGTTGCTTCTAATAAGAAGGAAAGCACATCTGCCCTGGCGGTGCAGACGTTTTTGGAAAATGTCGGGGTGCAGTGCGAGGTGTTGCGTCATCCGATCGAGGCCGAGTGCCGGAGCATCACGACGTATGTGCATCCTCCCCTGTTCCTGAGCGAGTTCTCGCTCGGGGAGATCTTCAAATCGGTTCCTTCTAGGAAATACATGTACAAATTGTACCCTGAGGGTCCGATCACGCAGCATGTGATCCGCTCGATGCGGTTGCTGTGGGAGGAGGTTTCGGCGTTGGTCCGAGCGTTCGATGCGCAGCCGCTCAATTTGCTGAAGTTTCTCAACGACGACAACTACCCCGTCCATGAAGTGACGCTGTCCAGGGACGATGTCGAGCAGTTTGAGTCGTTCGATCCGGTCAAGCAAGAGTATCTGCTGTACGTTCGCTACTCGTCGATCTTGATCGATCCGTTTTCGGAGCCGGATGAACAGGGCCGCTACTTTGAATTTTCGGCGGTGCCTTACAAGCAGGTGCACAAAGACAAGGACGGCAACTGGGTGATCCCCCGGATTCCGTACGAAGACTACAAGCGGCTCAAACTGCTGCACGGGCTCGGGGAAAAGGTCAACGTCCCGATGCCGGAGACGGCTCGGCTGATCTCCCTATTTGAGGCCAAGCTGCGCGAATTTATGGAAGCGGAAGGTCGCGAAAAGTTCCGTCCGGACCTCTTCGAAGACACCACCGCGGTCGAAGTGGCCGCTCTATATCAGGAACGGGGGGCTCGCAGATGATGAAAACGGGGTCGAGCCTCACAGGGCAGCAGCGTCCTTTTGCTTCGCTGATGAAAAACGGTGTGCTGTTTGCGATGTTGTCTTCGCTTGTCTTCAGTGTCATGAACGCGCTGGTCAAACAGGTCAGCGTGACGATCCCCTCTGCGGAGATCGCATTTTTCCGAGGGTTGATCGGGACGGTGATCATCCTGTTTATCATGAGATCGAGCCGGGTGCCGTTTTCCCGCACCGGCATCCCGATGCTTTTGACGCGCGGTGTGCTGGGCGCGCTGTACCTGATCGCCTACTTTTACACGATCTCCAAGATCCCGCTGACCGATGCCAGCATCTTGGCGCACATGTCGCCGATCTTTGTGTTCATCCTGTCGGTCGTGCTGCTCAAGGAAAAACTCTCACGGCGAACGCTGCTGATCCTGCCGGTTTTCATCGCCGGCGCGCTGTTGCTCGTCAAGCCGTTCGAGTACTCCTCCTACTCGGTCTACGCGCTGGTCGGCGTGCTCAGTGCCGTGCTGGCAGCCGGGGCGGCGACGTCGATCCGCTATCTGAGCCAAAAACATCACACGTACGAGATCGTGTTTTACTTCCTCGCCGTCTCAACGGTGGTGGCGATACCGTTCATGTGGAACGGATTTGTGATGCCGTCGCTGGTCGACTGGATGCTCTTGCTCGCCATCGGAGTCGTCTCCCTGCTCGGACAGCTCTTCCTGACCAAAGCGTTCACGCATGAAAATCCGGTCGTCGTCGAGATCGTCCGCTACATCGGCATCTTGTACAACGCGATGTGGGGCTTCCTGTTTTGGGCGGAGATCCCCGATGCGTTCACGATCACCGGCGGCGTGCTGATCATCGTCGGATGCGTGCTGTTGTCGCGACAAAAAAAGCCCATCAGTGCCTGAAGCCATCGCTTCTTATGCTCGTTTTGACAAACAAAAAGGCGTGGTCGGTCAATTGACCAACCACGCCTCTTTTCGCTACTCTGTTTTTTCCTGTTTCTTTTTCATCCGTCGACGAAGCGGGAAAAAGTACACATATCCGGTGAGCACCAATACGACCGTCAGAACCGAGATGACCTCAAGCAACGTCACGTACTGCAGATTCTCCCACTCCCCGACATGCAGTCCATACAAGAGATCAAGGATCGGACTTTGTTTCAAAGCTTGTATCTGTCCGGTATGATCGATTGTCAGTCGAAGAATGGGATCACGCGATACATACACTTTGAACTTGTCACCCGACTTGGAGACGGAGCGAATTTCCTCCCAAGTATACTCCCCCGTCGCGACCAACTGCGTTCCGATGTAAGAGAGAGTCCAATCGGCCTGATTGGCCGGCACTTCAATCTTTGTGTGTTGCAAATCGGTCGCTTCCTCTTGGTACCAAGGAACATTCAGCAGTAAAAATCCTGTCACTGCCCACATGATCAAAAATAAGCTCACCACGAGTCCTGCATAGCGATGCAGTTTACGATTCATCTGTCGAAACACGGTGCGATCCCCTCTCGATGGTCGATTTCCTGTTAATATCGCCCATCATACAACATCTGTCGCGTTGGGCGCATGGCCCGATGTGGCTAGTAAGTGATGAAAGAAACGTGAACAATTTTCGCAGGACACCTTTTCCGCTGCGTCGAAAGAGCCTAAAAAGGAGGTCGTTGCGAATGACTGTGAGGATCGAGGGCGTGCCCGTCCTCTACCAATACCCCGTACTTCCCACCGGCTGTGAGGCGACGGCACTGACGATGTTGCTCAACTGGGCCGGGGTCGACGTGACAAAGGAAGCGGTGGCCGACGGGCTGGTCAAGGAGCCCACCCCGTTCGAGCGGGACGGCAAGCTCGTCGGGGGCAATCCCCACCGGGCGTTTATCGGCGATCCGTATGACAAGGAGAGCTACGGGACGTTTCATGAGGTGATCGCGGCGGCGCTGGAGGGGTATCTTCCGAGGAAGGCGTGGGATGTGAGCGGGCTGAGTTTCGAGGAGTTGCTGGCTCATGTCGAGGCAGGCCGCCCGGTGGTGGTGTGGGCGACGATCGAGTTGAAAGAGCCGCGTCCGACCGACCTCTGGGAGGACATCGACGACTCGGGCACGATGATCCAGTGGCGGTCGCCGGAGCACTGCATGACGCTGGTCGGCTACGGCGAGGAGGTCGTCGTGATCAATGACCCGCATACGGGAAAGCAAGAGCACTACGACCGTGACCTGTTCCGCCTCCGTTGGGAGCAGATGGGGCAGCAAGCGGTGACGGTAAAGAGCGATCAGGCATAGACAGACGAGAAAAAGCCGTCCCGGTGTGTGGGGACGGCTTTTTGGTGCTATTTTTTGGTGACGACGGTGACACTCTCCGCCTTGCTCGCGATCACGGTGCCGTCTGCGGCGACGATCTCGACGAGGTAGCGGTAGACGCCCGCTTCGTGGAACTTCAGCATAAAGTCGCTCGTGTACGCGGCGGTGGCGACGCCGTTTTCGTCGAAGGTGAGTTTGTGGTACTCAACGTCTGTTTCATTCCACGACTTAAAATCTGTTGCGGAGATCTGACCTTTATCGTTGAAAGAAATCCGTAAATGATACTGTTTTTCTGCGTCCTCCGGGTGGAAGATCGCGGTCATCGAGAACTTGTTTTGTTCCCGCAAGACCAGTTCGGACGGGAGTTCGCTGGTCAGGACAGACGGGACGCGCACTTGTGTCTTCGCTTCCCGCCAGCCGGATCTCAACGTGATCTCCACTGTGCCCGGAGCGACTGCTTTGACCTCTCCGTCGCTGTCAACGGTCGCGACGTTCGGATCGCTGGTGATCCACTCCGTTTTAAAAGGATCTGCGACCGGCAGCGTGATCGGAGCGTTGAGCGAAGTCTGGAAGATGCCGTCTGCGGCCAGTTTCGCGCTCTCGCCGACACGCAGTTCGGCCGCTTCTTTCGTCCAGCGGATGGAGTCGAGGAGCGGGACGACTTCCCATTGCAGGTCGTCGCCGTCGATCTTCAGATTTACGTAATGGAAGTACCCGCCTTCGTTGGCCGGGATGTGCGTGTACTTGCCGCCGCCCCCGGAGATGATGTACTCGACGCCCTGCACCGTCTTGTGGTGGTAGGCGTGGAGGTCGCCGCTGAGGACGACGATCTTTTTCTCAGGATGGGCCGCTTTGTACGCGCCGAGCAGGTCGTAGAAGCGCTGTGCTTCCGCCGGATCTTTGAACCCGTGACCGGTGTTGAAGTCTTTGCCCTCGGCGCTGACTTCATCCGGCGGGACGTGCATGAAGAGGAAGATGTGGCTCTGCTCGGTGCTGTCTTGCAGCGTCTGTGCCAGCCACGGCCACTGCGACGGGTCGGAGTTGCTGATCTTGCCCGACGCGGAGTCGAGGCCAATGATGCGGGCGTTGCCGTAGTCGTAGAAATAGGTCGGCTCGCCGAACGTCTTTTGGTAGTTGACCCGCGAGTTGGTGCCGGAGATCTCGTGGTTGCCTATGGAGACGATGTACGGCGCGCGGAAGGCGTTCATGTTTTCGACGCCGAGCACGTAGTTGGCCGCCGTGTCGTTTTCCACGATGTCGCCGGTGTAGCCGATCAGTTCGGACGGCTCTTGGTTGATGCGGGCGATCTGCTCGCGGAGCAGGATGTCGGCGGCGGTCTGCCCTTGCCCGGCCGCGTAGTAGCCGCCGTCGCCGATGACGCTCATCTGGAAGGAGTCGGCGTTTTGCGGCTGACCGAGCGGTGCGCCGACGGTGAACGCCCACGTCTTCGTGGCCGGGTTGTTGTTTCGGTCGGCGACGGTGACGGTGACTTGGTGCGTCGTGCCCGATTCCCATTTCACAGCCGGGGTGAACCAGACGGTGCCGCTCGTCTCGTCGGTGCTGTGAGCGACCGTTTCGCCGTCGACCGTCAGGGTCGTTTTGCCGGAGTCGATGCCCGTGTACGCATCGGTCGCTTGGACGGCGATGCGCGGTCGGTCGGTGCGTGTGGTCGTGCCGTCATGCGGCGCGATCACGGAGACGGTCGGTGCGTCCGTATCCGGGCCGGTGTAGACGTTGAACGTCCACTCCCCTCGCGGCAAGGCCGGATTGCCGACTTTGTCGGTGGCGTCGAGGACGACGGTGTGAGGGCCGTCTGTCAGCGCCGTCGCCGGGGTGAAGGTGACTTTCCCGGTGGCCGCGTCGTACTGGTGGGCGACGAGGTGGCCGTCGAGGGTCATTTTCAGGGAGCCGGTGTCGACGCCGCTGCCGTCATCGCGGACGGTGGCGGAGATCGTCGGTTGATTGCTGTAGATCTTTTGACCCGCTGCCGGTGCATACGCCGAGAAGGTCGGGCCGACGAGGTCTTCGCCGGTGTCGCTGTAGACGGCGCGCAGGTTGTCAAAATAGATCGAGCCGCTGTTTTTGTTGGCGACGCTGGTCTCGACGAGGTAGAGTTGGCGGATCGCCAGCGGCAAGACCGCGTCGGACGGGAGGGTCGCTTCGACGTACTTCCAGCCGACCCAGTTCAGGCCGCCTGCCGGGGTGAAGTCGATCGTCTTTTTGGTCAGGTTGCCGTCCTCATACTGGCCTCGCAACCAGTGGTTTTTGCCGTCGCCGTAGACCCAGAGGCCGAATTTTTGCGGTCGTCCCTCGATGGCGCGGCCGATCAGTCCGGCCGTGCCGCGGATGTTGACGTAGGCGGCGGAGGTGCCCGCTTGGCCGGTGAAGTCGTACGCCAGTTTGGCGGCGTGCGTGCCGTAGCGGACCGGGTTCGGGCGGCTCGTCAGGGAGAGCGAGACCGAGTTGGCCCGGGCCGAGGAGGAGTAGAGGTCCGTGATGTCTTCGAAGTCTTCCAGCATCACCGGTGGTTTGCCGATGTTGACGACAGCTTCCGCACGGGCGGTGCCAAAGACGGCGATCACTTTGCCGCTGGCGGTGCCGGTGACGGCGGTGAGTTCGCCGTTCGGCGAGATCGTGCCGATGGCGCCTTCGGTCGACCACGTCACGCGGTCGGGAGAGAGCACGATCTCCTGCCCGGCTGCGTCATAGCCTTTGACGGTGAAGAGCTGTTTGTCGCCCGGGTTGACCAATGCCGGTGATGGGACCAGCGTGAGGCGGGCGACCGTGTCGACCACCGCCACGTCGACTCCTGCTGTCACGCCGCCGGAGCGGACGGTGACGGTGCCTTCCCCCGGCTGAGCGGCGGCGGTGAGCACGCCGCTTGCCGAGACGCTGCCGACGGCAGGATCGACCGACCACGTCAGAGCGGCCGGATCGACCGGAAGCCCGTTGTAATGCTGATCCTGCCCTTTCACGGTAAACGGCAAGGTGCCGCCCGCGATCAGTTTGACCGGCCCTTTCGGCTGCGGTACGAGGTGGGCCAGTTCGCCTTGTGGAGCGGTGGAGACGACCATCATCGCGTTGGAGACGGCACGTTCAAAGCCGTCGGAAGGCGAGTTGAGGATCGACAGCCCGGTGTCGCCCGGCAGTCGCGCCGCGTAGGTGGTCGAGCCGCCGCCGTCGACGTTGAAGGCGCTTTCCATGCCGATGCCGGCGAGGTAGCGCGCCCCTTCGGCGATGGTGACGCCGTCGCTGTAGGTCGGCTGACGGCCGTCGAAGGTGAGGAACGCGATCTTGCCGTCACGCGCCGCGACGAACGTGCGCGGGTGACGGTCGACGTTGTCGTTCAACGCCGCTGCGGTCGGTTGGCCGTTTTGCACCATCGTGGTCGAGCCGGTGACGATCTGCCGGGCAGCGGTCAGGCCGTTGTCGAGATCGAGCCGCACGGTGACCGAGCGACCCGGCGTCAGGTGGGCCTGCGCCCACGATGCTTGCGCCCCGCTGGCGGAGATCGCCCATTTGCCGGCCGGGATCGCGTTGTTGGTCGCGGTGCTGACCGACTCGACGGTGGCGGAGAGCGTCTGACCGAGCGCGAGTTTGGCATCGGTCGGGTGGAGGACGATCTCGACGCCCGTTCCCACCGATTTCGTAGTGGCGTTAAATCGAGGGCTGTACAGGTAGAGATGGTTTGTCGCCCCGCTGGTGCGCGGCTTGTTGACGCCGCCGTTAAAAGCGCGGGTCTCCCCCGTGTCAGCCAGCGTGAGAGCGGTGGTCAGCGTGATCCCGGAGCCGATCTTGAAGCTCCCGTCGCCAAACACGGCCAGATAGCCGCGCCCCGGCACGGAGGTGCCGGTGACCAACTCCCCGTTGCTTACCTGCAGGCCGACGGGCGTGCCCGCGTAGGTCGGATCGGTGTTGAAAAAGTCCATGTTGAAGCCGCCGACGACGCGTTGGTCTGCGCCGCCCAGTTGCGCGGCTTGGTTTCGCACGGTGTCGAGGGCGATGACTTTGCCCTTGGGCGAGGTGACTTCGAGGCGGATGTTCGGGTCGGTCGGATCGACCTCCATCATGTTGACCGCTTCGACGTGCTCGCCGTCGTGCAGGGTGCGTTCCGTGTGGACGACGCCCGGCGCGACGATGAAGCTGTCTTCGCTGACGGTGACAAACGGGCTGTCACCGGCCGCACTTGTGCTCGGGACAAGTCCCGATACGATCAGCGTGAGGGCCAACAGCCAGCAGAGCATGTGGCGCAGCACGGGCTGTCGGTGGAACAGGCTCGACTGTCTCGCGAGTGGATGCAAATCATTTCACTCCTTTTTCGGAATTTACTGTACATTTACTGATATTCGCATTTACTTCCGGCAACCCTTCCTTTACAGAGCGATTTGGTAAAATAGCAAGAGGAGGTGATCTGCGATGATCGATGCGCACCTGCATCTGGCACAATATCCGGCTGAGACGGTGGAACGGGAGATCGCCGCTTGGCGAGCGGGCGGTGTGGAAAGTGTGATCGCGGTAGCGACCGATGTGCGGAGCTGTCATCGCACGCTGGAGTTGCAACGGCGACACCCGGACTTTGTGCGGGCGGCGCTCGGCTGGCATCCGGAGCAGGCGTTGCCGAAGCGGTCGGAGCGGGAGGAGATCTTTGCGCTGATTCAAAACGAACAGCCCTCCCTCGCCGCGATTGGCGAAGTCGGGCTGCCGCATTATTCGCAGACGGAGCACTTGGCGGGCTACCAGGAGTTGTTGGCGGAGTTTGCCGTGCTGGCGGCGGAGACGGGATTGCCGCTGGTCCTGCATGCGGTGCATGACAAGGCAGGGCTGGCTTTGCAAGTGTTGGAGCGACATTCCGGTGTGCGGGCGCATTTTCATTGGTTGAAAGCCGATGCACCTGCGCTCGACGCTCTGCTCGCAGCCGGGCACATCGTCTCCGTGACGCCGGAGGTATGCTGGCGGGAGCGGGACCAGGAATTGGCACGCCGGGTGCCGCTTGCGCAGTTGTTGATCGAGACGGACGGCCCCTGGCCGTATGAGGGTCCGTTTGCCGGACGGCCGACCACGCCGCTCTTTCTGAATGAGGTGCGGGGCGCGGTCGCCCGCTTGAAAGGGATCACGGCCGAGGAGTTGGATGCGTCGTGCAGGCAGACGGTACGGGCGTTCTATGGAGCGAGTGGGAAATCGTGAGCCATCATTTCCCACTCGCTCCTACCCCCATCAAGAGACGGACACGTCCGTACTCTATAGCACACAATCGTACATTGTGTGACTGACAGGCCCCAGGGCTCGAGCAAAGGAGGTATAACCTCTACGGACGCTGCAGATACTATTCTTACACTTAGCTTTCTCCTTCTGATGGAAGCACGGTACTTGTGGCGCAAGTACCGTGCCTTTTCTATTTCGCCGATACACATATCAAAACGGCCTCCCGGAGCGGAAGGCCGTTTTTTTGTGCGTGGATGCGCAGGTGTGCTATTTCCCCGAGACAAACGTGTGCTTGAGGTCGAGGGACGGGAAGAACGAGTTGGTTTGCAGGTTCTTCACGTACGGTTTGACCACGAACGATTTGTTGTGGAAGGCGACCGGGCCGATCGGCATGTCGGCCATCAGTTGCTCCTCCGCATGGCGCAGCATCTCCATGCGCTTTTCAGCGTCCGGCATCGCCTTGGCTTCGCGGATCAACACATCGTAGGCGGCGTTGCTGTAGCCGACGTGGTTGAAGGGTGCTCCGGTCGTCCACATGTCGAGGAACGTCATCGGATCGTTGTAGTCGGCACCCCACAGCGCGAACGCCATGTCATAGTCACCCGTATCGGTGCGTTGGAGACGGACTTTATACGACACCGGTTCCAACTCGACCTGGATGCCAAGGCCCCGCTCCCAATGATGAGCCAGCACTTCGCCGCCCAGTCTGCCCGTGGCGGTGTCGTCGACGAGCAGTTTCAAGGTCGGGAACTCGGTCAGGCCGAGTTGCTTCATCCCTTCTGCCAGCATGCCTTTCGCTTGGGTCAAACGGGTGTCACGGTCGATCAGGTCGCCCGCGTCTTTGCGGTAGTCGCCGCCTTTGCCGTTGGAGACGCCCGTCGGGACAAATCCGGTCGCAGCTTCGGAGCCGTTGTTGTACACGTGACCGGCGTACGTCTTTGCGTCCACCGCGTAGGTCAGCGCTTTGCGGATCAGCGCATTTTGCAACGCAGGCACTTTCTGGTTGTAGTTGACGTAAGAGACGATCAGATCGTGCCCTACTTGAAGGTCTTTGGAGTCTTTGTAGGTGTCATACTGATCGCTCGACACCATGAATCGGTCGAGGTGGCCCGCTTTGTACATCGCTTCCAGCGCGTTTTGATCGCCCGCGATGTGGAAGGTCGCTTTCGGCAGCTTGACCTGTTTTTGATCCCAGTACGTGAGGTTTTTCTCGACGGTCAGGGAGTTGTGCAGATCCCAAGCGGTCAGTTTGAACGGCCCGTTGGACAGCAGATTGGCCGGGCCGTTGCCGTATGCGGCGCCTTTTGCCTCGACGAACGATTGCTTTTGCGGGAAGAAGATCGGGAGCGTGACCAGTTCGCTGAAATACGGCACCGGGCGGGTCAATTCGATGCGCAGCGTGCGGTCGTCGATGGCCCGGACGGCGACGTCGTCGGCGTCTCCCTTGCCCGCGTTGAAGTCGAGCGCGCCTTTGACGGTGTCGGTCAGGTGGAATGCGTACTGCGAGCGGGTGCCCGGATCGACCATGCGCTTCCATGCATACTCAAAGTCGGCGGCGGTGACGGTGGAGCCGTCCGACCATTTCGCGTCATCGCGCAGGCGGTAGGTGTAGGTCATGCCGTCTGTCGAGACGTCCAAGGCGCTGGCCACGCCCGGCACCACGCGGCCGTTGTCATCGAGGCGGGTCAGTCCTTCGCCGATCTGGTTGATGACATCGTGCGTTTGATAAGCGGTCGCTTGGGCCGGATCGAGCGATTCCGGCTCATGGGTCAGCGCGAGGTTGAGCGGGTGGCGCAGGCCCGGCGGGTAGATGCCGGTGGTGATCACGACGGTGCTGGCAGCGGCGTTCCACTGCACATCCGCCCCCAGCGCTTCCCCGACAAATCGCAGCGGCACCATCGTGCGGTTGCCGGAGATCTCAGCGGCGGTGTCGAGCGGGATCGCCTGTCCGTCGATCGTGCCGGTCTGGGAGCCGATCGGCAGTTTGATCACGGTGCCGTCTTTGGTCGCGGTGACCGTCGAGGTGGCCGCATCCCACTGGACGGCGGCACCGAGCTTTTCAAGGATGGCGCGGAACGGGACGAGCGTGCGGTTGTTTTTCAGATACGGCGCGGATTCGAACGATTGCTCCACTCCGTCGATCTGGATGTGGATGTGGTTTTCGTGCGCGCTCGCAACGCCGGGAACGGCGAGCAGCGAGAGGGCAGTCAAGGTGAGGACCGATTTTCCAGCCATGCTTTTCATATGGGTCTAACCTCCTGAAATTCCAGAAATTTGTCACTTCCTGAAAGTTTAGTCACCACGAAGCAGCCCAACGTTTCACGGGCTGGAAAAAAAAGTTTGTGTTATTGATTGAGATCACGGTTGAGTTTTTCCTTCATGCCGTGGATCATCTGCATTTTCATGTCGTATGTCTGTTTGGACAAGGAGACATGGTACGGCTCCGGGTTGAGCAGGCGCAGGGTCTCCGGCCAGAACAGGCCGATCTGCTGACGATGGTGCTCCCGGATCGCGTCGAGGGTGGGGAGTTCGTAGACTTGCTCGCCCTTTTGGTATATCGGTGTGAGCAGGTCGACCGCGTCGTACTCGGTGATCGTTTTGTTCAGATAGGTGTGCACCGGGTCGAACAGGGTCAAGGGCTCGCCTTTTGCAGCGTCCGTTTCGGACTGCAAGGTGAGATAGTCCCCGACCGCTTTGCCCGTTTCGCGGGAGATGATGCGGTAGACGTTTTTCAAACCTGGCGTGGTGATCTTTTCCGGGTTGCCTGAGATCTTGATCGTCGGCGCGAGGGTGCCGTCTGCCGTCTCTTTGGCGACGAGCTTGTACACCCCGCCGAGGGCCGGGTGGTCGGCAGCGGTGATCAACTGCGTGCCGATGCCCCACGAATCGATGCGGGCGCCTTGCGCTTTCAAATGCAGGATCGTGTGCTCGTCGAGGTCGTTGGACGCGACGATTTTCACATGCGTGAGACCGGCAGCATCGAGCATTTTGCGGGCTTCGATGGAGAGGTAGGCGAGGTCGCCGCTGTCGAGGCGGATCGCCTGCACCGTTTTGCCGTCGCCCTGAGCGGCGAGCCGCTTCGCGACTTTGATCGCGTTCGGGACGCCGCTTTTCAGCGTGTCGTAGGTGTCGACGAGCAGCGTGGATTGACCGGGCAGCGCGTCTGCAAATCGGGTGAACGCCTCCTCCTCGCTGTCGAAGTCCTGCACCCACGCGTGGGCGTGCGTGCCTTTGGTCGGGATGCCGAACAGCTGACCGGCGCGCATGTTCGACGTCGCGTGGAACCCGGACACGTACGCAGCCCGCGCACCCCAGATCGCGGCGTCCGCCTCTTGGGCGCGGCGGGTGCCGAACTCCATCAGGATGTCATCGGGCGCGACCACTTTGATGCGGGCGGCTTTGGTGGCGATCAACGTTTGGAAGTTGAAGAAATTCAGCACGGCCGTCTCGATCAGTTGCGCTTCGAAGATGCGGCCTTCGACGCGCAGGAACGGAACGTTCGGGAAGACCAGCGTGCCCTCTTCGCAGGCGTACAGATCGCCGGTGAAGCGGAACGATTTCAATTCTTCGAGGAAGGCCGGGTCGTAGTTCTCTTCCTGTTCGCGCAGGTAGTCGAGGGCGGCCTCGTCGAAGCGCAGCGAGTTGATGTAGCGGACGACGCGCTCCAGACCGGCGGAGACTGCGTAGCCGTTGCCAAACGGGAGTTTGCGGAAGTAGGCTTCGAAGACCGCTTTTTTGTTGTGCGTGTTGTGTTTCCAGTGCGCGTACATCATGTTGATCTGGTATTTGTCGGTATGTAAAACGAGGTTCGCCTGTTGTTCTGCGTACATGGAGGATACCTCTTTTCTTTTGTTTGGAGTTTGGTGATCGATTTCTAAAACAGCGCGACTGCCATCAGGACGGCAAGGCCGCCTGCAGCGGAGGCGATCAGATTGACGGCGTCGTTGTTCAGCCAGCGAACGCCGCGGTGGTAGTGTGTTTCGGTGCCGCAGTGGCGGGCGGCTTCCAGCTCGCGGTGACAGACGGGGCAGCGATTGAGGCGTTGCACGGTCGCGCCGAGCCACGAGTCGGTCAGCGAGCCGACCAGCCCGCCGAGGAGGGCCAAAGGCACGAGGTGTTCGGCGCTTTGCGAGGGCTGGATCAGCAGGAGCAGCGCAGCGACGAGCCCGATGAACAGGCCGCCGAGCACGCTGGCGAGCAGACCGAGCCCGGTGATCCCGCCCGATGTGCCGGGGGCGACGGGGCGCAGGGTACGGATCGAGCGGGGCGGCACGCGGCTCAGCCCGCCGATCTCGGTGGCCCACGTGTCGGCGGTGACGGTCGCCATCACGCCGATGAACGCCGCCCACCACAGCGGATGCGGGGCGACGGCGTTGGCGAGGACGAGCAGTGCGGCGAGCCCGCCGTTGGCCAGCACTTGACCGGCATCCCGGCGGCCCGATTTTTCGTAGGTGGATTCGACGGCCGCTTTTTGGCGATGCTTCCACTTGGACAGCAGGGACGACGACACGAAAAAGGCGATCAACGTCCCAAACCACGCCAAGCTCCCCGCCGCATACAACACCGTCCCCACCGCCACCGCCATCGCAAACCCGGACCCGGACAAAGACCGCTTCCAATAGGCCAGCCCCGCAATGGTCACGCTGCCAAGCAAACCGATCAGCCAGGTCATAGGGGGAGTCTCCTTTGTTGTTGAATGGGAATATATTCCGAGTCTACCACTACTCACTCCTCTTGGAAAATAGCCAATGCTGCATCAGGCGTCATGATCTGAATTCGTCCAAGCGAGTTGGGGAAATCTTTCAAGTTCCGTGTGATGATCGCATCGCTATCCGTCTCCAGTGCACCCACCATCACATGCAGATCGTCCAAATCAACTTGGGACGGCATGACACGCGTCTTCTGCCAAATGGTATTCAGCAGATCATCCCGCGTGCGATTGGTCAATTCGTAGAGGACCTCATGCAACGGCATCCGATAGGCACGGGGATCGAGCATAAATCCGCGGCCGATACTGACTTTGCGAATGTTCTCGACACTGAGCATCGGATACAGGCTTTCCAAAAAGCTGTCGATCTCCTCTTCGGTGTACTTAAATCTGTTGTTTTTGCCCATCCCCACTCTGCATTTGTTCATAAACTCCGCAATCACCACCTCGGTAATAACGGGTTCATACACTTTTTGAAGCCCCAACTTAAGCAATTGATTCGCTGTTCCCTTGGGAGACAGAATGCTCGCACACAAGTTGTTCGTGTCGATCAACAATTTCTTCACTGGTACACCCCCGGACAAAAATAAAGGGCGAGCATCTGCAAAACAGAGCTCACCCAAACATATCGCGTGTATTAAATTAGACACAGCCCACTTCTGTATTATACATTGATAATATCTAAACGTTTAAATGCTGTCAAGATCTTCTTCTGTGATCTCGTCCGCATATTTGCTGTGCAGGCTTTCCACCACACGCTCGAATTCTCGAATATCCTTTTCTGCTTGCACAAATTGTGAAGCAGGAATTTTGTAATGTGTACCCGCTGGGCGAATCGCTTTGATTCTGCCATCCTGAATCATGTTTAAGATCGTTTGTTGGCTGACTCCGATCCTTTTGGCTGTCTCACCGGTGCTTAGATAAACTTCCTGTTCATCCTCCCGGCTCTCATCATTTGCAGGCTTATATACAGACATCGCTACTGTTTCTTCAAATAGGTCCAGCATCTCGTGGTATTCCTTTTCATTTAATTCTTGGTGCTTGCAGAGCAAAGTATCTTTGACATCGCGAGATAATTTTTCGAAGATCTTTGCTAAGTCGTGGGCCATCTTGCCGGTTTGAAGCAGGGCGCGCATGGTACGAACCAAGCTCAAGCTGATCTCCACCTGACCATCTCGCAGATGCATGGAGACGGCCTCGCTTACTTTTTCAAAATCATGCGTATCCAAACCACTCACAGCAGATTCCCCCTTTTCCTGTCTATCATACACCAAGAACTCCAAAAATACACTCCAAAACTCCAAAAACACCAAAATTAAAAAGCCCTATTTTCTAAGTTGAAAATAGGGCTCTTTTTCCTATCACAACGGCAGATCCCGCTTCTGAAACACCGTCACGCTCCCCACAAACAGCACCACCGCCGCAATCGCGAGCCCGATCGCCGTCGGCAGGATCTCAACTGTGCCCTGCGCGATCTCTGCCGGGCGGTAGAGGGTGAACACCGTGACATTTTGCAGCCAGTCGAGGTCGCTGCTGAGCTTGCCGACGAGGTCGGCGGCATAAAAGAGCACGGTCAGGCCGGCAGCCGCTGCGAGGGCTCGCTTCTCGTCGTTGAACAGGCAGGAGAACAGGAACGAATACCCCCCGATCACCAAAAACAGAAGCATCCCCATCAGGTTGATCTGCACAAACGCCGCCGTCTCAAACGTGTGCCGCTCCGGCACGAACCACTCCACCCCCGCGATGCCGCCGACCGTGCTGGAGAGTGCGATCAGCAACAGGCCGGAGATCAACACCAGCGCCTGCGTCACAGCCACCTGCGAGCGGGAGACAGAGGTGGCGAGCAGATACGACATCGAGCCTCTGTCGATCAGCCGCGCCACCAGTTGGATCGCCGTCATCACGCTGTAGATCATCAGGATCAGCACGAACAGCAGCCCGTAAAACTCATTGGCCAGATAATCGGTCAGTTCATTCAACCCGCCCTCGATCCCGAACGCCTTGCGCATCCCTTCCGGCATTGAGTTGATCAGTTCATTGATGTTCGGATTGTCGGCGATGGTCGGGAAGATCCAGATCACCAACCATTGATAGAGCACGATCCCCGACACATACCCGAAAAGCGTCCGAGCGTGCGTTTTCATCATCGAGCGATACAGCGCGAGATTCATCGTACTCCCTCCTTGCCGCCCATGTGATCGTTGCGGTCGTAGTAGTGCATAAACAACTCCTCCAGATCGAGCGTCCGCACATCGACGCCGGTGATCGCATAGCCCCCGAGCGTTTGGAACAGGTGCTGATATTCTCCCTGCACCGCGATCCCCACCCGGTTGCCGTGCCGGTCTGCCACCGCGAGCCCCGACTGCGCCAGCCGGTCGGCCTCCGCCGCGCTCGCCAGCGTGACCTCGATGATCCGCTTTTGCCGAGCTTGCAGGTCGTGGACGTTCTCCTCGGCGATCAGCACGCCGTCCTTGATGATGCCGACCCGGTCGGCCGTGCGCTCGATCTCCTGGAACATGTGCGACGAGATCAGGATCGTCGTCCCTTTCTCCTTCTCCTCCAGCAACAGTTCGACGAACAACTTCTGCATCAGCGGGTCCAGACCTGAAGTCGGCTCGTCGAGGATCAGCACCGCTGGATCATGCATAAAGGCGGCGACGAGGCCGACTTTTTGCTTCATGCCTTTGGACATTTTTCGGATCGGCGTCTTGCTGTCAAACTGGAACCGCTCGATCAACTCCTCGCGGCGGGCTTTGCTCTTCAACCCCCGCATCCCGGCGAGCAGGTCCAAAAACTCCGCGCCGTTGATCCCGTCCAAGAACGCGATCTCCCCCGGCAGATAGCCGACTTTTTTCTGCACCTCGGCCGCGTCCCGCCAGCAGTCGAGACCGCCGATCCGCGCATGGCCTCGGCTCGGTTTCAAAAAGCCCATCAGATGGCGGATCGTCGTCGACTTGCCCGCCCCGTTCGGGCCGAGGTAGCCGTAGACCTCGCCCTGCTTCACCTGAAAATTCAGATCAAAGATCCCCCGGCCGTTGCCAAACCGCTTCTCCAATCCCGTGACTTGAATCATCCTCTGCTCTCCCCCTCTAGCGGCGGTAGATCCCGTGTTTGACCAGTTCAAAGTACACGTCAAACTGCTCCATCGCCCGCTCTTGATACGCCCGCAGCAGCGTCACATCACGCGGCGGCGGTTCGACGGCAAACAAGTGCTTTTTCGCGCCTTCCATCACCCATTTGAAATAGTGCAGGATCGTCTCATACGGCACATCCGGCCGCAGTTGCGACACGTTCAATCGGCTCATGATGCTCAGATACAAGCCCTGCGTGCTCGACGCAATCGTCGCGATCACCCCCTGATGGACGGGGTGCGCCATGTTTTCCGCGATGCGCTGGAAAAACCGGTAGATCTCCGGCTCCCCCTGCGAAAACTCGATCTCCCGCCACGCCAGCACTTTCAACGCTTCAAAAAAGTCGTCCGGCAACTCCTCCGGCGCGAGATCGAACGCCCGCTCCATCTCCTGTGCGCCCCGTTCGCAGACGTAGCGGAACAGGCCCTCTTTGTTGCTGAAATATTTGAACAGCACCCCTTTGGAAATACCGGCCTGCTCGACGATCCGGTTCGTCGATGCGAGGTCATATCCGTATTCCACAAACTCGGCGAGCGCCGCGCGGAAGATTTCGCGTTGCTTTTCTTCCGGCAGATTGAGAAATAATTCAAATGTCAGTTTCGTTCACTCCTTCATGTCGTGACCACACAGTCATGACCGCGTGGTCACGACCTACTTTACGCCCCTTCACAGATTTTGTCAATCAAAAAGAACGGCATGCACCCATGCCGTTCTCTCTCATCCTCAACTCTTTGCCGCGACTTTGATCAGTTGCGCTGCCACCGCGCCCATGCCGGCGAAACGGGGGTCTTGCGTCTGGCCTTGTTTCCAGCGGAAATAGATCTGCTGGCAGATCACCGCGATCTTGAACGTGGCAAACGCCATGTAAAAGTCCATCTGCTCCACGCTGCGCCCGCTTTTCAG
The DNA here is from genome assembly GCF_026410385.1 of Tumebacillus lacus. Classification (GTDB taxonomy): domain Bacteria; phylum Bacillota; class Bacilli; order Tumebacillales; family Tumebacillaceae; genus Tumebacillus; species Tumebacillus lacus. Next base: position 33,889 of record NZ_JAPMLT010000008.1, read on the forward strand.
CGCATAGCGGTGGATCAACTGCTCGCGGGTGTAAAACCCCGGCCGCGTCGTCAGCGGCGACAGGCCCTGCCGCAGCACCTCCGGGTCGCTCGCCTCCGCCCAGTAGGACAACGTGATCGCGAGGTCGGACAGCGGGTCGCCGAGCGTAGCCATCTCCCAGTCGAGGACGGCGGTGACCCGGGACGGGTCTTTTTCATCGAGGAGCAGATTGTTCAATTTCAAATCGTTGTGCACAATCGTCGCGGTCGGCGACTCCGGCAGCCCGTCGGTCAACTTTTTCGCCACCAGCGCCGCCTCCGGGATCTCGTCCGTCTTCGACCGCTCATAGCGCTCGATCCAACCTGCGACCTGACGCTGCATGTAGCCGTCCGGGCGGCCGATCTCCGCCAGCCCTGTGCCGCGCCACTCCACGCTGTGCAGTTCGACCAGCGTGTCGATCAACGCCTCCGACATCAGGCGGGCGTTCTCCTCCGTCTGCTCGTACTCCACCGGCCATCTGCGGTCGGCGACGACGCCCTTTTTCCGCTCCATCACGAAAAACGGCGATCCGATCACAGCGGTGTCCTCACAGAACAGATACGGCCTTGGCGCTTTGGCAAACAACGGCGACAGGGCGGCGAGCAACCGCGACTCTCTCCCCATGTCGTGCGCTTTGGGCGCGACCGGCCCGAGCGGCGGACGGCGCAGCACCGCTTCCCGCTCCCCGTCCCGCAGCAGATACGTCAGGTTGGAATGCCCCGCCGCAAACTGCTCCACGCGCCAGTCTCCGGAGGCAAGCTCCGGCACATGCTCCCCGAGATACGCGGTCAGCCGCGCCAGATCCAGCTCTTCCCCCGCTCGCACGGGGATCGTCTCACGAGTGCGCTGTTGCTCGCTCATCGGCTTTTTTCCTTTCCGCGTATTCCTTTAGCAGCCGCTTCGCCACGACCATGCGGTGCACCTCGTCCGGTCCGTCATAGATGCGGGCTGCCCGCGCCTCGCGGTACCAGCCTTCCAGCGGCGTGTCGGCGGAAAACCCGAGCGCGCCGTGGACTTGGATCGCCCGGTCGATGACGTCGTGCAGGACTTTCGCGCCGAAAAATTTGACCAACGAGATCTCCGTCCGCGCTTCGTCCCCTTGATCCATCTTCCACGCCGCATGCAGGGTCATCAAGCGCAGCGCTTGGATCTCTGCCGCCGAATCGGCGATAAAGTTCTGCACCGTCTGCATCTCCGCCAGCTTGCGGCCGCGCGTCTCGCGGGTCAGCGCATAGTCGAGCATCAGGTCGAACGAGCGCGATGCCACGCCGATCCAGCGCATGACGTGCGTGATCCGGCCCGGCCCGAGGCGCAGTTGGGCCAATTTAAAGCCGGACCCGATCTCGCCCAGCACGTTCTCCTGCGGCACGCGGCAGTTTGTAAACCGCACTTCGCAGTGCCCGCCCTCGCTGTGGTCGCCCATCACCGGCACCTCGCGGACGATCTCGTAGCCTGGATTGTCCGCGTCGACGAGGAACATGCTCGCCCGATTGTGCGGCGGTCCGTCCGGGTCGGTCACCGCCATCACGATGACAAACTCCGCGCCGACCGCGTTGGTGGTAAACCATTTGTGCCCGTCGATCACCCACTCGTCGCCGTCCTGCACCGCACGGGTCCGGAGCCCGGTCGGGTCGGAGCCGGACACTTCCGGCTCGGTCATGGCAAAGCAGGAGCGGATGTCGCCGTTGACCAGCGGTTCGAGGTATTTCTTCTTTTGTGCCTCCGTCCCGGCCATCCACAGGATCTCCGAGTTGCCGGTGTCCGGCGCGGTGGTGCCAAAGATGCGCGGCGCAATCGGCGAGCGGCCGAAGATCTCGTTGAGCAGCCCGAGCATGACGATGCCCATGCCAAGGCCGCCCGCTTCCTTCGGCAGATGCGCCGCCCAGAGACCTTGTTCCTTCACTTTCGCCTGCAGCGGCTTCAAGATCTCCATCGGCAACCCGCGATGCGGCTCCATGTATGGCTCATTCGGGTAGACGTGCTCTTCCATAAAGCGGCTCGCCTTGTCGAGCAACGCCTGCTGTTCCGGTGTCGGGGAAAAATCGTACATGCTCTGTGACCCTCCTTTATTTGGCCGTAAAGCCGCCGTCAATCGCGATCACTTGGCCTGTCGTGTACGCGCCTGCGTCCGATGCGAGGTAGACGACCGCGCCTTTCAGGTCATCGTCGTTGCCGTAGCGTCGCATCGGGAAGGCCCGCTTGAGACGATCGCCGCCGCGCTCCATCGTCGCTTCGCTCATCTTGCTCGGGAAAAAGCCCGGTGCGATGGCGTTGACGGTGACGCCGTGCGGCGCCCATTTGACGGCGAGGTCGCGCGTCAAAGAGATCACCGCGCCTTTCGACGCGTTGTAGCCGACGGTCGCCATCACCGATTCGTCGATACCGTACAGCCCGGCGATAGACGATATGTTAACAATCCGGCCCCAGCGGCGCTCGATCATGCCCGGCGCGAGCGCCTGCGCCATCAGGAACGTGCCGGTTGCGTTGACGGCAAACACCTTTTCCCATTTATCGAGCGGCATCTCAAGCGTCGGCGCACCCCAGGAGATCCCGGCGTTGTTGATCAAAATGTCGATCTGTCCAAAAAGTTCCGTCGCTTTCACCGTCACTTCTTTCACGCTCTCCGGGTTGGTCACGTCAAGTGCGAGCGCGTGCGCTTCCCGCCCGGTCGCCTCGCGGATCTCCGCCGCCACCTGCTCGCAGTTTTCGACGCGACGCGAGCAGACGATCACATCAGCCCCCGCCTCTGCCAACGCGCGGGCAAATTGCTCGCCAAGCCCCCGGCCGCCGCCGGTGATCAACGCCTTTTTCCCTTGCAGGTTAAACAGTTCGAATACGTGCATATGTACAGCCTCCCTTTGAGTTACATAATAGAGTTGTATGACATAACAAAGGGGAAGTTTCCCTCCCCTTGAGTTACCCGTGAAATTAAGCCCGCAGCGCCCGGCGCAGGATCTTCCCGACCGGCGTCTTCGGCAGTTCGGCGCGCACCTCGTAGAGGCGCGGCACTTTGTACGGAGCGAGCCGCTCGCGGCAGAACTGGTTCATCTGCTCCTCCAGCTCCGGCGACCATTCGGCCCCGTCTTTCAGGACGAGAAATGCCTTGACGTTCTCGCCGCGATATTCATCCGGCACACCGACGACGACCGCTTCCCGGACGTTCGGGTGCTGGTAGAGCACTTCTTCCACATCGCGAGGATAAACGTTAAATCCGCCCGCGATGATCATGTCTTTTTTGCGGTCGACGATGTAGGCATAGCCGTCTTCGTCGAGGCGGGCGATGTCGCCCGTGTACAGCCAGCCGTCACGCAGCGCATGCGCCGTCTCCTCCGGCATGTTCCAATAGCCCTTCATAATCTGCGGACCGCGCACCACCATCTCGCCGATCTCGCCGACATTGACGATCTCCTCGCCCGTCGCCAGATCGACGATCTTCGCCTCGGTGCCGGGGATCGGCACGCCGATGGAGCCAGCTTTGCGAGGGCGTCCGTCGAGCGGGTTGGTGTGGGCGACAGAGGAGGTCTCAGACAGGCCGTAGCCTTCGCAGATCATCGACCCCGTGCGCTGCTCAAAGCGCTGGAGCACCTCGACCGGCAGCGGAGCGGAGCCGGAGTTGCAGATCTCGATGGCGTCGATGCCGTACGCCTCCGCATCCGGGTGGTTGGCGATCGCCACGTACATCGTCGGCACGCCGGGGAAGAGGCGCGGACGATACAGCTTGATCGCCTCCAGCATCTCTTGCACGTCAAAGCGCGGCATCAGGATCATCGCGCAGCCGCGGAAGATCGCGATGTTCATCGCCACCGTCATGCCGTAAACGTGGAACAGCGGGATCGCCGTCAAGATCTTGTCTTCCGGCACAATCGCTTCGCCGCCCAGCACCATGATGCTCTGCCACGTGTTGGCGACAAGGTTGGCATGCGTCAACATCGCGCCCTTCGACCGACCGGTCGTTCCGCCTGTGTACTGCAACACGCCGATGTCCTCCAGCGGATCGATCTCCGCCGGGTCCGGGATCTCATACGGCGTCGTCATCACGCCGTTCCACGCCGTCGCATTCGCCGCTTCAAAAGCGGGCGCTTCCCCGAGCGACACCGGGATCACGCTGGAGAGCTTCTTCACAGCGTCCAGTTCGGCGATCCCCGCATAGAGGCGGTCGAGCACGACCAGCGCCTTGGAACCGGAGTCTTCCAGCGTGTACTCCACCTCACGCGGCGTGTACATCGGATTGACCTGCGTCACGATCGCCCCGAGGCGTGCGCACGCGTAGAACGCGATCACATAATGCGGCACGTTCGGGAGCATGATGCCGACCCGATCCCCTTTGCGAACGCCTTTTGCATGCAGAAACGCGGACAGTTGCACCGCTGCTTTGAGCAGTTCGCCGTGCGTGATCGTCTTATCAAAGAAATGCACGGCCGGACGGTCACCGTGCTTGGTCGCCGTCGCCACCAAACACTCATAGAGCGAATAGACGGGCGGCGCGTACTCCAACCCTTTTGCCACACTCTTCATCGACATGCTATCGAGTCCCCCTCTTCACATGGAACACAGCTGATGACCTGCTAGATTCATACTATCGGACAATTCGATATATTCTACCTCTTACATGTGATTCCCTCTTAAAATTCGACTTTTTTATACTGGTCATTCTAATTTTATTTTTCCGCCCAATATCGCAGGAAGACCGTTCGTCTCCAACAACAGATCGGACATCTCCAGTTCCCACTGACCTTTTTTGTACCCCGCTTCACAGGCGTTCAGACCGACCGGACGCCCCGTCGCCCGTGCGTAACAGACCCCGTCTCGAAAACGCCCGTTCTTGGCGGCCAGGTAGAACAGATCGTTCGTCACAAAGGAGCCGCGTTCGACATAGTGGGAAAACACGAGATACCCGTCCTTGCTGTTCAGCAGATCCTGCCCGAAATAGAACATCTTCGACCGGTCGAGCCCGAGCAGATTGGCCAGTGTCGGCAACAGATCCATCTGCCCGCCGGTGATCGTCTGCACGCCGTGCGGCTCCCCTCCCGGCAGACGGATCAACAGCGGCACCTTTTTTAACTCATGCTCCTGATGCCGGTCAAACGGCTCCGGCTGCCCCAAAAAGCGACGGATCTCCCCCGCCTTCAGCCCGTTTGCAAAATGGTCGCCGTACACCACCAACAGAGCATCGTCCAGCAGCCCCGACGTTTTCAATCCCTGCAAAAACTCCCCCAAAGCCGCGTCCGCATAATGCTGCGCCTGCAAATAGTCGGTAAACAGTTCGCTGTACTGCCCTTGAGGAATGGTCAGACCTTTCTTTTCCTCCGGGATCTTGTACGTGTGATGCCCGGACAACGAGATCAGATAGGAAAGAGTCGGCCCTTTCATGCGTTGTATCATCGGCAAGGCTTGCCGGTACAACGACCGGTCGGACAGCCCCCAGCCGATCGTTTCATCCGACCGGAAATACGTCTGCGAGAAAAATTTATCAAATCCCTCCACCGGATACATCGTCTCCCGGTTGTAAAACTCCGGCTTGTACCCGTGATACACGTACGTCTGATAGCCGACCTCTTTCAGGAGCTTTGGCAGCGATTGAAACTGGTTGCCGCTCTTGAGCACGTACGCGCTGCCGGCTCGTACCGGATGGAGCGAATTGAGCGACATAAACTCCGCATCCGACGTGTTGCCGTCGCCGATCTGCGCGAAATACTGATTGAAATACAGACTCTCGCCGATCAATCTGTTGAGCGTCGGCGTCACTTCTTGGCCGCCGACTTTGGCGTGGATCAGGAAATTTTGCATCGCTTCGAGCTGCACGATGATCACGCGCTTCCCTTTTGCCGCGCCGGTCAGCCGAGCGCCTTCCTGCCCCTGCTTGCGGCGGATGTCCATCCAGGTGATCAGCGCTTGCCGATCTGCCGTCGACACGCCGTTGCCGCTGCTTCTCAAGGCGGTGTTGAACACATCGGCGGCATGAAACCCGAGGATGCCGAAATGTTTCTGCATCGCGTCGTTGCCGTACAGATCTGCGAACGCACGCGGGCCTTGCGTCTGATAGAAATATGCCGTATTGAGAGCCAGCAACATCACCCCGACCAGCATTGTCAAGGCAGCCGTGCGCCGTCTCTTTATCTCCCGCCGTCCCGTCCCTTGTACCCTCCACACAAACAAAAAAGGCACTAAAAACAGAAAATCGCTAAAAAACAGCAGATCCCGCCACGACAACACCGTGACGAGGCTGTCCCACACACTTTGCACCTGCCCCGCCTGTTGCAGGATCGGCAGCGGGATCACCCGCTCATAAAACCGATAGAACACCAGATCGGCGAGCAGCAGCACCGACACCGTGAGATTGACGCCGAGCAGCGCATAACGGCGCACGTGCGGCTTCAGCACGAGCAGCCAGCCGGTGCACACGAGCAACAAAGCCAGAGAGGTGGTCAGCCGATCCCAGGCGCCAAAGCCTTGGTCGATGCCGATATGGAAAAAGATGATTTTAAATAAAAGAAACGCATGCACCAGCAGCAGATCTCGATATTTGTCCACCTTTGTCGGCCCCCTCTTTCCCTTTCAGGTTATGCAACAAAGCGGACAGGCATGAAAAAAAGAGCCTTCTCGGGAAGGCTCTTTTTTCACACATATTCATCTTCCGGGATCGCACGCCCCACGATCAGGCTCCGGTACGCGAGGATCGCCGTGCGCAGATGCTCCTCTGACGGAGCGGCGGTCGTCACCCGCCTTTGCAGCCACGCCGAGATCGGGAACAACACCCGCGTCTCGAACGGTCTCGCCAAGCGCGGCACGAGCGCCATGCACAGCCCGGCCGCTCCCAGCGCCCACCAGCCGCCGACAAACGGGGCGAGGAGCAGAAAGACGAGAAAGAGTTGGGACACCGAATTGGTCGAACAGCCCCGATTGACGATATCCGCGTCGGCGATCTCGCGCAGGTTGTAGAGATCGACCGCGCCGCGATACGAAAACACTTTGTGCTCCGCCCCGTGATACTGACGCAGCGAGCGGGGAAAGAGAAAATGATACCCGGCCCCGAGCAGGAACAGCAGGTACAAGGGCAACCGCAGCAGGAAGATCAACGCCGCCAACGCCCACATGTACCACGGCAGCGTGAACAGCACCCGCGACGCGATAAACCCGACGCCCGCCCAACTCCACGGCAGAAATCGCGTCTTCACCGCGCCGTCCCGATACGTGGCGTGCGCGATCCCCTCGCCGATGCGAAAAAAGAAAATGCCGTGCCGATACGACAGCCCTTGAATCATCCTCGCTCGCCTCCTCTCCGCTCTTCCTTACGCCTCGGTCAACGCTTTCGCCTTGGTGAAAATGTCCGTCCACATCTCCCGTGTCAGTTTGCCCGTGAACGTGTTTTGCTGGCTCGGGTGATAGCTCCCGAGCAGCGTCGGATAGCCGTCAAAGCGATAGGTCGCGCCGTGCCCGAACTCCACGCCCTTCACATCGACACCGGCCGCTTTGAGCCATTTTTTATATTGATCGAACGCCAGCTTGCCCAGCGCCAGGATCACCTTTTTCTCCTTCAAAAGGGCGAGTTCCGTCTCGAGATGCGGGCGGCAGGCGGCGATCTCGCCGGTCGTCGGCTTGTTCTGCGGCGGTGCACAGCGGACGATGTTGGAGATGTACGCGCCGGTCAGCACCAGCCCGTCACCGCGCCCTTCCGCCCGAGGCTGGTTGGCATAGCCAAAGCGGTGCAACGCCTCGTACAGCCACACCCCCGACTCGTCCCCGGTAAACACGCGTCCCGTCCGATTGGCCCCGTGTGCGCCGGGAGCCAACCCCAGCAGGATCAGCCGGGCATCATAGTCGCCAAATCCGTGCACCGGACGCCCCCAGTATTCCTCGTCGCGATACTTCGCCCGCTTTTCCACCGCGACCTGTTGGCACCATTCGCGCAGACGCGGGCAACGCTCGCAGGAGATGATCCCCTCTTCCAACGCGGCAAATTCCGTATGCGTGTGCGTCGTCACACGTCTCACCTCCGACTGTCTGTTTTTCTGTGCCCTCATTGTAACGCGAACTCGAAAAAGAGAAAAGCCGCCCCCCGCGCTGTCCAAGCGCATGGGAACGGCTGACATATCAATGACTTCGCTCTTTCATCAGGTCATGCAACCGCACGACTTGGTAGTACCCCTCCGCCCGCGTCAACGCCCGCTTTTGCGGGGATCGCGCCTGCAACTCGCGGTCGATCCACTCGTTGACGACCGCGATCTTCCATGCCTCTTTCGAATTGAGCGGTTGCTTGGCAAACGCCATTGCGTACAACGCCATCTTGTCGCCGGTGAGCGGGGCGGCGGTCGGCTTCAGCGCCGCGATGCGGGCTTTCAACCCTTCCAGATCCGCCCCCTGCCCCTTTTTCCACAGCCGTTCATACAGGCGGGCAAACTCCTGCTCGGTCATCGGCTGATGTTCCACCAACGCCCCGCCTCGCAAAGAGCACTTGGCCTCTAAGGGAACTCTGATCAATCATTCTGTTACTTTTGTGGCCTTCTTAGAACCGTGACAAAACCAATCAAGCTCAAGATCAAGAAAGACGCTCCGTAGATGTACAGTCCAAGAACTTGGCTCAAACCATCAGACGTTCCGTAGTAGAACCACCACCAGCCTCCTATCCCAAGGACGATGATGTTCAACAGGACGAGTTCCCACACCTGACGACGTTTCATGACAAGATAGACGACGGTGACGATCACAGCAACGAGAATGGGAAGAAACAGGGTCATGGTACCTCCTTGGTTGTAAGAAGTCTGCCAGAACCCGCTGACGTCTTCTATTCATGTAATGGATGTAGATTATTCTTACATTCTTATTCTGTCAAGCCAATTAGATCCCGGTCTCCCGCATCGTCGTCCATTTCAAACCAGAACCGCCACGCTGTACGTACGGGCTCAACTCAATCGTACCTGTTCCTCCGAGGTTATTGTGTTCAGAGGTATAGCTCGTTAACGAAATGTCGTGGTGCTGCGGAGTGCCAGAAGTTGTGCCGTCTGAAGAACGTCCCCAAACCCAGACGTTGTTCCATTCGTACGCATATTCGACGACGCCGTCACAGCGGATGTCCGTGATCTCGTCCACGGTAATGTACGTTCCCGCCGTTGACTCGTAGTTTAACATATCGTACAGCGTATAGGTAATGCCCGGGTCAGCATCCATTGCAGCTGCGGTGTTTAGGATGCTTGATGCTTTGCTTTCTGTACCGTTCGGATTCCAGAAGGAACCGATATAATTATTCCCAGCGATAAAGGAGTCCCACGTACTGAGTTGAATCGTTTCGTTGTAGCCCTTGATCTCGTAGATGCCTGCACCTGCTTTACGCAGACCAGCATGGTTCAAATAGTTAACTTCTGCACCATCACGGTAACGGCCGTCGGCGTCGACCGCTGCCGATGCGGTAGTAGCCGAGAGAACCGTTGCAGATGTGACTGCTACGACAAGGAGAGTTTTAAATGACTTCATAATTAATTCCCCCATTTTTCTGCATTGGACGGAATGTTATTAACCGGAAGTGCCTTGAGTGAGACAAGGACTTGAGCAGCCTTCTCACGGACTTCGATGTCGGTATGATTGACCAATGTCTCGACGTTTGCCTCTGCCGTTCTGAGTTTTGCATACATCACTGCTTGGAGTGCCGCCAGGATGTACTCTCGTGGTTGTCCTGTTTCCAGCATGGAGAGCACGGTTTTCTGGTTGCGTTCCAGAGTATAATTCGCGATGTCAGTATTTCCATACTTGCCGTAGACATCAAGGACAGCCAGCACAGATTCTGGACCGCCCAAGAGGCCTATGGAATAGACGGTGGTTGCGTACACTTCTGCATCTTTGGTATCTTTCGCCAGTTGCTTCATCACCTTGATATCCTTCAACGTGCCTGACTTCGCCCCTTCTGCAACCGCGTGGCGGACAAGGATGCCCTCTTCGGAGAGCGGGTTTTTCATCACCTCAGCCACGGCTTGTGCCAGACCGGGATGGTTGGTGCGCTTCATGGCGGTCAGCGCCGCGCCCTTGACGGCAGCCGGGGTGTCCGTATCGTTGACAATGTCTGCTAATGCTTTTTCCTGTTTGGCTTTCTTTCCCCCGTCTTTCGGAACATCGCGCAATTTCATAAGTGAATATTTACGGACCGCTTCCTTTTCAGACTTATCAGATGCTAATTCGATCAGCAAGTCGCCAAGTTTTTCCTTCTCACTGTCCTGCGTCGCTTCAGAAGCAACACGTTCTTTTTTAAAACCGACCGAGACAGTTCCATCGAGCAGGAAAGAACGGAAATTATCGTTGTTGGTTTTGTCTTTCACCATAGACGCGATGTCCTCCATCGGGAGGCCCGCATCCCAGCGTTTCTTTAGCAACGGGACGAACATAGCTCCCTGCTGGTCGAGTGCCAATTCGCCTGCATTCGACAATTCATACGCTGCTTCCAAGATCTCCTGTGTATTCAAGTTAGAAACGTATGCGTCGATCTCTTGCGGCTTTCCTTTAAGTTCACGAATCTTGTTGATGTGTTTGTTTTGGGATACGGATTCCTTACTAATCTTGATATCGTCTTGGGTCGCCATCGCGGTTGCCATGCTTAGCGCTGAACCTGCTGCAAGAGTCAGGGTCAAAGCAATTAGAGTGAGCTTTTTCTTAGATGCGGTCATATCCAGCCTCCGTTTTTCACTTGTTGTTGTTCCTTGTAAGGTGCACAACCAAACAGTAACACATTTGACAGTTACTGTAGATATAAAGTTTGCATAAAACACAAAAATAGTACTTACCGCCTATTCTTTATGTTTAATTGATATCAACTGACCTAGATGTCATATCCCGTTAAAATAGGCACTGTGTCACAAGTCCCACTCATCCTTTCCCATATCCTCAAAGCTTAATGCTTGCGGCTAATTTGACTTACTCCTCTCAGCCCTTGGTTATTCCCTTGCATTTTCCTTAAATATCGAATCTTCCTCGATGAGATGGATCGTAAATATGTTCTATATAATACGAATTTACGTTTACTTTTCGGTTCTCTGATCTGACAAAGTCCTCTCATCTAGCAAAGTGATTCTATTCTATTTTTGAATAACGATTACTGTGGAACGCAGGTTTCCACTTCAATCAAGAAAAGAGCCTTCGCAGGAAGGCTCTTTTCATAGTCGTATTCTTCTTCGAAAACTGCACGCCCCACGATCAGGCTCCGGTAGACGAGGATCGCCGTGCGCAGATGCTCCTACGACGGAGCGGCGGTTGTCACCCGCCTTTGCAGCCACGCCGAGGTCGGGAAAAGCACCCGCGTCTCGAACGGTCTCGCCTGTCTGTTTTACTGTGCCCTCATTGTAACGCGAACCAGAAAAAGAAAAAAGCCGCCCCCCGCGCTGTACAAGCGCATGGGAACGGCTGACATATCAATGACTTCGCTCTTTCATCAGGTCATGCAACCGCACGACTTGGTAGTACCCCTCCGCCCGCGTCAACGCCCGCTTTTGCGGGGATCGCGCCTGCAACTCGCGGTCGATCCACTCGTTGACGACCGCGATCTTCCATGCCTCTTTCGAATTGAGCGGCTGCTTGGCAAACGCCATTGCGTACAACGCCATCTTGTCGCCGGTGAGCGGAGCGGCAGTCGGCTTAAGCACCGCGATGCGGGCTTTCAACCCTTCCGGATCGGCCCCCTGCCCCTTTTTCCACAGCCGTTCATACAGGCGGGCAAACTCCTGCTCGGTCATCGGCTGATGTTCCTGCAGGTGGTTGTCATACCCGGCAAAGATCAAGCCTTGCTGATACAGTCGCTTGAGCTGCGGGTAAAACCACGCGCCTTGATACGGATAGGGCAGTGTGAACGGTTCCACCAACGCCCCGCCCCGCTTCAACTCCCCGCGCAGCTTCTCGATCATCTCCGGGTCGCGGCTCATCTCGCGAAACCCGATCCCGTGCTGAATCGACAGCGCCGCCGCCACCCCGGCCGCCTCTCCCGCCGTCATCCCGGTCGGGATCGTGCGGGCGCTGCCGGCCGCCAGCGACGAATAGCCGGACGCGCGGGAGGCTACCAGCAGGCGATCGACCTTCTGAGGCACCAGCGAGCGGAACGGGATCGCGTACTGCGCCGGGTCGATGACGACCACGTCGTCTTTTTCGGCGGACGTCGCTTGGATGTCGACCGGATACGCGCCATAGCCGACCGAGTCCCACTGGTCGCGGTTTTCCCACACATCTTCGATCTGCAGATTGTACTCCGCCTGGATATGCCGCGTCTCCCGGACATACAGTTGCTGCGGATACGACGCGATCTCCGCGTGTTCAAACGCGACAGGCACCTCTTTGCGCAGAAACGTCAGCACATGGCCCGTCTCCTGCTTGGCGATCTCATACGCCTCGCGCTTTTGCGCAGCATCCAGCCCGTCGACCCCGAGGATCTGCAGGGCGTTGATGTAAATGGTGCCGTCGCTGTTGCGGCCGATGTTGAGCCCGCGCAGTCTCGCGCGCGGCGACTGCGGTCGGTAGGCGTCGGTGATCTTCCAGAACCCCCATGCCGCGTTGCCGTTGATCTCGCCGCCGCCAAACTTTTTCGCTGCAAACGCCTTTTTGATGCCGTCCCAGTCGACGTGTTTCAAATGGATCATCAGCGTGACGGCCATCTCCGTGCGCCGTCCGATGTCCTCCTGGCCGATCGTGTGCGGCACGCCTGCCTGTGCCGCCAGATCGGCATCCTCCGTCGAATCGATAAATCGCTTGCCGAAAAACACCTGCTCGCCGTTCGCCTTGCTCTCCGTGACGATCCCGTTCAGCTCCGAACCGTCGTCCGAAGTCAACGCTTGCTTAAACCGCGTCTGCGGAAGGAAGGTGAGATTCGGCTCCCCCTCGATCATCTGCAGAAAAGCGTCCTGCCCTTTGTCGATGTCGATCACCGGCTGCGAGCCGACCGACCGGTGCCATTCTGCAAACAGACCGCCGTTGACGTTTTGGTTGTTGTGCGCGGCGAGGTCGAGATAGTTCAACGCGCCGTAGATCATCAAACCGCCGGGTCCGTCCCGCTCTTCCAGCAGCAGCGTTTTCAGACCGCGCCTCGCTGCTGCCACCGCCGCCACCACGCCTTCCGGTTCGGCGCCGACGACGATCAGATCGTACTGTCCGGGTGTCTCGGGTTTCACAGAGGCGTTCGTTTCCTGCGTGCGTATATGAACGATGCCGGCCAGCGGTAACAACATCAATACCAAGACTAAAATCCACAAAGCGTAGATTCGTTTCATCAGCCAGACTCCTTCTCTTTCTATCAGTCTATGTTGTTACCTTACTAGAATATGGCGGCAACGCCGATTTCATACCCCATACCCTCATAAAATTCAAATTTCTTCGGCAAAATTCCTGCCGCAAACGGGCAAAGAAAAAGCTTCCGCGCCAAACGGAGATCTCCGTTTCGGGAAGCTTTTGGATCTGCAGGCACCCTTTACAGCGCAATGCCGCGCTTGCGCAGTTTGTTGTGCAGGATATCGTGATATTTTTCCAAGCGCTTAAACGCCTCTTGGTACTGCCCTTGCTCGTCGAGATACTGGCACAGAGACAGCGTCAACTCTTCCAACTCAGCCAAGAGCCCCAACGATTCATAGATGCTCATCGCCTCATCATAGTGCACGCGGCCATCCTGGGCACAGCCGTAGCGGAACTGGACGAACGACAGCACCTGATGCGCCTTGCCCAGCGCCCGCTGCTTGTTTTTCATCAGGCGGATCGCCTGCCGGGCCGCTTCCATCGCTTCATCGCTCATGTCGTTTTCCAGATAGACTTCCGCGATGTCCGCATACGTTTCGCCGGCTCGCTCCAGTTCATCCTGCTCCTCGTACTGCGCGGCAAACCGCTTCAACTCGAGCACCGCCGTCTCCCAGCTCTTCTCATGTCTCTCCAGCAGGATCAGTTGTCGCTGCACATCCCGGTAGGCGGTGAGATGATTGCGCGTCTTCAAGATCGCCAAGGCCAGCATCGCGTACTCCCCCGACTTCTCAAAATCGCCCGCCTTTTGGTAAGTTTCTGACAAACGCAAGTAGGTGCGCCCGATGCCGTCGAGGTCGGAGATGCCTTCGTAGCAGGCCAGCACGTCCGCGTAGTAGCGGGCTGCCTCGTCGACCTTGCCGATCGCCTGGGAGAGTGCCGCGATCTGGTAAAGCGCCCTCGCCTGCAACTGCGGCTCGCACAGTTCGCCGCGGCGATACTCCTCCAAAGCGCGCTGCGTGTGATAGATCGCCAGTTGCAGCTCTTTGTCCTTCTCCGCAGCCGCGCCCAGTTGAATCAGAGCCGAGACCATCAACCGCACATCTTCACGCTCCGACGCTTGTTCAGACACCTTGGCAAACGCGACCGACGCTTCCGACACTCGGCCGGTCTCCAGATAACAGATACCCAGTTCAAACAGCGTTTCCGTCTCCGGCACCTGAGTCCGCGATTCGCCGAGCAGCTCTTCCAGCAGCGGAATCGCCGATGCGTACTCCCGCGCCTGCACCAGCGCGAGCGCCATCTTGTATTTGCTCGTGTATTCCATGTCGAGATTGACATCGGCCAGCAACTTGTCCAGCGAGACGTCCAACCGCTCCGCAATCGCGAAAAGCACCTTATAAGAAGGGCGTGCCCGATCCGATTCGATCTGCGAGATCATGCTCGGTGTGCAAAGCCCCCGCGACAGATCCATCTGGGTCATTTCTCGTTTCATGCGCAATTCTTTGATGCGTTGTCCAAGTGAACTCATTTTGCTTCGTATCCCCCTATAAAGCTGAAATCCCGCCCCTGTTAATGAATATACATACCCTCAATAAAATAGATATTACCAAAAATCAAAAATAAGGGAATGTTATTTTGATTATATCTGTGACGTTCCGTATTTTTAATGTAGAGCGTCACAAAAAAATCTCCCCATAAGCGGGGAGATTTTGGTCGGTTCATCATGTAAATGAGAAAGAATGACTGCGGATTATTTCGAGATGATGTACGGACCCGGTCCTTCCATCGCTGCGGTCGGAGTGGTGTCGAGCGTCAGAGCGGTGCCAGCCACCGCCACGGTGAACATTGCTGCAAACATTGCGAATACTGCTACCTTTTTCATTTGATCTTCTCCCCTTGTCATATAAATAATTCGGCAGTTCGCCGAAACTGTTTGACCTAGAACCAATCTCCCTTGCGATACCCGCTGATCTTGCAAGGGAGATTTTCTTTGAGCACACGAAAATATTTTTGCGCAGATGAGTAATCCTCTGCCTGCAGATAATACTCCGTCAAGAAATCGGCCGCCGTGCAGCGAACCTCTTGCGACGTCATCGTCAGGTCAAAGATCGCTTCCGCATAAGCGGGATCTCCGGAGATGTGCGCGCGCATCAGCAGCAGTTTGGCCTTGATCTCCGCCAACTCCAGATCGGGCTGTTGCAGATCGGCCAGCCGGCGGTCGATCGTCGACAGCGCCTCCTCCGTCTCTCCGAGACAGATCAGCGATCGGGAGAGCACAGCGTCCAACGACGCCTGCCAGTAGATCGAGCCGTTTTGCAAATTGGTGCGGGCGATGAGCAGCAGGTCTTTCGCTTCTTGAAAATTCCCGTCCTGATGCTCCAGATGCGCCAAATCGTGTTGCAATTTGCCGATCAGCAGCTTGTCTTCCACGCCTTTGTAGTGCTCATGGCTCATCTTAAAATACTCTCTCGCCTGCAACGTGTCGCCTTTGCGATAGGCGATAATCGCCCGATAGTGGCAGATCCGCCCCAGTTGCTCGGCATCGTAGCGGAACACTTCCTCCACCTCAGACAGCAGCGGAACCAGCCGTTCATGCTGGCCTTGTTTGTGATAGGAGGCCATCAGGTTGTTACAGGCGCGGCGGATGCGCGAGTAGTCGTCCAGTTTCAACGCCATCTCAAGGGACCTCTGCCACGCTTCGTGCGCTTCGCTCAGGATGCGCAGGTGGTAGAGGGCGCGGCCGAGCAGGTTGTAGGCGTCTGTCAGCTCGGTGCGGCCGATCGCCAGCGCCACCAGCGTCTCCGCCAAACGCCGGGCCCGCCACGGGTTCTTGCCGCTCGTCAGCAGCGCGCTCAGCTCCTGTTCGAGAGGCAGCGTATCCTTCTGTTTGATCCGCTCCACCGTCACGCCAAGGCCGCCTGCGATCTTCTCCAGCTCTTCCGCAGTTGCGTAGCGACCGTCGAGGATGCGCTCCAGCGTCATCCGGCCGATCCCGATCTCTTTGGCCAAGCCGCGCACAGTGATCTTCTTCGCCTCCAGGATCTCCTTGATCCTGTTGCCCAGCCATACATTGTAGTCCCCAGTCTCTCGCGGTTGCATCGTTCTCACCTCTGCTCTTTGCATGGAAGAGGCCGGCCAATCGTCGATAATAAATACTATTTTCAGAATGAATGTTATCACACGATCTTCACTCAAACAATAATTTGACTAAATTTCAATTCCGGTGATGTTCGCCAAATGAGCATTTAACAGCAACAGTCAGGGCAGCACCAACCAGACACCCTCGGCATAGTGTGGGTAGTAGCCCATTCAACCGGAGGTGAAAGCCTGTGACGACGATCGGACTGCAGGAGGGCTGGGCGGAAAACCGTCCCGTGCGATATGTGACGGCCGGACAGACGCCGCTCACGCTCGGCGGGATGTATGTGCTCGTGCGCGGCTACGACCCGCGCGGCGGCCCGCTGTTGCTCCCGCGCCACAAACAGATCCTCGACTCGATTCCGGGGATGCCCGGCTACAGCGCCTTGCGCTTGGTACATTTTGTGGAAGTGCCGGCCGATCTGCCGCTTGGTTCGGTGAAGAGCGTACAGGACGTGTTGAAGCGCTCCCTGCGCATTCGCACGCCCGGCATGATCGTAAACGCGCCCGTGGTGCCGCTCGACAGCAAAAGCACCGTCTACCCGATTGTGCCCGCCTGGCACGAGGGGATGGAGATCGGCTACCTCGACATCGGTCCGACACCGATCCGCGCCGGCAACGCCTACCAGTGCATTCGCGGCATCGACCGGGCCACGGGACGCATCGTGCCGGTCGAAGGTCAGAAGATGATCTTCGACGCCCTGCCGAGCAACCCGTCGTATTCGCCGATCTGGCGACTGCACTATGTGCGCGTGCCGGACGGCATCGAGCCGGACACCCTGCGCAGCGTGCAGACGATCCGCGACCGCAAACTGGCGATCCGGCCGACGACGATGACGATCAACGCCCCGATCCCGGACGTCGGGATCTGAGGGTGAGGATCTGCGGCCCCAAAAAGAAAAACCACGCAGCCGGCACAAAGCGTGCGGCACGTGGTTTTTTTCTTTTTCACGAAATAAGGGACTAGCCTTCCTGTTCGACCAGCTCAGCCAGGCGGTTGACGGCCGAGTCAGCGTCGGTGCCTTCTGCCTTGATCACGATTTCCGTGCCGTTGCTGATCGCCAGCGACATGATGCCCATGATGCTTTTGGCGTTGACCGACTTGCCCTGTTTTTCCACGAAGATCTCACTGACAAACTTGTTTGCTTCTTGCACGAACAAAGCAGCCGGACGTGCATGCAGGCCGGCGCGAAGTCCGACGGTCACTCGCTTTTCTGCCACCGCAATGGTCCCTCCTCAACAAATCTTGGTAGTAGTATACCACAGAGTCCTGCTTGTGAAAGCGTTTGTCAGGGCGACGAATGGAACAAAAATGCCACGACTTTTTTGTACAAAATAGCTAAATGCCCTGGCCCGCACGGATGCGTTCGGCCAGTTCATCCAGTTTGCGCAACCGGTGATTGACGCCCGATTTGGAGACCTTGCCGGGCAGCATCTCGCCGAGCTCTTTTAGATTGATATCGGGATACGCCTGCCGCAGTTCGGCGACCTCGCGGAGCTTTTGCGGCAGATTTTCCAGTCCCATCACCCGCTCCAGCAGCCGGATGTTGTCGATCTGGCGGACGGACGCTTCGATGGTCTTGTTGAGGTTGGCCGTCTCGCAGTTGACGAGGCGGTTGACCTGATTGCGCATCCCTTTAACGATGCGGATGTCCTCAAAGCGGAGCAACGCTTGGTGCGCTCCGACGATGTTCAGGAACTCGATGATCTTCTCGACCTCTTTGAGATAGACCACATAAGCTTTTTTCCGGTCGATCAACTTGCCGTTAAGATCGTAGGAGTTGACCAGATCGAGCAGCGCTTCGCTGTGCTCCATGTCCATCGACGAGATCTCCAGATGATAGGAAGAGCCCTCCGGGTCGTTGACCGAACCGCCCGCGAGAAAGGCGCCGCGCAGGTAGGAGCGCTTGCAGCAGGGCTTGCGGACCAGTTCCGGGTTGATCCCGGCGTTAAACTGGAGCGTTTCGTTGGCGATGCAGAGTTCCTGCAGGATCTCCTTGACTTGAAAAGGTACGCGCATCATGTAGATATTATTCTTTTTCAGTCGCATCTTCTTGCGCACGAGCAGTTCGGCGTGGACGCCAAACATCTCTTTGAGCAAGGTGTACATTCGGCGAGCGATCGCGGCGTTCTCGGTGACAACGTCGAGCGAGAAGCGCTTGTCGGCGATCAGGACGGTGCCGTTGATGCGGATCATCGCCGCCAATTCCGCCCGTTTGCAACAGGTCTTCAGTCCGATCTGGGTCAGTTCTTTTTTCGTGCGTGCGGCAAAAGACACCGCCGTCCACCTCCTCTCTCACTGCCATGCGGGCAACGCTCAGCGGCGGAGTTTATTGGGATCGCGGCCGACCAGCGCCAGGATCTGCTCGGAGATCCGGCGTGCATCATGCCGGGCATAGATCTGATAATGCAGGAAATTGCGGGCGATGACATGCAGCCCCATGTTTTGCAGATTCCAGAGATCAGCGACGACCGGAGCGGCCCGCTTTTCTCTGTATTGCTCGACAACGGCAGGCGGGATCGGTGCCGAGTTGACGAGGATGTAATCGAACAGCGGTCGGTCGATGTGGTCGTAGATCGCCTTGACGTGATCGGACGCCGTGTAATGGTCGGTCTCGCCCTGCTGGGTCATCACGTTGCAGATGTAGATCTTTTTCCCGGCCGCCTTTTCGATCGCCTCGGTGAGACCGGTGACGAGCAGGTTTGGCAGGATGCTGGTGTAAAGCGAGCCCGGTCCGATGACGATCGCGTCCGCCTGCTCGATCGCTTCCAAGGCTTCGGGCAGCGGATCGAGATCGTTCGGGAACACCTCGACGCGCTCGATCTTCTTGTTGACCGTCGGGATCATCGACTCGCCCTCGACGTACGTGCCGTCCTCCATGTGCGCCCGCAGGATGACCGCTTCCCGCACGGCGGGCAGGACGCGCCCGGAGACGGCGAGGACGCGGGACGCCTCCTTGATCGCCGTCTCAAAATCGCCGGTGATGTCGGAGAGCGCCGCGATGAACAGATTGCCAAAACTGTGCCCCATCAGCCCTTCACCCGACTGGAAGCGATGCTGCCAGAGCTTTTCCAGCAGCGGCTCCGTGTCGGAGAGCGCGACGAGGCAGGAGCGGATGTCACCGGGCGGCGGCATGTCAAAGTCGGCGCGCAAACGCCCGGACGATCCGCCGTCATCGGCTACGGTGACCACCGCCGTAATGTCGATGTCAAACTCCTTCAAACCGCGCAGCAACACCGACAGACCGGTGCCGCCGCCGACGACGACGATGCGCGGTTTGCGCTTTTCGAGGAGCATCTGCGTTCTGCTGATCTGTTCATCACGCCACCAGCCGAACGCGAGCAGCCCGGAGCCCATCAACAGACAGACGAGGCCGATCACCGTGGATTGGCCGGGCACCGCATGAATACCGATGCCCGCGGCGATCAGGCCGAGACCAAACGAACAGACCGTCCACGCCAGGAGCAACCAATAGCGCACCATGGGCAGATTATCCTTTTTCATGATCGCGGTGCACGACGGTCGCCCACTCATCGCGATCTTTGAGATGTTTGTACAGGGTCTCCGCCAGCGCGACGGAGCGGTGCTTGCCGCCGGTGCAGCCGATGCCGATCACGACCTGCGTCTTGCCCTCCTTGCGAAACTGAGGGAGCAGAAAATCGATCATGTCTTCGAGTTTATGGACAAAAGCGGACGTGATCGGCCACTTCATCACGTACTCGTAGACGTCCGGGTGTTTGCCGGTCAGCGGCCGCAGTGAATCGACGTAGTGCGGATTTGGCAGGAAACGCACGTCGAACACGAGGTCCGCCTCGATCGGCACCCCATGTTTGAAGCCAAACGACATGATGTCGACCTTGAGATGCTGCTCGTCGATCTGAGAAAAACGTCCGAGGATCTCGGCGCGCAGTTCGCTCGCTTTGAGATTGCTCGTGTTGAGGATGATGTCCGCCTTGCCCCGGATCTCGTCGAGCATCTTGCGCTCCTCGGCGATGCCTTCGACGACGCGGCCGTCCTTGGCCAGCGGATGACGGCGGCGCGTCTCCTTGAATCGGCGGACGATGGTGCTGTCATCCGCTTCGAGGAAGACGATCTGGTAGTTGATCTCCTGATGACCGCGCTGCTCCAGTTCCTTGAGCGCGTCGAAGAGATCCTTGAAGAAATCACCGCCGCGCATGTCGCAGACGAGGCCGACCTTGGTCACCTTGCCTTGCGATTGGGCGATCAGATCGCCAAACTTTGGAATCAATGCCGGTGGCAGATTGTCAACGCAGAAAAAGCCGATATCTTCAAGAGCCTGCACCGTAACCGATTTGCCGGCGCCGGACAGACCTGTGATGATCAAAAGGTTAATCCCGGTTTGCATCTGATCTCACCTCCCGTTAGATGCGTTCGTATCTTCCTAGTGTAGCAGAACCATTTCGGGAAAGAAAGGAAAGGGCACACAAAAAAACAGAGCCGGGCGTGTCCCGGCTCTGCGTCTGTTCTCTGTGCTGAAATTCGATCAGTCGGAAGAAGAGCTTTCTTCGCCCGGGCTGAACGGGTCGATCGGATCGGTGACTTCCGGCGTCGTCGGTTCATCCTCGGACGGGCTCCACGGATCGATCGGGTCGTGCGCGTCGGTGCCGGTGCCTCCTGTGAGCAACACGTCGAGTTCAAAGCTTTGGACCTGTTCCATGTTCATCTGCAATCCCCACCCCAATAGAAAATATTAACAGTGATTCTAGCATACTCGCAATGCGTGTCACTTGTAAACAGTGGAACATTCACAAAATAAAAAAAGAGCAGTCATCCACTCAAGGATGACTGCAATCCGAACTAAATTTATATTTGGGTTTGTGTGAGTCTTACCTGTCTCTTTGACTGACAAGCCCTCGAATCAGGACTTGTCCTTGTCGCCGTGTCCGTCCGTGTCGTCGGCATTCCAAGAGAGTTCTGCCTGCTCACCGGACTCTTCCTCACGCTCTGCAGAGGAATCGTCCGCGAAAGACGCATCCTCGGAGTCGTGCGTGCCGTAGCTGTCTGCGTTCGCATCGTCGTCCGAGTTGTACGCGCCGTAGCTGTCTGCATTCGCATCGTCGTTCGAGCTGTACGCGCCGTAGCTTTCAGCACTCGCATCGTCGTCGGAGTTGTACGAGCCGTAGCTTTCAGCATTCGAATCGTCATCCGAGTCGTACGCGCCGTAGCCGCCTTCATTCAGGTCATCCGCATCGAGATCACTGCCGCTCACGGCAAACGCACCTGCCGCTGCGTACATCGCAGCCGACTCGTAGCCATCGACCGTCTCGGTCGCGGCTGCGATCTCGTCGTCGATTTTGAAGTGGTTGACGCTGCGGTCGAGCTGCTCGGCCAGTTCGGCGAGGGTGACCGCAGATCCTGCGATCTCCTGCATGCCGGCGAGCTGTTCCTGCGTCGCAGCCGATACTTCCTCGATACCGGCAGCCGCCTCTTCCGTGACAGCCGCCACATCTTCGATGTTTTGCAACACCTGCTCCGAGTTGTTCGAGATCACGCGGATCGTGTCAGCCACGATCTGGATCTGCTCGACCATCTCTTCAATCGAGAACACGATATTTTCAAACCCTTGGTTCGTGTTCTGCATCGAGCGCACGCCTTCATCGACGTGTTTGTTCGTCTCCGTCAGCGCCGACTTCATCTGCTCCATGCCCTGCTGCGAAGCCCCGACGATCACGCGCACCTCGTTTGCCGCCCGCGACGACTGCTCCGCCAATTTCTTGACCTCATCGGCGACCACCGCAAACCCGCGACCGTGCTCCCCGGCACGCGCCGCCTCAATCGCCGCGTTCAGAGCCAGCAAGTTGGTCTGAGACGCGATCTCCGCGATCACGTTGACAAACCCGATGATCCGGGTCATCTCCGCATACAAATGTTCAAACGCCTGCGACGTCTCCACGTTTGCCGTGCGGATGCCCTCGATCTGACCGGACGTCTGCGCGAGCACCTCGCGACCGCCGAGCGCCGTGTCGGTCGCCTGTTGCGCGACGTCGACCACCTGCTCGACCGTCATCTGGATCGCCTGCACCGACTGAGCCAGCAGTTGCATCAGTTCCGCGCTCTCCTGCGAACGCTCCACCTGACGACCGGTGCCTTCCGCGACCTCCTGGATCGTCGTCGCCACCATCTCGGCGGCGCGGTTGCTCTCCTCGGAGCTCTTCGCCATCCGTTGCGAAGCGGCTGCGACCTGATAGGAGGCGCTGCCGACCTGGCGAATGATCTCGCGCAGGTTGGAGATGACATCCGACATCGCACGGGACAGCTGCCCCAGTTCGTCGTGCCCCTGCACCTCCGTCTCCACGCGCAGATCCCCTTGCGCCAACACCTCGTTGACATCGACCAAGTACTGGATCTTGCGCTGCAGGTGACGGTTCGTCGCCAGCCCGATCGCCCCGGCCACCAGCGCGATCAGCACGATGACCGCCAGCGTGATCATCCACGACGACGTGTACGTGCGGTCCAGCATCGCCTTCGAATTCGTGATCACCGCTTGGTTCTCACTGTTGATCTTCGTCAGCGTCTCGTCCAACTTTTTATGCCCGATGGACAGATTGCCTTCCCACAGTTGGAACGCGATGACCTCGTTTTTGTTCGCCTCTTCGATCAATTTCTTTTGCGACTCGCGATACGCGCCCCAGTTCTTTTTCAGTTCCTCCACGTTGGCATCGTTCTCCGCCACCGCTTCATACTCCGCGATGCTGTTCTCCATCACCGCGTTCATATCGCCCATGCGCTTCTCGATCAACTTGCGGCCGTCCGGCGTCATGCTCCGGATATAGTTGACCATCATGCGATCAAACTGCGACGCCGTGACCTTCATTTCCTCGGACACCTGCATCGCCTTCAAATTGACCGTCAACGCGCTGTTCATATTGCCGTTCAAACGCCAGAGCTGCGCAATCGACAACGTGCCGATCACCAGAATCCCGACAAACGTCACGATGATGATCAGCCCAAGCTTCTGGCTGAGCTTCATCTTCCACTTGTTATCAAAGCGTTCATACATCCGATCCAGCAACGATAAAAAGATCGACTTGTAGCGGGCCTTTGTCTCTTTTTGCTTCCGCTCTTTCCCGGTGCTCACACCTTTACCCCCTTCAATTCTCTCTTCGTAGACGAAAACGACGACGGATTATATGTCACACATTTCTCTACCTGTCGCGTGATTTCCTGCCACCGAACCCCACTGTAACAATTCTTTGTTACATGTAAGTAAAATTACAAAAAGAGCGGATCGCTGCTTGATCCGCTCCTCTGCGCCAGATTACTCGGGCTTCCAGTTCAACAATTGATAATCCGGCGTATAAACGAACTTGCCGTTCAACGACTGATCGGAGGTGGCAAACAGGGGCAAAAACTCGCGATCCCCTTCCGCCATCGGACGTTCGGACAGTTCGGCGACGGGAACCCACGCCAACTCGCCCTCTTCCGTCTCCTCCAGCACCTCGCCGTCAAACTTCTCCGCGTAAAACGTGAACAACATCCAGTGGTCGACCAGTTGATCTCCATCCTGCAGGATGATCGTAAACACGCCGCGCAGCACCGGGTCCTGAATCGTCAGCCCGGTCTCCTCGGCGATCTCGCGCACCACCGCTTCGTGAAGCGACTCACCGGGCTCGACCTTGCCACCCGGCGCCACCCACCAGCCGCGGCGGGGCTTTTTCAACATCAACAGCCGATCCCCGTCTTTGATCACGCAGTTTGTCACCAGTTGCATCCTTTGCATCACCGTTTTTAGCATACACCGCACAAGCACTTCCTACAACGGAGAACCCTGGCAAGTTTCGTCGAGCGGCATAGGATACCCTGACTTCGCAAAAAGTAGGAACAAACCAACTCCCAGAAAAGAGTGATCCCCTTTGATCGACGAAAAGGTCATTTCCATCTTACAAGATAAAATTCAAGTCATCGAAGGCGACGCATCCAGCCTCTACCTCGTCGGCCCGATTGGGCTCCCGGTCAACCTCCTCGGAGAAACCACCGGCTTCCACTGGTACTGCTGGCTCAAATGCTCCGAACAGACGCGGGACACCGCCCGCATGATCGAAAAACTGTCGGACGCATCCCTCGCCGAGTATCAACAATCCAGCGTCCTCGTCTACGGCGATTTTGCAAATTGCGACGACGCCCTGATCCGTTTCCACAGCATCTGCCACACCGGCGACATCTTCGGCAGCAAGCGGTGCGACTGCGGCTACCAATTGAAACAATCCATGAAAGAAATCACCGACCACGGCTGCGGCGCCCTCTTCTACCTCGCCAACCACGAGGGACGCGGCATCGGTCTCTTCAGCAAAGCGATGACCTACATCCTGCAAGAGCAAGGCTACGACACCGTCGATGCCAATCTCGCCCTCGGCTTCAAAGACGACGCTCGCGACTACACCGACGCCATCGCCGTCCTCAAAGCCCTCCGGCAAAAACCGGTGACGCTGATGACCAACAACCCGAACAAACTCAAAGCCCTCCTCGAATCCGGCCTCAACGTCTCGGAGAGAAAGCCCCTGTGGGGCGATGTGTCGCAGTTCAATGAGAAGTACCTGAAAACGAAAGTCGAGCGGTCGGGGCATTTGGGTTAAACAAAGAAAGGCGGATCACTCATTTCGAGTAACCGCCTTTTTGTTTTGTCCTATCGCTTTACCTTTCTAAATAACGGAAAATAAATCCGAACAGGCGCGCAACTTTACTCACTCTTCCCTTCAATGCGGCACGGAAAAAGGACTGGTCTCCACGACCAGTCCTTTTTCCATTTCCCATCCCATACCCCTACTTCCCCACGCCTTCCTTCTTCTCCGCCGCCTTCACAGCGGCGAGGCCGCTGGAGGTGGCGATCATGGCGGGTGCCAGGCTGAACAGGAAGAACTTCCAGTTCGCTGTCACCAGCGAAACAACCAAGAAAATCAGCGGAATGCCGATCCCGACCATCCACGTCCAGCGTCTTGCCTGATCCGTGCTCCACATATGTATCCCCCTAACCACGCGTACTACCACAATTTCACACCCCAACCCGCCCGTTGCCCAGCGGACGGTGAGAGTGGCTGGGGGGGTCTTTCGAGGAGCGAGTTTTTTATGACATTCGTCTTAAATGTTTGAGCGGGGGAAAGACCCCCCCAGCCGCTCTCGACCCCCGCACCATCGAATACCGAGCCTCCCCCAAGACAAAAAAGAGGCGAACGCTT
The DNA here is from genome assembly GCF_026410385.1 of Tumebacillus lacus. Classification (GTDB taxonomy): domain Bacteria; phylum Bacillota; class Bacilli; order Tumebacillales; family Tumebacillaceae; genus Tumebacillus; species Tumebacillus lacus. The sequence goes on from NZ_JAPMLT010000008.1 coordinate 59,431, forward strand.
TTCCGTAAGCGCTCGCCTATCTAACACATATTGTAAAAGGGGGGGTCAAATGTGATACCTTTACTATATCCCACATATGTTTCAGGCATATTACATCGAAGTTAACAAAACGTGACATCCTGACGAACAACGCATTACAAACCCCGTCAGACCAACACCCGTTTGTCTTCCACCCGTTTCGTGAACTTCAGCCCATCGAGTGTTTCCAAAATAGCGAGTGCGTATTTCCGAGACGTTCCAACCCAATCGCGGAATTCACCTACAGAGAAAGGCCCGGTCTGCTCCACCTTTTCGCGGATCACCTGCTTCGCACCAGCAAACACTTCCCCATCGAGAAGCATCCCATCCCCGAGCTCCACGAGATCCCCTCGTTCCTTCAAATAAAACAGCAGACCGGCGAGCGTCTTCTCGAGCGCCTTCGTCTTCACCCGCACCTCTTCCACAGACGGCGGATGATACCCGCCCTCGCGATACAGCTCCGAGATCTGCCCGAGCAGTTCCTTCTCCCGCAACGTGAACGGCACCTCATATCCGCGCAACAAAATCTTGTCCCGCTTCACCTCAAGCCTTGCCTTCGCCGCCTCCGTCGCCAGCAACGCATCAAACAGCTTGGGCTTCAGCTTCTTGCCCATCTGAGACAACACCTGCGCCTTGGGCACCGTCACCTGATACTTTTCCTTGGCAAAATGCGCTCGCATCTTTTCCTCAATCTCATCAAGCGCACCCTCCAACCAATCCGCATGCACCCACCCGTTCACAGCCGCAACAGGCGCCACACGCCCTGCCTCCTGCAACTGCCCGAGCCAGTCCGCGACCACTTCCTCCGTCGCCTTGATCTCCGCCGCGATCTCCTTCACCGTGAGGCCCGGGAGATCGAGCAACGCCTGCTGGATCAGCGTCTCCGGCCCGCCTTGCTCTCGACCGAGCAACTCCTCCAGCACATAATCGCGACGACGTCGATGCTCCCGAGCCGGATACGGGTCGATCACCGTCCCCCCGGCTATCGTCAACATCGGCGAATACGACCGCACAATAAACCGGTCATGCGGCTCACAGACAATCGGCGACTCCAGTCGGATCTGCACCAGCCCGTCTTCCCCCGGCCGCAGTTCCTCGCCTTCCAAAACAGACACGCGCCCCATCGTCTCGCTGGACCCGATATACAGCCTGATCCGCGTCCGATGCGTCAAAGCCCGAGGAGCATCGGCCAACACTTGCAGCCGCGCATCGATCATCTCCGTCGCCCGGTACAGCCCCGACTGCGCGATCATCATCCCGCGCCCGAGCTCTGCCCGTTCCACACCGGCCAAATTCAAAGCCGCACGCTGACCCGCCCGAGCCGCGTCCCGATCCTCGCCATGCACCTGAATCGTCCGCACCCGCGCCAAAGTCCCTTCCGGCAACAACTCCACCGTCTCACCGACCGCGATCTTCCCGGCAAACACCGTCCCGGTCACCACCGACCCAAACCCTGCCACCGAAAACACCCGGTCCACCGGCATCCGAAATGGCGCATTCGCCTCCCGAGGCTGGACTTCCAACGCCATGCGTCCGATCTCCTCACGCAGTTCCGCGATGCCGACGCCTTTCGCAGCGGCCGTCCTTACAATCGGCGCCTCCGCCAAAAACGTCCCGTTAAGGCCCGCTCTGACTTCCTCCTCCACCATCTCGAGCCACTCCGGGTCGACCGTGTCGGTCTTCGTCAGCACGATGATTCCTTTTTGCACATGCAGCATCTCCAAAATATGCAGATGCTCCACCGTCTGCGGCATGATCCCTTCGTTTGCGTCGATCACCAGCAAGATCAGGTCGATCCCGCCCGCTCCGGCCAACATATTTTTAATAAACTTCTCATGCCCCGGAACGTCAATCACCCCGATGCGTCTGCCATCGGGGAGATAAAACGGCGCGAAACCGATATCGATTGTAATGCCGCGTTCCTTTTCTTCTTTATGAGCATCCGTGTCGATCCCGGTCAGAGCTTTGACCAACGTCGTTTTGCCGTGGTCGATATGCCCGGCCGTACCGAGGATGATGTATGGTTCTGTAGTCGTAGTCGTATGGTTCACGCGAGAGAACTCCCTTGTCTACTCTTGGTCTTCCTCCCACAGCTCCACATAGTGGCCTGCGTAGAAGGCTGCGATTGCTCCGTCGCCCGTCGCCGTCACGACTTGGCGCAACACCGTGTCACGGCCGTCGCCCGCCGCAAAGATGCCCGGGACTGCCGTTTCCATTTTTGCGTTGGTCACGATGTAGCCGCCTTCGTTGAGGATCGGCAGTTCGGAGAAGAAGCCGGTGTTCGGCTCCATGCCGACGTAGATGAACACGCCGTCGCACGCATACTCGCCAGTCTCGCCCGTCTTGTTGTTTTTGATACGGACGTGCTGCACCTTGCCTTCGCCCTCGATGGACTCGACCACCGTGTCCCAGATGAACTCGATCTTTTCATTCTTGAAGGCGCGATCCTGGAGGATCTTCTGCGCCCGCAGCTCGTCGCGGCGGTGGATGATCGTCACTTTCGAAGCGTGACGGGTCAGGTAGATGCCTTCCTCGACTGCGGAGTCCCCGCCGCCGATGACGACCAGCTCCTTGTCGCGGAAGAACGCGCCGTCGCAGGTTGCGCAGTACGACACACCGCGGCCGCGCAGCTCGTCCTCGCCCGGCACGCCCAAGAGGCGCGGTTGGGCACCGGTGGTCAGGATGATCGTCTTGGTCAGGTACTCGCCGCGCGAAGTGATGACCTTCTTGATCTTTTTCTCCGCGTCTTCGATCTTTTCGACCTCGGCGGTGATATACTCCGTGCCAAACTCTTGCGCTTGCTCCAGCATGATCATCGACAGGTCCGGCCCGCCGATCGACTTCACGCCCGGGAAGTTCTCGATCAAGTGTGTCGTCGACGCTTGGCCGCCCGGCATGCCGCGCTCGATCATCGCCACTTTCAGGTTTGCACGGCTCGCGTACAGGCCTGCGGTCATACCCGCCGGGCCGCCGCCGATTATAATCACATCATAAAGATTCTCGCTCATGATGGTACCCTCCTCAAATAAAAAACGCCAAATGGTCGGCAACAGTCTCATGTAGTATACGAAAAAGGGCGAGTCGGTCATCCGCCCTCGCCCTCTAGTATATGAAACCAGATTCTCATTTGACTGTAAGAGATACCACAATTGCTGACTCTGCCGCCTTTATTCCGGCGTTTCCGGGGTTTCGTTTTTAGTCGTCAGCGAGCGATACATCCGCGAGACGCTGTTCGGCGACACCTCATACCGCTTGGCGATTTCCGCCTGCGAGATCTTCTCCCCGAGCTGTTTGCGCACCGCGTACTCCAGAGCGGCCGCCCACGGAGCCGTGCGCTGGATGCGGGGCGACGCATGGAACGTCCGTTGCAGAAAGGCGACCCAGATCTCCCGCGCCACACCGTCCGCTTTCGCCCCGCAGGACTCCTGCAGGCTCGCCTCCGCCAGCGTGAGCACCTCTTGCCACTCCGGCTTCAACGTCAGCAGATCGTCGCTCGGCTGTTCGACGCGCAACAGGATCTCCTCGCCCTCCAGATGCGCCTCAAACGGACCGTCCGCACCCATGTGCCGCAGCACGTACAGGGCCAATTTTTTCAACTGGTCGATCTCGTCGGCGTTTTTCAAAAACTCGCGCAGAGCCGCCTCGACCTCTTTGTCGGCGATCAGCGCGAACGTCTGAATCACCTGCATTTTGGTCTCCAGATCTCCGTGCCGCAACGCCCAGAACAGCGACGAGCGGACCAGCGGGTCGTTGCGCCACGCGCCGAGCTTGCCGTTTTGCAGTTGCTCTTTCATCGCTTTGAACTGCTCGTTGAACGGGATGTGGTACTGGTAGGAGACCGACTGCATCGTCCCTTTGCCCGCCTCCAGCGCCTTGTTGACCTTTTTCAAAAAGAACGCCGGGATCTCCGACTCCGGGTCGAGCTCCTCGACTTCCAGCCAGATCTTGCGCGCCTTCTCCAAAAATCCGAGGTTGGCCGCCGCCGCTGCCACACAATGGAGCAGCATCGGATCGGAGCGGTCACTCCAGCGCAGCAGTTGGCGAAACAGACGGTACGCTGTGGCGTGCTCGCCCAAAATGCCCATCGTCGTCGCCAGTTTGTAGGTGTGATCGAAGTAGAGCGGGTACAGTTTGCGCAGCCCTTCGAGGATCTGCTGGAGATTTTCCTTATCGCCCAAGTGCTGATAGAAGACTGCCAGATTGCACAGCGCATGCACGTTGGAGTTGTCCCGCGACAACACATCCTGGGCGATCTCGATCGCTTTGTCGAGTTCGCCGAGATAGTAGTACGCCAGCGACAGATTGTTGCGCGGCGCGGTCGAGTCCGGCTGCTGTTCAATCGCGCGCTCCAGATACTCGGACGCCTCGATGAACCGGCCTTCTTCTAATAAACGTCGCGCCTGATCCTGTTCCCGCTGCTCCTCTTCCTGCCGCTTTTTGCGCTCTTCCAGCACCTTGCCGCCGCCAAACTCCTGCACGAGGATCTGGAGCATCTCCTCGGCATCCTCGGCAAACTCCCCCTCCGGCTCATGCTCCAGATAGCGGGCGGCGTAGTCCTCCGACAGATCGTACTGCCCGAGGTTGGCGTAGTTGTTCGCCATGTAAAACCAGCACTCGACCATATCGGGTGCGATGTCTTTGAGGATCTTTTCTAAAATGCGGTTCGACTCCTCGAAGTCGCCCAGTTCGGAGAGTACGCCCGCGAGGTTGCAGTGGTGAACCGGATTGTCCGGCTCGTACTCGACCGCTTTCCGAAAGTTTTTCAAGGCGTTTTTCAAGTCGTGACGGTCGAGGTAATGCACCGCCCGTTCAAAGAAAAACGCGCCATCCACCTGAAAGGGGATCACGTTGCTGACCCGTCGCTCAGGCTCCCGTTTCGGTTTGTCCACGCGAGGTCACCTCCATTCCGTTTCGTTGATTATGTTTCCTTAGTATAACACAATTTCTCTCAGCGGTTCGATTCTGAGAACAGTTTGGAGATCGAGCGGTTGTGATGGATGCGGTCGATCGCCTCGGCGATCAGCGGCGCGACAGACAGGACGCGCAGCTTTTGCATCACCGGCGCTTCCACCGGCAGCGTGTCGGTGACGATCACCTCGCGAATCGCCGGGTGTTGCAGGCGTTGCAATGCCGGGTCGGAAAACACCGCATGCGTCGCGCAGAGGATCACGTGCGGCAGGGCCCCGTGCTCGACCAGCCCCTCGGCGACTTTGACGATGGTGCCCCCGGTGTCGATCATATCTTCAATGATGATCGGGATCTTGCCCCGCACATCGCCGATCACGTGGGTGATCTCCGCTTCATTGTGCTTCGGACGGCGTTTGTTCATCAGCGCGACCGGCAGATCGAGGTACGTCGCCAGCCGCTCCGCCGTCTTGGCCCGGCCTGCGTCCGGCGAGACGACGATATGGTCGGTGAGGTCCTTATTGCGCAGGTGATCGGCGATCAGATCGAGCGCCGTCATGTGATCGACCGGGATGTCAAAAAAGCCTTGAATCGCCGGCGCATGCAGATCCATCGTGATCACCCGGTCTGCGCCGACGGTCGTCAGCACATCGGCGACCATTTTGGCGGTGATCGGTTCGCGGGAACGGTCTTGCTTTTCCTGCCTCGCATAGCCGTAGTAGGGGATGATCACATTAATCATGCCTGCCGACGAGCGCTTCAGCGCGTCGATCATCACCATCAGTTCAACAAAATGCTCGTTGACCGGGTGGGAGAACGACTGCAGCACGTACACGTCGGCTCCCCGCACGCTCTCACCGATCCCGACATAGATCTCCCCGCTGGAGAATCGGGACAGCTCAGCCGCGCCCACTTCTGTGCCGAGCAATCGGCAGATCTCGGTGGCCAACATCGGATTGGAGGAGCCGGAAAAGATCTTCACATCTTCACTTGGACGTTTCATGTACAGGACCACACCCTTCGAACGTGATAGAACACACATTTCATACATGTATGTGACGCGCCTTACATCCTGAGCAGCCAATGTTGACTTAGTATAAATTTAGAATTAGTTCAGGTTCACCACACACGAACCCAACTGAACACCCATACTAAGGAGGAATTTCCCCATGGCAGAAGTAGCAAACCTGGTCGGTTCCAAAACCGCTGACAACCTGAAAGCAGCATTTGCTGGCGAATCCCAAGCAAACCGTCGTTACCTGTTCTTCGCAGAAAAAGCGGACACCGAAGGCGAAGTAGAAGTAGCAGACCTGTTCCGCACCATCGCAAACGGCGAAACCAAGCACGCATTCGGTCACTTCGACGCACTGCGCAACGGCAACGTAGGCGACCCGGTCACCGGCCTGCCGGTTGGCAACGCGAAAGAAATGCTCGCGTCCGCAATCGCGGGTGAAACCTACGAGTACACCGAAATGTACCCGGGCTTCGCAGCAGTCGCTCGCGAAGAAGGCTTCGCTGAAATCGGCGAGTGGATGGAAGTCATGGCAAAAGCAGAGCGCGTCCATGCTCAACGCTTCCAAAAACTGCTGGACTCCCTGAACGCGTAATCCCATTATCCTGTCGCAACACATCGGCCGCCCTGTACATACTACGTTCAGGGCGGTCACTTCATCCTCAACAAAAACATATCCGGAGGTGGATTTTTCATGACAACCGCGACGATCTCCCGCACCGACATCGTAGCTCTCTCCACGTATCGCCAAGGCCGCGACGAATACATCAAGAAAATGATCGACTACAAGCGTCCGCGCCGGATCAAGCTGTCCGACGGCATCACGCTTCTGTTTGAAAACCGCAACACGGTGCTGTTCCAGATTCAAGAGTTGATCAACAGCGAAGACCTCGAAGACCCGAAAGAAGTACAGGAATACATCGACATCTATTCCCCGATGATCCCGGCGCCGCAGGAACTGTCCGGCACGCTGTTCATCGAAGTGGACGACCAAGACCGCCTGCAAAAGATGCTCACCGCGCTCAAAGGCATCGAGCATCATCTGTACCTGATCGTCGGCGACGAAAAACTGCAAGCGGTGTTCGAAGAAGAACACGACGACCGCGAGTTCACCACCTCTGTTCACTACCTCAAGTTCCCGCTCACGGACACGGCTGCCGCTTACCTGACCAACGGTTCCTTTGAGCATGAGCAAGTGCGCGTGCTGCTCGACCACCCGGCTCTCGTCTCCGAAGTGCCGCTGTCGGCCGACACGGTCGCGGCTCTGGCCAAAGACCTGGAAACTCACAAGTAAATCGTCCCGCCGTCTCAAGCGGTGTTGATCCGTCCACTCCCTCTCCTTGGCAGTGGGCGTTTTCTTTTGCCGTCAATTGCCTGACATGTCCTTCCCCTGAACTGCCCACACTACTTTTCAGGAGGTGACTGTTGATGACAATTGCAGGGTTTCTCATCACGGCGTTGATTGTGTTTGCCGCATTTGCTGTTTGGTACTACGTGGTTCAGCGCAACAAACCGGGTGCCGGTGAAAACCGCACGCGCATGGCGAACTTCATGACCGAGATCGGGGACATCGAAGACGCCTCGCCGAGAAAACGTCAGCCTCAGCAAGGCAACAACGGGTACACCGCCAGCTCTTTTGAGTACATGGGTGAGAATCGTGCGGTAAGCGACAACGACAGTCAACAACCTGTCAAGACGGCCCAATCCTCCGCGCAAGTCTTCCAAACGGAAGTCGGCACGATGGGGGAGACGGGCCAAGCACAAGGTCAGTCTGCGCAAGCCCAAAGCCGCGTCAACGGCGTGAAGACGGCCAAGCAATCGGCCCAAGTCTTCCAGTCGGAGATCGGCACCATCGGGGGGGCCGGCCAAGGTCAGGCGCAAGGCGCGCAAAGTCAAGCGTTCCAGTCCGGTGCCGTCAAGACCGCCGAGTCCTCCGCGCAGATCTTCCAGTCGGAGATCGGCTCCATCGGCGCGGCCGGTCAAGGTCAGCAGGAACAAGGCTACGCGGGTTACTTTGGCCAAGACCAGCAAGCCAGCCGCTCCAAACAGAGCCCGATCCAGCGCTTCCAACAAGGCGGACAGCAGTTCAACACCGAGGTCGGCACCGTCGGCTTCAACGAACCGGCCGCGCACCGAGCCGCTCGCATGGAACTGGTGCAAGGCGGTCATCAAGCCGCCAAACAGCAAAACCACCAAAAGTACACGGTGGAAGCCGGTGAGATCGGGGAACTCGGGCAACGCCTCGACGCCTCCGTCGAACCGCAATTTCAGCCGCCGGGTGCGACGCTACCGTCCCCGGACAGCACGCAACTGAACCAGCAAGCGCAACAAGACCAGCAAGGCTAGACCCGCACCGCAAAAACACCCTCGCTGTCTCAGCGAGGGTGTTATTTCCAAAACGGGTGTGCCCGTCCCACTCGGTCTTCCTTGGCAAACGCCAGACCCGCGATCACCGGAGCGATCAGCAACGCACCGTACAGATACCGCACATCCTGCGCCGGCAGCGTCACCAACAGCCCCGCCGCGTTGGCCAGGATCGGCACCGTCACGAGCAACGCCTCCCTGCCCAGCCGGATCGCCGCCACGACGGCCAGAGCGCACAGCGCATACAGATACAACGCCGGACGCCACATCCACCACACCCGCGCCGGTTCCTCCGTCCATGCCACCAGCTGGCGGACGGCATTTTCGCGTTCTGGAGAGAGCGGATGCGCCAGTCGCAGGCCCATTTTGTTCGCATCGATATCCCGCTGTGTCGTGTACGTGTACCCGTCCGCCGGTTGCGGCACCGACCAGACGAGCGAGGTCAGCCCCGTCCCGTCCACAAACGCTACATGCGGATGTTCCGCGACGAACCGCACCCAGAGCCGGACGAACTCCCCGCTCTTTTCATTGAGGATCTGCTTTTGAAAATCAGGATGGTGCACCAGCGTATCCACCGTATACGGTCGATACGAACGCTCCCACTCTTCCATCGGCAACAAGCTCGCCAACAACTCCCGATCCTCCGGCTGCACCGCCACACCGGCCCGCACCATCGCCCCGATCTGATGCACCGGCAGCGACAACGCCTGCCACCGCTCTCCCGGCTGCACCTGCAACGATTCGTAGACCGGCCCTTTCACCGTCACAACGGTCAGCACGCACACCGCCCCGATGATCAACGCCCTCCTCCACTGCTCCCGGTACACGATCCCGATGGCCAACAGCGTCGCCGTCGCGGGCAAGATACCGTTATGACGCAACAAGATCACAAACATCAACGAGATGCCGAGCACCGCCTGATGACGCCGTTCCGAGAGCCAGGCTCCGTCGCTTTGAAAGACTTTCAGGCACAGCACCGTCAGCCACAAGAGCGAGATCGAATACGGCACGTCCTTCCACAGATTCAGCACCATCATCCCGTTTGTCGGCAGCAGGCACACAAACACCGTCAGCGAGACCCGCACCCACACCGGCACACCGAGCCGCTCCAACTGCGCCATCGCCGCTCCGAAAACCAGCGACAGAGCAAAGATCTGCGCCAACGCAATCGCCGCCGGCGACTCCCACAACCGGGTGAGCACCCAGTTCAACAGCGTATGAAAGACCGGATGCGAGTCGGAGAGCTCCATCGTCTGCAACTGCTGCCACTGCACCAGCGAATCCATGCTCATCAGCCCTGGAAAAAACACCAACAGATACGCCGCCCACACTGCCACACACGGCAACGCATACAAAAACGCCGACGGCCCCCGCCGCCCCTCCTCACTCTCAAACGCATAATCCCGCCATGAATACTCATAACTTCGCCTCGTACTCCGAGCCATCTCACAAACCCTCCAAAGGAAAGGAATCATCGGAAAATAACAATCTTCCCAGTGTTCCCTTTCAAGAGGTGGCGGCATACTCTCAGCTTGTTTCGACGTAAAAAAGACCGCCTTCGCAGGCAGCCTTTTCCCTCCCTTTATCTCCTCTGTCTCTTCTCTCTAGATCCCGATCGCGTACCGCTCACGCCCGGTAAATCCGTATACCTCCCGATATCCCACCTCGCGCAGCAGGGCCACGACTGTGTCCAGCCCAAGACCGACGTGCTCCGGTTTGTGCGCGTCCGAGCCGATGGTCAGCGGCACCCGGTGGCTGTGCATCATCTCCAGCATGCGCTTCGACGGGAACTGTTCGGCGCACGGGTACCGCAGGCCGGACGCGTTGACCTCCACGCACACGCCCGCGTCGCGCACCGCGACGACCGTCTCCTCCAGCAAATGCTCCCACGACCGCTCCGGTTTGTACCCAAACCGCTTGATCACGTCGATGTGCCCGATCGTGTCAAACAGACCGCTCGCCGCCGCAGCCCGGATCTGTTCAAAATACTCTTCATAGGTCGTTAACACATCCCGCGTCTCCCACCCGGCCAGCTGACGGCTGTCGGTGTGATCCCAGTCGCCGAGAAAATGCACCGAGCCGATCACATAATCGAACGGATACTGCGCGAGCAATGCCCGCACCTGCTCGCCGTAGCCTGCCACCCAGTCCGCTTCGAGGCCGACTTTGACCTCGATCTCCCCGCGGTATTTTTCCTTCAACGCCAGCGCTTCCTGCACATACAACGGCAACTCCTCCAGCGGCATCGCCACCTCCGGGAGCAGATCCTCCGGGCGGATGTGCAGCACCGGCTGGTGGTCGCTCAGTCCGATCTCCTTCAGTCCGCGCTCTCTAGCAGCTCGGACATACTCTTCCAAACGCCCGACCGCGTGTCCGCAGCGTTCATGGTGCGTATGATAGTCGACGAGCATCCTCATCGGCCTCCTTTATCACGTTATCTGACTAAAGTATAGCATATCTTTTCGTAGGACGGGCATAAAAAGTCGATGCCGCCCATAGGATGCTTACTAACACCAGCCTCCTGTCAACCTGTCTGAAAGTCATTCCGAGAAAAGAGGTGGATGTCCATGCCGCGTCATATCGCAAATGAAAGCTATGAGGAGTCCCGTTCGCGTTTCGTCACGCTGGTCACCGACCACAGCCAGTACGATCTGGTGATCAATTATTCTTCCCATTTCTTTGGCAAGGCGTTGATCCTGCTTTTGCAGAACAACCGTTTCGGCATTTTCGACCTGCACGAGGTGCGGGATGTAGAGACGCTCGGCAGCAAACTGGGCATTTACCAGCAAGAAGATGCCGCGATCATCAGCGACTACTTGGAAGACGTCATGCCGACCGTCTACACCCGATCCGAATTGTAACCCCGTTGTGTGAAAACGATTTCATACTCACGTCAGACCGCTGTCAAATACAGCGGTCTTTTTAATTTAGTCATGTTTGAACATCTTCTCAAAATGCTTTATTTTGTGCTAAAATATAAGTTATATGGAAATAGAAGGGAGATAAATCAAAAGATGAATTCCACTCGTTACTCATGGATTTTATGCTTTACGATGGTGTTCACGACGCTGTTTGGCAGCTATGCCCCAGCCTCGCAAGCGGCCGCCGCGACGCTGACTCAGACGTTGACCGACTGGGTCCTCGACGAAGCGAACGGCTACCTCTACGCCATCTCCAAAGACACTGGAAAACTGCTCTTCATCCGTACTTCCGATCTGACGGTCGAGAGGGAGATCGTCGTCGGCACCGCGCCGACCGACATCGACCTGCAGGCCGGCAAACTTTATATCCCGCTGTCCGGCGCGACCGTCGCCTCCGCTGCTGTCGTCGACGTCGCCACCCAATCGTTGGAAAAAACGCTGACCCTCTCTGCCAAGCCGTTCAAGACGGCGCTCGACGGGGACAAACTGTTCTACGTCGACTCCGGGTCGTGGGCCTATCTCTACGTCCACAACCTGAGCACCGGCACCAATACCAAGATCGGCACGAGCTCTTACTCCTCGCCGGAGCTCGCGGTCGACCCGGCCGCTCACCTGCTCTACCTGACCGAGTCGGGCACATCCGGTGCGGACGGCTATGCGTTCCGCACGACCGACCACGCGCAGGTCAGCAAGACCACGTATGACAACGGCTACGGCTTCTCCAACCCGCAACGCAAACTCACCTTGGACAACGGGGCGCTGTTTTTCGCTGGCCGCCAACTAAGCAACACCGACCTGAGCGTGATTCGCGGCGACTACACCGAGCACGTCCTCGCCGCCAACGGCTCGTACGTGATCTCGCAGAACGCCGTCTATGACCGACACGCGTTTGTCAAAGTCGGGACGCTGCCGACCACCGCGTCGCTCGCCGCTGTGGACAGCACGGGACAGGCGTATCTGTTCAACGCCTCGACCCGCTCCCTGCAGACGGTTCAGCTCGCCTACGGACTGCCGACCTCCAACTACCAGCATCTCGGGAGCAAGATCGTCCTCGACAAAAAGCTCAACGACTGGGCGCATGACGAAGCGAACGGCTACCTCTACGCGATCTCCCGCGAGACGAACCGCCTGCTGTTCATCCGCCTCTCCGACTTTACCGTCGAAAAGGAACTGTTCGTCGGCTCCCAGCCGATGGACGTGGAACTCGCGGGGGGCAAACTGTATGTCGCCCTCTCCGGCGCGACCGCTGCGGCTGTTGTCGACCTCGCGACGAAGACGGTGGAAAAGACGGTCACGTTGAAAAACACGCCGTCCGACCTCGCCGTCGCCGGCAACAAAGTCTACTATGCCGAGTTAAAAAACGGCAGCGGCTCCGTCGGCATCCAAGAGCACGACATGGCGGCCGGCACCTATAAAACGGTCGGCACCGACACGTTCTACAACCCGTCCTTGATCGCCGACTCGGCGACCTCCCGCCTGTACGTCGGCGACAGCGGCACTTCGTCGTCCCGCCTCGCCGCCTACCGCACCGCCGACAACGTCAAGCTCGGGCAGACTTCTTATAAAGAAGGTTCCAATTTCTCCAACGCAGCCCGCAGCGTGATCGCAGACGGCACCCGCCTCTTCTACGGCGGCGTACAGCTCGACGCCGGCAACCTGAGCCGCGTGTCCGGCACGTACACGCTTCCGTATGACGCGTTCACGCTCGTCAAAGGCTCGCTCGTCTATACCAAGTCGTCCGTCTATGACCGCGACACGTTTGTGAAAATCGCCTCGTTCCCGGTCACAGCCCAATTGACCGCCGTCGATGCGTCGTACACCTACCTGTACGAAGAGAGCACCAAATCGATCCACCGCGTCCAGCTCCAGCCGACGCTGACCGCGCCGGTGTATCAAGCGCAAACCGACCAGATCGTCCTCGACCGCAAGCTCAGCGACTGGGTCTATGATGCATCCCGCGGCTATCTCTACGGCATTTCCACGGAGACCAACCGCCTGCTGTTTATCCGCCTGTCCGACTTCACTGTGGAAAAAGACCTCCACATCGGGTCGCAACCGAGCGACATCGAGATGACCGGCGGCAAACTGTACATCCCGCTGTCCGGCGCAACCTCCATCGCCGTCGTCGACTTGACGACGCAAGCGTTGGAAAAAACGCTGACCACCACGACCAATCCGTTCCGCGCGGTCGTCGACGGCAACAAATTGATCTTCATCACCGACGCGTCGTGGGCGTATCTCTACGAATACGATCTGACCACCAACGCGGTGAAAAAGCTCACGACTCCCGGCTCCTACTCCGACCCGGACCTCACGCTCGACCCGGTCACGCACACGCTCTATCTCGGCGAGTCGAACACGTCGGGCGGCGATGTAACCGCGATCCGCACGACCGATTATGCAAAATTGAACCAATCCACCTACAACGACGGCTCCGGGTTCTCCAATCCGTCCCGCAAAGTGATCGTCGAAGGCGGCCATGTGTTTTACGCAGGCTCGCAGTTCGACGCGGGCAAGCTCTCCGTCATCAACGGCAGCTACAACGAGCAACTGATCGCGGTAACAGGCCATGGAGTCTTCTCCAAGACGGCCGTCTATGACCGCAACACGTTTGTCAAACGGGCCACTCTCCCGGTGACCGCCACGCTCGCCGTCACCGACACCGCGAACAATACCTACCTGTTCGACGAAACGGCCAAATCGATCCGAAAAGTCCAGCTCACCGACAAACTCCCGGCCGGCACCTACACGCCTGCAAACAACCGTCTCAACCTGCCGTTCAAACTGATCGACTGGGTCTATGACGAGCAAAACGACACGATCTACGCGATCTCCCAAGACGGCAACCGCCTCCTGTACCTGAACGCCGGCACGCTGGAAGTGACGCGGGAAGTGTTCGTCGGCTCGGCTCCGTCCGACATCGATCTCGTCGACGGCAAGCTCTACATCGCACTGAGCGGCGCGACCAAAGCGGTCGTGTACGACGCGGCCACCGCTGCGCTCGTCACCGCCCACGCGCTCGATCACAACCCGTACCGCCTCGAAGTCACGGCGGACAAGCTGTTCAGCGCAGGCTACGACCAAGGAGAAAACCTGCGCACGTACAACCTGTTGACCGGCGCGATCTCCAAACTGTCCACGTCCTACTACCAGCCGGAACTGCTGGTCGACCGCACCACCGGCAAACTCTACGTCGGCGAATCCGGTCTGTCCGGCTCCGACCTGCTCGCGCTGCGCACGACCGATCTGACCGAGGCGGACCGCTCGAACTACGACGGCGGCTACGGCTTCTCGTACCCGGCTCGCTTCCTGCAACAGGACGGCAACGATCTTTATTTTGCTAAACACCGCCTGTCCTCGTCCGCCCTGAACACCGTGCTCACCACCTACCCGGAGCAGATCATCGGCGCGAAAGGCAGCCGCGTCTTCTCCGCCACCGGGATCTACGACCGCGACTCGGCCCTGAAAACGTACGACCTGCCATACTCGGCGAACCTCGTGGCGGTACGCCCGAACGGCAGTTTCCTGACCTACAGCCAGTCGAGCAACGCGATCTTCCTCGATGTCGCGCCGCAGTTGATCGGCACCACGCCGACCGACGGCGAGAAGGGTTTCCCGGTCGACAAATCGGTGACCATCCAGTTCACCGAAGCGGTGCAAGCAGGCCCGGCATTTGACCAGATCTCCTTTGCCGACGCTTCCGGTCAAGAAGTCAAGATCAACGCCGACTTTACCGGCCACACATTGACGCTGACCCCGGACATGCCGCTGGCGTTCGACGCGGTCTACACCGTGACGATCCCGGCAGGCGCCGTGATGGACGGACCGGGCCAATCATCGCTCGGCAGCACGACGTTCTCCTTCACCACCGCACCGGTGCAACCCAAGGATGAACTCCCTGCCGTCACCACCGCGCAAACGGTCGACGGCGTCACCGTCTTTACGTTCAGCGAAGCGGTGACGGCGGGCAAAGCGTATGACGTCATCGAACTGACCGACGCAAACGGCAACCGCGTCGCGATCTCCATTGAGTTGACGGGCACCACCCTGACAGTGACCCCGAAAGCCCCGCTGGTTGTCGGCGCACCGTACACCGTCTTCCTCCCGGCTGCGTCCGTTCAAGACGCGACGGGCAACGCGATGGCGGCTGCATACACGCACGGCTTCACGTATTAGTTGAAGGAATGGATCGCACAAAGAACGCCTGTACCTCTTCGCGAGTGTACAGGCGCTTTTTTTTCGATTCCGTCATTATAAGACTGAAAATTCTGCATCCACTCTCTCTTTCCCTTCCTTTCCCAGTTCCATGCTATGATGTAGAAAAGAAAGTAATGAGGAGGCTCTTCCCATGTCCGACAGCTCAGCGACTGCAACGCCCGGCAACGGGATTGCAGCCACGACCGTCCGTGAGCATCTGGTCATGCCGCTCTGGGCGTTGACCGTCTTTCTCGTCGTCATGAACACGACGATGTTCAACGTCGCCCTGCCCTCGGTGTCGGGCGAGTTTCATCTGACGGCCAGCGCATCGTCGTGGATCGTCACCGGCTACTCCATCGTCTTTGCCATCGCGACGATCACCTTTTCGCGCCTGACCGACTTCGTGCCGATCCGGCGGCTGCTCTTGATCGGCGTGTCGCTGTTTTTCTTCGCCTCGATGGTCGGCGTGTTCGCGCACAATTTCTACCTGCTGATGGCAGCCCGGCTCCTGCAAGCGGCCGGAGCCGCCTGTGCGCCCGGCGTCTCGGCCGTCTTCGCCGCCCGCTACATCCCGATCGAACGTCGCGGCAAATCGATGTCGATGATCTCCTCCGCCGCGTCGCTTGGCTTTGGCCTTGGCCCGGTGATCGGCGGCGCGGTCACGGAGACGCTCGGGTGGAATTTCCTGTTTGCGGTGTCAGCCTGCGTGTTGCTGCTCCTGCCCTTCTTTCTCAAATGGCTCCCCCGCGAACAAGCGCAACCGCTGCGCTTTGACATCGTCGGCGGCCTCCTGCTCGGTGCCGGAGTGACAGGTGCGCTGCTGTTTCTGACCACGTTCCACTGGGGGTGGCTGGTCGGTTCCGTGCTGTCGCTCGCCCTGTGCTGGCTGCGGATCAACCGCTTTGATCCGCCGTTCGTCCAGCCTCGCTTGCTGAAAAACGGTCCGTACCTGCGCATCATCTTCATGTGCTTCGCGGCGTTTTTCACCCACTTTGCCTCTCTGTTCGTGATGCCGATCCTGCTGGCCAAACTGTTCGACAAAAACGCCGCCGAGATCGGCCTGATGATCTTCCCCGGCGCGATGCTCTCCGCCGTCGCCGCCCGCTACATCGGCCGGATGATCGACCGCTTTGGCAACGCGCCGCTGATGCGGGTCGGACACCTGCTGCTCTTGCTCTCGACGGTGCTGCTGGCGACCACGTCGTCCTTGTCGCCGTACATGGTGCTCGTCTCGTATCTGTTCATGAGCGTCGGCTTCTCCACCACCACGTCGGCACTCACCAACGAGATCTCCCGCCGCCTGCCCAAAGACGACATCGGCACCGGCATGGGAATGGCTCAGCTGATCCAGTTCTTCGGCGGCGCGTTCGGCGTCTCCGTCTGCGGTCTCCTGCTCGCGACAGGGCTGGAGTACCGAATGGCGTTCTGGCTGTTGACCGGGCTGCTCACCGCTTCGTTTGTGATGTTTTTGCGCTATCGGAAGTACAGCCGGAGTTTGTAAGTCTGTCAGATACGCAGAAAAAGCACCTGCCCCGCGAGGGACAGGTGCTTTTTTGACGTTTATCTCATCTTCACGTACACATACTTCCCGTCCGGCGACGAACCGACCGCCTGCGCGCTTGGGTGCAAGTTTTTGGCGAGCGTGCGAAATTGACCGGTGTCAGCGTCAAATACGTTCAACGACATCGTCTGGTGGTCGATCTGCGTGATCAGATGCGTGCCATGCACCCACTGCCCTTGGAGATAGTACAGTCGCACGCCGTCCGCGACCTTTTGATCGCCTTTGTACAGGCCGCTGCTGGCGAACAGGCGGTACAGGCGGTCATCCGACATCGTGTAGCCGCTCCACGTCGTCTTTTCCACCGGCGGATTCCACGCGGTCACGGTGCCGCTCTGCCAGTTGTAGCGGTGGCGGAACTCCAGGTAGCTCGCTTCCTCCAGCCGCATCATCGCGAGCGTCACCTGTTGACCGTCATCGGTGAAGACCACCGGCGTCTTGGTCCCGTCCAACAGTTTGATCGGGTAGCCGCCCGTCAGCACGCCTTTCAATCGCTGCGTGATCTCGCCTTTGTCGAGGTCATAGATCGCGAGGTCGTAGTCGCCTTCCTGCTTCTCGTCCCCGAGCGCGAGCAAGAGCTTTTTCCCGTCGCGGGAGAAATTCGCCCCGTGCACGTAGCCCTCCACCTTCACGCGGACGGTGCCTTCCGTGCTGATCTTGTCGTTCGGCTGGTAGAAGAACCCGCGACGGTCGGCCACGAAGTCGCCAGGTCCCATGTAGTCGATGTACAGTTTGCCCTCATACGGGGTCATCTTGCCCGTCTCCGGCTCATAGACCGTGTAGAAATCACCGTAGTCTGCGTCGCACTGGCACCATTGAATGGGGCGGTAGAGCAGGTAGTTGCGCCCTTGTGCGTCGAGCGGTCTCATCTTGGTATACGGCACGTTGAAGCGGGAGATCTGCTCTTTCGCCCCCGTGCCGTCCGTCCGGTAGCGGTACAGTTGGTCGGGCTGCGTCACGACCGCCCGGAACAACTGCCGGTCGTCGAGCGCTTTGCCGCTTTGGGTCAGCGCGCCGGTGAGCTGGATGCGGTAGACGTTGGTGAAGTCCGCTCCCTCAGAAGGCAGCAGTTTTTTCGGCGCGGCCGTGAGTTTGAGCACGGTGTCGGACTTCCAGGCAAAGGTCAACTCGACCTCCATCCGATCTTTGCCGTCCTGCGCCGTGCCGCCGTTTTTTGCTTCTCTTTGCAAGGCGGCCGCGTCATCGAGATGCTTCGAGATCGCCTGCTCCACGCTGTCCCGCTGCATCGGCTCGCGGAACGTCAGCGTGTAGGTCTGCACATCCGGCGGCACCGGCGTCGTCGTCGGCGAGACGAGACGCGGCTCGGAGTCGAGGCGGATCTCCGCATCCTCCGTGAGAACCGGCTGCGTCGGCGCACCTGTTTCCACGGGCGACGCGGACGTCGGCGGCGCGGGTGTCGGCGGCGCGGGTGTGGCGGTCGGTGCCTCCGTGCATCCTGCGAGCAAGAGAGTCAGTGCCAGAGCCAAACCAATTTTTTTGACAGGAGATTGCTGACCCATACGTACCTCCACCTTTCTTCTGACCGAATTCCATCGATTCATCTAGATAGACGACGACAATTTCCAAATGGTTACAGAAAAGACACCTTTTTTTAAAAAAGGTGTCTCTGCAGGTCTCGCTATTCTTGATCATTCAGAAACAGACTGCGCGTCAACCGTTCACCCTTGGCATCGGCCCGTTTGAGATCCTCGATGCGGCGCAACGCCTGACGCAGGTTGTTCATCGTCTCCACTTGCGCCGAGACCTGGATGCCAAGTTGCACCATCGTCTGCGCCACATCCGGCTGGATGCCGCTCAGGATCGACGTCGTACCCATCAGGCGCAACGCTTTGACGATCTCAAACAACCGCTGTGCCACCATCGTGTCGATCACCATCACGCCGGAGACATCGATGACCAGATAGCGTGCTTGCTGCTCCATCACGCGCTGCAGCGTCGTTTCGAGGATCACCTTCGCCCGGTGCGTGTCGATGGTGCCGAGCAACGGCAACACGCAGACATCCTCGGTGATCGGCATCACCGGCACCGCCAGTTCGCCGATCAGCGTGCGCTGCGCTTCGATGATCTGCTCTTTGTAGGCGAAAAAATGGGAGCAATACCGCTCCTGCAACAGATTTAACGTGTCGGCGAAATGCTCCAAGACACGGAAAAATTCATCAGGGCTCTCGTCGATCCCCTGCGCTTTGTAATAGCGGAACAGATAGCGCCACAGCACTTGGCGATACGCGGTAAACCGCTCCAGACTGTGGCTGATGTCGATGCCTTGCCGAGCGCGCGTCGACCCCATGTGCTTCGTCCAGGTCTCCACCTCTTCGCGGATGTCGCCGTTCAAGCTCCGCACCAACATCCCCATCAGGTGAGCGCCGCTGTGTTCCGTCCAGTTGTCCGCCTCCTGATCGATGATCGCTTGATACAGATAGGGGCTCGAAGGATCACTCGGCCGCCGGTTTACCCAGTCATGCGCGATCTCCTCGCGATGCTTTGTCAAAAAATCAATCAAACCGTGATTCCACACCATGTCCCAATCCCTCTCGTCATCTCATCGGATTCTCGATCTATATCGACCATATCGTAACACAAAAGAATATGCGAGAACCGACCCATCTAGCTCTTCTCTTCCAGAATCGCGCGACTTTGCATCATCTGCGCAAATGGACGCACAGACGGAGGTCGTAGCCAAACCGGGGTGGTTTTGTGTTATGATAGAGCTAAGTTCGCTCAATAAGAAACAAAGTTCTCTATATAAAAACGACGAATTGGAAATCTTATCATCGAGGAGGTTCTCATTCACATGCTGCCATCCCTGTTTATCGCGCACGGCGCGCCCACGCTGGCGATCGAATCGAACGACTACACCACGTTTCTGGCCGAGCTTGCCGATCACTATCCGAAACCGAAGGCCATCGTGATTTTTTCCGCTCATTTTGAAACGCCGGTGCAAGCGGTCGGCCGCGTCGAGGCGTACGAGACGATCCACGATTTTTACGGCTTCCCGGAGGAGATGTACCGCCTCCGCTACCCGGCCAAAGGCGATCTCGCACTGGCCGACCGCGTGAAGGCTCTGCTCGATGACCAGCAGATCCCGACGCAACTCAACGAGCAGCGCGGCCTCGACCACGGCGCCTGGGTGATCCTGCGCCTGCTGTACCCGGCAGCCGACGTCCCGGTGATCTCGATGTCGGTCAACCCGTTCCTCACGCCGGAGGAACAATACCGCATCGGCAAGGCCTTGTCCGCACTGCGCCGTGAAGACATCCTGATCATCGGCAGCGGCGGCACCGTTCACAACCTGCGCCAGATCAACTGGAACGCGTCACAGCCGGATGCATGGGCGGTCGCCTTTGACGACTGGCTGATCGACCGTCTGCAAAAATGGGACACCGCCGAGCTGTTCGACTACGAGACGAAAGCGCCCCACGCCCGCCAAGCGGTGCCACGAAACGAGCACTTTGTCCCGCTGTTCTACGCGATGGGAGCGGCCGATGACTCGCCGTCTGCGCAGTTGCTTTATCGCAGTTACCAATTCGGTTCGCTCAGCCTCACTTGCTGGCAATTCGGAAAGGAGTAAGATTCTTTGGCCAAGAAAAACAGCAACCCTGCCAAAAAAGCCCGCGCCGATCAGCGCCGTGAAGAAGCAAAAAAGAAAAAGACGATCCGCACCTGGCTCTGGGTCGGCGGCGTCCTCCTCGTGCTGGCGGCGGTGATCACGTTCGTCATCCAACAAAATCCGTTGCCGGGCGAGGCCGTCGAGATCATGAAGGACCAGTCGCACATCGACGAGCCGACCTCGCCGCACGAACCGTACAACTCCGACCCGCCCACGTCCGGCCCGCACACCGAGTACATCGCCAACTGGGGCGTGCACAAAGAAGCCGTGCCGTTTGAGACGCTGGTGCACAATCTGGAGGACGGCGGCGTCGTAATCTACCACAGCCAGTCGGCCGACGACGCCGTCGCCCGACTGGAGAAACTGGTCGGCGGCTACCAAGAGCGCGTCGTCCTCGCGCCCTACCCGGAGATGAAAAACGCCATCACCCTGACAGCCTGGGGACGGATCGACCGGCTGGAGGCGTTGGACGAGACGCGGGTGGTCGATTTCATCGAGGCGTTTATCGGCATCGACCATCACAAATAAAAAAGCGGCCCGCTCAGGACCGCTTCGGTTTGAACAGCCGCTTGATCCACCGGGACCAAGCGGTTTTGTTTTGCCTCGTGCACTGCCTTGCGCTACAAACTTTCCAAGTCACGAATCACAAGCGATTTATCTTTCCGCAGTCCTTGACGCAACTCGCGAATCTTTTCAAGGGATTGCCTTCTGATCTGCTGTTCGTAAGGCGACAGATCCAAGCCATGAAAATCAAACAGCCATTCACGCAATGTTTCAATCGCTTCCTCTTTTCGGCCATCCAGTTGTGCATCATCGATGAGATCTTGCATGCGTTGCTGTTGATCTTTTCTGCCGATCTCCTGAGAAATGATTCGTAGTCGCAGCGTTTCGTCTGCACTCAGAGTCACGAGCTTGCCATATGCATTTCGGATCGGTTCACTCATGTGCCTCACATCCTCCACGCTCAATTTGTCTGCATACTTTATGAAATATATCCATTGGTAGAGCAGATTTTTCTCTTGAAGCACCTCTTCCTTAGCGTATCCGAACTTTGGCAATTCAATGAAATGCATTTCGAAGTGATCAGTCAAAAGAAGTCCAGTCTTGCTCTCCTGAATCTGAAAGGCACTGTGGAATTTCAAGTCTGGGAAGAAACGAAAGTCCAAGAAGTTGATGCAAATTGCTCTTTTCAAGCGGGTGTACGACTCCCCTTCTGCCAGTTGTGAGCCGTAAATTCTCGCCCAGTAGTATAAAGAACGATTCGAGAAATAGGTTTGCTTCGCGACCTGAATCTCGATATTGATATACTCATTTTCAGCAGTGAGCACTTTGATGTCAAGGATTGGGCTCTTATCCGACACATCTTGGATTTTGATCACAGGATCGACGATGCTCAAGTTTGTGATTCCCGTTTGAAGAATGGATTCCAGAAGCGATTGTAAAAAAGATCGGCTGCTGTCTTGACCGAACAAAGCTTTGAAGACCAGATCATTTGTTGGTTTCATTACGAGATCAGCTGTCATGGAGATTCCACCTTTTTATTCAGTTGTAGAACCATATACTAGCACTTATAAGATAGCCCCACAAGAAGTAGCTCATCAGTTTACGTGTCAGCTTTTCAAAGGTAGATAAAATAAAAAGCGGCCCGCTCAGGACCGCTTCGGTTTGAACAGCCGCTTGATCCACCGGGACCAAGCGGTTTTGTTTTTGTTTTGATGGGCGAGCAACTGCTGCCTCAACGCCTCGTGCACCTCCTTGCGCTCCGCCAACGTCTCGCCCCCGTCGCGCACATCCGCCCAGAGCTCGAGGCCTTCGCCGTTCGCGATGATCTCGAGCGCACGGGCTTTTATCTCCGGCTGCA
This sequence comes from Tumebacillus lacus, assembly GCF_026410385.1. Taxonomy (GTDB): domain Bacteria; phylum Bacillota; class Bacilli; order Tumebacillales; family Tumebacillaceae; genus Tumebacillus; species Tumebacillus lacus. The sequence continues at coordinate 81,895 of NZ_JAPMLT010000008.1, forward strand.
ACTCGTGCTGTTCCATCTGCAGAGCGGCGAGGATCAGGCAGATGTCCGCCCGCTGATCTTCCTCGTCGTCGTACATCTCCTCATACTCTTCCAGGATACGCGCTGTCGCTTCCGGCACGGAGTATCCGTCCTCCAACAGCTCTTCGAAGTCTGCACGCATGTCCAACGCTGTATCATCGTCGAATAGATCGGTTCCCCAGGCACCCAAAAGTGAAATCTCCTTTTACGTGTATATTCTCAGATTCTCCTTCGGTTCGCTGACTGTGATCCTGACAATCCTGCATATACTGCTAAAGAAATAGACCTCCCTTAAGCTTCCAACGGCTTGGAGGTCTATTCTTTTCAGGTGAGCCGACACCCTTAGAGGGGTATCAGTTGTGTAAAAGACCGTAGGTGTTCCCGCACCTGCGGTCATTTTTTAGTTTACTCGATGCTTGTAGGTTTATTCTTACACATACAGTTGGAGAATCTCAACTTTTCCTGTTCCATCTCTTCGCAATTTCCTGTAAAATCCTTGTAATTGATGGGAGCGAAAGGATGAGATGGATGAGAATTCTCCCTTTGCAGGCAGAACATCTCGAGGAGGCGGCTCAACTTTTGGCAGCGCGCCATCGCGCCGAACGCACAGTGCGTCCGGAACTGCCCGCACAGTTTGAAGAGCCGGAGCACGCGAAGAAAGCCGTTCAGCATCTGGTTGACTCGCCGCAAGCGGTCGGGCTGGCGGCTGTACGGGACGGAAAATTGGCCGGGTACTTGCTCGGCACTTTGAAGACCAACGACAGTCGGGAACGCCACCTTTGGGTGGACTACGCGGGACTCGCACTCGCAGCGGGCGAGTCGGCGGAGGTGTACCGCGACCTGTACGCTGCGCTGGCTGAGATCATCGTGCCGCAAGGATATTTCAAGCACTATGTGCTCGTGCCAAGCGGCGACGCAGCGGTGGTGGACGCATGGTTCCGGCTGGGATTCGGACACGAGCAGGTGCACGCGGTCATGACGCTGTCTGACAGCGATTCCCCCGTCACAAGCCCTGCAACCGACGCCCCCGCTGTGCCCGACCTGACGATCCGCCATGCAGAAAAATCGGACGAGGCCGCCATCCGCGACCTCGCGCCGACGATCCTGCAGCACCAAGTCCGCACCCCGGTCTTCTCCGCGACTCTCCCCGGCGAGACGTCGCAACTCCAAGACGGCTATGCCGGACTGCTCGACGAAGCGGACGTGACATTCTGGCTCGCGTTCCAAAACGACAAGCCAGTCGGCTACCAAGTGTTCTGGCCCGAGGAGCCGTCCGACCACAACTTGCTCACCCCCGCTCGTTGCATCTCCCTTGGCGTCGGCGGCACCGTTCCGTCCGCACGGGGTCTTGGCATCGGGCAGACGGTGGTGCGGCACGGACTGCACCACGCCCGCGAGCAGGGCTGGCAGGTCTGCTCCTCCGACTGGCGCATGACCAACCTGCTCTCCTCCCGCTTCTGGCCCAAGCAAGGCTTCCAGCCGGTCGCCTGCCGTCTGTTCCGCCAGATCGATCCGCGCATCGTCTGGGCAGACGGTCGGGGCTGATCGCCAGTTGAGAAGAACGCAGTTCATGCCAGACACAGCACATAAAAGAAGCGACCCCTCTTTCTCTTCGAGGGGCCGCTTCTGTTATTTGTTTTTGATATCTTTCTTCGCGTGGCGCGCTTCCAGCAGAGCCAGCACGTTGTCAAACGAGAGCTTCTGCTCTTGCAACAGCACCAGCAGATGATAGATCACATCGCCCGCTTCGGCGGTCAGTTCTTCCTTGTCGCCTTTCATGGCGGCGATCACGACTTCGGTGGCTTCTTCGCCGATCTTTTTCAGGATCTTTTCCAGACCCTTTTCAAACAGGTACGTGGTGTACGCGCCTTCCGGTCGCTTTGCGTCACGCTCGGCGATGGTCTGCAACAGCTCGTCGAGGATCGCATAGCGGTGGCCCGCCTGCTGTTTTGCCGCTCGTTCACTTGACGCATAGCCCGGTGCTTCTTCAAAGAAACAGCTGTACGAGCCCGTGTGGCACGCCGGTCCCGTCTGCTCCACCTCGGCCAGCAGCGTGTCGCGGTCGCAGTCGTACCCAAACCGCACGACGCGCTGCGTGTGACCGGACGTCGCGCCTTTGTTCCATAGCTGCTCTCGGGAGCGCGACCAGAACCAGGTCTGCCCGGTCTCCACCGTCAGGATGATCGACTCGCGGTTCATGTAGGCGAGCATCAGCACGTCACGGCTCTGCACGTCCTGCACGATGCAAGGGATCAGGCCGGTAGCCGGGTCGTATTTCAGATTCTCGATCCACTCGTAGCTCATCGGATCGCCACCCCGCGTTCTTTCAAATATTTTTTCACTTCGGTCACGGTCGTCTCTTTGAAGTGGAAGATCGAAGCAGCCAGCCCCGCATCCGCTTTGCCTTCGGTAAAGACGTCGTAGAAGTGCGACATCTCCCCGGCACCACCCGACGCGATCACCGGGATCTTCACCGCTTCGCCGACGCGGCGGGTCAACTCGACGTCAAAGCCGCTCTTTTGCCCGTCTTGGTCGAACGAGGTCAACAGGATCTCGCCCGCACCGAGGCGTTCGACTTCCTTCGCCCACTCGATGACGCGCAGCTCGGTCGGCTTTTTTCCGGCGTGGATCACGACGATCCAGTCTTGCAGCCCGTCGTCCCATTTGCCGTCGATGGAGACGACGACGCATTGAGTGCCGAACCGCTTCGCCGCATCGGTGATCAGCTGCGGCGTTTTCACAGCTGCCGTGTTGATCGCCACTTTGTCTGCGCCCGCTTTCAAGATCTCGCGGAAATGATCGACCTGCGACACGCCGCCGCCGACGGTGAACGGGATGAACACTTGGTCGGCGGTGCGGCGTACGATGTCGAGCAGGGTGCCGCGATTTTCATCGGTGGCGGTGATGTCGAGCAGGACCAGTTCGTCGGCCCCTTGCTCTTCGTAGATCTTCGCCAGCTCGACCGGGTCGCCCGCATCCCGCTCGTTGGTCAGGAAGGAGACGTTTTTGACGACGCGGCCGTTTTTGATGTCAAAGCAGGGGATGATGCGCTTGGTCAACATCAGGCCCGACCTCCCGTCACCGTCTGACCCACGTCCCGGATCGCCGTCGCGAGGTCGATGTTGCCGTTGTAGATCGCTTTGCCGATGATCGAGCCGATCACGCCTTGGCCACGATACTTCGCCAGCTCCAGCAGGTCGCCCGTCTCCTTGATGCCGCCCGACGCGATCACGCCAAGGCCGGTCTTTTCCGCCATCTCGACGGTCGCCGCCACGTTCGGTCCGGTGAGAGTGCCGTCGCGGGAGATGTCGGTGAAGATGACGGTCGTCGCACCCGCCGCCTTCAGCTCGCAGCCCAGTTCCACGGCGGTGATCGACGACGTCTCCAGCCAGCCGTTGACGGCGACGAAACCGTCTTTGGCATCGATGCCGATGGCGATCTTCTCCCCGTATTCCTTCAGTGCTTCCCGTACAAATTCCGGCTGGTTCACCGCCGCTGTGCCGAGAATCGCCCGCGACACGCCGAGGGCAAACAGGGCTTCCAGCGTATCGCCGTTGCGGATGCCGCCGCCCACTTGCACGGGCAGGCCGGACGCTTGGACGATCGCTTCGATCACCGGACGGTTGTGCGGCGAGCCTTCTTTCGCGCCGTTGAGGTCGACGACGTGGAGATATCTCGCCCCCGCCTCCTTAAATCGACGGGCGACAGCAGCCGGGTCGGCGTCATAGACGGTCTTTTGCTCATAGTCGCCTTTATACAGACGGACGGCCTGCCCGTCGAGCAGGTCGATCGCCGGGTACAACAAAAATTCGCTCATGCGTTGACTCCCTCTTTCGCCGCGGTGACGATGTTCACGAAATTGCCCAGCAATTGCAGGCCGACACGGCTGGATTTTTCCGGGTGGAACTGAATGCCGCACACGTTGCCAAGACCTACGATGCCCGGCACGTCGCCGTAGTAGTCGGTGGTGGCGAGCACGACAGCAGGATCTGTCGGTTCGACGACCAGAGAATGCACCCAATAGACATAGTCGCCGTCCGCCACGCCGTTCAGCATCGGGTGCTCACGGCGCAAAGTCAGGTCGTTCCAGCCGATGTGCGGGATCTTGAAATCGCCTTGGAACATCCGCACATGGCCTTTCAGCAGGTTGAGCCCTTCAAACAGGGCGTGTTCGTCGGAGGTGGTGAACAAGAGCTGCATGCCAAGGCAGATGCCGAGAAACGGCGTGCCCGCCGCCACCACGTCGCGGATCACCGGGATCAGCCCTGCCTCTCGCAGGTTTTCCATCGCGTCGCCAAATGCGCCCACGCCAGGCAGGATCACGCCGTCCGCCATGCGGACGACGTTCGGGTCGGACGTGACGGTGACTTCCGCCCCGAGCGTCTCCAGCGCTTTTTCCACCGAGCGCAGGTTGCCCATGCCGTAGTCGATGATCGCGAACATCCTACAGCACTCCTTTCGTCGACAGCACGCCGCGCACGTTCGGATCGCGGTAGACCGCTTCCGAGAGTGCACCGCCAAACGCTTTGAACAGCCCCTCGATCATGTGATGCGTGTTGGTGCCGTAGTGGCAGTTCAGATGCAGGGTGACGCCCGCATTGCCGACAAACGCTCGGAAAAATTCTTCCACCAGCTCGGTGTTGAACGTGCCCACGTACTCCTTGGGAAATTCGGCGTTGAAGACGAGGAAGGAACGGCCGGAGATGTCGAGGGTCGCTTGGCACAGTGCCTCGTCCATCGGCGTAAAACGGTTGCCGTAGCGCTTGATGCCCGCTTTGTCGCCGATGGCCTCCTTGAACGCTTTGCCAAGGCAGATGCCGATGTCCTCGACGGTGTGGTGATCGTCGATGTCGACGTCTCCCTGCGCGTTGATCGTCAGGTCAAATCCGCCGTGCTTGGCGAACAGATCGAGCATGTGACGCAGGAACGGCACCGGGATGTTCAGTTCGCGGGTGCCTGCCCCGTCCAGATTGAGCTTCAGTTCGATCTGCGTTTCGGTGGTGTCGCGTTTGATCTCGCTGACTCGTGCGAGTGCGTCGGTCATTGAATGCTTCCTCCCTCTTTTTGCAGGCGGATACGCACCGCGTTGGCATGCGCGTCCAGCCCCTCTGTCTCCGCCAGCGCGATGATCTTCTCCCCGTTGGCCAGCAGAGCTTGTTTGCCGTACTGGATCACCGACGATTTTTTTACAAAATCATCGAGGGACAGCGGCGAAGAAAATCGTGCGGTGCCGTAGGTCGGCAATGTATGGTTCGGTCCGGCGAAGTAATCGCCCACCGGTTCGGTCGAATACGGGCCGAGGAAGATCGCCCCGGCATTTTCAATGCGCCCCAGCCACTCGGTCGGCTGAGCCACCATCAGTTCCAGATGCTCCGGCGCGATCCGGTTCGCCACCTCCACCGCTTCGTCGAGGTCTTTTGTGACGAGGATCGCCCCTTGTCCGCGTATCGCCGCCTCGGCGATCTCGCGGCGCGGCAGTTTCCCGATCTGCTCGACGAGTGCCGTCGCGACGCGCATGGCGAGGTCGTGACTCGGCGTGACGCAGATCGACTGCGCCATCGGGTCATGCTCCGCCTGAGAGAGCAGATCGGCCGCCACATAGTCCGGGTCGGCCGTCTCGTCCGCGATGACGAGAATGTCGGAGGGTCCTGCGATCATGTCGATGGCGACAAGGCCATACACCGCCTGTTTTGCCAGCGCGACGTAGACGTTGCCAGGGCCGGTGATCTTGTCCACCGGGCGGATCGTCTCCGTCCCGTAGGCGAGCGCGCCGATCGCCTGCGCACCGCCGATTCGGTACGCTTCGGTGATGCCGAGTTCCTTCAGCGCGACGAGGATGCCCGGATGCACGCGGCCTTCTGCGTCCGGCGGCGTGGTGACGACGATCTCCGGCACACCGGCGACTTGCGCCGGGATCACGTTCATCAGCGCGGTCGACGGCAACGGCGCGAGACCGCCCGGCACATAGACCCCGACCCGTTTCAACGGGCGCACGATCTGGCCGAGCAGCGAGCCGTCCGCGCTCGGCAGCATCCACGACGTGCGCTTTTGCGCTTCATGGTAGACGCGGATGTTGACGATCGCCTCGCGCAACGCCTCCACAAAAGCGGGGGTCACCTGCGCGTAGGCCGACTCGTACATCTCGTCCGGGATGCGCAGGTCGTCCAGCTCCGCCCGGTCGAACCGCTTCGTCAAATCGCGAACGGCCGCATCGCCTTTTGCCCGCACCTCAGAGAGAATGCTCTGCACCGCCTCCCGCTGCTCCGTCAGATTTTCCGTCTGATCGCGGTCGAGTCTATACTCTGCCGCCGGAAGCACCTTGATCATACCGTCTCCTCCTTCTTCACCACCGGGCGCAGCAGGCGGACAAACTCGTCAATCGCTTGGCTTTTCAACCGGAAGCTCATCCGGTTGGCCACCAATCGCGTCGAGATGTCCATGATGTCCTCTTGCACCACCAGTCCGTTCTCCTTCAGCGTGCGGCCCGTCTCCACCACGTCGACGATCCGCTCCGCCAGCCCGATCAGCGGAGCGAGCTCCACCGACCCGTTCAGAAAAATCACTTCCACCTGTTGCCCGCGACCCCGGAAATACTCGGTGGCGATGCGGGGATATTTGGACGCGACGCGGGGCATCGCATAGTGCGCCGGCTTCTCCGGCAGACCGGCGACCGACATTTTGCAGCGGCCGATGTTCAGGTCGAGCAGTTCATACAGATCGCGGCCCGCCTCGACGAGCACGTCTTTGCCGACCACGCCGAGGTCGGCGACGCCGTATTCCACATAGGTCGGCACGTCGACCGGCTTGGCGAGGATAAACTCGATCTCACCGCCCATGCTCGGCAGGATCAATTTGCGCGACGTTTCGATGTCCTGCGGCACGGGGAGGCCCGCTTCACGCAGCAGATCGAGCGTCTGGTCCATGATCCGCCCTTTTGACAGGGCGACGGTCAAACCTTGTATGGTCATGAGGGAAAACTCCTTTTTCGATTAGAGGCTGAACATGTGCGAAAAATCGGTGTACAGCGCGGAAACCAGTTTGTCGCGGGTGATCAGCTTGCCCGCTTGGAAGGCGATCACCAGCACGTCGTCCGGACGCTTCACCGCCACTTCCGCCGCCACGTCTTCCACGCGCTGCGCCGTGACGATAAACCGCTTCGAACGCAGGAACGCGGCAAACCCGATCACCGGGTAGCGGTCGCGCTCCTCATAGAGCAGCAGATAGCGCTCCGCCGCCTTTTGCGGCATGCTCTTTTCCAGCACGTCGAGCACGCGCTCGATGCCGATCATAAATCCGGTCGCCGGTGTCTGCCGGCCAAACTTGCCGACCAGTTCGTCATAGCGCCCGCCCGAGCAGACCGGGAACCCGACATGAGGCGCGTATCCTTCAAAGATCGCGCCGGAGTAGTACTCGCGGCCGAGCAGAAGGCTCAGGTCGATCTGCAAAAACTCCTCGGTGTTGTGCAGTTGCAACACCTTCCAGATCGAATCGAGGTTGTCGAGAGCGGCCAGCGCTTGTGCCGACGATGTCAACGCCCGCGCCCGCTTCAGCACATCGAGGCTCCCGCGCAGGCGCGGCACTTCCAGCAACACCTCGCGCGCCTTTTCCTCCGCCACATCCGCGGTGACGATCCGCTCGTAGCCGACGATGTCCTTGGCGAGCAGCGCATCCGACAGCCGGGCGCGCACCGCCTCGCTGTCCACATGTTCGGCAAACAGCCCCTGCAGATAGGCCACCTGTCCGATGGCCAGCCGGAACCCGGCCACCCCCGCCTCCTGCAACGCGGTGATCGCCAGCGCGATCACTTCGGCGTCCGCATCGGGCGTCGCATCGCCGAGCAGTTCCACGCCCGACTGCGTAAACTCCGCATCGCGCCCGGCCGCCGGGTCCTGCTGGCGGAAGATCGGCGCGTTGTAGGAGAGTCGCAGCGGCAACGGCTGCTCTTTGAGCAACGACGACACCACGCGGGCGATCGGCGCCGTCATGTCCGGGCGCAGCACGACGGTGCGGCCGGACCGCTCGATAAATTTAAACAGGTTGTCTTCCTCATCCCGGAACGCCCCGTTCAGGAAGGTATCCGCATATTCGAACGTCGGAGTGACGATCTCTTCGTATCCCCAGCGTTGAAACACTTTGGCAACTCTCTTTTCCACTTCGCGCTTGCGAGCAGCAAGCGGCGGCAGCACGTCGCGCACACCGCGCGGCTTTTCAAACAAAATCGGTTTTTCCATCCTTCTTCACGTCCAATGCTTTAGTCTGCTAATATACTAAAGAGTTTGCTACGGTTATCCTAACACGGGTGTTAGGATGTGTCAATCCGCGCTTATGAAAACAGCCACGGCGCAAATCTCGCACCGTGGCTGTTTTCTCGTTAGGAACACGAAGCCCGTCACATCTCGACGCCGCAGCTTTTCGCAAAGCCCCCCATCGGCGGAGAATGAAAGGTATTTAAGCAGGTATTTACAACGCCAGCAGAAAAAACTCCTGCTCCACTGTAGAAATATTTTTCTAGTGGAGGAGTATCGTCTGATCGGCGGACGGTACGTCGAGTTGCTGTTCATCGCCCTCGGCACGGGATTCGGCCGTGCGGATGATCCGGATCGGATTGCCGCCGACGAACGCACCGGCGGGCACGTCGCGGTTGACCAGCGACCCGGCCGCGACCACCGCCCCGTCGCCGATGGTGATGCCGGGGAGCAGCGTCGAGTTGGCCCCGATCATCACGTTGTCGCCGATGATCACGCGGCCGAGCCGGTACTCGTCTGTCAGGTATTCATGAGCGAGGATCGTCGTGTTGTAGCCGATGATCGTGTTGCGACCGACGGAGATGAGCTCCGGGAACATCACGTCCATCATCACCATCAACGCCACCGCCGTCTGATCCCCCACCTGCATGCCGAGGAAGGTGCGGTACAGCCAGTTCTTCACGCCGAGAAACGGCGTGTAGCGGGAGAGCTGGATCACCGCAAAGTTTTTGGCCACTTTGAAAAAGCTGACCGTTTTATACAGTTGCCACAGAGCGTTTGCCCCTTTGACCGGGTAACGGACCGTATCGCGCATCGTTACTTCTCTCCTCTGATGATCGCTTCAAGCTCCAGCATGTCCTCGACGAGGAAGTCAGGCCGGTACTCGCGCAGCCCTTCTTCGCCGCGCAGGCTCCATTTCACGCCGATGGTGGCGACGCCGGCCGCCCTCCCGGCGAGGATGTCATACGGGCTGTCACCGATCATCACCGTCTCGGCCGGCACCGCACCGAGCCTTTCGACCGCTTTGAGCACCGGCTCCGGGTCGGGCTTGTGCTTGTCCGTGTCTTCGATGGTCAGAAACGCTTCGTGGCAGTCGGGCAGCCCGCACACTTTCCAACCGAGCTCCGCCGTGCGGCGGATCTTGCTGGTGACGACGGCGATCCGGTACCCGTCGCGGGCCAGCCGCTCGAGCACCTCTTTGGCATGCGGGAACGCGGTGACCAGGTCGTCATGTTGCTCCATGTACAGCTGTCGGTAGCGGGCGATCACCTCGTCCATCCGCTCCGGCAAAAATCTCGCCACCTGCACCGACAGCGGCTCACCCATGTGCGGCAAGATGTCCGCTCTGGAAAATCGTCCGGGCGCAAACTCTTCCAACGCCTGCTCCACGGAGCGCAAGATCAGCTCGTTCGTGTCGAGCAGCGTCCCGTCCAAATCAAACAGCACATATCGAAAACGCATCTGCTCCTCCTCCTCTGCACCTCTACGCCGATGTGTTCGCGGCGTTTTGCACGCCTCGGTTTGCCTTCCAAATCCGCGCCAGCACCGCCGTCACCACAATCGCGGCGACCAGTCGAATCGCGAGCAAATACCAGCCGTTGACTCCGAGCGGCAGGAACAGCAACGTGTCCTCCACCACCGCGTGGCAGAGCACGAGGAAGGTGATGATCAGGTACATCTCCCGCTTGCTCAGCGGATGCTCCCGCGTCGCTTCCAAGATCACGCCCGCGCCGTACGCAAGGCCAAACCAGATCCCGGCCAGCATCGGGATCGCCGCCTTTTCCGACATGCCGAGCCAGCGCAGGAACGGATGGGTCCCATGCGCCAGTTTGTCGAGCACATGCAGTTCCTTCAAGATTTGAATCACAAACATCAGCGGAATCACGATCAACGCCAACTGCCACACCGCCGTAAACGCAGTCAGCAACACTTCACCCGCCGTATCCAAAATCGGCGTCTGCCACAGATAGCTCGTCGCATGCTGATAGCTCCCGGCCGCCGATGTGATCTCATTTCCCAAGATCAGATGCAGCGAAGCGCCGGACAGCAGCGCCGTGCCGATGCGGACGCCTACCACAATCGCGCCGGACAGCCCCATCCGTCTCGCCACCGCCGTCTCCACGAACAGATTGTGCGCAAACGACATCATCACCGCCAGGATGAAGATCTGCGGCCCCGCCAACTGCAACGAGAAGATCGCGCCGATCCCCGCGTACAGGTTCAGCACCCAGCCGAGCGCCAGCACGACCGCCGCTTCGCCCGGCAGTCCGACAAAGCTCATCACGGGTGCAAACAACCAGACGATCCACTCGATCACCGGCGTGTGTTTGAGCAGCGTGACGATCACCGTGATCGGCACGACGATCTTGCCCAGCGTCCACGTGGTTTTCAAACCGGAGAGCAAGCCGCGCCCCATCATCTCTTTCATCGTGTGTGACTCCTCTCCCACTTCCAAGATGCTGACTCAAATTATAGCATAAAGAGGCCCGCACCAAGCACGGACCTCTGCAAAATCAAATATAGGGTGGATCACATATACGGAGCCGGATTGACCTTCGTTCCGTTGATGCGCGCTTCATAGTGCAGATGCGCGCCCGTCGACCAGCCGGTCGAGCCGACGCCGCCGATGTACTGGCCTTTTTGCACCGTCTGCCCTGCGGAGACGCTCATCGAATTGAGATGCGCGTACAGGGTGGTGATGCCGTTGCCGTGCGAGATGATGATGCAGTTGCCGTAGCCGTCGCCCGCATCGCCCGCCTGGATGACAGTACCGCTGTTCGACGCGTAGACCGGCGTGCCGGTCCCCGCTGCGATGTCAATCGCAAAGTGCGGACGTCCGCCGCGGTTTTCGCCGTAGTGAGACGACACATAGCCGCCGCCGATCGGCCACGCCCAGTCACCGCCGCCTGCTGCCGCCACCGGACCGTTGTAGTACGCCGCTCCTGCGGAGATCTTGGTCCCTTTGGCGACCACTTCCTTCTTCGGCTCGGTGATCACCGTCTCAGCCAGCACTTCTTCCTTCATGACCGCGCCGTTTTTGGTGCGCACGCGGACCGTCTGCTTTTTCTTGCCTTCTGCGCCCTGTTCCAGCACTTTCTCCTGGCCTTTGGGGAGCGAATCGTCTTCCTTGTATTCGATCTCGTAGTTGGTCATGATCTCGCGTTCTTCGTCGTAGGTCGCGAACACGTTGATCAACGGTTCATAGGCGGTCAGGTTGAGCGACTGCCCCTCCTTGATCTCGTCAACGTTGTGCACGTCCGGATTGGCCTGTTGCAACTCTTCGACGGTGACCTTGTTTTTCTCGGCGATGGTCCACAGCGAATCGCCGCGCGAGACAACGTAGGTCTTTTTCTCGTTTTTGCCCTGCACGATCAGCGAGTAGGCCGCGTCCGGTGCGAGGATTTTCGATTTGTCTTCTTTGATCGCAACAAAATCGACCTGTTCGGCAAATGCGACTTTTACATTGGAATCGCTTTTGACAAATTGTCCTTTCAGTTTGCCGACGATCTTTTCGGCGGTCTCTGCGTCTTTGACGTAGGCGACGTCCACGCCGTCCACGCGAATCGCCATCATGTCGACGATCGTCTTCGTCGTGTCTTCAATCGCCTGCGCCACGTAGGACTCCTGCGTCGAAACGACCGCCTGATGCACTTCTTGAAACTCAATGTTTGCTTTGACCTTGTCGCCAAATGCGGTGATCGTCTCTTCGATCAGCGCCTTGTCGCGCACGAGGCCGTGGTATTGGCCGTCTATGTATACGCGGTAGACGGTCTCCGTGCCGGCGACCTTGCCGTGGGCGGTCGTGATCCCCACGGTGGCGAGCATCAGAACCGCCAGTGTTGCCATGGTGTTGCGGATATTAAAAGTCGCGCGAATCTCATCTTTCGCGGCGTCCCAAAATGTCGAATTCTTCATACGGCTGTAATAGGCTTTCATTCTTGCTTGGCTGCCAGCCACTGCCTGAATCTGTTGTTCAGACGTCTTCTCTGTCAGCTTACCCATGCTTTCGCCTCCCGTTTGCACTGTGATCCCCAAAGTGTTGTTTATTTTTTTAGACTTTTCTCTGTCCGACACTTTAGATTCGACACATTCCGCCACGTTCCTCCCGCAGACACAAAAAAGCCACAAAAAAAGAGGAAAACGGTCAATTGCCGTTTCCCTCTTCCATCGAGCGAGTCATGCGTTCGGACAGATCCCGGGCCGCGTTGTAGCCCATGCGCTTCAAACGCTGGTTCATCGCCGCCACCTCTAAAATAACGGCGAGGTTGCGGCCCGGACGGACCGGCAGGAGGATGCAGGGCACGTCGACGTCGAGGATCTGGATCATCTCTTCGTCGAGGCCGAGACGGTCGTACGCCGTCTGATCCTCCCACATCTGGAGTTTGATCACCAGTTCGATGTCCTTGTGCGTGCGGATCGCGCCTGCGCCGAACAACGTCATCACGTTGAGCACGCCAAGGCCCCGGATCTCGATCAGGTGGCGCAGCAGTTCCGGTGACGTGCCTTCGAGGATCGTTTCGCCGATCTGGCGGATCTCGACGGCGTCGTCGGCAACCAGTCGATGTCCCCGCTTGACCAATTCCAGCGCCGTCTCGCTTTTGCCGATGCCGCTGGTACCGGTGATCAGGATGCCGATGCCGTAGACGTCGACCAGCACGCCGTGCATCACCGTCTCTTTGGCCAACTCCCGGTCCAGATAGGACAGGAGCCGTCCGGTCATCACCGATGTCGACTCCGGCGAGCGCAGGATCGGCAGTCGGTGACGACTCGCCGCCGCCAACAGCTGCTCCGGGATCTCCAAGTTGCGCGAAACGATGATGCAAGGCGTCTCCTCGTAGGTGCAGATCTTCTCGGCCCGCAGATCCTTGACCTGATCGGACAGCGATTCAAAAAAAGAGACCTCCGTCTTGCCGAGCACCTGCACCCGCTCAAACGGGTGATACGTCGTATACCCGGCGAGCGCGAGACCCGGTCGCGACAGGTCGCCGACGGTGATCGGACGCTCGGTGTCCGCTCCGGGATTGACCAATTGCAGGTGGAACTCTTGGATCAACTGCGAGGTGGAGATCGACTTGGTCACCATGTCAGACTCACTCCTTGTCCGGCGAGTAGACGGTGCGGCCCCAGGCCACCGTCTTTTGCAAACCGTCTTCCAGCGACGTCTGCGGGCGCCACTGCGGCAACAGTTCGCCGATGCGGCGGTTCGACAGCGAGCTCAGATAGATATCGCCGATGCGAGCCGGGCCGCGCACCGCGTCTTGCGGGTAGCCGACCGCCCGTTTCATCGTGTCAAACAGCTCGTTGACCGACACCTGCGTCTCCGTCGAGACGTTGACCGTGCCGATCACGTCCGACTCCAGCGCGATCACGACCGCCTTCGCCACATCCTCGATATAGATGTAGTCGCGGGTCGCGCCGCCGTCGCCTTCGATGGTGACCGGCAGACCTTTGATCATGTTCTCCATAAAGATCGAGACCACGCCGCCTTCGCCGGTCCGGCCTTGGCGCGGGCCGTAGATGTTGGCATAGCGCAAGATCATGTAGTTGACACCGAACAGTTCGCCGTACATGCGTATGTATTCTTCATCCACTTTTTTGCTCAACCCGTAGAAAGACATCGGGCGCTTTGGATGTTCTTCGTCGACAGGCAAGTAGTCCGGCTGCCCGTAGATCGCGGCAGAACCGGCAAACAGGAACCGCTTGATCTTCAAATGACGGGCCGCTTCCAGCAGTTTGATCGTGCCGATGATGTTCACATGAGCATCATGATCGGGATGTGTGATCGAATCGGTCACCTTGATCTGTGCCGCTTGGTGGCAGATCGCCTCGATCCCTTCCTCTTTGATCAGATCGAAGAGCTTCGGGTCATTGATGTCCATGTTGAAAAAGACGGCCGCCTGAGGGACGTTGTGCTTCGAACCGGTGGCGAGATTGTCGACGATGACGACCTCATGCCCGGCTGCGAGCAGCGCATCTGCAATGTGCGAGCCGGCAAACCCAGCCCCGCCCGTAACGAGTACTTTCATAACTGCTTCCTCCTCAAGATGCCTATAGATACCCGTATCATACCAAAAAATGCGCCGGGTAGCGACACCGGCGCATTTTCATGGCGTTACTCGTCGCCAAACAGCGCGCCCAGCACGCCGCTGACGAGCGCCAGCACAATCGCCCCCCAAAAGGCCGTCCAAAACCCTTCCACATGAAACCCGCCGACCAGCGAACTCGTCAGCATCAACAGGACCGCGTTGATCACCAGCGCAAAAAGCCCGAGCGTCAAGACGGTGACCGGCAGCGTAAACAGTTTCACCACCGGCTTGATGAACGCGTTGATCAAGCCGAGCACCAGCGCGGCCAGAAACGCCGCCCCCACCGTGTCAAACCAGATCCGGTCGAACAGCCACGCCACGATCAGCAGGGCGCCTGCTGACACCAGCCATCGCATGAGCAAACCCATGAGACATCCCTCCTCTTGAGTCAGACATACGTTTCACCTGCCGAAAAGTTTCCTACCGCATCCGCCCCACCGCAAATAAAGGCGCGTCCGGGTGCTGTCCGCAAAGGATCAGCTCTTTGATGATCTCACCGGCGATGATCGCGTAGACCGTGCCGTTGCCGCCGTAACCGAGGGCGTAGTAGCAGTTTTCGTGGAACGGATGCTCGCCGATAAACGGCAGCCCGTCCTTCGTCCCGCCAAACGCCGCCGTCCACCGATGCGAGATCTTCAGATCGGCAAACGCCGGAAACAGTGTTTTCAACTCGATCAGCAACTGCTCCGCCTTTTGCGGCAACAGGTTGTCCCGCTTGGGCCCTTCAAACGCCGACTCATCGAGCCCGCCGACCACGATCCGGTCATCGAACGTCGTCCGCATGTAGAGATACGGCCGCGCCGTCTCCCAGATCAGACACCGGGAGGCATAGGAGGAAAAATCACGGACCGGCTCTGTGGCGATCGCATAGGAGCTCTCCACCACCGCGCCCGGTGTGCGCTGATTTTCCTGCGCCTCATAGCCGGTGGCGATCACCGCTTTTTTCGCCCGCACGATCTGCCCTTCGCTCGTGCGCAGGCAGACTCGGCCGTTCTCGTGAAAAATCGAACAAACCTCCGTCTCCTCGTACACGCGCAGGTTTTTCCGCGCGGCGTGCCGCACCAGCGCATGGGCAAATCGAAACGGATTCAGTTCCGCATCGCCGGTCGCATGCAACGCCGCCGCTTTGCGAAACGGAAACTGCTCCGCCACCTGCTCCTCCGTCCAATAGGCAACGGGAAATCCATACCGGGTCTGCAGCGCATACTCGGCCTCCAGCTTTTTCACGTCTTTCTCCGACGACGCATAGTACAGACTGTCCCGCCGTTTGAATTCAATCGGGTCTGCCAGCGTGTGCGACATGTGATCGAGCACGTCCACCGCCCGCTGGCACAGCTTGTAATAGCGCACCGCCACGTCCAGCCCCAGCGAGTCGGCCAACTGGTGCATCGGCGCGTCATTCGAATATTGAATCAGCCCTGTGTTGGCACTCGTCGATCCATATCCCACGCGGCGACGCTCCAGCATCACCGTATCCACCCCGTGCTCCGAGAGCTGGTAGGCGCAGTTTGCGCCGCCTTCCCCGCCGCCGACCACCACCACGTCGCAGGTCAAGTCCTCCTGCAGACGGGGATAGGCAGGCGCATCGGGAAACGTCTCCACCCACAGCAGGCCGCCCTCTTTCAGATCCATCTCCGATCGCCTCCTCGTTCCTTGCGAGTTGGAACTAGTATGCCAAAAAAAGGGGTGAAAGATGCCGCCGATCCGTCACCGAATCTCGCATACTTTCACCCGTTGATTCATATAAAAGAGAGTAGCCTAATGTTCCGTGCGCGGCAGTCGCGTCGCTCTGCTGTCGCCCGCCTGTTCAAGAATGCGGTGATAGCGCTCGGTCAACTCCTGCACCGTCGCGGCATCATACGAGCCGTGATCGTCGGCGCTCTCAATCGACTTCAGCAAAAAATTGACCAGGCGCAGCATCGACTCGGCATCGTCTTCCAGATGGATCACCTCGTCGTCGTTGCGCACAAGTTTGACGTGGATGTGCTTGGTGCCGGTCTCCATCGTCATGATCGCATGACCGAACTTGTGCCAGCCGAGCGGATGATTGTGCCGGCGGCGGATCGCCTTGAGCACCGGACCGTAGCGGGAGACGAGATAGCGGATGAAGTTCAGCACCGCCGCATCAAAGCCGGCTTTGCGCAGGTCTTCCATCTCGTCATGCGTCTCCAGATAGCGCAGGCACCCCATCACCGCCTGCGCGATCACCGGGCCTGTCAGCACCGTCAGGCCTTGCTCGATCTCCAGCGCTTCCGTCGGCGTGCGCGAGATCTGCTCGCGTATCACGTCCTCGATCTGGCGCTGCAAATCCGGTTCCGTCGCCATGCGGCGGCCAAGGGCCACACAACCGTCATATACATAGCGGACAAAATCGTCCGGCAGGTGATCGAACGTCCAATTTTCCATACGATTCCCCTTATCCGTTCATTTCCCTGCTCACGACTTCACCGCGACAGGGAGATACGCACATCCTACTAAAGCATCTGCCGAAACGCAACCCCTTCTTACATTGTAAATGAAAATATTCCCCATATATTTGAGAAGAAGGTGTCAATTATGGACAAGCTCACCACCCTGTTCGCCCTGCTTGGCGGCTCCTTGCTCGCCGCCGCGCCGCTCTGGTGGCTGGCCCGCCGCGGGCGCAATCTGGACAAACTGCGCCAAAGGCGGGCCTTTTACGACGACCTGTACCGCTTCACCGTGACCGTCTGCGCCTCGTTTGGCCTGTACCTGCTCGCCGTGCACACGCTCCCGGCTCCCGATCTCCCGGACGGCCTGTTGCTCTTTCTGACCACCGCCCTGCCCGCCTGCCTGCTCGCCCTGCTCAGCGGCCGTTGGTACGTCGGCTATGCGGCCGTGCTGCTCGTGCAGGCATTTGCGCTGCACCGCCTCGACGGGCAGGGTCAGATCGCCTTTCACGAGCACTGGCTGCAGGCGTGGTGGCTCTGCGGCGGGCTGGATCTGGCAGGACTCCTTCTCTATGGCATGATGCGCCGCACAGCCCATTCTATGCAAAACGGCGACGTTCAGAATCCGGCCCGGTCTCTCGCCGCCCGCTCTCGACGGGACAGCGAAAAGCAGGTCACCCCCGTGTGACCTGCTTTTTTGCGTCCGGGTCTGTCTAGGCCAGCACAGCGGCGCGTTGCTTGTCCCGCTCCAGGATCGGACCGAGGAATTTGCCGGTCCAAGACTCCGGGATCGCGGCGATCTGCTCCGGCGTGCCGGTGCCGACGATGGTGCCGCCTTTGTCGCCGCCCTCGGGTCCGAGGTCGATCAGGTGGTCGGCCGTCTTGATCACGTCGAGGTTGTGCTCGATGACGACGACCGTCTCCCCGGCGTCGACGAGGCGTTGCAAGACGACGAGCAGCCGGTCGATATCGGCCGAGTGCAGGCCGGTCGTCGGCTCGTCGAGGATGTACATCGTGCGCCCGGTGCTGCGGCGGTGCAGTTCGGAGGCGAGCTTGACGCGCTGCGCTTCGCCGCCGGACAGCGTCGTCGCCGGTTGGCCGAGGCGGACGTAGCCGAGACCCACGTCATGGAGCGTCTGCATTTTGCGGGAGATGCGCGGCACATTTTTGAAAAATTCCACCGCATCCTCGACCGTCATGTCCAGCACGTCGGCGATGCTCTTGTTTTTAAATTTCACTTCCAGCGTCTCGCGGTTGTACCGCTTGCCTTTGCAGACCTCGCACGGCACATAGACGTCGGGCAGGAAGTGCATCTCGATCTTGATGATCCCGTCGCCTTTGCACGCTTCGCAACGACCGCCTTTGACGTTGAAGGAGAAGCGGCCTTTTTTATAGCCGCGCATCTTCGCTTCGTTCGTCGTGGCAAACACGTCGCGGATGTCGTCAAACACGCCGGTGTACGTCGCCGGGTTGGAGCGCGGGGTGCGGCCGATCGGCGATTGGTCGATGTCGATGATCTTGTCGAGGTGTTCGAGACCTTCGATCTTTTTGTGCTGGCCCGGCTTGGTCTTCGCCCCGTTGAGGTGGGCGGCCAACGCTTTTTTGAGGATCTCGTTGACCAGCGTCGATTTGCCGGAGCCGGACACGCCCGTGACGCAGGTAAACACGCCGAGCGGGAACTTGGCCGAGACGTTTTTCAAATTGTTTTCCTTCGCGCCGGTCACTTTGACCCATTTGTCGGACGGCTTGCGGCGTTCGGCCGGGATCGGGATGAACTTGCGTCCGGAGAGGTACGCGCCGGTCATCGAGTTCGGATCGTCCATCACCTCTTGCGGCGTGCCTTGCGACACGATGGTGCCGCCGTGGATGCCGGCACCGGGTCCGATGTCGATCAGATAGTCGGCGGCGATCATCGTGTCCTCGTCATGCTCGACGACGAGTAGCGTGTTGCCGAGGTCACGCATGTGCAGCAAGGTGTTGATCAGCCGCTCGTTGTCGCGCTGGTGCAGACCGATGGACGGCTCGTCGAGAATGTACAGGACGCCCATCAACGACGACCCGATCTGCGTCGCCAACCGGATGCGTTGCGCCTCGCCGCCGGACAGCGTGCCGGCAGAGCGGGACAGGTTCAAATAGTCGAGCCCGACGTCTGCGAGAAATCCGAGACGGGCTTTGATCTCTTTGAGAATCAGACGGGCGATGGTCAGCTCTTTTTCGCTGAGCGACAAGCCGTCAAAGTATTGGAGCGCGTCGTTTACCGACAGACCGGTGACGTGCGCGATGTTTTCGTCGCCGACGGTGACAGCCAGCGATTCCGGGCGCAGACGCTTGCCTGCGCAGGCCGGGCAAGGCTTGGCACTCATGTAGTCCTCGATGAACTCGCGGATATAGTCGGACACCGTCTCTTTGTAGCGGCGTTCGAGGTTGGTCACGACACCTTCGTAGTCGACCTCGCCCGTCTTTTTCTGGCCGAAGTCGTTTTCGTACGTAAATTTGATCTTTTCCCCTTTGGAGCCGTACAAGAGCACCTTCAGCTGCTCGGGCGGCAGGTCGCCGACCGGCACGTCCATCGGGACGTTGAAATGTTTCGCCGCCGCTTCCAGCAGTTGCGGGTAATAGTTGGACGTGCGGCCCTGCCACGGCTCAACCGCATCTTCGAGCAACGATTTGGTGCGGTCGGGGATGACGAGGTCCGGGTCGATCTCCATGTTGGTGCCAAGGCCCGCGCAGACGTCGCACGCGCCAAACGGCGAGTTGAACGAAAACATGCGCGGCGACAGTTCCTCGACGGAGAATCCGCACTCCGGGCAGGACAGATTGGACGAGAACAGCATCTCTTCGCCGTCGACGATGCCGACGATCACCGTGCCGTCCGCCAGTTTCAACGCCGTCTCCAGCGAATCGGCGAGGCGAGGGGCGACGTCTTCCTTGACGACGATGCGGTCGACGACGACCTCGATGGTGTGCTTTTTATTTTTCTCCAATTTGATCTCATCGGTGACTTCCATCATTTCCCCGTCCACGCGCACGCGGACGAAGCCCTGTTTGGCAACGTCTTCGAAGATCTTTGTATGCTCGCCTTTGCGCCCTTTGATCAGCGGGGCGAAGATCTGGATGCGCGTGCGTTCCGGCAACTCCAAGATGCGGTCGACCATCTGCTCGACCGTCTGCGACGTGATCTCGATGCTCGGGTGATTGGGGCAGTGCGGCCGCCCGATGCGGGCGAACAGCAGGCGCAGGTAGTCATAGATCTCCGTGACCGTGCCGACCGTGGAGCGCGGGTTGCGCGAGGTCGTCTTTTGGTCGATGGAGATCGCCGGGGAGAGCCCGTCGATGGAGTCGACGTCCGGCTTGTCCATCTGCCCGAGAAACTGGCGGGCATAGGCGGACAGCGACTCGACATAGCGGCGCTGACCTTCGGCGTAGATCGTATCAAACGCGAGCGACGATTTGCCCGAACCGGACAGACCGGTCAGCACGACCAGCTTGTCGCGGGGGATCGTCACATCGATATTTTTCAGGTTATGGGCGCGTGCGCCTTTGACCACGATATGTTCTTGTGCCATCTCATTCTCCTTCTTTCCAAATGCGAACAAATATTCTATAGCCTATTTTGTACCAACCGCTTCAAAAAAGCAACTTGAAGACAAGATTTGAATTTGGCTTAACAAATAGGCAAAAAAAAGGAGCAGCCTTCTACCGGGAAGGGCTGCTCAATGAGGGATATGACAAATCATTCGTGCATTGGCCGGCTTCCCGAAAGAGGCCGGAACTGATTCCGTAGGGAGCGGAATCCAGTATGTATGGCTTGCTTTTATTGTACGAGACTGAGCGGTCATTATGACAGTTACCCGCGTCATTATTTAACATGACGGCGGTCATGGAGTGGGGGCATCCTAGCGAATGTGGAGGAAGTACTAGAAAGGAGCGACGTCCCCATGCGCAAACTGTCGTCTGTCGTTCCGGCGCTCATTCTCTCCTTCTCTGTCTCCTTGTCCGCACAAACAGGTACCGCTCACGCCTCCTCTGTGGCTCCGCTGTTGCCGACCTCTTTTCTGGAGGACAAGCAGCAGTCGGCTGTCGTCGTCCCGTCCCATACGGTGCTCAAAGTCCCGCAACGCTATCTCGCCCGGCAGGTTGAAAGAAGCGACAACCGCGTCTTGATCCACACACCGGCGATCCGGCAACACCCCGAGCTGCGCGACGGCTGCGAAGTCACGTCGCTGGCGATGCTTCTGCAGGCGGTCGGGCAGCCCGGCGATAAAATGAAACTGGCCCACGAAGTCCGCAAAGACCCCACCCCCGTCCGCCGCGACGCACGCGGCCGCATCGTTTTCTGGGGCGACCCGAAGGTCGGATTTGTCGGCGCGGTGGACGGCAAGCCGATCGGATTTGGCGTGTACCATGCGCCGATTGCCGACTTGCTGAACCAATACCTGCCCGGGCAAGCGCACGACATGACCGGGCAATCGTTTCAACAAGTCCTCGCCCGCGTCGCCGAGGGAAAACCGGTCGTCGTCTGGACCACCGTCCCGCTGCGGGCACCCGATTACTGGGACACCTGGGACTCCCCCACCGGCCGAGTCCGCACCACCTGGAACGAACACGCCGTCCTCCTCGTCGGCTACGGCCCTGACTGCGTCTACATCAACGACCCCTTCGACGGCACAAAAGCAAAGCGGGTCGAACGCGCGAGGTTTGAACAGAGTTGGATCGCGATGGGGATGCAGGCGGTGACGGTGAGGTAAGGAGCAAGACCCCACGTCGTCTTGACTTCGAGGGGTCAAAATTCCAGGCCGAACTTGGACGTGTTTCGTCGAATCACGATGTGCATCTGGTGCTATCAAAAATCGAACAATTGGCAGCATCCACTTCTGACAGATTTCACCGACAAACAGGGCATCCAGCCCATTCATGTCTCCATTTTTACGTGATCGGAATCGAAGACATCATCTTCGACCGCGCCCGTGCTGCTGTCTACTGGAATTCATAGCGGGACGAAGAGTGAGTGCAATTATTGATGGGGGCTCTATTTGATAAGATCGACCTTGAATATTTGGAACAGACTGCAAAGAAGGAAGCCGAGGAAAATGTGCTTGCCCTGCTTGTACAAATGAAAATCGAAGCAAAAAATAGAGACCCTGATGGGTCTCTTTTCTTAAGATCACCTACGACGCCTTCAACTCCAAAATAATGTCCCGCAGCTCCGCCGCTCGTTCAAACTGCAGCGACTTCGCGGCGTCCTTCATCTCTTTCTCCAACTTGGCAATCAGCTCTTCGCGATCTTTCTTCGACATCTTGTCGACGCCCTTCTGGATCTTCTTCTCGGCTTTCGGGTCGGCCGCTTTGACCGCTTCGATGACGTCGCGGACTTTTTTGTTGATCGTTTGCGGGGTGATGCCGTGCTCCTCGTTGTAGGCGATCTGGATGGCGCGGCGGCGTTCCGTCTCTTTGATGGCAACGTCCATCGAGCGGGTGATCTTGTCGGCGTACATGATGACTTCGCCGCCCGCGTTCCGTGCGGCGCGTCCGATCGTCTGGATCAGCGAGCGCTCGGCACGGAGGAAGCCTTCTTTGTCCGCGTCGAGGATCGCCACCAGCGAGACTTCCGGCAGGTCGAGACCTTCGCGCAGCAGGTTGATCCCGACCAGCACGTCAAACACGCCTAGGCGCAGGTCGCGCAGGATCATCATCCGCTCAATCGTCTTGATGTCGGAGTGCAGATACCGCACTTTGATCCCGAGTTCCTTCAAATAGTCGGTGAGATCCTCCGACATTTTTTTCGTCAGCGTGGTCACCAGCACGCGCTCGTCTTTGGCGATGCGCTTGTTGATCTCGCCGACGAGGTCGTCGATCTGGCCTTTGATCGGGCGCACGTGAATCACCGGGTCGAGCAGGCCGGTCGGGCGAATGATCTGCTCAACGACCTGAGTGCTGTGCTCCATCTCGTAGTTGCCCGGCGTGGCGGAGACGTAGACGGCTTGGTTGACTTTCTGCTCGAACTCCTCAAATTTCATCGGGCGGTTGTCTTTCGCCGACGGCAGGCGGAATCCGTGGTCGACCAGCATGTTTTTGCGCGCTTGGTCGCCGTTGAACATCGCACCGATCTGCGGCACGGTGACGTGCGACTCGTCGATGATCAGCAGGAAGTCGTCCGGGAAGAAGGAGAACAGCGTGCTCGGCGCGCTCCCCGCCTCCCGCCCTTCCAGATGGCGGGAGTAGTTCTCGATGCCGGAGCAAAAGCCGATCTCCGCCATCATCTCGAGGTCATAGTTGGTCCGCTGCTCCAGCCGCTGCGCTTCCAGCAGTTTGCCTTCTTCGCGCAGTTCTGTGAGCCGCGCTTCCAACTCTTCGCGGATGCTCGCCATCGCCACCTGCAGTTTGTCGGTCGTGGTGACAAAGTGAGACGCCGGGTAGATGCCGATGTGCTGACGTGTGCCGAGGATCTCGCCGGTCAGCGTGTCGACCTCGGTGATCCGGTCGATCTCATCGCCAAAGAACTCCACCCGCACGGCCGACTCCGACCGCTGTACCGGGAAGATCTCGACGACGTCGCCGCGCACGCGGAACGTGCCGCGGGTGAAGTTGATGTCGTTGCGCTCGTACTGCATGTCGATCAGGCGGCGCAGCACTTCATCGCGCCCCTTTTCCATGCCCACGCGCAGAGACAGGACAAATTTGTAATACTCAATCGGCGAGCCGAGGCCGTAGATCGAGGAGACGGACGCGACGACGATCACGTCTTTGCGCTCAACCAGCGCCGACGTGGCGGAGTGGCGCAGTTTGTCGATCTCGTCGTTGATCTTCGCGTCTTTTTCAATAAAGGTATCGGAAGCCGGGATGTACGCTTCCGGCTGGTAGTAGTCGTAGTAGGAGACGAAATACTCGACGGCGTTCTCCGGGAAAAATTCTTTGAATTCCGCGGTCAACTGTGCCGCCAACGTTTTGTTGTGGGCGATGATCAGGGTCGGTTTGTTGACCTGTTGGATCAGGTTGGCCATCGTAAACGTCTTGCCGGTGCCGGTCGCGCCGAGCAAAGTCTGGTGCTTGTCGCCGCGCAGGATGCCCTCCGCGAGCTTTTCAATCGCTTTCGGTTGGTCGCCCTGCGGCGTATATTCAGAAACCAATTTGAACGGTTTGTCGATCAGTTGCAGATCCAATTCCATACGATCCATTCAGAATCCACCTCCACCCTTCATTATACACCACAGCCCGCCTTTCCACCTAAAAAGTGAAACTTTTTTCCAGTTATTCGCATCTCACAAAGAATAATGCCATTTATCATGTAAGAATAATACCTGCCCTATTCGAACACAACCTTATCATCTGCCAAACAAGCTTTATGAAGCATCCCCGATTTCAATTGAAAAACCCTTACAAATCGCGGATAATTGGTTACATCAACTGGGAGCTTGAGGAGGAAAATCATGTCCCCGCAAACGATCACCACTTTGGAACTGCATGCCACAGGCTTCGACACGCTGGTCGACCTGTTACAAACGCGCGCCCTCCGGCATCCGGAGCGGATCGCCTATACATTTTTGCAAGACGGTGAAGGACGGGAGGTCCCGCTCACCTACGCGACGCTCGACCGCCAAGCCCGCGCCATCGCCGCGCATCTGCAAACGCGGGCCCGGCACGGCGACCGCATTCTGCTCGTCTATCCGCAGGGGCTGGAGTATATCGCCGCCTTCTTTGGCTGCCTCTACGCCGGCATGATCGCCGTGCCGGTCTTTCCGCCGACGATGAGCCGCAACGTCCAGCGGCTGGAAGCGGTGATGGCCGACTCCGAAGCGGCGGTCGCTTTGACCACGTCCCAACTGTTGCTGAAGATGGAAGCCCAATTTGCCGAGCAGGAGGAATTTGCCCGGTTTGACTGGCTGCCGAGCGACCTGATCTGCGAGACGGAAGCGGACGGATGGGTGGAGCCGGTGTTGACGGGCGATCACCCCGCCTTTTTCCAATACACGTCCGGCTCGACCGGCAGACCCAAGGGCGTGATCGTCACGCACGCCAACCTGCTTCACAACGAAAAGGTGATCGCACAGGCGCTCGGCAACACGGAGGCGTCTGTCAACGTGAGCTGGCTGCCCCTGTACCACGACCTCGGCTTGATCGGCTGCGTGTTGCAGACGGTGTATGTCGGCGGGACGTGCGTTTTGCTGTCGCCTGTCGATTTTCTCCAGCGGCCGTTCCGCTGGTTGCAAGCGGTGTCGAAATACAAAGCGACGTTCAGCGGCGGGCCGAATTTTGCCTATGATCTCTGCGTGAAAAAGATCACGGCACAGCAAAAAGCCACGCTCGATCTCAGCCACTGGGCGCATGCGTTCTCCGGCGCGGAACCGGTGCGCAGCGGGACGTTGCAGCGGTTTGCGGAATCGTTTGCTTCGTGCGGATTTGCAAAGGAAGCGTTTTACCCCTGCTACGGCCTCGCCGAAGCGACGCTGATGGTGACGGGCAACGACGCGGCGGACGGGCCGGTCGTGCTGGCGGTGGACGGAGCCGCGCTGGAAGAAGGCCGCGTCGAGCCGGTGCAGACAGACACGCCGAACTCGCGGGAATTGGTCGGCTGCGGGCGCGTGAGAGACGAGTTGACGGTCCGCATCGTCGACCCGGCGTCGCACGCGATCTGCACGGACGGGCAGGTCGGCGAGATCTGGGTGGCCGGTCCGAGCGTGGCAAAAGGATATTGGAACCAACCGGAGCTGACGGAGGAGATGTTTGCTGCGCAGGTCTCTCTGGCGGACAGGCAGGAGAACGGAGCGTTTTTGCGCACCGGCGATCTCGGATTTGTACACGGGGGGCAGTTGTTTATCACCGGTCGCCTGAAAGATTTGATCTTGATTCGCGGGCGCAATTATTATCCGCAAGATCTGGAACTGACGACCGAGCAATGCCACGAAGCGGTCACCGTGGCCGCCGCGTTTTCGACGGAGACGGGCGGCGAGGAACGGGTGGTGATCCTCGCCGAGTTGGACCGCCGCTTCCGGCCGCGTCCAGGACTTGAGGAGCGGCAAGCCCCTCTTTATAAGGAAGTGATCGGTGCGATACGCCGCTCTGTCGCCGAGGAGCACCAACTGCAAGCATCGGCGATCCTGCTGGTCAAAGCGAACAGCCTGCCAAAGACGACGAGCGGCAAGATTCAGCGACACGCCTGCCGTCACGACTACCTGCACAACACGTTGGAAATCTGGGGAGAGTGACATCATGGATCACACGCACACTCGCGATTCGCTGCAAGCTTGGATGCTGAACGAACTGTCGGAACGCCTCGGCCTCCCGGTCGAGGAGCTCGACACCCGCGAGCCTTTTCTCAACTTCGGACTCGATTCGGCGGAGGCTGTGATGCTCTCCGGCGATCTCGGGGAGTATCTCGGAGTTGAGCTTTCCCCGACCGCCCTGTGGGACCACCCCTGCGTCGACGATCTGATCGACCATCTGCTGTCGCTGCCGGAACTGAAACCCCGGCAAGAGACAGCGACCGACCATTTTGAAAAGTTGTACCACCAGCTCTATCACCAAGCCCCGGTCCCCTATCGCGAAACGCGCGAAGAACCGATCGCCATCGTCGGCATCGGTTGCCGTTTTCCCGGCGCGACGGGGCCGGAGCCGTTTTGGGAACTGTTGAAAAACGGCGTGGACGCGATCTCGGAAGTGCCTGCGGAGCGGTTCGACGCATCGGCGTTCTTCGATGCCGATCCGGGCGCACCGGGAAAGATGAACACGCGCTGGGGCGGATTTTTGCAAGGGGTCGATCTGTTTGACAACGGATTTTTCGGCATCTCGCCCCGCGAAGCATCCCGGATGGACCCGCAGCAACGCCTCCTGTTGGAAGTGGCATGGGAGGCGCTCGAAGACGGCGGATTGCCTCCTTCGCAGCTCTCCGGCTCGAAGACGGGTGTGTTTGTCGGCATATCAAATAACGAATATTCGCGCATTCAGTTTTCGGACAAATCGCTGATCGACGCGTACGCAGGCACCGGCAACGCGGTCTCCATCGCGGCCAACCGCCTCTCCTACCTGCTCGACCTGCGCGGGCCGAGCCTGTCGATCGACACGGCTTGCTCGTCGTCGCTGGTGGCGGTGCATCTGGCCTGCCAGAGCTTGCGAAACGGCGAGAGCGAGATGGCGTTGGCGGGCGGGGTCAATCTGATCTTGACGCCCGATGTGACGATCAATTTTTCCAAGGCGGGCGTAATGGCAAAAGACGGCCGGTGCAAAACGTTCGATGCGGCGGCTGACGGCTATGTCCGCAGTGAAGGCGTCGGCCTCGTCGTGCTGAAGACGCTGTCTCAGGCACAGGAGGACGGCGACCGCATCTACGCGGTGATCCGGGGCAGCGCGGTCAATCAGGACGGCCGCAGCAACGGGCTGATGGCGCCGAACGGACAGGCGCAGGAAGCGGTGCTGCGCGAGGCGTTTTTAAATGCGGGCGTTTCGCCCGGCAAAGCGCATTACGTGGAAGCGCACGGCACCGGCACCGAACTTGGCGATCCGATTGAGGTGATGGCGCTGGGCCGCGTCATGTCGGAGGACCGGTCGCCGGAACGGTATTGCCGCGTCGGCTCGGTCAAAAGCAATTTCGGACACACCGAAGCGGCAGCCGGCGTCGCCGGGCTGATCAAAGTCGCGCTGGCGTTGAAACACAAACAGTTGCCGCCGACCCTGCATTTTCAGGAGCCCAATCCGCTGATCCCGTTTGCCACGCTGCCCGTGACGGTGCAGACGGAGCTGTCGGAGTGGCCGACCTTGCCGGAGGAAAAAGCGCTGGCCGGGGTCAGCTCGTTTGGATTTGGCGGGACGAACGCGCATGTGGTGTTGGAGGAGCATGTGGAGCCGACCCCTGCCGCGGAGACCAACAGCCGGGAGCAGGCGGAAGTGCTGGTGCTGTCCGCGCCTTCCAAGCAGGCGTTGGACGAGCTGGCCGGGTCGTATCGCGATTTCGTGCGCAGCGGCGTCGTGGAGGGCGGTGCTCCCGCTCTGCGCGATCTGTGCCACACGGCGAACGCGCGACGGGATCATCACGATCATCGCCTGGCACTGGTGGCGCGGTCGCATGAGGAGATCGCGCAGGCATTGGAAGATTATCTGCACGAGGAGCCGCGCCTCGGACTGTCGCACGGCTCGGCCAACAGCAGAAGGCGGCGGCCGCTCGTCTTTGTCTTTCCGGGACAGGGAGGGCAGTGGCTCGGGATGGGAAAACAGTTGTACGCGACGGAGCCTGTGTTTCGCGATGCCATCGACCGCTGTGACGAGCTGCTGCACGGGCTCGCAGGCTGGTCGATTCTCGATGAGCTGTACGAGGACCCGGAGTTTTCCCGCCTCGGCGAGACGGAGGTCGCACAGCCGGTGCTGTTTGCCGTGCAGGTCGCGCTGGCCGAACTGTGGCGCGCCTGGGGCCTGTACCCGGACGCGATCGTCGGCCACTCGATGGGCGAAGCGGCGGCGGCGCATCTCGCCGGCGCGTTGACGCTGGATGAGGCGATCTACGCGATCTGGCAGCGCGGTCGCGTGATGAGCAAAGCGGACGGGCAAGGAAAGATGGCCGCTGTGGAGCTGCCGGAGCAGGAAGTGGCGGCCAGACTGACGGCATACGGAGACAGGCTGTCCATCGCGGCGGTCAACGGGCCGACGTCGGTGGTGGTGTCGGGCGATGCGGACGCGGTGGAGGAGTTTGTCGCGGCGATGGCGCGAGACGGGGTCTTTTGCCGCGCGCTGCAGGTCGATCTCGCCTCGCACAGCCCGCAGATGGAACGGCTGCGCACCCCGCTGGTGGAGACGCTGGTCGATCTGACACCCCGCTCAGCGTGGGTACCGCTCTACTCGACGGTGACGGGCGGATTGGTTGACGGCACGGAGCTGACCGCCGCTTATTGGGGGCGCAATCTGCGGGAGCCGGTGCGCTTCCACGACGCGTTGACGCAGTTGCTCTCGGACGGCTATGCGACATTTCTCGAAGTCTCGCCGCACAACGTGCTGACCGCCGCGATCCGCACCGCGCTGCAAACGCACGGCCACACCGGGACCGCGCTCCCGACGTTGCGACGCGGGAAAGACGAGCGGGCGACGATGCTCGGCACCCTCGGCGAACTGCATGTGCTGGGTCTGCCGATCGACTGGATGAAAGTCTACCCGGACGGCCGCGTCCTCTCCCTCCCCGCCTACCCGTGGCAGCGGGTGCGCTGTTGGATGGACGGCTGCGTGTCCCCCGAACGCCCCGCTGTCCCGCTGTGGGACCTCGTGCTGGCGAAAGGGGCGGAGCAGTCGGAGCAGGCCCCTCTCGATCTGGGACTGCCGGAGTATGCGAGCAAACGGGCGTGGTTGGATCGTCTGACCAACGCGTACGTGATCGCGACGCTTCGGAAATTGGAGGTATTTGCTCAAGCGGGTGAGGAGCTTGCCGTCGAGGAGATCCTCGCGACGAAAGGACTGCTCCCGTTGCACGGCAAGCTGTTGCATCGCTGGATGGCACGGCTGACGGCGCTTGGGCTGGTGCGGGAACAGGAAGGGCGGTTCACCTCCGTCGCACCGCTGCCCGACCCGCAGGTGGAGCTCGTGCTCGGCGAAGGTCGCGAGCATCCGGTCTTTCTCGACTATCTGCGCCGCAACGGCGAGCGGCTCGTCGACGTGTTGCGCGGCGAGACGACGGCGTTGGAGCTGTTTTTCCCCGGCGGTTCGTTTGAGACCACCGAATACATCTACCAGCACTCGGCGGAGGCGCGTTATTTCAATCGGATCGCAGCGACTGTGGCGGCCGGTGTCGCCGCTTCCGCTCCGCATCGCCGGTTGCGCGTGTTGGAGATCGGCGCCGGTACGGGCGGGACGACCGCTTCGGTATTGCCCGCCTTGCCGGGGGAGCGGACCGATTATACGTTCACCGATCTGTCCGACCTGTTCCTCTACCGGGCGCGGCAAAAGTTTGCCGGGTATCCGGGACTGCACACGCGCTTGCTCGATATCGAAAAAGACCCGGTCGAGCAAGGCTTTTCGCAAGGCTCGTTCGACCTGATCGTCGCGGCGAACGTCCTGCACGCCACTCGCGACCTGCGCGAGACGTTGCGCCATGTGCGCGGACTGCTCGCACCGGGCGGGGTGGCGATGCTGTGGGAAGTGACCGATCATCAGCCGTGGTTTGACATCACGTTCGGACTGATCGACGGCTGGGGACGGCATGAGGACGACCTGCGCGACGGGCATCCCCTGCTGCATCGCGCCGCCTGGCAGGCCGCTTTGCTGGAGCACGGCTTCGAAACGACGGCGGCGTTTCCGGCGGAGGGATCGCTCGCGAACGCGTTGGGACAGCACATCGTGGTGGCGCGGGCGGCAGGAGACATGACAGCATCGGTCGCTGCGCCGGAGGAGGAGCGAGACGCGGCGTTCATCGAGGAAAGCGACGCGGCGGCCACGACCTGGCACGCTCAGTTGCTCGCCACCGCACCCGATCAGCGTCAGGATCTCATCGTCGACTATCTGCAGCGGCGTTTGGCACGTCTGCTCGGCACCCCGGCTGCCCGACTGGACGCGGAACAACCGCTGAACACGCTCGGACTCGATTCGCTGATGGCCGTCGAGATGCGCAACGCGATCATGCAGGACGCCGGGGTAAACATCCCGGTGGCCCGCTTCCTGCAAGAGGTATCGGCGCTGGATGTGGCCGAGGAAGTGTTGGCACAGTGGAGCGAGTCGGCTGTGGAGGAGACGGCGTCGGCGAGGTCTGTGCTCCTGCCGGACTTGGAAAACCGCCACGCACCGTTTCCGCTCAATGACATTCAACAAGCGTATTGGATCGGCCGCACCGGCGCTCTGGAACTGGGCAATGTCGCGACGCAGCTCTACCTGGAGTTTGAAGCGGACGCGCTGGATCTGCCGAGATTGGAACGCGCCTGGCAGACATTGATTCTCCGCCATGACATGTTGCGCGCCGTCGTGTTGCCAAGTGGAGAGCAGCAGATCCTCGAAGCGGTGCCGCCGTATGAGATCGCTTGCTCCGAAGCGACCGACGAGCAGTTGACCGCCGTGCGCGAGCGGATGAAGCACACGGTGCGCAGCGGCGATACATGGCCGCTGTTCGAGATCTGCGCACACACGGCGGCAGAGACAGGACGCACGCGCCTGCTGATCGCCATCGACTTTTTGATCGCGGACGCGGCGAGTCTGCTGCTGCTGTTCCGCGAGTGGAACGAACTGTACCGCGACCCGACGGCTGCGTCGCAGTGGACGCCGTTGACGCTCTCCTTCCGCGACTACGTGTTGGCGGAGGAGGCCGCACGAGATTCTGAGGCGTACCGGACCTCGCTCGCGTACTGGCAGGAGCGGGTGCCGACATTGCCGCCCGCACCGGAACTGCCGCTGACAAAGTCACCGAGCATTTTGGAACGCCCGCGGTTTGCCCGCCGCACGCTGACGATGGACGCCGCGTCTTGGAGCCGCTTGAAAGAGCGGGCCGCCGAGAGCGGGATCACCCCGTCGATGCTGCTGTGCGCCGCCTATGCGGAGGTGCTGAAGACGTGGAGCAAGAGCCCGCGTTTCACCTTAAATTTGACCTTGTTCAACCGCGAACCGATCCACCCGCAGACCGGGCAGATCGTCGGCGACTTCACCGCCCTGAACCTGCTGGAAGTGGACGCGTCGGAAGCGGTGCCTTTTGCCGAGCGCGCCCGCCGTCTGCAAGCGCAATTGCTCGCCGACCTCGAACACCGCCGTGTCAGCGGCGTCCGCGTCCTGCGCGAACGGGCTCGTGCGCAAGGAACGACGCTGGGAGCTCCCATGCCGGTCGTCTTCACCTCGGTGCTGGAAGACTTCGCCCCGACGTTTGACTGGCTCGGCGAACTGGTCGAATCCCTCGCACAGACGCCGCAGGTCTGGCTCGACCACCAAGTCTTGGAGCGAAACGGCGCGCTGTTCCTCATCTGGGACGCGGTCGAAGAGCTGTTCCCGAGCGGGGTGCTCGACGACATGCTGGCCGCGTACGGGCGGCTGTTGCAAGAGCTGGGAGCGGACGACACGGCTTGGCATCGCCACGGGCACGACCTGCTCCCGGCTTCGCAACGGGAGCTTCCGGCTGTCACAGAGACGACCGAGCGACCGGTGCCCGCAGGTCTCCTGCACGAACCGTTTGTTCGTCACGCTCTTTCAACGCCCGCTCATCCGGCGGTGATCACCTCGGTGCGGACGTTGACGTACGGCGACCTGCACGCCCTCGCCAACCGCTGGGCTCGCCTCCTGCGCGAACAGGGCGTGCGGCCGAACACCCTCGTCGCCGTCCTGATGGAAAAGGGCTGGGAGCAAGCGGTCGCCACGCTCGCCGTCTTGCTGGCGGGCGCCGCCTATCTGCCGCTCGACCCGCAGCAGCCGGAGGAACGCCTGCGCCAGTTGATCGAGATCGGCGAGGTGGAGGTCGTCTTGACCCAGCCGCAATTTTTGGAAAATGAGAATCTGTTCCGCAACGTCCGCACCTTCGCCGTCCACGACGAAGCGGTCGCGGGCTATGAGGACAGCCCGTTGGAATCCGTTCAATCGCCGGATGATCTCGCCTACGTCATCTTTACGTCCGGATCGACCGGCGTTCCGAAAGGCGTCATGATCGACCACCGCGGCCCGCTCAATACTTGCCTCGACATCAACGAACGGTTTGGCGTCGGTCCGGACGACCGCTTGCTCGCACTGTCCGCGCTGCACTTCGACCTGTCTGTCTACGATCTCTTCGGCCTGTTCGCAGCGGGCGGCACCGTCGTCATCCCGGAGCCGGACGCGGTGCGTGACCCGGCTCGCTGGGCGCAGTGGATGCAGCGGAAGCGGGTCACCGTCTGGAACTCGGTGCCTGCGCTGTTGAACTTGCTCGTCGACTATGCGGACGGACAGCCGGAGCGGCTCTCCTCCGCGCTGCGAGTCGTGATGATGAGCGGCGACTGGATTCCGGTCTCGTTGCCGGATCGGCTGCGTGCTCTGCTGCCGAACGTCTCGATCCACTCCCTCGGGGGCGCGACCGAAGCGTCGATTTGGTCGATCCACTACCCGATCCGCGACGTCGATCCGGCGTGGACGAGCATCCCGTACGGTCAAGCGATGGCCCATCAGCCGTTTTACGTCTTCCATGACGATCTGCAACCCTGCCCGGTGTGGGTGCCGGGACAGCTCTATATCGGCGGTGTCGGCCTCGCCAAAGGGTACTGGCGGGATGAGGTCAAAACCGCTTCCAGTTTCCTGACCCATCCGGTGAGCGGCGAACGGCTCTACCGGACGGGCGACCTCGGCCGCTGGTTGCCGGACGGCAACATCGAGTTCCTCGGCCGCGAAGATTTCCAAGTCAAAGTGCAGGGCTACCGCATCGAGCTCGGCGAGATCGAACACGCCCTGCTCCGCCGACCGGACATCCGCTCGGCCGTCGTCGCCGCCATCGGCTCCCATGCCGGGGAAAAGCGCCTCGTCGCCTACCTCGTCCCCGAGCCGGACGCACCGGCTCCGGATGCGGACGACCTGCGTCGCGGTCTGCAAGTCGCGTTGCCCGAGTACATGGTGCCGAGCGCCTTCGTGGTTCTGGACAGCCTCCCGCTCAGCCAAAACGGCAAAGTGGACCGCAAAGCCCTGCCCGCGCCCGACTTCACCCTCGAAGCGGCGCTCGGCTACGAAGCCCCGTCCACTGCCGCCGAACGGACACTCGCGGCGATCTGGAGCGAACTCCTCGACCTCGACAGGGAGCGGATCGGCATCCATGACAACCTGTTCACCCTGGGTGCCCACTCCGTCCACATCATCCAGGCGGTCGTTCGCCTGCGCCGCGCCGGCTACACCGTCCACGCCCAGCAACTCTTCGAGCGGCAAACCATCGCCGCCACCGCCGAGCTGTTGGAAGGAATGGGGGAGGTCGTTCATCAGGCACAGTCGGCGCACATGCCCGACCAAGATTCGGCAACCGATCAAAACTCTCGAACGCCTCTCGCAACATCTGCGGCGTCTGCGGCGTCAAACCCGAGCACCGGCACCCTGCCACAAGGGCCGACCGCCCCGGCCCGCGCTCTGCTGACAGGGGCGACAGGCTATCTGGGCATCTACCTGTTGCGCGAGTTGCTGCTGCATACCGACCTCACCGTCACCTGCCTCGTCCGCGCCGGCGACGAGGCGGCCGCTGCGGTGCGACTGCTCGAGCGGCTGACGTGGTACTTCCCGGACGCGGACTTCGCCGATCACCTCGGCGACCGCCTGCACGTTGTCGTCGGCGACATCGCTCTGCCGCGCTTCGGCCTCTCCGATGCCGACTGGCATCTGCTCGCGGACGAGACCGACCTGATCTACCACGCCGCCGCCTTGGTCGACCACTACGGCGACCCGGCCCTGTTCCAAGCGGTCAACGTCGACGGCACCCGTCACGCCCTCGATCTGCTGACCCTCGGCCGCCCGAAGAGGTTCCAGCACATCTCCACCATCGGCGTGCGCGGCATCGACGCCTCGACCGGGCTCTTCACCGAGACCGACTTCGACCGCGGCCAAACGTTCGACACCCGCTACGCCGAATCGAAATGGCACGCCGAACGCCTCGTCCGCGACGCCCGCGCGTCCGGTGCACAGGCCAACATCTACCGCCTCGGCTTTGTCGCGGCAGACGCGACAGGAAAATACCAGCACAACATCGAAGACAATGCCCTGTACGGCTACTTGCGCACTACCCTGCGCCTAGGAATCGCACCGTACTTGCCGACGCTGAAACTCGACTTCCTGCCTGTCGACTTCATCGCCGCCGCCATCGTCCGACTGTCGCTGACTCCGGCATCGACCGGCGAGACGTTCCACCTGCTCGCCCCCGAACCGATCACGCACTACGATCTGATGCGCCAGTTCCAAGC
Source organism: Tumebacillus lacus (assembly GCF_026410385.1). Lineage (GTDB taxonomy): Bacteria > Bacillota > Bacilli > Tumebacillales > Tumebacillaceae > Tumebacillus > Tumebacillus lacus. The sequence continues at coordinate 116,493 of NZ_JAPMLT010000008.1, forward strand.
GCTCGGCTACTCGATTTTGCTGCTCGACCCGGACGAGTTCCACACTACCGTCTTTGACAGCGCCGACGACCACACCTTGACCGAACTCGACGGTCTGGTCGGCTTCACCGACCCGTCGCGCGCTCTGATCTTCGAAGTCGCCACCGACCGCACCGCCGAACGCATCACCGCGCTCGGCTTGACCTTCCCGCCCGTCACCTTCGACTGGGTGCGCAAAATGGTCAACCACGCGGTCGCCGTCGGCCACTTCCCGGCCCCGCCGTTCCACGGCCGAACGAGCCGGACACCCGCTTTGCTCGAACAGACAGGAGGTTTTCCGCTTTGACCATACTCAATCGCCCCACCAAACCAAATCCGTGGCTGACCTGCTTCACGCCGCATCCGACCGCCACCCTGCGCCTCTTCTGCTTCCCGTACGCGGGAGGCGGCGCACCGGTGTTCCGCGAATGGTCCGCCCTGCTGCCAAACGCCGAGATCATCGCGCTCCAATACCCGGGCCGCGGCGCACGCATGATGGAGCCGCCGATGCAATCCCTGCCGGAGCTCGCCGCCGGCATCTACGAAGCGATCCTGCCTCATCTCAACAAACCGTTCGCTTTCTTCGGCCACTCCCTCGGCTCGCTGGTCGCCTTCGAAGTCGCCCGCCTGCTGCGCAAAAACGGCCACCCGTTGCCCCGCCATCTGTTCGTCTCGGCCCGCAAAGCGCCGCACGTGCCGCGTACCGCCGAAAAACAGATGCACAAACTGCCGGAACAGGAGTTCATCGAGGAACTCAAAACATACAACGGCACGCCCAAAGAAATCCTCGAAAACAAAGACTTGATGGAACTGGTGCTCCCGGTGCTTCGCGCCGACTTCCGCGTCAACGAAACGTACGAATACGGCGAAGAACCGGCTCTGCACATACCGCTTACCGCCCTCACCGGCATCGAAGACTCCCGGGCCACCGAAGCGGACATGACGAAATGGAGCCTCCACACTTCGGACGTCTTCACCCAGCAGACATTCCCGGGCGACCACTTCTATCTCAATCCCTTGCAAAAAGAACTCACCGCCTTCCTCGCCAAACAACTGAACCTCTGAGGAAATCAAAAAGGCGCGCTGTCCACACGGACAACGCGCCTTTTTCTTTTCAACTTTTCCGTTTCCACTCTACTCCAGCGGCGAGATCGGCTCCACCGGATGCGCTCGCAACACGATCAGATTCACCCGGCGGTTCGCCGCCCGGTTCGCCTCGCTGTCGTTGGGAGCGAGCGGCTTCGTATCGGCATACCCTTCCGCCGACAGTCGTCCGTGCGGCACACCGGCCGCCTCAAACGCGTGCAACACATTGATCGCCCGCTGCGACGACAGCTCCCAGTTCGAGCGAAACTGCGCATTGCTGATCCCGATCGGCACATCATCCGTGTGACCCTCGACCGCGACAGGATTGCTCACCAATCGCAAAAACGGTGCGAGCCCGTTCAGCAACCGCTCCGCTTCCGGCTTCACATCCGCCTGCCCGGAAGCAAACAGCGCCGCATCGTTCAACGTCAGCTGCACTCCCCGGCTCGTCTCGATCACATGGACTTGCCCGGCCAGCCCTTGCCCTTGCACGTAGTCCTCCAGCCGCTTTTGCAACTCGTCGAGCCGCTGCTGCTCCTCTTCCCGCTTTTGCTGCTCCGATTTGGAACCCGGGTTGCTGTTCGGCAACAGACTCGGCGACCCTTCGAGCTGAATGCGATCGTTCGTCTGCAACGCCGCACTCAGCGACAGAGACAACGTCTGAAATTTGGTCTGGTCCACTTTCGACACCGCATACATCACCACGAAGAAGATCATCAGCAACGTGATCAGATCGGCGTACGTGATCAGCCAGCGATCATGCGTATTTCCGCCGCCGCTCTCCCGCGTCCGTCTGCTACGCCTGCGTGCCATCGGTATCACCCGCCCCCGCTGCAGCGGCCGAACGGCGCTCCGGCGCCAGGAACGCCCGCAGTTTGTGACGCAGGATGTTCGGATTCTCCCCCGCCTGGATCGAGAGCACGCCCTCGATCATCAGCTCGCGGACGATCACCTCATCCTTCGAACGCCGCTTGAGCTTTGCCGCGAGCGGCAGATACAGCACGTTTGCCGACGCGACCCCGTACAACGTCGCGATGAACGCCGTCGCGATCTGCGGCCCCAGCGTGTCCACGTTCGACAGTCCGCCGAGCACGTGCACCAGCCCCATCACCGTCCCGATGATCCCCATCGTCGGCGCATAGCCGCCGGCCGCCTCAAACGGTTGGGCCGCCTTTTCATGACGGTCTTCCAAAAAAGACAGCTCCGTCTCCAAGATGCTGCGCACCAAATCGCTGTCTACCCCGTCGACGACCAAGCGCAGCCCATTGCGCAAAAATTCGTCCTCGTTGGTCTCCACCCGGTCTTCCAGCGCCAGAACGCCTTCACGACGGGCGACCATCGACAGCTCGACCAGTTCGTCAATCGTCTCATTGGCGTCGAGCGTTTGCGGCTTGAACGCGATCTTCAACGCTTTCGGGATCTGCCGCAGTTGCTCACCCGGCGTCGACAGCACCACCGCGCCGAACGTCCCGCCAAATACGATCAGTGCGGCCGTCGGTGACAGCAAGGCCGCGAGATGACCGCCCTCCGCCGCGAAGCCCAGCAACAGCGCTCCGAGGCCCAACAAGAGACCTATTACGGTCGTTCTATCCATCCTTGCATCCTCCTAACTCCTGACTCCTAACTCCTGACTTCCTGTCTCGATCAATGATACGTCGAGGGTGCCTGCTTCCCTCCGCCGACCAATCGGCCCCACAGCCAGCGCCACGGGGAGATCGAATCGAGCCGCACATACTGGCGCGCCTGATCGTCCGGCACGAGAATGATGCCGAGTTGATGATGATCGCCCATATAGATCGGCGTCGAGGCAAAGCGCGGCTCTCCCTCCGGCGTCAACACTTCCAACTTGGCAAACGCCGGATTTTGATTGAGCGCAAAATGCAGGTCATACGGCGTGTTCACCGGCGTCCCGTTCACGCGGACGATCGTCTCGCCGGACGCAAGACCCATCTCCTGAGCCGGGCTCTGCGGCAAAACGCTGAGGATCTTCAGCCCTTGCAGCGGCCGCACATAGATCGGTTGCCCGCTCTGCTCTTCCCGGATCTCGATCAGGATCAGCACCTCATGCGCCACCGTGCAGAACATCGCCGCCACCCACAACAGCGGCGGCCAATACGCGCTGCCGACCGCCAGGCCGAGCAGCACGAGACTGTAGCCGGCCAGATAGCGGGATGTCGTCGCCGCCTTCTTTTTCGGCGTCTGCGTCAGGGCCACGCCGGAATACCCGAGGATCGACGGGAACGGCACCACCATCAGGCTGCCCAGCGCCCCGAGCGGGATCAGCGGCCACCACGACGGCGCGGTCACGCCGCTGCCCGTGCCGACCACGACAAACGCCGCCATCGGCACCACCCAAAACTTTTGCAGGATAAATCCGCCGATCAGTCGCCCGCGCTTGCCTTCCACAAACACCGGCATCGGCTGCTCCGACCCGTTCAGGTACACGAGCAACGCCTCAACCAGATGCAACACCGCCACCAACGCCATCAACTGCGGGATGTGCAGCCCGCGCAGGTCGGTGTAAATCGTCGCCAGAATGCCTGGAGCCAACTGCCACTCCGGGAGCGCCTGCAACACCAGCGAGATCACGCTCAGCAGCCCTCCCGCATAGGCGAAACAAATAAATCGCGCATTGATCAGCGCCAAACAGAGCGCCACCACCCAGACATAGAGCAGATCGCTCGGATTGAGCACCGCGCCGACAGCCGTCAGCAACGCCGTCGCGAGCAGACCGCCCGCGACCCCGTAGCCCAGCGAGCGGAGAAACTGCTCATTTGGCGAATGGACGCGCACGCCGAACATCCGGCGCTCCATCCCGTTCTGTCTGACATACTGCATGTACACGAGCAAGAGAGCAACGTAAAAAAGAGGATGTGCCAATACTTGCATCAGGCCGCGAAGGACTGCCAGCAAAAATGAGAATTCGGTCATGCGCACGATTCCCCTCTCTGAAATACAAAAATACCCGCAAGAGTCGAGACTCCGCGGGTATTTCATTCGACATCGCAACGCGGCAATCCTGCCTATGGCAACATTTTCCTAAGTGTCGCCTGCGCCTTTTCCAACTGCGTGTCGTTCTTTTGAATCTTGTCTTGCAAGAGCTCCATCATCCGGCGCGTCGTCTTGCCTTCGACCACGCCGTTTGCCGGGATGCTCTCCATCTTTTGGAACGCGAGGACCGCTTCCTTGGTCTGCGCGTCAAAGTAGCCGTCTTCGCGGCCCGGCTGGTAGCCGAGCGCTGTCAGCATGCTCTGAACCGCTTTGATCTCGTTGGAGAACTGTTCCGGCTCGAGCTTTTTCTCCGGATCGATATACGGCAGATCCGCATACTTCGGCAGTTCGACCGCAATGTCCGGCTCGATGCCTTTTTTGTGAATCCAGTTGCCGTCCGGGGTCAACCATTTGGCGATGGTGAACTTGATGTTCGAGCCGTCGGTGAAGTCTTTCGCCGTCTGCACCGTGCCTTTGCCAAACGTCTTTTGCCCGATCAACTGATAGCCGCCCGACTCTTTGAGCGCCCCGGCGAGGATCTCCGCCGCGCTGGCACTGCCGCCGTCGATCAGCGCGACGATCGGCACGCCCGGTTTGCCGCCGGACGAGCGGTAGACCTTTTTCTCACCGTTGCGCGACTCGACCTGCAGGATCGGCTCACCCTCCGGCAGCAGCAGATTGCCGATCTCGGTGGTGACGTCGAGCAGACCGCCCGGATTTTGGCGCAGGTCGATGACCAGCCCTTTCATCCCTTGTCCCTTCAGATCGTCAAACGCTTTTTTAAATTCGTCATACGTCGACTCCGAGAACTTGGTGATCTGGATCTTGCCAAGGCCCCCCTCCATCATCTCCGCGTACACCGTCTCCACCGGGATCGTGTCGCGGGTGACGGTGACCGTCAACTCACCCGTGCCCGGACGGTCGATGACCAGTTGCGCCTTGGTGTCCTTTTTGCCGCGGATGTGCGTGACCGCCTCGCCGACCTTCATCCCTTCGAGACTTTTGCCGTCCACGGAAAGGATCTTGTCGTTCGGCTTGAGACCGGCCTTCTCCGCCGGCGAGCCTTTGATCGGAGCGTCGATGACGATCTTGCCTTCCTCTTCGCGGATCGTCGCGCCGATGCCCTCGAACGAGGAGGAGATGTTTTCATGGAACGACGAAGCTTCCGTCTGATCCATATAGGTCGAATACGGATCGTCAAGCGACTTGACCATGCCGTCGATCGCACCGTTGAGCAGTTGGTCGTTCTTGACGTCCTGGTAGTATTCCTGTTTCAGGGTCTTGTACGTGTCGAGCAGTTTGCTGAACTGCGGGTCGTTGACACCGTCTGACGTCGGCAGCGTCAGGCCTGTCCCGGTCAGCTGCAAAGCCCCGAAAGTCGCGGCGCTGCTCACAACAATCGTCAGGATCAACCCGAGAATCAGGGTGCGTCCTCTGATATACATTTTCCTGTAGCACCACCTTTGTCCTGTCTGCTGTAGTATATGACGGCTCAGGAAAGACTATTAACCCCGATTAGGAAAATTAGAGATAGTTGCGCGGCGAGACGACCTGTCCGTTCAGGTACACGCCAAAGTGCAAGTGCGGCCCGGTGGAACGGCCGGTGCTGCCCACCTTGCCGATCGGCGCGCCTTTGACGACCTGCTGGCCTTCCGAGACGTTGATGCCGCCGTTGACAAGATGACCGTACAGCGACCACAGATTGCCGCCGTGGTCGATGATGATGCAGTTGCCAAACCCGTTGACCCAGCCCGCCGTGATCACCGTGCCGGCCTGTGCCGCCACGACCTGCGTGCCGGTCGCCGCCGCGATGTCCATGCCGTTGTGACCGGTGCGCACGCCGGTGAACGGGTCGATCCGGTCGCCAAACTCCGACGTGATGTTCATCGAAGCCGGCACCGGCCACGCCCAGTTGCCGGTCAACGGCTTGGACGGATTGGGCTGGTTTTGCTTGTATCGCTCCGCATCGATCTGCTTGCGGACGTTGAAGATCGCAGCGATCGCAGCTTCCTGCTGCGCCTCCATCTCCGCCTCGATGCGCTCTTGCTCCGCTTTGTTGCCTTCCAGCTTTTCGTTCAGCGCGACCTTTTGCTCTTTCATCGCGTCGAGCTGCCCTTTTTGCGACTCTTGCTCGCCTTTCATCGCCACCAGCGTCTGCTGCTGCGTCTCCAGGTCCTGCTTGAGCAACGCCACCTTTTCGCGGTCCTCTTTGTTTTTGCGCAGGATCACGTTGTCCTGCTCAAAGATCACCTGCAACGCCTCAAACCGGTCGAGAAAATCGGTAAACGACGTTGAGGAGAGCAACACTTCCAAGTATTGCACTTCCCCTTGTTCGTACATCATGCGCAACCGCTGCTTGAGCAGTTTGTCCCGCTCTTCGACGCGCTTTTGCGCCGCTTCGAGCTCTTGGCCAGCCTGATCAATCTCCTGGTTCTTTTGGAAAATGTTGCCCTGCAAGCGTTGGATCTCCAGCTCTTTCGCGCTGATCTCCGCCAACATCTTGTTGATCTCCACGGCGTTGAGGTCGATCTGCTGCTGATACTGCTCCTTTTTCTGCCGAGCGATCTTTTCACGCTCGCGGGCTTGTTGCAACTCTTGCTCTTTTTGCTGTTGCTGTTGCTTGAGGCTTTCGATGTTGGCACCCGCCGTCGTCGGCACCGCCAGCGTCAGAACCAAAGCGGCGGCGAGGCCCATTTTCCAGGATTTTGATGAGCGAGACTTGCGATCTTGCATGAAGTACACTCCCTTCTTCTCCCCTAGCACTGTCAATCAAACATACGTTACACGCGCAGGAATCGCGAGATCGACATCATCGAACCGATCATCCCGATCAATGCGCCAATGCCTACCAAGATCAACGCCACCGAATAGACCAACGGGTCAAACGGAGCGAACGTAAACAGCATCACACCTGCGACCTTGCGCACCAGATAGTCGTAGCCGATGCCCAGCAACAAGATCGGCAGGATCGAGCCGAACAGCCCGATCAACAATCCTTCAAACAAGAACGGCCAGCGGATAAACCAGTTGGTCGCCCCGACCAGCTTCATGATCTCGATCTCACGGCGGCGAGCAAAGATCGTCACCTTGATCGTGTTCGAGATCAGGAACAGCGCGAGGAAGCTCAGCCCGACGACAAACACCGCGCCGGAGTTGCGGACAAACTTCGTCACCGAGAACAATTTTTCCACGGTGTCTTTCGCATAGTTGACCTTTTCCACCAGCGGGAGTGCGGACAGCTTTTCCGCGACGTAGCCGGTGTCGGTCGGATTTTTCGCCTTGACGATAAACTTGTCGGGCAGCGGGTTTTCCGATTCGAGGCCATTGAGCAGCTCTTGGTTGTCCTTGAGCTTTTCCTTCAACTGTTGCAGCCCGTCCTCTTTGGAGACAAACGTCACTTCACCGACGGCGGGCAAACTCTTGATCTGCCGCTCCAACTCCAGCACCTGCGCGCGCTCGGTGCCGTCCTTGACGAGGACGTTCATCTCGACTTGGTCCTCGATCTGCTGCGAGAACAGTTGAACGTTGTACGCGAGAATGAGGAACACGCCCAGGAGCAGCAGCGTGATCGTGACGGACGAGATCGAAGCGAACGTCATCCAGCCGTTGCGGGACAGATTGCGAAACCCTTCGCGGCCGTGGCGGGCAAACGTGCTAATTTTCATAGCCGTACACCCCCCGTCTCTCATCGCGGGCGATTCTGCCGCCCTCGACGGCGAGCACGCGTTTTTTCATCGTGTTGACGATCTCTTTGTTGTGGGTCGCCATCACGATGGTCGTGCCGCGCCGGTTGATCTCCTCAAACAGGTTCATGATGTCCCAGGAGGTCTCCGGGTCGAGGTTGCCCGTCGGTTCGTCGGCGATGATCACCGCCGGATTGTTGATCAGCGCCCGCGCGATCGATACGCGCTGCTGCTGACCGCCGGACAGTTCGTTCGGCAGCGCAGATGCCTTTTCGGAGAGGCCGACCAGTTCCAGCACCTCCGCGGTGCGCTGCTTGATCTTTTTCTTCGGCGCTTCGATGACTTCCAGCGCGAAGGCGATATTTTCTGACACGGTCAGCGTGGGCAGGAGCTTGAAGTCCTGAAAGACCACGCCGATCTGACGGCGGAGCAGCGGGATCTTGCGCTCTTTCAAACGTTCGATGTTAAAGCCGTTGACAAAGATGGACCCTTGGCTCGGGCGTTCTTCTCTATACATCAACTTGATAAAGGTGGACTTCCCGGCACCGCTGGGTCCGACCACGTAAACAAACTCACCTTTGTCGATGCGCACGCTGACACCTTGCAATGCAACGGCACCGTTCGGATAGGTCTTCCAAACGTCATGCATCTCGATCATCGTTTCACACCACTTTCTACTGTCTGATTTGTCGGCCTTGTGACCGAGTATGACGATGTCGAAACAAACGCCAAAAAAGGCGGCATTTTTAATGCCACCTTCTCGTATTCGACGCGGGCTTGTCATTTCCTGTACTAAATTGCTGGAGAATGAGGTTTTTCGCGTCTGATTTGTCAGAAATGTGAAAGCCCCCGCGCGTGATTTCGCAGGGGCGGAAAGACTTACAGCTCGCTCGCGGACTTCGCGTTTTTCGCTTCTTCCGGGATCGTGATCGTCACCGGGCCATAGGACGCCTTGCCTGTGAGGTCCATCTTCATCGTGCCCATCTCCGGCATCTCCATCTCCATGTGCAGCGAGAGGTTGGTTTGCAGGTAGGACGCCTTGTCGATCTCGTAGTAGACTTTCATCGACTGCTTGCCGCCCTCCATCTGGATCGGGTTCATCGGCATGCCCGGTTGACCGGATTCACCAGCCGCTTTCAGCAGTTTGTCCAGCCCTTTTTGGTCGATCTTGAGCGTGAGGTTGTAGGAGTCCGCGTCTTCTGCCATCGTGAAGTACGGCAGCGCGACGTTCTGGGTCGCTTCCGTGTTGGTCGGCACGCCGCCGGTGCGGGTCATGTCGACGATCTCTTTCCAGTCTTCCTCCGGCAGCACCTCTTTGGTCCAGACGCCGGTCGGATCTTTCATGTACATCCGGCCGTCGCCCATGTACATCGTGAAGCTCTGTTTCTGCGTTTGGTTGAACACCTTGCCTTCGATGTCAGCGCCCATCGCCATCAGCAGAGGATTTTTGCTGTATTTCATCCACATCGGGCCTTCCATCTTCATATCGAAAGTCCCGGTCGGGATCGTGCCTTTCAGTTGCAGGTCGAGCGAGGTGTATTCTTGCTTGTTCGTTGCCTCGGTGGACTTGGTCAGCACGTCGAGGATCGTCGTGCGCTTGGCCAGCGTTTTGGCGGTCGGCAGGACGTTAACCGTCGAGGTGGACGCGTCCCACGTCACTTCGTTGCCGAACGCCTCGGAGATGAAGCGCACCGGCACCATCGTGCGGTAGTTGACAAAGCGCGGCGCCGGGTTGATCTCGATCTGCGCCCCGTTCTTCGTCACCACGCCGGTGTTGAAGTTCAGCTTGAGGACGATGTCATCCTTGGAGATCGTCGCGATGTTGGTATTGCTGTCATATTGAACGTCCGCGCCAAGGCCCTCAGAGAGCGAGCGAAGCGGAACGAACGTGCGATTGTCCACGACAAACGGCTGCGGGTCGACCGTCAGTTCTTTATCTTCCACGATCACGTTAAAATTCACGTGGTTCACGTCGGACGCGTTCGCCTGCACAGCCCCCGCCGTTCCGAACACGAGCCCTGCCGCGAGCAGAGCGGTTGCGAACTTCTTGTTCTTCATCAGAAAGTACCCCCATCTTTTGCTGAATTTCAGTTCTACCACTCTATTTACGAAACGATTGGAAAAAGGTTGCAAGATTTTTTCCAGAAAATAAAAAAGGCACCTTCTCTTCCAAGAAGGTGCCTTCATTCATATGCAAATCTATATGCCAATCGCCCTTACCTCTCCCCGAGCGTCCTTACCACGCCATTTCCGTTCTCCGCGTCCTGCTCCGCACCGACGCGCGCTTGGATCATCGACACGATCCGTTTTACGATCAGTGTCACGACGAGGATCGCGAGCAGCAGCAGGACGATCGTGCCGCCCGGCGGGATGTCCAGCGCGTACGAGGCGGACAGTCCGCCGAGCACCGAGGTCAGGCCGACGAGCACCGCCACAAAGATCGTCATCGCAAATCCGCGCGACACGCGCAACGCAATCGACGCGGGCAGTGTCATCAGCGACGACACCAGCAGCACGCCGATGATCGGCATCGATACGGCCACCACGAGACCTGCCAGCAGAGAGAACGACACCGACAGAAGTTTCACCGGGACGCCGCTGACTTGGGCGGTCTCTTCGTCGAAGGTGAGGACGTACATCGGCCGCCACAGGAACCAGAAAAACAGCCCGACCAGCGCGACCACGCCCCCCATCACGTACAGGTCGGTCTCGCTGACGGCGATGATCGAGCCGAACAGATAGGAGGTGAACGAGCGGCTCACCCCTTTGTTCAGGCTCATCAGCACCACCGCCGACGCAAGGCCGCCCGACATCAGGATCGCGATGGACAGTTCGCTGTACGCCTTAAACGACCGTCTCAGCGTATCGACAAACACCGCGCCGATCAGCGCCGCGACCATCGCCGTCAGCATCGGGTACAGACCGAGCAGCGCACCGACCGCCACGCCCGCCAGCGAGACGTGCGAGAGCGTCTCCGCCATCAACGACTGACGGCGCAGCACGAGATACACGCCGATCACCGGAGCGACCAGCGCGATCATGATCCCGGCGAGGAAGGCGTTTTGCAAAAATCCATACTGAAACATCTCCAGCATACTTACCGAACTCCTTCCTCCACGCGATCCACTCGCTCCGACTTGGCGTCGAGCTGCACCAGTTGTTGCGGCTGATGATCGTCATAGCAGCAGTACAGCGGCACCGGAGCCGGACGATCCGCCAGATCCATCCGCTCGCGGAACTGAACCGGCGTGCCGTCGAAGCGAATGCGCTTGTCGAGCACGAGCAAGCGGGTCAGGCGCGGCAACGTCTCCTCCAGATCGTGCGTCACCATCAGGACGGTGCGCCCGTGCGCGCGCACCTGATGCTCCAGCAGGTCGTAAAACAGTGTCCGGGCCGAAGTGTCCATCCCGGTCGTCGGCTCGTCGAGCACGAGCAGATCCGGCTCGGTGACCAGCGCGCGGGCGAGGCAAACGCGCTGCTTTTGGCCGCCGGACAGTTCACCGATCTTGCGCTTTCGGTGCTCCCACATGCCGACTTGCTGGAGGACTTGCTCCACGCGGTCCGACTCCTCTTTTTTCAATCGGGAAAACCAGTGCTTGCGATCATACAGGCCCGAGCGGACCAACTCCCACACCGTGCTCGGAAAACCGGCGTTGAACGAGGCGATCTGTTGCGGCAGATAGCCGATCGTCATGCGGCGGCCATCGGCGCGACGCCCGTTCAAGGACACCTCCCCCCGCTGCGGGGAGAGCAGACCGAGCAACAGCTTTAAAGTGGTCGTCTTTGCCGACCCGTTCGGACCGGTCAGTCCGATAAACTCCGATGTCCCGATGGACAGATTCATCCGTTCGAGCACCGGCGTCGGCCCATACCCAAACGTCACGTCGCGCATCTCCGCCAGCTTCATGATCTCCTCATCCTTTCTCACCTGTAAAAAACGATGCTCCTGCTTCTATCTTAAAGCCCTCTACTCATTCAGAGCTTTTTTCAACGCTTCCAAATTTTGCTCCATCACGCCGATGTAGTCAAGCCCTTTCGCTTGCTCTTCCTCGGTCAGACCTTCCAGCGGGTTGAGCACCGCCGTCTTGGCACCCATCTCGCGTGCCACCGCTTCCGCCACTTTCGGCGAGACCAGCGTCTCGAAGAAGATCGTCTTCACCTGATGCTCCTTCGCCCACGCGACGATCTCCGCCATCTGGGCAGCGCTTGGCTCCTGCTCCGGCGAGAGGCCGGAGATCGGCTCTTGCGTCAGACCGTACCGCTTCGCCAGATAGGCAAACGATTCGTGCGCCGTCACAAACTCCTTCGATTTCGACGAAGCCAGTTCCGCCTTGTACTTCTCATCCAGCGCCTTCAACTTCGCAAGGTACGCATCCGCATTCTTCTTATACTCCGCCGCGCGCGCTTGATCCAATTCGGCCAGAGCCGCCGCGATGTTTTCCACTTCTTTTTGCACCAAGACCGGGTCGGTCCACACATGCGGATCATGCGCGCCTTTCTCCCCGTGCGCCTCTTCCTTGTGCTCGCCTTCTTTATGTTCTTCTTCCTTCTTCTCGCCCTCATGCTCGTCGTGGTCGTGGCCGCCCTCGATCAGTTCGATGCCAGCCGACGCTTCCACCGGCTTCACCTTCGCGCCTTCCAAGTTGTGCAACACATCCTCGACCCAGCCTTCAAAGCCTGCGCCGTTGTAGACAAACAGGTCCGCATCCGCGATGCGCGCCACGTCTTTGGCTGTCGGCTCCCAGTCATGCGGCTCCGTCCCGCCCGGCACGAGCAACGTCGCGTCGACAAAGTCTCCGCCGACCTGCTTCGTAAATTCATACATCGGATAGAACGTGGTCACCACCCGGATCTGACCGCCGCTCGCCTTGTCTTCTTTCGTGCCCAATTTATCGCCACAGCCGGTCAGCAGCAACGAAGCTGCTGCCAAACTGCCCACTGCCAGTTTCCACTTTTTTTGCATCTCTCAAACTCCTTTGCCCTTGATTGTCACACAAATCGTAACTTTTACGATTATACACCGGAACGATTCCGATTAAAAGTATCCGTACCAAAAAAACACCCTGTCGTCAAAGACAGGGTGTTCTGATTATTCATTCAGACCTTGTTCAAGCCGTTGCAAATTTTCTTCCATCATTTGCAGATACGATTTGTACCCGACCTCCTTGTCAAGGCGGCCTTCATACGTGTTCAGGATCCCCGATTTGTAGCCGAGCCCGCCGACAAACTCCTGCACGCGGGGAGCCGCTTCCATCTCGAAGAAGATCGTTTTCACATCATGCGTCGCGAGATCTTTTTGCACCTCCGCGATCTTGTCCGGCTGGTCTTGCGGGAAATCGTTGAGCGCAATGTACGTCGGCACATAGTACTTCAGCCCGTACCGAGCGGCCAGATACTGATAGGCCGGATACGGTGAGACGAGTTCCTTGCGCTTGGCTTTCGAGATCGCGTCTTTGTACTTCTGATCGAGCGCGTCGAGCTTTTGCTTGTACGCGTCGGCATTTTTCTTAAATTCTTCCGCATACGCCGGCGCTTTCTTGCTCAGACCGGCCAGGATGTTGTCGACCTCCGTCTTGGCATGCACCGGGTCGAGGTAGTCATACGGGTCTTGACGCTCCTGTTTCGCGCCTTCCGGGTCATCCGGATTGATGTAGCGAAGCAGCGGCTTCATCTCGATCCCTTTCGCCGGGTCGACGATGACAAGGTCTTTATTTTTCAACTTCAACTGCGCCATCAATTGATCCGCCCAACGCTTTTCCATCACCCCGCCGCCGCTGGTCACATACACATCGGCCGACTCCAAGTCGCGGGTTTCTTTCAATGTCGGAGCAAACTGCCACACGTTGGTGCCAAGCGGCAGCATCGTCTGCACTTCGACTTTATCCTGACCGATCTCGCGGGCAAAATCGGCCTGTGCTTGCAGGAACGTGTGAACTTTCACCTTTTCACCGGACGGGACCTGCTTTGTATTCGTTTCGGTATTTTTTTGAGCATCGGTGCATCCCGCACCTGCCAACGCCAGCGTCAAGGCGAGACCAACTGCGGCGAATTTCTGGATTTGTTTCTGCCAACGCATGATCGTTCCTCCCTTTTTTCTCTGAATATTCATTTTCTTGTAGTGTATATAAAAAACAGTGATACGTCCAGTGAGTTGGCTTAACGAACTTCGAACACTTTTTGTCTAAAGCAAAACCTCCGCCCAAATGACGGAGGCCCGTTTCCTCTATTCTTGATGATTCACATGCAACGGAGGCGGCACCAGCCACCCTTTTTCCTTCATCATGCGGAGGAGGCGCAGCCCGTATCCGGCCGCCTTGGTGTGGTACTTGCCGAACAGGGCGGCAATGTCTTCCCGAACACACTGTCCCATGATCTTGCTGCACATGACGAGACCGGCCGCGTTGTCTTTTGCCTGCGTCGCCGCCACTTCCATGTCGGTGAAGCGGGCACCGGCCGGGATGCTCTCCAGATCCGCATCGGCGCGCTCCGGCGGCGACGGCGGAAGAGCGACGCCGTTCGCCTTGAGCAGCGCGGTCAGCTCCTCGATCACCTCCTGGGAGGACTCCAGCTTGTCTTTGATATAATCGCGCAGGTCCTTGTCGCCGGTGTGGTTCAGCAACGTTTGGTTGCAGGTGCGCAGCGCCAGTTCCCCGTGCAGATACGTCCAGACCATGTACACTTCGCCGTAATGCATCGGCTCATCCTTCGGATTACCGCTGAGAATCCCCATTTTGATCCCCCTCTTCCTCGTTGGATTGCTTGGTCGCGGTGCCTTCTTGGTAGAGGTTTTGCAGTTCTTCTTGGTCGCCTTTGCCGTTGATCGTCTGCAGGACTTCCATCAGACCGTTGGCTTTCGTTTGCTCGCCTTTTTTCATGTTCGCGGCCCCTTTATAAAGAAATACCCTGACTTATTCTGTCAGGGTTGGCTCTGCATTATGCGGGCCGCTTCTTCAAGCGGAGGTTGTTGCAGTTCAATGTACAAAAACAGCGACAACGCATTGGCGACATACGTGAGAAACTCTTGATCCTCATGCACAAAACTGTCCCGTTCCCGTCCGTCCACGCTCAGCACCCCGATCACGTGCGGACCGCAGCGGATCGGCAGGCAGAGCAAGGAATGGTAGCGCTTCGACGCTTTCGGATTGCTGCAAAACCGGCTCCCCGGCGCGGTCACATCGCCGGAGCAGTACGGCTCTCCCGTGCGGCAGACGTAGCCGGCCGCCGAGTCCGGGGGTAGCACCAACTCCTTTTTCCCCTCGGGAGAAAAGCCGATGCCCTCATGCATCCGCATCGTCCCGTCCGCTGCGGGGAGAAACAACGCCACCCGATGCGCGTTGGCACGGTCCGGTTTGGCGAGCAGCGTGAGCAGGCTCGGGAGCACAAAATCATACACCGCCTTGCGATATTCAGCAGACGTATACCCGGCCTGCAGATGGCCGGAGAGCGCCTTGGACGACTCCATGATGATCGCTTGGAGCAAGGCCAGCATCTGTTGCCGCTGCTTGAGGCTCTCCTGCAGCCGCGCCACCTCGCAGAGCCGCTGCCCTGCCGCCTGATTCGGTCGAAACGTCAACAACCCCAGCACCGACACCTCATCGCCCTGCCGGATGCGGCGGACGACATACCACCCCGCCAGCACGGCCATCGCAGCGAAGAGCAACAAAAACAGCCAGGGGCGGCCTGAGAAGATCATGTTCAATTGCTCAGTGATCCAGGTAAACAGTTTGTCCATGCCCATCACTCCTCCGGGTAGGGAGTACCTGCTAGGATGACTATGCGTTTACCTCTGTCGATATGCCGACGTGATTTACGGCCGCCACTCAAAACATTTCAGCTCAAACTCCTGCCCTTCCACGCAGATCGCCGCCCCGTACTCCGGGTGCACGTCGAGTTCCTGCATGCCCCAGCGCCGGACCTCTGCCGGGTCGTCCACGACGTCGAGCAGCCGTGCCGGCTCACCGGGGGCCAACGTGACGGTAAACGAGCCCAGCGGCTGCGCAAGGCCGCTGCCGAGGGCTTTGAGATACGCTTCCTTGCGAGACCAGCATTCATAGAAAGCCGCATGCCGTTGCTCCTGCGGCAGGTTGAGCAGGACATCGATCTCCCCCTGCGAGAAGAACCGCTCGACGATCATCTCCATGTCGGACAGATCGCGCCCGTACTCCAGATCCACCCCGATCTCCCGGTTCAACGTGATCCCGACCAACGCGAGATCCTTGGAATTGGACAGGTTGAACGGCACCGTGCCATGCCGCGCTTCCGGGTCGAGCATCGGCTTCCCGTGCTCGCCGTACACAAACCGCAGTTCGCGAGGCGGCACCTCCAGATACCGACCGAGCAAGATCCGCAACGCCCCGCGTCCCACCGTATAGGCACGGCGATCCTTCTCAAACCGATACCGGTTCGCCTTCGCCAACTCATCGGCCGACAACAGCGAATACAGCCGCTCCACCACAGCATCCGACTGCACCAACTCTATACGCCACACATGCACATCGTCTTCAGACAACAAATATCGCTCCGGCAACGGATGCCACACAGTCATACAAAACCCCTCCGTCTCAGATATAGATTAGTATTCTTATTATATCTGAAAACAGGAAAAAAGAGTTGAGCCCCCAGCCATATATAACTCGATTAAAAAGACCCGCTGCACGATCACGCACAGCGGGTCTTTTCACGATCTCTATTCTGCAAATCCTGCCAACCATTCCTTCACCTGCACCAACTGCCGCTTTACGCTCTCCGTCCCGGTACCACCGAGCGAGTTGCGCACGTTTACGACA
This sequence comes from Tumebacillus lacus, assembly GCF_026410385.1. Taxonomy (GTDB): domain Bacteria; phylum Bacillota; class Bacilli; order Tumebacillales; family Tumebacillaceae; genus Tumebacillus; species Tumebacillus lacus. The sequence goes on from NZ_JAPMLT010000008.1 coordinate 133,057, forward strand.
GTCCGCACGTCAATCGCCTCGTACAGGTCCGCCTCAAACAGTTCAGACGCGTCCTTGTACTCTTCCATCGTCACATCGGCCAAAAACTTGCCTTCGGTGATGCAGAACAGCACGAGTTTCCCGATCACTTCGTGCGCTTGGCGGAAGGGGAGGCCTTTGCGGACGAGGTAGTCGGCGAGGTCGGTGGCGTTGGAGAAGTCTTCGCGGACCGCTTTCTCCACGTTTTCACGGCGCACGTGCATCGTCTCGATCATGCCCGCAAACAGCAGCAGCGAGGTCTTCAGCGTCTCGACCGTGTCAAACATGCCCTCTTTATCCTCTTGCAGGTCCTTGTTGTATGCGAGCGGCAGTCCCTTTAACACCGTGAGCAGCCCGAACAGATTGCCGTACACGCGCCCCGTCTTGCCGCGGATCAACTCTGCGACGTCGGGGTTTTTCTTTTGCGGCATGATGCTCGACCCGGTGCAGTACGCGTCGTCCAGTTCGACAAAGCCAAACTCGGTCGACGACCACAGCACCAGTTCCTCGCAAAAACGCGACAGGTGCATCATCAAGATCGAGGCCGCCGAAAGGAACTCCAGGATAAAGTCGCGGTCGCTCACCGCGTCCATCGAGTTTTCATACACCCGCGCAAATCCGAGCTCCTCCGCCACAAACTCGCGGTCGACCGGGAACGTCGTGCCCGCCAGCGCGCCGGAGCCGAGCGGCATCATGTCGATGCGCTTCTGCGCGTCGAGCAGCCGCTCCACATCGCGACGAAACATGCCCGCGTACGCCAGCAGGTGATGGGCGAGCAGCACCGGTTGCGCCCGCTGCAGGTGCGTGTAGCCGGGGATGATCACGTCGAGGTGCGACTCCGCTTTCTCCGCCAGCACCTCGACCAGCCGCACCAACAGCCCTGCGATCTCCGCCACTTCTTCTTTCAAATAGAGATGCATATCCAACGCCACCTGATCGTTGCGCGAGCGTCCGGTGTGCAGTTTGCCGCCGACCGGGCCGATCTCGTCGAGGAGGTGCTTTTCCACGTTCATGTGCACGTCTTCATGCTGGACGGAAAATTGCAACTCGCCCTGCATAAGTTTCGCCTGCACCGCCAGCAGACCGTCCGCGATCTTGGCCGCGTCCGCCTCGGGGATGATCCCTTGGCGGCCGAGCATCTTCACGTGAGCCAGCGAGCCCTTGATGTCTTGGGCCGCGAGCTTTTGGTCGAATTGGATCGACGCGGTAAATTCTTCGACGATCTCATTGGTCGGTTTCGTAAAGCGGCCGCCCCAGAGTTTCGTTTCAGCCATTACTTCGCAGCCTCGACTTTCTCAGCCGCTTCGCCCGCTTGGTTGTTCACCTTGGCGTTGACTTTGGTCGGCAGGCCCCACAGCTTGATGAAGCCTTTCGCCGCGTTGTGGTCGAACGCGTCGGCCGGGGAGTAGGTCGCGAGGTCGATGTCATACAGCGAGTTGGTCGATTTGCGGCCGACCGGCTGGTACGTGCCTTTGTGCAGTTTGACGCGGACGGTGCCGTTGACGGTTGCTTGCGTCTCTTCGATAAACGCGTCGATCGCTTTCTTCAGCGGCGAGAACCAGAGGCCGTTGTACACGAGCTCGGTGTATTTCAGCTCCAAGGTCGGTTTGAAATGCGCCACTTCGCGGGTCAGCGTGATCGTCTCCAGCTCGCGGTGAGCGGCGATCAGGACCAGTGCGCCCGGTGCTTCGTACACTTCGCGGGACTTGATGCCGATCAGACGGTTTTCCACGTGGTCGATGCGGCCGACGCCGTGCGCCCCTGCGATCTTGTTCAGCTGCTCGATCAGATCGACCAGACCCATCTCCACCCCGTTCAGCGACACCGGCACACCTTTGACAAATCCGATCTCCACATACTCCGCTTCATTCGGCGCATCGGCCGGGTTGACCGTCCACTCAAACGCTGCTTCCGGCGCTTCTGCCCACGGATCTTCCAGCACGCCCGCCTCGCAGGAGCGGCCCCAGAGGTTTTCGTCGACGGAGAACGGGTTTTCTTTGGTGATCGGGATCGGGATGTTGCGCTCTTTCGCATACTCGATCTCCTCGTCGCGCGACCAGCCCCACTCGCGGACCGGAGCGACGATCTCTAGGTTCGGGTTCAAGGCGGTGACGGAGACGTCAAAGCGGACTTGGTCGTTGCCTTTGCCGGTGCAGCCGTGCGCGACCGCCGTTGCGCCTTCCAGCTCTGCGTATTCGACCAGCAGTTGGGAGATCAGCGGACGGGAGAGCGCGGCGGAGAGCGGGTATTTGTGCTCATACAGCGCGTTCGCCTTCAAAGACGGCAGGATGAACTCTTTCGCAAACAGTTCGCGTGCATCGACCATGTAGGATTTGGATGCGCCGACTTGGAGTGCTTTGTTTTTGACAAATTCGAGGTCTTTGCCTTCGCCTACGTCGGCCGACAGCGCGATCACATCGTAGCCTTGTTCGGTCAGCCAAGTGATGGCGACGGAGGTGTCGAGACCGCCGGAGTATGCGAGTACGAGTTTCTGTTTGGTCATGGTTCTATCCCCTTTTGCTGAAATTAGTTGTTTTTATGATCGTGCGACATCAAAGCGACGAGGATCGCTTTTTGCACATGCAGACGATTTTCCGCTTCTTCAAAGATCACCGAGTTCGGCCCGTCGATCACGTCGGCGCTGACTTCCTCGCCGCGATGGGCGGGCAGGCAGTGCATGAAGAGATAATCGGATTTGGCGTGCCCGGCCAGTTTTGCGTTGACCTGATAGCCGGCAAAATGAGCAAGGCGCTGTTGCTGCTCCTCTTCTTGGCCCATCGATGCCCAGACGTCGGTGTAGATCACGTCGGTATTTTTTACCGCTTCCACCGGATCATGCGTCAGGACGAGATCGGTGCCGTGCAGTTTGGCCAGCCCTTTCGCCTGCTCGACGACGCGGCGGTCGCATTCGTAGCCCGGCGGCGTGGCGATGCGCAGGTTGAGGCCAAACTTCGGAGCGGCGATCAGCCAGGAGTTCGCCATGTTGTTGCCATCGCCGATGTAGGTCACCGTGCGGCCTTTCAGCGAGCCTTTTTGCTCCCACAAGGTCAGGATGTCGGCCAGCACTTGGCACGGGTGATGCAGATCGGTCAGCGCGTTGATGACCGGCACCGTCGAGTAGCGGGCGTATTCGATGATGCTCTCATGACCAAACGTGCGGATCATCACACCGTCCACATAGCGGGACAGCACGCGAGCCGTGTCGCAGACCGGCTCGCCGCGGCCGATCTGCGTGTCGTGGCCGGACAGGAACAGCGCGTGACCGCCCAGTTGGAACATCGCGACTTCAAACGAAACGCGGGTGCGGGTCGACGCTTTTTCAAAGATCATGCCGAGCGTTTTGCCGACGAGCGGCTGGTAGGCGATGCCCTTTTGCTGCTTTTCTTTGATTTCAATCGCGAGTGTCAGCAGATCTTGCAGCTCCAGCGGCGTAAAGTCGGCAAAGTCGAGAAAATCACGTCCGTACAGCGGGTTTTCCATTTGCGGTTGCGGTTTCAACGGGACAGCTGGCTGAGCCATGTCAACAGACCTCCTTGTGAGTGGCAGAATAAATTGCTTCTATTGATTCGAGCCATGCGCTCGCCGTGTCCAGCGAGGTCAGGCAGGGTATTTTCATCTCCATCGTGTAGCGGCGCATCCGGTAGCCGAGGCTTTCCGGGTCGCCCGGCTGCGTCGGAATGTTCAGTGCCGCCTTGATCTCGCCGGAGCGAAGCAAGGTCAGCACCTGTTCCGGCTCGCGAGAGACGGCGGTGACGGAAAGGCCGTTGCTTGCTAAAAAGAGTGCCGTGCCCTCCGTCGCATACAGTTTGTTGCCCATGCTCGCGAACCGTTGCAGGAGCGGCAACGCCTCCTCCTTGCTGCGGTCGCTCAGCGAGACCAGCACACCGCCTCCGTCCGCAGGCGACGGCAGCGGGATGCCTGCTCCGATGAACGATTTGGCCAGAGCTTGTGCGTAGGTCGCGCCCACGCCGAGCACCTCGCCCGTCGACTTCATCTCCGGGCCGAGCGGGATGTCGAGCCCGGTCAGTTTGCCAAAGGAAAACACCGGCGCTTTGACCACCACATGACCGATCTCCGGGTAGAGGCCCGTGCCGTAGCCCAGATCCGGCAGTTTCTCGCCAGTCTGCACGCGAATCGCCAGTTCCACCAGCGGCACGCCGGTCACCTTCGAGATGATCGGGACGGTGCGCGAGGAACGCGGGTTGACTTCCAGCACGTACACGACCCCGTCCGCGATCACAAACTGGATGTTCAACAGCCCCACGACCGGCAGCCCGGCCGCGATTTTCTCCGTGTACAGGGCGATGGTCGCCTGCTCCGCATCGGTCAGCCCTTGCGGCGGATAGACGGCCATCGAGTCGCCGGAATGAACACCCGCCCGCTCGATGTGTTCAAAGATACCTGGGATCAGCACGTTCTCGCCGTCGCACACCGCGTCGACCTCCGCTTCCCGCCCCATGAGATAGCGGTCGATCAGGATCGGGTGCCCGGCGGCGACGTCGGTCGCCTGCTCCATGTAGCGTTGCAGTTCCTGTGCATCGTGGACGACCGCCATCGCCCGGCCGCCGATCACGTAGGACGGGCGCACCATCACCGGATAGCCGATCTCCGCCGCCACCGCGAGTGCCCCCGCCGTGTCGTGAGCGGAGCCGCCCAGCGACTGCGGGATGCCCAGCCGGTCGAGAAACTGGCGAAACTCCTCGCGATCCTCCGCCCGGTCGATCGCCTGGATCGTCGTCCCGGCGATGAGCAGCCCGCGCTCTGCCAGCGCTGCGGCCAGATTGATCGCCGTCTGCCCACCGTACTGGACAAAGCACAGTTCCGCCCCCTCGCGATGCGCCACTTCCAGCACATCCTCGACGGTCAGCGGTTCAAAGTAGAGCCGGTCGGCCGTGTCGAAGTCGGTGGACACCGTCTCCGGGTTGTTGTTGATGATCACCGTCTCGTACCCGAGCTTTTTGAGCGCCCACACCGCATGCACCGAGCAATAGTCAAACTCGATGCCTTGCCCGATGCGGATCGGACCCGAGCCGAGCACCAGCGCTTTTTTCTTGCTCGCGTCGCCGTGCAGCCCTTCGTCCTCGCCACGATACGTCGAGAAAAAGTACGGCGTCGCCGACTCAAACTCCGCCGCACAGGTATCGACCAGCGTAAACGCCGGCCGGACCCCGTGCTTGTGACGAGTTTCACGCACAAGATCAGCATTTGTATGCAACAGGCGGGCGAGGTAGGTATCGGCAAATCCCTGCTTCTTCAGTTCGATCAGCTCTTCGGCGCTCAGTTCCTCAAGGCTCTTCCCCGCAAGCGAACGCTCCGCCTGAACCAACGCGTCCAACTTATATAAAAACCACTCATCCACCGCCGTCCACGCATGCAACTCTGCGACGGATACCTGCCGGCGCAACGCTTCTGCCAGAACAAACAAACGACGGTCGTCCGGTTCTTTTTTCAAATAGCTCTCCAACTCATCGGCACTCCACTGCGCCACCTCGGGCAGCCAGATGCCGTCCACCCCGATCTCCAGCGAGCGCAACGCTTTTTGCAACGCTTCGCCAAAGTTGCGCCCGAGCGCCATCACTTCGCCGGTCGCCTTCATCTGCGTGCCGAGCGTGCGAGTCGCTTTCGGGAATTTATCAAACGGCCAGCGCGGCACTTTCGCCACCACATAGTCGAGCGCCGGTTCGAACGACGCATACGTGCGGCCCGTCACCGGGTTGAGCATCTGATCGAGGCGGCCGCCCACGGCGATCTTGGCTGCGATCTTGGCGATCGGATACCCGGTCGCCTTGGAAGCCAACGCCGACGAGCGCGACACCCGCGGGTTGACCTCGATCACGCAGTAGCGGTTGCTGTGCGGATCGAGCGCAAACTGCACGTTGCACCCGCCCTCGATCTTGAGCGCCCGGATGATGTCCAGCGCCGCCGTGCGCAGCATCTGGTACTCGCGGTCGGTCAGCGTTTGCGACGGCGCCACGACGATGGAGTCGCCGGTGTGCACGCCGACCGGATCGAGATTTTCCATGTTGCAGATCGTGATGCAGGTGTCGTTCGCATCGCGCATCACCTCATACTCGATCTCTTTCCAGCCCCGGATGCTCCGCTCCACCAGCACTTGCGAGATCGGGGACTGCTTCAACCCGCGCTGGAGGATCGCCACAAAGTCGTCATGCGTCTCCGCGATGCCGCCGCCCGTGCCGCCCAGCGTATACGCCGGACGCAGGATCACCGGCAGGCCGATCTTTTCCAAAAAGGCCAGACCCTCCGCCATCGAATGCACGATCTCGCTCTCCGGAATCGGCTGGTCGAGGAGTTCCATCAAGTCTTTAAACAATTGCCGGTCCTCCGCCCGCTGGATCGACTCCAGCGGCGTGCCGAGCAGTTTCACTCCGCACTCGGCCAGCACCCCGCTCTCTGCCAGCTCGACGGCGAGGTTCAACGCGGTCTGCCCGCCGAGCGTCGCCAGCAGTCCGTCGGGCCGCTCCGCCCGGATGATCGCCGACACCGCCTCCACCGTCAACGGTTCGAGGCAGACCTTGTCGGCGACGCCTTGGTCGGTCATGATCGTCGCCGGATTGGAGTTGACGAGTACCACTTCGTAGCCCTCTTCCCGCAACGCTTTGCAAGCCTGCGTCCCGGCATAATCAAACTCGGCCGCTTGGCCGATCACGATCGGGCCGGAGCCGATCACGAGCAGTTTTCCTTTAGACGGTTGTGGTTCAGACAGTTGTGGTGACAAGATGCTGACCCTTCCTTTCCTTCATCAAGCTCAAGAAATCTTCAAACAACACCTGCGCATCCTGCGGTCCAGGACACGCTTCCGGGTGGAACTGCACAGAAAAGACAGCGAGGTCGCGGTGCTTCAGCCCTTCCACCGAACCGTCGTTCACGTTGCGGTGCGTCACGATCAGGTCGTCAGGCAGACCCGCGTCCGCCACCGTGTAGCCGTGATTTTGCGACGTGATCCAGATCTTGTCGCTCTGCAGGTCGCGCACCGGATGATTGCTCCCGCGATGACCGAACCGCATCTTCTCCGTCCGCGCCCCAAACGCGAGGGCGAGCAGTTGATGCCCGAGGCAGATGCCAAACGTCGGGAACTCCTCCGCCAACTCTTTCACCGTCGGCAGCAAGTCCGCGCAGTCCAGCGGATCGCCCGGTCCGTTCGAGAGCATGATCCCGTCGGGCCGCATCGCCCGCACCTGCTCGGCCGTCGACGTCGCCGGCATCACCGTCACACGGCAGCCGGCAGTTGTCAGCGACCGGGCGATATTTTCCTTCGCCCCAAAGTCCAGCAAGACCACGTGATACTCCCCCTCCGCGCTGAAGGAATAGGAGATCGGCGTCGACACCTTCTTCACCAGATCGCGGGGCAGCGCGGAAAAGTCCGGCTCCTCCGTCGCGGCTTCCACCGGCACGATGTATCCTTTGAGCGACCCGTGCTCCCGGATCACCCGCACCAACGCCCTCGTGTCCACATCGGTCAGCAGCGGCACCTCATGGTGCGCCAGATATTCGTGGAGCGTCTTCTCCTGCAAATAATGATTTGGCAGGCTGCAGGCTTCCCCGGTTACAAATCCGGCCAGCCACGGCCGTTTCGCTTCCGCATCCTGAGCGTTCAGCCCGTAGTTTCCGATCAGCGGGTACGTCATCACCACGATCTGCCCTGCATAGGAAGGGTCGGTGAGGATCTCCTGATACCCGGTCATTCCGGTATGAAACACCACTTCGCCCGCTTTCATCCCCTCGCCGCCAGCGAGGAGACCCGGGAATCTCCGCCCGTTCTCGAGAACGAGAACACCTTTCATCAATAACCCCTCCTTCGTGTGCATGGGCACGTGTGATCCGTTACCCTCAAGCTACGTGTTATTATACGGTTCTATGCATAACTATTCAAGCTAAATTTTTTGCCCTTTTTTTCGTGCCGTGATACGCACCCATTTTTGGCCCCCGACATACTCTACAGTACGAATCGCCCACCAAGAGAGCCGCGCTCCCGTCGTCAGAGAGAAAAGCGAGGTGGCAGAGCACACGGCGACGGTACGCGATGACATAGATTCGTCCCGGCTGCAGACGGGACACCCGCTCTCCTCATACAAAAAGGACGGATGCCGCGCAGGCACCCGTCCCTTTTTTTGCCCGTTACCAAAACAACCCGCCTGCGCCGCCCATCAACGGCCCGACGATTGGCCCGACCGTGCTCCACACCCACCAGAACACGATGGCGATGATAAAGATCACGGCAAACGTGATCGCCCACCCGCCAAAGCCAAACCCGGCGACCACACCCGGCCCGATGCCTTGCGCCGCACCAAACGGAAATCCGACCCCTGCCATCCGTCTCCCCCTTTCGCACAGAACTTCTTGTTCCCAGCGTATGCGCGGGAAGGCGATGGCGTATGAGCATCTGTCCCGACTCTATGAATCAAAATAATTTCTCGTTCTGGGAGGAGTTAATTACACACTTGAAGAATTAAATTACGCAACTGAATAATCAAAGTCCCGGAGGTGTGGAGATGAGATATGACGATCCGCTGTGGCAACAGGTCGAGAACGACCCGGAGATCCTCGCCCTGAAAGCCAAGATGCGCGGGGTGGAACAGCAGCTCCGAGCCGCCGTCGCAGACGGCCCGTGGGCGATTTTTTTGGACTGGGAAGCGCTCTGGGCGCAGTACCTCACCCTCTATGTCGAGCGACTGTACCCGCTTGTCTATGAGAGAGGGCGAGTCTCACAGTTGGAGAAAAAATAGACACAGCATGGCGAGCGAGGGCTTTTGGCCCTCCTTTTTTGTTGGGATTCCAAATTTTCCTATGACTCCTGTGCTACACTGAAGAGGTGAACCGGATTTGATCATCTGATCTCAAAGGAGAGATGACATACATGAAACTCGCCATCGCAGGCGGCAGCGGCTTTATCGGCCAACACCTGATCCACGACTGGTTGCAGAGCCATCACGAAGTGTTTCTCATCTCGCGCTCCCGGCAACCGACCCATGACCCGAAGCTGACCTCCGTGACCTGGAACCAGTTGCAGGAAGACCCGCAGCTCCTCGAAGGCATCGACGCCCTCGTCAACCTCGCCGGGGAGTCGATCAACCAACGCTGGACCGCCGCGGCCAAACACCGCATCATCCAGTCCCGCCTCGACACGACCGGCCGGATCGCCGACCTCGTATCCCGTTTGGAGCACAAACCGTCCGTCGTCGTCAACGCATCCGGCATGTCGATCTACGGCCTCTCGGAGACGCAAACATTCGTCGAGGAGAGCCCCCACGTCCACGACCACTTCCTCTCCGACGTCGTCGAGGAATGGGAGCGGGCAGCCGACCAGATCCCGGTGGACCGCCTGGTCAAACTCCGCGTCGGCATCGTCCTCGGCATGGACGGGGGCGCGTTCCCGAAAATGTACATGCCCTACCGCCTCTTCGTCGGCGGCAAAGTCGGCTCCGGCCGCCAATGGCTCTCCTGGATTCATGCCGAAGACATGGTCCGCCTCATCAACTTCTGCATCGAACATCCCGCGATAAAAGGCCCCGTCAACGGCACCGCCCCGAACCCCCTCACCAACGACCAATTCGGCCGCGTGGTAGGCAAAGTGGCAGGCAGACCGCATTGGATGCCGGTGCCGTCGTTCGTGATGAAGACATTGTTCGGCGAGCTGTCCGTGCTGTTGCTGGAAGGGCAAAAGGTGCTGCCGAAGAAAGTGCTCGATCACGGGTTCGAGTTCAAGTATCCGACGCTGGATGTGGCGTTGAAAGAGTTGCTGCGAAACGAATAAAAGGGAGCCCCGCCATCGGGCTCCCTTTTTGCGTACTCTTTACTTAAACGAACTCTTCAGCGACACGATTAAGTTAAACACTTTTTTCTCATCCGTGCTGTGCTTCGGATCCACGTTGAAGTACCCGTGGCGGAAGAATTGGAACTTATCCTGTGCCTTTGCGTCTTTCAGGTCTGCTGCCACGTATCCGTGCACGACTTCCAGCGAGTTCGGGTTGATCCGGTCGATCAGGTCGCCGTCCGCCGGTTCGCCGGTCAGCAGGCTGTCGTACAGGCGGTACTCGGCCGGGACCGCGCTCTTGGCATCGACCCAGTGGATCGTGCCTTTGACTTTGCGGCCGGTAAAGCCGCTGCCGCTCTTCGTCTCCGAGTCGTAGGTGCAGTGCAGTTCCACAACGTTGCCGTTTTCGTCCTTCACCACATCGTTGCATTTGATGAAGTACGCATGCTTCAGACGCACTTCATTGCCCGGATACAGACGGTGGTACTTCGCAGGCGGCTCTTCCATAAAGTCGTCCTGCTCGATATACAGTTCCCGCGAGAACGGGATTTGCTTCATGCCCATCTCCGGCACTTCCGCATTGACTTCCGCGTCGAGCATCTCCACTTGGTCCTCCGGGTAGTTGGTGATCACCACTTTCAGCGGACGAACCACACCCATCGTGCGCGGGGCCTTGAGCTTGAGGTCTTCGCGGATGAAGTGTTCGAGCTGGCGGTAATCCACATCGCCGCCGCCGACCGTCACGCCCAGTTCACGCACAAACGCCCGGATCGCCTCCGGAGTAAAGCCGCGACGACGTAGACCGGAGATCGTCGGCATGCGCGGGTCGTCCCAGCCGTCGACCACTTTCTCGTCGACCAGTTTCTTCAGATAGCGCTTGCTCATGATCGTATCGGTCAGGCTCAGTCGGCCAAATTCATACTGATGCGACACATGCGGCATCTCGCACTCGCGGATCACCCAGTCGTACAGCGGACGCTGATCCTTGAACTCCAGCGTGCACAGCGAATGGGAGACCCCCTCGATCGCGTCTTCCAGCGGGTGTGCGTACGCGTACATCGGGTAGATGCACCATTTGTCGCCCGTGTTGTGATGCGTCGCATGCGAGATGCGGTAGATGACCGGGTCGCGCAGGTTGATGTTCGGGGACGCCATGTCGATCTTCGCGCGCAGGACTTTTTCGCCGTCTTTAAACTCGCCTTTGCGCATGCGGTCAAACAGATCGAGGTTCTCCTCGACCGAGCGGTCCCGGAACGGCGAGTTTTGGCCCGGTTCGGTCAGGGAGCCGCGGGTTTGACGGATCTCCTCGGCGGACAGATCGTCGACAAACGCGAGCCCCTTTTTGATCAGCAGCACCGCACGATCATACATCTCCTCGAAATAATCGGAAGCAAAGAACAGTCCGTTCCATTCAAAGCCGAGCCATGCGACATCCTCTTTGATCGCGTTGACGTACTCGACATCTTCCTTGAGCGGATTCGTGTCGTCAAAGCGAAGGTTGGTTTTGCCGTTAAAATCCTTGGCGATCTCAAAGTTGATGCAGATCGATTTGGCATGACCAATATGTAAATACCCGTTCGGCTCCGGCGGGAATCGGGTCACGACTTGATTGACCCGGCCGGCTGCCAGATCCTCTTTGATGATCTCCCGAATAAAGTCGGAAGAGTTTGTTGTGTTTCCCATAAGACACACCTTTCGACATCATAATGAGTCCAGTTATTCCTTCTATCATACAAAAAAAGCGCGATCAGGGAAACTCCACCGACCGACAACGCCTCTGCGACCCCAGATACGTATAGAATATCCAATTCTGACAATGTCCAGCCAGCAAGTAAAAACAGACCGACTGCCCGGCAGCATCGCCCACCGCGACCCGAATTCCAGACAAAGTATCAATTCCCTTCAGCCAGACTTCTCCACAAGTAAAACGTCGCGTAGGCTTGCCACCCTTCCCAGCCCTGTGCGAGCGACATCATCTCTTCTCTTGTCGGTTTTCGGTCCATGCCGAGTTGCTTTTTGATCGCATTTTGCAGTCCCGCATCCCCGACCGGAAAAGCCGACGCATCTCCCAAGCACCGCATCGCCACATAGCTCGCCGTCCACGGCCCGATGCCCCGGATCTTCAACATCGCCTGTTCAGCTTCCGAGCCGGAGAGAGCCAGCAGCCCCTCTTTGGTCAGGCTCTTCGTTGCGATCTGCCGGGCGACCTCGATGAGATACTCCGCCTTTTTCCCGGTGAACTGCAACGCTCTCAGTTCGTCCATCGTCAGCTCCGCGATCCGCTCCGGCACCGGGAACAGCCAATAGGTCTCGCCTTCCCACTCCATCCGCTCACCGTACCTCTCGACGAGCCGCTTTTTCAGCGTATAGGCAAAGACCAGATTGATCTGCTGCCCGATCACCGCCCAACATAACGCTTCAAATAAATCGGGAATCCGCACGATTCGAAGTCCGCGATGCGCGTCGACCACTTTTTTCAACAACGGATCATCCCCCGCCATCCGATAAAAAGGCGCCAAATCCCGCTCCAGATCGAGCCACTCCCACACATAATGAGCCGCCGCCATGCGAATCGACTCTTTTGGAATGCCGTTTCGAAAGCGAATTTCAACCGTTTCACCGTCGGCGTCCGGCTTGCTCCCGACCTCGATCAACACCCGCTCTCCGTCGATCTCCAACAACTTCAACAGCGTGTCCCCCACGACTCGGTGCAGACATTCCTCCGACGACCTCGTCAAATACATCAACGCTTCCGATAAAGAAAACTCCCCCTCCACCGAGAGCCGCATCGTGCCTTTCTCATACGTCCACCGTTCCTCCGGCATCTGCGGAAAACACACCTTGCAAGCACGATATCCCGCCCGCTCCGCCTCTCGTCTGGACCGCACATAGACCACATTCTTCAAGTCTGGCCTCTTCGCCCGGCAAGACGGCCGACAATAGATATTCGTCGTCTTCACACACGTGTAAAAGACACCATCGAATTTTGCGTCATTTTGCATCCATGCTTCATTCAAGGTCATTGATCATACGCCCCCTCTCCTTATTAATAAAAAAGCTTCCGCGACGGGAAAGCCTATAGGAAGTAGATCTAGTTTTCAAAAAGCATTTCCAAAGCCATCCCAACACACCTTTTAAAGCATAAAGAACAACTGTTCCTTGTTTCTTTTCACTATGGTAGAATACGAATAACACAATTGAATAGGCTCCTCAAGGGCGGTCGGCTCATCCCCTCGTGAAAGGGGGTGAGATCGGTATGACTGATTTTCAAATGCTCACTGTTATGATTGCTTTCGGAACACTTGTGGCTGCGATCATTATTGGTTTGCTGAACGTGATCATCGGCATACTAAACCTGATAAAAAAGAAGTAGACCTCCCTTGAGCTTCGCGGCTTAGAGGTCTACTTCCTTTTCCGTATGAGCCGACACCCTTGTTGGGTATCAGTTGTGCCAGTCGACTGTAGGTGTGTCCAGCACCTGCAGTCTTCTTTTTATTGTACACCACATTTATACGTTTATTCTAACACACGAATCAAGAAGCTATCAACGTGCCCCAGTGTCGGAATCCAACCCAGCAATTGTACTACGATGCGTTTCGCAATTTGTTAAAGATTCTCTCTTTCCAATCCTTCATCTCAAGAAATGTTTTCTTCTCTTCGAGTTTCGTCATGAACACAGATAAAATATCCCATAATTCTTTATACTCCTACCTTCCTTCCACCTCCCCCAACACCCCGCCCCACAGTTCAATTCGCTTCTCCAGACACTCCTCCGCCGTCCGCTCCGCTTCTGCGATCTTCTGCGGGTCGCCGCCGCAGAGGTGGTCGAGCAACTGCTCGGCCAGCGGTCCGTGCGAATCGCCGTCCAACTCGATGTGCCGCTTCAAATAATACACGAGCCGATCCACTTCGCCGCCTCGCTGCTCGATCTCGCCCACGAGGTGTCCAAACATGTCCGGGATGATGTCCTCCCGCCCAAAGAAGAACGCAGCCGCCACTTCATGCGGTTTACCGTTCATCGCGATGTCCATCGTGAACGAAACGAACTGATGCACCGACTCCGGCATCCCCGCTTTCTCCAGCGCGTGCTCCACGCTCGCCCCCTGCTCCAGCGCAGCGAGGAACTCCTTGACCGGCTCGGTATCCGCCCCGCATTGCTCCATCGCTTGCAGATACAGATCGAAGTGGGAGATGTACCCGCCTTCGCCGTCTTCGTCGGTCTCCTCACCGAGCACAATCTCATTGATAAACCGGGCATACCGGGTCTCTTTGCCCGGCATCCACGGCACGGTCGTCACGGTCAGCAGTTGTTGCAGCCGCTTTAACAGACTCATAAAATCCCAAACGGCGAAGACGTGGTGCTTCATAAAAACGCGCACCTTCTCCGGCGTGTTCAACTCTTTGTAAATCGGGTGCCCGAGCAAGCGGTCGCGCACGCTCGTCAGCCGTTGTGTATCCACAGATTGCATCACTAGCTCCTCCTTCTGTCTTCCCTGTGCAAGTTTTCCCTGTGTTAGTATACCCGATCCGGCAGGTACCAAATGTGACAGGATTCGCACGTTCCTTGTCGGATTTTGCAAGATTATTTCCCTGGTAATCTGTAGGAAATTCAAAGGAATGACCGAAAGTTTTCACGAATAGTTTTGTAAGGGAATTGATGGGGAAGGTGGGAACAGATTGAACGCTCCAAACGAGCAATGCCAGGCCTGCCAGACGGCGGCCGACGGCTATTTTCTGCGATTCGCCGGGGAAGCGAATCTGCAAGCCCTGAACGAATGGCTCACGGGGGACAAGTTCTCTCCCGTTCACCGCATAGAGACCGACATCGTCTGGGCGGCGACGCACGCCGTGCCCGACATGCTTGACTATTTTACCGCACACATGGACGCCGCGCAGATCACCGCTGCACCCGCGCCGGACAAGACATCGCTGCCGACCGCTGCCGAGGCTTGGTTCCCGCTCGCAGACCTGCGCGCGCACCAAGCGGCGCACTGGATCGACGACGTGATCGCCGAGGAACGCGTCCGCACCGTCTACCAGCCGATCGTGTCCGGCTACGGCGAACAGGTGCAGATCGAGGCGTACGAGTTTCTCTCCCGCGCCCTCGACGAGGACGGCACCCTGATCCCGCCTTACAAAATGTTCGACGCAGCCCGCACACGCGGCCGTCTGTTTGCGCTCGACCGCGTCTGCCGCCTTCAAGCGGTGCGCAACGCATCGCGAGTCGGGGACCGACTCGTCTTCGTCAACTTCATCCCGACGGCGATCTACACGCCCGAGCACTGCCTGCAGAGCACGCTGGCCAAGGCGTGGGCATCGGGTGCCGACCCGCACCAGATCGTCTTTGAAGTGGTCGAGACGGAGGAGATCAAAGACCTCGACCACCTGGAAAATATCCTGCTCTTCTACCGCAAACACGGCTTCCGCTACGCCCTCGACGATGTGGGCAGCGGATACTCCACCGTGGAAAACGTGATTCGTCTCAAGCCGGACTTCGTCAAGTTGGACATGCACTACGTCCAAGGCGTCGCCGACGACCCGGACAAACAGCAGGTCGCCATCGCCCTGCTGGAAGCAGCGCGCACCGTCGGCTCCCGCACCCTCGCAGAAGGCGTGGAGACGGAGCGTGACTGGGCTTGGCTCTCGAAGGCGGGCTATGAGCTGTTCCAAGGCTATCTCTTTGGCAAGCCGGAGTTGGAACCGGCACAGAACGTCTTGACCCTCTCCAAATAAAGACAAACAGGCGCGTCTCCCGGAGTCTCCTTCCGAGAAACGCGCCTGTATTTTTATTCACTTTATACATCTTTATGCACTCTGTCTCCAAGCCCCCATCGACCGATGGGCCCCGCTGTCCAGCCACAGCAAAAGCCCGGGAAACGCCGTGTACAGAAACATCAACGCCGCCACCACGATCCCCGAATCGTTGGTCACAAGGCCGATACCCGCCCCGCCCAGCAGCGCGGCGAATGTGCGCATAAACGGAGCATACGGCCCCTTCCACCGCGTCTCGCGTGCGCTCGGGAGAAACAGCCGCCACGCAAACCCCGCGATCAAGACCAGCAGCACCGTTGGCCAGATCGTCGCCGTGAACAACCGCCGCACCATGTCGGTCTTGCGGGCGAGGATGCGCAGCACCTCGTCCCCGCCGCCGTTGATCACCTGATGCGTCGCGGCCGCGATGTGCGACGGCGCGTGACCGCCTCCCATGACGTTCAGCGCCCACAGCGAGGCCAACGCCACGCCGAGCCCCCACAGCATCTTGCCCACCGACTGCCGCCATGACCAGCCGCGCTGCAGGGCGTACGCCAGCGACGCCGTGCCGGCCGCCGTCAGGGCCCCTCCCGTATTTGTGCCGAGCTCCGGCGACGCAAAGAACAGCGTCAACAGCAGGCTCCCGATCAGAAACGCGATCTCCGCCCGCCGCCTGTTCACCCCGATCTGCAACGCGGCCGCATACAGCAAGACGCCCGCGGCGACCAGCACACCCATGTACTCATTGCCGACTCCGTAGTACCGGGCCCCGACGATGGGATCGTAGCTGAGCAGACTTGCCTTCGCCAGCGTCCCGCCCGCCCACACATCGGCGACCACCGCGCAAAGCGTCCACCCCGTCAGCCAGAGCAGACGCACCGGGATGCTCTTGCACAGCCAGCGAAACGGCGCCGCGATCACGAGCAACCACACCGTCAGCACGCCTCCCGCCACATCCCACAGACTCTCCGGCCGCAACAGCGGGAGCAGATACAAACAGAGCGGCATCGAGAGCGTCGCCCAGAGCAACCCTTTCACAACCGGCAGACGGACCGCCACACTCGGCCACGACTGGGACACCGCCCCCCACAGTGCCAACGCTGCGAGCACGCCGACACCGGTCAGCACCGCCGCACGATTCGTGTAGTTCCACACCGTCACCCGGAGCAGGTCAGGCAGTTGCCCCTGCGCGATCTCCTCGGTCTGCCGCAGCGGATACCCGATCATCTCACGAGGGATCTGCGCTCCGAGAAAGTGCAACACCGTCGGCATCACGTCCAGATTGGCCACGATGCCCGCCCGTCGTGTCGTCGCCGATGTCAGCACTTTCCCCGCTTGCCAGCCCCCGCCCGCGACTGCGAGCGGGGCCAGCAGTTCCCCGCGCGCCCTCGCCTCCTTCGACACCTGCGGCGACACGAACACCACCAGCCGACTCGGCCCGGACTCCGCCTGCACGCGGGTGAGAAACTGATCGGTCTCCGCCAGCACCTGCCTCTTCAACGCCCCGTAGCGCTCCTCCGTCAAAGACTCCCGATACGCCGCGAGCCGCCCGAGGTCGCCCAGATCAAACACCACCAGCGACGCGTCGCCTTTCACCCGCTGATACCCGCTCCACATCGCCTCATAGTCGGTGCGCACCCCGTACGGCCGCTCAGTGGCAGCGACCAGCATCCGGTTGCTGACATCGCCGTACGCCGTGCTCCCGAGCCGGTCTGCCGTCAACAACGCGGCAGGTCGCCATTGCACAGGCGCCCGGTCCCCGTTGCCAAACACCGCCGCCGACAGCCCCGCCGTCCGCAGCGCATCGCCCGCGCCGCCGAACTGCCCGGAAAACTCGCGCTGGCTGCGGCTGCGGTTCAACTCGGCCATCGACAGCACCAGCACCTCGCCCTGCGAGGGCACGCCCATCCATCGCTCATACCGCTCTGCCGCCGATCCGTCCGCCGCCCGCTCCCACGAGTTTTGCACATCGAGCGTCGCCTTTAGCTCTCCTGGCACGCCCATCGCCAGCGTCGCGTACGCCGCCTCTTTTCTGCGCGATTCGCCTGTGCTCCCGTTCATCCACCCGGCAGCGCCCCCCTGCGCCAACCGCTGCCACGCCGGGAGTTGTGCCAATTCCTCCGTGCCGACCCGATTCACCAGCACGACGATCGCCTGCCGCGACTCCTTCGCCTGTGCGACCTCGACGCTGCCGAAAACACCTGCCAGCAACCCGCAGAGCAAGAAACAAATCACACCCCGCATCCGAACACCTCCTTTTGCCAATCAGCATGCCCAAATGTCCCGACCGATGCATCATCTTGCCCTCGATGCGGAAAAATAGGCAGGAAAAGGAGGCGTTCCCTCATGAACCGGAACGGTCAACAAAACCAAAAGCCGCTCAACCCCGGCCTCTCCGAACGCGAGATCGAAGAGATCCTCGCCAGCAGCGGCGTGATCAACGGCCAAGTCACCAACGGCGTCAAACTCGGCCTCGCCATCGCCGACATCATCGTCAAAAACAACCAACTGCTGATGGAAGCCGTCCAATCCGGCAACCTCAACAAACCCGCCTTCGACGACAAAAACGGCGAGCACCAAACCGCCCAACCCACCGAAATGTGGGAAGCCGGCACCCGCCCCCAAGCGGGCATGGCCGGCCCCGACGACAACGTCTACTAAACGAGCGACCCCGGCGGTCGCTTTTTTTATGTCCTTTCATCGATTCGACTTGATCCATCAAAATCAGACACATAAATAAATCGACTCGCACAAACAAAAATTCAATTCATCCACACTATCCACATACATATCCACAGGGTAAAATGCTGATTTCTCTACAGAAATCTACAAATTAACATGGTTATCCCCAATCTCCGCCGACACTTTACATAATGGACTGTGGAATTTTGTCGAGAGAAAAAAGCGTTGTTTTCAACAGGTTTCCACGTTATTCACAGACCCTTGTGCATAACTTTTCCAAACTGTTTATAACCCTGTTGATAACCTCAAAAAAAGCCTCTCCGCTCTCCTTTTAAAAATTCTCTGAAAAAAGGCATAAAGTCCTGCCGAATCCAATTGATTCTTCACTAACTATCATCTATCATTATTTATATAAACTTCTAGAAACACGGTGATCAACTCATGAACAAGCCAAAAAAAGCTCTCCTCGCCACCCTCGCCGTGCTCGTACTCGGCGGCGGCGGCACGGTCGCATATGCGGCGACCTCGTATCAACCGCTCCTGTTCTCCGTCGGCGACCAAGTCGTCCGCACCGATGACTGGGCCGTTCTGCGGCCGATCGTGATGAACGGCATGCCCAACTACACGCCGGCCGAAGAGATGGACATGCTCGATCAGCGCAGCAAAGAAGAACTCGTGCTCGCCCAAGCCAAGCGAATCGGCGTTACAGCTGACGAATCGCTTGTGGAAAAACAGTTGGAACAGCTCGGCACCACCCCGGAAGCACAGGCAGAAGCCGCCAAACAGACCGGCCTGACCATCGACCAGATCAAAAACAACTACCGTCGCGCCATGACCTCCTTCCAACTGAAAACACAGGTTACCAAAGACGTGACGGTCACCGAGCCGGAGATCCGTCAGTATTACGAGGACAACAAAACGACGCTTTTCTACGCGCCTGAATTTCGCTCCATCTACTACCTCCGTGCCAAATCGGACGACATCTTACTGAAAAATGTCATGCAAAATGTCTCCAAAGAAGACTTCCCGACGCTGGTCAGTCAGTACAACAGCGAGGAAAAATCTCGCGTCGGCGCTTGGCATGAACTGGTCGGCATCGACCATCTCGCCAGCCACACCACCGCAAACGTTGCCAAAGAGGTGTACAAGACCGGCCTGCATCAGGTCGTCGGCCCGATTGAAGAAGGCGAGTGGACGTTCTGGTTCATGGTCAACGAGATCACAGAGCCCAAGCAGTTCACCTTCGAAGAGTCGCGCCAAAAGATCCTCCAGATCCTGACCAACGAAAAAACCACCGCCCTCTACCGCAGCTATCTGGATCAACACAAAGATGAGCTCAACTACTACGTCGATCCGGAAAATCTCAAACGCAAACCCTTCGAAGCTTTCTGGACCGATCTGCCGCAAAATATTCGCCTTCTGTTTTCCTAATCTTCACAATACACAAATATTTCTTAACACACTCAAGGAGAGATGACACCATGACACTCAAAACCACCCTGCTCGCAACCCTGGCGCTCACCACCCTGTTCACGGCCCCCGCGATGGCGGCCAACCCGCAAAAACAACCAGAGATCGCGCCAGAAGCGCTCTCCACCGCCGAACAACCCCCGTCCAACTACGACGCTGCCGCCAAATCGGCCCGCTCCTCCCTCGAGATCAAAAACGGCAATCCTGTCGCCGTGCTTGATCCGGGACACGGCGGCTCCGATCCGGGCGCGGTCGGTTACAGCCTGCAAGAAAAAGACATCACCCTCGACATCGCACTGCGCACTCGCGCCTACATCTGGGCCAACTACCCGATGTGGGTCTATATGACCCGCGAGACGGACGTCTACAAATCGCTGAACGAGCGCACTTCGTTTGCCAACGCGCAATATGCGGACCTGTTCGTCTCCATGCACATCAACTCGTACTCCACCAGCGCAGCCAGCGGATTGGAAACGTACGGCTACCCGGGCGCGGCTGACAGCATCTCGCTGGCGACCCGCATCTACGACAAACTCAAGCCCTCGTTCTCCGTCCATCGCGGCGTCAAAACGGCCGAATTCTACGTCTTGAAGTACACCAACATGACGTCGATGCTCGGCGAGACCGGTTTTATCTCGAACGGAACCGATGCCGGCAACCTCGCCAAAGACACGTTCCGTCAACAGTTGGCGGTGCAATACGCCCAAGGCATGCACACCTACTGGTGGGGGTACTAATCAATCATCCGGTCATCCGATCAATTTTATTGTGAAATAAACAAATACGTAATTGAAATCTTCATAAAATAGTATTATCATATGGTTATCAACCACTTGTCATTGATGTTTCCGTACCATTTATGACTTGTGGCATTATTCAAACAAAGGGAGAGATTATCTGTGAAAATGACCAAAACTTTGGTTGCAACCCTCGTCGGCGCAGCAATGCTGACCACCCCGGCTCTGGCTGCGAAGCCGACCGGCACCACCACCGACATCGCTCCGGAAGCTATGGCGACCGAAGCACCGGCACCGGCAAACTACGATGCCAACCTGAAAGCTCTGAACGAAAAGACGAACTCGATCGGCATCGAAGTCGCAAACCCGATCATCGTTATCGACCCGGGTCATGGCGGCACCGACTCCGGCGCTGTGGGCAACGGTCTGTATGAGAAAAACCTGACCCTCGACATCGCAAACCGCACCACTGCGTACATCCGTGCCAACTACCCGGCTACCGTGTACCAAACCCGCACCTCCGACGTGACCATGTCGCTGGACGCGCGCACCTCCTTCGCAAACAGCAAAGGCGCGAACTTCTTCGTGTCCCAGCACATCAACTCCTACAGCACCTCCACGCCGAACGGTCTGGAAACCTACTACTACCCGGGTTCCACCAGCGGCTCCAGCCTGGCGACCAACATCTACAACAAACTCAAAGCGTCCTACACCACCCTGCGTGGCGTCAAGACCGCTGAGTTCTACGTCCTGAAGTACACCAACATGCCGGCATCCCTCGGCGAAACCGGCTTCATCTCCAACCCGACCGACGCTTCCAAGCTCGGCACCACCACCTTCCGCCAACAACTGGCGACCCAGTACGCGCAAGGTATGCACGTCTACTGGTGGGGCTACTAAGACCGGACTTGCTCCGGCAACGCAAAAAAGAGCACCTTCTCACGAAGGGGCTCTTTTTTGTGTGTTCGTTGTTCGCCTTTGACTCAAATCGTCGGCGTATCCTTCCACTTTGTCAGACTCAAACTCGCGATTGCGTTCAGGTCCAAGTCGTGGAACCGTCCGTATTCATACATCGGAAACGCGGCCGCTGCGATCATCGCCGCGTTGTCGGTGCACAGGTCGAGGGTCGGGAAATGCACGCCAAATCCTTCTTTGGCCGCCCGCTCCGTCAACCGGGCACGCAGCCCTTTGTTGGCTGCGACTCCGCCTGCGACGACGACGTTTTGCACGCCCGTCTGCTTCACGGCACGGACCGTCTTTTCCACCAGCACGTCGACGACCGCCGCTTGGAACGAAGCGGCCACGTCTTCTTTGTTGACCTCTTCGCCTCGCTGCTCCGCGTTGTGCAGGGCGTTGAGCACCGCCGATTTGAGACCGGAGAACGAAAAGTCCATCGACTCGTCATCGATCCACGCCCGCGGGAACTGGAACGCCTCCGGGTTGCCCGACTGCGCCATCCGGTCGATCTGCGGGCCGCCCGGGTAGTCGAGCCCCATCGCGCGGGCCACTTTGTCGTACGCTTCCCCCGCCGCGTCATCGCGGGTGCGACCGAGAAACTCGAACACGCCGTGCGCGGGCATGTACACGATCTCCGTGTGCCCGCCCGACACGACCAGCGCGATCAACGGCGGTTCGCCGCCGCCGGAGAGAAAATTGGCATAGATGTGCCCGGCGATATGCTGCACCCCGATCAGCGGAATCCCCTTGGCATAGCTCAGCGCCTTCGCCCACGCCACACCGACCAGCAGAGCCCCGACGAGGCCCGGCCCGTAGGTGACGCCGATCGCGTCGATGTCATCGAGCGTCACGCCCGCCTGTTTCAACGCTTCGTCGACCACGCCGTTGACGTTTTCCACATGGCGGCGCGACGCCACTTCCGGCACGACACCGCCAAAGCGCTTGTGGATCTCGATCTGCGACGAGATCACGTTGGAGAGGATCTCCTTGCCGCCACGGATCACCGCCGCCGACGTCTCATCGCAGCTCGTCTCGATGCCGAGGATCGTCACCGGTCTCGTGCCTTGCCGATCCCGCTCGTATTTTGCCAGCACTCGCTGTCTGTACCCCATGCTCTCTTACTCCAATCCCGAAGCCCCGCCCAGCGCAGGCAGCTCCACCCACATGATCATGGCGTCTTCGTTGTTGTCCGTATAATAGCCTTTGCGAATGCCGTGCGAGACAAATCCCATTTTTTCATAGAGTCGGATCGCCGGCAGATTGGACACCCGCACCTCCAGCGTCATTCGCTCCGCTCCGTGCGCGATGGCGAGCGCCATCATCCGGCGCATCAATTCCTCGCCGAGCTTTTTGCCGCGCTGGCTCGGGTCGATGGCAATGTTGGTGATGTGCCCTTCGTCGATGATCACCCACATCCCGGCATAGCCGACCACCTCGTCCCCCACCTCGGCGACGAGATATTTCGCAAAATGGTTCTGCGTCAGTTCCATCAGATACGCATCCCGCGACCACGGTACCGTAAACGACTTCAGCTCGATCTCCATCACGCGGTCGAGATCGCTCAGCGTCATGTTTCGCGTATGCAGGGTTTCGATCATGTGACGGCGCCCCCTTGGGCTTCCGCTTGCTTGGCGAGCCATTTCACTTCCGCTTCCACCAGTTGCAGATACTCCGGGGCAAACGTCTCCACGTCGTGCGACTCGCCCGCCAGAAGGAGCGGCACACCGACTTCCAACAGATGAGCGGCCCGCACGAAGTCCTGCGTCGGCGTGACAAACCGCGCTTTCTCCCCGAGCTTTTCCTCCAACTCCGCCCGATGCAGATGAGCGGCGTCGCCGAGCAGGAGCACCTGCGCCGGCTTCTTGTCGAGGCGGCGCACGATCATCCGCGAGTTGATCTGCTTGATGATCTCATCGAGCGTCGTCAGTCGGTCGTCCGCGATTTTCAAAAACTGCCCGGCCGTCTGCTCATAAAACGCCGTGTACGCCTGCCGACGTCTGGCATCGATCATCGGCACGACCAGCGCGTCGGTCACCTGACCAGCGCGCGCCATGCCGTCCAGCGACGACACGCCGATCAGCGGGATGTTCAGCGCATAGGCGAGCGCCTTCGCCGCGGTTACCGCGATCCGCACCCCGGTATACGAGCCGGGACCGCGGCCGATAACCAGCCCTTTGAGCTGTTCCGGCTGCAGGTCGAGATTGTCCAGCAGACCCTCCAACAGCGGCATCATCTTCACCGAATGATTGCGTGATAGCATCGTCGTCGCTTCACCGAGCAAGCGCACCGGCCGGCCCGGCTCTCCGTCGCCGACCGCGACAGACAGCGATTGTGTGGACGTATCTAGTGCGAGGTAGGGCACGATTCACTCAACTCCTTTAGCCGGGCTGCCGCAACGGGTCCGGTCGACGCAAACGTCAGCGTGCGCCCGCCGTCCTCGCGGTTGCGGATCGTGATCACGAGGCGGTCTTCCGGCAGCAGCTCTGCCAGATACTCCGACCACTCGATCACACTCACACCCGCGCCGTAAAAATAATCCTCGTACCCGAGGTCTTCCTGTACCGCCGCCTCTGCCAGGCGGTAGATGTCCATATGATAGAGCGGCACGCGGCCGTCGTCATATTCCTTGATAATGGTAAACGTCGGGCTCGACACCGGTTCCTCGATGCCAAGTCCCTTTGCCAGCCCCTGCGTAAACGTCGTCTTGCCCGCGCCGAGATCCCCGGCGAGACAGATCACGTCGCCTGGCTGGACCAATTTTCCGAGCGCCTGAGCCACCGCCTGCGTCTCGTCTACCGTCGTCGTCTCGTATGTTGTCATGAGTTCACTCCGCAAAATGATTATATCCCTTCGGCGAGATCTCCCGCTCGCCGCCGTCCGGTGCCGCAAGCGTCACGCCGCGTCCCTCGACCACCCGACCGATGATCGTGAGCGGCAGACCTTCTTTGGCAAATAAATTCTGTACATCTCCCGCCTTGGCCGGATCGAGCGTGCCGACCAACTGGTAGTCTTCCCCGCCAAACAACGCCCAATCAAGCGGATCTCGCCCGCGCTGTTTCGCATAGCTCACCGCCGCGTGGTGCATCGGGATCTGTTCGGCCTGCACGACCAGCCGCACGCCGCTCATCTTGGCGATCTCGTTCAGCTCGCTGGCGAGGCCGTCCGACACATCGTTTGCCGACGTGCAGCCTCCCGACGCCAGCAGCCACCGCCCGGCCCGCACCTGCGGCTCCGGCCGTTGGTGGCAGCGCAGCAGGTGATCGGATGTGTCGGGCGACACATCCAGTCCTTTGCCGTGCTCGATATAGTCGAGTCCTGCCGCCGACCCGCCGACCGTACCCGTGACAAACACCAGATCCCCCGGCCGCGCGGTCGAACGCAGCAACGCGCGACCCGTCTCCACCTCGCCGAGCAACGTCACCGAGATCACAAACGGCCCGTCCGTTTTCACCACATCGCCGCCGATCACGTGCGTGTCATAGGCGACGCAGACATCTCGGACGCCTTCGTAGAGGGCCTCCAGCCGCTCCACATCGATGGCGACCGGCAGGGCCAGCGAGATCACCGCATGGCGGGGTCGTCCGCCCATCGCGGCGATGTCGCTGATCGACACGGCGAGCGATTTGTAGCCGAGCGAGCGGTCGTCGATCGTATCGGTGCGAAAATGCACGCCTTCGACCAGCATGTCTGTCGTCGTCACGACGTGATGGCCCGGTGCATACGCTGTAACTGCCGCATCGTCCCCGATGCCGACGATGACACTCGTGTCGGGCGGCTGCAAGCGCTGTGTCAGCCGGTCGATCAGGCCAAACTCGCCGATCTCATGTATGCGCATGGGATTCCGCTCCTTCTTTCAGACCTTTTTCCTATTATACCTATCCTTCCCGCATAAAAAAACAGCGCTCTCCAAGCTTCACCTGTAACTTCCGACACATTTTTTAAAAATTGCACAAAATCCCCATTTTATTTTCACGCGGAATGGAGTACTCTATAGTTAGATTCGTACACACACAAGAGGTGAACATATTTTGGGCAGTATAGGGATGTTTCTTGCGGAGTTGTTCTTCATGGGAATCATTTTTGTCGGGGTTGGCCTGCTTTTGCGTAACATCCTCAGACAGTCGGCGCCGTCGTCCACCAACGCCGCCGTGGTTTCACCGCGACTGAGCACGTTCCTTCCGCGCTTCGGGAAACACCAAGACGACCAAAAACCGAGATCGTAACTCATCGTCGTTCCAGACAGTGAACCATATCGAAAAACAGCCACCCGGTGGGGGTGGCTGTTTTTTTATAGGTGGATGATTTGCTTATGTTGTCCCGGTACCAGTTCGAATCCCATGAGCGGTTCAAACTCATACCAAGCCTCATCGATTTGATTTATCGTGCTTCACCGGGATCTCATTCATGATTGATCCCCCTTTCCTTCGGTGCAACAAATTTCCTTTCAGAGCATCCTTGTACCCGCGCTTCTTTGTCTATTGAATTACAACTCGATCTTTTGGATGCGCTGTTCGTCCGGGATCTCAAAGTTGAACATCGGGTCATACCGATACCAGATCGATTCCACCTCAGAAAGAGATACTTTTTTCACATATTCGTTGCGGTCTTCATGAGTAAAATCGTGCGATTTTGCCTTTTCGTAATCGAGGACGTAGTACAGTTCAATCTGCCCGTTCTCAAAACTCGTAACAGAGCAGATGATTTCTTTGTACCGTGCATGAGTGGTGCAATGATAGGCCGCATCCAGTTCAGAGACTTGCACTTGCCGGATGTACTTTGTCTCGTTATATGCTTCAAACCCGTTAGCTAGATCATGGGGATCTTTCGAGACGAGCAGAAGATGAGACTCGCGATCTACAAACGTATACTCCACTCCTTGAAAGACAACGAAAAAGTCATTTTTCACTTTGAAATTCATCGACTTATGTCCCTTCAACGATCCACACTTTGCGCTCGTTCTCCTGTAAATCAAACCCCTTCATCGGCGTCCGTTCCTCCCAAACTTTTTGTATAGATGCCTTCTCAACACGCTTCTCAAAGATCGTCGGCTCGATTGCGGTAAAGCCCAATTTTTCCGCAATCAGATAGTTATCGTAAAACTGAAGCAACACTTCATCGCCCTGTACATCTAGGATGCTGCATTCAACGTCTTGATAGAATCCTTTGGTGGTAACCGTGTATGCCGACTCCAGATCCTGCGGTGAGACCATTTTGAAGATCTGATCCGACTTGTGTTTCTGAAAGCCGTTCTCCAAGTCTGCCTCGTCCGTTGAAAAAATGACGACATGACCTCCCGGCAACGAGCCAGATGAATACTCCTTGCCTCGATAGATCACATACTCCCCTCGTCTGATCGACACCAACTTTACCCTACCGCCCACGTAGAACCACTCCCTTGGAAAACTAGGAAACAACCCAATACTATTTATCTAACATTTTACATTTTTATCGTTTTGACCCTTTCCTCATCCGGAATCACAAAGCCCATTGTCGGATCGTATTGATACCAAGCCTCCTCAATTTCCGACAGAGAGACTGATTTGACATAAACGGAACGATCAACCTCAGTAAAGCCGTGCTCTTCTGCTTTCCGATAACTGTACGTGTACAGCAGTTTGACTTGACCATTTTTGCAATCGGTGATCAAACATTCGATATCTTTGTATCGCGCGTATGTCGAGCAATGATAGGCGGTGTCCAATTCACTCCGTTGCACCTGAAGTGTGTATATGGCGTCTTCCGGTTTAAATCCTTTTCCAACTGATTTGGATTCCTCTGAAATGAGCAGGATGTAAGAAGTCTGGTCAATAAACTCGTATTCCTCCCCTTTGATAAACGGCGAAATCATCATTTTTCACCTTGAGGTCCATTACTTCTGAATCATTGGCCAATACATTTTCGCCATTCACGATCCAATAACGTTTGCCTTCCGGGATCTTCACAGTAAAATCCGCATACGATCCAGACCAGTCAAAAGGAACGAACACTTCATAAGAAGCAGGTTCCGGGTAGAGCGATATCAATTCTTTCTCATCAAAGTTCACATACAAAGCGGGCTGCATATCGAGGATACCCTCGTATTCCTCAAGCAACAACATGTTCGACAATTCCTGTGCATCAACCCGATACTCTTTAATCTGCTCAAAAAAGATAGCGGCCGTTTCCTGATCTAGCACGCCGATGCCAAATCGTTCGGAGAAGTCACTATTGCTTGTTTCGTATCCTTTTGCCGCAAATGCATCCTCATATTTGACTAGGTCCATAAACCATAGATCCTGATCCGTCACATACCATTGCCAACTTCCTTTGTACACGGTACCTACAATGATGTTTTCCGCATATGCCGGTTTGAGTCGCAAGAACCGTCCCTCCTATATCTAGTCGGCTTGATCACTTTGCCGTTCTTCCCGTATTCTTCGATCCACTCAACTTGCCCGGCGTGGTCGAAACCAACTCCCATTATAATCCAGATTCATTCCATTTTCAAAATTTGTTACAATCAAAAAATTCAGTTCAGCAGACAACCTTTTTGTGCTATACTTACATACAACAAGTGCTGACCAGATGTAGCAAAGACACAAGGGAGCTACCGGTATCTCGCGCCATGTCTCATGGTCGCAGGTACGGTGTTCCCTTTTTCTATAGGAGGAGAGACGAGATGGCACAGCAGAGCGGATGGATGGGACACCCGCGCTCCCATTGGCGGGCGCAACTGGAGCAGGAAACGTTTGACCTGATCGTGATCGGCGGTGGTATCACCGGTGCGGGCATCGCCCGGGAGGCCAGCCTGGCCGGGCTGAAAACGGCGGTGCTGGAGGCGTCCGACTTTGCATCCGGCACGTCGAGCCGCTCGACCAAATTGATCCACGGCGGACTGCGCTATCTGGCGCAAGGTCATGTCCGGCTGGTGCGCGAGGCCGGGTCGGAGCGGGCGGTGCTGCGGCGGTTGGCCCCGCATCTGGTCGAGCCCAAACCGTTTTTGCTCCCGATCTACAAAGGGATGCAGCACGGCCTGATCGCGATGTCGTTCGCCGTCTGGCTCTACGACCGGCTGGCCGGCGTGGACCGGTCCGAACGCCGCCGCGTGCTGAACGCAAAAGCCCTGCTCGCCCGCCATCCTGATCTTGCCGCATCCGGTCTGCGCGGCGGGGTGCTCTATCATGAATACGTCACCGACGATGCCCGCCTCACCCTCGCCACGTTGCAAAGCGCCACCGAACAAGGGGCGGTGGTGCTGAACGCCGCCAAAGTCGAGGGCCTGCTGACCGAGCAGGGCAAAACCTGCGGCGTATGGGCGGTAGACGGCGTGACAGGCGAGTCCTTCCTCGTCCGCGGGCAGGTCGTCGTCAACGCGGCCGGGCCATGGATCGAGGACGTGCTGGGTCTGGAAGCGAGCGAGACCCGCACCGCTCCCTCCCCCTCCCGCGTCACGCACAGCCGGGGCATCCACCTCTCGTTCGCGGCAGACCGTCTGCCGCTGCCCCATGCGCTGGCGGTGCAGACCCGGGACGGGCGGCTCGTTTTCCTGATTCCCAAACGCGACGTCACCTACGTCGGCACCACCGACAAACGCTACGACGGCGACCTGCTCCACCCGACCGCGCCAGATGACGAGATCGCCTATCTGCTCGACATCGCCAACGGCCTGTTGCCGGACGCACAGCTCACCGAGTCAGACATCGTCGGCGTCTGGTCGGGCGTGCGTCCGCTCGTCCAGTCGGGCAAAGGAAACGACGGCCAAGACACCAAAGACGTCTCCCGCGAAGACGAGATCTGGGTCTCCGAGCACGGTCTGATCACCATCGCCGGCGGCAAACTGACCGCCTACCGCAAAATGGCCGAGCGCATCCTCACCCACGTCCGCGCCGCCCTGCCTGCCGGAACGGGCGACTGGGCGCGCCGCGAGCAGCTCTCCCACGCCTTGCCCCTGTATGGCGCGGCCGCGATCCCGGCGACCGACAGCGACGGCTGGCTGCGACGGGAAGCGGCACGCCTGTGCGACCTCCACCCGCTGCTCACCGAGAGCAACGCCCTTACCCTGCTCTACCGCTACGGCGACCAAGCAGCGTCGGTGCTCGCCTCCGCCCCGCCCGATCTGGAGTGCCCCGCCGCCCCGATCCTCCCCGGCATCCCGCTGCTGGAAGCGGAGATCCCGCACATGATCGGCCGTGAGTCGGCACTTCGCCTCGTCGACCTGATCGCCCGCCGCACCGAGCTCGGCCGCTTCCGCGGCCGCGAGCTGTCCGACCTGCTGAACGCGGTGGCCGACCGGATGCAGCGCACACTCGGTTGGAGCGATGCAAAGCGTGCGGATGAGATCGCGATCTGCCGCCGGGATTGCCATCTCACTTACTGAAAAAAATTTTTTAAACATGTAACATTTCCATCCTTTTCCACGTCTAAGTAAGAGGGGAGTCCAAGCCCGGACTCTCCTCTTTTCTTTTTCTACTTGTATTGGGAGAGGGAGGAACACCGATGAAACGTCTGACCAAATCCACTGCCGTCGCCCTCGCGCTCGGCATGCTCTTCACAGCGTACCCGGCTGTCACACTGGCGGAAAAACCGACAGCCGCAGCCACTTTAACGCAAGAGCAAGCGTTAGAAAAGATCAAGTCGATCACCACGATCCCGGACGGTTACCAGTTCCAAAACGCCGCCTACCAAGAAGGCAGCGGCCAGACCGTCTGGTCGATCTCCTATCTCAACGACAACCCGTTCCACACCGGCTGGATCAACATCTCACTCGATGCCAAGACCGGCCAACTGCTGCGCTTCAGCCACGAAGAACGCGACCTGAAACAGGCCGCCCACCCGATCTCGCGCGACAAAGCCAGAGAGATCGCCCAATCGCTGCTCCGGCAGCATGCAGGCGACAAAGTCGGCCAATTGCAGGAGATCGAGGCGCCTGCGAGAGATTTCATGAAAGGCATCCCGAACGAATTGCTTCAATCGTTCCGCTTTGTGCGCCTCGTCAACGGTTTGCCGTTCCACTACGACGGCGTGACCATCCGCGTGGACGGCGAAGGCAAGCTGCGCGAATACAGCTCCAACTGGACCCACAACATCCAGTTCCCGGACGCCAAACCGGCGCTGACATCCGGTGAAGCGCAACTCGCCTTCGAGAAGGCGCTCGACATCAAGCTCCAATACCAGCGCATCTACAAAATGTACGAGGAGAACGAGTACAACCTGGTCTACGGCACCTGGCCATCACACTTGCCGCTGATCGACGCACAAGACGGCACATCATTCGACTTGCAAGGAAAGACGATCAAAAGCGGACCCACCACCTTCCAAGCGTTGACGGAAAAGCCCGGCACTCCGCTCGCCACCGAGGATCTCGACAAAGAACAAGCTCTGGCGATGATCAAGGTCCACAAGATCAACACCGAAGGCTATACCTTAAACAACGCCGTTTACCAAAACCATCGCGACTCCGCTTCGAAGCACGTCTGGCGCTTTGAATACGTCATCCCGAGCACCGACAAAGCGGGTCAGTTTCTCTCCGTATTGATCGACGCCAAAACAGGCGAACTGCGCGAGGTCTACCGCAGCACGTTCGACAAGTCACCCGACTCCTTCCCGGATCATCCGGCCTTGACCCTCGACCAAGCTCGCGACAAGGCGATCGAAGCGATCAAACAGTCCATCCCGACCGAAACGGCCGGACTTGCGCTCGATCCGACGTTCGCGAGGGAAACCGACTACAAATTCGGCGGTCATCTGTACCGCTTCCGCTTCGTCCAACTCGTCAACGGAGTCCCGGTGCACAACTCGGGCTACATCGTCGGCATCGACCCGATGACAGGCCAGATCGACGATTTCCGTCCAGACGGACCGTCCCTGACCGGTGACACCGCGCACCCGGACCCGAAGCAAGCGATCAGCCAACAGGATGCCCTCCAGAAATTTGTAAAAAAATACAGCCTGACCTTGCAGTACACCCCGATTTACGGCACCTCGACAAATCCGTACGAACCGTCCCCGATCACGGGAGCCAAACTCGCCTATGCACCGACGGTCGACCTGCAACCTCAGACCATCCACGCCATCACCGGCGAGTGGCTGGACCCGTGGGGTATCGCGCCGCCAGGGTCGACCAAACTGCTCGACATCGAAGGGCACTGGGCGGAGGAACAACTCCGCCACATGGTCGGCAAAGGCATCTTCCAAGTGGACAAAGGCTACGTCAAACCGGATGAACTCATTACCCGCGGCGATATGATCCGCTACCTCGTGCTGAGCTTGCCGGGCGGCGGCCGCGTCCCGAAAGAAGACAAAAACTTCTACAACGACGTTCCGCGCGACAACCCGCACTACAAATTTATCCAAGAGGCAGCCCTGCGCAAATGGCTGACCGCTGACAATGCAAACTTCCGCCCGAACGACCCGATCACCCGTGCCGAGTTGGCCGGCATCCTCGTGCGAGCGCTCGGCTATCAAAGGCTGGCCCAATCAACCGGCACCTTCATCGACAAATTTGACGACGTCAACGCGGGCGACCGCTACTTTGGCGACATCGCGGTCGTCAACTCGCTGGGCCTGATCACCGTCCAGAACGGCCTGTTCTCGCCGAACACCGCGGTCAACAAAGCGCAGGCAGCCGTCATCCTGCTGCGCGCCCAAGACGAGATGCAAGACAAAAACCCGATCTACTACTACTAAACCGATGCACGCCAAACAGGCAGGGGCCGCCTACGCCCCTGCCTGTTCTCTTTTGAAACCAATCCTCGCCCGCTTCCGTCAGACGATATGAAAGGATGTGGATGCCGATGCACAAGACAGGCCCGCCCCCGTCCCGTTCCCTTCTCCCCTCGCTGTCGGTGATCCGTCGCACCGTTCAGATCAACCGCTGGCGAATCCGCTTCCGCCGCTGGCTCAGAGGCACATAAAAAAGCCACTCCCGAAGGAGTGGCTTTTTCTGACATCGACTACTCGATGGTTACGTGCTTCAGTTCGTACTCGCCACCGGTTACCAGGAAGTACAGGCCCTTGACGGACGGACGCTTCAGGTAAGCCATGGTGCGGAAGTACATCGGAGCGACCGGCATGTCGTCCATGAGGATCTTCTCCGCGTCTACCAGCATTTGGGTACGCTTCTTCGGATCTGCTTCGATTTGTGCATCTTTGATCAGTTGATCGTATTTCGGGTTGTTGTAGCCAACTTCGTTGAAGTCGGAGGTCGACAGCCACAGGTCGAGGAAGGTCATCGGGTCGTTGTAGTCAGCGCCCCACAGCGACATTACCATGTCGAAGTCGCCATTCTTGGAACGGTCCAGACGGATCTTGTGCGGAACCGGCTCCGGAGTCATGTCGACGCCGAGGTTTTGCTTCAGCTGTGCTTGGATGAACTCGAGGGTCTTACGAGCGGTTTCGGTGTCGTCGCCGATCATCTTGTAGTTCGGCATTGCGGACAGGCCGAGCTCTTTCAGACCTTCAGCCAGCAGCTTCTTCGCTTCTTCGGAAGAGAACTTCGGCTGGGTGTCGCCAGCAGTTTTACGGAACTCGCCGTTGTTGCCGTCGTTGGTACCAACCGGTACGAAGCCGGTGGACGGAACGGAACCGTTGCCGAGAACGACGTCTACGAATGCTTGGCGGTCGATCGCCATCGAGAACGCTTTGCGGATCTTCGCGTTTTCGAATGCCGGTGCTTTGCCTTTGTTGAACTGGATGTAAGCGTTGGTCAGCTCCGGGTTCGGAGTGAAGTCCGGCTTATCTTTCCAAGCGACAACTTGGTCACGGGAGATGGTGGTCAGGTCAACTTGCTCGGTTTCGTACAGGTTGACTGCGGAGTTTTGGTCCTTCACGATGTTGAAGGTGATGGTCTCCAGCTTGACGCTCTTCGCATCCCAGTACTTGTCGTTTTTCTTGAGGGTCAGAGATTGCTCATGATCCCACTTCTCGAGGATGTACGGGCCGTTGTACGCGAGTTTGTCAGCGTCAGCGCCGTATTTGCCCGGGAATTTCTCAACGAGGTCTTGACGCTCCGGGAAGAACAGCGGGAAAGCCATCAGTTGGGTGAAGAACGCAACCGGAGCTTTCAGCTTGACTTCGAGGGTCTTGTCGTCGAGAGCTTTTACGCCGACTTGGTCAGCGGTGCCCTTGTCGGAGTTGAACTCTTCAGCGCCAACGATCCATTGGTTGAACATGAACGCGTATTGGGACTTGGATTTCGGGTCGATGGTGCGCTTCCAGGAGAACTCGAAGTCTTTCGCGGTTACCGGCTTGCCGTCGTTCCAGGTCACGCCGTCGCGGATGGTGAAGGTGTAGGTCTTGCCGTCTTCGGAGATCTTCGGCAGTTCTGCTGCCATTGCAGCTTCCGGCTTCGCGTCTTTGTTCAGACGGATCAGACCTTCTTGGGTTGCGCCCATGATGGTGAAGGAAGCGTTTGCAGTCGTGGTGGACGGGTCAAGCGCCGGCGGTTCAGCGGTGAAAGCGATTTTCAGTTCTTGCGGCTTGGAGCCGCCAGCATCGGTGGAGCCGCCTTCTTCTTTGGAGGAGCAGCCAGCCATTACAGTTGCTACCATTGCCATTGCGAGGCCGGTAGCCATCCATTTTTTGGAGGTCATCATATTCATCCCTTCTGATCTGAAAATAATTAGTTGTTTCAGACTTCTTGAAACAAAATAGAATTTCCATCCCCCTGACCCCACCCCTTTATGCCTTGCATCCGGGTACCAGGGAATCTTTCCATCGTTCTGAATGTTTCAGGCGACGTGAAAGACGTGGACAGTTTGCTATTAGTAATATAACGCCTTTGTAATCATTTGGAAAGTTTTTGTTTTCTTCCAAAGATTCTGTAAAAATCGAGACAGGCGGACAGCGGTCATGGGGTATGCCGTCATCCTTACGTACCCTAGTGTAATGATTCTGTAACAATTTTTCAATACCTAAAAGTTTGGAAATGATGAACAATTGCGTAAAACAGAAAAAACGGGGTGCTTTTCAGCACCCCACAGCCGCTGTTTAGAGCGGGTCCGGCCAGAATACGTCGGTACCGCTTGCCGCCATCGACATGTCAAAGGACACAGCGACCGCCAGCGCGATCACACTGAGGACAAGACCCCATTTTTTCATAGCACAATCCCCCTTTTCTCCAAGATCTGTCGGCTGTACGTGCGGATGTCATCCATGATGCCGAGCGCGCGGGTGATGTCATCCTCCTCCACGTACAGCCGAGACAACTCATACATCGTGTCGTCCCACTCGCTGATCTCCTCCAGCCGCTTAAAACCGTCCGCCGCCATCCGCAGACGGCGGATCGCCTCTTCGCGCTGCCCCCGCTTTTTCGCGGTCTGCCCGTAGATGCGGTTGACCCATGCTTGGTGCAGGTGCAGTTCTGGTAACAGCGAGCGCGCCTGACGGCACGCTTCCTCGGTTTCATCCAGCCGATCCATGCGAAGATACAGCCGGGCCAACTCCACGAAGGCGATGCCTTCCTCTTCGCGGTTGCCGAGGTGTTGCAATTGCGTGATGGCCGCCTTGATCATGTCTTCCGCTTCCACTTCGCGGCCGGTCTGGCCGTAAAGCACGGCGCAGGTGACTTTGTTTTTGATCGTCATCAGCAGGTTTTCGAGCCCTTCGAAAATCGAACCGGCCCGCTCCGAATACTCGGCCGCCTTCTCCAGATCCCTGATCATCTTGTACGACATGCCAAGTCCCATGTAGACATGCCCCATCTCATAAAGGCTCTCAGCGCCTTCATAGAGCGAAGCGGCCCGGCCGTAGTATTCGAGCGCTTCGAACACTTGCCCCATCCGCGAATACGTCAAGCCGAGATTGTACAGGACGCTCGCCTTCAGGTAGACGTCCTGCTCTTCCATCTTTTCCGCCTCTTCGATCGCCTTTTGCCACTGATAGACAGCGAGCTGGTATCGCTTGCGGCGAAACTCGATCAGACCGATGTTTTTCAGAACGAGCGAGAGCAACTGGTGATCCTGACGCAGGATCGCCAACTCCTGTACTTGCGAGAACAGTTTCTCCGACTCTTCGAGTTGGCCCGTATGCAGCGAGCATTCCGCGAGGTCGAACAGGATGTCCATCGTCGAGATCTGCGCCCGCGGTGTCTCCAGCAGGTCGCGCAGCAGCGGGATCGCCGACGCGTACTCTTTGGCAGCGACCATCGCACGCGCCATTTTGTACGAAGAGACATACTCGAGATTGAGATCGACATCCACGAGCAACTTCTCCAATGGAACACTCAAACGTTCCGCAATTGCGAAAAGCATTTTGTACGAAGGCCTCGCTCGATCCGATTCGATCTGCGAGATCATGCTGGGGGTGCAGAGACCGTTGGCCAGGTCGATCTGCGTCAGCCCCTTTTTCAGACGAAGTTCCCGGATGCGTTGTCCAAGAGAAAACATTTGGCGTAACACCTACCTCCAATAGTACTAGGATCACGCAAATTATACAATAGGAGAATTAATAAGTCTATAACGTGTTTACCCAAATTATATTATTAAAACCGAAACGTCGTTCTACACAACATTTTTTAAGGGCATTTCATATGGGCATTGGATCAGAATCGTCTGATAATGAAGCTGATGTTCTACAATCGTATAAAGAAATTCTAACAGATCAGCAACCTCCTTACGAAAATGCGAACAGATCATAACTAAGCAGAATGATCACTTATTGTATATCTTCCTTAATAAGTAGGTCATTCTATTGAAATGCTGTCCAAAAAAAAGACGCCCCAGGCAAGTAGCCTCGGGCGTTTGCAAAAGATGGCCGTGCTGCCCGCTGACAGCAGGCCTTTGCAACAGGAAAGTAGTGGTGTGATTCCGTCTTCTTTATCGTACGACAGAGCTTTCGACAAGTCAATCATTTATCAGAAAATTTTTGTTTATTACGTGAAGATTTCACGAAGATGTCAATCCGATTTCAAGCCCTTGCGTGTCAAGGAAATGCGGCCTTTCTTCAGATCGACCCCGAGCACCTTCACTTCGACGATGTCGCCGACGGCCAGCACATCCATCGGATGGCGGACCCGGCGATCGGCCAGCTCGGAGATGTGGATCAGCCCGTCCTGTTTGACCCCGATGTCGACAAACGCGCCAAAGTCGACGACGTTGCGCACCGTGCCTTTCATCACCATGCCCGCCTCCAGATCTTCCATCTTCAACACGTCGGTGCGGAACAGCGGCGGCGGCAGTTCGTCGCGCGGGTCGCGACCGGGGCGTTGCAGCGCGTCCACGATGTCGCGCAAGGTCGGCACCCCGACCCCGAGCCCCTCCGCTGCGGCGGTCAGATCGAGGGCCGCCAGCTTTTCTCGCACCTCGGCACGCTTCTTCGGATCGGTGACGTCCTTCACCTTGAGCCCGAGCTCCGCCAGCAGCCGTTCGGCCGCGTCGTAGGACTCCGGGTGGATCGGCGTGTTGTCGAGCGGGTTTTTCCCCTCTGCGATGCGCAGAAATCCGACCGCTTGCTGATACGTCTTGGGCCCGAGTCGCGGCACTTTGCCGAGCTGTTTGCGCGAGGTAAACTTGCCGACCTCCTCGCGGTAGAGCACGACGTTTTTCGCCACCGTCGCCGACAGCCCGGACACATAGGACAAAAGCGACGGCGAGGCGGTGTTGAGATCAACGCCGACCGAGTTGACAGCCGATTCGACGACGGCTGTCAGTTGCTCCTCCAGCCGCTTTTGCGACACGTCATGCTGATATTGACCGACCCCGACCGACTTCGGATCGATCTTGACCAGTTCGGCCAGCGGGTCCTGCAGACGGCGGCCGATGGAGATCGCCGACCGCTCGGCGACGTCCAGTTCGGGAAACTCCTCGCCCGCCAGCTTCGATGCCGAATAGACAGACGCGCCCGCCTCGTTGACGATCAGATAGACCAGTTCACGGCGATGCTCGCCGATCAACTCGGCGATAAACTGCTCCGTCTCCCGCGAGGCGGTGCCGTTGCCGATGGCGATCACATCGACACCGTGCTTGTCGATCAGGCCGTTGATGATCTTTTTCGCTTCGATCGTTTTGTTCAACGGCGGCGTCGGATAAGTCACCGCGATGTCCAACACTTTGCCCGTGTCATCGATCACCGCCACCTTGCAACCGGTGCGGTACGCCGGGTCGACGGCGAGCACCGTCTTGCCTTTGATCGGCGGCTGCAAGAGCAGATTTTTCAGATTGGAAGCAAAGATCTTGATCGCTTGCTCCTCCGCTTTTTCGGTCAGCACGGTGCGCACTTCCCGCTCGATGGACGGCGCGATCAATCGCTTGTAACTGTCTTCCAACGCGCCTTTCAGGTACTCGGTGGCACTCGTGTGCTTTTTCGGCAGATGCATCGTCTCCAGCACGCGCACGATCTCATCGGCCGGAGCTCCCAGTGACACGCGCAGGGCATCTTCCCGCTCGCCCCGGTTGATCGCCAAGATGCGATGAGGCACGATCCGCGACACCGGCTCCTCGTAGTCGGCGTAGACCGCGTAGACGTCCGTCTCCTCGTCCGCCTTGCCGGTGGCCACGCTCTTCACCGTGCCTTTGCGCAAGGTCAGATCGCGGATCTTCGTCCGCGTCTTGGCATCGTCCGCCACTTCTTCCGCGTAGATGTCCAGCGCCCCTTGCAGCGCGTCCTCGGCGGTCACCACGCCTTTGTCCTCGCTTATGTACGTCGCCGCTTCCTGCAGCGGATCGCCCGGCTGACCGCTCGTCAGCCATTTGGTCAACGGTTCCAGCCCTCTCTCCCGTGCCACGCTCGCCCGGGTCTTGCGCTTGGGGCGGTACGGGCGGTAGATGTCGTCCAGTTCGGTCAGCGTCTTGGCCGCCGAGATCGCTTGCTCCAACTCCGGCGTGAGCTTGTCCTGCTCGGCGATCAGGCGTTGCACCTCTTCCCGTCGTGCGGCCAGATTGCGCAGCGACGTGAGGCGGTCCTGCAGATCGCGCAGTTGGTTCTCATCCATCTCGCCGGTCATCTCTTTGCGATACCGGGCGATAAACGGGATCGTGTTCCCTTCATCGAGCAGCGTGATCGCCGCTTCCGCCTGCTTCTCCCGCAGGCTCAGTTCTGTCGCGATCTGTTTTGCAAACGCGTGCGCGTCCTTCATCCCATTCCCACCTTCAAAAAAGATTCCTCCACAAGAGTGTGGCCGCAACCAACTACGCATACTACGGGTATTAGACTGGCTCTTGAAAGCGAGGGTCGTCCCGACAATGTCCTACATTCTGTTATTCTTTCTCTCTTGGGCGGTCTTCTACCTCTTCATCGACTTTGAACGGATGCCTGAGTTGTATCCCAGCGGCCTGTTGTCGAGCACGCTCGGCATCTGGACCGACCTGATCATGATCCGCTTCAAGCTCTGGGACTATAACGGCGCTCCGCTAGACGCTCTGTCCATTCCGCTGGTGCTCGATTTTTCGATCTATCCGGTCGTCGCCATGCTCTATGTGCAGTATTTCCCGCACCGAAAGCCCATTCTCCGCAAAACGGTCTATATCCTGTTCTGGGTCTTGCCCGCGATCTTTCTGGAGTGGATCTATCTGATGCGCGGTGAGATGCAACACCACAAATGGTGGTCGCTCTGGCTGTCTTTTATCTCGGACTGGATCATCTACGCGATCCTCATCGGCGCCTACATGATCGTGCGAAACCACTTGAAACAGAATCAGGCGAGGTGACCTACTATGCACATCTGGCTGCTCACAGCGACAGGCGTGCTCAGCTTTTTGTTGCTCGCTGACAAATCACGGTTTCGGGAGTTGTACCCCGGCCTTCTTTTTATGGTCTATTTTCGATTTACCGGGCAGTACATCTTTGTCGAGATCCTGCACGTATGGACCTATAAAAAATTGTCGACGCCCTTCTCCCAGATCATGAACATTCCGGTCTTCGTCGATCTGTTTTTCTATCCGGCGATGGGGTATCTCTATATCCAATATTATCCGAAGACAAGGCCAGCCCGCCTGTTCTATGCGATCACCTGGGCGACGGCGTTCACGATCAATGAACAGATCGCCGTCCGAGGCGGTATCATCGAACAACAGGCGGGCTGGCACCCGTTTCTCTCGTTTCTCTTTTTCATGCTGATGTTGATCTTGCTGATCGTCCAACACAGATTTTACAGCCGGCGCCGCCAAACGTAGCGGTTGTAGGCGATCGTCAGCGCGACCAAGCAACTCCCGGCCAAAAATCCGCCGATCACATCGCTTGGATAATGCACGCCGAGATATACCCGCGAAAAGCCGATGCACACGATCATCACCGCACTGAACAACAGCCACAGACTGCGCTCCACGAGGCCGGCAAACTGCCGCCGCAGCAGATACGCGAGCAGCCCGTAAAGGGCGAACGCGCCCATCGAGTGTCCGCTCGGGAACGAAAACCCGCCCGCCTCGATCAGCCCAAGCTCCGGCCGCGGACGTTGGAACCAGTGCTTCAGCAACAGATTGAACAGCCCCGCACCGGCGACTGCACTCATAAACAACAACGCCTCACGCCGGTTGTTCAAGCGTCTGCGTATCCAAAACATCGCCAGCAGCACAATCACCGCCGCAGCCTCCGTCGAGCCGACGAACGTGAAAAATTTCATCACCGCCGTCAGCCAATCGGCGTGCCAAACCCGCACCCCGTGCAACACCGTATGATCGAACAGATGCATCGCCGGCGTGCCCAGCAACAGCGCGACCGCTGCCAGCCCGAGGGCCGACAGTCCGGCGAGCCACAGCGGGTCGAGGATCGCAAGGCGGGTATCTGACTTGTCCACTTCCGAACACCTCTTTCCTATGTCTCCTTGATTTCTACATTCTATGGCAAATAGACGTAACAAAAAACCCTCCGGTTACAACGGGAGGGTTTTTGTCACGCTATGTTCGTTTTCTGCGCCGGTTGGCATACATGAACTGGAAGACTTCTTCTTTTGTGGGCAACGCCGGGATCGCGCCCATCCGCGAGACGGTGATCGCCCCGACCGCGTTGGCATAGCGGGCCATCTCCTCGATCTCTTCGGGGATCGACAGCGAGTAGTCAATCGAGCGGCCTTGCACCCGGTCGGAGAGCTGCCGTAAAAAACCGGCGACAAACGCGTCACCCGCGCCTGTCGCGTCCTTCACCTCGACGCGCCACGTCGGGATCATGCCGCGCAGACCTGCCGCCGACGTGTAATAGACCCCTTTTTCCGCCAAGGTGACAAAGACGATCTTTGGCCCGAGCGCCAGCAGTTCGGCCGCGCCTGTTTCCACGTCGGTTGTGCCGGTCATAAACTCCATCTCCCACTCGCTGACTTTCAGCACGTCGGTCAGCCCCGCCGTCTCCAGGATCTTGCGGCGGCCTTCCTCTTCCCGGCCTCGCCAGATCCCCAGCCGGAAATTCACGTCAAACGACGTGATCACCCCGTGCTCGCGGGCGATCTGCAGCGCCCGCACTGTCGCCGCATGCGCTTGCGGCAACAATTGCGTGACAGAACCGACGTGGACGATGCGCGCCTGTTGGATCCAGTCCGCGTCGATGTCCGCCTCCTCCAGCAACATGTCGGCCGACGGATCGCGGTAAAATTGAAACTCGCGCTCCCCCGCCTCATCCACCGCGATAAAGGCGAGGCCCGTTTTTGCCTCCTCCGTCCGCACGCAGCCTCCCGTCGCCACGCCGGACTCGTCCAGCACCCCGATCAAAAAGTCGCCAAACGCATCGGCGCCAAATTTGCCAAGAAACGCCGAGCGGCCTCCGAGCTTGGCCACCCCGACCGCCACGTTGGCCGGAGCCCCGCCGGGGGCTTTGACAAATCCGGCCACTTCTTTCAATCCCACACCGGTTTGATTCGGCACAAAATCGATGATCATCTCGCCAATCGACAGCACGTCGTACATCGCCATAAAGGGTCCTCCTTTACCAGTTGTACGCCCCTTTCATGCCCAGCCACGCAAAGACCAGTCCGATCAGAGCGGAGCCAAACACATAAAACAGCGCATATCCGTATTTTTTCTGCTCGATCAACGTCACCGCTTCCACGCCGAATGTGGAAAACGTCGTGAACGCGCCGAGCCATCCCGTGCCAAGGAGCAACCAAGTCTCATAGCCGATGCGCTGGCTGTGCATCAGCC
This sequence comes from Tumebacillus lacus, assembly GCF_026410385.1. Classification (GTDB taxonomy): domain Bacteria; phylum Bacillota; class Bacilli; order Tumebacillales; family Tumebacillaceae; genus Tumebacillus; species Tumebacillus lacus. The sequence continues at coordinate 174,483 of NZ_JAPMLT010000008.1, forward strand.
CGTACAAGATCCCGAGCGCAAACGAACCGCTCACATTAATCAGCCACGTCGCCAGCGGAAACGAACTCCGCCACCGCCTTTGCACCAGCCGTGACAGCGCAGAGCGCAGAGCGGCTCCCAATGCGCCGAACAGCATCACCCCCGCGAGGAGCATCATGCCTCGCCACCCCTTCTCGCCGTCCGCATCCCAAGCCAGGCCGCGAGCAGGCCGAACAAGATCGAAGCCAGCAGATAGGCACTCGCCGTCGCCAGAAGCCCGGCCGACATCATCAGCCCGGCTTGCATCGCATAGGTGGAAAACGTCGTCAGCCCGCCGAAAAACCCGGTGCCAAGTCCGATGCGCACCGTCTCCGGCCAACGTTGCTTGATCTTTTCATGGTTCAACAGCCAGCCGAGCCCGAAACAGCCGATCACGTTGATCACAAACGTCGGCAACGGCTCCACCGGTGCGAGCGCCGCGCCGACTCCGTAGCGCAGACCGGCTCCCACCGCACCGCCGATCATCACCGCGATGTACAACTTCAAGCTCCCGTCACCGCCCTTTGGGTGTTCATTCCCTCCATTATACACCAAAAAAAGCCCTGCCCGCGCTCAGCGCAGACAGGGCCTTTCCGACTTCCCTTCCCGGCAACCGGTCAGGCGAACGTAACCGACGCCTCCGCCGTTTCCTCCGTGCCGAGAATCCATGCCCGCAACCGGTACCGTCCAGTCGGCACGCGCCTTCCCCGGCTGTCCTTCCCGCTCCACTCCGCCGTAAAGACGCGAGAGTCGTCAGGTCGGATGACCAACGTCGTGAACACCTGCGCGAAAAAGAGCCCGTCGCTCCATTGCCAGATCTTCTCGCCGTCCCGCTCTGCCTGAATATCAAAGCGCTGCGTGGTGGCAAACCGCACCTCCAAAGGCGCGCCGCCTTCGTTTTTCCACACCAGATGGATACGCACCGTCTCATCCGGACGATACACGCTTTTGTCTGTGTTCAGGACGAGCATGGCCACCGTTCCCCCTTTACCGTGAAAAAGTGTGTAGTCTCATTCTACGCGGGAGGGAACCTTCACAGAACGGCGCAATCGAGTGACAAAATATACGGCAAACAACGCCATAAACGGCATCAACGGCACCGAATAGCGGCCGTGCGCCAGATAGATCATATGCAGGAACGTCATATAGAACAGCAACGCCATGATCGCGACCGCACCGCGATTTTTTCTTGCAAACCACATCCCGGCAAATCCGCCGACGACGAGGGTCAGATGCATCGCATAGACGACCGCCTTCGGGATCTTGACGATCGGCAGCCAGTAGAACAGGTCGCCCCAGAACATGCTGAACTTACCGATCGTATACCAGGACAGATACGTGGAGAACGACTCGGAAAATCCTTTCTTGATCCGCTCTTTCGCCCACTTGTTGTCAAATTCGTCGTTCACCCACAGGTTGTTCGTCTCATGCCACGTCCGCTGTTCCTCCAGCGACGGCAGACCGTACGGGAACGTGCCGAGCAGGAGCGGATTGCCGCCCGACTTGGTCAGCGGGATGAACTGGCCGTCGGAGATGTTGTAGTTGCGCACCCACCACGGGAGCAGAGCGAGCACCAGCACCACCGCGACGATCAGCCCGCATTTGACGAGCTTTTGCCACGGGATCTCGCGCCAGTACAAGAGCAGCAGGAACAAGATCCCCGGCCACAGCGCAATCGTCGGCCGCACATATACGCACATCGCCCACGCAAGGCCAAACCACAGCGCCGTTTTGGCGTCTGGCTCCTCCATCGCTTTCAACGCAGCCAGCACCAAGATCATCAGTGCCAGCACAAACATCGACTCGGTCAAAATCAGATTGGACGCCAGCCACAGCGGCGGATAAAACGCCATCAGCCCGGTCGCCCACAGCGCCACTTTCTCCGAAAACAGCCGCTTGCCGATCACGAACAGCAGATACAGCCCCGCCGTCACCATCACCGCCTGCACGATGCGCAGCGTCTGCTCCAAAGCAAACCCAGGCCCCATGATCTTCATCAGGACGGCGATCAGGGCCGGCAGCGCGGGTGTGATAAACACCGTCGGCCGCTCCGGGTCGTTATACGTGAACATCCCGGTCTCCAGCCAGATCTGAGCGGTGATCTGGTAGGAGCGGTCGTCCGAGTTCAGATCATACATCGCGCCGCTGGTCAGCACCAGAACGACCTTTAAAACCAAAGAGAGCAACAGGATGCTCCACAGCCATCGTTTCGTTGTCATTTTATTTCCACCTCGGTTGTTCATTTTATCATTGCAACCGCACCTTGCGAAGCTCTTTTTGTGTTAAAATGAACGGTATCCAGAGGAAGGAGGAGCCGAATGAGCAAACAATATAAAAAAATCGACGTCTGCATCGGCAACCTCGACAACGGCAGCGAGTGGGTCATCACCCGCCTCAAAGAAGAATTTCCGAACGTCGAGGGCCAGCGCTGGGGCTGTCTCGGCAACTGCGGCGACTGTTTCCGCAAACCGTTCGTGATCGCCAACAACCGCTACCTCGTCGACGCCGACAACAAAGAAGACTTGCTGGAGAAGATCCGCACCGAGATGGACCCGATCACCAAATAGACCACCACATACACAAAACCGCCTGTCCGGTGACAGGCGGTTTTTTTTCGTTGCATCGAGGATTACAGCGCGATCTCTTCCACGTTGGTCTCGACGACTTTCGCTTCCACTTTCGAGATCGCCCGGCCTTGCGGAAATCCGAAGACCTGCTTGTCCAGGATCAAGTCCATCACGGCGTTGATCTCGACGGCCGAGACGTTTTGCTTCGGCTCCGGGACGATCACTTTTACTTTTTTGTTGTTGTCGGTCAGAAAGATCATTTCCAGTTCGCGTTTCATGACAGGGTCACCTCTTATTTGGATTTTTTCGCTTCGTGCGGGGATAGGGGGTGGCGCGTTTCAGCGGGTTTAGGCTGTTTTTACGATGTCTTCGCGATCCACGCGCTGGACGTGGTGCAGCGCCCAAGCCGACAAGGAAGCCAGCGCTTCGCCGACCGCATACAGCTCGTCCTCCGTGATGTCCGGACGGACTTTCGAGTAGGTCTTGTCCTTGAACAGCGGCGTGCCTTCTTCGTTGGTGCCGTATTGCAAGTTGAGCACCATGGTGGAGTGGTTTTGGTTGATTTCGATCATCTTGTATCCCTCCTGAAATGTGTTGGGCCTGACACCCTTCACTATGCAGGGAGCCGGCCCCAACGGGGACAACGAAATAAAAAAAGCCCCAACGGGGGAAACCCCATCGGGGAGTTGTGGCCGAAGCAAACCTGATTAGCAGGTTGCGCCGCCAACGCCGTAGTACGGAACCAGCAGGAAGAACAGGACAAAGATGATCAAGAAGACCACCGCCCAGCGGGTGTAAGCACCGAAAACGCCCATGAAACAGACCCCCCTTCATGCCTTGGTCGCAAAACCGGGAGTGTTTCACCCGATCTACAGTACTAGTACATGCGGGTAGGCCTGTTTCCGTAAGGGACAGCCGCCCGGCACCCGTGAAAATGGACGGACGCCCTGCGTGTTTATTTTCCTTCCAAATAATTCATCGCCGTCTCCACCATCAGCCGCACGCCGTAAAACAGCGCTTCTTCATCGATGTCAAAGCCCGGATGGTGGATGTTGTAGCCCTCCTGCACCGGCACCGGATGCTTGCAGCCGATCCAGTAAAAACACCCCGGCACCCGCTGCAGAAAATAAGCAAAGTCCTCCGCCCCCATCGACGGCGGCACGTCGATGACCCGGCCCGCCCCGAGCAGATCGGTTGCCGTTCGCTTGAACAGTTCCACCGCTCCCCCGTGGTTGATCAGCGCCGGGTAGCCGTATTCGTACTCCAGCTCATACCGCGCGCCAAACCCTTCCGTCACCCCGCGCACGATGCTCTCCAACCGGCGGGGGATCTGTTCCCGGAGCAGCCCGTCAAACGTGCGGACCGTCCCTTTCATCTCCACGAGGTCGGCGATCACGTTAAACGTCGTGCCGCCGTGAATCGACCCGATACTCAGCACGGCCGACTGCAGCGGATCGACACTCCGGGAGATGATCGACTGCACCGCCGTGATCACCTGGGCTGTGATCGGCACCGCATCGACCGTCATATGCGGATAGGCCCCGTGTCCGCCCGTTCCGATCACCCGCAGAGTAAACTCGTCCACCGCCGCCATCGCAGGCCCCTCGGTGACCGCCGCATAGCCCGCCGGAAGCGTCGGCGTCATGTGATTCCCGAGGATGAAGTCCACTCCGTCCAGCGCCCCTTCCGCGATCATCGGCTCCGCACCGCCCGGCCCTTCCTCCGCCGGCTGGAACAAAAAGACGACGTCGCCGGTCAGCTCCCCTCGCATCTCCGCCAGCACCGTCGCCGCCCCGAGCAGGATCGCCGTGTGCGCGTCATGCCCGCAGGCGTGCATCAGGCCCGGTACGGTGCTCCGGTAGTCACACGTCTTCACATCTTGGATCGGCAGACCGTCCATGTCGGCCCGCAACGCCACCGTCCGCCCGGCCCGCGCCCCGCGCAGCCGCCCGACCACTCCCGTCTGCGCCACGCCGGTGCGCACCTCAATCCCCAGCGCCGTCAGCCACTCGGCCACGATCTGCGACGTGCGAAACTCCTGATATCCCAGCTCCGGATGCCGGTGAAAATCCCGCCGCTGCGCCACGATCCGCTCGTGGATGTGGCGGGCCCGTTCTGCCACCCTCTCCCGCAACTAGCTCCCCTCCTCATTTTCCCTCCTGAACACCATCCGCTCATGCCAGCGGCCAAACACCCACAGAGCCAGCAAGTTACCGATGAGCAACATCCACAGATCCCACTGCGCGTCCCACTCATCGCCCTGCGTGCCAAGAAACGTCTCCGTCGACTCCCCGCGCACCAACGCAGCCGCCATCTCGAGCAGTTCATACAACGCCCCGGTGGCGAGCGTCACGCACGTCGCCAAGAAAAACATCCACTTCCCCGGCTGCAACGGCGTGCTGCGCAGCAACACCTCCCGCGACAGCAACGCGACCGAGATACCTTTCACAAAATGGCCAAAGCGGTCAAAATGATTGCGTGCAAAGCCAAACTCATCTCGTATCCAGTTAAACAGCGGCACCTGCTCATACGTGTAATGCCCGCCCACCGCCACAATCACCGCACTGAGCCACAGCCACACATACGTCAACGTCGTCAACCGCATTTTCTTATAGGTAAAGACCAGTACCGCCACCACGATCAAGATCGGCGACAACTCCAACCACCAGATCATCCCATCCTTCGGCTTGACGGCCGACCATGCGAGAACGACCAAAAAACTCACGAGCAAAATACGATGCATCATCATGGGGGTATTTTCCTCCGTTGCTATTTCGATATAGCACTAGCCATTCCTCTCAAAGGCAGGTGTTATGCAAGTCACAGCGCAGTCACGTTGTGGTCATGTGACGTAGCAGTGTTATTCAATGAAATGTTATAGTTCCCTTACATAGACTGGATCAAAGATAGGGAGATTTGCGATGAATCGTGAAATAAATCCTGAGTACCTCAAGCACTGGATCAACGGCAGAGCAGATACCTCGACTTTGCGCAGTTCAATTATTGGTTATCTTTTGCTGCTCGTCGACTTTGTAATGATCGCCCCGTTATTTGCAGATCCCTTTGAGGCGATTTACTTTCAAATTCTCATCCCTCCGACTGTGCTGTTGCATTTGTGGGGACTGTGGATCGCAGTAGCCCCGTATAAAAATCAAGTAGCTTCAGAGCTGTACATGGGGATTTTCGGTGTATTTGTCACCGTCGGATATGGCATTTGCTCAATGAAGATGTTCTATGGTGTTCTAGGCTTTACAACTCCCTTGTACGCTATCGCTCTAACAGCCGTTTATATAGCTGGCTACTACGTCCTTTTCAAACGGCACTTCCAAAACCTGTCCTCCGGTTACTACTACGACCATGCAGTTATCCGCGCAGGCGATAAGAAAAATTCCGGTCTGAAATATGCATCCTTCGGTGGTCTGGGCGTTTTTCTCGGGAACTTGGTAGTCGGGATGGCCAGCGGTAACACAACAATCGGTCTGCTTGCCGGATTGTTTTTATTTTTTGCGGCTTTGAACAGCTTGTTGACGCTCAGCATCCACAGATACGTCCTCATGAAACGCTATCCGGAGCTCACGATCATTCAACGCAAGCCTGTAAAAAAAACCAAGGAAGCATCCTCTCAAATAGGCAACAACCCCGAGTACATATCAAGCACAGGAACAAAATCCCTTGTTGGAGATGAAGAAGAGTAGTAAGAGTAGTGAGAGTAGTAAGATTCCTCCGAGGAGGTATTATTTATCAAACATTCGACGCGCACCGAATACATCCAGCAATTTATCAATGACCGAGTCTCTGCTGACCAATTGCGCAGTACAATCCTTGGATTCTTGTTGCTATTGGTGGATCTCTCGATGCTGATTCCCTTGTATGCGGAACCGTTTGAGCAGATTTATTTTGATATCCTGCTGCCGCCAATTATCCTCATCCACCTGTTCGGGCTGTGGATCGTGATCGCACCATACAAACGGCAAGTTCTTGCTCAATTATATGTAGGTGTGTTTGCTCTTTTTGTCTCGCTGGGCTATGGAATCATCACGATAAAGCTGGTATATGGGGCAATAGGAGTAACCCATTACCTCTATGCGATCTCACTTGCTCTCGCATACGTTCTGGGATACTACCTCCTGTTTAAGAGCCATTTTAACAAACTGCAAAGTGGAGTTTATTATCGAAACTCCATCGAGGGGAGTAGTGATTTCACTTCAACACTTCTGTTCAGATCTGCTGGCGGTATCGGACTTTTACTTGGCAACATCCTCCTTGGTGTAGCATCAGGTTCCTTCGTTTACGGTCTTCTGGCTGGTTGTCTCCTCTTCTTGGCCGTCTTCTTTTCCTTTGTCACCCTCAGCATTCACCGCTACGTGTTGATGCGTCGCCATCCGGATTTGGTTGTCATTCAACGCCCTGCTTGAACAAAATAACTAGGATCGTGCAGTCATCATGCAGTCACATTTTGGTCATATGACGTAGAAGTCTCGATCAATCAAATGTTATAGTTTCCTTAATCAAGGTTTGATAAAATAGAACTACAACAGGCGGTGGCGTTTCAAATCATGAACTATGCGAACACCCTCCTGATCCGCAGCGGAGCCACCCGCTTCGCCGCAGCCGGACAGGAGATATCCGGTCAAGAAAAAAAACTTGCTAGCATCATCGAATCACTGGATGCCGGATCCAACGGCTGGCGCGGTGAAGGAGCGCGCGCCTTTTATGCAGAAACGGAAAAGCATCGAGCCGACTTCCGATTGGCCAGCCAAGCATTCGTTCTCGTCGCCCAAGCTTTGAACACGCTGGCCAACCAATTGGACACAGTCAATCAAATGCGACGTCAGTTGGAAAACCTGCAACACGAATCCAGCATCCTGCAACGCCGCTTGCTACACGCGGAAGACGAAGATCGGTCGTACTACAATCAAGAAATAGGGCTCTTGAACGTGAGGATCACCCAACTCCGCTTCGAAGCCGACTCACTCGAACGAAATGCCAATCTCGTCGCAGGCCGTCAGTTCGACGACGCCGCAGACATGGCGGAACGATTGCATTCGTTTTATGAGAAAGGCTTTGAAGTGGACATTTGGGCACCCATTGTAGGCACTTCGAAAGTGATTGGGAACGCAGGGGCAGCTATGGACGGCAAAGACATCTTCAACCGCTGGAAGCAGGGTTATACTTATGATCGATTAAAACGTGCCGACGGATACGATATCTTAGTCCAGAATGGTCGGATTGCAAACATCCGAGATGGAGTCTATCACTCCGTTGACGCCAGTAAGTACCCAGATCTATTCAAATACTTCGATATGAAGATAGCATTAAAAGATGCTCTATTAAATCCAAAATCGATTACCATGTGGCTTGGCTACGCTTCAGTTGCCTACGAGACGTATGATCACTGGAATGAGAACATCGAAGACGAGAAAAGCGGAAGTTACATCGCTGCGGAAGTGACTGTTGACCTTTCCATCGGTATCGGTACAATCGCTGCCTCCGCTATAGCCACTTCCACATTTGGCGCTAAGATCGGCGCAGGTGGTGGACCTTGGGGTGCGGTCGCCGGTGCGGGCGTGGGGATCGTGGTGGGTCTAGTCAGCAGTCTCGTACTCGACGGTATCAGCGTCAATGGAAAAACGCTGAACGAACATATCAAGGAAGATGTTGCCACAGCCATTGACACAACCGCAGAATGGTTTGATGACAAAACGGATGACCTACATGATCAGTGGACTCTGGCTACCGGTACAGCAGCAGCCTGGGTAGATTCGAAGGTTTCCAATGCCATCGCATGGGCTGCCGGGCCTTATGCCGGTTGGTTTAATCGAAAATAAAAGGGGGATTTGCGTTGCAACATGAAATAAATCCTGAGTACCTCAAGCACTGGATCAATGCCACACCAGACACCTCAAACTTGCGTGCCACAATTCTTTTCGGCATGTTGTTTCTTATCGACTTTTTAATGGTGGCTCCGCTGTATGCCGACCCTTATGAAGCCATCTACTTACAAGTTATGATCCCACCGATTGTCTTGCTGAATATCTGGGGCCTTTGGATCGCCATAGCCCCGTATAAGAATCAAGTGATCGCAGAGTTGTATATGGGAATATTGGGTGTGTTTATGCCCCTCGGATATGGCGTTTGCTCAATAAAGCTGTTCTACAGTGTCTTAGGTTTTACGACTCCCATGTACGCCATCGGTTTACTTGCCCTTACGGTGGCCGGCTACTATGCCCTCTTCAAATCGCACTTCCAAAAACTCGCATCCGGTTACTATTACCAGGCGCGCGGCAAAAATGGCGGCAGTCAGAAATACGTTTCCTTAAGCGGCCTTGGTGTTTTTCTTGGCAACATGATCTTGGGAATGGCAAACGGTAACACAGTCATCGGTATCTTAACGGGGCTGTGTCTGCTTTTGGCAACTATGCTGAGCCTGCTGTCTCTCAATATCCACAGATACGTCCTCATGAAACGCTACCCGGAGCTCACGATCATTCAACGCAAGCCTGTAAAAAGAACCGAGGAAGCATAGTCTCAAATGGATAGCAATCCTGAATACATCAAGCACTGGATCAACAAATCGTTGACTGTAGCTTCCATGAGAAGTACCATCATTGGTTTCATGCTCATACTCGTCGACTTTTTCATGATCGTCCCACTATACATTGGACCCAATGAGGGAATCTACACGACAATCCTGTTGCCTCCCCTCCTGTTTCTGCACGCTTTCGCCCTTTGGATTGTCATCGCACCTTACAAGCGGCAAATTGTGGCGCATTTGTATTTGGGCATTTTCTGTGCGTTTCTTCCCATCGGATATGTAATCGTGTCGATTCGACTGATTTATGAAGTGATGGGGGTATCTTCACCGCTTTACGGAATTGTCCTGGTGGTGCTTTTTCTCTACGGATTCTATGCCCTCTTCAAATGGCATTTCAATAATTTGAAATCCGGCTACTATTACAAAGTGGATGCAGGTGAGCCGACAACCAACAGTTTTTCCAAATATGGTTCACTGGGCGTAATCGGGATGATGATTGGTGAAGTCATCCTAGGCGTCGCCAATGGGAAAGCCGTGATCGGGGCTCTTGCGGGTACCTTATTGATAATAGGGGCCGCCATCGGCATGATGTCTGTCAGCATTCACAAATACATCCTCATCCGCCGTCACATGGACTGGGTCGAGCTCGATGAACCGCCGCACAACAAATAACATCGAAATGGAGTCTGATCCGCATGGAAACTCAACAAACTTATCTCCCGCTTGGCACTGTCGTCCGTCTCAAAGACGGCACCAAACCGCTGATGATCTACGGACGCGTGCAAAAACTCCCGAATGACAAAGAGTACGACTACCTCGGCTGCCCGTTCCCGGAAGGCTTTATCAACCCGGAGAAGAGCTTTGTCTTCAACCACAACGTCATCGACGAGGTCATCCACGAAGGCTACCGCGACGAGCAAGAAGAACTGATCCAGCAACTCCTGCTCGAACACCGTCCGCTGACCGTTGGCGAGCCGGTCAAGCCGGGCGAAGAAAACTAATCGACAACACCCCGGCGGCAAGTGACCGCGCGGGGTGTTCTTCTGCAAAAGGAGGTTCACCATGCAACCCACAGACGACCCCCACTATATCAAACACTACATGAACGCAGGATACGACGCCTCTGGCATGAGAAAAGCCATTCCGTTCGTTCTCGGCCTCACCGACGCCCCTCTCTTTTTTGCCGCCGTCGGAGATCTCTTCCCGATGCCGCTCTTGATGATCCTCGTCAGCGGCCTGATTCCGGTGCATGCGCTCGGTCTGCTGCTGATGATGTTTCCGTACCGATATCAGGCGTACGGTCGCTTGTTCATCGGACTTTACGCCATCATGAGTTCCCTCGTCTTTTTATTTTTCGGCGTGGAACTGATGGCCCTGATGCTCGACAAATGGTGGCTCGCGTACCGAGCCACCCTGTTCACCGCCTACGCCGTTTGGATCGCCGTGCTCCTCACCTGGCACTTGGGAAATTTCCGAAACGGCTGCTATGCACAGACCCGAAAAGAAAACCCCAGACTGGCAGAACAACGAAAACGCATCGGCACGGCTTCTTCCGTCTTTTTTATCGCGCATGTTCTGTTCGGTCTCCTCACCGGCACGTTTGTCCCTGCGACCGAAATGGCTGTCATCCTGCTGATGGCAGCTGGTCTTCCTTATTTCGCCCAACACCTGCACCGCTATCTCCTGATCTGCCGTCATCCCGACCTGCTGATCATCCAAGAACCGTACATTCGCCTCTCCAAGCACGAACACCGCCTCGCCCGCAAACGGAAAAAAAGCGTCGGCACAGTCTCGGCTTCTAAACCGCCGCAAGGAACAGGCGGCACCCGTGATGCATAATGTTATTACCGCCCTATATTGTCCGAAAACTGACTGCGTCTAATGTCCAAAGGTTGACGGATAATATGGCCGAGCGTTCATAGCGAATTCAGAAAAGGAAAAACGGGAGAATCAAGTCAACT
>NZ_JAPMLT010000009.1 GCF_026410385.1 Tumebacillus lacus
CTCCGGCGATCCGCTCCCATTCGCTGTCGAGACAGATCATTTCGGCGGTGTGGCCGGTGAGCAGTCCGCGCAGACGCTCTTGGGTGAGCAACACCGGGAACGCGGTGTCTTCCGCCACGTAGGTCAGACGGTCGACCGGGTAAGACGGGTCGAGCGGCACATAGGCCCCGCCCGCCTTCAAAATGCCGAGCAGCGAGACGACCATTTCGACAGATCGCTCCATCAGCACGCCGACCGCCACGTCAGCCCCGACGCCGCGTTCGCGAAGGACGCGGGCCAGTTGGTTCGAGCGGGCGTTGAGTTCGCGGAACGTGACGGTTGCCCGGTCGTCTGAAACGGCGACCGCGTCCGGCGTGCGCGCTGCTTGTGCTTCGAACAGTTCGTGCAGCACCGCGTCCTGCGGGTAGTCGGCGCGGGTGTCGTTCCATGCGCTGAGCACTTCGCTGCGCTCCGATGCTGTCAACAACGGCAACTCGCACAAACGCGTCTCCGGTCGTTTGACAATTTCTTGCAACAGAGTTTGGTAATGACCGAGGAACCGTTCCATCGTCGCTTCCTCAAACAGGTCGGCGCTGTAGGCGAGGCGCAATACCACACCCTCTTCACGCTCGATCGCCATCAAGGTCAGGTCAAATTTGGCCGGTTCATCGTCCGACTCAAGGATCTCCATCGACAGACCGGACAGTTGGAGCGACGGCAAAGGTGCATTTTGCAAGACGAACATGACTTGGAAGAAGGGCGAATCGTTGCGGCTCCGCTTCGGTTGCAGTTCCCGAACCAACACTTCGAACGGGATCTCTTGGTGCGCGTAGGCGTCGAGCGTCGCAGTGCGCACATCATGCAGAAGTTCGAGGAAGGAAGTCTCCGGTTCAAACGTCGCACGCAAAGCCAGCGTGTTGACGAAAAATCCGATCAGCCCTTCCACCTCTTCTTGATTGCGCCCGGCAATCGGTGTGCCGATGGTGATGTCGGTCTGTCTGGAGTATCGGAAGAGCAAGGCGTAAAACGCGGCCAACATCGTCATGAACAGCGTGCTGCCCTCGCGGCGGCCGAGCTCTTGGACAGGTTTCATCCACTCTTTTGACAGGGCCAGCGTCTTCACCGCTCCCTGATGTGTCGGTTGCGGTTTGCGCGGCCGGTCGGTCGGCAACTCCAGCACCGGCGGATCATCGCCCAAGCGTTGTCGCCAGTGAGCGAGTTGTTCGTCCAATACTTCCTCGCTCAGCCACTCCTGTTGCCATTCCGCGTAGTCCCCATATTGGATCGGCAGTTCCGGCAATTCCACCGGCCGCCCTTGCACAAAGCCTTCATATAATACGGCGACCTCGCGCACCAACACCCCGGACGACCAACCGTCCGAGATGATGTGGTGCATCGTCAGGACCAGCAGGTGGTCCTGTTCACCGAGTTGTACCAGCAAGGTGCGCAGCAAGGGGCCCGCTTGCAAATCGAAAGGACGGGCTGCCTCCTCCGCCGCGATCTGCATCGCGGCCGCTTCCCGCTCTTCAGCGGGAAGATGCAGCAGATCAATCCGGTTGAGCGGCACGTCGAGGGCGGGAGCGATGAACTGCATGAGTTCATCCTCTTCCCGACCAAAGACGGTACGCAGTGTCTCGTGTCGCCCGACGATCTCGGCAAAGCACGCGGCCAACGCCTCTGTGTTGAGGCTCCCGCGCATCCGTACCACTTTGGGAATGTTGTACAACGGGCTGCCGGGGTACAGTTCATCGAGCAGGTACATGCGCTGCTGCTGATGAGAAGCCGGGAACATATAATACTCGTGATCCGTTTGCTCGACTCGCTCCTGATCGTCATCCGACGAAGCGGTCCAGTTCGTTGAAGTCAATGCGTCTCATCCTCTCCCCAGAAATTTCGTAAAGGGAATTATCGTCTTACCCGGCGATCCGCACGGGAGCGGGCCGCGATCTTCGGTGCGGCGGAGGAACCGCCGTCCTGCGACTGCGCTTTGACGATCACTTCAGCCAAGAAGGCGACCGTCGGCTGCTCAAACAGGCTGCGCAGCGGCACGCTGACTTGGAACTCTTGCCGAATGCGAGAGATCACCTGTGTGCCGAGCAACGAATGTCCCCCGAGGTCAAAGAAATTGTCGAGCACGCCGATGCGCTCCAGACGCAACACGTCTGCCCAGATCCGAACGAGACGCTCTTCGGTCTCGTTGCGCGGCGCGACATATTCGGTCGCCAGTTCGTCGCGGCCGCCTTCCGGTGCGGGCAGCGCACGGCGATCGACTTTGCCGTTCGAGGTGAGCGGCAAGACTTCGAGCGGAACGAAAGCGGAAGGCACCATGTAATCGGGCAATTGTTCCTTCAATTCGCGACGCAAGGCCTGCAAGTCAGGCTCCACCCCTTCAGCCGGTACGAAATAGGCCACCAATCGCTTGTCGCCAGGCGCATCTTCGCGCACCAGCATGGCCACCTCGCGCACAGCCGCGCTGTTGAGAATCACCGAAGCGATCTCGCCCAGTTCGACGCGGAAGCCGCGGATCTTCACTTGGTCATCGATCCGACCGATGTATTCCAACTTGCCGTCCGGCAAATAGCGAGCCAGATCGCCCGTCTTGTACAGGCGTTCACCCGGTGCAGCAGCCAACGGAGAGGCGATATATTTTTCAGAAGTCAACTCGTCTCGACGCAGATAGCCGCGGGTCACCTGTGCCCCGCCGACGTGCACCTCGCCCGCGATACCGGGCGGCAACGGTTGACCGTTCGGATCGAGCAGGTACACCTGCACGTTCGGAAGCGGACGTCCCAGCGGCACGGTCGCCGAGCGGCGCTCTGCATCGAGCTCGACACGATGGGTCAGCACTCCGACCGTCGTCTCCGTCGGGCCGTAGTGGTTGTACACTGCCAGTTCCGGCGCGAGTTCACTGATCTGCTCGACCAGTTGCCAAGACAAAGCTTCCCCGCCGAAGATCAGCCGCTGCTTGGGCAGCACGCGTTGCAGCGCAACACTCATCAGCGCGGCAAAATGGGACGGTACGATCTTCAGGCAGTCAATCGGATGCCGCTCCATGTACTCCGCCATCGCATCGGCGTTCGACACGCGCTCTTGGGACAGCACATGCAGGGTGCTGCCTGTGCACAGTGCCGGGAAGATCGAAGTGTTTCCAAGGTCGGCTGCCAGCGTCGAGACGGTGGCATAGCTCGCCTTGGAAGGCAGATCGAGTGCGCCGATCACGCTCTGCACGTAGTTAAGCAAGTTGCGATGCTCGATCACAACCCCCTTCGGCTGCCCCGTGGAACCGGAGGTATAGATCACATAGGCAGCCTGTTGCGGCTCGACAGCGACTGTCGGTTCTGCTGCACTTTGTCCAGCCAGATCGTCGCCGTCGAGGAGCAGGATCTGTGCTTGGTGTGACGGCAGCGCGGCCAGAAGGCTCGATTGGGTCACGAACACCGGTGCAGCCGTGTCTGCCAACATGTAGGAGATCCGATCTTCCGGGAAGGACGGATCGAGCGACACGTAGGCAGCGCCCGCCTTCATGATGCCGAGCAGTCCGACGATCATGTCGCAGGAGCGTTCTACGCAGAGCGCGACGAGGTCTTCCGATCCGATCCCAAGCCCGATCAAACGGTGAGCCACTCGGTTCGCCTGCTCGTTCAGCTCGCGGTAGGTCAACTGCGCGTCTTCGTACACGACAGCGACCGCATCCGGCGTTGCCAGCGCCTGATTCGCGATCAGATGCGGGACCAACAGCTTTTGATCAAACGCACGCTCGGTGCGATTCCATTCACCCACCACCAGATGGCGCTCCGACTCGGTCAGCAACGAAAGCTGTCCGATCTCCGTCTCCGGCGCGTGCGCGACCTGCTCAAGCAGCAGCAAGAAATGCTCCGCCATCCGCTCGGCCGTCGCCGCATCAAACAAATCGGTGTTGTATGTGACCATGCCGAGCACGCGGTCTTCGTCCTCGACCAAGCTCATCGTCAAGTCAAATTTGGACGTGCCGCCGTCCGCCCGCAGCAGTTCCAGAGACAACCCCGGAACGTCCAGCCCGGCCAACGGATTTTTTTGCAGATCGAACATGACTTGGAACAAAGGCGTATAGCTCAAGTTGCGCTCCGGCTGCAATTCCTCAACCAATTTTTCAAACGGCAGATCTTGATGATCGTACGCCTCCAACGTCCCGCGGCGCACGCGATCCAACAGATCGGTAAACTTCATCTCGCCTGTCACGCCTGTGCGCAAGACGAGGGTGTTGACGAAAAAGCCGATCATCCGCTCGATTTCACTGCGGTTGCGGTTGGCAACAGGCGTGCCGACGAGCAGATCTTCCTGTCCCGTGTAGCGATGCAGCAGTGCTTTAAAAGCGGCCAGCAACGTCATGTGCAGCGTCGCGCCTGCGCTGCGGCTCTGCTCGTGCAAACGCGCAGCCAGAGCCGGCTCGATTTCAAAACGATGCATCCGGCCCTGCGAGCCCAGCACTGCCGGACGGGGGCGGTCTGTCGGAAGTTGCAGCACCGGCAATTGGCCTCCGAGCTGCTGTTTCCAGTACCCAACCTGCTCTTCCAGCACCTCGCCTTGCAGCCAGCCGCGTTGCCAATGAGCAAAATCGGCGTACTGAACGGCGAGCTGCGGGAGCGTCGTCTCGCGGCCTGCTTCTGCCGCTTGGTACAGCGAGAGCATTTCCTGCACCAAGACGTTCAGCGACCAGCCGTCCGAAATGATGTGGTGCATGGTCAAGAGCAGCACGTGTTCCTGTTCCGACAGCCGGACCAGACCGGCGCGCAGCAGCGGGCCTGACGTGAGGTCAAACGGCTTTTGCGCCTCTTCCGCCACCAGTCGACGCGCCTCCGTCTCCCGCTCCTCAGCCGCGAGGTCGATCAGGTCGACCACCGGCATCGCCAGCTCCAACTGCGGATGAATCACCTGCACCGGGTTCATGTTGAATTCGGTGAACGTGGTGCGCAGCGATTCATGACGGGCGACGACTTCGTTCAACCCGCGTTGCAGCAGATCGGTTCGCAGTGCGCCGCGCAGCACGACGGAGGTGGCGATGTTATAGGCCGGGTTGCCCGGCTCCAACTGATCGAGCAGCCACATCCGCTGTTGCGCGAAGGACAGCTCGCAGTTCGACCGATCCAAAAGCACCGGAATGGTCTTTTGCACAGCCGCTTGCTTGTCTCCGGAGAGATTGTCCACATGTTGAGCCAAATCTTTCAGTTTTGGATTGGCGACCATGTCCTGAATCTCTACCCGAATGCCGAGTTGCTCTCGAATGCGGGTCTGAACTTGGATCATGTTCAGCGAATCGCCGCCGAGATTGAAGAAATGACTCTGTGGTCGGACGTTGCGAGCGCCGATGACATCCCGCCAATAGCCTGCGATCACAAGTTCAGTCTCGGTCAGGTGTGCCGCTTCACCCGGATGATCCGCCTCGACCGGCATGACCTCGCTCGCGGCCGCCGTCTCCAACACGGCGCGGCTCATCGTGCGTTGCGTCTCGATCCAGTACGATCTGCGTTCAAACGGATAGGTCGGCACATGGACGCGCCGCCGTTTGAAATCAGCGTCAAACGCCCGCCAGTTCACATCGCCGCCCTGCGCCCAGTACGCGCCGAGATGCGCAAGGATCGATTGCCAGGCATCCTCGCCGCGGCGCAGCGAGCCGATGCACAACGCGCTGTCCGAAACCCCGTGATCGGCGAGCATCCGGCCGACGAGACGAGTCAAAACGGTGTGCTGCCCGATTTCAATATAGACGTTGACCCCTTGCTGCATCAGACGTTGCAATCCTTTTGCAAACCGCACCGGCTGACGGGCATGCTCGCACCAATAATCGGCATCGAGCGCGCGCCCCTTGATCACATCGCCTGTCAGATTCGAAACCAGCGGAATCTGCGGCTCCTGCATGGACACCGCTTCCAGATGGGAGCGAAACTCCTCCATCATCGGTTCGACCAGCGGGCAATGAGACGCCCGGGTACCGCCAACCCGTTTATGCACCACTTCCATCTGTTCCAACCGTTCGCACAACTGCTCGATGTGCTCTGGACGCCCTGAGACCACAACTTGATCGGATGCGTTGATGTTGGTGATCCACAGTTTCCCTTCAAAATCCCGCAGATAGCCTTGCACCGTCTCCTCATCGGCGAGCAGCGACACCATCACGCCCGGCTCACAGCGGTCATTCAGCAGATAGCCGCGGCGCATCACCAGCAGCAGCGCGTCATGCAACGACATCGAACCCGCGATGCATGCAGCGGCGAACTCACCGAGACTGTGTCCGATCAGCACTTCGGGCTGCACACCCCACGACATCCAAAGCCGTGCCAGCGCGACTTGCAACATGAACTGCAACGGTTGCGCGATGTGCATTTCCTGCAGCGACTCTTCGTGGCGTTCGTCGAACAGATACTCCAAAAAAGGTACCGGATAGTGCGTCCGCAAGATCTCCGCGCACTCATCGAATGTATGGCGGACCAGGGTCGAGCTCTCATAGAGGCTGCGACCCATCCCGCTGTATTGAGCGATCTGCCCGGTGAACAAAAATGCGACTCTTGCTTGCCCCTGCCATCTCGCGTCACCTGCCGCAAGACCTGCGCTTTGCGTGCCGTCCCACGGCGACACCGCCGCCTCGGCGAGCAGTTCATGCAGTTCGGAGCGGCTGCCCGCAACGACCGCAAGGCGGTGATCAAAGGCACGCTGCCCGACATGGAGCGTATGAGCGAGATCGCCGAGCGGCTGCTCCGGCTCAAATCCGAGATGCCGCTGGAGGTTCCGCGCTGCCTGCCGCACCGCCCGATCACTCCGGGCGGTCAGCGTAAACAGGTGGTGCGAGCGCTCAGGCATCCGCACATGATGATCGACTTTCACAAAGGTTCCTCCTCCGTCTGTGGAAATTTCCGCTCTTGCTTGGCCTTGGCTGCGATCACTCGACATCGCGCGGTGCCTCCTCCAAGATCACATGCGCATTCGTGCCACCGATCCCAAACGAGCTGACCCCGGCCCGGCGCGGGTGCGCTTCTGTCTGCCACGGCGTTGTCGCCGTGTTGACATAGAACGGGCTGTTCTCCAGATCGAGCTTCGGATTCGGCTCGGTAAAGTTCAGGCTCGGCGGAATCTCCCCGTATTTCAAGGCCAGCGCGGCTTTGATCAGGCCGGCGACCCCGGCGGCCGCATCCAGATGCCCGATGTTCGTCTTGAGCGAACCGATCGCGCAATACTGTTTACGCTCCGTCTGTTGGCGGAACACCTGCGTGAGCGCCGCCACTTCGATCGGATCGCCCAAGTTCGTGCCTGTTCCGTGCGCCTCGATATACGTGATCGTATCCGGGTCGACGCCTGCTGCTGCCTGCGCCTCTGCGATCACATCGATCTGACCTTGGATGCTCGGCGCAGTGTAGCCGATCTTCATGTTGCCGTCGTTGTTGATCGCAGAACCCTTGATCACGGCGTAGATCGGGTCTCCGTCATGCTGTGCGTCCGACAGACGCTTGAGGAAGATCACACCTGCGCCGTTGCCGCTGACCGTCCCGGCAGCCGATGCGTCAAACGCCCGGCAATGGCCGTCCGGCGAGTAGATAAAGTTCGGTTCATAGAGATAGCCGGTCTTTTGCGGCACTTGCACGGTCACGCCGCCCGCCAGCGCATAATCGCTGCGACCGGAGAGCAAACTCTCGCAGGCCAAGTGAATCGCCACCAGAGAGGTGGAGCACGCCGTGTCCACCAACATCGCTTCTCCCCGCAAGTTCAATTTATAAGCGACGCGAGTTGCCATAAAGCGCGGTTGGGCTGCCATGTACGCTTGGTACATGTCGCCGATCGACGTGCCGAGCGCATCCGGCTGCAGGTAGGTGGCATATCCGCTGCCTCCATACACGCTCACCTTCTCCTCGATCTCGTCCACGTTGTAGCCCGCGTTCTGCACCGCTGCCCAGGCACATTCCAAGAAAATGCGCTGCTGCGGATCGAGCAGACGCGCTTCCCGCTCGGAGATATTGAAGAACTCCGCATCAAACTTGTCGATGTCGTCCAGGAACGCCCCGTAGCGCAACAACTTGTCTTGGTTGGCCGGGTCTTGATTAAAGAAGCTCGGCTCCAGCTCTTCCATCGGGAACTCGCGGATGCTCGCTTTCCCGTCGCGCAGGTTTTGCCAGAACTCGTACACGTCGTTCGCATCGGGCAAACGCAGGCCGATGCCGATGATCGCGATGTCACGATCCTCCTCCGACGATTTGCGGATCGGACGCGCCGTCCGCTCTTTTTCCGCTTGTGCGGCGGACGGATCAAACGCCTCTGCCAGCGATTTGACTGTCGGGTAGCGGAACAGTTCGGTGATCGGAATGTCCAGACCGAGTTCCTTTTGCAGGGCGTCGCGCACCTTCATCACAAGGATCGAATGTCCACCGAGATCGAAGAAGTTGTCGTGCACCCCGACTCGATCCAGTTTCAAAATACGGGCCCAGATCGCTGCGATCTGCTCTTGCAACGATGTTTTGGGGGCTTCGTACTCCACAGACGCTGTTTCGCGGTGATCGGCGGCGATGCGCTCCAACGCTTTGCGGTCGATCTTGCCGTTTGGCGAAAGCGGGATCTCATCGAGTCGCACCAGCGACGGCGGGATCATAAAGTCAGGCATCGTGCGGGCGAGGAACTCTTTCAGCACGTTCGCCGTCACCGCTTGCTCTCCGGTGTAGAACCCGATCAGCGTCACGCCGCCATCAGGAGCTTTGCGGACGAGCACGGCCGCATGATCGACTTGCGGATGCTCCAGCAAGCCGTTTTCAATTTCGCCCAGTTCGATGCGATAGCCGCGCACCTTCACCTGATGATCGAGACGGCCGAGGTATTGCAGGCTTCCGTCCGGCAGGTAGCAGGCGAGGTCGCCCGTCTTGTAGAGGCGGCCGCCGGTTTGAACGAACGGATCGGCGAGGAAACGCTCCTCCGTCAGCTCCGAACGGTTGTGATAGCCGCGCGCGACTTGAATCCCGCCGATATGCAACTCGCCCGGTGTCCCCATCGGGACCGGCCGCAGCCAGCGGTCGAGCACATGCATCTGCGTATTGGCCACCGCATAGCCGATCGGCACAAAGCCGAGCGCATGGCCTTGCTCGCACGCCCAATACGTGACGTCGATGGCCGCTTCTGTCGGACCGTACAGATTGTGCAGTTCAACGTGCGGAAGTCGATCAAAGAAACGCTCTTGCAACTCGAACGGCAAGGCCTCGCCGCTGCACATCACGCGGCGCAGACTGCGGCATGCCTCCACCTCATCGTCCTCAAGGAACGCCTGCAGCATCGACGGAACGAAGTGCATCGTGGTGATCCCTTGCTCCTCGATCAGCCCGATCATGTAGCGGCTGTCTCGGTGCCCTTCCGGACGGGCCACCACCAACCGCGCACCGACGAGCAGCGGCCAGAAGAACTCCCAGACCGACACGTCAAAGGAGAACGGCGTTTTCTGCAAGACGGCATCCTCCGCCGTCAGCCCATACTCATCCTGCATCCACAGCAGGCGGTTGACGATCCCGCGATGCTCGTTCATCGCCCCTTTCGGCAGGCCGGTCGAGCCGGACGTGTAGATCATGTACGCCAGATTCTCGGCCACCACGTCTGTCTGCGGGTTTTCCGCCGATTCCGATGCGAGCGACTCCTGCGCCGTGTCCAAGCAGATCGTCCGTCCTTGGTAAGCGGGCAGTCCGTCGATCAGATGCGACTGCGTCATCAGCACCGAAACGCCGGAGTCTGCCAGCATAAACTCCACGCGATCTTGCGGATAGGTCGGGTCGATCGGCACGTAGGCAGCCCCTGCCTTCAACACGCCGTACAGGGCGACGACCATCTCCGGCGAACGCTCCATGCAAACGCCGACAAACTGATCCGCACCGACGCCGTTTT
This sequence comes from Tumebacillus lacus, assembly GCF_026410385.1. GTDB lineage: Bacteria > Bacillota > Bacilli > Tumebacillales > Tumebacillaceae > Tumebacillus > Tumebacillus lacus. Next base: position 9,862 of record NZ_JAPMLT010000009.1, read on the forward strand.
TCAGCAGATGATGCGCGAGTCGGTTGGCCCGCTCGTTCAACTCCCGGTAGGTCAGTTGCTCTTCGCCAAACACCACTGCCGTTGCGTCCGGAGTGCGTTCCACCTGCGCTTCGAACAGGCGATGCAGGCAGACGTCTGTCGGATACTCGCGATGCGTGCTGTTCCACGCGGCCAGTTCGGCCAACTCTTCAGCCGCCATCAGATCCACCGTCTGGTAATGTCCCTCCGGCTCAGCCGTCATGCCGGCAAATGCCCGTTGGAAATACCCGGCCATCGCCTGCATTTGCATATCGTTAAATTCTGCAGCCATCCATTGCAGGCGCATTTGCACGTCGCCTGCGCCGTCGACGCTGAACTCGACTGCGAACGGGAAATCGGTGTAGATAAAATCGCGCTGGTTCAGCACTTCCAGATCGCTCATCTCACGCAGCGAATCGTACACGTGGAAGTTGATGTAGTTGAACAGCGACTCAAAGAGAGCCTGTCCGCCGTGATCCTGTTGCATCTGCGCCATCGGATAGCGGCGATGCGGCAGCGCCTCCAGATCCTTTTCAAACACCTCGCGAATCAAATCGATCCACGTGCCGCCCGCCAATTCAAAGCGGTACGGCAACGAGTTGAGATGCAAGCCGATAACCCGCTCCCCGTCGGCCGTCTCCGGTCGACCGTTGGCGACCACGCCGGTTACGACGTCGGTCTGCCCGCTGACAAAGCTCATCACGCGCAGGTGAGCGGCCAGCAAGACATGCTTGAGCGGCACGCGAGCTGACTGCGCCAACTCCTGCAAACGGCGAGACACATCGGCTCCGAGCGGCACATCCAAGGTCAGCAATTGACCGTTCGCACCCTGTTGCTCGGCCGTCTGCGGCAAACGCGGCAGTTTCGTAAACGAGTACCCGGCCAGCCAGTCGCTCCAGTAGCGCTTCGATGCCTCCGACTGCAAAGCCGCTTGTTCCAAGTGGATGAAGTCACGGTACGACACGGTCGGCGCGTCGCCGATCGGCAACGCCTCCCCTTTTGCCAGCGCAAGATAGGCGCGGAAGAATTCGGTAAACAGGGACGCGATACTCCAACCGTCTGTGATCACATGATGTTCGGTGAATGCAAATTGGAACGTGTCCTCCGAGCGGCGATGAATGGTAAAGCGCTCCAGCGGTGCCTGACTCCAATCGAAATGGCGCTTGCACTCCGCATCGAACCACTCTTGCAAATAGATCTCCTGCTCTTCGTTCGACAGGTGTCGGATGTCTTCCACCACCAGCGGCAATTCAACCGACTCATGTACCAGTTGCAAAGACTGGCTGTAAGTCGTCAGATCGAACGAACTGCGCAGGTTCGGGTGACGGTCGATCACGAGCCGCACCGCCTCGGTCAGGGCTGTCTCGTCAAACGGCGCTTTCACTTGCACACTGATCACGTTGTGATAGACAGACGACTCCGGCGTCAGAGCGCTTTGGAACAACATCCCTTCCTGCAGTTTGGCGAGCGGGAACGCATCGACGATGCCGTCCGGCAACGCAGCGCGATCGGCCGGCAGCAACAAATCAAACGGTTTGCTCATCGGCGCGGATGCCGCACCCTGCTCGAAAGGACGCACGACCTGTGTCAGCTCGCGAATCGTCTGGTGCTGGAACATGTCTTGCAACTCAAATGTCAGTCCGCGCTCCTGAGCCTTGGACAGGACCTGAATGCTGCGGATCGAGTCGCCGCCCAGTTCAAAATAGTTGTCATCGAGACCGACGCGCTCCATCCCGAGCACCGACGCCCACACTTCGGCGAGCGAAGCCTCACGCTCATCGCGAGGCGCGACATACTCCACAGCCGCACGCTGGATCTCCGGTGCGGGCAGTGCCCGGCGTTCGACCTTGCCATTGGGCGAGAGCGGCATCTCCGGCAACGTCACGAAAGCGGACGGCACCATGTACTCCGGCAGAGTCGCGAGCAGATGTCGGCGCAGTTCGGACACCGGCACGTCGCAGCCCGGCGTGAACACCACGTAGCCGACGAGACGTTTGTGTCCCGATCCGTCGTCATACGCGGTGACGACCGACTGGAGCACCTCTTCATGCTGGTCGAGCACGGCCTCGATCTCGCCGAGTTCGATTCGGAAGCCGCGAATCTTCACTTGGAAGTCGAGACGGCCGAGGTATTCGATGGAACCGTCAGGCAGATAGCGCACCAAGTCGCCCGTCTTGTACAGACGCCCGCCCGACACGCCGCCGAACGGATCGGCGATAAACTTTTCAGCGGTCAGATCCGGACGGTTGTGGTACCCGCGCGCGACCTGAATCCCGCCGATGTGCAGTTCGCCTGCGACGCCGACCGGCACCGGTTCGAGGTGGCGGTCGAGCACATAGACCTGCGTGTTGGCCACCGGGCGGCCGATCGGCACCAGACGACGCTCATCCTCGCGGTCGCACGCCCAGTAGGTCACGTCGACAGCAGCCTCCGTCGGGCCGTACAAGTTATGCAGTTCAACGCCGGACAGTCGCTCAAAGAACCGCTCCTGCAGATCGTACGGCAACGCCTCGCCGCTGCACATGACGCGGCGCAGACTGGAGCAGCGCGTGATCGACGGCTCTTCGAGGAACACTTGCAGCATCGACGGTACGAAGTGCAGCGTCGTCACTTGCTCCGATTCGATCAATCGCGCCAGATAAGCGGCATCCTTATGCCCTTCCGGACGGGCGATCACCAAGCGGGCTCCAGCCAGCAACGGCCAGAAGAACTCCCAGACCGACACGTCAAAGGAGAACGGCGTTTTCTGCAAGACGGCATCCTCCGCCGTCAACCCGTACTCATCCTGCATCCACAGCAGGCGGTTGATGATCCCGCGATGCTCGTTCATCGCCCCTTTGGGACGGCCGGTCGAGCCGGACGTGTAGATCATGTAGGCCAAATGAGTCGGGAGCACACCGCTCGTCACATTCCCGTCTTCCTCGACGGCGATCTGCACCCAATCGGTATCCAGTTTCAACACGGTCGCTCCGTGCTCCGGCAGTCCGTCCGCCAGATGCGACTGCGTCAGAAGCATCGGCACGCCGGAGTCCTCCAGCAGATAAGCGAGACGATCCTGCGGATACGTCGGGTCGATCGGCACGTAAGCCGCCCCCGCTTTCAAAATCCCGTACAGTGCCACGACCATCTCCACGGAACGCTCCATGCAGACGCCGACCAGCACGTCAGGGCCGACTCCGCTCCGTTGCAGATGACGGGCCAATTTGTTAGCCCGGCTGTTCAATTCCCCGTAGGTGAGGCATTCCTCCCCAAAGACGAGCGCCGTCGCTTCCGGCGTGCGCGCCGCCTGCTGTTCGAAGAGTTGGTGCAAGCACACATCTCGCGGATACTCGCGAGCCGTGTCGTTCCAAACAGTCAGCAGATCTTGCCGCTCGACAGCGGTCACAAGCGGCAAACGATCCACCGTTTGCTCCGGATCGGCCGCGATCCCGGTCAACAGCGTGGCAAACCCCGTCGCCATCCGCTCGATGGTCGCCGCTTCAAACAGATCGGTGCTGTATTCGATCACACCGTGCAGTTCACCGTCCGCCTCACCCATCAACAGCGTGAGATCAAGTTGCGAGTAGCGCGTGCTCAACGCCTCCGACGTCATGCTCAAACCGCCGAGGTCGACCGTCACACCGGCATCGCCGAGCGCGAGCCGCGTCATGCGCTCATCCTCGCCCGCCTGTGCCCGTTGCATCGTAAACATCGCTTGGTACACAGGCGAGTGGCTCAAGTCGCGCTTGTTCTGCAATCTGTCAGCGAGCAGTCCAAACGGATACGCTTGATGCTCCATTGCCGCTAGTACCGTGCGCCGCACCTGATCGAGGAAGCGGCGGAACGGCAACGCTGCCGAGAGATCTCCCCGCAAAACGACCGGGTTGACAAAATATCCGACGACATCCGCTTCCTGCGCCCTGCTGCGACCGACGGTCGGGCTGCCGACAAGGATGTCATCCTGCCCGCTGTATCGATGCAACAACACTTGGAACGCGGCCAGCAGCGTCATGTACAGCGTCGAGCCGTTCTCCTTGGCAAGCTCCTTCAGAGCCGTTGTCAAAGACGGCGGCAGTTGGAAGCGATGCGCTGCCCCTCGATAACTCTGCACGGCCGCACGCGGACGGTCACTTGGCAAACTCAACACCGGCAGTGCTCCGCCGAGCTGTTCCCGCCAATAGTTCCACAGTCGCTCACCTTCCGAGCCGGCCAGCATCTCCGCTTGCCGCGCCGCATACTGCGCATATGAACCTGCCGCAGCCAGTTCCGGGGTCTCGCCGCGCTGCAACGCCTGATAGGCCGTCCCAAGGTCGCGGGCGAATACGCCGAACGACCAGAAGTCGGTGGCGATGTGGTGGACCGTCAACAACAACACCACGCCTTCAGAGCCGCGAAGATAGAGAGAAGCGCGCAGAGGTGTCTCCCGCTCCAAATCGAACGGACGATTGGCCTCCTCATCGAGTTGCGCCCGCAACTCCGCCTCGTCCCACAATCCTGCATCCACCTCTTGCCAATTCAAAACTGCCGACTCTGACACGCGTTGCACCGCGCCGCCGTCTGCCGCATGGTAGGTCGCACGCAGCAACGGGTGACGGCGCACGACCGCCTGCATCGCTTCGCGCAACAACTCCCTGTCAACACCCGCGTCGAGCCGCACCGCCCGCGAGATGTTGTACGGTGCGCGATCCGGCGCCAAACGCTGCAGGAAGAACAGCGACTGTTGCCCGCTCGTCTGCGGGAACTCACCCGGCTCGACCGTTTGAACCGCTTCGGTCACTTGCTGCTTCGAGACGGGGGTCTCCCCTGCCCGTGCGAGCACTTCCGCTGCTGCGCCCTTTAACGTCAGCCCGTCCAAAAACCGCGAAAGCGGCAGGTCAACGCCAAAGCGCTCTTCCAGATCATTTTTCAACTCCACCGCCATCAGCGAATCGATCCCAAGGGCGTACAACGGCTGCTCCAACAGCTCAGGAGCCGCTGCCATCCTCAACACTTCCGACGCCTTCGCCAGCAAATAACCGTCCAGCGCCGCCTCTCGATCCGATTCAGGCATCGCCAGCAATTCCGCCTGCGTCAATTCCGCTGCGACCGCGACCGTCGCCTCAGCAGCCGAAGCGGCTTCTTGCACATACAGATCGGCCGCCTTTGCAGCCTCGCCTTGCACACTGCGGTACACCTCTTCCAGCGTGCCGTCCCCATACTTTGCTTTGCAGGCATGACGCTGGATCTTGCCGCTCGAAGTCTTGGGAATGCTCGTCGGACGAATCAGCACGATCGCATAGACCGGCAGTTGATGTTGCTCAGAGATCGCGCGGCGGATCGCCTGCACAACCTCCTCCAGATTGGCTTTGCGGAACGAACGCTCAATCTCATGGACGATCACCAGTTGCTCCTCGCCCTCCGCTTCCACAGAAAAGGCGGCGCCGTTGCTCGACGCGACGGCCGGGTGAGACTCCTGCACAGTGAACTCCAGATCCTGCGGGTAGAAGTTTCGCCCGCGGATGATGATCAGGTCCTTCAATCGACCTGTCACATACAGTTCGCCATCCTGCAGGAATCCAAGGTCGCCCGTGCGCAGAAACGGACCTTCCCCGCTGTCTGCCAGATACGCGTGGAATGTGCTCTCCGTCTGCTCCACGCGCCGCCAGTACCCCTGCGCCACGCTGTCTCCCTTCACCCAGATCTCCCCGACCTGCTCTTCCGCGCAGGAAGTCAGCGACTCCGGATGCGCAATCACCACACGTTGCGGTGTCAAGGCCGGACGGCCGCTGCTGACCAGCGTCACAGCGTTCTCGCCTTCCGCCTCGGCCGCCACCGCACGGTGCAGTTCCAACTCATCCGCCGCAAAAGTGCGTTTGATCGGTTGTTCAGATGGCGAACCGCCGGAGACGAACAGCGTCCCTTCGGCCAGACCGTAGCAAGGGTAGAACGCCTCTTTGCGGAATCCGTTGGCAGCAAACGTATCGGCAAACCGTTCCAACGTCTCCGCCCGCACCGGCTCAGCCCCGCTGAACGCACTCTGCCAGGAACTCAAATCGAGTGCCGCTCGTTGCTCCGGCGTGATTTTACGCAGGCACAGATCATACGCAAAGTTCGGACCGCCGCTGACCGTCGCCTTCGTACGAGAGATCGCTTCCAACCAACGAGACGGCTTTGTAATAAAATCGACAGGCGCCATCAAAGTGACCGGATATCCGTTATACAACGGCTGCAAAATCCCCCCGATCAAGCCCATGTCATGATAAGGCGGCAGCCAAATGACACCCCGGCTCTCCCGTGACGTGGCAAAGCTCGCCGTGATGATCTCCAAATTATGTAACAGGTTGCCGTGCGACAAGACGACCCCTTTCGGCAGCGAGGTCGAGCCGGACGTATATTGCAAAAAGGCGATCGAGTCACTGTCGAGCGCAGGCTCTTGCCACAAGTCCGCCCCTTCCTCAGCCAGTTCGTCGGTGTTCACCCAGTGAAGCCCGGCGAGCGCCTCCGAGTCGGCAAAGCGGCGCACGATGCTGGCATGAATCGCGCCAGTGGTCAACGCAAATCTCGCCTCGGCATCTGTCACCACCGCTTGCAGGCGGTTCAGATTGCCGTTTTGACGCGGTGGATACGCAGGAACCGCATACACGCCCGCATACAGACAACCAAAGAAAGCGACGATATAGTCGAGCCCCGGCTGATAGAGCAACAGCGCACGCTCTTGCAGACCGCCCAAGCCGGCCAACCGCACGGCCAACGCACGCGCTTTCGTGTCCAATTCGCCATAGGTGAGACTTTCTTCACCTCCGTCCTCCAGCAGGAACGTATAGGCCAAACGATTCGGCTCACAGAGAGCGCGCTCACGGAGCAGGGCAACCAAGGTCGGGAACTGCCTCATCATCTCGTTCATTTACGAATCCCTCCATATCACATAAGACTTCTAATCAAAGAGAGTTTTGGAAAAGTAAGTAATATTCAGACTCGAGTTCATGAAAAGTAGAATCATCGATTCAACTCATTATATATTAATACTACTAGGAATTGAGTAATCCTTCTAGAATTATAAAACTTATTGTAAAATAACAATTCACCTACAAACATATTACATGAATATAAATAAATTTGCTTGAAAATACGAAAAACCCTGCAGAGTGCACTTTCCCTGCAGGGTTTAGTAAATTTAATGTTATTTTCGGTGTTTCATCTTTCGTTGGCTTTGGTTGATCTTCTTCCATTTCTCTTTCTCCGCCAGTTGCAGCCGCTGATCTTCTTTTCGAGCGAGGTAAGCCGCTTCTTTTTGCAACTTGACATAGTTGTTCCAGCGGCCCTGATCGAGCGTTCCGTCTGCCAGTGCGCCGCGAACGGCGCAGTCGGGCTCCTTGGCATGGGTGCAGTCGCGGTAGTAGCAGCTTTCCGCCAGCTCCTCGATGTCCTTGAAGCTCTCTTCAAAGCTGTCCCCCGTCTCCCACAGCTGCAGTTCGCGCATGCCGGGGGTGTCGATCAGGATGCCGCCTGCGGGCAGCAGGATCAACTCGCGGTGCGTGGTCGTATGGCGGCCGCGGTCGTCGTCTTCGCGGATCGAGCCGGTGTCCATGACCTCGTGGCCGTGGAGACGGTTGATCAGCGTCGATTTGCCGACGCCTGAGGAACCGAGCAAGGCGATGGTGCGGCCTTCGCCCAAGTACGGGCGCAGTTCGTCGACGCCGATGTTGTCCAGGGACGAAACGACGTGGATCGGCACACCGATGGCGACAGACTCCACCGCCCGCACTTTCTCCTCGACGTCGTCGCACAGGTCCGCTTTGGACAGGATGATCACCGGGTTGGCCCCGGACTCCCACGCCATCAGCAGATATCGCTCAATCTTGCGGACGTTAAAATCGCGGTTGAGCGCGTTGACGAGAAAGACGGTGTCGACGTTGGTCGCGACGATCTGCTCTTCGGTGACGGTGCCAGCCACTTTGCGAGAGAATTTGCTTTTGCGCGGCAGGATCGCGTGGACGGTCGCCTTGCCTTCTTCGGGGCGGGCACTCACGACGACCCAGTCCCCGACAGCCGGATAGTCTTCGCGTCCGAGCGCGTTGTGACGCATCTTGCCGGCGATCTCGGCGAGCAGTTCGCCGTGTTCGCTGTAGACGCGATAGATGTGCTTATGTTCCAATGCGACGCGCCCCACCGTGTAAGCCGTGTCCGCAAATTGATGGGCAAAAGGTTCAGCAAAAAAAGAATTCCAACCAAGTGTTTCCAGTTTCAACGCAGGATTCCTCCTCAAAATAGATGACCGGAAGAACCCCCGTTAAGAGGTGCCAATGTTCTTAAAGGAGGACTTCCTTGACTTTCCTTGCCAATATCTCGTACCGCACACTCTGCTTGTTGTTCACCATATTCCATCACTCCTTTAGAAAATAAAAACATGCATGGCATCCCTTATTTTACCACAAAACGAAGTGCGAGCACACGCCCAACTTTGTATTTCTTCGCCCAACGTATTGACATGAGAACAGTTCTCACTTAATATGTCTCTAGAAGCAGTGAGAACGATTCTCACGATAGGGAGGCTGTCTCAGTGAAAAATTTACATAATAAGCTGATCGCCAAACGGGCGGCGGAGCTCGGGTATTCCTGCCGACCGCTGGTGGAAGGCGAAGAGGACTTTCTGGAGATCTCCAACGGCGAAACGACTTTGATCATCAACAAAACCCGCTCGCACCGTCTGACGGTGGTCGCCGGGATGATCACCAAAAACAAGGCGGTCTGCTCCGCCCTGCTGTCCCGCGCTGGACTTCCGGTGCCGGAGGAGATCACCGTTTCGTCGCTCACTCCGGAGGCAGCCGCGTTTCTCCGGGAGCACGACGTGGTGGTGGTCAAGCCGAACGACACCAACCGAGGCGTCGGGATCACGATGGACATCCGCAGCGAGGCCGAACTGGCCGAGGCGATTGAGAACGGTCTGACCTACAGCAAAAACCTGCTCTTGCAACGTCAGGTCGAAGGCCGCGACTACCGTGTGCTGGTGATCGACGGCGAAGTGGTCGGCGTGCTGGAAAACTGCCCGCCCTGCGTGATCGGCGACGGCGAGTCGACGGTGGAGACGCTGATCCGCCGCCTCAACGCCGACCCGCGCCGCACGGCCGACAAAGATGAGTTTCTGCCGATGCTGCAGGTGCAGATCGACGATGAAGTCCTGCGCATCCTGGCCCACCAAGGCTGCGAACTGGACAGCGTCCCGATGATCGACGAGGTCGTCTATCTGCGCAAAAACGGCAACGAGTACACCGGCGGCATGAACGTGGACCGCACCGACGAGATCTGCCCGGAAAACATCGAGATCGCACTGGCGACCGTAAAGGCGCTCGATCTCGACGTCGCAGGTCTGGACATCCGCACCGCCGACATCGCCGTGCCGATGTGCGAGACGCGGGGCGCGATCATCGAGGTCAACGTGCTGCCCGGCATGAACGGCCACATGGCCCCGGCTCTCGGCAAGCCGCGCGATTCGATCGGAAAGTATTTGCAGTATTTGTTTAAAGAGACCGTGACCCACGAGAAAAAGGCCTATGCGCAACACGCATAGGCCTTTTTCTTTATCGCACCTCAAACCTCAAACTAGGCGTTGATCGTTTTGAGGACATCGAACAACTCATCGTTATCCGGCTGCTCCCCAATCGGGTGCACGTCGATGAAGCGGATCTTGCCTTCCTTGTCGATGATGAACAAGGCGCGTTCCGACATGCCTTCATTGCGCAGAACGCCGTACGTTTCCGCTACGGCACCGTGGGGGTAGAAGTCCGAACACAGCGGATAGGTGATCCCGCCGACCGACTTCTGCCAAGCCTCATGACTGGGGATGCTGTCGACGCTGATACCCAGAACCTGGGTATTGTGCTCTTCGAAACGAGAAAGGTCATCCTCGTACGAAGGCATTTGCGCGCCTCAGACCGGGGTCCAGTCAAGAGGGTAGAACGCGATAAAGACGTTCTTGCCGCGGTAGTCCGAGAGCTTGATCTCCCGGTCGCCGTGTGCTTTCAGGGTGAAATCAGGCGCCATGTCGCCGACTTTCAGCGTTTTGGTCTCCGTTGCACCTTTCGGCATAGCGTTTCCCTCCTTCCTTTCTTTCGTAACATGCATTGGTTGGTGAAACAATCCCATCCACCAGTATGGCACGACGGATGGGATGTCATACTTCGGACGGATCAGCCTTTTTAGCTGTATTGCGGGATCATCCGTTTGCGCTTGTTGACGTACTTATCCGCGCCCTGTGCCGCCACCGCGCCGTCTGCCGCTGCGATGACCGCCTGTTTGACGATGGTGCGTCGCGCATCGCCGCCGGCAAAGACGCCTTCGACGCTGGTCTGGAGCGCGTGGTCGACCTCGATGTAGCCGTCTTCGTCGCGCTTGACCGCGTCGCCGATGAAGTCGGTTGCCGGTTTGTTGCCTGCGACGTAGAGGAACACGCCGTCGACATTGAACGTCTTCTCCCCCTCGTCCGTCTGCACAAGCACGCCTTCCAGCTTGCCGTTCTCTTCCCCGACGATCTGCTTGGCCTTGTGCCCCATCAGCACTTCGATGTTGCCGTGCCCGTCGAGGTCGTCGAGGGAGGCCTGTCCGCTGAGTTTTTTGCCGGGGATGAGGAAGTAGACCGTTTTTGCAAATTGCGCCAGCGACGAGGCTTCCGAGACGGCTTCCTCGTTGTCACCGACGACGGCGATGTCCCGCCCTTCAAAGAACGCAGCGTCGCAAGTCGAGCAGTAGGACACCCCGCGCCCTGCAAACTCTTCCTCGTTTTTCAGCTTGTTCGTCCGGCCGCGAGCCCCGACGGCGATAAAGATCGTCTTGGCCTTGATCACGCCGTCCGGCAGTTCGACATGCTTGACTTCGCCGTCCAGTTTCAACCCTTGCACGTTGCCTTTGACGAACGTGGCGCCGTACTCCTTGGCCTGTCTGCGGATGCGGTCGACCAACTCCAGACCGGTCAGCTCTTCGTGGACTCCGGGGTAGTTGGCGATCTTGTGCGTGATCGCCAAGGCGCCGCTGGCCGGGGCTTTGTCGACGACGAGCGTCTTGAGCTTGCCGCGTGCCGCGTACACGGCGGCCGATGCGCCTGCCGGGCCGGAGCCGATGCAGACAAGGTCGTATGTTTCGTCCAGCATCTCTTTGGACAGATCGGTGAAGATCTGTTCCTGCTCCTTGAGTTCCTCGGTGATCCCCGCTTTGTCTCCGCCTTCGACGTTCGAGCCTTTCAGTTTCTCCTCGTCGACGCCGAGGATCTGCTTCATTTTGTTCGGACGATAGCCGATGACCGCTTGGTCGTCGATAAACGTGACCGGCGTGGAATAGATGCCTTTCTCATGCAGGTCGTTGAAGTACTCTTTGTTCTCGATGACGTTGCGCTCTTCGTAGTCATAGCCCCATTGTTTGAGTTCCGCTTTGATCTTGGCGCAGTAGTTGCAGCCAGTCGATGTGTAGACGACGATTTTCAATGAGATCGCCTCCTTGCAGAGTACGTTCTGATCTAGTATGGGTAAAAAAAAGACTGCTCATGAGAGCAGTCCTGCGTATTTCAGCATGTTGTGGATCATGTATGCCGATTCGACGCGGGTGGCCGTCTTGACCGGACGCAGATAGCCGGTGCCGTCGCCGACCATCAGACCGGCTGCCGACAGCGCGTCGATCTCCGCTTTTGCCCAGGACGCGATGAGATCCGCATCCTTGAACGCCAGCGGGGTGCCGCCGGTCGGTGCCTTGCCTTGCGTCTTCAGCGCGTGGTAGATCATTTTCGCCATCTGGTTGCGGTTGACCGGCTCGTGCGGGGCAAATTTGCCGTCGCCCACGCCGTTGGTGATGCCCGCCTTGACCGCTGCGCTGACGGTGGAGGCGTACCACGCGTCAGACGGCACGTCGGAGAAGGTCGTGCCGGTGTCGCTCGGCAGGTTCAGCGAGCGCACGATCAAAGTGACCGCTTCGGCGCGGGAGAGCCCGGCGTCCGGATCGAAGTGATCTTTGTCGCGGCCGTTGATGATGCCTTTCGTAGCAAGCGTTTCCACGACGGTCCGGCCCCAGTGGTTCGCGATGTCCGGGAAGGTGACCACCGTCGGTTGCGGCACGACGACTTCTTTTTCTTTGTAGGTCGTCGGGTTGAAGAGCACCTGCAGGTCGCTGAAGTACAGCGTGCCTTTCACTTCGGCGGTCGGAGAGTCGACATACGCGTCGAGGTAGTCGAGCTTGACCGGGAACGGAGTGCCGGCCGGGATCTTGAAGGAGACAAATTTCCAGCCGCTCCAGGTGACAGCCGCCGTGTCTGTGCTGCGGACGAAGGTACCGTCCGGCTTTTCAAAGTTGGCGAACAGACGCACGCCGCTGTTGTTGCCGTACACCCACATGCCGATGCCGATCGGGTCGACAGCCGCCTTGTCGGTCGGATGCGGGATCGACATCGTCTCTTTCGGGTAGAAGACGAATTGCTTCAGCCCGCTGCCTGCCGCGAATCGGTAGTTCATCGTCAGGAACTGCGTCTTGTCGCCGATCTGAGCGGTCGTCGATGTGGTCAGCGTGCCGACATCGCCCCAGCGGTCGGTGCGCGTCCATTTGCCCGCGTCGGTGAGTTGGTCGAGCGTGTGGCGCACATAGCCGATGTCAACCGTCGCACCGACGCTCTTGCCGCCAAAGCTCGCCGTCACCGTGGTGCGTCCGGTCTTGTCACCGGAGACGGCGGTAAAGCGGCCGTTGCCCTCGACGGTGCCAAACGCGCGGTCTGCCGTCCAGTTCAGATCGGCCGGATCGAGCGTGAAGCTCTGGCCGAGCACGTTGCCCTTGACGGTGAAAGTCACGCTCTCATCGTTGCCGATCATCGCGCTCGCCGGAGAGATCGTCAGCGAGTCAACGGTGGTGATGACGTTGACTGCGACCTCGCCTTTCGCGCCGTTTGCCGTCGTGGCGATGATCTTGCCCGCACCGCCGTTCACGCCTGCGGTGAAGACGCCGTTTGCGGTGATCGTCCCGAGCGTCGCCGGCTCGACCGTGTAAGTGACCGGTGCGCTCGGGAGCGGGTTGTAGTTTTGGTCGCGGATCGCAGGTGCGGCCAGCGTCACCGAGCGACCTTTAAAGACGGTCACGTTCTGACCGTCGTTGACGTGCACGTGCGTCGGCTGACCGGACGGCGAGGTGCTGTAGACAAACAGCCCGTTTGCCACGCGGCGTTCCCAGCCGTCGGACGGTTTGCTGATCACCTTCGCCTGCGTGTCACCGACATCGCGGATCACCATGTCGGAGGAGCCGCCGCCGTCGAACAGCATCGCGTCCGAAAGGTTGCGGTGGGCAAAATAGTTGGCCATCTGCCCATAGGTCAGGCCGATGCTCTCTTTGCTGCGGCCGTCGACGACGACCTGCATCATCCGCTTGCCGTCGGCGGTCACCCCGACGCCGGTCAGCGGCATGCGAGTGTTTTCCACGCCTTTAAGCGGCGGATTGGGATCTTTGTAGGAGGACCCGCCTTTGAGCAGGATCGGGCCGCCGCCGATTGCGTATTTCAAGTGACTGGAGCTCGGGTTGGTGCCCCAGCCCAGTTTGATCGTATCGTCTTTTTTCACGTTGGCGGTGACATAATTGATCGCGTCCACGCCTTGTGCCAGCACTTTCAGGTACGGCTTGACCGGCGCTTCGACCACCGTCTGAGCCGGTTGGATGCCGATGACTTTGTAGGCGTCGCCTGAGACCGGCTCCAGCGTGACGACCGTTGCGTTGGCCGCCATCTCCCAGAAGCCGAGCTCCGGTGTCAACAGCACCATGCCGTTCGGGAAGGTCACCGGATGCCCGTTGACCGAGGTGATCGCGCTCGTCTGCCCGTTTGCCGTCATCTGTGCGGTCAGCGTGTAGTGCCCCATCACGATGCGGTTGGTGTAGTCGATGCCGAGCACCGCGGACGGAGACGGGCTGTGGATCAGCTTGCCGTTCTCAACGCCCATGCCGAGCGCCATGCCCGAGCCTTGCGATTCGAAGAAGTCGCCGTTGGTCCCGGCCACCGCTCCTGTGCGGCGTGCCATTTCGCTGACCGTCTCGTTTTTCTCGTTTTCCAGTTTGTCATGCGACAGGACAGCTTTTACTTCAACATTCGGATCATCGAGCTGCGTCCATGTCTCGTGAATGACAATCGGCCCGCTCGACGTCTGGAAGTTGAAACGCTGATAGGTCACACCCTTGGTCACGATGATCGGATCGGTCGCCGTTTTGGACAAGATCGTCGGCCAGCTGTAGATCTGCTCCGAGGAGGCTTTCGCTCCCAGCGGAGTGCTCCCAAAGACCATCGACAGGCTCAAAATCCAAGCCCCGGCAGCCTTCAGGCGTTTGCTTACTTTCATCCCGTCTTCCCCTCTCTTACTCCTAGTACAGTACTTCATAGGGTACTAGAATTTTACAGAGAAGACTATAGGGAGATGGTCATAAATGCGAACTTTGTCTGTTAACAAACGATCATTTCCTGGGAAATTCGACGTTTTGCTCTTGTGCCTTTTCCAGCTCTTCCAGATACTGAATCCGTTCAGAAATCGTCGGGTGCGTATAGCGGAAGAACTTGACAATCGGCGACGGATTGGGGTTTGAGAGGGAGAGGCGCGACAGTTTCTGGAACGAACGGATGCCCGCTTCCGCATCGCCGGTGATCTGCACGGCATATCGATCGGCTGTCAGTTCGTGGTGACGCTGCACGTAGTTGTCGAACGGCGACGTGGCAAACGACAGCATCGACAGCAGCAGCAGCGCGGCCGGCAGGGCGGCCAGGTCGTCGATGGAACGGATGCCCCAGTGCGAGCCCATGAAGCGGATCACGCCGTTGGCAGACTTGGCCAGTACCCAGAGCAGGACGAACAGGGACAGCAGGGAACCTCCGAGGCCCCACAGGATGTGATTTTTCACGTAATGGCCCATCTCATGGCCCATGATGAACAGGATCTCGTCGTTCTGGAGCTTGCTCAGCGTCGTATCCCAGAGCACGATGCGGGCACTGGGGCCGAGGCCGTTGACGTAGGCGTTGAGGGCGTTTGTCTTTTTTGACATGTCCACTTCGTACACGTCGTCGCTCGGCACATCCGCTTTGTGCGCGAGATCGAGGATTTCCTGTTTCAGCTCCTGATTTTGCAGCGGCTTGAAGTCGTTGTAGAGCGGGTCGAGCACGATCGGCTGGATCACGACGAGGAACAGTAACAAGGGGATCGTCGCCGTCCAGAACCACAGCCACCAGCGTTGCGGGCTTTTGCGCACGATCAGCATCGCCAGCCAAATCACCGGGATCGTCATCAGCGTCGAGACGACAAAGTCGAGTCCGAGCTCGGAAAACCAATCGGATGCTGTCATCGTCGAGATGCCGTAGTTGACGTCGACCATGTGGCGGAACCACATCAGAGGCAGTTCGATCAGCGTGATCGCCAGTTGCAGGAGCGCGGTGTAGACGGCGACCTGACCGAACGAAGAACGCTTGAAAGCACGCACAGCCGTGTCCCGGAAGCGGGACGAAAGCCCTGCGGTCAGCAGAAACAGATAGATCACCCATTCAAACCCGACGGAAGCAAAATAGAGAGCGTCTTTCAATTTGGAATAGGCCACCGTGCGCTCCCATTCGCCCGCTGACATAAACGACAGCGGATGGGCCGGATCGCCTTTTGCGACCTGCGTCACTTGGCTGGTGTCGGTATAGACCATGTGCGCCATCCAAAAGCTCGCCAACA
This sequence comes from Tumebacillus lacus, assembly GCF_026410385.1. Classification (GTDB taxonomy): domain Bacteria; phylum Bacillota; class Bacilli; order Tumebacillales; family Tumebacillaceae; genus Tumebacillus; species Tumebacillus lacus. The sequence goes on from NZ_JAPMLT010000009.1 coordinate 25,548, forward strand.
AGATCAGCGCGCAGATCGGCAGCGTCCAGTTGAGTTTTCTCATCGCACCCTTCTCCCCTTTCTCACTTGTCCACAGTTTCATGTCTATGTGGTAGGATAAGGGAAAGAGAACCGCAGATTTGAAGGAGGTTTTATCGGGAATGGCAGGCAAAGAAATCGCGCTCGACATCATCGTTCGCTCCACCGAAATCGACGTCAACGGCCACGTCAACAACGCGAAATACCTCGAATACCTCGAATGGGGACGTGAGGAGTGGTACGAGCAGCATGACCTCCACTACGACAAGTTTGAAGCGATGGGCGTCAACACCGTGACGGTCAATATCAACATCAACTACAAGCACGAGTGCCTGCAAGGCGACAAGCTCACGATCAAGACCCGCCCGGAAAAGATCGGCCGGACCTCGTACGTGCTGAAGCAGGAGATCTGGAATCAAAACGGCGTGCTGTGCGCCGATGCGCTGGTGACCAGCGTGGCGATGGGGATCGAGACGAGGAAGAGCACGGAAGTGCCGGCGGAGCTGCGCGGGTTGTTCGGGGCGTACTAGCAGACGCAAGACCCCTACGATATAAAAAGAGTCAACCAATGAGGGCTTGCCAGGTACAAACGTACAGGCAAGCCCTCTCTTCACGATCTTTGCTGGGAGACAAAGTCAAACCCTCAAAGGACTTCACTATCTGTGTAGCGAACATGATATACCAGATATTTCAAAAAGGAGCGACTATCCCCTCATGACCACCTTCCAAATCACCCAACTCACCGAGGAGCATCTCCCTCGCTTGGTTTATCTGATGTCGAAAGCCTATCCCGGCCTGAAGATCATCACCGAAAAAGACCGCGAGTTTCGCGTGGAACTTCACCGCAACATGATGCGGAATGCGGATGATGTGCACTATTTCGGCTATTTCCGCGACGACGAGCTGCTCGGGGGCTATGCGCTGTTCGACTTCGTGATGACACTGTTCGATCAGCCGATCACCGTCGGCGGGATCGGCATGGTCTGCGTGGATCTGCTGCACAAAAAGGAGCAGATCGCCAAGGAGATGCTCTCCCATTATCTGCACCATTATCGCGAGCAAGGCGTGCAGATCGCCGCGCTCTATCCGTTCCGCCCGGACTTCTATAAAAAGATGGGCTTCGGCTACGGCACGAAAAACAACCAATACCGCATCAAACCGGCCAACCTGCCTAAAGGTCCGTCGAAGGCAAACGTTCGAGAGTTGAGCAAAGACCATCTCAGCGAGATCACAGACTGCTACCACCGCTATGTCGAGAAGACACACGGGATGATGCGCAGAAACAAAGTCTCCGCTGAGAGCCTGTTTAAAATGGAGCAGCGCAACTTCATCGGCGTCTATCAGGACGGCGTGCTGCGCGGCTATCTGTGGTACGTGTTCGAAAACATCGACCCGACCCACAACACGATGCGCAACAACATCATCGTCGAACAGATGATCTACGAAAATCCGGCCGCTCTCTCCGAGATGCTGACCTTCCTGCACAGCCAGGCCGATCAGATCGAGACGGTCGTCTTCTCCACGCAGGACGAGAACTTCCACTATCTGCTCAGCGACCCGCGCGACGGCAGCGACAAACTGATTCCGTTCATCTCCCATCAGTCGAACACGGCAGGCGTCGGTCTGATGTACCGCGTGCTCGACATCAAAGGGCTGTTCGAGACCCTGTCCCGGCGCGGCCACGACTTTGGCGGCCAGACCCTGCGCGTGTTGTTGACGGTTCGCGACTCGTTCTTGCCGGAAAATGACGGACAGGTCACGCTCGATGTGCAGCAGGGTCAGGTTCAGGTCGCAGCTCAGGACAGCGAGTACGACGTGGAACTGCGCCTTGACATCGCCGACCTCTCCTCGCTGGTGATGGGCGCGGTCGACCTGAAAAGCCTCGTCCGCCTCGGCGTGGCGAGTCTCTCCGACGACGCGCACCTCGGCGCGGTGCACAAGATGTTCCGCGTCGATCAAAAGCCGATGTGCCTCACCGCTTTTTAATACTCACAATAAATCCCGGTTCCCGATCAGAGGAGCCGGTTTTTTTGTCTTGACAGATCGTGGAGAGCATAGTAATTTCTTCTCATGGGTAAAACCGTGTATCCAAACCATATTACTCGGAATTATTTCTTCCGGCAAGCCGTCACCACTCCCCATCTTTCGCAATATTGTAAGGTAGGGCTCGGGCGGATGCCTGCGGGCAAAAGATAACAAAATCTTATAACGCCCATAAGAGTTTCTTATCATTAAGACAACACAAGGGAGGTCTCCGCATGAATCAACGATTGCTGCAGGGCAGCCTGCGCAGTCTGGTTTTGCTCTATTTTGCCGTGTTGGTCGCCCTGCCGGTCTTTGCCGTGTACGGCAAGGGCTTGTCCCTCGGTTGGGAGCCTTTTTGGCAGAGCGTGACCCATCCGCTCGCACTTGACGCTCTCTGGCTGACGGTGCAGTTGGCCCTGCTGGCCGCGCTGATCAACGCCGCCCTCGGGACGCTGACCGCTTGGGTGCTGGTCCGTTACTGCTTCCCTGGACGCCGTTTTTTGAACAGCCTCGTCGACCTGCCGTTTGCGCTGCCGACAGCAGTAGGCGGGCTGATGATCCTGCTCTTGCTCGGGCCCAATTCGTGGCTCGGACAGACGCTGACCAGCATCGGCTGGGAGATCGTCTACCGGCCGCCAGCGATCGTCATCGCGATGGTGTTTGTCACCTTCCCCTTCGTCGTCCGCAACTTGCAGCCGCTGCTGGAAGAGCTCGACCCCGCTGAAGAGGAAGCCTCCTACACGCTCGGCGCTTCCAAAGCGCTGACGTTCCGGCGAGTGATCCTTCCCGCGCTGCTGCCTGGTCTGTGCGGCGGCACGCTGCTCGCCTTTTCCCGCGCCCTCGCCGAGTTTGGCGCGGTGGTGCTGATCGCCGGCAATCTGCCCGGCCAGACGCTGGTCGCCTCCGTCTATATCTTCGGCCAAGTCGAGAGCTACAACCCGCAGGCCGCTGCGGCTGTGTCGGTCGTGCTGCTGACGCTCTCATTCCTGCTCCTGTTCACGATGAACGCGCTGTTTGGAAGGAGAACCGCACGATGAGGAAACTTTCGATCCTGCTCGTCTACCTGATCTTTTTCGTCCTGATCCTCGCCCCGCTCGGGCAGATGGCGCTCGGTGCGTGGGAAAACGGCTGGCAAGGGTTCGCCGACGTGTTCGCACGTACCGATGTCCAGCACGCCTTCTGGGTCTCCGGCGTGATCGTCGTGATCGTCACCGCGCTCAACACGCTGTTCGGTGTCCTGCTCGCTCTCTTGCTGGTGCGCGGCACGTGGCTGGGTCGGCGAGTGCGGCAGTTTGCCAACGCGCTGGTCGATCTCCCCTTCGCCGTGTCGCCTGTCATCGGCGGGCTGATGATCATCCTCCTGCTCGGGCCAAACACCGCGCTGGGCACCTTCTTTGAAAGCCACGGCATCAAAATGGTGTTCGCCCTGCCCGGCATGGTGCTGGCGACGCTGTTCGTCACCTTTCCGCTGATGGTGCGCGAGGTCGCCCCGCTGCTGCAGGAGATCGGAACGGAGCAAGAAGAGGCCGCCTACACGCTGGGAGCTGCGCCGTGGATGACGTTCTGGCAGGTGACATGGCCCTCGATTCGCTGGGGTGTGATCTATGGTGTGGTGCTGACGGTCGCCCGTTCGCTCGGCGAGTTTGGCGCTGTGCTGGTCGTCTCCGGCAACATCATCAACAAAACGCAGACGGCGACCACGCTCGTCTATCAAGAAGTGGAAAATTTCAACTTTGTCGCAGCCAACGCGGTCGCGCTGGCTCTGGCTGGCTTGTCGGTTCTGATTCTACTCGGGCTGGAAACTGCCAAACGGCGAAAGGAAGTGCGCAAACATGCATCATCTTGAAGTCCGCGATCTCAATAAAAAGTTTGGCTCCTTGCAGGCTGTTGAAGGGGTGAGCTTCTCGGTGGAACAAGGCCGCCTCATCGGTCTGCTCGGCCCGAGCGGCGGTGGCAAGACGACGCTGCTCCGCATGCTGGCCGGACTCGAACGCCCGGACGGCGGGGCGATCTCCATCGGCGGCCGCAACGTGGACGCTCTGCCGCCGCAAGATCGGGGCATCGGATTTGTCTTTCAAAATTATGCGCTGTTCAAACACATGACGGTCGTGGAAAACATCGCGTTCGGCCTGAAAGTGAAAAAGTGGGAGCGAGCCCGCATCTACCAGCGCGTCGCCGAATTGCTGGCTCTGACCGGGTTGATCGGTCTGGAACGCCGCTACCCGCATCAACTGTCAGGCGGGCAACGCCAGCGCGTCGCCTTTGCACGCGCCCTCGCTCCGGAGCCGCAACTGCTGCTGCTCGACGAACCGTTTGCTGCCATCGATGCGAAAGTTCGCAAAGAGCTGCGCACCTGGCTGAAAGAGATGATCTCCCGCGTCGGCGTGACCTCGCTGTTCGTCACACACGACCAAGAGGAAGCGGTAGAGGTCGCCGATGAGATCTTGATCATGAGCCAAGGCCGCCTCGAACAAAAAGGGACGCCCTGGGAGATCTACCGCGCTCCGAAGACACCTTTTATCGCCACTTTCATCGGCGAATCGACGGCGCTGCACGACCTGACCACGCTCGCTCCGTTTGCCGAAGCGGCCGTCTCCATCGCCAACAAAGCATCCCTCGAAGGCCACGACGAACTGCAAGCTTTCGTCCGCCCGGAGTCGATTGAGATCAGCCGCTCGCACGAACGCCAGCCGAGTTCCGCCGCGCTGCCGGGCGTGGTCAGCCACGTGCAGTTCCGGGGCGATGCGTGGCACGTCGAAGTCCAAGTCGGCGCACAACGCCTCACCGCCCGCCGTCCGCTCGCCTATGAGCCGCTTTCGCTCGGTGAAGAAGTCTCCGTGCTGGTGCACAGGCTCTATCTGTTCGCCGGTCAACAGAGCTGGATCGTGGAAAACCCATTCTTATCGCTGCAAAGAGAAAAGGAGCGAATCGTATGAAGAAACGAGTTCTGACCGCATCTGCACTCCTCCTCAGTCTATTCACGCTGACCGCTTGCGGTACTGATTCATCCGCCCCCGCGTCCGGCGAGAGCAAAAAGGAGATCACCCTGACCCTCGGGGCGTACACCGTTCCAAAAGAAGCATTTGCCAAGATCATCCCGGAGTTCCAAAAAGAATGGGAGAAAAAGACCGGGCAAAAGGTTAATTTCCAAGAGTCATACGAAGCGTCCGGCGCACAAGCACGGGCCATTGCAGGCGGATTTGAAGCGGACATCGCCGCTCTCTCGCTGGAGGGCGACATCGACACGCTGACGGATGCGAAACTGATCACTCATGATTGGAAGAACAAACAGCACGGCGGCATGATCACCACGTCGGTCGTCGCCCTCGGCACCCGCGAAGGCAATCCGAAAAACATCAAGGACTGGGAAGACCTGACCCGCCCCGGCATCTCCGTGCTCTACCCGAATCCGAAGACGTCTGGCGGCGCTCAGTGGGACATCAACGCGATCTACGGCGCCGGGCTCAAACGCTCGGACGAAGCAGGAGCCAAAGACCTGCTCGCCCGCATCCATAAAAACGTCAAAACGATGGACAAAAGCGGCCGCGCTTCGATGACCACGTTTGAAAACGGCACCGGTGACGTCGTTGTCACCTATGAAAACGAGCTGCTCCTGCGCAACATCGAAGGAGCGAAATACAACGTCGTCGTCCCGAATGACACGATCAAGATCGAAAACCCCGTCGCCGTCGTGGACAAATATGTGGATAAGCACGGCACCCGCGAAGTGGCCGAAGCGTTTGTGGACTTCCTGTGGACAACAGAATCGCAGCGCGCCTTCGCCAAAACCGGATACCGCCCGGTCGACCCGCAGGTCGCCGAAGAGTTCAAAGATCAATACAAGACCCCGCCCGGCCAGTTCGACATCTCCTTCCTCGGCGGCTGGGACAAAGTCCGCAAAGACCTCTACGCCGACGGCGCGATCTGGGACCGAGTGCTGATGGGCAAATAAAAACAAAAAAGCTGCCACCCATGACGGGTGGCAGCTTTTCTTTCATTAAATTGATCCTTACTTGTGCAGCCAGACTGCGCCGGCGGAGTTGTCTTTCGACTCGCCGATGACTTCGAACTTCAGGCCGTAGTTCGGGATGTTGCGGCCTGCGTCCGGGATGCGGGAGTCGAGGTACGACTTGGAGTCATCGAAGCCGCGAACGCCTTTGCTGCCCGGGGATGCGATCGAACCCCAGGAGGAGTGGGTGTAGTTCCATGCCGGAGCGTCATCGAAGGAGAACGCTGCGTCGGCGATTTGGTAACGGCTGGAGTTCGCCGTGGTCTTGGTGCCGTTTACGTCGAAGTACAGCACGTCGTTTACGTGGGAGTCGACGACGCCGAAGAAGCCGTCGCCCGGGTGCACGCCTACCCAGTTGTCGTAGTAGGACTCATCCGCGTACCACACCAGCATGCCGGTGTTGTAGGTACCACCGCGAGCGTAGCGCAGTGCTTTGTCAGCGCCTGCGTAGTTGCGCCATTCGAGCATGTAGTAGTGGTTGTAGAAGTCGAAGCCGTTGGAAGTTTCGAAGCCGTCCAGCGTGACCTGAGCCGCGCCTTCTGCGCCGTCTTCAAACACGACTGCGCCGTCAACGGTGAGCTTCAGTTCATCCATTGCAAAGCCGTTCATCGCCAGGCCGCCGTCGGTGATGTAGGAGAAGCGAAGTTGGACTTTTTGACCGGCGAAGGAGGACAGGTCGTAGGACTTGTCAACCCATTGGCCGTTGGTGGAGTCGGAAGCGCCGCCATCTTGCGTTTCGTCGCCGAGGGTGTCCACAGCCGACCAGGTGTTGCCACCGTCGGTGGATGCTTCGACGTACAGGAAGTCATAGTCGTACTCGATTTGGTACAGGGTCTTGAAGTCGAAGGAAGCGGACGTTGCGGAGGTCAGATCGAACTCCGGCGTGGTCAGCGCGGTGTGCAGATCGTCGCCCTTCGTGGAGTAGTAGTACTGGGAACCAAACGCCGGCTCGATGCCTTTGACCGGCTTATCCGGCAGGTTGACGCGGACGATGCCCGGGTTGTTGGTCTTGGTCACCGATTGGTCGAGGACCGTTGCAAAGCCGGTTGCATCGATGTCAGCCTGGTCGACTTCTTTGATGTTCGCCCAGTTGCCGCCCATGATGTTTTGGAAGAACTGCTTGTTTTGCGGAGAGAAGGAAGTCGGCTCGGTGCCTGCGATCTTGCCGGCCCAAGAGCCGCCGGACATGATCGACCAGACGCCGACCGGTTCGCCTTGGCCGGTGTACTGGGTGTCGTACTCATCCGGCAGACCGAGGTCGTGGCCGAATTCGTGCGCGAATACGCCGACAGCGCCGTCTTCCGGTTGGATCGTGTAGTCGAACGCCGCCATCTTGCCGCCCCAGTAGTCGACTTTCGCCGTGGTGTTCGGAACGGAGTAGACGCCACCGAGGGTCCAACGGTGCGACCAGATCGCGTCGTCGCCAAGGCGACCGCCGCCCGCTTCTTGACCGGAGCCTGCGTGGATGATCATCAGGTGGTCGACGAGGCCGTCCGGCTCGTTTTGGTCGCCGTCGCCGTCGAGGTCATACAGGTCAAACTCGTCGTATTCCGCCAGATCGATGCCGGAAGCCGCCGCTGCGTTCAGCGCGTCCTTGACGAGATCGCGCGGACCTTTCGGAGCGAGGTTGTCGTTGCCGCCGTTCGGGTTGTCGTCGCCGTACTCTTTCGCGGTGCCCGGAACGGTCAGCCACTGGGAGACCGTGCCGTCAACGGAGTAAGAACCGCCCGACTGCTCTTCATAATATTGTTTGAACGTCTGCGTCATGGTGCCGTCGTACAGTTCGAACTCTTCGTCGCCAAACATGATGTCTTGATAATGTTGTTGGGAGAAGTCGTCTGCGTACATGTAGCCCTGACGCGGGTCGATGTTGTTGTGTTTGAAATCGGAGAATTCAGTCAGCAGAACGAGCACTTTGTCGGTGCGAACCGGGCCGTTGTAGTCAACAGCTTTCGCGTCCTTGACTTTGACGCCGTCCTTGCCGTCTTTTTTCAGCTTGTCATTGCCCTTGCCGGTTTTGAGCATCTCTTTTTGCTGGGTCTTGATTCTCTTCGCTTGTTTCTCGATCTCGGTGAAGCGCTGTCCGCCCGGAGTGGTCAGTGCTTTGCCCTTGATCGATTTTTTCGCGAGGTAGTTTTGGTACGCAGCTTTCACTGCGGACTGCGAAGCGCCGGTAGGGATCACACCGCGCTCTTGGAGGCTTTTCGTCAGCAGTTCCTCCGGGATGGTGTGCGGGTCGATCGGATGCGACTCCAACACGGACGCATTCGTGTCCGTCTTCAACGCATCTGCCGCTTCAACGCTCACAACCGGAAGCCCGAGCGTGCTTCCAGCCAGTGCCAGCGTCAGAGCGGAAGCCAAGATGGTCTTCTTGTTCTTCACTGTAAATCCCCCTTGCTAGTCTTTTTGAACTACATTTCAAGAATATTGCAAGTTGCTCAAAAACTCCAGTGATAAAAACCCCATTTTTACGACAAAATCCGATAATTTCACTCTTATTCACACGAAATGCGATGTTTCTTAATCATAGAAAGTTGTAACTGTGCAGATACTGGTAACGACAAATAACGGTACTGACACAAAAGAAAGGAAGATGCGTTTTTCATGCGGCTGTTGATCTCCTCCCTCGTTTTGCTGGCCTTGCTGATCGCCGTCCCGCGCGCGACGCCCGACCTGCTCCCGGAGTCCCGGGCAGGCGGTGTGCGTGACATATCCGTGACGGCGACAGGACTTGTGACCCCGCTTGGCGAGGGGCTGTATACCTACAAAAATGTCGAGACGAGACGCGGTCCCCAATGCGTCGACTATGCAGAACGATTTTATGTCACCCATTATCCAGGCACGTTTCCGCAATACAACTCCGGACCGGGCGCGTTTGATATCTGGGAAGGCATCGCCGAGGGCAAAGACGTCGGCGGCTGGGCGACGCACCGTCGGCATTTTGCCGCCCATGAAAACGGCACCGCTCTCCCCAAGCCGGACGACATGCTGCTCTATGACCGGACGCGCGGCGGGGGCTGGGGACATATCGCGATCATCACCGAGGTCTACCCGGACGCAGTCGTGATCCTCGAACAAAACAGCGGCTATGACACGCGCAGGGTCTTGTCACTGGAAGGCAACCGCATCCTCGACCACGGAGTCAAAGGCGTAATCCGGCTGAAAAAAAACGACTAAGGCACAAAGCGAGGAATGCGACGCACACGCATTCCTTCTTTGTCCCTGTTCCTAAGTAATAGACAAGCAAATTTTCACTGATTTTTAATATCTCGATCATGTTTAGTCTAAACTAACGATCATGTTATAAACCAGACTTTTCTGTTTTTTCATACTAGTTCTTTTTGTCGATCTATTGTAAGATAATGTTGGCTGGTTTGGTCGAACTTGCCATTCGACCGATTTTCTGGAAGAAGGGGAGATTTCGTTTTGATGAAAAAGAAATTGCTCGTATCCGCGACTGCTGTTGCAATCGCACTGGCAGCACTGAACGCACCGTTCATCCCGCTGAACACCAACACCGTTCTGGCAGCGGCTGCTGAGACCGCTGCGGCTCCGAACTACACCAACCGCACCGAGATCCCGGCTGCGTACAAATGGAAGACTGAAGATATCTATGCAAATAAAGCCGCTTTTGATGCGGACGTGAAGAAAGTGGCTGAGCTGGGCAAATCCTTCACCGCCGCCTACCAAGGCAAACTGGCCGATTCCGCTGCGACTTTGAAAGCAGCGCTTGATGCATATACCGAACTGAACCGCGTCGCGGACAAAGCTTACGTTTACGGCAACCTCGTGTTCGACGTCAACCAAAACAACTCCGAACTGCAAGCGATCTATGACGGCGCAAGCGACATGTACAACAAGCTCAGCGAAGAGACCTCTTGGTTCGCTCCGGAACTGAACGCGATCGAAGACGCAAAGCTGGCTTCCCTGCTGGCTGATCCGTCCCTCGCAACCTACAAACACTTCGTCGAGGACAAAGTCCGCACGAAGAAGCACACCCTGTCCAAAGAGTTGGAAGAAGTGCTGGCTCAAACCGGCCCGCTGCAATCCAACCCGGAAGACACCTTCAGCATGCTGCTCAAAGACATCAAGTTCCCGATGATCAAAGGCGAAGACGGCAAAGATGTGCAACTGACCCGCGCCAACTTCATCTCCCTGATGGGCAGCAAAGATCGCAACGTTCGCAAAGCGGCGTTTGAAGCGTACTACAGCACGATCGGCAAGTTCCAAGACACCTTCTCCCAAACCCTCGGCGGCGAAGTGAAGGCCAACAACTTCAACGCGAAAGTCCGCAACTACGACTCCGCGCTGGCAGCAGCTCTGACCCCGAACAACGTGCCGACCGAAGTGTATGACAACCTCGTCGACACCGTCAACGCCAACCTGCCGCTCCTGCACCGCTACATGGAGTTGAAGAAGAAGCTGCTCGGCGTGGACGAGTTCCACATGTATGACATGTACGTCTCCGTCGTCGAAGGCGACGAGTCCTACATCCCGTTCGAAGAAGCGAAGAAACAAGTCCTCGAAGGCCTCGCACCGCTCGGCAAAGAGTACCAATCCTTGCTGGAAAAATCGTACAACGAAGGCTGGATCGACACCTACTCCACCGACGACAAGCGCGGCGGCGCGTACCAGTGGGGCTCCTATGACACCCATCCGTTCGTCCTGCTGAACTACCAAGGCACCTATGACGATGTGGCGACCCTCGCGCACGAACTGGGCCATGCGATGCAGTCGTACTACACCAACAGCAACCAGCACTACATCAACTCCAACTACCCGATCTTCACCGCGGAAGTCGCTTCCACGATGAACGAGACCCTGATGTTCAAGAGCCAGTACGCGAAAGCTGACAAGAAGCAAAAGCTGTACCTGCTCAACCAATACCTTGAAAACTTCCGCGGCACGATGTTCCGCCAAACCCAGTTCGCTGAGTTTGAGCGCGCGATTCATGAAGCGGGCCAAAAAGGTGAGTCCTTGAACGCAGACGCGATCAAGAAGATCTACCACGACATCAACAAGAAATACTACGGTCCGTCTGTTGTTTCTGACGACGGCATCGCGATGGAGTGGGCGCGCGTGCCGCACTTCTACTACGGCTACTATGTGTACCAGTACGCGACGTCGTTCGCAGCGTCCGCCGCTCTGGCGCACCAAGTCCTCACCGAGGGTGAGCCGGCTGTGAAGCGCATCACCGACAACTTCCTCAAAGCGGGCAACTCGGCAGCACCGATCGAGGTGCTGAAGGCAGCGGGCGTGGACATGTCCACCTCGAAGCCGATCGAGCAGGCGTTCGAAGTGTTTGAAGAGACCCTCGTCGAGATGGAAAAACTCGTTGCGGAACTCGAGAAAGAAAAGATCAAGATCAAAATCAACGGCACCGCTCAGACCTTCAAGCAAGCTCCGGTCAACATGAACGGCTCCGTGCTGATCCCGGCTCGCGGCGTGTTCGAAACCCTCGGCGCAACGGTCGGCTGGAACGAAGCGGCGCAACAAGTCACCGTGACCAAAGGCGACAAGAAAGTCGTCCTGACGCTCGGCTCCGACGTGGCGACTGTCAACGGCCAGCAAGTCACCCTGCAACAAAAAGCACAACTGATCAACGGTTCGACGATGGTACCGGTTCGCTTCGTCTCCGAAGCGCTCGGCGCGAAAGTCGAATGGGATGCGGAAAACGCAACCGTCGTGATCACCCAGTAACACGCCAAAAAACCCTCGGCCATCGCCGGGGGTTTTTTTATGCTTGCAACGAAAGCCAACACGCCCGTATCCAGCGCAGTTTGGTCTCGACGATGTGATCGATCTCGTCTTTGCGGAGATAGCCGTTTTTGTATTTGCCGATCTCCCAACCGAGCATCATGATCGTGTTGTCGAGCAGGCTGGCGGAAAAACCGCGGCGAAACGATGCGATGTCGAGCGACCAGCCCCGCCGTTCCAACTCCTGTCTGTACGTCTCCAGCACAAACGCATGCAACTCGTCGTCCAGCACGTCTTGCAACAAGATCGCCACATCGCGCTGCGGCAGGCCGAGCGACGCGTATTCCCAGTCGATCAGGCGCAACTGCCCCCGGTCGAGCAAGATGTTCTCCAGATGCGGGTCACCGTGCGTGAACGTCCACCGCCCGGTGATCCACTCACGCAAACGCGGATAAAACGCCTCGGCGATGCCGCGCACCTCTTGCAGAGTCTTGGCCTCGACATGTCCGGCCAGTTCCTGCAACGCCTCCGCCGCCCATGCTTCCGACGAGTGGAACGGATACTCGGTCGTCCGGCCCTCACGCAGCCACACCGCTCCCCGCTCTTCCAGCGACACGTGCATCTCCGCCAACAGCGATGCCGCCTTCGCCAGCACCAGTCGCTGCCCCTCACGATCCGCTCCTTGAAAATGCGCCTTCAACACCTCGCCTGCAGCCTCGATCAGCATCCCGCGCTCCTCCGGCTCTTCCACGACCGCATACAGAGCCGGCGCCCCCTGCGGCAACCAAGGCACCACCCGCTCATACAACGCCACTTCCTGATCGCGTCCGGGAGCGAATCGCTTGTACACCGCCCGTATCGGCTCTCCCTGCCCGTCCGACGCTTCCACCCGGTACAACTGAGCCGCATAGCCGCCCACGATCTCCTGACAGCTTGTGAGCGTCCAGCCGAGTCGCTCCAGCGCCTTGCAGAGTCCTGTCGTCATGCTGCCGCCCTCCCTTCCTCTCTCCCCAGCATAAAAGAAAAGCCCTCCTGCCGCAATCGGGCAAGAAGGCTCTGTCAAACCGGATGTGCTATTCGTAATGGCGACGGTCGCCGCCCTGATGGGACTCCGCCCATTGCAAGAAATCTTTGCCGTTCACAACTTCTGTATCATCGGTGTAATGGGAATCAAGCTGCCCCCGATGCACCAAGTCTTGCAGCTCTGCCACACGCAGGCCGGAACGGTCTGCCAGCTCAAACAAGGTGTAGGTTTTGTCGCGGTGAATACTGTTACGTTCCATCTTCGCCAAGCTCCTTCCGAGGATTTGTTGCCCTTGCCTCATCCTGTCTACGCTTAACATATCTAGATGGAGAACGTTTTATACCGAGATCCTGCCCTTACTTGCTGCCGACCGCCGGTGCAAAGTACGGCGAAGTCTTGACCCCTTCCGAGATCTGCGGGCAGACGTTATGTTTGGACGAGATCGTCCAGGCTGCCATCTGCGTGCCGCAACGAACCGCTTGGTCCAGATCGAAACCGGACGTCAGCCCGTACACCGTGCCGGAGAAGAACGAATCCCCCGCCCCGGTGGTATCCACGACGGTGACTTTTTCGCACGGCACATGGCCGGAGGTCTGCGTGCGGCTGTCATAGTAGACGCTGCCGTGCTCGCCCATCGTCACCACGGCGATCTTCAGGCCGTTCGCCGTCAGTTCACGCGCCGCTTGCAGGCAGTCATCGGTGCCGTTCAACGGGCGTTTGAAGTATTCTTCCGCCTCGCCCTTGTTGCAAATGAACAGATCGAGTTGGTCGATCATCGAACGGCGCTGCATCAAAATCTCCAAATTGCCGACGATGCCGTAGACCGGCTTGTTATATTGTTTCGCCCACGCCATCATCTTCGAGACGACCTCATCGCTGAGGTCAAACTCGATCACGATTGCGGACGACTGTTTGACAATGTCTTCCCCTTGCGTCAGGAGCATCGACTGAAGGCCGTTCAGATCGGGCTTTTGCGAAACGGACGCGACCAGTTCGCCGCCGCCGTCCAGCACCGCCAGCCACATGCCCATGCCTTGGTTGCATTTGATCACACGGTCTGTCTTGACACCGATGTTTTGCAGGTCTTTGACCACAGCCGCCCCTTGCGCCGTCTCATCGACCGAAGAAAGAAATTCCACCGTGCCGCCCGCGCGGCCGATCGCTTCCGCCACGTTGCGGGCAACGCCGCCGTTGGCAAATTCGATCAACCCTACGTTTTTCGTTTCCGCGTTGATTTTGGCATTGCCGTAGCCCTTGATGTCCACGAAGACAGTCCCGATCACTGCAATCGTCATTGTACTCCCTCGCCTCCCGTAATTAGACCCAGATCCCAACTACCTCTATCGTTTGTCTACTCTTCATTATACTCGAAAATTGCAACTCCCCAACCTTTTTTTACACGATGCTAAAAATAGGTCAATAAAAAGACCTCGTCCCATAAGGAACGAGGTCTTTTGGTCTTATTTGTAGAGAACGACTGCGCCGACGGAGTTGTCTTTTGCCGCGCCGTTTACACGAACTTTCAGGCCGTAGGTGTCAAGCTTCTTACCTGCGTCCAGCAAGAACGGGTTGGTGTAGTCGCGGGAGTCGTCGAACAGGGAGACGCCTGCTGCCGACGGAGCGGTCAGTGCGCGGCCGTCCGGGTACAGGATGTCGAGGACGGAGGTCGGCTTGAGGCCGAACGCTGCGTCACGAACGTGGAAGCGGGTGTCCGCTTTCGCACCGTTGCTCCACACGAGGTCTGCATCGGTGTGCGCATCGACGACGCCGAGGAAGCCTTCGCCCGGATGCACGCCTACCCAGTTGTCGGTGTGGGTCGGGTCGACGTACCAAACGACGAGACCCGGATCGAAGCTCATGACCGAACCGCCGCGGTTGATGTGGCCGAGGCCCGCATCGACACCCGCGTGGTTACGCCACTCGAGCAGGTAGTAATGATCTGCGTATTTGTTGCCGTCGAACTTCTCGAAGCCGTTCAGGGTGAACTTCGGCGTACCTTCCGCGCCGTCTTCGAACAGGGTTGCGCCGTCAGCGGTCACCTTCACGTTGTCCGCGAAGAAGCCGGTCAGCGTGGTGCCCCAGTCGGTTGCGTAGCGCATGCGCAGGTCGATCTTCTTGCCAGCGTATGCGGACAGGTCGAACGATTGAGCGGTCCAGCCGTTCGAGTTGCCGGTGAAGCCCGGCATCGAGTTCAGGATGGTCGGGTAGCCTTCCGGAACAACGTCGGAACGGGTGTTGCCGTTGCCGATCGAGGTCCAGGTAGCGCCGCCGTCTTCAGAGACTTGTACGAATGCGAAGTCCCATTGCTCTTCGATGTCGTACCATGCGTCGAAGGTCAGCTCTGCGGAAGCTTTGCCGGTCAGGTCGAGGGAGACAGCCATGTTGGTGTCGATCTCGTCTTGTTGGCCGGACCAGAACTCATAGGAGCCTGCTGCCGGAGTGTTGATCGGAACTTTCTTTTGCGGCAGGTTGACTTGGAGCGCTTTGTTGTTCTTGCCCAGCGGCGAGTTCGCTTGGTCAAGCAGGAACTGGGAGCCGTTTTTGGTGATGTCTTCCCACTTCACGACGGTCGGCTTGGTCCAGTTGCCGCCCATGACGGATTGGAAGTACGCTTTGCCCCACGGAGAGAAGCCGGTCGGCTCGGTGCCGCCAATCTTGCCCGCCCAGGAACCGGAGGACATGATCGACCAGTAGGAGACCGGTTCGCCTTTGCCGGAGTAGACGGTGTCGTACTCGTCCGGCAGACCGAGGTCGTGGCCGTATTCGTGTGCGAAGACGCCAGTAGCGCCGTCTTCCGGCATCATGGTGTAGTCGTAGAAGCCCGGTTTGCCCGCGCCCAGACCGTCGAGGTCAACGAACTTCGCGGAACGGTGCGACCAGATCGCATCGTCGCCGAGGGAACCGCCGCCCGCTTCTTGACCCACACCGGAGTGGATGATCATCAGGTGGTCGACGAGGCCGTCCGGCTCGCGGAGGTTGCCGTCGCCGTCAAGGTCGTGCACGTCTTCTTGGTCATACTCTTCCACCGGTACGCCGGCAGCCAGAGCTGCTTTGTACGCGTCGATGACGAGTTGCTTGGAGCCGCCCGGAGTCACGTTGTCGTGGCCGCCGGTCGAGCGGTCTGCGCCGTAGAACTTCGCGGTGCCCGGCATTTTCAGCCAGCCGTACGCTTTGCCCTCAACGGTGTAGGAGCCGCCGGATTGCTCGAGGTAGTATTGCTTCATGGAGACGAAGTCTTCGCCGTTCGGGCCTACTACGCCGTCTTCACCGAAGATCATGTCTTCGAAGTGGTTCAGGTTGTAGTCCTCATAATAGTTATCGGTTTCATCCGAAGTGATGTTGTTGTGTGCAAAGTCGGAGAATTCAACGTTAAGTACGAGCACCTTGTCCTTGCGAACCGGGCCGGAGTAGGTCGATTCTTGAACCGGGTCCGGTTGACCCTTCAGGTGACCTTTCTTTTTGCCGTCGCCGTTGAGCAGGCCGTTGTTGAACTCTTTGAAGTTCTTTTGCTTATCTGCTGCTGCTGCCTTCACCTGAGCCGCGAACTGGTCGCTTTCTTTCGCGCCGTCGGACTTCCCTTTCAGGTTGAGATAGGTTTGCAGAATGCCTTTCTTTTGCGACTCGGTCGCGTTCGCCGGGATGACACCGCGTTTTTCCAGTGCGGTGATCAAACGGTCTTCGTTGATGATCGCGAGGTCGAGTCCCCCATGTGCATGATTGTGCTCGACTGCTGCGCCTTCAAGCGGTGCAGCAACTTGTGCGTTGGCGGTACCGAACAGCGTGCTCGCCAAGAGCGCGCCGGTGACGCCAGCTGCCAGAAACTTCTTTTTCATAGCAGTAGATCCCCCTTTTGGTTTCTATCTCTCTCACATAATTCAGTATAATTGACAGAAAGTTCGAATGTCAATCATTTTTCATTAGGTTCCCGAAACTTTGAAATAAACAACTAGGGATAATGAGCATAATAAAGAGCGCCTCCTCACTTAAGATGAAGGCGCCCATTTACAAAGTCTGCTCAAACAAGAAAAATTCGTTGAATGAGCCAGAACAATCCAAGCAGGAAGATCAGTCCGGATCCGACCCGCACAAAGGCGGCGTGCCAGGAGCGACGGCTCAGATAAAACAGGATCGGCAACACGAGCAGGACGATCGCCAGTTGGCCGGCTTCGACCCCGAGATTGAACATCAGGAGCGACAGCACCATCCGCCCTTGCGGCAACGCTGTCTCCGCCAGTACCCCGGCAAAACCAAATCCGTGGATCAAACCGAAAGCAAACGTCAGCAACCAGCGGTATTTATAGTCCGATCTGAACAGATTTTCCGCCGCCACATAGCAGATCGATGCGGCGATCATCGCTTCGACAAACAGCGAGGGCAACGTGACCGCCCCGAACGCAGCCAGCAGCAGTGTGATCGAATGCGCCGCCGTGAACGAGGTGACGATGATCGCGATATCTTTGAAGCGTCGCACGACAAGCAGGAGCGCGAGCAGGAAAAGGAGATGATCATAGCCGGTCAGGATATGCTCCACGCCCAATTTCAGAAACTGCTTGACGATGGCACCGGCGGAAAAAACCTCCTCCGCCGTCTTCAGCTCACCGACCTCGCCGAGGCGAAACGTGCGCTCTTCCTCTTGGAAGATAAACGTGGTGGTCTTCTCCCCCATTCGGATATTGGCAAAGTTGGTGTGCGTGTGTTTGTTGTTGCGCACATACAGGTCGTTGGTGATCGCAATGCTTTTTATCGCGGACTCCGACGGGAACGCATAATCGAATTGGACCAGCTCGACTCCGTTGCGGTTGGTCAATTTCAGCCCTTCCGGTTGCGGCTGCAGCCGGACGCCGTTCGCTTCGACGATCAGCTTGGCCGCGACGGCGGGCACCATTTTCTCCTTGTGCTCCGCGAGATAGGCCTCGGTGAACGGATCGCCGTTCCACGGTGTTTTCGCCACGTCGAGCAGAAAGATCTGTTCGAGGAAGACGGTCATCATCACGCGGTTCGGTTCGATCAGGATATCCGAATACCCTGGGCTGTTGTCATGTGCCGAAGCGGGCAAAGGAAGCAAGAGCGCAAGGCAAACGAAAAGACACAGGAACATTCGAAATATTTGATTCACAGTCAAATTCCCCTTCAGTCTAATTTTCCACCAACTAAACATGTACCACACTTGATTGATTTTTGACAAGGATTGTTTCTTCATTTTCGTGCGGTTTTTCTTGACGAATCGGGCTTGGCAGGGCAAAGTGAGAAGAGAGATTTAACGAACGTGCAGAAGGAGATATTTATTGAAATGAAAAAAGCGCTGCTCGCTCTTCTGTTGGCCGCCGCACTCGCCGTACCAGTCCCCCATGACGCGCGCACCAACTCCTTCCCCAACCATGACAAGCAACATGCGATGCTGCGACTCGAAGACGTCGGCCCTGGCGGATCCTACGAGACGCCGGACGACCTCGGCAAGCTGCGAGCGATTTTTGATTACTTATATGAAGCAAAAGTTCCTTATCACGTCACGGTGATCTCCCGTTCAAAACACCTGCAGGCGGACGGCACGTGGTATGACAAAGGGATCGACGATCCGACTCCGGACGAAAACGTCCGGCAGTTTATCCGCCTGCTCCGGACAGCGGAGGGGCGTGGCGCGGTGCTCGGCATGCACGGCTACTCGCATCAGTACGGAGATCGGGAGCGCAGCGATGCGAACCACATCACCGGCACGGGCAACGAGTTTAACATCGAAGACGCGCCTGAGACGCAGACGGCCGCCTATGCGTCCGACCGGATCAACAAAAGCCTGCACGCGTTTCAAAAGGCAGGGTTTACTCCGGCGTTTTTTGAGGCGCCGCACTACCACGACACCCGCGAGCAGGAAGAGGTGTTCCGCTCGCACATCGGCATCCTCTATCAGCCGGACTTCCGCTCGTTGCGTGCGCTCAAGGACATCTCCGTCTACGAGACGATCAACGTCCACGGCCGCACCACGCTCGGCTCGGTATATGTGCCCGCTCCCTTGAAGTACATCGCCAACAACGACAGCGTCGCCAAGGTGCTGGATCGGCTGGACACGTACAAGGGGCTCGGGGCGATGTATTATCACCCGTTCCTGGAGTTCCATTTCCTCGAACCGGTGCTCGACGACAGCGGCCAGCCGGTGCTGCGCGACGGACTGCCGGAGTACCGGTACAAAGCGGACACGCCTTCCGTCTTGCACACGCTCGTCGAAGGGTTTCGGGAGCACGGCTATGAGTGGAGGTCGCTCCACGACATCGTGCCGTTCACCCCGGCGCATCGCGTCGATCTGCCGCCCGGCTTGCAAGCGGATGATCTGCTGATCGGCGATGTGACCGGCAACGGCCATGATGATGTGGCGTTTCGCGATCAGAGCGGGCAGGTCTCGGTGATCTCCGGCTCTTACACCCTGCCGCGCAACCGCGCCCAACGTCCGGCGAAGGAATGGCTGCGACGGTCCTTTGATGACGTGTACCGCCTCGCTCTCGCCGACAGCAACGGGGACGGCCGCGACGATCTGATCGCCTACCACCGGGACAGCGGCGAAGTGCAGGCGTTCGAGTCGGACGCGCTCTCCTTTGCGCCGAACGGCACGCTGCTCGGCTCGCTGCCCGCCGGGATCGACCGGCTCTATCCGGCGTCGATCAACGGTGATACCGAGATCGACCTGTACGCCCTGCGCGACCGGGACGTATACGCCACCTTGCTCCAGTCGGGCAAATGGGGCGGGTCGGAGAGGCTGTTCACCTTGCCGGACGATGCCACGCTGTTGATCGGCGACATCGACGGGGACGGGGCTGCGGAGCCGTTCTACTACGCTCCGGATGATGAGTCGCTGCATCTCTTCCGCCGCGATGGCGACCGGTTCGTCAAAGCGGGCACGTTCCCGGTGCCAGATCCCCGCCACATCGGGCAGGTGCTGACGGGCGACACCAACGGCGACGGACGGGTCGACGTGATCCTCGGCGATCTGCGGGCCGGGATCTGGGAAGTGCTCGAAGGCCAGTCGGACCTCACATTCCGACCGCTCGCCAACCGCTACGGACCGTGGGCCAGCGGCGCAGAACGGGCTGCGATGACCGCCGATTTCGACGGAAACGGCAAAGCGGATCTGGCATCGTTCGATCCGGAGCACCGCTCGATCGATCTCTCTCTTTCCTTCCGCAAATGATCGACAACAGGCGATTCGAGGCGTCCCCTTCGGATCGCCTGTTGCTTTTTGCGTCCAAACGCATAAACAGTCGAAATAAGCAGGAAAAACGAGCCATTCAGCGGAAAAATCGCCTCTCCTTTCACTTGGAGATATTTAGGAGGTCTTGTATCTTTCTGGAGATCGCTCTACAATATGAGTAAGTACTCAATCTGTCGAGGTGATCGGAATGGAAACGGTACAAACGGACGTTTTGATCGCAGGCGGCGGCCCCGCCGGTATGGTGCTCGGATTGTTGCTTGCCAAACGCGGGATCGATGTCTTGGTGTTGGAACAGCAGGCCACTTTTGATCGGGAATACAGGGGCGAAGTGTTGCAGCCGCGCTTTGTCCAGATGATGCAACAATTGAATCTGCTCACTCATTTGGAGCAATACCCGCACATGCGGTTGGAAGCGGCCGAGTCGTATCACAAAGACCGCCGGCTCGGCCATGTGGAGTTTCGCGATGTGTCGCCCGAGATCCCGTACGCGATCTGGATGCCGCAACCGATCCTGCTCCAAGCTCTGCGTGACAAGGCGCAGACGTTGCCTTCCTTCCGCCTCTGGTTCCATGCCTCGGCCAAACGACTGGTGCAAGAGAACGACTCCACGGTCGGTCTCGTCGTGGAAAAAGACGGAGCGGAGATCGAAGTGCGCGCCAAAGTCACCGTCGGTGCTGACGGACGTTTTTCCACCGTTCGACGGTTGGCGCAGATGGAGTTGGAATACGAGCATTATGAAAACGACCTGATCTGGTTCACTTCGCGACGCCCGCACGGAGAGCACCCGACCTTACAGATCAAGCTGTCCGACCGCCACGCCTACATCGTGCTGCCAAAGTACCCGGACGCCGTTCAGGGCGGAATGTTCTTGAAAAAAGGCGAGTGGAAAAACCTCCAATCCTCCGGGCTGGAGCCGATTCGAGCGGAGTTTCTGGCAGCCAGCGAGGCGTTTGCCGAGTTTGCCGGGCGCGTGCAGAGCTTCCGGGAGTTTTTCCTGCTCCAAGCGCGGATCATGTACGCGAGGGAATGGGCCCAAAACGGGCTCCTGCTGATCGGAGACGCCGCCCATTGCGCGTCTCCTGCCGGTGCGGTCGGCGTATCCCTGTCGGTGGCCACCGCGATCCTCGCAGCCGATGTGATCTCGCGCGCACTGGCAGACGGCGATGTGTCAGCCGCTCGATTGCGGGAGGTGCAAGAGATGCGCTCACCCGAGATTCGCCGCGTGCACGCCCTGCAGATGCGAGCGGAAAAGGGGCTGATGACCCGCAACAAATGGGTCTATCAGATTCGTCCTTACGTGATCCAATTCGCGATGAAGAGCGGCCTGTTCAAAGTTTTCGCTCGCCGCCTGCTCCTGAACGGCGCACCGTTGCCGATCTCGAAAGAATTTACATTTGAAACATGATCCATGCCAAAAAAGCCTGCGTCGAATCGACGCAGGCTTTTTCTCGTTTCTTTGCTGTTACCGTTCAGCGATGCAAAACGCCGGTGTAGTCTTCCCAGCCGGATGCGTCTTTCGCCGTTTGCCATTCCTGTTCGTCGAGGATGTCCCGCAGCGTGTACCAGCCGTCACCCAGATCGTCGAACGTCATCAGGTAGCCTTCCTGTTGCGGAGTCAGACGCAGAGCGAGAAGATACGCCCGCTCTTGGATGAAAAAGAGCTTTGCTCCCTCGTAATCAAATACGCCGTGCCCTTCGATCTCCAAGTGCAATTGTTGACCGACCACGTTTTCCAGACAGTC
The DNA here is from genome assembly GCF_026410385.1 of Tumebacillus lacus. Classification (GTDB taxonomy): domain Bacteria; phylum Bacillota; class Bacilli; order Tumebacillales; family Tumebacillaceae; genus Tumebacillus; species Tumebacillus lacus. The sequence continues at coordinate 47,261 of NZ_JAPMLT010000009.1, forward strand.
TTCCATGAGTCCGATTTCGTTTCGCATCGAGACACCTCCGAATCTGTACCCTGCTTGGCACTAAGGTATCAGATGGTGGAGGATGCGTCCAGAACCAGTCCGCACCCGGAGGCGCAACGTCCGTCCTGCAGCTCACCGCCGCACCGACAGAGTCGCCCGTTCTCCGGCAGCGGGTCGAGCCAGACATACTGCCCAGAATCGGTCAGCCCGTAGCGAGGCAGCAGCACGCGCTCCCGATAGCGGCGCAACGTCGCCTCCACCGTCTTGGATCGATGAGCCTGATGGTGACATTTCGGATCGAGGCAGACCCCGTTGTCTGCTGTGCCAAGGCCCCCTTGACTGCGAGGGATGATGTGGTGCACCTCGCGACCCGGTCGGCCGCACAGCACGCACGATTCGCCGTCGCGGGCGCGGACATGTGCGCGGACGAGGGTGCTGAAATCATTTCGCTTGCTCTCCGCCTGCCGCCGCTCCCACGTCTCGCGCCGTGTGCTCATCCGCGTTCCTCCCTCTACTGCCCGATGTGCAGCAACGCCGCCCCGATCACGCCCGCATCATTGCCGAGCTCCGCCAAACGGATCGTCGTGCCCCGGTGGACGCGGGGGAGCGTATAGCGTTCAAACGCAGCTCGGAGCGGTTGCAGCAACGCATCGCCCGCTTTCGACACCCCGCCGCCGATGACGACGCAGTGCGGATTGATCGTGATGCACATGTTCGACAACGCAAATCCGAGGCGGTCGACCGCATAGTCCAGCACCTCTTGCGCCAACGCATCGCCTTTGGCCGCGTGTTCAAACACATCCTTTGTCGACAGCACGCTCACCTCGCCGAGCGTCGTGTGATGCCCCGCCTCGATCCGGGATTCGGCCGCAGCGACGATGCCGGTCGCCGAAGAGATCGTCTCCAGACACCCCAGCCGTCCGCACGCGCACGGGCGTCCGTTCGACTCGATGGTGACATGCCCGATCTCCCCGGCCATGCCGTTCGAGCCGTGGACGATCTTGCGGTCGATCACCACCCCGCCGCCGACGCCGGTGCCGAGCGTGATCGCCAGCACGTCCGGGAAGCCCTTGCCGCCGCCCGCCCACGCTTCGCCGAGAGCGGCTGCGTTTGCGTCATTTTCCAGTGCGATCGGCAGGTCGCCCAGCCGCTTTTTCATCTCGTCCTGGAGCGGCACGTCCCGCCAGCCGAGGTTGACCGCCTGCTCGACCCGGCCCGTGCCAAAGTCGATAAATGCAGGCACGCCGATCCCGACGCCGCTGATCTCCTCCCACTGCCAGCCCGCCTCCGCCGCCACGTCGCGGCAGAGCTGCGCCATCGTGTCGAGCATGACCGCCGTGCCTCGCTCCGCCTGCGTCGGGCGCTCCGTTTTATACGCGATGGAGCCGTCCTCCCAGACGGCAGCCCCCTTGATCGTCGTGCCGCCCACATCTATGCCTACCCACTTGCGCATCTGTCGCTTCCCCTTTCTCCTCATCAAGCCTCGTCAATCTCATGAAAAACGCTCGCTATGGAAAACGCCACATGATCGCTCATGTGACGTTTCCTCTTCTTCCTTATTATGCACCGAAATGCTCCAAGATCGTCAAGACATACATCGCGTGCGACCACGTCAGCGGCACGACCCACACCGGGCCGCCGTTTTCCTTGTCGACCTGCTCCGGGAGCAGACCGGTCGCGCATTGATGCTTCAGCACCCATTCCAGCATCTCCTGCACCGTCTCGTTGTCACCGCGGCGGTTGGCATCCAACGCCAGCCACAGCGTGCCGAGCACCCACGGATTGCCCCCGACGTAGTGGTCGTCCTCGTAGCGGCGGATGCCGCCGACGCCCGGCTGCCAGCAGGACTCCCGCACCGCTTTCGCCGTGGCGACGACCTTCTCGTCGTTTGCATCGATCAGTTCAAACGGATAGGAAATGCCGAGCAGCGACACGTCGACAATCGGATCATACGCTGCCACATAGCGGTCATAGCCGTGCTCATCCTGCTCGACCGATACTTGCTTGCCTTCCGCTTTCAGCCGTTCGTGTTGTTCGGCCGACACGCGCAGGTTCACGCCGCGATACCAACTCTGCTTCTCTTCATTGTACAGCCCGGCCACTTCGCCGAGGATCTTTTGCCCGGCCGCGCGGTACCCGGCCGCCTTGCCGTCGCCAAGGTGCTCCGCCGCATCGGCGACGGCCAGCAACGCCGCCGCCACCGCCGCCGAGGAATACGTGTGTTGGGCATAGCGCTCTTCCCACAGGTCCATGCTCGGGCGCGGGAACCGCTGCTCCCCGTCCAGCGTCGTCAGCAGGTGATCCGCGCCTTTTTCCATCGCGGTCCAGCAGACTTTCAGGAACGCCTCGTCCTTGGTGATCAGGAAATGTTGCCACATCCCCCACAGGATCGAAGCCGGTTCGTCCGCCTGATAGCCCCACGACGGCGCAAGGTCCCCGTTCATATAATGGCGGTGATCCCACGCGCCGTCCGGGTCTTGCGCCTTGATCGCCCACTCGTAAAACTTGCGGCCGATGTCGGTGTAGCCCGCTTTGTCGATCGCCGTGGTGATGTACCCGGCATCGCGACCCCAGCAGTAGCCGTAGCCGCCGCAGCGGGTCCAGTGCGGATCAAACTCAGGAGCTGCGATCAGCCCGCCGTGTACCGCGTCCGCCATCAGGGAGAACACAAGCAGCGAGCGGCGGTACATCGTATCGAGCCGCGCATCGCCCGTCTGGATCTGCTTGCCGCGCGCAAGGAATGCCCCTGCAGCTGCCTCCGCCTGTTTGCGCAGGGAGTCGGCCCCCGCCGCACGCGCCTCGGCCAGCACCGCGCTCGCCGCCTGACGAGACTCGCCAAACGCGAGGTAGACCGGGAAGTGCGCCTCAGCACCCGCCGCCACCGTCGCCGTCCAGACTTGCGCCGCGTCCGCACCGAGCGACACGTCACCGCCGTTGAACCGGCGCTGATGCAGGTGGTGCTGCACGCCGGTCACTTGGAAGCCGAACGGCGCGTCCTGCCCGCCGACCATCGCCCAGTAGGAGCGCTTGAAATGCGCGATGGCGCTCGCGTCGCGGTCGTAGAGCACCGAGTTGTACAGCGCGTTTTCTTCCATGTGGAACTCGGTGAAGTAGAGGAAGTCAACCTCCACCGCTTCCTCGCTCCGGTTGATCACGCGATAGTGGCGCACGATCACATCCGCGTCCGGCGTGACAAAGTCGTACGAGGCGATGGCAAACGGCAGATGCGCGTGTTCGTACGTCGTCTCGACGATGTTCGTGTCTTCGAGATAGCGGTGAGAATGCGTGAACTCCTCGCTGGAGAGGCGGTAGATGTGCCCGCTTTGACCGGGAACCCGCACAGCCGCTTCCGTTTTGTGCACATGCTGCGCGTAGTCGATCGTCGGCCAGAAAGCACGGACGAGTTCACCGTTTGCGGTGAGGCAGGCCAAGATGCGGCCGTTGCCGATCACCGAGTCGATCAGATAGGGTTTGCCCATGTATTCCGTCATGATATCAACCTTTCGAGCCGCCCGCCGTCAGACCGGAAACCAGCCAACGCTGAGCGACAGCAAAGAATAAAAGCACAGGGATCGTGATCAGCACAGCACCGGCCGACATGTAGTGCCAATCGGTGCGGAACTGGAAGACAAACGTGCGCAGACCGACCGGGAGCGTGTAGGCCGACTGTTCGCTCATGAACGTCAAGGCGAACAAAAACTCATTCCACGCCGTGATGAATGCGAAAAATCCGGTCACCGCAAGCCCGGGAAGCGCCAGCGGCAACACGATGCGGTAAAACGTACCCCACGTGTTCAGCCCGTCGACCTTCGCCGCTTCTTCCAACTCGACCGGAATCGAATCAAAATAGCTCTTCAACATCCACACGCAAAACGGCAGCGCCGTCGTCATGTACGCGAGGATCAGTCCGGTGTACGAATTGAGCAGTCCGAGATTTTTGATCAGGTTATACAGCGGCACGATCAAGATCGCCGCCGGGAACATCTGGGTCAGCAGGAACGAGTACATCACGCCGCGCTTGCCGGGAAAATTGAAGCGGGAGAGCGCGTAGGCCGTCGTCGCCGACAGAAACACGGCCAGCACCGTCGTCAGCAACGCGACGAACACCGAGTTCCAGATCCATTTGAGAAATAGGTTATCCTTCATGGCAAATAAGTATTGGTAGTTTTCCCAAGTGAACGTCTCGGGTACCAGATGGATCTCCGAAGTGAAGATCTCCGCCGCCGGCTTGAACGAAGTGGACAACAACCACAGGAACGGGAAGACGGCGATCACAGCAAACAGGATCAGCACAGCGTGCACCAACACGCGCTCCGTCCAGGAGATGCGATTTATCATGAGTCGTACCCTCCTCCTATTTTTCCTCGGTCATCTTCAGCACCCGGCTGTAGAAGAAGCTGAACGCGATCAACAGCGACAGGATGATCACCCCGTACGTCGTCGCCTCGGCCAACTGCCAGTTGTTGAACGCCTTGACATAGGCAAATGTGACGAGGATCTGCGTCGAATTGTACGGCCCGCCCTCTGTGATCAAATAGATGACGGCAAACAGATTGAACGTCCAGATCACGCCGAGCAGCGTCGCCGTAAAGATCGTCGACTTCATCTGCGGCAACGTGATGTGCAGGAACTGTTGGAAGCGGGAAGCGCCGTCCACATAGGCGGCTTCGTACAGATCGCGCGGGATCGACTGCAGTCCGCCAAGGAACGTGACCATCATAAACGGAAAGCCGAGCCAGACGTTGGTGATGATCACCGCCGTCATCGCCCAGACCGGGTCGGACAGCCACGCCACCCCTTCAAAGCCCATCTTGCGAAGCACCATGTTGATAAAGCCAAACTCACCGTTGAACATCCATCTCCACGCAAACGCCGAGATGAACGACGGCACCGCCCACGGGATCAACAGCAGCATGCGGTACAGCCCGCGCCCTTTGATGTGACGGTTGAGCAACAGGGCCAGACCAAAGCCGAGAATGAAGTGGAAGAACACGTTCGTAAACGTCCAGATCATCGTCTGTTTCAGCACCCCGAGAAACTCGGCAAGCCCCTCGCCGGCCAGCACCCGTTTGTAATTGGCCAGCCCGATCCATTCATAGCTCGCCTTGACGAACTTGTTGCCCATGTTGTACTGATCCATGTTGGTGAAGGAATAATAAATCCCCTGCAACAGCGGAACGAACACGATCAGCAGCATCAGCAACAACGCAGGCAAAATGAACAGGTAGGCGGCCTTGTTGCGTCGGATCGCCCGAAGCATGGCAGGACCTCCTCTTGCGGATAAAAGGAGGGGAAGGCCCGTAGAGCCTTCCCGTCTCCTCCATATCGGCCGTTATTTTTTCAGCAGAGTCTTCCAAGCGGTTTCAACAGACTTGAGCGCCTCAACAGGCGTCTTTTCCCCTTTGACCGCCGCTTCCAGAGCCGGGGTGAAGGCGGTGAACAGTTGGCCGCCTTCCGGGATCACCGGACGGTTGGTCGCTTTGTCGAGCTGTGCTTTGAAGCCTTGCAGGATCTTGTCGTCTTTCAGCGCCGCATCGTCATACGCGGACTGACGGGTCGGGAGCAGTTTGTTCTCTTTGGCGAGCAAGACTTGGTTTTCTTTTTTGTTCAGGAACTCGATAAACTTGTACGCCTCATCCGCATGCTTGGTGCCTTTGTAGATGACGAGGTTGTGGCCGCCGACCGGCGAGCCTTGGCCCTTCGGACCTGCCGGGATCGGCGCGATGCCAAAGTTGTCCGGGTTGCTCTTGAACTCTTTGCCGCTGAGGATGTCAGCCGTCGCCCACGGACCGTTGATGATCATGCCGACCTTGCCTTCTTTGAAGTCGGTCATCTGGTTGTTGTATTGGTTCGGGAAGTCGAAGTTTGCCTGCGAGAGCTTGTCGTTTTTCAGCTTCAGCAGGAATTCGAGACCTTGAACCGACTCCGGCTTGGTGATTTGGATCTCTTTGGAGTCGGTGACGGTGCCGCCGCCAAACGCCCAGAGGAACGGCTGGAGGAAGTAAGAGTCGGCCGACACGTAGTAGCCGTATTGCCCTTTGTCCGGCTGGGTCAGCTTTTTCGCCGCATCGTAAAATTCATCCATCGTCTTCGGTGCGGTTGCGACGCCCGCCTCTTGGAGCATACGCTTGTTATAGAGCAAGGCCGGCGCATCGGTCACTTGCGGGATGCCGTACGTCTTGCCCTCGTAGATGTTGTAATTCATCGGCGCTTTCATGTAATCGGCTTTGTCGGCCGCCGAGATCTTGTCATCGATCGGGAGCAGGAAGCCGAGCGCCGCAAATTCCGGCGTCCAGGCGATCTCCGCCCGGATCACGTCCGGCGCGTCGCCGCCTTGAGCGGCCGTCTTAAATTTGTTCTGCGCGTCCGTGAAGGGAACCGGTTGCATCTCGATCTTGATGTTTTTGTTGGCCGCTTCGAACTCTTTGACGATCTTTTCGAGCGTCTTGGTCTCTTCGGGGTTCATCGTCTGCCAGAACTTGATCGTCACGTTGCCGTCCTTCGACTGCGCGTTTTCCTCTTGTGCGCCGCTGCCGGAACAGCCCGCCAATGCTGTCATGGCGAGAATCGCGGCCATCGACAGCCCCAGTGCTTTTTTCTTCATTTCTGTGATCCCCCTTTATATCGGTTGCGCTTACATCTTGATCAAATCTTTCCAACTACACCAGATCTTCTGAATACGGCACTATCATACATCCAAAACGAAATTTGTGCAACCGCTTGCATGTCCATTTTTTTGAGAAAAAGAAAACGCCTCCCTGTGCGGGAGACGTTTCTCTTTGCCGTATCGTATGCGGGTGAAGTGTTAGAAAATCGCTTGTTCCGTATCCGCGTGGAACACGTGGATCTTGTTGATGTCGAGTGCCAAGGAAACTTTGGTCAGCGGTTTGATCTCCGAACGAGCTGCCACTCGCGCCACGAGCGACTGACCCGCCAGGTTCAAGTAGACATACGATTCAGCGCCGAGCAGTTCGACCACTTCGACGTCCGCTTGGACGGTGGAATCAGGGAATGTATCGAGCACCATCGGCTCGTCATGGACGTTTTCCGGACGGATGCCGAGGATTACTTCTTTGCCGACGACGCCCGCTTCACGCAGCGCCGCGTAACGGCCTTCCGGGAGACGGACGTTTGCGCCTTCCGCGCGGAAGAACAGCGCGCCGCCTTCTTCGACGAGGTTGCCGCGCAGGAAGTTCATCGACGGGGAACCGATGAACGACGCGACAAACACGTTGTTCGGATGGTTGTAGATCTCTTGCGGCGTGCCGACCTGCTGGATCAGGCCGTCCTTCATGACGACGATCCGGTCGCCCATCGTCATCGCTTCCGTCTGGTCATGGGTGACGTAGATGACGGTCGTTTGCAGGCGTTGGTGCAGCTTGGCGATCTCGGCGCGCATCTGCACGCGCAGTTTCGCGTCGAGGTTGGAGAGCGGCTCGTCCATCAGGAACACTTGCGGTTCGCGGACGATGGCGCGGCCGAGTGCGACGCGCTGGCGTTGACCGCCGGACAGCGCTTTCGGTTTGCGGTCGAGCAGGTGCTCGATGTCGAGGATCTTTGCCGCGTCGCGGACGCGCTTGTCGATCTCCGCTTTGCTGACTTTGCGCAGTTTCAGGCCGAACGCCATGTTTTCATAGATCGACATGTGCGGGTAGAGCGCGTAGTTTTGGAACACCATCGCGATGTCGCGGTCTTTCGGGTGCACGTCGTTGACCAGACGGTCGCCGATCAGCAGTTCCCCTTCCGTGATCTCCTCCAGACCCGCGATCATCCGCAGCGTGGTCGATTTCCCGCAGCCGGACGGACCGACCAACACGAGAAACTCGCGGTCTGCGATGTCGAGGTTGAAGTCTTTGACGGTCGCCACATCAGCGGTGTAACGCTTGTAGACATGCTTGAGTTGAACGCGTGCCATTGTCATATCCCCTTACCGAGTAGATTTGCTCTTAGTATATCGTTCCTGCCCGCTTTCGACGATTGGACAGATTGAACAAAAGGTGCGGGGTGCGCTTGTTCAGAGTGACCGACAGAGCGTCAACGCCACCCACAGCGTCCAGCCCTGAATCGGCTTGCGAATGTCATAACCGGTCAGTTCCGTCACCCGGTCCAGCCGATAGAGCAACGTGTTGCGGTGGATATACAGCGACCGAGCCGTATCGGCCACCTGTTGCCCGTGCTCCAAAAACGCAAAGATCGTCTCGCGAAGCTCGGCCGACAGCGACTCCAGCACCTGACCCGGCAGCACCTCCGCGAGAAAATCATCGCGCATCTCCGTCGGCAGTCCGTACAGCAGCCGGGCGATGCCCAGCCGGTCATAGCGATGCACCGACTCCCGGCTGCGGTACAGCCGTCCGGCAGCCAGCGCAAACTCCGCTTCATAGCAGGCCGGCGCCAGATCGCGCAGCCTCTTCACAGCCGACACGCCTGCCACCGCGGGCGCGTACAGCTCCGCCTCCAGCGTCCCCAACACCGCCCTCAGCCCGCCGTCCGCCTCCTCTTCGATCCGCTCCGGCGGCAGCAACAGCCGAATCGTCGACGACCCCGACCGCACGAGCAGCCCCGCCTGCCCCTCGCCTTCCTCCTGCTCTTCATGCGCCAACAGTTCGCCGAGCAACGCCATCGCGTCGCCGAGCAACTCCTCCTCTGCATCGCCCCGCAGTTCCACCGCCACCACGACCGCCGCATCGCCCGGCCAGCCGATCTGAGGCAACACCTGAGCCAGCCGTTCCGCCGACACCTCGCCCTCGCCGCCGAGCCACGAGAGCACCTCCTGCCGCATATGCGCCGACTCTTGCTCGACGCTGCTGTACACATACAACTCCAGCAGTTGCGCCATCTCCGGCGGCATCGCCGCGACCGGCACGCGCAAACGGTTTCGCCCCCCCGCCGGTATCCACCACACTCCGTCTTCACACAGCGGCCGCGTCATCGCGCCTTCCTCCATCGTTCCGAACGAACGTAAAATCTCCGCCAGCCTCACCTGTTCGATCATCTTCATCCTCACTTTTCCCGAGCGTCATGTGCTTCTACTGTACCCGAAAACGGCAAAAAGGAGCAACGCCGTCTCCCGCGCTGCCCCATCTGTCGTTTTTCCTGTCAATCAAGCCTGTGCCGCTTCCGAACGCGGCTCCTTCGTCACAAAGCCCATCTTCTCCCAACGTCTGGAACGCCAGCGCCACAGCATCAGCAGACCGCGCAGCCACTCATCGCAGGCAAACGCGATCCACATCCCGGCGAGTCCGAGGCCGAAGTGAATGCCGAGAATGTAGCAGAGCGACACCGACACGCCCCACATCGAGAGGATGCCCATATACACCGGAAACTTCGCATCGCCCGCCGCCCTCAGCGACGAGATGATCACGAGATTGAACGTGCGTCCCGGCTCCAACAGGATCGTCAGCAGGATCAACGTCCCGCCGAGCGCGATGATCTCCGGATTGTCGGTGAAGATCGACAGCAACCGCTCGCGGAACAGCGAGAACAGCAACGCCATCAAAAGCGACACGACCAGTGACAATTTCAGTGATCGCATGCACGTCTGATACGCCGCCTCCTTGTCGCCCGCGCCGATCTGATGCCCGACGAGGATCTGCGTCGCCTGACCGACCGCGACCGAGAACAGGTAGATGAACATCATGATGTTTTGCACATAGATCTTCGTCGTGATCGCTTCCGCCCCGAGCATCGCCACAAACGTGACCACCGCGATCTGCGAACCGTTGTACGACAAGACCTCCCCCGCCGCCGGCACGCCGATACGCAAAATGTTCTTCAGCACCTGCTTCGGATAGCCTGTCAGCAGATGCCACGGCAGTTGCATGTCAACGCGACGCACCAAGATCCACATCAACACCGCCGCCCCGACGATCCGCGAGATCACCGTCGAACAGGCCACCCCGGCGACGCCTTCCACCGGCAGATCAAACGGCCCGAACAGCACAAACCAGTTGCCGACCACGTTCAGGACGTTGACGCCCATCGTGACATACATCGCGTCCTTCGTATATCCGTACGAGCGCACCACCGTGCCGGCCGTCACCGAGATCGCCTCAAAGAAGAGCAGGCCGCCGACGATGGCGAGGAACATCCGTCCCGGCTCCATCAACTCGTCCGGCAACCCCATCGCCGAGAGCAGAAACGGTCCCAAGAAATACAGCACCGCCGCCAAGACGATGCCAAAAATCAAATTGACTGCCAGCGACACGACGACCACTTCGGCCGCCTTTTCCCGCTCTTTCGCGCCCAGATACTGCGATCCGACAATCCCGGCTCCGAGCGCGACAAATCCCAACATCACAATCGCAAATCCGATCAATTGATTCGCCACACCGACAGCTGCCACCGCATGATCCGAATAGCCGCTGAGCATCAGCGTATCCGCGTTGCCCATCAGCATCCGCAGCGAGATCTCCACGAAAATCGGCCATGTCAGAGCAAAGAGCGTCAGTTTCTTATCCATCTGGTCTCCACTCATCTCTTCTCTAGAAATAAAAACAAAGCCTAGTATACCACTTGACGGACTGCCCTGACACCTGACGACATTTCCCTGAATTCCCCGGGAAATATCGACAGCCTCTGCAAAAAAGGCAACACTCCCCACACAGTATGGGAAGCATTGCCTTCCTATTCTTATCGGATCAACTCCGCGATCTTCTCTTCATCAAGCCCGACGACGATCCCTTTTTCCGTTTGAATGATCGGCCGCTTGATCAGAGTCGGCTCGCAGGCCATCACGTCGGCCAGATCCTGCTCCGTCATCGCCAGCAGCTCTTCCTTGCGCTCCTTGTATACCGGCGAGTTGGATCGTACCAGATCATGCACCCGCAGACCCATCGCCTGCGCGACCTCCAGGATCTCACCGGCATTCAACATGCTGTCCACCAGATTCCGTTCGACAACTTCCGCTCCCGAGAGAACCTCTCTCGTCTTTTTGGTCTTGCTTCAGGTCGGGTGATACATCATCGTGATCGACATACAGACCAACTCCTTTTTTCTTTTATTCTATCATTTCCACCGATCCTTTTGGTATATTTCCCCCGCTCCCGGAGTAGACTGCTACCATATCCCGCAGCCGCAAAAGGAGCGTATCTCTCATGACCCCGACCAAACATCAGCGTCAACTCATCCTCGCCTTCATCCAAAAGAAAATCAGCGAAGACACCCTCCGCCAATCCTTGAAAAAATGATCCCAGGCCCTTCCAAACAGACCTGCCGCCAAAAAGCGCCCCTCGAAAAGCACCGGAGACGCCGTGACTTTCCAAGAGGCGCTTTTTCCGTCGCTCAACTCGACTTGCGCATCTGCGCCTGCTTCTCCTCCTCCGCCTCCTTGCGGGCTGCGGCGAGCTTCTTTTTCCTCAAAAAGCCGGCTGCAAAGACGAGCATCGGCACCCCGAACGCCACCGCGAGCGCGGCCGGCGGCCAGTAGTCGGACAACAGACGCATCGCGCGGCCGTGATCGAGCACCACCCAATAGCCAAATCCGCCGAGCACCAGCGTTGTCGGCAGGATCACCGGGCGATAGTCTTTCAGACCGAGCACATGCGAGACCGACATGCAGGCGCACATCAGGCTCATCATCGTCTGCACCAGCGCCGACGTCGCGAAAAAGGCGATCATGATCATCTCGTAGCGGTGGATAAACTGCCCGATCTCCGCGCTGCGGGCGAGTTGCATGCAAGCGACGATGTACTGCCCCGTCATCTCCGGCGAGAGCACCCCCGCTTCCAAGATCGGCCACTGGAGGACAAACAGCCCGCCGTACACGATCGCCAGCGGCGCAGACTTTTTCCACGTCAGACGATCTCTCACCAGCGGCAAAATCAACGCCGTCATCAACGTGGCCATCGCCCAGTCGGTGTCATTGTGGCGAGACGCCTTGATCGTATTCACAAAGCCGTTTTGAAAGACCGGCAGCAGTTCGCGAATATCAAACTGATAGATCGACCCGAACAACACCAGCACGTTCAGCGCAATGATCGAAAAACTACCGACCAGCGCCATCCGCGCGATCACCTCCAGCCCTTGATACACCGCGTAGACCGCAACCGCGCCTCCGACCAAGATGAACACGATCACCGGCACCTCAGGCAAAAAATAATCCATCAGATGATACACAAACGTGATCATCACCGTGCCAAACGCACCGAGGAAAAAGAGAAAGAGCAAGGCGGCGATCAACTTGCCGCCCCATTTCCCCAGCAACAGTGCCGCCTGCTCCACCATGTTCTTCTCCGGCAACCGCAGCATGACGATCACCGTGATCAGCATCACCGCCATCCCTTGCAGCGTCGATAAGATCGTCGCCATCCACATGTCACTGCCCGCCTCGCGGGCCATGATCCCTTGCGTTAGCCCAATCGCCTTGGCATAGACCATATTCACCACCAAGCCCATCAGCATCCCGTTGGTGATGCGCACCTTCATGAGATCACTTCCTTGATTTTGTCGCCTTGTGCAGCAAAACCGGGCTGTTGATATTGGCTTCCACCGTCACCCGCACCTGCGCCTTTTCAAACGCATCGTCCCAGCTCTGCGCCATCTGCCGCCACTCGGCCGGGTAGTGATTTTCAAACACCTTGCCGAGCTCCAGAAAATCCACGTGATAGCGCTTCTGAGCGGCTTCCAGCACACTCTCGATCTCCCCGCGCAGAAGATCGGCCGCCTCCTTCTCCGCTTGCTGCATCCACACATACTGATCCTCGACATCGGGGCACCCGAGTTCCACCAGATCGATCATGGCCTTCACCCGCACGTCGAACTCGACCTTCCCCTTCTCATACACCGGCTTCACCTGAAATTTCGCGTTCTTCATCTCCAGCGTCGAACTGCGCTCCCGTTGACCTGCGCAAGGCAATGTGATCACTCGTGATTCCACATGTTCGACGAACCAGAGCAGCCCGTGACTCTCCTTGGTCGACAGCCAGCCGACCATCTTGTCCCGGTTAAACACCGCCGTCCCGGACAGTTCCACCTGCGGATTGGACCCAAACTCCCCGTTCGCCTTGGCGGAGATCTGTCGGTTCTTCGGCGATACGCGAGCCAGCACCGGATGCGTCGTGCGGCTGAGATAGGCGGCTTGCAACGTTCTCATATCGGTGCGCGGCGCTTCCGCCACGATCTCGCTGTAGCGAAACAGTTTGTCCATCGACACGCCGGGGATCACCTCAAGACCGGTCTTTGTCGTGATCAAGTGACTGGCCTCATCCTCCGTCACCACCACCCAGGTGCGCATCCGCAACTCATGATTGCGCGAAAAAAAGTCGATGATCTCGCTCACCCCTTCGCGAGCCACCTCCTCGTTGATCACGATCACCTGATTGTGAGCCCAAAACACCCGCCTTGACGAATAGCGAGCCAGATTGCGAATCGCCTCAAAGATCGACCGCCCCTCCGCGCTCGCCGTCCAGATCGGCTGCCCCGTCCCGGCTGTCGGCGCTCCGGTCTGGCCGCGCACATCGCCGGGACGGGCGATCTGCGCCGTCACCTTGATCGTGCCCGGCTCCTTGCCTTTGTCGAGCCCGACCGCCATCACCATCGCCAAATCATCGATCTCACGCGACCCCAGACACCCCGTCATCAGCAGCGATGAGATCACCAGCCACAGAACCAGCGTCGTTCCCTTTACGACTTTCCGCTTCTCCACGGCCGACTCCCCTTTCGCTTCCCTTTGCCAGCGTTTGGCGCCTCCTCCTCATCCGCCATCCGCGATTCCGCACTCTCGTCTCCCTCCCCCTCCTCATCGGGGGGAGCCGGCATCTGATTCGGGCCCATCCTCGTATCATCCGCCCCCGCGACCGCCGGCCGTCGATTCATCATCCAGATCGGCATCCGCAGCACCAGATCCTGTTGCTCGGACGGTTGAAACGGCGCCGCGGGCGACAGGTAGGACTGTCCGAACGAGCGCAAGGACAGCGCATGCAACACCAACAGCGAAAACACCGCCGCAAATCCGAGCAGCCCCAGCGCCCCCGACGCCAGCAACAGCGGAAAGCGCAACACCCGGATCGAAAACGACGCCGCATAATTGGGGATCGCAAACGACGAGATCCCCGTGATCGCCACCACGATCACCATCGTCGGCGACACCAGCCCGGCCTGCACCGCCGCCTGCCCGACGACCAGCGACCCGACAATCGACACCGCCTGCCCGACCGGACGCGGCATGCGCAGCCCCGCCTCACGCATCAGCTCAAACGCCACCTCCATCACCATTGCTTCGAGAAGAGCCGGAAACGGCACAGACTCGCGCCCGGCCGCAATCGACAAGGCAAGTGCCGTCGGGATCATCTCTTGATGAAACGACACCAGCATCACATACATCGACGGAAACGTCAGCGAGATAAAAAACGCGATAAACCGAACCAACCGAAAAAACGACCCGGCCCAATACCGCGAATAAAAATCATCGCTCGCCTGCAAAAACTGCCAAAACGTTGTCGGCAAGATCAGCACAAACGGCGTATTGTCCACAAAGATCGCGACGCGCCCTTCCAGCAGCGACGACGCCACCTTATCCGGTCGCTCCGTACTTTGGATCGTCGTAAACGGCGACAGCGGTGCATCCTCGATCAACTCTTCGATATACCCGCTCTCCAAAATCCCGTCGATCCGAATGCTCTGCAGCCGCTTGTAAACCTCCTCCACCAGACCTTCCCGCACGACGCCTTTGATATAGGCCACATTGATATCCGTGCGCGTCCGATCCCCGATCTGGAGACCCTCGATCTGCAGATTCGCATCCCTGATCCGCCGGCGCATCAGGGCCGTATTCGTCCGGATATTCTCCGTAAACCCGTCGCGCGGCCCGCGGACGACCGGTTCCGTGGTCGGCTCATCGATCGAGCGGGCCTCCCACCCCCTCGTCGAGATGAGAAACCCCTCTCCGCAGCCTTCCAAAAACAGCACCGTATCCCCCGACAACAGCCCGTTGATCGCTGTATCTATCTTGTCAAACAACAGAATTCCCGTATTGGTCAACACATGCTTCTTTATCTCTTCTGCAAACTGCGGCCCGAGATGCGCATGCTGAAACCGCTCCAACTCCGCCGTATGCATCGTCAACGGACGCATGATGCTGTGGTCGATCTCCTTGGGACTCACCAAGCCATCCACAAAAAACACGATCCCGGTCAAATTCCGCTGCTCGTGATACACAAACTCGCGCTTGATCAAATCGGCGTTCCCGCCCAACACATCCTCGACACAGCAGACATTGTCGGCCAGATCAGTCGACACGCGTTCCTTGAGAAGTTCCCCAACATCCCGCATCCCAAACCAACCCTCTTTTTCCATCGTTTTGCTTATCATTCCAAAAACAGGGCAACTTAATCCAAATACTGCGTATCCGGAGGAACGCCAATGGATCTCTATCACAACTGGGTCTACGTCCACGTCCTGAACACCCCTTGGTTTGTCTGGGGCATCGTCCTCATCGTCCTCACCTTCAACCTCCTCTCCCCGGTGATCCTCTGGATCACCTTCAGCGGCCGCAAGATCCGCTGGCAAAGCATCAAAAAACAACTCTGAACTGCGAAAGGAGACCTTCCTCATGAACCAAGCATTCAAATTCCGCGACCGCACCCGCTACATCATCAACACCGACCGGGACGGCCAGCCGTCCCAAAGCGGCCAAGTCCACAGCAGCCCCGAACAACTCCAATCGGTCATCGCCAACATCCTCGACTTCTTTGCCCATCAAGACAACCAAAACACCCCGCCGCGCCTGCTCTTCTACTGCCACGGCGGCCTCGTCGACGAAGCCCGCGCCCTCCAGATCATGCAGCGCCAATACCGCAACTACCTGCAAAACAACATCTACCCCGTCTTCTTCATCTGGGAATCCGGGTTCTTTGACATCCTCGAAGACGTCGGCAACTCCCTCGTCAGCGAAATCTTCGACCCCGTCGCGCCCCAACACACCCGTTTCTTCTCCCACATCTTCCGAGGCGAAGGCCCCCTCGACGAGACCATCGAAGAGCTCGCCAAAGGCTTCTCCGGCGGGTGGTCGGCTTGCAAAGAGCGTGCAAGCCGCGTCTTTGGCGACGGCGGTTTCGGTTGGCAGTTTCTCACCCAACTCCTCACCGCCCTCCGCTCCCGCAACCTCCATCCCGAGTTCCACGTCGTCGGCCACAGCGCGGGCGCGCTCGTCCTCGGCGAGTTGCTGCGCAACCTGCGCACCCACCGGATCGACCTCCCGATCCGCACCTGTTCCCTCTACGCCCCAGCGTGCTCCCTCGCCTACTTCGACGACACCTACATCCCGGAGATCACCGCCCCCACCCAGCGCATCGCCGAATTCTACCTCTACACCTTGACCGACGACGAAGAAAAAGCGGACGCCTGCATCCCCGTCCGCTTCTATCGCTACACCCTCTTTTCCATCTACCGCAAATCCCTGCTCTACCTCATCTCCCGCGGCCTCGAAGGAGCGGCAGAAGACGTGCCGCTCCTCGGCATGGAGCGCTACGCCGTCGAATCGGCCAACCTCGCCCACATCTGGGCGGCAGCCCGAGGTGCCCATGTCACCTCCGGCACGGATGTCACCTGCACCTCCGCCGTCGACGCCTGCACCTTGCATCTCTCCTTCAGCCAGCACACCCACGGCGGCTTCGGCGAGACCGCACAGGTTCTGAGCAGCACCTTAAAGACCATCCGCCGCGAGGACGCCCTCACCTACCCATTTTGACAAAATCCGCGCCCAACCGACAAAAAACGCGCCACACCTCCGAACCATCTCGATGGATAGATTTTCTTTCTGGGGGCCAACAACATGAACAAACAAAAAACAAAACAAAAGCGCCACGCCATCATCCTCTCCTTCATCCAAAAAAAAGTCGACGAAACCACCCTCCGCAACACCCTAAAGAAATAAAAAAGGTGTCCCCAAAAACCGGGACACCTTCTTCCTTTTCTTTTCCGCCGTCAGGCCCCACCCGCCCGCCACCGAGACAATCGCAGGCGGGGGGAGGGGAGGTCCTTTGGAGGAGCGAGTTTTTTACGACACCGTCTTAAATGTCTGAGCGGGGCAAAGGACCTCCCCTCCCCCCGCCGTCACCAGACTAACGCCTACTTCTTCTTCACAAGCCCAATCTCAACCAACCGCTCATACAGGAAATCCCCCGCCGTAATCGCTTCCCACTTCTCCGGATTCTCCTCCGTCACACAAGCCGGAATCGTCTCCAACAGAGCCGCACTGTACGGATGCACAAAATAAGGCATCGAATACCGCGACGTATTTTCCCCCTTCGGATTGACCACCCGATGAGTCGTAGCCGGGATCACACCGTTGGTGACGCGCTGCAACATATCCCCCGCATCAACGACGATCTGCCCTTTCAACGCCTCAACCGGATACCACTCACCTTCACGAGTCAGCAGTTCCAACCCGGAAGCGGTCGCCTCGCACAGCAACGTGATCAAGTTGATATCCTCATGCTGCGCCGCCCGCACTGCATTCGGGTCCATCCCTTCCTCCAGCGGCGGATAGTGAATCGCCCGCAGCACATGGTTGCCGTTGTGAATCATATCGGTAAAGAAATTCAACCGCAGATCAAAATGCAGCGCCAACGCTTCCAGCATATTGCGAGCCACACGCTCCAGCTCATAATACAAATTCAACGCCTGCTTGCGAAGTTCCGGCAATTCCTCCACCCAGATATTCGCCGGATAATCGTCCGTCCCATGAAGCGGATGCCCGACCGGCAGTTCCTGGCCAACATGCCAAAACTCCTTCAGATCGCCGACCGTCCGGTTCTTCGCATGTTCCTTCCCAAACGGCGTATACCCGCGCTGCCCGGAAACAACCGTCACATACTTCCGCTTCGTCTCCTCATCAAGCGAGAAGAACTCCTGAAACAGCGCATAGTTGTTCTTGATGAGATTCGGGTCAATCCCATGACCTTCCAACGTAATAAATCCGGTCTCTTTCAGACCAGCCGCAAACTCATCCGCAAACTTCGCACGCTCGGAAGCATTCCCGTGCGTATAAGATTTCAAATTCAACGTGCGCACCAAATTTTGAGTCATCACCAGATCCCCTTTCAACTGCTGAAAACGGTTTCAAATCACACAAAACACAAAAACTCTTCCTACTAAGTATACCCTTACCATCTCACCTCCTACTCTACCACGCCCCCTACCCCCTCGCAACAAAAATTTGTCCAGACGTCTGACATCTAACCTCTCATTCTCACACTTGTATTCTCTCTCCTGTCCGTGCTATACTGTTTCTCGTGCATTTGAAACGTGCATACCTTGCTCCCACGGGGGCCAAACGTCCAAAAGGAGGGCACGCAATGCGTACCTACGAAACCATGCTTGTTATCAAGACGAGCCTCGAAGAAGAAGCTCGCGACGCAGTGATCGCCAAGTTCGAAGGCGTGATCGCGAAGGAAGGCGGCAACGTACTTCCGACCACGAAACTCGGGAAGCGTCGTCTGGCGTACGAGATCAACAAAAACCGCGAAGGGTTCTACGCTCTGTTGAACTACGAAGCGAACTCGACCACTCCGGCTGAGCTGGAACGCCTGATGAAGATCGATGAGAACATCATCCGCTACCTGACCGTCGTCAAAGAAGAAGTTACGAAAGCCTAATTCCATCAGTGATCAAGGAGGTTCCTTCCATGAGCGAACAACGCGAAGAACGTCAACATCAACCGCGTGAACAACGCGAATCCCGTCCGGGTGGCTTCAACAAGAAGCGCCGCGGCAAGCGCCGCAAAGTCTGCAACTTCTGCGTAGACAAAGTAAAAGTTGTCGACTACAAGGACATCAACCGTCTGGGTCGCTACGTTTCCGAACGTGGCAAGATCCTGCCGCGCCGCATCACCGGCAACTGCGCAGCTCACCAGCGCGCTGTTACCCTGGCGATCAAGAACTCTCGCATCGTAGCTCTGATGCCGTACACCACGGAAGTTTAAGAGCTTAGACATAAAAAGGAAGAGCCTCTCCTCAGAGGACTCTTCCTTTTTTGTGTTGCCGAACCCGTCATCACATTCGCTTAGCGGCGGTGCTCAAACAGATCGATCGCACCGAGCACCACGTGAGCCAGTCCAAAACCGGCCACGCCCCAAGCGACAGCCGGATCGACTTTATCCGTGCCGCGCAGCACAAGGCCCGTGGCGGTGACAGCCGTGCCCAAGACCACCGGGATCAACCCTTCGCGAGTATCCATCACCATGTCTTGACCCATCATGTCACATTCCCCCTCTGCGAGATGTGGAGTTCTTCCCTATCCTCTCTCGCAGCGGGGCCGCTTATGCACTTGTCATAGAATGTTGCGTTGTCGCCACCATCTACCACTTTCGCCATGACCCCCGTAAAGTTACAATAGAATCCTAACTATCTAGTTGGGGGGCACTCTACTCAACAGGGGGCAATATATTGATGAACCAACCGCAACCGTTTGACTTGTTGCGCGAAACTGTTGGCAAACCGCTGAAAAAAGCGATGCAAGACCTCGGCTGCCCGTCGTTGCCGAACGGTCTTTTGACGACAGAACACCGCGTGTTCCTAGATGCAAAACTGGATCACCTGCCGAGCGACCTCGACGCTTTGGACCGTCTGGTCGTCAAGCAAGCGATGAACGGCAAAGTGATCCGCGTCGGCCATGCGCCTGCCGGGGAGAGCCTGTTTACCGTGCGCTTCCCGTTGCAAAAGGCAGCCTGCGTGATCACATTCGCCTACTACCTCGACCAATGGAGTGTACACAGCATCGATGCGATCCAGACCCGCGCGTTTCAACTCAGCCGCGTGCTGATCGGCGGCGCGGTCGGGTCGGCCGTCTCCTTTGTCGTCGCGTTCCTACTCTTTGGCACCCCGGGTGACGACATCGTCGCCCAAGCGAACAAAGAAGGCTACGTCGTCCTGACCAAAGAACAATACGAAGCGAAGACCGGCGAACCGGCACCGGTCCAAAGCGGCGAGTCGAAGGCGAAGACCGCACCGGGTACGTCCGTTCCGACTCACACCGATACCGCCGCCAAAGACAAAGACGGCAACGATCCGAAAAAGGATCAGAAAACAGACGAGCCGGTCTCTTTCACGCTCCAATCCGGCATGACCGTCAACGACCTGACCTCCTTCCTCAAACAAGAAGGCCTGATCGCAGACCAAGCCGCCTTCAACCAAAAGCTCACCCAAGAAGGCATCGACACCAAGATCCAACCCAAAACCTACAATTTCAAAAAAGGCATGACCGAGCAGGAAGTCCTCAACGTCCTGCAAGGCTGACCCCAGACGAAAGCTCCCTCTCCATATGGACAGGGAGCTTTTTCTCATACATATTCCCCTAAACTTTGGAAAAGATAGGATCGACAACACATTTCGGGAAGAGGGATTTCATGAACCCTGTGATCGCATCGGTTGGAACTGCCATACCCCCTTACGAGATCGCGCAGGAAGCGTCCCGTGAGTTCGCCCGCCGACTGTTCGCAGACGCGTACCGCGACATCGACCGGCTGCTGACCGTCTTTGAATCGGCACAGATCGAGAGCCGACGCTTTTGCGTGCCGCTCGACTGGTTTGGCGAAGGGCATACGTTTGCAGAGAAAAACCGCCTGTACATCGCAAACGCGATCTCGCTCGCGATCGAATCGATCCAAAACGCCCTGCGTCCGCTCGGCCTGAGCCCGCAGGACGTCGACCACCTCGTCTTCGTCTCATCGACCGGCATCTCCACGCCGAGCATCGACGCTCACGTCTTCAACCGCCTGCAGATGCGCTCCGATCTCAAGCGCACACCGATCTGGGGCCTCGGCTGCGCAGGCGGTGCGGCCGGGCTCGCTCGCGGCTTCGATCTGGCGGCCGCTCACCCGGAGGAGATCGTCGTCGTCGTCGCGCTGGAACTGTGCGGGCTGACCTTCCTCCACGCCGACCGCTCCAAAAGCAACCTGATCGCCACCTCGCTGTTTGGCGACGGTGCGGCGGCCGTCGTCCTGCTCGGCAGCGAAGCGGCTCGCCATCGCAGCGTCAAAGGGGCGGAAGTGCTCGCCTCGCAATCGACGATCTGGCCGGACACGCTGGACATCATGGGCTGGGATGTGAACGAGCAGGGCCTTGGCGTCATCTTCTCCCGCGATATCCCAAGCCTCGTCGAGTCCAAGGTGCGGCCGGAGGTGGAGCGGCTGTTCGACCGCTGCGGCGTGCCGATCACAGACCTCAAACGCCTGACCGCGCACCCGGGGGGCGCCAAAGTGCTCACCGCCTATGAACACGCCCTCGGCCTGCCTGCGGAGGCGTTCCGCCATTCGCGTGACGTGCTGCAGGCTCACGGCAACATGTCGTCTTGCACCGTGCTGTTCGTGCTGGAGCGCGAACTGCAAGAGACGCACGAAACGGGCGAGCCCGGCCTTGTCCTCGCGCTCGGACCGGGATTTGCCTGCGAACAAGTCTTGCTGCGGTGGTGATGACACATGTCTTGGTTCTGGGTCCTCTTTTTATTCGTGATCCTGCAACGCCTCGCCGAACTGCTGATCGCGCGGCGCAACGCCGCCTGCATCCGCTCGCTGGGCGGCTATGAAGTCGGAGCGGAGCACTACCGCTACATCGTCTGCCTGCACATCGGATTTTTCCTCGCTCTGCTGACAGAAGTCTATGCAAGGGGTTTGGAAGATGCCGTCCCGATGAGCCTGCCGCTGGCGGTCTTTCTCGTCGCCCAAGGGTTGCGCGTCTGGGTGCTGTCCTCGCTCGGGCGGTTCTGGAACACGCGGATCTTCGTCCTGCCCGGTAGCGAGCCGGTGCGTCGCGGCCCGTATCAGTTTCTGCGCCATCCCAACTATGCGGTGGTCGCCCTGGAACTGCTGACCCTGCCGCTGGTCTTTCAAGCCGTGTACACCGCTCTGCTGTTCACCTTGCTCAACGCCTTTGTCCTGCGCGTGCGCATCCGGGCCGAGGAGCGGGCGCTGTGCGAGGCGACCGCCTATGGCGAAGCGATGGCCGAACAGCCGCGCTTTCTCCCCCTGCGGCGCAAATAGCTCCTCAAAAAAAGCCGCTCGGTATCGCACCGAACGGCTTTTGCGTGAAATGGTCCTATGAGGGTTCGTGTTGCACGTCGCCGTTTCCTTCTTCTGCAGGCGCCGCATCCACGGCGAGTTGGTACGCGTCGAGCAGCGATTGGAGCTCCTCAGGATCTTGGATGCCGACCAGCTCTTGATCGTCTCCTTCGCCTTCGACCTTCATCAGCATCGTGTCCTCATCGGAGGCCAGCAACACATAGGACTGGTCGTTCATCTCAAACAGCCCTTCGATCCCAAACTCGCGCTGTTGACCCTGTTCATCTTCCACCACGATCACGTCTCGGATCATCCTTATCACCTCCAGCCCTAGCGTTCCCGGAACTCGCAACCACTACCCAAAACAAAGGAGCGTCGACCATGCGCAAATGGACAGGCCCGCTCGTCTTCCTGCTGTTCTTTCTCGTCCCGTATCTCAATCTGTTTCGCATCGACATTCCGACCGGTCACTACTACTGGTTCACGCGCCGGTTCCCGTTCTCGGAAGCCTTGCCGCTGCTCTTGACGGTGCTCTTGCTCGTCTTCACCGTGTTCGGCCTGTCTTTCTTCCGCCCGCGCCTGTTCTGCTCGCACATGTGCCCGCACAACACGACCTCGCGCTGGTTGCGCAAACTGATGCAATGGAAGCTCGACATCCCGGTCGGCATCCTGCTCTCCCCGCTGGTTTCGTTCACCCTGCTGAGCTACTTCGCCGCTCCGGCCACCGTCTGGGCCGCCCTGACGCGAGGCACGTCCACGATCCTGCTGGTCGCCTTCGTCGTGCTGACAGTGTTCGTCGGCTATCTGCTGCTCCGGTTGCGTCAGGACTTTTGTAAAATGGTTTGCCCGTACGGTTTCTTTCAGCACCTCTTTGCACCGGACGCGCCCAAACGCAGCCAGCAGTGGATCGTCGTCATCGTGCTTCTCCTGCTGACGGCGGGCATGGTCACCACCGCCACGCTGACCTCAAGCGTCGAGATCTCGCTGGTCAGCGGCACCCGCGTCCCGACTCCAAATGCGGTCACGTATACCTACACCGTGACGCTCGCCAACGACAGCGCCGTGCCGGAGACGTTTACCCTGCGCCACCTCGCCGGACCGCCCCCGGCCGGCAGCCCGTTTCTGCCGCCGCCGCTGGTTGCCCCGGGCGAGAGCAAAGGCGTGCCCGTCGCGTTTCAAGTAGCTCGTACAGAAGTTGTACATTTCGAGGTCTGCGCCACGCAGTCGGCGATCTGCAAACCGTTCTCCATCTCCCTCTCCGGCCCCTGAACAGGCCTAAAAAACGGAGTCCCGCGCACCGGCACGGGACTCCGTTTTTTAGGCCATTCGCTTCGACACAAACGAAGCCGCACCGGTCGCCACCACCGAAACGACGTGGAACGCCCCTTCCGGCACCTGCAACGGTGCGAGCATAGCGGCGACAAACTGCTCCTCGACGATCATCGACGAACCGGTCCACGACAGCACCGCCACCCCGGCAAACAGCACGATGGGATAGCGGTGCAACAGCCGCCCGATCAGGCGGCTGCCCCACAGGATGCAAGGGATCGAGACCAAGATCCCGATCGAGAGCAAAAACCAATCGCCGTCCGCGATGCCGACGATGGCGAGCACATTGTCGAGCGACACCATAAAGTCGGCGAGGATGATCACCTGGATCGCCGCGATCAGCCCTTTTCCTTTGCGCATGTCGTGCATCTCCTGCTCATCGCCGAGCATCTTGAACGCGATGTAGAGCAGAAACAGACCGCCGATCAGCTTCAAATACGGCGTATTGATCAACACCACCGCCACCGCAGACAACGCAATGCGCAGCAGGACTGCTCCCATCGTGCCCCAGAAGATCGCCTTCTGACGGATCGGTTCCGGCAAATGACGGGTCGCAAGTCCAATCACCAACGCGTTGTCCACGGAGAGAATGGCCGAGATCAGCAAAATTTCAATCGCCAGCAGCGCCTCGTGCAATCCGACCGCCTCCCTGTCCACCCTTCTACAGGTAAGCGTATGACGGGAATCGCCGGAACTTGTCTACCGCAGCTTTGAAAATACCCCGATGGCAAACTCGCACCAATCGATCCACGTCTGCACAAAGCGCGTCCCGTACTCGATGGTCAGGTATTCACCGATCTCCTGCGGCACCGGGTGATCGTCAGGAAAATGTTCTTGCTTCCACAGATTCATCAGCGAGATGATCTCCTGATGCGCCCGCTTGCTCTCTTCCAAAAAAGCGATCGCCCGCTCCGGCGGGATCAAGTGAAACAAAGAGACGCGCAGCAGAGACTCATTTTTCATCTTCGGCGGCTTCGGACTCTCCGACAGCCACGTCAGCAGCGCTTCCAGACCGGCATCTGTCAGCGAGTAGATCTTTTTATCCGGACGGTCCGACTGCTCCACCACCTGATGATGCAGCAAGCCCTCGTCCTCCAACTTTTGCAATTCGCGATAGATCTGCGTGTGATGGGCGTTCCAAAAATGACTGACCTCCTGCGTAAACCGCTGCGTCAGATCATAGCCGGACATCTCCGCTTTCGAAAGCAACCCGAGCACCGCATAGCGCAAGGCCATCTTTCATCCCTCCTGCCCCTACGAGCATATCACGTTCTGCACCGATTCGTAAAACTTATACAAAATCTATACAAACAGACTTGCCGAAACCAGAACATGGTGATAAGATGATCTCGAATCATATGTGAGTTTGCACATATGGACGACACTCCTACCGGGAAGGAATGACGACACGAGATGAATGCCCTAACTCGCGTATCGCTCAAAAATCCGATCGCGATCTTTATCCTGTCCTTTTTGCTGATCGTCAGCGGCACGTATGCGTTTCAGTCGCTGAAAGTCGACCTGCTGCCCAACATCGATGTGCCGCAGTTGTCGATTGAGGCCGTCTATCCGGGGGCTTCTCCCGATGTGATCGAAAAGCAAGTCACGAGCAAGCTGGAATCGCAACTGAAAAATGTGGAGGGTGTCGACCAGATCACCTCGCAGACGTTTGAGAGCGTCGCGCTGATCCAGCTCACCTTCCCCTTTGACACCGACATGAACGCCACCCAGCAAAAGGTGGAGGACCTGATCGGCAAGACTGTCCTGCCGTCCGAGGTCAAACCGGAAGTCAGCCGCTTCTCCTTCGGCTCCTTCCCGATCATCAACGCGGCGATCACCGCCAAAGGCTCCACCGACGTGCAGAAACTGCTGGAAGAAGAGATCCAGCCCGAATTGGAAAAGATCCCGGGCGTCAACTCCGTCGCCGTCGGCGGCACCGCCAAAGAACTGGTCACGATCACGCTGAACAAAGAGCAGGCGTTAAAATCCGGCCTGACGCTCTCCAAAGTCCAAGAAGCGATCAAAACCAAGTTCCTTTCCATGCCGGCGGGCACCGTGGTCAACGACTCGATCCTCGTGCCGATCCGCGTCGAGGAGAGCCTCGACACCGTCGCCGATCTGGAGTCGCTGAAAATCAACGAAACGCTCACCCTCAAAGACATCGCCACCATCAAAAAAACGACCTCCAAACCGGAGATCATCCGCTACAACGACCAAGAGTCGATCGCCTTGACCGTCACCAAAAAACAGGATGCCAACACGGTCGAACTGGCTGACCAAACGCTCGCGGTCCTCGATTCCTACAGTGACCAAATCGAGTACGGCCTCGTCCTCAACCAGGCGGATTCGATCAAAAAGTCGGTCGAGTCGCTGATCAAAGAAGGACTGCTCGGTGCCCTGTTCGCCTCGCTTGCCGTGCTGCTCTTCCTGCGCAACATCCGGGCGACGATCATCGCCGTGCTCTCGATTCCGCTGTCCCTGCTCGTCTCGGCGATCTTCCTCGCCCAGGCGAACATCACGCTCAACGTGATGACGCTCGGCGGCATGGCGGTCGCGGTCGGTCGCGTCGTCGATGACTCCATCGTCGTCATCGAGAACATCTTCCGCCGCATGAAAAACAACCGCGAGGGGCTGGACCGTCGGGAGTTGACCATCCAAGCCACCGCCGAGATGCTCAAAGCGATCACCTCTTCCACGCTGACGACCATCGTCGTCTTCCTGCCGCTCGGCTTTGTCGGCGGCATCACCGGCGAGTTCTTCCTGCCGTTCGCGCTGACCATCGTCTTTGCCCTGCTCACGTCGCTGATCGTCTCGATCACGCTGACGCCAGTGCTGGCCAAACTGTCGTTCTCCAAAGTCACGCACGAAGAAAAAGAAGACGCGCTTCAACGCTTCTACGCCCGCGTCATCGAAGCGTCGCTCCGCCGCAAATGGGTCGTCTACGTCGTCTCGCTGGTGCTGCTCGTCGGCTCGCTGTCCCTGACCAGCCAACTCGGCTTTGTCTTCCTGCCGAACGAGTCGCAAAAGCTGCTCTCCGCGACCGTCACCCTGCCGCCGTCGACCGTCATTTCCAAAACGAACGACGTGTCGCTGCAGATCGAAAAGATGCTCAAAGAACACGACACCGTCGAAACGGTCTTCGTCGGCCTTGGCTCCCGCAATTTCCAAACGGGTCTCAAGCAAGAAAACACCGCCTCCTACTTCATCTCGCTGCAGGGAGATGCGGTCGTCCAAGAGGAAGTCGACGCCATCGAAGCCAAAATGAGCGAGATCGTCAAACAATCGGCGGAGAAATCCACCGTCTCCGTCATGGAGATGAGCACCGGCGGTCCGCCGAGCAACAACAACGTCAACATCGACCTCTACTCCAACGACCAAGACAAACTGATCGCAGCGTCGCAACAGGTCGAGGAGTTCCTCACCAAACGGGAAGACCTGCGCTATGTGACGAACAACATGCGCGAAAAGCAAAAGACGTGGGTCATCGAGATCGACCCGCAAAAAGCGTCCGACTACGGCGTCTCCGCCTTTACCGTGCTCGGCTTGACGGCCGACCAGACCCGTCCGGTCTCCGTCGGCAACCTGACGCTCGACGGCAAAGACCAATCGGTCGAACTGGTCTATGACCGTCCGCTCGCCTCGAAGAGCGAACTGGAAGACCTGACCCTCTTTGGCACCAAAGGTCCGGTCCCGCTCAAAGAAGTGGCCGCCGTCAAAGAAGTCGAAGCGATCTCCACGATCCAAAAGTTTGACGCCAAAGTGTTCGCCCGCGTCTCCGCAACCATCGACGCGCCGAACGTGCAAGCAGTCTCCGCCGCCACCATCGCTGCCGTCAAAGCGGAAGTCGAACTCCCGGAAGGCGTCTCCTTGGAGGCAGGCGGCGGCAGTGACGAAACCACGCAGACTTTCAAAGACCTCGGCCTCGCGATGCTGGTCGCCGTCGGTCTCGTCTACCTCGTCATGCTGTTCACCTTCGGCCAAGCGCGAGTGCCGATCATCATCCTGTCCTCGCTGCTCTTTGTGCCGGTGGGCGCGGTCCTCGGCCTGTACGTCATGAACGAACCGCTGTCGATCTCGGCGATGATCGGCGTGCTGATGCTGATCGGCATCGTCGTCACCAACGCCATCGTCCTCGTCGACCGCGTCGGCCAAAACCGCGAGCAGGGGATGAAGATCCGCGACGCGCTGATCGAAGCGGGCAAAACGCGCCTGCGCCCGATCCTGATGACCGCCTTTGCCACGATCTGCGCACTGATCCCGCTGGCGCTGACCTCCGCAGAAGGCAACGTCATCTCCAAAGGCCTCGCCGTCGTCGTCATCGGCGGTCTCTTGTTCGCCACCCTGCTGACCTTGGTCATCGTGCCGGTCACCTACGAACTGTTCTTCCTGCGCACGCACCGCAAAGAGCAAGCGGCAAACGAAAACAGCAGGCAATAAAAAAAGCCAACGCGACCGGAAATCCGGAAGCGTTGGCGTTTTTTTTAGGTTTGATTACGCTTTGTAGACGTTAGCAGCTTGCGGGCCGCGGTTGCCGTCAACGATTTCGAAAGTAACAGCTTGACCTTCTTCGAGGGTCTTGAAGCCGTCGCCTTGGATAGCGGAGAAGTGTACGAATACGTCTTCGCCACCGTCAACTGCGATGAAACCGTAACCTTTTTCTGCGGAGAACCATTTAACAGTACCTTGCATGTGAAAAAACCTCCTGCTCGCCCATTTCGGCGATGCGATTTACATCCAAATAGAATCTATCTGGACACTATCAGAATATCACCGATTAGGTGATTCTGTCAAACTTAGAGACCGTATACGGTCTTGTACTTTTCTTCCAGATAGGCGATCAGCGGAGCCGCGTTGAGTTCCTCACCGGTCGCTTTCTTCATGATCTCGCGCGGCGAAAGTGCCTTGCCGTGGCGATGGACGTTTTCGGTCATCCAACCGAGGATCTCGGAGAAATCACCCTCGCGCACTTTGTCCTTGTAGTTCGGCAGCTGTTGTTTCATCGCCGCTTCGAGCTGCGCCGCGTAGATGTTGCCGAGCGTGTAGGTCGGGAAGTAGCCGAACGCCCCGCTCGTCCAGTGGATGTCCTGCAACACGCCGTTTGCGTGGTTGTCCGGCTTGATGCCGAGGTACTCTTCAAACTTGGCTTCCCACACAGCCGGAAGATCTTTGACCTCGATCACGCCGTTGATCAGGTCCTTCTCGATCTCGTAGCGGATCATGATGTGCAGGTTGTAAGTCAGTTCGTCCGCTTCGACGCGGACCAGGCTCGGCTCGACGAGGTTGACCGCTTTATAGAACGCTTCCATCGGCACGTCGTCAAACTGGCCCGGATAGTTGGCTTGCAGGTCGCCGTAGAAGCGCTCCCAGAACTCTTTGCTTCTGCCGACCGCATTTTCCCAGAAGCGGGACTGCGATTCGTGCAGACCCATCGACGCGCCGGTCGCGAGGAATGTGCCGTTCAACTCGGAGGAGACGTTTTGCTCGTACAGCGCGTGGCCGCACTCGTGGATCGTCGCAAACAGCGCCATTTGCAAGTCGTGCTCGTAGTAACGGGTGGTGACGCGCACATCGCCCGGATTGAGCCCGATCATGAACGGATGCGCGCTCGGATCGAGACGGCCCGCATCGAAATCATAGCCGAGCTGTTTGAGGATGTAGTGCGAAAACTCCCTTTGCTTCTCCTCCGGGAACTGTTGATTGAGGAAGCCGCGCTCCACTTGCTCTTTCGCCCCGATGCGCTTGACGAGCTCCACCGTGCGCTCCCGCAGCGGGCCGAACAGCGCGTCGAGCTGGCGGGCGGTCATCTCCGGCTCGTACTGTTGGACAAGCGCGTCATATTTATCTTCTTCGTAGCCCCAGATCTCCACAAATTCTTTTAAGCTCTCGACGATCTGCTCCAGATACGGCGCAAATGCGTTGAAGTCGTTGTTTTTCTTGGCTTCCTGCCAGGCAAATTCCGATTTGGAGGTCAGCGTGACGTACGCTTGGTATTTGTCGGCCGGGATCTTTTTGCTGCGATCGTACTCTTTTTTGCGCTCCAGCACGGAGGCGCGGGTGATCGGGTCGAGACTCGCCAGCGTGTCCGGCGCGCTCAGTTCTTCCAGATAGCGGCCCATCTCTTCGGACGTGCCCAGTTTGAACAGATCACCAGACAGCATGCCGACGACTTCGGCGCGCTGCTCGACCCCTTTTTTCGGGCAGCCGGTGCGCAGATCCCAGAAGATCACGTTGATCGCTTCTTCCACATTCTTCATCCGTGCCACGAGGTCACGGAACTGTTGAGCGGTTTCCATTCGTAAAACATCCTCCTTCAATATGTATCAGTTTCTCAACTGTACCGACAATCGTCAGAAATGTCAAAGAGCCGTTGCTCAGGCGATGAGCAACGGCTCTTCATCAGTTTACTTCACCGTGTTGGTCAGCATGTACTGAACGGAATCGTTCAGCGCTTTCGCAGCCGCTGCCGAGACGTTGCCCGCTTTTTGGTAGGTCGCGAGCGTCTGTTGCAGTTGGGTCAGGTGCTTCGCCGCTTGGTCGGTGTGACCTTTGGCAAATGCACTGTGAGCTGCGTCCAATTTGGCATGCAGGGAGTTTGCGATCCCTTGGTTTTTCACATCGCCGGAAGCCAGGAAGCCGTCCACCAGCGCGTTGGTCGAGCGGAAGTCCGCTTCGATCAGGAAGGAGTACGAGACGGTGGTCACGTTGCCTGCGCGGTCGGTGACGACAGCGCGGACGGTGTGCGCGCCAAGGCCGAGGTCCAGCGCGGACAATTGCGCGTTGTCGGCGATCCGCTTGTCATCGAGGAACAGTTCCTCGGTGAGGATGCCGGACAGCGCGTCGGTCGCCGTCAGATCAAACGTGACGGTGCCGTCGATGGCGACGTTGCGCACGTCTCGGCCGCTGTCGGTCAAGGTGACGACCGGAGCGGATTTGTCGATGTGGACGGTGAACGATTTGGCTTGTTCCGCGTTGCCCGCTTTGTCGGTCGAGCGGTACTCGACGACGGTGGAGCCTTCGGTGCCGACGGTGATCGGCGTGGTGTACTCCGCCCATTCCGCGTTGCCGACTTTTACTTCGGTGTTTGCGACGCCGGAGGTCGCATCAGTGCCGGTCAGGGTGACCGTAACATCTTTATTGAACCAGCCGTATGCACCTGCCAGTTCGGACAGAGACGCATCGGTGGTCGGTGCGGTCTTGTCCACGTTGACGGTGATCGTCTTCACTTCTTCTGCGTTGCCTGCGTTGTCGCGGGAGAGGAAGCGGACGGTGGTGGTGCCTTCGGTGCTGATCGTGAACGGACCGGAGTAGACGTTCCAAATGCCTTCATGGGTCGAGTACTCGGTTTGCTTCACGCCGGACGCGTTGTCGCCCGCGTTGAGGGTGACGGTCACGTCTTGGTTGAAGTAGCCGTTTGCGTTTGCCGTGCCGGAGAGCACCGCTTCGGTGGTCGGAGCGACGGTGTCGGCCGGGACCGTGAAGTCGTTCAAGCCGCGCGGCTTGAGTTGGTTGACCGTCTTGAAGACGGAAGACACGCCGGTGACATTGACCGTTTGGCCGTTTTGGTACGGGAAGCCGCTGAGCGACAGACCCGTGCGGTTGTCCACGCGCACGCGGGTGACCAGGTCACCTTTGACTGCGTTAAACTCAAACGTGCCGGACGTGCCGGTCGGTACGAGGTCTTGGATCGTCACGTTTTCCAGCGTGATCAGTTGACCGTAGGTTTCCGGGGTGATCGTGTTTGCGAGGATCGGAGTGGGCACGTCTGCCGTGCCGGTCTTGGTCAGCGCGACCGGATCGATCAGTTCCAGTTCATTGTTGTACACTTCCAGAGCAGCGGAGATCTTGATCTTGTCGCCGACGTTGTAGCCGGCCGCCGTTTGGAACACGTAGATGCCTGCCGTGCTGTCTTGCAGGTAGAAGCCTTGGCCGCCAAAGGAGCCCGGCTGCGTGGTGACAACGCCTTCGACGGTGACGACAGTGCCCGGGGATTTGGTGCGGGCATCTGCCAGCGTGATCAGCGCCGGTACCGGCACGGTGTCGCCCGGCAACGGCTCAGCCGGCACGTTGGCGATGTTGACCGTCTCGGTTTTGACTGCGGTGGAACCGACGCGCACGCGCAGGTTGGCCGCACCCGTGGTGCCCGGCTTGACGCGCACGGTGACATCCTTGGTCGCGTGACCGTTTTTATCGGCGGTCAGCGAGAACTGCGAGGAGTAGCCGTATGCGGTCGGCCAGGAGCCGTCTGCATTTTGCATTTGCCCCACCTGCGTGCCGCCGGCCAGATAGATGCCGAAGTTCACGCCGGAGACGGTGGAGAACGGTGCCAGGTTGTCCGCGACGATGCGCAGTTGGAACGCCTCTGCGTTCGGCAGGGTCGCCTGTTTCACCGTCGAGTAAGTCGGAGTGGCCGGAGCGACGTTTGCAGAACCGAAGGAGCCCGGAGCAAACGTGCTGCGATCATACCATTTATAGCCGGCAGCCGGTGCTGCCCACGGTTCCGGTTGCGGTTCGGTGGAAGCGGCCGGGTCCTCGATCGGCAGCAGCGGTGTCGGCTGATCCAGCGCGATGCCTGCTTGGTCGAACGAGGTGTAGCTTTCTTTTTTCGTCAGCCAGTCGACCATGTTCAGGAGCAGCGTCGCATCGTCCTGCTCTTTGAAGCCGTCATAGGTCGTCTTGGTTCTGCCGTTTTCTTCACGCAGATATTTCGGAGTCGCGTCTTCCACCGGCGAAGAGTCACCGATGAAGGCTGCCTTGCCAGCGCCGAGCTTTGAGATCGCCGCGTACGGACCTTCTTCCACACCCCCGCCGTTGTAGACGCCTTGGTCTACAGCGTTCGGCCATGCAGCGTTGGTCTTCGGCAGGTAGACGAGACCCTTTGCTTTTTTCGGATCGAGGATCGCCATCGTCGAGCCTGCGTGCATCGCGACGGTGGAGACACCGTTCGTGATGCCGAACGTCTGAGCCGGCGGCACGATGTTGTCGGCCGTGACGTCGCCAAGCGAGTTGTAGCGGAAGCGGATGCCGAAGTTTTCGCCCAACCAGTCGGACGACGTAACGCCTTGCATCGCTTGAGACGCGCGCTCTTCCGCGTTCATGCCTTTCGCCGGGTCGGTCCATGCGCCGCGACGGTAGCCGTTGAACACTTCCGATGCGTCCCAACGGTTTTTGTTGCGGTCGGCGTTGTAGTGGTCGCCGATGAAGAAGATCGAGCCGCCGCCTTGGACGTACTGGATCATCGCTTCTTGTTCGGACGCTTTGTACGGAATGTTTGCTTCGCCGATGACAAACGCATCATACCCTTGCAGGTCGGCCAACGTCAGCGGCGTGGTTTTGCGCAATTCCTTCACATAGTACCCGCGATTCGCCAACCCGTTGCCAAAATCGGAGAAACCGCCGTCGATTACCCAGTCGGCTGCCCCGGCAGTCTGCCCGTGGGTGTTGTCAAACAAAATTTTCTTGCCTGCGTTCTCATTGACCACTTTGGCCTGAATCACAGGTGCCGGGTCGGTCGGACCTTCCGCCTGCGCCAACTGTACCCCGGTCAGCGCGGTCGGGAGCGGCAACGCCAGCGTCATCGCCAGCAAAACACTCAATGCTTGACCTTTGATTCTCAAATTTTACACCTCCACAGGAACGATTCGGTTGTGAATTCGTCCCCTTAGTATCTGCCCTATGAGCTCCCCCATCCCCACTTGCAGTCGGATGCCGCATACAGGCATTACAACCTTATTCTAGCATCTCAAATGCGTGAATGGGTTATTTTTTCGTAAAGTTGCGATTTCACAAAGGCAGAGAAATTTAAGGAGATTTATATAAGGCAAAAAGCCCTTCCATCCGAAGATGGAGGGGCTTTTCTTATCAGTAAACATCCTTACGGAAGCGGTTGAACCGCTACGTTGTCGACCGTCACAGCTTCGGTGAACTTGCTCGTCGTGCTTTGACGGAGGCGCATGTTAGCCGCGCCGTAGTAGCTCGGGTTGAGCTGCACGTTGAGGATTTTCGTCGCGGTGCCGGTGCTGTCGGCCGTCATCGAGAAGTAGGAGCTGTAACCGTACGAGGTCGGCCAGGTGCCGTTCGCGTTCTGCACTTTGGCGATCTGCGAGCCGGAGGTGTTATACACGCCGAGGTTGAAGTTGGACTGGGTCGAACCCGGAGTCCAGCCGGTCGCTACGACTTTGACTTGGAACGTGTATTGGTTCGGCAGGATGGACTGGTGCACGAAGCCCCACGGACCGGACGTCGGCGGCGGGTTGGTGACGGTGCCGCCAGCGCCGTAGGAGCCCGTCTTGAACGTGGTCGGGTCGTACCACTTGTAGCCCGTAGCCGGAGCAGCCCACGGCTCAGCTTGCGGTTCGGTGGAGTTGGCCGGCAGTTCCCAGGAGTACAGAGCGGTCGGCTGGTCGAGCGTCAGACCGGATACTTGGGTCAACGAGGTGTAGCTTTCTTTTTTCGCCAGCCAGTTGACCATGTTGACGAGCAGAGTGGCGTCGTTTTGCTCAGTGAAGCCGTCGTACGTCTTCTTGGTGGTGCCGGTCTCTTCGCGCAGGTACTTCGGCGTCGCGTCTTCTACCGGCGAGGAATCGCCGATGAATGCCGCTTTGCCGGCACCGACTTTGGAGACTGCCGCGTACGGACCTTCTGCCACGCCGCCGCCATTGTAGACGCCTTGGTCAACTGCGTTCGGCCATGCCGCGGTGGTAGCCGGCAGATAGACGATGCCTTTTGCCTTGGTCGGATCGGTGATCGCCACAGTGGAGCCTGCATGCATCGCCACGGTGGAAACGCCGGTCGTGATGCCGAACGCCTGGGACGGAGCGACGATGTTGTTCGCCGTGATGTCGCCGAGCGCGTTGTAACGAATGCGTACGCCGAAGTTGTTCGACAGCCAGTCGGAGGACGTCACGCCTTGCATAGCCGAGGAGTTGCGCTCTTCGGTGGTGAAGCCTTTCGCCGGGTCGGTCCATGCGCCGCGACGATAGCCGTTGAACACTTCCGATGCGTCCCAACGGTTTTTGTTGCGGTCAGCGTTGTAGTGGTCGGCGATGAAGAAGATCGAACCGCCGCCTTGTACGTATTGCAACATTGCGTCTTGCTCGGACGCTTTGTACGGGATGTTCGCTTCCCCGATGACAAACACGTCATAGGCTTGCAGGTCGGTCAGCGTGATCGGCGTCGATTTGCGCAGCTCTTTCACGTAGAAACCGTCGTTTGCCAGTGCGTTGCCGAAATCGGAGAACCCGCCGTCGATGACCCAGTCTGCCGCGCCGGCCGTTTGGCCGTGCGTGTTGTCGAAGAGAACTTTCTTGCCTGCGTTGCCGTTGACCACCTTCGCCGTGATCTCCGGAGCCGGATCGGACGGGCCTTCTGCCGTCGCCAGTTGTCCGCCGCTCCACAGTGCCGGCACTGCCAGCGTCATAGCCAAGATCACCTTGGCCGCTTTGTTTTTCCAAGTCATTTCTCGCACACCTCCGCAAGGATGCAAAACAGTCTATGATTTCAAAACTATTTCATTTTAACACGGATACAGCGGATTTTGGTGTAGAATATGTAAAAATTTTTTGGAAAGAATAATTTCTATTTAATCCCAGATGTTAAAAAAATTCCCTCTTCCGCATCACATCGCGAAAGAGGGGGGAGCTGGATTTGCTTTATTTCACCTGCCGCTGCAGGTTTCGATAGATCACAAACGAATACACCGCCGGGATCAGCGCCGACCCGATCACCACCGGCAGCACCGCGAGCAAGGTCACGTCGGTCAAAAGTGCAAGGACGATCAACACCAGCCCGCCGATCATCATCACCGGGCCGCCCATGCGGTGCGTCCGCCGCCACACTTCCTCGCTCGCCATCGTCCACGGCGTGCGGATGCCGACCATGTAGTTGGGGCGGATCTGTCCGGTCACGTTGCCGATCCAGAGGAACAGGAGTCCAAGCGCTGCCATCACGACGCGCTCCATTTTAAACGGAAACTCATAGCCGAGATTGTAAAAGACCACCATCGTCAGCGAGCCGCTGAGCAACATCGTCGTCGCCACGGCGATCGTTCGCATCGCGGGCGCAAACTTGATATAGTTCTCCTTTTTCGGATCGATCTTGGACAGCCCCAGCAAGAACAGCGGGATCAGGAGATTCATCAACCCGGTCACGATGAGAAACGATGCTTTGTCTTGCGTGTCGTCCGGCTCGCCCTTTTCGTTAAAGTGGCTGGCGACTTGATCGGGCAGCTCTTGATAATAGATCCCGCCGATGACCGACGGCACCAGTGCGATCAACACGATCAGCCACACCGCCACACGATTGCCCTTCATCCACTTCATCTCTGCTCGCCCTCCCGCCCGGTCTCTTCTTCGCCGGACACGATCTCCAAAAACCAGCCCATCACTTCCTGCACCACCGTCGTGTTCAGCGAATAGACGATGTGCTGGCCGTGCCGCTCGTCGAGCACGAGCCGGGCCTGCTTCAGCGAATTGAGGTGATGCGAGATGCTCGGTTTGGTCATGTTGAACTGCTCCGCGATCTCCCCGGCCGTCATATCCCGCTCTCGGAGCAAGCGGATGATCTTCCGGCGCGTGGCGTCTGAGAGAGCTTTGAACGTTTCGTTGATGATCGCCACACCCTTCCGTATTTAGACGTTCTTCTAAGTATCTAAATTTTAGAACGCCCCGCATCGGAAGTCAAGCGACCGACGGCCTGCATCGGTGCGATTGACCGTCTTGATGAAAGAACGCCTCCGGGATATGAGATCCGGAGGCATTCTGTGGCTCACTGTACGGGTTTGTCGTTGAGATAGAGACCGCCTTCCTCACGCCGTTCATAGGTGCTGTACCCGCTTGCCTCTGCCGAGTCGTGGTAGAAGACCTGATAGTGTCTCACCTTGCCCGACGCGTCAAATCCGATCAGCACCTGCATCCGCATCTTCCCGGACGCCAGACCTTGCGAGTCAAACGTGGCGATGCCCTCTTCCGACGGGCTTTTCACATATTTGTAAGCGACCTCGCCCGGAAAGTCATAACGAGAGACGACCGTGCCGGATACGGCGTGCTTCTCGACGACGTACTCCTTGCCCAATTTAAATTCGATCGCGTCTTTCGTGACCGTGTCGCGAAGCATCTCCTTCACATAGTCGACCGAGACGTCCAGCGACCGATTGAACCGGTCGACCTCTTCCTGTGACTGCTCCACGCCGTAGCCGAACGACTGAACAAAATAGTGCCCGTTGCCGTCCGTGGCTACGCGGACCGTCCCGACCAAACCGGTGATCTTCGGATCGTTGGCCACCAGCGGGAACGTGAAAGCCTGCATGCCTCCGGGTTGCGTCGATGGATCCCGTTTCGGCTGCACCCCCTCCGCCGCACGCGGGTCTTCGGACGGCACGCGCCAGGAGGTGCGCTCAAACATCGACCGCTTCTCCGCCTTGCTCTCCGGCGCCATCGCCATATACATCAGCACACCGTTGCGCGTGTACAACGCCTCGACCCACATCCGGGCGGCTTGCTCCGCCGTCGCGGGCTGAGCCAGCGGTTCAAAGTGGGTCACCTGCCACTGTCCTTTAAGCGGCTCCAGCACGATCAGGGACCGCTGTTCGCCTTTCGCAAAGACAGGCGAGAACCCCTCGGGCTTCATCTCCAGCGAGTAGATCAGATCGCCGATCGACCGCTCCTTCGTCGAGCCTTGGTTTTCCACAAATCCGGTGATCGTCATCTTGGTGATCAGATCGCCCGGCAGGTTGTTCTCCAGATAGAGCTTGATCTGCGCCATGTTCGGCACCGCGTCAACTCCAGCCGCCAGCTCGACCGTCACCGGGTCGGTCTCTGCGTCCGGAGTCGGCTTTTGCGGCTCGATCTGCTGCTCCGGCGGCACTTCGGTCACCGGCGGCGGGGTCACCGTCTGTTGCGGCACGCCGTCACCGGGCACGGTGGGATTTTCATTGTTTTGCTGGATCATCAGACCGGTCGTCACGCCGAGCACCAACACCGCAGCGGCGGCTGCCGTGGACATCTTTTGCCAAGGTCGGCGACGGTTCCTGCGAACGGCAGCCTGAATCACTTCCTGACTTGGCAACAGCGAACGCGATGGCGGCGGCACTTCGAGCGCGGAGAGCTTTTGGATCAACAGTTCTTTTTCACGCCATGCGTCGGCGCACTCGGCGCACGTTTGCAAGTGCGTCTCGATCTCCTCGGATCGCAGACCTGCCCAGATCGCTTGGACCCTTTCACGACAGTTGTTCACAGGACTTCACCTCCCTTGAAGAAAAGACTTCGCAATCGATCTTTCAACCGAAACACTTTCGTTTTCACATTAGCTTCCGTCATATTCAAAATCTCCGCCACCTCGCGCACGGAGAGGTCATTTTGGAAACGCAGGATCAAAATGTTGCGGTCCGCTTCCGGCAGTTCCTGCAGCACCGCCTGCCAGATCATCCGCGCATCGGCCGCTTCTTCAAATCCGCCGCTCGACATTCCTTCATCCAAAGGCTCCGTGAGCCGCACTTTCTTTTTGCGCAGGAAATCGCGATACGTGTTCATCACCAGCGAATACACCCACGTCTGCAGCGCACTGTCGCCGCGATACATCGACAGCTTGGTACACACTTTGTACAAAACGTCCTGCGCGATGTCCTCGGCGTCCTGCTGATGATGCGTCAGATGATACGCCACCCGATACACAAACGGTTCCAACTCAGACAGCAAGCTGTGCATCGCCTGCTCATCCACCAAGGCGCGTTTGACGATGTCATCCATCGACCCGTCCGCCTCCTCTCTCTCGCACTGTTTCTGTCAAGTTCGACGCATCTGGGGTACGCGAAGTTACAGGGATGAGGCAGAAAAAATCGCGAAAGAACACAGAGCAACGCCCTGTGTTCTCGTGTTCGTGCAGTTCTCGTGTTGCTACTTAGGATTTCTTTGCGGGCGTTTTTGTTTCTTTCCCTTATCGCCCGGTCACTGCGCCGATCTGCCACAGACCGTCTACGCCTTTGACCATCTCGCGGATCTCCGCAATCGCGTCCGTGTTCAGCGGTCCGTAGATGTGCGGGTAGAGGTTGCCGTCGCTTGCCTGCTCGTATTTCACTTCAGAGCGGACGCGGGACTCGTCGATGACGAGCAACAGCAGTTCGCCTTCATGCGCCGCATATACGCGCTTTGTCACCCGAGCGAGCAGGTCGTCGCCTTTGGTGGCATGGATAAATCCTTCTTCTTCATAATCGCGCGGCACATACTCGTCCTTATCTTTGTAAAGTGCCCAATAAGGCCCCGGCACGAGGCAATAGATCGTGTTCATCGAGTGCAGGTGCTCCTTTTCGCAGTTCCTTGTGATGTCCCTTAGTTTACCACGACAGCCCGAGAAGATCATGCACCTTCAGCGGCTCCACATCCATCCTCACGCGCACCGCCGCGTAGGAGTCCACTCCGTTTACCGTGCCGAAATAGCCCGCTGTCGAGTCCGTTTTGGAAAACGTGAATTTGTAGCCGAACCGTGGCGGCTGACCTTGCTGACCTTTTGTATCCTGTGTATCCTGTCGAGCTTGCTTTTGTTGCCCGCTTTGCCGGAGCATCCACCCGATTTGCGTCTGCGCTGTGTTATCGATAAGGCCAACGGTCATCCCTCGGTGAAACGCATTTGTCTGCGTCAGATCGGTGATCACCCGATTGCCCTTCCGATACTCCTCGCCTTGGCGAATCAACGTCTTCTGTTCGTGGACCCGTATTTCCCCTGTCCGCAGATCATAACGGTCGCCCTCCTGCAAAAGCGTCACCTCCACTCCGCTCACCCTCACCCCGAGCGGCCCTTCTTCCCATGTGGCCCGCGACGCATCGAGGATCATCACCGCACCCGTCCCGATCACCTCAAACGACTCCTCGCCGCACACCGCCATCGCTGTATTTTCATCCACACCAAACCCGAGCGGCACGCCCGTTTCCACCAACACGCGAGCGAGCCGCGCCGGCCGCCCGTCATACGTGTTGAAATGCTGATCGATGATCCCTCCCTTGAACAAGCCCAACCCCGGCGACACATACACCCCGCGCCGATACGGCTGCGTGGCCAGACCCCCGTCGAGCGTATCGAGCGGGACCCCGGACGCCGACATCATCCGCTCGCTCTGCATCGCCGCCCCGGCACTGCTCCCGGCGATCACCCCGCCGGTCGCATAGACCCTGCGGATCGCCGCCATCACCGGTGTATCCCGCCCTTCTGCCGTCAACAACGCCTCCGTGATCCTCAGCTGATCCCCGCCGACAAAATAAAACCCGGTGGAGCGCTCGATCTGCGAAATCAGGTCTGTCCGTGTCAGGTCGGCTATATAAATATGTTCGGGCGGCACCCCGTACCGCACCAGATCATCCATCATCCGCTGCGAAGACGCAAGAGAAGCACTCGCCGTCGGAAAGATCCCGATCCGTGCCCGCTCCATGCCCCCGGCGAAGTCGATGAACCGGCGATACACCGCCACATGGTCGGACCGCAACGCCCCGCCGATCACCAACAGATGCCCTTGTTCACACATCGTCCGCATCGTCGTCCCTCCCTCCCGGTTTATCGTTTTCATTCTTCACAAGCTATGCTATGATTTAAATGGTTATTAATACGAACGCCACCGAAAGGGGACCGTACCACATGAAATTTTCCACCTATCTCCGCGAGAAAGCCAACACTTCCTGGCAAGCGAGCTTCGAGCACCCGTTTGTCACCGGGATCGCCGACGGCAGCCTGCCGCTGGAGAGCTTCAAATATTACGTGCTGAACGACTCCTACTACCTCTCCGTCTTCGCCAAAGTCCAAGCGCTGGGCGCAGCAAAAGCCTCAGACCTGCACACCACGTCCCGCATGGCCGCCCACGCGCAAGGCACCTACGAAGCGGAGCTCGACCTGCACCGCAACTTCACCAAACGCCTCGGCATCACCGAAGAGACGATCGCAACGTTTGAACCGGCACCGACCGCCTACGCGTACTCCACCCACCTGCTGGCCGTCGCCCACACCGGCACGCTCGGCGAGATCATCGCCGCGATCCTCCCTTGCTACTGGCTCTACCAGGAGATCGGCGAACGCCTCCAAGGCTCCACCCCGGCCGAGCCGATCTACCAAGACTGGATCAACGCATACGGCGGTGACTGGTTCGCCACCCTCGTCCAAGAGCAGATCGACCGCCTCGACGCCCTCGCCGAACTCGCCACCCCGGAAGAACGCAAACGCATGGAACGCCACTTCCTGATCTCCAGCCAATACGAGCTCTCCTTCTGGGCGATGGGCTACTCCTTGGAAAAATGGCCGGTGGAGGAACCGGAGACGGTGTAAGTTTTTGGCTGACCAGTAAGTGTGCCAATGAAATATGGATGACGATTCGTCATAAAAAGGTCCGCGATCTACATCGCGGACCTTTTTTGTAACGAGTCACGCTATTTGACCAACTCAACACTCAGACCCGAGTTTGGACCGCTCGGTGCTTTCAACGCAGCATCCACGCCCAAATTACCGCGCAGGTCGGCCAAAAGTTCAACCGGGTCGATGATCTGACCTATTTTCTCCAGCGAATCATGACGGGGTTGAGTGACGGGTTTCGCGCGATAGATGCGCAGTTTGGCTCCGGTCTCTCCGAGGGCTCGACGGCAAAGCGCCCGAACATAAAATTTATTAAACTCGCCTTCCGCCAACATTTCGTGGGCATTGTACGAGACGCGGACCATCTGGACCCCGCCGCTTTTATGTTTGCGCGGTTCCAGATCCGATAACAGACGCTCCTGCAAAATCTTCGAGGCTAACAGGGCTGCATCACCCGTGAGCATCGCTTCCTTCAAAAGAGTCGGGAATCGTCCAAGTCCATCCTCATTCAAACGAGGACTCAGATACAGCCGGCCCGCACTTTGGTCCAGTTCCAGCTCTTCCACCATCAAATGCCGAGTCTGCTCATCTAAATCGTGAAAAGTCAGCGTCACGCCAAATCCCCCTCGACAGAACATTTGTTCTCGTTTATAGTATGATTATACCGCATATTCTGCCACTTGCCTAGCAAAAAAAGGGACAACAGCCCTCGGCCATCGCCCCTTTTTTCACTCGATTTTCCTACTCGATCAGACCCTCTTTTTTCAACCATTCCTCTGCCACAGATTTGGCTTGTTGCTTTTCCACATCCACTTTTGCGTTCAGTTCGGCCATCTCTTGCTCGTCGATCTTGCCTGCGAGCAGATTCAGCGTGTCGCGCATGTCCGGATATTGTTCCAGCGCGTCCTGACGCACCAGCGGGGCCGCATAGTACGGCGGGAAGAAGTGTTTGTCGTCCTCCA
The DNA here is from genome assembly GCF_026410385.1 of Tumebacillus lacus. Taxonomy (GTDB): domain Bacteria; phylum Bacillota; class Bacilli; order Tumebacillales; family Tumebacillaceae; genus Tumebacillus; species Tumebacillus lacus. The sequence continues at coordinate 88,865 of NZ_JAPMLT010000009.1, forward strand.
GCAGCACGAGGTTGTTCTGGATCAAACGCCCGTCTGTCGAGTACGCGTCGATCAGTTGCACCTGTCCCGAGTTGAGCGCAGTGTACTTCAGACCCGCGTCCATCGACTTGACGTCTTTAAAGTTCAGATCGTACGTCTTCGTCAGACCCGGCATGCCGTCCGGGCGGTCCAGAAACTCCTGATTGGTGCCAAACACCAGCTCGCCCGCGACAGGTCGCAGATCGGATACTTTTTTCAAACCGTACCGCTTCGCCGTCTCCTGCGACACAGCCAGCGCGTACGTGTTGTTAAAGCCGATCGGCTCCAGCCAGTCCATCCGGTACCGCTCGGCAAACGCCTGCTTCACCTCGTCGTACACCTGTTGCGGATCGGATGCCGCTTCCTTGTTGAGGATATTGACATAGCCCGTCCCCGTGTACTCGACGTAGACATCGGCGTTGCCGCTCTTCATCGCACCAAACGCGACATCCGTCCCGCCGAGATACGATTTGACCTCGACCGGCACGTCCAGCTTTTCTTCCAGCAGACGCCCCACCAGATAGGCCATGATGTCCTGCTCGGTAAAGTTTTTGCCGACGACGGTGATCTTCTCACCCGCCGCCGATGAGGTGGTTACCGCCGTATAGCCGAGCGACAGCACCAGCACCGCGCACGCCGTCGCCACGACCGCCTTTTTCCACATCGGCGTCGTCTTCACCTTGCCTTGCTTCACCCGCAGGCCGCGCGGTGTGACCGCCGTGTCGAGCCACGCCAGCAGCATGTCGAACAGGATCGCCATCACCGCCGCCGGGATGGCCCCGGCGAGGATCGTGCCCGTATCGGACGTCGAGATGCCGCGCAGGATCAGATCACCGAGACCGCCCGCGCCGATAAACGCCGCCAGCGTCGCCACGCCGATCGTCATCACCGCCGCCGTGCGGATGCCGGCAAACACCATCGAACGGGCCAGCGGCAGTTCGACCATCCGCAGCATCTGTCCCCGCGTCATGCCCATGCCGCGCCCTGCCTCCAGCAACGCCTTGTCAACGTCGAGGATGCCCGTGTACGTGTTGCGCAGGATCGGCAGGAGCGCGTACATCACCATCGCGATGATCGCCGGCACCGTCCCGATGCCAAACAGCGGAATCAAAAAACCGAGCAACGCCAGCGACGGGATCGTCTGAAACACCGACACCACGCCCATCACCGGACCTGCGATTTTCCGATAGCGGGTCAGCGTGATGCCCAGCGGCACCGCGATCAGCACCGCCCAGAACAACGCCACCATCGACAACCACAGATGCTGCTGCGATGCCGCGAGCAGATCCGGCATGCGTTCCATCCACATCGTCCACATCTCACGCACCGGCGCTCACCTCCTCCAGATAGGGTTTCGCCAGCACATCGACCAGCGACGCACGCGTCAGCAGGCCGGCCAGCTTGCCTTGACTGTCGACGACCGGCACATAGCCGTACGGAGCTTCCTGCACCAGCGAGATCGCCTCCGTCAGTGGAGTGCCCGCCCGCACGGTCACCGCGTCGGTGCGCATCACCTCGCCGAGCGACAGCGACTCCTCTTGATAACGGTCGTAGATGTCGGCCGTGTTGGCGATGCCGAGATACTTGCCGCTCGGATCGGTGACCACGACGCCGGTGACACGCTTTCGGTGCATCGTCTCGACCGCCTCGGCCAGACCTTTTTTCGGGCTCATCTTGACCGGGCTCCTCAGCATCACGTCCTCGACCACCCACGATTGGTGCGACGACAGACGCTTTTCGCCGATAAAGTCCCGGACAAATTCATTGGCCGGACGGCGCAAGATCTGGTCGGGCGTCGCCTGCTGGATCACCTGACCGCCTTGCATCACGATGATCTGATCGGCGATCTTCAACGCTTCATCCATGTCATGCGTGACAAAGATGATCGTTTTGTGCAACTCTTGGTTCAAACGGATCAGCTCGTCTTGCAACCCTTCACGAGTGATCGGATCGAGCGCCGAGAACGGTTCGTCCATCAAAATGATCGGCGGGTCGCTCATCAGCGCCCTCGCCACACCGACACGCTGTTGCTGACCGCCGGACAATTCGCCCGGATAGCGGTCGCGGTAGAGGTTTGGATCGAGTCCGACCGTCTCCAGCAGGAGATCGACCTTGTTCACATCCATCGCGCTCTTGCCGCCTTGCAGCCTCGGCACCAACGAAACATTCTCCGCGATCGTCATGTGCGGAAACAAACCCACTTGCTGAATGACGTAGCCGATGCCGCGACGCAGGTCGACCGGGTTCATCTTTGTGATGTCCTTCCCGTTTACCAGCACGCGCCCTTTCGTCGGCTCGATCAATCGATTGATCATTTTCATCGTCGTTGTCTTGCCGCACCCGGACGGACCGACAAACACCACGATATTACCTTCGGGAATGTTGAGATTCAAGTCTTCGATGACGACTGTCTCCCCGTATGCCTTTCGTACTCCTTCAAATACGACCGCATGGGACAATGATAAACACCCTTTCTCTTTTGGAAGATTGCAAGAAAAAAAGACCCAACTCCGTCGCGAGCAGGGTCCTTTGCAAACAAATAAAAAAGAGACCTTGCCTTTCTGGAAAGAAAGCGGGTCTCCGAACAAATAACGGTACTGTCCATGACCCATCCACACGCTGACGAGGTTAGCTGACGGGCTCGGGATAGATGGTTCCCTACGGTGTCCTGCCGAAACAGAAAACCGATGCGCCCCAGAGAGGAAGTGGTTCCCCCGCTTTCCGACCGGAATGACGGAAATTAAGCGTTGTCACTAGTATATCTATATATCTTCGCTCTGTAAACAGAATCGTGCGAATGGATTATTTTTCTGCCATCTCGCGGGCTCTGGCGTTCGTTGCCACGACTGCGTCCTGCAACGCTTCCGCATAGCCGCGTTCGTCCAGCACGCGCAACCCGGCAGCCGTTGCCCCGCCTGGGGTCGTCACCCCATCGCGCAGTTCGGCTGGCGGGGTCCCCTGCTTGAGCATCTTGGCCGATCCGTAGACCATTTGCGCCACGAGCTTGTTCGCTGTATCTGCCGACAGACCGTAGGAGACGGCCGACGCTTCCAGCGCTTCTACAAACCGATACAAAAACGCAGGTGCGCTGCCCGTCACTGCCGTCAGCTCATGAATTTGCTGTTCGGTGCACTCAGCAGATTCGCCGATCCCTGCGAGCAGCAGCGACAGGATCTCGCGGTGTTCCTCATGCACAGCCTGTCCGTATGTATACAGCGAGATCGACTCTCCGATCATCGCAGCCGTATTCGGCATCACCCACGCCACCGGCGTGCCTGCGGGCAAGCTCGCTTCCAAGAGCTGCGTCCCGACCCCGGCCGCCACCGTGACCACAAATTGTCCGCCGATCTGCGACGCGAGTTCGGCCAGCACCGCCTTGTGATCGCCCGGGGGCATCGCCAGCACGACAACCGTCGAGCGGCCGATCTGCTCCCGCCAGTCCTGCGTCACCGTCACGCCGTAGCGGGCCTGCAACGCAGCCAGCCGCTCCCGGTCGCTGCGGTTGCTGACGATGATCTCCCCGATGCGCGCATCCTCCCGGCGCAGCAGCCCGGCAAAGATCGCCTCCGCCATTCGGCCCGCACCGATAAACAGCACCGTTTGTCTCTGCGTTTGCGTCTCCACGAAAACGCCTCCTCTCCCGTCTCCACGACCTACTTGCCGTCAAACAGCCCGCCTTTTTTCAACTGTTTGCCCACTTTGCGGTTTTTCTCCATCGTGTCTTTCTCCGCTTTGTTGCCAAGGCCTCGCTGTTGGCCGCTTTTCTGTTTCTTTTGATCCACCAGTTTGCGCATCATTTCGATGTTTTTGTTCATAATGTCACCCTCCGGATGATAGAATACTAGCAATTGTACCTGAAAAAGGATGGAGGTGCCCACCATCGTCACGAATTTAGACAAATACTTCACCGTCGAAGGGCTGAACCATGCCTTTGTATTATTCTCGATTCCACACGTTGTCACCCTGCTTTTGCTCGGGTTCTTTTTGCTGCTGATCTGGCTGTACCGAGACCGACTGCGTCTCCCTCGCGCCAACCGGGCATTTCGCTGGTCCCTCGCCGCTCTGCTGCTCCTGTGCGAAGTCGCGCTGGAGGTCTGGCAGGTCTCCATCGGTGCGTGGACGCTGGATCGCTCATTGCCTTTGCAATTGTGTTCGATCTCGCTGTTGCTCGCCACGGTGATGCTGGTGACCAAAAGCTATGCGCTCTTCGAATTTCTCTACCTGCCCGGCATGGCCGGAGCCCTGCAAGCGATCCTGACACCCGATCTCGGTCATTATTCGTATCCGCATTTTCGCACGTTTGAATTCTTCATCGCGCACGGCGCAGTCGTCTCCGCTGCCTTCTTTATGATCGCCGTCGAACGCTATCGCCCCACTTGGCGCTCGCTCGTCCGCGCCTTCGTCGCCCTCAACCTGCTCGCCCTGCTGATCGCCGGGATCAACAAAGGCATCGGCGCCAACTATATGTTCCTCAACGCCAAACCGGAAAATGCCTCCCTGCTGGATCTTCTCGGCCCGTGGCCGTGGTACATCCTCTCCTTGGAAGCGGTCGCGTTGGCGATGTTTCTGCTCCTCTACGCCCCGTTCGCCGTGCGGGATCTGCTCGCTCGCCATTAAATTCACGACGCCTGACAGGATGACAAGAAAAAAGCTGTCGAGCCTTTGTTCTCGACAGCTCTGTTCCTTTATAAGATCAACCGGTTCACATGCTCATCGCCGTAGATCACACCTGTATCCTCGTAACCGAGTGAGCGGTACAACGACTCCGCCACCGAGTTGGCCGGGTTCAGAGTGAGTCGCATCTCCGACGCGTTCGGGAACCGCTCCTTGACCAGCGAGATCGCCGCCTGCACAGCTGCACGGCCGTAGCCCTGTCCCTGCCGCTCTTTGTCGATAAAGAACCCGTTCATCCACACCGCCGTCTCATCTTCAACTTCATAGGCGATCATCAAAAATCCGACGATCTCCTCCCCGTCACAGATCGCAAACGGCTCATACGACACATGATCGCCGTCCGGCCGCAGATAGACCTTCGCGACCGATTCGGCCACCGTCGGCACATACGTCGACTGATGCGGATGCAGCCCCAGAGCGTTGACCGCTTCCCAATTGTCGCGTGTGACGTGCCGCAACGTAACTTGCTGTTCCTTCAATGAAACTCTCCCCTTCTCCAGTGTCCTGTTTCTTCCAGCGTACCAGAAAAGAGGCCAATCGTCCCGCGTTTTTTCTACTCCAGCACCGTCTGCGCCACACCGATGAAATACTCCGACTCGCGCCGGATATGCGCCACGACGACCTTGGCGACCGGATTGCCTTTGATCGCTGTGCTGTTCGCCACCAGATGGTCGAGCACCGCAATAAAATGCTCGCTCTGCTTCACCGCAAAATACGTGAGCGCCAGCGTCTCATCGGAAAACCCTTTCGCTGCCTCCGACCCGGTACGGGCCAAAGACTCAATATAGCGCACCGCCAGCCCCTGCGTCCGGCCCAATGCCAACTCCCACTGCTCCATCGCCTTCACATAGTCCGGCTCCAGCCCTGGCGCGATGGTGCGGATCACCACCGTATGTTCCATCTCCTGCTGTTTCCAAAACTCGATCTCATCCAACACCCGCAACTGCATGTTATCTCCATACAGATATTGCACCGTCAATTCCTCCTGTCATCTGTCCTCCTTCCCAGCGTATTTCCGCGATTGCCCAGACGTACCTTGTCTCAGACAGCAAAAAGACGCCCCGTCAGCAGGCAGAGGCGCCTTTTCTGTTTTCTGTTTTCCATTTTATTCCTCACGGCTTCAATAGTATCGCTTCGTATAGCTCTCCTCCAGCATCACGACGACCTTCTCCTCCGTCACGCCCGGCAGTTTCACGTGATCGGCCAGGATCTGCGCCGGATTGGGCAGTTGCTCTCGCGCCAGCCACGTCTCCGGCTTCCAGATCTTGGATCGCATCAACGCTTTGGCACATTGGAGGAAACATTCCTCAACCTCGACCACGATCCCAAACAACGGACTGCGACCGTTCACCGCCATCTTCGCCAGCAAGTCCGCGTCGCGCACCACAACAGCCCGGCCGTTGATCCGCAGAGTCTCATTGAGACCGGGGATAAGAAACAACAGCCCGATCCGCGGGTTGGCGAGAATGTTGCGGATCGAATCGATGCGCTTGTTGCCCGGCCGTTCCGGGATCACGAGGCGCTTCTCATCCAACACATGCACAAATCCCGGCGCATCCCCGCGCGGCGAGGCATCGCAGTGCCCGTCGCGATCTGCTGTCGAGATCGTCACAAACGGAGACAGCGAGAGGAAATGACGCACATGTTCATCCAAGTGATGGATCACCTTGTTGGCCGACAGCAGCGAAGGTTCTCCCAGCAGATCGTGCAGTTCTTGTGCGGACGACACGATATCCTGCAAATCATCTATTTTCATGGTCAGCCTCCTGTTCACATTTACATATGCATCCAATTCGGCTGATCGTGCTCATTTCCTCCCGACAGACAAAACGAACCCGGTCGTTTACAACCGGGTTCCCTGACAGCTACTTGAGCCTCAGTTCCGTCACGCTCTCGACATGCGCCGTCTGCGGGAACATGTCGACCGGTGTGACTTTCTTGACTTCATACTTCTCCCCCAGCACGCCGCAGTCTTTGCCAAGCGTGGACGGGTTGCAGGAGACGTAGACGATTTTTTTCGGTGCCGTTTTCAGCAGAGCTTGGAGAAGTTCCGGATGAAGTCCCGTGCGGGGCGGGTCGACGACAACGACGTCGGGACGGAGCCCTTTTTTCATCCAGTCGACGAGGATCTGCTCCGCCGCGCCCACGACAAAGCGGGTGTTGGTGATCCCCGACTTTTCCGCGTTGCGCTTTGCATCGGCGATCGCTTCCGGGACGATGTCCATGCCGTGGACTTCCCGCGCTTTCGGAGCGAGCCACAGCCCGATGGTGCCGACGCCGCAGTACGCGTCGACGAGGACTTCCTTGCCGGTGAGAGCCGCTGCGTCGGCCACGAGGTTGTAGAGCTTGGTCGTCTGCTCCGGGTTGAGTTGGAAGAACGCACGCGGCGAGAGGGAAAATTGCACGTCGCCAAGTCGCTCTTCCATCACGTCCGCGCCCCAGAGCGGGAACGTCTCGTCGCCGAAGATCAGCGAGGTGCGGGCCGGATTGACATTTTGCATGATCGAGGTCAGTTCCGGCACTTGTTCCGCCATGCGCTTGACCAGTTCCTGTCGGTGGGACAGCTCTTTGGTCCGCGTGACGAGGGTGAGTTGGCACTCCCCCGTTTCAAATCCGACGCGGGCGACGACCGTCCGCAGCTCGCCTTTGTGCGTTTTTTCGTCGTAGAGTTTGACGCCGAGGTCGCGGGCGATGTCGCGGACTTCCTGCACGATGCGGTTGGTCAGCGGGTGTTGCACGTGGCAGCCGCTGACGTCGACGATGTTGTGGGAGCCAGCTTGGAACAGGCCGACGACCACATCGCCTTTGTGTTGGACGATGGGGAGTTGGGCTTTGTTGCGGTAGGACCACGGGTCGGACATCCCAACCGTCCGCTCGACCGGAGCTTTCGGCAGCTTGGCATAGCGGGCGAACGACTCGCGCACCAATTCTCGCTTCATATCCAGTTGCAGATCATACGACGCGTGCTGCAGCGAGCAACCGCCGCACTCCGCATAGACCGGGCAGCGGGGCTCGACCCGTTTGGGCGAGGCTTTGACGACCATCTGCAGTTCGGCGACGGCGTGCTTCGCCTCGACCTTGGTCACTTTGACGCGCACTTTTTCCTCCGGCAAGGCGCCTGGGATGAAGACGACTTGGCGGTCGATGTAGCCGATGCCTTCGCCGTTGATGCCGGTCCGCTTGATCTCCGTTTCGGCGATCTGGCCGACCTGCAATTTGATCGCTGTCGGTGCAGCGGCGGCCTGCTGTTTGCGGGGGCCTCCAGCCGGTTTTTTCTTATATGTAGTCACAAACGTGTGCCTCCTGTGATTGCGGTTGTGATTTAGGATACCACAATTTGCATCTGACAGTTGTGCCAAACAGAAATTGGGAGTATTCTTTTTAACAGATTGTTTCGAATCGCGAAGAAAAGGGGGAATCGCTGTGATTTCCGGGGTGCAACATCCGCAAGTGAAGACACAAGAGAACGTCACCGTCTATAAGATCTTGGTCGCGATTTCCTTGATCCATCTGCTGAACGACTCCCTGCAGGCCGTGATCCCGGCTGCCTTTCCGGTGTTGCAGCAGAGCATGAGCTTGACGTATGCGCAGATCGGGCTGCTCTCGTTTACGTTGTCGATGACCTCATCGGTGCTCCAGCCGGTCGTCGGTCTGTATACGGACAAACGGCCGACACCGCGCCTGCTGGCACTCGGGATGATGATGAGCATGATCGGGATGATCGGCATCGCCCTCGCTCCGAGCTATCTGCTGGTCATCTTCGCCATCTTCTTCGTCGGGCTCGGTTCGGCCGTGTTCCACCCGGAAGGCTCGCGCGTGGCGTACATGGCGTCCGGCGGGCGACGGGGATTTGCCCAGTCGATCTATCAGGTCGGCGGCAATGCCGGGAGCGCGATGGCGCCGCTGTTGACGGCGTTGCTGTTTGTCCCGTTCGGACAGTTCGGCGCGATCTGGTGCACAGGTCTCGCGCTGCTGGCGATCCCGGTCTGTCTGTATGTGGCGCGGTGGTATCAAGGGCAGCTCGACGCCGGTCTGTTCCGGGCGAAACCTAAAAAGACCGTCGCATCCGGAACGGCGGAAGCGGCCAACCGCCGCAAGATCGGATTTGCCATCGTCCTGCTGGTGTTTCTCGTCTTTGCCCGCAGTTGGACGTCGTCAGGCTTTCACAATTACTACCAGTTCTATCTGATCCACGACTACGGCATCTCGATCACCAACGCCCAAGCGTACGTCTTTACACTCGCCGTCGCCATCGTCGTCGGCACGCTGGTCGGCGGTCCGCTCGGCGACCGGGTCGGGCGGCGCAACGTGCTTCTGGTCTCGCTGCTCGGTGCGCTCCCGGTGACACTGCTCCTGCCGCACGTCTCGCTGTTCTGGGCCTATCCGCTGCTCTTCCTGCTCGGTGTCGTGCTCGCCTCATCCTCGGCGGCGACCGTCGTCTACGCGCAGGAACTCCTGCCGGGCAAAGTCGGCGTCGCCTCCGGGCTGATCGTCGGCCTCGCCTTCGGTCTGGGCGGGATCGGCTCCGTCGTGCTGGGCAATCTCGCCGACTGGTACGGATTAAAATTTGTCATGTGGTTCTGCTCCCTGTTGCCGCTGCTCGGGTTCCTCGCGTTCTTGCTCCCGAGCGACCGGAAATTGCGGGAGATGGTCGAGTAAATGAGCAGTATGAAAAACAGCACTCTGCATCGGAGTGCTGTTTTTCTGTGCTTTATTTCTCTTCCAGCGGCCATCTCGTGGCGTTGATCGCCATCTTGTCCTGCACGGCCTGCGCCAGATCGATGTCCTTGTGCTTGCAGAACTGGAGCAGGTAGATCAAAATATCGGCCGCTTCCAAACGGATTTCCTCGTACTTCTCCGGCCCTGGCTCAATCCATTGGAAATGCTCCAACAGCTCAGCCGCCTCGATGGCGACCGACGTCGAGAGCGTGCGACCGCTGTGATAGTTGTTCCAGCCGTGAGCATACGTGAAGTCGCAGATCATCTCTTGCAGTTGTGAGAGCGTGGGCTCGCTCTCTTTTTTAATGGTGGTCATCCTAGTACACCTCTCCCCATTGATCCAGCATGTTGCGTGCTTGTCGGATATTATACTCTTTTTCCTCGCGGCGCAAAAGGGCATGCACGGCGGGGATGCAGCGGCGGTCGTCGATCTTTTCCAGCGCCTTCAGCGCATACTGGCGGACCTGCGGATTGCTGTCCTGCAGGCGCGGGAGCAGATGCGGCACCGCGTCCGGGTGACCGATCTTGCCCAGCGCGGAACAGGCCATGCGCCGCGTGGTGACAGACGGCGAACCGAGCAACTCAAAGAGACGCGGCAGTTCGTCCGTATTTTTCTCGTTGCCGACGCGCAGCGCTTCCTCGCCCTCGGTCATCGAGAGGCGCATGTCTTGCGCTTGGTTCGGATCGAGGCGGTGCATCGGCATCAGGTCGGCGAGGATCTGCTGCCAGTCCAGCCTGTGCAGCGCGGCGTCGACGAGCGTCGGATTGAGGTGCAACTCCGGGTTGCAGACGTCGCAGCAGACGTCCGGACGCGACCGCAGGACTTCACCGAAGTAGGCGAGGATGCCTTCCCGACGGCAGACCGGCGAGCGCAGCAGGTCCACCACGCGGTTCAATTTGCCAAAGCGGCGCATCTTCAACCGCTCCACCTGCTGGAGCACGTCGGTGCGGCGTCCCTGCATCCGGTCGAGCTCCGGGCGGATCGCCACGCTGTCACCGGCCATGTCGAGCACGGTCAGGCAGCCGTAGCTCTCCCAGTGGTGGATCAACAGGGACAATTTATCATCGTCAAGCCCCGGCCAGCGGGTCATCTCCCGCCATGAGCCGCGAAACACACCGTCGGGCGAGATGCCGTACGCGATCCGGTCGAAGGCGGTGTCAAACTCGCGCTCGGTGGGAAATTCCCGTTTCAAGAAAAAGTGGTGGATGGCGCGGTCCTGCTCGTTGTAGATCGTCATGCACAAAGCGGGCTGCCCGTCCCGTCCGGCGCGTCCGGCTTCTTGGTAATAGCCTTCGACGCTGGCCGGCACGTGCAGATGCAGGACGAAGCGGATATCCGATTTGTCGATGCCCATGCCAAACGCATTGGTCGCCACGACGATCCTTGTCTGTCCGCGCATAAATTCGTCCTGCACGATCCGCCGCTCCTCCGGGTGGAGACCTGCGTGGTAAAAGGCGATGGAAGAGTCGGGCAACATCCGTTGCAGAAAGCGCGCGACCTCCTCGCATTCATTGCGCGAGGGGGCGTAGATGATGCCGGTGCCCTGCTGTTTGCGCAGAAAGGCGAGGGCTTCGCGGTATTTGTCTTCGCGAGTCTCTTCCCGCTTGAAAAGGAAGGTCAGATTGGGCCGGTCAAATCCGGTGACAAATTTGCGGCAGTCCTCCATCCGCAGGTGGATCAAGATGTCCTCCTGCACCTCGCGGGTCGCCGTCGCGGTCAGAGCGAGCACCGGGACGCGTCCGAGACGTTTGCGCACATCGCCGATCTGGAGATAGTCGGTACGGAAGTCATGCCCCCACTCGGAGATGCAATGCGCTTCGTCGACGACAAACAGCGAAACGGGGATCTCTTGCAACAGCGAGACGAACTCCTGCGAGCGCAGTCGCTCCGGGGCGATGTAGACCAGTTTGTAGCGGCCTTGACGCATGCCGTCCATGCGTTGACGCAGTTCGTTGTAGTTGAGCGAGGAGTTGATATAGGTCGCCTGAGGGATGCCGCGTCGGTGCAGTTGGTCGACTTGGTCTTGCATCAAGGCGATCAACGGAGAGATGACGAGCGTCACACCCGGCAAGAGCAGAGCGGGCAATTGGTAACAGAGCGACTTGCCCGCACCGGTCGTCATGATCCCGAGCACGTTTTCGCCTGCGAGCAGGTCGCGGATGATCGCTTCCTGTGCGCCGCGAAACTCGGCAAATCCAAAATGTTGTTGCAACGCCCCGCGAAGATCGATCATTTGCAGATCATGCATCCGGCGTCTCCTCCTCTCCGCCTGCCGTCTCCAACTCGATGCGTCGAAGCACGAGATCGACAGCCAGTTGCTCTGTGGTAGAAAATAAAGGTCTGACCCTTTCCGGGGAGTGAACGCCGTGTCGATGGAACGCCTGACGAATGGCGAGTTCCAACGCCGGGGCCATATAGCGTCGCAGATCGAAGTCAGCATCGACCGCTGCCCGGTCGAGCAGGTCTTCCGGCTGTTCAGCGTCTGCGTCTGCAGGTTCGATGACGGGCGTTTGGGCGGTTGAAAGCGCCTGATTTGTCTCAAGCAGACAGTCACTCTCCGGCACATTTTCGTATCCTGACTGTGGTGTTTGGGCGGTTGAAAGTGCCGAGTATGCCTCAGGCAGACAGTCACTCTCCGGCACATTTTCGCTCCTGAACTGTGAGATGATCGCCACGAGCCCCTCTCGCTCCAGCCCGGTTGCGCGGTCCGGCCTGTCCACCGCGTCGACGGGCGCGGGTTCCCACTCCTCGATCTGCTCCCACAGTTCGGCGCGGTCCGACGCTGCCTGCCGAACGGCATCGAGCAACGGCAACCGCTCCGTCACTTGACCGGCCGCCGCTTCATACGCGGTGCGCTCCCATTCGCGCACCGCCGACTCCGATGTGCCGAGCCGGGCTGCCAGCCGATGCGTGGCATAGCCGAGCCTCGCCGCACTCGGCAGTCCGCACAGGATCGCGGTCGCCTGCACAGGCTCCAGCGCGCCGAGCAACGCCGTCATCTCCTCGCGCGCCTGACGCGCCACCCATTGAAACGGCTCCCGGCGTTCGGCCAATTCCCGCAGCACGGCCGCGTCCGCAAATCGCTCCACGCCCTCACAGACCAGCGTAAATAGCGGCTCCCTCACACCGCTCTGCTGCCTCAGTTCATCCAGAGAGATCTGCTCCGCCCACACCGCTTCCGTCAGCACCTGCAGGGTCGCCCGCACCAGTTGCGCCTCGCGCTTCATCCTCACTCACCTCATCCCAGTTTGTGTCCGTACACAGGCTTGCTCCTCTGTTACTGTACCACATCCGCTCGATTTGAAAAGTGAAAAATAACTCTTGTTTTTACGAACGCCCGTTTGCTATAATGAGCGCAACCTCGTGTATTCCCCGATAAAAAATCCCCCTGCACCTAGCTCAGGGGGACCTGCCGATCTTTTCTTTCCCACATGCGATTACCCGACCTGCACCAACCGCTCCAGCGTGTTCACAAACCGATTCAGATCCAGTTCTGCCAACTTTTCTCTCGCCGTCTCCATCCGGAACGACAGACGGCACTGCTCCAACTCATGAACCAGCGGCACATCGGTGACGATCGTCGCCAACTGCTTGCTGAGCAGCGCGATCTCGCGGTGCGTTTCGATCTTTTCTTTCATCTTGCCTTTGAGCAGGTGCGTGTTGGCGATCAGGTTCTCCAGCGTGCCGTACTCATCGAGCAGTTTCTTCGCCGTCTTCTCGCCGATGCCCGGTACGCCGGGGATGTTGTCACTGGTATCGCCCATCAGCCCTTTCAGGTCGATGATCTGCTCTGCTGTCAGCCCCCACGTCTCCTGCAGGAACGCAGGCGTGTAGTAGTCCATCTCGGAGATGCCCTTCTTCATGATCGCGACGGTGATCCCGTCACGCACCAGTTGCAGCGCGTCGCGGTCGCCGGTCAGCACGAGCACGTCATGCCCGCCGTCCGCCGCCTGATGCGCGAGCGTCCCGATGATGTCATCCGCCTCATAGCGCTCGTCAAAGTGTTGCGGCACGCCCAGCGCGTTCAGCACATCCTTCATCGTCTCAAACTGCGGATGCAGTTCATCCGGCAGTTCACCGCGCGTTCCTTTGTAGGCCGGGTACAGTTCGCGGCGGAACGTATCGCGTGACACATCCCATGCCACAAACAGATGAGACGGCTGCATCTGCTCCACCGCGCGCAACATCATGTTCAAAAATCCAAAAACGCCGTTCGTGTATACACCTCGCGACGACTGCATGATCCGCCCGCGAAACGCACTGGCAAAGTACGCGCGCACCAGCATCGAGCTGCCGTCGACGATCAGAAATTTTGATTGGTTGTTCATCTTCGTCTGTCTCCTCGTCTCTATACTCGCTGTCCACTATTATAGCACATGGGAAAGGAGAGACTTTACAGACATCTCGATCTGGGAAGTTTTACGCAAAAGGCCTGCGTCATCTCCCTTTGTAGACCCCTTGCCGCTTTTCAAACAGCGCGTTCATCGCTTCGAGGTGGTCTTCCGTCTCGGTCACCACGGCCATATGCGAGGACACGAGGTCGAGTGCCGTGCGCAGATCGGTGCGCGCGCTCTGGTAGGCTGCCCGCTTGATCAATTGCACGGCGACGGGCGGTTGTGCGGCGATCTTGCGAGCGAGCGCGTACGTCTCCTCCATCAACCGCTCCTGCGGCACCGTGCGGTTGACCAGTCCGATCCGCTCCGCTTCCGCCGCATCGATCAAGTCACCGGTCAGCAGCAGTTCCAACGCCTTTGCCATCCCGACCAGTCGCGGCAGAAAATACGCCCCGCCGTCGCCCGGCACGATCCCCAGTTTCACATACGCCTCCGCAAATCGCGCCTTATCGGACGCGATCCGCAGATCGCACATCAGCGCCATGTCGCAGCCGGCTCCGATGGCGTCTCCGTTGACGGCGGCGATCACCGGCTTGTCGACCTGCTCCAACGTCAGCGGCACGCGCTGAATCAGTTTCCACAGCGAGTTTTTGCGGGCGAGCCCGGTCGAATGCGTATCGACCTCCTCCTCCCCCTGCTCCAAAAATCCGCGCCCTTCGCGCATCGCCCGCACGTCACCGCCCGCACAGAACGACTGCCCCGCTCCGGTGACCACCACCACGCGGATGTCTTCCCGGTCGCGGCAGGCTTCCAACGCTTGCACCCATGCCTCGATCATCGGAATGCTGAACGCGTTGCGCGCGTCCGGTCGATTCAGTGTGATCGTCGCGATCCCGTCTTGCACGTCAAACAGCAGATGGCTCATCAGTTGTCTCCTCCTCGTCCTTACAAAACGTCGAGATCTTCCGCGATATGTCCTGGCACAAAGAACGTCGCGATCGGATTGATCATCTCTTCCTCCGGCAGCCAGCGACCTTCGATGCCGAGCGCCCGCGTTGCCACTTTAAAATGAAGCATTGCGATCCCGCAACAAAGCCGACTGGAATTGGGCGCGCCCGGATAGACCAGCTTTTTTTCCTTGTACTCCTGGGTCGCGGACATCGAGATACGGCCGTCTTTGTGATAAAAGACATGCCAAGGCTGGGCATTGTACGAAGACGGGGCGATCTGCACGCATTCCATCCCCCGGTCAAACCAGCGCGGTGGCACCGTGTCTTCCAGATACGAGATCTCCTCCACCGCTTTTCGCTGGCCGCGGTTGGTGCCAAATTTAAACAATCCTTCATACAGCCCGCTCATCCCGGTCTTTTTCGCATAGCCGACTGGACTGACAGCCACGACCCGCTCGTTGTCCGCCAGCCCGATCATCTTCGCCGCCGCATCCGGCCGGAAAAAGCCGCCGATCCAGCAGGTATCAAATCCGAGCCGTGTCGCGTACAGGACGACCTGCTCGCCCATGTACCCGGCCGCTTCATAAAAATAAGGGTCCTCGATGTTTACCACAAATGCCACCAATGCCGGTGCGTTCTGAACCGCTCCGTAGCTGCCGATCACACCTTTAAAGATCTTCTTGGTCTTGTCCGTTCCTTCCAGCAACACCGTACGCGCTCTGACTCCGGGATACGGCTCCCAGCCCTTTTCAATAAAATCGGTCAATTTTTGCCGCAAGTCTTCGGGCAACGGCTCGCCCGTATAGGAACGCAACGAGTGGCGGTGTTCCGCCGCCTCGTACAGGGAAATCGCAGTCTCTCGCGTCA
This sequence comes from Tumebacillus lacus, assembly GCF_026410385.1. Taxonomy (GTDB): domain Bacteria; phylum Bacillota; class Bacilli; order Tumebacillales; family Tumebacillaceae; genus Tumebacillus; species Tumebacillus lacus. Next base: position 104,428 of record NZ_JAPMLT010000009.1, read on the forward strand.
TCTCGCGTGTCGCGTCTTGCATGAACTCAAACTCCTCTCCAGTTTCTGTTACTAGCATACCATAAAAAAGACACCCGGCTCTGCTGCTGCCGAGTGTCTCTAAAGTTGTTTTCGATCTAGTCGCGAACCACTTTCGAGATAAACGTCGTCGTCGCCGTTGCGAGATCGACCTCTTTCACATCGTGCGATTCCCACTCGCTGTCCTCGCGAGTGAACACGCGAATCACCGGACGGGCAGGCAGCCCTTTGTGCTGTGCGACCACGATGCCGACCTTGCCGTTGTCGAGCTTGACCGAGACGCCGGTCGGATAGACAGCGACAGAGCGCAGGAACTGGATCACCACTTCATGGTCAAACTTTTTCCCGGCCTGACTCATCAGATACTCGGTCGCCTCATGCGGCAACATCGTCTTGCGATCACCGCTGCCGTTGATCAGGTTGTCAAACTCATTGGCCACCGCGACGATCTTTGCGAACAGATGGATTTCATCGCCGCTGATCCCGCGCGGATAGCCGGACCCGTCCAGAAACTCATGATGCTGGAGCGCCACGTGTGCTGCGACGATGCTGACCTCGTTTTTCTTGCGCAGTCGCTTGTAGCCGCGCCACGTGTGCTTTTCATCATTGGCGAGTCCTTGCGGTACTTCCTTATCCTCTTCTTTGCGCAGCCGGTCCGGCAGTTCGATCTTGCCGATATCGTGCAGCAACGCCCCAAGGGCCAAATCACTCAGTTGTGCTCGGTTGAGCTTGAGGTTGACACCGATCACGATGGAGAGGATGCAGACGTTGACTGCGTGCATGAACAGTTCGTTGTCCCGCGTGCGAATGTCGGACAGGTTGACCAACACTTTGCGGTTGGTCAAGATCTCATCGATCACCGAACCGGTCGTCTGCTGGATCTGCTTGGTGTTGAAGTCCCCGGAGTTTTGGATATGCTGGACCGCCGTGGAGAAATTGTTTAACGCCTCCCGCCGAGTCTGTTCGGAGACGACTTCTTCGACGACCACATCCTGAAACCGCGCGTCCTGAATATAGATATAGGTGACGCCGAGACGGCGCAGCGTGCTGAGCATCCCGACGGTCAGTTGCACACCGGTATTTAGCAGGGGCCGGCCGTCGCTGGAGTAGATGGTTCTGGCCAGCACGTTGCCCGGCTGAACCTGATCGAGCGTAACATGGCGCATGTATAAACAACCCCATTTCTTTTCCTAAACGCTATTCTACTACAAATTTACCACAACTATGATGTTTAGGAAATCAAAGAAAAGTTCTAGTGGCGTGCCACTTTGCCCGCACCCGCTTGATCGAGCGGCTTGACGATGATCGTGTCGAGATTGACATGCGCCGGACGAGTCGCTGCAAAGACCACGCAGTCCGCAATGTCATCTGCTGTCAGAGGTGTCATGCCCGCATAGACCTCGTCCGCTTTCGATTGATCTTCAAGACGCACGACGCTGAAGTTCGTCTCGACCATCCCCGGATCGATCGACGTGACGCGCACCGGCTTGCCGAGCAACTCCTGACGCAGCGCCGTCGTGATCGCCCGCACAGCAAATTTGGTCGCGCAATACACAGCACCGCCCGCGTACGACTCCCAGCCGGCGACAGAGCCGATGTTGATCACGTGCCCGTTGCCGCCCTCGATCATGTTCGGTACTGCCTCGCGGGTCATCAACAGCAACCCTTTGACGTTGGTGTCGATCATCTGGTCCCAGTTGTCCGGGTCCGTCTCTTCGATCACCGGCGTCACGCCTTTGGCGAGCCCCGCGTTGTTCACCAGCACGTCGATGCGTCCATACGTCTCCATCGTCGCCGTTACGAACGCCTTGACCTGTGCACCGTCCCGCACGTCGAGCGGCAGCAACAGCGGTGCCGTGCCCGCCTCCCGCTCGATCTCTTGCGCCAGTTCGGTCAGCTTGGCCACGTCTCGCGCGCCGATGACGACGCGAAACCCTTCACGCGCCAACGCCACAGCCGTTGCCCGGCCGATCCCGCTCGACGCCCCTGTGATGATCGCGACATGATCTTTCCATCTGCTCATTTCCAACACACTCCTTGTCTTCTCTTCATCTAGCTTTTCCAATTCGCGACGAATGCCCCGGTTCCTGTCGATTTTTCCAAACAAAAAACCCCGGCAGATCACCGGAGTTATTTGCAAAGTTACATCTATATCTCTTGCGAATCCCTTGCGATCCCGCTTACAGATCCTTCGCCAGCCACTTGATGGTGTTGATCGCGAGCTTTGCATGGCTGTGCTGGGTGTAGCTGTAATAGGAAGCCACCGACGTGTAACCGGTGCCGTCGTTGTACGGCGAAGAGTCGCCGATCGCGGAGACACGGCCGCCGGACGGAAGTTGGGACGCGACGATGTACGGGTTGGTCGTGTCGCCGGACACATACGCGACGCCTTTCGCGTATGTCGAGTTGGTGATCTTGAAGGTGGCGCCGTTGTATACGCCGACTGCGGTTACGCCCGACGTGATCGCATGAGAGCGGATATCGGTCACCGGATCTTGGAACTTGTCGTTTTCGTTCACGCGGAAGCCAAAGTATTTGCCCACCCACTCGCTGGTCGAGGAGTAGTTGCCGAGGGTGTAGCCGTTGAAGATCTCGACCGAGTCCCAACCATCGCTGTTGCGGTCGGAGTTTGCATGGTCAGCAATCACGTACAAGCCTTTGCCCTTGTTGATGACAAAATCGTTGATCGCCGATTTCTCCGTCGAGGAGAAGTTGGTGTTCGGCTCCGGCAGGACCAGCACATCGACAGAAGACAGCAGTGTCGAGGTGATCGTGCTCTTGTTTTCGATGACATTGTAACCGGCGTTGCGCAGGTCGCGAGCCCAGTCGGAGTACGCGCCGTTGATCACCCAGTCCGCGTTGCCGCAGGTGTTGCACTTGGAGTTGTCAAACAGGATCGTCTTGCCAACTGCTTGCGCGGTATTGACAGCCTTCACGCCGTCAAACGCGAACGTTCCTGCCACAAGAGTGGATAACGTCAAGGAAAATACAAAGGAACGAGCGAATTTCATATGTGGATAGCCTCCAATGTTCGGGTTTTAGACTCTACCCCTATTATAAGACAATCCCTGTGAAAGTCTAGCTGTATTTTGAAAATGTTTTATTAATTATCGCCCCCCATCATTTCAACATCTATCCAAAAAAACAACCCGCTGCTAGAGCGGGTCTGAATATTTTTCTAAAACGTCCAAAGTCGCCACAAAATGTTCCAGCAACGGCTCGACGTCTTCAATATTGTGTTCGTCGATCTTGTCGCGAAACTCCAGCAGAACCCGGTACTTCCCGGTTCCCCCGTCGGGGAGCAGGATGCGCGTTTGTTCATGCACGATCTCCGCCACTTCGCCCCAAACCGACTCCAGGTGCCCTTGGATCGATGGGCTGTGGTTGCCATATTCATACGGCAGGTCAAAGCTCAATCTCAACCGGCAGCCCGGCAGTTCGTCGGCCAAGCGGATGTGCCGCAGCTCGCCAGCAAAGTCGAGCAGGCCGCTCGACAGCTCGAGACAGGCGGAGCAACATCCTTCCCGTTTGCGCACTTGCATGCGGAATGTCCGCGACATCGAGGCGAGATCCACGAGGTCCTCCCGGCCGGAGACCACCGCCCGCCCCTCTTCGTCCAGATCATACAGCCCCCCTTCAAACACCACTTTCAAATTGTCATAGATCGTTGGGTCAAACATCTGCCCACCGCCTTTCATTTCCATATGTTACAATAAAGAGATGTGAGAAGAAACCGTTCACATGTACTTCAGATTCTGCCATTCGTGGAGGGATATACTTTGAACCAACAGATGCAAAATTTTCTGGATCGCGTGATTCCGCAGGTCCGTGACTTGTACCGCGGTTACTCCATCGCCTATTGGGATGCGACCACCTCTGGAAATCCGGAAGCCGAGCAACGCTACTCCGACCTCAAAGGCCAGTTGCTCAAGGTCTTCGCCGACCCGGCCGCATATGCCGAACTGAAAGAGCTGAACCAACAAGGCGGCGTGACCGACCCGCTGCTCGGCCGTCAACTGGAAATGCTGCTCAACGAGTTTGCCGCGCAGCAGATCGATCCGGCCGATATCGAAGAGATCGTCAAGCGCGAGGCGGAGATCGAAGGCATCTTCACCGCGTTTCGCGCCACCGTCGGCGGCGAAAAAGTGTCGGACAACGAGATCTACCACATCCTCGAGACGGAAACCGACCCGGCCAAACGCCGCGAAACGTGGGAAGCGAGCAAGCAGGTCGGCGCACAGGTGGCAGACAAAGTGCTGTCGCTGGTCAAGTTCCGCAACGAGACGGCGAAAAAGCTCGGCTTTGACAACTACTACACGATGGGCCTGACCTTGCAGGAACTGGACCAGACCGACCTGTTCCGCCTGCTCGGAGAGCTGGAAGAAGCGACCCGCGCTCCGTTTGCCGCGATGAAAAAGGAACTGGACGCCGAACTGGCCGAACGCCTTGGCATCCAGCCGGACGAGATGCGCCCGTGGCACTATGTCGACCCGTTCTTCCAGGAGACGCCGGCCAGCGCCGCACTGAACCTCAACACCTATTTTGAAGGCAAAGACGTCGTCGCGATCTCCAAGCGCTATTTTGACGGCATCGGCCTCGACGTGCAGGCGATCCTAGACCGCTCCGACCTCTATGAGCGCGAAGGCAAAAACCAGCACGCCTACTGCATCGACATCGACCACGAAGGCGACGTGCGGATGCTCTGCAACGTGCGCGACAACGAATACTGGATGTCGACGATGCTGCACGAACTCGGCCACGCCGTCTACGATGTGTACCACGACGCCGACCTGCCGTGGCAACTTCGCCAACCGGCGCACATCCTGACCACCGAAGCGATCGCCATGCTGTTCGGCCGCCTCACCCGCGACGCCGATTGGCTGATGAAAGTGGCTGACGTACCGGCCGATGAAGTCAAACGCCTGCAGCCGCACATCGTCAAACAGCTGACCCGCTCGATGCTGATCTTCGTCCGCTGGGGACTGGTCATGACCCACTTCGAGCGCGACATGTATGCCAACCCGGATCAAGACCTGAACACGCTCTGGTGGGACTATGTCGAGCGCTTCCAGATGGTGCCGCGTCCGGAAGGCCGCCATCTCCCGGACTGGGCGGCCAAGATCCACCTCGGCGCATCGCCGGTCTACTACCAGAACTACATCCTCGGCGAACTGACCGCTTCGCAGTTGCTCGCCTCGATGCAGAGCGACCTCGGTGTCACCGACCTGATCGGCGACACGCGCATCGGCCAGTGGCTGTCGGAAAAAGTCTTCCGCCCCGGTGCCCGCTACTCCTGGAACGGCATGATCAAAAAAGCGACCGGCCATCCGCTCTCGGCCGAGCACTTCGTCCATCAGTTTGTCAAATCTTAATCACGCTGCACAAAAAATCGCCCCTGTCTCCTGACAGAGGCGATTTTTATCCTGCTCTACTGCTTGGGCAGTCGGACGGTGATCGTCGTGCCGACGCCTTTTTCGCTGACCACGTCAAACCGACCGCGATGCTCGCGGATGATCTTCATCGAAACGGTGAGGCCAAGGCCTGTCCCTTCCGTCTTGGTCGAGTAAAACGGGCTGCCGAGGTTGGCCACTTCCTCCTCGGTCATTCCGCAGCCGGTGTCGTGCACGCACACCCACACATACTCCGGCTCCTCCCCCGTCCGGATCGACAGCGTGCCGCCGATGTTCATCGCTTCCAGCGCATTTTGCATCAGATTGAGCACCACCTGCTGGATCGCTTCTTTGTGCATGTGCACGCTGGAAAGCGGCGTCAGATCGGTGCTCACCTCGATGTTGCGCAGGATCGCTTGATTTTCGATCAGCACCAGCACCCGCTCGATCACCCCGTTCAGACACGCTTCCTCACGCATCACATCGCTTGGCTTGGTCATCAGGAGGAAATCGCGGATGATCTTCTCCATCCGGTCGACCTCCTCGACCATGATCGTGGTGTACTGCGTGATCTCATCCTCACGGTCGTTGCCTTGCAGCCGCTGATTGATCAGCTGCAAAAACCCTTTGATCGACGTCAGCGGATTGCGGATTTCGTGAGCCGTGGCCGCCGCCAACTGACCGACGACCGCCAGCTTTTCCGACTGGATGATCTCCCGCTGAAACTTCTTTTCCTCGGTGATGTCGCGAAAACTGCACATATAGCCGAGCATGCGCCCCCGCTCATCCCGTAATTCCGTCCACTCAAACTCACCGAGTATGCGCTCTCCTTGCTTTATCTCAATCGCATCCCGCACTTGCATGCGTCGAATCAGATCGCTGGCCGTCTCCGGCGAGTCCGGGTACAGCCTGCCCAGCACCTCAGGAGCCATCTGTCCGATCAGATCGATCTCTTCTGCCGCCAACAGTTCCCGAGCCTGACGGTTGATCTCCGCCAGTTTCCAGTGCGTACCGTCAAAGAGCAAGATCGCTCGCGGATCTGCCTCGATCACATAGCGGTAGCGGGCATGCAGTCCGGAGACGACCGCCGCTTGTTGCAGCCGTTCGGTGCGCTCCGTGACCAGCAACAACGCCAACACCCCGATCACGCAGATGATATTTTGCCAAGTCTCCACCTGCCGTTCCGACAGGGACAGATCGATCCAAGATCCGGACATGTACCCTGCCTTCGCCGTATAGTAGAGTGCCGCATAAAACGACGTGACCACGAGAGCCGAGAGAATCAAGACCAGCGGCAGGACCCAGACCTGCAACCCGGCAGTGCGCAGGCGACCGAACCTCTTCCATGTAAAGAGGGCAACCCCCAACCAAACACCCGCAAACCCCCAGTGTAACCCAGGCAGTAAAAGGTCCAATCCAATCTCCTCCAACATGTCGTAACAACAAGAAAGAGATTCGTCAATCAAATCATATTTTCCTGTCACTTTCTAAATATTACAGACAATTTTTCGGTTTTCGAATCGGTGTACTTATTTAGTAGCGCAGTCGAATCAACAGCGATCTGATCTTCTCGTTGTGGACCAGCACGTCGTCATAATACTGGTTGGTAATCTCCGTCAGCGCGACATCGTGATAGAAAAAGTCAATAAAAAACTGCACAAACGGCACCGCCGACGTCATCATGCCTTTCATCTCACCGCCGTGAAACAGCGCGAGCATCATCTTCGACTCGTCGACGATCAACATCCGCCAGCGTTCCAGCGAGTGCTGCTCCTTGGACGGCACCGGAAACGTGTAGAGTCCCGACAGAGTGGTTTCCAACTCGCCGAGCGTCAGCGCTTCCACCCGCACGCCCTCCCGCTCTTTTTGTTCCAACAGCGGCAGGACGGCCGCATACTCGTCCGACCACAGCGAGAGGCGGATGGAGGAGGTGGCTTTCTTGATCCACTCCTCCATCGTCAGCAGCATCGACTGGTCGTCCTTGAGCATCCAGACGCGGTCGTCCGCCTCTGCTCGCTCCTCCCGGTAGGCGTCGCGCAAGTCCTTCACATTGTCAAAAAAGGTGCGGGTCAACGCGTTGATCACGATCTCGACGTCGACCGCTTGGTACTCGCTTTTGTTGCCGGTCATCGATTCGAGCACGATACCCTTGTCGACGAGGCGGTGCAGCACCTCGTAGATCTTGCCGCGCGGCACGCTCGACTCTTTGGCCAGCGCGTAGCCGGTCATCGGCACCCCTATACGGTGCAGGGTCTCGTAGACCTTGTTCTCGTAATCGGTGAAGCCGAAGCGGGTGAGCATGAACTACATCTCCTTCGGCGCGCCAAGGCCCAGCAGGCGCAACGCTTCACGCAGCACGACTGCGGTCGCTGCGACCAGATGCAGACGCGCCGTCTTGACCGCTTCCTCCTCCGCCAGCACGCGGACATGCGCGTAAAACTTATTGAACGACTGCGCCAGGTCGATCACATATTTGCCGACAACCGACGGATCGAAATCTTCGCCCGCGCGCTTGATCACGTTCGGGAAGTTTTGCAACAGCGTCACGACCGCCCACGCTTCCGGGCCTTCCAGCGCAGCTTCCGGGATCACGATCTCGCCGTTTACGCCTTCATAGCCGCCGCGACGCAGCAGCGAGTTGGCGCGAGCATGGGTGTATTGCACATACGGGCCGGTCTCGCCGTCAAAGTTCAGCATGTCTTCCAGCGAGAAGTTGATATCGTTCAGACGGTAGTTTTTCAAGTCGTGGAAGATGACCGCCCCGACGCCGACCTGCTTTGCCACTTCCTCTGCGTTGGCAAGGCCCGGGTTTTTCTCCGCGATGACCTTCTGCACGTCTTCGATCGCTTGCTTGAGCACCTCGTCGAGCAGGATGACCTTGCCTTTGCGGGTGGACATCTTTTTGCCGTCTTTGAGCATCATGCCAAACGGGATGTGGTGCATCTCTTTGGCCCACTGATAGCCCATCTTTTCCAGCACGGCAAACACTTGGCGGAAATGCAGGCGTTGCTCGCCGCCGACCACATACAGGGCTTTGACAAAGTTGTAGTTGTCCTGACGATACAACGCTGCTGCCAGATCGCGGGTCGCGTACAGCGTCGCGCCGTCCGACTTGCGGATCAGGCACGGCGGCATGTCGAGTTCGGAGAGGTCGACGACCTGCGCGCCTTCGTCCTCGACGAGCAGCCCTTTTTCTTGCAGCTCACGGATCGGGCGATCCATCTTGTCATTGTAGAACGCCTCGCCGTGCAAAGAGTCAAAGCGAATGTTCATCAGTTCATACGTCTTGTTGAACTCCTTCAGCGACTCATCGCGGAACCACTGCCACAGTTGCTGCGCTTCCTCATCGCCGTCTTCGAGCTTCTTGAACCACGCGCGGCCTTGGTCTTCCAGCGACGCATCTTCCTTTGCTTCGTCATGGAATTTCACATACAGGCGCAGCAGTTCCGGGATCGGATTTTCCCGCACCGCTTCTTCGCTGCCCCATTTTTTGTAGGCGACGATCAACTTGCCGAACTGGGTGCCCCAGTCGCCGAGGTGGTTGATGCGGATCGGCTGATAGCCGAGCTTTTCGAAGATGTTGGCAATCGCATTGCCGATAACCGTCGAGCGCAGATGGCCCATCGAGAACGGCTTGGCGATGTTCGGCGAGGACAGGTCGATGGTGACCTTGCCTCCTTCACCGATGTTTTGGTTGCCGTATGCTTCCTGCTGTGCGAGCACGGCAGCGATCACATCGCGGGCGACCGACTGTTGATCGAGGTACAGGTTGATATACGCGCCGACGACTTGGATCTCTGCCACCGGGTAGCCTGCCTCTTTCAAGACCGGTCCGATCTTCTCCGCCAGTTCCGCCGCGATCACCGGCGGTGCTTTGCGCAGCGTCTTCGCCAGTTGGAACGTCGGGAAGGCGATATCGCCCATCTTCGGATCTTTCGGCGTCTCCAGCAGGCGCAGCACATCCGCCTCCGTCAGTTCGAGCACAGGCGCGACGAGGCTTGCGAGTTGTTTTCTATAATCCATGATTGGTCCCCTCACCTTTTCAGAAAGTTTGAACAATATAAAAAGCCCCCGTCTCCAGATAAGAGACGAGAGCTGTCACTCCCGCGGTACCACTCTTGTTGCGCTGTCCGTTTGATCTGACATACCAGATCGGACAACGCCGGCTTTCCACTCTGCTGTAACGGGCAGTCCCGGCCCACCCTACACACAAACATGCTTCAGGCGGCATCTCCAAGGTGCGCTTCCCCTCTTCCCCATCCACCAGGCTCCCACCGCCCCCGGCTCGCTGTTTCAGAATGTCATTGAAAAAGGGTACTGTCCTCTTCGTCGATTGCGATATATTGGGTTTCATTATATAGATCGCAAGGTACTTTTGCAACTTACTTCCACTTCCACTCCTGCTCCGCCACCACATCCGACCGCCGTACATAGTTGTTGTACGAACGCCGAAACACGCGATACGTCCCAATCAACACTGCCAGGTCATCCGTATACCCGAGCAGCATGATCAGATCCGGCACGAGATCGACCGGCGACAAGATATAAACGGTGCCGCCGGCGATGAGCAGTTTGTCGCGCAACGGGGTGTGTTTGTCTTTGAACATGCCGACGACGTTTTGGAAAAAGGATGGTTTGTTCATAGTGGCCTCCCTTTTACTGTCCGTAAATGTTTCCCCCATCGTAGCACAAAAAGGCTGACAGCATCCACTGCCAGCCCTCACCTGTCAACTATCGGACAAACTCCTTGCCGTTCACCAGCACCTTTTCCACCCGTGCCGAGCCGTTCCACAGCCGGATCTGCACATCGACGCTGTCCTGCGGGCTGCGTTCGATCTCGATGGCGCGACCTTGCGGGGTGAAATATTGCTCGATGCCGTACGTGACGCCGATCGTATTCTCCGACCGCCATTCCACGCGGCCTTGTATCCTCGGGCCGCCGAGCATGAACGGGATCTCCGTCCAGACGGAGTTCGCCTTGTGGTACTTCCCGTCCGGGAACAGATCGACATACACGGTGTCGCCCCGCTCGATCCCCGCCGCTCCTTCGTCCACGTTCACCGCACTCAGGTCAATCGTCGAGATCTCGTAATTCAGCGAAACATACTCGCCGCGAAATGGATCGGACGGGTCAACCGGCGCTGTCTGGAGCAGAATCGGCTCGCCGTTGTCCAAAATGCGCTGGTTGGTCAGCGCGATCCAAACCAGCACCGCCACTTGCAGCACCACCGCCAGACCCAAGAGGAGACTGCGTGTTTTGCTCACGATCCGTCGCCCCCTTTCATCGCCCGCCGACGGTTGCGCTCCAGCAGAAATGCGACCGCAAACAGCACGATCCCGCCGACGAGGAACCCGGCCGCGCCTTGCAGCAGTTCGCTCGCCACCGCCACATACAGGCCAAACACCGCGAGGCCAAACAGCACCGAACCGTTGTTCAACCGGTAGCGCTCCCCGTTCATCGCGCCGCCCTGCAGGATCCAGAACAGCGCCGCCACCGCCAGCAGCAAGCCTTCCAGCAGCGGCAAGCCCCCGCCGCCGTACCACGCCGTCAGCACGACCGGTACAAAGTACAGCCCGTCAAGCAACTCCCCGTGCGGCCGCTTCCACTTCAATTGCAACCCCCACGTCAGCACGTACAGCCCGGCAAACACACCGGTCGCCACCAGATCGCCCGGCACGACGCGTGTCGAGATCGTGTCGGTCAGCTCGCCCTGCGAGACGAGGTCGGCCAGTACAAACAAAGTCGAGACCCGCACACCGACCAGTTGCAGCCAGATCCCCTCCGCTTCCGATCTGCGCCGCACGAGCAGCCCGATGAAATACAGCAACAGCGCATACGCGGGCACGCCGATGATCGCCGCTTCATACCGAGCGAGCAGGTCGATCACGCCGACCGTCAAGATCACCATGTACGCCGTCAACACCCACTGACGACGACCTTGGAGCCCGCGCAGGAACGGCACGGCGAGCAACATCACGACGAGGAAGATCCAACCGCTGTTGTGATACTCCCACGTGTTGACCAGATCGTATGCCAGCAGTTCACTGAGCGCTGCGACAAACACCAGTCTGGATCGAGTCAGATAAGCGACGAACAGCGTCACCGCCGCCCACGTCAGCAGCGCGTTCGCGTTGAACGCCACCAGATGATACATCTGCCCGATCAAAAAGATCGCCGCCCCGAACGTCAGCGACCCCAGCAACGCAAATGCCGCCCCGCTGCTCTCCCGGCCGCGCCGATACGCCTGCCAACTTCCTGCATAGGCAGCCAACATCACCACATTCAGCAGCACGACTTTGACCACGTTGCTCATCTGCGCCCAGTTCGACGCCACGAACAGCAGCAGCCCGATCCCGACCAGCCCCGCCGCAAATCCCATCAACAGCTTTGGCACCAGCGATCCGGTACCGCTCTCGGTCTCCGCCGGGTATCGTTCCACGATCTGATCCCGCTGCTCGGCGCTGATCAATCCGTCTGTCACCCACGACTGTGACTCTTGTCGCAACCAGCTGTTTTTTTCAGACATCCCCATCCCCCTTTTTCTATTCAGTCTATGGGCGGATCGAAAAAAAAGGAGCTTTCTCGCGAAAGCTCCCTCTCCTTTTCCTTAAAACACTTTTTCTGCAAAATCGGACAGCTTGTTCAGCGAGTGCTCGTCGATCTCCGCATGCAGTGAATTGCCGTGCGAGTCCATCGTGACGATGGCAGCGAAGCCTTCGACTTCGAGGTGCCACATCGCCTCCGGTACGCCAAACTCCATCAGGTCGACGCCTTTGACTTTCTTCACGCAGCGCGCGTAGTACTGCGCAGCGCCGCCGATGGCGTTCAGATAGACCGCGCCGTGCTCTTGCAGGCCTTTCAGCGTCTTCGGACCCATGCCGCCTTTGCCGATGACCGCGCGCAGGCCGAACTTTTTGATGATGTCCGCTTGGTACGGCTCTTCGCGGGAGGACGTGGTCGGGCCTGCCGCTTTCACGTGCCATTCGCCCGCGTCATCTTTGAGCATGACCGGACCGCAGTGGTAGATGACGCCGCCGTTCAGATCGACCGGGGACGTGTGCTCCGGCTCGATCATGTATTTGTGGAACGCGTCCCGTCCGGTGTGCATCTCGCCGTTGATGATGACGACGTCGCCCACTTTCAGGTCGCGCACTTGCTCTTCCGTGATCGGAGCTTGCAGCACGACGGTGCGGGTGCCGGACTCGTTGCCCGCGCTGCGCTTGGTCGTGTCGATCTTCTCCACGTCTTCGCGATACTGCCACTCGGTGATCGCGCCGGTGCCGTCGAGGATGACGCCGAGGCGGCGATACGCCCAGCAGTTGTACGCGACCGAGACGTAGAAGGAAGCCGGGAGACGGTTCATCACGCCGACTTTGCAGCCGAGCAGCGACACTTTGCCGCCAAAGCCCATCGTGCCGACGCCCAGGTGGTTGGCCGTCTCCATGATGTACGCTTCCAGTTTCGCCAGATCCGGGTTCGGGTTGACGTCGTCGGTGCGGCGGAACAGCTGTTCCTTCGCCAGCGTGTAGCCGGAGGTGCGGTCGCCGCCGATGCCGACGCCGATAAAGCCTGCCGAGCAGCCTTGACCTTGCGCTTGGTACACCGCGTGCAGGATGCACTTGCGGATGCCGTCAAGATCGCGGCCGGCCTTGCCGAGGCCTTCCAGTTCGGTCGGCAGGGAGTACTGAATGTTTTTGTTCTCGCAGCCGCCGCCCTTGAGGATCAGCTTGACCTCCACCTCATCGCGCTCCCACTGTTCAAAGTGGATGACCGGGGTGCCCGGGCCGAGGTTGTTGCCGGAGTTTTCACCGGTCAGCGAGTCGACCGAGTTCGGACGCAGCTTGCCAAGTTTCGTCGCTTCGGCGATCGCTTCGTGGATCTCGCGCTTCATCACGATCTGGTTCGCCCCGACCGGCACATGGATGTGGAACGTCGGCATGCCGGTGTCTTGGCAGATCGGCGATACTTCTTCTTGCGCCATCACGATGTTTTCGGCAATCGTGTCCAGCGCCAGCGAGGAGCGGTTGCCGAGCTCCTCTTCCAGACGAGCTTTCATCACCGATTTGCGCACGTCGGACGGCAGGTTGGTCGACGTTTCGATGATCAGTTTGAGCATGCTCTCTTTGAAATGTTGCATGAGTATCTATCTCCTTTTGCACGCAGGATCCGTATGAATTCAACGATGCTATTATAGCACAAAATCTAGATCATGCCCTCTTCCTGCGCCTTCTTGGCGGCATGGATGCGGTCGCGCACGTCCAGCTTGGAATAGATCGAGGAGATATAATTTTTCACCGTGCCCTCCGACAGAAACAACTGCTTGGCGATCTCTTTGTTGCTCAGGCCGTCCGACAGGCACTGGAGCACTTGCAGTTCCCGTTCGCTGAGGCCGTATTGCCCATGCTTGGGTTCCACCGACACACCGCCGGACACGCCCGCCGTGCCCGCCGCTGAAGAAGCGTCGGACGACGCCGTCTGCCCGATCAACTGGGCGACCATCAGCTTGGCGAGGTCTTGCGGGATCAGCGTGCCGCCGCGATGGACCAGACGGATGCCGGCTGCGAGATCCTTCGGGTGGATCGCTTTGAGCAGATAGCCTTCCGCGCCCGCTCCCAACGCTTCCACCACGTAGTTGATGTCTTGGAACGTGGTCAGGATGATCACCTTCACGTCCGGCCAGCGCTCTTTGATCAGGCGGGATGCTTCCACCCCGTCCATCTCCGGCATGTGTATGTCCATCAGCACCACGTTCGGCTGCAGCGACTCGCACAGTTCAATCGCCACCCGGCCGTTCTCCGCCATGCCGACCACTTCGAGGTCCGCCTCCATGTCGAGCACGATGTGCAGGCTCTCGCGGATCAATTCTTGGTCGTCGACCAGCAACAAGCGAATGTCTTTCATCAGAGCTCTCCTCCAGTCGGTATTGTGCACGTCACCACCGCGCCCTCTCCGGCGCGCGACACCACATCCAGCGTCCCCTGATGGGCCGCGATCCGCTCTTGCATCGTCCGCAGGCCAAACCCGAACAGGCTGTCAGCCATCCCGATCCCGTCATCCTCGATGCGCAGTTGCACAGAGTCGGGCCCATAGCAGAGCCGGATCAGCACCGTCATCGCCCGCCCGTGCCGCTTGGCGTTGGTCAGCGACTCCTGCAGACAGCGAATCAAGGTCAGCCGGACCGGCGTCGCCACCTCGTACTCCTCGCCCTCCGTATACAGCGAGATCTTCGTGGCCGTATGCACCGCAAACTCCCCGGCGATCGCCGCCAGCGTATGCCCGAGACGCTCTTCCTCCGTCGGCGCGATCTGGTGGATGTTGCGACGTACCTCATCCAGCCCGCCCCGCGTCACATCGCGGAGCACCTCCAGTTTTTCCTTGGCCTTTTCCGGGACGCTGTCGACCAGATACATCACCGCGTCCATCCCCATGATCACCGAGGTCAGCGTGTGCCCCACCGTGTCATGCAACTCGCGCGCCATCCGGTTGCGCTCCTCCAGCAACGTGACCTGCTCGACCTGCTGGGCGTACTGCATCAACGCTTGGTTCTGCTCTTCGATCAACTGGTACTGCCGCTGATTTTCATGCAGCAGCGTGCGCATCTGCTCGTGCGACGAGAGCACGCGGGAAAACGCATACCCGATCAAAAACGCGACCTGCCCGCCGACCATCATCTCCCACACGCCGTGCCAGGACTGCAACCCGAGCAAAGGCCCCAAGGCAGGCAAGACGAGCACAAACAGCGGCGCCACCCACCAGACCATCCGCTGCACGCTCAAAAATCCGACCAACGTCAACGGCAGGATCAAAAACGTGGAGTGAGCGTCGAGCACCCCGTTCACGTACACGGCAAACAGCCCGCTGGTCAGCGCCTCTGTCCACACAAACAACGTGCGGTGCGTCGCTCCCGGTCGCCAGAACAACAGCGGCAACAAAAAGCAGAGCACCTGCGCCAAACGAAACAGCGCGCCAGACGACACCTGCGGCAACAACTCCGTAAAGATCACCCAATGCCCGAGAAACCAGGACAGGCGAATCATATAAAAAAGCCAATTGGACCAATGCCAATCTCGCAAATTTGTGAGCATGTTCTCAGACTCCTGAACAGTCTTTTCCTTTATACTGCTATTGTACGACAAATGATCCGGAAAGTCGTAGTGTCATTCCTCACCCTGTTCATATGACAGTCATATGACTTTTTCCAAAATAAAGGAGGCCTCTATGACTCAGCCTGCCGTTCAGATCCGTCATCTCACCAAACGGATCGGCTCCAAAACTCTCGTCGAAGATCTGACGTTTGACGTGCCCCAAGGTCAGGTCTTCGGTTTTCTCGGTCCAAACGGTGCCGGCAAAACGACGACGATCCGCATGATCATGGGCTTGATCTCGATCACAGAAGGTCAGGTGCTCGTCCAAGGGCTCGACGTGTCCCGCCAGTTCGAAGAAGCGATGCGCCACATCGGCGCCATCGTGGAAAACCCGGAGATGTACAAATTTTTAACCGGCTGGCAAAATCTCGTCCACTTTGCCCGCATGTCGCAAGGCGTGCCAGAGTCGCGCATCCGCGAAGTGGTCGAACTCGTCGGCCTCGAACAGCGCATCCATGACAAAGTCAAAACGTACTCGCTCGGCATGCGTCAACGCCTCGGTCTCGCCCAAGCTCTGCTCCACCGCCCGTCGGTGCTGATCCTGGACGAGCCGACCAACGGGCTCGACCCGGCCGGCATCCGCGAACTGCGCGACCACCTGCGCCGACTGGCGGAGCAGGAAGGCATCGCCGTGATCGTCTCCTCGCACCTGCTCACCGAGATGGAGTTGATGTGCGATCAAGTCGCGATCATCCAAAACGGCCGCCTCGTCTCGATCAAAGACCTGCGCGAGATGATCGGCGACGGCGACGAATTGACATTGCGCATCGAGACCTCCCGGCTCGCCGAGGCGGAGGCGTTGCTGCGCGAGACCTGCCAACGCCAGGTCCTTCGCGACGGACAAGCTCTGTCGATCACCGTCACGCGCGCGATGATCCCGGAGATCAACCGCACGCTGGTCCAAAACGGCTATGACGTCTACAGCCTGCACACGGTCTCCCAAACGTTGGAAGACCGATTCCTGGAAGTGACGGGGAGGGGTCCGATTGCTTAATCTCGTTCGCAATGAAAACATGAAAATCTACCGCCGTGCCCGCACATGGGTCTTTTTCGGCCTGATCCTGTTCGCCCTGCTGATCCAAGCGGCGTTCACCCTGCGGACCGCCCAAGGCACCGAGCACCGCGACTGGCAGCAAGAGATCGCCCGGGAGACGCAGATCATCGAAGAGCGGCTGCAAAATCCCGAGCTTCAGATGCCGCCGGAACAACGCCGCGAGCAAGAGCTCCAGCTCGCCGTCAACCGCTATCATCTCGATCACGAGATCTCACCGTTCGCGCACAACGCGTGGAAATTTACCAAAAACTCCGCCGCCATCGTCGCGTTGATCACCTTGTTCACCATCGTCGTCGCAGGCGATATCGTCGCAGCCGAGTTTGGCTGGGGCACGATCAAACTGCTGCTGATCCGCCCTGCCTCGCGAACCAAGATCCTCTTCGCGAAATATCTCGCCGTCCTGCTTTTCGCCTTCCTGATGCTGATCATGCTGCTCGGATGCTCCTTCCTGATCGGCGGCGCACTGTTCGGCTTTGCGGGGGGTGACCAGCCCTACCTGTCCCTGCGCGACACCGGGATCACCGAGACCACCGTGGCCAAAAACGCGCTGCTCACCTTCGCCTTGGAGCCTGTCTCGCTGGTGATGTTCGCCACCGTCGCCTTCGTGATCTCCGCCGCGTTCCGCTCGTCGTCGATGGCGATCGGCGTGTCGATGCTGACGATGTTCCTCGGCCAGATGATCGTCGGCCTGCTCGCCCGCTTCGACTGGGTGCAGTACCTGTTGTTCGCCAACCTCAACCTGATGCAGTACTTCGAAGGAGCCCCCGTCGTTCCGACGATGACGTTGCCGTTCTCACTGGGAATCAACCTGCTCTACTTCGTCGTCCTGCACGGGATCGGCTGGCTCTTGTTCACCAAACGCGACGTCGCCGCTTAAAAAAAGACCAACGGGCTCCTTCCAAGCCGGTTGGTCTTTTTCACATCAAGACACGGTCGGCACCGCGCACGTCACGACCAGCCCGCCGCCGTCCTCGCACCACAGCCGAAGTTCGCCTCGCAACGATTGCAGCCGCTCCTCGACCGACCGGATCGTCAGCCCGGTCGTGCCTTCCGGGTACGTGCCGTTGTCCCGCACGGTCAGCCGGACGCCGTTCTGCTCAAACTCCAGCGCGACCGACACACGGGTCGCATGTCCCATCCGCTTGGCATGGGTCAGTGACTCCTGCAGACAGCGGATCAGCGTCAGTTGCAACTGGGCCGGCAGCATCCGCTCTTCGCCGACCGTGTCGACGTGCACCTGCGTCGCCGTGTGCAAGGCAAACTCCGACGCGATCTTGGCAAAGTGGCACGACAGCGTCACGTCCACCGCATCAGGCGCCATCTGGTGGATGTTGCGACGCACCTCTTCCAGCCCGTTTCGCGTCACGCCGCGCAGCACGTCCAGCTTGGTTTTCGCCTGCTCGGGTGCCACATCGATCAGACAGATCACCGCGTCGAGCCCGACCGTGACCGAGGTGTACGTATGTCCGATCGTATCGTGCAGCTCGCGGGCGATCCGGTTGCGCTCCTCGTGCAGAGTCATGTCTTCGATCTGTTGCGCATACTCGACCAACGCCTCGTTTTGCCGCTGGATCAACGCCGTCTGCCGCCTGTTTTCGTCGAGCAGCTTTTTCGTGCGCCCGTACGCATCAAACGCGCGGTTCAACGAGATGCCAAGACCGTAGAGCAACGCGTTGTTGAACACGTAAAACACGCCCTCGATCACCGGGAGCCCCGCGAGCAGCGCGCCTGAAAACGGCAGCACCACCACGAACGCCAACACCGACCACAACAGCGTTTTGCGGTGAAAATAATACCCGGCCACCAACGCCGGCACCACCAGCAGGGAGTTTCCTTCCCCCATCGCGTGCGCCGCATAGAGGGAGAGGCCACCGGTGATCACCATCTCCGCCAGCGGATAGCGCCACAGATGCACATAGCCCGGCCGCCAAAACAAATGCGGCAACAGAATCGCGACCGCCGTCAGCCAAAACAGATGCTCGGGCTGATCGGCGTGCTTGGGCTCCACTTTCAAATCGATGGCATGAATGCTTAACCAGATCGAGCGGATGATCATCATCAGCGTCGCAATCCCGGTCCATCGACCGATCCAACTCTCGCTCATCCCAGATTGTCTCCTATTCCGATACACAGATTCCTCGTCTCTATTGTACTGGAAACGGCGACCGGGAAAAGCCCCCTTTTAAAAAAAGGGGGCTGGACATTAAGGATTTTCCGAATAGGGCGTGACTTCTTCAACCGTGCCGTTCGGCACATGATAACGCAATTGCCATTTTTGATTGGTCCGCGTGCCGATGTAGATGTCTTTCTCAACCACACCTTCGGCAAACGTCTGCCGCAACAGCAACGAGTCGCGGTAAAGCACGCCTTGCTTTTGGAAAATTTGCTTCGGCTCCTCCCCGATCGCCACCCGCCACAGCGTGACCGTGCCTCTTGAGTCGGTCCCCGGCTGTTCGCCCGGCTCCATCACAAACGAGGAGATCACAAACTCCTGAAGGCCCTCGCTCTGCAGATCCATCACCAGCGTTTGATTGCCTTCGACGCCCGGCAACATCGGCTTGTTCTGCCCGGTGGCCAGATCATAGCGATACAATTTCATCGAGCCGTTGTTGTACGTTCCCGGCCCAGGCTCAATGCCGTTCAGCCCGGCACCGGTCGCATAGAGGATCTGATCGCGCGACTGCATCACGATCTCAACGCCGCCGCTCTCCGACTGCGCGACAGTCCGCCACTCGTCGCCGCTGCGCAGGAGCACCTTGTACCAGTTGCTGATCGTCAACTGCCCTCCGACCGACGAGACCTTGTTGAACATCATATCTTGGTTTGCCAAGATGACCCTCGACTCACCCGACTGCAGATCATAGCTGTACACCATTTGTTCCTTCGAACCAGAGTTGTAGCCGAGATAGATCAGCGCAGACCGGCCCTGCTCCTCCCAGATCGTCAACCCGCTCGACCAGTTGCCTTCCAACATCAGCTCTTTGACAGACAGATCCTCCGCGTTGACCAGCCAGACCGGCTTTTGCTCCTCGTACTGCACCGCACCGATGTATTGGAACACCAGGTACGTGTCTTGGACTTCGACCAGATTGATATCGCGAGTCGGCGCATCGAACAGCCGATGCTTTTCCTCGCCGTCGCGCGCCAGATAAAACGCATCTCCGTCGCGGACGACATCATAGCTCAACTCTGGATGGTAATAGACCAACTCGTACCCTTGCTCGCGATACAGCTTATCTTTCATCTCGCGGACATAATACTCATTGACGACGTCCTGCTGCGGTGCCCCCACCGCATCCTTGCCCTCCTCCTGCTCCGGCTGCGACAACGACGGGAGACCCTGTTGTGACCCGTCCGAGGGAGCTCCCTCCTTCACCGAACCGCCCCAGTTCGGGACCAAGATCAGAGCTGCCACTGCCGCACTCGCCAGCACGCCCGCCATCGGCATCCGGCGTCCAAACCGCCGCTTGCGTTTCGCCTGCCGCATCAGCTTCTCCCAGCCTCGCGCTCTTTTTTGCGCCAGTTCATAGTCGGACGGGCTGTATTTGCTCGCTTCAAACGCTTGTTCCAACGACTCAGGTACCGGAAGTCGATCCGACATAGAGAAATTCTCCTCCCTCTTCCCAATTTTCACGCAACTTCAGAATCGCTCGATGAGCCAACAGCCGCACGCGCCCTTCGTTCGTGCCGAGGATCGTCGCCGTATCGGCCACGGAAAACTCGTGGATATACCGCAGCAACACCACGTTCCGATAATGCTCCGGCAGCCGCTGCAGTTCGCTCATCAACTGCTCGTGCAACACTTTGCGCTCCCACTCGCCGTCGAGGGTATACGCGCCCTGTTCGACGGTGCGCACCTCTTGCTCGTACTGCTCATAGATCTTTTTGCGCCGGAAAAACTTCCGCCACATCGAGTTGAGATGATGATGCGCGATGGCAAACAACCACGTCTTGTACCCGCACTCGCCTCGAAACTTGCCAAAGGAGCGATAGGCTTGCAAAAAGATATCCTGCACAAGATCTTCCACTTCGTCTGTATTTCGAACCGATTGCCAAATGTATCGGTACATGTCGCCGTAGTACGTATGATAGAGCTCGCGAAACACGTCTTCCTGACTCTGATTCCCCACACCCGTGCCCCCTTTCTGACAGAGTAGTGGTCACGACTTCACTCTGCGTTTCAATTTTATACCAAAAAAGACACAAAAAAGAGACCGGAACCACTCTCCCGGTCTCTTTTTGGCCGTCCCTGCTCTTAATACGCTTTGATCTTCAACAGGTGCTCGCCCAAAGAGCGCACGTCGCCCGCACCCATCGTCAGGACCAGTCCGCTGCGGCGACTGAGTTCGCCTTGCAAACGCTCCGTGCCTTCGTCGAGCGTGTTGACAACATGCACCTTCGTGCCGAGCTCCTCGATGCGGCGTGCCAGCGTCCACGTCAGCTCTTCCGCACGGTCGCCCGTCTCGCGGGCCGATTGGAAGACCTTGACCAGCATCACTTCATCAGACAGCGTCAACGCCTCTGCAAACTCCTCCAGGAACGCCAGCGTGCGCGATACGGTGTGCGGTTGGAAGACGGTGAGCAAATGATCGGTCGGGAACGACTTTTTCACCGCTGCGAGCGTGGTTTCGATCTCGCTCGGATGGTGCGCATAGTCGTCATAGACCTCCACGCCTTCCACTTCGCCCAAGTAATCAAATCGGCGATAAACACCGCCAAAATTGCCAAACGCCGCCTGCACGTCCGCGAACGGAACGCCCTGCAGACGGGACAGCGCGATCGTCGCCAGCGCGTTGAGCACGTTGTGCGTGCCGAGCGCCCGCATCGAGACGGTGCCGAGTGCCACGCCTTGCTCCCACACGGTAAACGTCAGGTGGCCGCGGTGCTCGGTGACATCGGTGGCATAGATGTCGTTCGTCGCTTCCAGACCAAAGTACACCGTCCGGCCCTTGGTCACGAGACGACGGCAGAGCTCTTGATCGCCCCAGGTGATCAACGCCCCGTCCTCCGGCACTTTATCCACAAACGTTTGGAACGCGTCAAACACATCGTCGATCCCCTTGAAATAGTCCGGGTGATCAAAATCGATGTTGTTGACGATGGCGATATACGGCTGATAATTCAAGAAACTGCGGCGGTATTCACACGCCTCCGCCACCATCGGACCTTCACCAAAGCGAGCGTTGGAGCCGATGTTGTAGTTTTTGCTGCCGATGATCGCCAGCGGGTCGAGCTGCGCGTGCAACAGCAGCGTGGAGATCATCGACGTCGTGGTCGTCTTGCCGTGCGTGCCGGAGACGAGCACCGCGCGACGCCCATCCATCAGCGTCCCGAGCATCTCCGGATACGTGAGCACCGGAATGCCTTGCTCCTTGGCGGTTTTGATCTCGATATGGTCATCCCCGTAGGCGGGGGAGTGGCAAACGATTTCGACGCCGGTCAGATTGGCTTCTGACGGCGACACGATGCGGGTGATTCCGGCTTCGCGGAGAAGGCCGTCCGTGAAGAAGACAGCATCGGTATCGGAGCCTGTCACTTCATAGCCCATGCGCGCAAACACTTGGGCCAACGCGCTGGTGCCCGAGCCCTTGATCCCCACAAAGTGGATTTTTTGCATGAGGTGAACCTCCCTTAAGAATCTAGGCAATCTCTGTCCAATCTAGCAACATGGACAACAGTACTAGTATGGGGAAAAGTGCGGCAAATTGCAAATGACGAATTCTTACATCCTTATAATGAAAACGTAAAGCGGAACCGCGTGCCCTTCATCGGTTCGCTCTCCACCGTAACCTGCGCATAGTGCTCATGCATCGTGCGGTAGACCATCGTCAGGCCCAGTCCCACGCCGTTGTCTTTCATCGTGAAAAACGGCGTGCCGAGCAGAGGGAGCTTTTCTTTCGAGATGCCTCTCCCGCTGTCCTCCACCTCGACGATCACCTGATCTCCCGCCCGCTTGTGGCGCAAGATCAACCGGCGCTCCTCCCGGTCTTGCATCGCCTCGATGGCGTTGAGGATCACGTTGAAAAACGCCTGCTTGAGCGTCTCTTCCCGCCCTTCGACGCGCGTCTCCAGATCGTCAAATTCATAGCGCAGTTCCACGCTGTACAGTTTGTCTTGGAACAGCTCCACCACGCCTTGCATCAGGTCGCACAGGGACACCTGCTTGAGCGGACCGAGCGGCGCGTTCGGCTTGGCGACGTCGAGCAGCGTGGCGATGGTGCGGATGCCCCGGTCGAGCTCCTGCATCGCGATCTCCAGAAAACGATGCGGCCGCTCCTCTGCCAGCAGTTGCAAAAAACCGCGCGTGGCCGTCAGCGGATTGCGCACCTCGTGCGCCACCCCGGCCGCCATTTCGCCGATCGAGGCCAGCCGTTCGATGTCGGAGCGCTTTTTCTGTTCGTCGAGATAATCCTGCTGAATGCTCATGTAGTGCGTCATAAACAACTGCATCGCCAGTTCGCACTGATTGGTCAGCATCTCGGCGATCCGCAGCGAGTCGACCGTGCCGAGGCGTTCGCGCTCGGCAAACAGGGTAAACGAATCGTGCAGCACGCGGCGGAACATCCGAAACCGCTCCACCGCTTCTTCGGCGGGCACTTCTTGCAAGGCTCGCTTGGCACTGCAACGCTTCGCCCACTCATCCATCCCCGTCCCGCGATCACCCAAGCAGGCGGCAAAGATCAACTCCAGCAACTCCGCTGCCTCCGCACGGAGTTCCTCTTCATAAAATGTATCATCAACATGACAGAAGAAATTTTGCTCCTCCAAAGAACGGTCGGTCCACCAGCGATAGGTGAACTCCTCTACTTGAGCGAGCAGTTCTTCACGAAAACGCTCCACGGTCACCATGCAATCCATACGACCCCTTCCATGTGACCAATATACAACATCTGCACGTCTTTGCAAGAGACGAAAATCCCCTTGGCGTAAAACTTCCAAGGGGAAGGAGCGTCAAGACACCGGCTCAACGTGGATATGGACATACTCAACCTTTTCCCGAACATACAATAAATGTTCGATTTCCTCCGTGATCGCATGGCTCTCCCCGACCGTCAACTGCGGGTCGACGCCGATCACCACATCGACAAACACGTTGCTGCCGTACGATCTCGCCTTGATATCTTTGATCGCCCGCACATCGTGGACGCTGAGGATCATCCCTTCCATCTTCTTCAGATGCACCTCGTCATAGCCGTCGGTCAGCGCGTGCGCCGCCTCGCGGAAAATCTCGTACGCCGTCTTTAAAATGATCACTCCGACCAAGAGCGCAGCCGCCGGGTCCAGCCAATACAGGCCAAACTGGGCCCCGAGGATGCCGGCAAACGCGCCGAGCGACACCATCGCATCGGAGCGGTTGTCTGCCGCCGCCGCCAGCAACGCCTGCGAGTTCAGCTGCTTGCCGAGCCGGGAGTTGTAGGCATACACCCCGAGCATCACACCGGCCGCAAACAAAGCGACCCACATCGAGATCGCGCTCGGCACCGCCCGCTCTCCCGCCCAAAAACTGCGCACCGCATCCCACAGCACATCAAAGCCGACGATCGACATGATGATCGCCGCCACAAACGTCGCCACCGTCTCGGCGCGGTAATGTCCGTATTTATGATCTTCATCGGGCGGTTTGCGAGCGATGCGCAGCCCGATCAGCACCGCGACCGATGCCACGATGTCTGTCGAGTTATTCAGCCCGTCGGCAAACAGCGCCTTGGAATTGGCCAGATACCCGACGGAGATCTTCAGCACCGAGAGCAGCAGATACACGCCGATGCTCACCCACGCGCCCTTCTCCGCCGCCTTCAGCCGCTGCTGCTTGTCGAGATTGCCCCTCGCGCCCAAGTCCCGTGCCGCATCGGCCGGAGCACCGCCCTGCAGGCGACCGGCTCCCTTCTCCTTTGCGCTCGCCATCAGTGCAGGACCCCGTCGCCTGCAGGCGGGACGGCCGTGTCGCCGTCATCGCGCCCGACGCCTTCCTGCGCCATTTTTTGCCGCAGCCTGTAGACCAGGTAGTTGCCGAGCATCTCATACAGATCATGCTCGCTCATCTCGCCGATCCATTCCAAAAAATGCTCGCGGTCCAGTTCAGCCAAGATCCCCGACACGATGATCAAAGCGTCCTCCTCGTCGCCGACGAGCTGGTCTTTATACAGGTCGTAGAGTTGATCCACCAGCTTCACAGAGCCTGCCTCCCTCCTGAACATTGCGATTCTGCCCCTAGTGTACCCAGCGCGCACAAAAAAAGACCTGCCACAACATGTGTGGCAGGCAATCGAGAAGAGAACCTCACGAGGTCAAAAGGGAGGTCAAGCAAAAACCTCGCGGGTTAAAAAAGAAATTGCAAGTGACTCCTCGTTGCAATTATATCATTCACAAAAAGTAAAATCAACAACAACTTAGTAAGTTTCCCCAAACTTAACAGTTTCACAAAAAAACATTCACTTTACAGAAAGGGGAACTTATCTGTGAACGACTCAACTATAACGATGCAGACTCTCAGAAAAAAGTTTCGCGGAAACACGATTTTTACAAAAAAATTTTCGAAAAAAGATTTTCTGTAGGTTCGTGTGAGTTGGCGTGGGATTCAGATTAGTATGAACAGACAGGCGACATTCAAGTAAAGGGGGTGTCTGTCCATGATCCGTTTTCATCATGTGAACAAACACTACGGCCAGTTTCACGTCCTCAAAGACATCAACCTCGAGATCCAATCGGGCGAGGTGGTCGTCATCATCGGTCCGTCCGGCTCCGGCAAATCGACGTTGCTGCGCTGCATCAACCGGCTGGAGACGATCACCGACGGCGAATTGACCGTCGACGGCGTCAGCGTAGGCGACCGCAAGACGAACATCAACGAACTGCGCCGCGACATCGGGATGGTGTTCCAACACTTCAATCTCTACCCGCACATGTCGGTCTTGAAAAACATCACGCTCGCTCCCATCCGCGTCTCCAAAGCATCTCCCAAAGAAGCGAGCGAGACGGCCATGTACTACCTGCAAAAAGTCGGCATCCCGGACAAGGCGGACGCCTACCCGTCGCAGCTCTCCGGCGGCCAGCAACAGCGCGTGGCGATCGCCCGCGGCCTTGCGATGAAGCCGAAGATCATGCTGTTTGACGAGCCTACCTCAGCTCTTGACCCGGAGATGGTCGGCGAAGTGCTCGACGTCATGAAATCGCTTGCCAAAGAAGGCATGACGATGGTCGTCGTCACGCACGAGATGGGGTTTGCCCGCGAAGTGGCCGACCGCGTGATCTTCATGGACCACGGTCAGATCGTCGAAGAAGGCGATCCGGCCACTTTCTTCACCCAGCCGAAGGAAGAGCGCGCGCGCCAATTCCTCTCTCGGCTCAATCACTAACCATAAACAGGGGGTATTCAAATGAAATCGTGGAAAAAAGCAATGTCCGTTCTCGTCATCTCCTCGATGGCGACGTTTGCGCTCGTCGGTTGCGGCTCGTCCGACTCCGGTACGAAAGACGGCGGCTCCGGCTCGAAAACGGAAGCGGCCGGCACGCTCGACGCGATCAAAAAGCGTGACAAACTGATCGCCGGCGTACGCTACGACGCCAACCTGTTCGGCCTGAAAAATCCGGGCACCGGCAACGTCGAAGGCTTTGACATCGACATCGCCAAAGCGGTCGCCAAAGACATCCTCGGCGACGAGAGCAAGATCGAACTGAAAGAAGTCACCTCCAAGACCCGCATCCCGATGCTGGACAAAGGCGACATCGACATGATCGTTGCGACGATGACCATCAACGAAGAGCGCAAAAAGCAAGTCAACTTCTCCGACGTCTACTTCAAAGCGGGCCAATCGCTGCTCGTCAAAAAAGGCTCCGCGATCAAATCGATCGACGACCTGAAAAAAGGCACGAAAGTCGTCGCCGTCAAAGGCTCCACCTCCGCAAAGAACATCAAAGAAAAAGCGCCGGAGACCGAAGTGCTCGAGTTTGAAAACTACGCAGAAGCGTTCACCGCGCTCAAATCGGGCAAAGGCGACACCCTGACCACCGACAACGCGATCCTGATGGGCATGGCGGCACAAGATGCGGACTACGTCCTGACCGGCGGCGAATTTACCGACGAGCCGTACGGCATCGCGGTGAAAAAAGACGACAAAGCGATGACCGACGCTGTCAACGCTGCGCTCAAAAAGCTCAAAGACAACGGCGAATACAACAAAATCTACAAGAAGTGGTTCAAAGAGGATCCGAAGTAAGCTCCTCTTTCTTCACCCTTTCGGAAAAGAGGTGAGATCCCATGTCTGATCTGCTCGACATCTCGATCCTGATCGACTACCAGGACGTCTACTGGAAAGGCTTTTTCATCACGCTCAAAGCGAGCGTGTTCGCCCTGATCCTGAGCTTCATCCTCGGTGTGATCATCGCTGTGTTCCGCATCTCGACCGTCAAATCGCTACGCTGGTTTGGCACCGCCTATGTGGAATACATCCGGAACATCCCGCTCCTGATCCTCGTCTTCGTCTTCTACAACGGGCTGCCGTCCATCGGGGTCAACCTCGACAGCTTCATGGCCGGCGGACTTGGACTTGGGATCTACACCAGCGCGTTCATCGCCGAGGCGATCCGCGCCGGCATTCAGTCAGTCCCGAAGGGGCATGTGGAAGCAGCCCGCTCCTCCGGTCTGACCTATCTGCAGACGATGCGCTTCGTGGTCTTGCCGCAAGCGATTAAGATCGTTCTGCCGCCGCTTGGCAACCAATTTATCAACTTGGTCAAAAACTCGTCGATCTTCGGCGTGATCGCCGGCGGCGACCTGATGTATCAGGCGGACATCATCAACTCCGAGACGTTCCAAACGGTCTCCGTCTACCTGTTCGTCGCGCTGTTCTATCTGCTGTTGACCATCCCGCTCTCGCTGTTCGTGAACTATCTCGAACGGCGGCTGGCTCGGGCCTACTAAGAAAGGAGGCGCTCGGTTATGGACTTTGTCGGTGCCTACTCACCGGAAAACCTCGGCTTCCTGATGGAAGGTCTGATGATCACGCTGCGGGTGGCTGTCATCTCGATCGTCTTCTCCTTTGCGATCGGCCTGATCATCGCGGTGCTGCGCTATGCGCGGATCCCCGTGCTCTCCCAGTTGCTGTTCCTCTGGGTCGAGCTGATCCGCAACCTGCCGCTGCTCCTGATCATGTTCTTCACCTTCTTCGCCTTGCCGGAGATCATCCGCATCGATCTCAGCGCCGAAGAAGCGGTCATCCTCGCGCTCGTGCTCTTCGAGTCCGCCCTGATCTCCGAGATCATCCGCGGCGGTCTCGCCTCGATCCCGAAAGGCCAGCTCGAAGCGGCCCGCTCCTCGGGTCTTGGCTACGTGCAGACCTTGCGCTTCGTCGTCGTGCCGCAAGCGTTGCGCCGAATGATCCCGCCCTTGGTCTCGCAGTTTATCTCGCTGCTCAAAGACACGTCGCTCGGCATCATCGTCGCCCTCGACGACCTGATGCACAACGGCCAGATCATCTACAACCACGACTTCGGCTACGTCTTCCCGACGCTGATCCTCGTGGCGACGATCTACTTTGTCATCAACTACTCCTTGTCGCTGCTCGCCGGCCGTTTGGAAAAGAAACTCTCTGTCTAAATCTTTCAAAGCATCTGCCTTTCCGTGGTATCATGGAGAAGGCAGATGCTTATTTATTTACTGTATAAAAGGAGGTGGACGAAAGCAGATGTTCAACCGTTTCGTCCTGCTCTTTCTGATCATGATCGCCACATCCTTTTTCGGCGAACTGAAAATGAACCCGTTCGGTGAAGAGTTTCGCTTTTCGCTCGGCACCGCCTGCTATTTCTTCGGCCTGATCTGGTTTCGCACCCTGCGCCCGCTGGAGACCGGGGTGCTGGTCGGCCTCTTCCTGCTCCTGTTCCGGACCAGCCTGACCGTCTACCAAGGCGGTATCGCCTGGCCCGACGCCATGCTCACCCACGTGCCGTCCGTCGTCTACTACCTCGTCTTTGCCACTCTACTGACGGCGACCCGGCTGCGCAAACGGCTCGACCGGCCGTGGCTGGTCGGACTGATCGGCACGCTCGGCGACTTCGCCGGCAACATCGGCGAGCTCTGCACCCGCAACGCCTTGGGCGCGTCGTATGCGCTCGACGGCGACACGTTGCTGATCCTGCTCACCTTTGGCACCTTGCGCTCGTTCTTTGTCGTCGGCCTCTACAACATGCTGATGATCCGCCAAGTCCGGCTGCTCGGCGAACAGCAGCAGAGCCAGATCGAGCGGCTGACTCTGATCAACTCCTCGCTGTACGAAGAAGGCTTTTACCTGCAAAAGTCGATGCGCCAGATCGAAGAGATCACCCGGGCCTCCTACGATCTCTACAAACAGCTCAAGACCGAACAGCGGCAAGGCACGCTCGCCGCCGACCTGTCCCGCTCCGCCCTGTCGATCGCCGAAGAGATCCACGAGTTGAAAAAAGACTCGCAGCGCATCTTCGCGGGCCTCGACAAACTGATCCGTCAAGAGACGCTCGGCACCCGTCTCACGCTGCGCTCGCTGGTCGACCTCGTGCTCAACGCCAACCGCAACTACGCCTTGATGCTCGGCAAAGAGATCGTCTTTCACGGTTATGTTGACGTCAATCTGACCACCGACCGCATCTACCCGCTGGTCTCGATCCTCAACAACCTCGTCGCCAACGCCGTCGAGGCGATCCACGAGCAGGGTACCGTCGGCGTCGAAGTCCACCTCTCCAAAGGGCTGATCGAATGGCACGTCTGGGACAACGGTCCCGGCGTCGCCCCGGAAGACCGCGACTACATCTTCCAGCCCGGCTACACCACCAAATACGACCCGGAAGGCAACTCTTCGACCGGCATCGGCCTCACCCACTGCCATGACCTCGCCGCCCTGTTCCAAGGTCGGCTGGAACTGGTGACCGGATTGCCCACCCGCTTTGTGATGCGCATGCCGTTGACCGAATTGTTGCAAAAGGAGGGATTGTGATGAGCCTGCAATTTTACTTGATCGAAGACGACCCGGCCACTCGCCGGATGCTGGAGCGCATCGTCCACGACGGAAACCTCGGCCAAGTGATCGGGGCCGCCGCATCGGGCAGCGAAGTTGACGTCGCCGACGTGCTCGCAGCAGACATCATCCTGATCGACCTCTTGATGCCCGGCCGCGACGGCATCGAGACGATCCGCGACCTGCGCGACCGCGGCTACAACGGCCGCTTCGTCATGATCTCCCAAGTCGAGAACAAAGAGATGGTCGGCGAGGCCTACCTCGCGGGCGTGGAATATTTCATTCACAAGCCGATCAATCGCTTCGAGGTGCTCGGCGTGTTGCAGCGCGTCTCCGAACATCTGACGTTGACCCAGTCGCTCTCGTCGATCCGCCGCTCGCTTTCCATGTTGGATGAATTTTCCGCGCCGCGCCCGCATACATCTAGTACGGGCAGAATACAGGACGACTCCTCGTTTGAATCGCACGCGCTCGACCTGCTCGCTCGCCTTGGCATCGCCGGCGAGTCGGGCGCCACCGATCTCGTGCGCCTGCTGACCTGGCTGTCCCGCCAGTCCCATCCGGCACACGGCGAACTGCCGATGCTCAAAGATCTGTACCAGTCGTTCCTCCACTCGGAAAATCCGTCCCTGCAAGGCGACCAGTTGCAGCGCGAGATCAAAGCGCTCGAACAACGCCTGCGCCGCACCATCCTGCAGGCGCTCGGGCACCTCGCCTCGATCGGACTGACCGACTTTGCCAATCCGACCTTTGAACACTTCGCACCGCGCCTGTTCGATTTTCAAGAAGTGCGGCTGCGAATGCAGGAGATCCAAGCCGGCGAGAAAAACACCAAGTGCCGCCTGAACATCAAAAAATTCATCTCCGCGCTGTACGCGGAAGGGCAAAAATAAACATCAAAAATAGGCGGCGGTCGCTCCCCTGATCCATTCAGAAGATACGTCCGCCGCCTGTGGCAGTGGGTGTCGGTTATCGTCTCCATCGCGTCAATTCAAAACCTCCGGCTGTTTGTATGAGAACACTTCCAGCATCATCAACTCGCGGCGCAGTTCCTCAAGGCGCGCCTTCACGCGGATGATCTCGGCTTCCAGCCCCGCTTTCATCGCGTCGGTCAGCGAGACCAGTTCATAGTCCAGTTCGAGACGCAACGCCGGGATGCGCTGTTCGATCTCGCGGTTTTTCAATGCTCGGATCACATCGTCACCGGTGACGCGCACCTGTTTTTCATACACGACTTTTTTACGCGGTCCATGCAGTTCCATAATCTGATACGCCTCCCCGTCTTTGAATCGGAATATGACAATCGGTCCTTCTGAAAACTGTTTCACCACCGCTGTGCCCTTCGTGCGGATCAAGGTGTATTGCAACGCGTTGACCAATCGTTTGTCTTGCAAGACCACGTTGCCCGTCAGCACGAAGCGGTCAGATTCCTGAGTGAAAGTGAACTCCTGCCGCTCGCTGCCCGTCGCGGCCACCAGCACCACGCGGTTTTCGCGTCCTTTCCAATGCAGCGAGACGCCCTCCGCCGCCAACCGGCGAATGAACTGCTCCAGGTCGGTTCGAGCCAAGACGAGCTTCATGTCGCAGTACTCCGCTTCGTGATAACTCTGCATCCTATCCCCTCCTGTATACTCTGATTATACTCAATATTCAGTTATTTCGCTATCTATTCCTGCAAATTTGTCATAAAAAAAGACGACCCCCCAAGCGAGGGATCGTCTTTCTTCTTATATTAGAAGCCGTTGACTGCTTTGTATGCGTTGACTTTACCGTTCAGCCAGTAGGTGCCGGTGCCGGAGATTGCGTCAGCGGTCGACAGGACACGGTTGACTACGGTCGAGTTGGAGTACGCGGTGTTTTTCGACCAAGCGAGGGACATCACGCCCGCGACTACCGGGGTAGCCATCGAGGTGCCCGACATGGTGGTGGTGGTGCCGTTATTTTGCAGGGACAGGATGTTGGAGCCCGGAGCTGCGATGTCAACCCAGGTGCCGTAGTTGGAGAAGGAAGAACGGGTGTTGGTAGAAGTCGTGGAAGCGACCGCTACAACGTTTGCGTACGCTGCCGGGTAGGACTTCGCAGAGGTGTTGGAGTTACCAGCAGCCGCTACGATGATCTTGCCAGCGTTCCAAGCGGAGGTGATCGCGTCTTGGGAAGCTTGGGAGTACGCGCCGCCGCCCAGCGACATGCTCAGAACGTGAGCGCCGTTGTTTTTCGCGTAGTTGATGCCGGAGATGATCGCCGAGTCATAACCCGAACCTTGAGCGTTCAGAACTTTGATCGGCATGATCTTCGCGTTCCAGTCCACACCTGCGACTGCATAGCTGTTGTTGGTTACAGCAGCTGTGATGCCAGCGCAGTGGGTGCCGTGGCCATGATCGTCGTCTGCAACGGAGTCGTTGTTGACATAGTCATAGCCGCCGACCAGCTTAGAAGCGATATCGGAGTGGGAGAAGTCAACACCGGTGTCGATGATCGCGACAACGCGGGTAGTCGAACCCGTGGTGATGTCCCAAGCGAGGTTCGCTTGAATGTTGGTGTGGTGCCATTGGGACCCGTAGGACGGATCGTTCGGGGTAGCGGTCAGCGTGCGGACATAGTCCAGCTCGACGTTTTCAACGTCAGCGTCTGCCAGCAGGGTGTCCATGAAGTCAGCCGCTTTTTTGCCGTTCGGCACGTTGACGAGTTTCCACTCGTTGCCGAGGTCTTTGTCAAGTTTCGCGCCGTGCTTCTCGGATGCAGCTTTTGCATCTTTGCCCGCTTTGAATTTGACCAGAACGCGGTCTTCAGCGTGCTTCGAGACTTTGTCTTTTTTTACTTCCTTGGTCACTGCCGGAGCTTCGACCGTTGCAGCCGATGCGCCTACCGGAGCGAGAGAGACGAGCAGCGCAGCCGCTGCCAGGGTACCGATGAACTTCTTGTTCATTTTGGATAGACCTCCTAAATGTTTCTATATGTTTTGTAAGCTTTGCCACTTACAGCTTTAGTATATACGCAGCTATTAACCATACACAAACGTCATAAATTGACCTAAAATCGTTACTTTTGCCAGTAAATTCATTACTATCTTCTATTATCTCTAAATTTCGCGACTTTTTAAACAAAATATAAAAAGCACCCTGTAAGAAATTACAGGGTGCTTGATAACAGCTATTAGAAGCCGTTGACTGCTTTGTATGCGTTTACTTTGCCGTTCATCCAGTAGGTGCCGGTGCCGGAGATTGCGTCAGCAGTCGACAGTACGCGGTTGATAACGGTGGTGTTGGAGTAGCCGGTGTTTTTCGACCAAGCCAGGGACAGGACGCCTGCGACTACCGGGGTAGCCATCGAGGTGCCGGACATGGTGGTCATGCCGCCGCCGTTAGCGGTTGCGTAGATGCTGGAGCCCGGAGCTGCGATGTCAACCCAGGTGCCGTAGTTGGAGAAGGAAGAACGGGTGTTGGAGGAAGTCGTCGATGCGACTGCGATAACGTTGTTGTATGCAGCCGGGTAGGATTTAGCAGAGGTGTTGGAGTTGCCCGCTGCTGCTACCACGATCTTGCCTCTGCTGTGCGCGTAGTCGATCGCGCTTTGGAATGCGGAAGTAGCGCCGCCGCCGCCCAGGGACATGCTCAGTACGTGTGCGCCGTTGTCAGCTGCATAGTACACGCCGTCGATGATGTCGGAGGTGTAGCCCGAACCTTGAGAGTTCAGTACCTTAACCGGCATGATGCGAGCGTTCATGTCAACGCCGGTGCCTTGGTAGGAGTTCATGCCGATCGCAGCCGCGATGCCTGCGCAGTGCGTGCCGTGGCCTTGGTCGTCGTCAGCGTTGGTGTCGTTGTTGACGAAGTCGTAGCCAGCTACGATCTTGCTCGACAGGTCGCCGTGTTGGATGTCAACGCCGGTGTCGATGATCGCGATGGTGCGAGCCGAGGTGCCGCGGGTGATGTCCCACGCCAGGTTCGCTTGGATGTTCGGGTGGTGCCATTGGGACCCGTAGGACGGATCGTTCGGGGTCAGTTGAACGGTGTGGATATAGTCAGGTTCCGCGAGTTCGACGTCAGCGTCCGCGTTGAATTTCTCCAACATTTCAGCCGCTTTGCCGTTCGGAACTTTTACGAGCTTCCATTCGGATTTGCCGTTGCCCAGCGATTTTGCTTCTTCTGCGCCGAGCTTCTTCGATACTGCTTTGGAGTCTTTGCCCGCTTTGAATTTGACCAGGATACGGTCTTGAGCGTGCGCTTTCTCCTCTTTCTTCACAGCCGGAGCTGCGTCAGCGGTTACTGCTGCGGATGCGCCAACCGGTGCCAGGGATACGAGCAGGGCTGCAGCCGCGAGGGTGCCGATGAACTTCTTGTTCATGTGTGATGACCTCCATCTAATCTGTATTTTTTTGTAAGTTGTTCACTTACAGGTTCAGTATATTCTAAATTTTTACGAATTACAAATCACACTAATTGTCCAAAAATTGCGTTTTGAGCGGATTTTCCGTGATTAGAAGTGAAAAGCTCTGTTTTTAATAAAATATTTAGGTTTTATGGGTTGCAAGTGAAAATAACCGCGAAAAACCCCCATGTCTCGACAAGAGACACAGGGGTTTTCACAGGAAAAGACTCTTATCCGGTGCGGTATGCGCTCAGATGCTACAAGCGTGAATAGGGTTGATTTACCTATCTCAACGTTTAGAACCCGTTGACGGCGCGGTACGCATTGACCTTGCCGCATCGCCAGTAGGTGCCGGTGCCGGAGATCGCGTCTGCCGTCGAGCAGAGGCGGTTGACGACCGACGAGTTGCTGTAGCCGATGTTTTTCGACCAAGCGAGCGTCGTCACGCCGGAGACGAGAGCGGCCGCCATCGAGGCACCGGACAGCGTCGTCGTGCCGCCGGTGTGGCTGAGCGTCAGCAGGCTGGAACCGGGAGCGGCGATGTCCACCCACGTGCCGTAGTCAGAGAACGACGCTTTGGTGTTGCTCGACGTGGTCGCCGCCACGGAGAACACGTTGGAGTAGTTGGCCGGATACGAGGGGGTCGAAGTGTTGCTGCTGCCGACGGCCGCCACGATCACCCGGTTTTTATTCCACGCGTAGTTGATCGCGTCTTGGAAGGCTGTCGAATAGCTGCCTCCGCCAAGGCCCATCACCATCACGTTCGAATTGTCGGCTGCATAGTACACCCCGTCGATGATGTCCGAGACATACCCGGATCCGTTTGCGGAGAGCACTTTGACCGGCAACACTCTTACCTTCCAGTCTACACCTGCGATGCCGATGCCGTTGTTGCCGATCGCCGCTGCGAGGCCGGCCATCGCCGTGCCTTGACCTTGGTCGTCGTCGGCCACGGTGTCGTTGTTCACAAAGTCATAGCCGCCGACGATCTTGCTCGCCAGATCCGGGTGCTGGATGTCTACCCCCGTCGAGATCACGCCGAGCGTCAGCGACGTCGAGCCGGTGGTGATGTCCCACGCATACGGGACTTGGATGTTGTTGAGATACCACTGAGACGGGTAGCCCGGATCGTTCGGCGTCAACTCCGGCGCAATCACACCTTGCACGCTGGAGATCTCTTCCGGGGTCATGCTGTAGACCTGGTCCAGTTCAGCCACCTCCACATCAGCGTCTCCCTGCAGGTTCGCGAGGAAGTCCGCCGCTTTGCCGTTCGGGACTTTGACCAGTTTCCATTGGCTCTTGCCGAGCGTGCGGAACTCTTTCAGGCCGTGCTTTTCCAGCACAGTGCTCGCTTGCTTGCCCTGTTTCAATTTGACCAGCACGCGGTCGACGGCATGCTTGTCCGCTTTCACCGCTTGTACGTCCTGTGCTGCTTGTACATGGCTCGGTGCCAGCGCAGTCAACAGCGCAGCAGCCGTCATCAGAGAAATCATCGTCTTTTTCATGTTTGTGGTAGCCTCCCGATTTGTTTGTTTTTAGTAACCTCTTACCGCTCGAAACGCGTTGATCTTGCCGCAGGACCAGTACGTGCCCGTGCCGGTGATCCGATCCGCCGTGTTGCAGATCCGGTCGATCACCGCCTGATTGGTCGCGCCGGGCATGACCGAACGAACGAGCGTGACCAGACCTGCCACCTGCGGGGCCGCCATCGAGGTGCCGGACATGGTCGACGTGCCGCCGCCGTTTGCCGTCGACAGGATGTTGGTGCCAGGGGCCGCCACCTCCACCCAGGTGCCGTAGTTGGAAAACGACGCCTTCGTGTTGCTGGTCGTGGTGGCTGCCACGGCGACGACGTTGTTGTACGCTGCCGGATAAGAATACCCGGACGTGCTGCTGCTGCCCGCCGCTGCGACCAAGATGCCGCCTCTGCCCCACAGATAGTTGATCGCGTCTTGGAACGCCTGCGAATAGCCGCCGCCTCCCAGCGACATGTTTACGGCATGTGCGCCGTTGTCGGCCGCAAAGTAGAGACCGTCGATGATGTCGGACGTATAGCCCGACCCGCTCGCGTTCAAGACTTTGACCGGGAGGAGACGCGCATTCCAGTCGAGACCTGCGACTTGATTGGCATTGTTGGTGAGCGCCGACGCAGTCCCCGCCACGTGCGTGCCATGCCCCTGATCGTCGTCCGCATCGCTGTCGTTGTTGGCAAAGTCATAGCCGGGCAGGAGCTTGCCGGCGAGATCCGGATGCTGGTAGTCGATGCCGGTGTCGATGATCGCGATCTTGTACATCGAATTGCCTGTGGTGATGTCCCACGCTTGCGGGGCGTAGATGTTCGGCCAATGCCATTGCGACGAGTATTGCGGATCATTCGGCGTGCGGAACATCGTGTGGACGCTGTCCAACTCCGCCGCTTCCACATCGGCGTCCCCTTGCAGTTTCGTATGGAACTCCTCCGCTTGTCCCTTCGGGACTTTGACCAGTTTCCACTCGCCTTTGCCGAGCGTGCGGAACTCCTTCAGGCCGTGCTTGTCCAGCGCTTGCTCCACTTGCTTGCCTTGCTTGAACTTGACCAGCACGCGGTCGTCCGCATGCTTGGCCGCTTGTACCGACTGAGCCGTGTCCGCAGCCGAACTGCCCGCTTGCACCCCGACCGGTGCCAGCGCGGTTAAGAGCGCAGCGGCGGTCAGCAGTGAAATCATCGTTTTTTTCATGTTTCCTTCAGCCTCCCTATTTTTATGAAAATACAAAATTATTATAAAATAATAAAAACACCCCGCCAAGTGACGGGATGCATATTTTCGAAAAAATGAAACTCTTAGAACCCGTTTACCGCTTTGTACGCATTGACTTTGCCGTAGATCCATTGCTTGCCGGTGCCGGAGATCGCATCGGTCGTGTTGAAAATGCGGTCGCGGACGGTCACGTTGGAGTAGGACAGATTTTTCGACCAAGTCAGGGAAACCAGACCTGCCACCAGCGGAGTGGCCATTGAGGTGCCGGACATGGTGGTGGTGCCGCCACCGTTTTTGGTCGACAGGATGCTGCTGCCCGGTGCCGCTACGTCTACCCACGTGCCGTAAGAGGAGAAGGAAGCCTTCACGTTGGACGAAGTGGTCGCAGCAACGGAGATGACGTTGTTGTACGCGCCCGGATAGACTCTCGTGGAGGTGCCGTTGTTGCCTGCAGCTGCGACAACCACGCGGCCGTTGTTCCATGCGTAGTCGATCGCCGCTTGGAAGGAAGCGTTTTTCGAACCGCCGCCCAGCGACATGCTCAGAACGTGCGCACCGTTGTCGACCGCCCAGTACACGCCGTCGATGATGTCGGAGGTGTAGCCGGAGCCGGATGCGGAGAGGACTTTGACCGGCATGATGCGCGCGTTCCAGTCCATGCCTGCCACGTTGGTGGCATTGTTGGACAGAGCTGCTGCGATGCCTGCGCAGTGCGTGCCGTGGCCTTGGTCGTCGTCTGCGTTTGTGTCGTTGTTGACAAAGTCGTAGCCTGCGACGATCTTGCTCGCGAGGTCCGGATGTTGGAGGTCGACGCCGGTGTCGATAATCGCGACCGTGCGGGAGGTCGAACCTTGGGTGATATCCCACGCTTGCGGACCTTGCACGTTCGGATACTGCCATTGCGAACCGTAGGACGGGTCGTTCGGGGTGACCAGTGCCGTGAGGATATGATCCAACTCAGCTTCTGCCACTTCGGAGTCCGCTTGGAACTTTGCGAGGAATTCGGCCGCTTTGCCGTTCGGGACTTTTACCACTTTCCACTCCGATTTGCCGTTGCCGAGGGTACGGTCAGCTTTCGCGCCATGCTTGGAAGCGACTGCGTCCGCTTTCGACTTGTCTTTGAAACGGACCAAGATGCGGTCGGTCGCCGCTGCGGTTTGCACTTTTGCCGCTTTCACTTCTGCCGGAGCAACCGGAGCAGCCGGTGCTGCGGATGCCATCGGTGCGAGAGATGCGAGCAGCGCTGTTGCTGCGAGGGTGGAGATCACTTTCTTGTTCATTCTGGAATTGCCTCCCTTTAACTTCTCTTTTTTTAATTGGTGTAAGCATTTTGTCACTCACACAATCAGCTTATGGGAATCCTGTAACAATATGACGAATCCAAATAAACAGAAAATTAAAACAAAAAACTCACCTCTGATAATCAGAAGTGAGCCTTCATTCCCTGTTCAATTCCGCTTAGTACCCGCTACTCCGAACGCTTCGGCCAAGGACGCGCTTCCACGCGATAGATCGGCATGCCCTGCCCGGAGAACTTCTCTTCGTACTCGGTCATGATGTTGCCTTCGTTCCACGGCGAGTTGTGCAGATCGAACGTGATCTTCTGCATCTTCCAATCATCGGCGGCAAACATATTCAAGGAAAACTCGAACAGATCGCGGTTGTCCGTCTTCTGATGCAGTTCGCCGTCCGGCTTGAGCACAGCCCGGTAGAGCTGCAGGAAGTCGGTATAGGTCAGTCGGCGCTTGGCATGGCGCGACTTCGGCCACGGATCGGAGAAGTTCAGGTAGATGCGCGACACCTCGCCCGGCGCGAAAAAGTCATTCAGACGAATCGCGTCGGCCGGCGTCAAGATCAAATTTTTCCCGACCCCTAGCTCCATCGCCTTGTTGCCCACGCGGCCGAGAAGTTCATGCTCCAGTTCGATGCCCACGTAGTTGATCTCCGGGTTTTGCTGAGCCAGCGTGGAAATAAACCGGCCACGCCCGGTGCCGATCTCGATATGTATCGGATTGTCGTTGCCAAACAACTCGTGCCACTTGCCTTTGTGGTTGCTCGGCAGTTCCAGGATCCGTCCCGCTTCTTTGTAGATATTGTACTGCTTTTGCAGTTTCTCTTTTCCGCGAATACGCATGTGCTCTCGTCTCACCTTTCTTTTTCTAAAGAGAATTATAGAGATAATAGGTAGTGTGCGCAAGATACACGCTGTATAGAAGGAGCTTCCTGCGGAAAAATATGCCTACGACTATCCAGGAGGTGCCTTTGTCCGCATGGTGATTCCTTGGCACGGCTGGCCGCTCGACCGGATCGTGATCCTGTTGCTCGGCTTCATGTACCTGTTGATCTTTCTGCAAGTGACCCTGTACCATTACCGCCAAAACTTCCGCCACTGGTCGATGTGGATCCCCGTGATCGCAACGCCCGTCGACGGTCTGCTGCTCGTCTGGCTGTCCTTCCACAACGCCGGGTGGCTGCGCGCGACTTCGATCCTCTTGATCGCCGTCTCGATGCTGGCCGGCGTGTTCGGCTCCTACATGCACTGGCGGGGCATCGGCGAGCGAGTCGGCGGCTACACGATGCGCAACTTCCTCGTTGGCCCGCCAGCCGCACTGCCAGGGCTGATCACCGGCACCAGCTTGCTCGGGCTGATCGCGCTCTACTGGAGGTGACCGGCATGGAGCGCATCAAGAGCTATTATCAGGACTTCAACGTCTTCGCAAACGAGGACCACTGGGACGACCATACCCGCGAGATCGTCAGAAAGCGCCTGGAACCGACCGGCAGCCTTCAAAAATTGACCGGCGAACAAGTCGACATGCTCCGAAATATCGCCTCCCTGCTGCTCGACGACGGCCGCTCCTCCCTGCTCGACTGGGTGATCAAACACATCGACAACAAACTGCAAAGCGACATCGGCGAAGCGCAGCGCAAAGTGGGCGTCCCCCCCTTTGCCACGCTGCTCAAAGGCGGTCTCTACGCCCTGAACGAACTGGCACAAGGCGAAAACGGCAGCCCGTTCACCGCCCTGACACCGGAGCAACAGACCTCCCTGCTCGTCGCTTTGGAAAATAACACGGTCACCCTCACCGCCGAGGACGGACAGCCGATCCCGCCGAAAGACTTTTTCAACAATCTGCTCAGCGAAGTCGTCTCCGCCCATTACTCGCATCCGCAGGTCTGGTCGGAGATCGGCTACGCGGGACCGGCCTATCCCCGCGGCTACGTGCGGCTGGAGGTCGGGCTGAGCGACCCGTGGGAAGCGCGCATGAGCAAGGAGGGGCCGGAGCGATGAGCCAAGACCCGATCCAACACAACATCTGCCACTACGACGGCCACCGCTACGACGACCTCGACCACCGCAAATACGCCACCGACGCCGACGTCGTGATCGTGGGCGCAGGCACGGCCGGCGGCA
Source organism: Tumebacillus lacus (assembly GCF_026410385.1). Taxonomy (GTDB): domain Bacteria; phylum Bacillota; class Bacilli; order Tumebacillales; family Tumebacillaceae; genus Tumebacillus; species Tumebacillus lacus. The sequence continues at coordinate 144,543 of NZ_JAPMLT010000009.1, forward strand.
TCATAGCGTATGAACTGGCCCGCTCGGGGTTGAAAGTGGTCGTCATCGAAGCGGGACCGTTCTGGAATCCGCAGTCCGACTTTGCCTCCGACGAACTGGCGATGGCGACGCTCGGCTGGCAGGACACCCGCCTCACCGACGGCCAAAATCCGCTGCGCATGGGTCACAACAACTCCGGTCGCGGCATCGGCGGCGGCTCGGCGCACTGGACCGGGGTGTGCCTGCGGTTTCACGAGAGCGACTTTGAGATGAGATCGCGCGACGGCATCGGCGAGGACTGGCCGATCTCCTACGCCGATCTTGAGCCGTACTACCGCTACATCGAAAAACAGATCGGTGTCTCCGGTCCGAAGCACTTCCCGTGGGGCTCCTTCCAAGGCCCCTACCCGATGCCGGAGCGCGACCCGATCTCCGCCAACTCGGAAGTGTTTCGCATCGGCTGCGAACGGCTGGGACTCAAATCGGTCGTCACGCCGTTGGCGATCAACTCCGCTCCGTTCGACGGTCGGCCGCCCTGTACCAACCGGGGCTTTTGCAACCAAGGCTGCATGCCGAACGCCAAATACTCCGGCCTCGTCCATCACGTGCCCAAAGCGATCGAGGCCGGGGCGGAATTTCTCACCGACTGCATGGTCACACAGATCGAACTGGACGAAAAAGGCCGCGCGAAAAGCGTCATTTTCAACTACAAAGGGGTCGAATACCGCCAGCGCGGCCGCGTGATCGTGCTCGCCTCCTTCGTCGTCGAAACGCCGCGCCTGCTGCTGGCCTCCGCGCAAAACGGCCACCCCGACGGTCTGTGCAACTCTTCCGGCACGGTCGGCCGCTACATCATGCCGCACTCGTCCCACGATGTCTACGGCCGATTTGAACACGAGATCCGGCTGTACAAAGGCACCCCGGTCATGGCGACCACCCAAGAATTTTACGAGACCCGCCACGACCGCGGCTTCCTGCGCGGCTACACCCTGCACGCGCACGGCTCCCGTCCTGTCGCGATGGCCAAAGGGCTCGCCGTGCAAGCGGGCGTCTGGGGCAGGCGACTGCGCGACGCGATGGTGCACTACAACCACTACGGGCGGATCACCCTCGTCGGCGAAGTGCTGCCCGACGCGGCCAACCGCGTCACGCTCAGCGACGAGCGGGACGAGTACGGACTGCCGGTGCCAAAGGTCACCTTCTCCTACGGCGACAACGACCGGAAATTGATCGACCACGCCGTCCACATGATGAAAGAGATCCTGACAGCTGCGGGCGGCACACCGGAATTTGTCGTGCCCGACACCGCCCACCTGTCGGGCGGCGCGCGGATGGGCGACGACCCGGAGACGTCTGTCGTCAATCACCACTGCCAGACGCATGACATCCCCAATCTGTTCATCTGCTCGGCCGCCGTCTTCGTCACCTCCGGCGGCGGCAACCCGACCCACACCGTGATGGCGCTGGCCGCCCGCACGGCCGACACGATCCAAGACTTGCTGAAACGGCAAGATCTCTAGCCCCCGAGTCAATGGGGGTTCTTTTCCGTTCGAAAATAGTTGAATATTCTGCTAATTCGTGATACACTTTTCCTAAGACAAGATCGTTGACCCTCCCCAAGCAGGCGAAACGACATGGAGGTGAGGTACGACACCGTAGCATGAACACACATAGAGAGAATCAGAAACACCACCAGCGCGCACACACAGTCTCACACGCAAAACGGCAGGCGTCCCACCCCTTAGGACACCTGCCGTTTTTGTGTGCGATTCCACGACGTTTTCGCGCTTCCTTGCCCGACCTACACCAGCGCCGCTTCGATGTCGGCGAGGTCTTCCGGTGTCAGGACAACGTCGAGCGCCTTGACGTTTTCGTCGATCTGATCCGGGCGGGACGCGCCGATGATCGCCGAAGACACGTTCGGCTGGCGGAGCACCCAGGCCAGCGACAGCGCAGCCAGCGTCGTCTCTTTGCGCTCGGCGATCACGCGCAGTCTCTCCACGCGGTCGAGGTTTTTGTCGGTCAACAGGCGTTGCAGGAACGTGCTGCCAGACGGGTCGGTGGCGCGGGAGCCTTCCGGATACGCCTCGCCTTTTTTGTATTTGCCGGTCAGCACGCCTTGGCCGAGCGGCGAGAACACCACTTGGCCGACGCCTTCGCGCTCGGACAGCGGGATCACTTCTTTTTCGATGTGGCGGTACAGCATCGAATACTGCGGCTGGTTGGACACGATGCGGTCGAGCAGATACTTGTCGGCCGTGTGCAGCGCGTCCTGGATCTGAGCGGCCGTCCACTCCGACACGCCCGCGTAGAGGATCTTGCCCTGCGAGATCATATCGTCAATCGCCCGCAGCGTCTCGTCGATCGGCGTCTCCGGATCATAGCGGTGGCACTGCCACAGATCGATGTAGTCGACGTTCAGCCGCTTCAGCGAATGGTTGACCTGCTCGATGATGTGCTTGCGGGACAACCCGCGGTCGTTCGGACCATCGCCCATCGGGAAAAAGCCTTTCGTCGCCAAAACATACGAATCACGCTCATATTTCGCCAGCGCTTTGCCGACCACGACCTCCGCGTCACCGCGACGGTACACGTTCGCCGTGTCAAAGAAATTGATCCCCAGTTCATACGCGCGGTCGATGCACGCGGTCGCCGTCTGATCTTCCACCGACCCGCCATAGGTCAGCCACGAGCCGAGCGCGATCTCCGACACCTTCAGGCCGGAGCGGCCCAGTCTTCTGTATTTCATCTGCGTCATAGAAAACACCTCCGAAAATATGTATCTGTGCAGACACTTCGCCTTTTTGCCTGCGATTTCCTTTCTGCACCTTTTTCAATGATTTTCTAAAAAAGACCACCGGATACGCTCCGGTGGTCTTCGTCTTACGGTTGGTGCTGCGGCTCCGCATTGACTTTGGTCGCATCCGCACCGTCCGCCGCTTCCTTGTTGCTCGTGCGCAGCGGAATTTCCTTCAGCAGGAACGTCAGCGCGAGGCCGACCAACGCGATGTAGAAACCAAAGTGGAACACCGCATCAAGCCCTGACGTAAGCGCAAACTTCAACGCTTCGATCAACTGGTCGAAGATCGGCTGCACCTGTGCCGGCATGGCAGCACGGATCTCCCCGAGTTTATCCTGATTGATCAGGATCTGCGGGTTCATCAGGTTTTTCGACTGCTCCGCCACGCCCGGCTGGGCGAGGAACTGCTTCACAGCGCCCGGCAGATGGGCCGTCATCTCTTCGTTGATCTTGTTGGTCATGATCGTGCCCATGATCGCCACACCGACCGTGCCGCCGACCGAACGGAACAACTGCACCGCCGACGACGTGACGCCAAGCAGCGACGGCGGCAGTGCATTTTGCACCGCCAGCATGAAGATCGGCATCGTAAAGCCAAGGCCTGCACCGAGGATGATCATATAGAACGTTGCCGTCAGATTGGCCGTGTCGACCGTCATCGTCGAGAGCAGATACATCCCGACGACGAGGATCGCGTTCCCCATGATCGCCACCCATTTGTAGCGGCCCGTGCGGGTCGTCAGCTGCCCGGCGAGCGCCGAAGCGATGACCAGCGACACCGTCATCGGCATCATGACGAGGCCGGACTGCGTCGCCGACGTCCCGATGACGCCCTGCACAAACAGCGGAATGTACATGATCGCCCCAAACATCGCAAAGCCGGTCAAGAAACCGACGATGTTCGAGATGTTGAAAATGCTGTTCGTAAACAGCCCGAGCGGCAAAATCGGCGAGGTCGCACGCGACTCGGCGAGCAAGAACAGCAGCAGCGAAACGGCCGATGCGACGAACAGCCCGACGATCTGCGCAGAGCCCCACTCGTACTTGCTGCCCGCCCAAGAGAACGCGAGCAGCAGCGTGACGATCACGACGGTGACCAGCACCGCGCCGAGATAGTCGATCTTGCCTTCTTGCCGTGCCGTCTGCGGGAACAGGCGGAGGATCATGAAGAACGCGATCACCCCGATCGGCAAATTGACCCAGAACACCCATTCCCAGTTGAAGTAATCGACGATATAACCGCCGAGGAACGGCCCGATCACCGAGGCGAGACCAAAGACCGCGCCGAGCACCCCTTGCCATTTTCCCCGTTCACGGGGTGAGAACAGATCCCCGACCGCCGCCATCGACGTCGTCATGATGATCCCGGCCCCGAGGCCTTGAATCCCGCGGTGAACGATCAACTGAATGATCGTTCCCGCCGTGCCCGCCAAAAAGGCGCCGACCATAAACACGGCCATCCCGATCAGCAGAAACACCTTGCGTCCGTACATATCGGACAGTTTGCCCGCCAGCAGCATCGTGACGCTGGACGTGAGCATGTAACTGGTAAAGACCCATGAGTAATATTCCATGCCGCCCAGATCGGCGATGATCCGGGGCAGCGCCGTGCCGACGATCGTTTGATTGAGCGCGGAGAACAGCATCCCCGCGAGGATCGCGATCATGATCGTCACTTTTGTGCGCGGGTCGAGATCTTCCATCCCCTTCGCCGTGAGCGTGCCAGATTGCGCCATGCCAGATAACCTCCCTTACTCCTGCGTACTTTTCTCTGAGGCCGCCAGCATCTTTTCGATCAGGCGGCCGAAATGCTCCAATTCCTCCGGGTTGAGCGCCCCAAAATAGCGGGAGAACACCCGGTTGCGGATCGCCCGCGTCCGTTCCACCAGCGCGTCTCCCTCGGCCGTCAGCGACAACAGCACCACCCTGCGGTCCGTTTCCGACCGTTCCCGTTCGATCAGATGCGCTTTGTGCAGCCGGTCGGCGAGCAGCGTGACATTGCCTACGGTGACATACATGTGCTCCGCGAGCGCGGAGGTCTTTTGCGGACCGCGCGACCTGAGCAGTTCCAGCAACACCAGTTGCGGACCCGAGATATCCTGATCCACCATCAACGCCCGGTACTCGCCGCTGATCTGCCGCAACAGCCGGAAAAAAGACTCGTGCGCCTGCGTTTTTTGATACACGTTGGATGTCCACCTCCCAGATACATTATATAGCGTCTAAAACATTTAGTCACTAAAACTTTCGCATCTCGTGCCGAAAAGTTTGTGTCGTCTCTTTGAGTTTTCGCGTTTCCGGCGTGTGTATGCGAATCGTTGTGCTACAATAAATGTCGAAAGGAGTTGTCCACTCAATGTTTGATCCGCAAAAAACCATCTACGACATGATCGGCGGCGGCGACACCCTCCGCAAACTGGTCGACGCTTTTTACAAGCGCGTCGGCGAGCACCCGGACCTCGCCCCGATCTTCCCGGACGATCTCACCGAGACGGCCGATAAACAGCTGCTCTTCCTCACCCAATTCTTCGGCGGCCCGACCCTCTACTCCGACCAGTACGGCCACCCGATGCTCCGCGCAAGACATATGCCCTTCGAGATCACCCCGACCCGCGCCAAAGCCTGGCTCGCCTGCATGGCCGAAGCGATGGACGAGATCGGCCTCGAAGGCCCGGTCCGCAACTATATGTACGAGCGATTTATTCAGACCGGGAATCATATGGTGAATACGGCGGATTCATAAGACACCAAAAACAGCACCCTCGTCAGGTGCTGTTTTTGTACATCTTAATTCCTCCGACTTCTTCGGCACACGCCCCTCTTCGCAATATGCTCTGGCGTAATGCGGTTCATCACACATCGTGCTGTCTACTTTTTATACTTTTCCAGAACTTCCTTCTTCACTTTCATGAACTTTTCTGCGGAATGTTTGTCACCCATAAATTCCACATGGGGATCTGCGTACGCGTTTTTCATTCCTTGTTGTGAGTCAGGGTGCACGGGCACTTCCTTTTCGATGTTGAGGTCATACTTCCCTTGATAAGCACCCAGCATCACGTAGGCATCGTCGACGTTGTTGGTTCTGAGGAAGAGCAGCTAGCGGCCGCGCTCATTCATCAGCTTGTAGCCTTCTGAATGGTGATACCGGTCACCTTTGATGTACGCTTCCTCGTAGACGGTCGTCTTCTCCTTGTTGGACAGCGTGCCCTTATGTATCTTCAGCACATCGACCGCAGATTTGGAGAGCGTGCCGATGACAAAACCGCTCTGCTTGACTTCGATGTTCTCCCGCTCGCCTGTGAATTTGACTTCGAGAATCACTTCAGCGTCCTTCTCCAAGTCCGCAAGAGTGGTGTATTGCGGATAGTTCGCTTGGCCCGCTACGAACTCCAGTTTGCTTGCCTGTTTTGTTTTCGTGGAATCATAAATCATGAACCCACCCAGAGCCAATGCCAAGGCAACAACAACTGCCAGTGTCTTTCTCATCGTTTCGCCCTCCGATCAAAAAAACCTCACCGATCACCGGTGAGGTTTTTCCTATTCCTCTCCTCGCTCCCCCTCCGCCTTCTTCGGCACACGCCCCGCGCGTTTGAGCGCGTCGCGCAGGAGAAACTCGATATGGGAATTCACACTCCGAAACTCATCCCCCGCCCACTTTTCCAACGCTTCGTACACGGCCGGATCGAGCCGCAGCGGGAACTGCTTCTTCTTTGCCATTCTGTATCGCCGCCCGTCTAATACAGCGAGCCGGCGTTGACGATCGGCTGGGTGCCGCGATCCGAGACGATGGCGACCAGCAGGTTGTTGATCATCGCGGCTTTCCGTTCTTCATCCAATTCCACCACGTCGTCCGCCTGGATCTTCGAGATCGCCTCCTGCACGAGACCGACTGCGCCTTCGATGATGATCGAGCGGGCGGCGAGGATCGCAGCCGCTTGCTGGCGTTGGAGCATCGCCTGGGCAATCTCCGGGGAGTACGCCAGATGGGTCAAGCGCGCCTCGATCACTTCCACGCCGGCGACAGACAGACGACGTTGCAGGTCTTGTTGCAGCACGTCGGCCACTTCGTCGGAGTTGCCGCGCAGAGACATGCCGTCGTTGCCGTGCGAATCGTACGGATAGTACGTCGTGATATGACGCAGGGCCGTCTCGCTCTGGATCTCGACGAACTGCTCGTAGTTGTCAACTTCCAGCAGTGCCTTGACCGAATCGGTGACTTTGAACACGACGACGGCGGCGATCTCAATCGGGTTGCCGTCAACGTCGTTGACTTTCAGTTGCTTCGAATTAAAGTTGCGCACGCGCAGCGACACTTTCTGGCGCATCGTCAGCGGCACCGTCCACCACAGTCCCGCCTCGCGGATCGAGCCGAGATAGCGGCCGAACAGCGTGATCACATACGCTTGGTTCGGTTGCACGACGACGATCCCGCTCGCGGCGACCAGACCGATCACCGCCAGCGCACCCCCGATCACCAACTGCTCACTCAGCACCATCAGCCCGCCGCCTGCGAGCAATGCCAACACGACCAAGATGCCGACAAATCCATTGATTGCCCATACTTTTTTCTCTTGCATCCCTGACCCCTCCTCATTTCGTTTCAGTATCAAAAGTATATCATAGTGATATCACTTTTTACAACATCTGACTTTCGAAATAATACTCCCCGAGCATGATTCCACTTCCGGCAACAGATGCTAACCTGAAAGTGAGCCTCCCGCTTCCCCAATCCGCACGGCTGATTCTGCAAAGGCAACTGCAAATGGTTCAAATAACACCTAAAAGGACGTGATCTTTTGAAACGATCCTTCACGCTCGCCGGGCTCACCGGCGTTCTGCTCCTGACCACCTGCGTCGCACACGGTCAAACTCCGGGCCTCGCCGAGAGCGACCTCGCCTACAAACAGCAACTGATCAAAAAACACCAAACCCCGCAGGAGTGGGGCGAGTCGGTCACCGGCGTCAAGACCCGGCTCCAGACCGACGAAAAGATCATCGCCCTCACCTTCGACGCATGCGGCGGCACCGGCGGCAGCGGTTACGACGCGGAGCTGATCTACTTCCTGCGCCAACAGCAGATCCCGGCCACGCTGTTCATCAACTCGCGCTGGCTCGACGCCAACTACTGGACGTTTCTGGCGCTGTCCAAGATCCCGCTGTTCGAGATCGAAAACCACGGCACCGAGCATCGTCCGCTCTCGATGAACGGCCGTGAAGCATGGGGGATCAAAGGCACCGCCAACGTCGGCGAGATCGTCGACGAAGTGCTGATCAACCACCGCAAGATCGAAAAGCTCACCGGCCGCGCCCCGAAGTTTTTCCGCTCGGGCACCGCATTCTACGATGAAGTCGGCGTCCGGGTCGCCAACGACCTCGGCGAGCACGTCGCCGGGTACAACTTGCTCGGCGACGCCGGAGCGTCCTTTACCACCGACCAAGTCTACAACGCCTTGATCAACGCCAAGCCCGGCTCCATCGCCCTCCTGCACATGAACCACCCGGAGAAATGGACGTCGGAAGGCGTGAAAAAAGCGATCCCCGAGCTGAAGCGGCGCGGCTACCGTTTTGTCAAACTGGAAGACATGCCCTTGATGTAAAAAAGCCCACGGTCCGCCTCCCGGACCGTGGGCTTTCTCTTGTTTCCGTTACCCGACCAACTTCTCCAACTCATCACGCACAGCGATCCACTTCTCCACATCGACCTGCGCGGACAGAGCCTCGATCAGCCCGGCAAAATACTCCTCCACCTGCGCCGTCGACTCCCGCTGCAGATCCTCGACGAGGCGGACAAACGCCGCGCCGTACGCGTCATGCAGCGTCGAGCCTGCCTGCGCCAGATAGCCGTCGACCGGTGCGTGCAAGCCTTTCTCCAGCGCATCTTGCATCGCCTGCTTGCCGTTTTTCTCAAAGAAGTCCTTCGCCGACTTGAACAGCGACAGCGAGCTGCTCAGTTCCGACGCGCTGCCCGGCAGCGACTCGGCAAACTCCGGCGTGTCAAACTCCCGCGCCTGATACGTTTCCAGTTGCAGTTTCGGCGCTGCCTGTCCTACCGTGTCGGCGAGGCGGTCGGCGGTGCGCTTGCCGCTCTGGTTGACGTATTTCTCCACGCGCAGAGCGGTCGCCCGCATCTCTTGCCCAAGGTCGTAGCCTAGGAAGCGAACCAGTTCCTCCAACGAACCGCGCAGAGCCTGTTTCATGTCGCGGCCGTCCTCTTGCAGCACCGCCGGGTTGAACGACTCCTTGAACATGTCGCCAAATCGGAAGAACACCCGCTGCTTGACATAGTACAGCAACTCGTCGATCTCCTTGGCGATCGCCTTGCTCTCCGCCGACGCGTCGAGCCCGGCCACGCCTTCTTTGGCCCGGCGCAACGTCTCGTCGGTCACCTTCAGCTTTTCGGCGCGTGCCGACTCGTCTGCCGTCGCCGTCTGGATCAGGTCATCGAGCGTCGCCACGCCGCGCTTAATCTCCGCGACGGCCGCTTGCACGGCGATCTCGGTCAGCTCCTGGATCGTGAAGGAGATAAAGTCCTTTTCAAACGCGCTCATCCCGGCCAGTTCGAGCGCCTCTTGCGCCGGCATCAGGTCGCCCTCCGCGCGTCCCGTGCGCTGGCGGTACACCTTCTCCGCCGAGCCTTGCAGCTGGCCCTTTTCATGCAGGCGGGCGAGCAAGGCCGTCTGGGAAGACACCGGATAGATGCGCGGCATCGAGATCCGGCATTGCACGAGGTTTTTGCGGACGTGTTCCACCACGCCGCGCAGCTCTTCTTCATCCTTCGCGAGGTCGGCCGCGTTGACGAGGAAGAACATTTTATCCATCTCAAACGTATCCTTCACCCGGCCGAGTTGGATCAGAAACTCGCGGTCGGCATTGGAAAACGCGTGGTTGTAGTACGTCACAAACAGCACCGCATCGGCGTTCTTGATGTAGTTGAACGCAACGCCGGTATGACGGGCGTTGATCGAGTCCGCCCCCGGCGTGTCGACCAGCGTGATGCCTTGTCTCGTCAGCGGGCAGTCATAGTACAGCTCCACCCACTCGGCAAAGCACGCCTTTTCCTCTTTCGCGACAAACGCCTTAAACTCTTTCAAATCGACGAGCAGCTCGTGGCCGAGGTGTTCGCGGATCGGAGCGAGACCTTTGGCGACCGCTTTCAGGAAGGAGAAATGCGGTTTGGCATTCGGTTGCACCTGCGTGACATCCAGCTTCGCGATCTCGTCGAGCGCTGCGTCGAGGTCGCCCGCGCTGTGCCCGAACACGCCGAGCGACTGCTGCACGTCCAGCGTGATGTCCGCGACCGACTTGATCTTGACGCGAACAGAGCCGTGCGCGTACGTCTCGGTCGGCGGCAGGATCTTGTTGATCGCCGCCGTCGTCGGATTGGGCGACACCGGCAGGACCATCTCGCCCATCAGCGCGTTGGCAAACGAAGACTTGCCCGCCGAAAACGCGCCAAAGAGCGCGACGGTGAACAGATTTTTCTCCAAGCGTTCCGCACGCCCGGTCATCGCCTGCGACAGCCCTTTCAGACCGGTCACTTCCTGCACCGCACGGGCCGCTTGCCGCAGACGAACGGCCGTCTCGCCCAATTTCCCTTTAAAATCGCCTTGATACGCTTCCATCCTACTTTTCCTCCCCGATCAACAGGCCGAGTAGCTCAGCCAGATACTTCTCTTCTCTCTCGGCCAGCCCGGCCAACGCCGCCTGTGCCTCGATGATCTCCTGTGCAGCCGCCACTTGGGCGCGCAGTTCTTCGCCTTGACTCGACTCCTTGGCGCGCACCGCCTCCACCGCTTTCGTGACAAAGCGCATCGCTTCGTGGCGGTACAGCTCTTTCACGGCGGCGGAGAGGTCTTTGGCAAATTGGTACATATATTCCTCGGACGACAGCCCGCCCTCTTTCACGACGCCCGCGATGAACGCCTCGTCGTAGGACACGGCATATCCGTCATACACAGCCTTCGCATACGCTTCGTCGCGCACGCCCGCCTCTTCCGGGATTTTGACGAGGAGTTCGCGGATGTGCCAGTCGATGTTGGCCTGCACCTTGTCGCGCAGATCGGCCGCCAGCGCAGCCAGTCGAGCAGCCCGCTCCTCTTCCGTCTTTTTCGTCGAGCCAAACAAGAAGCCGACCTTAAACCCAGGCTTTCGGCTCTGCAAATACGCTCCGGCCAGTTCGGTCGTCTGGAATGGCGTGATCTTGGCATTGTCGAGCAACGACTGGATCTCTTTTCGCATCCGCTGCTCCAGTTCGGCCGGTGCCGCCGCATAGCGGTCGAGCTTCTCCTGCGCCGTGCGGGCTGCCTCCAGCAGGTCCTCCACGTTGTCAGCCGCGTCGATCACCGCCTCATAGCGGCGGCGATGCTCGGCGTTTTCCTTCGCCTGCGTCTTGCGATGCTCGTCGATCAGATAGGCGGCCGACGAGACGACGCTTTTGACGAGCAGTTCGTCTTTCTCGGCAAACAAAGCGCCGATCTTTTCCTGCAACGCTTCGAACATATTTTCCTCATGATCCGGCTCAAACAGCGACGTGAAATACAGGCCGTCCGGCTCGATCCCCCACGTTGCAAATCCTTCGATCACCGACTCGCGATAGTCGTCAAACGACAGCTCGAAGTCCATATGCTTGTCGATCATGTTGACGACGAGATAGACCGGTTTCCCACGGTCCTTCAGCGTCTTCGTAAAGGAGAAATTGAGCTCCGACTGCACGTGGTTGTAGTCCATCACATAGAGCACCACGTCCGCGAGGTGGAGCGCCGACTCGGTCGCGACTTTGTGCGCGTCGTCGGTCGAGTCGATCCCCGGCGTATCCATCACCGACACGTTCGGCGTCAGCAGGTCGGTCGGATGCGCGATGTCGATTCGCTCGACGAGATTGCCGTCGGCCGCGTAGTTTTTGATCTTCTCCAGGTCTTTCGCCACATCGAAGTCGATCGTCTCGCCGTTGGTCAGATAAGCGGTCGCCTTCGACACCTCGCCGCCCCGGATCGCGACGACGTTGGCAGACGTCGGGATCGGCGAAGACGGCAGGATCTCGCTGCCGAGCAGCGCGTTGATCATCGAAGATTTGCCTGCGGAGAAGTGACCGCAGAAGCCGATGGCAAACTGCCCGCCGTCGAGCTTTTGGATCAACTCCCGCATCTTCGCCGCGTTCCCGTCATCGCCCGCCCCGTCAAACGTGACGGCGAGCTGGTTCAAACGCTGTTGCAGGTTGTCATGGCGCACCTGCACCTGAATCGTATCTATTTGTTCTTTGGTAAGAGTTGTCATGTCGGAATACCCCGTTTTCCAGAAATTCATCCTTACAATTTTAGCATTCGCGGGACAAAAAAAACAGACACTCTTACAATATGATGTCTGCCCAATTTTGGGTTCATAATGGTTCATTCACAAATCATGGGGCTTTTCTTTCCTTGTGTTCTCCACTATCATAGGAGGACAAGGAGTGATAGAGATGGCTACGACGAAAGATGTATTGGAATCGGCCAAAGCGGAACTGAACAAAGCAATCCGAGGCGAGATCGACACCGAAGACGTGCCGGAAGCGGTCGGCCGCAAAAAGCTGGAGCTTGAAGACAAGATCCTGCGCTACTTCCAGAACAAAGAGATCGAGCGCGAACGCAAAGAGGAGAACAAGATCCTCTTTGAAGAGATCGAAGCATTCTTCCAAGACCTCGAAACGGACGAAGACCTCGTCCTCCAACTCCCGAACGGCGAATACGCCGTGCTCGCCTTGAAAGCATACGTCAAAGACATCTTTGACAAAGACTCGCTCGCCCAAGAGCTGCTGATCGCCAAAGACGAACTGAAAACCCCGTTCGACTACTCGATCCTCACCTCCCAAGGCAAGCTCACCCCGGACATGATCTCCAAACACACGCAAACGGAAACGGTCGTCAAAGTGCGCCTCTCCAAGCGCAAGACCAAACCGAAAGCGAAGAAGAAATAATCACAAAAGACCCCCGGACCTCGATCCGGTGGTCTTTTTTTGACTGCGACCCCTGTAATTTAGACACAAATCCTTTAAAAACAAACAAAAAGAGACGCAGGATAGCGCCTCTTTTGCATCCAAATATTAACGTGTTGTGCCTGTCTTATTTGCCGAGCAGTTTCTTCTCAAGGTCGTCGACCAGCAGGTTCGCCGCTTTGACACCGCCTGCGGTGTTCCAGATCACGTCATCGACTTTGTAAGACTTGCCCGCTTTGACGACGTTGAGGTTTTGCCACAGTGCGTCGCCGGTCCACTCTTTTTCCGCTTTGCTCGCATCGCCGTTGCCGGTCTCATAGGTGAAGTAGAACATCACGTCGCCGTCCATATCCGGAATGCGCTCTTTGGTCACATCGTCAGAGAACTTGTCGAGGTTTTGCTTCTCCGGACGCTTCAGGCCCAGTTCTTTGAAGATGATGCCGGAGAACGTTTGGTTGTAGTAGATGCGGGTCTTGCCCGGCATGAAGCGAACGACCGAGATCTCGGTGCTCAGCTTGTCGCCTGCGTTCTTTTTGAACTCCGCCACGCGGGTGTCCCAAGCAGCCAGCACTTTGTCGCCTTCTGCCTTTTTGTTCAGAGCTTCCGAGTAAAACTTAAAGTTGTTTTTCCACTCGCCGCGCAGAGTCTCAGACATGACGGTCGGCGCGATGGCGTTCAGTTGTTCGTAGACTTTTTCTTGACGCATCTTGTTGCCGATGATCAGGTCCGGCTTGAGAGCGGCGATCGCTTCGAGGTTCGGCTGCGATTCATCGCCGATGTCCTTAACGCCTTCCATCTCCGACTTGATATGCGGGTACCACGGGTCGCCGGTCCACGACTTGACCGCGCCGACCGGTTTGACACCCATTTCGAGCAGTGCTTCGGTGCCTTCGTTGGTCAGGATGACCACGCGCTTCGGCTCAGCCGGCACTTTCGTTTCGCCCATCGCATGTTTGATGACGCGATCTTCTTGCTTTTGCGGTTCAGCAGCCGGAGTTTTTGCTTCCTCACCGGAGCCGCAACCCACCAAACCAACGGTGACAGTCAGAGCCAGAGCCAACAGAGAAACGGCCTTTTTCATCGAGCCGTATGTACGATTCAACATTTTTGCTACACCCTTTCGCGATGCTGATAATGATTATCATTTACATCTCGAATTCTATCCTGCATAATGGAGAGTGTCAACCACGATTTTTTAGAACGCAGGGGGAAAAGGAGCTCTTTAGATGAAGGTCTTATTTTCAAATTCATGGTCAAAATCACTCGGTCTGCTGGTCGCTTTGCTGCTGGTGATCGCCAGCATCCTGTCGAGCATCGTCTTCGGTGTTCTCGATACGACCTGGCAGACCGCCATCGATGCGTATACAAATTTCTCCGGCACCAATGAAGAGATCGTCATCCGCGACGTCCGCGTGCCGCGCGCGCTGATCGCCGCTGTCGTCGGGGCCAGCCTCGGCCTCTCCGGGGTGCTGATGCAAGTCCTGACCCGCAACCCGCTCGCCGATCCCGGCATCTTTGGCATCAACGCGGGCGCGTCGTTCGCCGTCGTGGCAGCGGTCAATCTGTTCTCGATCTCCTCCCTGACCGCGTTTACGTGGATCGCCTTTGCCGGGGCTGCTCTCAGCGGCGTCGTCGTCTACGTGCTCGGCTCGCTCGGGCGCAACGGTCTGACGCCTGTCTCGATCACGCTGGCCGGAGCGGCGATCACCGCGCTGTGCTCGTCCTTCACCAACGGCCTGATGCTGCTCAACGAACGCGCGTTGGAAGAAGTCCTGTTCTGGCTGGCAGGCTCCGTCTCCGGCCGCTCCTTGGAAATGCTCTGGACGGTGCTCCCCTACGCCCTGATCGGCTGGGTCGGAGCGGTCATCCTCGCCCGTCCCCTGCAAACGCTCCAACTGGGCGAAGACGTCGCCAAAGGACTTGGTCAAAAGACCTGGCTGGTCAAAATCGCCACCGGCGTCGTGATCATCCTGCTCGCCGGCAGCGCCGTCGCCGTCGCCGGCCCGATCGCCTTCGTCGGTCTGGTCATCCCGCATCTGGTCCGCCCGCTCGTCGGCAACGACCTGCGCTGGACGATGCTGTTCTCCGCCGCGCTCGGTGCGATCCTGCTGCTGACCGCCGATATCGGGGCCCGCTTCATCGCGGAGCCCAAAGAGATGCCGCTCGGTGTGATGACCGCGCTGATCGGCACGCCGTTCTTTGTGTATGTCGCACGAAAGGGGATCTCCCGCAAGTGAAAAAGTACATCACCTATCGTTCCCATAGATGGCCCGTCTCCTTTCTCCTCGACCGCCGTTCGCTGGCGGTCACGATCCTGCTCGCCATGCTCACCTTCTTTGTCGTCGTGGTCTCCACCGGCATCGGCGAGTTGAAGATCGCGCCTGTCGACGTGCTGAGATCGTTCTTTGGCGCAGGCGACCCGGCCCATTCGATCATCATCCAAACGTTCCGCCTCCCGCGCATCTTCACCGCCCTCCTCGTCGGTGCCGCCCTCGGCGTCGCAGGCGCGATCATGCAAGGCATCATCCGCAACCCGCTCGCATCTCCCGACATGGTCGGCGTCACCGGCGGCGCGTCGGTGGCGGCCGTCGCGTTCATCACCTACGTGCCGACGGCGAGCATCCACTGGCTGCCGGTCGCCGCGTTTGTCGGAGCCGGGCTGATCACGCTGCTGATCTACTGGCTCTCCTGGAAAGACGGCGTCACCCCGCTGCGGCTCGTCCTGATCGGCGTCGGCCTTGGAGCCGGACTCAGCGCGCTGACCAACCTGATGATCGTCCTCTCGCCGATCTACCTGACATCAAAAGCGGTGATCTGGATGACTGGCAGCGTCTACGGGTCCAACTGGACCAACGTCTTCACCCTGCTGCCGTGGCTCGCCGTCCTGCTGCCGCTGGCCTTCATCATGGCCCGCGACGTCAACGTCCAACAGCTCGGCGACGACATCGCGCACGGCGTCGGCTCGCGCGTTGAGAAGCAGCGCTTCCTGCTGCTCCTGATCTCCGTCGGCCTCGCAGGCAGCGGCGTCGCCATCGGCGGTGCGATCGGCTTTGTCGGTCTGCTCGCACCGCACATCGCCCGCCTGCTGGTCGGTCCCGCGTTCGGTGCCCTGCTGCCCGTCACCGCCTGCATCGGCGGCCTGATGGTCCTGCTCGCCGACCTCGTCGCCCGTACCGCGTTCTCGCCGCTCGACCTGCCCGTCGGCATCTTCACCTCGGCCGTCGGCGCCCCGTTCTTCATCTACCTGCTCTACAAGCAGCGGAAAGCATAGATCCCGAGAGAAGGAGTTGTCCAGCACGATGGAGGCATTGGAAACCAGAGACCTGACGCTGTCCTACGGCGCAGACCCGATCATCGAACATTTGAACCTCACCATCCCGCAAGGCAAGATCACCGTCTTCCTCGGCAGCAACGGCTGCGGCAAATCGACCCTGTTGCGGTCGATGGCCCGCCTGATGAAGCCGATGGGCGGCAGCATCCTGCTCGACGGCGAAGCGATTGCCAAACAGTCCACCAAAGAGATCGCCAAACGCCTCGCGATCCTGCCGCAGTCGCCCTCCGCACCGGAAGGGCTCACCGTCCTGCAACTGGTCAAACAAGGCCGCTACCCGTACCAAAATTGGCTCAAGCAATGGACGGAAGAAGACGAGCGGATGGTCACCACCGCCCTGCAACAGACTGGCATGATGGAGTTTGCCGAGCGTCCGGTCGACTCGCTGTCCGGCGGCCAACGCCAACGGGCCTGGATCGCGATGACGCTCGCCCAAGGCACGCCGACCCTGCTGCTCGACGAGCCGACCACCTATCTCGACGTGACGCACCAGATCGAAGTGCTCGACATCCTGTTCGAACTGAACGCCATCGAGCAGCGCACCATCGTCATGGTCCTGCACGATCTCAACCTCGCCTGCCGCTACGCCCACCACATCGTCGCCTTGCAAGGCCGCACGATCCGCGCCCAAGGCGCGCCGGAGGAGATCATCACCCCGGAGTTGGTGCGCAACGTGTTTGGCCTCGAGAGCCAGATCATTCCCGACCCGATCTTTGGCACGCCGATGTGCATCCCGCACGGCAAAGGACGCACCGTCCGCCCCGCTCGGTGAAAAAGTTTCTCAATGATAATGAGTTTCATTGACAAGACGAGCCGGAGCGTCTAGACTGGAATTAAGAGAGAAAGGTTCTCATTTGCATTCATTTACCATGATATAGATCCAGATCCACAGTGGAATTCAGAAAGAGAGGGAGAGAGATGAACGTTTTGCTCGATCGTGAACAAGGGGGTCAATTGCACATGTTGGAACTGCAACGCCTGTGCGACAAACTGCACGAGCGAGACATGTATCTCCCGCTCTATCTGCAGCACGCGCCTGCGGGCATGGAGTCGATCCCGGTCGCGACGCTTCTGACCGAGGAAGGCCTGACCGCGATGATCGACCGCGTCGCAGCGCGGCTTGGCACTGACAACCGGATCGCAGCCGCCTCCCTGTTCCAAAAGCGCTACGCTTCCAAGCTGCTCGCTTCGATCCTCACGCTGATGACCTCGGTGGGCGTGGGACTGCTCGCCGACAGCGACTCGACGGAGCTCGTGTTGGAAGACGGGCTGCCTGCGGGCATTCTGCTGCGTCAGAGCGACGTGCCGCTGGTCTACACGGAGCGGCTGCTCGCGATCTTCCCGGAGATCGACACGACCGGCTGGACGCAGGTCAAAGACACCCGCCAGTTGCGCAAATACGTCTTTGAAGCGATGTTCGAGCACAACATGTTCCAGTTGATCTACCACATCACCTCGACCGTCGGCCTCTCGCCGAAGGTCATGTGGGGCAACATCGGCAACTTCTGCGCTTGGCTCTACGACGAAGAGCTGATCGGTCGCCCGCACATGCGCGCCTTTGCGCTGAGCGACCGGCACGCCGTGATGAACTCCATCGGCTACGGCGCGGCCCTGTCCAACACGTACGACATGGTCGCCCTCCCCGAGGTCGGCGAGGACACCTGCGTGCGCGTCCGTCACACCTGTTGCCTCTGGAATCAGATGCCCGGTCAAGAAAAAAGCTCTTGCGTCACCTGCCCTCGCCTCACCCGTGAAGAGCGTGTCGCCCGACTTAAAAACCAAGGCCCCCTGCACAAGTAGGGAGCCTTTTTTATTTATTTGAACTGGACGTTGTGTAAACTCGCGTGTTTTAATTGAGGTTGGACTGTAATACGCTAGATACCAGCAGGCTTTTTATTGTCGAGGAGGAGGAGACTGATTTGAGTCCCATTGAGAACGTATCGGCCTACCTGATCCGGGAAAAAGAGCGGGTCGGTGCTGAGATCACCCATAAGATCTTGACCGACCTTCAAGTAGACATCGAAACGCTGGTCCAGGAAGAAATCGACCGCAGCACGCACACATTCGGTATCTTGGTCGAACTGATGGGCAAGGCGCTCATCCACCCGACGAGCGAGATCTTTGACGAGGTCGTGAGCTGGAGCTCCGCCCTGGGCGAGGACGCGGCCAACCGCGGCGAGAAACTGGACGAGACACTGCAGGTGCTCCCGAGCATCCGTTCCGCTTTTATCCGATACATCGGAGACCTCTCCATCCAACATGACCTGCCGCTGCATGAGGTCCTGACGATCAACGAGCGGATCAACTACACGCTCGACATCGCGATCAATCAGACGGTCAAGGCACACGATTATTATAAAGAGAAAAAGATACAAGAAGCGTACGAAGAAGCCACCTCCCTGTCGGCGCCGATCGTCCCGATCCACAAAGGCATTGCGATCCTGCCGTTGATCGGCTCCATCGACTCCTACCGGGCGGCGCACATCCATAAAAATGTGATCCCGCGCATCTCCGAGTTGCATCTCAATACGTTGATCATCGATCTGTCCGGCATTCAGGTGATCGACTCCTACGTCACCGACCACCTGTTCAAGATCTACAACGTCCTGCGCTTGATCGGCATCCACGTCGTCCTCACCGGCATCCGCCCCGAACTGGCCCAAACGGCCGTCGGCATCGGCTTGGACTTCTCCCGCATCGAGGCGTACCTGAACGTGCAACAAGCGTTGAAACGTTTGGCGATCCCGGCTGTGTAAACAAAAAAGTGCCGCCCCTCTATGGGGCTGGCACTTTTTCTTTTACCTGCTCACTATTCCAACAGCAACGACTTCTGCTCCGTTTCGACTTCTTGATCGAAGTCGATCTCGTAGAAGCCGGCCTCCATCACGCTCTCCGGGCGGCGTTCCGTGGATTGGATCACGGAGCGGCCGAGGGCCGGGACGAGCTTGAGGGAGTAGACCACTTCGAACAGGTCGTAGATCGACTGTTTGTTGTGGTCGGAGAGGCAGATCATCTGTACGCGGTTCGCCTGCGCCAGTTTGAAGATCACCTGCAGGAGATGCGGCGACGAGACCACGCCGAACGGGTTGTCGGCGAGCAGCACCTTGGAGGCGTTCTCGATGCCCGACATTTTGGCCCGCAGGTAGGACAGCACGGCGATGAACATCGCAAAGCAACCGGTGTATTGCTCGCCGCCCGACCACTTCATGATCTCCGACCAGTGGTCGTAGCGGGTCTTCTCACCTGGCACCTGCTGCGGCTTGAACACCTTGATCCGCGCTTCTCCGATGGGAGCGACGACGTTGAGCAGATGCTTCGAGGAGAGCTTCAACGTCAGCCACTTCTCGATCTCATCTTCATCCTCCTGTTTGCTCACCTTCGCCTGCAGTTCCTCCGTCAGCGCATGCAGATACTGGCTCATCATGCGCAGGCCGACCGGCGACTCCCATTTCTCCTTGAGCTGGATGTCGATCGCCTGCACCTTTTTGCCGCGATAGTCGATCTTGGTGTACTGCGCGATCGATTTCAGGTTGTCGTACACGCGCTCGGCATGTTGCAGGCAGCGGTGGACCAGCTCTTCCTTGGCCTCTTCCAGCTCCTCGCGTTCCAGATGCGCCTTTTCGATGTAGAGCTTCATCATCTCAAAGCACTTCTCAAACACCGGCCGCACCTGCTCGATGTCGTACATGTCGCCTTCCGTCTTCGAATCGATCACCGAGCGGATGAACTTCTGCACGATCTTCGACTCATATTTATCAATCGAACGCTCAAAGCGGTAAAACTCATCATCCAACTCACGGCGACGTTCCTCAGTCGCCTTCGTCGTCTTCGAGAGCGCCTTGTCGAGCTCCGTCACCACCGAGCCCGGCTCCTGACGCAGCTTTTTCAGGCGATCCTCGGGCAGCTCGAGCGGCTCGCACTCGATGGCAAACGCCGACAGAAGCGTCTCCACTTTCTGCAACTGCGTCTTGGCTTCGTCGTACGATTTCTTCGTCTCCGCCAACGCGCCCTCGTTTGATTTGCGCTGCGTCCAGAGATCGTGGAGCGTCTCTTTCAAACGCTCCTTCTCCGCCGCGAGATCGACCTCCGCGCCAAAGTCATACGCCGGACGGTCATAGTCTTTCTTGACCTTCTTCTCTTCCGTCTCGATCTTGCCTTCCGTCTTCTTCAGCTCGGACAACAGAGCGGTGCGCTCTTTCTCCACCGCCTTGCGCTCGTCTTTCGCCTCGGTGAGACGAGCTTCCCAGTAAGCCAGTTCGGACGCCGGAGGAGCGGCTTGGAACGCGCTCAGTTGCTCGTCCTCGATCTTCTGCTCGGCGATGTAGGCGCGATTTTCCCGGATCGACTCTTCATGCGTCTGGATCAGGCGCACCAGTTCATCGCGGCCGACCGACTTTTGGGACAGCAGATCGGTCAGCGACTCCAGTTTGCCCTGCACCGTGTCATAGGTCAGACCTTCGTCCGCCGGGATCGCCACGACCGCCTCCCCCGCCGCCGACGAGCCGATATACTGCTCATACTCCTTCTGCAACGCCGTCAGCTCGGCCTCCAGCGCAAACATCGCCGGCAACAGGCGATCTTCCTGCTCGCGGGCTTCCTGGCGGGACTTGGTCGCTTTCGTCTGCGCCGCTTTCAGCTCTTGCTCCAGTTCCTGCTGCTCGCGACGCTCCGCTTCCTTGTCCTTTTTCTCCGCAGCCAGCGTCGCAAACGGATCGAGCAGCCGCAGTTTTTCACGAAGGACTTCCAGCTCGTCCTGCCGCTCCTTGATCGCCTTCTTCGTCTCGACGATCTCCGCACGCAGTTCGGTGATGCGGGTCGCATACCCGGCGAGCTCCGCTTCCTTCTCTTTCCGCTTCAGCTCCAGCGCATCACGCTTCGTCTCCCAGCCGGCGAGCGGATCTTTCCCGTATTGCTCAAAATATCGGACCAGATCGTCGGCGACCTGCTCGATGTGACGTCGCGACTTTTCCACCACGTCCATCTTCTCCGCGATCTCCATCAGCTCGCGGTCGAGCGCTTCCCGGCGGCGGTCCAGCACCTCCGAGGACAGAAACGAGCGATACCCGCCGTGAAAGCCGACAAACGCCGCCCCGTCATTGCCGAGAGCCAGCAACTGCCCGCCAGCCTGCGCAGTTTCCACAGCCGACGTCGCCGCCACTTCCGCAGCCGCAACTCCAGCCGACGCAAACACAGCCAGCGGCAACAGCGGGATCAAGCTCTCGAGCTGCACGCCTTCCCAGTCCAATCGCGGATCGCGCAGTTTCATCAGATCCGCGTCTGTCAGCAGCAGCGCATACGGCAACTCCGGGTGCGACCGGACCCACGACTCGCGCTCTTCCGGCTCCCGCTCCTGCAACCACTGGGAACCGGGGACCGACTCGATGCCCCAGTCGGCCAACACCTGTTGGAAATGGAGCAGATCCCGGCTCGGCACATAATGATCGCTGTCGGCCAGCAGCTTGCGTTTTTCCTCCAACGCGCTCTTCTGCCCGGCATGGCGACCGTACTCCGCCGCATAGCCTTCCCGCTTTTCCGTCAGCCGCAGCTCCAGTTCCGCCCGCGAGCCGTGCAGGTCGGCGCGCTCCAGATCGAGCAGCGACAGCCGGGCCTGCATCTTCTCCTTCGCCTTGGCAAACTCCTCGATCTTACCTTCGAGCTTTTCCTTGTCCCGCTTCACGACGCGCAGAGCATCTTTCTCCTTCTCCGCGTCGCTCTGCACCTGCTCGATCTCTTGCTCGCGGGACTCGATGCCCTGCTCCGCCTCCCGGATCGCGTTCGTCGCTTCGATCTCTTGCCAGCGCAGGTTGTCCCGCTCCGGCACCGGATTGTCCACGATCTCATCGGCCGCCGAGCCGAGCGCGTCGCGAACCGCCTGTCTTTGTTTCTCATACTGCTTGAACCACGAGTTCAACTCGCCGCTCGTCGTGCTCAGCTCGTTCAAAGCGGCGGCGAGACGGCCGATCTCCTTCTCCGCCTGCGCCTCGACTTGCTTCCAGTTCAGGCTCTCCGTCTTTTTGCTCTCATGGTCGGCCTTGAGCACATCCTGCCGCTCCTGCCAGAGCGTGAGAAACTGCCCCTTCAACCGGTTCAGCTCGTCGATCAAGTCCTCGTTCTGCTTATCCAGCCCGGACAGCGTCTCGTTGTCGCGAGCCAGCCGCTTTTCGAGCTCCTTGATCTGCAGATACTTCGGCACCGCCCGGTACAGCCGCACGTTGGCCTCCGCTTCCACTTCCGCGTCGGCGAGCTCCTGCTCCTGCACCGCCATCGCCGAGGTCTTCTGCTCCCCCTCGCGCAGTTCCGCCTGCAGCACGTTCACGTCGAGCGACGCCTGCTTGTACTCCTCTTCGCGGATCTGCGAGAGGAGCACCTGCACGACCTCATCGAGCGCCGTCGCTTCCTCCTCGCGCTCCGTGACCATCTCCGCGAGCAAGCCCTTCAGCGCCGCCAACTGCCCTTCCAGCGCCGCCTTCTGCACCCGCGAGTCGGAGTACGCCGCCACGCGGTCGACCACCGAGCGGCCCGACTCTTCGATCAGGTGGAACTCCTCCAGATTTTTCTCGATCTGCGGGATGCGCAGCAGCTTGTCCTTGTATTTCAAAAATGAATGCGCCAGATCTTGCTTCTCCGCATCGTCTTGGAAGATCGCCTGATCCACCGTCGGGATCAGCAGGTTTTCCAGCAGGGTCTGCTCCGTCTTCGAGCGGGCGAAAAATCCGTCCATCCCGCCCTCCGACCCGTTCGTCGTGCGGATCGCCAGCCACTCTTTCTCATAGATGTGGTACTGAGCGATATGCTGGATATACTTGCGCCGGTCATGCTGCGAGAACGTCTGCACCTTCGACTCTTTGCGCAACATCTGATAAAAGTCCTGATACGAGATCACCCGTCCGTCGTTCACGAGCGGCATCTTGGCGATCCCGAGCTCATCGGCGATCTTGTAAGGATAGACGTAGGTGAAATATTTCAGCTCGCCTTCCTCATCGGCCGCCTTCGTAAAGCACATCCCGGTCAGCAAAAACTCCCGCTCGCCAAACGTATCGAGCTTCCATTCCACGAGGATATGCCCGGTGTACCGCTCATGAGCCAGCAGGTCGACCATCCGTCGCGACCCCATCACCGCGCCCGGCAACGCCGCCTGCATGACCAGTTGCAGCCACAGCGTCTTGCCGCCGCCGTTGGCGAGGTTCAGCAGCGAGTTTTTGCCGTGCAGACGAAACAGCTCGTCGGCGTACTGCTTGCCGCCTTTGTCATACTGGATATTGACCAGTCGGATTCGATTGATGCTAGGCATAGAAAATCTCCTTCTGCTGGATCAGGGACAACAGCTCGTCCTTGCGCTTTTGATGCGCGTAATACTTGCGCACCATATGGTCGAGCTTGTCGGTCGGGTGGATCTCCGCGTCGACGGCGACCTTCGCCAGCCCCTCTTCCTCCAGGAAGCCCCAGACTTTCAAGATATAGCTGACCCGCGCTTTGTGCCCGGCCCGCTGATTGGTCAGCGTCTCGTCAAACGCCGGCATCGAGTGCCAGTGCTCCGCCACCGTGGCAAAATTGAACTCATGCTCCGCCGACAGATACTGCCCGTAGTCGCCGGTGCCGAGCATGTGCAGTTTCTCCGTGATATACTGCTCCAGCTCCTCGATCGGCACATACTGGCGCACTTTCGTATTCATATCCTCCGAGTTGTAAAACATCGCCAGCGTTGCGAGGATCACAAAATAGCACAGATACAACTTCAACCCCATCGGCACATTGTCGCTTCGGAGGCCGAGTTTTACACGCAGTTCATCGTTCGTATACCCGAACACGCGATTGTCCAGATGCGGCGTGACGTACAATTTATCACCGACGCCGAGGATCTTGATCCCCGCCTCTTTCTCGATCATCTGCGCAACGATCTCCTGCGCGGCGGGGTCTTCTTTATAGGCAAATACGAGATCGCGATCCTTCTCATCCGTCTCGCCTTTCTCCAACAGGCGAATGAACAGTTGCAGGGCGCGCTCGACGCTCTCTTTGCTATACATACAGCCCCTCCTTATAGAATCGGAAGTTCGACACCGTCCAGCCTGCCTCGTCCGCCAGTTGCAGCGTCTGCGGCGGATCGCCGTGCGCCACCGAGATCTCGACCGTGCCGAGCACCTCCAGCTCCGGCATCTCGTTCAACAGTTGCACGAGCAGATAAGGCAGATTCGTCTCATCCGAGTCCAGAATCTTCGCCCGCGTCTCCTGATCCATCTGGAAATTGACCGGGCTCATCTGATGCAACTGCACGAGGAACGGATAGAAATCCCGCGCATTCACCACGTCATACAGCCGCTCCGGCGGCAAAGCTTGCAGCATCTCATGCAACGTCAGCGTCTGCTCGGACAGCATCGGCTCGAACACCATCTTGAGATAATCGGTAAATCGCCCATCGCGAATCTGTTTATATTTCACCTTCGGATCATCCGGCGACGTCTCCGTCTCCTCCGTCGGCAGGTCCGGCTCGACCTTTTCCGTCTCCTCCAGTTGCACCTGCACGACCTGCGGGGCAAACGCCCGGTGGATGTTAAACCGCTTGCGGATGTTCAGCGAGAACAGCGGCTCGATCAGCCGCTTCACATTGTCGAGCGACGTCTGCTCGCGAAGGACCGGGTCGAGAAACTCCCGCTCAAAATTGACCTTCGACCGGAATCCCGACACGATGCCTTCCTCCAGCGCCTCCAGCACCATCTCCTGCAGGTCGAGCTTGTCGGCCAGCAGTTTGTTGTGCAGGTTGATGACCGTGTTCAGCCGCTGCGCCAGTTCCACCAGTTGGTTCAACGCCCGCTGCTCCTGCTCGCCCTCGCGACGCGCTTCGTAGTTGTCGCGCGTCTCGCGCAGCAGATTGTTCAGCTCGTCGAACATCTGCTTTTCCTTTTGAAATTGCTCGCGGATCGCCGAGAGCATCGCTTCATATTTGGGCAACGAAAACTGCGACACGTCGCGCTTGATCGACATCTTCATCCGTTCGATCTCCTCGCGCAACTGGCGCACATCGAGGCCGAGCGCGGCGACGGTGCTCATCGCATCTTCGAACACGCCCTTCTCGATCTGCTGACGGAGCAGGATCTGCGAGATCGTGATCCGCAGTTCCTTGTACATCTCCCGCGTCTTGAACAGCAGATCCAGCCCGCCGTCCGACAGTTTAAAGCGGATCTGCCCGGAGGCGACGTGATAGGTGCCGTTTTCGATCAGATGAAACACGTGTCTGTCATCTTCATTGGTCTGCAAATTTTTATAGGTAAACTCAAACGCCCGTCCGTCGTTGCGCAGCGCAGCCAGCAGATACGCGGCCAGATCGCGCGCCTCCTCTTCGCCGAGGCGTTGACCGTAGCTCTCCTCAATCGTCTTTTGCAAAAACCGGGCGACGTCGTTGTGATCCGACTCCAGACGCCCGACCAGCATATGCTCCAAGATCAGCAGGAGGACGCCGACGCCGAGCGCGAGCAGATCGAACTCCTGATACTTCCGCAACTCGCGCAGCCGAAACAGCGGCCAGAACCCGGCGATATTTTTCATTCGCTCATGAAAATCATGCAAAGCATCCCGCACGGACACTTCCCTCCCATCCTCTCATACCCTACTGATTCTATCGTATTTCGACAGAAAAAAGTAAGGAAAAAGACGCCTTTTCAGCGTCTTTTCCCATTCACCAAATCTTCAGTTCGCCAACGTCCCCGTCGCTTGGAGCGGAGCCGGTTTCGAGGCCATGCCCGGCAGCCACCAGCCGAGCAACACGCCGAGCACAGGGAACAACGCCAGCCCTTCGATCACGCGCACGATGCCGAGCTGATCGGCAAACATCCCCATGAACGACGCACCGACGCCGCCTGCACCGACGGCAAAGCCGATCACGAGGCCGGAGACAAAGCCGATTTTGCCCGGCACGAGCTGTTGGGCGTACACCACCGTCACCGCAAAGGAGGACAGGGAGATCAGCCCGACGAGAAACACATCGACGTACAGCCACAGCCCGTCCAAGTGAGGCATCAACAGCGTGAACGGAATCGATCCCCACATCGCAAACAACACGATCTTTTTGCGCGACACATAGTCGGACATCATCCCGCCGACAAACGTGCCGATCACGCCTGCAAACAGAAACAGAAACGTGAAATACTGCGCCGTCTCCACGCTGTAGCCGAGGTCGTTGATCAGATAGAGCGGCAGAAAGCTCGCCACCCCGCTCTGAATCCACGAGCGCAGCACCACCACGACCACGAGCAGCGTCAACGCGCCGTACCTGGCAGGAGCGGCTGTGACAGCGGCTGCCATCTTCTTCGCCGCACGGGAGGCGGCTGTCGTCGCCAGGTACCAGCGGGCGATGACCAGCAAGGTCACGATGGCGAGCAGCGGCAACACGGCAAATCCCAGCGCACCTTGCTGGCCGAACGGGAGAAACACCCACGCGATCATCAGCGGGCCGATGGACTGACCAAAATTGCCCCCGATCTGAAAAATCGACTGCCCGAGCCCCTTCTTCGGCCCGGCCGCCATGCTCGCCGCCCGGGAGGCTTCCGGGTGAAACACAGCCGAGCCGATGCCGATGAGACCAGCCATCGTCAACAGCGACCCGTAGCTCTCCGTCACCGACAGCCCGACCACACCGACACAAGTCAGCGCCGCCCCGAACGGCAGAAGGTACGGCATCGGCTTCTGATCGGCGACGATCCCGATAAACGGCTGCAACAACGTCGCCGCAATCGTCGACACCAGCACGATCACGCCAAGCTGTGCGTAATTCAGATCCATCGACTCCTGAAACACCGGCAACAACCCCGGCACAATCGCCGTCACCGCATCATTGATCAGATGCGCGAGACAGATCAGCCAGAGCATTTTATAGGAAATGGCAGGATTCATCGAACCGAGTCTCCCATCTATTCGACACACGAAATAAAACTCTCCCTCTATTCTATCAAAAAAACGCCTCACAAGGAGGCGTTTCTTTTCCTACTTCTTCGGCTTCCCCTTCGACTTCGAGGACGCCTTTGCCTTTTGCTTCGACTTCGGCGCTTCCTTTGCGGTCGGGGACGGGATGCGCTTTTTCGTGATCTTGCCTTGGTCGATCTGCTTGGCCCAGATCTTGATGTCGAGCGCCTTTTCGAACTTGCGCAGGATAAACTTCTCCTCCGGCGCGACAATCGACACCGACGTGCCCGACTGCGTGCCGCGTCCCGTGCGGCCGGAGCGGTGCACATACGCATCCACATCGGCCGCCGGGTCGAAGTGGAACACGTGCGTCACGCCCTCCACATCGATGCCCCGTGCGGCCAGATCGCTTGCGATCAGCAGCTCAAACTTCCCGTCGCGAAATCCGTTCATCGCCTGTTCGCGCTGGATCTTCGCCGCTTCGCCGTGCAGCCCTTCCGCCGTCAGTCCGAGCTTGCGCATCTCATGCACCAGCCACCACACGCGATCCGGCTCATTCACAAACACAATCGCCTTCTTCGCGTCATACGCCCGCACCAGGCGGCGCAGCGTGTCCGCCTTGTCCTGCTTGCCCGTGCCGAACCACACGTGCTCGATCCGCCCGGAATGCTCGCCAAGGCCCGCCTTCACCTCGACCGGATGACGCATCCATTTCAGCGCGATCTTCTTCGCCTCCGCCGACACCGTCGCCGAGAAGAACAGCAACTGGCGGTCACGCAGCGTCGAGTTGATGATCGTCTCCACATCCTCGACAAAGCCGAGCTCGATCATCTGATCGACCTCATCGACCGTGATCGACTTCACCTCATGCACCTTGATCTTCTTGCGCTTGATGATCTCCAGCAGACGCCCTGGCGTCGCCACCACGAGATGGGGCTTTTCCCGCAGTTTCTCGATCTGACGGTCGATGTTCGCCCCGCCCGGCAACGCCTGCGTGCGGACCTCACTGCCTTCCGTATACCGGCGCGCCTCCGCCTCGATCTGCACCGCGAGCTCGCGGCTCGGTGCCAGGATCAACACTTGCAGATCCCGCTTGTCCGGGTCGATGCGCTGGATCAGCGGCAACAGATACGCGAGCGTCTTGCCCGACCCGGTCGGAGCCTGCGAGACCACGTCGCGGCCTTCCTGTATTTTCGGGATCGCCTGATCCTGCACCGGCGTCGGCGACGCGATGCCCGCCCGCTCCAGAGCGGCCAGTTGATAAGCAGGCAGATTATATGTAGCAAACGATGTCATCTTTTCCATCTCCTTCAGAGATAGGATACCAGACCGTTACCGATACGTCACCGCCTGTGCACCCATCCCTTCCCAACTGCGTCGAAAACTCGCCCGATCCACCTGCCGCACCGAGCACGTCAGCGGATCGTTCACCGTCACCGTCTGCGGCCCGTAGCCGACCAGCAACACCGCGTGCTCGCTGAACGTCGCCTTGACCGTCCCGTCCGGACCGCGCCAATACACCCACGCCGCCGGCACGCGAAACTGCGTCGTCGTCCACACCACCACCGGCCGTCCCGCCGCCACCGTATCGAGCAGCGTCTCAAACGGACTGCCGGTCAGATCGACCGCCTTTCCCGGCATCCTCGCCTCCAACAGATCGCGCACCGGCCCGTGATACACGCCGTACCCGCGCAAACGTCCCGTGATATCGCCGACAAACCCGCGATTCGGATCGCCCCACGACAGCGTGCGCCCTTGTCCGTCGCGCACTTCCGGCGTCAGATCCTTGCGCAGCTGTGCGGCCAGTTCCATCTTGCTCACCGGCTGACCCGCATGCCGCAACATCATCGCCAGCGACGTCACCTCACAGCCGTTGTACAGCTCCGGCTTTTGACACATCACCGGCACTTGCAGCCCTGCTATCTCCGGTCTGGCCGCCGCTGCGGGCATCGTGCCCGCCAGCCAGCACGCCGCCATCAACCCGCAGAGCACACGCTTTGTTCCCCTCATCGGCGACAGACCTCCTCACTCGAAAAGCGTCTGCCCCTAGCGTACCAAATTCAGAGAAAAACGATTCTCCTCATCGCCCGCTTCGCTCGATGTCCTCCACCTGCAACAGCAACGTCTGCGCCTCTTCCTGAATCGCCGAATCATACGCCTCCGTCAACAGTTCCTGCAAAATCGCTTTCGCCAACCCCGTGTCGCCCTTCTCCGCCAGCAGCGCCGACATCGTCAGTTTGGCCCGCCCGTAATGCGGGTGAAGCAGCACCGCCTGACGCATCGCCTCCACCGCCTCCTCCAGCAGTTCAAACTGGGCATAGAACACGCCGAGATTATAAAACGTCCGCGCATGCGGGTGCTGGCGGAGCATCGACGTCAGCGACTGATGCGCCACTTCCCACTGCTCCGACTCCCACGCCACCTGCTGCAACAGCCCCAGCACCAGCAGATTGTCCGGTTGCTCCTCATGCGCCTCGGCCAGCCCGATCATCGCCTGCTGTGCCTCCCCTCGCTTGGCCTGTGCCAACGCCTGCCGCACCTTCTGTGGCATCAAACTCAGCGTCGCCTCCTGCCGGTCGGCCAGCGTCGCGATCAGCGGGAACGGCGGCAGATACTCCTTCTCAAACGTCTCCGCCTTATACGCCAGCGTGTCGCCGACCGGATCGGCCAGTTTGCGCGCCGCCTGCGAAAAAGGCAGCAGCCCGACCGTCCCGTTGGCCGTGATCATATCGGGAAACGCCTGCAACGGCTGCAACGGCGGATGCATCATCCACACCGCCCCGCGATGTTGCACCAGCCACTCACCCCAGTACGCGCCGAGAAAATAATACAGGCTCTCCTCCGCCGGCATCGCCGCCTCGCGCAGCACCTTGGCAAACCGCTCATACTCGCGGTCGGCCAGTTTCTCCTTCACTCGCGCCCCGTCAAACAGCGGACGCAGTTCATCCGCCAACAGATATGTATTAACAAACGCATCCACATGCGTCGGATCTTCATCCTCCACCGACAACCGCACCCGAAATACCTCCCGGGCCGTCGCCGCAAACACGTCCGCCGCCGCGCGCAGGTCCTCACGCCCGACCTTCCACCCGGTCAGCGGGCGAAACGGTGCGGACCTCTCCCGCAACAACGCCAAAAACCGCCCGACCTCCGGATTGACCTCATCCGTCACCCGTGCCGGCGGCTGATAATACGCTTTTTCCTCATCCGTTTCCAAACGCACATAATCGGCTCTCATCCACATGTCAACCTCCCCTTACAGCCAACATCATACCACATTCCCATCTTCTATTTGTCCCGTGAATACAACGGCTCCTTGATCAACCATCGGTACAATCCATAGAAAATCAAATACGTCATCAAATACAACAAAAACGTCTTGTAGATCGCCCAGCCGTGTCCATAATCGATCAGTTTGGTCTGTCGCTCCAACAGCCACTCCAACAGGCAGAGCACCACACTGTACACCAGCGTATACACGATCTTCCAACTGCGCTTTTTCGGCATCAACGCGATCCACAACACCACCGTCGCCGGAAAAAACAGCAGATCATAGACGATTGAAGTTTTGAAAATACTCGGAAACCAACGCACCGGATGCTGCCAAAACCCATACGAGATGCCGATGATATTCGCAATCCCTGAATAAAAGTCGGCGGAGATCGCCACCGTATAAAACACTCGCAACTGTTGCCGCCGCATCAAACCGACATAGATCAGCATGCACGCGCTCAGCAGCCCGAAAAAGACCATCACCCACTCATCAAGTATCATCCCAAAGTCCCCTTCAACACGACTCGTACCCCTCTCATTTCTTATCTCTTTCTTATGCTTTTATTCAGCCATAAAAAAAGTCCACTTCATTAAGAAGCGGACTTTCGATTCGCATGATCGCTTAGATAACAGAAGTGCTGATCACCGTCGGTGTCGGCGGTTGTACGACCGCCTGCTCCGACACGTTTGCAAAGATCCCCAGCGCCATCGCCAGCACACAAGCTGCGAAAGCAAATCCAGCTGCTTTTTTCATCCCTCTCATCTCCTCATCCCAAATTCCAAACTCCGCTTGTGATACGCCGTCGCCTTGCGATACATCTCCAAAGCGCGGGAGTCCCCCGCTTCGTCAAATGCCTCCGCCATCTCGACCGCCAACTCATGCGCCTCCAGCAAGACGTGATGTTGGTCCAAGATCGCCAAAGCCTGCTCCAAGTCTTCCGCATAGCCTGCAAAATCACCTTGAGCACGCTTGAGTTGACCGTGCAGGTGCAAGACCTTGGCTTTCTCACGATACGTGTTCAATCCCATTTTACGCCCAACTTCAAAGGCCTTGTCAACATATTCGTGCGAAGTGGAAAATTCCTGCATCTCGAGATGAATCGCAGCTCCGTCCAGATACGCGTTGCACAGATATTGATCGTCCTGCAGCAACTCCAGCAATTGGATCGACCGCCGCAAATGCGTCACCGCTTGACCAAACTCGCGGCGTTTTTTATAGAGCATCGCCAAGGAGTTGAGGATCAACGCTTCATCAAACAGCAGTTTGTTGTCCTTCACCTCGCGCAACGTTTCCAGGTAGATCCCTTCCGCCTTTTCCGACTCCCCGAGCATGTCGAGATATCCGGCCTTCATATAGGTCAAGCGGATGCGAAACATATACTTGGTCAGCCGCGTCGCATAAAGCTCCGCCTTTTCCGCATAGCGCAACGCCGTGCGGTAGTTGCGCATAAAGAAATGACACTGCGCCAAATTGAACAAAATGGGCAGCAACACATCGTCATCATGCGCTTCCTCCGACGAATCAAAGCTCTCATCCGCCCGCGTATATGCGTCATACGCGGCGATCACATTGCCTGCCATCTGATAAGCTTGGCCCAGTTCATACTGCAACCGGACCTCCTGCACCTTCTTTTGGGCAATGCCCTCCGCCAAACTGTCGGCCGCCAACCGGATCGCCGCCTGATAGTCGCGCATCAACACCAACAACCTGCACTGCTGCAACACCGCTTCGATCAGCAGATCCGGATAGCCGAACTCCCGGCTCTTCACCGCCACCTCGCGAACCAGTTCGATCGCCATCGGGTAGTTGTTCGTTACCGTGGCATCCTTCGCCAATCGGAGCGACTCCGTCATCTCCTCCAGCAACGGATCGACCGCCTCGATGCGCTCCACGCTCACCCCGAGCCGCTGCGCCATCTGCCGGAGCAACGTCCGGTTGCCGTACGTCTTGCCGTTCTCCACCTTGCTGAGTTGACTCACCGAGCACAGCCCCTCGGCCAGCTCGTCCTGCGTCATGCCCTTCAACAATCTATATTTTCTCAAATTTTTGCCAATTAATCGGTTTCGTTCCTCAATATCCACTTCGAGCAGCATCACTTTCACCTCGATGTGTTCCTTCATCAGATTATAAATAGTATAGCGTAAAGCTGTAACACTTTGTAGCACGTAAGAAAAAAACGTTATCGCCGATTGGGTACGGAGACAACGTTTGGAAGTTTGAGTCCTTTAATGCGTTTGATTCGAATCAAAATCATCCCGCGACGAACGGTCGGCATCGTAAAACATCACATCGCCGTCCTCCGTCGCGAAGAAACGACCATACGGATCGGTGTAGCCGGGGGTAAAACCTTCCATCCGCCATTGATTGTTCAGCGGCGCGTAGATGTATTGAAGGTAAGGGTGGTCCGTGTCTTTGTTGCGGATCGTCTCGATGTTGAACTTGACGATGATGTATCCGTTTTTCAAAAACACGTCCGACTTGCGATCCAGTCCTCCGTGCGTGCGTCCGTAGGCGGCGAGATCCGTGCCCTGCGGCACGATGTACGGCGCGGCTGGCAAGCTGTATTGGCCGTACCATCTCT